>NZ_QYTV02000002.1 GCF_003605385.1 Siminovitchia acidinfaciens | reverse complement strand
ATAGTCTGGTGGCGATAGCGAAGAGGTCACACCCGTTCCCATCCCGAACACGGAAGTTAAGCTCTTCAGCGCCGATGGTAGTGAGGGGCTTCCCCTTGTGAGAGCAGGACGTCGCCAGGCAGATTATCTTTAACAGATAGCAGATGAAAACACAACATCCTATATTATGGAGGATTAGCTCAGCTGGGAGAGCACCTGCCTTACAAGCAGGGGGTCGGCGGTTCGAACCCGTCATCCTCCACCATAAATGCCGGCCTAGCTCAATTGGTAGAGCAACTGACTTGTAATCAGTAGGTTGGGGGTTCAAGTCCTCTGGCCGGCACCATTCTAAATTGTTTCTGTCTGATTATGTCGAGTGACTGGAAACTTAATTTCGAAAAGAGCCATTAGCTCAGTTGGTAGAGCATCTGACTTTTAATCAGAGGGTCGCAGGTTCGAATCCTGCATGGCTCACCATTTTGCGGGTGTGGTGGAATTGGCAGACACGCTAGACTTAGGATCTAGTGCCGTAAGGCGTGGGGGTTCGACTCCCTTCACCCGCATATTAAGCGGAAGTAGTTCAGTGGTAGAACACCACCTTGCCAAGGTGGGGGTCGCGGGTTCGAACCCCGTCTTCCGCTCTTTACTTTGCCGGGGTGGCGGAACTGGCAGACGCACAGGACTTAAAATCCTGCGGTAGGTAACTACCGTACCGGTTCGATTCCGGTCCTCGGCATTTCAAAAATTTGCGCCCGTAGCTCAATTGGATAGAGCGTCTGACTACGGATCAGAAGGCTATGGGTTCGACTCCTGTCGGGCGCGTTACATAATATTAACGGGAAGTAGCTCAGCTTGGTAGAGCACTTGGTTTGGGACCAAGGGGCCGCAGGTTCAAATCCTGTCTTCCCGACCACTTTTTAACTAACAATGGGGCCTTAGCTCAGCTGGGAGAGCGCCTGCTTTGCACGCAGGAGGTCAGCGGTTCGATCCCGCTAGGCTCCACCAATTTAATATACTAAGTAATATGTGGGCGGCGTAGCTCAGCTGGCTAGAGCGTACGGTTCATACCCGTGAGGTCGTGGGTTCGATCCCCTCCGCCGCTACCATACCTTTTGTAGGACCTTTAGCTCAGTTGGTTAGAGCAGACGGCTCATAACCGTCCGGTCGTAGGTTCGAGTCCTACAAGGTCCACCATTTTACTTTCACTTTCACTTTCATTGGAGGAATACCCAAGTCTGGCTGAAGGGATCGGTCTTGAAAACCGACAGGCGGGTTAAACCGCGCGGGGGTTCGAATCCCTCTTCCTCCGCCATCTTAATTCTATCGTCGCGGGATGGAGCAGTTCGGTAGCTCGTCGGGCTCATAACCCGAAGGTCGCAGGTTCAAATCCTGCTCCCGCAATATAATATGGTCCCGTGGTGTAGCGGTTAACATGCCTGCCTGTCACGCAGGAGATCGCGGGTTCGATTCCCGTCGGGACCGCCATTTTTATTAACAAAGCAGCCGAACAATTATTCTGCTGAGACTGTTATAAAACTTCTCATAGCTTAACTATATAAGGCTCAGTAGCTCAGTCGGTAGAGCAAAGGACTGAAAATCCTTGTGTCGGCGGTTCGATTCCGTCCTGAGCCACCATTAAGGCGTTCAAACAACGGCACTGCATGGCGGCTATGGCGAAGTGGTTAACGCATCGGATTGTGGCTCCGACATCGTGGGTTCGATTCCCACTAGTCGCCCCATTAAATAACCATGCGGGTGTAGTTTAGTGGTAAAACTACAGCCTTCCAAGCTGTTGTCGTGGGTTCGATTCCCATCACCCGCTCCAAATATATTTTTCAATGGGCCTATAGCTCAGCTGGTTAGAGCGCACGCCTGATAAGCGTGAGGTCGGTGGTTCGAGTCCACTTAGGCCCACCATTCCGCAGTAGCTCAGTGGTAGAGCTATCGGCTGTTAACCGATCGGTCGTAGGTTCGAATCCTACCTGCGGAGTTTTAATCTCTATGCCTTAAAAGTTTTCACTCTATTGACCGTAAGCAGTATTATGAAAATTATAGTGGGGAAGTACTCAAGAGGCTGAAGAGGCGCCCCTGCTAAGGGCGTAGGTCGTGTAAGCGGCGCGAGGGTTCAAATCCCTCCTTCTCCGCCATATATTATGGCCCCTTGGTCAAGCGGTTAAGACACCGCCCTTTCACGGCGGTAACACGGGTTCGAATCCCGTAGGGGTCATCCTAATCAAAAATCCATTCCTAACGGAATGGATTTTTTGTGCTTTATTTAGGAAATGATAAGCTGGGTGTCAAAGCCGGTTCTTCGCATGCAGTGAAGAATAGGTTTCTCTTTTAATAGAAATCATTATTGCTCTTTTTTTCTGTCTACATATCCATCCGTATACTTATATGGGAGGTCGCCAAAAGTAGTGTCAGTACCCGCTTCATCCAGAAGATCCTCATATTCACGTTCTTTTTCAGTTTGAAGAACTTCACTTTCACTTGCGGTAATGTCATTGCCCGTAAACATTTCATATTCCTCTGTAAAGCCGTCCGATATTTCGTCATCGTAAAGGTCTCCATAGCTGTCATAGTCACCTTCAAAATCAGATGGTGTTTCTGAGGTCCCAAATTTCGCTACTTCCTGGAAACTGTCGTGATAATCCCGTATGCCTTCTTCTTTGTGGCGGCCGGCAAAAGAATTATCATAAGCAGGTTTTAAATAATCCTCCTCGTTAGGCCGATCATCAGGTATTGATTGCTCAAGAGTATGCTCCATACACGTGGTAGTATATGGAATAGCTTCTAGGCGATCGTAGGGGATATCCTTCCCACATACTTTGCATTGGCCGTAGGTTCCATTCTCCATTAAGGATAGTGCTGCCTCAACCTTTCCAAGTTGATCTTCTTCGTGAACCGACAGGGCCATATCTTTTTCCCTCTCATACAGCTCAGTCCCCAAGTCGGCAGGATGATTGTCATAAGAAGAGAGTTCCGTGCTCTCCTTTTCGGTCTCATGTTCCAAAATCCCGTCCTCTGCATCTATCGTGCCCTGCAAGTTATACTTTTCTTCGATAAGCATTTCCTTTAATTTATTTAATTGACGATCAGTCAGCATGATGTCAGTCACTCCCTTTACTGTTTAAGTTTAGTATGAGCTTTTTCAGAGTAAAAATGACGTAGTACTTATTTTCCTTTATTTCAGTTAAAGTAAACATGGGCGCGGGATATAAAAAAACACGCCCAGATTTTACTGGACGTGTACAGTTATTTTATGAGGTTACTGATCAGGAAGCTGATAGCCATCAAAAATCCAAAAATTGTATTCGTCTGGGCTGTAGCTTTCATTGCCGGCATCATTTGAATAGGTTCTGTCTTTCCGATAAAACCTTTTACTGCACTGAATGCCTTCGGTAAACTGGCGAAAGTAATAAGAAGCCAAGGAGATATGGATAAAAATAATATCAAGGCTAAAATTATCAAATATGAGACAATGAACATCGCTGCCAATAATTGTATTGCTTTTTTACGGCCTAGAAGGATTGCTACTGTTTTCCTTCCGTTTTTCTTGTCACCGTCCAAATCACGAATATTGTTGGCTAACATTATAGATCCAATCAAAATAGAAATCGGGATGGAAGCTAGTACACTAATTGTCTCTATTTTCCCTGCTTGGATAAAGTAGGCTATTTGGGTAATCACAAATCCCATGAAAAATCCGGAAGTGATTTCTCCAAATGGAGTGTATGCAATCGGAATGGGACCTCCAGTGTAAAAATAACCTGCAGCCATGCAGACAAGTCCGATGACAGCTAGCCACCAGCTGCTATTGGCAGAAATATAAATTCCAAGAAGCAGGGCAACTGCTAGAAAAGCAAACCCCAAGCCTAGGACAGTCCCTGGTTTGACCCCATCCCGAACAATAGCTCCTCCAATGCCAACTGAGTGCTTTGTATCGAGCCCCCTGGCGAAGTCATAGTATTCGTTGAACATATTTGTTGCTGCTTGGATCAGAAGGCTTGCAATCAGCATCGAAGCAAAAAGAAGCCAATGTAAAGGGTACTGCTTTGCAGCCAAGACTGTTCCGAGCAGTACTGGGACAAACGCAGCTGTCAATGTATGCGGGCGAGTCAAACGCCACCAAATCCGCCAGCCTTTTTCTGATGGGACGGCAGACTGAGCATGAAAATTCATAAAATTTCTCTCCCTTAACATATTCACCTAATAAAGTGTAGAGAATGAATGATAAAGTGTCAATCCTTTTCGAAGCAAACATGAAAGTTTCATGAACAAGAAGAGCTGTTTTACTACATTTAGTGCCTCCCTTCATATATAATAAGGTAAGAGATATCGAAAAAGCGCAAGCGCCTTGCTTAGCGTGGGCAAACAAGACAATTCCCAAGAAGGCAGTTCTTTAAGCTAGCAGCTTACTTGAAAGCATCTTGAAAAACGTCTTTGAAAATGCCCCATCCAGCTTTGCGACGAGCTGAACAACACTTTTTCAAATAAGCTATGGCGCAGGAGCACTCTTGTTTCGTTGTGTGACCTAGAGGGACTAGGCGCTGGGCCGCTCCAATCGCCACATCCTGTGGCTTCGGCAGGCTCAGGACGCGACATCCTGTCCGTCGGAGCTGGACAAAGAAAAGCTTCTTTTGAATAAAGCTTTTCTTTTAAGTTATACTTTCTTTACTTATAAGATAAGCCTATCGCTTTAGGAGAGATTTATATTGATTAATTCACCGTACCAAACAAAGCAGATAAATACCTTAAAGCATAAAGACGCCAAAACCAATAAAGTTTTGGTAAGTTTTACAAAAAAGGTGAAAAAGGTTGATCCTGTTGCCTTCTATCAAATAAATAAGCCTGCTTATGACGGAGAACGGTTTTTTTGGACAAGTCCCGATGATCATACGGCTATTGTCGGTGTGGGCCATCTCCATACGTTCTTTAATAGAAGAGCAGATGACCGTTTCAGCCAAATCGAAGCAGAGTGGAATGAATTGCTTGCTTCCGCAGTCATTAATAACCCCTTTCAAGCTCCGGGAACGGGACCGCTTTTGTTTGGCGGTTTTTCTTTTGACCCTTATAGCGTGAAAGAGGAAAAGTGGGGGCCATTTGGTGACGCTTTGTTTTATTTGCCTGAATATATGCTGACAATTACTGGGGAAGACTGTTATTTGACAGTAAACCTTTTTGAGAGTGAAGAAATGCTCCCCCACTCAAATCAGGTGAAAAAATCTTTTGATCTTTTAATTGACAATGTCAAGCGTTCCGAAATAACTTCACCGAACTTGGTGAACAAAGAAGAGCTTTCTGTTCCCGAGTGGCTTAAGTCAGTCTCAGAAGTGATAGACGAACTTAAGACTTCAGGTACTGTCGACAAGGTTGTTTTATCCAGGGAGTTAAAGTTAAGTTTCTCTGAGCCCTTGTTAACAGACTATGTTTTGGAGCAGCTTAATACCCAGCAGCAGGACAGCTTTATTTTTATGTTGGAAACTTCAGATGGGAGCTTTGCCGGGGCATCTCCTGAAAGGCTTGTAAAAAAGATGAATGATCAGGTTTTATCAACAAGCTTGGCAGGTTCAATCGGCAGGAGTGATAATCCTAAAAGAGATAAAGAACTGGGTAACATGCTGTTAAATGATGAAAAAAATCTATTTGAACATGCCTTGGTCGTTGAGATGATCAAGAAAGCATTAGAGCCGTATTGTGAGGAGCTGGACATTCCAAATGAGCCTGTGCTTTTGAAGACGCCATATATACAGCATTTATATACACCAGTATGTGGAGTGTCCAAGCCGGGCACGTCAATTTTCCATCTCGTTGGAGAGCTTCACCCGACACCGGCACTAGGCGGCGTACCAACAGACAGGGCAATGCAAATAATTAGAGATAAAGAAAAAATGGACAGAGGTTTTTATGCTTCACCTATCGGTTGGACTGATTTTCAAGGAAATGGAGAATTTATTGTTGCTATTCGTTCAGGCTTGCTCAAAGGTAAACAATCCTATTTATATGCCGGATGCGGGTTAGTTGCCGATTCAGATCCAAGTGATGAATTAAAAGAAACGAGTATCAAATTTCAACCGATGTTGCAGGCAATAGGAGGAAAGAGTGAATGAACTGGCAAGAAACATTGACGGAATATGCAGCCGGCTTCATTGAAGGGCTGGCCCGGGCCGGGGTAAAAGAAGTTGTTATAAGCCCCGGATCCAGGTCTACCCCGCTGGCCATGTTATTTGTTGAGCATAAAGACATCCAAGTATATATGAATATCGACGAACGTTCGGCCGCTTTTTTTGCACTGGGCCTGGCAAAAGCCTCAGGCAGACCGGTTGCCATTCTTTGCACATCAGGAACTGCTGCAGCCAATTATTTTCCTGCGGTCATTGAAGCCAGTCTTTCAAGGGTTCCGTTAATTATTCTAACTGCTGACCGTCCCCATGAGCTGAGGGATGTAGGCGCACCCCAAGCAATCGACCAGCTTCATTTATTTGGGAGATATGTAAGGTGGTTTGCAGACATGGCTTTGCCTGAATGTGGACAAGAAATGATAAAATATGCAAAGACTTCCGCGATACGTGCGGCATCCGTGTCCAATGGCCTTCTTCCGGGACCAGTACATGTCAACTTCCCGTTAAGGGAGCCGCTTGTACCAAGATTACAGCCAACGCCATTTGAATATGTTACGGATAATACCCTTCCCCTGGTGGCTGAAGGGCATTTGAACATTCCGGTTGAAATATACAAAGAGATTTCTACAAAGTGTTCGATGGCTAAAAGAGGGTTGATTGTTTGTGGAAATATAGATAAAAACGAATTTCCTGAAGCAGTGCTTTCTCTTGCAAAAAAACTGGGCTATCCGATCCTGGCTGATCCTCTTTCCCAGCTGAGAAGCGGTCTTTTTGAGAAAGATATGGTCATCGACTCCTACGATGCTATTCTTAAATCCAAGGAAGCCAAGGAGAAGCTCAAACCGGAGCTTGTCATTCAATTTGGCGGGCAGCCTGTATCCAAGCCGCTTTCATTGTTTTTGAAAGGCATTGAAGAGTCGGCTGAACATCTGATCATCGACGGTGGAGGCGGCTGGCGTGACCCTAACCGCATCAGCACACAAATGATTCACTGTGATGAGACTACTTTCTGCCGCGATCTGCAGACACTGGCGGAAGAAAAAAACGATGAAACATGGAAAAACTTATGGTTTGGCGCGAATCGACGGGCAAAAAATGTGATCAAATCTTACATCCAGACAATATCCGACATTGAAGAAGGAAAGGCCGTATCCATAATTTGTGAAACATTGCCCCCCGAAAGTACGGTTTTTATCGGGAATAGCATGCCAATAAGGGACATGGATACGTTTTTTCACACAAACGAAAATAATATTCGGCTGATGGCAAACCGCGGGGCAAACGGAATTGATGGTGTTGTTTCAAGTGCTCTCGGAGCCGCCGTACATCACCGGCCGCTCTTTCTTTTAATAGGAGACTTATCATTCTTTCACGACATGAATGGTCTTCTTGCTGCCAAGATGCACAAAATCAATATCAATATTATTTTATTGAACAATGATGGAGGGGGCATCTTCTCCCACTTGCCGCAAGCGGAAGAAGGGGAGACCTTCGAGTTGGTTTTCGGAACACCGACTGGCTTAAATTTTGAGCATGCTGCCATGTTATATAACGCTCAATATACGAAAGTCCTGGATTGGGAAGATTTGCAGGTTTCCATAAGGGAGGCCGCTTCCAACGAAGGTCTGAACATTATTGAGATCCCAACAGACCGGGCAAATAATTTACAGGTTCATCGTGAATTATGGGAACAGGTTTCCCGGGAAATAAACAATTATCTCCAAAGTGATGAACAATGCTGATAACTGTCGATGGTGTTTTACACAATGTGGAAATATATGGTAAAAGGAGCGCCCCATCGGTTATTCTTCTACACGGATTCACTGGGGACCACACCACTTGGAAAGGTTTGGGACAAACGTTAGAAGATTCGTTTCATGTGATAGCCATTGATTTGCTTGGTCATGGGAAAACGGTCACGCCGGAATTTCCTGAACGCTATGAGATGAAAAGGGCTGCAAAAGATATCATTCATATTATGGATCAACTTCAAATAAACAGTGCCCATCTTCTTGGCTATTCGATGGGTGGAAGGCTTGCTCTTGGTGTTGCAATGATATTTCCAGAGAGAATCAAAAGCCTGTTGCTTGAAAGTTCGTCCCCAGGTCTGAAGACGGAAAAGGAAAAAGAAGTAAGGATTAAAAGCGACGAGTCTCTTGCCGCTAAAATTTTAGACAAAGGCATTGAAAGATTTGTCAATTACTGGGGAAACATTCCTCTTTTTCAAACGCAGAAGAATCTTCCTGTGGATGTACAGAATCAAATACGGGCGCAGCGACTGAAAAATGATCCTATTGGGCTGGCAAACAGTTTAAAAGGCTTTGGAACGGGGAGGCAGCCTTCCTGGTGGCAAAGATTAAATGAACTTAAGCTGCCGGTTTTGCTGATCTGCGGAGAGTTGGATGAAAAGTTTTGTAAAATTGCTCAAGAAATGAATCAACTGCTCCCAGAATCCACATTGATGGAGATTAAAAAAGCAGGGCATGCGATACACGTGGAAGAACCGGAGATATTTGATACAATAGTGAAGGAGTTTCTGATGAAACAGGAACAATTATCTTGAAGGAGGTTCCTTTATGGCAATCAACTGGACGAAAGAAAGAGAATATGAAGATATTTTATATGAGACGTATAATGGAATTGCAAAAGTGACGATTAACAGGCCGGAGGTACATAATGCATTTCGACCTAAAACTGTCATGGAATTGATTGATGCTTTTGCCTACGCGCGAGATGATGAGAATGTTGGCGTCATCGTTCTTACAGGTGCTGGCGGCAGAGCATTCTGCTCAGGCGGAGACCAATCAGTCAGAGGGCACGGCGGTTATGTCGGAGAAGACAATATCCCTCGTTTAAACGTATTGGATTTGCAAAGATTGATCAGGGTCATTCCAAAACCAGTTGTGGCCATGGTAGCTGGCTATGCCATTGGGGGCGGACATGTTCTGCATGTTGTCTGTGACTTGACTATTGCAGCGGATAACGCAGTATTCGGTCAAACCGGACCAAAGGTCGGAAGCTTCGATGCTGGCTATGGTTCCGGATATTTAGCCCGTATCGTCGGACATAAGAAAGCAAAAGAAATTTGGTTCCTTTGCCGCCAGTACAATGCACAGGAAGCTCTAGATATGGGATTGGTCAATACAGTCGTACCGCTAGACCAGCTCGAGGAGGAAACAGTGAAATGGTGTGAGGAAATGCTTGAAAAAAGCCCAACAGCCCTTCGCTTCCTCAAAGCGGCATTCAATGCTGATACAGACGGTCTTGCCGGTATTCAGCAGATGGCTGGAGATGCAACATTGCTTTACTATACGACAGACGAAGCAAAAGAGGGACGGGACGCGTTTAAAGAGAAGCGCAAGCCTGATTTTGGACAGTTCCCTCGTTTCCCTTAAAAGAAGCGGAAGCGCCTGTTAAGTCCCGACAAGCACAAGACGATTCCCGAGGAGGCAGTTCTTAAGCCACCACAGGGAAGCTACTGACCTCAATCACATCATGTGATGCATCATCGAATATGCATCATGCAGCTTTGCGACGAGGTGAACAGTCACTTCCTCGAATATGCTTTGCCGCAGGAGCACATACTTCCATGAATAGTCTTCTTTGCAGGCTTGTGACCTCTAGGGGCTAGGCTAGGCGCTGAAGGCAGGCTCAGTCAGCGACGTCCTGTCGCTTCGCCTGCACTAGCACATCCTGTGCGTCGCTGGACAGAGAAAAGCGCAAGGTCCGTTGCATCGGGATGGCTTCTTGTTCGTCGAAGCAATACAGAGTATATATTTCCTCAAAAGACCTGGTGGTGATCCATCGGGTCTTTTTTAAGAATAAACAGCGAGGAGTCTTTCAGATGGAAACTACCACTCCAAATTGGCTGAAGAAAAGGGCCGATTTGTCACCGGAACGTACTGCTCTCGTTTTCAATAATGAATCTTGGACATTTAAAGAGATGTACATGATGGCAGAAAAGTCAGCAGGAAAAATTGCCGGACTTTTACAAAAGGAAAAGAAACGAGCAGCTATTCTACTGAAAAATAAGCCTGAGACAATTTGGTTTATCCATGGTCTTCAGTTGCTAGGAATCCAGACCGTATTTTTAAACAGCAGGCTGACTGCAGGTGAGTTATTGTTTCAAATCCAAGACAGTGAAGCGGACCTGCTGATTTATGATGAGGATTATTCCAAAACTGCAGATGACCTGAATAGATTATATGCTGAATTACAGATGATCTCTGTCAAAAAATTACTTGAAGGGCCTGTATCAGAACCTGAAATCCAAAAAGAATTCGCATTTAATGAGGTTTGTTCCATCATGTACACATCAGGAACAACCGGAAAGCCCAAAGGGGTCTTGCAAACATACGGAAATCATTGGTGGAGCGCTTCTGGATCGGTTTTGAATATTGGGCTGCAAGAGAA
Organism: Siminovitchia acidinfaciens; assembly: GCF_003605385.1. Lineage (GTDB taxonomy): Bacteria > Bacillota > Bacilli > Bacillales > Bacillaceae_C > Siminovitchia > Siminovitchia acidinfaciens. The sequence goes on along the minus strand of NZ_QYTV02000002.1, from coordinate 607,910 downwards.
TGATTCATGGCTTTGTACTGTACCAATTTTCCATATAAGCGGGTTTTCAATTTTGATGAGAAGTGTTATTTACGGGATACCTGTCATTTTAATGGAAAAATTTGATGAGAGCGCCGTAAACAGGCTATTAAAATCTGGAGAAGTCACAATCATGTCGGCAGTCAGTTCTATGTTAAGCAGAATGCTGGTGGAATTGGGCGAAGGAAATTATCACCCGCATTTTCGTTGTATGCTTGTTGGAGGCGGGCCTGTACCAAAGCCTCTCCTTGAATCATGCAAGGAGAGAGATATCCCGGTATTTCAAACCTACGGGATGACGGAAACCTCATCCCAGATTGTCACTTTGTCACCCGAGGATAGTTTACGGAAGCTTGGATCTGCTGGTAAGTCCTTGTTTCCTTCCCAAATAAAAATTATGAGGGAGCAAAAAGAAGCGGGGGCGAATGAAGAAGGAGAAATATTTGTAAAAGGGCCTAATGTTACGCTAGGTTATCTAAAAAGGGAAGAGGCAAACAGGGACTCATTCAAAGACGGCTGGTTTTCTACTGGGGATTTGGGATATAAGGATGAAGAAGGGTATGTGTTTATCCTTGACCGCCGTTCCGACTTGATTATTTCAGGTGGGGAAAACGTGTATCCTGCCGAAATAGAAGAGGTTCTTTTAAGTCATGAATCGGTGCTGGAAGCGGGTGTGACAGGAATTGCCAATCCGAAATGGGGCCAGGTTCCATACGGATTTATTGTGGCGGAAAAGCCTGTTACTGAAGAAGAAATAATTAGCTTCTGCAGGGAAAGGCTTGCAGCATTCAAGGTTCCCCAAAAAATCATTCAAATCGAACAAATGCCACGCAATGGTGCAGGCAAATTGATGCGCAGACATTTGACTTCATTGCTAACTTGATACTCAATCCATTCATAAATGAGCAAGCTGAATAATTTCAGTGGGGTACTAACTATCAAAGGCCGAGTGCATTTCTGCTACGGCTGACATTCATCCCACACTTCAAAGAGTGGACGGGGAATTTGAAAAAAATGAAAGCGAGGATCAGCCAACAGGCTTCCTCGCTTTTCTTGCGTGTATAGCGTATAAAATTCTACAAATGTGGATAATGTTTTCTTGTCTAGCTCCAGCGCCTATCGACTAGCAGACTTCGCGCCTCTAGTGCTCCTGCGCCATAGTTGATTCGAAGAAGCTTTGTTCAGCTCGTCGCAAAGCCCAGGATGTTTCTCGAAGAAGCAGCTTGCCTACGATAAGTCAACATCGGCTCCGACGGACAGGACGTCCTAGTGCCACCGAAGCCACAGGATGTGGCGGTCTGAGGCGGCCTTCGTCGCCGTGTTTCCTTTATCTCGTTGGAGGCACTCTTGTCTAGCTGCAACGCCTAGCCCCTCGAGGTCACAAGCCAATTCCCTGTGGTGGCTGAGGTACTGCCTCCTCGGGAATCGTCTTGTGCTTTTCGGGGCTGATCAAGGCGTTTCCGCATTTCGGCTCAGTCTGTACGTCGATGAACAGGCGCTTGCGCTTTTCTTGTTTATTTTTGTACAAAGGTTTGGCAATCAGTTTCCCGTTGAGTATCGGCTTCCTTCCCAGTATGGCTCACTATATAGATCTGGTCCGCTGCACACTGGTTGCCTTTTTGCCAAAAATGACAATTTTTCACTTCACAAAGTACGTCTTCAGCCATTCAGTATCACTCCTTGTAAGTTGATACATGAATAGTTTTAACGCTAAAGATGTTCATATGAGAGGAAAGAACCGTCAAATCTGGCTATTTTTTCTCTGGGACATGGTCAATTCCACCAGGGTGGAACGGATGACATTTAACGATCCGTTTAAGCGTCAGCCATCCTCCGCGAATGGCCCCGAACCTCCGAATGGCTTCAAGTCCATAACTCGAACAGGTTGGGTAAAATCTGCACGTTGGAGGCTTTAACGGAGATATGAACTTTTGATAAAAACGGATAAGTAAAATGAAAATTTGCTTCATTGATGGTCGCTTCTTTCCAAATTAGATCAAGGTGTCCGGTTTTCATTTATAGGATTATTTTTATCGTCATTTGGAATTGGATCGACTGAGTGTTTGACTGAATATGCTTTAGAAGTAACCAAAGCGGTCACGAGGACGACAACGATGCAAATAATGACGGATAGTATCATAACAAGTTTCATCAGTTATTTTCTCCCTTCTTGCTTGAGCCTATTGTAGCATAGTTTTCAATACAAAAGGGGAGCATATATATGTTTGTCTTGTTAAAAATAGGGTAAAGTAATTGGAGGAGGATTGATAAATATGCCAACGGAAAAAGAACAATTAATTGAGCTTGTAAATAAGCAGGTGGCAAACTGGACAGTACTTTTTACAAAGCTACATAATTTTCATTGGTATGTAAAAGGGCCAAACTTCTTTACGTTGCACGCAAAGTTTGAGGAACTTTACAACGAAGCAGCCCTGCATGTTGATGAACTGGCAGAAAGGCTTTTGGCATTGGGAGGAGAACCGGTTGCTACTCTAAGGGAGTCGCTTGAGCTTGCAAGCGTCAAGGAAGCAGAGGCTGAAAAATCAGCGGAGCAGATGGTTCAGGCTACGGTTAATGATTTTGAGACTCTGACGGCTGAGTTGAAGAAAGGAATCGAATTCGCCGATCAATCCGGAGATGAAACAACTGGGGATATGCTGTTATCTATCCATCAGAGTCTGGAAAAGCACATTTGGATGCTGAATGCCTTTTTGGGTGAGAAAGTTCAATAATGTAAAATGAATTTTGAAAGATTGCCACTTTTACGGGCAGATCGGACAGTCTTTCTATTCATGGCCACTGCCCAATTTCAGCCCGGTATTATATTCCGGTCAAGGGGTCGCATTAAACCGCCAAAAATGAAAGGCTGTCCAGAAAGTCTGCGAAAACGCCTTTTGGACAGCCTCATTAAATTTGATCAATTATGTAGCTTTTAGTGAAGATGTCTATAGAACGAAGCTCCGTCTTGCTTCCTGCCTTCAATTTGCGCAAATTTCCCTTTTAAAGTTTCCATCATGTAAAGTCTGATGAAGTATTGTAGTTCATATTCGTTCATGTCCTTTACAATTTCCAATAGGTCTTCATGATCGTAACCTTCAAGCACCGCAAAGGTGATCATATCTAAATCCTCTTCATCACCAGTAAGTTTATCGCGATACATTTCAAACAATTCATCGATGAGTTTCATTCGGTTAACTCCTTTTCACAAAATACGTTTTTCTTTAGCTTATTATATATATACCCGTAAATGGTATGAACAATCAAATATAAGTGACAATTATCTATTAAGAATAAAATAAGCTGCTCCAACTCAAAATATACATATAAATTCATTAAAGGAGCCACTTGCTTTGGAACAACAAAAGAAAACATATTATATCTCGGTCGGAGCTGGAGAAATCATGTCTACCCCTTCGGCATCCCCCTGGGAGTTTAAAATTGAAGCAAATGATGATGAAATCACCATACTGCGCGAAATATTCGATTCCAACCAAGACAATAGCATAGACGATTTTTTAAGGGCACATGTTCCTTTTGTAGAGTACTCTCATGATCCAACCAATGATCAGCATGATCAAAATCTAATAAGGACTTACAGTATGATTTACGAACTTGGTGATCAGGAAGCCCGGGAACATATAAAAAGCATGGGAATCCTTAACGATTTTAAAAGCGAATAAGCTGCATTATTTGAGTCGGCTGGCATCTATAGTATAGTAAAAACGTTGGATGGAGTTTCCAACGTTTTTCATTTTACTACATTTTATAAAAGGAAGACACGAAATGATGCTTAAATTTTTTGATGTGAATCAAAATGAAGTGCATTTGGCTTTTAAAAAGAATGCCTTTTCTATAATGCCTGGTCACGTGCTGGTCATTTGCAGATATAAAAACCAATGGCTGTTGACAAAACATGCTGAACGCGGCTTGGAATTTCCAGGAGGCAAGGTGGAAAAGGGGGAGTCTATGGAAGAAGCGGCAATAAGAGAGGTTCTAGAGGAAACAGGTGGAATCGCGGAGGTCAAGGATTATTTAGGAGAATATAAAGTTTTTGATCCGAAAAATCCTTTTGTCAAAGCAATCCTGTTTGCCGAAGTTATCCAATTGGAGAAAAAAGACACTTACTTTGAGACAAATGGTCCAGCGTTACTGGATGGAGACCTCATCTGCCGCCTTCACGATGATGATTTCAGTTTTATTATGAAAGATGAAGTGGTTGCGGCAGCATTGCATAAAGCGATGGAAATGAATCTTTATTAGGAAAGACGCGGTCGTAATTCACGTACCTTCCTCACTCGTAACGTTTGATAGACGCACAAAGCAGGTGGGACACCTTGTTTCCACCCGCTTCACCTTTACGGACCACTAGATAGCACTCCTCAAAGTTTATCTTTAATGATTTTCCTTTCAAGCCACTCGACAAGCTGATACATGATTGTCGCAAAGATGACAATCAGGAAAAGTGCCAGCATAACCAGGGTGAAATTAAATACCTGGAACCCATAGATAATCATATAGCCAAGTCCTTTAGCTGACACAAGAAATTCGCCGACGATGACACCGACCCATGATAAACCGACATTTACTTTTAAAGTGGAAATGATAGTCGGAAAGGAAGCCGGCAAAATGGCGTTCTGAAATGATTGCCGTTTTGTAGCACCGAATGTACGCAAAACCTTTACGTAATTTTCATCGACATCACGAAAAGCGGTATAGACGACAATCGTTGTGATGATGATGGAAATAATTGCTCCCATGGCAATGATCGATGTGAAACCCGGGCCAAGTCCAACGATTAAAATTGGTCCTAGCGCGACTTTCGGCATGGCGTTCAGGATAACAAGATATGGATCAAGTACTTTGGAAACAAATGGCGACCACCAAAGAATCGCTGCCAAAATCGTTCCGAGAAGCGTACCCAGAATAAACCCCATCACTGTTTCAAATACAGTGACACTTAGGTGTGCGAACAGAGATCCATCAGAGATCTTTTCGATGAGGAGGCCCCAAACCTTGGAAGGATAGCTAAAAATGAGAGGATCAATCCATTTGCCGCGGCTCGCCATCTCCCAAGAGCTGAAAAACAGAGTGACGATCAGCAGCTGGTAGAAAAGAATCCAGCGTTTTTCTCCGGCAAGCTTCTGTTTGTATTGCGAGTGAAGGAGATTTGGATCATTTGCTTTCTTCAAGTGTCTCCAGCTCCCTCCAGATGATGCTGAATAATTCAGAGTATGCATCTTTGCTGCGGACTTCGAAAGGCGTCTGTCTGCGTAATTCGTCAGGAACGGTAAACACTTTGTGGAGCCGGCCCGGGTTGGCGGCAAACAGCAGAATCCTGTCACTCATCGAAATTGCCTCACCAAGATCATGTGTGACGAGGACGGCGGTCTTTTTATATGCCTTTAATATTTCAAAAACAAGGTCTTCAAGATTTAATTTTGTTTGGTAGTCGAGAGCAGAAAAGGGTTCATCCAATAACAACAGCTTAGGGTTGACTGCCATCGTACGTGCCAAGGCTGCACGTTGGCGCATTCCCCCTGAAAGCTGGCGTGGAAATTGTTTTTCCACGCCTTTCAATCCGATTTTTTGAAGAAACTGCAAGGCGCTTTCTTTTGTATCATCATTAAGCTGCCGATTCAATTTCAGCCCAATCAGAACATTTTCCTCGATTGTCTTCCAAGGAAATAAATAATCCTGCTGAAGCATATAGCCAATCACATTATTTTGCAAATCAGGAGGCTGGCCGTCAATTTTAACTGTACCGTCACTTGGCGCCAGTAATCCCGACAAGATGGACAGCAAGGTTGTTTTGCCACAACCTGATGGACCGATGAGAGAAATGAATTCGCCTTCTTCAATGGAAAATGACACGTCTTTCAAAGCGGTTGTGACTGATGATAAAGAGAAATAATGGTGCCCGATATTTTCAGCTGTTAGAAAACTCATAATGTTTCCGGCCTCCTTTACTGTATTTCCAAGCCGCCTCTGGAATGAACTTACTTTTTCATCACCTTTTCTACAATTTCTGTATTTACAAGTTTGTTGTAATCCACTCTTTCAGGAAGCTCACCGGCTTCTTCCATGATGTTTTGAAGATTCTCCCAGCCGTCTTCCGTTAATGTCATTTTTTCTGCAAAAGAGCCTTGGTTCTTATATCGTTCTATAACAATGGCTAATGTTTCCAAATCAGAGTCTTCAAAGTACGGTTGAACGACTTCAGCAATCTCTTCTCCGCTGCTTTTTTCTACCCATTGCTGTGCTTTATAGAGGGCGCGGACAAACTTCTCAACTGTCTCACCATTTTTCTTTATATAGCTTTCTTTTGCCATGAACGTTGTATATGGAACATGGCCTGACTCTTCTCCAAATGAAGCGACAATGTGGCCTTTTCCTTCTTTTTCAAAGACAGAAGCTGTTGGCTCAAACAATTGAACATAGTCACCGGTGCCGGATGCGAAAGAATTGGCGATGTTTGCGAAGTCGATGTTCTGAATCAATTCGAGATCGTTCTGAGGGTCAATCCCATGTTTTTTCAGAACAAACTCGCCGACCATTTGCGGCATTCCGCCTTTCCGCTGTCCGAGGAATGTCGATCCTTTCAATTGATCCCAATCAAATTGATCATTTTTTTCACGGGATACGAGGAATGTTCCGTCAGTTTGCGTCAACTGGGCGAAATTGATGACCGGGTCGCTGGCCCCCTGAGCGTATACGTAAATGGACGTTTCCGAACCGACTAACGCAATATCGGCAGCGTCAGATAAAAGGGCTGTCATCGTTTTATCGCCGCCCCAGGTCGTTTTTAAGTCGACATCCAAACCTTCTTCTTTAAAGTATCCTTTGGCCAGGGCAACATATTGAGGAGTATAAAAAACAGAACGCGTTACTTCTGCCAGCTTCACTTTTTTCACTTCTTCCTTCTGTGAACAGGCAGTTGAAAAAATCAACAGGAAAGCAGCAGCCGCCAACAGAGCTATCTTAATCCAAGCTTTCATTCATGTACCTCCTGTCAAGTCTTGCAGGACTTTAGTAAATTGGGCTAACATATCGTATGTAGGGCCCAGAAATATGTGATTATTTTTGACAAGGGAGCAAAACACTTATGGAAAAACCACAAATCTTGGAGAAATTCCCGTTTCCATCACCAAATCCCAATGTAAATATGTACCTTATAACTTATTTATCCGCCGGCTTGAGAGTGAAAGGCCTTTTGGCTGAACCGGCTCATACAGGCATGTACGAAGGAATGCTTTATTTAAGGGGAGGAATTAAGAACGTCGGAATGGTTAGGGCGGCAAGAATCGGACAGTTCGCTTCCGAAGGATTTATCGTATTCGCTCCATATTATCGAGGGAATAGAGGCGGTGAAGGGAATGAAGACTTTGCAGGCGAGGATCGGAAGGATGCTTTTTCGGCATATGAATTGTTAAGAAGCCATCCCTCCGTCGTTAGCAGCCGCATTCATATATTCGGATTTTCACGAGGCGGTGTAATGGCACTTTTAACCGGCATTAAATACGGAGATGCAGCATCCGTTGTTGTGTGGGGAGGAGTATCCGATATGGCACTTACCTATGTGGAACGGAAGGATTTAAGAAGAATGATGAAGCGGGTGATCGGAGGGTCTCCGAAAACCGCTGTTGATGAATTCGAATACCGCACGCCTCTTTATCAGCTGGAGGATTTGAACCCACCTGTATTGATTATCCATGGTTTGCGTGACGAAAATGTTTCGGTAGAGCATGCTTACCGTCTTGAAAAAAGACTTACTGCACTTCGGAAGCCAGTGGAAACTTGGTATTTTGAACACGTCAATCACTATTTTCCGCCGAATCTTAACAGGCAGGTTGTTCATGATGTTTGCACATGGATGAAAAAAACGCAAAAATAAAACCTTCCTTCCATTGAATGGTTGGCATTCTCTGGAGGGAAGGTTTTTTAACATAAGGTTAATAGAAAAGACTAGGTACATCATAGAACTTAGCTCATTTTCTGTCAGCATCTCTTCAACAATGACGGGCCGTCAGCTGCTCATCTTCTATATAAAACGGCAGCGATAAATTACCAAATAGAATGGCTGATGTCACTGAGGTAGAGATCATTCCATAAACAGACATCACCAAATCTCTTTTTTAAAAAATATAAAGGCCCTATAAAATTCATTTCTATTAGGACTTCCAATACTTTAAGTTCAGCTGAATATTGACTGTATCTGCACAGGAAAATTAAAATGATTCCATTTATTTAGGTAACATTTAATTTTCTAAAAACAACTTGACAGTTGTAAATGAATTCTTTAACATTATAAGTGCAAGGGGGTCATCAAGATGAATGAAACCTCAACAGAGATAGAAATCAGAACTTTAAAAAGAGACATTGCCCAAGTGTACAATCGGGTCAATCAGGAATTTTATGCTACTGGGGTCCGGAGCCAAAGGGTAGATGTTCATGATGACAGGGTTATTATCTTTGCAAAACATAAGCGCGTTACGGCTTTTAAAGCTTTGAGCAAAAATTTTTGGGAGCTGACAACGTATGCCGATGCGGCATTGATTGTCGAGTTTAAGATTAAGCTCAAAAAGATAGTGGAAGACGTAACCGGCATGAAAGTCATATCTGTTTTGAAAGACTATGATCCGGATTCAGAAGATGCAGTTTGTGTCGTCATATTCGACGGGAAAATCATATAAGAGAAGCGATTTAGTAAATATCTAGAGCACTCTGGAATGAAAGCGCAAGTCCGTTTTTATTCAAGACTGTATTGAAACGGTTACATAAGTCTCTGTTGAACGGAGATTATTTGAACCGCAGATTCAGTATATTCCTAAGTTTTGAGGGAGTATTTTGAATCTGCGGTTTTTTATATAAAAAATTATTAAATTAATGATTTTCAGGACTACTATGACTGTCCAGCGTCCTAGCCCCTCGGGGTCACAAGCCAGCAAGGAAGAAGTGCTCCTGCGGCACGGCCTATTGAGAGAAGCCATGGAGCATCATAGCAAAGCTGCATGAGGCATATTCGATGATGATTCGCATGATGTAATTAAAGTCAGTAGCTTGGCTGAAGAACTGCTCCTCGGGAATCATCTTGTGCTTGTCGGGCTAATCAAGGCGCTTGCGCTTTTCTTTATAAGGAGGTGAACCGAGCACTCTCGTCTTAAACTGTCAATTCTATTAAGCTAGCATTTTGCATATGAATGATTTTGAAGGGAGAGAAAAAAATGGATTTAATTTTAAAAAATGCACTAATCCCGCAGGGAGATAGAAAGGTAAAAACAAACATACTCGTTGACGATGGAAAAATTGTCGGGTTCACTTCAGCATTAAACGGTTTATCCGCTGACAGGGTTATTGATATGAAAGAGAATTTAGTTGTTCCAGGGTGCATTGACCCGCATACCCACTTTATGGATCCAGGTTTCACACATCGTGAAACATTTACAACGGGCACAAGATCTGCTGCTGCTGGAGGAGTGACCACTCATATTGATATGCCATGCTGCAGTAAGCCCTCCGTACGCGATGCCGAAAGCTTCCATAAAAAACTTGCCCCGTTGAAAGATCAGGCCTACATAGACTTTGCTTTCTGGGGAGGAATGACAGGAGAAGATGTTAGGGAAGGGCTGCTTGACAATATCCAGCCGCAAATAGATGAAGGCGTTGTTGCTTTTAAAGTGTATATGACTCCGTCAGTACCTACATTCCCTAAGGTGTCAGACGCAGAGATGCTTGAGATTTTCAGTCATATCGCTCCAACAGGAATGCCGATTGGCGTCCATGCGGAAAATTATGATATATGTACTTTTTATTCCGAAAAGCTTAAAAAGGAAGGGCGTCTTGACGGTCCGGCATGGGCGGAAGCTAGAATGGCGCTTGCAGAAAAAGCTGCGATACAGCTCATTATCAGTTTTGCTGAGGCGACGGGTGCGCGAGTCCATGTTGTCCATATGAGTACAAAAGAAGGGGTTGAGCTTGTAAGAGCAGCCAAAAAGCGTGGGGTGAAAGTGACTGCGGAAACATGTCCGCATTACTTGATGCTTAACGCAGAAGATTCCATGTCTGAACGTGGCACATTTGCAAAGATAGCCCCTCCGCTCAGGGAAAAAGAGGACAATATCGTTCACTGGCAGGCATTGGCCGATGGCACAATCGACTTTGTCGGAACCGACCATGCCCCATATGAAATTCCGACAGAAAAGGATGCTCCTGATTCAACTATCTGGAACAGCTTCCCTGGTATTCCAGGAGTTGAAACAATGGTTCCGATTCTTGTCAGTGAAGGGTTGAATAAAGGGCGGCTGTCACTTTCCCGTTTCGTAGAAGTGACAAGCAGAAATGCAGCCATCCATTTCGGAATATATCCGAAAAAAGGCGCCATGGAGATTGGGAGTGATGCGGACTTCACAGTCATCGACTTGGAACGTGAATATACTATTGACGAGCAAAAGACGGAATCCATGGCAAAATATAACCCGCTTCACGGATTGAAGCTCAAAGGGAAGCCGATTCAGACAATAGTCCGCGGCAGGGTCGTCTACGATGAAGATAACGGAGGAATCATGGGCGAGGCCGGATATGGACAGTACGTGAAAAGACAGAGCATTCAAAGCCTGGAGCGCGTCATAAAATATGAAACATTCGAAGAAGGAGCCAAAGAGGCTGAAGCTAAGCCTCGTATGGAAAAAGCTTTAAAGAGAGACATGATTACAAACTAAGGGAGGAAGGTATATATGGCAAAGTTGAAAGGGGAAAAGCATGCGTTGGTCATCATTGACATGCTGAATGATTTTATTGGTGAAAAAGCCGTATTGCGGTGTGAGAACGGTGAAAAAATTGTTTCAAAAATTAGGGAAGCCATCGACTTTTGCCACGATAACGGTATTCAGGTCGTGCATGTCCAGGAAGCCCACCGTAAAAATGATGCGGATTTCAGGGTAAGACCAGTACATGCAATCAAGGGCACATGGGGATCGCAATTTATTGATGAACTGCAGCCTGAGGAGGACAAAGGCGACTATATCGTTCAAAAGCGGCGCCACAGCGCATTCAGCTATACTGACTTTGATCTGTTTTTAAGAGAAGAAAAAATTGATACGGTTGTCCTTACAGGCGTTTGGACGAATGTCTGTGTAAGAAGCACAGCATCGGATGCCTTATACCACGGATATAACGTCATTGCCCTGTCCGATGCAACAGCATCCCAGGATGAAGATATGCATCGCGGAGGACTTCGAGATATTGGAATTTTTGGTGAAGTGATGACTACGGATGAATATATGGATGCCGCTAAAGAAAAATTCTCCCAGGATGCGCAAACAGTCTAAATGAGAATTATCGTCGGCATAACGGGAGCGAGCGGATCATTGTATGGATATACATTGATCCGTGCGCTTCATCAATTGGGAATTGAAACCCACGTAGTTGCAACCGAAACGGGAGTAAAGGTTATGCAATTTGAATGCGGCGTAAAAGTGGAAGATTTAAAAGAGTATGCTGTAGTCCATCATAATCAAAATTTGTTTGCTTCGATTGCGAGCGGCTCTTTTAAGACTGATGGGATGGTCATAGTGCCTTGCTCAATGAACTCTTTAGGGGCAATCGCGAATGGAGTGGGGGATTCACTGTTAACCAGGGCGGCGAGCGTTGTCATGAAAGAAAGGCGAAATCTTGTAATCGTTCCGAGAGAAGCCCCTTTTCATGTGATTCATTTACGGAACATGACAACCTTGGCTGAAGCGGGGGTTTCAATTTTACCGGCGAGCCCGGGCTTTTATCACCATCCAACGGAAATTTGGGAGCTGGTGAATTTTATTGTAGCCCGTATATTGGATGAATTGGATATCGAACACGAATTGATGGAGAGATGGGGTGAAAAGAATGAATCCCCTTAATATGAGAGAGCTGCTTGCAGATTGGGACAAGCGTGGATTGATGTATCGGATAAGTAAAGAAGTTAGCCCCGAATACGAATTGGGAGCTGTTGTAAGAGCACTGAAAGGGGAGCAGCCTGTCCTGTTTGAAAATGTTCAGGGGTATACTGTTCCGATGGCTGCCGGTCTTGGTGGCAACCGTAAACTAATGGCTGACAGCATGGGACTCGATGAAAATGAATTGCTTCCAAAGATGGTCGATGCGATTATCAATCCGATTCCGACAAATATGGTGCCTACCGGCCCCGTCCATGAAAATGTCATCTTACCTCCATTTGATTTGGACGACTTTTTTCCAATACCTACCTTTCACACGGAAGACTGCGGAGCTTACTATGTATCCGGAGTACTTGTTGTCAAAGATCTGGAAGGGAAAAAAAGGTATACCTCTATTCGAAGAATGAAATTCATTGGGGGAAATAAAACGAATATTGTGATCACATCCCCTGAGCTGAATCGGCAATTTGCGTACTTCGAAGAAAGAGGGGAACCCATGGAAATTGCCGTCATGTTTGGAGTGGTTCCGGCAGTGGTGCTGGCATCACAGTTCAGCACCCATTTATTTCATGCGGATAAATTGGATGTATCCGGTGCACTTCTTGGTCAGCCGCTGGATGTCGTTCAATGCAAGACAGTGGATATTGAAGTGCTTGCGGAAGCCGAAATCGTTTTGGAAGGGAAAATACTTCCGCATGAACGGGATCAAGAAGGAGCTTTCGGAGAGCTCGGCGGCTATTATGGCGGAAATGAGCTTCAGCCTATTGTAGAAATGACGGCCATCACCTACCGCAACAATCCAATTTCCCAAACCATTTTCCCCTCAAGCTCTGAAGAAAGATTACCGATGTGTCTTGTCCGTGAAATGACGTTATTAAGCACAGTCAGACAAACGGTTGAAAATGTAAAAGCTGTCCATGTTCCAATGGCTGCCGCTGCACGACTTCATGCGGTCATTCAAATCGAGAAGAGGACGGAAGGCGATGCCAAACAGGCTGCCTTGGCTGCATTTGCCAGCGATAAAGATTTGAAGCATGTCGTCGTAGTGGATGACGATGTCGATATTTTTAACCCTGAGGATGTCGAGTGGGCGATTGCAACTCGCTGCCAGGCTGATAAGGATGTCTTTATTATCCCGGGCGCCAAGGGTTCTCCCTTGGAATCATCACATAACTTAAGAGGCATAACTGCGAAAATGGGGATAGATGCAACATACCCGCTCTCCGAAAAAGAGATGTTCAGAAGAACATCTGTCCCTATAGAGATTGATTTAAACGATTATATATAAGAGGAGCACTATAAGCTTTAAAGCGAAAGCGGGTGAGATTGGATGAGTGCAATAGGTTTAGTGGAAACAAGAGGTTTGACAGCAGCAATTGAGGCGCTTGATTCCATGGCAAAAGCTGCGAATATCTCATTGGTGGACATGAAAAGGGTCGGATCGGGCCTGGTGACAGTCATTGTTGAAGGAGATGTCGCGGACGTCAGTGCAGCCGTCGAAATTGGAAGGCTTGCCCCGGATATTGCCGGCGGCGAACTGATATCATCAAATGTCATTCCACGGCCGCATCCTGAGCTGAAAAAAATTCTTTAAAGGGAGGTGTAAAACTTGTCGGATGTGATGAAGCAGGTGGTGCAGGAAGTTCTCCAGGGAAATAAAACGATTATTTCAAGTAAGGTAGATCGCAGGGACAGGCCGTCTGGAAACGTAGCCCTCAATGATATTAAAAGGCCTAACTATCAGAAATTAAAGCAGGAACAAAGACTTTCGGGCCTGAAAAAGCCGGGAGCATCAATCGCAGGCCATAAGAAACCCAGAGGCCAAAGCCCCCTGAATACTTTGTCGGATAAACATTTTAATGAAGACTCCATATCGAGACTCAGATCGATATCACTTGCTCAGGGGAAAGTATCAAGAAAAAGCGGTGTACCCCGACAAGGTGACCAGAGGGAAAATAAATCCGCCAAAATTGTCGGACATACCCGAAACGGAGGCTGTGTCTGGTTTTTCCCGAATCTTCCACAGGAATTGATGGGAAGCTTCCACAGACCGTTAAACAGAGCAGCGGTAGGAGCAGTGAGAATGCCGGAATGCCTGCCCAGTTACCTTTTTCTGGTCAATGAAATTATTCGTGATAATCAGGACATCAAATTTTACATATCATGGGAAAGAGATGGGGATGGACCTTTCATTGCTGAATTTTATGATGACGATGTTGACAGGCTTGAAAGGGTCATGAATGAAATCTATCAAAAGCTTAACAGGCGTTCCTTAAAGCATTTTGAAACATTTACAGCCATTTCCCCAAGTCCATGGCTGACGAAACAACTCAATATCAGCCTATCAGTTGATGCTATCGCCATTCTGGAAGGAGTTCCATATTACACAAGCATCGTGTTGATGGATTCCCTCCTGAAAAACTTTGAAAATACTGGTCTCGATTATGAGATTGCGGAAAAGTATTTGCTTTTGAAAGGAAATTATCATGTCATTTCCGAGCTTGTCACCGAGCTGAAGAAAGAGGCGGGCCGGCTGACAAGCGCAGACAAGATGACGATATAGCCCCGAAAGGAGGATGACTTGATTGTTTGCACTCGGACTTATTGAGACAGTTGGTTTTACTACAGCAGTTTCGGCAGCGGACGCTGCAGTAAAAGCGGCCGATGTGGAAATCATCGGAATGGAAAAGGTAATCGGAGTAGGCGGATATGTCGGAGTAACCATACATCTTTCCGGGGATGTGGCAGCTGTCTCGTCGGCTGTGGAAGCAGGGAGAAAGCAGGGGGAGCTGATTGGAAAAATCATTTCGACGGATGTCATCCCAAGGGCGCACTCTGAGGTAAGTAAGAAGCTTTTGAGCAAATTTCTCATAAAGAATACTGCGGAGCAGGAGCCTCCAAATGTCCCTCAGCCGGTACCAGAAAATATGAAGCCTGAAAAGAAGCCAGGTAAATCTTCCGGGGTTTCAAAAACGAGCAAGGGGCGTTCAAAAGCCAAAGACAAAGTTGTGGATGACATCGAGACAAAGAATATCGCCGGTAACGAGGACGAAGAAAAGAATTAACAAATATAACATTTTGAGGAGGGTTTTAATATGGGAGGAGAAGCTTTAGGATTGGTCGAAACAAAAGGACTAGTAGGTGCGGTTGAAGCAGCAGATGCGATGGTAAAGGCTGCAAACGTGGAAATTTGCGGTTATGAAAAAGTAGGTTTCGGTCTTGTAACAGTCATGGTGCGCGGAGATGTCGGTGCGGTAAAAGCTGCAACTGATGCAGGTGCCGATGCAGCGAGCCGTGTAGGAGAACTGATCAGCGTCCATGTCATTCCTAGACCACACAGTGAAGTTGAGCGTGCAATTTTATCCAAAGGTGAATAAGGGTGCATCTGAACCGGCAAAGTGCTCTCGCAGAGTCAACTTTGCAGGAGCTGTTTTACAAAAACATGAGCAGTCCAGAAAATGCACGCCCAAAAATTGTGCTTGCTCTCCTTTTCTATCATATGAATGGGTTGGACGAAGGTTTAAAGGGATTAAGAGAGTTACAAGAGCGGTTAGGAAGGCATATTAGAATCCGGATATGCCCCGATCAGTTGATTCTTGAACATTTTAACGTGACAGAACTTGCCTGTAAGGCCGGCATTGATGATTGGATCTCATTAGAGAATGCGGAGAAGCTAAAAGAGAAAATGGACTATTTTTATATTCCGGTATTGCCATTCTCGACAGTCTCGGATTTATTGAGCTTCAACGACAGACAAAGGCCTATCAGACTTCTGTTATGGGCACTGATGAGCGGGAAAAGAGTATGTGCCTACACTGCAGGAGCAGATCCTTTCCATTTAATATGGAAAGAAGCTGGATTGGACAATGGCACCCCTTTTTTAAAACATGAAATGAAAAAGCAGCTTGAGCGATTGAGGGGAATTGGAATCCAATTGTTCAAGAACAATGCACAGCTTCAGACATATTTCAAGCCGGCTGCCTTGCGGAAAGAAAAGGAGATAATAACAGCCGAGACGATTAAAAAGCATGGCGAAGCGGGGAACCGATTGATAGAAGTTGGACAGGGTGCAATCATAACACCGCTGGCACGGGACGTTGCAAAGGAGCGTCAAATCGAAATCTATAGGAAAAGCGCGAGGCGCGCAGTCTTAGGCGACGAGCACAAAGCGAATTTTGATGAGGGAGTTCCTCAGCCACCACTGCAAAGCAGCCGGTTTCAGTCACATCGTGAGAATCATCCCTGAATATGCTGCTTGCAACTTGAAACTTGAGCCGATGGTGCCTGGCAGGCTCAGGGCGCGACATCCTGTCGCTTCGCTTGCACTAGCGCGTCCTGCGCGTCGCCGCCTCAGAACGCCACATCCTCGAAAAAGCTAACGCTTTTTCTTCGTTGCGATGTAAGGCTGCCGCAGCTTTCCTAGTCCTTTTGCTTTGCTTGCACTAGCACTTCCTGTGCGTCGGTGGTACGAGGGCTTTCTGTTCGTGGAAGCTAGACATAGCGCATATTATTTAAATAGAAAACTTAGTGTAATTTTATATTTTTTCTTATCAACGAGAAAAGGGCGGGAGAGATCTATGGAAATGGGAATCGTAGTTGGAAGAGTGACAGCAACGAGAAAAGATGAAAGATTAGTAGGCACGAAGCTGCTTGTTACGCAGCCAATCGGTCTGGACGGCGCTCCCCTGGATTCTCAGCCCGTTATTACAGTTGATACGGTTGGCGCAGGAATCGGCGAAAAGGTCATCTTTGTCAAGGGAAGCATGGCTTCTAGAGCTATGCAAAACAAGGATGCACCTGTAGATGCAGCTATTGTAGGAATTATAGACAGTCTGGAGTGAGAGAGGAGAAAGGGTGGAGAGTGAAATATGAAGGCTGAGAATATAAAGAAGGCCGTTCAGTACCGAAAGTTGATCGACGTTCTCCTGGATTCCAATCAGTATGCGGATATTGTACTGAAGGACGGCTATGTCATCAATACGGTTACAAGGGAGATTTATGAAGCGGACGTAGCGATAAAAGGCGAATACATACTCATGGTGGGAGACGCAAGCGCCTTGATCGGCAGCAGGACAAAAGTAGAAAACGTCAGGGGAAAGTTTGTTTCACCTGGATTCATCGATTCACATATGCACTTTGAGAGCGCGATGTTAACTTGTACGGAGTTCTCCCGATTATCAATACCTACCGGCACCACCACAATCGTTGCCGATCCGCATGAAATTGGAAACGTATTGGGAGTTCATGGAATGCAGGAAATGATCAAGGAAGCCAAGACTTTGCCGAACCAGATATTTTTTACAGTGCCTTGTGCAGTCCCGGATGCTCCAGGGCTTGAAACTGCAGGCTTTGATGTGAACTCCTCTCATATGGAAGAGCTTCTGAACGATCCTTACGTACAAGGAATCGGTGAAATCCAAAGCTTCAGTAATATTGGGCCAGTCTATGAAAATGCACCTGAGCTGATTGATGACCTTGTTGCGGCAGTCTCCTATGCGGAAAGCATCGGCAAGACTGTCGAAGGAAATGCTCCGGCTTTATTTGGAAAAGAGCTTGCAGCTCATATCATCAGCGGTGGCGGCCATGTATCTTGCCACGAAACAACGACAAAAGAAGAAATGATGGAAAAACTTCGCTATGGCGTCAGTGTATTTATGCGGGAAGGATCCTCTCAACGAAATATGGCTGAATGTATCCGTGCCATTACTGAAGAAGGGATGGATTCGAGACGTGCAATTCTAGTTTCAGATGATATGGTTCCGGAAGATCTTCTGAAGGACGGACATATGAACGATATTATCAGGCGCACTATCGCACAGGGTGTGGACCCGGTTGAAGCAATCCAAATGGGAACCATCAATCCGGCAACCCATTTCGGTTTCAAGGATGTCGGAATTCTTGCGCCGGGTAAGCGTGCGAACATTGCAGTCATCAGCAATTTGAATGAAATGACCATCGACCAGGTTTATCTCAATGGAAGTCTTGCAGCAGAAAGCGGGAAATTGACAATTGATCTTGGCTCATATACTTATCCGGAAAGTGTTAAGAAATCGGTTAAAAGAGGACCAGTCAAGGTGGAAGATCTTCATATCACAGCAAACGGAAGCCGTGCACGTGTCCGCTCTATCGTAGCCATCCCGTTTCAAAACCTGACGGGTGCACAGGAATTTAATTTGAATGTTTCCGGCGGTGTCGTCCAGCCATGTCTTCAGCAGGATGTGCTCCCACTCATTGTGGTCGAACGACATGGCAGAACCGGAAATATAGGAAAAGCATTCTTGAACGGCTTCAAGATGCAAAGCGGAGCAATCGCAGAGAGTGTGGCCCACGACACGCATAATATTATTGTTACGGGTACCAACTATGAAGATATGGTAACAGCCGTTAACCGGGTCATTTCAATGGATGGCGGAATCGCTATGATCAAAGACGGCAAGGTAGTCGGGGATCTTCCTTTAAGAGTCGGCGGCCTGATTACGGATGAAATGAGCGGGCAGGAAGTAAGTGAAAAAATTGCTGAACTCACACAGCTGGCTGAATCCGAGCTTGGCTGCGGCATTCCAGTACCATTCATGCACTTGTCATTCTGGTCGCTTGTTACAAGTCCTGAATGGAAGATTACGGATATGGGATTAATTGATGTAGATAAATTTGAAGTACTTTCCCCAGTTGTGGAATAGGAGGGAGGCAACTTAAATGGGTATTAGACTGGTTGATCTTTCACAGGAAATTTATCAAGGCATGCCGGTATTTCCATTGCATCAACCGACACACATATGGCAGAACATTTCCCATGAAGAAAGCTTGAAGAAGATCGGCTTCGAATTTGCCACCAACAATATCCTGATTAACGAACATGGAGGAACACATACGGACGCCACTTACGAATTTGATCCTAATGGCAAATACATTAATGATATGCCGCTTGAATACTACTACGGCCCAGCCGTCTGTCTGGATGTGTCACACGTATCTCCGGATGGATATATCACACCAAGGGACTTGGAGATGGCTTTGAAAAAATCGCAGCAGGTACTGGAAAAAGGGGACATAGTTCTTTTATATACGGGCCACTATAACCGGAAATTCGGAACGGACGAATGGCTGACACGATACACTGGCCTTAATTACGAGGGGGCCAAGTGGCTTGCTGAAAGAGGTGTCGTCAACATCGGCATTGACTCACCGTCCATTGACAATCCAAAAGATGAGCGCTATTCAGGCCATTTGATATGCCGGGAGTATGGGATATCAAATACGGAAAATCTGATCAATTTGGATCAGGTTGCCGGAATGCGTTTCCTCTATTTCGGCTTGCCTTTAAAGATTAGGGAAGGGACAGGTTCCCCTATAAGAGCTGTCGCTTTATTTATCGACTAAACGAGCGGAAGAAGAGGTGTTTTATAATGGTGAATTCAGCAAGGGAACGAATCAGGGATGAGATAATCATACCGCCATATGAGGGCCGAAGTGTTCTGCTGAAGCCAGGCGAAGAACTGATCATCATTGATATGGATGGCAAACAGGTCGGCGATTTTGTCTGTTTCAATAAAAATGATCCAAAGGAGTTCGTTTCTCCTGTTCATATGAGGGCGTCGCTGAGCAGTATCCGGTTAAAGCCAGGGGATGCTCTTTACAGTAACAGGCGCCGTCCATTGATGACATTTATTGAAGATACTGTCGGAAAACATGATTTCTTTTTCCCTGCATGTGACTACTATCGTTATAAAATTGACTTTGGTATGGAAGACCATCCCAATTGCCATGATAATCTGAATAAAGCCTTGGCTGTGTTCGGTTTAGGCAACGTGCCCGTTCCGGATCCCATTAATTTTTTTATGAATAATGTGTTGGATGACCAGGGCGACTATGAGATTCATGAACCCCTATCCAAACCAGGTGATTACGTCCGGCTGAAAGCTTTGGAAGAAGTTGTTATCGCCTGTTCAACCTGCTCGCAGGACATGGCTCCGGTGAACGGTTATAAAGTGACTTCTTTAAAAATGCAGATTGTGGAGGCGAGATAAATGGATGCTGTCCGCTTTTTGCAGAAACTGATCCAAATTGACAGCTCCAACCCTCCTGGGAATGAAGATAAAGTCTCCAAAATGCTGGCTGATAGATGCGAGTCAGCCGGCATCCCCTATCAAATTACCGAAGTTGAACCAGGCCGGAGCAATTTTGAGATTAGGTTGGAGGGCAAAGGCTCTGGGAAGCTAGTTTTCTGTGGACATATGGACACGGTCTTGCCAGGGGAGCAGCCGTGGACGTATTCCCCTTTTTCCGGCGAAATAGTGGGCGATAAACTGTACGGACGCGGGGCGTCCGATATGAAAAGCGGCCTTGCCGCGATGTATCTTTCGGTGGAATCCTTGTTTATGGAGGGTAAAAAACTTCCTAAGGAAATCGTTTTTCTCGCAACCGCAGGTGAGGAAGTGGACAGTTGCGGTGCAAGAAAGTACTTGGAAGAACAGTCAATGGAAAATGTTGAAGCCCTAGTAATTGGCGAACCGACTAATGAGAAGGTCGTCGTTGGACATAAGGGAGCCTTATGGATAGAAATTGTCACACTTGGAAAGACGGCACATGGTTCCATGCCCGATATGGGCATCAATGCTATCGAATGGATGAACAAGGTAATTGAAAGGCTGGATTTTTTAAAGAAAAAATGGAGAATATCCGTTGAACCGCTGGGCGAAAGCAGTTTGGCTGTTACAAAAATAAATGGGGGAGTCCAAACGAATGTCATTCCTGATCGCTGCAGTATGTCGTTGGACATCAGAACCGTCCCTCCTCAATCCCACGAACAATTAATCACTGAAATTAAAAGCAATTTAAATGAACTATTTTCAACAGAAGGTTCCCCAGACTTTTCTGTCAACATGCAATTGGACCGTCCGGCGATATTAACCGATAAATCGAATAAACTGATCAGTTTGGCATTAGACTTGAGAAAGCAGGATTCATTGTTCGGAGTCTCTTATTATACGGATGCTGCCGTATTAAATCCGGACAGTAAGGTTCCGACGCTGATTTATGGACCAGGCGATGAGAGTCTCGCCCATCAACCCAATGAATTTGTCAATATTCAAGCTTATCTCAGATCCATTGAATTTTATAAAGAATTGGCTGTGACTTATTCAATTGAGCAAAGTAAGGCTTCATATAATTTGTAAAGAAAGAGAGGGAAAAATGGAATGCCCAGCATACTGATAAAAAATGCGCAAATCATCACGATGAATGCCCAGGAGGAAATTGTCCAAGGTGATTTGCTAATCGTGGATGATAAAATCAAAAGTATAGGCAAAGATCTGGGGAATAAGGCTGATCGAGTCATCGATGCCACAAATAAGACGGTTATTCCAGGATTTATCCAAACGCATATTCATCTTTGCCAAACATTGTTCCGTGGCCAAGCAGATGATTTGGAGCTAATGGACTGGCTTCAAAAGAGAATTTGGCCCTTGGAAGCATCTCATGATGAAGAATCAAGCTATTATTCAGCTATGCTGGGTTTGGGGGAATTGATCCAAAGCGGGACAACCACCATTGTGGATATGGAGACCGTCAACCATACAGAGTCTGCCTTCCAGGCGATGGCCGAGAGCGGGATACGCTGCCTGGCCGGAAAAGTGATGATGGATATGGGAGATGATGTTCCTGACCTTTTGAGGGAGGATACAGCCAAGTCTATCCAACAAAGCGTTGACCTGCTGGAAAAATGGAACGGATATGACAATGACCGGATTCAATACGCTTTTTGCCCTAGATTCGTTGTCTCTTGTACGGAAGAACTTTTGGTACAGGTCCGGGATCTGTCCAACCACTATAAGGTGAAAGTCCATACACATGCTTCCGAAAACAGAAAAGAAATCGAAATTGTAGAACAGCAGAGAGGAATGAGAAACATCGTTTACCTGGATCATATCGGCCTGGCAAACGAAAACCTGATATTGGCACACTGCGTCTGGCTGGATGATGAGGAAAAGCGAATCATCAAAGAGCGGGGCATCAAAATGAGTCATTGTCCAAGCTCCAACATGAAGCTCGCCTCGGGAATCGCCGATGTACCAGACATGCTTGATTTGCAGGCACACGTCAGCCTGGGGGCAGATGGTGCACCATGCAATAATAATCTAGATATGTTCAATGAAATGAGAATGGCATCGCTCATTCAAAAGCCAATTCACGGACCAACAATCATGGACTCCAAAACCATATTCCGAATGGCTACCATTGGAGGGGCAAGAGCTGTCGGCTTGGAAAATCAAATCGGCAGCATTGAAGTCGGAAAGAAGGCGGACATCGCTATTCTTGACCTGTACAAATTCCATACATTCCCTTCTGCCGAGGTCGATCCAATTTCAAGGATCGTCTACTCCGCAACAAGAGCCGATGTAGAATCAACGATCATTAACGGAAAGATTGTCATGGAGAACGGGACAGTCAAAACCGTTGATAAGGATCTCGTACTTCATGAATCCAACAAGTCGATCAAGCGGCTGTTGAAGAGGGTTCCTTCGATTATGAAGGTTACGGGATGATTAATGTTCCTGCTATTTAGAGAAATCATAAAAAGATCCTGTATAATAAAGCAGGATCTTCTTTGTTTATCACTTTTTAATTACTTAAAAATATAGTACTTCCCACAACATTTCCGGTAATTTGTTTACTTGGTCAAGGAAAGGGAGTTCTGATATTTAGAAAAGATTTCATACAGTTTGTTCTGTACGTTTATTCCCATCTCTTTTTCTATATAATGGACCATTTTGTCGGCAACATCATTCGCTTGAGAAATAAGATTCTGCCTTAATAATAGTTCGATGTAATCGAAATAAATATTCTCTTGAAATGGATCTTTGTATAAAATTTTATCAAAGTAATCAAAGCTTGTTGAATATGATTTTTCATTATAGTAATGGTTTGCTAATATTTTTAATAGTCTAATGTACAGAGATTGTAGCTGCATACGATCCATATCTAAAAAAGCTTCATATGGATAGGCCTGAAAAAAATCTCCTTTATAGCATTTCTCAGCCTCAAGGAGTGATTTAAGCCGACTTGGCGAGTGATTATTATCTAAACTTGCTGTTAAAATCATATACTTATCTACATCCAAATCTATGCAGTTTGAGTTGAAAATAAAATGATTTTCGGAACGGACTATATATTTTGACTGGTTTCCAGACTTTAAGTCCGGTTCTAAAGCTTTGCGTAAAATGGACAGAGATACATACAACTGATTATTAATCGACTCTGCATTTCCTTCAGGAAAGACTTCTTCGAGTAAAACCTCTTTATTTATTTGTTTATTGCGCTTAGTTATTAAATACTGCAGCAAACGGATACTTGAATTTCTTTTAATTGTAACCGGTTGATTATTATTAACAATTCGAAAGTCTCCCAATGTTTGAATGGATAATGTTTTCTTCGCTTTTTCTCTTACAACTGTTTGTACTCTCATTTTTACCCCTGGTTTTTCCTCAATACTGTCCTTATGTTGGTTTAGTACCCAATGGAAATTGTTGAAAGTACAGAATTCGAGTAACTCTTTCTTCTTCTTTTCTAGTTGTTCCATATCTTCCTGCGATTCGTAAAGTTTTATTTGTGCGAGAAGCACCATATGGCGGTAATATGAGAATAATGAAAATGAAGTAAATGCTTTTGATAGATGCCTTTCTGCTAACTCTAACCTGCCTTGTTCAATATAACTCTCTCCCAAATGTAAGTGCGACCAGCCAATATCAAAATCAGTTTTATACTTCTCAGCGAACTTTACTGCTTTTTCTCCCCACTCTATTGCTTCCTTTAAATTTCCTTTTTTCCGAGATAATTTTCCTAAGTTAGTATAAACAAAGACCAAAGAGGAATGATCGTAGGTGGATGAAATTTCCAATGCCTGTTGAATGCATATTGAGGCTCTATCTAATTTGTCTACATTTATATAAATAGTAGAAAGTGTGTCTAGGGCTTGAAGTTGTGTATGCTTTAATCCGTATTTCTCTGAAATAAATAATGCCTGACGAACATTTTGCAGAGCTTCTTCCTGGTTTCCAAGGTAGCCCTCAAGTTCAGCTATTAATATCAAGCTTAATGCAGTCATTGGATAATCATGAAAGAGCCTTGACCCTTTTAGGGATTCGGTAAAGAGGTTTTTAGACTTGAAAATTTCTCCGCGCATGAAATAAATATAGGCAAGCCTATGTTGAAGGTAACTAAGCCACAATTGATTATTTTTTTCCTTTAAGACCTTAATATTTTGTTCGAAATGAGTTACTAGCTCATTTAACGTTGACAGAGGTATACAGCGGATTAAAAACAAAGTATTGTTCGCAAGAGATTGTCCTGGTGAAATCTCTTCCAGCCAGCCATCTAAAAAAAACATGGTCTCGATTGGATTATAACGATCTCGGATGTAGACCATTAACTTGGCAGCCCTTGGATAATCTTTTCCTATAGTTGTGTGTGCAAATGCATGGACGAATTGATATAGATCTTCATAAATAGATGCTATTTTAAGGTGCTCTTTTGTTATGGCAGCTGCACCTACCTCTTCTTCGTATTTCTGATATAGGAATTGACGAAAGAGCCGGTTATAGCGAAAGATGCCCTGCTCGTCTTGAAATATAAACAAATGATTCTTCAAGAGATTCTTCAAAAGTGAGTCGGCATTATCCATGTTTAAATATCTTTCTATCACGGCAGGGTCAAGTTCAGCTAGCAAGCTTGTTTTATATAAAAATTCTTTTGTTTTTTCATCTTGCAATTCAAGTATTTCTGTTGAAAGAATATCAAAAATATCGGAGACATTCGGAAACTTTGACCAAAAAAGCGAGCGCTCTTGCCTGTTCATTTTATTAATAATTCCATAGATCAATTGATAACTTGTCACCCAACCTTCGGTAATTCTGAATATTAGATCGAGTTCCTGGGTCTCAAGGTTTAATTGATAGAGGGTATTAAAAAACAACTCTGTTTCGTTTCGGGTAAACGCCAATTTAGCCGAAGTTATTTCCTTATATGTTCTGCGTATCCTTAAAGTCGTTGCTAAAGCTGGTTTAACCCGGCTTAAAATAATAAATGTAACGAGCGGAGAAGAGTGAGTAAACAATTTTTCTATAATATTTTTTAAGTCAGGGCTCCCATCGATACAGTGGTAATCATCCAAAACGATGAATAGCGGCTCAGTTCTGCTGGACAAGCGCAAAATGATATCTTCAAGAGCCTTCTCTACATCATTCGGTTTTATAGTGAGATTAGCGGAACTCGCCAAATCTGACTGCTGCATGAGGCCAAATCTTAAATATGAAAGAAAAATATGGGCATAACTATCACTTTTTTCCAAGTGGTACCAAACCACAGGTATGTCATATTCACGAATGTAGTCAGCAACTAAAGCGGTTTTTCCGTAACCGCTTTCACCGGTCACCGCAATTATGGTGGAATTGTCCTGTTGCTCAAAATAAGAATATAAGCGGTCTCTTTTCAAGCAAGGTGAAAAATTCGGAATCCTTAATTTCGACTGGATTATTGCCACCTATGTCACACCTCCAGTTTTTTGATAAAAAATTGAGATGAAAGGGAACCTTTCTCACTTTGTAAGAATGTTGTAAGAATTTTGTAAGGTACCTAATTTACTATTCAACTTACAACATCCTAGTAAAATTTGCAACACGACAATTTCATAATGAAAGGGGTTACAGCAGCATGGAAAAGGAATATAAATTATTTATTGGGGGGAAATGGGTAGACTCTGTGTCTGGACAAACGTTTCAATCTTTTAATCCAGCAACAGGCGAACTTAATGCAACGGTTGCCGAAGCAGGAGAAGAGGATGTCGACCTGGCTGTTCATTCTGCTCGAAAAGCCTTTGAATCTGGAGAATGGGCAAAAATGTCCCCAACTGACCGCGGCAAATTATTATATAAAGCGGCACAAAAAATAAATGATAAGCTTGAATTTCTTGCAGAAATTGAATCTAAAGATAATGGGTTGCCGATTAATGAAACGAAACTGGTTGCTTTGCCTGCATCCATTAATGTTTTGGAGTTTTATGCAGGACTTGCAAATAAAGTACAGGGAGCAACTCTAGCCTCCCCAAATAATCGCTTCAACTTTACGCTAAAGGAGCCGATCGGGGTAGTAGGAGCGATTATTCCTTGGAATTATCCAATCATGATCACTATGTGGAAGCTTGCCCCGGCGCTGGCAGCAGGAAATACAATTGTCATAAAACCCGCAGAATTGACACCTATCAGCACTTTGGAATTGATCAAAGTCTTCCAGGAGGTTGGAATTCCGGACGGTGTCATAAATGTAGTACCCGGTCATGGAAGTACAGCCGGGAATGCACTGAGCAACCACCCGGGCGTTGACAAAGTTGCCTTTACAGGCTCAACTGTTACAGGACAGCTTGTCATGCAGTCTGCCAGTAAGAACCTAAAACCTGTTTCACTTGAACTTGGCGGTAAGTCACCCAACATTATTTTCGAAGATGCAAATATAGAAGCAGCGGTAAACGGTGCCCTATCAGGTATTTATATGGGACAAGGACAAGTTTGTGCGGCTGGCTCAAGGTTATTTGTCCAAGAATCAGCTTATGATAAATTCATGGACTTATTTTTAAGGAAAAGTGAGTCGATTCGCGTAGGGAACCCGCTTGATTCGTCTACACAAATGGGTCCTCAAGTTTCAGAAGAGCAATTAAAGCGGGTGGAACATTATGTTGCTGTAGGCCTTGATGAAGGAGCAAGTATTTTAACAGGTGGAAAACGCCACGAGGATGCCGGAAGCGGATTTTTCTATACGCCAACCATCTTTGAGAATGTGACCAATGAAATGACAATCGCAAGGGAAGAAATATTTGGGCCTGTCGCTTCGGTAATTCGTTTTAAAGACGAGGAAGATGTGTTGGAGAAAGCAAATAATTCTATTTACGGGTTATCTTCAGGTGTCTGGACAAGTGACATAAAACGCGCGCTCCGAATGGTGCGAGGCTTGCAGGCCGGGACCGTTCATGTAAACTCGTATGGCGGGTTAGATAGTAACACTCCATTTGGCGGCGTAAAACAAAGTGGATTTGGCCGCGACTTGGGGATTGAAGCGTTAGATATGTATACTGTAACAAAAAATGTATGGGTAGATCTTAGTGAAGAGGGTGCTAACTGGTTTGGTTTATAAGCTAGTCTGCTAGTTTTATATTAATTAATAATTTTCAACGGAGGGATTGTAATGATAAACAATACAGTTTTGGAAAGTGTAGATATTGAAAGATTAAAGGAAATTGACAGGAAACACTTTTTTCACCCCACATCTCTTGTCAAACAGCATAAAGAAGGACCATCAATGATCTTTACTGAAGGAAATGGCATTTATGTTAAAGATGCTTATGGCAAGGAATATATCGATGGCGTTTCAACACTTTGGAATGTGAATGTCGGTTATGGAAGGGAAGAGTTAGCAGAGGCAGCAAAACAGCAGATGACAAAGCTAGCATATGGTTCATCTTTTTATAACTTTTCACATGAACCTGTTATTCATTTGTCCGAGAAGCTTGCCTCACTTACCCCAGGAGACTTGAATGTGTTTTTCTATACTTCTGGGGGATCCGAAGCAAATGATTCAGCTATTAAGCTTGCCCGCCACTATTATAAGTTAAAAGGAAAACCGGAAAAGACAAAGGTGATTAGCTTCCAAGGAGGATACCACGGCATTACAATTGGAACGACTGGGGCCACAGGCATTCAAGAGTACAAAGATATGACAACATCAAATCCGCCTAACTTCTTCCATGCAAAGCCGCATTTGTTGAATTGTGAAAAAGGAGATAAAACAGACCCTGACTACAGCGAGAGCATTCGAGGGATTATTGAAAGAGAAGGCGCAGATACGGTTGCAGCTGTTATTCTTGAGACGGTCGTAGGTGTCGGCGGGGTGCTTGTTCCGCCAGAAGGTTACTTGAAAGCGGTCCGAGAGCTTTGTGACAAGCATGACATATTAATGATCACAGACGAAGTGATTTGTGGATTTGGGCGGACTGGAACAATGTTTGGTGTCGAAAATTGGGACGTTGTACCAGACATGATGTCCCTTGCCAAAGGGATTACGAGCGGATATATCCAACTTGGGGCGGTTGCGTTTAAGGAAAGTATTCGTGATGAAATCATTGATTTGTCCGGAGATAACTTCTTTTTCCATGGATTTACCTACAGCGGACATCCAACTGCTTGTGCGGTTGCATTAAAAAATATTGAAATCATTGAAAATGAAGAGCTTGTTGGCAATACAAAGCGTTTAGAAAGTGTAATGATGAAGGGGCTTAAATATCTGGAAGAGAACCATAAAGTTACTGCTAGATCCAGAGGAATCGGTTTAATGGGCGGAATCGAATTATTGGCGGATCGTGATTTAGGGAAAGAATTTGATTCGTCTGCAAACGCAGCGGTAACTGTTGTCGATGAATGTATAAAACGCAATGTCATTTTGAGAGCCCTTACTTTTGGAGGAAAAAACATTGTTCCGCTTGCACCGCCGTTAATCATTAACGAGCAGCAGCTCGAAACTATCTTTGAGGTTCTTTCAGAATCCATTACAGCTTTCGAGAAAACTCTTTAATTGTGTAAAGAAGCAGGTATTTCTGAACTTGGAATACCTGCTGAATAATAATTTCAATCAGTTAAAAAAGCCCTACTCTGGTTGGTTGAAGCTGCTCAGCCTAAAGACCTTATTAATAACCAAAAAGGACTTACTGGTTATTATACTCTAGAAAGAGTCTACCGAAAACCATAAGGTGAACGAGATAAGGTAGATAAATCAAATTGGATTTAATTGAAAATTCAATATGCTAGTAATTAAAAATTTAATAGGTACTCAATGAACGAATACCTTTAAAGGAGATGGTGAAAATGCAACAAGCCCATACTTTTAATCGGACGCTGGGTGTATTTACGGTTACATTATTTGGATTGGCGTATATGTCTCCGATGGCTGTTTTTACCACTTACGGTGTAGCAACAGATGCTTCAAAAGGAATGCTTCCTGCAGCATATGTTTTAGCCTTGGCAGCCATGCTGTTTACCGCATTTAGTTATGGGCGTATGGTAAAGGCATATCCTATCTCGGGATCCGCGTATACATATACACAAAAAACAATAAGCCCACATGCCGGCTTACTCGTTGGATGGGCCATTCTAATGGATTATCTCTTTTTGCCGCTGCTGTGCAACCTGATTTTTGTCATTTATATCTCTGCTATCATTCCCAGTGTTCCAAAGTGGGTCTGGATTGTAGGTTTCGTAGCTGTCATGACTCTTATTAACTACTTGGGAATCAAAGTGGCGGCAAGAATCAATACCTTAATGATTGCATTTCAGGTGTTGGCAATTGTCTTATTTTTTATCTTTGCGGTAAAAGGTGTAATAAGTGGGATGGGAGAAGGAACATTATTCTCTACACTGCCGTTTAATAGTCCAGGGGGGTCGATTGACACCGCTATAGCAGGTGCTGCAATCTTGGCGTTATCATTTCTGGGTTTTGATGCTGTAACGACGTTTACTGAAGAAGCGGTTAACCCTACAAAAACAATACCAAAAGCAATCCTTCTTGTTGCGTTCATCGGCGGTGGAACATTTATCATTATCTCATATGTCGGACATTTGGTTTTTCCGGACTATACCAAATTCACCGATCTTGATTCAGCTGCTTTGGATATTGCCAAGTTTATCGGAGGTACTTTTCTCAGTTCCATGATTGCGGCAGGTATGATTGTAACGGGAATAGCGGCGGGAATAGCATCACATGCCAGCGTTGCACGCCTGTTGTATGCAATGGGGCGTGATTCAGTTCTCCCAAAAAAAGTATTCGGCTATATTCATCCGAAATATAATACACCTTCAAATAATGTCATAATCGTTGGTTTTTTATCACTTGCCTCGTTGTTTGTTGGCTTGACGTTAATAGCGTCATTTATTAATTTCGGAGCTTTGATAGCGTTTACATTTGTTAACATTTCAGTCATCACTCATTATTATGTAAAAAATAAACACCGATCTTTTAAAGATACAATTGTGTACCTGATCATGCCGCTTATCGGTGCAGGCTTTACTGTTTGGCTTTGGATTAACTTAGATAGGCATTCTATGATGCTCGGTGGCATTTGGATGGCTGCCGGTTTTATCTATCTTGTGTATGTCACGAAAATGTTTACTAAGAGGCCGCCTGAAATGAGGGTGGGTGATTTTGAGAAAATAAATGAAGAGCCTGAAGAAACGAAGATGAGTTCTTAGGGACGATAAGAAGGGAGAACCTGTACTGAGAAGACGTTTGTTAGCTTGCTCGATCTCTGGACAGGTTCTTTCCAAGCTGAAAAACGATTCAGCGTTTCACTCACATTTTCTTAATTATCAATTGAATTGAAAATAATTAAAAAACTATCTTGACAAAAGAAAATAAAGGATATAACATACATTTAAGGAAATATTCCCAAATGATTCTCTTTATAGTTTAATATTTTAATATTGGAGGGTTTAATTATGACAGAAGAACAGTTTTGGACAGAATTTAATGGGATTAAACAGGAATTGATGGACAAGGCGGAAGAAAACGCAAAAACATTTTGGACGAGAGAAGATCTGACTCATGAAGAAGTATTCAATTCGATTATTCCAAGGGACTGGCATGAAATCGCTTACGTTTCCTTTATCGGTACATTGCTTCAGAAATACTGGAGAGAGTACGACCGCAACCTTGTAACGGCTCTGTGCAAACACCTTTGGGATGAAGCGAACCATTACGAAATCATCAGCCGCGTACTGGAAAATCACGGATACGAGCCGCCAACCGATGTGCCGGAACCTTCTCAAGCATGGGAAGACCTGCATTGGGAAGCGTTGGAAAAAGACAGCACATGTGCTATTGCTGTTTGGAACGTTTCCGAAACATCCACGACCCCACAGATGGATATCGTGATTGAAAACTGCCGCCGAATCGGCTTGGATGATCTAGCACGAGTTTATGAAAAAATCAAAAAGGATGAAGACTTCCACTGTAAATTGGGTGTCAATCTGCTCGAGCGCCATATGAAAACGGAAGAACAGCGCAAGAATGCCATTTGGGGTGCTAGAAAACTTCGTGATCATATGTTTAAGCTGTATGACAGCATTTATGCGATAGAAACGGTACAAAGCTAAGTTACACATTCAATACCTTTAATAAATGAAACTTCTATTATATCTGAGCAAATGAGGCAGTGAATTCACCTCTTATTTGCTCAGACTAAATTTTTTTTAAAAAAACAGTCAGAAATATGCCAAATAACATATCAAGAAATTTGATCTTGATTAATTACCAAACATTTCTTAAGGAGTGTGAAAAATGGCAAAATATACCATTGTAGATCAAGATACATGCATTGCGTGTGGACAATGCGGCCTCATTGCACCTGATGTATTCGATTACACGGAAGAAGGATATTCGTTTGTGACCTTTGACGATAATGAAGGAACCGGAGAAATACCGGATGACCTTTATTATGATGTAGAAGATGCCGCTGAATCTTGCCCGACTCAATCAATTAAAATAGGTGACGTTCCATTTGAAGGTAACCCAACTGCGAGGCCTTGCAGCGCATAACTTACAGCTTGTCAAACTAGAATAAACAACTAAACTAATATTATTTCAGGAAGGTGCATCTGCTGAATGAAATACGATTTGGTGATTACCCATATTGATCGGTTGCTTTCCCTGGCAGGTGATCCTGATCGCGGTCTCCGTGGGGAAGAAATGGAACAATCCATTGAAATTGAGGATGCTGCTATTGCTATAAAAGATGGAAGAATAGCATTTGTAGGGAAAACAAACACCTTATTTGAAAGAGAGATCATCGAAGCCGAACAAACCATAAATGCCAGAGGTAAAAGTGTTCTCCCCGGCTTTATCGATGCCCATACGCATCTGCCGTTCTACGGTTGGAGAGGCGGAGAGGTTGCAAGAGGACGCGGGAAAACCTACGGAAATGTAATTCAAGGGGGAGGCGGCATA
This sequence comes from Siminovitchia acidinfaciens, assembly GCF_003605385.1. GTDB lineage: Bacteria > Bacillota > Bacilli > Bacillales > Bacillaceae_C > Siminovitchia > Siminovitchia acidinfaciens. Next base: position 575,928 of record NZ_QYTV02000002.1, on the reverse strand, counting down.
AAGGTTTCCATAAAGGAAATGGAAGAAGCCTCTGATGTAGATATACTCCAATTTACCAACGATTTATTGGATCATATACACACTTGGGGAACAACCACAGTTGAGATGAAGTCCGGATACTCCAGTAATGTAGAGGGAGAGTTGAGAGAGCTTCATCTGATACAAAAAATAAAAGAAAACTCACCTGTTGATATTATCCCAACCTGTTTGGCCGCTCATGATGTACCAGAAGGATACACAAGCAGTGAATGGATTAATGAGGTAATCAATGACCTATTGCCGGAAGTGGCTGAGAAAAAACTGGCACGCATGACGGACATTTATATCGAGCCATTCACATTTAATATTTCAGATGCCAGGAAGTTTGCGGAAGCGTCACGTTCACTTGGGCTTATTCCCAGGGCGCATAGTGATCAGGTCCACAATATTGGAGGCTGTAAAGAAGCGGTCCTGCTGGAATTTTCAAGCGCTGACCATCTGAATCAAATAACCGAGGAAGAAATGCAAATGCTCGCAAAGTCCAATACAGCAGCTGGGATGCTTCCGGGAGCTGATTTTACAATGCGGGAAAAACATCTTCCGCCTGCAAGAAAGCTAATTGATTCAGGTGCTTTGGTTGTTTTATCAAGCAATTATAATCCGGGAACATCTCCGGTAGGTGCCATGCCTGTAATTATCGGTTTTGCTTGTGCTCTTTATGATTGGACGCCTAAAGAAGCAATAGCAGCCGCAACAATTAATGCAGCCGTTTCTTTAGGAATTGGGAAAGATCGTGGCTCCATTGAAGTGGGGAAGGCTGCGGATATATTGATTTTAAAGGATAACTTATATGAAATGCTGCCATACAGAATGGGAAGCAATCCAATTTCAATGGTCATAAAGGATGGAATCATTACAAAAAATAATAATGACATAATCGATAGTCCAAACGCGGTGATCGAAGTACAAGTATAACTATAAATAAGATCAATAGTGTTAGTGACACTTACATTTGTTTCGATAAAGATATATAAATTGATTACAAAGCAGCATTTTTACAGTTTCCATCAAAGTAAAACTTAGGAAACACTTTCCGAATTAACATATACGCAGCTTGATCCACATATGTAGAATTCTACCAGTCTATATAAGATCGAAGGATCTTGGCTTGTAGACAAAGTCTTCCTTTTTGAAAGACCCTGTCTACAAGCTTTTTACATAAAAGCATCTCCCTCATGCTTTTTTAAAACAAGATGTAAAGGGAGGACGACACCAATGTATAAAATGGTTGCCATCGATTTGGACGACACTTTACTTACAGTTGATTTGATCGTATCAACTGGAACTATCCAAGCTATACAAGACGCAATAGACCTTGGAATCGTTGTAACTATCGCTACAGGGCGAATGTTTGCGTCTGCGAAGAATATTGCCCAGCATCTTGGATTGAACGTACCCCTTATTACTTACCAAGGAGCTCTAATTAAAAATATAGCCGGGAACGAAGTTCTGTATGAACGACTTATACAACCGCATGTTGCCCATAGATTGATTGAAGTGGCGAAAGAAAATAACCTACATTTGCAGGTTTATCAGAACGACATTCTCTATACTGCATCCGACAACGAATTTATTCGACAATATTATGACTCGGTTAAGGTGCCATACACAGTTGAGCCAGGTCTAGGAAAATTGGCAGATGGAGGATTTACCAAGGCCCTTTTTATTGATGCGCCTGATTATCTCGATCAGTTACAGATTGAACTTCGTGCCGAATTCGGTGGCAACGCCCATGTCACAAAATCAAAGCCTTTTTATCTTGAAATAACACATCCGCAGGCTAATAAGGGCATAGCTCTTCTTCACCTAGCAAAGAAACTCGGAATAGATCGGTCGGAAATTATCGGGATCGGGGATAGTTATAACGATATGGACCTTATTTCGACTGCCGGCTTAGGCATAGCGATGGGGAATGGAGTGGAAGAGTTGAAGGAAAAAGCTGCGTATATAACCTTTAGCAATAATGAGGAGGGTGTACGGCATGCCATTGAAAAATTCGTTCTTTCTCCGGCAAAAGTTCTTCAATAATGCCTTAAGTACGATTAAAGACTAGGAATCTTCTATATAGTTTACCTGAAAGAGGAGAAAGGAGCAGAAAAATATGAACTCAAATGGAAAAGTTTATGACATTACAATTATAGGAGGCGGGCCTGCAGGACTTTTTACCGCCTTTTATGGTGGAATGAGACAATGTTCAGTTAAAATCATTGACAGCATGCCTCAATTAGGGGGGCAGCTTGCAGCCTTATATCCTGAAAAATATATCTACGATGCTCCAGGCTTTCCGAAAATAACAGCTCAGGAATTGGTTGATCGTTTGATAGAGCAGGCATCTATTTTTAACCCAACTGTCGCATTGGATGAAAAAGTGATTGATATTGTAAAAAACTCAGATGGCAATTTTGAAATCATTACAGATACTTCAGATCATGTATCAAAGTCAATAATTATCACCGCCGGTGTTGGAGCGTTTGAACCAAGACGGCTTGAAATAGAAAAATCTTTGTCCTATGAGGGGAAAAACCTCCATTACTTCATCAACGACATGAATCAATTTGCCGGAAAAAAGGTCATCGTGTTTGGTGGTGGAGATTCTGCTGTTGACTGGGCATTGATGTTGGAACCAATTGCAGAACAGGTGACACTGGTGCATCGTCGTGATCGATTTAGGGCGCACGAATCCAGTGTTGAGACTTTAATGAATTCTTCAGTAAATATCATGACGCCATTTGTCCCAACACAACTAATCGGTGAAGATCAGATTCAACAAGTTGTCCTTAAAAAGGTAAAGAGTGAAGAAGAGACAGCTATTGAAGTAGACGATGTCATTGTCAATTATGGATTTATTTCCACTCTTGGGCCTATTCAAAACTGGGGATTAGATATTGATAAGGGAAGCATCGTTGTTAATTCAAAAGGTGAGACGAATATCCCAGGAATTTACGCGGCTGGAGACATAACCACATATCCAGGCAAGGTAAAACTGATTGCAACAGGTTTTGGAGAAGGACCAACAGCCGTTAATAATGCGAAAGCCTACATTGATCCCGATTCAAAAGTTCAGCCGCTGCATAGTACGAGTATGAAGGCATTCAATCCGGCATAAACATTGAAGCGGTTTACGGGGGTATCTTTTATTTAATTACAGAGTGTATTAACAAGCAACCTAGACTTGATTCTATAGTAAAAAGGTAAAATAACAATGGGGAAAAGTAGATTAGAATTTTTTGAGAATTCTATTGACAACCGTTCTTTTCCACTGTAAAATGCCTATAAAGGAATAGATAAGGAATATTTCCCTTAATGAATATATGCTCGAATGAGGAGGCAATGGAATATGAGTGTAAATGCACCTAAAAAAGTTGAGAACGCTTTACCTTTGATTCAGTCAGAGGAATACAGGGACGTAATTGGACACTTTTCCAGCGGGGTCACAATCATCACGACAAACAAAGATGGAGTCGACTACGGAATTACGGCCAGCGCCGTCAGTTCGGTTTCTCTTGAACCACCTATGCTGCTGATATGTGCAAATAAACAAACTGGTACTTGCCATGCGATCTCTGAAAAAAAGACATTCACTGTAAATATCCTCAAAGAAGATCAAGCAGAACTCGCTATACAGTTTGCCAGAGCTAATACGGAAAAGTTCAAGGACATAAACATGACATACAGCGAATTTGGAGACCCGGTATTAAAAGATGCTTTGGTAAGTATTGAATGCAGAGTAGTCGAGGAAATTACCGGTGGAACACATTCCGTGTTCATGGCGGAGGTAAAATCTGCAACTACAAATAATGGAAGACCATTGGTGTACTACAGAGGAAAATTTGGGCAATTTGACCAATATGAAAGAGCATAACATTCCACTTACACTCCTTGAGGGAGTTAACAATGAAAAATGAGGAGGAAATAATATGGCATTAATGACAGGGGAACAATACCGTGAATCATTGAATGATGGAAGAGAGGTTTACATTGACGGAGAACGCGTCAAAAATGTGGCAGAGCATCCGGCTTTCAATCCGATTGTCGATATCAAAGCAAGAATGTACGATATGCCGCATGAAGACAGATATAAAGAGACGCTTACTGCTACCTTACCGGACGGAGAAGTAATCTCCCGTGCATATAATCCGCCAAAGTCAAAAGAAGATTTGACGGCAATTCGTAACCATGTAGAAACAGTTCTGGACGATTTGGGAGGCGTTGTTTACCGAGTAGGGGACGAAACAATTGGAGAGATGTGGTCTTTATATGATGCGCAAGACAAGTTAAATGAAATCAACCCGATTTATGCGGACAACATCAAATACCACATTGATCGAGTAGCAAGGGAAGACCTGTTCCATGTATCTGCCAACACGGACCCAAAAGGAGACAGAAGCAAGCTCTTCAGCGGTAAAGACGGAGGAACGTTGCTACATGTTGTAGAAGAGAACGACAAAGGAATTGTCGTAAAGGGCGCAAAGTTTGAAACCGCTGCCGCCTATGCCCACCAGGCCTTTGTCAAGCCGACGATTCTCGATTGGGCTGCCGGGGAAGAAACAATGGCGCCATTCGCTTGCGGATTCATCTGTGATATGGGATCGCCGGGACTCAAACATATTTGCCGTACATCGGTTGGTCAGGGACGAAAGGAAGAGGACTATCCGATCTCCACAAAGTTTGAAGAAATCGACACTTTGCTCATCTTTGACAACGTGTTGATTCCTTGGGAGAACGTCTTGTTCCACAGATCGCTTCAGTCAGCTGCTTACATCCGTTCAACAGTACACCGTTACTCCGCTTTTAACTATGTGCTGAGAATGCTACGCCGAGCAGATTACCTTCTAGGTGCTGCGACACTGAATGCCGATCAGACTGGATTGACACGTCTCCAGGCAGTGCAGGAGAAAATTTCACAGCTGATCAATTATAGGGAAGGAATTAACGCTCACTTGACAGCAGCAGTAGCCAATGCAGAAGAAAGTCCTGGCGGATTGATCATGCCTAACCAGTCCCTGCTCTACACTGGACGTGTGTTCGCACTTTCCAACTTCCCGGCGATGGCTCACCTCACAAGGGAGCTTGTAGGAGGACAACTGGCAGTAACCCCTGACACAGCGACTATGTCTGACCCGGCTATCAAGGAGTATATTGACAGATACTACTCAGTCGGCGAGTGGAGCCCGGAAGAAAGAGCAAAGCTTCTCTACTTTGCGAGAGACCTGCTGAATTCTTCCCTTGCAGGTCACAACACGACGTTCGAACTGTTTGCACAGAGCCCGCCATTCGCACAGCAGGCAGCAGTTTTCAACAACTTCGATCTGGAGCCACAGCGTGAGCTGGTTAAAAAAGCTGCCAAGCTAGATGTAAAAAGCTCAGTATCCGTTTAACCGAAATTAATAGATTCCTACGAGGCTTTATAAGAAAGGGGAGGTAACATTGGATATTCACACTTTGGGCTCCGTCAACTTGGCGGCTTCCGTCCTGACTATTGGTGCTTTTGATGGTGTGCATAAGGGGCATCAGAGGCTGTTGGCAAAAACAAAGGAGCGGGCAAGAAGGCGGGGGGTCCCCTTTGTAGTCTATACCTTTGATCCTCCCCCTAAAGTCTATTTTGGTCGCGGTCAGCTGTTAACGACACTGGAAGAAAAGCTTTACAGGCTGGAACGCATTGGCGCGGACCAAGTCATCGTAGGCAGGTTCGATGAAGATTATATGAAAAAGGATATGCTTGAGTTCATTGAAGAACTCAGAGATGTAAATCCGCTGGAAATCTGGGAAGGGCCTAATTTTCGATTCGGCAAAGGCAGGAAGGGAACGCTTGATGTACTGGGTCAGCATTTCAACTTAGGAGTTTTGCATCCCGTAGAATGTCCAGAAAACGAAATGATTTCTTCGACAAGAATTCGCCAGTTAATTGAAGCTGGGGAGTATTCCAGAGCTGAACAGCTGCTGGGGTGGGATCTTACTTCTCCCGCGGCTTTCCAGAACCTGGAGTTGGCCAGAGCATAATAATGATAAGGAGAGTATGTTCAATGACAACACAAAAAGAGAAAACCGGAATCAAAATAGAGAGATTCCGCAAGTTCAAAACAGAGAAGTTTTATCCTTCAGAGTTTGGAGAAAAAGAGCATCATGTAGTAAATGAATTCAGTATGGTGGTTCGCGCGGGAAATCACATTTTCATGAGGGGACAGACAGGATTTGACCTTGATGGAAAGTTTCACGGACTTAATGATCCCGCCGAGCAGATGGAGAACGCCCTCCGATGTGTGAGACAGTTGTTAGAAGAAGTTGGCGGAAAAATGGAAGATGTATGTAAGATTACAACATACGTAACAGATCGTTCTTACCGGAACGAAGTATACGCTGTCATTGCCAAACACTTCAAGGGAGTATACCCTGTGAGCACAGGTCTGGTTGTAGACGGCCTGGCGCTTCCTGAAATGCTAGTTGAGATTGATGTTGAAGCTGTCGTCAGCGACAATTAATATAATTCCTAGCAGTACTTACTAACGGATCCGTAATTCTGTGAGAGCAGTAGATAAATTGGAGTAAATCCAACTTTTCTACTGCTCTACAAATATAGTAGGAGTGATAAAGAATGAGAGTTACCAGTACGTTTTCTGTGGCAGGTCGCTGTGCTAAAACAGGCGCTTTAGGTGCCATTGTCACTTCAAGCAGCCCGTCAGTCGGTGCCAGATGTCCATGGGTTAAATCGAAGATAGGTGTAATACTGTCACAGAATGTCACTGATCCCCGATTGGCTGATATCGGAATGGCTACTTTAGAAAAAGGTTATGACGCAAAAGCTGCCTTAAAAACGATGAAAGCTGCTTCAGAATTTCCAGAATATCGGCAATTAGCCGTTGTGGATGCTACAGGCAATTCAGCTGTTTTCACTGGAGATAAAGCATTGGGAGTGCATGGTCAATTTTATGGAAATAATGTTGCGGCCATAGGAAATTTATTGAGTGACTCTAAGATTCCTGAAGCTATGGGGAATCTCTTCCTCCGAAATAGAGAACTGCCACTCGGTGATCGATTAATTGCATCTATTGAACATGGATTTGATTTGGGAGGGGAAATGGATCAGGAGCACTCCATTGCCCTTCTTATTTATCAGCCGGAAGTTCCATTCGCTTATGTGGATTTGCGGATTGATTACAGTGAAGATCCATTGACTGACTTGAAAAAGGCTTGGGAAATATACAGTCCACAGGCAGAGGACTATAAGACAAGAGCAATCGAGCCGGTTCTTGCCCCCTCTTATGGTGTATTGGGTGATGAGTGACGGGTGTACATATATATGGAAGAAACTAGTTCCGTAAAAGAGGAACGGTCACCTTTATCAATAGGAAAGTGAGGATTCCAAGGCCCGATGGAAATTAATATAAACCGCTTAATATCTGATATTAATAGGTATGCGGAGTATGGCAGGGATAATAACGGCGGCGTAACACGGCCGAGCTTCACAAAGGCGGATCTCGAAGTTCGTCATCTGTTCATTAACGAGTTAAAGGATATGGATTTGCAGGTGATGGTTGACGGTGCTGGGAATATTTGGGGTAGAAAAAAAGGCAGTGGAAAAAAACAAGGTTGTATTGTAGTAGGCTCCCACCTGGATTCAGTACCTAATGGCGGCAAGTATGACGGGCCGCTGGGGGTGCTTATGGCAAAGGAAATTATAAAGACGCTTGGCGAAAACAATGTCACTTTGGACCATGATTTGGAAATTGTTTCTTTTACAGCGGAAGAATCAAATGACTTCAATTTATCCACATTCGGGAGCAGATCATTTGTCGGCCGTCTGCATCCTGACATGTTACAAGGTGTACTGGATTCCAAAGGAATGAAACTCAGCGAGGCCCTTGAGAGTGTGGGAGGAGGTCTCAATCGGTATCCGGAGATGCACGAGAAGGGACGTGACATAAAAGCGTTTGTCGAGCTTCATATAGAGCAAGGCCAGCGGCTTGAATCCAACGATATCTCTTTAGCGGTGATTGATAACGTAGTTGGGACATACCGGACTAATGTGACGGTTACCGGCCAATCCAACCACTCAGGAACAACGATGATGGAGCACAGACAGGATGCTCTGACAGCGGCAGCGGAGATGATTATTGAGGTCGAGCGTTATTGCCGGGAGTATGAGGGAAGTTTGGTAGGAACTGTAGGAAAAATACAGGCGTTTCCCAATGCGGTAAATATCATTCCAGGTCAAGTAAATTTCACCTTTGAACTCAGGGGAGAAAACGAACTTGATATAAAGAAAGCTGTGAGTGACATCGGTATAATCTGGAAGTGGATTAAAAGAAAGAGAAAAGTATTTATTGAACAAGAATTATTCCTGGATCAAAAACCGATTGAGTTGGATCATGACTTGGTAAATATAATGAAGGAAACAGCTGAAGATATGGAGGAGCCATATATGGTCTTTCCAAGTATGGCTGTCCATGATGCTGCACATATAGCTTCTATCACGAAGTCAGTGATGCTATTTGTAAAAAGCATTGACGGTAAAAGTCACTGTCCGGAGGAATACAGCACTCCGGAAGACATAGAGAAGGTTGGAAATGTAATGTTGAACGGAGTTTTAAAGATGGATCGTAAACTTCCTGCTAACCATCCGTCAAATAAAACTACTGCTATAGCAAACTCATAATACTTTATTATAAAATTGAAATTGATCTTTAAATTCTTAACCCTCAACTACTCGAGGGTTTTTCTTTTGTTTGGTGTTTTACCTTTGTGCTGCCACGAGTACTCTTGAATAGTTTAATATTTGTCGTCAAAACCACACCTGAAATAATCAGAAGTCCGCCAATTACTTGTGCCGGATAAATCTTTTCGTTAAGAAATAGAATGCTGAATATTGAGGCGAACAATACTATAAAGTTCAGGAAGATGGATGCCTTCGACGGTCCTATGATAAAGAGCGCTTTGTTCCAAAACACAAATGATAGAATGGATGGAAAAACACCTATATACAGCAGGCCAAGATATTGAGGGGCCTCCAAATGCTCCCAAGACGGAAGAGAATAAGTTTCCCACATAGCAAAAGGTGCCAGAATAACAACGCCTATTAAAATAGTGACGAAAAAAGTAGCTGTTTTTGGCAAGTTTGTTCCTGAAGCTCTCATTAGAACAGAGTAAACTGCCCATGCCAAAACAGCAAAGATCATGATCATATCACCAGTGTTAAAGGTTAGTGATAACAGGTAATCGATCTTTCCTTTTGTAATAATCCATATTACCCCAACTAAAGAAATGAAGACACCAAGAATCTGCACTTTGGACATTTTTTCCTTAAGGACATAGAGAGACAACAGCATGATCAATACAGGAGACAATGCATTCACCAGAGAAGCATTAATAGATGTGGTGTATTGGACAGAAATATAAGCTAGTGCATTAAAGGCCACTATTCCGGTTAAAGATAAAGCAATCAATGTTTTCCAATGTTTAATCATTATCTGCTTTGTTTGTGCTAACTCTTTCCAAGCAAGAGGCAATAAAATAATTAATGCCATTGACCAGCGGATTAAAGACATAGTAAAGGGTGGAACGTAACTTACAAGTGATTTTCCAACTGTGAAGTTTCCTCCCCAAAACATGGTTGCGAGTATTAACAATATGTAAGGTGATGATAGACGGGAAATCAAACAAATTCCTCCTCCCATGATAAAAAATATAGAGGCCAATTTAGGCCTCAAAAATCATTTATAACATCATCATATCCTATCGTTTAAGTAAAATAAATCTATAAGTTTGCTATGACTTACTCTTCTGCTATTCCCTTAATTAATAACACCCTTGCTGGAGAAGCATCCGTCCCAACCAGTTTCAAAGGGGCAGCAACCATGAAATAATCTCCCTCGTCCACCTCTTTTAAGCGAAGACCTTCAATGATTATCACTTTGTTTTTAAACAAAGTTTTATGCGTCGGGTGTCCCTCCTGGTTTCTCTCAATACCAAGTGAATCGATGCCAATACCACGTACGCCCAGCTCAGCTAAATACTCAGCTCCGTCATGGGCGAGGAAGATAAACTCAAAATTAAAGGTGTTCTCCAATGAGTTCTTAGTTTTTAAAATAACAAAGTCTCCCTTTTTAATGTCGTATACTTCGAGATCAGCTTTGGTAATCCGGTCTACGGCTTCTGTCAGATCCAATACATTGCAATGACCCACTAAATCTTCCAATGGAACGGTTTCAAATGTGTCTCCATCCGTCAACATATGAAGAGGGGCATCCACGTGCGTCCCTGTATGAACATCTAAGTCAAGCCTTGTCTCTGTTACGTATCCATTGGTGACGCTGTTGAACTTCGGTTGTTTTTCCGGCTTGTTTTTGTAAACGGTCATGCCTTCAACGATGGCTTCAGTGACATCATATACTATCATTTTAATAATCTCCTTTTTCTAATGTATTAAAAGGTTAGTTGTTTTTCGTTTGAAAACCATTCTGTATGGAAGCTACCTTCCTTATCAACCCTTTGATAGGTATGAGCCCCAAAATAATCCCTTTGTGCCTGCAATAGGTTTGCTGGCAATGTCGCAGTACGGTAGCTGTCATAGTATGACAATGCGCTGGAAAACGCTGGTACTGGAATGCCGCGCTGGATTGCCAGGGCAATCACTTCCCTTAGCGCAGAGTGATAGTTCTCAGTGATATCTTTAAAATACGGATCCAACAACAGATTGGCTAACTGCGGATTGCGATCATAGGCTTCCTTGATCTTTTGTAGGAACTGTGCCCGGATGATGCAGCCCCCGCGAAAAATCATGGCCAATTCGCCATACCGTAGGTTCCAATCATAATGGTCAGACGCAGCACGCAATTGTGCAAACCCTTGGGCATACGAGCAAATTTTGCTCATATACAGAGCTTTGCGGATTGCTTCGATCAAACCAGTCTTATCGCTTTCAAAGGGCTTGACTTCGGGTCCTTTTAAAAGTTTGCTAGCTTTGACGCGTTCCTCTTTCATGGCGGACATAAAACGGGCAAATACGGATTCGGTTACGATAGGGAGGGGAACACCCAGGTCCAGAGAGCTTTGGCTCGTCCATTTGCCTGTTCCTTTTTGAGCGGCGGTATCTAAAATCACATCTATAAGAGGTTTCCCGGTTTCATCATCAATTTTTGTGAAAATATCGGCGGTGATTTCGATTAAATAGCTGTCCAATTCACCTTTGTTCCACTCGGAAAAAACCTCATGTAAGTTTTGGGCAGATAATCCCAGTGTATGTTTCATAATGAAGTAAGCTTCTGAAATCAGCTGCATATCTCCATACTCTATACCATTATGGACCATTTTTACGTAATGGCCTGCTCCATCCGGGCCGATATATGTGCTGCATGGCTCACCGTTTACCTTTGCTGAGATGGCCTCGAAGATAGGTTTGATAAGTTCATATGCTTCCTTTTGACCGCCAGGCATGAGAGAAGGACCTGTCAAAGCACCTTCCTCACCTCCTGAGACGCCTGCGCCGATAAAATGGATGCCGGATTTTTCCAATTCCTTGTTTCTTCTGATCGTATCTCGAAAAAAGGTGTTTCCACCGTCGATAAGAATATCCCCGGTTTCCAAAAAGGGCCTTAATGAATCGATTGTCGCATCTGTAGGAGCGCCAGCCTTCACCATTAAGATAATTTTACGGGGTTTTTCCAAGGACTCCACGAATTCTCCAATATCCTTTGTACCCGTAACATTTTTCCCAACCGCTTCCTTATTTAAAAATTCTATTGTTCTTTTGGAAGACCGGTTATACACGGAAACGCTATAGCCTCTGCTCTCAATATTTAGTGCAAGGTTTTTGCCCATAACCGCTAAACCGATTACTCCAATTTGTTGTTTTTCCACATGATTCATTCCTTTGCTATATGTTATCTCACTAGTGCTTTTTCAAGTTCACTGATTTCGCTTTCAAATCCTGGCTTGCCCAATAAGGCAAACATGTTCTTCTTGTATTCTTCCACTCCCGGCTGGTCGAATGGGTTCACTCCCAGCAGATAGCCACTGACCGCACAGGCTTTTTGGAAAAAGTAAACCAATTCACCAAAGTTGTACTCATTCAATTCTTCCAGTTCCAGCAGAAGGTTAGGCACGCCACCATCCAAATGTGCCATTACTGTCCCTTGAAATGCTTTTTTATTTACTTCATCCATCGTTTGTCCAGCTAGATAATTTAGGCCGTCGAGATCTTGGGTGTGTGACTCAAGGACCAGGTCCACTCTTGGTTTTTTTACTAGTATGACAGTTTCAATCAGATTACGACGGCCCTCTTGCACATACTGTCCCATAGAGTGCAGATCGGTGGAAAAATTAACTGAGGCCGGATATAGCCCTTTTTGGTCCTTTCCTTCGCTCTCGCCAAAAAGCTGTTTCCACCACTCCGATACAAAATGCAAAGAAGGCTCGTAATTTACAAGTAATTCGATATCTTTGCCTTTTTGGTACAGGGCATGGCGTACGGCAGCATACTGATAACATTCATTCGTTGAAAGGTCTATGTTGTTGTATTTATAGGAAGCCGCAGTTGCACCTTCCATCATTTGATCAATATCCAGTCCCGCTACAGCAATGGGAAGCAGACCCACTGCAGTCAGAACAGAGTATCTGCCGCCTATATCATCAGGGATTACGAAGGTTTCGTAGCCTTCCTGGTCTGCCAGGCTTTTTAGGGCACCTTTAGAACGGTCTGTAGTTGCGAAGATGCGCTTTTTTGCTTCCTCTTTTCCATACTTAGTCTCCATATAGTCGCGAAAGATACGGAAGGCAATAGCTGGCTCTGTAGTGGTGCCAGATTTAGATATGACGTTGATTGAAATATCCTTACCTTCAAGAAGCTCAAGCAAATGTGTGATATATGTGGGACTTATATTCTGACCTGCGAAATACACCGCGGTTTGCTGACCCAATTGATTATGAAAGGTATGAGAAAGTGCTTCGATAGCCGCTCGTGCACCCAGGTAGGAACCTCCTATGCCGATGACTATCAATGCATCGGAGTGTTTTCTAATATTTTGAGCCGCGTGCTTAATCCGGGTCAACTCACTTTTATCGTAATGAAGCGGCCAGTCAACCCAGCCTAAAAAATCTGACCCGGGACCTGTTTTGTGATGAAGGCGGTTGTGGGCTACTTCTACAAATTCACTTAAGTATTCAAGTTCTGTTTCCTTTAAGAAGGGTAGGGCGTTTGTGTAATTAAAAGATACAGTCATGAATTTTTCTCCTTTCATTTACTGAAAATCAAGTTTTTTATTCAACAATAGGAAAAATACTGTTTATATACCGAAAATAAAATAAAAAATTATGATATTTACCACCATTTAAACCCATCATGTTTAAGCAATTGATCAGCCGCCACCGGTCCTAGTGACCCAGCGGGATAAGTATGGAGGGGGCAATCGCTCTTTTCAAAAGCTTCCAAAGCCGGCTGCACCCATTTCCAAGCCAGTTCAACTTCTTTCCAATGAGCAAAAAAAGTTGAATTCCCTCGAAATACATCGTAGAGAAGTAGCTCATATTCGGCTGGCGTATTACCATTATTAGCGGAAAACGAAAACGAAGCAGGTTCAATCTTGTTTGTCTCTGGGTTCTTTATGTTTAATTGCAGGGATATGCCTTCTTTGTTGACTTCGATGGTTAATAAGTTAGGTATGGTCTTGTCACTGTCTTTCGCATCAACAATCGACAGCTTTTTCTTGAACTCAATTACAATGCGAGTTGATTTTTCTTTCATTCTTTTTCCGGTCCGGATATAGAAAGGAACTCCATACCAGGCAGGATGATTAATTAATACTTTGGCGGCAATAAAAGTATCATTTTTTGAAAGACTTTCGACCCCAGGCTCTTCTCTATAGCCTTTAACAGGAATTCCATTTATTGCACCCGCTTCATATTGCCCACGAATGATGCTTGAACAAATGTTCTCCTTTTGCAAAGGCTGGAGGGCTTCCATGACTTTCAACTTTTCTTTTCTAATTTCTTTAGAATTAAGTTTTTTTGGCTGCTGCATCGCTGTCATCATCAGTATCTGCAGCATGTGATTTTGAAACATATCGCGGATGGCTCCAGCTTGATCGTAATAATCTGCTCTTTCTTCGACGCCAACCGTTTCACTGGCCGTAATTTGAACATTAGATATATTTTCCTTGTTCCATATATCTTGAAACATGGGGTTGGCAAACTTCAAGACCTCAAGGTTTTGGACCATCGATTTCCCTAAATAATGATCAATTCGATAAATTTCAGCTTCATCGAAAGCGTTACCCAGTTTATTATTCAAATTCTGTGCCGAAGATAAATCAAAACCGAAAGGCTTTTCAATGACCAGGCGTTTCCATCCATTTATGGAATCTAAACCGCTTTTTTTAATATTAGATGTTACAGTATCTATAAATTCAGGGGCCATCGATAGATAAAACAACCGGTTTTCTGGAATCCTCAATACTGTTTCCAAATGTTTAATATAGTCAACCAATTTTAAGTATCCTTGATTATCAGTGGCATTCAATGAATGATAATGAATCATTTGAAGAAAAGTTTCAGTACTGTCTGTATTTTCTGGAAATCTGCGCGAAAAAATTTTAAGCGATTCCAACACATGTAAACGAAATGCTTGAGAGGAGAAATTCTTTCTACCTAATGCGATAACTGCAAAGGGATCAGGTAATTTGTTATCCAAAAATAAATTATATAAAGTAGGAAAGATTTTCCGTTTCGCTAAATCACCTGTTGCTCCAAACAAAACAAAGGTCATGGAGTCTAACTTTTCATTTCCTTTAGTCGCATTAGAATTGGCAGCTCCTGTTGGGGATTCTTGTGAAACAGTCATCGACATATATAACCCTCCTTTGATATTTCCTATACTGCCTATACTAAACTCAGTATAACGTGTATAATTAGTATTTGTAAGTATGCACTTTTTTCTCAAATAGTGACAATAAGTATACTATCGTGAAAAAAGGAGTGAAGAATTTGGCACGACTTTGTAAAACATCTTTCAATTGTGAGAAAGAACTTACGCTTGCTGTAATAGGCGGGAAATGGAAAATGTTGATTTTATGGCATCTTGGCAATGAAGGAACCAAAAGATTTAATGAATTGAAAGCGCTTATGCCAGGGATTTCGCAAAGGGTGCTTGTCCATCAACTGAGGGAGCTAGAGGATGATTTAATTATCCATCGGAAGGTGTACCCGGTTGTACCTCCGAAAGTAGAATATTCACTGACGGAACATGGGCAATCTTTATTACCAGTTTTAGAAGTTATGTATAAATGGGGAAAGAATTATATAAAGTCCACTTGTGAAACTACGACAGTAGAGATTTAGATTTTTGGTAGAAATATCTTTTGAAAAATGCAGAGAGAAGAAAATGAGATGAGAAATTCAACGGATTTATACAATGCAAACCATTGGTATGGCAAAGTTTATCCTATTTACGGTATACTTACGGTAACTATCTGAAAATAAAGTGCGTACTTCTTTTTTATAATAACCTCCTCTAGAATGATAGTCAGATTCAAATTTATCAAAAAATTCTTAAGGAGTGGAGTATTTATGCAACTTCAATTGGCATTAGACTTGGTTAATATTCCGGAAGCAAAGGAATTGGTAAAAGAGGTAGAAGAACATGTTGATATTGTGGAAATCGGTACACCCATCATTAATAAAGAAGGGCATAAAGCAGTTAAAGAAATCAAAGATGCTTTTCCAAATATGACAGTTTTGGCTGATGTGAAAGTAATGGATGCGGGCGCCTATGAAGTAATGAATGCTTCCCAGGCAGGCGCTGACATTGTGACAATTCTTGGAGCAACTGACGATATTACAATCAAGGGTGCTGTGGAAGAAGCAAAGAAGCATGGCACAGAAATTCTTGTTGATATGATCAATGTGCCAAACTTGGAACAGCGTGCGAAAGAAATTGACGAATTAGGTGTCGACTATATCTGCGTGCACACAGGATACGATGGCCAGGCAGCCGGGCAAAATCCATTCGAACAGCTCAAAGTTATTAAAAACGTTGTGAAAAATGCAAAAACAGCAATCGCTGGCGGAATCATACTGGATACACTTCCACAAGTGGTTGACGCTGAGCCGGATCTTGTCATTGTGGGCGGCGGAATTACAGGACAGGAAGATAAAAAGGCTGCGGCTGCTGAAATGAAAAAACTAATCAAAGAAAAAGTATTGGCATAAGAAGGCGACATTGATGCAAACAACTCAATATGTAAATGAAATTATTGAAGAATTGCAGCGTACCGCCAGCCTAATGCTTGATGATGAGGCAGAAAAGCTTGTCAACCGCATCATTGAAGCTAAAAAAGTCTTTGTTGCAGGGGCCGGTAGATCGGGATTGATGGCCAAATCTTTTGCCATGCGGATGATGCACATGGGAATTGATGCTTATGTTGTCGGGGAAACAATTACCCCTAATTTGGAAAAAGACGATATTTTAATTGTAGGCTCTGGTTCGGGCGAAACGAAAAGCCTTGTGTCGATGGCCGAGAAAGCGAAAGACATTGGAGCGACAATTGCACTGATTACCATTGCTCCAGATTCGACGATCGGGCGTCTGGCTGACGTGGCAATCAAGATCCCTGCCCAAGTAAAATCGGAGACCGAGAGTGAGAATAGAACAATCCAACCGATGGGTTCGTTGTTCGAGCAGTCCCTTTTAGTGTTCTTTGACGCAGTCATTTTGAGGTTCATGGATAAAAAGGGATTGGATTCTACGACTATGTTTGGAAGGCATGCGAATTTGGAGTAACCGTACCTTTTTCAAATCATAATTAAATGGCCAAGTGCTTTCTAAAGCCTTGGCCATTGGATTTAGAATAATCCTACAGGATCATCGATAAATAAGAATTGGTTGCAAATAGCAGTAGGGAGCGAGAAATGAAACGGAGTGTGTAAAATGAATTATGCGACCATTGGAACAGGATGGATTGTGGACAGGTTTCTTTCTGCCTTACAGCAAGTGGAAGGAAATAAGTGTATAGCCATGTATACCCGCGAGGAAGGTAGAGCAAGAGCATTGGCTAAAAAATACAATGTCGACAATATTTATACCAATTTGGAAGCTATGCTTTCTAATTCTCAAATTGATGTGATTTATATTGCCTCTCCAAATAATTTGCATTATGAGCAAGCGTATCAAGCACTCCAATTCGAAAAACACGTAATCTGTGAAAAACCCTTCACGTCAACATTAAGAGAGGCCGAAAGTTTAATAAATTATGCCATAGATAAAGGGTTAATGCTGTTTGAAGCAATAACAACCATTCATTTACCTAATTTTAAACTTGTAAAAAAAAATCTGGACAGGATTGGTCGAATTAAACTTGTTCAATGTAATTACAGCCAGTATTCGAGCAGATATGAATTGCTTCTTAATGGTGAAACACCTAATGTTTTCAATCCTGAATTTTCAGGAGGTGCTTTGGCAGATATCAATGTTTATAATCTTCACTTCGTCACTCGTCTTTTTGGCCGTCCAAAAGCAGTAAATTACATCGCAAATAAACATGCAAACGGCATTGATACTTCAGGTGTAGTGGTAATGGAATACCCTGAAATGATTGCGGAATGCATGGGAAGCAAGGATACGCATGGATTAAGCTTTATTTTAATTCAAGGAGAGAAAGGCTATATACACGTTGAAAATGGCCCAAATGGCTGCAGTAAGGTGTATATGCACACGAGAGAAGGAGAGGTCCGGTTAGATGCTCAAGACAATGAGAATATTTTGTTCTATGAAGTAGTTGAATTCAACAAAATCCTTCAAACAAAAAATATTAATCGTTGTTATGAACTATTGAATCACAGCCGGTCCGTCATGCAGATTTTGGAAGAAGCCCGAAAAGATGCCGATATAACTTTCAAAGCTGATAAAAACCCGATTGGAAAAAGAGATTAACCATGAAATAGCGATTACATACATAGAAAATTCAACCTATTTTAATAGTAAACAAAATGTTGACAATTGCAAAATTTTATAATAATATCCAATTATGGAAATATTCCTTTTCAATTCTTTTAATAATTATAGGAGGAGTGGAAAATGACAGAAGAACAATTTTGGACAGAATTTAACGAAATCAAACAAGAACTGATGGCTTTTATAGAAGAACATTTTTGAAACCGCTTACTATATGTTGTTGACTATTAAGAAGATGCAGGCATAAAATCTAGTAAATCTTAAACCTTTAAAAACTAATAATTACATATATTAGTTATTCATCTGAAGGTGATATTATTAAGAATTTAACAAGTAAATAAAATTTTAAAATGGAGCTTACTTCAGTTGGAATAGTTACTTGGTTGATGTAAATTGAATTTTCCGGAACGTCCTAGAGACGTCCCATGTAATGAGGTATGAATTTACGAGTATCGTAGAAGAGGAATATAGGAGGGATTTCAATATGCAATTAAATCCTATTGGTGGCTTTGCTGTTCTGATTATTTCAGCCATAGTAATGATTCCATTAGCCATATGGTTCAATCAAAAAGGTTCCAAGACTTCTGATGATTTTATGACGGCAAGGGAAAGTGTTTCAAACATTATGGCTATGGCTTCATTAATGGCAACTTGGATATGGGCATCAACATTACTTGGTTCTGCAGAAGGGGGATATCAGTTTGGCGCTACAGCTCTTTGGACTTATGCAGCTATTTTACCAATTTCAGCTGTAATTGGTATTCCAGTAATCAAAAGGGCAAGACAGATGATGCCAAATGCGAGTACCTTTCCTGAAATAGTTGGTAAAAGAATTGGGAGCAAGGGACATGCCATTTTTACTTTTGTCGCGATTGCCCAAATGTTTTTCTTTGGTGTTGTTAATATAATGGCGGTGGGATTGATACTGAATGCAATGTTTGGAATGTCTCATTGGCAAACAGTAATAATAGCCGGGGCCATTATTACAATTTATATTGCCATTGGAGGAGTAAGGGCTGCAATAATCACTGGTTCAGTGCAAGTAGTAGCCATGGTGATATTATTGATTCTTATTATGCCTATAACAATATTTAAAGTAGGTGGTCCTTCAGCTATATACCAAGGCTTAGCTGCTTCAGGCGTTCCCACAGCGACAACGATTATAAGTAAAGATACGGTTACGGGCTGGCTTCTCATTAGTTGGGGTGGCTACATTATGTATACTTTTATTAATTCGGAAGTATGGCAAAAAGTATTTGCTGTTAAACAAGGAGAAGAATCGAAGCTCATTTTAGGATCGACTTTATTGTGGGTACCGATACCTTGTGTTGCGGGGATAATTGGAATGATTGGTCTCGCTCAGGGATTAAATTTACAGGGAAGTGAGGTAATGCCTGCGGTATTTCTGAAACTTATGCCTCCCTGGGTAACTTATTTTGTTGTTGTTATTCTTTTAGCTTCAATATTTTCGACAGTTAGTACTTGCTTAAGTGCCTGTTCAACTATTTTTGTAAACGATATCTTTAAACCCCTTCAAAAAAAACTCTTAAGCCTTCAAGGATATAATGATAAACAAGTACTTAGACTTGCAAAGGTATCTGTACTATTTTTTGGCCTATTGATGACGTTTATTGGTACCGGAAATTTTTCAATCCTATTTTTCACATATGCTATAGGAGCATTAGCTGTACCGATAACTTGGCCTTTTGTTATATCAATATTGATGAAACGAATTAATACTAGAGCCATATTTTTAGGTATGATTATAGGTATTTTAGCTTCAATATATTTTGTTTTTCTACCGGAAATCGGAGCTATAGAGAATCCTGTTCCACTCTGGCAAGGATATTGGATAACTCATGCTATCTCAGGAGTTATCCCATTAATTGGGTGTCTATTATGGCCTAAAAATGAAGAACCGCAGCAATTGGAAACTAGAGTGATATAACCAAATAAAAAATTGTGAGGTGCTAGATTATATGCAAATTTCTGAAACCACTTTTGTTTCAATAGTATGGATATTATTGATTTATTTGGGCGTTAGCAATATCGTATTGCTTGTTTTAATGTTCAAAGAGTTCTTTGGAAAGAAGAAAATCAAACAAAGTGTATAGCTCTCGGACCATATAATCTAAAACACTTAAAGAATAATTACTTTATAAATAAAATGAATATTTCTAATAGTGGAATAAGGGGGATGGACTTTGAAGGACCTAATTACTGATATTTTGGCGTATAGAGGGATTGAGGTATCTGAATACGATCATGCCATTCTTGTAAAGCAGTGGGAAGAGATAAGTTTATCAAATCAGACTGTTGAAATCCTAAAGCTTGGTGAATCGAAAATTGCTTTAAGTCATATTCCAATAAGAGGTACAAAATGATAGAAGAATTAGCATTAAAAACCATTGAGGAATTAGCACCTTTGCTTCAAAAAAAACAAGTATCACCGGTTGAAATAACAAAGTCAGTTTTGCAACGAATAGAAGCTCATAATTCTAAGTTGAACGCCTTTATTAACGTTACAGCAGATACTGCTCTAGAATCAGCAAAGCTAGCTGAATTAGAGATTTTAAGAGGAGATTATCGAGGGGCGCTTCATGGTATTCCAATGGCCCTAAAAGATAATTTATATATTAAAGGTGAAGTTACGACTCTTGGCTCGAAAATCCATTCTGATTTTATACCGGAATTTGATGCAACTGTTGTGTCAAAATTAAAAGAATCTGGAGTAATATTCACCGGAAAACTAAATTTGCATGAGTATGCATGGGGTGGTACCACTAACAATCAGCATTATGGAGTTTGCCGCAACCCATGGAATATAGAAAGAATCCCAGGAGGTTCCAGCGGAGGATCCGGAGCCGCTGTTGCAGCAGATATGACAATTGCTTCTTTAGGAACCGATACAGGAGGGTCTATTCGACTACCTTCCTCTGCATGTGGAATTATCGGTCTCAAGCCAACATATGGAAGGGTCAGTACATATGGCTCTTTTCCGTTAGCTTGGTCTCTTGATCATATTGGGCCCATGACGAAAACAGTTAGGGATGCAGCTATATTGTTAGAGGCGATTGCTGGGTATGATAGGAAAGATCCAGCATCAGCAAATATACCTGCCGAAAAATACTCTGACTTCCTGTCCGAAGATATTAAAGGTGTAGTTATCGGAATTAATGAAGAATATTTCATGAATGATGTTGACTCTGAAATCGAAATGGCAGTTCGGGATGGAATTAATAAATTAATAGAGTTGGGGGCCGAGGTAAAAACAATTAGTATACCGGAATTAAAAAATTTGTCTATAACCCAAATGAACACAATTTTACCAGAAGCTAGTGCTATACACGATGTTAATCTTAAGCTTCGCCCTCAGGACTTTGGAGAAGATGTACGACTTCTATTGGAACTCGGCCAACTGCCTAGCGCTGTCGACTACTTAAAGGCTCAGCAACTAAGACAAAGATTAATCAACGATTTTACCAATGCTTTTGAGTCGATTGATGTATTAATAACACCCACAATGCCTTTTATACCACCTAAGATAGGAAACGAATTCCAAGATTTAAACGGAAGGGAAGTTAATTTTTTACAACACGTCATTAGATTTCTAGCACCGATGAATTTGACAGGGCTTCCTGCTTTAACAATACCGTGTGGGCTGAGCCGGGGAATGCCTGTTGGAATGCAAATCATAGGTAAGGCATTTGATGAGAAAACAGTCCTTAAATTAGCTTATTCTTTTGAAAAAGCAAATATTTTCCAAGATAATAAACCTTTAATTGACAAAGAAAGAACCTTATCAAAGTAGTTAAATTATATTTTGCTTACAAACCAAAACTTGCTCAAACATCATGATAAGCCTGAATTATAGGGTTCTCATTATAATGCCATAGGAAGCCATTAATAGGAGGCGTTTACATTGAAGCACAATATCGATGCGCGGCGTGCGTTTATCGCGTCAGGTCTAGGCTGGGGATTAGATGGTTTTACCTTTACGATGTTTGCGTTAGCATTACCTGGTATTTTGGTAGGAATGAACATGACTGTTGCTCAAGGAGGCTGGATCACAACATACAGTCTCTTAGCTTCTGCAGTAGGTGGGATTCTTGGAGGAATGCTGGCTGACAGGTTCGGCAGAGCGCGTGTATTAATGTACGTAATATTGGCCTTTTCCGTTTTTACTGCTTTAACCGCCACTGCACAAAACCCCACGCAATTGGCTATGTGGAGAATTCTTGAAGGTTTGGCTTTTGGAGCCGAATGGCCTGTCGGAGCAGCTTTGTTAGCAGAGTATGCATCTTCAAAATCTCGTGGAAAAACAATGGGCTTCCTTCAATCAGCGTATGGGATTGGATGGGCATTATCAACGTTAAGTTATTTTGCCGTATTCTCTCTATTCCCGCCTGAAGTAGCCTGGAGATATTTATTCCTTATTGGAATATTGCCAGCACTTGCAGTATTCTATATAAGAAGAAATGTCAAAGACCGAGTACCTGTTAATAGGGATAAGAGTGTTAAGAAAAACAATTCTATGAAAGAATTGTTTTCACGGAAGCAAATCAGGATTACGTTGCTGGCTATTGTTTTAGGGTTCGGAGTTCAAGCGGTATATTATTCCGTGTTTAGCTTCCTGCCTTTATATCTAAAACAGGTCCAAAATTTAAGTATTATTGGAACTACGACTTATTTATGGACGACAATTACAGGGTGTATGATCGGATATATCTCGGCGGGTTATTTGCATGATATCTTGGGAAGGCGCCCTACATTCACACTTTATTTCTTAGGTTCTGGGGTAACAATTGTCACATTTATCTTAATCCCTGTCAGTGGAGGTTTCGTATCTTATTTTGTTGCCTTGCTTTTAGGTGTATTTGCAGCGGGACAATCCGCAGGAATTGGTGCATATTCAGCAGAACTGTTTCCAACTAGAATGAGGGCTACTGGACAAGGATTCGTTTACAATGTCGGTCGTGGGTTTGCAGCATTTGGTCCAGCTTTTATCGGTGTTTTTACTGCGATGATTGGAATGGGTAACGCAATTATGACGGTTGGGATCATCTCATGTACACTTGCAATTATCACAGTCTGGCTGCTCCCTGAAACGAAAGGGAAAGTTATTATAGATGAGTCACCTGAGAAAATAGAGGGCGAGGAATTAATAACTAAAGTAGGAACATGACATGTCTTATACGATTTGCAAGAAAATATTTTTCAATGAATCTAAAGTGAGTTAACTGATAACTCTAATCAATATTTATAATCATTGTAATTAGTTAATTCTGAAAAGAAGAAATGCATTTAGTTCAGGAATCGGCGATGCAAAAATTGCTCTTGCTTTTAACATACTGGGCTAGAAAACTGAACAGGGAGGAGCTAAATGAAAAATAATATCGAAGCTCGCCGCGCATTTCTCGCATCTGGTCTTGGTTGGGGGTTAGATGGCTTTACGTTTACCATGTTTGGACTTGCGCTCCCGGGTATACTTGCTGGGTTAAACATGACGGTGGCACAAGGAGGCTGGATTACTACATACAGCCTCCTGGCTTCCGCCCTTGGCGGAATCCTTGGTGGAATGCTGGCTGATAGATTTGGCCGAGCTCGTGTCCTTGCCTACGTTATTTTAGCATTCTCAGTTTTTACTGCTTTAACGGCCACTGCACAAACTCCCACGCAGCTTGCTGTATGGCGTATTCTGGAAGGCTTAGCTTTTGGAGCAGAATGGCCTGTTGGCGCTGCTTTGCTAGCAGAATATGCTTCATCAAAAAATAGAGGAAGAACAATGGGGCTTCTCCAATCCACTTATGGAATTGGCTGGGCACTGTCAACCGTAAGTTTTTTCGTAGTCTTTTCATTTTTTCCTGCGGAAGTTGCTTGGAGATATTTATTTCTCATCGGTATTTTACCCGCGCTGGCCATCTTTTACATTAGAAGGAATGTAAAAGACCGTATACCAGTTAATAATGAAGTGAAAAAGACAAGCCCATTTCCTGAACTATTCTCGCGCTCTCAAATTAGAATTACAATTCTAGCTATTATATTAGGATTTGGTGTTCAGGCGATTTATTATTCAGTATTTAGCTTTTTACCCTTATATTTACAAGTGGAGCGCAATCTGGATTTACTTGGAACTACTACTTATTTATGGATAACTATTGCCGGATGTATGCTGGGATATATTTCTGCCGGGATTCTGCATGATAAATTGGGCAGGCGTCCTACATTCAGCATTTATTTCTTAGGCTCAGGTTTAACCATCATTACATTTATCCTGCTCCCGGTAGGGGAGGGATTCATCTCTTATTTCGTCGCCCTCCTCGTTGGAGTTTCTGCCGCAGGACAGTCTGCAGGTATCGGCTCATATTCAGCCGAACTGTTCCCTACTAGGATTCGGGCGACAGGGCAGGCATTCGTTTATAATGTTGGCCGTGGAATTGCAGCATTTGGACCAGCTTTTATTGGAGTTTTTACAGGGGTAATCGGTATGGGCATATCGATCATGATTGTTGGATCTGTGTCATGTATATTATCAATCATCACAGTATGGCTTTTGCCGGAAACAAACGGAAAAGACATTATAGATGAATCGGATGATGATACGAAAGGTGAAGAGATAGAAAGCGATGGTTCGACGAGCCGTTATTCGGTCAGCTCCTGATTGACCTGGGTTAACCTTATGAGGATATTAATAATCAAAGGAACAAAAAGAATGACCAGGAAATGCTGGTCATTCTTTTTGGGTTATTCATTTACTTCAGCTGTCACACGGTATATCTTTCGTGGTCTCCCTTTTGAAGCAGGCGCTTCTTCGCCAATTATTTCAGCCAATCCTTGTTCAACAAGCCCAGTGAGAATTCTGCGGGCATTTCGCGGAGTCATTTTGAGCCAATCAGCAAGAAGGTTTGTTGTCACAGAATGATTTCCTGTCCTTCTTTGAACGGACAAAATTTTATTGAATGTCGTTATCGTTACTCCGCTGTCTTTTAGTTTATTGCTGATTTCTTTATCTTCTGTACGGTAGCTAAAGGAAATATTTTCCTCCTGCCTAAGGGGGCCTGTAATGTTATCTCTGTCATCGACTAGAAAAGCGCAATAAGCCTCGTAATTTTGTGCATGATGGAGGGCGACTCTGGCATTTTCTTCAGCCTTCAATGCTGTATCCCCATAGCCAATACCAATATTCGCAGGCAGATCGGTCACGAGGGAAATGCTATCTAATAAAACTTGGATATGTTGGCCTGTCTCCCTTGAAAAACCCCTTGTAGAAAAAATGATAAAGGAACCAAGTCCAAGATTGACAAACGATCCAGAGATGGATTCCGCATAATCCAGTATGGCAGTTTGTAATTCCAGATTTGTACGGTGAGCATCGTAAGAGATGGTTGTACTTGAGTTCCTGTTTTGTTCAATCTTCTGTATCTCTATTAATACTACAGCTATCTGTGATTTTTTAAATTGGTGAGTAGTCCACTTTTCAATTGCTGATAAAAATGTCTCCCGAATATTCACTCGGGTTGGGGTGACTCTGTAAACGGGTATTCCTTGTTGTCTAAGTTTTTCATAAATGAAATGCAGGCAGGTAACGCAAATATCCACCTTTTTCTTCATGTACAAATCTTGATGAAACGCCAATAATTTATCAAGAGGTGTATCATACTCATATTCATATACGTAAATATCTTTGTAAGTAATTCTAAGTTCACGATAAGTTTCAAATACATCGCGTTCTTTCAAAAGATCGATGCTCATTCTGCTGAGACTCATATTATCTTTATAACTTATCTCCAGTAAGGTCTTTTGAAGACTTGCCCCATCTAGATTTAGATAATAAAAAGGCTGTTGCGACCCACTCTTTTGAACGAAAGTATGTAATGCAGGTCCTGCAAAAATCCAAAAATCAACAGATTGTTGATTTTTACGTACAATTTCTGTTGCTTCCATTGCATGAAGATATTCAAATGGAACGGTGATCAATTGCTCATCAAATTCTTTTGCGATCTCTTTCATTGTATTGACTAAATCTTTCGGACCCACAATACCGGCTCTGGCTTTCATTACATACACCACCTATCTTTTATACGGCAAGGAACACAGCCTGATCAGTAAGTAAAAATAACATATTCCGCTAATGTTTGTGGAGGCTGCGTTTGTTACTAAAGGGCTTTCTTTTACTTTTTAAAAAAAGAATTCATACTTGTTTAACTTTGCTTTCTTTCCTATCTATCTTATCAGTTTCTATGGAAATGGTAAAAAAAACAGCATGTTCTGACTGAATCGAATAGAGCTTCAGCAGTTGGAAGCTATATTAATAAATTAAATTAATGAAAAGTGTGTCCTCAAAGGAAGCCGGTTTTTAGCTGGCACGGGTTTATTTATATGTGAACATTAGAGAGTGTATAAAGCATCTTTCAGTATGATTGACAATATTTACACTATACGTTATAGTATGAAATAATAAGAATCATGCGAATGACAGGCGTGGGAGAGACTAAACATTTCGTTTAGCACCGAAGGAGCAAGTCCCAGAAAATCCATGGGATCCAATCTCTCAGGTAAAAGCACCGCGTTTGGACGCGTCTCTGGAGAGCGCCTGTAAAGGCCACCCAAGGGGAATACTTCGATTCGAAGTTTAAACTCTCAGGTAACAGGACAGAGGAAGGTAGAAAACCATCTATCTTTCCCCTGTCCTTTTTTGTGTTGTCCATAAAAAGCGGGGGAGGGTAGAAAAAAAGGAGGACCACTGAATGAGTCTTGTAAATGGAGATATCGAAATCTTCCGTGCTATTGAGGAAGAACGGAAGCGGCAGGATCAGTCTTTGGAATTAATCGCCTCTGAGAACTTTGTCAGTGAGGATGTCATGAAAGCAATGGGGTCAGTCCTTACGAACAAATATGCCGATGGCTATCCAGGAAGGCGCTATTATGGCGGATGTGAACATGTCGATGTTGTCGAGAATATAGCCATTGAACGATTGACTGAATTGTTTGGAGCCAAATATGCCAATGTCCAGCCGCATTCGGGTGCGCAGGCAAATACAGCAGTACTATTCTCCTTGTTGGAACCCGGTGACAAAATCATGGGAATGAATTTATCCCATGGCGGACATTTAACCCATGGAAGTCCGGTGAACATGTCAGGGAAATGGTTTGAAGTGGTTTCGTATGGAGTAACGGAAGACTCCCATCTCATTGATTACGACGAAGTTGAAGAAATCGCACTGCAAGAGCGTCCCAAACTGATCATAGCGGGAGCCAGTGCATATCCAAGATTTATTGATTTTCCGAGATTCAGAGAAATTGCTGATAAAATTGGTGCCTTTTTTCTAGTGGATATGGCTCATATTGCAGGATTGGTCGCCGCTGGACTTCACCCTTCTCCTATGCCATATGCCGATGTTGTTACCAGCACGACTCATAAAACGTTAAGGGGACCGCGGGGCGGGATTATTTTAACTAATGATGAACAGATGATAAAGAAAATAAATAGTGCTATTTTTCCCGGAATTCAAGGCGGACCGCTCATGCATGTCATTGCTGCAAAAGCTGTCTCATTTAAGGAAGCGCTTCATCCTGATTTTACAATATACATGGAACAGGTAGTCCGCAATGCTTCAACGCTTGCGGAAACATTAAAGAATGCGGGGGCTTCCATTGTTTCCGGCGGAACGGATAATCACCTACTGCTGGTAGATGTCAGGCCGTGGGGATTAACAGGTAAAGAAGCGGAGCAATTATTGGAGGAAGCAGGAATTACTGTTAATAAAAATACAATACCTTACGACCCGGAAAGTCCATTTGTAACGAGTGGAATTCGGATTGGAACCGCTGCTCTTACTTCCAGAGGAATGAAAGAAAGTGAAATGGAAATCATCGGTCATCATATTGCCGATATTTTAACGAGCAAAGGCGCCTCGGAAGTTATTGACCGTGTAAAAGAGAATATCCAACAGTTATGCAATGCGTTTCCACTTTATCAAAAACATTTAGTCTGATAGATATGGAGGCTCCTTGAATGGTATTTAACAGTTGCTTTGACATAATCGGCCCTATTATGGTGGGGCCATCCAGTTCACATACGGCAGGAGTCGTATCCATCGGAAAGTTTGGGCATGACCTTTTTGGAACGGCTCCAAGTGTTGCAAACATTTCTTTTTATGATTCATTTTCAGAGACATACCAAGGCCACGGAACGGATAAGGCAATTGTAGGCGGTTTGCTTGGATTTAATCCGGATCATGCGGGTATCAAACATGCTTTTGAATTGGCGAAACAGCAAAAGATGCATTTCACCTTTCAATTGAATGAAGAGTGCCCTTATTATGATCATCCGAATACACTTATTGTCCAGATGAAAAGGGGAGAAACTGAGATGAAGTTCGGGGGTGTATCCTTGGGGGGAGGAGTTTCAAAAATTTTCCTGATCAATGATAACCCAGTGGATATTTTATTAAACTCCCATATAGATTACGACCGGATTAGAAAAAAGTATCTTCCTGCATGATGAAATAAAGGAGATGATACCATGGATTTTCAGTCGATCAAAGATCTTCTTCAACATTGCCAGGATAAGAATGTGAATATTGGTGAGTTGATGCTTGAAACAGAAGCAGCGAAAACTGGACGGGACCGTGAAGATATTTTTGAAATGATGAAAGAAAGATTATTGAAAATGAAAGAGGCTATCGACGCCGGCATTTCTGATCCATCTCCCACTCCAAGCGGCATTTCCGGAGGGGATGCTTATAAGATGCAAAAATACAAAGAAAAGGGAAGTTATTTGACGGGGAGCCTGATGATTGATGCAATGAAGTATGCATTTGCCACTTCAGAAACAAACGCGAGAATGGGTGTCATTGTTGCTACGCCTACAGCAGGATCTGCAGGGGTTCTGCCTGGTTGTATTTTTACGTTAAAAGAAAATACGGATATACCTTTTGACAGGCTTGTAATGGGACTGTTTACAGCAAGTGCCATCGGGTACGTCATTGCCAATCGCTCATTTATTTCCGGGGCTGCCGGCGGATGCCAGGCGGAAATCGGTTCGGCGACAGCCATGGCCTCCGCGGCTATTGTAGAAATGAGGGGCGGGACGCCGGAACAGGCGGCACATGCGGGAGCCATGGCTCTCAAATCCCTTCTTGGGCTTGTCTGCGATCCAGTGGCAGGGCTTGTCGAAGTTCCTTGCATAAAACGGAATGTGATTGGTACCTCCATTGCATTTACATCAGCCGACATGGCCCTTGCCGGATTGGAAAGCCGGATTTCATTTGATGAGGTCATTGGGGCAATGTACGATATCGGAAAAAGCATGCCGCGGACGTTAAAGGAGACTGCTCTTGGCGGTCTAGCGGCGACGCCAACCGGAGAAGAAATAAAGGAACGTATTATGGGAAAACCCTGTTTGAAGAGAGCGTAATTACTAAAGAAAAAACATAACAGGTGAAGACTGTGGAGTGCTTTAATAAGCCGCCGGAGGAGCAAGGTCTAAAAAAATCCCTTAGATAAAATCTTTATGGCAGAAGAACTATAGTCCGATGCAAATCTTGGAGAAGGTAGTTTGGAAAAACGTCACCAAAGAAGAAACTCCACAAAAGACAGAGAAGGGAACAATGCCTTTTCTGTCTTTTTTTGTAGCCTGGAAACTGGTTTCGCACGATGACTCCTAAATTTGAAAAAATTGATTTTTGCTGGATGATCTCGTGATTTGTACGTTTAACGGGATGTAAACCCGAACGCAGGGGGATGCAAATGCTTATTACGTTTACGGAAACAGCTCTAAGTAAACTTGAAACTATGGAAGGTATTATTGGACAATATTGAGGCTTGTATGAAGATATTGAGGGCGGCTGCGGTGTACAGTTTCATTCAATTTAATTGTTGATGAACTGAGGGTTTATAATTGGGAAGTGCTTCTTATTCAGCTACCTGTTCCATTGAAGTAGATTAATAAATTAGGCTGTCCACGGGAAAGATGAAAAACAAGAAAGCTTAGCAAATGACAGATCAACCGAAATCCATTATCATTGTGGTCGGCGGATAAATGGAAAAAAGCGGACACTGCCATTCGGCAATATCTCTGACCATATGCTTGGGTTGCCGGAATGAAGGTTCATGCATAATTGAAACGATACAATAAAAGATTAATGGAGGAAATAAATATGAAGGCGGAGCAAAATAAAAACAGGGCGACCTTATTGATTTCCTGCCCGGAAAAGCCGGGGATTATTTCGACGGTGTCCAATTTTTTACTTGAGCACCAGGCGAATATCGTACAATTTGATCAGCACACAACAGATCCAAAAGCAGGAATGGTTTTTATGAGGATCGAATTTGACCTGAGCGATTTTGATGCTTCCTATGACAAACTGCAGGAGGATATGCATCAATTAGGTGAAGAATATAACATGAAATGGCAGCTTAGCACAAAGAGAGAAAGAAAGCGCATGGCCATCTTTGTGACAAAGCGTGATGCCTGCCTGATGGAATTGATATGGAGAGTCAAATCCGGCGAAATAAAAGCGGAAATATCTATGGTCATCAGTAATCACAATGACTTAAGGGAAATAGTCGAAAGAGAAGGTATACCTTACTATCATATTCCAATAAGCGCCGAAACGAAGGACGAGGCTGAAACGAGAACATTGGAGCTTTTAGAGGGAAAAGTGGACTTTATCGTCCTTGCACGATATATGCAAATCCTCTCGCCCGAATTTATTTCCAAATTCCCGAATCGAATCATTAACATCCACCACTCATTTTTACCGGCTTTTGTTGGTGCAAACCCCTATGTGCGGGCTTTTAACCGCGGGGTAAAATTAATTGGCGCCACCGCTCATTATGTGACAAATGACCTTGATGAGGGTCCAATCATCGAACAGGACGTCATCCGGGTCACACACCGCTATACAGCGGAGAATCTAAAAGTTGCAGGCAGTCATGTTGAAAAACATGTTCTTGCACATGCTGTGGCTTGGCATGTAGAGGACAAAGTGATTGTGCATGGGAATAAGACAATTATCTTTACTTAATCAGCCAGTAGTTCTATGAAATATGAAAAAACCTCTGCACTAGGATTACCCAGAGTATATTTTTTGGCAACTGACGAAAATTATGACCATTAAACTTAAAAGAAGAGGTGGTTGTGATGAACGCTATGCGTGCACAAGAAATTGCCGATTCTCCTGTGATGGCCAATGTAACGCTGAACGGAGATAGGGTGTATATCCAATATGTAGATAGTGATGAAGAAACGGCAAGAGTCTATCCGCTTGATGATCCTTCTAATGAACAGGAAGTCCATCTATCCGAATTAGTAGAACATTAATATGAACCATAGGAAAGGTAAATATCTACGATTAAATTATGATTCAATAAAAAACTGCACCTTCTATTGTTATGGATAACAATAGAAGGTGCAGTTGCTTTTTTTATAACCGGAATTTATTACTTTACAGTTGGTCCACCCAACTCAGCAATTGATTTTTCAACATGATCGAACTTCTTGAAGTTTTCATTGAACTTCCCAGCAAGTTCTTTTGCTTTTTCTTTATAAGCTTCTTCATCGGACCATGTCTTGATTGGTTGCAAGACTTCATCAGGTACACCTGGTACGTGAAGT
This sequence comes from Siminovitchia acidinfaciens, assembly GCF_003605385.1. Classification (GTDB taxonomy): domain Bacteria; phylum Bacillota; class Bacilli; order Bacillales; family Bacillaceae_C; genus Siminovitchia; species Siminovitchia acidinfaciens. The sequence continues at coordinate 544,330 of NZ_QYTV02000002.1, read as the reverse complement.
GGAATGGAAAGGCCGAATACTTCGTCTTTCGTTGTTTCCACGTTGTCAAGCTCGCCATTTAATGCAGCTTGCACCATAGCACGTGTATAAGCAAGGTTCATTCTTTTACCTACGCCGTATGAACCACCAGTCCATCCAGTGTTGACAAGGAAGACTTGAACGCCGTGCTCATCAATTTTCTTTCCAAGCATTTCTGCATAGCGTGCTGCAGGAAGAGGCAGGAATGGTGCACCAAAGCATGTAGAGAATGTCGCTTCAGGTGAAGTGACTCCACGCTCTGTTCCGGCAAGCTTGGATGTAAATCCGCTTAGGAAGTGGTACATAGCTTGTTCTTTTGTCAGCTTGCTGATTGGAGGCAATACTCCGAAAGCATCGGCTGTCAGGAAGACAATGACAGATGGATGTCCAGCAATGCTTGGCTCAACAATATTGTCAATGGCTTGGATCGGGTATGCAGCCCGTGTGTTCTCAGTCAATGATGTGTCATCGTAAAGAGGCTCGCGTGTTGCCGGATCAACAATGACATTTTCCAATACGGAACCGAATGTGATTGCATTATAAATTTGCGGTTCTTTTTCGTATGATAACCCTGATGTTTTCGCATAGCATCCGCCTTCGACGTTAAATACGCCGTTTGGAGACCAGCCGTGTTCGTCATCACCGATCAGACGGCGGTTCGGATCAGCTGAAAGTGTTGTTTTCCCTGTTCCGGATAAACCGAAGAAGAGGGCGACGTCGCCTTCAGCTCCAACGTTTGCAGAGCAGTGCATGGATAAAATGTCCGCTTCTGGTAGTTCATAGTTCATGACAGAGAAAATGGATTTTTTCATTTCGCCGGCATACTCTGTACCGCCGATCAATACGATGCGGCGTTCGAATGAAACGATGATGAATGTTTCGGATTTAGTACCGTCAACTGCAGGGTTAGCTTTAAAGCCAGGTGCAGAGATGACAGTGAATTGCGCATCGTGGTCAACCAATTCTTCACCGGTTGGTCGAATGAAAAGTTGATGGGCAAACAAGTTGTGCCAGGCATATTCGTTGATTACCTGAATTGGCAGGCGGTACTTCTCATCGGCACCCGCAAATCCTTTGAACACAAAAATTTCTTCTTTCTCCTGGAGGTAGGAAACGACTTTCGAATACAACTTTTCGAAAACATCAGAAGAAATAGGCTGGTTGACGGAACCCCAATCAATTTTGTCTGTGACAGATGGTTCATCAACGATGAATTTGTCTTCAGGAGAGCGGCCTGTATATTTTCCTGTTTCAGCACGAACAGCACCAGAAGTTGTCAGAACGCCTTCTTCCCGGCTAAGGACCTTCTCGACAAGTTGTGGTACTGATAATTGCATATGAACATTCTGTCCATTCAATAATTGCATTAATTCGCTTTTGATGCCTACTGAACTCATATGTTTACCCTTCCTTTGTATATATATTTATGCATTTAGTTTACTTGAGAAATAGTATAACACATTTACTCGATTAGTCTATACTAATTTTGAACATTTCTTGAACTTGAAACGACTAATTAAATTTAACATAATAATGAAGTGAAATGATACCCTTTCTGATTTAAATTCTGTTTTTACCCTTGACTAAGCAATGCAAAAACGGCAATTTCATTAATATTACCCTTCCCGGTTGACATTGTTTTATTATTTAAGTTATGATTTTGAGTTGAACGGATACTCTTATCCTGAGATGGTGGAGGAAACAGGTCCTTTGAAGCCCGGCAACCTGCTGTCTAAAAGCTCTTTTGCTTTGCGGACGGAAAGGTGCTTACCTGTAGCAAGGCGAAATGCCTTGGGCGATAAGAGTGAAAGGCTCGGAACACATCTACTAAACCTTTCCTCAACTTCATGGCAGGAAAGGTTTTTTATTTTAATGAATACCCAATGATGAGGATGTGCTTCTTTTAAAAAGGACAGAGTACCGTTGAGTGTATAAATATTTATTTTCATTTTTGTAAAAGGAGGAGCTTTGATGTCCCATAATCGGCATTTATTTACATCTGAGTCAGTTACGGAAGGACATCCAGACAAAATCTGTGATCAAGTTTCAGATGCGATTTTGGATGCGATTCTCGCAGAAGATCCCAACGCCCGTGTTGCCTGTGAAACTTCTGTAACAACAGGACTGGTGCTTGTTGCTGGAGAAATCACAACAACAACGTACGTGGATATTCCAAGAATCGTCCGCGACACGATAAAAGAAATTGGATATACCCGTGCGAAATATGGATTTGATGCTGAAACTTGCGCAGTGCTCACATCTATTGACGAGCAGTCGCCCGATATTGCAGCAGGGGTGAATAAGGCACTGGAAGCAAGGGAAGGTACAATGAGTGAGGAGGAAATCGAGGCGATCGGCGCAGGAGATCAGGGGCTTATGTTCGGATTTGCATGCAATGAGACTGAAGAACTTATGCCGCTTCCTATTTCCCTCTCCCACAAGCTTTCCAGAAGGCTTGCACAAGTGCGGAAGGAATCCATTCTTCCTTATTTAAGGCCAGATGGAAAAACGCAGGTTACTGTTGAATATGATGAAAATAATCAACCGGTAAGAATTGATACAATTGTTCTTTCCACACAGCATCATCCGGAAATCGAACTGGAGCAGATACAGGCGGATATAAAGGAACATGTCATCAAACCTGTGGTTCCTGCCGAATTGCTTGATGCTGAAACAAAATACTTTATCAATCCGACAGGCCGCTTTGTCATCGGTGGTCCTCAAAGTGACGCGGGATTGACTGGAAGAAAAATCATTGTTGATACTTACGGCGGATATGCACGCCACGGCGGGGGAGCCTTCTCAGGTAAGGATCCAACTAAGGTTGACCGCTCGGCTGCCTATGCTGCAAGATACGTTGCAAAAAATATCGTTGCAGCGGGCCTTGCTGATAAATGTGAAGTTCAGCTTGCCTATGCGATCGGTGTGGCACAGCCGGTTTCCATTTCTATCGATACATTCGGAACAGGCAAAGTTTCAGAAGAAAAACTGGTGAATGCCATTAGGGAAAACTTTGATTTGCGTCCAGCTGGCATCATACTCATGCTTGATCTCCGCAAACCAATTTACCGCCAGACAGCAGCTTACGGACATTTTGGCCGTACTGACATTGATCTGCCTTGGGAGAGAACAGATAAAGCAGAGGCGCTTATTAAATCAACATCACTTTAACAAGAAAAGCGCAAGCGCTCGTTTAGCGACGTACAAACTGGAGTGTCTCCGACGAGATAAAGGATAAGGAAGTGCGAGAGTGCCTGCTTATCGGCGACAAGCATAAGACGAGCGCTGGCGAAGGCGCACTTTGCCTTCAGAAGCGCTTGGCTTATGACCTCGAGCCGATGGCACTCGGCAGGCTCAAAACGCGACATCCTGTCGCTTCGCTTGCACTAGCACATCCCTGTGCGTCGCAGCCGGACAACACGGCGAAGAATGAGCCGATGTTGACTTATCGTAGGAAAGCTCCTTCTTCGAAAAGCTTCCTGTGCTTTGCGACGAGCTGAACAAGGCTCCTTTGATAACTATGGCGCAGGAGCACCAGAGGCGCAAAGTTTGCTAGTCGCTGAGCGCTGGAGCTAGACAAGGAAATTAAGCGACTTACTATTTTCTATACAATAATGAAGGTGGGGCACTGTTGCTCCGCCTTTTTACTTTTTTTAACAAAAAGTTTATGCCCATTTTGATGTTTTTTGTCATAATAACCCTGCCAAAGGGCAGGAATTAATGATAATATAAAAAAGGTATGCAGATTTGACGTATCCATGCTTGAATCTTAATAGAGTAGGTGACACAGAATGTGCGGTTTTATCGGATGCATGCATAATCATCCAAGCGAAGAAACTCAACTGAATAAGCAGTTATTTAAAGAAATGAATGATATTATTACTCATCGCGGTCCCGATGATGATGGATATTTTCAAGACGATTTTGTCCAATTTGGTTTCCGCAGGCTGAGTATCATTGATATTGAAAGTGGAAGCCAGCCGCTTTCATATGAAAACGAGCGCTACTGGATCATATTTAACGGGGAAGTATACAACTTCGTTGAATTACGTGAAGAACTGGTGAAAAAAGGTTTAAACTTTGAAACAGACTCAGATACTGAAGTCATTATCGCTTTGTTCAGCGAATTGAAGGAAAAAGCAGTGGAAAAACTTCGGGGCATGTTCGCTTTCTTGATTTGGGATAAGCAGAATCAAGAATTATTCGGAGCAAGGGATCCATTTGGAATCAAACCTTTCTTCTACATAGAGGACGAGGATAAGACATTATTTGCCTCAGAGAAGAAAAGCATCCTGCTTGCTTTGGGCAAAAATGAACTGAATACCGAAGCACTTCAGCAATATATGACTTATCAGTTCGTGCCGGAACCTGAAACAATGACAAGGAATATCAAGAAGCTTGAGCCTGGTCATTATTTTACGAAAAAGCCTGGCGGTTCCATGAATATCAAGCGATATTGGAGAGCAAACTTCATGCCGGTTCAAAATAAATCCGAGCAGGCTGCAATTAAGGAAATAAGGGATGTTCTATTTGATTCTGTCAATATCCATATGCGCAGTGATGTGCCGGTCGGATCTTTTCTTTCCGGTGGAATCGACTCTTCCATTATCGTTTCGATTGCCAAACAGTTTCATCCGAATATAAAAACTTTCTCCGTCGGTTTTGAACGTGACGGTTTCAGTGAAATCGATGTCGCGAAAGAAACAGCAGAAAAACTTGGAGTTGAAAACATCAGCTATGTAATTTCTCCTGAGGAGTACATGAAGGAACTGCCAAAAATCATGTGGCATGCGGATGATCCGTTAGCGGACCCTGCGTGTGTACCGCTTTATTTTGTGGCTAGGGAAGCGAGAAAGCATGTAACGGTTGTTCTTTCAGGAGAGGGAGCGGATGAGCTTTTCGGCGGATATAATATTTACAGGGAGCCGCAATCCTTGGAGATGTTCAATAAAATTCCTGAGGTGGGCAAATCACTTTTACGGGCGCTTGCCAAAACATTGCCTGAAGGCGTGAAGGGTAAAAGTTTCATCGAGCGCGGTGTAACACCAATGGAAGAGCGTTATATCGGAAATGCCAAAATGTTTTTGGAAGAAGAGAAAAAGAGTCTGTTAAATCGATATCACCCGGACATTGATTATCTTGATGTGACAAAGCCTTTGTATGCAGAAACGGTCGGATACGAGCCTGTAGAGCGCATGCAGTATATCGACATCCATACATGGATGCGGGGAGATATTTTACTCAAAGCGGACCGGATGACGATGGCGCATTCGCTTGAGCTCAGGGTGCCGTTCCTTGACCCGAAAGTATTTGATGTAGCATCTACCATTCCTACAAGCCTCAAAACTGCAGAAGGCACTACAAAATATGTGCTGAGGAAAGCTGCTGAAGGTATTGTTCCAGAACATGTATTGGACCGTAAAAAACTCGGTTTTCCGGTGCCAATCCGTCACTGGCTGAAAGATGAGATGCTTGATTGGGCAAAGGATATCATTAAAAACAGCCAAACAGACCATCTGATCAACAAACGATATGTTTTAAAATTATTGGAAGACCATTGCAAAGGGAAAATGGATTACAGCCGTAAAATTTGGACCGTGTTAGTATTCATGGTTTGGCATGCGGTATTTATTGAAGAACGTTATAATTTTGAAAAAGAAACGGCAGCGGCTTCTCACTTATAAGTGAGAGCCTGGCTGCCCATTTGCACCCATGATTTTTCGAAATCACCGATGGGTGCTTTTTTGTTTTTTGTTCCTGTCAATGGATCATTGAAATAAACATGCCGATCATCATAACCTGTTATTAAAACAGAATGTTCTTTCATTGTAATTTTTACAGGTCCTGAACTTGTTTCCCATGTTTGAAAGTAAGAGTCGGGAAGCTCGCGATATTCGGCATTGATGATGACCCAGACAGGTCTTTCGCCAGATAATGGGGTTTTTAACTCTTCAAATGGCTTGCCGGTTAAGTTAACGATTTTCCCCGGCATATATTTTTCGCCAAGCTCTTGAATGGGTTCATGATATACACCGAGCCCCGGTGCGTTGAACGAGTACATATCGCCCACAAACCCGTTGTGCGGGTTGCCGAAGTGCACCTTTCCATTTTTGATTATTCGGCGGGCGGGGTCTTTTTTTATATCTTTGGCCAGTTTCATCTTGTCTGTCTGGATACCAGCATGTTCAAGGAGCATCGCCAAGGATGTCACCTCACAGCCTCGCGGCAGTTCGGGTAGCTGATTGATGACAGGAGCATCAATTAGCACATGATCCTTGATAGTGATTTTCGGCTGAACTTCTTGTTTCACCTGGACAGGATTAAAATTGGTTTTGGTTTCGACTGGCTGAGGCGCCGCTTGTTGTTTAGAACAGGCAATAAGCGTGAATGCAATAAATGTAAGAAAAACACACGCTAAATGACGCCGACAATACTTTAAAGGGAGAAAAGCCGTATAAACAGCAGCATAGATGTTGAACATGAACATCATGCCCTTCATTATCACTTATCTCTCCTTTGAACAGTACTTAAATGTTATTGTCGGCATTTATCTGTTTGGGATACGGGACATTAAATGGAATACTCAAATTTGATATTAAAAAAAGCAGCAGGCGCTCACTCATAATTGTAAGTGATTGCCTGGCTGCCCATTTGCACCCATGATTCCTTAAAATCACCGATGGGTGCTTTTTTGTTTTTCATTCCTGTAAGCGGATCGTTGAAGTATATGTATTTTTGATCGTATCCCGTGATTAGGACGGAGTGTTCTTTTTTCGTAATCTTTACCGGACCGGTTTTCGTTTCCCATACTTCGAAATAAGAATCGGGAAGTTCGCGGTATTCGGCATTGATGATGACCCAAACAGGCCTGCCGTCAGAGAGCGGTATTTTTAACTCCTCAAAAGATTCTCCTGTTATATTTACCATTTTTCCCGGCAAATGGTTTTCGCCTAGCTCCATGATTGGTTCATGGTATACACCTAGCCCCGGTTTACTGAAATCATACATATCCCCTACGAATCCTTTATGCGGGTTTCCGAAATATACCTTTCCGTTTTTAACTGTGTAAGGGGCCGGATCTCTCTTCACTTCTTTCGCAAGCGTCATTTTGTCAACGCTTGTTCCCGCACTTTCAAGCAGCATGGCGAGAGAAGTAACTTCACATCCGCGTGGAAGCTCCGGCAGCTGCTCAATAACAGGGAGGTCCAATAAAACCTTATCTTTTATTTTAATCAGCTGTATATCATCGTTTTGCTGTACTTCCTGTAATGCTGTAGCTTTTTGCTCTTCAGGGTCATTAAATGTGTTTAAAAGAACAAAAGTAAAAATACATACAGCTGTAAAAAAGGCAAAGGTCGCTTTAAAGGAGCCGCGTTTCCCCAAAAAAAGGATAAGAATAATACAAGAAATGATACTGATTAAAATTACCCATGCATTCATAATGGATCACCTTTTTAAATATATAAATTAAATTAAATATTTTGTACCCCTAGAAGCCGCCGTTGATTTCCGTTCCAGGCGGACGATTTCGCGCGGTCTTGCTTAAGCCTCTTCGGCCGCTTCGCGTCTTGCGGGGTCTCAAGGCCCAAGTTTTTCCCGCTGAACCCAGAAAAAGCTTCTTCGAATAAGCATTATCGAGGAGTCCACTGTAATCAAATAACCGGGTTTCTATGGATGGTACATTGGCTGTGTCTCCCCAGGCCATTGCCTGAAGAAAAATATTACTCCCTTATGAATTACATCGGCAGATAAAGATAGAATTCCACTGTTTCTTGTGAAAAGTGTATGAACCCTTACTTATCCTTTTGCAAGGCTTGATAATAGAGGCCCCTTTCGGCATATTCCCGTGAAATACGAATCATTTCTGCACGGTCTTCCTCGTTTACTTCTCGGATCACCTTGGCGGGTCTCCCGAAAGCAACAGTATTAGGAGGAATCACTTTCCCTTGAGCAACAAGGCTTCCAGCTCCGATGAATGCTCCTTCTCCGATTTCGGCATTGTCCAGGATAATGGAACCCATACCGATCAACGCTTTTTTTCTAATGATACAGCTGTGCAGAATCACCTGATGTCCGATTGTAACCTCATCTTCTATGATAAGTGGGTTATTCGGGCTTTGATGAAGGACTGAATTGTCCTGTATGTTGACTCTTTCCCCAATAATTGTCGGAGCAACATCACCTCTGATTGTACAGTTGAACCAAATGCTCGAATTTTCCCCAATGACAACATCTCCTGTAACGGTTGAATAATCGGCAAGAAATACTGAAGACGGAATTTTTGGGGATTTACCTTTATATGGATAGATCGCCATATAGTAACACCCTTTCATCTCTTTTTAATACTATCATAACGAACATAGCGAAAAATTGCTCCAGTCTCTATGTATATGGGAGGTTCCCGGGCGGAAAAAAGGGTAGAATAGCCATATATATAATGGAAAGGAAGACTAGGGATGCGGAAGTGGGAAGCGGTAGGAAAAGCGCAGGGGGTCATCGTCATTGTACATGGTGCAATGGAGCACCAGGGACGGTATAGCTGGCTAAGGGAAATGTGGGTGCTCAGCGGATTCCATGTGGTCATGGGGGATTTGCCTGGCCAGGGGCTATCCACAAGATCACATAGAGGGCACATTGATACGTTTGATGAATATGTAATTGAAGTGAAAAAATGGGTGATTGAAGCTGAGAGATACCGTTTGCCCGTTTTTCTGCTTGGCCACAGCATGGGCGGCTTGACAGTTATCAGGCTTCTGCAGGAAGAACAGCACGAAGTGGCAGGTGTTATTTTTTCGTCGCCATGCCTGGGGCTTGTCAATTACCCGTCTCTGCCTATCAACGCTTTGTCAGTCGGATTGAATTGGATTGCTCCGGAGTTGAAGGTGGACAGCCAATTGGACGTAGACCTTGCCACCCGCAACATCGATGTAAAGGACCGAGCATTAAATGACAGCCTGTTTGTTACGAAGGTTTCGGTCCGTTGGTACAGGGAGCTATTAAAGGCAATGAAGGAGGCTTTCACAAACATTTCGAACTTTCCTGATATTCCTCTTTTGGTTATGCAGGGGGGAGATGATAAAATTGTGAATAAAGCCGAAGTACGTAATTGGTTTAACGAACTGGCTATATCCGAGAAGCTTTATAAGGAATGGCCGAAGTGTTATCATGAGATATTCAACGAGCCTGAAAGAGAAATGATTTTTAATTATGCTAAATACTTTGCCGAGCTCCAACTTCGGCTTTCCCATTATCAAATAAAGTAAGCAAGGTGATGTTGTTCATGCTTCCAACCCATCCAATTTCACTCATGAATAAGGTTTATAGAAAAATTATGCCGACAGTTCATATGGAATTATCTTACTGGAAAGAGCGGGCGGGCGCGATTCCGAACAAGGAACTGAGGCAGCAGGCCCTGGCAAGCATAAAAAATAAGACTTTTCACTGCGAGGGGGGATCAATTTTGGCCCTCGCCGCACTGGAAAATAAAAAAGACGCCATCAAATTTATCGTGGCTTATCAGACAATCAGCGATTACCTCGATAACCTGTGCGACAGGAGCACATCCCTTGATCCAAAGGATTTTGCCGCTTTACATGAGTCAATGGAGGATGCATTGACAGTGGGAGCGGGAGAACGAGATTATTATCGCTTCAGGGAGGATAAAGATGATGGAGGCTATTTAGCCGATTTGATGAAGACGTGCCAATCCGTTCTTGGACGGATCCCAAACTACTACGTGATCGAGCCTCATCTGCTTGAGCTTTGTAAATATTATTGCGATCTGCAAATATATAAACATGTCTGCATGGAGGCAAGGGAAGATCGACTTAAAAAATGGTTCGCCGAGCACGAACATGCTCTGCCTAAAATGGGCTGGCACGAGTTCTCGGCCTGCTCGGGATCGACACTTGGCATTTTCTGCCTTGTATCCTATGCGATGAGAAATGATTTTCAAGAAAAGCATGCAGTAATGATACGAGAAGGATATTTTCCGTATATCCAAGGACTTCATATACTGCTGGACTATTTCATTGATCAGGATGAAGACCGTGAAGGCGGAGATTTAAATTTCTGTTTTTATTATGAAAATGATGAAGAAATGCTGAATCGTTTCATCCATTTTCTTGAGGAAGCCGACAGACATACTAAACATTTGCCGGACCGAAAATTTCATAAGTTGATCAATCGGGGACTTCTTGGCGTTTACCTATCCGATCGTAAGGTGAGTGAACAGGCTAGAGTAAGAGCGCTTGCAAAAAAGATAATGAGGCACGGAGGTCCGATCAGTTATTTCTTTTACTGGAACGGCAGGGCGTACCGCGCTTTTCAAAAGAGATTTTCAAGCACAGGTAAATTTGTCTCTTTTACAGTTAAATCTTAAAAGGCAGGGGCCGTCCAAATTTATTTGACCGGCCCTTTTCCTTTTGTAAAAAAAGAAATTAAAACATGCTTTGGAAAATTTTATTTCAAATTCTTTGTCAAGCTTCGACGGACATTATATCCTAGTGCAGGCGAAGCGACAGGACGTCGCTGCTACTTGAGCCTGACCGAAATCATCTTTTCTCAATCGCCAACAGAAACGGCGGGTTGTTCTTCTGGTTGATAAATCCATATTGAAGGACATGAACCTTCATTTGATCCAACTCTTTAACATAATTCAGCACATGGTCACGTTCTTGGGCGCCTTCTTCATGTCCATGGTAAATGACAGCACCCAGAATACCCCCTTTGGCCAGCATATCAATCAATTGACTGATGGCAGAGATCGTTGTGTCCGGCTTCGTTACTATCGACTTATCACCGCCGGGTAAATAGCCAAGATTGAACATGGCTCCGCTGATTTTTCCATAAGTTTCTGCAGGCAGACACTCTCCAATAGTTTCATGTCCCTGTTGGAATAATGTCACTCTGTCTGCAACTCCATTTTTTTCTAATAGTTCCTTCGTATGTAAAATGGCCTGTTCCTGGATATCAAATCCGAAAACGCGTCCATTCTCTCCAACAAGTTTGGCAAGAAATAAAGTGTCATGCCCATTGCCCACAGTTCCGTCTATTGCCACACTGCCAGGCTTGATCACCCTTTGCATCAGGGAGCGTGCATATGGAAGAATACCCTCAATATTCATCCTGTTAATCCCTCCTAATAATCATACGAAAAATTGTATCATAACTCTTTGAACTTGAGTACAAACTATAGATGGCGGGCCGAAAAGCCAAGCCAGAAGGAAAAGGGGAGGATAATGTGACGACTCGGGAGTCCATTGACAACTTTATCAATCGCTGCGAATCGGCAATTTTAAATGCGGAAGACCAGTATGAGGCAGGAAGCCGGCAGGAGCATCATCATGATGTCGAATACAGCGAAGCGATGAACGAACTCGACGTCATGGTTCAGCAACTCCACAAAATGAGCGAAAGTGCAAATGCGCAACAGCGAGAGCAGCTTCACCGAGTTCGCCTAAAAATACAGCAGCTCCAAAATAAGATGATTCTCCTAAATCATGATCGGCCGCTATACAGCACATGGCATTGATATAGAGACAGGGCACCCTGTCTCTTCATTTTTTACATAACTTTTTTGATTCTCAAACAGTCTGGAGAACACGGGTGATGCTGTCTTTAAAGGGTTCGAGCTTGAATATAGGCTTGAAAACATGTCTAAAATTGTCTACAATGGGGAATAAAGGACTTAATATTATAACGGTTAAAAAGGACCAGTAATGGTGCCATCCTGTTTTCAGAGAGCCGGCGGAAGGTGCAAGCCGGCCAGGACCATCATGAACTCCCCTTTCATTCTGCAGGTGTGAACGAAGGACTCCGGTTGAACCGGCAAACTTCTTGTAATGCTTGCCGCTTTTCTGCGTTAAAGAATTAATGAAGTGAGTGGCCTATACACTAATTTGGGTGGTACCGCGGGAGAAAACCTAACCTCTCGTCCCAGGATTTTTTTCTCGGGATGGGAGGTTTTTTAATTGAATAAGTCAGGAGGCATCTTCATGGGTTTTAATCACAAGGAATTAGAACAAAAATGGCAGCAATATTGGGAAAAGAATAAAACATTTAAAACAGAGGCAGATGATGCGAAAGAAAAGTTTTACGCGCTCGATATGTTCCCTTACCCATCTGGGTCAGGACTGCATGTAGGACATCCGAAGGGCTACACTGCGTCGGATATTCTTGCAAGAATGAAACGCATGCAAGGGTACAATGTGCTTCATCCAATGGGATGGGACGCATTCGGACTTCCAGCGGAACAATATGCAATCGACACAGGGAACGACCCGGCAGTGTTCACTGAACATAATATTGATACGTTCCGCCGGCAAATCAAATCACTTGGTTTTTCCTATGATTGGGACCGAGAGATCAATACTACCGACCCTGAATATTACAAATGGACTCAATGGATCTTTTTAAAACTGTTTGAACACGGTCTTGCATACGTTGATGAAGTTCCGGTAAACTGGTGCCCAGCTTTGGGGACGGTTCTCGCCAATGAAGAAGTCATCGATGGTAAAAGTGAGCGCGGGGGACATCCGGTTGAACGCCGTCCGATGAAACAGTGGATCTTAAGGATCACAAAATATGCGGATCGTCTGCTTGAGGATCTGGAAGAATTGGATTGGCCGGAAAGCATCAAGGATATGCAAAGAAACTGGATCGGCCGTTCTGAAGGTGCTGAAGTCACTTTCGCCATCGAGGGACATCCAGAAACATTTACTGTCTTCACAACTCGTCCAGATACACTTTTCGGAGCAACATATGCTGTCCTTTCTCCGGAGCATCCATTCGTTGAGAAAATCACAACGCCTGAACATCAAGCGGATGTGAATGCTTATATTGATCAAGTCAAATCGAAAAGTGATCTTGAAAGAACGGACCTTGCGAAAGATAAAACAGGCGTTTTCACAGGGGCATATGCGGTGAATCCAGTTAACGGCGAAAAAATGCCGATCTGGATTGCGGATTACGTCTTGATGAGCTATGGAACTGGAGCCATCATGGCAGTGCCCGCGCATGATGAACGTGACTATGAATTTGCCAAAAAATTCGGTTTGGACATCAAGGAAGTTGTGGCTGGCGGAAACATCGAAGTAGAGGCATATGCTGGTGACGGCCCGCATGTGAATTCAGGATTTTTAGATGGAATGGATAAAGATGAGGCCATTTCAGCGATGATTGACTGGCTTGAAAAGAAAGGCTGTGGAACTAAGAAAGTCACTTACCGTTTGCGTGACTGGCTGTTCAGCCGTCAGCGTTATTGGGGAGAGCCAATTCCGATCATCCATTGGGAAGACGGCACAATGACTGCTGTTCCAGAGGATCAGCTTCCGGTGTTGTTGCCTGTCACGGATGAAATCAAACCATCCGGTACGGGAGAATCACCGCTTGCAAATATTACTGACTGGCTTCATGTGGAAGATCCTGAAACAGGCAAAAAAGGCCGCAGGGAAACAAACACTATGCCGCAATGGGCAGGAAGCTGCTGGTACTATTTGAGATTCATCGATCCTAAAAACTCCAAAGAGCTTGCGGATAAAAAGCTATTGAATGAATGGCTTCCGGTTGATATTTATATAGGCGGAGCTGAGCACGCTGTTCTTCACTTGCTTTACGCACGATTCTGGCACAAGTTTTTATACGATATCGGTGTCGTACCGACAAAAGAGCCGTTCCAAAAGCTGTTCAACCAAGGAATGATCCTTGGCGAGAACAATGAAAAAATGAGTAAATCCAAAGGGAACGTTGTAAACCCGGATGATATCGTTGAAAGCCATGGGGCAGATACGCTTCGCCTTTATGAAATGTTCATGGGACCGCCGGAAGCATCAGCTGCCTGGTCAACAACAGGGTTGGACGGGGCGCGCCGCTTCTTGGACCGCATCTGGCGTTTGTTGGTGGCTGACAACGGGAGCTTGAGTGACAAAGTAAAAGATGTCACTGGAGGCGAGCTTGAAAGAGTATACCATCAAACAGTCAAGAAGGTTACGGAAGACTGCGGAGCAATGCATTTCAATACAGCAATATCTCAGCTCATGGTCTTCATCAATGAAGCATATAAAGCTGAAGTTCTTCCTAAACAATACATTGAAGGATTTGTAAAAATGCTATCTCCAATTGCTCCTCATATTGCCGAAGAGCTCTGGGAAAAACTTGGCCATGAAGGAACAGTTTCTTACGAAGCTTGGCCGCAATATGACGAGACAAAGCTTGTTTCAGAAGAAGTGGAAATCGTCGTCCAAGTTAACGGCAAAGTCCGTACCAAGCTTATGGTTTCCCGCGAGGCAGGCAAAGAAGAGCTCGAAGAAATTGCATTAAACGATGAAAAAGTGAAATCAGCAATTGACGGAAAGACCATTAGAAAAGTGATTGCAGTGCCAGGTAAACTGGTAAACGTAGTTGCAAATTAAATAAAAAGCATAAATGTAAATTCGGTCGTCACAACTTTGGCGACCGAATTTTTTTTCTGGACATCTGAGATGTAAGTTTTACCCTGGGGTATGGTTTTCACGCAGTCTGAGTTTTTCCTGAGTTTCGGTGTGGAGGGCGAGTCTGTTCGGCTGCAAATTAAGCATAATTCATTTAACTACTCTTAGAGATGTTCTTGACGACCGAGGGGGAACGTGAATATTAATAGCCGCGGTCACTGAGGCTATCCAATTGTTAAACGCAGTCTCCCACTGGAACCCCATTTAATTGCCGTCAAAAATCCTTAGCGACAGAAAATGCGTATTTCAGGATAGTTAGTTTGTAGTAATGCATACTTATTTAGATCGATTGAGCATACATAACTCCGTCTGTCATCGTTTTAGATCGTAAAAAAAGAGGGGGATTGCCTGCTGTTATCCTCATGCTATTAAGGAAAAAACTTCCTGTCAGAGTTTTTTTCTATTGGGTTTACCTAGGTTTTGCTATAATGAAAATTGTCAATTTGAATGAAAATGAAAGGTGATAATTATGGAAATCAAAACGATAACACCTGATGAGGTTAAAGCTAAACTTGAAAATGACGAAACGCTTTATTTGATTGATGTGCGTGAAGATGAGGAAGTCGCTGAAGGAATGATTCCGGAGGCGGTGCATATCCGAATGGGCGATATTCCTGAACAATTACATCATCTTAATAAAGAAAATGAATATATTTTTATATGCAAAGCCGGCGGGCGCAGTATGAGAGTATGCGAGTATTTAATGGCTAATGGGTATCCAAATGTGGTCAATATGACTGGCGGCATGCTTGAATGGGACGGAGACCTGAAGCCAAGAAAAAGTTAAACTTAATTGAAGGTTTTAAATTGTATAAAAATAAAATTGGTAGGCAATACTGCTCTTAAAACGGGAGGCGGAATCCCATGATGCAGGTCAAGCTGTTTGACTGTGAGCATGAGCAGGATTTGGAGGAGGAAATCAACCACTTTTTAAGCGATCTGGAACGAAAGCAGGTGGTTGATATCAAATACAATATAGCGGCTATCGGGGAAGCGGAAGATGAGCAAATATATTGTTTCAGCGCCATGGTCATGTATTTAAAATAAGGGACTTCCTATAAATGGAAGCCCCTATTTTTGTCGTTAAAGAAAGTGTGAGATCAGATTAAATTTTCATTCGAGTGATGGTGCGATACGTCCAGCTCCGACGGACAGGAAGTCCTAGTGCCGACGACGCCATTAAGTCGGCCAGGTGCCATCGGCTCGAGGTCACAAGTCCGCGGAAGTTTATTCAGGAAGATTGTGCTCCTGCGGCACAGGGTATTCAAGGAAGCGCATGTTTCCCTCGTCGCAAAGCTGCATGCAGCATAGTCAGAGATGTTTCTCACGAAGTGATTAAAATCAGCTGATTTGCTGTGGTGGCTGAGGAACTCCCTCATCAAAATTCTCCTTGTGCTTGTCGCCGATAAACGGGCGCCTTGCGCTTTTCTTATGTGCTGTATGCGGCGCTGTTTTCACCGGCAAGACGTCCAGTCACGAGAGCTGCAGTGATGTTGTACCCTCCTGTGTATCCATAAATATCCAGCACTTCACCACAGAAATAAAGGCCGGGCATTTTTTTCGATGCCAGAGTTTTCGGCTCGATTTCTTTGACTGAAACGCCTCCTCCGGTTACAAACGCTTTTTCCAGCGGCAATGTTCCATTGACAGTAAAGCGGAACTGTTTACACGCTTGGGAAAAATTGCGGATTTTTTCGGCCGAAACATTGGAACAAGGAGAAGCCGGGTCAATCTCGCATTGCTCGAGCATGAACAGCAAGAAACGTTCCGGGAGCAATCCCTTCAAGGCATTTTTGATTGCCTTTTTTGGTTCCTCTTTCACAAGCTTCTGTAACTTTTGAAACAGCTCTTCCAAGTTCATTTCCGGCAGAGAATCGAGATTCATGACAACCGTTTTTAAGTTCCATTTTTTCATTGCTTTTACTACAAATTGGCTGCACCGTAAAACAGCCGGCCCGGATATTCCAAAATGGGTAAATATCATGTCCATTTGATGGGTGATGATCGGTTTGCCTTTCGGATTCAATACACTTAGTGAAACATCCCGTAACGACAAGCCTTGGAGGGTTTTTGCTTTGATAAAAGATTCATTGGAAGTGAGCGGGACTTCGGTCGGAAACAGCTCGGTGATCGTATGTCCCGCTTTTTTCGCCCACGGATATCCATCTCCTGTGGAACCCGTCTGCGGTACAGATTTTCCACCGGCAGCAACTACGACGGCACGGCTGGCGATTTTCTCACCGCTTTCAAGCAGCACCCCTGTGGTTTCGCTATTATCATAGAGCACATCCTTCACAGGGCAGTTTGTCCTGGTTTCAACACCAAGGTCGTCCATATATGACAAAAGTGCGTCTACAACCGACTGTGCTCTATTTGAAACCGGGAACATTCGGCCATGGTCTTCTTCCTTCAGTTCAATTCCGAGATTTTCAAAGAAGCGGATGATATCTTCATTATTGAAGACGGAAAAAGCACCATACAAGAAACGTCCATTACCAGGTATATGGCGGATGATTTCCTCAAGGGGCAGCCTGTTGGTCACATTGCATCTTCCGCCGCCCGATATGGCAAGCTTTCTGCCAAGTTTATTTCCTTTATCTATCAACAGAACCTTCGCCTTTTTTTCAGCCGCGGCAATGGATGCCATCAAGCCTGACGGGCCACCGCCGATAACAATTACATCATAATTCATTTTTATTCAACACCTTAATATCCATTTCCAATCAATTTATTTTAAAATGCGCACAGACTAAAAGCAAATATCATAGAGTGCGTCATTGTCAAATCGAGCCGATAACTGTAAACTATATCAGGGGAACTCATCAAAAGTACCCATAAGAGAAAAAACGGAACATATACATAACATAAATTTTTTAACGGAGAGTCAGGGATTGAATGTCATCTAAATTAATTCGAGGAACATTTATTTTAACACTTGGTACCATTTTGTCTAAAGTGCTAGGGTTACTTTATGTCATCCCTTTTTATAGAATACTCGGCGGTGCACACCAGGCCGCACTATACACGTTTGGATATGTGCCATACACAATTTTTATCAGTATAGCGACGGCAGGGGTCCCGCTGGCAGTCTCAAAATATATTGCAAAATATAATGCACTGGAAGAGTATGCAGTGGGACGGAAGCTGTTCCGCTCCGGAATATACGTCATGCTTGGTACTGGAATTGTGTCTTTCCTGGCGATGTATGGGCTTGCACCGTGGATGGCAGAAATTGTGTTAAAAGGGGCAGAAACTGATCACAGTTATACAGCTGCAGATGTAGCAAAGGTCATCAGGGCTGTAAGCTTCGCTTTATTGATAATTCCTGTCATGAGTCTGGTGAGGGGATTTTTCCAAGGCCACCAATCAATGGGGCCTTCCGCAGTTTCAACGGTTGTAGAGCAGTTGGCACGGATCGCTTTTTTGCTGGCCGGAGCATTTATTGTGCTCTACATTTTGAAGGGAAGTATTGTAACAGCTGTTAGTGTGGCGACTTTTGCTGCTTTCATTGGCGGACTTGCCAGTCTCGCAGTCCTCATGTGGTATTGGAGAAAAAGGAAGCCGGGACTGGATGAGTTATTGCAATATGACAGGCACACAGTCGATGTCTCGCTTCCAAATATGTATAAGGAAATATTTATTTATGCCTTCCCGTTTGTATTAGTGGGAATTGCAAATCCTCTTTTCCAATTTATCGACCAAGTTACGTTCACCAGAGCAATGGCAGAAGCTGGAAAAGCAGCCGGGGCACTTGATGCACTGGGAATATTGAATATGACGACTCATAAGCTTGTCATTATTCCTGTATCGCTGGCAACAGCATTTGCTCTTACTATTGTACCGCTTGTAACAGAGTCATATGTAAAAGATGATAAAAAGCTGATGTTTCGGCAGCTTGACCAGACGTTTCAGGTTTTGCTGTTCATCACTGTGCCGGCGGCAATCGGACTTGCTCTTTTAGCTGACCCGATGTACACGATGTTTTATGAATTTGACCAATATGGTGCGCAGGTTCTCCGTACGTATGCCCCGGTGGCGATTTTATTTGCATTATACTCTGTCACTGCGGCAATACTCCAAGGTATCAACGAACAGCGCTTTACTGTGCTTAGCCTGTTGACTGGATTGCTAGTAAAATTGACTGTAAACATTCCGCTCATTAAGCTTTTTGCTACAGAAGGAGCTGTATATGCAACAGCGCTGGGCTACGGGGTTGCGATAATGATCAACTTTATCGTTATTAAAAAGTTCGCCTATTACCCTTTTAAGCTTGTCTATAGAAGATCGCTTTTGATTGTTATTTTCAACGTAATTATGGCAATTTCTGTCTATGTCATCTATAAAGGGCTGCTATTGTTTATGACGACGGAATCAACCTGGCAGTCCATTGTGATTATCATCATCTGTGCCGGAGTAGGCGGAGTTATTTATGCTTATCTTGGATTGAAGTCTGGCCTGGCTGACAGACTGTTTGGTGCAAGACTTCAAAGGATTAAGCAGCGGCTGGGATTCTCTTAATGGAAAGAAAGAGGCTGCCAATCGGCGCCTCTTTTTTTCGAATTTAGACTAACCATAGTATCCTTTATGTTCAGGAAGGTCGTAATAGTCCGGCCGGGTGTAGCCCAATTGTCTTTCAATCCTGGATACACGCCGGTCTAATCTTTCAACTTGTCTATTGAGACGCTCCATTTGCCGCTCAAGTTGGCTAAGTCTTCTTTCGGTCCCTGAGCCGCCCGGGAATCCCTGAGTCCCTGGAAAGAATTGGGGAGCTGTACCTTGCTGTTCAGCGAGCTGAGGCTGAAACTCCATAGGCTGCTGCAGAGTTCCCATAGGCTGCTGCATGCCTCCCATTGGCATCTGCATTTGCGGCATCTGCGGCATTCCCATTGGGGGCTGCTGGCGGAAGTCCATATACATCGTTTTCACTCCAATCTTTTCGTTCCTGCATCATTAGCCTATGTAAATGTGACAAAAGCGTATGGACGAAAGCCCATTTAGTGATTTTTTAAAAATAAATAAAGTATAAAATTAAACCACATATTCTATCCAAACAAGGATAATGTTATGTCTAGCTCCGACGGACAGGAGCACTGGTGCCACCGACGCGCAGGAAGTGCTAGTGCAAGCGAAGCGACAGGATGTCGCGCCCTGAGCCTGCCGAAGCCACAGGACAAGGAAAGCTTCGGCAGCGTTCCATCGCACGAAGGAAAAGCGTCAGCTTTTTCGAGGATGTGGAGTTCTAAGGCGGCCAGGCAGCATCGGCGCAGGATCAAGTTGCTTTTAGGATGAATGTGCTCCTGCGGCACAGCCTATTCGAGGAAGCGTATGTTTCCTCTCGTTGTAATGTGGCATAAAGTCTATTCAAAGAAGTTCCTCACGATATTATTGAAGTCAGCTGCTTTGCTGTGGTGGCTGAGAAGCTGCCACCTCGCAATTCGTCTTGTGCTTGTCGCATAAGGCTGTGCGCCTTGCGCTTTTCTTTATATGTTTTGGAGGTGAAAAAATGAGGATCGATAAACTTCTGGCCAATATGGGCTACGGAAGCCGTAAAGATGTAAAGAAAATATTAAAAAGCGGAAAAGTCACTATCAACGGTGACGCTGTAAAGGACGGGAAGTTTCATGTAAACCCTGATGAAGATGCTGTCGTGATTTTTGGAGAAGAAGTACACTATAGGGAGTTTATTTATCTTATGATGAACAAGCCGCCAGGTGTAATTTCCGCCACAGAAGATTTGCGGGATCAGACAGTCATAGACCTGTTGGACGAACAGGATGTGGTTTTTCAACCGTTTCCGGTCGGTCGCCTTGATAAAGATACAGAAGGAATGCTCCTTTTAACGAATGACGGCCAATTGGCCCATCAGCTTTTGTCCCCCAAAAAGGATGTTCCCAAAACTTATTTTGCAGTCATTGATTCAGCTGTTACAAACGAGGATATAGAAGCTTTTATGAATGGTGTGACTTTGGACGACGGTTATCAGACGAAACCAGGAAAGCTTGAAATTATCAAGAGCGGTCCATATTCGGATATTGAGTTGACTATTACAGAAGGAAAGTTTCATCAAGTAAAGCGGATGTTCGAGGCGGTCGGGAAAAAAGTCATTTATTTAAAACGGCTCTCGATGGGACCGTTAAAACTGGATGAAGACCTGGAACTCGGAGAGTACCGTGAATTGACTGATGAAGAAGTTGGTAGATTGAAGGACTATGTGAATGGGCAAAAGGCATAAAGCCGAAAACAGAAAAAGCCTCCTGCATCCCTTGATGGGAAGACAGGAGGCTTTTTTATATAGCGGGGGACGAAAAGAAATCTCCGCTATTCTAGTGTCTAGCTCCGGTGCCTATCGACTAGCAAACTTCGCGGCTCTGGTGCTCCTGCGCCATAGCTTATTCAAAGAAGCCTTGTTCAGCTCGTCGCAAAGCACAGGAAGCTTCTCGCAGAAGTAGCTTTCCTACGATAAGTCAACATCGGCTCCGACGGACAGGATGTCCTAGTGCCACCGAAGCCACAGGATGTGGCGCTTTGAGGCGGCCTTCGTCGCCGTGTTGTCCGGCTGCGAGTGCCATCGGCTCGAGGTCATAAGCCAATCGCTTCTGAATGCAAACTACGCCTTCGCCAGCGCTCGTCTTATGCTTGTCGCCGATAAGCTGGCACTCTCGCACTACCTTATCCTTTATCTCGTCGAAGCCACTCCAGTTTGTGCGTCGATGAACAGGCACCTCCGCTTTTCTAATGTCTAGCTACGGGCTCCAGCGACTAGCAGACTTCCTCGTCCTTCCTACGATAAGTCAACATCGGTTCGCCTGCAGCTTCACCGTGTTTATCTCGTCAGGAGTCGTCCAGTCTGTACGTCGCTAAACGTCGCCCTCCGCTTTTCTATCATAATGTTACCTTGACTTTTTTCTCTGTTGTTGTCCACTTCCCGCGGCGCGGGCTGCTGATCAGGTCATTGTATTCTAACACATTCAAATCTCTTTGAATGGTGCGAGGTGTACTTCCGAATGCATCAGCCAGTTCCCGTGTGGAAACTGTACCATTTTCTTTGATGTATAAGTAAACATCTTTGATTCTGGTAAGCATTCTGTTGGTCGACGGCTTCAAAAAAACCACTCCCTCATCTTAAAATTCCTTGGCAGATGGTGCGGACGCTGTATATGATTTATGGTTTGTAAGTTATTCCAGAGGACAACTCCTTTTCAACTATAGCTCCATAGTTTTACTGCATTTCAAGACTGAAATGTCAGACACTTCTATTTTAACTCATTAGTTTGTTTTTTGAAAGGGTAATATCCAACTTGGAAGAAAAAGGTTGTATCTTGTCGTATTTAACACATTTAGTATTCCCATTTCATGCCTATGTGAAACTTTGAGCCTCTTAATTCGTAAATAGACAGAATGAAAAAGAAAGGGATGAAGCTGTTTTGGCATTACTCTCTGTAAAAATAGATGAAGCCGGATATAAGTCAGACGAAGCGGTAATCACCCAAGTTGCTTTTTCTTTGGAGGGCTCTGGCCTTACTGGAATGATCGGTGCAAACGGAGCAGGGAAAAGTACGACCATCAAAGCGATACTCGGAGAGTTGCCCTTTGTAGAAGGCAAGATTATCCGGCTTGAAGGGACGACTTATTCATACATACCTGAAAGACCGATATTTTATGATGAACTGACATTGTGGGAGCATTTTGAATTTGTCACAGCTGTTGAACAATTAGGAGAGGAACATTTACTCTACGCCAAATCACTATTGAAAAAATTCCGCTTGGAAGATAGGATCCATGAATTTCCCGACACTTTTTCAAAAGGGATGCAGCAGAAAGGGATGATTGCCCTTGCTTTGTTTACAAAGCCTGACCTTTTGATCATTGATGAACCATTTATGGGGCTGGATCCTGGCTCGACAAAAACGCTCCTTGACATGCTTAATGAAGAAAGAGAGAAAGGAACAGGGATACTCATGTGTACTCATATACTGGATACGGCCCAGCGGGTATGCGATTCTTTTATCGTGATTGAACGAGGGACAGTCAAAGCGTCAGGGACGTTGCCTGAAGTTCTCTCACAATGCGGTGCCGAAGACGGCAGCTTGTATTCCTGTATTTCCTCGGTAGATGATATCCATGAATAGTCGTCGGCTTCTTTTTCATAGAATCAGGGAAAATTGGAATTATCAATATAAGATTATAAAATCAGTTGTTGATTGGACGGTTCTTGTCTACCTAGTTATTCCAGCGGTCATTATCAGTGTTTTTGTATACAGATCCTGGTGGATTGAGTCTCCTGGCTGGATTGAGTTCGTGCCATTTCCGATTTTATTTACACTCTATTTCTTTTTATTATGGGGAGGCTATTTTAAAACATATGTCAGAGAGGCAGATATTATTTTTTTAAGAAAAAATGAGAAACTGATGCTGGGAATGAAGCAAGGCGGGATTACAGCATCATACATCTCCGAAATGATTTCGGCGGCCTTGCTGGGGTTGCTCATTTCCCCATTTTGGTTTAACCACTACAATCTTGGGATAAAGCAACTCGTCCTCTTTTTAGGACTGTGGGTTTCCTTAAAGTGGCTAATCATGGCAATAAACGGAATGTTGAATGCCTATGTAAGGGGCTGGAGAAGTCTTTTCAGAAGCCTCCCAGTCTTAATCTGTGCAGCAGTCATTTGGTGGTTCAGTTATGAAGCATTCCAATTTGTCAGCCTTTTTCCGATTTTATTTATCATGATATTTAATGGAATTGTTTCTATGCTGCTTGTGAAAAAACGATTCACATCGATACATACTTTTGAACAGGATCTATCAATCGATGAAAAGGATAAAAATAACTATACTGAAATGATTTTCGGTCTATCCATGGATATGGAAAAGCTTCCAAAGCCCAGACCTGTTCGAAAGAGTCCAAGACTTTATTCAAAATCAAACCGGATATTTAGGAACCGAAACGAAAGAAATGGTTTTTTGGAGTTGTTCATAAAAGTTGCCACACGGGATACGGAGTATATTCGGGGATATTTGCAGGTACTTGGAGTTACCGGAGCAGCAATCGTTTTTGTACCACCACTTTGGCTGAAAATGACAGTGGCTGCCGCAGGCTTCTTCTTCCTGCTTGTTTGGGTTGGCAGCGTGTGGCATAAATTGATAGGGAACCATCCGTTTACTCGGAAATATTCCGGTAAAGAAGGGTATGTAAAAGGAAAGAACCTTGTTACTACGGTACTGATAATCCCATTTATTATTATGTGTGGATTTTATGTAATAGTTATTCAGTTGATGCGCAGTCTCTTTCCCTTTTTCTAAATGGCTGAAAAGTTGTACAATGATAGAAGCGATTATTGACCAAAGGAGTTTTTGTACATGGCGAACATTGACTGGAAGAAAGAAGTGAATAAGCGAAAGAGTGACCTGATAGGTGATTTACAGGGATTGCTGCAGATTAAAAGCGTTTTGAATGAGGCGTGCAAAGCTGAAGATGCTCCTTTGGGGACCGAAGTGAAAAAAGCCTTGGATTACATGCTAGAGCTTGGTGAAAGAGATGGGTTTATCACCAAAAATGTCGGTAATCTTGCCGGCCATCTGGAAATGGGATCAGGCGACGGGCTCATCGCGGCTTTGTGCCATGTAGATGTCGTTCCAGAAGGGGACGGTTGGTCGGTCGATCCTTATGGCGGGGAAGTGAAGGATGGAAAAATCTTTGCACGCGGTGCCATTGACGATAAAGGTCCGACGATGGCGGCTTATTATGGACTGAAAATTGTGAAAGAACTTGGTTTACCTATTGAAAAACGCATCCGGCTCATTATCGGGACAGATGAAGAAAGTAAGTGGCGCTGTGTCAACCATTACTTTGAACATGAGGAAATGCCGGATATGGGATTTGCACCCGATGCTGACTTTCCGATTATCAATGCAGAAAAAGGGATTGCAGACTTTGATTTGAAGCAAAAACGTAATGCCCCGAAAGAACAAGGGGCAAAAATAACGCTCATATCCTTCTTTTCAGGCAGACGCTACAATATGGTTCCGGATCATGCACGGGCGGTTCTCGACATACAATGTGACCATACAGAACTGCTGCAGCTATTTAACGATTTTAAATACAGTCAGGGTCTGTCGGGAAGTTACTATGTTGAAAGCGGCTATGTCGTATTGGAAATGGAAGGAATTTCTGCCCATGGAATGGAACCGGATAATGGAAAAAACGCTGGTTTGCTGCTGGCAAACTTTCTTTCCACAATCAAGCTGGATCGGAAAGGGAAGGACTTTGTGGAAGTAGCTGTCCAGTTTTTCTTTGGAGACTCCCGCGGCCGGGCATTTGGAGTGCAGCATCGAGATGAAAAGATGGGGGATGTGACAATTAATGTCGGCATCATGACCTTCAATGATGAAGATGGCGGCCGGTTCGGTTTAAATTTGCGTTACCCGGCATCGTTTAACCTTGAGGAAGGAATGGAAAAAATTATAGGTTTTGCAGATGAGGCTCACTTTGAAGTGGCCAATTTATCGAATTTGAAGCCGCATTATGTGCCGGCAGATGATATATTAATCCAAAAACTGGTCAAAGTATATGAGGAACAAACAAACGAAAAGGCGGAACTTATGTCCATCAGCGGTGGAACGTATGCACGTTCATTGAAAACGGGTGTAGCCTTTGGGGCATTGTTTCCGGGAAGGCCGGACGTAGCGCACCAAAAAGATGAATATATGGAAATAGAAGATCTGTTAAAAGCAACCGCTTTGTATGCACAGGCTTTTTACGAATTGGCATGTGATAAATAGGGACAGGAGGAATTACAATGGGGAAAATCATCTTCGGTGATCAAATACTTGATCGGTCAGTAGTACATATTGATTTGGAGGATCGCGGTTATCAATTCGGTGACGGTGTATATGAAGTGATCCGTGTATATGGCGGCAAGCTTTTCACAGCAAAAGAGCATATTGAAAGGCTTTTTCAAAGCGCAAAGAAAATAAAGATGGATATTTCTATGACGCCGGAACGTATTGAAGACCTTGTTGCTGAACTTGTTAAAGAAAACGGAGTGGGCTTCGGCTCTGTATATATGCAAGTGACGAGAGGGACAGCGCCAAGAACTCACATGTTTCCGAAACCTGACAGCCAGACGACGGCCGTTTTAACTGCATATACAAACGAGGTGCCAAGACCGGAAAGACAACTTGAAAGTGGAGTGGACGCCATCACGGCAGAAGATATCCGCTGGCTTCGCTGCGATATTAAAAGCCTCAACCTTCTTCCGAATGTCCTTGCGAAACAGGAAGCGACTGAAGCTGGATGTTTTGAAGCAATTTTGCATCGATCCGGCATAGTGACTGAAGGTTCATCCTCCAATGCGTATCTAGTGAGAAATGGAGAAGTAATTACGCATCCGGCTGACAATTTTATTCTTAACGGTATCACGAGACAGGTGCTTGCAAAGCTCTGTCAAGAAAACGGTATTCCTTTTGTTGAAAAAGCATTTGGAGTGGTTGATTTGCTCCAAGCGGATGAAGTGTTTATTACAAGCACTACCTCGGAGGTCATGCCAATAGTCAAGGTGGATGACAAACCCATTGGCGCCGGGAAACCAGGAGGAGTCACCCGCAAATTGCAGACTCTTTTCGAAGCAAAAATCAATGAAGAAACCAAAGTTGAAATTAAAAGGTAAAAATTAAATAAAAGGAGAAATCAGTCCATGCATTCAAGCCACTACTTCTTTGCAATGACATTGCCAGATGATGTTAAAGCCCATTTATCAAAAATCAGCGAGCGGTTAAAAGTTGACTTTCCCTTTAAAAGCTGGGTTCATCGTGAAGATTACCATATCACGCTGGCTTTTTTGGGTAATGCTGATCAACGCCGTCTTGCCGAGGCCGCATCAAATGTAAAAGGAGCATTGAAAGATTGTCAATCATTTCAAGTGGCCTTGAATCAGGCGGGTACGTTCGGGCGTACGGATTCCCCAAGAATTCTTTGGGTGAATACGACTGAAAGTTCTTCATTGTCGGGAGTGAGGGACAAGGTCTTTACAGCCTGTGAACGAGCCGGTTTTGAGCTGGAGACAAGACCATTTAAACCGCATATCACTCTCGCAAGGAAGTGGACGGGGCAGGGGGTATTCCAAAGCCTATCCGTCAAGGAAAGCCTGGCACCCCTGCTTCCGGGCTCCATTTTTACATTGGAGGAAGCGACATTATACAGAACCCGTCTTGACAGAACTCCAAAATATGAAAAAGTAGAGTCTTTTAAGCTCATCTAGAAGAAAAGAGGTTATATCTAATTAAATGGCTCAGCTTATCAAGTTAAACGATTATATATCCCGTTACGAAACTGATTTATCACGATACACTTCGTTATTTGTCCGGCTGAAGAAAAGAAGATGGGATTCTATGCTTGAATATGAAACTAAAAATCAAAGCGCTCCGAACGAAGTGGAGGACTTGAAACGGACTTTTCTTGACCAGCTGTTCATCTCACAAATCAAGTGGGCCAGTTCAACAATTACTGAAAAATCATACCCGCATTCTTCTTTATATTCCGATGTTCAGTTGCGCAAACTTTTACAGAGGTTTCCCGATACATTTTTATTGATGTATAACCCTATATTTCAATTGAAAAAGGCAAAGGTACAGCTTGAAGTGATAATGGTCACTCCATCCAAGGTAATTTGTATGTCTTTTTTGGATGATGAAGATAATGCTTTTTTTATCGGGTCAAAGGAGCATTTTTGGCAGAAAAAGACTCAAAATGGCGAAAATAAGGTGTTAAATCCGATCATATCGGTTAGACGCATGGATAAAGTAATCAAACAAATTTTTCAGACGAATGATACGGAACTGCCTATAGAAAAAGTAATCATTGCTGAAAATGGATATATCACCCATCAAAATCCACCTGATGATGTACGATTTATTGATAAACAAAACTATGAAACTTGGTTAACTGAACTGAAATCATACAACACCCCATTAAAAATGATGCAGTTCCGTGCTGCGAGGGTACTGCTTGAAAAAGCTGTTAGAACAAGCGTCAGAAGGAGTTACGGTGTCGGTGGCCGTCAGGACTAATAATGTAAACATATATGAATTATTGAATCTATTAAGCGCCCAAGTTTGTTAAAAAAATAATTTGTGCTACATCAAGCTCCGACGGACAGGATGTCCTAGTGCAGACGAAGCGACAGGACATAGCTGCTTGAGTCTGCCGACGGATTGGACGCCTAGTGCCGCAGGCGCCACAGGACGTGGCGCTTTAAGACGGCCAGTACCTAGCCCCGCAAACATCAAGCCGACAAGGAAGCTGATCAGGAAGTGCTCCTGCGCTGCGCCAACCTGTCGAGGATCAGCCCGTTGCAAGGCTGCACATGATGTGATTGAAGTCAACATCTTCCCTGTGGTGACTGAAAAACTGCCTCCTCGAAGATCATCTTGTTTGCCCCGGCTGATCAAGGCAATTGCTTTTTTGTTCAAAAAGCTTTGTGAAAATAATGAATCCCATTGATTGGGTCTTGACGAAAAAAGTCGGTTCGCGGTACACTTTAATGAGGGATGGCTATTGTATTTCATTTATCCAATAGCTGTCTTTTTTATTTCTAACGAGATGAACGGAGTGTCGCCTCCGGTAATTTAATTGAAGGTGAATGACGGTGAAACACTTATTAGAGCATGACTGGGAAATTATTCCTGCCGGCGGAGCGACAGGAAAGGCTTTTTTTGCATCCAAAAATAACGAAAAGCTTTTTTTGAAACGTAATTCCTCTCCTTTTTTGGCTGTATTATCAGCAGAGGGGATTGTCCCTAAACTGATTTGGACAAAGAGGATGGAAAACGGCGATGTAATTACCGCACAGGAATGTTTAAACGGCCGGGAATTTAAACCGGGGGAAATGACCCAGGATGGCGTGGCCGAACTTTTAAAAAAAATACATGAGTCCAGTCCGCTGCTATCCATGCTTGGACGTATCGGAAAAGCACCTTACAAGCCAGAGATGATGCTGGAGGAAGTGACGTCAGCACTTGATGAGGAACTTGCTTCACATCACAGTGTCCACGAAGCGCTGGAGTTTCTGAAAAGTGAGCTGCTGAATGTCAATTGTGAGACATTTACTGTTTGCCATGGAGATGTCAACCATAATAATTGGCTGCTCTCGGAAAATGGTGAAATATATTTGATTGACTGGGATGGTGCAGCTATTGCAGATCCGGCTATGGATATCGGTCCCCTTTTATACTGGTATATTCCGAGGACTGAATGGAACCATTGGCTTGAGATTTATGGTTTGGAGTATACGGACCACCTTCAGATTCGGTTGAAATGGTATGTCATTGCACATACGCTGCTTGCAATCGGCTGGCATAAAAATCAACAGCGCTACCAGGAAATGGAATTTTGGATAGAATTTTTAGAAACAATACTTCACGAAAATTGATCCATATCCTCAATCCATTGAGACAGATGTTCCTGGTGTTCATTAATATGACTGTCCAAACTGGGTGTTCGTGATCCAGTTTGGCAATAAGCGTAAATTTCTTGCAGAACAGGAGTCAATTGATGATCAACCTGCTGGTTGGCAAGCAAGGACTTGACAAGTCTTCCGATTTGGCTGCATTCGGATACGGAGCCTTGGGAGTCTTCCAAATGATTCATCATGATGTCCTTTAAAAGCTCAATTTGATTTTCGTACGACAATGACAACAGAATCATCCTTTCGCAGTGTATTATTTTATTGTATGGAAAATTGTCTTTTCTATCCTTCTCATGCAAAAAATTATGATACAATTGTTCGAAAAGCCGAGGAGATGAGTATGTTGGAGACAATGCAGCTTGGAAATTTGACGTTGACTTGGTTGAACGGGGGAGTGACCAATCTGGATGGCGGTGCAATGTTCGGTGTTGTACCTAAAGCACTTTGGTCCAAAAAATATCCCGTCGATGAAAAAAACCTTGTTGAATTACGGTCGGATCCCATATTTTTACAGAAAAACGGTAAAAATATTTTAATAGAATCCGGGCTTGGCAAAGGGAAATTAACGGAAAAGCAAATCCGGAACTTTGGTGTGATGGAAGAATCTAACGTAGAAGGTTCCCTTGCCAAACTGGGGCTGACTCCGAATGATATCGATATTGTTTGCATGACCCACATGCATTTTGACCATGCAGGGGGATTAACCAAACGTGATGGTGACGGCTATAAATCGGTTTTTCCCAATGCGGTCATCTACACATCCCAAATTGAATGGGATGAAATGCGGGAACCGAATATCCGATCAAAAAATACATATTGGAAAGAAAATTGGGAAGCTTTAGCTGACCAGGTGAAAACGTTTACAGGTGAGTTTGTTGTGGAAGAGGGAATAAGAATGTTCCACACCGGGGGTCACAGTGCCGGCCACAGTATTATTACTATAGAAAATGAAGGGGAAAAGGCTGTCCATATGGCAGACATCATGCCGACGCACGCCCACCCGAATGTCCTTTGGGTCTTGGCCTACGATGATTATCCGATGGATTCAATCTATGCAAAACAAAAGTGGATTCCTGCAGAAATTGAGGCGGGAAGCTGGTTCATCTTTTACCATGATGCTTTATACAGGGCAGTAAAGTGGGACAAAGAAGGAAATATCATGGATGCTGTTGAACGAAAGTACCAAAAAAACAGGTGAAGTAAAAATTCACCTGTTTTTTTCGCTGTGTAGGAAACTATAAAATTCCATGATCGTGGATAACTTGTTAATCGGCTTATGCTACGTCCAGCTCCAGCGCCTATCGACTAGCAGACTTCGCGCCTCATGTGCTCCTGCGGCGGAGCTATTCGAGGAAGTATTGCTCACCTCGTCGCAAAGCGCAGGAAGCTTCTTAAAGAAGCAGCTTGCCTACGATAAGTCAACATCGGCTCCGACGGACAGGACGTCCTAGTGCCACCGAAGCCACAGGATGTGGCGGTCTGAGGCGGCCTGCGTCGCCGTGTTTCCTTTATCTCGTTGGAGTCACTCCAGTCTGTACGTCGATGAACAGGCGCTTGCGCTTTTGTTCTATGTAGCTGCATTTTTAGCAGCTTACTATTTTGTACCGATTAAGCGTATGTTATAGGGTATACATCAATAACAGTGCCTGTGTTGGCATCTGCAAGAAACTCATATTGCTTTGTTTCTCCGTCTTCATTAGTAGTGATGCCGCCTCTGTAAACTTGTGTTTTTACAGCATGTTTTTCATAGTTTTCAGGTCTGAATTTAATCCAAGAGCCCTCAATGCTGCCGGAATCTTTAAATGCCTCTTTAACAGTTTGAAGTACTTTTTCACCAGATGCCATAGAGTTTTTCTTTAATGCTTCACTCGCATAATAGCCGGCAATGACACCAGCGCCTGCGCCGAGTAAAAAGTTTTTCCAATTCAAAACGAGCACCTCCAAAGTCAAATCATCCCTTCTAGTATAGCGCATATTAAGAGGCAGTTCGAATAATAAATGCTACCAAATTATGAAAGATGAATTGTTGGTAAAACATATAAAAGATGAATAAAATGGAAACAACATACCAAAGCGCAAGCACCTGTTTATCGACGTACAGATTGAACCGCCTTGCCGCAGGGGCACCAGAGGCGCGGGCCGCCTCAAGCGTCACATCCTCAACGTTATTCCTTTGTGCAATGTAACGCTGTCAATTCGCTTGCACTAGCAACTCCCTGTGCGTCGGTGGAGCTGAGATGTCCTGTCCGTCGAAGCTTGACAACACATAATGTAATAAAAAAATATTTGCAAATAGGCATTATTAACTTCTTAAATTATGAAAATAAAGGGGTAATTTCATTGGAAAAAGAAACGTTGGATCTGTTTCAAACTCTGACAGAACTTCCTGGTACATCTGGCTTCGAGCATCAAGTACGCGGTTTTATGCGTGAAGAGCTTCAAAAGTATTCAGATGAAATCATCCAGGACCGCCTTGGCAGTATTTTTGGCGTAAAGCATGGCCAGGGACCGAAGGTCATGGCTGCCGGCCATATGGATGAAGTGGGTTTCATGGTAACACAAATTACCAAGAACGGTATGCTGCGCTTTCAAACTTTGGGTGGCTGGTGGAATCAGGTCATGCTTGCCCAGCGTGTGCAAGTGATCACAGAAAATGGCCCGGTTATGGGAGTAATCGGATCTATACCACCCCACCTTCTTAGCCCTGAGCAAAGAAAGAAACCGATGGAAGTAAAAAACATGCTGATTGACATAGGAGCTGACGATCTGGAGGATGCGAAGAAAATTGGTATCAAACCAGGGCAGCAAGTTGTTCCGGTATGTCCATTTACGCCGCTCGCCAATCCAAAAAAAATCATGGCAAAAGCATGGGATAACCGTTACGGCTGCGGACTGGCGATTGAACTCTTGAAGGAACTGCAACACGAGAAACTTCCAAACATACTCTATTCAGGTGCGACCGTACAGGAAGAAGTCGGCTTGAGAGGCGCGGCTTCAGCAGCAAATATGATTCAGCCTGATATCTTTTATGCTTTGGATGCCAGCCCGGCAAACGATATGTCCGGCGATAAAAAGGAATTTGGACAATTGGGCAAGGGTGTTCTTTTAAGAATTTTCGACCGTTCCATCGTTACACTGAAAGGAATGAGGGAGTTTGTTCTTGATACGGCCGAATCCAATGACATTCCATATCAATATTTCGTTTCTATGGGAGGAACTGATGCCGGCAGGGTACATATTTCCAATGAAGGGGTACCAAGTGCAGTTATTGGGATCTGCTCCCGCTACATTCATACACATGCTTCCATTGTGCATGTCGACGATTATGCCGCAGCCAAAGAGTTGCTTGTCAAACTGGTCAAAACGACAGATCAGGCGACAGTGGACTCCATTCGAAACAAATAACAAGGAGTTTTACTAATGATCATTGCTTTAGGCTCTAAGAATAAAGCGAAACTCAAAGCTGTTGAAGACACAATCGAGGATTTGGGAATGAAAGCTTCATTTATTTCGATAGAATCACCTTCCGGGGTTAGTAGCCAACCATTTTCTGATGAGGAGACAATGGAAGGGGCGGCCAACAGAGCAAATTTTTGTTTGCAGCAAATGAATGAGGCTGAAATTGCCATAGGACTGGAAGGCGGTGTGATTGAAACTCCATTTGGTCTTTTCCTGTGCAATTGGGGGGCTTTAGCTGAAAGAGGGAAAGAAACATTGTTTGCTGGTGGAGCCCGAATCAAACTTCCTGAGGAAATAGCCGAGCGCCTGCGGGCAGGTGAAGAGCTTGGCCCTGTCATGGATGATTACAGTGAGAGCCAGGGAATCAACCACAAGGAAGGGGCTATAGGGGTTTTTACTCATGGTCTGGTCGACCGTGCAACGATGTTCAGCCATATTGTAAAACTTCTCATCGGGCAATATGAAAAGCGTAAAGGCAGTTCCAGTTAATTGGAACTGCCTTTTATGTATCTTCTTGCAATTGTTCAGCTTCAACTAGTGCAGACGAAGCAACATAGGGCGTCGCTTCATGAGTCTGCTGACAGGAGGTCCCAGTATTGCAGGAGTAGCTTAAAGTGATACAAGGAGTCGCTGTTACTCCTGCGCTTTTTCTTATTCAAAAATGTAGGCCAATGCCTTCATAGCTTGGTTGACTGTTTCGACCGTCGCATTTGCTTTTCTTGAGAGTTCTTTTAACGGATGATGAAGTTCCTTGGGGCGGATCAAAATGAGCGGCTTGCCATGTGCAAGAGCAGCACTGGCATCCATTGCCGTGTTCCATTGTTTGTACTTTTCGCCAAATAATGCAATGACCAAATCTGATTTTTGCATCAACACCTGAGTACGCAAATTGTTGAAGCTTGATGCGGCTGCGTCCCTGAATATGGCATCCGGCTGCTCACCAAGAATTTCCTCGCCGATGGCGTCCGAACGGTCGTGATTCTCCATTGGACCTACAAAATCGACCGGAAGCTGGAGAGTTTGGGCTTTCTCTTTAATTTCCTCCCGCCAACTGCTGTGAATTTCCCCGGCCAGGTAAACAGTTAATCTCATCAAAACCCCTCCTAAATTAGTTCATCAACTGTTATCTTATCATGAAAGTTCAGAATAATCCTGTGTGGGCTCCATTACTGAAAGAATGTTCGAATCAGTTTGATAAATATTATTAATTTGATTTTCCTTGATTTATAGGTTATAAGTATAGGTGTACGGAAAAACCTTGATTTATAGGTTATAAGTATAGGTGTACGGAAAAACTTAATAGTATTGAGAAACGCTAGGGGTGCCAAAAGCTGAGAGAGGATGAATCCTCAACCCTTGAACCTGATCTGGATAATGCCAGCGCAGGGAAGTGGTTGTTTGCGATTGTTGTATTATCGCTTACGTTATTTTAAGATGCAGAGCCACTTCTATTTGGAAGCGGCTCTTTTTTGTGCAGTTAAAATACTGAAGTTGTAAATAACATCTAACTCATTATGCTACGTCTACGTCTAGCTCCGGCGGGCAGGAGGTTCTAGTGCCACCAACGGACAGAAAGTGCTAGTGCAAGCGAAGCGACTGGACGAGGAATGTTTCGACAGCGTTACATCGCATGAGGGAAAAACGTCAGCTTTTTCGAGGATGTGGCGCTTGAGGCCGCCAGAGCCTAGCCGCTCGAGGTCACATGCTGCTTCCCTGTGGTTGAAGCTTATTCGAAGGAGATTTGCTCACCTCGTCGCATAGCTGCACGAAGCATATTTAAGCAGGTTACTCATGATGCCTTCAAGCTAGCTGCTTGGCTGCTGAACTGCCTCCTCGCTAAGCAGGCGCTTGCGCTTTTATTCAGAAATGGCGCCTTGGCTTCTCGCAGGAAGGGTTGGGATCATGAGATTTTAAGCAAGTGAAGGGGATGGAGATGAAAGAAAGCCTTGTATTTCAAGATGTGACATTCGCCTATGGTGCAAATGCCGGAAAAAACGCTTCAGTATTGAAAAAGCTGAATTTTGCAATCAAAGCAGGTGAGTTTGTGAGTGTGATCGGTCCCAGCGGTTCGGGAAAAAGCACTCTTTTCCGCCTGATTTCGGGTTTGGAAACCCAAGATGAAGGCCGGATTCTGATGAACGGCGAGGTCGTGCATAACCGCCTTGGCCGGATTGGCTACATGTCGCAAAAAGACGGGTTGCTGCCATGGTTGACTGTAATGGAAAATGCGGCATTGCCTCTCAGCTTAAAAGGTATCAATGGAAAAGATGTGAACGAAGATATTGCTGAAAAATTAGAGGCGTTCGGGCTAAAAGGCTATGAAAATCGATATCCGCACGAACTTTCGGGTGGGATGCGCCAGCGTGTCTCGTTTTTAAGAGCGTTGTTAAGCGGATCTGATCTTTTGCTTCTGGATGAACCATTCAGTGCACTTGATGCCGTGACAAAAACAATCATGCAGGAATGGCTGCTTGAACAATGGGAAGAAACGAGAAAAACGATTCTTTTTATTACTCATGATGTAGAAGAAGCCCTGTTTTTGTCTGATCGGGTCCTTATTTTTAGCGAGTGCCCAGTAGAGCATTTGGAAGAAGTTGCGGTGCCCCTTGATAGACCGAGGACTCTATCAGATTTAAAGAATCCGGAATTCACTTCTTTAAAAGAAAATCTTCTGCTTGATTTAAGAAAAATGGTGACCATATGAATTTTTTGAAAAGGTACGGATTATCGTTATTGCTTGTTTTTATTATCCTTTTCGGGTGGGAAATTGGAGCCCGACAATACGGCAAGCCATTCATCATACCGTCACCTGTTGGTGTATTGGTCAGGCTTTGGGAATTGCGGGATGTTCTACTGTTGAATCACTTGCCAGCGACATTGGCGGTGATTATCGTTGGATTGTTACTATCGCTAGTATTCGGTGTCTGCCTGTCTATTTGGATGCATGACAGTGACATCGTTCGAAAGGCATTTTTTCCGATTGTTATTGCCTCGCAAACGATACCGGTGATTGCACTGGCTCCCATTTTCGTGCTCTGGTTTGGATATTCGATCTGGGGCAAGGTTGTTGTCACGGTTTTGATCACTTTTTTTCCAATTACGGTAAATACGTTCGATGGTTTGAGATCTGCTGATCCTCATTTAAAAGAAGTGCTGCAGACGATGGGGGCTTCAAAGCGGCAAATATTTTTCAAGGTTGAATTGCCGTCTGCCTTGCCGCATTTTTATTCGGGGTTGAAGGTTGCGGTTACCCTAAGCGTCATTGGCGCGGCCATCGGGGAATGGTTGGGGGCAGATTCCGGTCTAGGCTATTTCAGTCGGAGAATGATGACTCAATTTGATGGAGCAGGCGTGTTTGCGCCGATTGTCCTGTTGTCTCTATTGGGTATTATTTTATTTATTTTAGTAGGTTTGCTTGAAAAAATGACGATGAAATGGAGAAACGAAAATTGAAGAAAAAATTGCTCATATTTATGATATTGATTTCGTGTCTTTTTCTTACAGCTTGCGGAGGAAATCAGGAAGAAGCTACTGCCAATGAAAAAAAAGGAAATGATAAAAGCAAAGAACTTCAGGACTTTGACATCATGCTTGATTGGTATCCGAATGCTGTACATAGTTACTTGTATACTGCTGTAGAGAAAGGCTATTTTGAAGATGAAGGCTTGAATGTGAATATTCGCTTCCCTGCCAATACGACGGACCCGCTCAACCTGGCCGCTACGGGGGACATTGAGCTTGGTATCAGTTATCAACCGGATATCATTGCGGCAAGAGCAGAAGGTGTACCTGTAAAAGCAGTGGCGGCTATCGTTAGAAATCCGTTGAACCATATCATCTTCTCAAAAGATAGCGATATTCAGCGTCCGAAAGATCTTGAAGGCAAAACAGTCGGCTGGCCTGGTATCCCGGTCAATGAACCGCTTGTACAAACGATTGTGGAGTATGATGGCGGTGATTACAGCAAGGTGAAAATGACAGATATCGGCTTTGAAATCAATTCTGCAATTGCAACAAATCGCGTGGATGCCGTAAGTGGAGCTTATATTAACCATGAGGTACCGGTCCTTGCGTCCGAAGGTATTGAAACAAGAAACTTTAATCCAGTTGACTACGGCGTTCCAAGTTTCTATGAATTGCTCTTTGTCACAAGCGATGATACGTGGAACGAAAAAGAAGATGAAATCCGTGCATTCTGGCGTGCTGCATCTAAAGGTTATGAGTTTATGAGGGATAATCCCGATGATGCTTTGAAGATTTTACTAAGCAACCAAGACGATGAGAACTTCCCATTGAATGAAGAAGTTGAAAAGGAAAGTTTGGACATACTGCTTCCGCGTATGGAAGCAGAGGGTGAAGCATTCGGGAGCCAGAAAGATGAATTATGGGAAGAAGTGGTTCAGTGGCTTGTGGATACAAAATATATTAAAGATGGGCCAAGCCGGGATGACTTGTTTGTAAATATTGTTGAATGATTCATGAACACCTCCATCAAAAGATGGGGGTGTTTTACTTACAGCCGCATTATAATATTTGAAATACCCAATAATATTAAAAGTGATAGACAAAACTTACAGTTGTCTTTACACTAGTAAGGGTGTGAAAAAATTACTGGGGGATTTCAAATGAAAAAGTTTTTGGACCGCAAAGGAGTTCATATCACTGCTAAAGCTTATCTCATAGATGCATTAAGCTACATGGCGCTCGGACTATTTTCATCATTGATTATCGGCTTGATTATAAAAACAGCCGGGCAGCAGCTTGACTGGCCATTCCTTGTGGAAATGGGCGAAATGGCGATGGGTCTGATGGGACCCGCGATTGGAGTGGCGATTGCTTATGGGCTTGGGGCGCCTCCACTCGTCATTTTCGCAGCTGCTGCAACAGGTGCAGCGGGTGCGGCTTTTGGAGGGCCGGCAGGAAGTTATGTGGCTGCCTTGATTTCGACGGAAATCGGAAAAATGGTCAGCAAAGAAACAAAAGTCGATATTATTGTTACTCCATTTGTAACCATTTTTATAGGGTTCACCGTGGCAAAATTTGTTGGTGCACCCATATCAAAATTTATGACGGTATT
The DNA here is from genome assembly GCF_003605385.1 of Siminovitchia acidinfaciens. Lineage (GTDB taxonomy): Bacteria > Bacillota > Bacilli > Bacillales > Bacillaceae_C > Siminovitchia > Siminovitchia acidinfaciens. The sequence goes on along the minus strand of NZ_QYTV02000002.1, from coordinate 506,825 downwards.
CGGCAGCTGGATCATGTGGGCGACGGACCAGCGTCCGATCGTCATGGGAATTGTAGTAGCGACTTTGATGGGACTAGCACTGACGGCCCCCATTTCTAGTGCGGCGATTGCCATGATGCTTGATTTAAATGGCTTGGCTGCAGGCGTTGCGACTATAGGCTGCAGTGCTCAGATGATCGGATTTGCCGTCGCAAGCTATAGGGAAAATAAGATCGGCGGATTGCTGGCCATTGGCCTGGGAACTTCCATGCTGCAAGTTCCGAACATCATCCGCTATCCGCTTATATTGATTCCACCGACCGTTGCAGGGATCATATTGGCTCCATTTGGAGCAACGATATGGAGGATGACGAGCAATGCTGCAGGCGCCGGGATGGGAACAAGCGGATTTGTCGGCCAAATTATGACCTTTACGACAATGGGTTTTTCAGCAAGTGTCTTAATCCAAGTCATTGTACTCCATTTTATCGGACCTGCTGTGATAAGCTTAATCATATCGGAATATATGAGAAAGCGCGGCTGGATCAAGCCGGGCCAAATGCTCATCAACACTGGAGGTAAATAAGATGGAGAAATTACAGTCAAAAGAACAGTTTGAACAAATGAAGAACGAGGAGCGGACAATCTTTATGTTTTCCGCAGACTGGTGTCCGGACTGCACGGTCTTGGAACCTGTGCTTCCGCGGTTAGAGGCGGATTATCCGGAATACAATTTTTTGCATGTAGATCGTGATGAATTCCTTGACCTATGCCAGGAACTCGATATTTTCGGTATCCCAAGCTTCATCGCTTACCATGACGGAGAAGAAGCCGGAAGATTCGTCAGTAAAGACCGTAAGACACTTGAGGAAATTGAAGATTTTATTAACGGACTTTCAAGCTAACATGTTAAAAAGAATGGAGAAAATACGGCTCCATTCTTTTTTTGTACCAACCTCCGTCATATTGATTAAACATTCAAATAAATAAACTTTGATAGAGTGTGGTAAAATTGTGCTGAATGCCTACTGAATTTTGCCGGAAGGCAATAGTAAAGAGCGGGCACCCAAAAAAGGAGTCTGCGCAAATTGGACATGTGGGAGAAGGACTAAAAAAGGATAGCTGAGAAGGAAGAGTTAGCCGTTAAACTATTGAAAGAAAATTTGTCCGATAAACGAGTTTTACAACTGACTGAATTATGCTTGGATGATGTCATTAAAAATATATAATTATTTCTGCTGGGGGAGCCGGTTACGGCTGAGAATTAGACCCTTTGAACCTGATCTGGATGATACCAGCGTAGGGAAGCAGGCTGTCGTTAATATTTTCGGTAAACAGCCGTTTCTCTTATCCAGGGAAGCGGCTTTTTTATTATTACTTAGGGAGTGTGGAAACGATGATAGAAATACGGAACGATATTTTGACAGCAGTGGACGAACGCAAAGGAGAATTACTACAGATTCTTGAAGATTTGATTTTATTTCCGACAGTAAGTCCGCCGGCCAGGAATACAACGGAAGCACAAAGGTACATAGAACAATTTTTAAAAGATGAGAAATTTAAAACCGAAAGCTGGGATGTTTACCCTAATGACCCCAATGTGGTCGGAGTTAAAAAGGGGACCGACAGCAATGAATACAAAAGCTTGATCATTAACGGACATATAGATGTCGCCGAAGTTGGTGATGATAGCGAATGGACGGTTCCTGTTTTTGATATGGAAGTAATAGACGGCTTTGCCTATGGACGCGGCACAGCAGATATGAAAGGAGCGATGGCGGCAGCACTTTTTGCCATTAAACTGTTAAATGAACATGGTGTTGAATTAAAAGGTGATTTGCAGTTTCAATCCGTCATCGGTGAGGAAGTAGGGGAAGCGGGGACGTTATCCTGTATTGAAAAAGGTTATGATGCGGATTTTGCACTTGTCATGGATGTAAGTAATTCGGAGATTCATGGACAAGGTGGTGTGATCACCGGTTGGATTACGGTGAAAAGCAAAGAAGTTTTCCATGACGCCATGCGATTGAACATGATACATGCCGGAGGAGGTGTGCATGGTGCGAGTGCGATTGAGAAAATGATGAAGATCATTGCCGCTTTGCTAGAGCTGGAACGTCACTGGGCGGTGACAAAGCAATATCCGGGCTTCCCGGCGGGTGCGAATACGATTAATCCTGCAGTCATCGAAGGGGGAAGGCACGCGGCATTTGTGGCAGATGAGTGCAGGCTTTGGGTCACTGTCCATTATTATCCGAATGAGACTTATGAAGAGGTCATTGCTGAGATAGAGGAGCATTTGCATCATGCGGCCATGGCAGACCCTTGGTTAAAAGAAAATCCTCCGGAATTCCGGTGGGGTGGAAAGTCCATGATTGAAGACAGAGGAGAAATTTTTCCGGCACTTGAACTGAACGATAGACATGAAGCTGTTCAGACGCTAAAAAAGTCTCACGAACAGATATGGAATACATCTGCAAAACTAGGCATGTCCAAGACAGTGACAGATGGAGGATGGTTTGGTCAGGCGGGCATCCCTGCAGCGATATATGGGCCAGGTACAGTGGAAGAAGCCCATACCGTAGACGAAAAGATCAATATTGATGAGCTTGTAAAATTTACAAAAACACTCCTAGTATTCATTGAAAAGTGGTGCAATACGAAAAAAGATTGAACGTTGCTGACGGAGAATATGCCTCTTCCTTTCGGCAAATAGAGTTTTCATGTAATATAATGAGTAGCCCATATTGCCAAGGGAGGTTGATTTCATGAAGATGAATGAACGGAAAATGAGGCAAGAGCTGGAGAGCCGGCTTCAGAATGATGACCGGACTTTTACATATGACCGTGAAAAAGAAAACTTGCGTATTGAAAATACAACCACTGGAAAAGGGATTGACATCGCTTTGCCGGGAATTGTAGCGAAATGGCATGTGAAAAAGGAAAAAGCTATCGAAGAAGTGGTTTATTATGTCGAAGAAGCGTTGGATGTCATGGGACGGGAGCAGACCGTCACAGGAAGCGAGAAAAAAATTTATCCTGTGATTCGTTCGACTTCTTTTCCAGTTGAATCGGAGGATGGTAATAAATTTTTGACGGATGACCACACGGCGGAAACAAGGATTTTTTATGCGCTTGATCTTGGAAAGACATACCGGCTAATCGATGAAAAATTGATCGAAAAGGAAGGCCTCGATCCAAAGGAAATCCGGGAAGTCGCACGATTTAATGTGAGGTCACTTTCTACGGCCATGAAAAAAGATACGGTTGCGGACAACGATTTTTATTTCTTAAATACAAATGATGGGTACGATGCAAGCCGTATTTTAAATGAAAAATTCCTTGAAGAAAAATTCGGGCAGATCAAGGGTGACATGGCCGTAGCAGTTCCCCATCAGGACGTGCTGATTATTGCAGATATCCGCAACAAAACCGGCTATGATATATTAGCCCAGATGACCATGAGCTTTTTTACAAATGGGCTAGTGCCGATTACGGCGCTTTCGTTTATTTATGAAGGAGAAAAGCTTGAACCGATTTTTATTTTAGGAAAGAATCCAAGGGTGGATGACGGAAAGGGGAAATCGTAAGTGAATATATTTTACAATCGTGAAGGCATAGGTGATACATTGATTATCTCCTTGGCTGAATTTGATGAAAAAAACCGATCATTTGAAAAAAAGGGTGATGCGGTGCGCATTTTTGATAAAAAATCGAATGTGACCGGCGGATTCAACCTTTTTAACGCGTCCAATTATGTCGCTATCGAGGAAAATGGACAAGTTGAGTTGAGTGAAGGCCTTGTTGAAAAAATAAATGAAGCTTTTGCTAAAAACGGATTTGACGAGCAGGTGGAAGCAGACTTTTCTCCAAAGTTTGTTGTCGGGTTTGTAAAGGAGAAAGAAAATCATCCCAATGCTGACAAGCTGAGCATATGCCAAGTTGATGTAGGAACCGAAGAATTGCAAATCGTGTGCGGCGCACCGAATGTAGAAGCAGGACAGAAAGTCGTTGTCGCCAAAGTTGGAGCTGTTATGCCAAGCGGCATGCTGATCAAAGATGCAGAGCTAAGAGGTGTGGCTTCAAGCGGCATGATCTGTTCGGCGAAAGAGCTTGGATTGCCGAATGCACCTGAGAAAAAAGGCATCCTTGTTTTGGAAGATCAAAAATATGAAGCGGGGCAACCATTCCCATTGTAAAATAAACGGTAAATATAAAACTTATCCGAAAGGGTAAGTTTTTATTTTTACTGTCAACTTTTTACAGATTATGTTATTATGTGTAGCGTTAAAACAAATAGATAAAATAATAGATTGAGGGAAGAGAGTGCAGGGGGATTTCTAACAAGAAGGCAGGGAAGAGGAATGTACAATCGATTGTTATTAGCCGCCGATGGATCAAAAAACTCGATTCGGGCTGCGGAAGAGGCAGCAAAACTTGCCCGATTATCGGAAGGTACAACCGTCGAAATCATTTATGTAATGGACTATTCAAAGTCCAAGGGTGAAGTTTTACAAAGCCGGGATGGAGAAATATTAGAAGCTGAACGTAGAAAGCAATTGCTTCCGGTTGAGGATATATTTGTTAAAGGAGAAATTCCCTATAAATTAACGATGCTCCAGGGAGATCCTGGTCCAGCGATTGTAGAATACGCCAATAAAAGTACATGTGATATGGTGATCATTGGCAGCAGAGGCTTAAACACCCTCCAGGAAATGGTGCTCGGAAGCGTCAGCCACAAAGTGGCAAAAAGGGTTGACAGTCCGGTTTTGATAGTTAAATAGAGTGTGCGAAAAACTGATTTCCCGATAAGGGAAATCAGTTTTTTTCGCTCCAACTCTCTTATAACCGCTCCAACTCTCTTATAACCGCTCCAACTCTCTTATAACCGCTCCAACTCTCTTATAACAAGTTTCGGTGATTGAAACGAAAAATAACAGCAATGTTTAACAGAGCCTTTCTTTAAAAAACGCTATAATAGAAATATCTTTCAAATGGAGCGTGGCCGGTTGATGTCTGTGTTTTTAGCGGTGTTTATTTTTATTCTCACATTAACTTTTGTAATCTGGCAGCCAAAGGGGTTATCCATTGGATGGTCGGCGTGTGGCGGGGCGTTGCTCGCACTTCTTGCTGGAGTTGTTTCACTTAGTGATGTTGCTGATGTGACTGGTATTGTTTGGAATGCAACGCTTACATTTGTTGCTCTGATCATTATCAGCCTGATTTTGGATGAGCTCGGATTTTTTGAGTGGGCCGCTTTGCATATGGCCCGATTTGCTAACGGGAGCGGCTTGAAAATGTTTCTGCTTGTAACTATTTTGGGTGCAATTGTATCGGCTTTGTTTGCAAATGATGGTGCCGCATTAATATTGACACCCATTGTACTTTCGATGGTCAGGTCCCTGGATTTTCGAGAAAAAATGATACTTCCATTCGTGATGGCATCAGGCTTCATAGCGGATACTACTTCACTCCCTTTTACGATAAGTAATCTTACAAATATTATTTCAGCTGATTTTTTCGGAATTGGCTTTGCAGAATACGCATCGCGCATGATTGTACCAAATATATTCAGCCTTGGAGCAAGCATCTTCGTTCTGTACATGTATTTTCGCAAGAGCATTCCAACTGCTTATAAAATTAGTCGGCTTAAAAAGCCAGTGGATGCCATTCGTGATTTGCGCCTGTTCCGTATATCGTGGGGGATGCTGGCAATCTTACTTCTCGGCTACTTTGGAAGTGAAATAATTCAAATTCCCGTTTCTTTCATCGCCGGAGCAGTGGCCCTCCTGTTTTTAATCATTGCCAAAGGTAGCCCTGCGATTCATACAAGAGCTGTGATCAAAGGGGCACCGTGGGCGATTGTATTTTTTTCCATTGGCATGTATGTAGTTGTTTACGGTTTGAAGAATGTGGGGTTGACAAGCTTATTATCAAAAATAATACAACTCACGGCTGACCAAGGGCTTTTTGCAGCCACGGTCGGGACTGGCCTCATAGCGGCTATTTTATCCTCTGTCATGAACAATTTGCCTACTGTAATGATTGATGCGCTTGCCATAGCAGAAACGAATACGGCGGGGATTATGAGAGAAGGGCTAATTTATGCAAATGTGATCGGAACGGATTTAGGGCCGAAAATCACTCCAATCGGTTCACTGGCTACATTATTGTGGCTGCATGTGTTGAAGGGGAAGGGCGTACATATCTCCTGGGGTTACTACTTTAAGGTAGGCATCATCTTGACACTGCCAACGCTGATGATTACTCTAGCCGGCTTGTATTTTTGGCTTATCCTTATTTATTAATATAATAAATGAAAAGGTCTATTGCCAAAACAGTTAATTTCTGTCGTTATGAACATCAACATCTTCAGAACAATGTTTGGGGCGGTGGATGCCGGATATTGTTCTTCAGGAAGTAAATTGGAAAAGCTAGAGTGTCAGAAGATAAATGTTAAGGAAGGACTGCATAAATGTGTTAAAAAAGCCGGGTAGAACCCGGCAAGTGCTATTTGCTAGTGTTATTTAATGCTTTGATGATTCCGCAATGAATTCCTTCATGATAAAGAATGAAATTCACTAGGGAGTCCACCGTATTCATGTTGTAAGAGCCGATGACAAAGGCTTCGGAAGCCGGGTTCGAAAGTTTTCCGGAAAAGTGTTCAGGAATCCGGTCTCTCTGTTCTTCCAATGCTAAAATAATGTCCTGGATGGCTGGAGGATCGGTTTCCCAATCTGATGGTCTGGTGCCCGGTGCAAAAAAAGTGGCCCATTCCGGACGTTTGACAACATAATCACGGTCAGCTTTATTCATTAGGAACTCCGCAGCTATGTACAAATGACCGGCATTCCAGCGGACTGTGTTGGGGTGGCCCTTTGGTTGAACGTCCAAATTCTCTTCGTTTACTTCGGAAAGTGCATTCAAGGTTAAGCGGCGAAAAAGTCGAAACTGTTTCAATGAATCCAAATGAATCACTCCTCAGTTTGTCATACCCCCAGTTTACCAGAAAATGTAGACGAGAGGAGCGAAATTCTGATTGCTTTGAAATAATTATAATATGCAAATGGCATTGCTTCGTATGCTGAAAAAGAGTGGATACATCACCTTACCAAGCATCAAGAATGTAAAAGAGAAGCAGGCTTCTTCAGCCAGCTTCTCCCTGTATCATTGGTGCATTTTTTTATTCGTTTCCTGGATTTTTTCGTACCCTTCATCAACATAATTTTTATATTCTTTATAACCGTTATCAACGTTTTCTCTCCATGCGCCATAACCTTCGTTAACCGCATACGACCATTTGGTACGTGAGTAATCAACAATCATGGAATGCATATTTCTGACCGGGTGGTTGTAGTCGAACCGGTCTCTTAAATGTTCCCTGGCTTTTTTCATTCGTTCCTTTTCTCTGTTGCTTTTTTCCTTAATGCTTTCCTTCGTGGAAATTGCCAGCTGCTTCTTCTCTTCCTTTATTTCAATTGCCTTCTCTTTTCCTTCTTCCTTCCATTCCCGCCATCTATCTTTAATATCCTCGTATTGGGCTTTTATGTAGTTTTTTAAGTCACGTTCGGAGTGAACGTAGGTAAACTCTCCATTTCCTGCGCTTGCCACTTTTTTTAACAGGTTTTGAGCTTCATTGTCCACATCAAAACCAATGATGTTCACGACTGTCTGGATATCCGCTGATACAAGCTCTTTGGCTGCTTTTACAGGATCGCCTTCGCATGTTTCAATTCCATCACTGACAACATAAACCACAACATCATCTGTACTTTCCGGAATATCCTCTTTGACTGTTTCCAGTGCAAGGCCGATTGGAGTCCAGCCAGCAGGCTTTATTTTATCCAGAGACTGTTGAAACTTGGCTTTTTCGAAATTTCCATTGTAAAAGCTTTCTGAACTGCTGCATGACAGCTTCTTCTCAGCATCGCTTCCAGATCCTTTATGGCCGTATACACGCATGGAGATCGTTGCATTTTCCGGAACCTGCTCAGCGAATTCCATCACAGCTTCCTTGGCGGCTTCCATTCTTGTTTTGTTACCGGCCTTCGCATTCATGCTTCCGCTTGCATCAATTAAAATGGCATAGTGAGCAGTTTTTAACGTCGGTGTATCGACGGATTCATCAGGCCGCTCAATATTTGCGTTTACAGTAGCATCAAAGTTAATCAGCGTCTCAACTTCTTTGCTGTAGTCTTCAGATAAAAGATGAATCATTTCCTCCAAATATTGCTCTGCGGTCAAGTTTTCCGGAAGCTGGTCCAATGCTTCATTTACCTTATCTTCATCATATTGATCACCGCTGTAAATGCCCGGTTCACGCAGCATTTCTTTTTCAATCTCTGTCAATTCGCGCCCGGGATCTTCAATTTCCATGTAATACACTTCTTTTGGAGTGTATTCTGCCTTCACGGGTTGTTCGTCTTCCTCGGCAAGTTCCTCCGCTTGCTTTACTTCTTCCGGCGTTTCAGATTCTTTTGATTGTGTCTCTTTACCTGAACAGGCGGCCAGTAAAAACAGAACAAGGATCCCATATATCAGATTTCTCAATCGATTTCTTCCTTTCTGACTCTATATCTCCGCCATTTTAACATATAAATATTAGGTCCTATGGTCTGTTTATTAAAAAAAGGATCGTCTCGATTTTAATAAAAATGATATCCTCCATGGAGTCGAAAGACTGATGCCTTGCAGGATATCACATAATTAAATATGAAATTTTAATTTTATGGAAATCTCATGTGCCTTAAGAATCGTCCGTTCCTTTCTTCTCATTTTCTTCTTTTTCCTTCATCTCTTCAAATCGGCTGTATTGCCTGTAACTGTATGTGCTTTTCCGCACTCTTTCAGGATTTTCCAGCCCTGCCCCAATTGCCCCTGCAAAGGTGGCAACAGAAGTTACGAGCCAGGCGAGTTTCAAATAATTTAGCGGTCCTACATCTTTATCGGCCTCCGCCTCATAGAGGTCAGGGGGTACAAAGACAGAAACCGCTATGAGAAAAAGGAGATATAATACAATATAATACATGACGACCGACGTACCTAAAGTGAGGATCGTCGTTGAATTATACATCCATCTAAGCCGGTTTATGTTCTCCACGTTCTTTTTCTCCCATAAATCATGGGCAAAAATAATCCAAACAACCATACCGACAACGGCAGTTGCTGTGAGGCCGATGAAGCGGTATATTTCATAAGAGATGCTGAGTTTCCATAACGTCGGGAAAATAAGCCCGTAAGCTCCAGTGGCAAAAGCAATGGCCACGACATTCTTAAAGGAGGGCAAGATGGCCCACGGACGATTTGCGATGGTCATTCCAAACAAAATCCTTGCCAATCCATTGATTTTTGGAACGATGACGAAACGTACGGTAGTTTCCTCTGTTTGATTTGACGATTCAATTCTCCGTACGGCGGAGAAGCGAAAAGGCTTTTCCAACTTGTTAACAAAGCCTTTCTGCTTTTTGATATCAAGGGGACCTATTCCTTTTTGTTCTAAATCATTGTTTTCATAGTCTGTTGTTTGCCGGAAATATAACTCCTTTATCATAAGGAGCATGATGATTTTCACACGGTTGGGTGTCGGTCTCCAACCGAAGGCAGGCAATGATATTTGTGCTGTGCATGTATCTATATTCGCATCGGCAAGTACGATGCTTCTTCCGTTATATACCGGTAGATCCGTTAGTGATATGGCAAAGTCCCAACCGTTTCTTTTTTTTATCTGTTCAGCTCCCTCCAACACCTCTGCAACTTCTTCAGTTGCCCCGGTGAGCAGATCGACCTCCACTTCTACACGCCATTCAAGTTTGCCGTCAGCAACATATTTACAAAGGTCTTTTTGAAATTGTTTTTTGAGGGCATTGGCTATTGTGGATGGCAGCTCAGGTGAAGATACAATACCAACCGTTTTTTCCTCCATAAAAACCTCCAGGCTAACCATAGAAATCGTTAGTTTTTTCACCATGGTACTTACCCTGTGAAAACAAGGACAAACAAAAAAAGAAAATGGTAAAATTTTTTGAAGTTAATATGAACGTTTTTTACGAAACTTACGTCTTATCAGTGAAGGCCAAAGAAAGGGGGCTTGGCGTTGGTTGGAAAGGGAAGTGGAAAGAGACCTTATCAAGGAAGCGAAAAAAGGAGAAGATGAAGCATTTACACGCCTTTTTCAAGAAAATTATCTGTTTCTGTATAAATATTTAATCAAGCTGAGCCTTCGTCCGGATGTCACCGAGGACCTCATACAGGAAACAATGATCAAGGCATATACACATTTGCACAGTTTTAAAGGGGAATCGAAGTTTTCAACCTGGCTGATTGCTATAGCTTCGCGGCTTTATTTAGATCAACAGCGAAAAGAAAAGAGACAGAGGCGGATTGTAGAAAGGGCAAGAGATGAAGCGATTCGAAAAATGAAGTGGCAGCTCTCTTTGAAGGGCGAGGACTGGCCGGAAAGCTTGGAATTGTTTTCAGGTCTTGGTCCTGAATTGAAAGCTCCAATCATTCTTAGGCATTATTATGGATATTCTTATCCGGAGATTGCCAAGATGCTGAATATTAAAGAAGGTACTGTAAAGTCTCGGGTGCATAATGGGCTGAGCAAACTACGAAAGGAGTGGTCAGAGTGAAGGAAGGCAAAGAAAATGAATGGATTGAGCCATTAATGAATGATTTGAGAAAGTTGGAAGAAGCTCAACAAGCTGAAGTGCCCCGACAATACGAGCTGATGGATACTTTAGCTGAATTCAAAAGGAAGCGTAAAAAGGCATGGAAGCGTGAGCTGGCAATCTTTATTTTTACAGCGCTGACCATATTGGCCACATATTTCGTTGTCTCCCTAAAGATGCCTGCGGTCTTTTTGTGGGTCCAGGTACTGGCCATTATTACAATTCCTATTATTTATGCCGCTGAAAAGAAACGCCGCAGAAGCTTGAATGAGGTGTTGGATGATGGATTCTGAAACACTGCTTGTGCTTGTTTGGGTATCGCCTATTCTTTTAACACAAGGCATCCTTCTTTTTATAGATGCCAAGAAAAAAGGGGCATACGCGTGGTTTTGGGGGTTATGGGGATTGATCCAGTTCCCGCTGCCGTCCATATTTTATTACTTTATCGTCATCAGGCCTTATAGGAAAAAAATGAAACTTTAGGTTGGAGGAATTGTTATGGATATTTCATGGGGATTAATTGCTCCTATTGTCATTTTAGATCTCATTTTGAAGATAACGGCGCTCGTAAGCTGTATAAAAGAAGAAAATACAAATGGGCCCAAGTGGATGTGGATCCTTCTTATTCTCTTTATTAATATATTTGGACCAGTGCTCTATTTTGTCATTGGCCGGCAAAAATAAGGATAGGAGAAAACGATATATGTTACTTACAGCGGAAAAGTTAACGAAAAAATTCGGTGTTCATACAGCGGTCGATCAGCTTGATTTGACTATTAAAGATAATGAATGTGTCGCCTTGTTGGGGCCGAACGGAGCGGGGAAAACAACTACATTGCAAATGCTCGCTGGATTATTGACACCAACTTCGGGGAGTATCCGATTTTTAGGAAAGAAAAATATCGACCGGCGGTTCATCGGATACTTGCCGCAATATCCTGCTTTTTTCCCCTGGATGAGTGCGAAGGAGTATTTGCAGTTTGCGGGGAGGCTATCAGGCATACCTAATAAAGAATTGCAGGGGAAAATTGAAGAGATGCTTTCTTTTGCAGGTTTGGAAAATGCAAGGAACAAAAGGGTAGGCGGCTTTTCTGGAGGGATGAAACAAAGGCTCGGTTTGGCCCAGGCAATGATCCATGAGCCGAAGCTATTAATTCTAGACGAACCAGTTTCAGCCTTGGACCCTTCTGGAAGAAGGGATGTATTGGAAATGATGAATGAGCTGAAGAAGAAAATGGCTATCTTGTTCTCAACTCATGTGCTGCATGATGCCGAACAGGTTTGCGATGAGATTGTCATGTTAAAAGATGGAAAAATGAAATGGTCCGGGAATCTTGTTGATTTAAGAAAAATGCAGGATGGAAATCATGTGGTCTTAGAGACAAAGGAAGAGATTGGTCATTGGCTGAAGACCGAAAACTATGTTACTGAATATTCTTTTTCATCACCCAGAGAAGTTGAACTTAGATTGAGAAATCCGGGAAGCCGGAATCGTTTGCTAAGTGATTGTATGGAAAAAGGCTTGACGATCACTCATTTTTCTGAAAAGGGACGTACTTTGGAAGATGCTTATTTGGAGTTGATGGAACAATGAGTACATTTATCACTCTGTTTAAAAAAGAATGGCTTGAGGCTTGGCGTGACAAAAAACTTATTTGGCTTCCTGTTGTTTTATGCTTATTAGCCGTTTCCCAGCCGATCAGCACGTACTTCATGCCGGAAATTTTGGAGATGGCAGGCAATCTTCCCGAAGGGGCCGTCATCGATATTCCAGTTCCTTCCGGAGAGGAAGTTTTGGCGGGGACGCTATCGCAATTCGGTATGATCGGGACAGCAATTTTCGTATTGAGTGCTATGGGAGTCGTATCAAACGAGCGGAACAGCGGTTCACTCTCGCTGCTTATGGCGAGGCCTGTTGACCCCTTTATATTTATTGCCAGTAAATGGGCGGCACAGGCTTTGATTTTCCTGCTCTCATTTGCGCTCAGTTACGGACTTGCCTATTATTATACGAACCTATTATTCAACCAGGTGGATATTCAAAGGTTCATCTCCAGTTTCGGAGTATACAGTTTATGGATTTTATTTACTTTGTCCATTACTCTTCTTCTTGGGACAATAATGAAGAAAAACGGTGGAATCGCCGGCATGAGCATTATGACCGTAGCTGGCCTGTCAATTATCGGCTCGCTATTTCCAAAATTTATGGGTTGGAGCCCGTCTAATGCCCAAAACCAGGCTGGCAGCATGTTAATGAGCGGGAAGTGGGAAGACTCTTTTGGCTTGATGTTGTCAGTAAGCATAGCTTTAATAGTTGGATTGGTTATATTTACCTCATTTGCTTTTAAAAAATATGAAAGCTATTGAGCGGTTGGAGCGACCGGATGCATAGGGCATCCGGTAGCTCCAACCCACGTATAAAAGCTCCAACCCACGTATAAAAGCTCCAACCCACGTATAAAAGCTCCAACCCACGTATACGCTCACAAAAAAGTCAAACTTACTATCTAATCCCCTTATTCAGTTCGTCAGCCAATCTCCTTTGAAAAAAATAGATGCAAAGCCAGATGATCATATAAATAACGATGTAGATTGTAAACATAAGCAGCATGTTTTCGAACGAACGAAACCATCCTAATGCGTATCCAAATATTCCGTAACCGAAAACGAAAGCGAATAATTGAATGCTTGTTTTCTGAATTAATGACATTCGATCACTTTCAAAAACAAGGGAAACGATTCCGCAAAAGGCACCATAGGCCATGCTGCCAATGACCTGGGCCCTCAAAAACCCCATATCCATCTGGGTCCAGCCGTTAGAACCGGCAATTAAAATAAAGATGAGCAGGGAAATGTTTGCAATCCCAAATCCGATCAATATATTTCTGGTTGTTTTATAGACCAGCATAAGCATTCACTCCTTCAATAAAGCTTTTTTTAATTCTTTGGCATATTTCCGGGAAACGGTTTCTTTTTCACCATTTTTAAAGAATACGACCAAGCTACCTCCGAAAGTAGCTTCAAAATATTCCATCCAAACTTTGTTTGCCAGGCAGTATTTCGAAATTCTTATGAAATCATGTTTTCCGTACCGTTCTTCAAATTGTTTCAAAGTATCTTTATATCGATATTTCTTTTTGCCCCTGAAAGCAAAACATTTTTCATCTTCTGAAATAACATGAGAAATCTCGTGCAATTCCACAAGGTAAATCCGTTCCTCCATTTGCAAAGGGATGACGCCATTTGCATCATCTTCATTTATGATGGATAATATCCTTTCCACTTTTGTGTTCATTTCCTTGACTGTTATAATGATTTCGTCTTCTTTAATGGCTGGATTTATATTCAGGTGGACCTTCACTGCCTCAACTCCCCTCAACTTGAGTATAGCTTTTATAGAATCCTGCTGAAAAGGAGATTTACGGCAAGTGGTCGAAATAGTACTGTAAGGTGTTAAAAAGGCACCTGGAAAGGAGATACACAGGTTTGAGAGAGAAAATTTATATCACGCGTAAGCTTCCCGCTGGTATTGTAAAAAAGCTGGAAGGGAATTTTTATATAGACATGTGGGATCAAGAAGAAAAGGCAATCCCGAGAGATGTTTTGCTAGATAAAGTAAAAGATTCTCAAGGGTTGCTTTGCATGCTCACTGAAACAATTGATCAAGAAGTATTGGAATCCGCGCCAAACTTGAAGGTGATCAGTAATATGGCGGTCGGTTATAATAATATTGATGTGGAGGAAGCGACCAAGAGAGGCATCGCTGTTACGAATACGCCAGGGGTTCTGACGGAAACGACGGCAGATCTGACGTTTGCACTTTTGATGGCGACAGCGAGGAGATTGGTCGAAGCTTCTGATTATCTCCGAGAAGGACAATGGAAAACTTGGTCGCCAATGCAATTGACAGGCATGGACATTCATGGGGCGACACTTGGCATCATTGGTTTCGGACGAATTGGACAGGCGGTGGCAAAACGGGCGGCTGGATTCGGCATGAATATTCTATATTACAACCGCTCGCGAAAACCCGAAGCTGAGCGGCAAACTGGTGCCCAATTTTCGGAACTTGATGATGTGTTAAGGGAATCGGATTTTATAAGCATTCTGTTACCCTACAGCAGTGAGGTTCATCACTTAATCTCTGCAAAAGAGCTCTCCCTCATGAAAAAGACTGCTATTTTGGTCAATACGGCCCGTGGAGGCATAGTGAACGAAGATGCACTATACGATGCATTGAAAAATGAAAACATATGGGCCGCAGGGTTGGATGTATTTGAAAAAGAACCTGTGAATCCCAATAATCCCTTGTTGAAACTTCCAAACGTTGTCACATTGCCGCATATTGGGAGTGCCAGTATAGCGACAAGGATGAAAATGGCTGAATTGGCCGCTGAAAATTTACATAATGCGCTTGTTGGTTCAGGGGATGTTAAGAGAGTGAACTAACAGCACGCCAAGGCGATAGAAAATATGCATGTGCTTATGAGCATGATATAATACGTCGAGAAAAAGATATTTGGAGGAAATGACATGAAATATTTTGCCGTTTTTTTACCCATGAAGGATGAAGAAAAAAGCCAACAGCACCGACCTGCACATTTGGAATTTTTAGCGCGGATGAAAAAAGAAAAGAAAGTGGCTATGTTTGGACGTTTTACTGATGGAGCGGGCGGCCTTGTCATTTACCAGGGTGAAAACCTGGAGCAGGTTGAATCCTGGGTAAAACAAGACCCTTATATCGCAAATGATGCTAGAACTTATGAAATACATGAATGGGATATGGTGTCCGACGTATAATTTGTTGAATGAAAAAGCCGAAATTTCACATGGAAATTTCGGCTTTAAAGGTAATGTCTAACACCAATCAGGCGAAGGTGGCGGTTGAACGTGGCATATACAGGATAATCCAATGCGGATGATTTTAGTTCTGCTGACGTTTAGCCCCTTAAACCAGACGTCATTTTCGATTGGAATTTTATTTTCGCAACCGGTCAGGCGCCTTCGCAATCAACAAAAAGCGATTATCTGGCGTTAGGGAATACACGCTGAACTGTATTTGAAAATTCATCAAAAAATCCGCCTATAGGACGACCGTTTCTTATATCGTTTCCATAACCTCTCATCCGGTCATAAAAATCCGGGTTCTCAGAAATGTATACATTATCGAAATTGTGCTTTGTCTCCCTGACTTTGCGGTCAATTTTCTTCTGTACATCTTTACTCATTTCATTGTTTCCCTGATTGCTGAGTTTCACCGCAACATAAGCGTTTCGGTTTGTTACAAGGACACTTGCATCATCAACCTCTTTAAGGCTGACAACTTCATCTGCAACATCATCAGCAAGATCGATGTTCCGGTCATTATTATTATTGCCCATATTGTCATTGTTTCGGGTGTTGACATTGGTGCCAAATCCATCATTCCTGTTGTCGTTAACTCCAATGCCATCATTCATGTTATTGGCCCCATCACGGTTATCAGTGGGGTTATAACGCACACCAAGCGGTTTATTGTCGTCACTTGTAAATCGGTCATTGTTATTTGCAGTGCCGCACCCGGCAAGCATCACGGAAATTAAACCTGCATACATAATCGGTTTTATGAACTTCATTTTATTGGCCTCCTTTTTTCTAAAATCGTTTTTAATGTTCCAAACCCATCAATTATTATTCATTTTTTTGGTATAATGAATAGATGGGAGTTATTACCTTAAATGAAAGAAAGAGTGATTAAAAAATGCACTGGTGGAAAAAATTTCTTTCAAATTTTTTTTCAGATAAAAGAACAGATGAACCAGAAGAATTACATATTGAAAATAACCAAAAGAATGAACGTCATGAGATGAAAGCCAGGATGATTTATCAATATCCAAAAGGGGAATTCCGTTTTCCCTTGATCAAAGACCAGTCAGAAGCATCAAAACCTTCTGAAGTAAGGCAAAGTCGCCCCTACGGCAGACGACAAGAAGACGAGGAGAGGGAGCCAAAAACCAGGCGACCAGTACAGGGCAGCGAAACAAAACAGGTGTCTGCAGAACGCAGGATTATCGAGCCGAAAATCCGTCGGCCGTTCCAGCCTACGCATACCCCTTCACCTATTTACGGATTTAACCGTCCTATAGTGAAAACAGAAGAGTCAAACACTCCTGAGGATGAACTAATTGAGTTAAAATCGCAATCTCCAATTGAAGATGAAACGAAAACGGAAAACCCTCAGCATTATATCGGGAACATAAACGAAGAGGCAGTTTTCGAAGGGAATTTGAAATTTCGAGAGGACCCAGGAAAAGCTGAAGAAACAACTTTTGAAATTAATACTTGGAAAAGGTACCGTAATGAAGAAATTAATGCAGATTCTGAAATGCAATTCAAAAATGGTGCTGCCCTTGTTGGAGCCGAGGGCATCTCTGAGTCTGAAGTCACGGTTTATGAAGGGGAAGACACAGTATTTGCTGGCATTAATGAAGGAG
This sequence comes from Siminovitchia acidinfaciens, assembly GCF_003605385.1. Classification (GTDB taxonomy): domain Bacteria; phylum Bacillota; class Bacilli; order Bacillales; family Bacillaceae_C; genus Siminovitchia; species Siminovitchia acidinfaciens. The sequence continues at coordinate 489,703 of NZ_QYTV02000002.1, read as the reverse complement.
GGCACTCTGCAGGGACACCTGCAGACAGTGCTATTGATATAAACGGCGATTCCGAAGTCCAAGATATGGTTTCGGAAATCACGTCTGAGCCAGAATTCCTGGAAGCCCCAGTCAATGGTGCTGAAGCTGAGCTTTCTTCTGAACTGGAACACGAGAGTTTAGCAGCCAAACCTGCTGAAGAAGAAAAAAATACAAGCGGCGATTCCGAAGATCCAGATGTCGTTTCGGAAATCGTGCCTGAACCAGAATTCTCAGAAGCTCGAGTCAATGATACTGAAGCTGAGCTTACTTCCGAGATGGAACACGAGAATTTAGTAGTCTCAACTGTTGAAGAAGATAAAAATACAAACGGTGAATCCGAAGATCCAGATGTGGTTTCGGAAATCGTGCCTGAACCAGAATTCTCAGAAGCTCGAGTCAGTGATACTGAAGCTGAGCTTACTTCTGAGTTGGAACACGAGAATTTAGTAGTCTCAACTGCTGAAGAAGATAAAAATACAAACGGTGAATCCGAAGATCCAGATGTGGTTTCGGAAATCGTGCCTGAACCAGAATTCTCAGAAGCTCGAGTCAGTGATACTGAAGCTGAGCTTACTTCTGAGTTGGAACACGAGAATTTAGTAGTCTCAACTGCTGAAGAAGATAAAAATACAAGCGGTGAATCCGAAGATCCAGATGTGGTTTCGGAAATCGCGTCTGAGCCAGAATTCTCAGAAGCTCGAGTCAGTGATACTGAAGCTGAGCTTACTTCTGAGTTGGAACACGAGAATTTAGTAGTCTCAACTGCTGAAGAAGATAAAAATACAAGCGGTGAATCCGAAGATCCAGATGTGGTTTCGGAAATCGCGTCTGAGCCAGAATTCTCAGAAGCTCGAGTCAGTGATACTGAAGCTGAGCTTACTTCTGAGATGGAATACGAGAATTTAGTAGTCTCAACTGCTGAAGAAGATAAAAATACAAGCGGTGAATCCGAAGATCCAGATGTGGTTTTGGAAATCGCGTCTGAGCCAGAATTCCTGGAAGCCCCAGTCAATGATGCTGAAGCCGGGCTATCCTCTGAGTTGGAACACGAGAATATAGCAGTCTCAACTGCTGTAGAAAATAATAATACAAGCGATGGTTCCGAAGATCCAGATGTGGTTACAGAGTCCGCGACTAAGCCTGATTTACCGGAGGCCCCAATAGATGTTACTAAAGCCGACTCATTATCTGAAATGGAAATCGAGCAATCTACAGCCTCATCTGTTGAAGCTGATATCGATGTGGTTTCAGAAACAACAGGTGAGCCGATACTTCCGGTATCTGTGGGGGTAAATAATGAAATTCCGGCGAATGAACATCCCACGAAGGGAGCTAAATCTATACCCGAACTACAAGCTGAGAAGATCAGTGTGAGTGATAAAGAAAAACCACGCCAGCATCTTCCGTTTAATGTTTTGATGTTGTCGCAGGACAGAACTAAATGGCAAAAACAAAAGCAAAGGGAAAGAGACAATCACAAAAGGGGAAGTATCCCCGCAACTATTGCGAAAGCGGCTGAAACGGCTGAAACTGAAATTGCAGCAGCGAGCGACTCGCCACCCAAATATTTTGAATTTCCGGCACTTCAACTTCTAAAGCCGCCTGTAATCAAAGAGGAAAATACGGAGTGGTTAAATGAACAAACGGCCCTCCTTGATGAGACGATGGAAAATTTTAACGTCAAGGCACGGGTTGTCAATGCAAGCCAGGGGCCGTCAGTCACAAGGTTCGAAGTGCAGCCCGATAAAGGTGTAAAAGTAAATAAAATTACAAACTTGAGCAATGACATCAAATTAAGCATGGCTGCCCGTGATATCCGTATGGAGGCTCCGATTCCGGGGACCCGTTCAATAGGCATTGAACTACCTAACAAGGAAAGCCGCCCGGTTCAAATCAGTGAAATTATCGGAGAGGAAGCTTTTTTACATGCTGAATCACCTTTGACAGCCGCTCTGGGGCTTGATATATCCGGAGAGCCGATTGTGACGGATCTGCGTAAAATGCCTCATGGGTTGATCGCAGGGGCTACAGGGTCGGGAAAAAGTGTATGCATCAATTCGATTCTTGTCAGCCTGCTTTATAAAGCAAGGCCTGATGAGTTAAAGCTGATGCTCATTGATCCAAAGATGGTAGAACTGGCGCCGTATAATCATATTCCACACCTTGTCAGTCCTGTCATCACAGATGTAAAAGCTGCGACCGCCGCTTTGAAGTGGGCAGTTGATGAAATGGAGAGGCGCTACGAGTTGTTTGTTCATGCCGGTGTGCGGGATATTGGCCGGTTCAATTATCTTGCGGAAACGAAAGGACAAAAAAGTGAACACCTCCCTTATATCGTGATTGTTATCGATGAGCTCGCTGATTTAATGATGGTGGCACCTGCTGAAGTGGAAGAGTCCATCTGCCGAATTGCTCAAAAAGCACGGGCGTGCGGCATCCATTTGCTCATTGCAACGCAACGTCCATCTGTTGATGTCATCACAGGCTTGATCAAAGCTAACGTGCCTACAAGAATCGCTTTTGCCGTATCTTCTCAAGTTGACTCCAGAACGGTCATTGACGTGAGCGGCGCGGAAAAACTGCTTGGACGGGGGGACATGCTATTTTTAAATAACGGGTCCGTCAAACCGGTCAGGCTGCAGGGAACCTTCGTATCAGATGAAGAAATTGACCGTGTAATTGAGCATGTGCGCAGCCAAGGCGAGCCGAATTATCTTTTTCAACAGGAAGAACTGTTGAAGAAGGCCGAAATGCAGGAAAACGAAGATGAGCTTTTAATCGAAGCGTGTGAATTTGTGGTTAAACAAGGGAGCGCATCAACTTCCTTATTACAAAGACATTTCAGAATCGGATACAACCGTGCGGCGAGATTAATGGAAATGATGGAAGACCAAGGGGTCATATCAGGTGCAAAGGGAAGCAAGCCCCGGGATGTACTGATAAAAGAGGCGGAGCTTGATTTATTGAAAGATTCCCTAGTACATTGACGGATAAAATGGTATTCTTGTTGACAGGGGAACAAAGGCTTCCCCTGTTTTAATGTTTATTAAGTAGGCACAAGGAGTATCCGACATGAAGGAAATCGAATTGAAGCTTCAAGGCAAAATTAAAAGATTAACCAATAAAACTTTTAAATTTGATGAGCGTGTAAAAGACGGCTGGTTTTCAGCTGTATATTTTTTAAAAACAAGAGAGATTGCGGAGCGGTATAAAAAGGAAAATATTGTGACGATGCAGTTCTTCCAGAGGAAAGAGGCTGTTTTGTGCGGTACCGATGAAGCGATAGCCATCCTTAAGCAGTTCGCGCATGAACCCGAAAATCTGGAAATCCATTCGTTGAAAGACGGAGATAAGATTTCTCCCTTTGAGACGGTTATGACAGTAACGGGTCCTTATCAAAGCTATGGCTATCTTGAGGGAATCATTGACGGAATCCTGTCAAGGCGGACATCTGTAGCAACAAATGTCTATAATGTGTCAAAAGCGGCTGGGATATCAGGAAAACAAAAGCCGGTTATTTTTATGGGAGACCGTGATGACCATTTTACACAGCAGGCAGGCGATGGATACGCTGCATATATAGGTGGATCGACTGCACAGGCCACTCCGGCAATGAACGAATGGTGGGGAAAGCAGGGGATGGGAACAATGCCCCATGCTATGATCCAGCTGTTTAATGGGGATATTGTAGCAGCTACCAAGGCATACCACGAGACCTTTCCGGAAGACGAACTGTTATCGCTCGTAGATTATAATAATGACGTCATCACCGATTCTTTAAAATTGGCCCGAGAATTTGGACCGGAGTTAAAAGGTGTTCGTGTGGATACATCAAGAACGATGATCGATAAATATTTTTTGAGAAATCAACATTTGCTTGGCACCTTTGATCCCCGCGGAGTGAACGCAATGCTCATCTTTGCCTTGAGAGAAGCTTTGGATCGTGAGGGTTTCCAACATGTCAAGATAGTAGTCTCAGGCGGTTTCAATGTGAAAAGGATCACGGAGTTCGAAAACTTGGGAGTACCTGTGGATATGTATGGGATCGGCAGCAGTCTGCTAAAGATCAACATCGGTTTTACCGGAGATTGCGTACTTTTAAACGGAGAACATTCCGCCAAAGAGGGAAGACGATATCGTCCCAACCCGAGGCTTGAACAGGTTGATTGATGATTTGTTTTTTTGACAGATGAAGGTAGTGAATAAATAGTCACTGTTTCTAATCAATGATATAATGGCATAATAAAAAAACTATCTGTAAAACTTACATACGTGTATAGCCGAAAGTTTATAATAAGTAGGCGTAGGAATGAATGCATTTGAGCAAAAATCAATGTTTTTCATATAATACATACAGATAGACGATCGCTGGAGGTTCTGCTATGACTGTATACCATTTTGTAGGTATCAAAGGCACCGGAATGAGCGCTCTCGCACAGATTCTACACAACTCGGGATATAAGGTGCAGGGTTCCGATGTGGAAAAATATTTCTTTACTCAAGAAGCGCTTGATGACTTAAAAATTAAAATTTACCCTTTTAATCGTGAAAATATAAAACCAGGAATGACAGTAATTGCAGGTAACGCATTTTCAGATTCACATGAAGAAATTGATGAAGCATTGAATCAGGGAATCGAAGTCATCCGTTACCACACATTTTTGGGTGAGTACATGAAAAGATTCACTAGTATTGGAGTTACCGGCTCCCATGGGAAAACTTCTACAACCGGACTGCTTGCCCATGTGATGAAAGGGGCTAAGCCTACTTCGTTTCTTATAGGCGACGGTACGGGAAGAGGGGAAAAGGACGCAGCTTACTTTGTCTTTGAAGCATGTGAATATCGGAGGCATTTTTTATCATATCACCCAGATTATGCCATCATGACGAATATTGACTTTGACCATCCTGATTACTTTGCCAACGTGGATGATGTATTCCAGGCGTTTCAGGAGATGGCGCTGCAAGTGAATAAGGCGATTATCGCTTATGGTGACGATGAACAGCTGCAAAAAATTCAGGCGGAAGTACCTGTTCTGTTCTATGGGTTCGGTGAAGGAAACGATTTTCAGGCCCGAAATATTGAAAAATCGACTTCAGGAACAAAGTTTGATGTTTATGTGCGTCAGCACTTTTATGCATCTTTTGAAATCCCGTCATATGGAGATCATAATATTTTAAACGCACTTGCTGTTATCGCGTTATGTCACTATGAAGAAATAGACACGAAGATTCTTCAGCAGCAGTTATTGACTTTCAATGGAGTGAAGCGACGCTTTACGGAGAAGCGGCTTGGAAGCCAAATCCTAATTGATGATTATGCACATCACCCTGTTGAAATTAAAGCGACGATTGATGCAGCTAAGCAGAAATATCCGGATCGTCCTATAGTTGCTGTTTTCCAGCCTCATACCTTTACAAGAACCCGCACTTTTTTAAATGAGTTTGGGGAAAGTTTAGGCGAAGCCAATCAGGTATACTTATGCGACATATTCGGCTCAGCCCGCGAAAATCACGGAGAACTGACTATAGAGGATCTCAAGAATAAGATTGAAGGCGCCCAAATCCTCAAAGAGGAAGACACGTCCCCCCTCTTGATGCTTAATGATTCAGTTCTCATTTTTATGGGCGCAGGAGATATACAGAAATTCCAGATTGCTTACGAAAATTTATTGCAACAACAGCTGAAAAAAGCGCAATAAAATTTTGTGACCATTTGGCTTTCAAAAAGGAAGGAGCTTATTTCAGCCCCTTCTTTTTCTCGTCGTTAATTGGATCATTCTACGTCCTGCTCCGATGGACAGGACGTCCTAGTGCCACCGGCGCTACAGGACGTGGCTTTAAAGCGGCAGCACCTATCAACTGGCAGACTTAGCCCTACTGGTGGTCCTGCACTAAAGCTGGTTCCAGAAATTTTGTTCAGCCCGTTGCAAAGCGCACAAGGCCTTTTTAAGGAACAGCTCATGCTTCCTGTGGTGGCTGAGGCATCTCGGGAAGCGTCATGTTGCCTGTGCTAAGCAGGCGCTTGCGTTTATCTTAATTAATTTTATGTCTAATTTGTGTTTTTTTATGAAAAATAAAGGTAAAATAAGGTTTGGCAAAGAAGATGTTAGAGGACTGTTTATTTTATAATAAACAGGGGTAGAGTTGTTGTATACAGGAGGTGTGGGATCAAGTGAAAATTATTCTTTATTTAAGTGTTGCTTTAATTGCGATTGCTTTTCTGATTCTTGTAATCAGCTTGACAAAAACATTGAAAGCAGTGAAAGAAACATTAGAGAGTGTCTCTGAAACACTGGATGGACTTGAAAACCAATTAAAAGGTGTAACAGGAGAAACAACGATGCTCTTACATAAAACAAACGCCCTTGCGGAAGATATCCAGCAAAAAGCGGAGAAGCTTGAAACAGTTGTTGATGGCGTACAGGGTGTCGGACATGCCGTCCAGGGTGTTGGGAATACTGTATCGGATCTGAATGCTTCTTTACAGAAAGTATCAAGGTCAGTATCTTCTGCAGTAGTAAGAAATGAAGATAAAATTGTCCAGATTGTTCAATGGGGAACTGCTTTGAAAGAACTCAAAGACAAATGGACAGATAAGAAAAAATCTACGGATAACAAAAGGACCAACCAATCAGAAGTTGTTATCCATACACAGCAATTGGAAGGTGGAAGAGGGTAAGTATTATTCTATTAAGGAGGATGAAGAACATATGAACAATCAAGAAAACGGTACTGGAAATTTTCTGACGGGAATAATAGTGGGAAGTATTGTGGGGGCAGCTACTGCCTTATTGGTCGCTCCAAAGTCTGGCAAGGAGCTTCGCAGTGAGTTAAGTGAGCAAGTGGATGCCCTGAGAGAAAAATCCGGTGAATGGAAAGAAACAGTCATGGAAAAAGGTTCTGATTTGACATCCACTGCAATGGAAAAAACAAGCCAAATCCGCCAAACGGCAATGGAAAAGAGCAGCAATTTGGCCGAAACGGTAAAAGATAAAGCGGACCAATTCCGCAACACGGCTAAAACGGCAGTCGATGAAGTGGCAGAGAACGCAAAAACAGGTGCGGATGATCTGCAAGAGACTGTGCATAAAACGGTGGACTTGACTGCCGACAACACGAAAAACGCTGTTGACCAAGCCCAATCTGCAGCATCGCAAACAGGTGAAGATATCACCGAAAAAGCGGAACAGCTGTCTGATCAAGTGAAAAATTCATAAGAAAAGCGGAAGGGCCAGTAGAGGGTCCTAAACAAGCTAGACGATTCCACGGAAATTGGCTTGTGACCCGAGGACAGGGCGCAGCATGCAAGCTTAATCAGCGGCATCCTCGAAAAAGCTAACGCTTTTCCTTCGTGCGGTGTAACGCTGCCGAAGCTTTCCTTATCCTGTCCTTCGCCTGCACTGGGTCCTCCTGTCCGGCGCTGGACAATCATTATAAGAAAATGGGCGGCTAATTGATCAAGCCGCCTTATTTTTATGAACTTTTTTTGACGGGAAGTACAAAGGTTTGCAAGCCGATGATACTCTGGCGTATGATTATGACAGAATAGAAAATTATAAATAATACAGTGAAACTAAAATGACCATATAGTCGTAGTTGTATACAGGAGAGTGATAAGGATGAATATAACGATATATGATGTGGCGCGTGAAGCAAACGTATCCATGGCCACTGTATCGAGAGTAGTGAACGGAAATCCAAACGTAAAGCCGGCAACCCGGAAAAAAGTGCTTGAAGTGATTGAAAGACTGGAATATCGGCCAAATGCGGTCGCTCGTGGTCTTGCAAGCAAGAAAACAACGACTGTAGGGGTAATTATTCCTGATATTTCCAATATTTTCTATGGAGAACTTGCACGTGGAATCGAAGATATTGCAACGATGTATAAGTACAACATTATCTTAAGCAACTCCGATCAAAACGTAAACAAGGAGCTCCATCTGTTAAATACTATGCTTGGAAAGCAAGTGGACGGCCTAATAGTAATGAGCCAAAACATTACAGATGACTTTGTCCAAGAATTGAAACGTTCGCCTGTTCCTATTGTTTTGGCAGGTTCGATGGAAGCATCCGGAACGATTCCATCAGTAAATATCGATTATCGTCAGGCAACATTTGATGCAACAAATTATTTCATCGAAAAAGGACATAAGCAGATTGCATTTGCTATGGGACCTAAGCGTGACTTGATTAACCATGCTGAAAAACTTGTCGGTTATAAGCAGGCATTGGAAGAAGCAGGTCTGGAGTTTCACGATGATTATGTTATTGAGGGTGGATATACGTATGATTCCGGTCTGGAAGGCTGGAAAAAGCTCAAAGATCTTGATAACAGACCTACAGCAGTCGTATCCGGTGATGATGAGATGGCGCTTGGTGTCATGCATGGTGCTCAGGATGACGGGTTATCCGTTCCGGAAGACATTGAGGTTATCACTGCCGACAATACGAAGCTGGCACTCATGGTGCGTCCGCAGCTGAGCTCCATTGTTCAACCGCTCTATGATATCGGAGCTGTTTCAATGAGATTGCTTACAAAATATATGAATAAAGAAAAGGTACAGGAGAATATCGTTGTTCTTCCGCATAGATTGGAACTAAGAGGATCGACGAAACCTGAATAAAAAAATCCGGACAGGCCCAATTTTTCCCTGTCCGGATTTTTCTTTAATTTGTTCAGTTTAGACTCCACAAAAGATTTTCCGGTATTTCTATATAAACTTCTGATTTCACGGAATGGGTGGAAGGATTCTCCGATTAATCCGAGTGTGATACGCCTTGATCCAATCTTTAGATTGCTGCCCACATTTTGACCTCTTAACTCAGTGACCATGACTGTCTGGAGACAGTTGTCTTGTCTAGATACAAAAAGCGCTGCCGACTTATCAAAGTCTCCAGCGCTTTTGTACCGAAAAGAAGAGGGAGGGGATCCCTCGTCTTAATTAACTTCCTACTCTTGCTCTTTCTTATTTTCTTCCTCTTGTTTTTTCTTTTGCTCTTCTAGTTTCTTTTTTTGCTCTTCCTGTTTTTTCTTTACTTCTTCATCTTTTTTCTTTTGTTCTTCTTGTTTCTTTTTCTCTGCTGCGGCTTTTTCCTTTTCAGCCTGTTCTTTCTTTTCTTTCTCCTGATCCTTTTGATCGCCGGAAGCAGCTGGTTCAGAAGTCTCTTCTTCTTTCTCCTCTTCTTCCTCTTTTGAACCAACATTGTTGGAAGGAGCTGATTCACGTCCCGCGATATCCACGGCAACTACATAGTATGAGCCGCTTCCTACTTTGTGAGAAAGAGTTCCATCAGATACAACAGACGCAATTTTCTTACCGGACTCCGAATAAACTCGGTATCCGACTACATCATTGCTAGATGAAGCGCTCCAGCTGATTTTACCTCCGGAAACGGATGCCTTGACTCCTGCTGGCGCTTTCCCGTCATCATTAAGGACGGCACCTGCAGCGAGCAGATTTTTCCATCTTTCATCATTTGGCGGGATCAGATAAGATGGATCGATGGATCTTCCAAGTGATATCCGCTTAATGAACTCTGGACTTAGCATTCCGCCAGGCTTCGTAAATTCTTCAGGAGTGTTCGGAAGAGCCATATATTTTCTGCCTCCCGCAGTTACGTACCGTCCATTGCCCAAGCTGTCATCAACCTTTGTTGGCACATACTTCGCGTTATAAATATCCGATTTGACAAGCCCGAGATTTGAACATGCTTTTGATGGAAGCAGTCCGGATATTGCGCAGTAGGAGCGGCTGACAATTCCACCGGGCATTTTAAACCTTTCGTCCGACTTAATCAATTTCGGTGAAACATCATATGCGCCATTGAGCAAGCTTGCCCATATTCCATAGTTTCGTCGGCTCTCGCTTCCGTCACTGGAAAGAGGTGCTGGGTCGTCATAACCGATCCATGTACCGAAAGTTACATTCGGATTTGAACCGATCAGCCATGAATCGTTCGGCCCATTTGTCGTACCTGTTTTTCCAGCCCAGTCGGAAGAGAATTTTAGCATTCCTGGAACTCCGGCGGCTGTCCCGGATCTGAACACGTCTCTCATCATATCAGTCATTAAATAAGCAGTTTGTGGAGTGAAGACATCTACAGGTTTTGCTTTATGCTTGTAGACCACTTTTCCATCTGCATCTGTGATTTTGTCGATCATGTAAGCATCGACAAATTTCCCGCCGTTTGCGAATGTGGTGAAGGCATTCGTGTTTTCTTCCACTGATATCCCGACTTGTACACCTCCAAGCGCTGCAGCATAAGTGGTTTTATCAGTTTCTGTCAAAGTGGAAATGCCCATCTTCTCCAAATACTTATAAGGCTTTTTATCGATCGTTTTTAAATACGTATAAATCGCCGAAGCGTTGTGCGATTTGGCCAAAGCTTCCCGGGATGAGACTAGACCATAATATCGTCCGCTGTAGTTTCTAAAAGCTTTCCCGCCTACGGAGATAGGAATATCTGCCACGACAGCACCGGGAGCACTCAAGCCCATTTCCATAGCCGGTGCATATACAAGCAACGGCTTCATCGTTGACCCATTTTGGCGTTTCGCCTGGGTGGCATGGTTCTGCGCATTCAGATTATAATCTCGGCCGCCTACGAAACTTAAAATCTTCCCGGTTTTGTTTTCGATAAGAATGGCACCGATTTGAACAGGTTCTATTTTCTCTTCCATTTTACCTGTTTCTTCGTTCTTTACCTGACTGACTTTTGTGTAGCCATAATTTTGATATTCATCTTTTATTTTTTGAAACTTATCATAGATCTCTTTATTGATGGTTGAGTGGATTTGATATCCGTTTTGCCTGATATATCGTCTGGCGAGTTTGTCATACTTTTCCATGAGCCTTCCGCCGTTTTTCTCAAGGTCTTTTTTGCTGTAGCCGTCCTTCTTGGCAAGAACTTCAGTCAAAACCTCGATGCCTCTTCGTTCAATTTCCTCCGTAAGGTATGGGTACTTCTCAAACGGTCTTGGCTGCGGTTTGATAAAATCGCCCACAATATCATATTTTAAGGCCTTGTCATATTCCTTTTTAGTAATGTAATCTTCCGTATACATTCTATATAGAACGGTTTTCATCCGCTTTAATCCCGGTTCAAGCAGGTTCTTTTCTTTTAGCCCGCCTCCCTGGGCAAACGGGGTATACATGAACGGATTCTGCGGCAGGCCGGCTATGAAGGCGGCCTGCGGAAGATTCAGGTCTTTTACATCGACGCCAAATATTCCAGTTGCGGCCGCCTGAACCCCTCCTACGTTTTGTCCTGATGAGTTGCGCCCGAATGTCGTTACATTCAGATATGCTTCTAAAATTTCATCTTTTTCAAGAAATTTTTCAAGCCTTAATGCTAGTAATATCTCCTTGGCTTTACGATCAAAAGAAACTTCATTCGTTAAAATTTGGTTTTTGATTAGCTGTTGTGTCAATGTGCTACCGCCTGATTGAACGGCCGAGTTTGTCAGTTCCTGAAAAACGGCCCTCATCAGCGCTTTCGGGACTACCCCGTCATGCTCATAAAAATATTCATCCTCTGTGGCTATGACAGCTTTTTTCAAGTAATCGGAAATGTCCTTGATCTTGACTTCTTCTCTGTCAATATCAGACTGAAGTTTTCCGAGATAGACATTATTGGCAAAATAAAGCTTTGATGTTTCTTCATATTGATAAATGTCTTTTTTCATACTTTCGCCAGGGCGGACTTTTTCATCTTTGACCAGAGAAGCAAAATAACCGGCTCCGACACCACCGGCGAAAATCCCACCTAAGAAGAGCAGGATAATGGTTAAAAGAATAATATTCCAAGTGACTCCATAAGCAATCCTGGCTTTTTTATTAATATCCTTGTTGCCCAATTCCTTCGTTAATTGTTTGGCCTGTTCGCGCCATTTATTGAAAAAATTATTCATAAAAAATACCTCCCGAAATCATCCTTATTATAGCATAAGGGTGTTTCCTTTTTCGCAGTTAATGAAAGTATAAAATTTGACTATCTCTCCAACTCAACCAAGGATAAGTCATGTCCAGTTCCGATGGACAGGAGGTCCTATTGCAGGCGAAGCGACAGGACATCGCTGCATGAGCCTGCCGACGGCGGTCACAAGTCGCAAGGAAGCATATTCAGGATGATTGTGCTCCTGCGGCACAGCCTATTCGAGGAAGCCCTCGTCGCAAAGCTGCATGAAGTCTATTCAAAGAAGTTTTTCACGATGAAATTGAACTCAGTGGCTTTGCTGTGGTGGCTGTGGAACTCCCTCATCAAAATTCGCCTTGTAAGGCAGGCGCATTGCGCTTTTCTTTAGGAATTTGACAATCTAATTTTAAATGGTTACAATATTTGTCATAATCGTATATCAGCTAGGAACGGACTCAGTAGTCAAGCTGTCCCTGTCAAAAGAGAGCCGGTGGTTGGTGAAAACCGGTACATACAGCATTCGGCGAATTACTTCCGGGAGCTTTTGTCGTGAAAATTAGCAGTAGCGGCAAACGGTGATGAACCGTTATTTTATTGAGTGGGGAATTTTTTTCCCAAGTTGGGTGGTAACGCGATAAACAGTCGTCCCTTCGTTTTAAACGAAGGGGCGTTTTTTATTTTAAAAAAGAAAGCAGGGAATTATGTTGGGAACTTTACTTCAAGAGTTGGAATGGCGTGGAGTCATTTACCAGCAGACAGATGAAGCAGGTATTGAAGACGTATTGGATAAAGAAAAGATATCTTTGTACTGTGGGGTGGATCCGACAGCGGACAGCATGCATATTGGGCATTTACTGCCGTTTTTGACATTGCGTCGTTTTCAAAAGCATGGACACCGTCCAATTGTGCTGGTTGGTGGAGCGACAGGTCTGATTGGAGACCCAAGCGGAAAGAAAGAAGAAAGAAAGCTGCAGACACTTGAGCAGGTTGATGAAAATGTTCAAGGAATAAAAGCACAACTGCAGAAGATTTTCGATTTTGAAGGCGAGAATGCTGCAGTAATGACAAACAACTTTGACTGGCAGGGTCAAATGGATTTGATCACTTTCTTGCGTGATTATGGAAAGCATATCGGTGTTAACTATATGCTGGCAAAAGAAACAGTCGCAACTCGTTTGGATTCAGGTATTTCCTTTACGGAATTTACGTATACACTCTTGCAGGCGATTGATTTCCTTCATTTATACGAAAACTTGAATTGCAAAATGCAAATTGGCGGAAGTGACCAATGGGGAAATATTACAACTGGACTTGAGTTTATCCGTAAAATGGCAGGTGAGGATGCAAAAGCTTATGGCCTGACTATTCCGCTTGTCACTAAAGCAGACGGGACGAAATTCGGGAAAACAGAAGGCGGCGCAATTTGGCTTGATCCTGAGAAAACAACTCCGTATGAATTTTACCAATTCTGGATTAATACAGCTGATGCCGATACTGTGAAATATTTGAAATACTTTACGTTCCTTTCGAAAGAGGAAATTGAAGAACTGGAAAAATCTTTGCAGGAAGAACCGCATCTACGAAAAGCGCAAAAGGCTCTTGCTGAAGAAGTGACCAGATTGATCCATGGTGAAGAAGCGCTTCAGCAGGCAATCCGTATTACCGAAGCTCTTTTTAGTGGAAATATTAATGAATTGTCCGTTGAGGAAATGGAACAGGGCTTTAAAGATGTTCCTACTCATGTTCATGAAGGGGATGACGCGGGGCTTGTCAATGTGCTTGTTGAGGCAAAAATATCCCCGTCACGCCGCCAGGCCCGCGAAGATATCCAAAACGGAGCGGTTTCTGTTAACGGTGAGCGAATTACGGATATTCAGTATGAATTGAGCGATAAAGATAAATTGGGCGGCAAATTTACCATTGTCCGCCGAGGCAAGAAAAAATATTACATGATCCGATATAAATAATTATAAGGAATAAGCCGGTTTCGTTCTGTACGAGGCCGGCTTTGTTCTGTTAATATCCACCACTCCTGCAACCGATGGATGTTTTAATCTGCATAAAAATATACATGATTGCAGCAATTCTTCCTTTTTGAGTGTTAGGATTACGTTTTGTAAGCAGACATTGAATGAATCTGTCATCACAAATGCAGGGATGGATTCCGCGTTTCAGACATATATCGTGCCTCATGCAGCAAGCATCCACATCATTGATGGGCCCTCCAGGGCCACTGCATCCTGGCCCGCACCAATTGTAACCGGGAAACAGGCAAAGTCCGCGTCTCCTTTGACGCATTTGAGCCAAAACAAACACCCCCTTATTATAAAGTATGAAGGGGGCCGTTCATTCGAAAAGGCAGCAGCCTCTGTAGAACATTTTTAGTTTCTTGATTTACTCAAAGATAAAAGAGCGATTGTAGCAAGGATACAAATTGTTCCTGACCATTCCGGAATTCCAAAGCTTACTTTGAGCCAGATGACCGAAGTGAAAGCCGCAGAAAGAGGCTCTACGGAAGCCAGCAGGCTCGTTTCCGAAGCACTGAGGTATTTCAGACTTTCAAGGTAGCAGTAGAATGCGATAAGCGTTCCAAAAATTACGATAAAGACCACAGCCATCGATGCGGATGGCGACCATTGGCCGACTAGCCGCCAGGGGGGATGGACAAAGCTGAAACCAACGCCTCCGACTAGCATGCCCCATCCCACAATGATCAGGGAGCCCCATTCTTTTAAAAGGTTATAAGGCTGAAGAGTATAAAATGCCAGAGCGGCAGCCGAGCTTAACCCCCAAAACAATGCCCATCCGGAAATGGACAAGCTGCTAACATTCCCTTGTGTAACAAGCAGGAATGTACCTATGACCGCTAAAATCACTGCCGCGACTTCCCTGGAGGTTGGTACCCGTTTCATGCGGGCCGCTACATAAAGAGTAATGATGACAGGTCCCAAATATTGAAGAATCGTTGCTGTTGCCGCATTGCTGTGTATGATTGCCGCAAAGTATGTATATTGGACTGCAAGCATGCCGAGTATACTGAATGCCAACAGGCTCAAAGCATCTTTTTTTACTTTCCAGACTGCCCAGATACGTTGGCCTTCCTTTTTATAAGCAAACCCCAACAGTATCAATCCTGAAAGCAGCAGCCGGACGACGACAAGCCACTCTGCTGTAAATCCATGCTGATGAAAAAGATACTGGGCAACAGTTCCTGAAACTCCCCATAACGATGCTCCGATCAACACCATTGCAATGCCGGTGACTCTGGAATAGGCGAGCGCCGAATTATTTGAACTCATATGTGTCCCTCGACTTTTTGATGTACTTAAAATAAAATCCCTCTCTTTAGGAGGGTTTCAAATATCATATTATCATAAAAATATGAACTTAAGCTTTGCATCTAGTAAACTATAGATTGAACCTAATGCTCCACTCGTCATCAGTAAATAAAAGCGCTGATAAGGGTGAAGACGAATGAAAAAATTTTTCAAGGGGAATGTGGAGGAAGACGGACTTATATATTGGCTATTGCCGGTTAGAAGCGGCGGGTGAGGGGTGACAAGAGGTGAAAACGCTGAAGGGACAATTCGTCCTATCGATCATTACCGCAATTCTCTTTGTGATTGGCTCGTTTTATTACATAGAAATTACCGGAAATAGCGAATATCTATTAGTTCGAATAATGTATTATTTCGCTATGATATTTTCAGTTTTTAATGCAGGGTTGCTTACACAGAAATTCATCCAGACAAAAAAAGATGATTAATACGTTTGATAATGCTGAATCTTTTATTACTGCTTTGTTCAATGGTACACTCATTTTCAAAGGGTTAAGGAGGAGGAGCTGGAAATGAAAAAATTACAAGGAAAAACTGCTGTCATCACAGGGGCTAGCAGTGGAATCGGAGCTGCTATTGCAAGAGAGTTGGCTGGAGAGGGGGCAAATGTCGTATTGGCTGCCCGCCGGATTGACAAGCTGAATGAAATGGAACAGGAAATAAACGGAGAGGGAGGCGGAAAAGCTCACGCAGTCCAGACAGATACGGCTAATAGGGAAGAGGTCGAGGATCTGGTAAAGAAAGCTGTAGAAACATTTGGAAGCGTTGATATTTTTGTCAACAATGCAGGACAAATGTTATCCGCAACCGTCCAATCGGGAAAAGTGGATGAGTGGGAACGGATGATTGATGTGAATATAAAAGGGGTTCTATATGGTGTCAACTCTGTCCTGCCTTCCATGCTCGAGCAATCGAGCGGACATATCGTCAATATAGCTTCTGTTTCTGGTCTGGAAGTGACGAAAATGAGCACGGTTTACAGCGCAACGAAATTTGCTGTCCGCGCAATTTCAACAGGACTGGAGAAAGAGCTTGCCAGAACTGGCGTCCGTGTGACCAATATTTCCCCAGGAATGGTGGATACTCCATTGAGCAGAAGCGCATCTGATCGTAAAAAGTTAGAGGCGCAGGATATTGCAAAGGCTGTTGTTTACGCAGTTACACAGCCAGATTATGTGAATGTCAATGAAATAACCGTGAGGCCGGTTTAAGTCACGGCCCGGGCATGTCTCTTTTGTGCCCTTTTTTTATGACCTTTCAGTCATGGATAAAAAAATAAGGTGAAAATTGGAAATTTCAGCTTTTGCTAAACTTGTAGCAACGCATTAACTTATTCAAAACTATTTCTACATGCTCTATAAAAATCTGTTCCGCAACTCATAACAAAGATGGCTGGGGACTTTCCTTTACTTGTCCCAAATTTTTTTAGAATTCAAAAGCTCAACTACTGTTGAAATAAAAAAATCCTCTTTTTATCAACTACATTACCAGGTTTAATAGATACAGAAACCGTTCTTCTTTTTCTTAATTGAAATTGGAATTGGAAATTTAAGACTAGGGGCAACTGGCTCCTTATCAAAAATGCAGATTAAGAATAGTTGGTATCGATATGGACTTTTTGTTAGACATTACCCTAAAGAAATTGTTGAAAACGATATTCAATGCAGGGATATGGCTTGTTTATCTCAAGATTTATAGTTCTTCGGCAAAAGGGCGCTTTTCTAATATAAGGCAAGCGTCTTTCTTTATGAAAAGGGCCAGATTGTGGAGTAAGGAAGGTAATCAGATGATTCTCGAAATTGTAAGTTATGCCAGCACAACATGCCGCAAATGAAGCTTTGAGCAAAGGGATTATCAATATAAGGGAAAAATTGGAGGGAATAGAAAATGGATGTAAAGACACTTTTGTTACAGCAATGGGCAAGCTGCTTAGATGAAGAAGATTGGTTTCCACCACTTGAAAAAGTTCTGGAGGACATTACTCTTGAACAGGCAATTTGGAAACCAGCTGATGGGGCAATGAATTCCATTTGGGAATTAGTTTGTCATTTGCTTTTCTATGAAAAGAGATTTCTGATGCGATTTCTTGGTGAAACAGCGAATGAACCACAGGCAGAAAATAATGATTCTACATTTCAATTACCAACAGAGACGTTAGAAAATTGGAAGAAAACAAAACAAGAATACTTTTATGTTCATCGTGAACTTGAAAAAATACTAGCAAAATCAGAACATGAAGATTTGTATAGACAGATTCCAGGAGAAGATAATTCATTAGTGCTTGAACTGAAGAGTTTAGCATTGCATGACGCATACCATATTGGGCAAATTGTATTCCTAAGTAAAATGCAAGGAGCTTGGCCAGCGAAACGCAGCTTTTAAAAAGCTTAATTAGCTTTATAGTTATTCTACTATAGGTCGCATTTCTGGAGTAAGAATTTTACTCTTCATAAGAAGAGTAAATTGTTAGGAGGTAATAAATGAAACCACGAATTTCAGTTATTACATTGGGTGTAGATGATTTGGAAAGGTCTTTGAAATTCTACAAGGAAGGACTTGGGCTACCAACAATAGGAATAGTTGGTCAAGAATTCGAGCATGGTGCTGTTGCATTTTTTGATTTACAAACAGGATTAAAACTCGCAATTTGGAATCGTAAGGATATAGCTCATGACACAAGTAAAGACCAAACACCAATAAGTCCAACCGAATTTACTATTGGTCATAATGTTGAGAGTAAAGAAGAGGTCGATATGGTAATGGAACAGGCAAGGAAGGCTGGTGCAATTATTACAGTTCCAGCACATGATACTTTTTGGGGAGGATACTCTGGATACTTCCAAGATCCAGACGAACATTTGTGGGAAGTAGTTTGGAATCCTGCTTGGGAGTTTACAGAATAAGGTTAAGTATCTCTTCAACGGTTGGGTTTGTTAACAAGACATAGGATTTTAGATTCTTCAACAATTGGGCGCTTTTCCAGAATAGGATTGCGCTTTTTTTATGTATGGCTCCATTTATTTAAACAATTGCGGTGGGATTCTAAATACTATAAAGTAATATTTGAATAATTCAACAATTTGTATGGGGTGTGGATATTGAAAAAATATATGTATTTAGGAGTTATACTTGGAGCTATCGCTTTAGCAGGATGTAGTGTAAATAAGGAATCAGAAGAACAAGTACAGGTAAAAGAAGAGTTAGTGGAAGATGCAACTAATAGACAAGCAGTAGAAGTTGAGACTCTACCTGATGCCGATAAAGAAGAAGCTGTGCCAGTAACTCCTTTAGAATTAACTCAAGAACTAAAAGAAGATTATCACAAGCAATATGTTGAAATTGTAAAAGAGATAAATGCAGAGGAGGGTACAAATCATTTGGAAGTTGTACCTATTGACGAGTTTAAACCAAAGGATTGGGTGGTACCAGAAAAATTCAGACAATTAGCGATCGAGAGGGCAACCATGGAATTTACCTCTAAAGTTTTTGGTGGCGACCCTGTTCAATAAGAATAATCGAAAAATAAATTCAAATAACATCATTAATTTAATCAACAATTAAGTTAAATAGGTGCTTTACTGAAAGATCTTGTCCCAAAATTATTCTTCGTAATACGATAATTTACAGACCTGAAATAACAAAAGTCCCAAACCCTCTAGATACCAAGGGTTTGGGACTTTTTAAACACTGCGTTCAACACAGTGATTTTATTAACGTGAGTAGAACTCAACGATGAATGCTTCGTTAATTTCAGCAGGAAGCTCTGAACGCTCAGGAAGGCGTGTCAAAGATCCTTCAAGCTTGTCTGCATCAAAAGAAACGTAGTCAGGAACGAAGTTTGTCGCTTCAACTGATTCTTTGATGATATCAAGGTTTCTTGATTTTTCACGTACGCTTACTGTTTGACCAGGAGTCACTTTGTAAGATGGGATGTCTACACGACGTCCATCAACAAGGATGTGTCCGTGGTTAACAAGCTGACGAGCTTGACGGCGAGTACGCGCTAGGCCAAGACGGTAAACGATATTGTCAAGGCGTTGTTCAAGAAGAATCATGAAGTTAACACCGTGCTTACCTTGCATTTTTCCTGCTCTGTTAAATGTGTTTTTGAATTGGCGCTCAGTAACACCGTACATATGACGGAGTTTTTGCTTTTCTTGCAACTGAAGACCATATTCAGAGTGTTTTTTACGTTGGTTAGGACCATGTTGTCCTGGCGCATAAGGGCGCTTTTCTAATTCTTTTCCAGTTCCGCTAAGTGAAATTCCTAGACGGCGGGAAATTTTCCAGCTTGGACCAGTATAACGAGCCATAGAAGACTCCTCCTTAGGTTTTATTTTGTTGTAAAATAAAAACCGTTGCGAGAATACAATGCTGGGTATTTTGTTTTCATGTACCCTCGCCCTAGCAGCAGCGGGTTACGCGATACACCTCAAGATTCGAGGAACAAAATACGATCAACAGAATATCCATCAAGGCTGCATTTATTTTACACACAAAGAATATTATAGTTCCCCAAAAAATAAAAGTCAAGGAAGTCTCGGAAATTCGATTTCTATTCGATGATCTTAGCAGAATTGGAAAAAATCTGTCGAGTAATTTTCGCAGGAGAATAATCGTTTGAAGCCGAATTTATATATTAAAGTTGAGTCTACTTTCCTAATTTTGCAATTTACCTTAATGGGTTTATGGAATGATAATGTTACAAAAAGGGAGGGCCCGCGTTGTTTGTTCAAGCAGGAAAAACAAAGGAGTCCATTATTGAAGCGGCCATTGAACTATTTACGAGTAAAGGTTTCAGGGGGACGACAATCCGCGATATAGCAGCTAGGGCAAAACTGAACCCGGCAAACATCTCTTATTATTTCCAGGGAAAACAAGGGCTGCTGGAGGCCTGTCTAGTCAGCTTTTTTGAGCCCTATCTATCCTTGTTGGAAGAGGAAAAACGAAAAATTGAATGGGAAGACCCGGAGATATGTCTACATCGGGCCATTAGGAAAGTGCTCGTTTTTCAGAGCGAAAATCATTTGCTTTCTCGGCTTGTCTGGAGGGAAATCACTATTGATTCCCAGGTGTCGCGTGAAATCATTTCATCCTACTTGATGAAGGAGAGGTATTACTTTAAAACTTTGACATCTGCTGCTGTTGGAGAAAAACACTCCATATTACCTGTCGGCATGCTGATTATTCAATTGAAAGGAATGCTATCCACCCCGTTTTTAAACAGCCAATATGTAAGCGAAGTATGGGGGATGCATCCCAAGGAGTCTTATTTTATAGAAAAATATTATGGATCGATCATTGAATGGCTTCAATCGGCCGTGAACGTTCAAAAAAGCGCTTTGTATGTGGCTCGTCTTCCTGCACCTGCAATCAAGACTGTGTGAAAATCGCTGCCTTTTACTTCGGGCAGCTTTTTCTTTTTTTGCGTTTTTTAGTTTTAAGAAAGCAACAAGTTAGTAATGATTTGATTTGCCAAGCTCCAACGGATAGGAGGTCAAGTGCCACTGGCGCACAGGAAGTGCTAAAGCTAGAGCAGGCGAAGCGAATGGACAAGGAAGCTTCGGCAGCGTTACACCGCACGGAGGAAAAGCGTTATCTCTTTCGAGCGGTAATAGGTGTCGACCCGCAGGACGCGCTAGTGGCACTGAAGCGACAGGATGTCACGGTTTGAATCGGCCAGACGCCTATGCAGCTGCGACATTTGCTAATTCAAGGAAGCTTTTGTTTCGCCTCGTCGTATATCTGCACGAAGTTTACTCGATAAGTCTTCACATAAAGTGTTTGATGCAGCAGCTTGATTATGGTGGTTGAAACGCTTCTTCTGCGTAATTTGTCTTGTGTTTGTCGCCTAAGGGTGCGCGATAAGCATTTTTCTTTTTTTCGCGTAAATAAAAGCAAAAAAACGATAGAAAAATTGCATTTATGCGTCAAAAAATGTCGCTGTCATGGTATCATAGAAGGACATAACTTTTACAATTAACGGTTTGATATACATAGTTTTTCGCTGAATGATGGAAGGAGCAGGAGACAGATAATGAAATATGGTGTGGAACTCGTCATCAGTGCAATAATTTTTGTCATTATTATTGTCATAATCGGATATATGATTAGGAAAAAATACTATAAGGAGATAGACCAGCTGGAAGCCAGGAAAATGGAAACGATGAACAAGCCTATTGTCGAGAAACTCGCAAAGGTGAAACAGTTGAACATGACGGGGAAAACAGAGGAGCTGTTCGAAAGCTGGCGCCAGGCGTGGGATGAAATAATCACTGTTCAACTTCCGCATATCGATGAACTTCTTTTTGATGCTGAAGAATATACGGATAAATTCAACTTCAAAAAAGTGAAGGAAACTCTGGGAAAGATTGAAAGCGAACTAATACATATCAATGAGCAGATTCAAAAAATTCTTGATGAATTGAAGGTACTGACGGACAGTGAGGAAAAGAATCGGACGGATATTGAAAGCCTGAGAGAAAAGTACAACTCAGCAAAAAAACGCCTGCTCACTGAATCCCATACATTTGGGGAAACTTCAAAAAAATTGGAAGAGAAATTGAATGTAGCGGCAGAAAAAATCTCAAACTATGAGACGTTGACTGAGGAAGGGGATTATATTGAAGCGCGCAGCGAGGTAGTAGCGCTGACTGAAGAACTTGACGGCTTAATATACAGAATGGAAAAGATCCCAGATTTGCTTACAGACTGTCAAACAATCATCCCTTCCCAAAAAGACGAACTTCTTCAAGGCTATAAGGAAATGCTGGAACAAGGATATGTTCTAGAACATATCCAAATGGAAGCCATGATGGAAAAAATGGACAAGGAGCTGAAAGCATACAGAGAGTTCCTTATTCAAACAGAGGTTGATGAGGTGACCGAAGGGCTGGAAGAGATGAAGGAGCAGATTGAATTGCTTTACGACCTTTTGGAAAAGGAAGTCTATGCAAGACACTATGTTCTTCAAAAAAATGAACAGACGGAAAGCTATTTGAACAAGTTGCTAGAAACAAACGAAGAGCTTAAATCTGAAACGGAACTTGTTCAGGAGAGCTATCAACTGTTGGATAACGATTTGAATGTACCGCAGGAACTCGAAAAGAGCCTGGGTCAGCTTATGAGACGCTACGAGCTTCTTGTAGCTAAAATGCAGGAAGACCAATCAGCTTTTACTTCGTTAAGCGCAGAGTTAAATGAAATTGAAAGCGGGCTGGAAAAATTGGAAACCAAGCAACATCTATTTGCGGAACGTCTCCAAAGCTTGCGCAAGGATGAATTGGAAGCAAGGGAGAAAATCACCCACTTGAAAAAGAAAGTAAGTGATATTGCCAGGCTCGTACAAAAAAGCAGGATGCCGGGACTGCCAAACGATATTGAATCACTTTATGAGCAAGCCTCCGAGCAAATTGAGGATGTTTTCAAAAGCCTCCATGAAAAACCATTGAACATGAAATCTGTACAAAGCCATTTATTCGAGGCGACCGATACAGTTGATCATCTATACGGCCGGACGGAAGAGCATATCGAGAATGCCCGTCTTGCGGAGCAGGTCATCCAATACGGAAACAGGTATAGGGGGAGATACCCTCAGCTTAGAGCGGACCTTGAAAAAGCGGAAGCGGCTTTTCGAAATTACGAATACCGCTCCTCTCTTGAACAGGCAGCTACTGCGGTAGAAAAAGTGGAGCCCGGCGCATTGAAAAAGATTGAAGAGATGTTTAACGAAGAAATTCAATTGTAATATTTAAGGGAAGAGAGCGCTTCTTAATGAAGGGCTCTTTTTTTCATAAAGCTGTATGTATTGGAACGCGCCAGGCTCCTAGGGGCTGCGGCGCGCTTCGATGCCCGCGGATTACGAAAATACAGGCTCACAGTTTTTCGATAATTTTACGGCCATCTCATATTTAAATTATGGCTTTCATGTGATAATATTTATGATTGATTATAATAATGAAACAGGTTAGTGGGTGGCCTTATATGATATATTTTGACAACAGTGCAACAACCAAGCCATATGAAGAAGTGCTTCAAGCGTTTGTTCAGGTGAATCGCGATTTTTTTGGAAATCCTTCCTCGCTTCATGCTCTTGGTGGAAGGGCTGAACAATTGCTCACAACAGCACGGGAACAGATCGCCCAATTGGCCGGTGTCCACTCAAATGAGATTTATTTTACTTCAGGTGGATCAGAAAGCAATAATCTGGCTATAAAAGGGACTGCGCTGATGCACCGGAGCCGGGGAAATCATATCATCACGACAAGTGTCGAGCATCCATCTGTGCGGGATGCTTGTGAACAACTGCGGACGCTCGGGTTTGATATCACTTATATAGATGTAGATAAAGATGGCCGAGTTTCACCTGATGATGTAATTCGCGCAATCACAGATAAAACAATCCTTGTGTCGATGATCCATGTCAACAACGAAGTGGGAACAATTCAGCCTATCCAGGAAATCGGCAGCCGTTTAAAAGATTTTCCGAAGGTGCTTTTCCATGTCGATAATGTTCAGGGGGCTTGCAAAGTTCCACTAAACATTTACGGCTCCCATATTGATTTCTGCACTTTTTCCGCACACAAATTTCATGGGTTGAAAGGCAATGGTTTTCTATTTGTGAAAAACGGTGTGAAAATCGCCCCGCTAATATCCGGTGGAAACCAGGAACAGAAAGTAAGGAGCGGTACGGAAAATACCGGCGGCATTGTTGCCATGGCCAAAGCTTTTCGAATGGCGGAGGATAAAAGGAAGGCTAACACGGAAAACTTGATGGAAATCCGTAATTTTATCATTGATCAACTGGAAAAAATGCCGAATCTTGTAATCCATACTCCGAAAGAGCATTCCGCCCCGCATATTGTAAATGTTTCAGCTGTTGGATTAAAAGGTGAAGTCATTGTTCACGCGCTTGCGGAGCAAGGGATTTATATCTCAACAACAAGCGCATGTTCATCAAAAGATAAAACTCCAAGCGGAACATTAACAGCAATGGGTGTGCCGGATGAGGAAACCACAGGCGCCATAAGGATCAGCCTTTCCCACGAAAACACCCTGGTAGAAGCCGGCCAAATGGTACAATCACTAAAACAAGTTATGGATAGATTAAATAAAGTAATGAGGCGAAATAAATGAATTATGACAGAATATTGATCAGATATGGTGAGTTGACATTAAAAGGAAGAAATCGAAAGTTCTTTGTCAGAAAGCTAAAAAACAACATTCAGATCCTGCTTCGGGAATTCCCACAGACAAAGATTGAAACGATGCATGACAGAATGTATGTCCTATTGAATGGAGAGCCGTATGATCAGGTGAAAGAACAACTTGCCAGAGTGTTTGGCATTCAATCCTTCAGTCCCGCGATCAGGACAGAAAAAGATCTTAATCAAATAAAGGCTGCAGCGCTTCATGTGGTAAAAAAAGCCCACAGCCCTGGTCAAACTTTTAAAATATCAGCCCGTCGCGCTGATAAATCATTCGAATATGACACACATCAGCTGAATTATGAAGTTGGTTCGCACATTTTGATCAATGTTGAAGATATTACTGTTGATGTAAAAAAACCAGATATTAATGTAATTGTTGAAATAAGAGGCGAAGGAGCATTTATTTCCGGAGAGGTTGTACAAGGCCAGGGCGGTTTTCCAGCCAGATCTTCCGGAAAAGGAATCTTGATGCTTTCTGGAGGGATCGATAGTCCTGTAGCAGGCTTTTTGGCAATGAAGCGTGGTGTTGATATAGAGGCTGTTCATTTTCATAGCCCGCCGTATACAAGTGAAAGAGCGAAGCAAAAGGTGCTTGATATTGCTGGTAAACTCGCTCAATTTACCGGACGGATCAAAGTCCATATCGTCCCGTTTACAGAAATCCAGGAAAAAATACATGAGAAAATACCTGAAGGCTATACGATGACATCCACCCGCAGAATGATGCTGCGGATTGCGGATGAAATCCGACAAAAAAATGATGCGCTTGCCATCTTTAATGGTGAAAGCCTCGGGCAGGTTGCAAGCCAAACGATGGAAAGCATGCTTGCAATCAATGAAGTGACAAACACTCCGATTTTACGTCCGCTTATAGCAATGGATAAAGTAGAGATTATTAAAATTGCAACTGCAATTGATACACTGGAAATTTCCAACAGGCCTTATGAAGACTGCTGTACAATCTTTACGCCTCCTGCTCCAAAAACTCGGCCGAAGACCGAAAAAATCGTTGCTTTTGAAAGCAAGTTTGACTGGGAACCGCTTTTGGCTAAAGCTGTAGAAGAGACAGAAACAATAGTCATAAAAAGCAGCGGAAATGAGCCATCGAATGAGAAGGATATTAATCTGTTTTAAAAAAAATGGTTAACTTCCAGAAACTAGGAAGAATTACCAACAATTTATTGAATGATGCCATGTGTTTTCGCACAATATAGGCTTACAAGGAGGTGAAAACACATGGCAAACAACAATAGCAACCAAATCCTTGTTGCTGGGGCAGAACAAGCGATTGATCAAATGAAAGTTGAAATTGCAAGCGAGTTTGGAGTAAACCTTGGAGCAGATACCACTTCACGTGCTAACGGTTCTGTAGGTGGTGAGATCACCAAGCGCCTTGTAGCAATGGCTCAACAACAAATGGGCGGATATTCAAGATAACAAATTTAATATGAATGGCTTGGAGAAGCGGGGCTTTCGTCCCCGCTTCTTTCGTGTGCAAAAAACGGGGACGTACTTTTGGATTGGACTAGCTATAGCGGGCTAGCGGCTCGTTGTCACAAGGATGAAAGAACTCTTGCCGCACCGCTTATCAAGAGAAGCCTCGGATCTTTCAAAGGAATGCTGAATAAAGCGAACTCATGGTGCAATGGTGAATGAAAATCTCTCTTATTAGTTTTGTGCTTGTGATCAAAGGTAGCTCGCTGCGCTATTCTTATATTGGAAAAAGAAAATTACCAGCTCAATATATAAAGATTTCTTATAATTTTGTATAATGGGGTGTACAGTTTCGTATGGGGAGGAAATAATTATGAAGAGAGAAGATTTGATTGCACCAGATGATTATAATATCATCGATGAATTTGAAAAATATACTGTTAACTCTGATCGGTTGGCCATACTCTGGGAAGGCGATAACGGCGAAACAAAAGAAATTACATATGAGGAACTTTTAAAGCGGGCAAATAAGATTGGAAATGTTTTTAAGTCTTCCGGATTGAAAAAAGGCGATACGATTCTTGTCATGGTACCGCGTCTAATTGAAGCATATGCTGTTTACATCGCGGCCTTAAAGGCAGGAATGATCGTCATTCCAAGTTCGGAAATGCTTAAGACAAAAGACTTGGAATATAGAATTAGCCATGGTGATGTTAAAGCAGTCGTTACATATATTCCGTATGTTGACCAGGTCGACCAGGCTCAGAATGCCGACCAGCTGCTAAAATTTTCTGTTGGTGGAGAAACTGAGGGCTGGAGGCACTTGGAGAAACTGGCGGAAGACGCTGATGATAGATTGAAAACAGCAGAAACTAAAAGCGGCGACTCTGCGTTCTTATCATATACATCAGGAACCACAGGCAACCCGAAGGGTGTTGTCCATACGCATGGCTGGGGCTATGCTCACTTGAGGACTGCTGCAGTAAAATGGTTATGCATCGAAGAGAATGATATTGTATGGGCCACCGCGGCACCGGGCTGGCAAAAGTGGATATGGAGCCCGTTCCTTTCCGTATTGGGCATGGGGGCAACCGGGTTTGTCTACAATGGGAAGTTCGATCCTCAAAAATACCTGATGCTATTGGATAAATACAAAGTGAACGTGCTTTGCTGCACACCAACAGAATACCGTTTGATGGCCAAGGTGGACAATCTTGACGAATTCAAACTAGAGGATCTGCACAGCGCTGTTTCAGCAGGTGAGCCGTTAAACAGGGAAGTCATCGATGTATTCAAAAAACATTTCGGCGTAAATGTCAGAGATGGATATGGCCAGACGGAGAACACACTTCTTCTCGGCATTACAAAGGAAATGGAGCTGAGACCAGGCTCTATGGGAAAACCTACACCTGGAAATAACGTTGAAATCGTAAATGAATATGGAGAAATTTGCGGTGCTGGCGAGGTTGGTGACATTGCTGTTCATAAAGCTACACCATCCCTTTTTAAAAAGTATTACAAAGACCCGGGAAGAACTTCTAAGCAGTTTAGGGGAGACTATTATATTACGGGTGATAGAGCAAAGAAGGATGCAGACGGCTATTTTTGGTTCGAAGGGCGCGGTGATGACATCATTATCAGTTCGGGATATACTATTGGGCCTTTCGAAGTTGAAGATGCCCTGATCAAACACCCGGCAGTCCAAGAGTGTGCGGTAGTCGCCACCCCTGATGAAGTAAGAGGAAATGTAGTTAAAGCTTTTATCGTACTAAGAGAAGAAAACTCCAATGAAGAATCCTTGAAATTGGAATTGCAAGAACACGTAAAGCTGATGACCGCACCATACAAATACCCTCGGGAAATAGAGTTTGTAAGGGAACTGCCAAAAACAGCCTCTGGAAAAATCCGACGTGTTGAGCTGAGAAATCTCGAAAAAGAGAAAAAAGGCTTTTAAACAAAGTCCCTCGAAGCAGATGGAAAAACGATTTGTTTTCCCCATCTGCTTTTATCGTGCCATTGTCACTCATCGGATTTTGTAAACTTCGGGGAGTGGAACCACCCGAAGTTTATTAACCCCTGCTTGAAAAAATGGTACTGGCAGGTGTACGACTGCTGAAAAAGCATTAGAGGCGACAAACAGTCATGCAAAAGGATTATCCGACCCAAAAAAGTGTCCAAGTCGTTCATATGGTTACGCATCTGCAAATTTGTCCCGATAGGAGCACGAATATCAAACAGCGGGCAGGGTACGGTTCCGTTTATCAAGCTATCCCCTTTTAAAAGCCTGGTCGCATAAAAAAGAATTTTTGGACAGTTTTTTAGTAGTAACTCAGAGTTGTTTCTTATATAATAAAAGTATTTCGGGAATCTAAAGAGTGGGAGACGGGGCTATGAGCAAGACAAAGCGTGAAGGAATCATGGATGGGGTTATGGCTTACTTGTTATGGGGGTTTTTACCAATTTATTGGAAGTCCCTTAATCACGTACCACCGGGTGAAGTTTTGGCACACCGGATATTTTGGTCTTTCTGGTTCATGTTGATTCTTCTATTGATCGGAAAAAGGATCACCTCCTTCAAAGAAAGTTTTAGGCAAATGGTGGAAAATCCCAAGGCGATGTATGCCCTCCTTGCAGTTTCGGTTCTTATCAGCATAAACTGGCTTATTTTTATCTGGTCCGTCCATGCGGGTAAAATTGTTGAGTCCAGTCTTGGGTATTATATTAATCCTCTCATAAGCATTGTTCTGGGCGTGCTGGTTCTGAAGGAAAAATTGCTGCGCAGCCATATCATTGCATTTTTCCTTGCTGTGATCGGAGTGATTTTTTTAACGGTTTCATACGGCCAGTTTCCTTGGATTTCCTTTGCACTGGCTCTTTCTTTCGGGATATATGGGTTGGTCAAAAAAGTACTTCCGTTTGATTCTTCCATCGGATTAACATTGGAAACAATGGCTGTCATGCCAATTGCACTTTTTTATATAGTCATGCTATTCGTCCAAGGTGACCAAATGTCTTTTATCGGGGACATGAAGACCAATTTGTTAATTATTGCCTCCGGAGCAGCTACAGCCTTACCGCTGTTGTTTTTTGCCAAGGGGGTCCAGAAAGTACCTTTATATTTAATGGGATTTTTGCAATATATCGCACCGACTATCATGTTGATACTTGGAATCTTTCTGTATAATGAGCCATTCGGAACAACGCAATTGATTTCATTCACTTTTATTTGGGGAGCATTGCTGATTGTATCCCTCTCAACAATCAAGTGGTCTGGATTGAATTCAAAACAGCGGGATAAAATTGCTTAAGAGAGCATTACGCAGATGCTCTCTTTTTTGTGGAAACTTTTTTTACAGTTAGGGAAAATAAACGTTATGTCTAGCTCTGACGGACAGGACGTTCTAGTGCAGGCGAATCGACAGGACGTCACTGCATGAGCCTGCCGACGGGCAGGATGTCCTAGTGCCGCCGGTGCCACAGGACGTAGCGGCTTTAGGCGGCAAGGCACCTTGCCTCTCGAGGTCACAGGCCCGCAAGGAAGAATGTGCTCCTTGCGACGAAGCTTATTCGAGGAAGAGATGCTCACCTCGTCGCAAAGCTGCATGTTGCATATTCAAGAAGATTACTCATGATGTTTTCAAGAAAGCTACTTGGCTGAAGAACTGCCTCATCGGGAATCGTCTTGTTTGCCCGCGCTGAGCAAGCCGCTTGCGCTTTTCTTTAAAGAAATGTCCTTTTCACCTTTTCCCAAAAGGAGTTATTTTTCAGCTTGAGTGTTTTAACAACCTTGTCGCTCAGCCGGATATTCACTTTTTTCACATGCTGTATGCTCAATGCCTCGTTATCCATTCCCATTGTCGGAAAATCATTGCCTTCAGGGATAACCTTAAGTGTAAGTGTGCGATCCTTGCTTAATAAAAATGGGGCGCCCAGTGTTCGGTAGCGGTTGCTGTTCAAGGATGCCATTTCGTTTACCTGTAGACAAGGCAGCAGCGGATCCACAACCGCTCCTCTTACTGATTTATTATAAGCAGTGCTTCCTGTCGGGGTGGCGATGACCATCCCGTCTCCTCGAAATGTTTCAAAGTGAAGGTCATCAATGAAAACGTCAATGACCAATGTCTTGATAATGGCAGAGCGAATGGTAAATTCATTCAGGCAATAAAAAGCTGCTTCATTGTCGATATCAACCTGAATGACGGGGTACTTTCTCACTTCGACCTGCTCCATTTTCATGGCCTCGACCATTTCCGGCAAATTGTCCAGCTGAAAGTCGCAATAGAGACCGCGGAATTCATCGTCATCTATACCTAGATATAGGGCATCCTGACGGAATCCCGTCCTGCGGACCGCTTGGAGGAATGTGCCGTCTCCGCCAATGCTTGCAATAATATCGGCATCCTTTGCCTCATCTACTATCGTAAATCCATACATTTTTGCGGCTTCTTGCAAAGAAGCCACCTTCTCCGCAAGAATCTTCTCATTTTGATAAAAGATATGTTTGTAAAAAAAGAAGATGTTTTTCCTGGAATCCTTCATTTTATTAATGCCTCCCGTAACAAAACGGTATTTTCTTTCTTAGCTTTCCAATATTTGCTACAATGTGGTGTATGTTTTTCAGTTTAACATGATTTTGAAACTTCTTGAAAGTTCATTCGTATGGAAAAGAAGAAGGGAGGAATTACTTTTGAATGGAAAGAGATGGGCAGCACTTGGAATAGCAGCTGGTGTATTTTTCTTTTCAGTTATCGTCAATATGGCGAGTGCATTCATTTTTGGTGATTTTACAAAAATGTTTAAGGAAAATATGATGGCAGGGCAAACTTACGGAGAAGAAGTGATCGATTCCGGAAATGCTTTAAAAAGAATCGCGGTACTGGAAGTGGATGGGGTAATCCAGGATACCGGGGACGCACGGTCTTACTTGTCATCACCCGGGTATTCGCACAGGGATTTTATGAAGCAGCTGAATCAGGTAAAAGAGGATGACAGTATCAAGGGGATTGTTTTACGCGTGAATTCACCTGGAGGCGGGACGAATGAATCAGCAGAAATCCGCCATAAAATCGTGGAAATCCAAAAGGATACGGAAAAACCTGTATATGTATCAATGGGATCTATGGCAGCTTCAGGCGGTTATTACATATCAGCTCCGGCAGACAAAATTTTTGCCAGCCCCGAAACGTTGACTGGTTCGCTCGGTGTCATCATGCAAGGGGTAAACTACAGCGAACTGACGGACAATCTTGGGATTGATTTTATGACAATAAAAAGTGGTAAATTCAAAGACATTATGAGTGGTCATCGAAAGATGACGCCTGAGGAAGTGGAAATTCTCGAAAGCATGCTGACGAATTCTTACAATGAATTTGTAAGAATCATCGCTGAAGGACGAGATATGAAAGAAGACCAAGTCCGAAAATTGGCTGACGGGCGTGTCTATGACGGGCGACAGGCTAAAGAGTTAAACTTGATTGATGATTTTGGCTATACGGAAGACGTCATCGAAGCTATGAAAAAAGACCATAAATTAAAAGGTGCTGAGGTGATCAAATACTCCTCATCTACAGGGCTTGGATCGCTCTTTTCATTGACCGCTCAAAAGCTTACGGGCAAATCCGAAATGGGTGAGCTGGTGAACATGTTGTCGAAGCCTAACTCCCCAAGAATGATGTACTTATATGCCCAATGATGGAGGTGGAAAACCCATGGATGATATGCAAATGAATGAATTACGCATGAGAGATCCGCAGCCTGTTGTCCAATATGGAGGGTTTTGGATGAGGTTTTGGGCTTATTTGCTCGATCTTATCGTCATAGCCAGTGTGAGCGGAATCATTGTGAAACCATTGTTCCGTGCATTGGACCTTGAGCTTGGCACCGGTGGAATCATTACACCCTTCAATATTGTAAGTGCGCTGGTTTTCTACTTATACTTTGTCCTGATGACAAAATTTTTCGGCCAGACGCTTGGTAAAATGGTTTTCGGTTTAAAAGTCATTCCGTTGAATGATGAAACGTTAACTTGGAGCACTGTTATTTTCAGAGAGTGGATTGGACGTTATATATCTGCTACCATATGGATTTTATATGTCATTGCCGCATTTACACCAAAAAAGCAGGCATTACACGATATGTTTGCTGACACTGCCGTTATTCATGACCGCCATGAGACGGTCGAACCCGCTTATTCGTAAGCGGGTTTATTTTTTTTTTGCTTCGGTGAGACTGATAACCGGAGGTATAAACATGAATGGAAGCATGATTGGGTTTGTTGCCGCCGCTTTGTTATTTGTTATTGTTGCTTTACTTATGTCAAAAGTCAAATTGGAATTTTCTTTTCGGATGAAAAATCTTTCCGAATGTACGCTAAACATACATGTAAAAGCTGTCTATGGGCTGATTAGAATCAAAAGATGCCTGGATATTAAAGAACTGATATCCCAACAGGTGAATGATGATGAAACTCCTAGGACTATCCATAAATGGCAAGAGAAGCTGAAAGACGCACCAACTAGCAGCGTAATCAAAGAAATGAAGCATCCTGTTTTGGAGGCCATCAAAAAGCTGGACATCCTTTGCTTCATTTGGCGTTCCTGCGCAGGTTTGGGTGATGCCGCATTGACTGGCAGGCTTGCGGGCGCAGCATGGTCTATTAAAGGAGTCATTGAGGCTTGGCTGAAGCGATATGTACCGATGAAAAAAGATCCGGAGATTACCTTTTTTCCTCTCTTCAATTCCATAGGATTTGAGTCGGAACTTTCATGTATGCTATCGATTAGGACAGGAAAAGCTATATTGACTATGTTTAGATTGTATAAAAATTGGAAGAAGCTGAATAACAGGAGGATCGAAAATAATGGAACATCCAATCAAGGGTTTAATGACGACAGCGATGGAGAATTTGAAAGAAATGATCGACGTGAATACAATCGTTGGAGATCCGGTTGAAACTCCAGACGGTGGAGTGATCCTGACCGTGTCCAAAGTCGGCTTCGGTTTTGCCATGGGAGGCAGTGAATTTTCTTCAGGGGGAGGCGATTCCTCCTCAATAGGTTCATCAGAGGATGAATCAGCAGGGCTTCCGTTTGGAGGTGGGAGCGGCGGAGGAGTCTCTATTACCCCCATTGCCTTTTTGGTCGTCAATTCCCAGGGGGTGAACATGCTCCGCTTGGAACAAAACACCCACTTATTTGAAAAAATGGTCGATATGGCACCAGTTGCCTTCGATAAAATTCAAACGATGATGAAAAGCTCCCAGCAGGTTCGCGCCAAGAATCAAAAATCAGATGAGAAACAGCAGCTGGATTATGACATTTGACTCGATTGCTGGCAACTTTTTCCTTGCTATTCCTGGAGAATTCCTGGATGATTAAGAGATAATGGACAAGGAGGAATGATGTATGCCAGCTGTTACGTTTATAGGAAATCCAATCACATTGGAAGGAAATGTCGTAAAACCGGGTGACAAAGCCCCAGATTTTACTGTGCTAGACCAAGAGCTTTCTGAAGTGAAGTTAAGCGACTTCACCGGGGTACGCGTAATCAGTGTTGTACCATCAGTCGATACGGGGGTATGTGCCGCCCAAACAAAGCGGTTCAATGAAGAAGCCGCGCTTGAAAACGCGACCATACTGACAATCTCCGTAGATCTGCCGTTTGCCCAAAAACGTTGGGCCGGAGAAAATAGTTTAGGCCAGGCGAAGATTTTTTCAGATCACAGAGATCTTTCTTTCGGCGAAGCGTATGGTGTCATCATGAAAGAGTTCAGGCTCCTTGCACGCAGTGTTTTTGTCATTGACAGCAATGACAAAGTTACTTATGCAGAATATGTAAGCGAAGGTACGAATCACCCGGATTATGAAGCTGCTATAGAGGCGGCGAAAAATGCACAATAAAGAATTCTCCCCGGCATTCCCGGGGTTTTTTCTTGTTTAAGGCGATGGACATAGATAAAATATAGGAAGAAGTTTTTTAAAAGATAAGAAGGCATAAAATCAGGCTATGTTATCTTTAGAAAAAATATGCGCTTTGTCTAGCTTCGACGGACAGGACGTCCTAGTGCCGCCGGTGCCACAGGACGTGGCGGTATTAGGCGGCCAGGCGCCATCGGCTCGAGGTCACAAATTGCCGGGAAGCTTATTCGGGATGAATGTGCTCCTGCGCCATAGCTTATTCGAGGAAGCTTTGTTCGGCTCGTCGCAAAGCTGCATAAAGCATATTCAGAGATGTTTCTCACGAAGTCATTAGGTAAGCAGCTTTACTGTGGTGGCTGAGGAACTGTCTCATCAAAATTCGCCTTATGCTTGTCGCCGATAGAACGGGCGCCTAACGCTTTCTTAATGGGGTGGAAATATATTGAAGAAATTGCCGATAGAAAAATTGTTTTCTTTGTTTGATGATACAACAGAGATATTACAAGAAGAGTTACAAACTACATATTTGGAATCTTTGGCAGAAACAGGAGAAAATATTTTTCAGCAGAAGATTATGCAGTCTGAAGTCAGTGAAATTACTAAAAAAAGGCTGGAAAAAAAATATTCGGAGATTCAATTGCCAGCATACAGCAGTGAAGATGTTCGGAGAGCATTCCAATTTGCCATTTTAAAAGGCATGAAAGAGAACGTCCAGGCTAATCACCAAATGACGCCGGATACTATAGGCTATTTTATTAATTATTTAATTGGGAAGTTTATGGCAGATCAAAGTGAAATATCGATCCTTGATCCTGCGGTCGGCACCGGCAATCTGCTCATGTCCATACTAAATCGAAAAGGGCAGGAAACCCGGATGAAAGCCTACGGGGTGGATGTCGACGATCTGCTATTAAAGTTGGCATATACAGGTGCGAACCTTCAAATGCAGGGTGTTGAACTTTTTAATCAAGATGCATTACAACCTCTCTTTATTGATCCGGTTGATGCGGTCGTTTGTGATTTGCCGGTAGGATATTATCCGGATGATGCAAACGCGGCGAGTTACTCACTGAAAAAAGAAGAAGGACATTCATACGCACATCATTTATTCATTGAACAAAGCATCAACCATACCAAACCTGGTGGTTATTTGTTTTTCCTCATTCCAAACAATTTGTTTGAGACGGAGGAAGCTCCAAAGCTGCATGAGTATTTAAAGGAAACGGTTTATATACAAGCGGTATTGCAACTCCCGCCTTCCATGTTCGCAAACAGTCAGGCTGCCAAAAGCATTCTGGTCCTCCAAAAGAAAAAGCCAGGAGTAAAAGCTCCAAAAGAGGTTTTGTTGGCTGCGATTCCTAAGCTATCCAACAAAGAAGCGATGGACCGGATTCTCATGAAGATGGAAAAATGGTTTAAAGATAATAAAAAACAGACACTTTAAAGGATGATAACTTTGGCGAAAGTGATTGCTGTCAATGCGGGGAGCTCGTCTATTAAATTTCAGCTGTTTCAGATGCCTGAAGAAAAAGTCATTGCCAAAGGAATTATTGAGCGCATTGGCTTGCCGGACTCATTATTGTCAATGACGGTAAATGAAAAAAGATTCAAAGAAAAGCTTGATTTACCTAATCATGAACTGGCAATCAAGCTGCTTTTGGACCGTCTTGTGACGAATGGCACCATTCGATCCTTGAATGATTTGGACGGAGTAGGCCACAGGGTTGTCCATGGAGGAGAGAAGTTCAACGATTCTGTTTTGATTACCAATGAAACGTTGAAAGAAATAGAGGATCTCGTTGAACTGGCTCCCCTCCATAACCCAGCTAATATTGTGGGAATCAAAGAATTTCATAAGGTGCTCCCCAATGTCCCCCAGGCGGCTGTCTTTGATACGGCATTCCATCAAACAATGCCGGAGAGCTCCTTCCTGTACAGTTTGCCTTATGATTATTATAAGAAATTCGGCATCCGGAAGTACGGGTTTCATGGAACCTCACATAAATACGTCTCACAGAGAGCGGCAGAAATCCTTGGCCGGCCGTTGGAGCAATTGAGACTCATTTCCTGCCATTTGGGCAACGGCGCAAGTATTGCCGCGATCAAGGGTGGAAAATCGATCGATACGTCCATGGGCTTTACACCGCTTGCAGGTGTAACTATGGGAACAAGATCGGGAAATATTGACCCGGCGCTCATCCCATTTTTAATGGAAAAAACGGATAGATCAGCAGATGAGGTTTTGGATATTTTGAATAAGAAATCTGGAATGCTCGGTGTTTCAGGTTTTTCAAGCGACCTGCGGGATATTGAATTGGAAGCGGCGAGAGGAAACCATCGGGCAGAACTGGCCTTGGATATTTTTGCAGATCGGATTCATAAATATCTAGGTTCGTATGCAGCCCGGATGTCCGGGGTAGATGCCATCATTTTTACAGCTGGTATTGGAGAAAACAGTAGTTTTATCCGGGCGAAAGTACTGAAAGGGCTACAATTCATGGGCGTGTATTGGGACCCTGACTTAAATAAGGTCATAGGAAAAGAGGCTTTTTTAAATTACTCCTATTCCCCTGTAAAAGTGCTTGTGATTCCTACAAACGAAGAAATTATGATTGCACGTGATGTCATGCGGGTCATATCCGCATGATGTGCCTGCTTTGAGTTTTAAACTCCGCTTCTCTATACTAAGTAAATAAATGCACGAAAGGATGCTTGCAATGAATTGGACAAGAAGAGACGAACAGATTTGGGAAGATCTGCAGGAATGGCGCCAAACATTATTTGAATATGAGACTACCGATATTGAGAACACATATGATAAATGGATGGAACAAGCATTTTCACTATTGCCTGATTCATTGCAAATTCAATTTTTTGAAAAGCTCGACGGCTGGCTTTTCCATTTGAATTCGCTGCTCAGAGAATCACAACTGCAATCAGATGCGGAGGAACGGATTTTAAAGACTGCTCGTTCCATGAACGATGATATTGATACTTTGGAAAATTTGAGGAATTTATCGATTGATCAACTGACATTCCTGGCTGAACAGCAAGCAGCGAGACACCGACTCTATTCTTTTGCACAGGGAGGAATGACGGGCTCAGGTAGAACTGTCCTCGTTGGAAGCGATTTAATTGCCATGGCTGTCATTAATTTGCGGGCTGTCCAATTAATGGCCATGTCTTTCGGACATAACGTCCAGTCTCCTGCAGGTTTGCTTGAGACCCTGAAAGTTTTTCATACAGCAACGATGCCGGAACGGCTTAAAATGTTCGGCTGGGAAGATTTGATCAATGATCTTCAAAAGGGAGACGAGCAATTTTATTACCATGAGCCAGAGCGGATAACGGATTCCTCGTGGGTTGACGAGCCCCTGAAACACTTATTAAAAGTCAGCATGATATTGATGCTTTCCAAGAGGAAGGTTTCCGGGATGCCGCTGGCATCAATGGCAATCGGAGCAGGTGTTAATTATAAAACAACAAGGAAAATAACTGATTTTACATTAAAATACTATCAATATAAGCATTTGCTAATCAAAAGTGGTGAAATTTAATGGGTGTGCATGAACATAAGAAGGAAGCTCCAGCATCGGTCAACTGCGCGGTCATTACGGTAAGCGATACACGGACGGAAGAAACGGATAAAAGCGGAAAGCTTATGAAAAGCCTGCTTGAAGACAGCGGTCATCAAATTGGATTTTA
The DNA here is from genome assembly GCF_003605385.1 of Siminovitchia acidinfaciens. Taxonomy (GTDB): domain Bacteria; phylum Bacillota; class Bacilli; order Bacillales; family Bacillaceae_C; genus Siminovitchia; species Siminovitchia acidinfaciens. The sequence continues at coordinate 452,161 of NZ_QYTV02000002.1, read as the reverse complement.
TGCTATCGTCAAGGACGATAAAGACACAATCACCTCAGCTTTTCTTGAAGCAGCGGAAAGTCCGAATGTGCAGGCTGTCTTAATAAACGGAGGCACGGGAATTGCCAAACGCGACATTACCATTGAAACGATATTTCCTTATTTCGAAAAAGAGATTGTCGGTTTCGGGGAACTGTTCCGGATGGTCAGCTATTTGGAAGATATCGGATCTGCAGCAATCATGTCGAGGGCATCGGCGGGAACATACAACAATAAAGCTGTCTTCGTTACACCGGGATCGAGCGGAGCAGTCCGTACGGCCATGGAAAAGTTGATACTCAAAGAACTGGGCCACGTCGTCAGGGAATTGAATAAATAGAAACAGGGGTCTGACCCTCACTACGTTAATTTGTTAACATTTTAACGTGCTTGGGGTCTGACCCCATTTTTTTATTTTTATACACTTTTATATTGAACTCTTAAAAAATCTGTGTTATTATCCGTATATCAAATGATTAAAAATTAGTTTTTGTGCATAATAATACATTCCGAATCGGAGGGTTTTATATGAAAAAGAAAGTTGTTCTTGCATATTCCGGCGGGTTAGATACATCTGTTGCAGTTAAATGGTTTATTGATAAAGGATACGAAGTTATTGCATGCTGTCTTGATGTAGGCGAAGGCAAAGACTTGAACTTCATAAAAGAAAAAGCATTGGATATGGGGGCTGCCAAAAGCTACATGATTGATGCGAAAGAAGAATTCGCTCATGAATACGTGCTTCCTGCACTACAAGCTCATGCGATGTACGAAAATAAATATCCCCTTGTTTCTGCTTTGTCCAGACCATTGATCGCTAAAAAATTGGTTGAAGTGGCAGAAGAGGAAAATGCAGATGCAGTAGCACATGGTTGTACAGGTAAAGGAAACGACCAAGTTCGTTTTGAAGTTTCCATCAAAGCATTAAATCCTCACTTGGAAGTATTGGCCCCTGTTCGTGACTGGAGCTGGTCACGTGAAGAAGAGATCGAATATGCGAAAGAGAAAGGTGTTCCGATTCCAATTGATTTGGACAGCCCATACTCCATTGACCAAAACCTGTGGGGAAGAAGCAATGAGTGCGGAATTTTAGAAGATCCTTGGGCAGCACCTCCAGAAGATGCATATGACCTTACAGCTGCACTTGAAGATACACCTGATCAGCCTGATGTGATTGAAATCGAGTTTGAAAAAGGCTTACCTGTTGCGGTTGACGGCAAACAATACAAACTGAGCGATTTGATTCTTCATTTGAATACAGTTGCGGGTAAACATGGCGTCGGAAGAATCGATCATGTCGAAAACAGACTTGTCGGCATTAAATCACGTGAAGTGTACGAATGCCCGGGAGCAATGACATTGCTGACAGCCCATAAAGAATTGGAAGACTTGACCCTTGTAAAAGATATCGGTCATTTCAAGCCGGTCATCAGCAAAAAATTAACTGAAATGATTTATGAAGGCTTATGGTTCTCGCCGCTTACACCAGCACTTGAATCTTTCCTTCAAGAAACACAGCAGTATGTCAACGGTACTGTCCGTGTGAAGCTGTTCAAAGGCCATGCGATTGTAGAAGGAAGAAAATCACCGAACTCATTATATGACGAAAAGCTTGCAACTTATACAAAAGAGGATGAGTTTGACCAATCTGCGTCTGTCGGTTTCATTAAGCTCTGGGGATTGCCGACTGAAGTGCATAGCACAGTGAATAAAAAGGAATCGGTTAAACAATGAAAAAACTATGGGGAGGTCGCTTTTCCAAGACGCCAGAGCAATGGATCGAGGAGTTTGGGGCCTCAATCTCCTTTGACCAGCAATTAGTCCTCGAAGATATTGAAGGTTCGCTTGCACATGTTAAAATGCTCGGTAAGACAGGCATTTTAACGATGGATGAAAGCGAGCAGATTCAATCCGGCTTGCTCAAGCTAAAGGCAAAAGCACAAGCAGGGGAACTCGAATATTCAGTTTCCGAAGAAGATATCCACTTGAATCTTGAAAAGATGCTCATTGAAGAAATCGGGCCTGTCGGCGGAAAACTTCATACTGGGAGAAGCCGTAACGACCAAGTGGCAACCGATATGCATTTGTATTTGAAGAAGCAGGTACAAGTGATCATTGAGCATATCAAGGAAATGCAGATTGCCCTGGTGGAGCAGGCAGAAAAAAATGTGGAAACCATTTTACCGGGTTACACACATTTGCAGCGGGCGCAGCCTGTTTCTTTCGGGCATCACTTGTTGGCTTATTTCTGGATGCTTGAACGGGATAAACAGCGATTTGAAGAAAGCTTGAATAGAATCGACATTTCCCCGCTGGGAGCAAGTGCCCTTGCAGGGACGACTTTCCCGATCGACCGTCATTATTCCGCTGAACTGCTCGGGTTCTCCTCTGTATATGAAAACAGCATGGACGCTGTCAGTGACCGTGACTTTATCGTGGAATTTTTGAGCAACTCGGCTATGACGATCACACATTTGACGAGACTAGCGGAAGAAATCATCCTATGGTCAAGTAAAGAATTCAGCTTTATTGAGCTTGACGATACGTATGCGACTGGAAGCAGCATCATGCCGCAGAAGAAAAATCCGGATATGGCGGAACTGATCCGCGGAAAAAGCGGAAGGGTCTTCGGAAATCTCATTTCCATGCTGACCATTTTAAAAGGTCTGCCAATGACCTATAACAAAGATATGCAAGAAGACAAAGAGGGCATGTTCGATACAGTTCATACGATAATCGGCTCGTTGAAGATCTTTGCGGGAATGATTGAAACGATGACTGTAAAAACTGAAGTTATGAAAGACGCAGTCAACCAAGACTTCTCTAATGCGACCGAGCTTGCTGACTATCTGGCTACAAAAGGAATCCCATTCCGTGAAGCTCATGAGATCGTCGGAAAGCTTGTCCTGTATTGCATCAATAAAGGCTGTTACTTATTGGATCTGTCATTGGAAGAGTTCAAGGAAGCCTTCAGTGAAATTTCGGATGACGTCTATAATGTCCTGTCACCGACAGAAGCGGTAAGAAGAAGAAATTCATACGGCGGAACAGGATTCGACCAAGTTAAAATTCAATTGGAACAAGCCAAAAAGCTTATATAAAGAAAAGTGCAAGGCGATTGGCCGACTAAAGCGCCACGTCCTGTGGCGCCGTCGGCACTTGGACATCCTGTCAGTCGGAGCTAGACAGAAAAAATGAGCGTTTCCCAAACGGGAAGCGCTCATTTTTTAATTTTAGGAAACTGAAAATTCCATAACTGTGTATAACTTGTTAATTGGAATATGCTACGTCCAGCTCCAGCGCCTATCGACTAGCAGACTTCGCGCCTCCGCCTACGATAAGTCAACATCGGCTCCGACGGACAGGACGTCCTAGTGCCACCGAAGCCACAGGATGTGGCGGTCTGAGGCGGCCTTCGTCGCCGTGTTTCCTTTATCTCGTTGGAGGCACTCCAGTCTGTTCATCGATAAACAGGCGCTTGCGCATTTGTTCTTAATCTTCAACTTCCGTCCTTACGACGAGTACATCACACTTGGCGGAACGGGTGATGTTTTCGGATACACTACCAATCAACAAGCGTTCGACAGCATTCAGCCCCGTAGCACCACAGACAATCAGGTCTACGTCCAGCTCTTTGGCCGCCTGCTTGGAAATAACGACTTTCGGAGAACCGTGCTCTATCAGCGTATCAATGTTCGTTAAACCCGCTGCTTCAGCTTCCAATCGATAACCGTTTAAAAGCTCCTCAGCGTATGATTTTGCTCTTTCCGCCATTGTCACATCATAAGCTTCAACAGCTCCGTATGACCTTGTGTCCACGACATGAATAAGAGTCAATTTTGCATCATTATTTCTTTTGGCAACCTGTACGGCTTTTTTAAATGCCCATTCTGCTTGTTTTGATCCATCTACTGCAACTAGAATATTCTTGTAGGATAAGTCCATAAAACTCGCCTCCCTTTTTATTTATTTTAACATGAATGCAGTAGTATATCTCTTTCCAACAGTTAAATAATAGATAATAAGGAGAGGGAGATGAAAATTGTGAAAAAAAGTCACAGAAATATCGGAAACATGACAAAGAAAATGGTTTATATGAATTTTGGTAAAAGATGAATAGCTGCAATTAATATACGAATAATAAAAATTATACAAATATAAAGTTTTTGTATAAAAATACACAAAAGCTATTGATTATAAATTTGGAACAAGCTATTCTGTTATAAGAAATAATAAAACAACAAGAAATTATACATTCAAGAGATAAAATTGAAAGAGGGGCATAAAGTTGAAAACATCAATGAAGAAAACATTATTAACCATTGTCGCAGGTTGTGCACTTGTATTATCAGCTTGTGGCGGAGGCGGAGCCGACAAGGATACGGCGGATAAAGAAGGAGCAAAAACAGAAGCCAAAAAAGTATTGAATGTCGGAACAGAAGCGACATTTGCTCCATTTGAATTCATGGATAAAGGTGAAGTCACAGGTTTTGACGTTGACCTGTTAAAAGCGGTTGCTAATGAAGCAGGCTATGATGTAAAAATAGAGAATACGGGATGGGACGCTATGTTTGCCGGACTGCAAAGCAAACAGCTTGATATTGGAATGGCAGGTATCACCATTACTCCTGAAAGAGTTGACAGCTACGACTTTTCAAACCCGTACTTTGAATCAAAAACAATGATCGCATTTAAAGATGTTAAGATAGAAAACGCCGAAGATTTGAAAGGGAAGAAAATTGGCGTTCAAAATGGCACTACAGGCCAGTTTGCCGCAGAAAAAATCGTAGGTCAAAACTCTTCCGACATTTCTAAATATGAAACAGCAGCCTTGATGTTCCAAGCACTTCAAAGTGATAATGTCCAAGCGGCAGTAACGGATATAGCGGTCGCATTGGAATATCAAAAGAATAACCCGGATACTGGAATCGAGACTGTGACCGATGACAAACAGTTCGAGCCAGAATATTACGGAATTGTTTTTCCAAAAGGGAGCGAGTATGTCGAGGAGTTTGATAAAGCATTAAACACCGTTCTTGATAATGGAAAATATGCTGAGATTTATAAAAAATGGTTTGATGAAGAGCCGGATGTCGAGGCTTTAAAGAAAGCGGCTGAGAAGTAATATGATATAACGGCTGTCCACTAATGGTGTTCACCTGCGGATGGCCGTTTTTTACGTAAAGTCTAATGGACAGGCAAACAAAGAAAGGTGAAAACCAATGAATGTTCGGTATGATATTATATTAGATTATTTACCGTTATTTATAAAAGGGACGTTACTGACGCTTGGCCTGACAGTTGCCGGGGTAGCTCTAGGATTAATTCTTGGACTTTTAATCGGACTGGGGAAAATGTCCAACAGGCTATGGGTTCGCCTACCATTTATTTGGTATATTAACGCATTTAGAGGGACCCCATTTTTAGTGCAAATCCTTCTGATTCATTTTGGAGTTGTGCCGTTGTTTATGAGTCCTGCGAACCCGATTGTTTCTGCTATCATCGCACTGGCTCTCAATTCGGCAGCGTATATGGCGGAAATTTTAAGGGCCGGCATCCAGTCGATTGATAAAGGGCAGATGGAAGCTGCCCGTTCCCTTGGTATGACTCATAGGCAAGCAATGAGGCTTGTTATTTTACCACAAGCTTTTAAACGAATGATTCCGCCGCTAGGAAATGAATTTATTACATTGTTGAAGGAAACTTCATTGGCAGCGATTATTGCTGCTCCTGAGCTAATGTATTGGGGCCGTGCGGCACAAGGACAATATATTCGTGTATGGGAACCTTACATCACAGTCGCAGTCATTTACCTGATACTTACCCTATCATTGACATATTTGATGAATTTCATCGAAAGGAGAATGAAGACTGAATGATCTCTGTGAAAAATCTGAAGAAGACTTTTGGAAATAACGAAGTACTTAAGGATATTTCTCTCGAGGTAAAGCCACAGGAAGTCGTGGTAGTCATTGGTCCTTCCGGGTCAGGGAAGTCTACATTCATCCGCTGTTTGAACCTTCTTGAACCTGTGACCGGCGGCCATGTTTATGTAACGGGGAAAGATCTGACAAATAAAAAGACCAATATTAATGAAATCCGCAAAGATGTCGGGATGGTATTTCAACATTTCAACTTATTCCCGCATAAAAATATTTTGGAGAACATCACTATGGCGCCGATCAACGTCAAAGGATTATCCAAACGGGAAGCAACTGAAAAAGCGTTGGACCTTCTTAAAAAAGTGGGGTTGTCCGATAAAGCAAATGCATTTCCGGACTCCCTTTCCGGCGGGCAAAAACAGAGGGTAGCTATTGCTCGGGCACTGGCCATGGAACCGAAAATCATGTTGTTCGATGAGCCGACTTCAGCATTGGATCCCGAAATGGTCGGTGAAGTGTTGGAAGTCATGAAGCAACTTGCCAAAGACGGGATGACAATGGTTGTGGTCACCCATGAAATGGGATTTGCCAGGGAAGTCGGCGACCGCGTCATTTTTATGGACAACGGATATATAGTTGAAGAAAACGAGCCTGCAGAGCTTTTCTCCAATCCCCAGCATGAACGGACGAAAGCTTTCTTGGGAAAAGTTTTATAAGAGGAAGTTCAAAAAGTCGCAAAATGATAAGGGCGATAAGGACGAAGTCTGTATCAAAATGGTACAGGCTTTTTGTTTATTTATTGTAATAATTATTTGGACCTCATTCAGGAATGCATGGTCGCCAGCTGATTGAGCTGTTTAGTTTTTATGTAAGCATTGTACTCCTATGACATAGAACCAATGTGGCTCCTATAATTACCTGCCTAACAACATTTTTGTGTTTTCGGTCGTCAAGAAGCATCATGGCGCCTCACGCAATAACTTTCCCTTGCTATGAATCCGGCATGATTTCCCACTCATAATTTTTTCCGCTAACTCGGTAATTATGAATTTTATAATGTTACATTCGATCAACCATTTATCAATCTGTTAGAAGGCAATAGGTTCCGACACTTGCACAAGAAGTAAATAATTTGATTCCCAATGTTGGACGTGTACTATATGGACGTTTAAATAATGACTCTAAAACTATTGAACTTAATAATAATGGTTGAGATAAAATTAATCTATATGATATATTCATGTAAAGTAAACGCCTTCATTTATCTTTGTGAAACCGGTTTCTTTTAAGGGGATATTAAAATGAGCATTACAATCAAGGATGTGGCAAAACATGCAGGTGTGTCCAAAGCCACTGTATCGAGAGTTATAAATCATAATACAAGCGTAAATAAGGAAATTAAGGAGAGGGTGCTTGCATCAATCGAGGAGCTCGGATATCAACCCAACGCCATCGCCCGAAGCTTGGCTAATAGTACATCAAATGTAATTGGGTTGATTTTGCCCGATATTGTTAACCCATACTTTCCTGCCCTGGCCAGAGGAATTGAAGATTCTGCACATGAGCATGGATATTCCCTGTTTATTAGCAACACTGACAATAACCCGGATATTGAGCAGGAATACATCGAGAAAATGTGCAGGCAACAAGTTGGCGGAATCATATTGATCTCTTCCATATTGGATGAAGAAAAAGTGAATAAGCTGGCGGAATTAGGCGTTCCATTTGTCTTGTGTGACAGGCTGATTGAAAACTCCCAATTTGATACGGTCTCTATTGATAATTATAAGGCTGCCTATGAGGCAGTCCAGCGTTTAATTCGGCAAGGGTATGAAAAGATTTACCATCTGTCGGGCCCAAAACATATCCAACCTGCTGATAAGAGACGACAGGCATATATTGATGCCATGCATGAGCATGGGCTTGAATCAATGTACCAGGTTGGTGACTTTAGCTATAAATCCGGCTATGAACGGATGAAATCAGTATTGGAGAAATCCAAGATATCAGCTGTGTTTGCCGCGAACGATTTAATCGCTTTAGGGGCAATGAGCGCTATTCATGAGAAGGGGCTGACCATTCCTAATGACATTTCAGTCATAGGTTGTGATGATATTTTATTTGCCCAAATGAGTAATCCGAAGTTAAGCACGATTTCGGTCCCAGCATATAAAATTGGGGCAACTGCAGTTAAATTGCTAGTCGACCGAATAAAGGGGGTGAGGTCCAAATCCAAAAACCTGATTCTAAATCATAAGTTCATCGAAAGAGAATCATGAGCAGGAGGACCAAATGCAATGAAGGCAGATGTTGTAGTTGTAGGAAGTTTGAACATGGACTTGGTAATAAAAGTCAATCGGAAGCCGGAGTGGGGGGAAACGCTTCTTGGCAGTAATTTTTTCGTAAGCCCCGGTGGAAAGGGTGGAAATCAAGCATATGCAGCTGGTAAACTTGGAGGTTCTGTAGCGATGCTTGGTTGTGTTGGTGACGACTTGTTTGGTGAACAACTCATTAAAAACCTGGCGGAGACAGGCACGGAAACGGCTTTTATTAAAAGAATAAAGTCAGAATCCACAGGTGTAGCAATGATCAATATCAACCCAGAAGGGGATAACAGTATTATAGTTGCACCTGGAGCAAATAATTTTGTCACCCCTGAGTACGTCAGAAAACATGAACAAGTAATCAGCCAGGCCAAAATTGTCATGGTCCAGCTGGAAATACCAATTGAGACCGTAGTTGAGACTGCTAAACTAGCAAGCAAGCATAATGTGCCATTTATGCTAGATCCCGCTCCTGCAAGAGTGCTGCCGGAAGAATTGTATAACTTGGTTGATTATATCCTCCCAAATGAAAATGAAATTAGAGAAATTACACGTATTGACGTAAGTGATTTCAGCTCAGCAAAAAAAGCGAGTATGATCCTTTTATCTAAGGGTATTGGGACCGTTTTATCCAAACTTGGTGGAAAAGGGGTTGTCGTAACTGGTCAAAACCAATCACTTACATTGGACGGGCATGAAGTACCAGTAGTGGATACGACTGCGGCCGGAGATGCATTTGCAGGCGCGTTTGCAACCGCGCTTGTCGACGGCAAGGATTTGAAGGCGGCTACTCAATTCGCCAATGCGGTAGGCGCGTTGACAGTCACTCGTGCAGGGGCGCAGGCCTCAATGCCCGACTTGGACGAAACAATGCAGTTCATAGAGAATGCAGAGCAATAACAAAAGCGCAAGCGCCTGTTTATCGTCGTACAGACTGGAGTGACTCCGACGAGATAAAGGAAACACGGCGACGAAGGCCGCCTCAGACCGCCACATCCTGTGGCTTCGGTGGCACTAGGACGTCCTGTCCGTCGGAGCCGATGTTGACTTATCGTAGGAAAGTAGCTTACCTGATAACCTCATGAGAAGCTTCCTTGAGTCTGCTTCGTGCAGCTTTGCGACGAGGTGAACCAAACATCCTCGATTATGCTGTGCCGCAGGAGCACATTAGGCGCGAAGTCTGCTAGTCGATAGGCGCTGGCCGTCTCAAACAGCCACATCCTGTGGCTTCGGCGGCACTAGGACATCCTGTCCGTCGGAGCAGGACGTAGCACAATCCATTAATAAGTGAATCACAGGCATGGAATTTTATAGTACGCAAGACAAAAAAATTTAAGGGGAGTCAAACATGCGGAAAAAATTTAATTCAAAATTTCTTGTAGCAATTTTTGCAAGTATCATGCTTATTTTATCTGCTTGCGGAGGAGAGAAGTCATCCAATGATGAAGGTAAAGATAGTAAAGGTACCTCAGATACTGGTGATGAACTTTCAGTAGGTTATTATGTAAACGCTACCTTGGGTGATAAATCTTTCTTTGATTCGGTTAAACGCGGAGTGGACCAGGCGGAAAAAGAATTGGGATATAAGGTTAAAACGATTGAAGGCGGTACGAACCAGGGTGACTGGGCTGCCGGAATAGAATCTATGGTATCCAGCGGTAAATATGATGTCATTTTGGTAGGGACAAGCCAAACGGTTGAGATGGTGGACGAGCTGGCTCAAAAATATCCGGACCAAAAGTTCATTTTCTTTGACGATGTAGTGGACCAGCCTAACGTGTATTCCATGACTTATTCACAAAGTGAAGGCTCGTTTCTTGCAGGAGCGTTTGCCGGACTTGTTACAACAAGTGATGAGCTTGAAGGGGGAAATCCGGAAAAAGTTGTCGGATTTGTTGGAGGAATGGATATTCCTATCATCAATGATTTTAAATCCGGGTATGAGCAAGGAGCACACTATGTAGATAAAGATATAAAAGTTGTTTCATCCATTATTGGTAACTTTGCAGATGCTCCAAAAGCAAAAGAGCTGACTCTTTCACAAATCAACTCCCAAAAAGCAGACATTGTCTACCAAGTGGCAGCAGCGGCTGGTCTTGGAGTATTGGAAGCAGCAAATGAAAAAGGCGTATATTCAATTGGAGTGGACAGCAATCAAAATGATCTTTATCCGGGAAGTGTTTTAACGTCCATGATGAAAAATCTTGATACTTCCACATTCCGTGCATTGGAAATGTTTAAAGATGGCGACTTGCCATTTGGAACTCATGAAGAACTTGGCGTAAAAGAAGAAGGTGTGGGGCTTGCGCAGGATGATCTTTACGATGAGCATGTGCCACAATCCATTCGTGACAAAATGGATGAAATCCAGCAGAAGCTTAAAGATGGTGAAATAGAAGTTAAATCAACCCTGAAATGATAAATTAGGATGACGCCGGGGATGGCATTCAGCCGCCACCCCGGCATTACCCAAATAGGGGGTTCAATCATGTCAGTACTGTTAGAAATGAAGAACATTCATAAAGTATACCCCAATGGAACAGTGGCGAACCGCGGAGTTAACCTGGTAGTTCATGAGGGTGAGATCCATGCTCTTGTCGGAGAGAACGGTGCGGGAAAATCTACATTGATGAAAATACTCTTTGGCCTTGAAGCACCGACCGAAGGAGAGATTTTATATAAAGGTGAAAAAGTCCGCTTCAATGGTCCACGTGATGCCATTGGTCAAGGACTGGGTATGGTTCATCAGCACTTCATGCTGGCTCCTTCGCTGACTGTTTCGGAAAACATTGTTCTGGGTGATGAGCCTAGAAGAGGCTTTCTCAATCTGTTTCGGGACAGAAAAAAAGAGATTGAAGAAATTGAAGAACTTATCCGGAAATTTGGTTTAAAGCTGAGTCCTGAAGCCTCAGTGGAGTCAATTTCTGTCGGGCAGAAACAAAGGGTTGAAATTTTGAAGGTTTTATACCGCGGTGCAAAGCTTATCATATTGGATGAACCGACCGCTGTATTGACGCCGCAAGAAACCGATGAGCTGTTCGACTCAATTAAATCACTAGTTGATCAAAACTACACCATTATATTTATCACTCATAAACTCCGCGAAGTTATGGAGATTTCCGATCGTATTACTGTTTTGAAAGCAGGTAAGACGATTCAAACCCTAATAACAAAGGATACTAACCAAGAAGAGATTTCCCGCTTAATGGTTGGCCGTGATGTATTGTTCAGGGTTGAAAAAGAGGAAAAAGCACCTGAAGATACAATTTTGGAACTGCGGGATGTCACGGTTACAGATGATAAAGGCTTAAAATTGCTGAACAATGTATCCATGAAGGTTCGCGGTGGAGAAATCGTGGGAATTGCCGGAGTGGAAGGTAACGGACAAAAAGAATTGGTTGAAGTAATTACCGGTCTTGCCAGTGCTAGCAGCGGACAAGTGATCTACTTTAACGAAAATATTCTTGGCAAAAGTATCGGAGAAATACGCAGTATGAAAATCGGCCATATCCCTGAAGATCGGCAAACAACGGGGGCTTGTTTAACCTCAACAATTGAGGAGAATATCATATTGGATGTTTATAATGATCCACAATTTCGAACAGGTCCCTTTTTAAATAAGAAGAAATTAAAGGAATTCGCTAGAAAGTATATAAAAATGTTTGATGTCCGAACAGACAGTGAAGAGGCATTAGCGGGTTCCCTTTCCGGTGGTAATCTTCAAAAGGTAGTCATTGCACGCGAGATGGCCAAAAACCCGAAGCTGCTTATCGCTTCCCAGCCAACAAGGGGAGTCGATATTGGTGCAATTGAATTTATTCATCAGGAGATTATCAAAAAGCGTGATGAGGGAACAGCGGTGTTGCTTGTTTCTGCTGAGTTGTCGGAAATAATCAGCTTAAGTGATCGGATAGGAGTTTTATATAATGGCGAATTGGTAGCAATACTCGATAACACTGAAGAGTTGACGGAACAGGAAATAGGTTATTACATGCTGGGAATAAAGAGGCAGGATCAAGAGGTGGCTGCACATGAATAATAGACGCTTTTTATACCTTGATTTGATTGGTATCCTAGGTGCAGTCTTTTTTGCGGTTCTTTGTGGATTCATCATTATTTTCTTTGTGAGTGAGGAGCCTGCAAACGCTATTTCATCCTTCATATTGGGTCCTTTTACAAGCCCGTTTAACATCAGTACGATTATCAATAAGGCGACCCCGCTCATTTTCACTGGATTGGCATTGGCTGTCGTCTTTCAAACAAATATATTCAGTATGGGTGCAGAGGGGCAATTGTATATTGGTGGATTTGTAGGAGCACTGGCAGCCACTTATATTCAAGGTCTTCCAGCACTGATCCATATACTTGTTATTTTCCTGTTTGCTTTGGCTGGAGGTGCGATGTTCGGGTTCATACCAGGCTACCTCAAGGCGAAATGGAACGCAAACGAGGTTGTTACAACCTTAATGTTGAACTATGTGGCAATTATATTCACTTCGTATTTAATCAATAATGTATTTAAGGATCCTGAAAGCGGCGGTTTTGCTAGGATGCCATTCTTTGATAAGGATATTTTGCTAGGGAAAATTTCGGCAACCTTTCCGGTGCATTATGGAATCTTCATTGCCATCGCCGCTGTTATTATCGTTACTCTCATGCTCTATAAAACAAGACTGGGCTATGAGATGAGGCTTGTTGGCCAAAATATCGAATTTGCCCGTTACGGCGGAATAAAAACAAAGCGTATTATCGTCATAAGTGTAATGATCAGCGGTGCCCTTGCCGGATTGGGCGGTATAGTCGAGTTAATGGGAATCCATGGAACATATAAGGACAGCTTTTCCTATAACCTGGGTTTTGATGGCATCATCATTGCACTATTGGCCCGAAATAACCCAATTGCCGTACTGCTAGCTGGTCTGTTCTATGCTTATTTGCAGGTAGGCGGTCAGGTCATGCAGGCTGAAAGCGATGTATCGAGGGAATTGGCTGTCATTATTCAAGTGCTGCTAGTACTGTTCGTATCCGCCCAGGCTGTGTTTAACTACCTGAAACAAAGAGCTATTTTGAAAAACGGCAAGAAATCTGATGACAAGGCGGTGAAAGCAGATGTGGTCTAGTCTTTGGGGACAAATAGTTGATTTAACAATAGTTGTCATTCTGCTTCGGTCCACGACTCCGATTTTACTTGCCGCACTTGGAGGCTTGATTTCCGATGTAACCGGTGTCACAAATATTGGCCTGGAAGGTCTGATGCTTGTATCTGCTTTTACGTCGATCGCTGTTGGCTCCGTGACAGGATATTGGTCGGTCGGAATGGTTTCAGGAGTAATCATTTGTGTCCTTCTTTCTTATGCTATGGGCTTTTTTCACTTGAAAATGAAAGTGGATATCATCATTACCGGATTTGCGATAAATATGTTCGGTTCAAGTGTGACGATATTCTTGATGAGCAAGTTTTTTGAGGCAACTGGAAGTATCAATCCGTCCGGCTTGAAAAAAATCCCTATTGTCAATATTCCTGTCATCAAGGACATCCCTTTCTTGGGTAAAATACTAAGCGGCCACAGTCTAATGGTATGGATCGGCCTGGTTTCCGTTGCGGTTGTATTTATTATGCTTTATCGTACCCCATACGGCGTGCATTTGCGGGCAATCGGTGAGTCACCTCAGGCAGCCAGCTCCTTGGGGATTCCGGTTCACAGACTCCAATACTCGGCTTTGGCATGGAGCGGTGTGTTTGTCGGATTAGCGGGGGCGTTCATGTCGATGGGAATGACGGGCATGTTTGTAAAAGATATGACAGCAGGGACAGGATTTTTGGCGCTGGCGGTCGTGTTGCTTGGGAATCGTAATCCAATAGGAATATTGGTTGGATCATTGATATTCGGATTTGCAAAAGCTATGGAAACCCTTCTCCAAACAATTCCTAACAGCCCAATCCCGAGCCAGTTCGTTCAAATGTTGCCATATATCGTTACAATATTGGCCTTGGTTGTGTATGCGGTACGAAAACATGGAAGACAACTGGATTCGCTGAGTGAAGCTTCAACAGGGCCGGCATCTACCCCGGCACCTAAATAAAAAAGCTGGAAGCGCTCTGTTTACCGTAGATAAATGTCTATTCCTGAAAAACAGCACGTAAGTGAACATGGAAGCTGTTGAATTCAATCACATACTGTGGTGTATCTACAAAACTTCTGGGTTTACTATGATGTTCCAGCTCTTTCTTCCATTATGCTGTGCCGCCTCCAAGCGCCACATTCTGTGCAGCATCGGTGGCACTAGCATATCCTGTGTGTCAGCTGACTTAAGCAGCGACATCCTGTCGCATAGCCGGACACTCGTAATAATCGTTTACTTTTCATTAAAAAGGATGGTTTTGAAATGCAAAATAATTCAAAGCGAAAAATCATTTTGGACTGCGATCCAGGCCATGATGACGCGATAGCGATTTTACTTGCTGCGGGAAATCCCAATATAGAATTAGTCGGTATCACTACAGTCGCAGGTAATGCTGAAGTGGAAAAAACGACGAACAATGCCTTGAAGGTTTGTGAAATTGCAGGAATAACCGATGTTCCTGTATTCAAAGGCAGTGGACAGCCACTGATCCGCAACCGTGAAACGGCCCCGGATATCCACGGAGATTCCGGAATGGACGGACCAGTGCTGCCAGAACCTGAAAAAACATTTGAGGATGAACATGCAGTAGATTTTATTATACGAAAGCTCATGGATTCAGACGGGGAAATCTCTTTAGTTCCTGTCGGCCCGTTAACGAATATTGCAATGGCGATGAGAAGAGAGCCAGCGATATTGCCCAAAATTCAAGAGATTGTCATCATGGGCGGCGGTACGTTTGGAAACTGGAGTCCTGCTGCGGAGTTCAATATTTTTGTTGACGCAGAGGCAGCAAAAGTGGTGTTTGACAGTGGCGTACCTATTACGATGATGGGGCTGGATTTAACCCACCAGGCATTGGCCACAAAAGAGGTTTGTGCCCGGATTGCAAGCATTGATAACCGTCCTGCGGCATTTGTTAGCGATCTGCTAGAATTTTTCCGCCAGACATATTTGGATGTGTTCGGTTTTGAACATCCTCCTGTACATGATGTATGCAGCGTGGCTTATTGCATCGACCCTTCCGTTGTAAAAACGAAGCATGTAAGGGTAGATGTGGAAACTAAAGGTGAACTGACTTACGGTATGACATCAGTTGACCTTCTTGGAGTAACTGGTCTTGAACCGAACGTCAATTTTGCAACTGAACTGGATCACACAAAATTTTGGGACATGGTCATAGAGGCGCTGAATAATTTACCAGAGCAATAAAAAGTATGTGCGATAGGGGTGTTGGATTTGAAACCGATCATTTTTGATGTGGATACGGGAATTGATGATGCGCTGGCAATGGCATATGCGCTAAATTCTCCAGAGTTGGAGCTGCTCGGATTTACAACCTGTTTCGGGAACGTACCGGTGGAGGAAGCGACGAGAAATACCTTTGTTGTTTTGGAGATGGTTGGAAAAGATGTTCCTGTTTATGAAGGAGCAGATCAAACTTTCAAGCGGGGAATGAAACCGGAATGGGCAAGAATGGTTCACGGAGATGACGGATTGGGCAACACTCTCAAAACAGAGCCGGCTTATAGGGCATCCAACGGGTCAGCGGTGGATTTCATTATAGAGCAAGTTAAAAAACGACCGAATGAGATAACAATTTTGGCCGTGGGACCACTGACTAATGTGGCGCTTGCTATAGAAAAGGCACCCGAAATCATCCCTCTTATAAAAGATGTGGTTATTATGGGCGGCGCCGTATATGTTCCCGGGAATGTAACACCTTATGGAGAAGCTAATATCGTAGCGGATCCTGAAGCGGCCGAACATGTTTTCTCTTCCGGGCTTTCCGTCACCCTAGTTGGTCTAGATGTGACAATGGAGACATTGTTGCCATTGTCCAAAGTCAATGAATGGCGAAAGATAGACAATGAAGCTGCACGCTTTTTTGCGGATATGACCGAGCATTATATTGGCGCCTATGAATCATTCTATCCCGGCATTGGAGGTTGTGCCTTACATGATCCGCTTGCCGTTGGCGTAGTGATAGATCCAAGTTTTGTGCAGACAGAGTCGGTAAAAGTCAGTGTTGTTACAGAAGGAGAAGAGATGGGAAATACAGTCGGAGTCAAAGAAGGAGGGCCGATAATTCGCGTCTGTACGGAAGTAGAGGCGGAACGTTTCCTGGATCATTTCCTAAGCAGGGTGTTATAAAGGCGAATACTTCATACAAGGAAGCACCTTGCAAAACGAGAGATAAAATGAACCTTTAACGATTAACAAAGAGCGGCTGGAAAGAAGAATCGAAGAACTTTCAACCAAAGACATAATCTCACTCCTTTCTCATGTGACGAGCATTTTCATGAAATATTGAACAAGCCCGCAGTTCATTCTATATTTATTAAAATATTACATGAAATATATTTTAGAATGGTTTTGCATATTGTTTAAATCATTTAGAATATTGGTGGGCGATATAAAAGATATGAAAGCTGCAGACAAAAAAGAAGTTGATGAATGCGCTTTCGTGCTTTAAACTTTAAATATCAAACTGTTAAACGGAGTGTTGATATGAGAGCGGATATCGTTTTTCTAAATGGTGAGGTTATTACTGTAAACGCTTTAAATGAAATTGCTGAGGGGGTTGCAGTAAAAGATAATAAAATTGTTGCTGTCGGATCTAATAAAGAGATAAAAACATATATTGGGGAAAATACCGAGGTTGTTGATTTAACTGGAAAATCCTTGCTTCCGGGCTTTATTGATGCCCATTTGCATTTGACTATTTATGGTACCAATCTGCTTGGGGTGAGTTGCTTAGCACCACATATTAATTCTCTCCACGATCTTTTCGGAGATTTGAAGAAGAGGGCGGACATAACGGAAAAAGGTGAATGGATCCGCGCTTGGGGATTCAATGAGCATAGTCTGGCAGATAAGCGATTCCCTACACGAGAAGAGCTTGATGAAATTACGAGGGACCATCCAATTGTCATTACCCGAATGTGCAATCATATTTCTGTGGTGAATAGCAAAGCGTTGGAAATGGCGGGGATTCATGAAGAAACTCCTGATCCAGACGGTGGTATTATTGAAAGGGATAGCCAAGGGAAGTTAACTGGAAAGCTGATTGAAAATGCACATATGGAGTTATTTCATGTTGCATCTTTTTCAGATGAAGAATTGCAAAAAGCACATAAACTTGCATCCGATACCTTCATTCAACACGGAATTACCAGTATTCACGATGCGGGAGGCTACGGAAACGGTCCAGATATTTTAAGAGTGATGCAAAAAGGTGTTCAATCAGGAGACATTAAAGTTCGCGTCTATGCAATGATTGGGTCGTTAACCGATTCCGAAGGTTTTATTGAAAAGATGCTTGATGCAGGAGCTGTCACGGGGTTAGGCGATGATAAATTTAAAATAGGGCCAGCGAAGCTTTTTACCGATGGAAGCAGTACGGGTCCAACAATTGCAACGAGGGAGCCTTATTCGAGTGATGCCAATAATTACGGAATCAAATATTATGAGCAAGATAAGCTCAATGAAATCCTGGGCAAGGCACATAAAAATGGGTTTCAAATCACGGCCCATGCACAGGGAGACCGAGCCGTCGAAATGGTAATTAACTGCATTGAAGAAGCAGTGAAAAACCATCCTCGGGAGGATCATCGGCACAGGATCGAGCATGCAGGGGTTACCCCGCCGGATTTACAGGCAAGAATGCGGAGGCTGAATGTCATACCAATTCCGAACCCGGCATTTATCCATGTAAATGGAGATTCATATATTCATAATTATGGTGAGCGTGTAAACTCCATGTACCCTGCCAAAGACTATTTGAATCATTCAATTATTGCAGCTTTTGCTTCTGATTCACCGGTTGTAGGATGTGATCCGCTTTTAGGCATACATGCTGCGGTGAACAGGAAAACGGCAGATGGCCAGGCGGCGGGTACAAACCAATGCATAGAAGTCATGGATGCCATTCGGGCTTATACATATAATGGCGCCTATGCAAGTTTCGATGAAGACATCAAAGGAAGCATAGAGGTTGGAAAGTTGGCGGATATGGTTGTACTTGAAAGAAGTATTTTACAGGCTAAAAAAGAACATATAATAGATTTGAAAGTTGAACTTACTATGGTAGATGGTGAAGTTTTATATAGAAAAGAAACAAAAGTATCTTCATAAGCATAAGGAAAGCCGACAACCGGGCTTTCCTTTTTTTATCCTTGTATTTGAACGCTGAACTTCGAAAAAATTTTTGATATCTGGTCGTTCACTGAGATTCTCATTTCATCTGTAAAAAACTGCTCCATGTCATTTGCCACTTTTTTAGCTTTGGAAACAAGGTTTTATTGTAAAAGTATTTCAAGGTAATCAAAATATATATCTTCCTCATATGGATCCTTGTCTAGAGTTATTTCATAATGTTCAAAGCATTGCGGATAATTGTTTTCCTGGAAATAATGCTGGGCCAGTATTTGGTTAGTTTTTATAAATATATGCCTTATGCGTTCACGTTCACTATCAAGCATCGTTTCATAGTGGATTCTTTGAAAAATCCCCATTGTACAGTTTTATAGCCGACCTACTTACGCCACTAATAATATTCAACTTTTTTCAAGCTTCTGTATTCATTTTTTATACTAAATGTATCGAAACAGTGGTTGATGTTCCCACCTCGTTCCCTTTCAGAGTATTTGTATTTATTGTATAATTCTTACAAAATACCCGTGAGAAAAGGATGGTGTACATGGATGTTAAGGAGTTTGTCACACATAAAGATCCGGATGACAAATTCGGAGCTTTAATCACCCTCGGTGAACGAGATGTTCATATTCCTGATGATGCCCTTATATCGATCACCCTTGGGGAACAATTCTCTGTATGGAAGATCATTGTAAATGCAATTGTAAGTCAATTCGTGATGAAACAAATGAAAAAATCAAAAGGATTACTTTATGCTGAAATGAAGGGACACATCAAAGAAGGATATGGGATGACGTTAACTGTCTGGGAAAAGAAAGCGATGATTCCCTTCCGAAATCGCGGAGCCCATAAGTTTGCAATGAAATTTTTTAGCTGGGTGTTCTACAGCGGAAAATCTCACGCTTATTTTTTAACGTATAAGGCAAACGGTGAAATCCCTAATGCGGAGGAAGCGTACGATTTGGTAAAAGCTTACGGAAAATTTTATGATGGGGGTAAATTGTTACGGACAGCAAAAAGCCCATTAATAAAAAGTATCGCTGAAGATTAAAGAGGACATAAATTTAAAACTAAAAAAGCAACGGCCCTTGTTGTTTTGAACCGTTGCTTCATACATAGATCAATTTTTAAAAAGCGACTACTTGAAAAACGTGTATTCATATGCTGTTTTTCATGTTGTTATAGCGTTCCATTTTTTATCAGCAATCCCATTTTCGTCGTTATCTTTTTATTATTCGTTGATCAGTTCATATGCTTTTATCGCCGTTTCGATGGCAATTCTTCGGTTTGCATCCATAAAATTTTTGCCCAGTAGTTGTTCAATTTTTTCCAAACGATGATAGAGTGTTTGCCTTACGATAAAAAGCTGTTCCGCCGCTTCTTTTTTTGATGCGCCGCAAGCAAGGTATACTTTTATCGTTTCGTAAAGATGGCTATCGTTTTGTGAATCATAAGTCAATATGGGTCCCAAATAATCGTTTACGTATGTTGGCAATTCACCACTTTTCTTCAATGGAAGGAGCAGTCTGTATACCCCGATATCATCGTAGGTAATCATTTTCTCCACAATGGCGGAAGTATTTAATGCGACCACTTCCTTTGCTTCTGCGTAGCTTTTTGCTAATTGATTAATTTGGCTGTATTCACGTCCAACTCCGTATGTCCGGTTGGTTCCCAATAGTACTTTCTGGTCTTTTGTTTGTATTAGGTGTCGGGCCAATCGTGAAAACATATCTTTCGCCTTATCAGGAGCGACCGCTGGAAATGCTGCTATAACAGCAATCTCCTCCTTAGTTGCCGACACGGCAGGGAAAAAGCCGAACCTTTTAAAAGTTGCGCGGATCATCAGTGATCTTTGCAGTTTTATGTCTTCCCATTCTTCTTCACTGATCATCCGGTCAGGGGGCTGGATTTCCATGACAAAAACCCGATACCCCATATCGGGACCTGCAAAGGGAAGGTGGTTGATCAACTCTTCGGTGTCGTATTCCCGTCCTTGCAGAATGGCTCTTACAAATTTGTCCTCCGAATGCTGCTTTCTTTCTTCAATCGTCCTGTTACGTAAAAGAATTTGGGCGATGGCAAGTGCAGCCCGGTCCAAAATTAAAAAGTGGAACTCTTCCGGCGCCTCATCGGCGGTATGAAGGCATAAGTAGCCCCATGTTTGACCAAGCCCTTCAACCGGCATGCAAACAAAAGACTCATTCTCTATTGAAAGCAATCTTTGACTAATGGTTTCGCCGTCGGCAGATTGAAAGTAATCCAGCAATAGATCATGAAAGTGCTTTTGGTCAGTTGGATAGTGAAAGGACTTTCCTTGGATAGGAACAAAAATGACCGTCCTGTGAAAATAATCAAATAATTCGTGGAGGATTTTTAAAATGCCATTGGAAGACATGGATAGCTCGATAAATTTTCTTGACGATGTATCCAAATAGCGCAGGAGGTCATGGTGCCTGTTGATTATCAAACTATGAAGCTCCTGTGTAATGTCTACGAATTTGACAGTCTCTTCGAACATGATGATAGGGAAGTCGTTCTTATCCGCAAGCTCCAATATTTCAGGATGGATTTCTTGAAAATAAGGCCCTCTTTCTATGCAGATACCGGCCGCGTTTGACGCGATCAACTGTCTGACAAATTTTAGCTGGGCAGAGAAGTCAAGATGAAGGCCGACGCCTGTAGTTAATATCAACTCTCCTCCGTGAATGAGAGAGCCGAAATCCTCCACTTCCAAAACATGGACCCATCTGATCACCCTGTCAAGGCCGCCTGAGCCGGCGAGCACTTTAGCATGCTTGAAATGTTCTCTTTTAAAAATGTCTTTCATCTTTAACGTAAATTCGTTCATCATGGCGGCGGCCTCCAATATGTTAAATGGAATAGATTAATGATTTTACATAATGTCTAATGATTTATAACGGACTAGATTGTAAAATTGATTATGAAGTGAAAAGAAGATTGAGTCAACTATTATCATATTAAGCTTAGGAGGATAAAAACATGAGTACTGTTTCCGAAAAGACGCAAACGCTTGCAAATTTTATAAATGGACAATGGGTCAAATCAAAGACGGATAAATATGAAGATGTTCCAAACCCTGCGACAGGTGAAATCCTAGCAAAGGTCCCGGTTTCAACAAAAGAGGATTTAGAAGAAGCGGTGACGGCCGCCAAGAAAGCATTTAAAACGTGGAGCAAGACAGCAGTTCCGGTGAGAGCAAGAGTACTTTTCAAATACCATCAGCTGTTAATCAATGAATGGGACGAGTTGGCAAAGCTGATCACAATCGAAAATGGTAAGAACTTCGCAGAAGCACACGGCGAGGTTCAAAGAGGAATTGAGTGTGTCGAATTTGCCGCTGGGGCTCCTACATTAATGATGGGAAATCAGCTCCCTGATATTGCAACAAACATCGAATCAGGAATGTACCGCTACCCGCTTGGAGTAGTCGGAGGCATTACTCCATTCAACTTCCCGATGATGGTTCCTTGCTGGATGTTCCCACTTGCGATTGCTACAGGAAATACATTCATCTTGAAACCATCAGAGAGAACACCTCTACTGGCAAATCGCTTGGCAGAATTGCTTAATGAGGCAGGGCTTCCTGAAGGTGTATTCAACATTGTTCACGGGGCGCATGATGTCGTTAATGGAATTTTAGAACATCCAGACATTCCAGCCGTTTCATTTGTTGGTTCGCAGCCAGTTGCCGAGTATGTCTATAAAACTGGTACGGCTAACGGAAAACGGGTTCAGGCATTGGCAGGAGCAAAAAACCATACGATCGTCCTTGAAGATGCTGACTTGGATTCTGCTGCAAACAACATCTTCAACGCGGCCTTCGGCTCAGCGGGTGAGCGTTGCATGGCATGTTCCGTCGTTGTCGCAGTAGACAGCATTGCAGACGACCTTGTGAAAAAGCTTGTTGAAAAGTCAGACAGCATCAAAATGGGTGATGGGCTCCAAGATGGTATTTTCCTAGGACCGGTAATCCGTGACGCTCATAAAGAAAAAACACTAGGTTACATCGAATCAGGGATTGAAGAGGGAGCCAAGCTTGTCCGCGATGGGCGTAAAGATGAGTCATTATCCGATGGCGGTTACTTCGTTGGACCGACAATTTTCGAAGATGTAACAACTGATATGAAAATCTGGAAAGAAGAAATTTTTGCTCCAGTTCTTTCGGTCATCAGAGTGAAAGACCTCGATGAAGCCATCGAGTTAACGAATAAATCCGATTTTGCAAATGGTGCCTGCCTGTTTACTGACAGTGCAAAAGCTATCCGCAAATTCAGGGAGGAAATTGATGCCGGCATGCTTGGCATTAACTTAGGGGTACCTGCTCCAATGGCATTCTTCCCGTTCTCCGGTTACAAGAAGTCTTTCTATGGAGATCTTCATGCGAACGGCCGCGACGGAATCGAATTCTATACGCGCAAGAAAATGGTTACGCAAAGGCATGCGTATTAATAGAAAAGCGTAAGCGCCGAAGCTAGATAATGAGAAGAGCGTAAGGCGGCTGTCTAGGGGCGACAAGCGTCGGCCGCCTCAAGGCGCCACGTCCAGTGCAGGCTCAGGGCGCGACAGCCTGTCGCTTCGCTTGCACTAGTACTTCCTGTACGTCGGTGGCACTAGGGCATACTGTTCGTCGGAAGAAAAACCAATGAGGGCTTCTGTGCCTTCAATGGTTTTTCAGAAGCGACCTTGAGCCCCTGCTTCCTAGAACGAGAAAATAAAAGAAGCGTAGGGCGCGCGTGAAGTTTGGACAGTATTTCATTGAGCTGGACAGTATTTTGAGAACTTGGACGGTATTTCGTGAAACTGGATAGTATTGCGTGACGTTGGACTGTATTTCATGAAGCTGATCAGTATTTCACGAATCCGGACAGTAAATTTAATCTTTTAATAGTATGTCGAAGCCCGGCATGCTCTCAAGGTGAGGGACGGCCATAATAGAAAGGGGATTATCATATGTCTACAATTCAAACAGATTCATTGGTTGAAAGAGACCGCCAAAATGTATGGCATCACATTTCTCCATATAACGAAGCAAGTCCTCCGACAGTTTTTACAGAAGCGAAGGGGGCATGGATGACAGACCATAAAGGGAATAAAGTGTTGGACGGCATGTCCGGCCTATGGTGTGTGAATGTCGGCTACGGAAGGGAAGAGCTTGCAAAAGCTGCCTATGACCAAATGATTAAAATGACTTATACGCCGATGACACAAAGTCATCAGCCTGCCATTGACCTTGCGGAAAAATTGAATGAGTATCTTGATGACGACTACATGATGTTCTACTCCAATAGCGGATCAGATGCGAATGAAGTGGCGTTCAAAATTGCACGGCAATATCACCAGCAAAACGGCGAGCCATCCAGGTTTAAATTCATTTCCCGATACCGTGCTTACCACGGAAGTTCAATGGGGGCCATGTCTGCAACAGGCCAGGCATTGAGAAAGTTTAAGTATGAGCCGCTCGTGCCAGGATTTTTACATGTGGCACCACCTGACAGCTATAGAAGACCAGCAGGAATGTCCGTTGAGGAATTCAATATCCAAAAAGCACAGGAATTTGAAGAGAAGATCATCTGGGAGCAAAAAGATACAATTGCTGGAATCATCATGGAGCCATTGATCACTGGAGGAGGGGTTATCATCCCGCATCCGGTATATATGGAAAAAGTCCAGGAAATCTGCACGAAATACGGTGTGCTTTTGATCATTGATGAAGTGATCTGTGGTTTCGGAAGAACTGGAAAGATGTTCGGGCATCAGCACTTTAAAGTCAAGCCGGATATCATTTCAATGGCAAAAGGACTGACTAGCGCGTATTTGCCTCTCTCTGTAACGGCTGTAAGAAAAGATATTTACGAGACATTCAAAAAGAGTGAAGAAAACAGTCACTTCCGTCACGTGAATACGTTTGGAGGAAATCCTGCAGCCTGTGCACTTGCTTTGAAAAACCTGGAAATTATGGAAAGAGAAAATCTTGTAGCCAGGTCTGCGGAATTGGGAGAGCGCCTCACGAATGAATTGGCAGTACTAAATGACCATCCTTATGTTGGAGATATTCGCAGCAAAGGATTCTTAATGGGAATCGAAATGGTAGAAGATAAAGAGACAAGGGAGCCTGCATCGAATGAGCGTGTCGGTAAGATTATTGCTGGATGTAGGGCGAAGGGCCTGATTATCGGGAAAAATGGTGACACTGTAGCGGGATATAATAACATATTGACATTGTCCCCGCCGCTCTCTTGTACCGATGAAGATGTTGATTTTATCATATCGACGATCCTTGATGTGTTTAATAATAATAAGTGATAAATAGGAAATAATGCTGTCAAAAGAGGTGTTTATCAATAACACCTCTTTAAGTTCACAAAAATCTTTTAAAGAAGGCTTTCGTTTACCAGATTAAAGTGATATATTCTATATTGTGACAGTTAGAACATGTTAGGAGGAAAGTTTTATGATTATTGGTGTACCTAAGGAAATTAAAAGTTTTGAGAACCGTGTGGCTATGACTCCTGCCGGTGCTTATACATTGACACATGCAGGTCATGAAGTACATATTGAAACAGGTGCAGGACTTGGATCAAGCTTCACAGACGAACAGTATGTTGAAGCTGGTGCGAAGATCGTAAGCTCTGCAAAAGAAGCTTGGGCTGCAGATATGGTTATGAAAGTTAAAGAGCCTCTTGAAGAAGAGTTCGGCTACTTCCGTGAAGGATTAATCCTATTCACATACTTGCACCTTGCTGCAGAGCCTGCTTTGACTAAAGCGCTTGTTGAAAACAAAGTGGTTGCGATTGCTTACGAAACTGTACAGCTTCCAAACCGCTCACTTCCACTTCTTGCACCAATGAGTGAAGTAGCAGGAAGAATGGCAACACAAATCGGTGCTCAATTCCTTTCCAAAACTTATGGCGGAAAAGGAAAGCTTCTTGCAGGCATCCCAGGCGTAGAGCGTGGAAAAGTAACAGTTATCGGTGGCGGACAAGCTGGTACAAACGCTGCGAAAATGGCAGTAGGGCTTGGTGCTGACGTAACAGTAATCGATTTGAGTGTAGATCGTCTTCGTCAGCTTGACGATATTTTCGGTAACGACATTAAAACATTGGTTTCAAACCCATTCAACATTGCCAATGCGGTTAAAGACTCCGACTTGGTTGTTGGTGCGGTTCTTATCCCAGGAGCGAAAGCGCCTAAACTTGTTTCTGAAGAAATGGTTAAATCCATGTCTCCAGGATCCGTTCTTGTTGATATTGCAATCGACCAAGGCGGTATCTTCGAAACAAGTGACAGAGTTACGACTCACGACAACCCAACATATGAAAAACATGGTGTTGTTCACTATGCTGTTGCTAACATGCCAGGTGCTGTTCCACAAACATCAACAATGGGATTGACTAACGTAACAGTTCCTTATGCACTTCAAATTGCAAACAAAGGTTATAAGCAAGCTTGCTTGGATAACGAGCCTTTGCGCAAAGGAATCAACGTTCTTGACGGAAAAGTTACATTCAAAGCAGTTGCAGATGACCTCGGTTACGAGTTCGTTGACGCAACAGAATTGCTATAATAAGTTCGACGCTCTAATAAAAACAACCGCGCGGAGTGAAATCCGCCGGTTGTTTTTGCTTGTAAACTAAAAATGTCGGTAAAGAGATATTCGAATGATTATAGGTGTATCTCACGGATAAAATTGGTTTTTGTACATTGATTGGAATTTCGAACGACTATGCGAAAAAGGCTCACATTACCTTGATTATGCGGAAACATTTTTTTCTGCATATGTTCTGATTTTCAAAAGCCATCACGTTTATTTCATTCAATAATTTGCAAGGATTTTGGGTATTTGGTCAAAACTTCCACCCCGTCTGCTGTCACCAAAACATCATCCTCAATGCGTACCCCGGCAACTCCCGGTATGTAAATCCCAGGTTCGATTGTAAAAACCATCCCTGGCTTCAGTTCCAATTCGTTTGTTTCTGTCATGGAAGGAAACTCATGTACGCTGATTCCCAGCCCGTGACCAAGGCGGTGAGGGAAGTATTCCCCATATCCTGCATCATTTATAATTTTTCTTGCCGTTTGGTCCAGCAATTTCGCTTTTACCCCAGGCTTTGTGAGTTCAATCGCTGCTGCCTCAGCTTTTAGGACTGTCTCATAAATTTCCTTTTGTTTTTCGGAAACTTCACCAAAGGCAACTGTTCGTGTAATATCTGAGCAATAACCCTCGTAAACAACGCCTAGATCCATTAATACCAACTGGCCCCGTTCAATTTTTGTCAGTCCCGGGGTTCCGTGCGGCGAAGCAGCATTCGCTCCGGCCAGAACGATAGGGTCGAACGACATCCCTGCTCCCTTTTTCTTGATTTCATACTCGATGGCGGCAATCATATCCAGCTCTGTTTTTCCTTCTGCTAACTCATTGACCCCGACTTCGACAGCAAAATCAACCAGTTCACATGCTCTTTTGATCAATTTGACTTCCTGTTCATCTTTCACAAGGCGCAGTTCGTTTAAAATCTCATCCGCGCTTACGAAAGTAGACTGTTCATATCTTTTAGAAAGCTCTTCAAATCTGCTCACGTTCAAATGCTCTTTTTCCACAGCCCATGACTTTATGATAGGCATGCGCAATTTGATCCGTTCGTCTGCAAGGTCCCACGGATTGTCGGTATCACTGTACCCAAGGATCTCATTATTCCAGCCTGCACTCTTTGCATCATTGACTTCCATTCCGGGACAAATGAGCAGCGGCTCCTCCTCTTGAAAAACGGCAAGTCCAAGCAGCCGCTCATGCGGTTCACATCTAAATCTGGTAAGATAAAATACATTGTCCGGTGAAGTGATAAAGGCAGCATCAATCTGTTTAGCTTTCAGCCACGACATTAACTTTTCCAGCCTAGAATTCAAATTCATCAGCTCCCTGAATTCAATTTATTATGTTGAGATTAGCACTAGATGGAAAAAGAGACAATAAAGAAGGAAAACAATGCAGGCTGAGGCAGGAAAAAACTAAACCATCTAGAAATGAATCTTGTATGGAGATTTTTTAAAAGGAGTGTTGCAGCAAGATGAAAGTTTCTTATCATGGTCATTCAGTTGTTAAAGTTGTTACGGAAGGAAAAACAATCTTAATTGATCCATTTATTACAGGCAATGAACTGACAGACTTAAAGGCTGATGAAGAAAATCCGGACGTTATTATTCTAACCCATGGTCATTCAGATCATGTAGGGGATACGGTCGAGCTTGCAAAGAGATGCGGCTCACTGGTCATTGCTCCGAACGAATTAGCGACCTATATTGGCTGGCAAGGTGTGAACACACATCCAATGCATATTGGCGGAGCATATGAATTTGATTTTGGTAAAGTGAAATTCACGCCTGCTTTTCACGGTTCTGCGATCTTTACAGAGGACAAGCAGATTATCTATCTTGGAATGCCTGCCGGTGTATTGTTGATGGCGGAAGGAAAAACAATCTACCACGCGGGAGATACTGCATTATTCTCCGACATGAAATTGATCGGGGATCGCCACCCGATTGATGTGGCTTTCCTGCCAATCGGCGACAATTTTACAATGGGACCGGAGGACGCCGCGTTGGCAGCGGAATTTGTACAGGCTAAAACAGTTGTTCCTATTCATTACAATACATTCCCGCCTATTAAGCAGGATCCGCAGTATTTTATGAGCCTATTAAAAGAGAATATTAACGGAAAAGTGATGAATCCAGGTGATTTAATCGAGCTATAAGCCCATCCCCCTGCATATATTAATATGATTAGTTTATGCAGGGGGTATTTATTATGAATAACCGTTATTTGCTTTGTCTTCTGATTTGCTGTGCATTATTTTATTTTTCTGTACCAAGGATTCACCCATTTGCTTCCGGTTTGGAAGGTCTTTTTGCCATTAGCTGGCTTGCGTTTGCCTTCCTTGTTTTTGCTGGTAATCTTGCAGCTCTTTTATATCCGTATAAATATAAAAAGAGATATGGTGAGGGGGAGGAGTCAGCAGAGAAGAATAAAAAACGCATGAGAGCTAACTAAGTAATGAAAAATTGATGAACAGGGCTTTTCACTATATAATAATCTTAATGATTGTACGGTAAATGAAAAGGGTGAAAAGCTTGTCAACAAAGCATGAACAAATTATTCGGCATATTGACGGTCTCCCTGTAGGGGAAAAAATTTCGGTGCGGCAAATTGCCAAAGTACTGAATGTTAGTGAGGGAACTGCATACAGAGCTATAAAGGATGCCGAAAATAGGGGATATGTAAGTACGATTGAGCGGGTTGGAACAATCCGTATAGAGCAAAAGAAAAAAGAGAATATAGAAAAACTGACATACGCAGAAGTTGTCAATATCATTGACGGTCAGGTATTGGGTGGGCGGACAGGTCTTCATAAAACGCTCAACAAGTTTGTAATCGGGGCTATGAAACTCGACGCCATGATGCGGTATACGGGTGCGAACAATCTGTTGATTGTCGGAAACCGGACCAAAGCGCACGAGTACGCATTGATGGCTGGTGCTGCTGTTCTGATTACGGGCGGATTTGATACTGAGGACCATGTAAAAAAACTTGCCGACGAATTGGAATTGCCGATCATATCAACGAGTTATGACACATTTACTGTGGCAGCCATGATTAACCGGGCAATCTATGACCAGCTTATCAAGAAGGAAATTATTCTTGTTGAAGATATTTTTATCCCGAAAGATGATACGATCAGTATTACAACAAAGGAAAAAGTGTCAGACTGGTATTCCAAAAAAGAAACATCCGACCATAGCCGTTATCCGGTGGTTGATTTGAATAATAAAGTGCAGGGAATGGTCACAGGGAAGGACGTCATCGGGCAGGATCCTAGTGTAGGAATTGATAAAGTGATGACGAAGAATCCAATCACTGTTGGAAGAAAAACGAGTGTTGCGTCAGTAGCGCATATGATGATTTGGGAAGGGATCGAGGTACTTCCAGTTGTGGACGAACATCAAAGACTTGAAGGAATTATCAGCCGTCAGGATGTATTGAAAGCGTTGCAAATGATTCAGCGCCAGCCGCAGGTGGGAGATACAATTGATGACACAATTTCCAAACAGCTTTCCAATAGCAAATATGCAGGGGAACCTTCATTTACATTTGACGTGACCCCGCAAATGACAAGCCAACTGGGAACGATTTCCTACGGTGTCTTCTCCTCTATTATAGCTGAGGCATCGAACAGGCTGTTCAGATTGCAAAAGAAGGGTGAACTGGCTGTAGAAAGTATGACGATATATTTCCTGAAACCAGTTCAAATGGATTCAACTCTTGAAGTGGTTCCAAGAATCCTTGAGGCAGGAAGAAAATTCGGAAAAGTTGATGTTGAGGCATTCAACAATGGAGAAATCGTCGGAAAAGCACTGATGATGTGCAGACTTATAGATAGGTGATTAGAAAAGCGAAGGTGCCTGTTCATCGACGTACAGACTGGACGACTCCTGACGAGATAAAGGAAACACGGCGACGTAGGAGCCGATGTTGACTTATCGTAGGAAGGAGGAGGAAGTCTGCTAGTCGATAGGCACCGGAGGCTGGACACCAGAAAAGCGAAGGTGCCATAGGCAGCAGGCTCGTCTGCGGTCATGAAAGACGGGAGATAACGAATGGTTTCCATTTAAAAAAGCCGCTATTTCAGCGGCTTTTCAATCAGCGTATCTGCCCATCCAGTTGCCTGGCTTCTTCCTTTACATATGGGATATGGTGACGGAAAGATTTATATCCCGCCCACGCACTGGCACATCCCAGGAGAATGAAGACAGCAGCTATAATATAGGTTGTTGTTGTGTCGAACATTAATAGCTGATTGATCCCGAATAATGCGACAAACAGACCGAGGGCCATACTGGATTTTCCGCTGAGAAGCTTTTTTTCCATCGGCCTCTTGCTCCGTACATTTTTTATTTTATAGTAAATATAAAATGAAAATGAAAATACGATCAGAATTACAAGAAATGGCATTTTCTTTCCTCCGAATCTATAAACTATTCATCCATCTTATTGTAACGTCAATTAATTGTAAAAGCCACTTGCCCGATACTGAATTTTTAATGAATATTCTATAAATAGCGCAAGGTGAAAGGAGCTCCTTATGAAGGAAGAAATTTTTGAAGCGGTCAAAAGCTACGATACCATAATTATCCATCGCCATGTACGTCCCGATCCTGATGCCTATGGATCTCAAGGAGGATTGGCCGCGATTTTGAAGGCATCGTTTCCCGAAAAGCAGATTTTTGCTGTTGGAACACATGATCCGTCCCTGGATTATTTGAGGAAGCCTGATGTCATTTCTGACGAAATGTATGAAGGGGCCCTGGTGATCGTTTGCGATACTGCTAATCAGGAAAGGGTCTGCGATTCGAGATATGATACTGGTGACAAATTGATAAAAATTGACCATCATCCAAACGAAGACCCTTACGGAGACATTCTCTGGGTTGATTTGAATGCATCCTCCGTAAGTGAAATGATCTACGAGTTTTATCAAACATTCAGCGGCGAAGGGTTAAAAATGACAGATGAAGCAGCAAGGTTGATATACGCAGGTATTGTGGGGGATACCGGCAGGTTTCTATATCCAAGTGCAACTGAAAAAACATTTCAATATGCCAAGGAATTAATCAGCTATTCATTCGACCGGACGCTGCTATACAATGAGATGTACGAGCTCGCGCCCAACGTGATCAAGCTCCAGGGATATGTATTGGAACATTTTATAATGAATGAAGACGGCGCAGCGGTTATATCCATCCGTAAAGGGACTCTTGAAGAATATGGCTTACTTCCTTCCGAAGCGTCGCAGCTTGTCAGTTCTCTCGGCATGGTAAAAGGAATCAAGGCATGGGCCTTCTTCATCGAGGAAGATGATCAAATCCGGGTGCGCCTTCGTTCAAAGGGTCCTGTCATTAATACGATCGCCATGAAATACGGAGGAGGCGGCCATCCGCTTGCAGCAGGAGCTTCGGTATATTCGTGGGAAGAAACAAAAGAAGTGAAAAAAGATGTGGAAGCTGTGTGTAAGAAGAATTAAACAAGCCGACGCTTCAGTCGGCCAGTTTAATTTCCAATACAAGGCTGATTGTCGTGTAAAAATACAGCTCCTTGACGACTAGCTTGTATTGCTTTCCGTTGATCTTGAGTGTTTTATTTTCAACGGTTTTTTTTATCACTTCTTTATTTTTGTACACGGTTGTCAAATCTTTGGCAACAAGCGATCTTAAATCTTCCTTGATCGATTCCTCAGCTTGATAAATACCAAGGCGATCCCTTATACCATACCGTTCAAAATTATGAATTTTAATGTCTATCTCTTGAATAGTCAGCATTTCTTCATTTTCTTTGTTCAATTTCTGATAGTCCTCTTCCAAAATTTGGATGTGTCCATTCAATTCCTTGATTCTGATGGCCTGTCTTTCTATCAAAGTAGTGTTCTTTTGCTGGATCGTACCGAACATGAATAAGAAGATCAGCCAGCTGATGCAACCTCCGACCGCTGCCCCGGCAAAAAATCGCTGCCAAATCGGATGGCGGTACAGTGGGGGGATTCTCATGATATATGCTCCTGAGTCAGCCATGAAATGATCAGACCGGCAGTCTTAGCTCCACCCATCGCAGATAAGATTAATAAAAACTGTTTGAATAGATCTGTTGTTCCACCCTCGAGGAATCCTTTTTCAAAACTGTAAACCGTATCAAAGGTGCCTCCAATAGCTGCAATGATGGCCCAAATCCTGACACGTCCCGCGATATTCGCTATTTCTGTAAGCAACGGTTCACCAGTAATGAAAGCAGCCAGCCCTCCGATCAGAGAGCCGCCCAACATCACCCCGAATGCAATGAAATAGCTGTTGAAGAAAGCTGGAAAAAAAGTTTCGTGCATGATTACCAACCCCAAAGATTGAATTATTCTTTCCCTGTTATTACTTATATGGGACAAACCGTTAATGTATGTAAAAAGAAAGGCTATAATAGAGGGGAACGAATATTCCATTTCGGACTAGGAAAGTATTGGATAGAAAAGAGGTAAGCCACTTGAACTTTGTTCAATTGCAAATAGCCACTGCGTACAGTTTATTATCAAGCACGATATCCATTCCGGAACTGGTGCAGGAAGCAAAGAGAAACAATTACTCGGCTTTGGCCATTACGGACCATAATGTTTTGTACGGCGTTTTGTCTTTCTATCAAACTTGCAAGAAGGCAGGAATCAAACCGATCATCGGAATGACCGCGGATGTTCAGGCCGATGGACAGCAATCATATCCACTTGTCCTATTGGCAAGAAATAATATCGGCTATGCCAATCTGTTAAAAATATCGAGCGCCATTCAAATACAACCGGAAAAGACCATTTCCTGGAAGTGGCTTAAGTCATATAGTGAGGGGTTAATCGCCATTACACCAGGGATCAATGGAGAGATTGAACAGCTCCTGAAAACTGGAGAAACAGACAAGGCAACAACCGCTTCTGAGCGTTACATTTCAACTTTTGGTGATTCCTTCTACCTGTCATTGCAAAATCATCAGTCTGACACACCTTCAGGGTTTGTGGATACACTGGCTGCGTTTGCAGAAGAGGCAGGAATAAAAACGGTAGTCACTAACGATGTGCACTATTTGAAAAAAGAAGATGCTTTTGCCTGTAAATGTCTCCACGCGATCAGAGATGGAGAAAAACTGGAAATTTCCGACGTAAATTTATACAAGGCCGGCGAATATTATTTTAAGACACAAACAGAAATGACCCAGTTATTTTCGGGATATCCTGAGGCTCTTGAAAATACCTTCAGGATCGCAGAAGAATGCAATGTTTTTATAGAGACGGACAGGCATCTGCTGCCAAAGTATCCCTTACCGGAAAATCAGACAGCAAAAGCCATGCTGTTTGAGCAATGTAAAAAAGGATTGGCTAAAAGGGGAATAGAAAATCCTGAGTACCGGAAGAGACTGGAATACGAACTGAAAATTATTAATCAAATGGGGTTTAATGACTATTTTTTAATCGTGTGGGACTTTATGAAATATGCGCGGGAAAACAACATTTTGACCGGGCCCGGACGCGGTTCCGCGGCTGGATCACTTGTGTCCTATGTGCTTGAAATTACAGATGTCGATCCAATCAAGCACGGGTTATTGTTTGAGAGGTTTTTGAATCCTGAAAGAGTCTCCCTCCCTGACATCGATATCGATTTCCCAGACATTCGCCGTGACCAGGTGATAGAGTATGTAGCTGAAAAATATGGGAAAATGCACGTGGCCCACATTATTACATTCGGAACTTTTGCTGCGAAAGCTGCCGTCCGTGACACAGCGAGGGTTTTCGGATTGAGTACAAAAGAAATGGAGCAGCTATCAAAGAAGATGCCTTCCCGGCTAGGGCTCACGTTGGAGCATGCCATCAAGGAATCAGAAGAGTTTCGAGAAATCATAACATCCTCCGAGCAAAACCGCCTGATGTTCGAAACAGCAATGAAGCTTGAAGGCCTGCCGAGGCACACGTCCATTCATGCTGCGGGGGTGGTGATCAGCGAAGAGCCGCTGGTGAATACCATCCCTATTAAGGAAGGCCCCGATGGAGTGTATGTAACCCAGCTTGCCATGGAGGACCTTGAGAAAGTCGGTCTTCTGAAAATGGATTTTTTGGGTCTGAGGAACTTGACCCTGCTGGAGCAAGTTTTAAAAAGCATTAAAATCCATACAGGGAAGACAATCACCTTGGAGGAAATCCCTTTTGCGGATGAAAAAACATTTAAATTGCTGCAAAAAGGGGATACGACAGGAATCTTTCAATTGGAGTCCGAAGGAATGAGAAAGGTTTTGCGGGAATTGCAGCCGACTGAGTTTGAAGATATTGTGGCTGTCAATGCGCTCTTCAGGCCGGGCCCGATGGAAAACATTCCCACATACATTAAACGGAAACATGGCAAGGAAAAGGTTCAATACCCACACCCTGATTTAAAACCGATATTGGACTTTACTTACGGAGTCATCGTTTATCAAGAACAAATCATGCAAATAGCTGCGGTTCTATCCGGTTATTCTTTGGGGGAAGCTGACTTGCTCAGAAGGGCTGTCAGCAAAAAGAAAAGAGAGGTACTTGACCAGCAACGCAAACGTTTCGTGTCCGGTGCAGTGGCCAATGGATATAGCGAACAGACTGCAAATGCGACATATGACTTGATTGTCCGTTTTGCCAACTATGGATTCAACCGAAGCCATGCAGTAGCGTATAGCTTTATTGCTTGGCAGCTCGCCTGGCTGAAGGCCAATTATCCTAAATACTTCATGGCGGCGCTTCTGACTTCTGTTATAGGTAATGAGGATAAGATTGCTCTCTATACGGCCGAAGCAAAGCAGAAAGGGATTGACATCCTTCCACCATCCATAAATAAAAGCCATTTTCCTTTTCTAGCAGAAAAAGAGGGGATTCGTTTCAGTCTCAGAGCAATCAAAGGTCTCGGGGTGGCTGCAATGAAAGAAATCATACAGTCGCGCGATGCCGGTCCTTTTAAAGACCTGTTTGATTTTTGCCTTAGAGTATCTCCGAGGATCATTAACAGAAAAATACTGGAGTCTCTTGTGTATGCCGGAAGTTTAGACGAATTCGGGCACGACCGGTCCGTATTGCTGGCAACACTCGACGTTGCTTTGGAGCATGCTGAGTTGATGAGGCCGTCAGGAAATACACCTGACCTTTTTGACGAAGAAGAGATGTTCCAGATAAAACCGATACACGTCGAGGTGGAGCCGATGCAGCTTGCCGACAAGCTTGCATTTGAAAAGGAAACAACGGGTATCTTTATTTCCAGCCATCCTGCTGCTGCCTTTGAAAAAGAATTTTTGTCCGCAGGTGCAACAAGTCTGATAAAGATGGAACCGGGTCAAAGGAATAAATCTTCGGGCGTATATTTGTCTGGTGTTAAGACTATCCGAACAAAAAAAGGCGATGTGATGGCATTTATCACGATGAGTGATTCCTCGGGAGAAATGGAAGGCGTCGTATTCCCCGATGTATATAGACGACACAGTGCAATAATAAAACAAGGGGAGATCGCCCTTGTTACGGGAAATGTAGAAGAACGGAACAATGCCGCCCAGTTTATCGTTCAGAGAGCAATTTCTGCTGATACACTGGAAGACAATAGCGGTCAAAGTAAATTGTATATAAAGGTGCCTGCAGAGCTGCATGGGCCTGATACACTAAAAAGTCTGCACACCATTCTAGGGAAATACCCAGGAAGAACAAGAGTCATCCTTTATTATGAAAAGGAAAACAAAATGATTAAGCTTGGGGAAAAAAACTGTGTTGATCCAACAGCCGCGTGTCTCGGAGAAATAAAATCGCTTCTTGGAGCGGGGTGCGCAAAGTTAAAATAATTTTCTCAAACAGTCGATAATATGTTATATTGTGTTATAAGCTTTTATTGGTGTATAAAAAAATGGGTATGGTTTGTTATGAAGGAGTGAATTTTGTTGTCATTGCGTGATGAGGCATTGCATATACACAAACTACACAAGGGGAAGCTGGAGTCCAAGTCAAAGATAGAAGTAAAGACTGCAAAAGATTTAAGTCTTGCCTATTCCCCTGGTGTTGCTGAACCATGTAAAGAAATTTATGAAAATCCAGGGACTGTGTATGATTATACAATGAAGGGCAATATGGTTGCTGTCGTTTCTGACGGAACAGCAGTCCTAGGACTTGGTAATATAGGACCGGAAGCAGCGCTTCCTGTTATGGAAGGAAAGGCTGTTTTATTTAAAAGCTTTGCGGGAGTAGATGCTTTTCCGATTTGTTTAGACTCAACAGATGTTGACGATATTGTTCAAACAGTTAAGTTGCTTGAACCAACATTCGGAGGAGTAAATCTTGAAGACATTGCTGCGCCAAACTGCTTCGAGATTGAAAATCGATTGAAAAAGGAATTAAGCATTCCTGTATTTCACGACGATCAGCATGGAACGGCAATCGTTACTGTTGCTGGCTTGGTGAATGCCTTGAAAATTACTGGCAGAAGAATGTCAGAAATAAAAGTTGTGGCCAACGGAGCCGGTGCAGCAGGGATTGCGATTATCAAGCTGCTGCACAGCTATGGGGTACGTGATATCATTATGTGTGATTCAAGAGGGGCAATTTACGAAGGTCGCACAGAAGGCATGAACGTAGTAAAAGCAGAAGTCGCTAAATTTACAAACCGTGACCGCCTTGATGGGGACTTGGCCTATGTCATCCAGGATGCAGATGTATTTATCGGCGTATCCGTCGCAGGAGCATTAACTGAGGAAATGGTTGCAACGATGAAGGAAGATCCGATCATTTTTGCAATGGCAAATCCTGATCCGGAAATCATGCCTGATGCGGCAAGGGCAGCCGGCGCTAAAGTAATCGGTACAGGTCGATCAGACTTCCCGAACCAAGTCAACAACGTTCTGGCATTCCCAGGACTTTTCCGTGGAGCGCTTGATGTTCAGGCTACTAAGATCAACGAACGAATGAAACAAGCTGCTGTGGAAGCAATAGCCGGCTTGGTTTCTGACGAAGACTTGTCTCCTGACTATGTGATTCCTGCACCGTTTGATCCGAGAGTCGCACCTCACGTGGCTGCAGCAGTTGCAAAAGCAGCCATGGAATCAGGTGTCGCCCGTATCAAGGTTGATCCGGAAAAGATTAAAGAAAAAACAATGGAGCTTGCTGTCATAGGCAAAGATAAATAAGCTGGACATAACGATAAACGAAGGAGAGGCCGAGCTGACTAGAGCCTGGTCTCTCCTAAGCTTGTGTCATTTTTCCATAGTAAAGAAGGTGTGAAATTTGACCAAGTTCTCTATTCAAACTAGTATGTTTTATGTCCAGCTCCAGCGCTTAGCCCCTCGAGGTCACAAGTTGCTTCCCTGTAGTGGCTGAGAAAGCCTCCTTGGAAATTGTCTTATGCTTGTCGGGCTGACCAGGGCGCTTGCATTTTTCTTAAATAAAAGCATGAAAGGAGGGCCTGCTGTGCTAAAAGATTTTTTTTCAAAGCAAAAGAGTACGAAGCCAAAGAAAAGGAAGTATGCAACGATTCCATCTGAGTCGGCCAAACAGGATGTTCCCGAAGGGATCATGTCGAAATGTCCGGAATGCAAGAAAATCATGTATACGAAAGAGCTTCAGAAAAATAATAAAGTATGCCTGCACTGCGGCCATCACTATAGAATGACAGCTTACGAAAGGGTCGAAAGCCTGTTTGACGAGGGCTCTTTTGTGCCGTTCAACGAAAAAATAACATCGGAAAACCCACTCGAATTTCCTAATTATTTAGAGAAACTCGAACAAGATCGAAAAAAATCGAATTTGGATGAAGCGGTACTTACAGGATCTGGTACCATTAATCAGATTGAAGTAGTTACAGCGATCATGGACTCTCATTTTAGGATGGGGAGCATGGGATCGGTTGTAGGTGAAAAGATTGCGAGGGCAATCGAAGCCGCGGCAGAGAAGCAGGTGCCATTCATTATTTTCACTGCTTCAGGCGGTGCCAGGATGCAAGAGGGAGTATTGTCTTTGATGCAGATGGCGAAGACAAGCACTGCGCTTAAAATGTTCAGTGATAAAGGCGGTTTGATTATTTCTATCATGACGCACCCTACAACTGGTGGAGTTTCAGCAAGTTTCGCATCATTGGGAGACTTTAATTTTGCGGAACCTGGAGCATTGATCGGTTTTGCAGGGCGGCGAGTCATCGAGCAGACAATCAGGGAAGAACTTCCAGATGATTTCCAAACAGCTGAATTCCTATTAAACCATGGCCAGCTTGATGCTGTCATTCCACGTAAGGAAATGAAAGAAAAGCTGACGAAGGTCCTTGAAATTCATCAACAAGTAGGTGAAATAGCATGGTGAACGAGCTTGAGTTTGAAAAACCCGTGCTTGAACTTAGAGAGAAAATAGCGGAACTGAGGGAGTTCACGAAAAACTCCGAGGTTGATTTATCAGATGAGATCGATAAATTGGAATCCCGTTTGGAAAAGCTTGAGAAAGAAATATATGAAAACATGCGTCCTTGGGACCGTGTGCAGCTTGCCCGCCACTCAAAGCGTCCGACAACACTCGACTATATTGAGCACTTGTTTACAGACTTCATCGAATTGCATGGAGACAGGCTTTATGGGGATGATCATGCAATCGTAGGAGGAATTGCCAAATATAAGGGGCTTCCTGTGACAGTGATTGGTCATCAACGCGGTAGGGATACGAAGGAAAACATTCGCCGGAACTTCGGAATGCCTCATCCAGAGGGCTATCGCAAGGCTCTTCGCTTGATGAAGCAGGCTGAAAAATTCCGTCGTCCAATTATTTGCTTTATTGATACAAAAGGCGCTTACCCAGGAAAGTCTGCGGAAGAGCGAGGGCAGAGTGAAGCCATTGCAAGAAACCTGTTTGAAATGGCAGGCCTGAAAGTACCAATCATCTGTATCGTTACCGGTGAAGGAGGTAGCGGTGGTGCATTGGCACTTGGAATCGGCGATCGGATTTACATGCTAGAAAACTCGACTTATTCCGTTATAACGCCTGAGGGGGCGGCAAGTATTTTATGGAAAGATGCATCGCTAGCAAAGCAGGCTGCCGAAGCATTGAAAATCACCGCACCTGATTTAAAGGGCTTGGGGATTATTGATGAAATTATTCCTGAAGTAAGAGGCGGAGCCCACAGGGATGTTGAAAAACAGGCGGAAAACATTGACGAAATTTTGAAAAAGGCATTGCAGGAGCTTATCGCCGTCGAATCTGAAACCCTGATCCAGGAGCGTTACTCGAAGTATAAAAAGATGGGTAAATATATGGAACAAAAAGAATATGAAAAAATTCAAAACTAAGGATTGTCCAATGGGCATTCCTTTTTATTTTTTAACATGTCTTCAAACCAAAAAATCCAATGTCCAATAAATGACAGAAACTAGAGGTCTGGAAGAAAATACAGTCTTTGCCGCTCAAGCCGTTGAGGAGACAATGCTTGTGGGGAATATTATCGTTAGACAGAGTTCTTTATTTGAACAATGATATTATGTCTAGCCCCAGGTGCCTTCCGTTTACAAAATCTTAACATGATAAAATTTGTTAATAATAGGATGAAGTGGTATTTTTAACTTACATAAACTATTGGCTGGCAAAAGTACATACTGTCTAATGGAGTGACATAGATGAGAAAAATAGGGGTGTTGACAAGCGGTGGAGATGCGCCGGGAATGAATGCGGCCATCCGGGCAATTGTTAGGAAGTCAATCTATCATGGAATTGAAACTTACGGAGTATATCAGGGTTTCAGCGGATTGATAACAGGAAATATAAAAAAACTGGAAATAGGCTCTGTAGGGGATATTATCCATAGAGGCGGCACAATGCTCCAGTCAGCCCGCTGTGAGGAATTTAAAACAAAGGATGGTCAAAAGCAGGGGCTGGACTGCTTGAATAAACATGGTATCGAAGGACTAGTTGTCATTGGAGGAGACGGCTCATATCATGGCGCCAAAGCTCTCACTGAACTCGGTTTTCCTTGTATAGGGGTTCCGGGCACAATTGATAATGATATACCGGGTACTCAATATACGATTGGATTTGATACAGCACTGAATACTGTACTGGATGCTGTGGATAAAATTCGTGACACAGCCACGTCCCACGAGAGAACTTTTGTCATAGAAGTCATGGGTCGGGATTCGGGAGATATTGCTCTTTGGGCCGGTTTGGCCGGGGGAGCTGAATCAATCCTTATCCCTGAGGAGCCTCATGATATGGAAGATATCGCTGATAGGATTGAAAGCGGACTGAAAAGAGGGAAAAAGCATAGTATTATCATTGTTGCGGAAGGTGTGGCCAGTGGAGCAGCCTTTGCGGAGAAACTGAAGGAAAGGACAGGCCTGGAAACAAGAGTATCTGTACTGGGCCATATCCAAAGAGGTGGAACGCCAACGGCGTTTGACAGGGTCCTTGCCAGCAGGCTGGGGGCTAGAGCGGTTGAATTGCT
Organism: Siminovitchia acidinfaciens; assembly: GCF_003605385.1. Lineage (GTDB taxonomy): Bacteria > Bacillota > Bacilli > Bacillales > Bacillaceae_C > Siminovitchia > Siminovitchia acidinfaciens. Next base: position 411,591 of record NZ_QYTV02000002.1, on the reverse strand, counting down.
CATGGATGAAAAAGGTGGACGCGCTGTTGGAATTAAAAACGAAGAAGTTGTTGACACAGATTTACTGGAAGTTTTCGAACAGCAAAAACATATGAATGACGATTTATATCAACTATCACAAGAATTATCCATATAATTCTACTACCGACGAGGAGGGTCATTAATGAAGAAGACTAAAATAGTCTGCACAATCGGGCCTGCAAGTGAAAGTCCTGATTTGCTTCAACAATTAATAGAGGCAGGAATGAACGTTGCCCGTTTGAATTTTTCGCATGGTACCCAGGAGGAACATCGTGAACGTATAATAAACATTCGTAAAGCTGCGAAAGAAGCAGGGAAGGAAATCGGAATTTTACTCGATACGAAAGGCCCCGAAATAAGAACTCATGATATGGATAATGGTGCCATTGAGCTGGAAACAGGTCAACCGCTTGCCGTTTCTATGAATGAGGTAGTGGGCACAGCCGAGAAAATATCTGTTACATACGACGGCTTGATCAACGATGTACATGTCGGTTCCAAAATATTACTGGACGACGGCTTAATTGAGCTTGAAGTGACCGGAATTAAGATAGAGAATAACGAAATTCTGACGAAAGTACTTAACAATGGTATTTTAAAAAATAAAAAAGGAGTAAATGTACCCGGAGTATCTGTCAACCTGCCAGGAATAACCGAAAAAGATGCTAAAGACATCCTTTTCGGAGTTGAACAGGGGGTCGATTTTATTGCGGCATCATTTGTTAGAAGGGCCTCTGATGTTCTTGAAATCCGCCAGTTGCTTGAAACGAATGGTTCTCCCCACTTGAATATTATTCCTAAGATTGAAAACCAGGAGGGCGTTGACAATATTAGCGAGATTCTGGAAGTGTCCGACGGACTTATGGTTGCAAGGGGAGACCTGGGAGTGGAAATTCCAGCTGAATCGGTTCCTATGGTCCAGAAGCGGCTGATAAAAAAATGTAATGAAGCAGGAAAACCGGTAATTACTGCTACTCAGATGCTTGATTCCATGCAGAGGAATCCAAGACCGACAAGAGCGGAAGCAAGTGATGTCGCCAATGCTATTTTTGATGGCTCTGATGCAGTAATGCTATCTGGAGAAACCGCGGCAGGTGCCTATCCGGTCGAAGCAGTGCGGACAATGAGCAACATAGCGCTTGAAGCAGAAAAGGCGTTGAATTATAAAGAGATACTCTCCTATCTAAGCAAAAATAATGAACACAACATGATGGATGCCATTTGCCAGTCAGTCGCACATACAGCGATAAATCTCGGTGTAAATGCCATTGTAGCACCAACGGAAAGCGGGCATACAGCAAGAATGATCTCAAAATACCGTCCTAAAGCCCCGATCGTAGCCGTTACATCAAGCGTAGAAGTAACCAGACGATTGACATTGGTATGGGGAGTGTCACCGCAGGTTGGAGAAAAGGTGACAACTACTGATGAAATGCTCGATCTTGCGGTTACAGAAAGCCTTAACTCCGGAATTGTAAAACATGGAGACAGCATTATTATTACCGCGGGTGTTCCGGTTGGAGAGGCGGGAACAACGAACTTAATGAAAGTGCATGTTGTAGGGGATGTTCTGGCAAAAGGACAGGGTATCGGAAGAAAATCTGCATATGGAAAAGCGGTTATTGTTAAAAATTCCGGTGAAGCATTGGAAAAAGTAGAGCAAGGCGACGTCATGGTCGTCATAGGGACAGACAGGGACATGATCCCAGCCCTTGAAAAATGTTCGGCCCTCGTAGCCGAAGAAGGCGGCCTGACAAGCCATGCAGCGGTTGTGGGTATCAGTCTCGGTATTCCTGTCATAGTCGGTGTCGACAATGCGACAAATATTTTCCATGATGGTCAGGAGATCACTGTCGACGGCACTCGTGGTGTGGTTTACAACGGACATGCAAGTGTACTGTAAATTGTGCCGATTGTGGTATAATTAGAGTAAAGACCACTGGGGATGTGACAAAAAATGAGATTTCTTTTTTTACTGTTCATTGTCGTCCCGGCCTTGGAAATCGGTCTGTTTATTCTTGCAGGCAAAACCGTAGGCGGCTTTGCAACAATTGCTCTAATTATCATAACTGGAATTCTTGGTGCTTACCTTGCCAAGCGGCAGGGGATGGAAGTTATCAGGAAGATGCAAGAGCAAGTCAGATCTGGCTATCCTCCCGGCGAAGCGCTTCTGGAAGGTGTCTGTGTTTTGGTTGGGGGACTTCTCCTTGTGACACCCGGATTCATTACCGACATCACAGGATTATTCCTTGTCTTGCCTCCAACGAGAAAATTGCTTCAGCCGGCTTTGCTAAAACTGTTTAAAAGCTGGATTTCAAGGAAACAAATATATATTTACCGATAAAAAAAGAGCTGATGCTCTTTTTTTGGTTTAGAAAAAAATGTTGTAAATATCTTTATCTATTACATTATGCTTCGCCAGCTGGGAGGATCTAGTGCTGCCGGCGCCACAGGAAGTGCTAGTGTAAGGGCGACAGAATGTCGTGTCCTGAGCCTGCCTAAGCCTCAGGACGTTGCGGTTTAGGTCGCGAAGCATTGGAAGTGCTAGTGCCGCCAAATCGACAGGATGTGGGGGGTCTGAGGCGGCCTTCGCCGCCGTGTTGTCCGGCTGCGACGGACAGGATGTCACGTCCTAGCCTGCCAGCGCTTGCCGCCCCTAAAACGGCTGTCAGCCACATTTCGGCTCAGTCTGTACGTCGATGAACAGGCGCTTGCGCTTTTGTTCTTACTTAATAATTTTCGGAGGCGTTCCTTTAATATAGGCCCAAATATCCCGAAACACATTCGCTTTATGTAATGTGGTAAGAAGTACGAGCGTTACAGGTCCCAAAATAAGTCCAAGGAATCCAATGAGTTTGAATCCTACAAACAGGGCGATGAGTGTCCCCAAAGGATTTAGACCAATATTGGATGAAAGAATTTTTGGTTCCATCAACTGGCGTTGCACAATGACAACCGTGTATAGGATTCCAAGGCCGACAGCAAGGCCGATATTTCCTGTCAATGCTTCGTAAATGATCCAGGGGACAAAAACCGTCCCTGTTCCCAAGTATGGTAGCAGGTCCAGCAATCCTAAAATCAGCGCAATGGTGATAGCGTAATTGACCCTAAGAATAAGGAGACCAATCAATACGATGACCAGGGTAATTGATATCAATGTGATCTGGGCTTTTACAAAGCCGGCAAGAGCTTTTTTTAAGTCTGCGAACACCCTTACGCCACTGCTTTTGACTTTATCAGGAAGAAGGCGGTTTGATAGGGCGACCAGTCTGTCCCAATCTTTACTGATAAAGAAAGTCGCCAATAAAGAGAAGATGATTACCGTAGCAGCATTAGGTATCCACGATACAAGGCTGGGCAGTTTTACGAAAAAGTTCTGCAAAAAAGCCGTAACACTTTCCGTAATTTTGCCTCCGGTTTCATCAATGCTGCTCATGATCGTATCCCTTTGTCCGCTGTCAAGGCTTTTGAACATGCCGGCCAGCTTGTTATAAAAAGGGATGACCTGGCTTGCGAACAGCTTCTCTATATATCTGATTAAGGTGGCAACATGTTCGGGTACAACCGTCGCTAAATAGGAGGCCCCTGCTACAATTTCTGCAATCAATAAAGTGATGAGTCCGGTAAAAATACCGATTAAAATGATTAATGCGGTTAAAACAGCCAATGCACGCGGAAATTTCCATTTCTTTTCTAAATCCCCTACAACTGGATTAATCGCGATGGCGATAATCAGCGCAATGATAAATGGGTATGTCACTTTTGATACATAATAGATGGATAAAAGGGCTGCTGCCGCAACGATGACAACAATGATAAAACGGACTACCCTATCTGCATTTTCACGATTCAAAGGAATCCCCACCTTATCAATCTGATTTCTATTATGATACCATGTTATGGTAGAAATCTGTAACGATTACGGAAGGATGAGCGCTTTGTTTAATCAGGCTTTTTTCTTTTTGCTTCTCCTGCTTGGCATTGGAGTGGTCGCGAAGAATCAATCGCTTGTCATAGCGGTTTCTGTTTTAATCATTCTTAAATTGGCTGGGGCGGATGAAAAGCTTTTCGGTATGATTCAGGTAAAAGGGATCAACTGGGGGATAACGGTCATAACTATTGCTGTATTAGCTCCGATTGCCAGCGGTTATATCGGATTTAAGGAGCTCAGCGGGGCGATCAAATCCCCATATGCCTGGATTGCGCTAGGCGCAGGCATGGCTGTGGCTGTAATAGCCAAGTATGGAGTCACACTTTTATCTGAGGATCCCCATATTACTACTGCTCTTGTCCTGGGAACAATCATGGCAGTTTCCTTGTTTAAAGGTGTGGCTGTTGGTCCATTGATTGGAGCGGGGATCGCTTATATGGCCATGAAATTTTTTGAGCTTTTCCGCTCAGGTTCTGGTATGGGCGGATAAGAACTTGCAACCTTTTAAAGAATATCTTATGGCTTGTAATAAAAAATACGAATGACTATTAAATGTTGAAAATTAGACAAGAAATTAGTTTTGTTTATAATAGAAGATAGGTTAATTATTAAAAATACTTTTCATAAGCCTATATTCTTTGTCGGGAAGAAATCCCTTAAACAATGTGTATTAAATGTTTTCCATCATATACAGTGAATTTTAAAAAATAGATAAAGGAGAGGTTTTTAATGACAGCAACACGTGGGTTAGAAGGGGTAGTAGCCACAACATCCTCAATCAGTTCTATCATTGACGACACGCTTACATACGTTGGCTACAACATTGATGACTTAACAGTGAATGCGAGCTTCGAAGAAGTCGTTTATCTGCTATGGCATCTGGAATTACCTACAAAGGAACAGCTTCAGGAATTAAAAGAGCAATTGGCGGAGAATATGGATCTGCCTCAAGAAGTCCTCGACAGCTTTAAAACATATCCACTGGATAAAGTGCACCCCATGTCAGTTCTGCGCACAGCAGTTTCCGCCCTCGGAATTTTTGATGATGAAGCCGAAGTGATGAACAAAGAAGCGAATTTTAGAAAGGCCATCCGTATTCAGGCGAAGATTCCTGCAATCGTGGCTGCTTTCGCACGCATCAGAAAAGGATTGGAACCGGTAGCTCCTAGGAAGGACCTTGGATTTGCGGCCAACTTCATGTATATGATCAAAGGCGAAGAGCCCGATCAAATTGAAGTTGAAGCAATGGATAAGGCGCTGATTCTGCATGCAGACCATGAATTGAATGCCTCCACTTTTACAGCGAGAGTATGTGTGGCGACGCTTTCAGACATTTATTCAGGATTGACTGCGGCTATCGGTGCATTAAAAGGACCTCTACATGGCGGGGCCAATGAACAGGTAATGAAGATGCTGACGGAAATCGGCTCTGCAGACAATGCTGAAAGCTATATTAAAGACAAACTTGAGAAAAAAGAAAAAATCATGGGCTTCGGACATCGTGTTTACCGTCAGGGAGATCCGCGCGCAAAACACTTGAAAGAAATGTCCAAGAAGCTGACAGAAATTACAGGCGAGCCGGAATGGTACAACATATCCGTCAAGGTTGAAGAAGTGTTTACATCTGAAAAGCCACTTCCTCCTAACGTTGACTTCTACTCTGCATCTGTTTATCACAGTTTGGGTATTGACCACGATCTATTCACACCTATTTTTGCTGTCAGCCGTACATCAGGATGGCTGGCCCATATTTTAGAACAATATGAGAATAACCGCCTGATCCGCCCGCGGGCAGAATATACAGGGCCTGGAATGCGCTCATATATCCCGCTCGAAGAGCGCAAGTGAACAGGAGTTAGAATTTAATTTTAGATTTTGATATGATAGAGCGGGGAAAAGGTTAGGGGCTTTAGCTTTCTAACCTTTGATATTGAATTTGGAGGGATTTAGTTATGTCACAAGCTGAAAAAATCACAGTTTCAAATGGTGTGTTAAATACGCCTGACCATCCAATTATTCCTTTTATCGAGGGAGATGGAACAGGACCAGATATTTGGGCAGCGGCTCAAAGAGTTTTAGACGCAGCTGTAGAAAAAGCATATGGCGGCAAACGCAAAATTGAGTGGAAAGAAGTATATGCGGGTGAAAAAGCGCATAATAAATTTGGTGAGTGGCTTCCGGAGGAAACCCTGGATACGATTCGCGAATACCTTATTGCTATCAAAGGACCACTTACAACACCAATCGGCGGCGGCTTCCGTTCCTTGAACGTTGCTCTGCGTCAAGAACTTGACCTATATGTCTGCTTGCGTCCAGTCCGTTATTTTGAAGGAGTACCTTCCCCTGTAAAGCGTCCAGAAGATACAGATATGGTAATTTTCCGTGAAAATACGGAGGATATCTACGCTGGTATCGAGTACCAAGAAGGTTCTGAAGAAGTGAAAAAACTGATCGACTTCCTTAAAAATGAAATGGGTGTTAATAAAATCCGCTTCCCAGAAACTTCAGGTATCGGAATCAAGCCAATTTCTTCCGAGGGAACAAAACGCCTGGTCCGTGCAGCCATTAACTACGCAATTAAAGAAGGCCGCAAATCAGTAACGCTTGTACATAAAGGCAATATCATGAAATTTACTGAAGGTGCCTTTAAAAACTGGGGTTACGAAGTGGCTGAGCAGGAGTTCGGCGACAAAGTATTCACTTGGAACCAATACGACAAAATCAAAGATGAGCAAGGAACAGAAGCTGCAAACAAAGCACAGGCTGATGCAGAAGCAGCTGGAAAGATCATCATCAAAGATGCGATTGCAGATATCTTCCTTCAGCAAATTCTCACTCGTTCCAAGGAGTTCGACGTAGTGGCAACTATGAATCTGAATGGAGATTACGTCTCTGATGCACTAGCGGCACAAGTTGGCGGAATCGGTATCGCGCCTGGTGCAAACATCAACTACGATACAGGCCACGCGATTTTCGAAGCTACTCACGGAACTGCTCCAAAGTATGCAGGATTGGATAAAGTGAACCCATCCTCTGTCATTCTTTCGGGTGTTCTTATGCTTGAGCATATCGGCTGGGGAGAAGCTGCTCAATTGATTACTAATTCAATGGAGAAAACAATTGAATCAAAAGTGGTCACATATGACTTTGCCCGCCTAATGGAAGGTGCAACAGAAGTGAAAGCTTCTGAATTCGGAAATGCCTTAATTGAAAATATGGATTAATTCTCTATCAACAGGGAAGATTGGGGTTATAAGGAACAAAGCAGAGACTGTTTTTTAAACAGTCTCTAATTGTTACGAATTCTAACGAAAGAAGGGATTTCCCCATGCCATTAAATAGGAAAAAGATATCAGTTATCGGTGGAGGGTTTACTGGAGCTACAACAGCATTCCTGACAGCACAGAAAGAACTTGGAGACGTTGTGCTTGTTGACATTCCGAACATGGAAAACCCTACAAAAGGGAAAGCACTTGACATGCTGGAGGCCGGTCCCGTACAGGGATTCGATGCAAACATTACTGGCACATCCAACTATGAAGATACCAAAGACTCGGCTGTTGTAGTCATTACTGCAGGTATTGCGCGCAAGCCTGGGATGAGCCGGGATGACCTGGTCCAGACCAACCAGAAAGTGATGAAGAGTGTTACACAGGAAATCGTCAAATATTCTCCAAATTGTCATATCATTGTGCTGACAAATCCAGTAGACGCTATGACATATACGGTTTATAAGGAATCGGGTTTCCCTAAGAACCGTGTGATCGGCCAGTCAGGTATCCTCGATACTGCACGTTTCCGTACATTTATTGCCCAAGAGCTTAATCTATCTGTTAAGGACATTACAGGGTTCGTTTTAGGCGGCCATGGAGATGACATGGTACCGCTTGTCCGGTATTCCTATGCGGGCGGAATACCGTTGGAAAAATTGATTCCGCAAGATCGCCTTGATGCAATTGTTGAAAGAACAAGAAAAGGCGGGGGCGAAATCGTGAACCTTCTCGGCAATGGAAGTGCATACTACGCGCCTGCCGCATCCCTTGTCGAGATGGTTGAGGCAATTGTAAAAGACCAGCGCAGAGTGTTGCCTTCCATTGCCTACCTTGAAGGGGAATATGGATATGAGGGCATTTATTTGGGAGTGCCTACAATCCTGGGTAAAGAGGGAATAGAACAAGTAATTGAACTGGAACTGACGGACGAAGAAAAAGCTGCGTTGGACAAATCCGCGGAAGCTGTCCGGGAAGTTATGAAAGTTCTTAATTAAATTAGAAATGAAACAGATGGAAAAACGAATGGTTTTTCCATCTGTTTTTATATATAGCAGAATGAAAGAGTGGCGTTGTAAGGGGGGCACTGTAATGGATTATGCTTTTTTCAGGCAGCCACGAGGGAGATTTCTTCATCGGAGGAGCCTTTTTCATAGTGCCCGGGAAGGTGAGACAATCACCTGCAGGATAACCATGGACCGTTCATAGTACCCGTGCAGGTGAAGAAATTACCTAGAGGGTAACCAAGGGGCGTTTAAAAGCGATCGAACAGTTATGCATCTGGTTTATTTTTTATCGCTTGAGCCTTCCATGTGGTTCAATTGTCATGACCCAGCGGAATCGTACGAAATGAGCACCTCAGTGAGTTCTTATTTTTCCGTTAACATTTTACCTAAGAAAAAACCTATAGGCGTTAAAAGCTTTTTAGAGAGTCCCAGCTTCTTCTTTGTTTTTAATTCTAAAAATGGTATTATATTTCACAATACTCATAAACTTTCCGGGGGTGCTCTTATTGTTATTGGGAAAAAAACGAAAGCTAGGACGGCAGATTGGTGAAATCTCCAGAGGCGAAAAGTTGAAGCTGACAGAGAAAATCGAAGATAAGGATCTATTATTATATCTTGGCTTGACGAATGACGCTAATCCGCTTTATATCCAGCACGACTACGCTTCCCAAACACCTTACGAAAAGCCGATTGTACCATCAACCATGTTATCTGGAGTTATCACGTCTGCCATTACAAAATATTTGCCGGGACCTGGAACGCATATACTTAAGCAAGAAATAGAATTCTTAAAACCGATTTTTCATTATGCAACTATCGAATTTTTGTTTGAAATTGCAGATGTAAATGAACGGGATCATACAGTTACGGTAAACGTTCAGGCCACGGACAGTGGGGAAACGGTCATAAACGCATCGTTTCTAGTATGTCCGCCGTATCCGATACAAGAATAATAAGAGCATTAGGAAAAGCCTTAGGGCAGGTCGTTGGCCTGTCCTTTTTTTATAAAAAAGAAGGTATTTTTCCTATGAGCTTTAATTTAATGTATTTTTTGCTTTGTCCAGCTTCAGCGACCAGCGACATACAAACTTCGTACCCTTCCAGTTTATATGTCGCTAAACGGACGCTTACGCTTTTCTTTTGAAACCTTTTTTCTGCTGTTTCGTAATACAATAGTATAAGAGAAAAAGAGAAAGGATCGTGGGGAATGAGTTTAAAAAGGATTTATGCAGCGGCAGGCATTATGATTGCTGGGGTCATGCTCTTGTTTGCACTTTTCACATCCTGGTACACATTAGACGAGTCGGATCAGGCGGTTATTTTGACATTTGGTAAGGCCGAAGAAACAGTAACTGACTCAGGGTTGCATTTTAAGCTTCCGTGGCCTATCCAAAGAGTTGAAAAGCTGGCTCGCGAAACCAAAAGTTTACAATTTGGTTTTAAGGAAGCAAATGGGAAAAAAGAGCTGTCTGATGAAACAAAAATGATCACTGGGGATGAAAACATCGTCCTTGCGGATCTCGTTGTCCAGTGGAAAATAACTGACCCGAAGAAGTATCTATTTAAAGCGGATAACCCCGAAGAAATATTGTATGACGCAACATCGGCATCATTGAGAAGTATTATTGGAAGTTCAAAGATTGATGACGCCCTAACCTCAGGAAAAGCCGAAATAGAAGGTAATGTCAGAGAATTGCTGACCTCTCTTATGGAAAAATACGATGTCGGAATATCCATTTTAGCTGTTAAACTTAAGGATGTTGAGCTTCCCAATCAAGAAGTCCGCAGTGCTTTTACGGCTGTTACGGATGCACGGGAAACGATGAACACAAAAATTAACGAAGCAAAAAAATATGAAAATCAACGCATGAATGAAGCGGAAGGGGAAAGGGCTGCAATCCTCTCCAAGGCTAAAGGGGAAAAAGCCGCCCGGCTGGAAACAGCTCGCGGGGACGTGGCTGTCTTTAATAAGCTGTATCAGCAATATAAGAGCAGTCCCGAAGTGACAAGGGAACGTCTGACGATTGAGACCCTTGAACAGGTGCTCCCGGAAACAGAGATTTATATCATGAATGATGAGGGTAACACTTTAAAGTATTTCCCGATCCGTCCGATGGAGAAAGAGGAGTCAAAACCTAAACCATCTGAGAAAACGGAGGGAGATGAGTAATATGGACAAGAAAGTGGTTGATTTTGGTTCACGGAAGGCCGCTGAGCTGGAATGGCGGAAGTATACTAAGTTTGGCATTTTTTTAGTCATTCTAATCGCTCTTTTGCTGCTTTTGTTTTCAAGTCTGTTTGTCGTTAGGGAAGGGGAGTATAAGGTGGTCCGCCAGTTTGGAGAGGTTGTACGAATAAAAACCGAACCGGGTCTTGCTATGAAGGTGCCATTTATTCAAAGTGTTTCCTCCCTTCCAAAATACCAAATGACATACGATGTTTCACAGGCTGAAATCAATACGAAAGATAAAAAACGAATGATCATAGATAATTATGCTCTTTGGAAAATCGTTGATCCCAAAAAGATGATTTCCAACGCTCGTACGGTGGAGAATGCCGAATCAAGAATGGAAGAATTCATTTATTCGGTTGTCCGGACGGAGCTCGGCCAGCTGAACTACGATGAAATCATTAACGATGAAAAATCCTCCCGGGGAAGCTTGAATGACAGAGTCACAGAAAAAGTGAATGAACTTCTGTCTAAAGACGAATATGGAGTCGTTGTTACTGACGTTCGAATGAAACGCACAGATCTTCCGAATGAGAATGAAAACTCGGTCTATACGCGGATGATTTCTGAACGTGAATCAACGGCGCAGGAATACTTGTCAAAAGGGGATGCGGAGAAAAACAGAATTACCGCTGAGACTGATAGGAAAGTAAGAGAGATGCTCTCCAAAGCACAGGCTGATGCAGAGGTCATTCGCTCCGAAGGTGAAGGAGAAGCTGCAAAAATCTACAATGAGTCTTTTTCGAAAGACCGTGAATTCTATCAGCTTTTCAGAACCCTGGAATCTTATAAGAAGACGATTGGTAAAGATACTGTCATCGTCTTGCCGGCTGATTCGCCATATGCAAGGCTGCTGATGGGTTACACAAAATGATAAAAAGTGCCGGGTCTATATGACCCGGTATTTGTATTTAAGTTCTGCATACATCCACTCCCCACCCGCTCATTTTTTCACATTCCCGAACACACATGCTAGAATAAAACTATCAGACAGGCGGATGTTCTGCTTGCTTAGGAGGTTATTTGCTTGGGAAAAAGCACTAAAAAGTTAATGCTCATAGACGGAAACAGTGTTGCTTACCGCGCGTTTTTCGCTTTGCCGCTGTTACATAATGAAAAAGGTATCTACACGAATGCGGTGTACGGTTTTACAACGATGCTTATGAAGGTGCTGGAAGAAGAGAAGCCCACACATATATTGGTTGCGTTTGATGCGGGAAAAACGACATTCCGCCATAAAACGTACAAAGAATATAAAGGAGGTCGCCAAAAAACTCCACCGGAGCTTTCCGAGCAATTTCCATACGTCAGGGAGCTGCTGGATGCTTACGGAATTAAGCGATACGAACTGGAGAATTACGAGGCGGACGATATTATCGGAACTCTTGCAGTTGAGGCGGAAAAGGACGGATATGAAGTAAAAGTCATTTCCGGCGACAAGGACTTGACGCAGTTAAGTTCCGACCATATCACTGTGGGAATTACAAGAAAAGGTATCACGGATATTGAAAACTATACACCAGAACATATTATGGAAAAATATGGACTTACACCAGAACAGATCATTGATATGAAAGGCTTGATGGGCGACCAGTCAGACAATATTCCGGGAGTGCCTGGCGTCGGAGAAAAAACAGCGATCAAGCTGCTAAAAGAATTTGGTACTCTTGAAAAACTTCTTGAGTCCATTGACAAGGTCAGCGGTCCAAAACTGAAGGAACGTTTACAGGAAAATAAGGAACAGGCAGTGATGAGTAAGGAACTTGCAACCATTTCTAAAGAAACTCCTGTTGAAATACCTATTGAAGAATTGCTTTATGAGGGCTACAATCCATCAAATCTCAGGACTTTATTTCAAGAGCTTGAATTTAACTCCCTTCTTGGAAAACTTGAAGGTGGAGAGGAAGAAAGCGAAGAAGCTTCAGATGAAAATGAAGCCATTGAGTTCCAGACAGTCGAGTCAATTGACGAGGGGATTTTTACCGAACAGATGGCTCTTTACGTAGAAATCCTTGAAGATAATTATCATACAGGGACAATTGCCGGCTTTGGTCTTTCCAGCGAAAAAGGGAATGTATTCCTTCCCACGGAAGCCGCACTTCAATCTGAAACCTTTAAAAACTGGGCGGAAGATGAGACGATGAAAAAGCATGTGTATGATGGAAAGCGGTCGATTGTTTCTCTAAGAAAGCACGGGGTTGCCTTAAAAGGAATTGACTTCGATTTACTTCTTGTTTCCTATCTGCTTAATCCTTCCGAATCTACGACAGATTTTGCAGGAGTGGCGAAACGCCATGGATATACGAATGTCCAAACCGATGAAGCAGTATACGGAAAAGGAGCCAAGAAAAAAGTGGCTGAAGGAGATATTCTCGCTGAACATCTGGCCAAGAAAGCGCTTGGCATTGTCTCTTTGTATCAGCCGCTCCTCGATGAATTGGAAAAAAATGAACTCATTGACCTTTTTTATGACTTAGAGCTGCCATTGTCGTTCATTTTGGCCGACATGGAATATACAGGTATCAAGGTGGATATTGACCGCCTCAAGGAAATGAAAGCCGAGATGGCTGATCGCCTGAAGCAGATAGAAGAAAAAATATATGGGTTTGCAGGAGAAAAGTTCAATATTAATTCTCCGAAGCAGCTTGGGGTCATTCTTTTTGAAAAGCTGGGTCTTCCTGTCATTAAAAAGACTAAAACCGGCTATTCAACAGCGGCAGATGTTCTTGAAAAGCTTGCTCCTTCCCATGAAATTATAGAGGAAATCCTGAATTACCGACAGCTCGGAAAATTACAGTCGACCTATATAGAAGGTCTACTTAAAGTGGTGCATAAGGGGCCTGATAAAGTCCACACCCGCTTTAACCAGGCATTGACACAGACTGGAAGGCTGAGTTCAACGGATCCTAATCTGCAAAACATCCCAATACGTTTGGAGGAAGGCCGTAAAATCCGTCAGGCATTCATACCATCTCACGAAGACTGGGTAATTTTTGCCGCGGACTATTCACAGATTGAACTTAGGGTCCTTGCCCATATTGCAGAAGATGATAAGCTGATGGATGCTTTCAGAAATGACATGGACATCCATACAAAAACTGCAATGGATGTTTTTCATGTGAGCAGGGAAGAAGTCACATCCAATATGCGGAGACAGGCTAAAGCGGTCAATTTCGGTATCATCTATGGAATTAGTGACTATGGGCTCTCCCAGAATCTTGGCATCACTCGGAAAGAAGCCGGCACATTCATTGAGCGCTATCTGGAAAGTTTTCCTGGTGTACGCAATTACATGAAAGATATAGTCATGGAAGCCAAACAGAATGGCTATGTTTCAACCCTTCTACACAGAAGAAGGTATATTCCTGAAATCACCAGCAGAAATTTTAACATCAGAAGCTTTGCAGAAAGGACCGCAATGAATACACCGATTCAGGGAAGTGCTGCGGATATCATAAAAAAAGCGATGATCGATATGTATGAAAAGCTTGAAGAAGAAGGCCTGAAGACACGCCTATTGCTGCAAGTTCATGACGAATTGATCTTTGAAGCACCAAAAGATGAAATTGAGAAGTTGGAAGAAATCGTTCCAAATGTAATGGAGCACGCCATGGAACTTAGCGTTCCGTTGAAAGTCGATTATTCATACGGACCGACATGGTATGATGCCAAATAAAGAATTTACAACATGAGGGAACAACCGGGGAGTGAGAATATGCCGGAATTGCCGGAAGTGGAAAATGTAAGGAAATCGCTGCTTCAGCTTGTCAAAGGTAAAACAATTCAAAGTGTTGAAGCAGGTTGGCCGAAAATAATTAAACATCCGCTTGAGGTGGAGCAATTTTACGATGCTCTTTCGGGACAAACGATTCATGATTTGCAAAGGAAGGGAAAATTTCTTGTTTTCATGCTCGACGATTATTCGCTTGTATCCCATTTGCGGATGGAAGGGCATTACAGCGTAAATCAGAGTGAAGACCCGACAGATAAGCATACACATGTGAACTTCAAGTTTACAGATGGAACCGAAATGCGTTACCGGGATGTCCGGAAATTTGGTACGATGCATTTATTCAAAAAGGGCACGGAGGATAATGAATTGCCGTTATCCAAGCTTGGCCCTGAGCCTTTTTCACCAGCTTGTTCCGCGGACTATCTGAAGTCGCATTTTCAAAAAACAGAACGGATCATCAAGGCTGTGCTGCTTGATCAGACAATAGTGGCGGGCCTTGGAAATATTTATGCTGATGAAGTGTTATACAAAGCGAAAGTCCACCCAGAAAGAAAAGCCAAATCCCTGACGGATGAAGAAATCCAGAGACTCAGGCATGAAATGGTGCATACGCTGGAAGACTCCATTGCTGCAGGCGGAAGCTCAGTCAACACTTATATGAATTCGATGGGGTTGAGCGGCTCATATCAGGACAGGCTAAAAGTATACGGACGGAATGGCGAGGCATGCATCCAGTGCGGAACCATTCTTGAAAAAATAAAAGCGGCTGGAAGAGGAACACATTTCTGTCCAGCGTGCCAGCAACCTTCGTAAAAAAGCTATGATTTAAGCTTTTTAACCATCAGCAAGTACCCTTCATATACTAACTTACCGCAATTTGAAGGGGAAGGAGCTTGCAGATGGGCTATACGTTTTCGCTTTTATTATTAGCAATTGCCATCAGTCTTGACAGCTTTGGAGCCGGATTGGCGTATGGGTTGAGGAATATTAAAATTCCTCTTAAGTCGATTATGATTATCGCACTGTGCACCGCATTATCACTTGGAACAGCCATGTTTTTTGGTCAACTGATCCAAGGGTTCCTGTCACCTGCCGCAGCCAATCGGATTGGCGGAGTAATCCTGGTTGCGATCGGGGGCTGGGTTATCCTCCAGTTTTTCAGGTCAGAAAAGGAACAAGCGGTGCATCAAGAAAAGCTGGAGTTTAATTGGGAAATCAAATCACTTGGAATCGTCATTCATATTTTAAAGAAACCGACGAGGGCTGATTTTGACTCTTCAGGTACGGTAACAGGTGTTGAAGCCTTCATGCTTGGAACAGCTCTCTCCCTCGATGCATTCGGTGTGGGAATCGGAGCGGCTATGCTCGGGTTCAGCCCGATCATATTGTCAGGGGCTGCCGCAGTGATGGGCGGGTTGTTTTTAGCGGGAGGAATTGCTTTTGGCGGGTTATTTGCCCACATGCGCGCCATACAGAAATTCACCTTTTTTCCTGGAGTCCTGTTGATCGTAATCGGTCTGTTAAAAATGTAGAAATGAAAGAGGCTGACATATGGCATTCATTGTAGGATTAACAGGAGGCATAGCCAGCGGAAAAAGCACCGTATCCAAGCTATTGGAAAAACGCGGCTTTACAATCGTCGATGCAGATATTGCGGCGAGGAAGGTCGTCGAGCCGGGCGAGAGCGCATATTCAGAAATTGTGGAGGCATTCGGCAAAGAGATACTTTTGAAAGATGGGACGCTCGACAGAGATAAACTTGGCTCGATTGTTTTTCAAAACGAAGAGGAACGACAAAAGTTAAACGGCATCGTCCATCCTGCGGTCCGGAAAAAAATGAAGGAATGGCAGGAGGAAGCTATTAAAGCGGGAAAACAGACAGTGGTCCTTGATATTCCGCTGTTATATGAAAGTAAATTGACACATTTGGTTGAAAAGGTAATTGTAGTTTATGTCAACGAGGAAACACAGTTAAAAAGATTGATGGAAAGAAATGAATTTACGGAAGATGAGGCAAAATCAAGGATTTCTTCTCAAATGCCTTTACGAGAGAAACTAGAATTGGCTGATGCTGTACTGGACAACAATGGGACGATAGAAGAAACAGAAAAGCAGTTGGATCAGCTCATTGAAAAATGGAAATTGAAACCTTGAACAGGAGCGGATGAACGCTCCTGTTTTTGGTTATTTTAAAGGAAATTATAAAAAATACCTCGCCTATGGATAACTTATCTATGTCTAGCTCCAGCGCTCAGCGACTAGCAAACTTCGCGCCCCCTCTACGATAAGTCAACATCGGCTCATTCTTCGCCGTATTTCCTTTATCTTGTCGGAGGCACTCCAGTTTTTACGTCGCTAAACGAGCGCTTGCGCTTTTCTTTTTAAAAACAAAAATCATCATTTGTATATTTCTTTTTTACTTAAATATGTTATACTATTTACGACCATATGAAATTAAGTATAACACTATATAGGGGGCTCCCGGTTATTATGAAGGCTAATGTTGCAATTAACGGATTTGGTCGTATCGGCCGTATGGTATTTAGGAAAGCAATCATGGAAGACCGTTTTAATATTGTTGCGGTCAATGCGAGCTATCCTTCCGAAACTCTTGCTCATTTAATCAAATATGACACAACACATGGAACTTTCGAGGGCGATGTACAGGCCAAAGAAAACTCCTTGGTTGTAAATGGGAAAGAAATCAAATTATTAAATAACCGTAATCCTCAGAAACTTCCTTGGGGAGAACTTGGTATAGATATCGTCATTGAGGCAACGGGAGTATTTAACTCACGTGACAAAGCGGCAATGCATCTTGAAGCAGGTGCTAAAAAAGTTGTTTTGACTGCACCTGGAAAAAATGAAGATGTAACAATTGTCATGGGCGTAAACGAAAATGACTTGAATATCGATAAGCATGACATTATTTCCAATGCATCTTGTACAACAAACTGCCTTGCACCAGTCGCAAAAGTTATTGACGATGCATTTGGCATTGAGAACGGCTTGATGACAACTGTCCATGCTTATACAAATGACCAAAAAAATCTGGATAACCCGCATAAGGATTTGCGCCGTGCCCGTGCATGCGCACAATCAATCATCCCTACAACAACTGGAGCGGCAAAAGCATTGTCACTTGTCTTGCCACACTTGAAAGGTAAATTACACGGAATGGCACTTCGCGTACCAACTCCTAACGTATCACTTGTAGACCTTGTTGTAGATGTAAAACGTCCAGTCACAGTTCAAGATGTAAATAAAGCTTTTGAAACAGCAGCAAACGGTCCACTCAAGGGAATTTTGTCCTTCACGACTGAACCACTTGTTTCAATCGACTTCAACACAAACCCGAACTCAGCGATCATCGACGGACTTTCAACAATCGTCATGGAAGATACAAAGCTGAAAGTACTTGCTTGGTATGACAACGAGTGGGGCTACTCCAGCCGCGTAGTGGACCTTGTCTCCTATGTAGCATCCTTACTTGATAAAAAAGAAGCGAAAGCTGGTTAAATTTTTTGGGGTCTGCCCCCCTTTAGTAAGCTAAAGGGGGGCAGACCCTTTTCCCTCTTTTCCCCTTTTTCTTTCCCCATTAATTACTGTATAATGGTGAGAAGCATAATTGAACGGAGCTGAAGAAGATGAAGTGTCCTTCATGCAAGCATAACGGCACGCGTGTCGTTGATTCAAGGCCTGCAGATGAATGGAGATCAATCAGAAGAAGGCGTGAATGCGAGGCATGTTCCCATCGATTCACAACTTTTGAGCGTGTGGAGGAAATGCCGCTCATAGTAATAAAAAAAGAAGGGACCCGCGAAGAATTCAGCAGGGAGAAGATTTTGCGCGGCTTGATTCGGGCTTGTGAAAAGCGGCCGGTCGCATTAGAGCAACTTGAAACAATTACTAATGAAATTGAGAGCGAATTGCGTAACATGGGACAGGCTGAAGTCAATTCGGAGGCCATCGGGGAAATGTTGATGGATAAACTTTCCAAAATCGATGAAGTCGCTTATGTTCGTTTTGCCTCGGTTTACAGGCAGTTTAAGGATATCAATGTATTTTTGGATGAACTGAAAGATTTAATTAAAAAAGATTAGTGAAAGTGTGTTTGGCTTGAAACAATATTGGAACGAAGTCCAGCCTATTGATGGTTTTTATGCGGCAATGAACGGCATGATTCATGACCATGACAGGAAAGTGATCTCTTTTCTGTATCAACCTTTAATGGGGGTAGTTTGCACCAATCTATATACAACTCTTGCCTACTTGGTTGAAGAAAATCGTCTATGGTCCGAAGAGTGGAATCATTATCAACTGATGGAATTAATGGGTTTGAATTTGGATGACATATACCAAGCACGCCTTAAACTCGAAGGGATGGGGCTGCTAAAGACTTTTATCAAAGAAATACCTGATCAACGGATGTACATATACGAACTTCAGCCCCCCTTATCCGCAGATCAGTTTTTTACTGACGGTATGTTGAATATATATTTATATCAAAAGTTGGGGCAAACCCACTTTCAAAAATTAAAAAGGGCCTTTTCTGATTCGGTGATGAACAAGGAGGAGTATTCTGAAGTTACCCGTTCCTTCCAGGATGTGTACACTTCTATGAGTCTCCAGGCGTTGAAAAACTTTGAAGGACAGGAAGCCAGTCTGCCGGAACAGAACATGAAATATATTCACCGTGAAAAAACGGAGCCGATACATATTTCTGCAGACAGCTTCAATTTCGATTTACTCTTCTCCGGCTTGACTACTGCTATGGTACCTAGGAAATCCTTTACCGCCGCAGTCAAAGATACAATTACAAAGCTCTCTTTCCTCTACTCCATCAATGAAATCGATATGCAAAAGGTTGTTCTATCGAGTATCACTGCTAATGATAAAATTGATTTGGATGAACTCAGAAAAGCGGCGCGAGACTGGTATCAGATGGAAAATGAGGATCAGCTCCCACAATTGGTCAACCGAAGGCAACCTGTTATGCACAGGGAAAGCGACGGTGCAGGGACAACAAAGGAGAGCAAACTCATCTTTTATTTGGAAACTACTTCTCCGAGGCAGCTTTTAATTGACTTGTCCGAAGGAGTCCAGCCAGCGATGTCTGACTTGACGGCTGTGGAAGAAATCATGCTCGGACAGCAGATTGAACCGGGTGTGATGAATGTTCTGATTCATTATGTCATGTTGAAGACAGACATGAAACTATCGAAGAACTATATGGAAAAGATCGCTTCACACTGGGCCAGGAAAAAGATTAAAACTGTAAAAGCTGCGATGGAGCTTGCAAAAAATGAACACCGACAGTACCAGACGTGGGCAACGGAAAAGAAAGACCGCAGCCAAACAAGGAAAAAGCCTATCCGCACAGAAAAACTTCCAGACTGGTTCATTGTGCAAGACCAGGAACAGAAGGAAACTAAAAAAACAAAAACAACCGTGACGAACGATAGTAAACTTGATGAAAGACGGCGGAGATTGGAAGCCATTCAAAGAAAGTATCAGAAAAATGGAGGTGAAAAAGGTGGAAAGCATCAATAAAACTATGCAAAGGCTGTATCAAACCCCTGAATTTCGAAAAAGATACGAAGATTTAAAGCAGGAAGTTCTTGAAAATCATGATATTCGTGCGTTTTTAATGGAAAATAGTGACATGATCACTGAGCAAATGATAGAGACGGGCTTAATGAAGCTCTATGAATTCACGTCCCAAGCAAAAAATTGCAAGGATTGTCCCGGACTTTCAGCATGTGAGAATATCATGCAGGGCTATGAACCGTCACTTGTGATTGTAAATAATAGGATAGATATTCATTATCGGGCATGCCCTGAAAAAATAATCGATGACGAGCGGCGGAAAACGAAAAAGCTGATTGAAAGTTTTTACATGCCAAAAGAAATATTAAATGCCTCCTTTGCTGATTTTTCACTGGACAGTGAGGGCAGACTCGACGCATTTGAGTATGCCGAGAGATTCTCAGCCGAATATGAACAGGGAAGCAGCATGAAAGGCCTTTACTTGCATGGGGAATTCGGCGTTGGTAAATCCTATTTGCTGGGAGCCATCGCCAACCAATTGGCTCAAAAAGGAATCTCATCGCTAATTGTATATGTTCCCGAATTTTTAAGGGAAATGAAACAGTCGCTTGGAGACCAGACGCTGAATGAAAAACTGGAAGCAGTGAAAAAAGCACATGTCCTTATGCTCGATGATATTGGAGCTGAAGCGATGTCCAGCTGGACAAGGGACGAAATCCTGGGGTCAATCATGCAATATAGGATGCACGAACAGCTCCCCACCTTTTTTACATCGAATTTTGATTTCAGCGGTTTAGAATATCATCTGACCTACACACAAAGAGGCGAAGAAGAAAAAATGAAGGCCCGAAGGCTCATGGAAAGGATCAAATATCTTTCTATTCCTATCAAACTTGGTGGGCCTAATCGACGGCATATGTAGTACTCGTGAGAGCCGGTGTCTTAAATATAAGAGGAGTACAAGTGAATTGGAAACTTGTATTCCTCTTTTTTTTATATGGAAAGATGAATATATTATGGAATAAGTGCTTTTAACACATCCCTAATTTTACTTGAAGTCCTTGGGACTGGTTTGCAGCTTTTATTTTATTGTAATAGGGATACTTATAGCGGGGAACTAATAATGAACATTGATGAATGAACGAGGTGGATATCATGGCAGACATTAAGTTCGAAATAACAGAACATATCGCTGTACTTTCAGAATCACCAAAGGGATGGAAAAAGGAACTAAACCTAATCAGTTGGAATGGTCGCGAACCGAAGTATGATATTCGTGACTGGGATCCCAATCGTGAGAAGATGGGGAAAGGCGTTACCTTATCGAAAGAAGAGTTTGAAACACTAAAAAAGGTGTTAAATGATTTTTAAAGAAGGCTAATTGAAACCACAGTTATTGATATGTACTGTAATTGTTAGACGCAAATGTAATAGCTCGAGGTACAATTTTTATTCTTTAACGGACAGACTTGGGAACTATGTATGTGAACAAGCTTTTTTTACGTGCAAGGTATAGCTTGGACGTGCCCCCCATATACATAAATCAAGATGAAAGTGTATGCCAAAGGGGGGCCTGGCATGGATCTTATGTTTTTAAATGAAGAAGAAGCAATTCAGCTGCAGGCTTTTTTTCGCAAGCGTGGCATTGATCATATATTATTCAAAAGTAAAGATGCCTTTATTTTTTCCATACCTGATAAAGCCAAGGATATAAATCGATATATTGATATGTTTGCACATTTCATTATCCAAGTAAAAAGAGGGGAATTTCTTCATAAAATACTTACCGAACAATTTTTTTACGAGAATAAAGAAGAACGCGAACAGATCATTGAAATTGTATCTGAAATGTGCAGTGGAAAGCGGGAAGAATTAATAGCGCTAACTGGTAAAATCAATGAGTTTGAGATGGTAAGGAATGCAGTAGGTTCTTTTTTTGATTCATCAGATTCTATTCTTTTCGAATCTCTGTTAACTTTCAGACTAAAGGAATATCAACAAGAATTAATCAGTTTTTTGCATGTGGCCATTGATGAATATAAGATGGAACAGGAATATCAAATGTTTATCAATATGCTGCGTGAATATTTGAAGAACCGGAGCACCGGAAGAAAAACGGTACATCTTTCAATTGATGAGGAAATTACATTTTACGACGAAGATTTCGGAGAGATGGAAAAAAGTGATGTAATGAAAATGGTTGACCGCCGCTTATTGGCGATTCATCCTGTGTATATCGATTCTGCTGTTATTGCACCGCTTCTATCCATGGCTCCTGAAAGAATATTTATCTATACCATGTATGATGAAAAACCGCTTGTCAGGACTTTAAGAAACATTTTTGAAGAGAGAATGACCATTCTACCTCCAATCCATTAGACCAAAAAATTGAATCCTCTTGATTTTCCACTAATAACACTCTATAATACGTACATAATCTAATTAACTTAAAAGTAATGACAAGGACAAGAGTATTCTTTTACGGTTTACAGAGAGGGAAGAAAAGGCTGAAAGCTTCCTAACACGAGATGAATACTTACCACCTTCGAACTCCGGCCATGAAATTTCAGTATTGGACGGCGGATTAAATCCGTTATTTAAATTCTAAGTCATAAGGCGGCCAAATCCGTTTTATGAAAATTAGGGTGGAACCACGTGCACAAGACTCGTCCCTTTCCAGGGGGCGGGTTTTTTTATTTTTCAATGAAAGAGAAGGAGTAGATTTTATGTCTGACCAATTAAAAATCACTTTTCCAGATGGATCCGTCAAGGAGTTTCCTGCCGGAACTACAACGGAAGAGATTGCGGCTTCCATCAGCCCTGGCTTAAGAAAAAGTGCGGTAGCCGGAAAATTGAACGGTACAATGATTGATCTTAGAACGCCAATCAGCGAAGACGGTTCTATAGAAATCATTACGCCGGGGAGTGACGAAGCCCTTGAAGTGCTTCGCCACAGCACAGCCCATTTGATGGCACAGGCAGTATCACGCCTATATCCCGGTGTGAAGCTTGGCGTCGGTCCGGTCATTGAAAACGGGTTTTATTATGATATGGACATGGAACATTCATTGACACCTGATGATTTGCCGGCGATTGAAAAAGAGATGAATAAAATCATCGGCGAAAATTTGGAAATCGTACGTAAAGAAGTTACCCGGGATGAAGCGAAGGAGCTTTTTGCCCATGATGAATATAAGCAGGAATTGATTGACGCCATTCCAGCGGATGAAAAAGTGACTATTTATGAGCAGGGAGAATTTTTTGACCTATGCCGCGGTGTCCATGTGCCATCCACGGGGAAAATCAAGTTTTTCAAACTATTGAGCATTGCAGGTGCCTACTGGCGTGGAGACAGCAACAATAAAATGCTTCAGCGAGTCTACGGTACAGCATTCTTTAAAAAGGGCGATCTTGAAGATCATCTTAAAATGCTTGAGGAAGCGAAAGAGCGGGACCACCGCAAGCTTGGTAAAGAGCTTGGTTTATTCACAAGCGCGCAAAAGGTGGGCCAGGGGCTTCCGATGTGGCTTCCAAAAGGTGCCACAATCCGCAGAACAATCGAACGCTATATTGTGGACAAAGAAATCGAGCTCGGCTACGACCACGTCTACACTCCAGTAATGGGAAGCGTGGAACTTTATAAAACAAGCGGACACTGGGATCATTACCAGGAGGATATGTTCCCTGTCATGGACATGGACAATGAACAGCTTGTCATGAGACCGATGAACTGCCCTCACCATATGATGATCTTTAAAAATGATATTCACAGCTATCGCGAGCTTCCGATCCGGATCGCCGAGCTAGGGCTCATGCACCGCTACGAAATGTCAGGTGCGCTTTCCGGCTTGCAGCGTGTTCGTGGGATGACATTGAATGACGCTCATATATTTGTCCGCCCAGATCAAATCAAGGAAGAATTTAAACGGGTTGTTGAGCTGGTTATCGCAGTATATAAGGATTTCAACATCAGCGAATACTCATTCCGTCTTTCCTACCGCGATCCTGAAGATACGGAGAAATACTTTGATGATGATGAAATGTGGGAAAAGGCGCAGTCCATGTTGAAAGAGGCAATGGATGACCTGAAACTGGATTATTACGAAGCAGAGGGAGAGGCTGCCTTCTACGGTCCGAAACTGGATGTTCAGGTAAAAACGGCTCTTGGAAAAGAAGAGACACTTTCAACTGTCCAGCTTGATTTCCTGCTTCCGGAAAAATTCGATTTGACTTATGTCGGTGAAGACGGAAAGCAGCATCGTCCGGTCGTTATTCACCGTGGGGTCGTATCGACAATGGAACGCTTTGTGGCATTTTTGATTGAGGAATATAAAGGGGCATTCCCAACGTGGCTTGCACCTGTCCAGGTACAAGTAATCCCTGTATCTCCTGACGTGCATTTTGACTATGCCAAGCATGTCACAGATGAGTTGAAGTCTCAGGGCTTCCGTGTGGAAATGGATAAACGCGATGAGAAAATTGGCTATAAAATCCGTGAAGCACAAATGCAGAAAATCCCTTACATGCTTGTCGTCGGTGATAATGAAGTTGAAGCCGAGGCGGTCAACGTAAGAAAATACGGTGAGAAAAAGACTGAAACAGTTCCATTGAAGGAATTCATTGCGCGAGTTCAAGAAGAAGTAAAAAATCATAATTGATGATTAAGGGGTCTGAAACCAAAATAAGGTGCAGGAAAACGATCGTTTTCCTGCACCTGTTTTAATTGAGGCCTATTTTACATCTTCAAACTCTATTTCTTTTCCGTTTTTCATTGTGTAATCCAATTCAAATTTTGTATAGTTGGTATCAAGCTGGAAGGCATCAAATATTTGTTGAATTGCATCTTCTTTGGTTGTGTTCTCATCGATCCGTACATCTTGCATTAACGTATATAACGTTTGAAACGCTTCAACGCCTTTGAGTTTCTTGTCATGTACAGAGTCGTTTAGTTCCGCACGGTATTGGCCCTGCTCTGCATTCTTTTCTTCGTATTCAAAATCATATTCCATATCGGGGGCATAGACGATTTCTAAATCGAATTTCCTATAAGGAAAATTGTCCATCAGCTTTTTTGCATTCATGTCTGCGACATTGCCATCATCAGATTTATTGCCACTGTCTTCTTTGTTAATAAGATCATCATTCGTCGTCGCATTTTCGTTCGGCGGTGGAACGACCTGTTCCTTTGGATGGTTATCAACAGATGGGTCATTTGAGCAAGCTGTCATTCCCAAAGCAAGCAAAGGAATTGAAAAGAAGTAGATCCATTTTTTCATAATGTGTAACCTCCTGTATCTTGTCATATAAAAAGTTTTACCAGTTCCTTGAAAAATAAACATTTTAACAAAAAGCATTGCGGGCAGGGAAAAAATTTGGTATGATAAAAAACGTTGTTATGACTAGGTTTCACATGCCTGTCATTTGACAAATGTATGTGCCCCATGATAGACTTTATAAGGTGAATCGAATACTTGTTTGTGTAAGAAGGAGCTGCCCGCTTCTCGCCTGATTGACGCATCAACGCTGTTGACAGGTTAATGAATGTATTGCAATTATCCACACAATGTTGTGTGATCTAAGTGCGGGCCCTTTTTGCGGCCTGCACTTTTTATTTATCCATCGAATTGATAAAGATAGGCGAAAAGATTCAGAACAGAAACTACCAGCCCTATTTTTACTCAAACTCAGTATTCTCGAAAATACCTTGGAGGTGGCTAACTATTAGCAAAGATATGTTTGTGAATGAAGGCATTCGTGCCCGTGAACTTCGTCTCATTGACCAAAATGGTGAACAGGCGGGAGTCAAATCCCGTAATGAAGCGCTCGATATTGCTACTCGTGCAAATCTCGACCTCGTGTTGGTGGCGCCGAACGCAAAACCCCCGGTGGCCAGAATCATGGACTACGGGAAGTATCGTTTTGAGCAGCAGAAGAGAGAGAAAGAAGCGCGTAAAAACCAAAAAGTGATCAACGTGAAGGAAGTTCGTTTGAGTCCAACAATTGATGAGCATGATTTTAATACAAAGCTCCGCAATGGACGCAAATTCCTTGAAAAAGGAGATAAAGTGAAAGCATCGATCCGTTTCAGAGGGCGTGCAATCACTCATAAAGAAATCGGCCAGCAAGTACTCACACGTTTTGCCGAAGAGTGTAAAGACGTGGCAACTGTCGAATCCAAACCACGGATGGATGGCAGAAGCATGTTCCTTGTATTGGCACCAATCACTGAAAAGTAATGTTTTGAGGAGGAAATTCATATGCCAAAAATGAAAACACACCGCGGCGCGGCAAAACGTTTTAAAAAGACAGGCTCTGGCAAGTTGAAACGTTCACATGCTTATACAAGCCACTTAGCCGCCAATAAATCCACGAAACAAAAGCGGAAACTCCGCAAATCGGCAATCGTCTCCAAAGGCGACTTCCGTAGAATTCGTCATTTACTTGATAACATTAAATAATTTGGAAGTATTTAGGAGGGAAATAATATGCCACGCGTAAAAGGCGGAACAGTTACCCGTAGACGTCGTAAAAAGGTTTTAAAATTAGCAAAAGGTTATTATGGTTCCAAACATACATTATTTAAAACTGCTAACCAGCAGGTAATGAAATCATATATGTATGCGTATCGTGACCGTCGCAACAAAAAACGTGATTTCCGTAAACTTTGGATCACACGTATCAATGCGGCAGCACGCATGAACGGCCTTTCCTACAGCCGTTTGATGTACGGCTTGAAAGTTGCCGGCATCGAAGTAAACCGCAAAATGCTTGCAGATCTTGCTGTTGCTGATGAAAAAGCATTTGCTGAACTTGCAGACAAAGCAAAAGCTGCTCTATAAGTCAATCAAAAAAAGCCATTCCATTGTGGGAATGGCTTTTTTGATTGTAGAGGGAAATTAATATTCCCTTGTCTATATAAATTGAACTAAATAATGTGCACTCTTGTGCATTAGCCCGAGGCAGCACATAGAAATTGATACGTTGATTGCAGTGGAAGGCGGCGACTCCTCGAAAATGCTCCGCATTTCCTTCGTGAGATGCTCATTCGCAGAAGCTTTTTTTGGGTCCTGCGGGAGAAGCGTAGGCCTTGAGACCCCACAGGGCGCGAAGCGACCGAGGCCGATGACGCCACCTCCTGTGGCGTCATCGGCACTAGCACGTCCTGTGCGTCGGAGGCTCAAGCCACGCCCGCGGAAAGCGTCCGCCTGGAATGTAAATCAACATTGGCTCCCATGTGAAATTATTTATTTCAACCTCCAGCGCTGCGCTTTTCTTTGTTGTCATAACCAGAAACGAGAAAAATACATATATAAAGAAGAAAGCAGGTGATCATCATGGATGAGCAGTTATTAATCATGCTTTCGATCATGCAAGGCAGCGGGATGCTTGCCCCAGTACTGTTTATTATGTTTCATGTCGTCCGGCAATTTATGTTCATACCGGTTGTCCTGGTGTGCATGGCAGGCGGAATGCTGTTCGGCAGCATTCTTGGGACAGTGTATTCAATGACAGGGCTGATGCTGTTATCCGCTCTTTTTTACTTCTGTATTAGAAAGATCCCCCGTACCCATGAAAAATTGATGAGAATAAAGCATAGATGGTTTGGACCTTATGTGAAAATGACAGTTGGGCAGATTGCTGTCTTGCGTCTGATCCCATTTTTTCACTATCAATTGCTGAACGTTTGCCTGCTAGAAAGAAGGCCGGATTTTCGCGGCTTCATGAAGGGAGCGTTCGCAACGAACCTTCCGTTGGCTTTTTTCTATACGATATTTGGTGAGTATATTACACAATTCTCTCCTGGTATCGCAACGCTTATTGTAATAGCCCTGTTTATCCTGTTTTACTTACTCCGTGAAAAAATCGTCACAATCAAATGGCATGACTTCTTTTCGCATACTTCCGTGTAAAAGCCTGCTTGCCTGGGCTTTTTTATTCTTTAGCGTACTATAAAATCCTATGTTTGTGGATAACCTTTTAATCTGTATATGCTACGTCTAGCTCCGACGGACAGGAAGTCCTAGTGCCGCCGAAGCCACAGGATGTGGCGCTTTGAGACGGCCAGCGCCTATCGACTAGCAGACTTCGCGCCTCTGGTGCTCCTGCGCCATAGTTGATTCGAAGAAGCTTTGTTCAGCTCGTCGCAAAGCGCAGGAAGTTTCTCGAAGAAGCAGCTTGCCTACGATAAGTCAACATCGGCTCCGACGGACACGACGTCCTAGTGCCACCGAAGCCACAGGATGTGGCGCTTTGAGGTGGCCAAGTCGCCGTGTTTCCTTTGTCTCGTGGGAGTCACTATTGTCTAGCTGCAACGCCTAGCCCCTCGAGGTCACAAGCCAATTCCCTGTGGTGGCTGAAGTACTGCCTCCTCGGGAATCGTCTTGTGCTTGTCGGGGCTGATCAAGGCGTTTCCGCCTTTCGGCTCAGTCTGTACGTCGATGAACAGGCGCTTGCGCTTTTGTCTTATTTATTTCTATTTTTCTCAATCAGTTCTTTAATAGGGCTCTTCCAGTCAATGACCGCATTAGGGTATCGAAGCTTGACCTCCTGCTCAATGAATTTGAAATCCTCGTAGCTAAGCCCTTGGAGCAAGTCTTTATTATGTGGAAAAATAAAAATGGAAACGACTTCAAATGCGCGGTCGGTCGTACCCAGATATTTCTCACCTTCAAACATGACCCCTTCGTAGGTGATCAAAAAGTTTTTCCTAATATTATCGGGAACATCGTAAAAAAAGAACCGTTTTTGTTCATGCGCGTTTTCCAGTTTTCTTTTCGGATCCAGGATAAATTTCACGGCTATATAAAAGAGGTAAATAATTAATGCCAAAATGACGAATCTAAATAATAAGATCATGGTGAGACCTCCGTTAGATAATCTACTTACAATACGAACGAGGCGATAAAAGGTTTCAACTTTGTTATAATTTTTTTAAATGGAAAGTAAAATATGTATTTAACAACGGCCCCAGGTTTCAGCTGCCGAAAAGGGCAGACCTGGGATGCCTGTGCTTTCCTAATTGAAGGAGTGATCAAAGGTGACATTACAGGAATGGTTTGCCATGCAGCATGAATTGGACCGTTATATAGAAAGGGAACATGGGTTGCACGGCGAGGAATTGTTTGAAAAGAAGATATTGGCTCTGCTTGTTGAGCTTGGAGAATTGGCAAATGAAACGAGATGCTTTAAGTTTTGGAGCAAAAAACCACCGTCTTCGCATGAAGCTATTTTGGAAGAGTTTGTAGACGGCGTACATTTCATTTTATCCCTTGGACTTGAATTGGGCTTTTCTGACCGTGATATTGACCTTGTTTCCCAGGAAGCCAATGAAGACTTGGACCGAGGTTTTTTAAAAATCTTCAGGCTTGTGAATGATTTTCGCCAGTCTAAAGACGCCGCGGATTTCGAAGAGCTTTTCCGCCAGTATATCATTTTAGGGCAGTCCCTCGGATTTATGCTTGACGATGTACAAGAAGCTTATAAAAAGAAAAATGAAGTGAATTTCAAACGCCAGCAAAACGGATACTAGGATTGCAGATGTTTGTGATTGAATCATTTGTATGATTATAATTAATTCAAGGATAAAATCTTGGAAAAAGTGGGGGCGATAAATATGCAAAAGCTCGACGAAACTTTAACGATGTTAAAAGAATTGACAGACGCCAAAGGCGTTGCAGGGAATGAACAGGAACCTCGCAGAGTCATGAAGAAATACATAGAGCCCTATGCCGAGGAAATCGAGACGGATGGATTGGGAAGTTTGATAGCTAAAAAAACGGGAGATGCAAACGGTCCTAAAATCATGATTGCTGGACATTTGGATGAAGTAGGATTCATGATCACGCAAATTGATGATAAAGGATTCCTCCGATTCCAAACAGTTGGCGGATGGTGGAACCAGGTCATGCTTGCGCAGCGGGTAACTATCGTGACAGCTAAAGGTGACATTACTGGTGTCATCGGTTCAAAGCCACCTCATATTCTGTCTCCAGAAGCCCGTAAGAAGCCGGTGGAAATCAAGGATATGTTCATCGATATTGGTGCATCCAGCAAGGAAGAAGCCCAAGAATGGGGAGTTCGTCCAGGAGATATGGTTGTCCCTTATTTCGAATTCACCGTCATGAACAATGATAAAATGCTGCTTGCAAAAGCATGGGATAACCGCATCGGATGCGCCATTGCCATTGATGTGCTAAAAAACTTAAAGGGTGAAAATCATCCGAACACGGTATTTGGCGTAGGAACAGTTCAGGAAGAGGTCGGGCTCAGGGGAGCAAAAACGGCGGCGAATAAAATTATGCCTGACATTGCCATTGCAGTGGATGTAGGAATAGCGGGCGATACCCCTGGAATATCAGAGAAAGAGTCACAGAGCAAAATGGGGGATGGACCGCAAATCATGTTGTATGATGCTTCAATGGTTTCCCATAAAGGATTGCGTGATTTTGTTACAGGAATCGCAGATGAACTGGAGATTCCTTATCAGTTTGACGCCATGCCAGGAGGAGGAACGGATGCGGGTTCCACGCATCTCGCCGGAGAAGGCGCCCCATCGCTTGCTATTACAATAGCTACACGTTACATTCATACGCACGCAGCTTTATTGCACCGTGACGATTATGAAAATGCAGTAAAATTAATTAGTGAAGTTGTAAAGAGACTGGATAAAGAAACGGCAAATAAAATAATTTTTGATTGATTCGCTTTATTAAAAGTACATCACTGACGTATAGTGGTGTACTTTTTTATGTACAATTATATTCTTGTAGCGGTGGAAAAATATTCATTGTTGGAAGGTAAGAATGAATCAGTCATGGCGAGCGAGAAGGAGAAAAATTCGTTCGTATGGTAACTATGAGTCGTTCATAGTGCCCGAGAAGGAGAAAAAAACGATCGTATGGTAACTATGAATTGTTCATAGCGACCGTGAAGGAAAAAAATCCGTTCATATGGAACTAAGGGATATTCCTAGTGCCCAAGAAAGATAAGATCGCAGAGAAAACCTTGCAGCAGCCATATTCCCCCAAAAAAACAAAGAGTTCGTTCGAGGGGCCCTCATCACTTTCAAAGCTTCCTGCTTTTTTCTTTTCAGAAAATGAATTTTCCTGTATTGTCTAAGAGGAGCACAGATTAAGGAGTTTTTTTTATGGGAAACTTATGGGAATATATTCTTGTTTTTCTTTTGGCCGGAGTGCCGTGGATTGAAGTTGCGGCGGCTATTCCGATTGCCATCATTCGCGGACTGCAGCCGATACCGGTTATCGTTCTTGGTTTTGCAGGAAATTTATTGACGACCCTACTTGTCATTTTTTTGTTTGAGCCAATCAAGAATTTTTTATTTAAAAAACGAGGAGAGCCGGAAGATGGCGGTAAAAGGGAAGCGCGCGCAAAAAGAATTTGGAACAAATATGGTTTGCCGGGATTAGCTTTGCTTGGTCCGATATTGATAGGTATCCATATTGCGGCATTTATCGGACTGACACTCGGAGCTGCAAAAAACTGGACGATTCTTTGGATGACCATCAGCCTGCTTATTTGGTCGATTGTTTTTGGTGCCGCGGCTTACTATGGAGTGGAAGTATTCAAGATATTGTTTTAGATAGGCAGCTATTGAGATGTCCTTTTAAAACGCTGGGCCCCAATTTCTTGTTTTTTGAATTGGAAAGTTTTACGTGAAAATTCACATTGTCCATTTTCGCCGTGATTAGATCAAATCGGCCGGCCCAGGTTGGACCATCTTCAGGTGTGGGGTAAAGCTCAAATCGCCAGCTTATATCACGGGGGACGAAAACATAACTTTCGTAACGATCATAATCACCGTAAGAAGACGGATCTGGAAGATGGACAGCAATCATGCTGACATTGGTTCGTGCAAAGCTGTTCGGGATGACTTGAACTTTATAAACCAACGCAGCTCCTTTGGCATTTTTCAGCTTTTTATCCACCGGCTCCAAAACAAGACTGCAAGGCATTTGGGCGGCATGTGTTTGGTATGGAATAGTGACACAAGCCGCTATTAAAAATATTATCAAAACAAAACGATTCAAGGTTTACACCCCAATCAATCATTAAAAAAAAGCGGACGGTCATACCGCCGCTTATTCTTGTTTTAATCCGCTTTCGAGCGTTCCAAGCATGTGTACTTTTTCCTGTTCATCGGAATGCTCCCAAATCACTTCAAAAAGCACGCCCAATCCGGGCAAATACTTTTCCTCACCTTTTTGCATCGCATCTACAATCGTGTCCCGTAACTGTTCTTGGTTGTTTTCTGAAACGTTATGAATAACAGCTCTCCTGATGTTTATATCCATTTTTCTTGGCTCCTTTTCAAAGATTCTTTCGTTAGCTTTTCGCAAAATGGAGTAATTATGTATAATGAAAAAAGAATTGTCCCGAAAGGAATTGGAGCATATCATGGAAGAAATTCAGTCCGCGAAAAACTCGCGGGTAAAAGAATGGAAAAAACTGCTTACGAAAAAAGGGCGGGATCAAACAGGAAAGTATATGGTGGAAGGTGTCCATTTGCTTGAAGAGGCCATCAAAGCCAATGAAGTTGTTGAAATCATGGTACAGAGCGACTTTGCAGCGATGGATGCAGAACAGCTGAAACAATATCCGGTGACTTTAATTTCTGCTGAGGTCAGCCGGGCCATATCCGCAACAGAAACTCCCCAGGGAATTTTTGCAGTATGTAAAAAAAGGACTGTTTCGGTAGATCTGTCAGTACACAGAAGGTTGCTCCTCTTTGACGGTGTTCAGGACCCCGGCAATATTGGAACAATGATCAGAACGGCAGATGCGGCAGGGATCGACGCTGTTATTTTCGGAGAGGGGACCGGAGACCTTTATAATCCGAAGGTTATCCGATCTGCCCAGGGAAGCCATTTTCATTTGCATGTGGAGACAGGTGATTTATCAGAATGGATAGGAAAACTAAAAGCTGCGGACATTCCGGTTTACGGAACAGCTATTGAAAATGCACAAGCCTTTACGAATGTCCCACCAACAGATGCTTTTGCGCTAATTGTAGGCAATGAGGGGGCAGGAGTAGATCCGGCTATCCTTGATCAGACAGATAACAATCTGTATATTCCGCTGTACGGGCAGAGTGAATCGCTCAATGTTGCAATAGCCGCAGGCATATTGCTCTACCATTTGCGAAAACCGATTTGAAATTATTGTTTAGAACGTCTATAATGTGAATATCTTAATAAAGTGAACGACTATGACGGAGAAAAGTAGCCGGAGGAAGCTTTCAGGGAAAAAGTGCCATGACTGTAAGCACTTTTAGTTGGAATCCAGGCGAAGTTCACCTCCTGAGTCGGCATCGGGACCGAAATCCTTGATTTCGTAAAGATGCACCGGCCTTGCCGTTATGACAATGAAGTGAACATGAAAATGTTTATAAGGGTGGTACCGCGACCATAGCCTCGTCCCTTTTTTGGGGGCGGGCTTTTTTTATTGTCTAAGTTTGATAAGCATAGAACTGCTTGGTATGTCTTAGCTAAATAGGCGCTTGATTGCAATGAATAAAGGAGGATATATAAATGGAGCAAAAGTTGAAAGAACTGGAGCTGAAGGCTCTTGAAGAAGTCAAAGTCGCTTCCGACTTAAAAGAGTTAAACCAGGTACGTATCTCTTATCTTGGGAAAAAAGGACCGATTACCGAAGTTTTGCGGGGAATGGGGAAATTGTCTGCGGAAGAGCGGCCAAAAATGGGGGCCCTCGCCAATATGATCAGAGAGGCGATTACAAAGGCGATCGATAGTAAAAACGAAGAACTGGAAAATGAGGCAGTTGCCAAGAAGCTTGAAGCCGAAACAATTGATGTTACGCTTCCGGGCAGACAAGTTTCAACCGGGAACCGCCATCCGCTTACAAAAATCATCGAGGAGATCGAGGATTTATTTATCGGGATGGGATACAAAATTGCGGAAGGTCCCGAAGTTGAACATGATTACTATAACTTCGAGGCTTTGAATTTGCCTAAAGGACATCCAGCCCGCGATATGCAGGATTCCTTTTATATCACTGAAGAAATTTTAATGCGTACCCATACATCGCCGGTTCAGGCCAGGACAATGGAAAAGCATGAAGGAAAAGGGCCTGTAAAAATCATCTGTCCGGGTAAAGTGTATCGCCGTGACAACGACGATGCCACTCACTCCCATCAGTTTATGCAAATTGAAGGCCTTGTCATCGACGAAAATATCACAATGGGAGATCTGAAAGGAACTCTTGAAGTGTTCGCGAAAAAGATATTTGGTGCGGATCGCGAAATTCGATTGCGCCCAAGCTTCTTTCCTTTTACCGAGCCTTCTGTGGAAATGGATATTTCTTGTAAAATCTGCCATGGCGACGGCTGCAGAGTATGTAAGCAAACTGGCTGGATTGAAGTTTTGGGAGCGGGAATGGTTCATCCAAACGTGCTTGAAATGGCAGGCTTTGATCCGAAAAGATATACAGGTTTCGCGTTTGGAATGGGACCAGACCGTATTGCCATGCTGAAATATGGAATTGATGACATTCGTCATTTCTATACAAATGATATCCGGTTCCTCAAGCAATTTGCTGAACAAGAATAATTCGGGAGGTTAAACACATGTTGGTTTCATATAAATGGCTGCAGGATTACGTCAATTTAAATGGTGTCACTGCAGCCGAATTGGCTGAAAAAATAACAAGAAGCGGTATTGAAGTAGATGGGATTGCAAAATTAAGCGATGGTGTGAAGGGTGTCGTTGTCGGTGAAGTGCTGGATTGCAGCCGGCACCCACAAGCAGATAAACTGAACATATGTAAAGTGGATATTGGTGAAGGAGAACCTGTCCAAATCATTTGCGGGGCGCCGAATGTTGCCAAAGGCCAAAAAGTCCCTGTTGCAAAAGCAGGTGCAGTTCTTCCCGGCAATTTTAAAATAAAAAGAGCCAAACTCCGCGGGGAGGAATCAAACGGAATGATTTGCTCACTACAGGAGCTTGGCATCGAAGGGAAGCTCGTACCGAAGGAATTTGCCGAAGGAATCTATGTATTCCCTGCTGACGCGGAAGTCGGTTCCGATGCATTGTCCCTGTTGAATATGGACGATGAGGTACTCGAACTTGATTTGACGCCTAACCGTGCAGATGCACTTAGTATGATTGGAGTCGCTTATGAAACTGCGGCTATTTTGGATGAATCCGTTCAATTGCCGGAAATTTCTCATGAAGCATCTCAAGAGAAAGCCTCTGATTATATTTTCGTAAAAGTGGAAGCCCCGAAGGAAAATCCGCTATACACAGCTAAGGTAATAAAAAACGTAAAAATTGGCCCGTCCCCGCTTTGGATGCAGGGGCGTCTGATGTCAGCTGGCATTAGGCCACACAACAACGTCGTTGATATCACGAACTATATTTTACTCGAATATGGCCAGCCGCTTCATGCTTTTGACTACGATAGGTTCGGTTCAAAAGAAGTAGTTGTTCGCCTTGCAAAAGAAGGGGAGAAAATAACAACGCTTGATGACACGGAACGGACATTGACTTCTCAACAGCTAGTCATAACTAATGGAACTGTTCCAGTTGCACTCGCTGGGGTAATGGGTGGAGCAGATTCAGAGGTCAGCGATGATACAACGACGATTCTACTGGAGTCAGCCTATTTTACAGGCGGTTCGATACGGAGTACATCAAAATATCATAGCTTAAGAAGTGAAGCAAGCAGCCGCTATGAAAAAGGTGTGGATCCGAACAGAGTAAGACCTGCAGCAGAGCGTGCTGCCCAGTTAATTGCAAAATATGCCGGCGGAGAAGTGCTGGAAGGGCTTGTGGAAGACGACCAGTTAACAATCGAGCCTGCAGTAGTTTCCATATCATTGGAAAAAATCAATCGCGTTCTAGGCACTGAGATCACTTCAGCGGAAGTTATGAAGATCTTTGATCGCCTGCAATTCGAAGTGGCGGTTGAGGATGATGAGTTTACTGTAACTGCTCCGACCCGCAGAGGAGACATTACGATTGAAGAGGACTTGGTCGAAGAGGTTGCACGTCTATATGGATATGACCGACTTCCGAAAACATTGCCGAGCGGAGAATCGACTCCAGGCGGTTTGAACAAAGGGCAGGAAAAGCGTAGAACAACAAGGGGATTCCTTGAGGGAGCCGGCTTGTTCCAAGCCATCACCTACTCTTTGACAAGCGAAGAGAAGGCATCGATGTTTTCAATTGAAAAACGTCCACCAGTCACACTCTCCATGCCAATGAGCGAGGAGCGCAGTCGCCTGAGATTAAGCCTTGTTCCTCAAATGCTTGAAGCAATTTCTTATAATGTAGCTAGAAAAAATGAATCGGTTGCCCTGTACGAAATCGGCTCCGTCTTTTTGAATGAAGGCGAAGGCAAGCAGCCGGAAGAGCGGGAGCATATTGCCGGTGCTGTGACAGGCCTTTGGGTCGATCATTCTTGGCAAGGCGAGAAAAAGCCGGTTGACTTCTATGTTGTGAAAGGAATCTTGGAAGGCCTATTTAAGAAGCTTGGTCTTGAAAAAGAAATTACTTGGCAGGCTGTACAAATGGACGGCATGCATCCGGGGCGCACTGCGGAAGTCTTATTGGCAGGCGAAGTAATCGGATTTGCCGGACAGATTCATCCACATTTACAAAAAGAGCTTGATCTGAAAGACACATATGTATTTGAAATCCAGGCTGAGCCAGTATTTGATTATGAACTCCCTGAATTGCACTACGTCACGATTCCACGTTATCCATCGATTGCACGAGATATCGCGTTGGTCGTTGATAAAGATGTAAATGCAGCGACGCTTGAGGCGGTCATCAAAGATGCTGGTGGTAAGCTCTTGAGAAACGTCCATGTATTCGACCTTTATGAAGGAAAGAATATGGAAGCAGGCAAAAAATCAATTGCCTTCTCATTGACTTACGCAGATCCTGAACGGACACTAACGGACGAGGAAGTAACGAAAGTGCATGATAAGGTATTGGCTGCATTGAAGGAAAAAGCTGATGCGGAACTGCGAAGTTAAGAACAAAAGCGGAAGGGCCTGGAGCTGGACATCTAACATCATCGAAGATTCGTCCAAATATGAACAATAACAAAAGGCTCCGGGACTTAGTTCCGGAGCCTTTTCAATTTGAATTAACTGGATAAGAGGAGAAGTTTTTCTAAAATGTGATAGAATACCCATAGAGTGTGTTTCATCCTGGATGTTTAGAATGTGCGGCGTGATAGCCGTCCATGAATAGGGAGGGATACCTGTGGATTTGGATGTTTTTTCCAATTATGCATGGTATGAGATGTGGAGTCCAATCACTTTTTTAATCATTGCATTGGCTTCTTTTATATATGCAAAAAATATTATTCATGATTCTAACTATAAGGTAACAGGCAAACAGATGGCCTATTTTTATGTGGCTGCTACTTCATTGTATATTGTTAAAGGGAGCCCGTTAAAGATTGCTGCTGACCATTTTTCGTTCAGCGCCCATGTACTTGAGGTCATGACTGTATTATTCATTGTATTGCCGCTGTTCATTTTAAGTTTGCCATCTCAATGGGCCAGGCAGTACTTTTGGAACCACCGATTGAAATTTACATTAAAGCTGCTCGGGCACCCCTGGATGGCTGCTTTGCTCTTTAACGGAGCCTTAACAGCTTACTTTGCTCCGGAAATATTTAATATTATTCAGCAGAGTACTGTTCTTTCGATCATCAGCCAAATTTTCCTACTTATTACCGGGTTTTTAATGTGGTGGACGATTATCATGCCGCTGCCTGAAATCAGCAAATTCTCATACTTCACTAGAGTCGCTTACATTTTCCTGAATGCTGTCCTGTTGATGCCAATTGGTATTTTTTTGTTAATCGGCATCAGTACAGTACATTATCCTATGTATGCCGAGGTGGCGGGACAACTGCTTCCTTCAATCACAGCAGTATACGACCAGCAGCTTGGCGGAGGGATCTTGAAAGCCGTTCAGCTGACAAGCTACGGAATCGCGCTATTTTATCTAATTGTAAATTGGAGCAAGAAAGAGGATGAGTTGGAAGGGAAAATTGATGATGAGAATATCCGTATTGTCCGGGGCGTCGTAATTCATCTGCCGAAAAAATAGTAAAGCTGCTTAGTAAGCCTCCGTTCAAGGACACATATTAATAAACAGCACCTCTTGATACGATGAACGTATCCATTTTAGAAGGTGCTTTTCTTTTGTGGAAAATAAATAAAAATAGCCATACATTCGATTTGGAAAAATCGGAATCTACGGCTGTTGTGTACCAAAAAGGTGTACTTATTTTTACAATTCAGGCTTACGACCCTTTTTCTCAATATCGAAATTATATAAACACATTTTGTTCTAAAAAATCTTGCCAGTTTTCAGTGAAGCTTTCAAAAGAGTAGTTTTTTGCAGTGGATACGGCATTTTTTGATAGGTTCAAATTATGGCCAGGAAAACTTAGGATTTCATGAAGATACTTGGCTAGTTGATCAAAATCACCCTCTTCAACAACAAGTGCATTTCGACCCGGTTCGAAATAATCGCGTCCACCATATGAATCCCAACCTAATACCACACATCCGGAAGCCATAGCTTCAAGAGAAGGTAAACCGAATCCTTCAACAGGGGATAATGTCAAATAGAATTTGTGCGTAGTCAATATTTCCGCCCATTCTCTCTGTGTTAGATTACTGACTTTCTTAAATTCTGGAAGGGCGTCCGAATACTTCTGATGATAAACCTCCAATAAACGATTTAATGATGGTTGTAGGTCTATTTTGTAATCCAGTACCAATATTTCATTATTTCGTTGTTTCCACGAAACGTCATGATGAAATATGGAAAGATTAATATAAGGATTAATAACGGGAGTATTGATACCATATTTTGATCGCGTAGTTTCCTGAACAAAACGAGAAGCCGACACGTAATAATCAAATTTCGTATCTAAACGGGAGTAATTGGTGACTCCTTGAAGATACATCAATTTTTTAGACGATAACATGGATCCGAAGGAGTGTGGGGACTGAACAGGATTACAAATAAATAAATCCTGTTCTTTAATTATTCTTCTCATGTTGTAAATGGAGATCGTTGGAAAGTCATATTGATAATGAAACCTCTGTTTTCCCCGACTAATGTTATGATTTTGCACAATAAACACCTGGGTACCGAACTGTTCAAAACAAATCCTTCCAAGTTGGTAAAGCATGAACGATCCTCCGAAAAGATCATATCCATTAAATACGAATACTCTGCTGTCAATGCTCATCATACCCCGCCTTGATCATTGTATCCTTACATAGCCGCATAATTCCTTGACTGATAGCTCGAGGAGTAGGCTTGCTGGAACTGCTTACCTTTACGGCAAGCACCTTTTCAATTTCTTCATCACTTAAACGACCAATGCTTTTGATGAGATCCAGTGTTTCCATATCTCTAGCAACTACTTTTTCATAGTGAATGAGATGCATGTTTGAATCTTCAGCTGACAGTTTTAAATAATCGTTTACTCTTTTTGTCCACAGATCGGAAAACCCTTCAATCGATCCGTATCTTTCCTTTTTCGCACGGGGTGAAACGCTTTTCCAAACTGAGACCGGGTGACGAATCAATAAAATTACCGGGGAGTCCGGATAACATTCGCGGAACAATTCTAATTCCT
This sequence comes from Siminovitchia acidinfaciens, assembly GCF_003605385.1. Taxonomy (GTDB): domain Bacteria; phylum Bacillota; class Bacilli; order Bacillales; family Bacillaceae_C; genus Siminovitchia; species Siminovitchia acidinfaciens. Next base: position 372,194 of record NZ_QYTV02000002.1, on the reverse strand, counting down.
CTTTCCCGTATCGTACTTCTTTGTACCCGAACATATCGAAAGAATCCCTGTGTTCTTCGACATATAAGAGATAGTTGAGAGCTTTAACCGAATGGATGATCGAACTCCTTAATACCTCTGGTCTTGGTGTCATGCAAGCGATCCATTGATTGGGATTTTGTCCCCCGTTAAAATAAGATTCCCTTACATCCTTAAACGTCTCAGAGTAATGTAATGCATTGTTATATATGTTGCAGTAATCGGTCAAACAACCTCCATTTTCCCCCCAAATAATTGTTTTTGGCCGGGCATTAAAAATACGCTGAATCAGCGTCGAACCTGAACGGTGTGTTGCTGCGGAAATAAGAAGATCCAATAATCATACCACCTTTCTTTTATTACTTAATGTAAGCCGGTCCCTGATGGGAGAAAGGTACCGCTTCTTTTCCTACTTGATTCAGAAGTGGCCGCAACGTTATCCATGAATTCTGATGACCTGAAAAGCTTCTGCAAAATTGCAATAAACAGATTGCCCCCTAAATCGTGCTTTGGTGAATAAAGATTGCGAACTGATAGGATGGCGTTTAGACCCTACCTGCGTCTTGTAAGCTTTTAAAGCTTCCTGTTTTTTATTGATCTCATCTCGATTTATTTGAACAAACAAGTTGGGGTGAAAAGAAAGCTCTCCATCTGTTTCATAAACAAGTACCGATCCGTTCCAAAAATAGGGCCGTGTTGCCGTTAAGGCTGCTTCATGGAGTGCAGTATGATCTTGATGTTTTGTGATGGAAGGGATGTAAATCACCGTAGGTTTGAATTCCTGAATTTCCTTTTCCAATTTGGATACTAATTCGACTCTCGGGAGCGTGTCTAATTTGCTGTGATATTGTACCTGATCTTCGTCTGTATATAAAAAATGATAGTTTTTAATGCCTATTATCCTATGGGATTCCTCCAACTCTTTGAGACGAGTCATTCCATCGTATATTTCATATTGACCTTTTTCCGTTTTATATTTTTGATAGGCGCCTTTTACAAAAGAAGCAATCACAACCCGGACTGCACTTCCGTTTTTCAAATACTTTTGTATCACACCGCCGCATCCAATGATTTCGTCATCTGCATGCGGGGCAAGTATCAGCACCTTTTGGTTTTTGTAGTCCATTACCCGCATTTTTTCACCTCCTCTTATAAATGATTTAAAATATGATATTAAAGTATTTCAAAAAGAGAGACGGCTGATGCTGATTTATAAAAAGAATGATCAAATAGGCGTGAAATATAGGTTAACAAAAGATACAAGCAAGATACGTACGAATACGATAAACTATCAAACTTATGGAGAGAGGGAAGAAGATGGGTAAACTACCAGACTTTATTATTATGGGTGAAATGAAATGCGGGACCACCGCATTATATAGGTATATTACAGATCATCCAAAAGTAGAGCCTGCCAAAAGAAAAGAACTTGCGTTTTTCCATGCCTATTACGATAAGGGGATTGAGTGGTATAAGTCACAATTCCCTGACTGTGAACAATGCATGACAGGCGAAGCAACTGGTTATTTAAAATTTCCGAATGTTGCGCGAAAAATCCATAAAGTCCTTCCTAAGATAAAATTAATTCTGATCTTGCGTAACCCGGTTGACCGGGCTTATTCACACTACCATATGCACCTTAGAAAAGGGATAATCTCGATTCCTTTTGAAAAAGCCATACAGGGCAAATCGACCTATTTGGATAAAGGAATCTATGTAAGGAAACTCAAAAGATGGATGGAGATATTCCCAAGGGAACAGTTTCACATCGTGCAAAGTGAAAAATTATATAAACAGCCTCAAAAAACAATGGACGAAATTTTTAAATTCCTTGGACTTCCCCGGTACAAACTAAATGTCTACGACCATCATAACGCGGGTAGTTACTCCAAAATGAACTCGGAAACACGAAAGAAACTCGTGGACTATTACAAACCATATAATGAAGAACTCTATCAGTTGCTGGGAGAAAAATTTAATTGGGATCAGTAGGTCTCAAGGAGAGGAGTTCAACATGCACTTATCCACTACTGTCTTACTGACCGGTGTGGGATCACCGTCAGCTCCAGGGGTGATTAAATCTCTGCGATCTGCGAGAAACCATCATTTTAAAATCGTAGGTATGGATATTGACCCTGATGTGGCAACAAAGGCCATGGTTGACAAATTTTTCGTCGGACCTGAGGCAACAAGCTCTCACTTCATTGAAGAATGTCTGACTTTATGCAGAGCAGAAAAGGTCGATGTTATTCTTCCATTGGTATCGATGGAATTGCCCAGGTTTTCAAAGAATAAACAGCGTTTTAAGGGGATGGGTATAGAGGTATCCGTTTCAGAACATTCATCCCTGATAAAAGCTATGAATAAAGGAAAGCTATTTCAGGCCTTGAAAGATAAAAAGATCTCCGTTCCCCAGTCAATCACGGTTCATACAGTAGATCAATTACGGAAGGCGATATATGATTTGGGATATCCTAATCGCCCTGTTTGTATGAAACCCACAGTTTCCGATGGAAGCAGGGGCTTTCGCATTCTTGATTCACAAAAAAATCGTCTCGAACATTTATTTTATGAAAAACCTGACTCTTCATATATTAGTGTTCAGGAACTTCTGGATATGTTGAAAGATGCCTATGACATTCCGGAAACGATTGTCATGGAATATCTTCCACATGAAGAATACAGTGTCGACATTCTGGCCAATCAGGGGGAGGTCATTATTGCGATTCCAAGATTAAGGGAAAAAATTACTGATGGAATATCGGTTAAAAGCTTAATCGTCAAAGAGGATGATGTGATTGAATATACCTCAAGAATTGTGAAAGAACTTGGTTTACATGGCAATATCGGTGTGCAGGTCCGTCGGGATCAAAATCATCAACCTAAAATTCTTGAAATTAACCCACGGATTCAAGGGACGATAGTCCATTGTACAGCAGCCGGAGTGAATCTACCATATTTGGCTATAAAACTCGCGAAAAACATGGCCATTAATCCGGAAGAATGTACCGTTCAATGGGGCACACGAATGAGAAGATATTGGGATGAGGTTTACTTTGACAGTGACGGGAATTCAATTCAATTTTAAATAATTGAAAGTAGAACTATTGGGATTCCAGGAATTTGACCAAATCAAATCAAATTTATCGCTAAGAGGAAGACCGTGAATTCTGAAAATGAAAAGGTGGAAAAAACTTATGTTGAATGCAACAACCATCGAACCCCACGGCGGAAAGCTGATCCAACGTGAGCTAAAAGGTGAAGAGCGTAAAAAATATCTGGATAAGGCGAAATCAATGCCTTCCCTGTCCGTTTCAAAATGGACCATTTCGGATATCGAACTCATTGCCATTGGTGGCTTCAGCCCGCTTACCGGTTTTATGGGGAAAGAGGATTATTTGAGTGTCTTGAAAAGGCTTCGTTTAGATAATGGTCTTGTTTGGAGTCTTCCTGTTACACTCCCAGCCTCCAAAGAAGATTCAAAAAAGCTGGCCATCGGTGAAGAAGTGGCTTTGATCGGAGATGACGGGATCACTTACGGTGTCTTGAAACTGGAAGAAAAATTTGAATATGACAAGGAATATGAGGCACAACAGGTCTATAAAACGACCGATTCCAAACATCCGGGCGTGAAGAAAATAGAAGAAAAAGGTGATGTGTATCTCAGTGGACCGATCTGGATGTTAAATTGCCCGACCCACGAACCGTTCGGTCAATTTTACAAGAAGCCTATTGAAACACGGCAAATGTTCACAGACTTGGGTTGGAAAACGGTCGTTGGTTTCCAAACACGTAATCCAGTTCACCGTGCACATGAATATATTCAGAAATTGGCTCTTGAGAATGTGGACGGTTTGCTGCTTCAACCGCTAGTGGGTGAAACGAAAGAAGATGATATCCCCGCAGACGTTCGTATGGAAAGTTATCAAATTTTGCTTAAACAATATTTCCCGGTAGATCGTGTTCAGCTTGTCATCAATCCCGCGGCAATGCGTTATGCCGGTCCGCGTGAAGCGATTTTTCACGCTTTGGTTCGGAAAAATTTTGGCTGCACGCATTTTATTGTCGGGCGTGATCACGCCGGTGTCGGCGATTATTATGGTACTTATGAAGCGCAAGAATTGATCAGTCAATATGAAGAGGAAATGGGTATGCATATATTTAAATTTGAACACAGCTTTTATTGCAAAAAGTGTATGAACATGGCTTCAACAAAAACATGCCCCCATTCGAATGAAGATCGTTTCATTTTAAGTGGAACGAAAGTGCGGACAATGTTGCGAGAGGGAAAGACGCCTCCGCCGGAATTCTCACGTCCTGAAGTGGCGGAAGTGCTTATAAGAGGAATGCAAGAAAATAAATAACCTTTATATTGCTTTTTTCTTTGCTTGGTTTAAGAGTTATTCAGTGAGATCCTTCTACTAAGCAGCTTTTATTAACAGGCTAAGCTTTATTTATTTTAAATACAACAATGTAGAAAATTATGGTTAAATTACTGCATTTACTAATTGCAAAGGATGAAGAGTCATAAACCGGCTTCTTTTGTTTATGTCAAAAGGTCGGTTTTTTTGTGCCCAAGATGTAGCAGTTATAAGTCCTAATATATATAACATCGGACCTTTACTAATTAAAATTAAGCCGCTGAAAAACGTGTTTTCAGCGACTCATCTTAATTTGACCTATCTTAATTTTTAAGGTGTTTGCTGGAATTAATTAGCGCCTAAATATCCTCCAAGCAGCTCTTCTAGGTTAACAGTATATGAGGTACCCCCAACTATCTATCCGACCTTGCCGATCTAAAGCTTCGGCATCCGTCACGTGGATACGCCAACTTTTATTATTTATGAAGCAGGTATTATGTTATTTACTTACGGAAGATAGTGATATTAAATGAGCCAGTAGAGAACTACAAACAGTTAGGGCTTAAGTTAGGTAGATTTTTAAACCAATTTTGCAATACAGCGTGTTCATACATGGTAGTTTGCCCTTAAATAACTAGTAGCATTCTGTCGGTAATAGGCGAATTCACACCAATTAAAGTACAGGAGAGAAGCAGACCTATAATAAAGTTTAATACAAATAGCCGGATACCCCACTCTTGTTCTCGGCTCAAATTTTTGGACAACACTGCTCGATTTGGTGACAATCTTGTTTAAAAGGTACATTCATAACTGTTTCAATCTCACAGATTTGTGCAAGGCATTGTATTTCGATATTTAAAACTAACACTAATCTTGTCGATCGCTTCAAAGAGAAACGATGCCTGCAATGCTGCGGCAATCTGCAATGAAAATTCTCGGTACCATTTTCATTGGTGATGTATCAACGATTTCCTCGAAACTAAATGTGGCACAGCAATTATCCGGGTCAAAACACATCACGGTGAATTGTGTAGGTGTATTACTTCCGTCAAGTGATACTGGCGTAGAACTCCCTTTATTAATAATCAATATCCTTTGGTGCTTTTCACTAAGTCGATTTAGCAACTCGCAAATGCAACTGTTGCAATTCGTTCTGTTGGATTCCTCCTTGCATTTACAACACAAATTGTCATCGGAAAAACCGCTCATTAACTTTCCCTCCTTTAGACTCAGCTACATGCAGATGAGTCTAAAACCATCTGTATTATACTCTATTTAGATGAAGGTACAGGGGGTTGGATTATTAACTAAATAAAAGAAAAACGGGCATTAATCTATCAATTTCGTGATGGTTTCCTATTTCTTGATGCATTCCGTCGTATAAAACATGAATGCTTTCTGACATATTGTACCTATTTTCATCAGCAAGGGGTTAGTTACCCAAACATGCAAAGGAATAGAATCATATAAATATATACAGTAACAACACAATAGAGATTTACTAGGTCCAGGGGGCTGGAACATGGAAAAATTAAAGGTTTTGTTTTTTACAATGGACCAATCAGACCAAATGGAGAAGAGCAGCCATTATTTAGCCGAAGAATTGAAAAAGCAATGTGACGTAATGTTTTGGAGGACTGAGGGGCAGATGGCAAATATTTTAGAACAGCTCCCATACAAGCCCGATTTTATTTTATTAAATGATTGTTTTGCGCCAAAACTTGGTCCGCTTATCAAGGGGCTAAACGATGTTCACATTCCTAAGGCAATCATTTTTCATGACATTTCTAACTACATCCATCAAAGAAAAAGATATATTGCGCAAGAAAACATCGATATGATTTTTGTCCATTATCGTGATGCTTTTAGAAAATGGTATCCCCAGCTTAATAGACGAATGATTTGGTTCCCCCATCATGCAAATTTAGAAATATACAAGGACTATCAACTAGAAAAAAATATCAATTGGCTGATGATGGGAGCTCTATCGTCACGTCTTTATCCACTCAGAACTTTGATGTTGCAACGCCTAAAAAGCACTCGGGGTTTTCAATATCATCCTCATCCCGGATATTATGATGAGCACAGTATCCAACCTGGTTCTCTGATTGGAAAGGATTATGCGCAGGAAATTAATCGTGCAAAAATGTTCTTGACTTGTAACTCCGTATTTGAATATCCGTTAATGAAATATTTTGAGGTGCTAGGGTGCAATACCTTGTTGTTGGCACCTTCCTCTAAAGAGCTAACAGATTTGGGATTCGTCGATAGGGATACGTTTATTGCGGTAAATAAAAACAACTTTGAAGAAAAGGCTGCCTATTATTTACGGAACGAAGATGAAAGGATTCGAATTGCCCGTAATGGCTATCAGATGGTTAGAGAAAAACATTCAACCGAAAAAAGAGCAACAGAGCTTATACAACATATAAAACAAATCATCAAAAGGAAGACACAAACTGAAGGGAGGTGAAAAGATGACATCCGTCTTGTTTGTCTGTTTAGGCAACATTTGTCGTTCTCCGATGGCGGAAGCCATTTTTCGCGATCTTGTACGCCGGGAGGGACTTGAATCAAAAATTCACATCGATTCTGCAGGAATTAGGGAATGGCACTCCGGAAGCCCCCCTCACCAGGGAACACAGGAAGTCTTGGCCAAACACGGAATTTCTTACGATGGAATTTATGGAAGACAAGTGACTAAAGGGGATTTGGAGAAATTTGACCTGATTATTGTCATGGATAATAAAAACCTATCTTCGATTAGACAATTAGCTGAGAAGAAAGAGACTCACGCCTATCTCTTAACAGATTTTATCTTGGGAACGGAGTATACGGAAGTTCCCGATCCCTTCCATACTGGAGAATTTGATAAAGCCTATCAATTAATAGAGAAAGGGTGCCAGGGTTTGCTGGAGACCGTTTGTCCCAAGGAGAAGCATTAAAAGGCGAAATTCTCAAAGGATGTCATCTCTAGTAGTCAACATAACAAGATGTCAAATTTTATTAACATCGGTGCAATCCCTTCACTATATCATTATCTCAAAACGCATCCCGACATCATCCCATCTACAAGAAAGGAAATTCATTATTTCGATGTGAACTTTAATAAAGGACTTACCTGGTACAAATCACAGTTCCTATTGCTTTCAAATCCTAAGAAAAATTGCATCACTGGACTAAACAAAAGGGTGTAAAAAAATGAAAGAAATAGTACTTAGTGCCGGCAAGGGCACAAAGTTCCAACCTTTTTTCTTCGCACAACCGAAAACATATCTTCCAGTTGCAAACAGGCTTGTTGTCCAATATACGTGGAGAAAATGATTTTCTGTCAATGATTCATGAAAAATAAATTTGTTTACAAGGAGGAACTTCAATGTCTGGTATTTCTATCGTCACAAGTACGATAAAACCTCAGTTCATGGATAATATCTTTGAAAATTTTGATCGGCAAAATTGGGAGGATAAAGAGTTAATTATCATATTGAATAAAGACGATATGAAGATAGAAAGATGGAAAATGAAAGCTGGAGAATATAAAAATGTTTCCATATATCAACTTCCAGAAGAAGTCACACTAGGCGAATGTCTGAACTATGGAACAGAAAAAGCCAAACACGGTTATGTCGCCAAATTTGATGATGACGACTATTATGGACCTGAATATATCTCTCAAGCGATGGAAGCCTTTGAAAACACAGACGCAGTTCTTGTAGGGAAGAGGACAACGTATACGTATTTTAAAAAAGAGAAGATTCTCACGATGGATTCCGGTCGGTTTTTTCGAAAATCAATATATCAAAAAGGTGATGAAAGGAGGGACGATCGTTTTTGATAAAAGCATTTACCCCAAAATAAAATTCCCTCCCAAAAATCTAGGCGAGGATGTTGGCATCCAACGTCAATGTTGGGAACAAGGATACAAAATATATACTACAGACAGGAAAAACTTTGCTATCGTTCGACATGATGATGATACCCATACGTCTCACAAAAAGAATGAAGAATTAATCAAGCTAGCAAGGATTATTGCCTATACAGATGATTTAAGTAGATACATTGACAACTATGAATGACTACGTATATAAAAACAACGGAAACATCTAGCACAGTAATTTATCTAGATGATATATAAAATGAGTGGCCTGTCTTATCAAAAAACTATGAGAACGTCTATACAATACTAGTTATCTTTACTGGTCGGGCCTTGATTTCCTTTCATATGATATAACAATAAATTGAAAGGAGAGATACCAATTGGATATAGTCATTTCAGCGGCCACCCAACGTTCTGGATCCACCATGCTGCAAAGGATTTTTAATGCAAGGGAGAAAACATTAATATGGGGCGAGAATGGCGGATGTTTAACAGATTTTTGCCGCATCTACAATAATGCTAATCATTTTGCCGGGTTAAAGCACCGAAGTGCTTATTTTAACAACGGGGGAGACGCAAATAAGTGGATTGCTGGTATGACTCCACCGAAAAATGAAGTAGCCGACGCAATGGTCAAAACGGTAAGGGCCTTCCATGAAAATTTATACGTGAAGAATTACAGCAAACAACATGATTTCATTGGTTATAAAGAGGTAAGATACGGAAAAAAAGAGTTGCGGTTACTGCGCCAGTGCTATCCCAATTGTACCGTGATCCTTCTTGTCAGGAATCCGATCGATGTATGGAGTAGCCTATCCGCAAAAGGTTGGAAGGAATTATACAGTTCACTTGAGGAATTTACAAAGCTTTGGAATCAGCATGTGGAAACCTATTTTGAACTTTCCAAGACTGATTCGAACATGTATCTAGTAAAATATGAGGACATTACCTCACTAGACAAAGAGACTATCAATCTTATTAAGCAAATCGGCCATTTGGAGGAACAGGATATACAAAAGGTGTTGGCCAAAAGAATCAATAGTTCCAGTACATCGCTGTCGAAGGTTATAAAACAGTTTATCATAGACCAGTGCAGTCCCCTTATGACAAAAATGGGTTACGTTGATGATGTATGAAAGAGGATTTGTTTCCCCTGAATTGCTAAAGCATGAGGTGAAAGAGGTGATCTTATGGCCCTTCCGGGACTAATTACCGTTACAATCGTTATGTTTATGTTTATCTTATTGGCGGTTGGATGGTTTGAATCCGATCTAGTTGTATTCGCAGCCCTGGTGAGTTTAATGCTTTTTGGTATTTTGACACCAAACGAGGCGTTAAGTGGTTTCTCAAATGAGGGAATTTTGACAATAGCAGCTTTGTTTGTATTGGTTTCAGCAGTTCAGAATAGTAAATTAGTCAGGAATCTACCCAAACTAATTTTTGGTAAGATAAATACACCCCCAAAAGCCGTTTTTAGAATGATGCTCTCGATTGCTACACTTTCTTCTGTTTTAAATAACACTCCGGTTGTAGCTATGTTCACCCCAATTATAAAGAGATGGGCACAGGACAACCGATTCGCCCCTTCGAAGTTTTTATTACCCCTATCCTATGCGGCCATATTTGGAGGAATGTGTACCCTCATCGGGACATCAACTAATTTAGTTGTAAGTACATTTCTAAAAAACCAAGGATATCAGGGCTTTTCTATGTTTGAGCTTGCCTATATTGGTGTTCCCTCAACCATTGTCGGTGTTTTGTACATGACATTTATCGGACAGAAAATTCTTCCTTCTCGTAATCCTGAACAGGATCTTGAACAGGGAGAAAGCGGTAAGTATCTGGTGGAAATGAAAGTTGAATCCGCGTGTCCGCTTATTGGCAAAACCATTAAACAGGCGCAGTTACGTAATTTAAAGGGCTTGTATTTAATTGCCGTTATTCGAAAAGGTAGAAAAATTTTCCCCGTTTCCAGTGACGAAGTGTTACAATCCGATGATCATCTGATTTTTACCGGAGTAGTATCCATGATTTTTGAATTAGAAAAAATCCCAGGGCTGACGTTAGAGTTAGGATCTGAGGTCGACCTTGAGCATTTTCGAGGTTCTGATATCCACCTGTCTGAGGTTGTAATATCAAAGAATTCGATGTTGAGTCATCGTACACTGAAGGAAAGTCAATTTCGACAACGATACAATGCGGTCATTATCGCTGTGTTTCGGAATGGGCGAAGAATGGAAGAAAAAATCGGTACGATTGTGCTAAAACCGGGAGATGTGTTATTTACTTTGTCAGCTTATGATTTTTTAATCAAAAATCAAGGATCCAGCAAAGACTTTTATTTCACCTCGCACGTTTCGCAGAACAACGACAATGATTTTAAGTCGCACTTGTCCTTGGGAATCTTCCTTTGCATGATTGTCTCCGTTACAATTGGCATTCTTCCGATTGTCACAGCTTCATTTGTTTCGGTCGCAGTGTTGTTATTTTTAAAGTGCATGACGCCTCGCGAAGCCAGGCGATCGATCGAATGGAATCTTTTGATTTTAATTGGCTCTTCATTTGGTATTGCCCACGCTTTGAATAAAACAGGAGCAGCTGGTTATATCGCTGAAGCCATCACAAGAGAAGCCACACCATTTGGACCCGTGGCGGTTTTAGCAGCTGTTTATTTACTAACGATGCTTTTTACAGAAATTATTACAAACAATGCAGCAGCGGCTCTTGTTTTTCCAATTGCTTTTTCCATTTCACAACAAATGTCGTTGAATCCTGAGCCGTTTGCGATCGCCATTGCAATGGCTGCATCTGCCAGCTTTTCAACACCAATTGGCTATCAGACGAATCTTATTGTGTATGGCCCCGGCGGTTACAAATTCAGTGATTATTTAAAGGTTGGCATCCCTTTAAATCTATTGTTTATGATTGTATCGATTATATTAATCCCACAATTTTGGCCATTACAATAATAAGGTGGTGTATACAGATGACGGATAACATTTATTGGCATGAGTCCTCCATCACGAAAAAGGACCGACAAATCTTACATGGCCATAAAAGTTGCATTTTGTGGTTTACAGGGCTTTCCGGTTCGGGAAAATCGACGATTGCTAATGTGGTGGAACAGCAATTGCATCAACGAGGCATATCGACCTATTTATTGGATGGTGACAATGTGCGCCACGGGTTAAATGCGGACCTTGGCTTCTCGCCGGAGGATCGCAGTGAAAACATTCGTCGGATTGGTGAAACAGCTAAGTTATTCGTGGACAGCGGTACGGTCGTTTTAGCCACCTTTGTTTCTCCTTACCGTGTTGATCGCCAAACAGTGAGAAATCTCGTACAACCGAATGAATTTGTTGAAATCTATGTACAATGTTCCTCGAAAGCGTGTGAGAGTCGCGATCCAAAGGGGCTTTATAAAAAAGCACGCCGAAAAGAGATAAAAGAATTTACCGGTATTTCGGCACCGTATGAGGAACCGGAACACCCGGAGATCACCGTGGATTCAGAACATTTTACCGTACAGGAATGTGCCGAACAAATCCTGAAATATTTGAGTGGTGAAAATATTATTGGGATTACCTTCTCATAATTGCATTTAGTTCTAAACTAAAAGAACAGGAAAACCTGACCAAGGAAGAGTTTCGGATCAAAAAACAAAAATATAAATTCATGGGGCAAAGAATCTAAATATAAGGCAACCGGATGATGAGAAGTTCGGTTGTCAAATTATTGAGTAACAGATTTTGTGTTAAGTGGAAAGAAAATGTTTGACGAACGTAATGCAATAAACCTCTTTAATAATCAAGGAGGTATTTTTATATATTATAGAATATGTTTGAAATATAGGAGGTACCTAGGCTCCCTCTAGTTATAAAAATCATTTTCTTCCTAATTTCCTAGGGTAGGTATCTCATAAATTCTCATTGCCTTATCCTATATTACCGTGATCGAAAGGAATGAACGCTATGACCGATAGTAATCTAGAAGTGAACATTGCAAGTTATTATGGCGCAACAGATGGCTCTGTTTCTCGTGTTAAAATGGATCCTTTGGGCATGGTCAAGCTTTCGGAATTGATACCCAAATGGAGAATGAATCCACGGAAGCATTTGGGAACCTTAAATGGTAGCCTGACATCCGGTTCTTCTGATAGAAAAGTATTCGTGTTCAAAGGATACGGAGACAATGGAGCGGCTTATTTAATCTATCAAATCGGGCGCATATGTCACTATCAATTTGGAAGTCCGCTTTTTATTGTTGAACATAAAAAAAAGATTCCCAGGATGCCCCAATTGACACACCCTCGGTTCGATTATCCATTTGAATTTAGAGATATTACAATCGGTGAAATGAAGAAAATGATGAAACCAAATGATTTATTCATTTGTAATCCGGCTTATTCTAATAAATGGTTTGGCCCGAACTTGCCGATGAAGAAACTTATGTATCTTCAAGGAATGAATACTTATCCGGTATTAGACATTTTTTTTGACCATTATGTAAGTGTATCTCATTTCGTCCAACAACATGTCAAAAATGTTTTTAACACTCCATCATCTGTGATCTCGCCTTTCATTAACCAGTCTGTTTTTAGGAATAAGACACCATGGAATGAACGAAGCAATGACATACTGATTCTCGGTTACAAAGGTTATGCAGAGCCGGTGTTTCAATATCTCCACGAATATTACAAGGAGAAGTACCCTTCATCCAACATTGGATACAGAATGGTGAAGGATGTCACTCAAAAAGAATTGGCTGATTTATTAAATCAACACAAATATTATTTAACACTGAATCCCTCCGAAGGATTTGGATTGCCTCCTTTGGAAGCTATGGCTTGTGGGTGTGCTGTAATAGGGTTCGACTCAATGGGGGGGAGAGATTATTTTCAACATGGAAAAAATGCTTATATTGTAAAATATGGCGACTTTGAACAATTGGCTGAATATTTGCGAAAAATAGTGCTGGATCCTAATATTGGAGAGGATATAGCCAAGAAAGCAGTTGAAACAGCCAGTCAATTCTCATACAACCGTTTTGAAACCGAATGGACCAAATATTTGTCGGAACATATTTATAAAACATGATCCCTTTATCAATAGTGATTGTGCAGCTGTCTTAGTTAGGTGTCCATCAGGGATTCCAACAAAAGATATCTTAATAAAAATTGCATAAGCCTGATTTTATATCGAATGGGACAATATCCATTTCCATATTAAAATATCTGTATATGCTATATAAGCGAGCAAAACAGGAACACATTATCCTATCTTTCACAAAAATCCCGGGTTTTCTGGGCTTCCCTGATTCATCATAAACATTGTAAATCCACTTTAGATCTCGTTGAGAGTAAGCTGCGATTTTTGGAGACATATTAATTTTTATATAAAATAAAAGATTGGTTGTTTCTTAAGGATATATCTAATCTGACTTATGATCATTAGCAACGGAAAGAAGGGAAAACAATGATCGTTTGGAAGAGTAAAATTATTGAAAATTGGGGCAAATGGTCATTGGCCAACAAAATACCGATTAAGCCCACAAGACCATTGAAAGAAGAAGATATCGGCAGCATAAAAGAAGGCAGTACCCGAAGCGTTTGGATGATCGATGTGCCTACGTCTAGCGGAACTTTTCCAGTCATTTTAAAACTTTATAATGGCAGCAAAACCTTCCTAAAATATTATGAGTGGAATGTGTATAAAAATTTAAAAGATACCCGGGTCAGTGAATTTATGCCTTACTTTTATGACATACAGATTGACGCAGAAAATCTCGAAGTATGGATATTTACGGAATATTTGAATGTATTTGGAGAAAAGCCAAAGTTTAAGCCTGCTGATCTATATAACATTACGTCATCATTGGCACGACTCCATGCGAAAACCTTTGAACATCAGCCAGTCGCAGAGCTCATTCGCCGTACAGTCCCTGAATTTCAGACAGAAAGGAGAAACGAACGCCTAGAAAACATTAAAGGGTATTTGCAACAAGCTAAGGAAGACGATTTCCTGAAAAAAGTCATTGAGCAATATTGTCCTGAAATTTATGAGCTAGTCGAACGAGATCTTGATTTTCCAGAGGTGATTCAATCTGGTAAGTGTCTGACACACGGGGATCTTCATTTAGGTAATATTTGTTATGACGGTCAAACAATAAAATTTATTGATTTTGGGGTAGCGACTTTTTCACCTTGCTGGTTAGATGTGGTGAAACTGGTGGAAACCATTCTTGATAATCGTTTTGAAGAGAAGGAAAGGGAGATTCGAGACAAGTGCATTAGGATTTATCTTGATCAGATGCAACAAAGAGGCATTTCATTTTCTGAGGATCCCAACCGTTTATATCGAATGGCTTATTTGATGAGAGTGTTGGAAAAAGAACTCAGACGTAATCTTCAGGCAACATTGAGAGGAAAAAGACCTTTTGTTTCCCAGCTCGTACTAAAGAAAATTTCACTGTTTAGTAATGAACTGCATCTCATTTGAATACAGTAATGAACATATAATCCGAAAGACCTGGTGTTGAAAGGATGCATGATTGAAAAGTGGCCATAACAGAGAAACAAATTATTGAAAATTGGAACCAATGGGGACTGGTAAACAAAATACCCATTAAGTTTAAGGGATCGTTAAGAAAAAGGCATATGACTGTTATTAAAGATACAGAAACACGAAGCGTTTGGAGAATTGACGTTCCTTTATCGGATGGATCCTTTCCGGTTATTTTGAAAATTTACAAAGAAAGTGCTTTTAACTCGAAGCAAATTGAATCGCTCTTATATAAAAATCTCAAGGATACCGAGATTAACGAATTCATCCCTGTTATTTATGATATACGAATCATCAGTGCAGTAAATGAGACGTGGATCTTTATGGAGAATCTAAAAGTAATGAATAAAAAACAAGACTTTAGTCCGGAGGATCTGTATAAGATTGTTTCCAGAGTAGCACAATTTCACGCGAAAACCTTTGAGAATCAACCAGTCGCAAATCTTATTACCAGCATAGTTCCGGGATTTCAAACTGAACGGAGAAGTCAACACCTGGAATCCCTGAAAACGCATCTGCAGCAAGCAAGAAAAGATTCATTTTTACAGCCATTGATTAATCAGTACTGTCCTCATCTATTTGAACTTGCCGAACTGGATCTTGATTTTCCCGAGGTAATTCAATCGGGGATGTGTCTGGTACATGGGGATCTCCATTTAGGCAATATTTGCTATGATGAAAAGAATAAAAACCGTATCAAATTCATAGACATTTCAGCGGCAACCTTTTCTCCTTGCTGGCTGGACGTTGTAAAAACCGTTGAATTCACTATAGATAATCGTCCCGAATGGGCAGATATATCACATAAGATTAGAAGGAAATCCATCCGGATCTACACTAGAGAAATGAACCAAAGAGGCATTTCATTTACAGAGGATCCCGGCCGTCTGTACCGATTGGCCTATTTAATGACGGTGTTTGAAAAAGAACTACGGCGCCACCTTATGTTTATATTACAAGGGGAAACACGTTTGATTTTTCCGCAAATCTTGAAAAAAATTTCACTTTTTAGTGAGGAAGTCGATCTAATTTAAAAATATAACAAGAACGAACAACAAACGTACTATGCACTTAGCACGCACTTTAAACCAATATGACTATTGGCCATGTTGAAATATAGTATATCTGAAATTGTTATGATCAGATTTTCAGATTAAAAATGGGGAGAGAGTTGCATTTGCATGAAAGGGGTATCTTGACTATGGAGGAAACTGATGAGTGATTCTAAAAGGAACGTTTATGTGTTCAATGGATATGGAGACAGGGGAGGAGCCTTTTTAAACTTTCAACTTGGGCGGATTTGTCACAAAAAATTTGGAAGCCCTCTTTTTATGGTCCGCAATCTAAGAAAAAAAAGGTCGCTTAATGAAACTCATCCCCGCTTTGACTATTCTTTTGAGTTTCCCGAAGTCCACCTCGATAAGATGAAAGAAATGGTGAAGCCGGATGACTTATTTATCTGCAATCCGACTCATTCGACAAAATGGTTTGGTTTAGAACTACCAATGAAAAAACTCATGTATATGCAAGGGATTAATACTTATCCTGTACTGGATATTTTTTATGATCATTACGTGTCTGTATCCCATTTCGTCCAACAGCACATTGAGAAAATATACAACATTAAACCACAGATTATTTCTCCGTTCATTAATCATTCTATTTTTCAAAATAAAACGCCCTGGAAACAACGAAGTAATGACCTTTTGATTCTAGGTTACAAAGGCTACGCGAGGCCGGTTTTTCAATACCTTCAACAATATTACAAGGAGAAGTATCCCACATCCTATATTCAGTTCAAGATAGTGGATGGTGTATCTCAAAAAGAGCTATCCGATCTATTCAATCAACATAAATATTATCTGACCTTAAATCCATGTGAAGGATTTGGATTGCCTCCTTTGGAAGCTATGGCTTGTGGGTGTGCTGTAGTAGGATTTGACTCAATGGGGGGGAGAGACTACCTTTATCACGAAAAAAATGCTTATATCGTTGATTATGGAGATTTTGAACAATTGGCAGAATACCTTCGAATAATTGAATTAGATCCCGATATAGGAGAGAGTTTGGTTAAGGAAGCTATCGGGACAGCCAGCCATTTCTCATATAGCCGTTTCGAAACCGAGTGGACAAAATACCTGGAAAAACATGTTTATAATGATTGATTTTGTATGCTGAAGGTAAGTCCCCGTTCAAAAAACGCATGTTAATAAACTGCACCTCCTAAAATGGATACGATGAACGTATCCATTTTAGGAGGTGCTTTTCTTATGCCACAACAGAAATTAACGATTGTTCCCGTTACACTACACCCAGCCAGGTCGTAGTCTGTCCCATCAGGTGGTGGCTTATTTTTATAATTCGGCGTAGGCTTATGGCTGAAAACATCGATCAGCAGCTTATTTTAACTTCCCTCCAGCTGAAATGTAAATTCCTTTTCATAACCTTCAGCTTGCGGAAAGGTCCTCTCGATAAAATGGACATTGCGCCCTTTGTCAATCGTCAAAACAGTTGAACAGCGTGTCCCATAGTCAGGACTTTCGATAAAAATGGAAGATAATGTTTTTTCCAAATCTAATGGAATCCCTGTTTGCGGCAATAATTCTTCTGGGGCAGGGTCGCTGTCGGCAAGTATTTTAAAAAGGCACTCAGGATCCAGGTCATGGTCCAGCAATTGCTTCAATTGCTGTTTGCCTTTTTCGACTTTTGGCCATGGTGTATCCAATAGTTCGTTGCTCAATCCATAAATTCCGGGACTCAATTTTTTGATTTGATCTTCAATGTTAGAGTAATACATGAGGTTGTCCTCATCTGCAACAAATAAATTGAACCCTTTGTAAGCTGACTTTTCCTGTTGCAGCTTTGTTAAAAACTCGAGCGGTGTTTCTGTTCCTGCCAAAAAGCTACGGACGATATGCCCCCTGGATTGTTTGTCCTTCTTTTCAAACTCCGCTGGGTTCCGATAATTGGTGAGAGCGGCAAACCTGCCGGTTCGCGTAACACCCATCCATGTCCCCATCTGTTCCAAATCCCTTCCTGCCAGAATACAAAGTTCGTCCTTCCAAAAGTGTGCCGCCTCTGTAGGGCGTTTGTAAAATTCATCACGGTTCGCCGCAGTAATGAGGCCATATTTAGGATGGCAGCGATAAGCAAGAAAAATAATGCACATAATATCTCCTCAATCTTAAAGTTTCATCCATGCCCCCCTCAGTTTATTCCGACCTGGGAGTCTGATGGAAAGCAAGAAAACCAAAAGACAAAACGCCAAGCAAATCATTGCAACGTTATGCAAATGATGGATGTCCAAATGGCGGTTAAATGCGAGGCCTAATAGGCTGGACGATAAAATTGAACCCAAGTAGCGGCTTGTTTGAAACAGGCCTGAAGCCGACCCAGTATCTTCCGGTTTGACATGTTCGTAGAGGGCTGTCTGCATAGAAATGTTGCTGAAACCGTTGCTCATTCCAAGTACAGCCATGATGACCAGCAGCCACAGAAGAGACGAAGTCTCATTCAGTGTCAGCAGAAGCGCTGTTCCTGTAAATAGAATCACAGACCCTGTGATGAGCGCGGGCTTAGGTCCATGCCGGTCAATCAGCCTGCCGGCAAACGGCGATACAATAACTCCAAATCCAGCCAGGGCCAGCATGATCAACCCGGTATCACCTGGGCTGTATTTTTTAACTTGCTGTAAATAAGTCGGAAAACCGAAGAAGTAGCAATAATACACAAGGTTTATAGTGATAAACTGCACGTATATCAGGGTGACATTGGGGTTCCTTTTTAATCCCCGAACATCAATGAAAGGTTCACCCTGGTTTTTTTCATAGAAATAAAAGCTGACGGACGAAACGAGAAAGACAAGGAGTGCCCACCAATGAATTTGTGAATCCAGCGACAGAAGAAACAGGATCAGCCCAATCACCGCAATGATAAATAGGGTGATTCCAAAAAAGTCGATGCGTTTCAGTTCGAATTTTCCCTCGCCTTTTTCCGGTAATATAAAAATGGCCATGAAAAATGATACGATGATAAATGGAAAGTTTACGATGAAAATGGACGGCCAATCCCATGAATCAATTAATAGTCCTCCAATGGACGGCCCAAAAGCAGCGGAAGTTGAAGCAAATATCGATAGCGTTGCCAGTGCCTTTGCCTGTCCTTTTGTGATGCTCGTTCGAACTATGCTCATTCCGCTTGGAAATAAGGTTGAACTGCCAATCGCCTGAAGTGCACGGCATCCCAGCAGGAAAGGGAAGTTTGGTGATAAGGGTGCCAGCATGGAAGCGGCGGCTACAGTAATGAGCCCGGCCAAAAACATTCTTTTTGGACCAAACATATCACTTAATTTTCCCATCACAGGTTGCCCGGCTGCACTTGCCAAATAAAACACCGAAATCAGCCAGGAAGCGTCGGCAAAGGTAAGTTCGAATTCCTGCTGCATCCTTGTCAATGCAACTGAAATCATGGATGAATTCAATGGGTTCAACAATGTGCCAAGTCCGATTGTCACAACAAGAACCCATGGTTTATGTATCTTTTTTCTACTCGCCATCATGATCACCTGACTATTTTTATGCGTAGCGTGTTAAAATGTAAGCTGTATCAAAATGCTAACGATTAATATTGGGATAGTCAATTGATTGGGCTTTTCTCTTAAAAAAGCTTTATAGGAGGCCGACATATGAAAAAGAATCGACTGCCGGTTTATGTGTTTATATTTTTAATCGCTGTTACAGCGTTTTCGATGTATGGCCGAACGGAGATAAAAGAATTCCCTGAGGGAAAGACTGTTAGCTACCTGCAAAGCATGCAAGCGAGTATTACAGATATCTTAAATAAGGTTCCCGTTAAGCAAATAGAGGAAGAGCAGGTGCTATCACAAGACCAATCAGCCATTCTCGTTGAAAAAAGCGAGCGGATACTTTCCAGTTTTACAGAATTAAACTCAATTGCTGCCACTTATCTAAGTACGGATGACTCAGAATCCAAGACACAGTCATCCCTGGAAAACATTTATTTCTCATTCAGTCGATTAGAAGGGAAAAAAGGCAGTGAACTAAAGTTAACAGATAGGCAAGTTGATTATATTACCGATGTATATCAGTTTTTAGCTGATGTGCGTAAAATAGATGTCTTTGATATAGGGCTGGATGAATCGTTGCACGAAATGGAGAAGGTCAGCGAACAGTATCCCGGCCTTGAACGTCGGATGGAGGGGACTGAATGAAAAAGGTTTTGTTGATTTTCATCATATTGTTATTATCGTCCTGTTCACAATCCAAACAGCAAGAACCTCAGGACAAAGAGGAAGACCATCCTACATCAGGAAGAGTTACAGATGTCCGTTTGGCTGAACGGCTTCAGACTCCATGGTCTATTACCAAAAAAGGCTCAAAGTTTTATATAAGCGAACGAAATGGAACAATTGCTTTGGTGGATATAAAATCAGGGAAAGTGAAACGGGAGCAAGTTGCCCTGAATAAGCCTCTTCACACAGAAGGAGAGGGCGGTTTGCTTGGACTTGAACTGTTATCGGATACAAATGTTGAGGCATTGGCATACCATACATATCTGGAGAACGGAGAGGTATTGAACCGCCTTGTTCACCTGAACAAAGAGCAGGACCAATGGTCCGAAACAGCTGTTTTATTGGAAGGGATCCCTGGCGCAGGTATCCATAACGGGGGCCGAGTAAAAATAGGGCCTGACCACATGATTTATGTTACAACGGGAGATGCTGCAAACCCTGATCTTTCACAGGATAGGAACAGCCTTGCCGGAAAGATTTTAAGAATGGAACTGGATGGTTCAGTTCCGGAAGATAATCCCTTTGCAGATTCACCAGTCTATTCATATGGCCACCGCAATCCGCAAGGCCTGGCTTGGGATGACACAGGACAATTATATGCCACCGAGCATGGCCAAAGCGCCCACGATGAAATCAATAAAATTGAGCCGGGGAAAAATTACGGATGGCCAGTCATCCAGGGCGACGAAAAAAGGGATGGAATGGAGACTCCGCTATATCATACAAACGGCAACACATGGGCGCCTAGCGGAACCGCTTTTTACAATGGAAGCCTGTATATTTCCACTCTTCGCGGCGAGGCAGTAAGGATTTTTGAAATCGAGAACAAGGTGGCAGATATATTCGAACAAGGAACTGGGCGTGTACGGGATGTACTCATTGAAAAAGGCACACTATATTATATTACGAATAATACAGATGGAAGAGGCGTACCGGCATCATACGACGACCAATTGATTGGAATAAGTTTGGAATAGGGATGTCTATAAACCCACTAAGGAAAAGCAGGTAGAAACGATTGATGTGTTCCATCTGCTTTTTGTTGTGCATCAAATTGGTCACGGTTAAGGTGTATCATGGAAAAAGCGATTACCGGCAAATAAGGCAGGAAATCAGAGAGCTGTTCCCTCAGAACACGGTCTTCCCACTATACTCTTGCAATTTTCTTCGCTTTTCCTGTGTTGGCAAAATGAAGTTTAGTGAACTCATTCAATGCCGGTACGCCTCTCTCTTTTATCAATCTGGCTGCAGCCTGATCAACCTTCGCACCGGCCCCTTTTGGAATGGTGAATCCCGCTTTTTTGCTTAATTGATCAAAAGCACGGACAAAAGCGTAACGGGCGAGGATGGAGGCAGCAGCAACCGCCAGGTGAATACTTTCCGCCTTTGTGCTGAAGTAGATTTTTTCCCGCTGAATCTGTTTTTGTCCCTGCAAGTGCTTGTAATAGATGGGCGCTTGGGCAAATTGGTCGACCAGTATGGCATCCGGTTTCTCGGGTGAAATTTTTTCAAGTAAGTTATTATGTGCCTGGTTGTGGAGAATGGCTGTCATTTTCCCTTGGGTCATCCCTGAAGCCTGCAATTGGTTATATTTCGGATTATCTAGTTTTAATAAACTGTAAGGTAAAAAGGTTAGCAAATCCTTGGCGATGTTGATGATTTGGGAGTCCGTCAGATGTTTTGAGTCTTTTACTCCCAGCTCCCTAAGCAAGGGAATTTGCTCGCTTTTTACATAAGCGGCAACAACTGTAAGCGGCCCAAAATAGTCGCCTTTGCCAACCTCGTCCGAACCGATGACCGACAAGGTCGATATGTTATCGGGCAGTGGCATTCCCGATGTTTTTCCCGTAGCTGTGGCAGAAGCTTTTGGTTTCTTTTCCGCAGGTGATCCCCATTTACTTGCCTCTTCTTCATTGCTGTTTCCTTGGAACATGACTTTCCCTGATTTATAGGCTGTGATTACGCAGCCGTCTTTCCTTGCAAAAAAAACACTACCCGGAGGGCTTTTCTCGGATAAAAACGCCTGGTAATGTTCCTTCATCTTTTTAATTTCATCAAGTGTTGTTTGAATGACGGTATTGGCCATTAGCTTGTAACCTCCCTGACTTTCCTGATAAATGATTCCCATCTTTTTTCATTCATGATATGATATATGGAGAATTTTTAACTACTGTTGGTAGTTTAATATATTTTTGAAGCTTTTTATGAAGAAATGGGGGCATGACTTTGTCGTCAAGTGAAAAGACCCGCACTCCAGTAACAATCTATGGGCAACATTATATCATTACGGGGACGGAGACGTCAGCGCATATGAGGCTCGTTGCAGAGTTTGTTGATGAAAAAATGCGGGAAATCCGCTCGGTGAACCCCAGTCTTGATACAGGCAAGCTGGCCGTACTGACGGCTGTCAATGCTGTCCATGAGCAAATTAAACTTCAAGAGCGCCTGGAGCATCTGGAACAAGAGCTTTCGCGTTTAAAGGACTGAAAAACGAATGTTGAGTTTAGCTTTACTGATCTTAATGATCATTGGTTTCTTTGTTGGTTTACGAAGGGGATTCATCCTTCAGCTGATCCACATGATCGGCTTTATCATTTCATTTATTGTTGCTTACATGTATTACGATGAGTTGGCACCTAAACTGCGTCTCTGGATTCCATATCCGGACTTTGACCCGGGCAAGACCTTACAGATGGTCCTTGACGGGGTGGGAATGGATGAGGCTTTTTACCGCGCCATCGCATTTGTCATTATCTTTTTCGCGGTTCGTATCGTGTTGGGCATCATTGGATCGGCACTTGATTTTGTCGCAAGCCTTCCAATCTTAAAAACATTGAATGTGTGGGCCGGCGGAATTCTTGGTTTTTTGGAAACTTATCTGATGCTTTTTATTCTGCTGTATATTGCAGCATTATTGCCGATTCCGGCAATTCAAGAAGCCATTAATGGTTCATTTCTTGCCAAAGGAATGATCAACTATACGCCTTTTCTATCCGCTGAATTGAAAAAATGGTGGATCGATTATATTCAAAGCTGACTTCTCTTTACGAAAGAGAAGTTTTTCTTTTATGTAAAGAATAAATAAAAGAAAAAAAGTTTTATATTCAAACTTTGATATGATAGGTCTAGCTCCGACGGCGCCACAGGACGTGGCTCTTTTAAGTCGGCGACGTGCAGGACGCACTAGTGCCACCGAAGCGACATGAATGCTTCGGCAGCGTTACATCGCACGAAGAAAAATCGTCAGCTTTTTCGAGGATGTCGCGTTCTTAGGCGGCCCAAGCGCTATCGGCTAGAGGTCACAAGTTGCAAGGAAGCTTTTCAGGGTGAATGTGCGTTTATCCGAGGAAGCCTTATTCAGCTCGTCGCAAAGCTGCATGATGGAAATTCAAAGGGGTTTCTCTAGATGTAATTAAGTAGTCGCTTTGCTGTGGTGGCTGAAGAGCTCCCGCATCAAAATTCGCCCTGTGCTTGTCGCCTAAGGCTGCGCGCCTTGCGCTTTTATTATATTGCCTGTATTTGTTAAAATGAGAGGCAGGAGAATAGAGAACGGTTGGTGACTTGTAATGAACATAAATAAAAAGGATGTCATTCGTTTACTGGAAAAAATCGCGGTCTATATGGAACTGAAAGGAGAAAATCCTTTTAAGACGGCGGCCTTCAGAAAAGCGGCTGCGGCACTGGAAGCTGATGACCGGAGTTTATCGGAAATTACAGAGTTTACGAAAATTCCGTCCATCGGAAAGGGAACCGCTGCAGTTATCGAGGAATTTATTGAGGATGGTGTTTCTTCGGTCTTACAGGAGCTTCAGGAAACAGTGCCGAAAGGATTGATTCCACTCCTGCAGATTCCTGGACTTGGAGGCAAAAGCATTGCCAGATTATATAAGGAACTTGATGTGGTGGATGTAGAATCTTTGAAAGCGGCATGCGAGGCCGGCAAGATTAGAACAATCAAAGGCTTCGGTAAAAAGACGGAAGAGAATATCATGGAGGCACTCGCTTCCATGGGCAAACAGCCCGATCGGCTGCCTATTTCCTACATGATCCCGATTGCAGAGATGATTGAATCGTCTTTGAAAGAGATAAAGGAGATTGCAAGATTTTCAAGGGCGGGCAGCCTCAGAAGAGTGAGGGAAACAATCAAGGATCTTGATTTCATTGTTGCAACCGACCATCCGCAAGACGTGAAGGAGCAATTGCTAGGTCTTGAAGGATTCGGTGAAGCGACAGCCAGCGGCGATACGAAAGTGACTCTGCTTGTTGATGGGGGTCAGTACCGTATTTCTGTAGACTTCCGGATTGTTGCTCCGCACGAATTTGCAACAGCGCTCCATCATTTTACCGGGTCCGCCGATCACAATGTCCGCATGCGTCAGCTTGCAAAAGCAAGAGGGGAAAAAATCAGTGAATACGGTGTAGAAAACATCGAAACGGGCGAAGTAATAACCTTTAAAACAGAACCTGACTTTTTCAATCACTTTAATTTGCCGTTTATTCCTCCGGAAATCAGAGAGAGCGGTAAAGAGGTAGATGAATTTGACGGCAGCCATAAACTTATTCAATTAGAAGATATTAAAGGCGACCTCCATATGCATACAACCTGGTCTGACGGTGCTTTTTCCATAGAGGAAATGGTGGAGGCATGCCGGAAAAAGGGATATGAATATATCGCCATCACGGACCATTCCCAATTTTTGAGGGTGGCCAATGGACTGACGGTCGACCGGATCAAAAAACAAAATGAAGAAATCAAGGAATTAAACGAAAAATATGATGATATCTTAATTTTATCAGGCATAGAAATGGATATTCTGCCGGACGGCAGTCTGGACTACGATGACGACCTGCTGGCTGAACTTGACCTCGTTATTGCATCTATCCACTCAAGCTTTTCTCAGCCGAGGGAAAAAATTATGGAGCGTTTGAAAAATGCTCTTGAAAATCCCCATGTGGATATTATCGCTCACCCGACGGGCAGGCTAATCGGCAGGCGCAGCGGTTATGATGTGGATATGGGGCAGCTGATTGAGTTGGCCAAAACAACAGATACAGCTTTGGAGCTGAATGCTAATCCAGCAAGGCTGGACTTGGCTGCCGAACATTTAAGGCATGCCCAAGAAATGGGTGTTAAGTTAGTCATTAATACAGATGCCCATAACATTGGAAATTTAGAATTCATGAGTCTTGGCGCATCTTTTGCCAGAAGGGGATGG
Source organism: Siminovitchia acidinfaciens (assembly GCF_003605385.1). Lineage (GTDB taxonomy): Bacteria > Bacillota > Bacilli > Bacillales > Bacillaceae_C > Siminovitchia > Siminovitchia acidinfaciens. The sequence goes on along the minus strand of NZ_QYTV02000002.1, from coordinate 346,851 downwards.
ATTCAAAGCGCATCCGTTATCAATACATGGAAGCCGGATGAGTTGCTCACCTTTTTAAAACGCAATGATTAGGCATGTTGGAAAGGGGACTTAAAGCAAAGTTCATGAATGATAAAATATTGAAGACGCTTGAATTTAATAAAATCCTCGCTCAGTTGGAGGAATTTGCAGCATCTGAGCTTGGAGTTGAAAAAGTCAAAAAGTTAAAGCCCGCTACTTCCCATGAGGAAGTAATTTTGCTTCAGGAAGAGACGGACGAAGCGGCTCATGTGCTTAGATTAAAAGGCCATGCCCCTCTGAGCGGAATTTATAATATTAATACTCATATTAAGCGTGCGCAGATCGGCGGTACGTTGAACCCGGGGGAATTAGTACAAGTTGCGAGCACGATTCATGCCGGTCGGTTTATTAAACGCTTCATTGAAGAATTAATTGAAGATAATGGGTTGGAAATTCCCATTTTGGCCGGGAAAGTCGATGAGATTGCTGTGATGACTCCGTTGGAGCATGACATTAAGAATGCCATTGACGAAGGGGGCGAGGTACTGGATTCCGCAAGTCCGGAATTAAGGAATATCAGGCAGCAAAAAAGAAGAAATGAAACTAGGATAAGGGAGAAACTGGAAAGCCTTATTCGAGGAAAAAATGCTCAGAAGATGCTTTCTGATTCTATCATCACTATCCGTAATGAGCGCTACGTCATACCTGTAAAACAGGAATACCGCTCCCATTACCGGGGTATCGTCCATGACCAGTCATCATCGGGGCAGACCTTATTTATCGAACCCCAGGCAGTTGTTGATCTAAACAACGACCTGAGAGAGCTGCATGTGAAGGAAAATCGGGAAATTGAACGGATCCTTATTGAGCTGTCGGCAAAAGTGGCTGAATCCGCGGATGATTTGTTTGTTCTTGTGAAAGTCTTGGAGTCGCTTGATTTTATTTTTGCAAAGGCCCGCTTTGGAAAAGCGATGAAGGCTACCAGGCCCCGCATCAATAATGAAGGCCGGATCGAATTATTCAAAGCTCGGCATCCGCTGATTCCTCCTGAAGAGGTTGTGGCCAATGATATTACCCTTGGAACGGATTATTCCACTATCGTCATTACAGGTCCGAATACCGGAGGAAAGACCATTACGTTAAAAACTGTCGGGCTTCTTACCTTAATGGGGCAGGCCGGACTGCATATCCCTGCGTCCGAGGGGTCGGAGCTTGCGGTTTTCCAGGAAGTTTTTGCGGATATCGGCGATGAACAGTCTATTGAGCAGAGCTTAAGTACATTCTCCTCACATATGGTGAATATTGTTGATATTCTAAAACATGTAGACCATGAGAGTCTTGTACTTTTCGATGAGCTTGGCGCCGGTACGGATCCACAGGAGGGCTCGGCCCTAGCAATTTCTATTTTGGATAATGTATACAGCCGCGGAGCCCGTGTTATTGCGACCACACATTACCCGGAATTAAAAGCCTATGCCTATAACCGTGAAGGGGTCATCAACGCAAGCGTGGAGTTCAATGTAGAGACACTGCGTCCGACATACAGGCTGTTGATCGGTGTTCCAGGGCGAAGCAATGCATTCGAAATATCTAAACGACTCGGTCTTACGGAGGAAGTTATCACCGAGGCAAAGTCGCTTATCGATACGGAGAGCAACGAAGTCGAGAACATGATTGCATCATTGGAAAAGAGCCGCCGCGAGGCAGAGAAGGATTACGAAGATGCGCATTTTTATTTGAAAAATGCTGAAAAGCTTCATCAGGAATTGCAGAAGCAGATGGTTGAATTTTACGAGCGGAAGCAGGAGATGTATGAAAAGGCTGAACAGAAAGCAGCCGAAGTAGTTGAAAAAGCAAGGGCTGAATCCGAAGAAGTAATAAGTTCACTGCGGAAAATGAGACTGGAAAGCGGAGCGCAAGTAAAGGAACACGAACTAATCGAAGCCCGCCGAAGGCTCGATACCGCTGTACCCGAACTGGGTAAAGCTCCTGGAAAGCTTAAAAGCTCTAAACAGAAACGCAAGCTTGAGGCCGGCGATGAAGTCATGATCACTACGTTTGGACGAAAAGGCACTTTGCTTGAAAAAACGGGTGAGAACGAATGGCAGGTGCAGGCAGGCATTTTAAAAATGAAGGTGGCCGAAAAGGATATGGAGTTTATCAAATCCGAACCGAAACCAGAGCCAAAGCCGCTTGCCACCGTCAAAGGAAGGGACTATCATGTGGGCATCGAATTGGATATTCGCGGTGCGCGGTACGAAGATGCCTTGCGTGAGGTAGAGAAATATATTGATGATGCTCTCCTGGCCAATTATCCGCGAGTTTCCATCATCCATGGGAAAGGAACCGGTGCACTAAGAACGGGAGTTACGAAATATTTGAAACATCATAGGGCCGTGAAACGTATAAGATTAGGAGAAGCAGGAGAAGGCGGGAGCGGTGTGACAGTTGTTGAATTCAAGTAAGCGCCTGGACTTTCCTGTATAAAAGGGGATGTTTTTAATGGACTCTTTTTGGGAAAACTCTTTTGTTCAAACAGCCGGCTATTATAGCGTTACTGTGCTTTGTATCATTTTGTTCCTGTTTATCTTTGAGTTGGTAACCAAATACAATAATTGGGAAGAAATAAAAAAAGGAAATGTGGCAGTTGCAATGGCAACGGGAGGAAAGATCTTTGGTATTGCAAATATTTTCAGGCATTCCATCCTTCATCATGATACGTTATTTGTGATGATTGGATGGGGAATGTTTGGCTTTTTCCTTTTGTTGACAGGATACTTTATCTTTGAATTTCTGACCCCAAAGTTTAAAATTGATCAAGAGATAGAACAAGACAACCGCGCTGTTGGCTTTTTATCAATGGTCATATCCATTGGTCTGTCATATGTCATCGGCGCCGGTATCCATTAAGGAGGAAACGGTGGAGAAACTGGCAAAAGTGCTGTTCGTTGTTTGCAGCATCTTTATCATAGTTGGTATCATTTTTTTAATCCGCATTTAATAAAATTAGAATAAAACAGGCGAAGAAAATATTTTCATTTTCTTCGCCTGTTTCTTTGTGAGGGGGTATTCTTCAGAGAATGGCTCGCAAAGGAATTTGCGTTTTTCATGGTGATCGTGTAAGCCTGATTTCTTTATCTTTTGGGCTATTCAACAAGAGTCGTTCCCGTTAATGCGGTTCGGGCTCTCCTTCGGGAGGGAAAGAGCAGGAATCGTTCCCGTTAATGCGGTTCGGGCTCTCCTTCGGGAGGGAATCAGCAGGAATCGTTACCGTTTATGCAGTTAGGGTCCCGCTTCGGGAGGGAACCAGTCAGATACGTTACGTTTATTATGAAGTTGGTAATCATGCCTGCGGTAGGATACCCCAACCCGGAACACGGCAGGTAGCCGAACTTATTCTTTAAAGATTGTCCCAACCAAAAAGCCATGTTGGCTGCCCTAGCAACGTCGCCTGGGAGCGGTATAGTATTAATGATAAACACAATTCGGATAAATCACTCAATTAGTTGTACTGCTGCCTACCTATGTAATATAATATTTATAAGTTTAAATATTCTAATTTGTCCTTTAAAAAGGAGGAATGTAAATTTATGAAGCCATGGTTGGATCTTTATCCGGTTACAATCCCCAAAACATTGGAGTACGACCGAAAGCCGGTACAGCAATATTTGACGGATGCAGCCAAAAAATACCCCAACAAGACAGCCATTCATTTCATGGGCAAGGAATTGACTTATCAAGAGCTTTTTGAAAGTTCTCTCAAGATGGCCAATTATTTGCGCAGCCTGGACATCAAAAAAGGAGACCGGGTTGCTATCATGCTTCCGAATACACCTCAAGCGGTCATCAGCTATTATGGCATTCTTTATGCCGGAGCAATCGTTGTTCAGACTAATCCTCTTTACACAGAGAGGGAACTAGAATACCAAATGAAGGATTCCGGTGCAAAAGCCATTATCGGACTCGATTTATTATATCCCCGGATTACGAAAGTGATGGCAAATACTGACCTGGAACACATAATTGTAACCGCTATCAAAGATTACTTGCCATTTCCTAAAAATGTTATTTATCCATTCATCCAGAAACGGGATACCGGTATCGTTGTCAAGGTGAATCATGAAGGAAACCGGCACCTGTTTAAACACATCATGAATGTCTCTTCCCCTGATGAAGTGCCGACAGAGTTTAATTTCGATTCTGACTTGGCACTTTTACAATATACAGGAGGGACGACAGGAAATCCGAAAGGCGTCATGCTTACGCACAAAAACTTGATTGCCAATGCAACAGCTTGCGACGCCTGGCTTTATAAAATGAAAAAAGGTGAGGAAAGTATCCTCGGCCTGCTGCCGCTTTTTCATGTCTATGGAATGACCACCGTGCTTATTTTAGGGGTCATGGAAGGATATGAGATGATTCTACTACCTAAATTTGATGTAGAGACCACATTAAAAACAATCCATAAGCAACGGCCAACCCTTTTTCCGGGGGCACCGACGATCTATATCGGGTTGTTGAACCATCCTGATATTAAAAAGTATGATTTGTCTTCCATCGAATCATGCATCAGTGGTTCTGCACCTCTCCCAATTGAAGTCCAGGAAAAATTCGAGGAGGCAACAGGTGGAAAGCTTGTGGAGGGCTATGGATTGACAGAAACCTCTCCGGTGACACATGCCAACTTCCTATGGGACCAGGAGAGGATAAAAGGCAGCATTGGAGTTCCGTGGCCTGATACGGAGGCAAAGATTGTTTCCATGGAAAATGGAGAAGCACTGCCACCTGGAGAAGTCGGTGAAATTGCTGTCAAAGGACCTCAGGTGATGCAAGGATATTGGAACATGCCTGAGGAAACGGAAAACACATTGAAGGACGGCTGGTTATTGACAGGCGATTTAGGATATATGGATGAAAAAGGATATTTCTATGTTGTTGATCGAAAAAAGGATATGATTATAGCAGGGGGCTTTAATATATATCCTCGCGAAATCGAAGAAGTACTATATGAGCATCCTGCGGTCCAGGAAGTTGTTGCTGCCGGAGTGCCCGATGTTTACAGGGGCGAGACGGTCAAAGCCTATATCGTTTTAAAAGAAGGAAAAAACGTTACGGAAAAAGAGCTCGATGAGTTTGCCCGCAAGCATTTGGCTGCTTATAAAGTGCCAAAAATCTATGAGTTCAGAGATGAACTTCCAAAAACAGCTGTCGGTAAGGTTCTACGCCGTCATCTGGTTGACGAAGAGAGAAAGAAAATGGAGCAGGAAGAAAAGCTCGGATAGTCGAAAACTAGTGATATGTGATTTTTAGCGCCTATCGGCCAACAAATTTCTATCAAACTCACCATCTACTTACTTATATCATACGTCGATGATCAAGGCGCTTGTTTTTTCTTTTTTGACTGGCCTTGTGCGACGCCGGTATGCTTGACAGAATATTGGTGTAGATTTATGATATTTTTATGAATGAATAATCATTCATTTTATTTTACAGAAGGTGAAGGCAATGAGAAGAAATAAACCCAAGTATAAACAGATTATTGAAGCGGCAGTTGTTGTAATTGCTGAAAATGGCTATCATCAGGCACAAATTTCAAAAATAGCACGCCAGGCCGGCGTGGCGGACGGTACAATCTATCTTTACTTTAAAAACAAAGAAGATGTTCTTATTTCAGTTTTTCAAGAAAAGATGGCCATGTTTGTTGAAAAGATTAATGAAGTTATTGCAGGAAAAAAAACAGCGGCAGAGAAATTATTAGTGATGATTGAAGAACATTTCAAGATTTTATCCACAGACACGAAGTTAGCGATTGTCACTCAATTGGAGCTCAGACAGTCAAACAAAGATTTACGTTTTAAAATTAATGAGGTTTTAAAAGAATACTTGAGTGTCCTGGAGACCATTTTGGATTATGGCAAAGAACGTGGTGAATTCTCGGCTGATCTTGATGTCAGACTCGCAAGACAAATGATTTTCGGGACAATGGATGAAACAGCCACAACATGGGTTCTTAATGAACACAAGTATGATCTGGTCACACTCGCTCCGAAAGTGCACGAGTTGATATTAAATGGCTTTAAGTCTTAAGTTAAGGGTATCAATCAATAAGCGTCTAACATAAGGAGGCTTGATGGTGTGGGAGTTCTGTCGGTAACAAAGGAAGGAAATGCGGCTTTAATTAAAATGGAAAGGCCGCCTGCTAATGCCCTATCAACAGAGGTGATTAAAGAGCTTGAACAACTTTTTGATGAGCTGTCGAACGACAAGGATGTAAGGGCTATCCTATTATATGGCGAAGGTCGTTTTTTTTCCGCCGGAGCCGATATTAAAGAATTCACAGAGGTCCAAAGCGGTGAGGAGTTCTCAGAACTCGCTTCCAATGGACAACGGGTATTTGAGAAGATTGAAAGCTTTTCGAAACCTGTAGTCGCTGCGATTCATGGAGCGGCGCTCGGTGGTGGCCTTGAACTGGCCATGGCCTGTCATATCAGGCTTGTCAGCGAGAATGCCAAACTGGGTCTCCCGGAACTGCAGCTTGGATTGATTCCCGGCTTTGCAGGTACACAGCGTCTTCCCCGTTATGTGGGAGTAGCGAAGGCAGCGGAAATGCTTTTTACAAGCAAACCGATTACAGGAAAAGAAGCGGTTCAATGGGGATTGGCTAATCAATATTATTCTGAGGAAGAACTACTGGATAAAGCAAAAGAAATGGTTTTTGATATTGCGAAGAAGAGTCCAGCTTCGCTCAAGGCTGTCATTGAACTCCTTCAGTTTGGGAAAGACAGCCGTTTTTATGAAGGGGAAAAACTAGAAGCAGAAAAATTTGGAGAAGTCTTCACTACGAAGGATGGCCAGGAAGGCATCAGCGCTTTTATTGAAAAAAGAGAACCCAACTTCATTGGAGAGTAAAAGTTAATTAACGAAAGTATGAAACTATTAAAGTGATTACTTTAAAATAAGATAGCATGCCTTGGACAGGGGCATCTGCAATCTGAATAGCTGCAGGCCGGCTAATGCTGAGCGCCTGGCACTTTTCTAAAAAACAAAGAAAGTAATTTATTTTAAAAAAGCTTCTCTTTGTCCAGTTCCCGCGGACAGGATGTCCTAGTGCCGACGGCGCCACAGGACGTGGCGCTCTAAGTCGGCCAGCGACTAGCCCCTCGAGGTCACAAGCCGCTTGGACTTTTCTTTATACCAGTCTCGTACATTAGGAGGTCTATTTATGAACATTTACGTGCTTATGAAAAGAACATTTGATACGGAAGAGAAAATTTCCATTTCTAACGGGAAAATCGAAGAAGATGGGGCAGAATTCATCATTAACCCTTACGATGAATATGCGATTGAAGAAGCAATACGGGTCCGCGATGAACATGGAGGAGAAGTAACGATTGTTGCCGTTGGCGAGGAAGAGGCGGAAAAGCAGATTAGAACAGCTTTAGCCATGGGAGCTGATAAAGCGGCATTGATTAATGTTGAAGACGATTTGGATGATTACGATGAGTTTTCAGCTGCGACCATTTTGGCAGAATACTTAAAAGACAAAGACCCTGACCTGATCTTGGCAGGAAACGTTGCAATTGACGGCGGATCTGGCCAGGTTGGCCCGCGCGTAGCCGCTATTTTAGATATCCCTTATGTGACGACAATCACCAAGTTGGAAATTGAAGGTGAAACTATAAATATTGTCCGCGATGTCGAGGGGGATTCCGAAATCATAGAAACATCACTTCCATTGCTTGTCACAGCACAGCAAGGATTGAACGACCCGCGCTACCCATCGTTGCCGGGAATTATGAAAGCGAAGAAAAAGCCTTTGGAAGAGCTGGAATTGGATGATTTAGATCTCGATGAAGACGATGTCGAGCCTAAAACAACCACAGTTGAAATTTTCCTTCCTCCAGAAAAGGAAGCTGGCAGGATATTGGAAGGCGAGTTGGAAGACCAGGTAAAAGAACTTGCAGGCTTGCTCAGTAAGGTAATATAACATCCTTTTATAGAGATAAGAAAGTATAAATTTTGTCTAATAAGTTTTCATTCAGAAGAATATGCGCTCTGTCTAGCTCTGACGGACAGGAGGTCCTAGTGCCACCGACGTACAGGAAGTACTAGTGCAAGCGAAGCGACAGGATGTCGCGCCCTGAGCCTGCCGAAGCCACAGGATGTTACGTCCTGAGGCGGCCTGGCGCAATAGGCTCGGGGTCACAAGCCGATAGGCGGGCGCCTTGCGCTTTTCTTAATGAGAAACAGGAGGTATGAAGCAATGGCTAAAAAAGTATTGGTACTTGGGGAACTGCGGGATGGCAGCTTAAGGAACGTTTCATTCGAGGCAATTGCCGCAGGAAAAAAAGTTGCGGAAGGCGGGGAAGTGTCCGCAGTCCTAATCGGAGATTCAGTGAAAGATAAAGCAGAAGAGATGATTCACTACGGAGCAGACCGTGTGATTATAGTAGAAGATGAGCAATTGAAGAATTATACCTCAGACGGATTTTCACAAGCATTCATGGCGGTGACTGATCAAGAGAATCCAGATGTCATCGTCTTTGGACATACAGCTCTTGGAAAGGACTTGTCTCCGAAAGTCGCCAGCAAATTGAACACAGGTCTTGTTTCTGATGTTACTGCGATTGAAGAGGGCGATGACGGCTTTGTATTCACTCGTCCCATTTATTCCGGAAAGGCATTTGAAAAGAAAGCACTAACAAACGGCCTTACTTTTTTTACTATCCGTCCTAATAATATCGACCCATTGGAAAGGGACGAAGCCAGAAGTGGAGAGGTCTCATCGGTTGCTGTGGAGATCAAAGATTTACGTACTATCATAAAAGAGGTTATTACCAAAGCGAGTGAAGGTGTCGACTTATCAGAAGCAAAAGTCATCGTTGCCGGAGGGCGCGGAGTAAAAAGTGCCGAAGGCTTTGAACCGTTAAAGGAGCTTGCGGATGTTCTTGGCGGGGCAGTTGGAGCTTCACGTGGTGCCTGTGACGCAGATTACTGTGACTACTCGCTCCAAATCGGACAAACGGGAAAAGTGGTGACACCGGACCTTTATATTGCATGCGGAATTTCCGGCGCTATTCAGCACATGGCCGGTATGTCCAATTCCAAGGTGATCGTGGCCATAAACAAGGATCCGGAAGCTACCATCTTCAACGTGGCGGACTATGGAATTGTCGGCGACCTGTTTGAAGTGGTGCCTCTTTTGACTGAAGAGTTCCGTAAAATGAAGGCATCCTCTTAAGAAAAGCGGAAGCGCTCGTTTAGCCTCGTCCTCGTAAAAGCTAGCGCTTTTCTTTCGCGCGAGGTTATGCTGCCGTAACTATCCATGACCTGGCGCATCAACTCCACTAGGACATTCCTGTCCACCGGAGCAAGATTGTCCCAAAAACGAGGTGTAAACAATATTCTTTCGGGAATATTAATTACAGGCAAATTGTTAGCGCGTTTGAAAGCCTGATGATATACTTGCCTTAGTTTCGGATAGTATATTAGGAGGTAAAGAAATGGCTATTATTAATGCAACTGACCAAGATTTTAAAACTCAGACTGGCGAAGGTGTCGTACTTGTAGACTTTTGGGCGCCTTGGTGCGGTCCTTGTAAAATGATTGCTCCGGTTCTCGAAGAGTTGGATGGAGAGCTTGACGGCAAAGCGAAAATCGTCAAAGTGAACGTTGATGAAAACCAAGATACAGCTAGCCAATACGGAGTCATGAGCATTCCGACACTCTTTGTAATGAAAGACGGCGAAGTTGTTGATAAAACTGTAGGCTTCCAACCAAAAGAAGCATTGGCAGAATTAGTTAACAAGCATCTCTAAGTCACTAAAAAATCCGAGCAAATAGGCTCGGATTTTTTTTGGAAAAATAATATCTTTTGTCCAGCTCCGACGGACAGGATGTCCTAGTGCCGACGGCGCCACAGGACGTGGCGCTCTAAGTCGGCCAGCGCCTAGCCCCTCGAGGACACAAGCCTGCAAGAAAGATTGTGCTCCTGCGGCATAGCTTACTCGAAGATGTGATGGTTTACCTCGTCGCAAAGCTGCATGAAGCATATGCGAAGAGGCATTACATGAGGTATTCGAAGTCAGCGGCTTGGCTGAAAGGCTGCCTCCTCGGGAATCTTCTTGTGCTTGTATGGGCTGACCGAGGCGCTTACGCATTTCGAAATGGGAGGTCACTTCCTTGAACCAATTGATAAAACATAAACTAGAAATCCTGCCTGACCACCCCGGATGTTATTTGATGAAAGACAGGCAGGGAACAATCATCTATGTAGGTAAAGCGAAAAAATTGAAAAACCGTGTCCGGTCCTATTTTACTGGGTCACATGACACAAAAACGCAGCGACTTGTTTCTGAGATTCAAGATTTTGAGTACATTGTCACATCTTCAGATGTCGAAGCACTTATTTTAGAAATGAACCTGATCAAAAAACATTCTCCGAAATATAACGTTCTGCTCAAAGACGATAAGAGCTACCCATATATAAAGTTGACGAATGAACGTCATCCGCGATTAATTATCACAAGAAAAGTTAAAAAGGACAAAGCAAAATATTTCGGCCCCTATCCAAATGCCTGGGCGGCCCATGAAACGAAAAAGCTGCTTGACCGGCTTTATCCCCTGCGGAAATGTCAGTCCCTTCCCGACAGGGTCTGTCTATATTATCACCTCGACCAGTGTCTGGCTCCTTGTGTCACAGAGGTGGATGCGAATAAATACAAAGAAATAACAGATGAGATCACCCGTTTTCTAAATGGGGGCTATAAGGCTATCAAAAGAGACTTACAGCAAAAAATGATTGAAGCCTCCGATCAGCTTGAATTCGAGAGGGCTAAAGAATATCGCGACCAAATTTCCCATATAGAAACGACGATGGAAAAGCAGACAATCATTTCTTCAGACTTTATCGATCGAGATGTGTTCGGTTATTCAATTGATAAAGGGTGGATGTGTGTCCAGGTGTTTTTCATCCGGCAGGGAAAGTTGATTGAAAGGGATGTATCATTATTCCCGGTATACGGTGATCAGGAGGAAGAGTTTCTCACATTTTTAGGACAATTTTACCTTCAGCCCCAGCATTTCAAGCCCAGGGAAATCCTTTTGCCCGATTCCGTAGATGCATCAATGGCTGAACAGCTTGTTCAAACGAAAATACTCACGCCGAAAAGGGGACAAAAGAAGGACCTCGTACATTTGGCGGAAAAAAATGCAAAGGTTGCCCTTCATGATAAATTTGCCCTGATCGAAAGGGATGAAGAGCGTACCATCAGGGCTGTTGAGAAGCTTGGAGAAGTGATGGACATTTATACTCCTTATCGGATTGAGGCATTTGACAACTCCAACATCCAGGGAGCCGATCCTGTATCAGCGATGGTCGTTTTTATTAATGGAAAACCGGACAAGAAGGAATATCGTAAGTATAAAATAAAAACGGTGGAAGGCCCCGATGATTACGAATCTATGAGAGAAGTTGTCAGGAGAAGATATTCACGGGTGCTTAAAGACGGCCTTCCGTTGCCTGACCTTATCTTGATAGATGGTGGAAAAGGCCAAGTAGAGGCAGCGAAGGATATATTGGAAAATGAGCTTGGAATTGAAATCCCTGTGGCAGGTCTGGCAAAAGATGAAAAGCACAGGACGTCCCAGCTATTATTTGGTGATCCCCTGGACGTAGTACCGCTTGCCAGAAACAGTCAGGAATTCTACCTAATGCAAAGGATCCAGGATGAAGTGCACAGGTTTGCCATCACTTTTCACCGCCAGTTAAGGGGGAAATCGGCCTTTCAGTCCATTCTTGATGAAGTTCCAGGTATCGGCCCGGCACGAAAGCAGAGGTTACTTAAGCATTTTGGCTCATTGAAAAAAATGAAAGAAGCAGATATTGAGGAAATAACCGAACTGGGCATACCTTTGCCGATTGCCACCGATTTGAAAGAAAAGTTGAAAGAATAGTTGAATAGGAAAAGGCTGCGTGCTATAATGAATCGGAATCAAATAAATTGATAGAGGCGCAAACCTTAAAGAGTAGTAATCCGGAGAAGCTGGGGCTTTTAAGAAGGGTTATGAAAGGGAAGGATTGCCGAAGTGAAAATAATCCCCCATGGTTATTCTCGCTGGTTCTGTTATTTAATAAATGCAGAATTGTCAGTATGAAATCAACGTTCATGCTGGAGGGCTATCTCATGTTGTGGCTTTTTCACTTTTTTAAAACTGTGACTCACAAGCAATGAGAGAAGACTCTCATTGCTTTTTTTATGTCTAAAAGCGCCTAGTCCCTAGAGCTCACAAGCCTGTAAGGAAGCAATTGTGCTCCTGCGCTATAGTTTATTCGAAGGAGTCTTGTTCAGCTCGTCGCAAAGCTGTATGGAGTATCTTCTAAGAAGTTTTTTGAAATGCTTCAAGTATGCTGCTTGGCTGAAGACCTGCCTCCTCGGGGATCGTCTTGTGCTCGCCGGGACTAAGCAAGGCGCTTGCGCTTTTCTCAATTATTTAAGAAAGAAGGTAGATTATGGGTACCATAGTCATCAAATTCGGAGGATCGTCGTTAAGCACCACGGATAAAATTAAAAATGCCGCAAAAAGAATCATCGCGGAAAAAGAAAATGGAAAAAATGTTGTAGTTGTCGTTTCAGCTATGGGAAAGACCACTGACCAGCTTTTGACTCTGGCTGGCGAAATCACGGACCGTCCGGCCAAACGTGAAATGGACATGCTTCTTGCCACTGGCGAACAAGTATCCATCTCATTATTGTCAATGGCCTTGACAGAGATGGGGGCTCAGGCTGTCTCATTGACAGGCTGGCAGGCAGGAATTATCACGGAAAAAGTGCATAATAATGCAAGAATTGTTGATGTCAGGACGGATCATATAGAGGAAATTTTAAAAGATGGAAAAATCATCGTTGCGGCCGGATTCCAAGGCGTGACGGAAGATGGAGAAATCACAACACTTGGAAGAGGCGGTTCCGATACGACTGCGGTCGCTCTTGCAGCAGCACTCAAAGCTGAACGCTGCTCCATTTGCACTGATGTAACGGGGGTATTTACATCCGATCCGCGATCCGTTCCAAAGGCCCGTAAGCTGGCGTCCATCTCTTATGATGAAATGCTTGAGCTTGCAAACTTGGGTGCGGGCGTGCTGCATCCGCGTGCCGTTGAATTTGCGAAAAACCACTCCGTATCACTTGAAGTAAGGTCCAGCATCGAAGATGAAGAAGGAACAGTAATTGAGGAGGAAGCTTCCATGGAAAAGAACTTGATCGTGCGCGGTGTCGCTTTTGAAGACAATATTACTAGAATGACCGTATTTGGCTTGAAAAATGAAATAACTGGGTTACCATCAGTATTCTCAACATTGGCTGCGAATCAAATTGATGTGGATATCATCATTCAAAGCCAAACCGACAGCAACCAGACGAACCTATCATTTTCAATCAAAGATAAAGACCGTCAGGAAGCGGTTGACGTATTGGAAAAAGAAAAGGAAGCAATTGGATTTGATCATATTGAATGTGAAACAGGGCTTTCCAAAGTATCTATCGTCGGGTCAGGAATGGTTTCAAACCCTGGAGTTGCTGCAAAAATGTTTGCTGTACTGGCGGACAACGGAATTCAATCCAAAATGGTCAGCACATCTGAAATCAAAGTGTCAGTGCTGGTCGATTCCGTTCACATGAAGCCAGCTGCTCAGCATTTGCATGACGCGTTTGAACTGGGAGTTCTTGAAGAAACGGCGGCAAAATAAGAAATCAGCCTGCTCCGATTGGAGCAGGCTCTGCTTATGGAGTCTGACCCCCACTGCATTAACGCGTTACCGCGGCGGGGATCAGACCCCAAGGATGTCTTTGTTATCCCAGCGGATGGTGAATGAAACTGTGGACCGCTTTTTATTTATTTCTTCGTACGCCTCAGTCGTCACCTGTTTCATGGATTGGACCTGCTCGGCAAGAAATCCGGCTTCAAGGCGGAAGGAAGGATCTGGATTCATCAAGAGCCGTCTTTCGACAATGCTGCCGCTTAGTTCGAGCAGAAATTCATTTTTCTTTTCATGGACAATGTGCAAATGGCCCCAGCCCGCTTCCTTGAAGAACTCTATCGATTCATCAAGAGACAAGAGCGGAAATCTTCGGGCAACATGTTTTCCAGCCCAATAGGAAACTTCATGGATGTCGCCGCCAAGGAGTTCGGGGATAAGTACGTCTCTTAATAATTCATAAGCAAAGACGGGCACATCCGGCTGATCTTCATTTTTTAAATGAGGCTGTTCATAATTGGATAAAGATTTCACTATAATTCCTCACTTTCAAATATGACTATATTATAAACGAAAATAGCATTTAATTGAAAAAGAATCTTATTACGTATTGGATTAATTATTCAGATTAGAATAAATTAGAAACTCCTTGTCTTGACGAGTTATGACGAGGGGAGTAGAATGAAATATGGTCACAACTTTGTTACAAACATTTATGTTGTTCGACAAGCCTAATCGGACAAAAACTGTCAAATGAGCAGACGCTTAAATACTAAGGGGGGTAAATCGTGGCAGGAAAAAAAGAGTTTTATTTGCGCAGGCTGCACTCTTTACTTGGTGTCATTCCAGTAGGGATTTTTTTAGTGCAACATCTATTCATTAACCATTTCGCTACAATTGGCGAAGAGGCGTACAACAATGTGGCAGGATTTGTCGGGAATCTTCCTTTTGTGATAGTCCTTGAGTTTGTTGTAATCTATATACCTTTATTATTTCATGCCGTATTAGGGCTTTATATTGCATTCACGGCTGATAATAATCCGGTTAGATTAGGATTCTTCCGCAATTGGATGTTCACTTTGCAGCGAATTACAGGAGTTATCTTATTATTCTTTATTGCTTGGCACGTCTGGGAAACACGTATCCAAAAAGCTCTTGGAGCGGAAGTTGATTTCCAAATGATGGCGGATATTTTGACCAATCCGATCATGTTGTTCATTTATATCATCGGAATCTTGTCTGCTACATTCCACTTGTCAAACGGGCTGTGGGGCTTCCTTGTAAAATGGGGAATTACACAGTCACCAAGATCCCAATACATCTCTACTTGGGTAATGGGTATCTTCTTTGTGCTTATATCTATTATCGGAATTCGTGCAGCTTTTGCTTTTGCCTATCCTGAGTGGTTCATATAATAGGCCCAAGCTGACTTTGTTGCGAGAAAAACGATACAATTAGAAGTAAAAAAGGAGTGTAACCTTTCGATGAGCAAGGGCAAAATCATTGTCGTCGGCGGTGGATTAGCCGGTCTGATGGCAACAATCAAAATTGCAGAACAAGGAAATTCGGTGGATCTATTCTCCCTTGTGCCCGTAAAACGATCCCACTCTGTTTGTGCGCAGGGCGGAATTAATGGAGCGGTAAACACAAAAGGTGAAGGCGACTCGCCTATGATCCATTTTGACGATACAGTATACGGTGGAGACTTCTTAGCCAACCAACCGCCTGTAAAGGCTATGTGTGAGGCAGCTCCTTCTATTATTAATCTTTTGGACAGAATGGGTGTAATGTTCAACAGGACGCCTGAAGGATTACTTGATTTCCGCCGCTTCGGTGGTACGCAGCATCACCGTACAGCATTTGCGGGTGCTACAACTGGTCAGCAACTTTTATATGCACTTGATGAACAAGTTCGTCGTCACGAGGTGGCTGGACTTGTTAACAAGTATGAGGGCTGGGATTTCCTTGGTATCATCCAGGACGATAACGGCGTATGTCAAGGTATTGTAGCGCAAAACATGAACACAATGGAAATTCAATCGTTCCCTGCAGACGCTGTTATCATGGCGACTGGCGGACCTGGAATCATTTTTGGGAAATCTACTAACTCCGTCATTAACACTGGTTCAGCAGCATCTATTGTTTACCAGCAAGGGGCAACATATGCGAACGGTGAATTCATCCAAATTCACCCGACTGCCATTCCTGGTGATGACAAGCTGCGCCTAATGAGTGAGTCAGCTCGTGGTGAAGGCGGCCGTGTTTGGACGTATAAAGACGGAAAACCTTGGTACTTCCTCGAAGAAAAATATCCGGCATATGGAAACCTTGTTCCGCGTGACATTGCTACACGGGAAATTTTCGCTGTATGTGTGGATGAGAAGCTTGGAATTAACGGGGAAAACATGGTTTATCTTGATCTTTCACACAAAGATCCAAAAGAGCTTGATATCAAACTTGGCGGTATCATCGAGATTTACGAGAAGTTTACCGGTGATGACCCGCGCAAAGTTCCAATGAAGATATTCCCTGCAGTCCATTATTCTATGGGCGGCTTATGGGTTGACTATGAACAGCACACGAATATCGAAGGTTTATTTGCAGCTGGTGAATGTGATTACTCCCAGCATGGTGCGAACCGCTTAGGTGCGAACTCTTTGCTTTCAGCGATTTATGGGGGAATGGTTGCAGGACCTGAAGCTGTAAAATATGTAAGCGGACTTGAAAAGAGTGTTGAAGATCTTCCTTCTTCACTATTTGACGGCGCTGTTCAGAAGGAACAAGAGAAATGGGCAGATATCACATCACTCGATGGAACTGAAAATGCCTATGTCCTTCATAAAGAGCTTGGGGAATGGATGACGAACAACGTTACAGTTGTCCGCAATAATAAAAACTTGAAAGCAACTGACGATAAAATCCTTGAGTTGATGGATCGCTGGAAAAATATCAATATCAACGATACAGCGAGCTGGAGCAACCAGGGTGCGATGTTCACAAGACAATTGTGGAACATGATGCAGCTTGCTCGCGTCATCACAATCGGTGCTTTGAACCGTAATGAAAGCCGTGGTGCCCACTATAAACCTGAATTCCCTGATCGGAATGATGAAGAATGGCTGAAAACAACAATGGCTGACTTTAACACTGCCAAAAATCAGCCTGAATTCAGCTACGAGGATGTGGATGTTTCTCTTATTAAGCCTCGTAAAAGGGACTATTCTAAAAAGAAAGAGGAGAAATAAGGATGAGCGAAAATAGAACTGTCACATTCATAATAACTCGACAAGATCATCCTGATTCCCAGCCATATGATGAAGAGTTCAAACTGGATTATCGTCCAAACATGAACGTAATTTCAGCATTAATGGAAATCCGCCGTAATCCGGTGAATGCCAAAGGGGAAAAAACATCACCTATCGCATGGGATATGAACTGCTTGGAAGAAGTATGTGGAGCATGTTCTATGAAAATCAATGGCAAACCTCGCCAATCTTGTACGGCTTTGATTGATCAGTTGGAGCAGCCGATCAGATTGCAGCCGATGGATACATTCCCGGTTGTACGCGACTTGGTCATTGACAGAAGCAGAATGTTTGATTCCTTGAAACGGATCAAAGCTTGGATTCCAATTGACGGAACGTATGATCTTGGACCTGGCCCTCGCATGCCGGAAAAAAACCGCCAGTGGGCGTATGAACTTTCCAAATGCATGACTTGCGGCGTATGTTTGGAAGCATGTCCAAATGTAAACAGCAAATCCGATTTTATCGGACCTGCATTCCTATCGCTTCCTCGTCTATACAATGCGCATCCAACAGGCTCAATGAACAAGGACGAGCGTCTTGATGCATTAATGGACGACGGAGGAATTACAGGATGCGGAAACTCTCAAAACTGTGTTCAGGTTTGTCCAAAGGGTATTCCGTTGACAACATCAATCGCTGCAATGAACCGTGCTACAAGCATTCAAATGTTCAAGAAGTTCTTCGGGAGCGATCATATGGTGGATTAATCACTCAACCATTTTAAGAACAGCAGCTGTCCACATTAGGCAGCTGCTGTTTTTTATTAAAGAAAAACAAATGGTTTAATGACCGAGGAGCCGCCTTTTCAGAAGTCTTCTTGTGCTCGTCGTCGAAAAGGAGGCATCGTTTCGGAGAAGCAAGTTATAATGACTAAGAAGCTGCCTGTCACGCCTTTTCCAAAAGGACAGGAAAGCATATTGATCATATATTTTATACAAATTAGATTTGATGTGTCTAGCTCTAGGCGACATCGGTTTGAACTCACAAGCCAAGTGGCTATAGTGGCTGAAGAACTGGTCTTTTGTTTGTCGCCTAAGACTGCGAGCGCCTTGCACTTTTATAATAGAGGAGGATAACGATGTCCCGCATAGCCTATATAGATAACTTGGAAGAATGGAAAAGTGGTTTTTCTTTTTACCAGGAAGTAAAAGTGCGTTTTTCGGAAACGGATATGTTCGGACACTTGAATAACACAGTACCTTTGATATACTTCGAGCAGGCGCGGATCGGCTTTTTTAAAAAAACTGGGTTGATGAAGGAATGGCTGGACTCCAGTCAGGAAACGATTCCTGTAGTGGCTGATCTGCAATGCGATTTCCTCTCACAGGTGTATTTTGATGAACTGCTGAAGGTTTATGCGAAAGTCAATACAATGGGGAGATCTTCTGTCGACTTGCATTATATGGGAGAGCGGGAAAACGGATCTGTATGCTTCACTGGAAGAGGCACGATTGTGCAAATATCTAAAACGACCGGAAAAAGTGTCCCATGGTCTGAAGAATATAAAGAGAAGCTGTTGTCAAAAGTTTGAGTGACAAACAATAATTTTTCAAAAAGGAAGTTGAACTATGAAGAGAATCGTACTATTTCCTTTACCAATAGCGATTATCGTGTATCTGATGTCAAATTGGTGGCTAAATAAAAATTATACGGATATCGAACCAAATATCCGGACATACATAGCCATCGGAGCTGCCCTTGTTTCCGGAGTCATATCTTATTTTCTGTTCCAAGGTGATACGGAAAAAATTGATTCATCGGACGGACGCCGAAAAAAATAAAGTGAATTATTGCCTATTTATCTTTTTCTTGCCATTCCCATGTCACTCCCATTATTTGATTCACATATGATGGTGATGACAAAGTTAATACCCATCCCCACGGTTGAAGCTGGCGAAGGCAAGGAGGGTTACATTAGTTGAAGGAGAACGAATTCACTCATAAACCGCTGCTCACGAAAAGAGAAAAAGAAGTATTTGAGCTATTAGTTCAGGATAAGACAACAAAGGAAATCGCGAACGAACTGTTCATAAGCGAGAAAACGGTTCGCAATCATATATCCAACGCCATGCAAAAGCTTGGAGTTAAGGGGCGTTCTCAAGCTGTCGTCGAACTTTTGCGCATGGGAGAACTAAAGCTTTAACAAAAAACCGGCTACCCGAAAGGGGCCGGTTTTGTTGATTATACTATGCGTAAATGAAAATCAGCCAGAAGCTATAGGGGAGCTTCTGGCTGTTGTTTTTAACTTAAATTTATTTTTAAAATAAGATATCGAGCAATAGAATGACATGTTAGAGAGCTACATTACGCGCCAAGAAGTGGATGAAGACAAAATTTTAAAATTGGCCATTGACCAATTGGTTAGGCTCTTTGGAAACTCAGTCCAAAACGTAAGTGGCGTCCTATACAAGGATTGGTCAAGAGACTAAACGGGCTGTAGAGGGAGACTTGAAGCCGCTTAGAAATTACCCGCTCTATGGTCAACCACCAATAGCTGGAGTATGGGAAAAGAAAATCATTTTTGCTGGTACAGCTTGAAGGTGCCCTTCAGTCAGCTGCACACGCGGTTTTTGAAACCAATCATTTAAATAACAGGCCTTTATGACACAATATTTTGACTGAGTATCGTGCGTGAAAAGTAACAGAATTTTAAAATTTTTGAAATGTAAGGGGAGTACTTGGAGAAAATCATGAAAGCTATTCAAATTCCGTCTAAGGGAGAAAAGATGAAACTAGTAGAGACTCCGGTACCCCGGCCGGGAGAAGGGCAAGTGCTGCTCCGTGTAGAAGCTTGCGGAGTATGTAATGGAGATTCGAGGACCAATTCTGAGGTTTAGAAGCTGTATTCCCCAATGGATTGCAGGCTTACCTATTTAATCGAGGCATTCCTTTCTATTTCGACCTGGGAAAGTTGAGTGATAACTAACCTAATATGATATAATAATGAGATAATTCGACAACTTAACCTTTATCATTACATTAAGCAGATGGAAAATTCATAACTAGAGGGAATTTAATTAGAAAAGAGTGATGAAATGGAAATTAAGAATGCAACAATGGAAGAATTTGATATTGCATTTGATTATATTGAGAAGTTATGGACGTCTAATGAGTACGATAAAGAAACAATTAGAAAGGTATATCAAGAAGTTTTGGAAAATGAAAATGATTTCGCATTTTTCCTTTATGATGAAGGAAAAGTAAGAGGTTTTTGTCATGGAACTTATTTCAATACGTTCTGGCATTCGGGAAAATCTTGTTACGTATCTAGTATTATTTCTAACGAAGAAGATCGTGGAAAAGGATACGGGCGTATGTTGATGGATCATGCTAAAAAATTAGCTGAAGATATAGGGTGTGCTGCAATGTTCTTAGATTCTGGTCTTGCTAGAGAAGAGGCGCATCGTTTTTATGACATCTATGGTTTTGAAAAATGTGCATTTTGTTACCAACTAAAACTCGATTGATTATATTGTACTTACTTTATTTAAAACACAAATCACATGAAGTAAGTTAAGTTGTACCTTTATTGGGTACAGCTTTTTTGTTAATTGTAAAGGAAATAATAAAAAGTAATGAAAGTAGCATTTTCTGCAAATGCATTTGCTTTCAGCAGCTAACTCCTACAATTAAAATATTGAATATTCCGTTTCTAATACGATTCAAAATTGCTGTTTAATACCAGAAACACCCTAACATTGACCAAATCCTCTTTTTTGAGATTGTTACATTATCTTTATATTCAGCAATGTCATTATATAAGTAAAAAAAGATTTTTCAATAAAAAGCATTGCTTGACAAAATTTGAGGTGAAAATTAACAAAGAAGCCTCCATATACGGGGCTTGTTGATCTGTATCTGGTTGATATCCATTATTCTTTTTCCAAATAAGCATCGCCGAAAATAACATTCAATGGGTGGGTATCACAAAAGCCATGCAAAAGCTTAATGTTAAGGGACGGTCTAAGCAGTCGTCGAGTATTACGCATGGGAGAACTATAGCTTAAATTACAAAACCGGCTTTCCTTTATGGGGCCGGTTTTGTCATTTTGGATATCATTAATAAAATGACAAGTAAGCTAAGATTGCTTTTTTGCCAACCATATTTCAAAGGTGCCTTACTTTTCGGTGAAAGAAGAAATTGAAAACAATAAATAAAAAGGAGAAGAAGCAGCACCGGAACGTCCGGCTATTTCTACATTACTTGCGTACGATAAAGATAAATGGCATTCCCCGTCTATCAATAGCGTGACTCTTAAATAAGCCCATGCTAAAAAGTTGGGTTTGAAAGAGGAGATCAAGTTCTAAGGATTAACCGAGAATAATCCTTTAGGAATGTTTCAATCGCTTTTGTAGGCAAACGTATAAATCCACCGTCTATTCTCATACTAGAGAAAAAGAAGGAGGGATTGAAATGGCAAAGCGCACAAAGAAAAATGACGCAGAACAAAAGAATAAAAAAGGTTTTGATCCAAGTAAAACTGACTCGGAATTCTCTCAAGAATTTGGCAGCGCCAATGCCAATCGGGCACATAAAGCAAAGGCTAAAAATGAAAAAGTATCTAAAAACCAAGGTGAATGGAAAGGAATGCACTGATTTTATCTTGGCTATAAGTATAAAGGGGCATGAACAAAATGAGTCAATCTAAAAGACAAGCGGAACGGGAATGGAAAAGTCGCAAACAATCACAAAATCCTCATGGCAAGGTTCCTTCTAATGAACAACTTGCGGAAGATGCCGGAAAAAATGATATGAAGAAATAAGAATATGCAGGTAGGTGTAGACATTGGAGCCGGATCACTTTGAGAAAATCTACAATTCGTATCGCAATCAAAGCCAGCAACAGTTGGATCCTCAAGCAGTGCAAGCAGATGCAGAAGGAAAGGAAGAAATTGTTGCTGTCAGGAAAAATAATGACGGAGATATCATTGCTTTTAAAACGAAAACAGGTCGCGAGCTAGATTATATGACCGCATTGAACGAGGCAAAGGCCGGGAATATCGCACATGTTGATGTCTTTCATAAATACGGAAGAGATATCATTCGGAGTGAACCAGATGGAATAAAAGAGAATAATTTAAGTAATTTACCTTCATTTTAAATTAGAGTTGTCCGAAAAAATCCCTGTAATAAAATAAGGTGTGTTTAATAGGTAAGAAGTACGGAAGTAAAAAGAAACGCAAGCTCTTGCTACACACAGTTTTGAACAATATTGTCACTTAAAGAGGGACAGCTCGAGTAGTCATGTGAAATAGACCATCTTAGAACTCAGGTTGGTCTATTTCATTTTGGCTTTAAACAACATGGGCAGCAATTCGCTGGAAGCTGTCATTAGTGATAAAGATTCAAATACTGTCTAGGATAGTCATCAGCCCCTTTCACAGTGATGAGCCAGGTGAGAAAAAACTCATCTTCATTCTTGCAAAAGCCCCTATATTGATATTTGGTGGTGAATGCGCGTATCAGAAAAGACCGCTTTTCCGAGCGCTCTTTTTCAATATGGGCATTTTTGTTTCGGATAGGAATAGATGAAAGTAATCTGAAAGGAATTTATATGGGAAAACGGACTATATTGTTAAGTGACAATTAAAAACATCAGTAAAGTTAATCATTAAAGGGGGAGAACATTTATGATATTGAAACCACCTATTCTAAGACAAGGTGACACTATAGGGATTGTTACTCTTGGGAGTCCGTTAGATGCAAATGTTATTAATACTCGAATCAATATGCTAAAAAATATGGGGTTTGATGTAGTAGTAGGGGAACATGTATATTCCCAAAACGGGTTTCTTGCAGGAACCGACCAAGAGCGGGCTGCTGATTTGATGAATATGTTTCAAAATGAGCAAGTTAAAATGATATTACCCACAAGAGGAGGGGTAGGCGTAGCCGGAATACTTCCCTACCTTGATTATGATATCATCTGGCAAAATCCGAAAATTGTAATGGGTTATAGCGACATTACGATATTATTAAATGTACTCTTTCAATATGTAGATTTAATGACATTCCATAGTCTTATGCTTGTTGACTTTACTCCAGAAACCCCAGGGTATAATTTTAATCAGTTTTTTTCTATAACTTCTACCTTAACAGCACCTAAACTAATAATGAACCCACCAGGAACACCACTAGTTGGCAGAGTTCCTGGAAACGTTACGGGCCGCATTGTCGGAGGCAATCTCACGTCTTTTATCGGCTCTTTGGGAACAGATTTCGAGATAGATACAAAGGGGAAAATTTTGTTTCTGGAAGAAACACATGAACCTATTAATACGGTCTATAGGTATATGAATCATTTGAAAATGGCTGGAAAATTTGAGGATTGTATAGGAATTATCATGGGAGAGTGTACGGGCTGCCAAGTTGCTTACGGTAAATCCTATGAAGATTTAATCAGTGAGTTTGTTGTTTCTCTTGGAAAACCGCTAATGACCAATCTTACAACCGGACATGGCACTTATAAAACAGCAATTCCTATAGGGGCAATGGTTAATCTTAATACGATTAACCAAACACTCACGCTGCTTGAGCCAACAGTGTGCCTTTGATTGTACAGTTACTACTTGTACTATTATCTACTACAATTTTTTATCCAGTTTTTCTGTATATTGATCGTTTAATTTGCTAAACGGCTGAAGATGTGAATTGGCTCACAAGTGGTGAGCTTTTTGCATTTTTTAAAGTATATACACATTTAGATTTTATATGGGTTCACAAACAAATGTTCATATTAATCCTATTTATCAATTGAAGGAGAGGATGAGGATAATGTGTTGCTAAGAAATGATGAGGTTTCGGATGTCCAGATTTCATGGCAGGAAAGCCTCTATATGGTTTATGTCAAAGTATCAACCGATAATGATGAACAGTTTTCTTCACCTGAAAACCAAATTGAAATTTGCCAATATTGGCTTGAAAAAACAACTTTGAATGGGAAATTAGTTGTCTTTGAAAATGGAATTTCAGAATCAGTTTTTACTTGATCGTCCAGGAGTTCAGCTAGGGGATCCTAAGTGTAAAAGGCCCCCCCAACGTTTCCCTGGATGAATAGCTTCAGATTTTCTTATTCAGATCCACTCTCTTATCTACTAGTCCCCTACTTAAAGAGGCCCTCTAGTTTGTACGTCTGTAAACCATCGCTTCGGCTTTTCTTGTCAAGATACCACTTCCTGTAGTCTTTCTTTGTGTTTTTCCTTCGGCTCCGTTCTTCTTTGCTGCAACCTAAGAAAAATGTTGTTTGAGAGCAAGGATACAATAATAAAAATGGTACCAATAATATCGTAAATGGTGACGCCTGTACCTTGAAAAATTTGAATGACCAATGTTGTAACCGGTACAAGGTTAAGAAATAATAATCCATTTAAAGGTGTGATTACGCTCACCCCATAATTCCATCCTACCAAGGCAATAACGCCCGGGAAGATCACCATAAAAGCAATATGAGGGCTCGTAATGATCATCGTTTGAACGCTTGGAAAAGTGACATATCCCGAAAGCGTCGCACTCAAAACGAGAATAGCTGCGGTAGTCGTTCCAAGCAAACAGCTTAGCGTAGAATATCGCAATGCAGACCAGCCATCTTTATGAAATTGGTCTCCACCCATCGTGTAGATGACCCAACCGGTGACTGCAATGAGTATTAATAAAGATGGTACAATTTCATTTGTCGCTGAAAAAAAGGTACCAAAATCTCCTTTTGTCACGACCAACGATGCACCGATAAATCCAATAAACACACAAAATAAAGTAAATACATGAGGACGTTGTCTTACTAGTACCCATACAATGACAATCGAAATCATCGGCATTAAAGATTCCATAATTGAAGCTACCATTGTACCAGGGTTACCCAATAAGTCTTGTCCCCAGAAAATCAGCACATTATAAATCGCAAAGGCCATGGTGCCAAAAAACCAAAGCACCCAACCTTTCCCCTCCAAGTGAAATGCTTGTCTGCCTTCCTTCCATAACAGCCATACAATTAATATGATTGTTACAGAGCCATAACGAAAAATCGTAAAATAAAATGGATCGATATAGTGAAACGCATGATTCGCTACTGGAAACATGGCACCCCAGGATATTGCTGAGATTAAACATAAAAAAGCCCCGAGTAATACATTGTTGTTCAAGAATCCCTGTCTCCTTCTAATACCTTGTATGTTTCATTAAAGCACATGTTAGACATCTGTAAAAATGAATAATGTTGATGAGTGACATCTCAATTAGTGATACCATGGAAATAGAGTGAGTTGAAAGGAGTATTTATATGGAGTTTAAAGACTTAGAAATCTTTCAAATGGTTGCACAAAAAGGTACGATCAGTGAAGCTGCAAAAGAATTAAGTTACGTCCAATCGAATATTACATCAAGAATCCAGAAGCTTGAGGCTGAATTGAATACGCCGCTTTTTAACCGTCATAACCGCGGAATGCGGTTAACGCCCGAAGGAAAAAAGCTTCTAGTTTATTGTGAGAAAATCCTATCGCTAACAAATGAAATGAAAAAGGTTGTCCAAAGTAAAACTGAACCGGCAGGAAAACTGGAAATTGGATCAGTTGAAACAGTTATGAAACTACCGGTTATTTTATCTTCTTATAACAAAAAGTATAAAAACGTAGACTTATCACTTCTTACAGGCGTTACTGAACAACTCCAAGAAGATGTATTAAATTACCATCTGGACGGCGCTTTCGTGACAGAAGCCGATCCGCATCCTGAACTCGTTACCCATGAAGTTTTTCAAGAAGAGCTTGTCTTAATATCGGACAATTCGATATCAACATTTGAGCAATTAAAAAAAGAGCCGTTCTTATGCTTCAGCAAAGGATGCGGTTACCGGGCAAGACTGGAAGCATGGTATAAAGACCATAACATAATTCCGCTAAAAGTGATGGAGTTCGGGACATTAGAAACGATATTAGGAAGCGTTATTATGGGGCTTGGCATTACGTTTGTTCCAAAATCAACCGCTTCCCAATTAGAAGTAAGAGGACTCGTCCAATGCCATTATTTGCCCGAAAAGTATAGTAAAATCAACACTGTATTCATTAGGCGAAAAAACGCATATTTAACCTCAACACTCGAAAAGTTTATTGAAACGATTGAACAAAGTAAAGGCGAACCGGCTTATCCGCTTGCATTTTAATATAGCAGGGCTGGTTGCCTTGTTTCTAAGGCAGGGGTCACTTCAAACATTGTTAGGCCTGTTTATTCTGTAGGCAAGGTTCTGTACGGCCCACAGCACCTCAGTTAAAAATTTTATGTCAAGTATTCTCCTTTTAATGAAAAGTTATTCCAAGCTCAATACAGCTAACACTAAAAGCAATTTCATGAGGACGTATGCTTCAAAATTTTGCTTGGAGCCTGTGTCACGAATAAAGTGATAAATTAAGCGCAAAATGAAAAGGAAAATAAACACTTAATATAAATAAGTTAAATATAGGAGTGAAATTGTGGATAAGTACAAAGGAAAAACACCAAATGTGTCGGGAAGTTTTCAGGTGATTGAAGATGACCGAAAAGAGGGTATTGATGAATTGAGAAAAGACAACAAATTAGATGAAGAAAGCGAATACTATGCCCGTATTTATATGGAGGATTAGGCGTTTTTTAAATGTAAGTGTCCAATAATCCCCACCTATTTTCGGATGGGGATTATTGGAAAGCTTGCATGTAAGTTACTTCCATGTAAATAGTCCTTCTGGCAAAGGAACAATAAATACATATCGAAACAACAGGTAAAATGCAGTACTGAATAGGATGGAAAATAGTACGGACTTTAACAGGATGGAGAGCCCTCTTTGAGTCGTTTCCTCTTTCTGAAGGAGCCACATGACAGAGGAAAGATAAACGATACTCGCCAATAAGAAGCCAATCAAACTAATAAAAACAACATACCCAGCCATTCCTAAACTAATTAATATCACTTTCCTCCTATTTGTACTTTTGAAGTATGATTCAGAGGTTTTTTTTACTAAAGTTACAATCAGATAAATCAGGCTTAAAAGAAGTAGCAGAATTCCAATTGTACGGGGAAAGACCGAACTCATTTCAGACAATCCGCTTGTTTTCCAAAGTGTAATAAAAGAGATGGCAAGAAGGGTCAATGATGTAATTAGATCAACCCTTGATTTCTTACTGATCAATTGCCGCCACTCGCTTTCTTTGCAGGGATTGGATCAGGCTCAGGTTTGCTAGTCGTTTTTTTTACAATAAAAGATAGCAGGGGCCCAAGAATTGAAATTAAGCACAGAATAATCAAAACAACCGAAATGGGGCGGGAGAAGAAAAGAGCAAAGATATTCCCAGAAGCATGACCGAGAAGAATAGATTGGGCAAGGCCCCGTTCAGCAATGGGTCCAAGGATAAAGCCAAGCACAATAGGAGCTGGATGGAAACCGATATTTTTCAAGAAAAAGGCCAATACTCCGAATCCGATTAACATCGCTATGTCCAAAAGGCTGTTTCGGATTGTGTATGTTCCAATGATTGTCATAAATACAATGGAAGGAGCGAGGTAATAGCCAGGAATGGCTAGGATTTTCCCCACATACTTTGAACCAATTAATCCGAAGATCAGCATAATCACATTTGCAATAATAAAACCGATTAAAAATGTGTATACCAATCCTGCTTGTTCTTTCATCAAATTGGGTCCCGGCATAATTCCCTGCATTAACAGTGCGCCGAGTATAATGGCCGCAGGCGGCGATCCTGGAATTCCCAATGATAATAAAGGAACCAAAGAGCCACCGACTTCAGCATTATTGGATGTTTCCGCCGCCATCACCCCGTCTATATTGCCCTTGCCGAATGACTGTTTATCTTTGGAAAAACGGACAGCCGCATCATAGGACAAAAGGGCAGCAACATTTCCGCCCGCTCCTGGTACAATGCCTACGATAATTCCTATAATGGATGAGCGAATAATGAAAAATGGCTTTTTTACAATATAAAAGAAAATCTTTTTCAACAACCCTTTTTCGTTTTTGACCGCTTTCTGGGACTTCACACTATTCTCTATCATGGAGATAACTTCAGGGATACAAAAGAAGGCAATTAAAATAACCACCATATCCAAACCAGACTGTAAGCTGGAAAAACCGAAAGTAAAACGGGATTCTCCTCCTACAGGTGAAATGCCTACTGTTCCAAGAAGCAATCCAATACAGCCACCGATTAATCCTTTTAATAATGACCCGGAGGAAAGGGTGGCTATCATAGTTAACCCCAAGACTGCTACCCAAAAGTATTCTGGAGGACCAAAGCTTAGCGCCCACTTTGCTAATAAAGGAGTTAAAAACAATAGGGCAAATCCTCCAATAATACCTCCAATTCCCGAACTCATTGCCGCCATGATCAAGGCATGGGAAGCTTTTCCTTTTTGTGCTAAAGGGTACCCATCGAAGGTCGTCGCGATGGCGGAAGGAGTTCCTGGGGTATTAATAAGAATGGCAGAGATACAACCTCCATAAATCCCTCCAACGTATAATCCGCCCATCGTAATGAGGGAGGTCTCTGGCTGCATGGTGAAAGTGAAAGGCAAAAGCAAGGCTAGGGCCATGGTTGCAGTCAAGCCTGGCAATGCACCGACAATAATCCCTATTAATACACCAAGACACAGGAAAAGGATATTTATCGGATCTATTAGTGAATTGATAATATGAAGGGTAAGATCCATTATATTGCCTCCTTATTTAGGGGCGATGAACTCTTTAATTAAAAGATGATATGCTCTATTCATACATACTTTCGTATTCTTTTGTTTTCATTTCAATGTACTCCAATGACTCTTGGTGTCCGAGTGTCTTCGGTTCAAATCCTTCCTGATACATTTGGTCTTTTATTCCGGGCTCTTCCAAAATATCCAAAAAGGCTTTTTCCAATACATTTATCACCTCTGGATCTGTACCAGGGGGGACTCCTACTCCCCGGTCGATGGAGGCTGTCATATCATAGCCTGCTTCTTTAAAAGTAGGGATTTCAGGCATAGGCTCAAACGTTCCTTCCGAACCGATAGCCAGGATGTTCATTTCGTCCGTATACGTCAGCAAATCACTTGAATTTGCTAAAATGACATCTGTATTTCCACCAAGAAAAGCCTGCATGGAAGGGCCGGCACCATCAAAAGGCACATACTGCATTTCGATGCCGGCAAGATCCTGCAATTGCAGGAATGCCATGTGATGTCCGGAATGGTGTCCAGATCCTGAAACAGTAATCTTTCCAGGCGACTCTTTTGCTTTTTTCACCAAGTCATCCAATGTTTCAATCTCACTGTCTTTTGCAACAGCAATCGCGATAGGGGTTGCCTGGAAAATGGCCACAGGTACAATGTCCTCCGTTTTATAACCTGTATCATTATTTGCTAACGGTTGTAGAATAATATGTGGAATATTGATTCCCGCAATGAAATAGCCATCAGGTTTTTTGTTCGCCAATTCATTCCATCCAACCGATCCACCACCACCCGGTTTATATTGAATGACGATTTTTTGCCCAAGTGATTTTTCAAGAAAGGGTTGTTGTCTTCTCGCTTCTATGTCAGATTGTCCGCCTGGTTCAAATGGAATGCTGTAGGTAATTGACTTTTCCGGAAAACTGTTTTGTTTTTCTTTAGACTTTTCAGTTACGGATGATGAACAGGAGGTTAAAAGAACCAATAATCCAGCAACAGCCATTAACATATAAAAGGCTTTTCTCAATGATCTTCCCCCCAGTTTTCTAGCTTGAGAAAGTAGAACCAACCTACTATGAGGCTTATCTATATGTATTCGGGTTTGACTCCTGCCATTACATGAGAATGCACTTTTTTATGGAAAGGGGGAGGCCAAATGGAGATCTTTTTTACAATTGGTTTTTAGGGGGAATAGGGGATTAGGTGAATGGTTAAAGTCCTGAATTGAACGGCCGCAGTTACAGGTAAATACTTGCCAATCATGCGTTGCTCCTCCTCTATAGCAATTGACTCAAAGCTATGAAAGAAGAGCTAAAATATTATTCTATGCAAATTAAATCCATTCTCTTTGATTTGTTGGACAATATCATTATTGGATAATTAATTCCCGGTTATATGGATTTTTTTAGCCAATTTCTCCAGGTTCTTAGATAATTCTTCTCCTTGCATAGGTACTCTATGCCCTGTTATTGCCACTGCAGTTTCAAAACTTCAAGTTCTCCTCCCCGTGCGGAAGACCAGTCAGGATAAGGTGCCTAGGGGGGCCGCCGATTTCTTTCACTTGGGTGAAGACCCGGTATAAGAATTCCTGCTTTACTGCAACAAAGGCATCTTCAGCTATTAAGCGCCTGCATAATAAATACTAAGAGAGGGAGAAATAAGATGGATGGAAGGAATGTTCTATTGAATATTGTTCATTCTTTTTTTAGTTGTGTCGTTGTAGATGGTAAAAAATTATATACCTTCGGTTGAAAGTAATTAATCGCCTTTTTAGAAAGTTCGCTGTCCATTTTTTATGGACAACTAGGTAATACTTATATAGTAGACTTTTTACATTTAAGCTGGGAGGGAATTCATTGCCAAATGGTGAAGACATTCAAATGAAATTTTACGAAAGTGGGGACGAGGGGGTTGCACTCCTGCCGGTTTCGTATAAAGACTGGGAGGTCAAGGCCAAAGAGATACTTGCTGCTGGTCCCTTTGATTATGTGAATGGGGGCGCAGGGGCAGGGGATACGATGCGGGCTAACTTGGAGGCTTTTCAAAAGCACCATATCCATGCGAGGATCTGCTGTGATGTGAGTGAACGGGATTTGTCCATCGAGCTTTTCGGAAAAGAAATCCCTGTTCCCATAATGCTTGCACCAATTGGAGTTAACTCCATTCTTCATCCTGAAGCAGAAGTTGCTCCTGCCAAAGCGGCTGCCAAGTTGGGGGTTCCTTATATCCTCAGCAATGTATCAACGAAATCAATGGAAGAGGTCGCGGAAGCAATGGGTGACGCATTGCGATGGTTTCAACTTTATCCTCCCATGGATCAGGAACTAACGGATAGTTTTTTAAAGAGAGCGGAGGATGCCGGTTATTCAGCAATTGTTGTAACCATTGATTCCACTTTGCTCGGCTGGCGGGAGAAGGACTTGAACAATAAGTATCTCCCTTTTTTGTCCGGGGAAGGGATGGGCAATTATTTTTCTGATCCCGTCTTCCGTTCCAAGCTTGAAGTGCCGCCGGAGCAAGATGTAAAGGGCGCCAGTAAGAAGGCATTGGAAGAAGGGAACAATGTAACTTTTACTTGGAAGGATTTTGAGTATATCTGCAATAAAACATCCTTGCCTGTCCTTTTGAAGGGAGTGACTCATTCGGATGATGCACTGTTGGCATTTGAGCATGGAGCGGATGGAATCATCGTTTCCAACCACGGCGGTCGGCAATTGGATGGGGGGGTGGCTACACTTGATGTCCTGCCATCCATCTGCGAAGCTGTTGAGAATAGAATCCCGGTTTTGTTGGACAGCGGTATCAGAAGAGGAGCTGATATATTAAAAGCGATCGCTCTTGGGGCAACAGCTGTCTTGATCGGGCGTCCATTTGCATATGGCCTCGCAGTGGCGGGCCAAACGGGAGTGGCTAAAGTCCTTGAAAATCTCATTGCTGAGACGGAGTTGCAATTAGCTATATCAGGAAGAAGCTCAATTAAAGAGGTGGATGGTCTGTTCTTGAAGAGGGCCGATGAATAGAGGTAAGAAGAAAGCTCCGGGGTCTTGGTGCCCTGGAGTTTTCTTGAATGAGAGGAATCCTAGGCAATTAATTATTTATGTTACTGATACAACTATCCATGAAGTTCAAAACTCACGTCTTCATGGGATCTTTTAAACATAGTTTTGGAAGGAATTTCCGGGTCGAGAGGAGAAATAAGTAATATTCAAAGGTAGCAAAAGATCAAACTATAACGAGCGGAGGAGAAAAATATGCTCTCGATTACAAGCAATTTTGACCATCTGAAAGTGCTGCTCGCTAAGGTGAAGGAACGAAAGGCTAAAATACAGGAAGATGAAAAGGCCTATTATAATGAAGAAAAAGATAAGCAATCAATTAATCAGTATTACCTTGGAATTGATTTTGAAAATTCCAGTAGGGATAATATCATTCAGTCCTTAACGGAGTTGCTCAGGGATACTCATACCAATCACGTTGGGTATAATCCGAGCGAGTATGTTTATCCATGGGTGGACCTTCAGCCGGATGGCAAACTGATAAGTATTTACAATGGAAAAGAGCGGGAACCGGAAGAAGTGATGGAGGAGGACTATTATACGTCGTTAAAAAGGAAAAAAGAAATGAAAAAAGTTACGGCATCAGATTCTGAGCGGCTGGCAAAGATTGAAAGTGATTTTAAATTTAATTGTGAGCACGCTGTTCCGCAATCCTGGTTTGATAAACAGCAGCCGATGCGGGGCGATATCCACCATTTATTTACCTGTGAACCGAAATGCAATTCTCATCGGAGCAATTATCTGTATCATGATTTTGCCGATTACGAACCCGAGGTAGTTGCAAAACGTATCAAATCGGGCTGTGGCAAGGCAGAAGGGGAATTGTTTGAACCGGAATATGGGAAGGGAACAGTTGCCAGGGCAATGCTCTACTTTTTAATCCGGTATC
Source organism: Siminovitchia acidinfaciens (assembly GCF_003605385.1). Lineage (GTDB taxonomy): Bacteria > Bacillota > Bacilli > Bacillales > Bacillaceae_C > Siminovitchia > Siminovitchia acidinfaciens. The sequence continues at coordinate 314,155 of NZ_QYTV02000002.1, read as the reverse complement.
CAAAACAGATTAAACCCGAATATTTAGAGAGAGTGGATACACAATTACTTATGGGATGGCATCGGCAATTTCCGCCTGATCTCTATGAGAAGCACCGCAATCAGGCGATTTATGAGATTCAGGGCAACCGGAATCCATTTATTGATTTTCCGGAAAGGATGCTTGGGCAGTTTTAAAAGGATAGGATATTATATTCAGTAAAACAAAAACATTAAACTATCGGGAGGCAATAATAATATTTAAGCGGGCAATGAACTCAAGTCCACACCATCAGAAAAAGTATCAATACCCGTGAAGCTTTAAAGAAAGGTAAACTTCAAAAAACTATTAATCATTGATATTACAAAGAACGCATTAGAATCCATTTGTAGATTCTAATGCGTTTCCGCTTGTATTTTATTTGTTTGAACCTCTATCGTGAACCAATTAATAGGTGATGATAACTAATATTGAACCAATTAATCAAGGAATGAGCGCCGATAAAAAGACCGCCTCTTGGGAGAGGCGCTTTTAATTGGTATGGTTACACCCCTTTTGAAGAAAATGGTTATATGGTAAGCTTGATATGTGAAAAGTTGGAAAATTGATACGCGCACTGAGTCACCATTTTTAAGGGGAGGCCTTCCAATATTATGTTCCTTTCAATACCGATTCGTATGGAAAGAGAAAAGAGGGAATGATCATGAATTATTTATTAGAAGAAAAGTTCTCAAAAATTGGTGCTGAGCATGCACCTGGACAAGAGGGCCGCCAGAATATAGACGAGATTCAGCTTCGCGGTGAGAAAATTGAAGGCAAACCGGTTGATTTTTCGCATGGTGATGTAGACGCTTTCGAACCTATTCCGGGTACTCTGGATATCTTTATTGAAGGCGTGCACGTCGGTGGTAAGCAGGCTTATACTGAGTATCGCGGGAGTGAAGCCATCCGGAAGAATGTAGCCAAAAAGCTCTCTAATTTTACGGGAACAACAATTGATCCAGAGCAAAATTTCATTATCACCCCAGGAACACAAGGAGCACTTTTCCTTGCAATGGGATCTTGGGTATATAGAGGCGACAAAGTTGCCATTGTTGCGCCGGATTATTTTGCTAATCGAAAGTTGGTTGAGTTTTTTGACGGTGAAGCCGTTCCTGTTCAGTTGGATTATTTACAAACCACTACTTGCGCCGGATTAGATTTAACTCAGTTGGAGGAAGCGTTTAATTCTGGTGTTAAACTTTTTTTATTTTCAAATCCGAATAATCCGACAGGGGTCATTTATTCACCAGATGAAATTCGGGAAATTGCGGAGCTTGCAGAAAAATATGGAGCAAAGGTCATTGTCGATCAACTGTACTCGCGTCAGATTTTTGAGGGACGGACTTATACGCACCTATGCGCACAGAATACTATAGACCCGGAAAATGTCATCACAATTATGGGACCATCGAAAACAGAATCGCTAAGTGGGTACAGGCTGGGAGTAGCATTTGGGTCTGCCAACATTATTGGCCGAATGGAAAAACTGCAGGCCATCGTATCTCTCCGGGCCGGGGGCTATAGTCAAGCCGTGTTGAAATCCTGGTTTGCCGAGCCAGAAGGGTGGATGACCAAACGGATTTCCGAGCACCAGGCAATTCGTGATAATTTGATTGACAAATTGCGGGCTAGTGGATATTTTCAATTAAGAACCACAGAGGCAGGCAGTTATCTTTTTCCGAGAATTCCAAAATTGGATGTGTCGATCAGCCAATTCGTGAAAATTCTTCGCCTTCAGGCAGCTGTTACCGTAACGCCTGGTACTGAATTTGGATCACAGTTCACCGACAGCTTTCGAATTAACTTCTCACAGGACCACGCAGCGGCAGAGGGTGCAATTGAACGTATTATCAAAGTAGTGGAGGAATATCGCAAATGAGTATTGAAGAAAAGAAGAATCCGATTCCGCAAGGAAAATATGTGCCGGCATCCCGTTTTGGAAACATAATCTATACTGCAGGGATGACTCCAAGAAACAATGGCGTATTGATACATAGTGGGAAAGTGAGTGCTGAGGAACCGATTGATAGTTATAAAGAGGCTGTCATACAGGCGGTTTCCAATGCGCTTACTGCAGCCCGAAATACACTTTCGGAGCAGGAACAATTGCAGCAGATACTTTCTCTCACCGTATACATTAACGCGGAAGAAGGATTTAAGGCGCACTCAGGTATAGCAGACATGGCTTCTGAATATTTATATGAAGCGCTGGGAGATGCGGGGATAGGGAGCAGGGCTGCGATAGGCGTTTCATCATTGCCAGGCGGCGCGCCGGTTGAGATTCAATTGATCGCTGCTGTTTCTTCTTAAAGACTAAGCAGTTAAGTTTTAATTATCCAATCAAAGGGCTCAATTTTGAGCACTTTGATTGGTTGAATATCCTACCATAATTCTGCCGTGATGTCCCCGATCTTTCCGTTTTCCAAGACTAAGTATAAAGCTACATGCTATCAGTATGCCACAGGCTCACAAATAGATGATTGTATTTTATTTTTTTTGCTTAACAATCTTCAGCTTTACTATGGTGCATTGGCGGTAGGACTAACCAGCCTTTTTCTTTGTTCAGGTTCAAAACCTTTGCTCCAAGCATGGTGATTTGAGCATGAAAGCTTCCGAACAAAAGTGTAATATCTTCACGAATAGACTGTCCCATTATTGTGCTGCATGCCATCAGGCCCGCCGCTACATTCATCCATAGGTAGGAAGCTATTTCAGGGTCTGGGAAACGGGCGCCAATAGGGATGTCTTCTGAGCAAGCTTTTGCACGCTCAGGCGGGGTTGGGGGTAGTCCAACTCCATTTTCTTTTAATAATTCCTCAATTTGGTTAATTTGCTGTTTTCCGCCTTCAATTGCTACTTTAAGCAACTTTTGCAAGTCCTCATCACCGGCATGATTTAGATGGGTTTGATAACCTGCATCTAATATCTTAGCTGTCGAAAGATATGACCATATATTAAATACTTCACCATAGTGCATCGGTTCATCTTTTGAATTGTCGTTAAAAAATCCCATCAAAACCCTCCTGTCTTTTTCTTAAATGCAGTTTTAAAAGTTCATATTTATAATCTCCACTATTTTTGTTTTTATTTCCTTTTTTCATTATTATTAAGTTAACTAAGCTATGAAGCGAAAGCCATACCCATGAGCATGGATATGTATACCTGAAGGACTTTCCAATAGTCTAACACTGGAATGTTATAGGGCTCCTATTGTATTGAACCCCAAAAAGTTAGAATTAAATATTAAGCAGCTGGTTGGCTGGTATGAAGACGGTATTTAACCGGGCTCATGCCAGTCAATTTTGCTTTTATCCGCTTATTGTTATAGAAAAAATATAATCGGTCACTGCTTGGCTCAACTCTTCAACGAGCGATTAAACTTTTCCATGGACGAATTATCAAGACAGTTTCCTTTTCGGGACATACTTTGGAATATGCCATGATCTTTTAGTTTCTTTACGTATGCATTCATTTGATAACCCCACCCCTTGTCAGAGTGTATGGTCGTTCGATAGGGCTATCACCGTCTTTCTAGCGAAAAGCATGTTATTTCAACGTGAGTTTTAACATTTTCATAATAATCTTTACGTTTTATTTATATATATAGGAAAGTTTATGAGTCTAATGAATTAGCTAATCCTCTTTGATGCACCACTTTTGTTCCGATATAGGTCAAAATATAGTTCTTTTCACTTACACATTTGATGAATCATACCAACTTTTGTTCCATTTTGAGCCGGTTTACCTTTTCATTACAAAAAATTAATCAAAGATTAAATATTATCTATTAGCTTTATATATGAAGATTGCTCTAGGCAGTCCAATATACATACAGGAGGTCAAGTGATTGAAACCTGGTAAAAGCGAACTTAACAGACGTGACTTTTTGAAGGTTGGGGGAATGAGTACATTGGCTGTGGCGCTGGGATCAGCCGGTATCTTTTCATTAAGCAATACGGCAACAACAGTAGCTGCAGCTGCAAAAAGCAAGCCTACAAGTGGCTTCGGCGGCTACGGTCCGCTTGTCAAGGATCCAAACGGAATCCTCGATCTTCCACGGGGTTTTCATTACAAAATAATCTCTAAAACAGGCGATAAAATGTCAAATGGCGATTTAGTTCCTGCCATGCTGGATGGAATGGCAGCTTATAATGGGGAAAGAAATACCACCATTCTCGTACGTAACCATGAAAACAGCACCAATTCCCAGTATCCCGTTAACGGGAAAAATCCTTGGAGCAAAGGCGCAGCAGGCGGAACAACAGCAATGATTGTCGGGCCTAACCGGGAAGTTATTAATGAATATGTCACCAGTTCCGGAACTATCCGAAACTGTGCAGGCGGTGCAACAACTTGGGGTACATGGTTAACCTGTGAAGAAACACGTGAGATGGGTCATGGATTTGTATTCGAAGTGAATCCATTAGATCCTGAAAATGAAATGTCAAGAACGCCGATTCGCGATATGGGGTATTTTTCACATGAAGCATGTGCCGTTGACCCCGCAACAGGCATTTGGTACTTAACGGAAGATGCGAGCCCAAGCTTCCTTTATCGCTTTACGCCAAATGATCGAAGCCAAACAATTGGGTCACTGCAAAAAGGCGGAAAGTTAGAAGCGGCTGCCATTGAAGAGCTTCCGGCGTCTAAAGCCAGCACTTTCCATACAGGGAAAAATTATGGGATTGTTTGGAAAGAAATAAAGCCTGAGCGTGCTCAGCAAGATGCGAAGGATAAAGGTTGTATTCAATTCAGCCGTCTGGAAGGAGCATTTTTCTCTGCGGGAGTGTTCTGGTTTGATGATACAAGTGCAGGCAGCGGTAATCTTGGACGAGTATACCGCTACCATCCATCTACGAATATATTAGAGCTCTTCTATGAATCTACAGATAAAAATGATCTAGAGATGCCTGACAATATTTGCATGACTCCTTGGGGAGATCTTTGGATTGCGGAAGATGGCGGCGGCAATGACCGAATCATTGGAATGACACCAGAAGGAAATGTCTATACATTTGCTGAAAATACGATGAACGGTTCAGAATTTGCCGGGCCAACGTTTTCACCTGATGGAAATACCTTCTTCGTAAATATTCAGACTCCTGGTATCACCTTTGCGATTTGGGGACCATTTGCACGGAGGAATTCAGCTCGTCAGCGTGCCATGGGCTTTTCAGCTCCTCCTGCAAATCTTGGGCCAGTTGTATCGGATAAGGTGGCTGGCGTCGCAGAAGAACAAGGGATGTCATTGCTGGAAGCTGCTGCTCTGGAACGCCATGGTGCACCGCTCGTTTAAAACTAAAGCGGAAGTGCCTGTTCATCGACATACAGACTGAGCTGAAATGCGGAAGCCGGCAGCTTAGGGGCGACAAGCGCTGGCAGGCTCAGAACGCGACATCCTGTCGCTTCGCTTGCACTAGCACATCCTGTGCGTCGGAGGGGAAGCCAGTGAAGTCGTTCTTTGACTTCATTGGCTTGACCGAAGCGACCTCGAGCCCCTGCCGGTTGCAGCTAGACAACTGAAATCCGGAAACGCCTTGCTCAGCGCGGCCAAATAAGACGCTTCCCGAGGAGGCAGTACTTCAGCCACCACGGGAAGCAACTTCAATTACATCATGTGAAGCTTCTAGAGTCTGCTTCGTGCGATACTTCCTGAATATGCTCCATGACTTTGCGACGAGATGAGCTATACTTCCTTGATTAAGCTTCGCCGAGAAGCACCGGAAGCGCTAAGTCTGCTAGTCGATAGGCGCAGGAGCTAGACCCATAGAATAATGTTATTAAATAAGTTTTTCACAAGTACAGAAGTTCATAATGACTATAATTTTCTAAGAGGTGAGAGTATGCTATCAAACATCGGAATCCCAGGACTGATCCTCATTCTTGTGATCGCGCTCATTATCTTTGGTCCCTCTAAATTACCGGAGATTGGACGAGCTGCTGGAAGTACATTGAAGGAGTTTAAGAAAGCGACCAACGATCTTGTAAATGGGGATGAAGAACAGAAACAAAAGTCTGAAGAAGGAAAAAAGCTGGCAGCTATTGATGATGCGCAAACCAAAATTGGCAGTTAAGAATAGAAATAACAGAAAGATGTAGGCCATGACTGCTTACATCTTCTCTTTAAAGGGGCTTCAAAATGGATCAGAAACAAATGAATTTGATCGGGCATTTAGATGAATTACGCAAGAGGATCATTATGACTTTGGTCGCTTTTGTCTTGGCCTTTGTTTTGTCATTTGCTTTTGCCAAAGATCTTTACCAATTTTTAGTTAAGGATCTGGAAGGGAAACTCGCTTTACTCGGGCCAGGCGATATCATTTGGATTTACATGATGATTTCTGGAGTAATGGCAATTGCCGTTACACTTCCTATTGCCGCTTTTGAGGTTTGGCAATTTGTTAAGCCGGCATTAACGAAAAAAGAACAAAAAATAACGATGCTGTACATCCCCAGCTTATTTTTCCTGTTTTCTGCTGGCTTGGCCTTCGGGTATTTTATCATATTCCCGCTTGTGCTCTCATTTTTAACCAATCTGAGCGGCGATTTATTTCAAACTTTTTTTACAGCCGAAAAATACTTTAGGTTCATGCTAAATTTGGTTGTACCGCTTGGCTTTTTATTTGAAATGCCGGCGGTGGTCATGTTCTTGACAAGGCTGGGGATTATTGACCCGCATAAACTTGCCAAAGCGAGAAAAGTGGCCTATTTTATTTTAATTGTCATTTCCATTTTAATTACACCGCCAGATTTTATTTCTGACGTGCTGGTGATTATTCCGTTGCTGCTTTTATATGAACTGAGCATCACTTTAAGTAAAATGGTCTTTCGCAAAGGCCTTTCCTCAACTGTTTCGGTAACCGCCAATTAGAGCGAGTCTGGAAAATAGTGAACAATCATAACGAAATGAAGTCAGTTTTTCATAAGTCCGCGAGTGTTGTAACCCATACGGTCATATACAATAGTCGCCGTACGAAGAGTGGTAGGCTCTATGGCTGAGAAATAGACCATCCCGGTAATATGTCAGATATCAAGGGAGGTCTGTTTTTTGTTTTGAGACAGTAGGGCGAGTGAAGTTCCCCCGTAAATCAAAGATTAGGCAGCGACTTCCGCTGGCGCGCACGACTGCAGTTTTCACCAGCGGCTCTGGATGAAATAGAAGACATTTAGGCTTATTTGATTAACTCTATTGATTTTTCGAACTAATGTTCTATAATGTAAAAAAGAACACTTTTATTGAACTATATAGAGCCTTAAATATCCAAAAGGGGAATGGTATATGTCCATCGTCATTTTAGCGGAAAAGCCCAGCCAAGGAAGGGCCTATGCTGATGCATTCAGAAATACGGTTAAAAAAGACGGATATATTGAAGTGAACGACGACCGCTTTTTTAATGGAAAAGCCATGATCACTTGGGGCTTCGGACACTTAGTCGAGTTGGTGGAGCCTGAACAGTACAAGGACGAATGGAAAAGCTGGTCACTTCAAACGCTGCCCATCTTCCCCGGGCAATTCAAATTCCAAGTGGCCAGAGATAAAAGGCAGCAGTTTAATATAGTGAAGAAGCTGCTTCAATCGGCATCGGAAATCGTCGTCGCCACTGACTGTGACCGCGAGGGAGAAAATATTGCAAGAAGCATCATCATGCTGGCGGGCGCTTTCAATAAGCCAACTAAAAGGCTTTGGATCAATTCGTTGGAGCTTGAAGAAGTGCAAAAAGGGTTCCGGTATTTGAAAGAAGGGAATTATTATATTCCGTTGTACCGCGAAGCGCAAACGAGACAATTCAGCGACTGGCTTGTCGGTATGAATGCGTCAAGGTTATACACGTTGTTGTTGCAGAAAAAAGGGTTGCGTGGGCCATTTAGTGTCGGCAGGGTACAGACGCCAACCCTTTATTTGATTTATAAGCGTCAAATGGAAATCGAAAACTTTCAGTCGGAGCCTTTTTTCGAATGGATTGGGGATACAACAATACAAAACGGTCAATTTGAAGCAAAGCATAAAGAGAGATTTAAATCGGAGGAAGAAGCACAGGCTGTTTTGAATAAGAACAATGTGGTACGCGGGGAAAATAAGGGAGTCATCGAACGGATACAAAAAGCGCTGAAGAGAACAAAGTCCCCCAGGCTGCACTCCCTCTCCTCTTTGCAGGCTAAAGCCAATAAAGTTTGGAAATACAGCCCTTCCGAAACCCTCAAAATTGCGCAAGGATTGTATGAGAAGAAACTGATCAGCTACCCCAGGACCGACACCCATTTCATTACAGAAAATGAATTTGCCTATTTGAAGAAACATCTTTCGGATTATCAAAATTTTGCCGAAGTCAGCATAGAGGTCGCCTACCCTCACCCGCAGAGGCGGTTTGTTGACGGAAGCAAAGTCCAGGAGCACTATGCTATCATTCCCACAAGGAAAACCCCAAGCTTACACACATTATCAACTAAGGAACGGAATATTTATCGGGAAGTGACCCTGACCACGCTTGCGATGTTTGCTCCGGACTATGAATACGAGGAAACGAAAGTGGCAGTAAATGTGAACGGCCTGTTTTTTGAAAAAACGGGAAAAGTTGAACGAAAAAAAGGTTGGAAAGCTTTGTTTTACAAGGAAGAATCAACAGCGGATGCAAAAAGAGAAGCAGATACCGTTCTCCCTGTAATGTCGGAAGGTGAGGCTTGTACTGTAGACGTAAAGTTGAAAGAAGGCATGACTCAGCCGCCGAAGCCGTTTACAGAGGGTAAATTGATCCAAGTGATGAAAAATGCCGGAAAAGATGTTGAGGACGAAGAAGCAAAGGAAATGCTGAGTAAAACGGAAGGGATCGGAACTGAAGCTACACGCGCTGCCATTATTGAAACATTGAAACACCAAAAGTATATTGAAGTGAAAAAGAACATCGTGCATGTTACACATAAAGGTGAAATACTGTGTCAAGCAGTAGAAGGAACGCTATTGTCCAGCCCGGAAATGACTGGGAAATGGGAGAAATACTTGCATAAAATTGGTCAAAGCAATGGAACGCAAGCTGCTTTTATCCAACAGATAGAAAGATTTATTCAATCCTTGTTGAAAAATGCTCCGGACAGTATTGGGCAATTACATGTTCAGAAAAAAGATGCGGAACAACAAACATTTATCGGAATTTGCCCTGTGTGTAGTAATGGGAAGGTTCAAGAAAAAGGGAAATTTTACGGATGTGCTGAATATCAAAATGGCTGCACGTTCACTTTGCCAAAGGTTTTTTGTGGAAAAAAATTAAGTGACGCGATGATCAGGAAAATATTGACCAGCGGAAGGACCGGATTACTGAAAGGTTTTAAAAGTAAAAAGGGGAAGTCCTTTCAAGCATACTTGCAGATTGAGAATGGGAAGTTGAAATTTGAGTTTCCTGTCAGGAATTGATCTTTTTATATCGCTTAAGAGATGTTAGTTTTGGTAGTAAACCACACTGAAAAAGCAATAATAAGTATGTCCAATAATAAATTTAAAAAAATAAACTATTCTTCAAACCCCAATTGTGGTTGTTAATTCACTAAGGGTACAAACCTCTGGTTAAATCTTTAGATAATACATTCCACTCCTTCTTCTTAGGATGGTAAGTAGGGAAATTAGTTCACATAATTGTTGCTCATAAGGTGAGGAATGGCTTGCAGTCCCAATATTAAAAGATAATAATTATTTTAGTAATAAAAAAAGCTTAGCATTAAGCTCATGTTATAGTCTAAATTAGAGGAGTATCTTTATGGACATTATTCAAGGACTCATTAGTTTTATTCTTCATATTGATGAACATCTTGTAGAGATTATTGATATATTTGGCGGTTGGTCATATGCCATATTATTTTTAATAGTCTTTGTGGAAACGGGAGTAGTCATATTTCCATTTTTACCCGGTGATTCTTTATTGTTTGCAAGTGGAGCCTTTGCTGCAGTAGAAGCGTTTCATTTTCCTTTATTGCTTATTGTCTTTTTTACTGCTGCAGTGATCGGTGATACGGTAAATTATCATATTGGGAAGAAGATCGGGACATCCATTCCTACTAATAGCTGGCTGGGTAAAATGATTAATCAGGAAAAAATGGAGAAAGCCGAGGCCTTCTTTAATAAGCATGGTGGGAAAACAATTGTGATAGCTCGTTTTATGCCTTTTGTTCGTACATTCGTACCATTTGTTGCTGGAGCCAGCCGTATGAATTATCGATATTTCTTCATTTACAATGTTGTTGGCGCTATTGTTTGGGTAGGTATTTGCACAACGTTGGGCTATTTATTCGGCAATATCCCGATTATTAAGGAAAACTTTTCGACTGTGATTTTATTAATTATTTTCCTCTCTGTTCTTCCAGCCATATTTGCTTTCATTAAGAATAAATTGGACTTCAGAGTAGGGCAGAAGCGATAAAATAGAATTTTAGAACATCAAAAAAATGATAAACGGTACAGTAAAACGAACATAAGCGACTTTCTTTCCTGATCGATTAACAACGCCGAAAGTTATCATTAGATAAAGCTTCAACTGTTTTGGCCAACTAACCAGGCAATGGTAGGAAATCATTTCATGTCAATTTTTGGGGTCTTGAGATATCAGTTAACATTTAGAATGGTAAAGCAGCGGGTTGAGGTTCCGCTTGATAAGGAGTAGTTAGAAGTGTGGATAGAATTTTTTAATGTTTATGACAGGGGAAACCTGTCTTTTTTTATATTGAGTAGGTGGTAATGTGAATTAATAAATAATACAAGTCAAGGCTATGATAGTACTGATAATAGATAAATTGGGGTGAGAAGGTGCCTGAACATATCGAAGTAATACTGAGATCAATTACTTCTTTCAGTTTATTACTAATTGGAGCAAGAATATTAGGTAAACAAACGATCTCGCAAATGACAATGTTTGATTTTGTTGCAGCGATATCGTTAGGTGCCATTTCAGCAAATTTAGCCTTTAATACATCTGTAAAGGTACATCATACAATAATTGCATTTGTAATATACGTAGCAGTTATTTTTTTGATAGCTATTATTTCATTGAAAAATAGAAAAGGAAGAAAATTTCTTGCCGGTGATCCCACAATTGTGATACAAAATGGAAAAATATTAGAAGGAAACATGAATAAAATGCGATATACATTGGATTATTTAAATCAGCAACTAAGGGAAAAAGATGTTTTTAACATTGAAGAAGTTCTTTTTGCAATCGTGGAAATCAATGGGACGTTAACAGTGTTAAAGAAGCCGCATTTTAGAAATGTAACAAGACAGGATTTGATGATTGCAGTAATGCCTGAACAAAAATTACCTATTGAACTTATAATGGATGGAGAAATAATTAAAGAAAACTTAGAACAAAATAATTTAACGTTTTCATGGCTGGAATCAGAGTTGAAAAAGCGTAATTTAACAAAACATGATGTTGTTTATGCAGTACTGGCTGCCAATGGTAATATGTATGTTGATACATTTAGGGATCATATTCATTCCCCAATTGATAAAGAATAACTCTTTTTTTATAGGAGCTTTATTAGTGCATCTCCCGTGAGGTGCTTTTTTATTTCCCCCAAGAGTAAGTATAATTACTTTTTTATTTGTCACAAAACTTCATGGTCCTCAGTTATATTTGTAAACGCAAATTGGAGTTGATTGTATTTCTATGATGGTTTCTTTCCCGATTAATATTAATAATGTCCATGCATACTCTATTCAAATTGAGCTCATGGGGCCACCTTCCAAAAGTTTGAGCTATTCGGGTAGTATAATAAAAAATGCGATTCTTAACATAGGAATTTCAGCAATCCGGATATCATTGAACTCACACTATGATAAACATATGAAATGGACAACTCATTACTATAGAGTTGTAAGAACGACAAGATGTTAAGTTGCTGTCGAGGTTGAAAAAAGTAACCCTGTGAGTTTTCCTGTTTTACCTGATGTAATTGAAATCAAGATTATTTTATCTTCGCCTCGAAAGTCTTCATGATAAATGAGACTGGGTCCTTCAGTTCAATCTCCGTTAAATAATTATTCATCGCTCTTATCATCTTCTGTTTTTTATGCCGCAGCACGGTCAATATTTCTTCTTCAATATTTACTTGGGTCTTCCACTCATCCAAATGATGAACCAAACCTTCGTTTTTTAAGAAAATTAAATTCTGCTCTTCTTGTCCAGGCAAAACATCATATACAAATATGGGAAGTTTTTTAGTCAGACTCTCGCTAATTGTCACTCCACCCGGCTTTGTAATAACCATATCAGTCATATTATATAATCGATTCATTTCTACTTTTGATGATATATAGGGAATCGGCTTGATGAGCGGATGGTTCAGACTCTTGACATGTTGGCGCAGTTTATCGTTTTTTCCGCATAATACTTTATAAATAATCTGTCCTGCAGGCTTTAGTCGGTTAAGTAGCTGAAGAATGGGGCCCGCTCCCATATTTCCGCCGCTGAGGAGAGCAGAAAATTCCGGGTCTTTTTTCATTATATCTTTTTCTGAATTGAATATTGGATGGATCGGAATACCTGTTATAAATATCTGCTCTGCCTTAACACCCTGTTTCAATAGTTGCACTTTGATACTCTTGCTCGGTACAAAGTGATAATCAACTTCTCCAATTCCCCATAAATTATTTATAAAATAATCAGTATAAACATTAATGATTATTCCTGTCCAAAACTTTAATTTTTTTAAGTGTGCCAGCATGTATGAAGGAAGAGCATGTGTACATATGACTACATCCGGTTTTTTTTCTTTTATTAACTTTCTTAACACTTTTAAAAACAATATTTCATAAGTTTGAAACCGTTTATTTTGCTTCGTACTTTCCACTGCAGCAACCCGATAAATTGTGCTATATAACTGGGGGAACTTGTGAATCCATTGCAAATAAATAAAGGAGATAAGATTTTCAATATTGCCGTAACCATAAGATAAAATATCAATTTTTTCACAATGAACATTCTCAGCCGTTTGTTCCAATTGGATCCTAATACTATCTGCTACATGGTGATGACCTGAAGGGATTTGTAGAAAGGGGAAAAATAAAATCTTATGCATGGGCCCTCCCTCCTTACCAATTAGTTTGCGAAATAAAAGTTAAATCATCCTTACGTCCTTGAATTACCAATAATATTTGCCGACGTAATTTAACAAAATAAAATGACTTTATAAAACCATCATTAAGGGGAAAAAAGATGAATAGAACAAAAATTATACAATTTTGTCTTTCGGGATGGAACATGTTAGATCCAATCTATTTTCGTTTCACACGCCTACACCATATTAAAAAGAACTGTGGAAACAAAACCATCATGCGGGTGCGCTTAACTAGATACAAGGGGAGAGATATTACTTTATGTGATGGAACAATCATTGGTAAGAATGATGTTCTTGTAAAAGTGCATTTACACAATGTCAAATTATTAAATGAGATTATGCAATATAAAAGTGACTTAAGAAAAGGAAAGGTTATTTATTCAAGAGTAAAGGATTCACTCCCTGGCGTTTTTGATTATATTCAATCGAGCAGCTTTAAAGATGAAATTAAAGGATTGATTGGGATTACTACACTTTATAAAGGTTGTAAAAGATTGGGGTTTGAATCGTATCCTATTAAAAATCCCGTATATAAAAAATTTAAAAAAACGGCTCTTATGCCGATTTATTTTCTTTCCTCAAGTAAGCAATGGAAACCGGAATCTCTCGAACCTATGTATTTATTTATGTCAAAAGCTACACTATTACAAAGATATGGCAGTCATTAAAACCTTACATTATGCTGGGAAATCAATAACAAGAGTCTACGACGGTTAGCTGAGAAATTACAATCATTCTTAGTTAACTGTCTTTTATTGAGCGTTTTTGCAGCTGTTTAGTATAAGTTTCTATCATTGTCGGCAATGGATGTTTTTGATAAATACTTTATTGCAAACGGGAATAAAATTTAGCAGAAAGCCAGAAATGTTTTTTGAAATTAGGGCTGGGAAAAAATGGTGGACATATGTTGACTGAACCTGACTACATTATAAGAATGTATAAGCCATATTTTCTAAAGCATGATAAATATTGGTAGTCAGTTTTCCGATTCTTTTTGATGTTTAATCAACGAAGGACGCCTGTACACCAATTGACATTCTATCCATATATTACAGGTTAAAATCCCTCTCTCCTCCACTTATAATTGGTAGAAGGAGGGGAAAATAGTGATTGTTGCATTGCTAATATTTATCGCTCTTTGTTTCTTTATATATATAGGCAACAAAAATACAAGATCCGTTGTAATTAATCATATAGATATAAAATGTAAGAATGGTTCAAAAGAGAAGGGCAAAGATCCCCTGCGGATATTGCAAGTTTCTGACTTGCATCTTGAAAATATTTCAATCTCCCCAGAGCAACTTTATGAAAAGGTGAAAATGCAGCCTATTGATCTAATTGCTTTGACTGGGGATTTTCTGGATAGAAAACGAAGCATCCCTAAGCTCTTGCCGTATTTGCAAGTTTTTAAAGCTCTAAACCCTACCAATGGTATTTACGCTGTATTTGGCAATCATGATTATGTTTTGCGTAAAGATGACTTAAAGCAGCTGAAGAACCTGTTGGTCCAGAATGATGTGAAACTATTGCAAAATGAAAATGACATGATTGACATAGGCGGAGTTCCATTAAATATTATTGGTATTGATGATTTCAGTACAAAACGAAGTAATTTGATGGCATCTTATGATGGTTTAGAGGAAGGCTATAATCTGGTAATTACTCACGATCCAAATGTTGTTTTGTCCATGAACAACCATCATTTTGATTATTTGCTTTCGGGCCATTTCCATGGCGGCCAAATTCACTGGCCAAAGCCGTATCATCTAGTAAAAATGGGCAAATTGGTTAAAATGAATATGGTAAAAGGTTTGCATTATTACAAAGAGAAACAATTTTATATAAGTGAGGGGCTTGGACAGACCGGCATAAATATTAGGATAGGCAGCCGGCCGGAATTAACGATTCACAACGTCCATTTACCTAACGCAGTAGAAAGTATAAAAGCCGGATAATTTGATCCGGCTTTTATATTTCATCTTAAATTTCTCTACAAGCAAGTGTTTTGGAAGAATGCAGCAATTAATGGAGAAATTTTACCCCGTAATACAACGAGCCGAGGCAGGCTCTCAACAAATGAAGAGTAGTCCATACACCTTTGGATTCCACATCTTCAGCATCTTCTATATTCGTCTTTTCAATTATTTTCACTCCACTGCATCTGATATTATCCCAAACAGAATTAGTTTGTTAGAAGAAGACAAGAATGAAGCCTAATAAAACAAAACCTTTAACTGCTCGTTTCTATCCATAGTTGCCAGTAATATGTCGGATATGTCCACTCGATAAGTGGATTCGATTTTATTTCTGAGCCACACTTCATCTTTATTTAACTGCTTTAATTCGTTGATATCAATTTTTCCCTCTTTGACGATTGTTCTAGAGAGGGAGAATTTGTCTCCTATGATTTGCATGTCCTCTTTTGTTACTGTTTGATATTTCTGTTCAAGAAAAAATGAAATCGTCCCATCAGGTTCCCAGAGAGCTAGGGCAACTTTTTGAACATCGTCAATTTTTTCTTTTCTTGTTTCACATAATAAATAATCGAGGGAAATCTTGGCCTTTTTTAAATTTTTATATTTGATCTGTCCATTTTCTATGAGAGGGAAGGAGGGAGGATCAATAAATTTGCGAAGTCGGTTTATTTTTAAACTGGTGAAAACACTTGTTGTATATAAAAGAACAAGTACACTCATTGTGATCATTGTTCCCTTCATGCCTAACTTTTCATCAGATAAAGGATGAGCAATGATGTTTCCGATAATTAAAGAAATGACGAAGTCCAGTAACCTTAGTTGAGAAATAGATCTCTGACCCATTGCTTTAGCAATGACTAGCATAAAGAGATATGCAAGTACAGCTCTTAAAACCCATTGAATAGCCGTTAAAGACTCCTGACTGTTAAAAAAGTCCATCCATACACTCTCCTCTATATATTAAAAAAATCATAAAAGAAGGTCGCCAAAATAAATAAATGATGAGGTGAATTTTTATATAACAACAAAATGACCACATAAGGGCTGCCAAAAAAGAACTTCCACTTGCTGGTATCGCTAAATTTTAGGTATGACTATGGTGTGAAAAATTATTCAGTTTCAACCAAAGCTAAAAAATCTATCAAATAATTCCGGTATCGACTTCTGACTTAGCCAATCTAGATGGTCATCGATTTTTTGTTTTCCTATTAAGTTTTTTATGGTTCAGCAAACTTACTACTTATATTTTTATAAATGAACTCAAATTATTTTTAACCAAATGATCACGATTATGCTAGGTCGACAATACACCGTTATAATAGCAAATTAATGGAACTGGAGTCCTGTGGCGGTACGCTGCCCGATTCTCTTTGATTCCCTCGGTGAAACCGGGATTGGTATGCATTTTAATGTCTAGGGACTAGCAAACAGCCTCTATGTTCTGTAGTTAACGTAAAGCTGTATGATCCCCAATTGTCTGTCTCCCCTTTAAAATTTAAGTTTTTAAAAGAGCATCATAGGGAACATTAGGTTAAGCCAATCTTTTAAAAGGAGACTGTACGTATGTCGGAATTAAATAAAATGCCTCGGGAAGAGGGGATGGATCACAGTGTAAGCTTGCTTAGGGAAGGATATATGTTTATCCCAAACAGGCGTCAAAGCCTTCAATCCGATGTGTTTGAAACTCGTCTGTTGGGACAAAAAGCAATTTGTATGGGCGGAAAGGAAGCAGCCGAGATATTTTATGATCATGATAAGTTCAAAAGGGCTGGTGCAGCCCCTAAACGTGTGCAGCAAACATTGTTCGGTGAAAAGGGAGTTCAATCGCTTGATGGCAAAGTCCATTTACATCGAAAAAATATGTTTATGTCACTCATGTCTGAGGTAGCAATAAAAAGATTTGTAGAAATGAACAGGGATGAGTGGAAAAAAGCAGTGGATACATGGCTGGGTATGGATGACGTCATTCTTTATGAGGAGGCAAAAAAACTTTTATGCAAAACTGCATGCAAATGGGCAGGCGTTCCACTAAGCAGTGAAGGTCTTGATAATAGAGTGGGTGAATTGGCTTCCCTTTTTGAATCACCCTCAGCTATAGGGCCAGAGCATTGGAAAGGAAGGCATAACCGGAATCAGGCAGAAAAATGGATAGGGGAACTAGTGGAGCAGGTTAGGGAAGGGGAGATATTACCCGATGAACAAGCGGCACTTTATGTAATATCCATGCACAAGGACTTGGAAGGGAAGCTCTTGAATACCGAAGTGGCTGCTGTTGAAGTCATCAACATATTAAGACCCATTGTAGCAATTGCCATATATATTAATTTTACGGCGTTGGCATTGCATCAGTTTCCAGAACAAAAAGAGAAGCTGGCATCGGCGGATGACGAATTTATGCAAATGTTTATACAGGAAGTGCGAAGGTTTTATCCATTTTTTCCGTTTGCGGCTGCACGGGTAAAAGAGGATTTCGAATGGAAGGATTATACTTTTAAAAAGGAAACTTTGACCTTGCTGGATTTATATGGGACAAACCATGATCCTGGATTATGGGACAACCCGAGTGTATTTAATCCAGAACGTTTTAAAGAGCAGGAAGACAGCCTGAAGTTTAGTTTGATACCACAGGGAGGCGGCAGTTACCATGACGGGCATCGCTGTCCCGGGGAGTGGATCACAATTGAGGCAATGAAAGTATGCGTGGACTTTTTGGTAAATCGAATATCGTACCAAATACCGGATCAGGATTTGAGCTACAGCCTTGTCAGCATTCCAAGCATACCTAAAAGTCAAATCAAGATTGAACGCATTAAAAGGAAATGAATCGGCATTTTCATCCTCCGCGGGTCATTCGGAGGATTTATTTTTTTCTTTATAACATTTACGCTTATGAGTATGAACTTTTGCTTATGGGGGATTGAATATGGATGCATATATTGTCATGCCAAAAATTAAAAGGACGATCATGCTGGCGTTTTTCTCTTTCGTTTTTGTTTCAATAGGAATCTTGATTTTGGCTTTATCCATTAACGGACAATTTGAAGGGATACTGCCGGCGTCGATTGGAATTATAACAATTACTGTGTTTGGACTCTGCTTCATTTATTACATCAATGTACTCATAAAACGTGAGCCGGCAGTCATTGTTACTAATGAAGGGATTATTGATCAGTCTAGTTATATCGGAGCCGGCCTGGTTAAGTGGAAGGAAATTGAGGCCATTGATTTGATAAATTTTTCAGGACAGGTTTATCTCGGAATTTTCACCTTCGATGGCGAGCTGATTATTAACCGTTCCAACGGGATGAAAAGAGTCCTTAACGTTTTGAATAAAGGTCTTTTGCCATCACAGGTCAACATACCTGTTAAAAATCTCGCATGTTCCATTGAAGATCTATTTGAAGCTATTGGCGAGCGTTGGGAAATGGCTTTAAAGGAAGAAGGGTAAAAACGCCAATGTTTTATTAGTACTTTAGAATCAAACTGTTAAACTTTGAAACTATCGTGCGATTGATTCGTAAACAATATAAAGCATCTAGACGCTTTACAAATTTCAGGGGAGTTGAATTTTTAATGAAGAGAACTATATCAATCTTTTTTGCTGCAATGCTTATGCTAATGATGGCGGCATGCAGCCAGACGGCTGAACCTGTGGAAAAGGATGCGGGAGAGGACAAGAAGGAAGAAACCGCAACAGATACAAAAAAAGAAAAGGAACTGACGCTTGAAGAAGTTTTTAAGAAAACGGAAGAAGTGAATAAGGACCTAAAAAGCTTCAAGAGTCAAATAAACATGAAGCAGACGGTCAATGCCGCTGGAGAAAAGCAAGAGATCAATTCGGATATCGATATGGAGTTCATCACGGAGCCAATGGCATTGCATCAAAAGATGACTATGGACATGGCTGGTGAAAAGCAGGAAATTGATGCGTATATGACAAAAGAAGGCTTTTACATGTATGAGCCAAATCAAAAGATGTGGATAAAGCTTCCGGAAGAATTTTCTGGCCAAATCTTGCAAATGTCTGAAGGACAATCAAATCCTTCAGGGCAATTGGAACAGTTAAATAAGTTTGTTGACGAATTTGATTTTAAACAAGACGACAAGAATTATATACTTACTTTAAAAGCTTCCGGTGAAAAATTTGATCAGTTTTTAAAAGATAACGTTAAGGAAACATTGCCGCCGGAAATGCAGGCTGAAGCGATGATGAGTGAAATGAAATTCAATAAGGTTGAATATGAACTCTTTATTGATAAAGAAACTTTCTATTTGAACGCTCTGAACATGGTGACCGATACCGACACTGAAATTGAAGGCCAGAAGATGAATATGCATTTGGATATGAAGTCTACTTACAGCGACTATAATGCAGTGAAAAACATTGAAATTCCAAAAGAAGCACTTGAAAATGCTCAGGAAATCAATTTGGATGAGATGGGCGGGCAATAATGATATAGGAGTTCAGGAATCAACAGGGAAGCCGCGGCTTCCCTGTTGATTTTTAATATGAAAATTATACCTTCAAAGGAGAATCTCCGATACAAGCATTTAAGATCGTAGCTGCAAATTCTTGGTCAAATATCTTGGCGATATGCTCTGGAACGGTTAAATAAACAATACCATTTCCTTCAAGTTTTGGAGAAAAACCGAGTGGAACAGTTCTCTTGATTAACTGGGCATAGAGCTCTGCTTCGGAAAGCTGTCTTCCAAAGCTCTTATTCGCTAAAACTTTTATAAGGGCAAGCGCCCCTGAAACATGCGGCGTAGCCATGGATGTACCACTTAAGGTGGCATATTGCCCATTTAAATATGTTGATAATATCTCCTCACCCGGTGCTACTAAATCAACCTCGTCATGGGAACTTGTAAAATCTGATGAAAGCCGCTCATGATTAACTGCTCCGACGCAAATGACCTCGTTATACCGTCCTGGATAAGCGAATTCATCAGTTAAATCACTCCCGTCCCCATCATTACCGGAAGCACAAACAACCAGTATATTATTGCAAACTGCTTGTTTGATTGCTTCGTGAAGTTTAGAATTGTCATCGGGCCCTCCCAGTGACATGGAAATGATATCTGCTTTCTGCTCAATCGCAAAGTTAATCCCCTTGATGATCCATTCATGCAAGCCGGAGCCTCTCCTGTTAAGGACCTTCACAATTAGCAAGCTTGCCTCTGGAGCCACCCCGACTACTCCCAAGTTGTTTTCGCTGGCCGCAATCGTTCCCGCTACATGTGTTCCATGACCATTATAATCTTGAAAAATTTCCGGGTTGCCTCTATCATCATCCGTAAAATTTCTTCCACCGATAATCCGGTCTTTTAAATCTGGATGGTCTGTATCACAGCCTGTATCCAAGACTGCAATCACTATACCTTTTCCCTTCGTATCTTGCCAAATTTTCGGAGCCTGAATCAGTTCAATCCCTTTCGGGACTTCTTTTACTGTGTCTAATTGCTGGACCACACGGAACGGAATTCCATGGACAAGTTGGTTCATTTCTTCTCCTCCTCTTAAGGTTTTTTTAAACAGGGGATGATCCTTGACACTCCCATGGCTAAAAGCGGCAAGCTGACTAATGTCAGTGGGATTCTGGTGCTTGAGCGTCCTAATTTATATCTGCTTCGGAACTGTCTTACAGTAAAAGAGTTTGTTTATAATTTTTTTGTTTTTCAATTTTGTTTTGATTGTTAAATGTGCACCAGAGCGCCTGAAATTATTTTTCTCTTTGATTTTTCTTGTGTGACTGTACTTCCTGTAGGCTTGGCTTACTATCGCTGATGGAAAATGGCTTATGTGGCGCCTGTTAAATGCCTGGATAAAAGCACCCAGTTTGAAAGCTTCGTATTTGTTTCTGACATCTGTTTGTATATTATTTTCTTCACTTCAGCGGGCTACAAGAGTTCCATTCCGATAGTGTTGGTATGCATAGTATCCTCCTTTCTTTTATAACCTAATGGGAACACATGTTCCCATTTCTGTATTTTCATTATATTTCAAACAAAAAAGAAAAACAAGGTGAATTTTCATAGACTCATCATCTCCGTGAAGTTAAGTTCTTTTGGCCTGCGGAATTGAGTGCAATACCATTTAAGAAACTATATCGATCGGTCAAATAAGCTTTTATTTAGCAAACTTTATTTTTTGTCTGCTTTTTACGAGTGTTTTTTCTTTTTTTTAGCCTTTGGATTTCAAAATGAAGATAAAAAACCCAAACGACCCAAACAACAATGAGCACATGAACCCAATACTGTAGCAAAGTCCGTAAAAGTTCTGTTAGAGTTTGGCCTGTTTTTATAAATGCATCAGGAAATATTAAACCAGAAATGGAAGCAGCAACTCCGACCCATGGCAACCACCAGCTATTACGATTTGCCCATTCTTTAAACCTCTTCAATAGCTTTCCCCCCTTCCTCCTAATGTGAATTAATGAGCATCTGTTGAAGCCGACATTTCAGACATTCCATTTGGTAAAAACTGCCGAGGGCGGATTATTTATAATAAATAAGGCTTCAATGAAACCTTATGGGAAACAGGTTAGGAAAAAGAGGCTTACGCAAAATATAAATAAGGATTGGGAGTAGATTATTTTCTTTAGGTGCCATTGGCACGAGGTCCCAACCCTCAAAGATGATTATTCGTGATGAGCGTACTCTTGGTCTTTACTTGGATAGAAAATATATTTAAAGAAGCAACGAAAGGAGAGAGAGTCGAATGTATGTGTAAAATCGTGGTGACGGGATAGTTGAATGTCTCAAAATCTACCGCTTTACATAGTGGAGCGTGGATTAGGAAACTTTGCAACAATTTGCCCATGCTTTTGAGGAAGACATGTGAAGT
This sequence comes from Siminovitchia acidinfaciens, assembly GCF_003605385.1. Taxonomy (GTDB): domain Bacteria; phylum Bacillota; class Bacilli; order Bacillales; family Bacillaceae_C; genus Siminovitchia; species Siminovitchia acidinfaciens. Next base: position 292,210 of record NZ_QYTV02000002.1, on the reverse strand, counting down.
AGACTTGTTTTCTGAAGTGAGAGTAAATGGAAGTGAAAGTTATTTTTATGAAAAAATTGTTGACTGCATAGTTAGGCTTAACATTACTTTACCCTTCAAGTTAGTCAGTAAACCATAAAATGTAAAAATAGGTCTTTTTATCCAGTGTGATTGCAAAATAAAGCAAACTTGAAAATCTCAAGTTTGCTTAGAAAAAGTCTTGTATGTTTGATATTAATCTGGGTTCTTTCATGATGAAATAGAATGAACTTTAGTCGCTCTGGTTTTATATAGCTGATACATAAGAAAAGTAAAGACTGAAATGATCAACCCTGATATATAAGGAAACCCAATCGCGATTGAAAATAGCCAACCACCTAGGGGAGGCCCGATAATCCTTCCCAGCGAATCAAAAGATGACAATAGGCCAGTTGTGCTTCCATGTCCTGCCGTGGACGTCTTCGTTAATAAGGCGGAAACACTCGGACGTATGACCCCATTGCCAATTCCGAAAATCGTAAGGTAGACAGCAGCTGTTGCGAAGCTGTCGACGAGCAAGATCAAACCGAAGCCGATGGCAGAAACTACGATGCCAATTTGGATGACTGCTCCTTCTCCGTATTTTTTCGTCATTCTCCCAACCAATCCGCCTTGGACAATTGCACCTGCTACGCCCATGATCATAAAAAGATATCCTAATTGAACAGTGCCCAATCCGGCTTTTTTAGCAGCAAAGTAAGCGAACGTCGCTTCCAGTCCAGCTAAAGATAAGGAGGTGAACAACTGCAATATGTATAAAATAGAGATTGGGCCACGCAAAGCTTTGTGCAGCGGCATCTTTTTCACCAAGTGCTCTCCTCTTTTTTCAGGAGGTAACGATTCTTTCAAAAGCAGTAAAACGAAGATGAATGTAAGCAGGGAAGAGAAACCGGCTATAAAAAACGGCATGCTTAAACTTGTTTTTGAAAAGACTCCCCCTATGGCAGGACCCAGAATAAAGCCCAGGCCGATTGACGCCCCGATGATACCCATTCCTTTGCCGCGGTCTTCCTCGGAAGTGACGTCAGCAACATAGGCCATGACCGTAGGCATGTTGGCTGATGAAAGGAATCCGCCAATGACTCTTGCTGCAAAGAGCATCCACAATGCGGATGAAAGAGCCATCATGAAAAAGGAAATGGCCAAACCGAAAATTCCAATCATCATGACAGGCTTTCGGCCGATTCGGTCTGAAACCCTTCCCCACATCGGCGCGAAAAGTAATTGCATGAGGGAATAGACGGCCATCAACAGGCCAAGTTCTGCAGGTGATGCTCCCATTTCCTCAGCATAGAACGGCATGACAGGGATGATGATTCCAAATCCGACCATGACAAAAAACATGACAGCAAAAAGTATTGGTAATGATTTTTTCGTATCCAAACCAAGTCCACTCCAGTCTACAATTGAATCTCTCGTTGATAGGGCTTCGAATGATTCCCTAATTAACATTTCTCTCCATATTAACATGAAATGAAAAGGTGTGTTAGCATAAGCCTTTGTTTCATACATACGGCTTGGAATTTCACGTTTTTTTAAAAAGAATTAGGGAAAACAGACAAGTAGTAAAGGAAGGAGTGTTTGAATTGGGTAAAAAAATTGCCACATTAATAACTGATCTGTTCGAAGATGTAGAATACACGGAGCCGGCCAAAGCATTTGAGGAAGCTGGACATACTGTTGAGACCATTGAAAAAGATGCGGGAAAAACGGTCAAAGGAAAAAGGGGAGAAACGACCGTTACGATTAATAAAAGCATTGATGACGTAAAACCGGAAGATTATGATGCGTTGTTTCTTCCAGGAGGGTTCTCACCAGATCAACTTCGAGCAGATGAGCGCTTTGTCAATTTTACAAAATCATTCATGGACCAGAAAAAACCTGTTTTTTCCATCTGCCATGGACCTCAGCTCCTAATTACGGCAAAAGCACTTGAAGGAAGGCAAGCCACTGGCTATAAGTCTATCAAAGTTGATATGGAATATGCCGGAGCTGATTATAAGGATCAGGAAGTAGTCGTCTGTTCCGACCAGCTTGTGACAAGCCGGCAGCCTGATGATATTCCAGCGTTTATTAAAGAGTCATTAAAGTTGTTATAATCATATGAACATAAGAGGGAATTCATCAATTCCCTCTTGTTTTTTTGACGAAAAAGGGCGACAATGCATATAAAAGGGTACAGGGAGTTGCACTGGATAATGAACGATGAATCAGGCTTCCAGCATAATGAAAATGTCGTCGCTGAACTTGAAAAAGATTTAAGATACATATCTGCAATCGTAAAGCAAAAAGGCAGGGAACTGCTGGTGGATTATGCGATAACACCACCGCAATTCATCGGGCTTCAATATCTTTTTGAAGACGGCGATATGACGATTGGTGAATTATCCAATAAGATGTTTTTAGCTTGCAGTACAACGACAGATTTGATTGACAGGATGGAAAAAAAAGAACTCGTTGAACGGGTTAAAGACCCGAAAGACCGGCGTGTTGTTCGCATACACTTATTAAATAAGGGCGAAATCATCATCAATGAGGTCATTAAGAAAAGACAGGAATATTTACATGCTGTGCTTAATGATTTTTCCGAACAAGAAGTCATGATTTTAAAAGACAGCTTAGCAAAATTACATCGAGAAATGAAAAAAGAATGAGGCGTTTGTATTGAATGAGGCTATAGGAGTTATAGATTCAGGTATCGGCGGGCTGACAGTGGCGAAAGAGATCATGCGCCAGCTTCCAAATGAAGCGATATATTATGTCGGTGACACTGCACGTTGCCCTTATGGTCCGCGGCCTGAAGAGGAAGTAAAGGAATATACTTGGCAAATGACTTCCTTTTTAATGAAATTTGACATTAAAATGCTTGTGATTGCTTGCAATACCGCAACTGCAGCTGTATTGGAAGAAATTCGATCGCGGTTGCATATACCGGTCATCGGAGTGATTTCACCAGGTGCCCGCGCGGCGTTAAAGGCGACTGAAAATAGCCGGGTGGGAGTGCTTGGGACGGTTGGCACGGTCAAGAGCGAAGCTTATGTCCGTGAGCTGACATTAATCAATCATGATGTTGAAGTTACGCAACTTGTCTGTCCAAAATTTGTGCCTATTGTGGAAAGTTTTCAATATAACAGCGAAATTGCTAAAAAAGTGGTTAAAGAAACATTGAAGCCGCTAAAGGGAAGCGACATTGACACGCTTATTCTAGGCTGCACCCATTACCCTTTACTTGGCCCTCTGATTGAAGAGGAGATGGGTCCCAGAGTAAAAGTTATCAGTTCCGGTGATGAGACTGCCAGGGAAGTAAGCACCATCCTACACTATAATAATATTAGAAACACAGACCAAGAACCGGCAAACCACCGTTTTTATACAACAGGATCGAGAGAAATCTTTAAAAAGATAGCGTCAGATTGGTTAAAGGATCCGGAGCTTGAGATTCATACTGCAAAGCTTGGAAAATATTTGACTCAGCTAAGTTGAATTAAAAGCATCCGTGGAGAAAAAAGCAAAAATAAATCATATTAACTTTAGGAAGCTGTCTAAAAGTTCCTAATCTAAAAGGCAGATGGTAAACAAGTTGTTTGACCATCTGCTTTTTTGTATTTCGGAAATTATAAACGCTTAAGTTTGTTGATAACATACTATCTGTTTGTGCTACCTCCAGCTCTAGCGCCTATCGACTAGCAGACTTTGCGCCTCTAGAGCTACTGCGCCATAGTTGATTCGAAGAAGCTTTGTTCAGCTCGTCGCAAAGCGCACGAAGCTTTTTCGTAGGAGCAAACTCATGATGCTTGGACGTAAGCAGCTTGGCTCCGACGGACAGGACGTCCTAGTGCCACCGACGCACAGGAAGTGCTAGTGTAAGCGAAGCGACAGGATGTCGCGTTCTGAGCCTGCCGAAGCCACAGGATGTGGTTGTCTGAGGCGGCCTTCGTCGCCGTGTTGTCCGGCTGCGAGTGCCATCGGCTCGAGGTCATAAGCCAATCACTTCTGAAGGCAAAGAACGCCTTCGCCAGTGCTTGTCTTATGCTTGTCGCCGATAAGCAGGCACTCTCGCACTTCCTTATCCTTTATCTCGTTGGAGGCACTCTTGTCTAGTTACAACGCCTAGCCTCTCGAGGTCACAAGCCAATTCCTTGTGGTGGCTGAAGAACTGCCTCCTCGGGAATCGTCTTGTGCTTTTCTGGGCTGATCAAGGCGTTTCCGCGTTTTGGCTCAGTCTGTACGTCGATAAACAGGCGCTTGCGCTTTTGTGTATAGCGGATTATTCTGTCCTTCGCCGAATAGACTCTCGTCCTTTTTCTAATAAAAAGATAAGTCCAAGCGGTCTAAATGAAACAAATAGCTCGTATACATGAAGTACAAACTGTTCTAGGAGGGGTACAAATGTGCAAACGGGCGAAAATAGCCGCGGTTGCTGTGATTCTGGCAGCAAGTGCGTTTATATCGGGCTGCGGTCTTTTCGGTAAAGGGAAGGAGAAGCTGGATCCGCCTCAGGATGTAACATACTTAAAAGAAGGAGAAGGGTTGGAGACTGCGCCTGAAGAAACTGCTTCTGACAAGGAAACGGCTGGGGAGGAAAAGGCAGGCACTGTCATGCGAGATCTTTACCTGATTGATCGTAATGGTATGGTCGTATCCCAGACACTGCCCCTTCCAGCATCAGAAAGCGCAGCAAAACAGGCTTTGGAGTATCTTGTTGCAGATGGACCTGTCGCGGAAATCTTACCTAATGGCTTCAGAACCGTGCTGCCGGCTGATACAACGGTTGATGTCGATATTCAAGACGGCAAAGCGATCGTTGATTTCTCTGAAGAATTTGCAAGCTATGATGCAAAAGATGAGAAGAAAATATTGCAGGCAGTCACTTGGACATTAACTCAATTTGAATCCGTTAAAACTGTGGAATTACGAATGAATGGTCATCGATTAAATGAAATGCCGGTAAATGGGACGCCAATCAGTGAAGAAGGACTCTCAAGGCAGGATGGTATCAATATCGACGACTCAGAGGCTGTAGATATTACGAATACAAGGCCAATGACTGTTTATTACTTATCACAAGCGGATGATGAAATCTATTATGTGCCGGTGACACGCCGTATTTCCAATAATGAGCAGGACGATGTTGCGGCCGTAATCAAGGAATTGGCAGACGGACCAGGAATGCTGATGGGACTGGCAAGCGCACTGACCAGTGATGTAAAATTGATTGATGAGCCAAAAATAGAAGAAGGAGTTGTAACCTTAAACTTCAATGAATCCATCATGGGGAGTGAGGAGAAGAAAATCATCACAGACGTTGCCTTACAATCTCTCGTACTATCATTGACTGAACAGGAAGGCATTGAAAGCGTCTCGGTTTTGGTTGACGGCAAAGCGGAATTGGCAAATGAAAAGGGCGAACCATTGACTGAGCCTGTCATGCGCCCGGAAAAAGTTAATGCAGAAAGTAATTAATTAACCAATATTTGTTATACTATAGATGAGCTTGAAAGAGGCCGGCATAGAGGTCATGCCGGCTCTATTGTTTTTTTATAGGATATTGAAAAGTCACGAAATGATAAGCGGTGAACTGTCGGCTTGTTTCTGCACTGCTCATTGTCTAAAAGCATACATTGTGCTGCTCGAATCTGCGCCCGCGAAGCACACGACGTGCTAGTGTCGACGTTGCCACAGGACGTGGCGCCTTTAGTCGACCTTCTAAATTTGGCAACTTTTTAACACGAACTTTAAGGAGGATATATTATTGCGCGTTGATGGGAGAAACTCAGATGAACTAAGGAACATACATATTGAAACAGACTATTTAAAACATCCGGAAGGGTCAGTTTTGATCACAGTAGGAGACACGAAAGTGATCTGCACTGCGAGCATTGAAGAAAGAGTGCCACCTTTTTTAAGGGGTGAAGGAAAAGGGTGGATTTCGGCGGAATATTCCATGCTGCCAAGGGCAACACAAAACCGGAATATAAGAGAGTCTTCCAGAGGTAAAGTTTCAGGAAGAACGATGGAAATCCAGCGGCTTATAGGACGATCGCTTCGTGCAGTTGTGGATCTTGAAGCGATTGGTGAAAGGACAATTTGGGTTGATTGCGATGTTATCCAGGCTGATGGTGGAACGAGAACAGCTTCTATCACTGGGGCATTTGTTGCCTTGACGTTGGCAGTTGCCAAGTTGGTGGAGGAAAAAGAGTTGCCATCTTTTCCGGTAACCGACTTCCTAGCAGCAACAAGTGTTGGAATCATTGAAGAAGCCGGCGTTATTTTGGATCTTAATTACATAGAGGATAGTTCGGCATTGGTTGATATGAATATCGTTATGACAGGTTCGGGAGAGTTTGTCGAGTTGCAGGGGACGGGTGAAGAGTCCACGTTTACAGCGAGTCAGCTGCAGGAAATGCTTGCCGCTGCCGCAAAAGGGATGAAGGAATTATCCGCCATCCAGAAGGAAGCCCTCGGACAAGTTGCGGAAAAAATCGGTTCAACGTCCAGGAAAATCGATGGAAGTGAAGATCAGTAATGAAAACCGTCATAATTGCTACAAAAAATAAAGGCAAAGCGAAGGAATTTGAGCGGTTGTTTTCAAAATACGGTATCATAGTGAAAACACTTGTTGATGTACCGGAAATCCCTGACATCGAGGAAACAGGGAAAACTTTTGAAGAAAATGCCGTCATAAAAGCAGAAGCGATTGCCAAAATTTCAGATTCATATGTTGTGGCCGATGATTCCGGCTTGGTCATCGATGCGCTTGATGGAAGGCCAGGTGTATTTTCGGCCAGGTATGCCGGGGAAGAGAAAAGTGATGAAGCAAACATTGACAAGGTACTGAGTGAACTGGCCGGCGTGAGCGAAGAAGACAGGACAGCACGCTTTTACTGCGCCCTCGCAATTGCCGGTCCGGATATTGAAACTGTAACTGTCAACGGAACATGTGAAGGTTTAATTTTGAACGAGCGCCGCGGAGCCGGCGGCTTCGGGTATGATCCCATCTTTTCCGTGCCGTCCGAAGGAAAAACAATGGCTGAGATGAGCGCCGAAAGGAAAAATGAATTGAGCCATCGTGCGGCAGCCATGAAGAATCTGGAACCTTATATTGAAAAATTGTCCTAGTATAACTATATAAATTGAACTAAAGGTTGTGCACACTTAGAAGCCACCGCTGATTTCCGTTCCAGGCGGACGCTTTCCGCGGGTGGGGCTTGTCTAGCTGCAACGCCTAGCCCCTCGAGGTCACAAGCCAATCGCTTCTGAAGGCAAAGAACGCCTTCGTCAGCGCTCGTCTTGTGCTTGTCGGGGCTGAGCAAGGCGTTTCCGCTTTTCCAAGAGCCTCCTCGGTCGCTTCGCGTCCTGCGGGGTCTCAAGGCCCACGCTACTCCCGCAGGAGTCGCCACCTTCCACTGCAACCAATGAACCGAGGTTTTGTTGTTGTCCATTATACATTGCACCAAGCTTATACTTGACGAAAAAATTTATTCCAAACTATATAGTGAGAAAAATGCGAAATGATACACCTCTCCGTCATATAATGATAAAATGCAATTAGCTTGTAACTGAAATCAGGTGAAATAGTGGCAATTAAAGCAAGGGGCAGTGAAAAAGCATTTTGGTCAATCATATCTGCCGTTTTTTTTGGAAACTTTCTAGCGGTCATGAATACATCGACAGTCAATATTGCAGTGCCTGCAATCATGGGCGAATTTTCAACCCACCTTCCGACTGCTCAATGGACGGTTACCGGGTTTATGTTGGCAGCTGGTGCTGCTGCTCCTTCAGCGGGCTGGTTTGGTACGCGTTTTGGCTATAAACGGGTGTATATTGCCGCATTATCAGGTTTTTTTATTTTTTCGGTTATTTGTATTTTATCCAATTCAATAGAAATGTTGATCATAGCACGAATGATTCAAGGGGTTTTCAGCGGCATCATGATGCCAGCAACCATGACTCTTATATATCAAACAATTGATAAGAGCAGACAGGCGTATGGAATTAGCCTGTGGAGTCTGTCTGCGGCGTTGGCGCCTGCGGTCGGTCCTGTTTTGGCCGGATTCCTTATTGATCTGTTTGACTGGAGAGCGGTGTTTTATTTTAACCTTCCAGTGACAGCAGGGGCGATTGCAGCCGCAGTCAAATTCCTTCCGGATACTGATAAAGGAGGAAAAACACCGTTTGATTTCTGGGGACTGGTATTTTCCTTTGGGGGAAGCATCCTATTGTTGACTGCCTTTGCAGAAGCTGGAACATGGGGCTGGTCCAATGTCAAAACACTTTCTTTGATTGGTGCAGGGGCATTATTACTCTTTTTATTTGTAAAAAGAGAATTAAAGATAGAATTTCCGCTATTAAATTTTTCTGTCTTTAAACACCGCAGGTTTGCCTACGGGATTATTTTAAATGCGGTTTTGTCGATTGCATTATATGCAGGGGCTTTTCTTGTTCCAATCTTTTTGCAGACCTCCTTGGGTCTGGGGGCACTGCAAACAGGCCTTATTATGATGCCGGGGGCCTTTGTGATGGCGTTTTTTACACCAATTACTGGAAGGCTTTATACAAGGACGGGGCCATTGCCGTTAATCATGGCAGGATTGATTGTCATGGCCATTGGGACGTTCATGATGGGTGAATTAACCATTAAGACAACAGCTTTTTATGTGATCGTATGGACATCCATCAGATACTTGGGAATTGCTCTCTGCAACATGCCAATCATCAATGTAGGGATGTCAGCTGTACCTCTTGATGTTGCGGGATACGCATCGGCGTTGAATAACTGGACACGGCAGTGCATCGCTTCCTTGTCCATCGCATTATTTTCCGGTCTGTTGGCTTATCGGTCGAATATTCATTTGGCGAGTGGAATTGATACGAAAGCTGCTTCCGCTGCAGCTGCGGGAGATGTATTTCTAATTTCCCTCATACCGTTAATTATTGCTGTTCCGCTCACACTTTTGTTGAGGGAACGACGCCAAACCGGTAATAAAAAAGTGTTGGCTGGCGAAAAGGTAAAGAACTAATAAAAATTTATTAAAAAACTATTGACTTTATCGAGCGCCAGCCATATAATAAAAAATGTCTTCAAAAATAATCAATATGTCCCAGTAGCTCAGCTGGATAGAGCAACAGCCTTCTAAGCTGTGGGTCGGGCGTTCGAATCGCTCCTGGGACGCTACTGAATAAAACGCCAAATCCTTTCAACAAAAAGGATTTGGCGTTTTTTCTTATTCGATTTAAAAATAATAAACATGTCGAATTATAACATATGGGGTTGGATTGATTTTTGGGCTTAATTCGCAGGCTTTTAAAAAAGAGTTCATCAAAGTGTACTGCGGCTTCCTGATCCTCTTCAATTAGGGTAGGATTGGATGAAGTTGATATCAAGATTTTGAAGACAACTCAGGAAGGCAGAAAATATATAGAGTATCACGAGAAATTCAATAATATACCTTTTGCCTACGGTGTAGGCATGCCTAACATTGATGAAATGTACTGCGGCGTCATCGGTCTATATGATGAATGCATAAAACAGAATACAACCTGGCAGGAGTTAGTTGGCAGCGGCTGGGATGAAAAACCTTCCTAGAAAGCATGTATCTGATAAATAGATATGTGCTTTTTTGTTTTGTTAAGGTGGTGTGAAAATAATACCTTCTTAAAAAAAGTATGTGAAGGATGTGCTAGATTAAGTGTTTCACTTATGTTATCTCTACCAAAATTTTAATTTACTTATCAGGCATTTATAACTAAAATTGATTAGTACAAATCGACTAGAAATTATTCGGAGGAACAGAATGAAAGACCATGATTTTATAAAAGTAGTAAAATTGTTGCTTATACTAGTATTTCTTTACTTATTGATGCTTGCAATAGAATGTATTGTAGGTTCATTTTGGAAACTCTTTTTATTTCTTGGAATCCTCCTCATTGTCCTATGGTGCTTTTATAGAAAGAAAAAAGCAAAATCGATTGCCAAAGGAGTCCTTTTGTTAATTATTTTATTATTATTTTTAGTATGGTCTATTGGTCCATGTGTTTATGAACGGCATTTTGCTGAACTTGAGAAGACAGAGTTAGAAGAAAAACAAAGGGCAATTCAGGCTGAAAAGTGGGAAAAAGAGTTCGAGGAGGATATGAAGAAGGCACAGGAAAAAGATAAGGAAGAGTATGACAAAAGAAAAGTTGTGAAAGAATCTAACGAAGCTGAAAAAGCCAATGGCATTTCTACTCCAGTTTATAATTTTAAAGAAGACCAGGATTGTTCGGACTTTAGCAACTCCACTGAAGCAACCGAATTTATGAAACAATCAATGAAAGCTGGCTTTGGAGATCACCGTTTGGACCGAAATAAAGATGGAATTGCATGTAACTAAACAGAAAAATGGTAGAAGATACTGCTTTAATAATGATACCTTCTTTTCCTGTTTTCATCGATGAATTCATGCAGCTACTTCCGGTTGTCATGTCCCTGGTTGATACCATCGCCGGAATTATCACGTACAAAAAATTGACTATGAATCAATTGTCGAAGTTGAATATAAAAATGGATAATCGGATTGTCGTGTGGCTTGTTGAATATCTTATTCAACAAATGGACCTTATTCTTGAATAACACTTGGTAGTTGATTTAGATATTCATATGAATAAGTAGAGATTGCGAAGGAATGTACTTAAAGTAACGAGCAGGTTTGCTCAATAAGAAGTTTATAGTTGTGTTGAGTTGTTCTAGAGTAATCGAATTTTAAGCACAAATACTACTTGGTTTTTTAAAAATAAAGATCAAGGCTTGAGGAGAGTTCCCCTAGCCCTTAGATTGTTTATTATATTAAATATAAAAATAAACTCTTTTTTACTTCTAAGCATTGAAGTTACCATTTGCTAAAGCCATAACAACTTGCACCTACAATGATAAGTAAAATAAACAATACTACAATAAGAACAAAATTATTCTGGTAAATAGGACAGCCATAACTATAAACAGGAGTTGGATGTCCATAATCATAAACAGGAGCCGTATAAGTAGGCATTGGTGCAACATTTGGAGGAACATTAACACCAAGAGTCGGTGGTGCGTTAAGGTTTGGATACATTATCACACTTCCCTTCATGTAAGGAATTTCTCTATATATTACTCTCGGAGGTGGGTTTTGAGCCCGTCTATAAAAAAATGGGTAAATGTCAGGGGTTGTGAAATGACCAGGTATTACAATGAATAATAAAGATAGTGAGCATATGAAATGGAGTTTTTGCTATGGTGCACAATCGGACGCTGCATTTTGTTTGCACTACCGTTTCTAGACCAGCTTGCCACTCTGAATAAATCCTTAAAAGAAGGTCTTGTCACCAATTTTGTTATATAAGCTGATTGATGACTGTCCGGTTTTCTTTTTTTATTAAGTATTTGAATCATTTCTTGTGATGTCCTTATATTAAAACCATGTCCAAACAATCTACCATCATTAAGGAGAACAGCATTAATACCTCTGAACTGTGGTGTTTTTCGATCAAAGTCAGGATTATTAACGTACAGGACATCTCCAGGTAGAAAATAATTAGAATAAAAGGTAATGATACCTACATCTGTATCTGTATGCCAACTGTAAAGGTATAGATTCAGAAACAGTGAATTAAATGAATTGCTACCAATACTATTCAATATGGCATGATAATAGATGATTGGAATAGCTGTTGCACATTCAAATGCATAGAGTGAACTGTTCCGATAAATATCCAGAACCGCATCAGCAGGCCGCACATCGGGTCTTAAAAGGAAGCCGCCTGCCCTAGTTAATTGCCAGTACCTGGGGTTGCAGCGGGCATATACAAAGGTTGTAAACTCTGCTTGACTTTTGTTCATTTCTTTCGCACTTTGAATAATGTTCTTTCGCACTTTAAGTTCAAACAATAATTCATGCTCGGAATAATAAGAATAAAAAACGGGAGCATTCTGCATCTGTTTAATAATTGTTTTCTCAATACTCCCAAGCTGCCAATTTTCATTCTGTTGAAACAGGACCCCTGATATTTGGATCATACAATCCCCCATTCCTATACGGCATTTCATCTGCATTCATATCTAACATATTCTCATTTTTATTAAGCATGTTAATTATTATTGTGAGTCAAGGGTAAGTGTAAATAGACCACAGGCTAGTTAAAAATGGAGCTGTGATTTAGGCAGCTTTTTTATCACTAAAGTTAGTGCAGAATTAGAGTTTGTTATGGATTGTACTTAAACCAACGGGTGCTTTAGTTCAATAACAATCTTCAACAATCGGGCGCGATTGTTGAAGAAGAGTATTTCAAAAAACAATTCAAACTATTTTCCGATTGCCTATAAAAAATAAAACTCCTCTCAAAAGACTGGGGTTTTAATATGGGGTTGAAATGGGGTTTTAATTCATCATTTGGGGTTGGGAATGGTCGGGACCGGTCCTATAGTCTGTTCAAGGAACGTGATTAAATCAATGTTTGTCCTAATTGTTTCATATGGTTCCGGGAAGCGGCAACAGCCTTCTAAGCTGTGGGTCGGGCGTTCGAACCGCTCCTGGGACCTACTGAAATGAAACGCCAAATCCTTTCAACACATAGGATTTGGCGTTTTTTCTTGTGTTCTATGGATATCTTGGAATCCGGATTTTAACAAAAGGGGCTTTGGAAAAAACGATGGATTTCGTTTACCGAAATTATTAGTATATCCCCGCAGGGCCTATTTTTCACACGCAATTCCGTCTTTATCTCTGTCCATTTTCTTATTTGCTTTATATAGAGAGGCAGAAACGTATGGCTTGTACTTTGTTTTGCCGCCTTTATTTTTAGTTTTTGAAGATTTAGCCACGCCTCCTTTGTAATCCTTATTCAAAGCTGTACAATTTTTATAGGTTTTCACTTTTGTTTTTGCTTCTGCTGAATCGATTGAACTAAATCCAAAAATGAGTCCTACGCCTAAAATAGTTGCCAATATTTTCTTCATAAAATTTCACTCCTTTTGACATATAGATCCTGCTATAAAACAACTTCAATTAGCTAATATTTTACTATCTTTTCAGATGAATGTATATTTAAAATTTTCACGAATTAGCGAGGGTATTTGCTTTTTTATAGAATTTGAGGTTTTTTGTTTACGCGACAACCCTATTTTCATGTACAATATGAGTGTTCTCTTGGAGGTGATATAAGATGGCGAAAATAACTCCGCCAGAATTAGCGGCGTCTCATGCAAAGCCTCTTATAAAACAGGCGATACTTTGCATGAGGTAGACATATCGAATCATCGCCTAATTTTTATAAATGGCTTTGTCTCCTATACAATTTTTACAAAAAAGGAGTTTATTAATATGACAAGCCATATTGAAGTACAGCCATTTATCAGATGTTACCAGTATAATTTTATAAGATTTCAAGTAGAAAATTTGGTGAATGCCCATTCTGCAGTTAAAGATCCGGCGGTTTTGAAGGCAGTTAAATATGGGGCACTGGATAAAATCATCGCTCTTTTTCCCGAGTTGCATGAGTATCATCAAATTTTTAATAAGGTTACTGAAATTGAAGACGGCATTCATGCAAAGCATTTTCTTACAGGCCTAAAGCCATACATTATTCCGTTTAAGCCAGTTACTGAAAAAACAGTGGGCAAATTATTCCCTAAAGCAGGGAAGTTGAAGCTGCAGTTTTTAAAGGAGATTGATTTTACAGAAGTTTCTTATTTGGGCTGGTATGATATCCGCTCAGATAAAAAATTCCTTATCTTCGATTACAAAGAGAAATTAATGGGGATTCAAGGGACGTTCAGGCATAAAGCTAAAGGGATTTGTTCTTTATGCAACCGTCATGGAGAAGTCGGCATGTTTATGGCAAATGTAAAAAGCGGAAAAGAAACATATACGAACCGTGGAAATTATATTTGTGATGACAGTCATGAATGTAACCAGAATATACAAAGCTTAAATAAGCTTGAAAGTTTCATTGAAGTGCTAAAAAACTGAGGGAATCTCCCCCTCAGTTTTTTTGTGCCGGCTTTCTTTTATTTTATTATTGTGTTAAGATGTACTGAATGCTTATCGAATGAACTTGAAATAACATAGATGAAATAAATTATTTGGCGTTCTTACATTAAGGACTTATTCACACTGGATCGGCTTCGGAGCCGTAAGGATGTTTGAGAGGTAGGGCTAACGTCGTTTAGGTTTAAAGAATATAACCGCGGCAATTTATTAGTATTTAAAAAATAACAAGTTACTTAATATATTCGTGAAGTATTAGACAAGTCATCATTTTATATGATGGCTTTTTTTTATGTAGTTGGCCAAAGATGTAAAAGAGGAATAGCCCTGTGTTGGGCTATTCCTCATCTTTCGCACGCATATCCATCTTTATCCCTGTCCATTTTTGGCTGATAGGCCGGATGTCCTTCAGGGACTCCATTTGGGTAAACCTTTCTTAGTTCTGTACAGTTTTGAAAGTATTCCGTGCCGCTTGCTGGCTCAGAAGCTGGAGCATTTGCAGGCTGACTGTTTGTCGAAGGCTGCTGGGAACCTCCAGAATTACTCGTTGATCCGGATGATGATTCCTTAAAGCCTGAATCTGTAGCATAGTTTTCGATGGACCATATGCCGATTGCTTTCGCTTTGGCTCGTTCCTGTGCTTTCTCATAAGGGGATAAGTGTCTTGTGTTTGGAGGGTAAACATAGGCAACCCGTGCCAAACCTTCTTCCAACAACGTCTCTTGCACACTTTTTCCGTCGACATACACATATGCTAGCAGGCGGCCGTATTTATCCACCCGTTCCCCGATATCGAACTCCAACGTTAAATCTCCACTGTTGAGTAATTGTCTGTTTCTCTCTTTTGCTTCTTCCCCAAAAGGCTGCTTGCCTAAGCGTGGATGGTTTGTTTCAGGGGTATCTATCAAAAGGTATCGGACATTCTGCTCCTTACCATTATATATAACCTTGATTGTGTCGCCGTCTATCGTTTTAACAAGCGTTACAGGAATCTGGTCCGTTGCACCGGCAGTGTCAGTGGACTTTTCTTTTACAGTTTCTTTTTTTGTCGAGGAAGGCGATTCTTCAACTTCTTCCTTATGTACTTCTGTATCGACTGCTTCTTCCTTATCTTTTTTCTGCTCCTGATTTAGAGAACCACTGTCTATGTCGGAGCAGCCGGCTAAAGCCATCAGGCTGACCGCAAAGACAGATGCAGTGACTTTCGGCTTAACTTTAGTGTTGGTGAATGTAGCTATTAAAAATAAGATGAAAGTGATTCCTAAGATGCTGTACATATGATTAAAATACCTCCATTGAACCTTAATAGTAACCTATTAGCAAGGTCTATTTTATCATCGGAAATTGTTTATTCAAGAAGAAACTGGAAAAGGTGCAGCACTTTACAATTTGGCGGCAAATCATTTCCGTGATTTGAACTCAATAATTCTACTATGCTATTAAGCATAAAATAATTAATGGAAAGGGAGTGATTCGAATGAAAATAGCTGTATTGGGTGCCGGGTTGATGGGGAAGGAAGCGGCGCGCGATCTCGTGGGTTCGAAGAATGTTACAGACGTTGCTGTGGCAGATATAAACTTTGATCAGGCGAAGGCTGTTTGCGAGACAATAGGTTCGCCAAAAGTAAAAGCGTATCAACTGGATGCTGGAAATTTCCAGGCGCTTGTTCAATTCCTTCGCGATTATGATGTTGCGATTAACGCTTTGTTTTATTCTTTTAATGAGCAGGTAGCAAAAGCTGCTATTCAGGCGGGGACAAATTCTGTCGACTTGGGAGGGCATATTGGGCATATGACGGATAAGGTTCTCGCCCTGCACGAGGAGGCAGTGTCTTCCGGCATCACATTAATCCCGGACCTTGGGGTAGCTCCGGGCATGATCAATATTTTATCTGGATATGGTGCCGGCAAACTAAGCAAAGTGAACTCTATTAAACTATATGTAGGGGGAATCCCCCTGCGTCCTGGACCTCCCCTGGAATATAATCATGTTTTTTCCATGGAAGGCGTGTTCGATCACTACACAGATCCATCCTTAGTGATTCGTGATGGAAAGATTCAGGAAATCCCGTCATTAACTGAAGTGGAAAGAGTGCACTTTGAAAAATTCAGCCCCTTGGAGGCATTTCATACATCAGGAGGGACTTCAACTCTTTCGCAGTCATATCCGAATCTTGAAACCTTGGAGTATAAAACAATCAGGTATCCCGGACATTGTGAAAAGTTCAAACTGCTTGTCGACCTGAACCTGACGCGCAGTGATTATTGCGTAGAAGTGGGGGGGCAGCAGATAAAACCGCGTGATGTTTTATTAAAAGTTTTACAGCCGATTGTTGATCTTAAAGATAAAGATGATGTCGTCCTGCTCAGAGTCATAGTAGAGGGGAATGCTGCCAAGGAGAATAGGACGTATGAATACGAAATGGTCACTTATAAGGATCGCTCCCATCAAGTTACAGCGATGGCAAGGGCGACGGCCAACACGATTTCTGTTGTGGCGCAGATGATTGGTGATGGAATAATAACTAAGAAGGGTGTATATCCACCGGAGCAAATTGTACCTGGGGAGATTTATATAGAAGAGATGGCCAAAAGGGGAGTCCAGATAGTTGAGAAGAGGCGTTAGGGGAGTGCTTATTTAAGGCTGAATTGCGAATAGCTGAGGGAATAAGAAGGCCTTCCAGAAAACACTATCTGGAAGGCGTTTTCATGTTTTTTATTCTTCGAACGGCCACGCCGGCAGCATCCTGTTAAGCTGCTTATCTTGACGGTAGCCTAGTACATAATCTGCCTGCATAACCGTATGGATTTCGCGTGTTCCTTCATATATTACAGGAGCTTTAGAATTCCTCAAATACCGTTCCACCGGATATTCGTTCGAGTATCCATACGCACCGTGAATTTGAACGGCGTCATCTGCCGCTTTATTGGCAAAGTCGCATGCTTGCCACTTGGCAAGGGATGTTTCCCGCGTGTTCCGCACTCCTTTGTTCTTCAATTCACCGGCACGGTATACGAGCAGGCGGCTCATTTGCAGTCCCGCTTCCATGTTTGCAATCATTTGCTTGACGAGCTGATGCTCGCCGATTTTTTTTCCGAAGGTTTCCCGCTCATGGCAGTATTTGACACTTGCCTCCAGGCAGGCCATGATTTGGCCGCAGGCTCCCGCTGCAACTGTGAAGCGGCCGCTGTCCAAGGCAGACATGGCAATTTTAAAACCTTCTCCTTCTTCCCCGAGCAGGTTCTCTTTTGGAACTTTCATATTTTCAAAGAAAATTTCTCCCGTATTACCGGCGCGGATTCCTAATTTTCCTTTGATTGCCTTGGAGGAAAAACCATCCATTGTTCTTTCTACGATGAAAGCGGAAATCCCATGGTGCTTTTTACTTTTATCCGTATAAGCGAATACGAGGAAGTGATCTGCTACGTCACAGAGGGAAATCCATGTTTTCTGCCCATTCAAAATATAATGGTCGCCTTCCCTGACAGCGGTGGATTGCATCGCGGCAACATCCGATCCCGCATTCGGCTCCGTCAATCCAAAAGCACCAATTTTTTCACCTTTCGCCTGAGGGGCAAGGTATTTCTGTTTCTGCTCTTCTGTACCCCACTGCAAGAGTGTCATGCTATTTAATCCGGTATGTACAGACACGGCTGTACGAAAAGCTGTGTCACCTCGTTCCAGCTCTTCGCACACAATCGCGAGTGAATTGTAATCCATTCCGGCTCCGCCATATTCCTCCGGAATGCAAACGCCCATCAGACCTAGTCTTGCCAAGTCCGTAATGATCTCGGAATGAAACTCGCCTTTTTCATCCCACTCAGCGATATGGGGCATGATTTCTTTATCTACAAAGTTCCGTACAGTTTTTCGTAACATCATCTGTTCATCGCTAAAATCAAAGTTCAATTACAGCACCCCTTATTAAATGATATTATTTTTCTTTAAAAATCCGATTAAATCTTCATCGTAACCTAGTTCCATCAAAACTTCATTTGTGTGTTCTCCAGCATCCGGAGGATAATAACGGACAGCAGCCGGTGTGCGAGAAAGTTTCAACGGACTTCCAATCATTCTGACCTTCCCTGCTGTAGGGTGGTCGATGGAATGGAAGATATCCCTTGCTTGAAGCTGCGGGTCGTTTTCCAGCTTGTTAATCGTCTGTATCGGACCGCATGGAATGTTATTTTCACGGAAAGCACCGATCCATTCATCGGAGCTGGCTTCCATCAGCCGCTTTTGTAAAATGGGTACCAGCACCTCTCTGTTTTCCACTCTTTTTGGATTAGTAGAAAACCTAGTATCTTCCGCTAGTTCCGCCATTCCCATTAGCTTGCATAAAGCCGTGAATTGCCGGTCGTTTCCGACAGCAATTACAATTTCGCTATCCTTCGTCTGAAAGGTTTGATAGGGAACGATGTTCGGATGGCTATTCCCTAGAGGCTCTGGGGTTTGTCCGGACATTAAAAAGTTGCTTGCGACGTTGATCAGCGCGCTGACTGCACTGTCATAAAGGGCAATGTCCAATTTTTGACCAATCCCCGACTGCTGCCTTTCAAATAAAGCCGCTTGAATGCCGATGCAGGCATATAAGCCGGTCAGGACATCTGTAATGGCCAGCCCGGTCTTTTGTGGACCCGTATCTTTATCGCCGGTTATGCTCATAAATCCGCTCATGGCCTGAATGATAAAATCATAGCCTGGTAAATTTTTATAAGGGCCTGTTTCCCCAAACCCTGTGATTGAACAGAAAATAATGCCGGGATGTATGTCTTTCAGCGTTTCATAACATAACCCGAGCCGTTCCATCGTCCCGGTTTTAAAGTTGTGGATGATGACGTCGCTTTCTTTAACCAGTTTCTTGATGATGTCTTTTCCTTCAGGGGATTTCAAATTCACTGTAATACTTTTCTTGTTCCGGTTCGCACATAAGTAATAGGCGCTTACTCCCTTTTGAAAAGGCGGTCCCCATGTTCTTGTGTCATCTCCTCCGTCAGGGGTTTCCACCTTTACCACTTCTGCTCCCAGGTCACCTAAAATCATTGAACAATAGGGTCCTGCAAGTACTCTTGACAAATCCAACACCTTGACACCTTTCAGTGCACCACCCAGTTAGTACCACTCCTTTCCCTTGTATATTACAAGTGTGCTTTGCCAAATGAATCAACATGGTGTCTGGAGGATTAAACGCTGGACAAAAGGGTATAGGTAAGATAATAAAAATATTGTGCTATTTTGTCCTATGCATTATATACATATATTCTATAAAAATTTGAAATATTCCTTCTTATAAAGAGCGCTTTTTCCCTCATGTTTGTTTTTCGAAGTCCTGCATGCTACACTAATCTACATTAAAAGTGATCTTGTTCTGCAACAGGAAGGGTTATATATGAAAAAGGACAATGTGATTTTATTTCCGGGATTAAAAACACGGCTCTTTCAATTCGGAATGGAGTGTTTAAAGGAACGTCAATTTGAAGAAGCGGCGAAGCTGTTCGAACAAGCCAGGGAAATCGACCGTGAGGATGAGGAAATTGAAATGGCTCTCGCGGTGGCCTATTATGAAAGTGCTGACTATCAAAAGGCGAAAGACATGACGGAGGACATGCTCCATAAAGGCATCGGTGATTATTTTGAAATCAACGATCTCTATTTAATGATACTGATGCAATTAAATATGCATGATCGCGTGGTCCATACACTTGAAACCCTTTTTGAGGAGCAGCATGTCCCATTGGAAAAGCGGGAGCACTATCAGACGCTGTTAAAGTTCAGCAAAAGGGCCATGAATAATAAACAGGAATCCAATAAACCTCCGAAGGATTCAGAGCCCTCCATCCTTGGCAAGGGAGACTTTCGTGAGCAATTGGTCCGCATCAGTGCATTGGTGGATAAAAATATTCAGCCATATAAGGATTCATTGATCGAACTCTTGAACGATAGCCAGGCGCATCCTTTTTTGAAGACGGTGGCACTAAATGTGTTAATGGAGCATCGGATACAAACGCCGGTGCAAGTGACAAAGTTCGATTATGACGGTGAATTCGTTCCTGCCGAGCTTTCGGATGTAATGGACATGCCGATTTACCAAGCGGTTGTTTCAAAGCTGAATGAAGAGCTTGAACATGAAAATCCTGTTTTGCTTGAACAGTTGAAGGAAATGATACGCCGTCATCAGTTTCTACTATTTCCATTTGACTTCGATCCGGACAACGGATCGTTATGGGCAGCAGCCTACAGGGGATTCGGCCACGAGATGTATGGAGAAAGTTGGAGCTATGAAAAAACAGCAGGAAAGTTCAATGTAGATCCCGAAGAATTAGAAAATGCAATTTCTCTCATCTTTGATTTGGAACAACATTCGCCTGCAACTGTATAAAGTACCTTCCCTTATCTAGGATGTTTAAAAATTGTCTAATGACAAACGGTGACTCTCTTCGTTGTATGGGAAATTATTAAGTGATTAAGTTTGTAGATAACATATTATCTATTGGTGCTAAGTTCAGGTCCGACGGACAGGATGTCCTAGTGCCGCCGGCGCCCTAGCCCTTGAGGTCAAAAGCATGCTAGGAAGAGTGTGCTCCAGCGCCAAAGCATATCGTGGAAGTCTTGTCAGCTCGTCGCAAAGCCGCATAAAGCATTTTCAGAGAAGTTTCACATGATGTGGTGGAAATCAGCAGCTTAGCTAAAGAACTGCCTTCTCGGGGATCGTCTTGTGCTTGTTGGGGTAGGGCAAGTCGCTTGCGCTTTTGTACTTGGCCTGTTTCTACGGTAAAAGCATATACAGCGATGCGTAAACTAGCAGCCTCAACCTTCTTGCGACGCACAGGACATGGCCCTTTAGTCGACCTTTTGATTTGACAACTTTTGAACACGCACTTTAAATAGTTGAAATGCTATGTTATAATATAATGGTTATGCCACCCGTAGTTAGATTGAAAAAATAATATTTACATAAGAGATTTCTCGAAGATATGTAGTTGGAGGTAATGAATATGTCAGCAAAATGGGAAAAATTAGAGGGCAATAAAGGTGTCCTTACAGTAGAAGTAGATCAAGAAACCGTTGATAAAGGTCTTGATACAGCATTTAAAAAGGTTGTAAAACAAGTACACATCCCAGGTTTCCGTAAAGGAAGAATTCCACGCCCGATTTTTGAAAAACGTTTTGGCGTAGAATCTCTTTATCAGGATGCACTTGATGCAATTCTTCCGGAAGCTTATACTTCAGCTGTTGAAGAAACTGGAATCGAACCTGTTGATCAGCCTGAAATTGACATCGAACAGATGGAAAAAGGCAAAGAATTGATTTTTAAAGCTACTGTTGTAGTAAAGCCGGAAGTTAAACTTGGTGAATATAAAGGACTTGAAGGCGAAGATGTTGATACAGAAGTAACAGACGAAGATGTAGACAATGAATTGAAAACTCTTCAAGAGCGCCAAGCTGAGCTTGTAGTCAAGGAAGAAGGCGAAGCTGCAGAAGGCGACACAGTTACTATCGATTTCGAAGGATTCGTTGACGATGAGCCGTTTGAGGGCGGGAAAGCTGAAAACTATACGCTAGAACTTGGTTCCGGAAGCTTCATTCCAGGATTTGAAGAGCAACTCGTAGGTGTAGAAGCTGGAGCGGAAAAAGACGTATCCGTTACTTTCCCTGAAGAATATCATGCAGAAGAATTAGCTGGAAAACCTGCGGTTTTCAAAGTCAAAGTTCACGAAATCAAAACAAAAGAACTTCCTGAGCTTGACGATGAGTTTGCAAAGGACGTTGACGAAGAAGCAGAAACACTTGATGCATTGAAAGCTTCAATCAAAGAACGCCTGACAAAAGACAAAGAACATGAAGCTGACCACAAACTCCGTGATTCACTGGTTGAAAAGGCTACTGAAAATGCTGAAATCGAGCTCCCTGAAGTCATGGTTGAAAACGAATTGAAAAACATGATGAAAGAGTTCGAACAGCGCCTTCAAATGCAAGGTATGAATTTGGATCTTTATTTCCAATTCTCCGGGCAGGACGAAGATGCTCTTAAGAGCCAAATGAAAGAAGATGCTGAAAAACGTGTCCGCATGAACTTGACGCTTGAGGCGATTGCAAAAGCTGAAAACCTTGAGCCAAGCGAAGAAGATGTGAATAAGGAACTTCAAAAGATGGCCGACATGTACAGCATGGCTGTTGAAGATATCAAAAAAGCATTTGGCGGAAATACCGATCAAATCGAAGCTGATCTTAAAATCCAAAAAGCAGTCGATTTCCTTGTTGAAAACAGAGCTGCTGGTGCATAATATAAATAAACATAACGTTGAAGCAGTCAACATATGATAAAACAAGGCGCGGGTCAAATCGTGCCTTGTTTTACAATAAAAAGAAGTACATGCTCTATACATAACAATAACTACTACAATTCAATAAAATAATTAATCACCTATACTGAGCGAATTAGTGTATATTTATTTACAAAATATGCTACAATGCAATACATAACTATTTAACACCTGCAACTCTGTGACGAAGCTAAGGTATAGTTATCAAAAGGGGTGAGAGTTCATTGTTTAAATTTAACGAAGAAAAAGGACAACTGAAGTGTTCTTTTTGCGGAAAAACTCAGGAACAGGTTCGTAAACTGGTCGCTGGACCAGGTGTATATATATGTGACGAGTGTATTGAACTCTGTACAGAAATCGTTGAAGAAGAGCTGGGTACAGAGGAAGAATTTGAATTCAAAGACATTCCTAAACCTCGTGAAATCCGAGAGATACTTAAGGATTACGTTATCGGGCAGGAGCAGGCAAAGAAGGCGCTCGCTGTTGCGGTATATAACCACTATAAACGGATCAATTCCAATAGCAAGATTGATGATGTGGAATTGTCCAAGAGTAATATCTGCTTAATCGGGCCGACTGGTAGCGGTAAGACACTTCTTGCGCAAACGCTTGCCCGTATTTTGAACGTCCCATTTGCCATTGCTGATGCCACTTCCTTAACCGAAGCCGGTTATGTGGGTGAGGACGTTGAAAACATTCTTTTAAAATTAATCCAGGCAGCGGACTATGATGTTGAAAAAGCGGAAAGAGGCATCATTTATATTGATGAAATCGATAAAGTGGCGCGGAAATCCGAAAACCCTTCAATTACTCGTGATGTTTCGGGTGAAGGGGTTCAGCAGGCATTACTGAAAATCCTTGAAGGAACAACGGCAAGTGTTCCGCCACAAGGTGGACGCAAGCATCCTCATCAGGAATTCATCCAGGTTGATACGACGAATATTCTCTTCATTTGCGGAGGTGCCTTTGACGGCATTGAGCAAATTATCAAGCGCCGTCTGGGACAAAAAGTGATCGGATTTGGTTCAGATAATAAACAGGCAGATGAAGATAAGGGACTGTTATCGAAGGTTCTTCCTGAAGACCTTTTGCAGTTTGGACTAATCCCTGAATTTATCGGTCGTCTTCCGGTTATTTCAAGTCTGGAGCAGCTTGATGAAGATGCGCTGGTCGAGATTCTGACAGCGCCGAAAAATGCGCTTGTCAAGCAATACCAGAAGATGCTCGAACTTGATAATGTCGAATTGGAATTTGAAGAAGACGCTTTGCGGGAAATTGCCAAAAAGGCAATCGAGCGTAAGACAGGTGCGCGTGGCCTTCGTTCCATCATCGAAAGTATCATGCTCGACATCATGTATGATCTTCCATCGCGTGAAGACATCAAACAATGTATCATAACTAAAGAATCAGTCCTCGACGAGAAGCCGCCAAAGCTTGTTCTTGAAGACGGAACTGTTTTAAAAGGAACTGCATAATAGAAAAGCGCAAGGCGCCCGCCCATCGGCGACAAGCACAAGACGAATTGCGAGGAGGCAGCTCTTCAGCCACCACAGCAATTTGGCTTGTGACCTCGAGCCGATGGCGCCTGAAGCTAGACATATCACAACATTATTCTAATAAAGAAAATGAGTATACATTTTAAACATGTAAGTCCAGGAGGTATTTTGCTCCCTGGACTTTTTGCGTCTTTTATTAGTATGGCGTCGATAGAAATATTTCGTTTATTCCTGATCTTGTACGGAGATACTACCCATATGCGAAAAAGTGTGATCAGGAGGGAATATGATGAATTGGACTGTCATCGTCTTGCTCATTCAGTTGTTTTTCGGAACAGTCATCGGACTGTATTTTTTTAACCTGCTAAAGAATCAAAGATCGCAGAGAGTTACGATTGACAGGGAATCGAAAAAGGAAATGGAACAACTGAGAAGAATGCGTGCCATTAAGCTGACTGAGCCGTTATCCGAAAGGGTCCGTCCTTCGAGTTTTAATGATATTGTTGGTCAGGAAGACGGAATAAAAGCCTTGAGAGCAGCATTATGCGGCCCTAATCCGCAACATGTGATTATATATGGACCCCCTGGAGTGGGGAAAACAGCGGCTGCGAGGCTTGTTCTTGAAGAAGCAAAGAAATATGAGAGATCTCCGTTTCGTCGGTCAGCCGTCTTTGTTGAGTTGGATGCAACGACTGCCCGCTTTGATGAACGGGGGATTGCAGATCCGCTGATTGGATCGGTTCATGACCCGATTTATCAGGGAGCTGGCGCCATGGGTCAGGCGGGAATTCCTCAGCCGAAACAAGGAGCTGTCTCTAATGCCCATGGAGGCGTCCTGTTCATTGATGAAATTGGTGAACTTCACCCAATCCAGATGAATAAGCTTCTTAAAGTTTTGGAAGACAGGAAAGTTTTTCTGGAAAGTGCCTATTATAACGAAGAAAACAACCAAATCCCAACCCATATCCACGATATTTTTCAAAAAGGTCTTCCTGCAGACTTTAGGCTTGTTGGAGCAACTACTAGAACCCCCAGCGAAATCCCACCGGCGATCAGGTCGCGCTGCATGGAAGTATTCTTCCGGGAACTGGAGAGGGAAGAAATTAAAAGTGTAGCTGAAAAGGCGGCAGACAAAGTAGAACTATCAATCAGCGAAACCGGCCTAACAACATTGGCTTCCTATGCCTCAAGTGGAAGAGAAGCAGTGAACATGATACAAATTGCTGCAGGTCTTGCGATTACAGAAAAAAGAAAACAAATACTTGATGCCGATATCGAATGGATTGTGGAAGCGAGCCAACTCGTACCGAAGTATGAAAAGAAGATCGCTGAACAGCCCTCCGTAGGCATTGTTAACGGATTGGCCGTTACGGGGCCAAACAGTGGGGCGCTTCTGGAAATAGAAATGATGGTGATTCCCGCTCAAGAAAAAGGGTCGATCAACATCACAGGTATCGTTGAGGAAGAAAGTATTAATGGACAGGGCAAATCGATCAGAAGGAAGAGTCTTGCAAAGGGCTCGTTGGAAAATGTCCTCACTGTATTGAGGTCTATGGGAGTTCCGGCGCATCAATATGATATACATGTAAATTTCCCTGGAGGCGTGCCGATTGATGGCCCTTCTGCCGGAGTCGCAATGGCAGTAGGAATTTATTCGGCCATCTATAAAATTCCGGTCGAGAATACGATCGCGATGACAGGAGAGATTGGAATTCAAGGTGATGTTAAACCGGTCGGAGGGGTCTTAGCCAAGGTGAAGGCGGCAAAGCTTGCTGGTGCCCGGACAGTTTTCATTCCTGAGGATAATATGGGGTCAATATTGGGCAGCATTGACGACGTTGACATCATCCCGGTAAAAAGAATTGAAGATGTGCTAAAAAGAGCACTTAAAAGCAATAATGACCATGATTTTGTTTTTACGGATTTCATTCAGGGAATGAGTAAAAGGAGTGTTTAGAAGAGGGATGAAAGTCATGGACGCCTGTTCCTCGACATTAACCGTCCATATAAGCTAAAATTGTATTAATACGCTTTTTTACGTCCTTCTATTCATAATGGAAGGGAATTACTGGGAGGTGTACGAATGTGACGAAACAAAAAGAGGCGTTCGTTCCCCTGCTGCCATTGCGCGGGATGCTTGTTTTTCCGACGATGGTTTTGCATCTTGACGTTGGAAGGGAGCAATCTGTCCAGGCATTAGAGCAGGCGATGCTCACCGACCATCTTATTTTTTTGACGACTCAAAAAGATACTGCGATTGATGAGCCTGGTGAGGACGACATTTATAAAGTTGGAACATTAACAAAAGTCAAGCAAATGCTTAAGCTTCCAAACGGTACGATTCGTGTATTGGTAGAGGGGCTGGCACGGGCGCACATGAAAGAGTATATTGTTAAAGATGATTTCGCCGCAGCCACATTGGATCTGTATGAGGACGATACGGACAAGGATGTGGAGACCCAGGCTTTAATGAGGACAATGCTTGAGTATTTTGAGCAATACATTAAGCTGTCCAAGAAAATATCAGCGGAAACGTTTGCGACTGTGGCTGATATGGAAGAGCCTGGGCGAATGGCGGATATCATTGCATCGCATTTGCCATTGAAATTGCAGGATAAACAAGAGATCCTGGAAACATTTGATGTGAAAAAAAGACTCGGCAATGTGATTGAAATCATCCATAATGAGAAAGAAGTCCTTAATCTTGAGAAAAAGATCGGCCAAAGAATCAAACAGTCGATGGAGAGAACTCAAAAGGAATATTATTTGCGAGAGCAAATGAAAGCCATTCAAAAAGAACTCGGGGAAAAGGAAGGCAAGGTTGGAGAGGTTGCCGAACTAACCGAAAAAATAGAAAATGCCGGCATGACAGAACATGCCAAGATGACCGCTTTCAGGGAGCTTGACAGATATGAAAAGGTACCCGCCACATCTGCGGAAAGTGCAGTAATCCGAAACTACCTTGATTGGCTGGTTGCCCTTCCGTGGAAGAAGTCAACAAAAGATGATCTGAACATCCATAAAGCGGAAAAGATTTTGGAACGGGATCATTATGGACTCAAGCATGTCAAGGAGAGGGTACTTGAATTCCTGGCAGTGAAACAGTTGACCAAATCATTAAGGAGTCCCATACTTTGCCTTGCTGGCCCTCCAGGTGTTGGAAAGACAAGCTTGGCACGATCAATTGCCGAGTCGATGGGAAGAAATTTTGTCCGGATCTCGCTCGGTGGAGTAAGGGATGAATCCGAAATCAGAGGACACCGGCGTACATATGTCGGGGCGATGCCCGGCCGGATCATTCAGGGAATGAAGAAGGCGGGTACGATTAACCCAGTATTTTTATTGGATGAAATTGACAAAATGTCCAATGATTTTCGTGGTGACCCTTCTTCCGCGATGCTCGAAGTGTTGGATCCTGAGCAGAACAGGACGTTTAGTGATCACTATATAGAAGAGACATATGACCTTTCAAAAGTCATGTTTGTAGCTACTGCCAATGATTTGGCGACCATTCCAGGACCTCTTCGGGACAGGATGGAAATTATTACGATTTCCGGTTACACCGAATTGGAAAAAATCCATATTGCCAAGGATCATCTGCTATCAAAGCAGGTTGAGGAACATGGGTTAACGAAAAGCCAGCTTCAGGTCAAAGAAGATGCCATCAGGGCAATTGTCCGCTATTACACGAGAGAAGCGGGGGTCAGAGAGCTGGAGCGCCAGCTCGCATCCATCTGCAGGAAAGCGGCGAAAATCATCGTTGCCGGTGACCGCAAAAGGGTCATTGTGACGGAAAAAAATTTAGAAGAACTCCTTGGTAAGAAAAAATACCGCTATGGCCAGGCAGAGCTTGAAGACCAAGTAGGTGTTGCTACAGGACTTGCTTATACGACAGTAGGAGGAGACACCCTCCAAATTGAAGTATCGCTAACTCCGGGGAAAGGGAAACTGATTTTAACCGGAAAATTGGGCGATGTAATGAAAGAATCCGCTCAAGCTGCCTTCAGCTACGTACGTTCCAAAGCGGAAGAATTGAAACTGTCGGATGATTTTTATGAAACGTGCGATGTCCATATTCACGTGCCGGAAGGTGCGGTTCCTAAAGATGGGCCGTCCGCGGGAATTACGATAGCAACGGCACTTGTATCTGCTTTGACCGGAAGCCCAATCAGAAAAGAAATCGGCATGACCGGAGAAATTACTCTGCGGGGAAGGGTCCTCCCTATTGGTGGAGTGAAGGAGAAGTCGATGAGCGCCCATCGGGCCGGATTGACGACAATTATATTACCAAAAGATAATGAAAAGGATATCGATGAGATTCCTGACAGTGTAAAACAAGACCTGACCTTCATTCCTGTGACACATATGGATGAAGTGCTTGAGAAAGCATTAGTGGGAGAGAAGCAATGAAAGTTAATAATGTAGAAATGGTAATCAGTGCTGTCAAGCCTGAACAATATCCCGATGAAGGACTGCCGGAATTTGCACTTGCCGGCAGATCCAACGTCGGAAAGTCTTCTTTTATCAATAAAATGATTAATCGCAAAAGTTTGGCCAGAACATCATCAAAACCTGGTAAAACGCAAACGTTGAACTTTTATAGGATTGAGGACATGATCTACTTCGTGGACGTTCCGGGATACGGATTTGCAAAAGTGTCCAAAAGGGAACGCGAAGCGTGGGGACAGATGATTGAAACGTACCTGACAACTAGGAAAGAGCTCCGTGCGGTCATGTTAATCGTCGATCTGCGCCATCCTCCGACGGAAGATGATGTTATGATGTATGACTTCCTTAAATACTACGAAATCCCGTGTATTGTCATCGCTACAAAGGCGGATAAAATCCCTAAGGGTAAGTGGTCCAAGCATTTGAAAATAGCCAAAGAAAAGCTAAATATGGTACCCGAAGATGAAATCGTAACATTCTCTTCGGAAACTGGTGAAGGCAAGGACATCGTGTGGAAAATATTAACGAAGAGATTCAAATAAATAGGCCGTTCGGAAAGTCAGTGAAAATTGATTTTCTGGGCGGTTTTTATTGATGGATTGGGAGATTTTTTGCAATGAGTGCGTTATGAGGGCCTGTGGCAGCGGAAAAAACGTTGGCACGGAAACTAAAAGGAGCTCTAAGTCACCGAAGCAGCGAAAAAACTGCTGACTAGGTCACCAAGAGCACTGGGGATGCCCGTTTTCCCTGGAAATACAGTCGCTACTCGCTTTAATAAAATATGCTAAATAAGTTTAATTTTAAGAAATTCCATTGACGCAGCCAGGCAAAGATTGCCATGGGCCCTTCATCTTGCCAATGTTTGCTATTTTTCTGCTGAGACGGGCGATTATCCTTCAATGTTGCCCGCGTTTGCTGTTTTTCTGCTGAGACGGGCATGATTATCCTTCGATGTTACCCGTTTTTGCTATTTTTCCGCCGGCACGGGCAACATTTGCCCTCAATGTTGCCCATGTTTGCTTTTATCCATGGCTAGGGACTAAAAAGATCAAGACTGTTCCTTCAAATGATTTTAAGTCTCCAGGTTTGGTGAAAATATAATTCAACTTATATTTAAATGGCGGCAACTTTATTTTTTTCTTTGTAAAAATATAAAGTAGGCACCGGCTGCTATGAAGAAGATAGGCCAGAAATTACTGATAAGTGAAATGTCGTGACCGCGCTCGACAGCCCAGTTTGCAAGCCGGTCGAAGAACAACAGCAATGAAGCTGCCGCCAAAAAGAGAAGGCCCATCATAAGTCCGGCCCCTGTTTTTACATATGTAAGTAGAATGCCGACTGCAGCCAACAGGAGAAATACTCCCGCATGATCCTGCCACATATCAAGCTTATTGACAACATGGAAGTGTATCCCCATGCCCGTTATTATAGCACCCGGTAAAATCGCCTCATTGTCTTTTGCTAAATACCCTTGGGCAAGAAATCCCAGTCCCACGATAATAATCAAAGTTGGCCAGGAATACAGATCATCAAATATTTGTATGTTGTATTGCTGTAAAAGAAAATAAAGGCCAAATCCTAAGAATATAACTCCGGTAAACATTCCCTTTTTCACCAAAAAAATCACATCCAACGTGTTTGCTTGTATTTCAACAGTATATTTGCTATGTTACAAAAGGATTCAAAAATAGTTTTACTATAAGAAATTAAGGCTGAACAGGCGTTTTGTACTTCCTTTAGCGTCGTTTTTAGCCCCTCGAGGTCACAAGTTTGCTTGGAAGACTGTGCTCCTGCGCCATAGTTTATTCGGAGAAGTCTTGTTCAGCTCGTCGCAAAGCTGCATGGAGCATTTTCAATGATGCTTCACACGATGTGATTGAAGTCAGCAGCTTGCCTCGCACTTAAATATAACACAGGTTTCGCTTTCTGTTCACATCTTTTTAGAATTCTTCTAATGTGAAGTGATATACTAAAGATAGTGAGTATCATATGGAGGTGCCTATTTTAATATGCACATCATCGTTGTCGGTTTAAATTATCAAACAGCGCCCGTCGAGGTCAGGGAGCGGCTTGCTTTCGCGGAAGGTGATCTGGCTTCAGCGATGACGACGCTGAAAAATAAAAAAAGCATATTGGAAAATATCATTGTTTCTACTTGCAACCGGACGGAAGTATATGCGGTGGTGGATCAGATTCACACTGGCCGCTATTATATTAAAGAATTTCTGGCTGAATGGTTTCAAATAGATCAAAAAGATTTTTCCGATCATTTATTTATTCATGAGCATGAACGTGCGGTTGAACATTTGTACAAAGTTACATGCGGACTTGATTCCATGATTCTTGGAGAGACGCAAATACTTGGTCAAATAAGGGACAGCTTTTTGCTAGGCCAAGAAAAGGGAACAACAGGAACAGTCTTTAACCATTTAATGAGACAGGCTGTTACATTGGCTAAGCGGGCTCATTCGGAAACCGAAATCGGAGCAAACGCTGTTTCAGTCAGCTATGCGGCAGTCGAGCTTGCCAAAAAAGTTTTCGGTCAATTGACGGACAAGCATGTGCTCATCATTGGAGCGGGAAAGATGAGCGAGTTGGCTATCAAGAACCTTTATTCCAATGGAGCTACGAAAGTGACTGTCGTCAATCGTACATTTGAAAGAGCGGAGAATTTAGCAAGCCAGTTTAATGGACAGGCTAAGCCGCTAAGTGAACTGCAGTGCGCAGTCATGGAAGCTGATATTGTCATCAGCTCCACTGGGTCGCAGGAATATGTGTTGACAAAAGATATGATGACACAGGTTGAAAAAATGAGGAGAGGGCGCTCACTTTTCCTTGTGGATATTGCCGTGCCGAGGGATTTGGATCCCGGCATTTCGGAAATCGAAAGCTTTTTCCTCTATGATATAGATGATCTCGAAGGCATTGTACAGGCGAATTTGGCCGAAAGGAAAAATGCCGCTGAAGAGATCATGGGCATGATCGAGAAAGAGATTGTAGAGTTTAATGAATGGCTGAATATGCTAGGTGTCGTTCCAGTCATTACTGCTTTACGAGAAAAGGCTTTGTCGATTCAAGCTCAAACGATGAAAAGTATTGAACGGAAAATCCCGGATTTGACAGAACGGGAAAGAAAAGTGATTAGCAAGCATACGAAAAGCATCATTAATCAGATGTTGAAAGATCCGATTTTGCAAGTGAAGGAATTTTCGGGTGAGGCGAATGCTGCAGAAAAAATTGCTATCTTCAAGCAAATTTTTGATTTGGAAGTTGCAGTAAATCAAGCAGAACCAGTACGTGAGAAGGCTTCTGCCAAAAAGAAAATAAAGCTTGCGGCACCGCTGCATTCTTTCCAATCATAAGAGGAATGAGTCCATGTTCGATCTTGTATTGGCAAGACTTCCAGAATTGGTAATCGTTATTTACGCCTTATCTATTCTGCTTTATTTTATCGATTTCGTTGACCACAATCGGAAAGCAAACACCCTTGCTTTCCGGTTGCTTTTGATTGTTTGGACACTTCAAACAATCTTTTTGTTTATGTACATGACTAGTACTGGTAGATTCCCAGTATTGACTATTTTTGAAGGGCTTTATTTTTACACCTGGGTACTTATTACAATATCTTTAGTTCTTCATCATATTTTTAAAGTTGATTTTACAGTGTTCTTTACAAATCTGATTGGATTCAGCTTTATGGCCATTCATGCTTTTGCCCCGATTCAGCGCTCGTCTGTATCGGCTGAGCAGTTAATGTCGGAATTGCTATTGATTCATATTACGATGGCCATTCTTTCATACGGAGCGTTTTCGGTGTCATTCGTATTTTCCGGCCTTTACCTGCTTCAATTTAAGCTGCTTAAAGAGAAAAGGTGGAAGAAGAAGTTATGGCGCCTGGCTGATTTGGCGAAACTGGAAAAAGCATCCTTTATTTTAAATACAGTCGGTGTTCCCATGCTTTTGTTAAGTCTCATTTTGGGTCTTAGATGGGCGCTGATCAAACTCCCGCATTTTCATTGGTATGATCCCAAAATTATCGGGTCCTTTTTTTTGTTGATAGTATATGGATTCTTGCTATATGCTTATGCTAAACGGGTCATGTTCGGACGAAAATTGGCTTTATGGAATGCAGTTGCTTTCTTATGTGTATTAATCAACTTTTTTCTGATCAGCGGATTATCAAAGTTTCATTTTTGGTTTTCATAAATTATCAATCGGACATTTAAGTGCAGTATTCACAGGAGGCATTTTATATGAGAAAAATTGTAATCGGTTCGAGGACAAGCAACCTGGCGATCACTCAAACGAACTGGGTTCGGAAACAGCTGGAAAAGCTTGGTGTTCCCTTTGAATTCGAGATAAAAGAGATTATGACAAA
This sequence comes from Siminovitchia acidinfaciens, assembly GCF_003605385.1. Taxonomy (GTDB): domain Bacteria; phylum Bacillota; class Bacilli; order Bacillales; family Bacillaceae_C; genus Siminovitchia; species Siminovitchia acidinfaciens. The sequence goes on along the minus strand of NZ_QYTV02000002.1, from coordinate 259,541 downwards.
AGGAGACCGTATTTTGGATGTCACTTTATCCAAAATTGGCGGAAAAGGGCTGTTCATCAAGGAAATAGAGCAGGCAATGTATGACGGTGAGATCGACATGGCTGTCCATAGCATGAAAGATATGCCGTCGGAACTTCCTGAAGGCTTGGTGATCGGATGCATACCTCCACGTGAAGATCATCGGGATGCATTAATTTCAAAAAATGGCTTGAAGCTGAAAGAGCTTCCTGCAGGCTCCATTGTCGGAACCAGCAGTCTTCGGAGAAGCGCTCAAATTTTAGCCCAGAGACCTGATTTGGAAATCAAATGGATTCGCGGAAATATTGATACGAGGCTTTCAAAGCTAAAAAATGAAGATTATGATGCCATCATTCTAGCAGCAGCCGGTCTAATCCGTATGGGGTGGGATGACGAAATCGTCACGGAATATTTAGATCCCGACTTTTGTTTGCCGGCGATCGGCCAAGGAGCGCTTGCCATTGAATGCCGCGAGGATGATAAAGAGCTGTTGGATGAACTGGCAAAGCTCACATGTGTAAAAACGGCGAGATCTGTTGAGGCCGAACGTGTATTCCTGCATAAAATGGATGGCAGCTGTCAGGTTCCGATTGCCGGATATGGAGAGATATTGCCGAATGATGAAATTCAACTTACAGTTCTTGTTGCCTCTCCTGACGGAAAAATCGTCTATTCGGATATGATCAAAGGGACAGATCCGAAGGAAATCGGGGAAAAGGCTGCAGCAAGCCTGATTGAACAAGGAGCCAAAACACTAATAGAAAAGGTAAAAGAGGAGCTGGACCAATGACAATGGACCGGCTTCCTTTACGAGGCAAGCATGTGATGATCACGAGAGGCGGAGAGCAAGGCGAGAAGTTTTGTAATGATGTTGCTTCCGCTGGCGGAATTCCATATATGATTCCGCTCATTGATTTTCGTTCGCATGAAGATTTGAACGCCGTACACTTTATTCAATCACTGAATAAGTATGACTGGATCATTTTTACAAGCAGAAACGGCGTGAATTATTTTTTCCAGCATATCGACTCTCAGCGTGAACAATTTGAAATGATCAAAGATCGGATAAACTTTGCGGCTGTGGGAGAGAAGACAAGGGCGGAATTAAGCAAATACCGAGTGGATTCGCATTTTATGCCCAACATTTATACAGCTGAAGACTTTTCAAGGGAGTTTTTTGAAAAAGGCCTTACTGCGAAAAGGGCACTGATTCCGAAGGGGAATTTGGCAAGCACTACGATTGCCGAAAGCTTTCGCCAACACCGGATTATTGCTGATGAGTGGATTGTCTACGAAACTTATTATCCTACTAAGGATATTGGCCGGCTTGTTGAGATTGTCAAGGAAGATCGGCTGGATGCTGCCTGTTTTACAAGTCCCTCCACTTTTCATCACTTCAAAAAAGTCGTTAAGCAATATCACTTGCAGGGACACGTCGATTCCATTACATATGTCAGCATCGGAAGGGTAACTAAAAAAGCAATGGAAGCAGAAGGATATGCTATCAAAGTTTGCCCGGAAAAATACACGATTGATTCTATGTTCCAAGAACTGTGCCGATACTTTGGCCAGGAAAGAAAGGAAGATTAGCATTGGACCAAATTCAATTTAAACGCCATCGCCGACTACGGAAGTCCGCCGCAATGCGGGCCATGGTAAGGGAGACACATCTGCATGCGGAAGATTTCATCTATCCTCTTTTTATTGTAGAGGGAGAAAACAAACGCAATGAAATTTCATCCATGCCCGGAGCTTTTCAAATTTCCTTGGATCTTTTAAAGGATGAGATTGATGAGATCAAAAATCTTGGCCTTAAAGCAGTCATTCTTTTTGGAGTGCCGGATGAAAAAGACAGCTGTGGTACAGGTGCTTATATAGATGAGGGAATCGTACAACAAGCTACACGCCTGATCAAGGAGCAAGCGCCGGAGTTGTTGGTCATTGCGGATACATGTCTCTGTGAGTATACGGACCATGGTCATTGTGGCGTGGTTGAGGAAGGGTATGTGCAGAACGACCCTAGTCTCGAACTGCTTGTAAAAACAGCTGTCAGCCAAGCTGAGGCAGGAGCGGATATCATAGCACCATCCAATATGATGGATGGATTTGTAGCTGCGATCCGAAAAGGTTTGGATGAAGCGGGATTCTTGGAAGTTCCAATCATGTCTTATGCAGTTAAATATTCTTCCGCTTTTTACGGGCCTTTCCGTGAGGCAGCGAACAGTGCTCCTCAATTTGGAGACCGCAAAACATATCAAATGGATCCAGCCAATCGTCTGGAAGCCCTTCGGGAAGCGCAGTCCGATATGGAAGAAGGAGCGGACATGCTGATTGTCAAGCCAGCTCTTTCCTATTTGGACATCATTCGCGATGTAAGGAACGAATTCAATGCTCCGGTTATTGCTTACAATGTGAGCGGAGAATATTCCCTTATTAAAGCAGCGTCTATAAACGGCTGGATAGATGAAAAAGCAACCGCCATGGAGATGCTGACAAGCATCAAACGTGCGGGTGCAGACATGATTATCACTTATTATGCCAAAGATGCGGCAAGGTGGTTGCAAGAAACTTAAGATACGTAAATATACATTGCGGAGGTTATGTTCATGCGTTCTTTTGAAAAATCTAAACAAGCATATCAAGAAGCTGTAAAACTTATGCCAGGCGGTGTTAACAGCCCTGTGCGTGCATTCAAATCCGTTAACATGGATCCGATCTTTATGGAAAAAGGGAAAGGCTCCCGCGTTCATGATATTGACGGAAATGAATATATTGACTATGTCCTTTCTTGGGGACCGCTCATTTTGGGCCATTCAAATGACCGTGTGGTCGAAGTGATCAAAAAAGTTGCGGAAAGCGGGACAACCTTTGGTGCTCCCAGCTTAATGGAAAATAAACTGGCCAAGCTTGTGACCGAGCGCGTTCCTTCCATTGAAATCGTGCGGATGGTCTCCTCAGGCACTGAAGCAACGATGAGTGCACTCCGTTTGGCGAGGGGCTATACGGGCCGCAATAAAATCATAAAGTTTGAAGGTTGCTATCATGGCCACGGCGATTCCCTTCTTATCAAGGCGGGATCCGGTGTCGCTACGCTAGGTTTGCCGGACAGCCCTGGAGTTCCTGAAGGTGTTGCGAAAAATACAATTACTGTTCCGTACAACAATCTTGACAGCGTACGCTATGCTTTTGAACAGTATGGCGATGACATTGCAGGTGTCATTGTTGAACCTGTTGCCGGAAATATGGGAGTTGTTCCTCCACAGCCAGGATTCCTTGAAGGTCTCCGTGAGTTGACTACTGAATATGGTGCATTGTTGATCTTTGATGAGGTTATGACTGGATTCCGTGTCGGATACAACTGTGCTCAAGGCCATTTCGGGATTACACCTGATCTTACTTGTCTTGGTAAAGTGATTGGCGGCGGGCTTCCAGTTGGAGCGTTCGGCGGCAAGGCTGAAATCATGGAACAGATTGCTCCAAGCGGTCCAATCTATCAAGCTGGTACTTTGTCAGGCAACCCGCTTGCAATGGCAGCAGGCTACGAAACATTGATTCAGCTGACACCTGAAACATATGAAGAGTTTAATCGCAAGGCCGAGAAGTTGGAGGAAGGACTGAAAGCAGCAGCGGCTAAATATGAAATTCCTCATACCGTTAATCGTGCCGGATCCATGGTTGGATTCTTCTTTACAAATGAAGATGTCCATAATTACGATCAAGCGAAAACGAGTGACTTGTCCATGTTTGCTGCATATTTCAAAGAAATGGCAAACAATGGCATATTCTTACCTCCGTCTCAATTTGAAGGATTGTTCTTATCAACAGAGCACTCTGATGAGGATATTGACGCTACAATCCAGGCAGCTGAAAAAGCATTTGCTGCAATTACAAATAAATAATCCTTACAGCATGGAACCGATGACTTCGGTTCCTTTTTTAATTGGCTTGCGGACTATGTGATGACAAAGGGGAGTCTGAACACTATGCAAATTTTCCGGAGCAGCGTTAAAAATTCTTACAGGCTGAGAGTAGGCTCTAAGTGACCGAAGCGGCTGGAGAAAGGCCGACATGGTAACTAAGCCGTGCTGTAAGTGCCTGAGGCGGTAGAAAAAATGCTGTTACGGTAACTAAGGTGTGCTCTAAGTGACTGAAGCCGCAGAAAAAACACACGTAGTAACTAAAGACCTTTTCCGTCTTCATGGTTCCCTTCAAGTGAAAATTTTCATCCTCCCGGTCACTATGAGCTGTTCATGGCTCCCCTCAAGTGGATAATTTCGTTCTCCCGGTCACTATGCCCGAGTCCATGGTTCCCCCTCAAGAGGTTAGTTCACTCCACTATGGCAAAATCCTATCAGCGATTTACTTTCCGTTTGCGACCATAGTGGGTGTAAAAATGCTAACGCGGTCACTAAGAGAAGCCCAAGCTCCGCTGATTAAAATGAAAGTCCTTAATTACTCGTTTTCGATGAGGCAATCAGGCCGTAATCCCTCTCTACTATCAACTGTAGCCCGCCAACCAAGAAGAATATCCGCTCTTTCACTATCCTAATCTGGACAGCAACATCCGAAGTCCATTACATGAATCTATTGTGCACACATTTCCTCATCAACTCTGCATAGCGCACTTTCGCTTTTCTTTTCATAAACGCATCCTCCCCGGCATAGGATTTAATTGACCCATATATTTTGTGTTCGGAGTGAAAGGAGGAACCGTCTTGTCTGACAGCAGACATTCATCTATCAAGTTTTCACTGGAAGAATCCGTTTTGTTTAAAAGCGGACAGGAAGTCGATGAGCTAATTTCAATATCATTAGATCCGAATATATCGATAGTTGAAGAGGAAGGGTTTGTCATGTTGAGGGGGAGCCTGGATCTTACGGGGGAGTACAAGTGTTTAGATTCAGACGAAGAAGTTGAGGAAGACACTTCTGTAAAAGGCAGGTATGTTCACCAAGTGGAGGTCAGGGATGAGGGAGAGTGCGAGTTTTTCCACCAATTCCCTGTAGACATAACTATTCCCAAAGATAGGGTTCATCACTCGAATGAAGTTTTTGTAGAAGTGGAATCATTCGATTACGTCATGCCTGAAAACTCCCGGTTAAACATTCAGGCGGAAGTTCACGTGTTTGGTTTGCAGGGAGAAGAGCAGGATGAACAACATACAGACGTTCCATTCCCTATGATGGATGAACGGGACGATGAGATGGACGCCGAGGAAGAAAGTACTGTAGAGGTGGAATTGGAAGAGTATGAGCAGGAAAATCAGCCTGAATTAGTCGAAGCCGTGGAAGATGAGGAGGCAGAAGAAGATCTGTATGCTCCTTTTACAGCTGAGGCCCGAAACTCGGGAGACAATGAACAAAGGCCGCCTAGGAATGACCACCATAATCCATTTCCGTTTCCATTTCCAATGATTCCAGAAATGGATATGGATGAAGTGGCGGATCGGCTGAAGGGGTTCTTTCAAAAACATAGCTTAGAGTCCCCTTCAACTTCGTCCGGTGAATCTTCCTCATCCTCAAGCATTGTTGAAGAGTCGCACGAATCAAGCAGTCATGAGAGTGCTATGATGGAAGAAAGCTCTGAAGTGAAACCGAAGAAGAAGAAAAAAGATAAATATCACTCAATGTCCTTTGCCGACTTTTTTGCAAGGAAAGAAGAGGACACACCTGCCAAACTAACTGTCCGGCTTGTTCAGCATGGCGATTCATTGGAAAGGCTGGCAGATAAATACGGTGTGAGCGTCCAGCAAATATTAAGAGCCAACCAATTGGACGCCAGCCATGAAGTTTCTGAAGGCCAGGTGCTTTACATCCCCGGCAAGACGGCCTATAGAAAATAATTGCCAGAAAAAATTTATGTATGGGAGGAGGGGATAAGCCGGAATCCTCCTCTTCTCAATTTACAAGAACGGTGTAAAAAAATGGACAATTGCCTATCTGCAGTTTCAAACAGGTCTTATCAAGTTCTAAGCGGGTGGTTATATGACAGATTATCATGAAAAGAATATTAATCACATTGTTGAACTATATGGCTTACGATTAAAATTTGCAGAGAAATATGGGCGTGTCCATAAACTATACACTGATAAGGGAACTTTTGCCCTTAAGAAAATAAATGCAAAACATGGTGTTGACTTTTTGCAGTATATTCAGTTGCTATATCAACGGGGGTATCACCGGATAGTGCCGATCTACCCGACGATGGATGGCCGTTACGGAGTATTGGTGATTGATAAATTATATTATTTAATGCCTTGGCTGGAGAACAGGGAGAGAGAAGGACAGATAAAAAAAAGCCAGGAACTTTTTCGTGAACTGGCCCGGCTTCATACCATATCAGCCAGAGAAGTGGATGTAGCCGAAAATGATCGGAAAGAACACTTTGATTTGACGTCAACCCGTTGGGAAAAAGAAAAAGAAGCTCTAGAGCAGTATGTTGAGCGTGCCGAGCAGGCCTGGTATATGTCGCCATTCCAATTGCTATTTTGCACGTTTTATCATGAAGTTACGATGGCTCAAAACTATTCGATTCGCAAATTCAACGAGTGGTATGATGTTTCCAAAGAGCAGACGAAAGCAAGAAGCGTCATCGTCCACGGTAAAATTTCACCGGAACATTTTTTATATAATGAACAAGGGACCGGGTATTTTACAAATTTCGAATCAGCCATGACTGCTTCGCCCATCCACGATTTGTTGCCCTTTCTGTCAAGGTCATTGAAAACCTACCCAAAACGTTTTGATGACGGCTTGGAGTGGTTATCAATTTATTTCAGGCATTTTCCTTTTAGGAAAGATGAGATGCTTCTCTTTTTAAGTTACCTGGCATATCCGGAACGGATTTTCCAAGTGGTTGATAGGTATTTTGCTGCAGGGAAAGAGAGAAATGAATATAAGTTTGTCCGTCAATTGCAGAAGCAGTATTGGTATATGAAAAACACAGAGTATATCGTGATGAGTCTTGAGGAAATGGAGCAGCGGAAAAATGAAGCAGGTGATCCCCCTCCCAGTTAATATGGCAGGGGTATTCATATTAGCTCGTAATGGTACGAAAGAGCAACTATGATAAAAATGGTCAACAGCAATACATCAAATGTGGAAGGGAATAGAATGGTTCGGATTGCTTGAAAAATGGTGAATGGGATAATCAGTTGTTTACATACATCTTTAAATGTCCTGATCCATGACCGGAATGTGTGCTGGTTCAGCTTTCTTTTCATTTCCATACCTCCCCAAAATACTTCTTTGATAAAATATGTGACAATAGCTGGTTTCGTGCCTAAATCAATTTATTGCTGTTGACAAAAATTTTTTATGCAATATAAAGCCTTGTCAAAAATGTTTAAGACTATTTTGCTTCGAAAATTTGACTTCACACGAATCTTTTCATACTATAATAAATATATGAATGATGAATACATGCTTTGACAGGGAAAAGTACATTGACACCCGCTTTCAGAGAGGGAAATCATCGCTGAGAGATTTCCTAAGTAGGAACAATGGAAAAGTCACCCTTGAGCAGCTTTCGTGAACCATTCAGTAGCGAAAGCCGGAGAAAATCCGTTAAGTTTTTGAGTGCCGGGCTTATGCTTATTAAAGCCTGCGAAAAAAGGTGGTACCGCGAATCCGCTCCCTTCGTCCTTTTACGAAGGGGGCTTTTTATTTTGATTTTTGAAGGCTTATGCCTTCGAGGAGGAAAGATTGATGGAAAACAACAATATTGACATGCCAACGAAGTATGATCCGTTGAACATTGAAAGAAACAGATATGAATGGTGGCTTGAAGGGAAATTTTTTGAAGCGGAAAATAATCCTGAAAAAGACCCTTACACAATTGTGATCCCGCCTCCAAATGTAACTGGAAGACTGCATTTAGGCCATGCTTGGGACACCACTCTCCAAGACATCTTAACGCGCATGAAACGTATGCAGGGGTATGATGTATTATGGCTGCCGGGTATGGACCATGCGGGGATTGCTACGCAGGCGAAGGTGGAAGAACAGCTCCGCAGCGAAGGAAAGAGCCGCTATGATCTCGGCCGTGAAAAGTTCTTGGAAGAGACATGGAAATGGAAGGAAGAATATGCGGATTTTATCCGTCAGCAATGGGCGAAGCTTGGTCTAGGCCTGGATTATACCCGTGAGCGTTTCACACTGGATAAGGGACTTTCCAAAGCTGTCCGTGAAGTATTTGTCCGTTTATATAACGAGGGTCTCATTTATCGGGGAGAATATATCATCAACTGGGATCCTGCGACGAAGACTGCACTTTCGGACATTGAGGTCATTTACAAAGATGTTCAGGGTGCCTTCTACCATATGCGCTACCCATTGGCAGACGGAAGCGGCTCGATTGAAATCGCCACAACTCGTCCGGAAACGATGCTTGGTGATACTGCTGTTGCCGTTCATCCTGAGGACGAACGCTATAAGCACTTGATCGGTAAAACTGTCATTTTGCCAATCGTTGGCAGGGAGATACCAATTGTCGCCGATGATTATGTGGATATGGAATTTGGTTCAGGTGCAGTTAAAATAACGCCGGCCCACGATCCGAACGACTTTGAAATTGGAAACAGGCACGATCTTGAACGTGTGCTAATCATGAATGAAGATGGCACGATGAATGAAAGAGCAGGTAAATATAACGGTATGGACCGTTTTGCCTGCAGAAAACAAATCGTTAAGGATCTTCAGGATGAAGGCGTGCTGTTCAAGATTGAAGAACATATGCATTCTGTCGGCCACTCTGAGCGGAGCGGCGCTGTCGTCGAACCGTATTTAAGCACTCAATGGTTTGTAAAAATGCAGCCTTTGGCTGATGAAGCGATCAAGCTTCAACAATCCGACGAGAAAGTTCAATTCGTTCCTGACCGGTTTGAAAAGACTTATTTGCATTGGATGGAAAATATCCGTGACTGGTGTATTTCCCGTCAGCTTTGGTGGGGACACCGGATTCCGGCCTGGTACCATAAAGAAACCGGTGAATTGTATGTAGGGCAGGAAGCTCCTGAAGACGAAGAAAATTGGGAACAGGACAATGACGTCCTTGATACTTGGTTCAGCTCGGCGTTATGGCCATTCTCTACGATGGGCTGGCCTGATGCTGAAGCAGAGGACTTTAAGCGTTATTACCCGACGGATTGCCTTGTTACAGGCTATGACATCATCTTCTTCTGGGTATCAAGGATGATTTTCCAAGGCTTGAAATTTACAGGCAAGCGGCCATTTGATGATGTTCTGATCCATGGCCTCGTCCGGGATGCAGAAGGTCGCAAAATGAGTAAATCCCTTGGTAACGGTGTAGATCCGATGGATGTCATCGACAAGTATGGTGCGGATTCACTTCGCTACTTCCTTGCAACAGGAAGTTCACCGGGGCATGATCTCAGATTCAGCATAGAAAAAGTGGAGTCTGTCTGGAATTTCGCCAATAAAATTTGGAATGCATCACGCTTTGCGTTAATGAATATGGATGGCTTCACTTATGATGAGATTGATTTATCCGCTGAGAAATCAGTTGCTGACAAATGGATCTTGACGCGCTTAAACGATACGATTGAAACAGTTACGAAGCTTTCAGACAAATACGAGTTCGGTGAAGTCGGAAGAGTTCTTTATCACTTTATTTGGGACGATCTCTGCGATTGGTATATTGAAATGGCGAAGCTTCCGCTTTACGGCGAGGACGAAGCAGCGAAGAAAATGACACGTTCTGTCTTGGCCCATGTCCTTGACCAGACAATGAGGCTCCTGCACCCATTCATGCCATTCATCACTGAAGAGATTTGGCAGAACTTGCCTCATGAAGGAGAGTCCATTACGGTTGCTTCATGGCCGCAGGCAAAAGAAGAATTGACTGACCGCGAAGCTGCCAATGAAATGAAAATTTTGATGGATATCATCCGTTCTGTCCGTAACATTCGCGCTGAAGTAAACACTCCAATGAGCAAAAAGATTACGCTTATGCTGAAAGCGCAGGATGAAAAAGTCCTTGAAATTTTACAAAAGAACAAAAGCTACCTTGAAAGATTCTGTAATCCTCAAGAACTCATCATGGAAGTTGGCTTGAAGTCTCCTGAAAAAGCGATGACTGCTGTAGTAACAGGAGTTGAGCTATTCCTTCCATTAGCCGGTCTTTTGAATATCGAGGAAGAGATTGCACGATTGGAAAAAGAGTGGGCGAAGTGGAATAGTGAAGTGGAGAGAGTCCAGAAGAAATTAGGCAACGAAAAATTCGTCAATAAAGCTCCACAGGCGGTAGTTGACGAAGAGCGGGCAAAAGAAAAAGATTACATGGCTAAACGTGCCACAGTAGAAGAACGCATTAAGGAATTGAAGACTGCTAACTAAGCAGAAGAGAAAAAGGGGAAGTGAGTCCGAAAAGGATTTGCTTCCCTTATTTAACAGTTAAAGAAAGTATAAAGTTAGACAGAAATTTCTATTCGAACGATGAATTGTTATGTCTAGCTCCAGGCGCCTTGCGCTTTTCTTTACGAATTGGGGGGATAATTTTTGAATACATACACTGAGGCCATATCATGGATTCACTCGCGGTTGAAGCATGGAATCAACCTGGGGCTGGCAAGAATGGAGTGGCTGCTCGAAAAAATGGGAAACCCGGAAAAGGAGCTGAAGGTCATCCATGTGGCCGGGACAAACGGAAAGGGGTCAACTGTCACATTCTTACGATCCATTTTAAATGAGGCTGGCTACGAAGTTGGAACATTTACGTCTCCTTATATCGAGACGTTCAATGAAAGGATCAGCATCAACGGTAATCCCGTTTCAGATGCCGACCTGGTCAAATTGGTCCGCATCGTCAAGCCGTTGACGGAGGAGTTGGAAGCCGGAGAGTTGGGACCGCCAACAGAATTTGAAATTATTACTGCCATGGCCATGTATTATTTTGCAAACATCCGATCAGTCGATTTCACGATATTGGAAGTGGGTCTTGGAGGACGCTTTGATTCCACGAATACGGTTCACCCGCTGATGACGATCATTACAAATATAGGGATGGATCATATCAATATTTTGGGAGATACCGTTGAAAAAATTGCCTTTGAAAAAGCGGGGATTATTAAAGAAGGAGTGCCGCTGTTTACTGGTGCGAAACAGCAAGAAGCCCATTCAGTTATCCGGGCGGAGGCGGAAAAAAAGCATGCAGAAGTATATCAGCTTGGAATTGACTTTTCTGTTGAAAACCATGAATCAGTCCCTGGTGGCGAAAAGTTTACATATCTATCGAGGGAAACGCAGTATGAAAACATGAAGCTTTCGCTTTTGGGACGCCACCAGACTGAAAATGCTGCGATCGCGGTTGCGAGTCTGATGTATATGAAAGAAAATGGGCTCCTTAAATTGTCCGAAAAAGAAATCAGGGCAGGATTGGAGAAAGCGTATTGGCCTGGCAGGATGGAAGTTTTACAACAAAGACCTGTTGTCATTTTAGATGGTGCCCATAATACTGAAGGTCTGAAAGCATTCGCTGCCACGATGAACAATAGATACGAGGGAAAAAATATTAAAATGATCTTTGCAGCCCTTGAGGATAAAGACCTATCTCATATGCTCCCGCTGCTTAAAACTATGAATGCAGAAGTCTACTTTACTCAGTTCGATTTTCCAAGAGCAGCTTCAGCCTCAAAATTAAAGGAGATCGGGAAAATGGAGGATGCTTCGGTCGAAGAAGACTGGCGTGCGCTTCTGAGAAGAATGGTGAATGAATTGGATGTTGAAGACGTTCTAGCAGTTACAGGGTCACTCTATTTTATATCCGAGGCAAAACAATTTCTTGTGAATTTATTAGAGGAAATATAATTTCAAATTTTCGGATAACCGATGACAAGAAGTTAATTATTTGGTAATATGACTATTAATATGAGTCAAATTAACCATTGAAAGGGAGGGGGAAGTTATGAACAAAGTAAAAAAGATAACATTGTGGGTCTTTTGGCTTACCTCGGTTCCTGTGGGCCACTGGTTCGCTTTCAAACTTTCTCCTCCCCATTCATTAGGTGTATGGGATGCCGCAGCTTATACAGCTATAGTCATGATCGTCGCTACCTTGCCGATCACCGTAAACGGTACCTCTTTGTTTTTAATCCAATGGATTACAATTCCAGCGTTTCTATCTCATGGGCTATTTTTTGAGATGTTTTTATTACAGGTTGCTACTGTTACGCTTGCCTTTACCGCCAAATTAAAAAAACAGCAGCCCTATCGTTTTATAATTCACTCCTCTAAGTTTTTTCTCATATCCCTTATATCAGGTGTAGGATTTTTTTTCGCGGGGGGAAAAGTCGGACAAGTCAGTTTGGAAGGTTTCGTTTTCCCCGTTGGCGTGTTTATTGTTCTTTATTTTTTAACTGCGATGTTTCTGCAACCTGCCGCTGCTTTTATCCTTGGAGATCAAAAAAAATTCTCTATCAAGGGAATTGCTTGGAATGCAGTGATCCGTCTGGTTATTTATCCGCTGGGAATTGCTTTGTTTTACTTGAAGGGATTATTAGGTGGAATTGCCTTTCTGCTTGTTGGAATCCCCTTTGTTGGTTCTTTGATTATTTTAAAAATGAACCGGTATTCCCGGAATATCAATAGACATTTAAAAAATGCCGTAACGATCGGCCGTCAATTGACAGAGCGCCTGGAGGAAGAAGAAATCCTTCATTTGTTCCTTAATAAAATTACTAAAACCTTTCCGGTCAATTGGGCATACATATTTGCATTGAAGGGAAATGATCTTGTTATTATAAAGCAGATGGAGCAGGGGACGGATGCATCACCTCGGTGGAACTATACAATGAGCCGGGATAGGGGTATTTGTGGGTACGTTCTTGAAAATAGAAAAGGAATCGTTTATAACGATAAATCGGAATGGGAAAAATTTTCATATGGATATACACCTGAAAGTGCAGAAAGCATCATGTGTGTTCCGATTATGCGGGAAAAAAATGTTGAGGGCGTGCTCTTTTTAGCCTCAGCAAATGAAAAGGCATACAAAAAATATCAACTGATGATTGCTGATATTTTGTGCTCTTATTTGGCTGTTGCTCTGAGTAATGCTCGTCATTATGAAGAGACAAAGAGGAATAGTGAAATTTGTACAATGACGAATATACCGAATTACAGGTTTTTTGACCAGCATTTAAATGATCGGATGGTAGATCTTGAGATCGGAAATCTTCAAAAGCTATCCCTAATCATGGTGGATATCGACCATTTTAAAAGAATAAACGATACATATGGGCATCAATCAGGGGATCAGGCATTGTACCAGTTGGCAGCTTTATTGAACACAACCATTTCGGACCGAGGGATGGTTGCCAGATACGGCGGAGAGGAGTTTGTCATCCTGTTGCCCGATGTGGATCAAGGAGGGGCCCGGCAGTTGGCGGAGACAATTCGTAAAAGGATTGCCGATCATATTTTTACAGTACGGGATGCATTGGGCCAATCAGGTGAATCAAAACAGATCCATATGACTGCAAGTATTGGAGTGGCCACCGCTCCTGACCATGCCCAAGATGCGGTTTCTTTGATCAAGTTTGCGGACCGTGCACTTTATATTGGTGCGAAGCGGGCTGGTAGAAATAGGGTAGCAGAGTTTGTAGCTAACTCTTAAAGAAATATGGTGTCCTGAATATATACCATGGTACCAATTGAAGGAAAATGTCATTGGCCAGGCAGGAAATGGCTACTTTAAGTTTCCAGCCAGTCTGGAAACGATTATTCTAATTTTAATGGTGGTGTAATATATTAGTATAGATGGTAATATATTGTTTCTTATATTGAAAGGGTTCACTAAACTATGATATTTATCATTTTTATCTATGGCCTTCTTTTTGGCTCCTTCTTTAATGTTGCCGGGTTAAGAATCCCATTAAAACAATCCATCGTCAGACCAGGGTCTGCCTGTCCGCATTGTGGAAAAAAGCTTTCAATTATTGAATTGATGCCGGTCGTTTCCTATTTGATACTAGGAGGCAAATGCCGTTTTTGCAAAGGGCGGATATCTGCTATTTATCCTGCAATGGAGTTTTTAACAGGATGTTTATTCGTATTCGCATTTATTCACTACGGATGGACGTTTGAATTGGTCATTGCCTGCACGCTCATCTCGCTTTTCATCATTATCACTGTATCTGACATCACCTATATGCTAATCCCTAATAAAGTGCTACTGACTTTCACCTTCATTTTTCTGTTTGAAAGATTGATAGAGCCGCTTCATCCCTGGTGGGACTCCCTGATAGGAGCAACAGTGGGCTTTGGTCTGTTACTCTTGATTGCCATCGTCAGCAAAGGGGCGATGGGAGGCGGGGATATTAAGCTGTTTGCTGTATTGGGCTTGGCACTTGGAACAAAGGTTGTTTTATTATCTTTTTTCCTGGCAACATTGATCGGAGCTATTGCTGGAGGGATCGGAATGATGCTTGGGACGGTCAAGAAAGGGGAAGCTATCCCATTCGGTCCTTTTATCGCTGCGGGTACCTTGTTGGCTTATTTCTATCATGAAGAAATTCTGCAGTGGTATTTTAGTTTCCTATGAACCTCTCACGACTGAAGTTACTTAGACTATTGGAACAGAGCATACTTGATGACAAGTCTTTTCAACTATTTAATAAAACATGAATGATAGAATATAGATAATCCAGGCTTCCATTTCATAACCAGCACGCAAAAGCTGTAGGAACATTAAAGTTTTTCAAGAAGTGCAAGACGCCATTTCGTGATAGTATTCCAATAAAAAAACAACTACTGTGCTGAAATTCAAAAGAATTTTTCATATTACGAATAACCGAAGGAGAAATTGGCGAAATCCTTTAAGGGCGAGACGACAAAAGTCTTGTCCTTTTTTTATTTCTGCGTGCTAGCATATGAACAAATCTGAGAGCGGGAGGATTGATTATATGGGCCGCAAGAAAAGACAGGTAAAAAAAGAAATGAAGCTCAAGATCAATGGCGAAGAACAGTCATTAAAAGAGGATGTTGTGATCAAAGACTGGAGTAAAGCGCAAAAGGAGAGCGCGGCAGCAGAGGAAAAAATTGATAGTGACGAGTTTGAGTGGATATTGCCGGAAAAGAGTGTCAAGGATATTCCCGAGTTTCAAGCTGCACCTAGTATGACGGAATCTATTGGCCCGGAAAAAAATTCAAAGATCAACTTTCCGAAGTCATTGCGAAATAGATTTTCTCCGAATAAAAAGGGGCTTTTTATATCGACAATTCTGGCGGTAGCCATTGGCCTTGGGTTTGGATTATTCATTTTAAAGCTTGTCGTGAATCCGGAAAGCGGCATTTCATTGACCGATGCAGCCCCTACAGTCGCACCTAATGACGGAAAAGGGCAAGAGGCGGCAATGGCAGCGACAATGCCCGGATTATCGGCAGCAGTCGTTCAGGGTGGAGTGTTTTCTACCGAAGATGCGGCCAAGAGTATTTCCGACGAGTTTTCAAGCCAGGGATTTCCAACAGTTTCTGTGAATGTAGATGAACAAAGCTTCTTATTCATTGGTATTGCAGATGAGCTTGCAATGGCTAAGACATGGGCAGATGATTATGAGACCCGGGGAATGGACGTTTATGCGAAAGAATTTATCATTCCGGAAAATCAAATACAAGTTGACTCCAAAGCAGAAGCTGAGTGGTTGAAGGAAGTGCCGGCACTTTTCGGAACACTTGCGAAAGAAGCGGCAAATGCCCGGGGCAGCGGCACGATAAACGAGCAGGCATTGGCTGATGCGGAAAAAACTCTCAATAAATACGAAGGAAGCGGGAAAGAAGTTAGCGTGGATTTAAAGAAACAATTAAATGATGCACTTAAGCAGTTAAGTACTTTCTCCAGTTCGGGCGACCAGGCAAGCTTGACAGAGGCCCAGCAATCTTTATTAAACTTTTTAAAATCATACCATGACGCCTCCAAAGGGTCCTCTGTATAACGGGGGGCTTTTTTCTTTTTGCCGATGAAGGCTGGAGATGGCAAAAGAAAGGCTATCCTTTCGTGGCGGAGCACCATATGACGAGCGCCTTTTCTCTATTGTTTCTTTCCATTTGTTTTGATACGATGGAATTGTATCTCCCATTCGACTTAGAAAGGCAGGATTTGTTACATGCCCAACCTCGTTTTGGCTTCTTCATCTCCCCGTCGCAAAGAGCTTCTGGAAAGGTTATCCATCCCTTTTACAATTTTTTCACCAAATGTCGATGAAACTGTCAATGAACACCTTGCGCCAGGTGATATTGTTATTACATTGGCTTCAAGAAAAGCAAGAAAAGTCGCAGAAAATTACCCCCATTCATATATCATCGGTTCGGATACTGTCGTAGTCAACGAGGGGAAAGTGCTTGGAAAGCCCACTGACAGAGAATCTGCGAGACAAATGCTTTTGGGTCTGTCAGGGACGACGCATTCGGTCTATACGGGGGTTGCTGTAACTTTTAAAGATTCAATCAATACATTTTATGAAAAGACGGATGTTACATTCTGGGAATTGTCCGATGAAGAGATTGAACAATATTTGGACAGCGGCGAACCCTTTGATAAAGCAGGAGCATATGGCATCCAAGGAAAGGGCGGTCTTCTGGTGAAATCAATACATGGAGACTACTATTCAGTTGTCGGACTTCCCATTGGCAAGCTGTCCCGCGAATTAAAAAACATGGGTTTTTCGCTGTAAAAGGTAATTTTAAAAGGGAGGAAGTAATGGGTAAATCAGATGCGTTGATGATAAGGGATTTCCCGGCCGAGGAACGGCCCAGGGAAAGGCTGGTCAATCACGGAGCTGTCAGTCTCTCCAACCACGAGCTGCTCGCTATACTGCTGAGGACGGGAACGAAATCCGAGTCAGCCCTCCAGTTGGCTAACAGCCTGCTGACACAATTTGGCGGATTGCTATGGCTAAAAGAAGCAGCGTTGGAAGAAATCATGAGTCTAAAAGGAATCGGAAAGGCCAAAGCAGTCCAAATTGCGGCTGCTGTTGAGCTCGGAAGGCGGATCAGCAATTTATCGTATGATGACCGCTATATTATCCGAAGTCCCGAAGACGGGGCCAACTATGTAATGAACGATATGAGATTTTTAACTCAGGAACACTTCGTATGCCTCTATCTGAACACCAAGAACCAAGTTCTCCACAGACAAACCATTTTCATCGGAAGCTTGAATGCTTCCATCGTCCATCCTAGGGAAGTATTCAAGGAAGCTTTTCGCAGGTCCGCTGCATCTATCATCTTTGCTCTTATAGGTATGATTATTTTAGGGCGAAATAATAATTTGTTGTGCTTTTAATATTATATTAATTTCGCCAGTTTTTTTGGGGCGGATCGGATTAATTTTAAGAGCAGGTAGCAAACGATTAAACTTTTTTATAAAACAATGTAAATTTAATGAACTTGAATCCATTTTGATTAAACTTTTTTCAAAATGGATTTTTTAATTTAGCTTAAAGAATGGGCATGTAAAGGTGTGTTAAGCAAGCTTTCTTACAATGTAATACCTCACCGTACCGTATCTTACCGAGCCATAACGTACCCTACCATTCCGAACTGCACCGGACGAGACCCAGCATTACCTGATTGACCTATATCATCAGCAATAAGGAGGTCATCCCTTATTGGACGGCTTTACTGCCGTTTCAAATTTCTTCTTCATCCCATACCAAACTTCTCCAGTGTGGTGGTATAATACCTTTTGTTATCGCTCCTTGGATCAAAGTTCTATGATTGAAATCTAATCTCAGAGTATGGCATCTCCGACAAAGGGTTCTAAGATTTTTAAATTCATTACTACCCATTATACCGCTTATTATATGATCTATATGACATTGACTTAAAGAAACCTTAATACCACATTTCTTACACTTACCTTTGTCTCTTTCCCAAATTATTGGGCGTATATTCTTATACCAAGTTGAATAAGGGGGTCTTATCTTAGGCATTTTTCTTTTCTTCCAAAATATTGAAGTTAAATATTTCAAAACGACCAAAACCTATCTTCCTACCATCTCCTATACCAGCATATGCGCCTGCATCGATACAAATAGCTTCCATTTGATATCGACTAATTAATGTATTCTCCCACATTATTATAAATTTCGCTTCCCAACCGGATGCGGTTGCCAGACGATAACGAATATTCTTTACACCCCTTCTTGAAACAGGCCTGACGTCTATATAGACCTCCTTTGAATTATCTCTTGTTATTTCATTTTCATTCGGTAAAAATCTGTTTAACATAACTTTGTCATTTAATACTTGTAATGTTGCGGAGACGATAGGCTCCATTGTTCCTCTTCCTTTTGGAGTGTATTTTGCTCCTGCTCTAATACATGCGAAAAAATAGTCAGCGTTCAAATATAATTGTCCCTTAGAGGTTACTTGAAAGGTTTTTTTCCATTCCTCTGGGTTATTTCCTGCAACCCCTGCTTTTTCTTCTTTTACAAGTGGAATTGAGTCAATAGTAAAATTATTAAATATTAATGGTCTATTTCCTCTTATTTCCACTTCAGCTTTTATAAGTGTCATGATTAACCTCCAGTAATAGTACTTATAAGTACAATTTTTACTAATTCATACATTTTATGCATCTTAATTTGTAAATTACTCTCTTCTACTCTAAAGAAGAGGTGAATAAAATGTCAGATTTTTTAAAGTTGGTAGGAAATAATATTCGTTTAATCAGAAAACAACGTGGTTTGACACAGGAGGAACTAGCTGAGATAGCAGATCTACAATACTCCTATATAGGTGGTGTAGAACGTGGGGAAAGAAACATTTCTTTGCTAACATTGGAAAAAATTGTGACATCATTAAATATTTCCCCATCAGAGATCTTTAACTTTAAGGACATTGATATTGTTAATATTAATTCTATAAATGAGGTTTTGGAAATACACATAAATTTACTTAGAGAAAGGAAAATAGAAGAAATAAAGTCTGTTCATAAAATCTCTAAAGAAGTATTATCATTAATTGATATACAGGAGAAGTTATAGATATATTTATATTTTCAAGAACTATAAGGTAAGAACGTTTAGAAATATAAAAGATCATATATCCTATACTGATAAGGGTGTCTAATTAGTCGTTTTATCCCTATAAGACACCCCTTGTTATCATTAAGAATATACTAGTTTTTATGATTTACCGGCTTATCCCTTTGGACGGTCCTTTGTTAATACAAAGTTAGCAGTTTTATCGTAATTATCAAGAGAATTGTTCCCTAGAAAATTAAAAAATGAATAATAAACACTTTCTAATTTTTTATATTCTGAACTTGATAGAAAACGGCAATGTGCAATTTTATTTCGAATTGGAATTATAGAAACCATGTCAGTAAGAAGCTTTTGAGGAAAGATAGAATCTAAAGGTGGGTAAACACGATACCAAGCAATTAGATCGTGAAAGTGGAGGCTATGAAAAGTTCGTCTAGGTCGTTTATTTATTAGTGGAGAAATATTTTCCCAATTTGGGCCCCATGCTTGTTGCATTTGTTCTTTTACAATAGATCGCAGAGTGTTTTCAATCTCGAATAAGTATTGATATGCTGAGATCATTATTTTCAATTTTATCCCTCCAATATAATTATAATGGCAGTATTCGACAAAATATTCAAAATCCCTTCTTAAATTGATTACAGCTATTAAAATCTACCACTTCTGACATAGTATTTACTGCTAAATGACAAAAAGTGTACCAAAGAATCATAGACTGTTTACCATTAAAAAATCGATTGAATCTCAATAAGTTGAGTCTTTTCCAAACAGTCCAGATTTATTCTTGTATTACGTGGTAGACTCTTACTGTGCAGTAAATATCTCCCTACTTCCAGGATCTTTGTGAAGGACACTAACTCCCACTCGTATATTACTGTCAATCCATCATATAGAAAGATATGTGGTAACGACTAACCCTCATAAGGAAATTGTTGAAATGTCTAATAGAGAGTGGAGTGATCCACAGTATAAATAGTCTAGGACGTGCAATTATTCCTTCAAAAGAAATTAAGACCGGAAAGATGTATCCAAATGGACGCGTCTGGTGTCATTTGGATACATTAACATTACATACTTGCGATACTATTTCAGATGCTAGAAATCTTACAAAGAAAAGAATGGAGTAAAAAATAGTAACATAGGTAGAACGATTGATTTATTAAAAACTTACTTTTTGTTAATAGTGAGGGGAATTACAATGATTAAAAAAGAGAATTTAACTGCAGGGATTGCAGATCCTTATTGGTACGAATGGTCTGTAGGGTTATTGTATGCTCTTGATTTACTTTGTCCCGATAAAGATATAAGGTCAATAGTTCTTCAAGCTTCGAAGCTCCAAGGGCTAGATGATGTAGTAGTAAATTTTCATAGTGGTGAAGCAGAATGTATCCAAATAAAGCATACAAGGGAAAATGACTCTTTAACTTTCTCGGACATGATAAGAAAAAAGGATGACAAGGATAATAAAGGTTCATATCTACACCAATTTTCCTCTGATTGGCAGAAAGCTTCAAAAGAATATAAAAGGTGTAATGCTATACTATTTACCAATAGACACATGGGTGTAAAAAAATACAACGTTAAAGAATCAGATTCGGTTACTTATGAGAGGCCCGCATTAGAAACATTTTGGCCATATATTAAGGATAAAATAAAAAATGCATCTAAACTAGAAGAGATTTGCGTAAAAAAAGAATGGGAGACAGCATGGAAAGAATGGTTAGATGAACTTAATGATCTTGATAATGTTCAAAAGCTAGACTTTCTCAAGAGTTTTGACATTAAGGCTACTCAAGAAGATTTAAATGAGATAATTAATTCAATTGGAGAAAAAATCTCTTCTTACTTTAAAGTTGATACACGTATAGCTGTTCAGCTTCATAAAAGTCTATGTTATGCCTTAATGAAGTGGACAACCACTTTAAGGAAGAAAGAGGATATAACTAAGGAGGATTTACTTGAGGCACTTTCTTTAAGTTCAGATAGTTTTAAAGGTATACATGATATACCAACTACTGAACCGTTTTTCGAATCAAGGGCAGATTTCTCGGGAAAATTGGAAGATACTCTAAAAAAGAGAGACTATCCGGTTGTTTTTTTATCAGGAGAGCCAGGTTCAGGTAAAACAAATATAGTAAGTTATCTAACCAATAAAATTGATTCGGTTATTACAATTAGATTTTATGCTTTTAAACCTCTAACTTCAGATGACTTATACTTATCTGCTGACAAGGGGGTAAGTGATCCACGAGCTTTATGGGGAGATTTGCTTATTCAATTAAGAGAACTTCTTAAAGGTAAACTAGCAAAATACCAAGTACCAATTTCCAATGAATTATTATCAACCACAGATGAATTGAGAAATGAAGTACTGAGACTTTCAGCTGCACTCGCAAATGAAACGGGTAACACAACTGTGATATGTATCGATGGAATAGATCATGCGGCACGAGCAGGAGGTGAAAACACTTTTTTAGGAACACTTATTCCACCCGAAGGAGTTCCTAAAGATGTTTGTTTTTTGATTGCTGGCCAACCAATACATGAATATAAATTATATCCAGATTGGTTAAGTGATGAGAAAGTACTTAAAATTAATGTACCGAAAATAGAAGAACAGGACATTAGACAATTATATAGAGAGATAGATACAAACATACCTGAGGAGTATACAGAGTTTGCAATAAAGATTATTAATGAAAAGGCAAAAGGCAATACCTTATCTGTAATATTCGCTATGTATGAAGCTAAGCGCTGTGATAGTATTGAACAACTTGATGAGTGTTTAAATGATAAAAAATTATCTAGTGGAATAAATAATTATTATGAATATATATGGAAGTCAGCTTTAGAAAATATACCAAGTAATTTTTTCTATGTAGATGGGGTAGTCGCAGGAGTTCTTTCTCTAATAAATAAAAAAATAAAAACAGAGATTATTTGTGATATTTATGGAGATCCCTCAATAAATGAAAATGCATGGAAAAGGATCCTTCAAAAACTATATCCTGTGGTAATAGAAGAGGATGGAGCTTTTCGAGTATTTCATAATGATGTAAGGATTTATTTGGAAAGATATTTAAGGAAAAACTTATCTACTTTTACCGAGGTGGCTAGTAAAATAGCTGATTACTATTTAAATAAAAGTACAGATTCTATTACTAAACACGAATTAGTATTCGAACTATTAAAATTCGCAGGCAGAACTAATGATTATATTGAAGTTTACACAAAGGAATATGTTATTGAAGCACTTAATATATTCAGACCTATGAATGAGCTTGTAGAACAACTTGAGGAAACATTGAGATCACTTGTTGATATTGAAGATTATAGAAAAATTATAAGTTTTAGCTGTGCTGTCTCAACACTGTATCAGTTCAAGCAGTCTTTGCAATGGGCAGACAGAGTATATAAGGCTAACATTCAGCTTCCTACTGTTTTATTTAGTGAGAAAAAGGTAATGCATAGGAAGTTGTTAACGATTGAAGCTCTGTTACGTATGTTTGGAGATGTTGAATTATTAATCGAACATGAAAAAGTAGACAGAGCAAGATATGTTTTAGATAAGTGGTTAAGTAACTTAACACCAGAAGAAATTATTGAAATTTTGATTGAAAATCACCAATTACATGATGAAATTAAGGATGAAGGAATTAATGATCGCTTTCAACATATGCTGGAAGAATGGGGGATGTTCTGCCAATATACTGGTATTAATTTCGGGCCATTATTAGAAAAGGGCGAAACTCCAGAATATTATAAAGCTGCAAGAGCGTATTTTGCAAAAGGTTGGTTAGCTGAAGGAAAAAATTTCACTAAGAATGAAGAAGTTATTCAAACAGTAGAAGCTTTAAGCTATCATTTTAAAGATGATTTAGAAGCATTTATAGTTTCGCTAATGGAAGATAATAATGATATGGTATTGAAATTAACACAGGAATATTGGCAAGAAAATTTTTCTAATTCATTCAAACTAAAGGTAGCAACTTGGGCAATAACAAACTCTAAGGAAGCAAATTATAGGGAATTAATTAATAATATAGCAGTTAAAGAATTTTCTTATGTAGAAGATTTACACTATATGAGTGACAGAGATAATTTTCCGATTTATGCGCTTGTATCAATAATACTTTCTTATAGAGATTTCAGCTTTGATAAGATTATTAATTCTTTTATAAATACCTATAGGCAAGGAGAGTTTAAGAAAGAAGGTAGAAGGTACCATGCTGTCTATTATTTGCTTTCAGTAAGCTCATATTTAGGTTACATGCATAAATGTATTAATGAAAAACAATTGAATAAAAAGATATTTATAGAAGATTTCAAGATGAATGTTAGGTTCTTATTAAGTGATGATAACTTGATAGGAAGATATGAAATTGGTGGTATTGAAATTGAAAGATATTTATTAACTCAATACATAGATATAACTAATAAAACTGGTAGTGAGTTTTCCAATGCATTGCAAGGTTTAATGATAGAAAGAGCTGGAAACTTTAATAACATTCGGCATATTGACATATACTGGTCGTTTCTAAAAGATTTAGGAGAAAATATCATCCTGGAGGATTTATTTGATTATTGGATGTCTGAGAATGGAATAGTATGGGAAGAAGAAATTGCTGATATGATTGAAATTGCTGAGAACTTTATTAATAATGCTTTTGAAATGGGATGGATTGAAAAAGCGGAAAATGCTCAAGATATCTTAAAACTTAAATCTATTGGCTATGTGGGCAGAAAGGAGTATTCTTTATTCACCCCACTTCAATGGTACAAAAGGCTAGATAAATTAAATAATAGTATTTGGGGTAATCTGGGTTTAGAATTACTAAATATATCAAAAAATGCATCTGAATTAGGAGATAACAGGGCTGCGGTTTTTATTGATTCAGCTGTTGCAACATCTGCTGGAAGAGAAGGGTATCAGTCTCTATGGAAGTTTGCAAATTTAAATCACAAATGGAATAAACAATGGTTACAAACGATATTTGATGGTGTAATAAGTTCTTTTGAAGCGGGGCATTTTGCAGAAGAAGAGTTAATCGCAATTTGGGAATTATCTACGAACATATTTTTTGTATATGATTCGGCTGATAGGTATGATACTGATAATACACTCGGAAAAATTTATATTGCAGACATCAAAGAGGGTATTTTACTAGCGGCAAATAGACTTGGATATTCAAATATTAAACCTAAACTAAAACAAATAGCAAAATATGAATTCGGATTGGAAAGGACAACTAGGGAAATTCATAGTTTTATAATCCCTAATCGTTGGTTTGATTGTAACGATAAAGACAATAAAATAGTGGAAAGTTTCATTAATGATATAAAATCGATATCATGTGAAGAAGCAATGAATAGAACAATTGAGCAGTACACAACTAATAAAAATTTGTTTAGATGGGATTTTGTTGTTGAATTAATTCAAAAATATAAAAAGGAACATAATCACAAAATTGAGGAATGTTCTATTGCTATGTACAATTTGCTAATGGAAAGAGAAAGTGGATATTACTGGGAATATGATGGTGCGAATCGTGCATTTGAAGCTATTTTTCCATACCTTGATAAAGATAAGATTAGGGCCATTCTAGATAATTTAATTTCAAACTACTTCAGCTCAGAAACAAGTAGTGATGAGGTGAAATTATTTTCAATTAATAGTGATTTAGAGAACTTTTCATACTGTTATTACGAAACCTTGGCAATACAAGAAGGTGAAACTGCATTAAATCTAATCCTAGAAATGCATAATGTTTGGTTAACTGGTAATGGTATTTTGCCTTTAAAGACTTATTATACAATTAATGAAGCTCTCGATATGCCAGAAAATTGGCTTGATTTCTGTAATAAATTAAATGAAAGATAATTAAGAGAGGTTATGATGAGATCTATTATTAACTTAGAAGTAATCCCTGAATATCGCCATAAGGAAAAAACGACATCTGCATAAGAATAGAAAGTATTGTGCCCCCTGATTGAGGGGGTACCTTTACGCAAAATCAATATTTGCGATTAAGTATCATGGGTACGCACACAACACATATGGATGAGGAAACATAGTCTACCCTTAACATAATTAACGTTTTGAAATGACTTCTTCTTTTCATATTTAACAACTACTGCACAGTACAAGGATACTGGTAGTAGATTAGCCAAGAGACAATTGCATATAAAATAAACGTCTTTTCATATTTGACCATTGGTACAGAACTATGTGGTGAGATTATACAATTTATTAAAAATTTATTTATAGTTCTTCTTTGTTCTTAACTATAGTGTTGGTGAGGGGGGCGTATTTTACTTTGCGTTTGATTGCTTTGAATTTCCCCTCTTTGTTTGTATTACATTCCCAAATTACTTCTCTTCAAGATACTTGGATAAGCTGTTACTTAACAGCTCCCCTCCATTCCAAGATCATATATATTATTTCAATAGAACCTTGAACAAGAGCTGTTATAACTCCAAGAGCAAATAAACTTATAACAACTGTAAATACAGTCGTTGTGATAATCCCATTCGATGATTTGTTTTTAAATATTTCTGTTATTAATATATAAGGCCAACCTATTAGTAATGACAACACTGCTATGAGGAGAGCGCCAAAAATTAGTAAGATGGAAACCGTATATAGATCGAACTCAACTTTTTGGTAAAAACTTAATAATAGATTAACTAAAACACTAGTTACTGTAACAATACTTGCTATAAAGTTAAATCGCTCTATCGGGGTTATTTCCTTAAATATTTCTTGTATTGTTTTATTTTTGGTCATAACATCACCTCATAATTTTTAATTCACCTTAAAAAAGCTGAAAATTCTACTAGCTTCAAATATATTATCATATAGTTTTTGTAATTTATTGTCTACAAATCTAACAGTCAATCCAATAAATAGGGTGTTAGTTAATGAATATTTAGATTGGAAAATAAATTATTTAACACTTTTTCCTTGAAGATTGTATTAAGTGGTAAGGGCATATAGATCTAAATGGGTGCTTATGGTGAACAAGAAGGATGACAAAAAACAGAGTCATTTGCTGCACAGTACAAGGATACTGGTAATACACAATCATTAAGAGACGATTACGCTAACAATTAATTTTATAGAGTTTTTCTAGTTAGTTTTAGAAGAATATTTAATCGTGATCCAACTGCCAAATTAAAAAGTTCCAAAATATGAATACCGCCTACCCAGATCCTTATCAATCGAAGAACTTGAAATGTCAAGAGAATCCTGTGATACAGTTAGACAGCGTGCTTTTCTAGAAGTGTTGTATGCAACGGGCTGTCGTATATCTGAAATTAATGAATTAAATAAAGCTGATATTAATAAACAGAATATGAGGACCTTGGTTATTGGTAATGGTGATAAACAAAGGGAAGTCTATTTTTCAATTAGAGCTATGTATCATTTAAAGAAATACTTAATACAACGCGGAGATGACTCGTGATATTCATTGAAAATGATATAATAGACTGAAGATTTGTTCTGGAGGGTATGTTTGGATGACTTTAGTTGAGGAAATAAGAAAACGATATATTGATAAATACAAAACGTTTCAATATGAATTAGAATCAGATTATAAAGAAGATGAGCAAAGAATAACGGATTATCATGGTAGAGAGTTACTTGAGTTGTTGCAAAACGTAGATGATGCTGCAGTTAATACTACTTTGATTGATGTTGATGTTCTACTCGAATACAAAGATAATGTTTTTACAGTGGCAAATAACGGGACAGTATTTACACAAGAAACTATCGAAAGATTGTGTCATGGTTCTGCTAGTAATAAATCTGATGATTTTATTGGAAATAAGGGAACAGGTTTCCGATCATTATTAAATTGGGGGAAACAAATTGAAATTCACTCTGGAGGGTTCCACGTTGGTTTTTCTCAAGAATTTGCTGACAAAGAATTCAGTAAATTACTTGAAGAATCTGAAATTATCAAAGAACAGCAGAACAACGTTCCCAATCTTTCTATCCCTGTTCTCCATTGCCCATTTGAAGCAGAAAGTATTGAAACAAGTTATGACACTGTAATAAGAATCATAACCGATGAATCTTTTCAAAATGACCAACAGAATATATTGAATCAGATTAATAGTTTTGACTATAAAACCTTGATTTTCCTTCCGAATATTACAAAGATAACTATTAAAACAGACGAGTTTGATAAGGTCGTGGAAAAGGTTAGTAAAGAAAACGGAAAAATAGAGATACATGTAGGAGAAACCGTTGAAAAATACATATTCTATCAAAATCCAAATGAGCCATATATCAATGTAGGAAAAAACGAGAAAAGAAAAATCAGATCTTCGGTCGCAATTTCCTTAGACAAAGAAGCTGACTACTCTGAAGATAAATTGTATTGCTTTTTTCCAATTAGAAACTTTTCTACACAATTGAATTGTTTGATGCATGCTACTTTTGATTTAAATACAAGTAGGGATGACGTTCCCTTGAATGATATTAATAAGGCGGTATTTGAGCATTTATTAAAGTTTGTTAAAACAATAAGCGAGAAGGAACTCATACTTCGAAATGATAGACTATTGGCCATCAAGACTTTGACGCCTACTGATAAGAAAAGCAAATTGTGGAACGAGAATGGCTTTGATTTATTCAAGTATTACTTGGAACTACTTAAGGTTTGTAAAGTTATTCCAACTGTAAATGGAAATTTTGTTTCAATAGCTGATAAGCCCAAATTGATAACTTCAGAGTTTCCTGATTGTTTTATTGGTGAAGAATTTGGAAATTTATTGGAATATATGCCAACCATAGATAATGATGATTTATTAAAAGTCCTTGCTGATAAAAATGATGTTGAATTGAAATATAGTGATGTAGAATTGTGCAAAATAATTAATCAGGCTGCAAGTAGTTGGGATATACCAGAAAAAATTAAAACATTTATCTGGTGGGGGAAAGAATATAAGGATTCTAAGCTGTTGCCATATTTATTAAGGAATACACAAAAAAGTTTTATAAAACCAAATGACACAGTGTACTTTGTGCGTGGTAGGAAGCTCGATATTCCTGAGTGGGCCAGTATAACTCAACTGGATAAAGAATTTGAAGAAGAGTTAAAAAGACAATTACAAGAAATCGAAAAGATAAAAAAGGACTTAGAAGATGAAGATATTCTCGAGAGGGTAATCGCACGAAATTCAGGAAGCAGTTGGAATAGTTTAATGCCACAGTTGAAATTTAGAGATGCTGATTCATCAACTGTTTTATCTCCAGTGAATAGTTCAGTTGATGATTATGAGAAGGCTAAGAAATTTACTAAATGGTTGTGGGATAATTATTCTTCAAATCCAAACTGGCAACCTCCTGAAGATATTAGATTCAATTTACCTAGTCAAAAAGAAACTGTTGAACGTTCAAATAATTTATATTTTGATAAACATTATGGCAATGAGATTGGTGAAAAATTATTTATTGACGACAAATATAAAGCGTTTGAGAAAATTAATGAAATCGGAATCGATGAGGATAGCAAGGTTGATTTGAAATTATTTGTTGAAAAACTTGGCGTACTCAAATTTCCTGAAATTAGCAAAAGAACCATCAGTGACAATAGATTTAAAAGAATATTTACTAAAGAGTACTTGTCTGAAAAGCTACCAGGAAATGATGTGGATGAAAGAGCTCCAAGGCTTAGAAGCATTGAGTTCAATACCATAGACAATCTAAAAGAAATATTGGAAAAAATGTCTATTAGTGATATTGTGATTTGGATAAAATCAGACACTGAATTGCAAGATGAGCTAAATCAGAAGCATTCAGGAATTGTTTTATTTCATTTTACAGCAAGAATACAAGCGGAAAGACATCAACAGTATTCGGATTATATGCAAAGCTATATTAAATTCATTTTTGAGAATACTAAGTGGTTTGAAATTTCCGGAGAGAAATTTGCTCCAAATCAATGTGTATTTGATTATCCAGGTTTAGACATTTCAAGTGTTTCACCAACAATTACGAACCAACTTATCAAAGACATTGCTGATGAGTTAGGAATAAAATCAAAAGAATTGAAAGAGTTCTTGGTAACAGTAGGTGTAAAGGAAAAAATAACAGAACTGCAATCAAATGATTTCTATAGCGTATTATTAAAGCTGCCACAATTAGATCAGAGTGGGCAAATATCTGAGAAAATATACCGTGAAATTGTAGAGTTTGATGGGAAACCGTTTGAAAATTCCAAGCAATATCAGAAGTTTGTCAATCAAGGAATGGTGTTTACACAAAACCGCGATGGAAAAGGTTATCATTTAGCGAAAGAATCTTATTTTAGCAACAGTATTCAAGTTAATGTTGGGAATTATCACATTATGAGAACTCCTTTGAGAAACGGTAGTTTTGAAGTATTCAATAGCATCTTTGGGGTTAATGAGTTTAAGGAGCGTTATCACGTCGTTCAAGAAAGTATAAAACTTCATGATGATAATGCTTTATTTCAAAGAGATTTTAATGACTTTATTGTTTACGCTAGAGCGTGGGGCGAAAAAAATGCGAATTTAAAAATGCGGATCGATAGTATTCAAGTGAGTTTAGTTTCCCACGTTGTGTTAGTGGATAATGGTGCTGAACAATCCGTATCAACTAATTACTTACTCATTAAAGGCAAGAAAAACTGGTTGATTTATTTAGATTCTTACCAAACGATAGATTGGCGACAAATTTCAAAATGTATAGAAGAACTATTTGCCCAAGTAGCAAACACGACAAGTAATGAAATTACTAATCAATTAGGGGAATTGTATCGAGATAGCAAAGGTCGAAAATTCTTAGTAGAAAAGCACTTTGGTTCTGTTGATGTAATAAATCAAATATCAAAAAATTCAATACGCACAAATTTATCTGAAGTGCTTAATTTGAATTATGACTCAGAAGAACTAGACAATATTGATTACAACCAGTTCAATATTATCGATAATTCTGAGCAGTTTATTGTATTGTTAAAAAATTATAATTTAGATATTGATACCTTAAAAAAAAGGGGCTTTGAATACGATATTGATTTAAGAGCTTATTGGGCAAAAGAGATAAAATTATTTGTTGGAAATAACTTCAAAATCTATAAAGCCAACTTATTTGTAAAATACACTGGTTATAGTCAAAGCGAACAGAAAAACTTCGTAAGGGATATTAACAAGTTTATAAACTTTAGTCCAAAAAGGGATGAAATATCAAATTCAGTTGACTTTGATGTGCAACAATTCATAAAATGTAAATTCCCTGCGATCACAATGGTTAATGCTGGAATAGATATAGATGAAGTGTATAACAAAAACTTTGGTCTATTGAGTTGTAAGATTCATGATTCAAATTTCAATGACTTTATTGATGAACATTTTGAGTTGAAATCGTTAGTTTATTTCCTGAATGATGAGTACGTGAACTACATCAAAAAACAATTTGAAAAAAATCAATATATAAATAAAACGGACAATTCAATAACTACATTGGTAACACCTACTTCAGATAGTGAACCAACTCTGTCGAAAGCGGTTGTACATCCAATCCAGCCTAAAGAAAAAACGAATCAACCTACCCATATTAGACCGCAAACAAGTTCCTCGATAGACAGAAGCGAGGTTACAAAGAGTAAAAATGGTAAAGCTGCTGAAAGGTTAGTGCGTAACAAACTAAAAGGCATATACGATACATTAAGATGGACATCGGAAAATTCGGATATTCCAGCGGAGAGGAATCAATCTTCTATATATGATATGGAATATCAAAGAGATGGAAAGACTGTATACGTTGAAGTAAAAGCTGCGGTTAATAATTTCTATATGTCATCTGCTGAGTACCATTTTGCACACGAACACGCGGAATCCTATGAGATATATTTAGTTGATTTGGAAAAAGAGCATATTGACGGACCACATAGTATTGACGAATTTGAAGCGTCAAAAACGGTAACACAGTATAAATTCCGATACACTGTCACAATCACGCATGACTCTACCTCGAGTAAAGGGGGGATAAACTCGAATACCAATACATCATCAACAGAATCGTTTTGCTATATAGTATAAAGTAGACGTTTTCACGCTTGTGGTTTGCGGAAACATAGTCTACGCTTAACATAATTAACATTTTGAAAAATAACGGAAGTTTGAAATGACTTCGGCTTCTTTCTTTGTTTAACAATTACTGCACAGTACAACGATAATATGTCAATATTAGTGAATATTGCGATTGAATTGAGTCACTAGTGCTTAGTTTTGAGCCATTCATTGCGCATGAAAGAGCCACCCTTTGCGGAGAATGACCTCTTGTATAATAAAGTTGCATGCAAACAAGCATGGCGCTCTTCTACAAGAGGTTTTTCGTGAGGGGTATCTGAGCCAGACTCTATTCAGCCAATACACCACAATTTTATAAAATAAAAAGATAAAATCCTTAACCCATTCAAAGCGATTCCTTTTTGTTTTTTCAAAAACATGAATTGTCATAATTGGGTCTCACACAGGCATGTTCCAACACAGACATGAAGACGTAATTTTTTATAATCGAGCTTTTTTGTTAAAGTAATTTTGATATAGGTATTATTTACGCTTACAGTTGTTTTAACCATTAGATTTTGTATCCCTTAAACATGCTAAACTAGATTTATTGAGTTCCTATATTATATTTTGCTAATTATAGATAGAATTGAAATAGTTAATCAATGCTATTTGTGGTGGTGGTGAAAAAATGAAAGTAAATTTATCGGCAACGGGTTTTTGGAAGATTAACAATATAGGAAAGAAATATACAGGGGACTTATATTTAAATGAAGATGAAGGTGGCATAGTATTATATATTCGTATACCTAATAATGGTCCTATCATGAGTTACTTAGAACTTCCTCTAGAAATTCCTTTTATTACTGGTTCTACAATTAATGGTGCTAAAATTACCATTGTCAATTGCTCAAGGATAAGTACTAATAGTAGGGTAGGATCAGAAGAAGTATTTGGATATAAAGCTCATTTCATGTTTAATGGCGTAAATTTCAAAGAAATAAAAGATATCAAATTTTCTAAAATGACAATAAGCATACCAGGGATAATTCAATGGGGTGATGTTTCAAACTATGTAAGACCTGATTTGGACAAAAAAAAAGATTCTCTTATTGATTTAAAGATTGTAAAGCCGATTGAAATATACTCAAATGAAACCTACAGTATATCCTACTATTTGGACTATAGTGATCCATTTCATCTCATGAAAGAGGAGATAATATTAAAGCAAACGCCTAATCTTATAATTGAAGCTCAATCAATACAAACAATTGAATGGTTTATACAAATAGCCAACCAAATGAAAAGACTTATAGAGATAGCTATAGGTGCCCCTTTAAGCTATAGTTCGATGATTGTTGAAAGTTCCGAAATTTATTATGAATTTGAAGATAATGAGAAACATATTCGACCGTTAGAAGTTATTCACGCTTATAAACACGCTGTAAACAGTGAAAACAGCACTAAGCGGTTAATGAAACATGATTACCTTTTTAGCCTGAGTGAACTAAGACAAGCAAATTTCTCACAATGGCAAGAAGTAGCAACTATAATGGAACCCATAATAGAACTCTATATTGACAGTTTATACAATCAAAATTTGTCAGTTAGTCGGCATTTTTTGAACATGGTACAAGCATTGGAAACCTACCATTCTCGAAGAATTGCTTATTCTCTTCATGATTATAAAAAAAGAGTAGAAAAGTTATTAGAAGTGAGACCTGAGGCCCTTCGCGAACAAGATAGGGAGTTCTTATTGGATGGTTGCAGAGACTTTGTTATATTAAAAAGTCGTCTGGCCGATTTATTACTAGCAGACCATAGATTCATCTTTCATACCGGAGACTTCAAATTAGTAGAATTCCCTAAGTTAATTGCTAAAACAAGGAATTACTACACACACTATAATCAAAAACAAGAAGATAAAGCTCTTAACGGTGATGATTTAATAACTGCTTTCCATATCCTGCAGAACATATTAGAATTCTATTTACTTAAAGAATTAGGATTTAATGAAGTTTTTATTCATGAAAGAACAAGAGAAAGGATAAAGCCAATTATGACTAGTAATGCTATAAGAAAAGCCGATAAGAGAAAAATAATAAATAGTCCCTAACGCCCTTTTCCATGTATTGATCTAGAGAAGTAATGATAAATTAGAAGTTAGACTATTAAACCTTTGTTAATGGGTCGCGGAAGAGAATTTAAATCATGATGAACTCGTTCGCTGGGCCATTGATATTATTGATAAGCATATTAGAAGGTAAAAGAATAAGTTAAAACAAATAGCCATTGGATTCGCAACGTCCCAATGGCTATTTATTGTTTTGCGCTTTACTAATTAGTGGCTCTCTTGCCGCGCATTTACTGGCTTAAACGTCCGCGAACTGTAGCTCGCTACCTGAGCTATAGACGCTGCTGTTAGAGTTCCATATAATTTTACCATCCATAATAAACAACACCTCAACTCTTACGTATATCTTACCATGGAAATTATCCAACGTTCTAAGTAATCTTCTATTAAAAATTGCATTATATACATCTAGAACTTCTATCTCTCTTCTCTATATTTGATAACAACAAGTGGTAAGCCTTGTTGTAGCAATCACTATAAAAAGATAACAGAGAGAAGGGTATATTCTTATGGCCGTAATTAGATAATTGATTACAACTATCCACTTTTTAATTTTTTTTCAGTCTGTTTTTAAAAAAGTCAGCTATATTATTTTGGTGAATTTCTTTCTCTTTAAATACCGATAGGTAATCTAATGGGTTTGAAAATATACTTTTTAGAGCAGAATCAAAAAAAATTAAATTTCCGTGTGATGATTTGTTTAGAAAATAATGAAAAACTTGTGATATTAATTCTTGTTGCTGTTTATTCAATGTTTGTAAATTTTCATGTGATTTTTTTAATGATAATATACTTTCTTCTTTTATATTAAGCTCTTTTTCAAGTTGTTCTATTTTATTTTGCTTAGATTCTAATTCTTTGAAAAGAATTGTTTTTAGTTCTTTATTTGTGATTTTATTCTCTATCAAGTTTAATAAATTTTGTAGCTCATATTTTTTTTCATTTCTTTCGAGTTTGTGTGATAAAGCTGAATTTACTTCATCTATTAATTTTCGACCAGTTCGATCCATTTTCCTCCAAAATGATTCTGAAGGTAATTTAGATATTTCTTTATTTTGATATAGTTCGATACAATAATTGTGTAAATCAATATATTTAATCTCTTTGGATACACCATGCTTAAGAACGTAATTGTTTACTATTTCTTTGGCTTCATTTTCGGTGAGTATTGGTTTTCGACCTTTTTTAGTCATATAGTTAATATATACTCCTTTCAATTTCGATTAGTTTTGATAAATTTTGGAGTTCTGACTTAACTTTTTGGAATGTTTGCTGTAAGTCTTTCTCGTTTCCTAGGTGTTCGGATGTCGTGATATTTAGTACTGTATTCGTATGAACTTTATAAATAAAATTCATGAGTTCAATTAGATTGTTTCTGTTTTTATTAACTTTTTCGATAATGAGGTCATGTCTTAATTTTAAATCATCTAAATCAATTCGCCAGTGGCTACAATTCATACATTCCTTAGCTTCACAACGTATAAGAGAGTCGCTGCAAT
Source organism: Siminovitchia acidinfaciens (assembly GCF_003605385.1). Lineage (GTDB taxonomy): Bacteria > Bacillota > Bacilli > Bacillales > Bacillaceae_C > Siminovitchia > Siminovitchia acidinfaciens. The sequence goes on along the minus strand of NZ_QYTV02000002.1, from coordinate 224,847 downwards.
AGCCGATTTCTAATTCGCCTCTAAAACTTGATGTAGGTGATTCAAAAGCCTTTAATTTAACGTTTTCTGGAATATATCTAATATTATTGTTATCGAAATTAGATATGTTTTTATAGTTTTTAATTAACTTAAATACCTCGTTATCAATCCAGTATTCTTTGTGAAAACTGTAATGATACTGCGCTGCTATGCTTTTATGACCACCCAAACGTGCTATTTCAACAGGTGAAATCCCTTGCATCATAAGTGAAACAAAAGCTATGTGACGAGTGTCATTTGGACTTAATCTTTGATTTAGAGATACTTCAATTTGATAATATTTGTTAATAACTTCTTTATAGAAACGTTTAAGTAACTTTTCTAAATTATTTGTATTGAAAGAGTTAAGGTTTCTTTTTTGAAGTTTTCTACGTCCTGTGTTATCGACGTAAATTAAAGATCTATAAGAGATAAGTGTTTCACTTTCTCCATATTCTTCAGTAATCTCAATATAATTATTTAATAAATGATAGATACTGTCATTGATTTCAATTTTAGAATAAAAATTAACTATATCTTTCTGGTCTAATGGTTTTTTAATTCTAGTTATTGTAATAAAATATTTACTATTTTCTTTTTCTTCCGAAAGACAATCCCTTTTTATTAAACAAAATTCAGTAGATCTCATCGGAATAATTGTAGTTAAATTCCACCAAATTAAGATTGGATAGAAAAGGATTTTCTTTTTTATAATTTCTTCATCATCAAACGATTCATCTTTTTCGATGTCAGTAAAATATTTCTCTAAATAATATGAGAATAATAAGATATATTTTGATGAAGGTAGTTCAATAGGGTTTTTAGTAAATTTAATTTTATTTCGTATATCGTATAATTTAGCAAGATAATTACTTGAATTGATAATTTCACTAAAATCAAAAAAACTAAAAACAGTGGACAGAACGTAAGTTTTTTCATTATTAGTGATATGATCTTCATGAAGCCATTCTACAAAATGATCTATACGATCTAAAGAGAAAAAGTTTGTAATATTAATCGCCATACAAAAATGATGGAAATAGTGAATACACGTAGATGGTCGGTATTTATCAAGTAATGAACCTATCCAACATTTTATTAGTAATTGATCGTCTTGCTTTAAACCTTTGTCAATTTTTCCGAAATCGAGTTTAATAGTTCTTCCTGGGCTATATTCATGTGAGAATAGCCAAATGTCATCGTGAAGTGAATTCGATAGAAAAGTACCTTTTGATTTAAGTTCAGATAATAAATTGATAACGTAAGTAATTTCATACTCAGATAAATAGGGCGTATCAAAAGAAGCATCAGTTTTTGTAAATGTATTATCACTCACAATTATTCAACTCCTTTTGGTGTATAAGTAGCGTATTCATGTATAGGTTTTTCTGAATCAATATCACTTAATAAATCTAGTAACTTTAAATAGCCTTGTTTACTTCCCTCAAAAAATCCTAACACCACATCTTCGCCAAACTTATTAACCGCATCATCTAAAATATCTAATTCCATAAACAATAGATTAACTTGTTTTATCTTTTCAATTTCCAAATTAGTATTGCTGAAGTAGTTTTTAAACTGTTCGAGTGTGATTGTAACACTAGAGACTATGTTAGCAGTAGCATAAAAATTTGGTACAGAATAAACACAATTCTTACAATCTAAACCAGTATTAATACAACCTTTTTCTGAAACAATACATTGAAAGTTTTCGTCTTTGCCCGGTAAGAAATTCTTTTGAAGTTTGTTTAACGTTTCAAACGCTTTTTTTGAGCCTTGATTAATAAATAATTGGATTATAGATTCTTTTTGTTTGATTACACTGTTTAAAAAACCTGCAGTGGCTTCAATGTTATAAACATCTTTGAATACTGATTTTAACCTTAGTATATTGTTTGTTTCTTTCGGGAGATCGTTTGTGCTTCCAAAAAATATTTCACTAAGTATTTTTGGTATATAACCAAATATTCCACGATTAAATAAGTTTATCGAAAGTTTATTAATATCTTCGTCTGGGATTTTAATATATTTATTGGTTGATTCCTTATTTCTATGGGAACGAAGTCGCTGAGCAATGTTAAGTGCTGCACCACTATGTTTTTCCTTTTTCAATAGTGTATACATGATAGTAAGTAATGTTCTATTCATCTTTCTGTTTTTAAACTTGAATTCTTTAGGAAATTCCTTGAAAAAACTATTATTATGGTTGTCGAGAAAGTTATTTTGTTTATTATTAAAATTTATAATATTTTCTAAAGTAGGATAGCAATGTTGATTTATTAAATGACAAATTACATAGGCGTTAGCAACAGCGACTTTTATGTCATCGGAAATGAAAAAGTTATTGGTAGACTTAGTTTTAGACACAATGTATTCTTTTGTTAAAAGTAAATTAATGATTTTATTGACTTCATCGTTGGTAAGATCTTTATTAAAAAACTCTGCTAATGAATTTATGTTTAGGAAAGAAATATTAATCATTTTTATATTACATATATCTCTATGTCTCCAAGCGTTGTTTAGGTGTAATAATATATAAAGCCAAGAATAAGCATACTCGTTTGATTGTTTTGTTGACGGAGAGTTTATTCTATGTAAACCGTCATTTATTGCAGTTTCTCTGTGATTTAAGTTATTTGCGTATGAATAGACTTGTTTAAAAGTAATGTAGTCGTATATACTCATATCTTGATTTAAAGTTCTAGTGTTATTTAATGAATTTTTAATTTTATTTACTTGGAATGAGCTTTTAATATTATCTTTAATTAATAGGTAATAAAGTTTATTAATAAAAGGTATCATAATATTTCGATGATTAATTGGAATGTATGAGTTTAATAAACCAAAATTTATTTCATTGCTCGATTTTAGATGTAATTCTGAGTCTGCAATAAACTCTGATAACAGTTTAGTGCATTTTACTATGCTATTTATAAAGTAAGAGATAGTTTCTTTCGCTTTATTGTTATATAGAATAGAATCCGTACAATAATCAAACCAATATCGTTGTGTAATAGGTGATTTTTCATGAAATTTAATGTTATTTATTTTTAGTAGTTCATAATAAGCTGAAAGTGGATCATTGTATGATATGGAATCTAATAGCTCTTGATGTTGTTTCTGTTTTAATAGTTTTTCGTACTCGGATTTAGGAAAAAGTAAGAATGTTGGAGAGTCTGTATTGAACGCGTATCTTTCAATACCTGTTGGTTTTTTTCTATTTTTAAAGTATCTAAAGTAGTGTTCTCCAAGTGTTTCAAAAACTAAGGACGAAGGAACATAATTCTCTGTAATATACTGTTTGAGTTTTAATAAATTAATGATTTCTTCTTTGTAGTAATACGTTGTATTGTGGAAATAATAAAAAGATAATTTAGTCTCTTTTCTAATAGTGATTAGTTCACTATCTGATATTTGCAATAATTTAAAGGTTTGTTTTAGAGAATAGAATTTGTCTTTTTTTCCAAGAAATAGCCAGGTTTCGTCTTTGTTAAACATTTCAATAATGTCTTTTTGTTTATACAACCTAAGTCTTTTGTGTAAATCAATCTGATCAATATTGTGGTGATTGATCAAGAAATTTAATTGATGAAAAGTAATGTTATATTGATTAACTACCTCTTTATTGGAAATATAATTAATTAGAAAATCATTGATATGTTCTTTTTTGAAATAAGTTTTATCCCCTAAAAGTTGCTGACCTGTTTTAAAATATTTAATATCTAATTTTTCGCACATAATAAATAAATTAGCAACAAAAGTAGATTTTAAATTAGTAAGTGAAGATTTGTGCATGCCAAACAATTTTCTAATCTCAGTTAATGTGTAGTAGTTATTAGATAAATTTTGATGTTTCCTGTAAAACGATGAAAGAGAATGATAATCTACATATAAAACTTTTTCATGATTTTTAAAGTGGTTTATTGAATTTTCGAGACATAGTTTATATAAAGTTTCGTTACTCTTAACTAATTTAGAAAAAATACTACTTTTGATTATGCTTGTCCCTTTGACCCATTTAGCTTTCCATTCTCTTGAAGAAAAGCATTTTGATAAATCTTCTAATTTGGTTAAGTCAGATTTAGGAATGTACTCAGTGTTTTTTGAGAATCTGATTACTTTTATTTTCTTTGTATTTACAATGTTTTCGTAGATATAAATGTTGATGCTTAATTTATTTATAAGTTCATTCTTGGTATATACATTATCAAGAAATTTTTCTACATCTGACTTAGCGAAATATAATGAATTTCTGTAATTAGTAGTTTTTATTTTATATACTTTATTACATTTAGATAGTATTTCGCTTAAATGTTTTCTATAGGAGGTGGTACTAGACGATTTACAAACTATTTGTAGAAAGTTATCAGTACTTAAGTAATTTTCTGATAATTCTTTTTCGATATGTACAATTTTCATTACTTCATCACGATTAAAATAGACATCATTGTTAATCTGAAAGATTTTAAGATAGCCTTCCTGAATAAGAAGTTTTACTTTATTTTTAGTTACAGGGATATTTTGTTTATTGTAAAAAAATGAGGATAACTTAATGAGATTACCATCCAAATTATTTTCCTCCTTTAGTTGTGATATTGGACCTTTATTTAGTTATTGAAATATTTTTCACTTAACTTTGTAATTCGGGGCAAATTGTCTTTGATTGCATTTATAGTTGTTTTTTCGTCTACATATTCCATAGATGAATTAATATTGGTATCACCTCTAGCAATAGCTATTTGAGTAGGTGTAAGTTTCATATCAAACAGGATATTACTGTAAATTCCTCGACCAATATGCGTCGACCAATAACTTTCATTTAATAATGTATAATCTTCATATCTGCCTTGCTTTAATAATTCCTTTAAAAAACGTTTTTTTACTTTATTAAATCTTCGATCATAAACCTTACCAGACATTGCATTGCCATCTTTATTTAAGAATATTGCCTGTTTATTTTTAGGTTTCATAGTTTGCAGGTAATTCATATGCTCAAAATAAATTTCCCACACTAAAGGTATATCCATTATGATTTGCTTACACAGCCTAGGGCTGAGATAATTTGTTCTTTTTGGAAACTCGTTTGATGTATCTTCTAAATGTGGAAATAAGATATGTCTATTATCTTTTATGCTAACTATCATAGATTCATAGGGGATTACCTCTAAATCTAATTTGGTAACATTTACAACCTCGCCTCTACGTAATCCACCGTAAAACTGAAAACAAATACCTAATGCAATATCTGGTGAAATAGCTCTAGCAACCTGTATGAATAAAATCATAAGCTCATAACGATTCTTACCGAAATCTTTTAGTTTTAATATAGTACTTGATTTTCTTGAAGTAGGATATTTAGTTTGAAGATGACTTTTTTCAAATAACGATTTAACCGTTCTTCGATCTTTGTAAAAGTTATATTCAATCTCTATCTTTTCATGTATATATTTATTTTCGTTTAAAAATACAAAAAAGTTAGTGAGTATGGCTTCATTCAATTTTATCGTGTTCCTTGATAAACCATTTCTTGTTAGGTGAGAAATATAATTACTACCATGATATAGATTCAAAGACTTTAAACCTGTAATTGATAACTGCATAAACAGTTTGTCTTTTTTATCTATTGATTTAAGAATATAGTTTAGAAAACGACATAATATTCTTGCTGGTAATAATTGTGAATTTAATGATTTACCATGGTATGCATATTTTACAGTTATAAATTCTGTAATTGGGTGAGGTACTTGAATGTTTGTTCTTAGGTCATGTAACATAATAGATACAACTTTATTATTACCATCGACCTCTCTAATCTCTTTTACAATAAACCTGTAAGATTCACTTAACTCCATATGATCGACCTACCTCAAATGTTATTATTAATATTTTAACTTTTTGCAATATTTATTGCTACATTTAGCCTTAATAATTTTGATATTGGCGCAATTGAAAAATCCTTTATTATCAATGGATATATCATGATAAATGTGGCATATGATAGTTAACGCCTAAAAGTGTACCTATAAGTTTCCACAATCATCCATCCGGAGATCCATCACCATCCAGAGAAGATATAGAAGTGACAAAAAGACTTGTTGAGTGTGGGAAAATCATGGGGATAGAAGTCCTCGATCACTTGATCATCGGCGATAATAAATATGTTAGCATGAAAGAAAAAGGATTTATGTGACACTATGATTTTTAGAAGTGATACGATATAATAAGTCTTGTGATTTTTTGTCGATTAAAATGGATATTACCAATATTTCCAGGCTTATGTCTTAAAATATACGCTTAAAATAGAAATGCAATTGGGGTTAGAAAGGGAGATACATATCATGTTTGGATTCGGTACGAAAGATTTAGGAATTGACCTGGGTACAGCCAATACTCTTGTTTTTGTAAAAGGAAAAGGGATCGTTTTGCGTGAACCATCTGTCGTGGCCATCAACACAGAAACAAAGAAAATAGTGGCGGTCGGAAATGACGCCAAAAATATGATTGGGCGGACACCGGGGAATATTGTGGCGATGAGACCAATGAGGGACGGAGTTATCGCTGATTATGAAACAACTGCTACAATGATGAAGTATTTCATTAAAGAAGCCGCAAAAGCAAAAGGGGTCTTCAGCGGAAAGCCTTACGTCATGGTTTGCGTACCTTCCGGCATTACAGCCGTTGAACAAAGGGCTGTTCTGGATGCCACTAGAGAAGCAGGTGCACGTGATGCTTACCCTATTGAAGAGCCATTTGCTGCAGCTATCGGAGCAAATCTCCCAGTCTGGGAACCGACAGGAAGCATGGTTGTTGATATTGGAGGCGGAACGACGGAAGTGGCGGTTATCTCACTCGGAGGAATTGTCGCAAGCAATTCCATCAGAACTGCAGGAGATAACTTTGACGAGGCCATCGTCAACTATATTCGTAAGACATACAACTTGCTAATCGGAGAAAGAACAGCTGAAACAATCAAAGTAGAGATTGGATCAGCGGGTGGGACTGAAGATATCGATAACATGGAAATCCGTGGACGCGACCTGTTAACAGGACTTCCTAAAACAATTGAAATCACTGCCGAAGAAATTTCCAGTGCATTGCACGACACTGTCTACTCAATCATAGATGCTGTTAAAAGCACATTGGAAAACACACCTCCGGAACTGGCGGCAGATATTATGGACCGAGGTATCGTCCTGACAGGCGGAGGGGCGTTGCTGCGAAACCTTGATAAAGTGATCAGTGATGAAACCAAAATGCCGGTACTTATTGCGGAAGAGCCGCTTGATTGTGTAGCCATCGGCACAGGAAAAGCGTTGGACCATATCGACCTGTTCAAAGAACGGGCGTAAAGGCCAAAATGTAAATATAAAAGCCGGAGACCGCTGAAAAGCGGTACTCTGCTTTTGCATGCAAATATTGCCTGCCCATACTTGACGGGCAGGAATGATAAAGAAATAAATACTGTTTAGCAAAGCGCCCAGTCCTATAGGGTCAAAAGACAATTCCCTGCTAGCTAACGGGGTGTCTTCCATGGAGTCATTTTGTTTGTCTTCGTAAAGCTGGACGCTTTTGCTTTTCTTTTAAGTTAGAGGTGGATATGATGCCGAACTTTTTTCTAAATAAGCGTCTCATCATCTTGCTGATCGCAATTATAGTTCTCGTTTCATTGATCGGTTTTTCTTTGAGAGAGAGGGAAAACATTTCGCGCCCTGAACAGTTTGTCAAGGATATCGTTGGTTTCGGACAATCTCTTGTGGCAAAACCAGCTCACAAATTTGCGGCGTTCTTCGAGAATATAAATGATTTGCAAAATACATATACGGAAAACAAAAAATTAAAAGCCCGTCTTGAGGGGCTTGCAAAGCTTGAAAAGGAAATTGCGGATTTAAAAAAGGATAATAAAGAGCTTAGGGAAGTTTTAGATAAAAAAGAGGACTTAAGAAGCTTCACGCCTATCCAGGCGACAGTCATCGGCAGGACACCAGATCGTTGGTATGAGCAGATCATCATAGATCGAGGCAAAAAGAGCGGAATTAAACCTGATATGGCTGTCATCACGTCCAAAGGGTTAATTGGAAAAGTTGTAAGTACATCAGAGATGACCTCCACGATCGAATTGCTAAGTTCCGATAATGTGAGATACCGTGTTGCAGCTGAAATTCAAGTTAAAGGGAAGAAATCAGTTTACGGGTTGATTGATGGATATGATAAAGAAAAGAAGATGCTGTTAATGAAGGATCTTCCTATTGATCAGGAGAAATTAAAGCCCGGACAAAGTGTCGTTACATCAGGTTTGGGAGGGATTTTTCCCAAGGGGATGGATGTTGGGACAGTCAAGGAGCTAACCCTCGACCAGTTTGGATTAACGCAAACAGCCTATGTGAAGCCGTCAGCCGATTTTTATGATTTTGAGCATGTCATGGTAGTGGCACGTTCGATGCCGAGTGCGGAAGAGAAGGGTGAAGAGTGATGAAACGGTTTATCCTTCCTCTTATTACAATTATTTGCTTTTATGCCGAGAGCTTATTTGTAGAGTTTTTTCCGGCTTTTTCTTTTTTAGGAGACCGAATTGTAATTCCACGTTTTCTATTAGTCGTTCTAACGATGATGGGGATCTATTATTTTCGCAACGTTACATTGATTTATGCGGCGATTTTCGGATTGTTATTCGATATTTACTATACGGGGGTAATTGGAGCCTATTTGTTTTTGCTCCCTATAGCTGTCTATGCTGCATCCAAAATGATGAAAGTGCTCCAAATTAATGTCCTTACATCAGGATTGGTTGTACTGATTATTATCGCTCTAGTAGAGATACTTGTTTATAGCCTGAATATTTTATTGTTTGACGTCAACATGACAACGGCTCAATTTTTAACTAACAGGCTGATTCCAACGTTGACTTTAAATCTTGTTATCTACCTGGTGATTTACTTTCCATTTTCCAGGTGGCTGCAAAATAGAAAAAAAGAAATACTTTCCGAATAAGCAGCTAAAAGTAATATTATTAACGGAATAGAGGAAAGCTGCTATCGTTTGTCGAAAATAGAAAAAACGAATCAACTTTTTTCAAAAAAATAAGGAAGTATAACTTGCTGTGGAAAATATTAATTTGAAAGATACTTTTCTTTGTCCAGAGAGGCACAGGATGTGCTAGTGCAGGTGAAGCGACAGGACAAGGAAAACTTCGAGGGCGTCGCTGACTGAACCTGCCTTAAGCGCTTAGCCACTCGAGGTCACCAGCCTGCATGGAAGATTGTACTTCTGCGGCACAGCCTAATCGGAGATGCCTATGTTCACCCGTCGTAAAGCTGCATGAGGCAAGTTCGATGACGCAATTGAGTCAGGAGCTTGGCTGAAGAACTGCCTCCTCGGGAATCGTCTTGTTTGCCCGTGCTAAGCAAGGCGCTTACGCCTTTCTTAATTGCCGCAAGTAGTGATGTTTTTCTTTGAAAGGAGAAGTAAGGGTATTCTTACATAAACAGTTATGATGCCCGCTTAACATGAAAACACAAAATGTGATGATTAAAGGCACGAAAAGCGGCCTATCACTTCAATTGAATGATCGCTGCTCATATGAGGATATTTTGCTTGAGCTGGAGGAAAAGCTTTCGGAGCTGAAAGGCACTGAGGAAAACCAGCTTATTTCGGTCCGTATCCTTACGGGGAATCGCTATTTGACTACTGATCAACAGGAAGAGTTAAAAAAAATTATACGCCTGAAGCAGAATTTGATTGTTGAGGATATTGAAAGTGATGTCGTCACTAAGCAAGAAGCTCAGGCGATAGTGGAAAGCCAAGAGGTGACTTCGGTTGCTGCCATTGTAAGATCGGGCCAGGTTCTGGAAGTTCCGGGAGACTTGCTGCTAGTCGGTGATGTAAATCCTGGTGGAACTGTAAGAGCGGGTGGAAATATTTTTATCATGGGGGCGCTTAAGGGAGTTGCCCACGCGGGATACTCGGGGCGGAATGATGCTGTTATTGTCGCATCCTTCATGACCCCGTCACAGCTTAGGATCTCTGATTGCATCAGCCGTGCACCTGATAATTATGAGCATGAAGAACACCATCAAATGGAATGTGCCTACATTGATAAAAATCATCAGATAACTATTGATAGACTTCAAGTGCTCAAGCATTTGAGACCTAATATTACTAGATTCAAAGGGGGACATTATTATGGGTGAGGCGATCGTTATTACTTCCGGCAAGGGAGGCGTCGGAAAAACCACCACCTCTGCAAATCTGGGCACCGCGCTTGCCTTACAGGGAAAAAAGGTTTGCCTGATAGATACAGATATCGGACTCCGTAATCTGGATGTCGTGCTGGGCTTGGAAAATAGAATCATATATGACCTTGTTGATGTTGTAGATGGAAGATGTAAACCACATCAAGCAATCGTCAAGGATAAAAGGTTTGAAGATAAGCTTTTTCTGCTCCCGGCAGCTCAGACAAGCGATAAAACAGCTGTAACCCCTGAACAAATGAAAACCCTTGTTGGTGATTTGAAACAAGATTACGATTATGTATTAATAGATTGCCCGGCAGGTATCGAACAGGGGTTTAAAAATGCCGTGGCTGGAGCTGACAAGGCAGTTGTTGTAACAACACCTGAAATTTCCGCCGTTCGGGATGCCGACAGAATCATCGGCCTCCTTGAAAAAGAGGAAAACATCGAACCGCCAAAATTGATCATCAATCGTATTAGAAACAGAATGATGAAAGAAGGAGAAGTGCTGGATGTGGACGAAATTACCCAGCATTTGTCTATCGATTTACTGGGAATTGTACAAGATGATGAAGAAGTCATCAAATCTTCCAATCAGGGGGAACCCATTGCCCTTAATCCCAACAGCAAAGCATCTATTGCGTATAGAAACATAGCGAGAAGGATCCTCGGTGAATCCGTGCCACTTCAATCGTTGGAGGATGACAAGCAGGGAATGCTTGCGCGCATTAAACAATTCTTTGGTGTCCGGTCCTAGGGAAGTGGATGCGTCCGTTATACGGCGTTGAACTCCTAGGAAATGAGATAAAAAAAGAAGCTTTTGCATCAGGTGCAGAAGCTTCTTTTTTGTGGGAATTGGAACGTGAGGGGAATTTGGCAAAGTTGATTCAAGGGGCGATGGCAGCAGCAGAGCATTTGAGAGGAAACTGCTTTTTTAGGTAGGGGATGTATTTCGAGGTCTTAGAATACGTAATATTCATGGTTTCCCCACCGTCCGGTTTTTCCACTTGTAAGGCCACTATGAGGGCATTAAGGTTATCCAACCGTCGAAAATTACTCCTATCCGGTCACTATGATCTAAATGACCGAAGCTGCTGAAAAAACTCAAGCCCGGTAACCAAGGACTGCTTTAAGTGACCGAGGCGGCATAAAAATCGCTGAGCCGGTAATCAAGGAGTGTTCTAAGTTACCGAAATGGTGTTAAAATCACTGAGTCGGTAACTAAAGGGGTTCTTAGTTACCGAACTGCTGAAAAAAGCAAACGCGGTAACTAAGCAAGTTTTATGTTTACTAATGGTTGTTTTTTACCTTATCCGGTCTGTACCTGCTCATTCCAAAAATCCCCTGGTTATCGTTTATTCCGCTTATTCTGTTAGCAACGAACTCTTTCCCGCCGGCTCGAACTAACTAAACAGTCCGCAACCTTCCGCTTTTCGCCGAATATTAACCGGGGACAAGTCATACGTTAGTAGAAACTTAAATCAAGGGAGATGGTGGATGATGAGCCATCGGGTAAATAAAATAAGAAAGCGGATTGCGAAAAGAAGACGGGAAAACAATCGAATCATGGAAAAGCCGAATGAATATATGTACGATATGCCCGCCCATTATTCTGAAGATGACCAGAATATTTTTGAACCTAAGACAACAATACACCCTTTATGGAAAAAGGAAATTTTCATGTTGAAGCTGCTCTCGTCTATTGCGCTCGTTTTGGTCATCGGCATACTTTTCCAATCACCGTCCCCTGCATTTGAGGATGCGAGGTCCATCGTAAAAAATGCGATGGGAAAAGAGTTTCAGTTTGCTGCTGTCGCCGATTGGTATGAAAATCAATTTGGCAAACCGCTTGTCTTGATTCCAGAGAACAAAAAAGATAAGACTATCCAACTTGCCAAAGAGACTGATTATGCCCTGCCTGTCGGAGCCAAAATTTCTGAAGGCTTCTCGCAAGATGGAAGAGGTGTGATGATCGAGACTGAGAGTGAGGCTGAGGTGAAGGCAGCCGCTGATGGTGTGGTCATTTTTTCAGGGATGAAGAATGATATCGGGCAAGCTGTCATCATTCAACATAAGGATCATTCGGAGTCCTGGTATGGAAAGCTGGATAAAGCGGCTGTAAAGCCACACGAGCATGTTAAAGGAGGCCAGGTGATTGGCACTGTCTCTTCCAAAGAAGATGAAACCCATGGTGAATATTATTTTGCAATAAAAAAAGAAGATGAATTTATAGATCCAATACAGGTGATGAATCTTGATTAAATATGGCCAGCTTTTGGGAAAAGTCAGGATCCATCCCCTTTTTTGGCTAGTTGCAGGAATTGCTATGTTGACCGGCTATTTTTGGGAGCTTTCCATTTTATTTATGATTGTCATGATACATGAGCTGGGACACGCAGCAGCTGCACATTTTTTTTCATGGAAAATAAAAAGAATCCTGATCCTTCCATTTGGCGGTACTTGTGAAGTGGACGAACACGGAAACCGTCCGATATTTGAGGAGCTCGTCATCGTAGCAGCCGGACCGCTTCAGCATATATGGTTGGCAGCTGCCGCAGCTGCTTTGGCATCAACTGGTTTAATTACGAAGGATTCTGCTCTGCTTTTTCATAAATTCAATTTAATGATTTTTTTATTTAATCTTCTGCCTGTTTGGCCGTTAGACGGCGGCAAGCTTCTTTATCTCACCTTATCAGTAAAAAAACCATTTTTGAATGCAATGAAGGAGACAATCATCATCTCACTCATTATGCTAACTATCCTTCTTTTGATATTAATTGGCGTTTCGCCGTTCAATCTGCACTTATGGATTGTCCTGCTATATTTATACACCGGTCTTTGGTTTGGCTGGAAGCAGGTCAGATATGCATTCATGAGGTTTTTGCTTGAAAGATATTACGGCAAACAATCGGGTATAAAGAGACTGGAGGTCATTGAAGCGAAAGGGAATGACTATATATATCAGGCGATGGAAAAGTTTCAGCGTGACTGCAAACATTTAATCCACGTGGACAGCGGCCGGTCAATGGATGAAAACGAAATGCTTCATGTATACTTTGCAAAAAAACAAGTAAACATCCGTTTAAAAGAAATTGATGGGCTTTGACCCCTGGCGCGTTAAAGTGCCAAAAGACATAAAAATCATACGTTGACATGCCATAGTCCATATGATAAAATTTCAATGTTAGTCTGTAGCACCCGTGCTACAACCGCACGGACCGGGTTATCAAGCTCTGTCATTGACGGACACCTGTCTTCCGGCGAGTCTTAGTAAATAAGGAGGTGCGGCATAATGTACGCAATCATTGAAACTGGTGGAAAGCAAGTCAAAGTTGAAGAAGGTCAAGCGATCTATGTGGAAAAAGTCGATGCGACTGAAGGAGATACTTTCACATTTGACAAAGTTCTTTTTGTTGGCGGTGAAGATGTAAAAGTAGGCAGCCCGTTTGTCGAGGGTGCTACGGTTACAGCTAAAGTTGAAAAACAAGGTCGTCAAAAGAAACTTGTTGTTTTCAAATACAAGGCTAAAAAGAACTATCGCAGAAAGCAAGGGCATCGTCAGCCTTTCACAAAGCTTGTTATCGAAAAAATTAACGCTTAATGGGTTGAATTTATGATTTTTGTTGAGATTTGCCAAGATGATCAAGGGAACATTACATCATTTTCGATGAGCGGCCATGCAGAGTATGCTGAAAAAGGCCAGGATATTGTATGTGCCGGGGCATCGGCGGTTGCTTTTGGAACAGTCAATGCAGTGATTGCTTTAACAGGAATCACCCCAGACATTGAACAGACGGAGAGCGGTTTTCTTTCCTGTACAGTTCCATCGGATCTGCCGGTAGATGCATCTGAGCGGATTCAATTGCTCCTTGAAGGCATGGCGGTTTCTTTGCAAACCATTGAACGTGACTATGAAGAGTATATTAATATAACTTTTACAAACAGGGGGTGAATCAATATGTTAAGATTGGATCTTCAATTTTTCGCATCCAAAAAAGGAGCGGGTTCCACTAAAAACGGCAGGGATTCTCAAGCGCAGCGACTAGGTGCGAAACGTGCGGATGGTCAATTTGTTTCCGGCGGTTCTATCCTTTATCGTCAACGCGGAACTAAGATTCATCCTGGAGAAAATGTGGGCATTGGTAAAGACGACACACTTTTTGCCAAAGTTGACGGCGTTGTTCGTTTCGAACGATTTGGCCGCAGCAAGAAAAAAGTGAGTGTTTACCCAGAAGCTCAAGAAGCATAACAAACAAAGCTCTAACCGAAATAACGGTTGGAGCTTTTTTGTTCACTTTACATATTTAGTAAAAACCAATTCCATACAGACGTATTAATTTTGTTATAATATATAGTTAATAAGTCTAATTGAGGAGAACAGGAATGAGTAAAGACTGGACGGTTCTTGAAACGTTAAAGTATACACGCCACGATTGGTTAAACAGACTTCAGCTAATCAAGGGAAATCTTTCACTGGGGAAAACAGAACAAGCTGAACGGATTATGGATGAAATAGTAATGGAAATGCAGCAAGAAGCTATGCTGTCTAACATAAAGCTTCCTCGATTCGCGGAAGTATTGTTGACACACAATTGGGAAGGGCATAATTTCAAAGTCGAATACGAACTTGTCACATTGCCAGAAGCTCCGCCTTTGAATGACGAGCTCCTAGCGGAATGGACTAAAAGTTTTTTTGAACAATTGAATAAAACGGCTTTACCCTTCTACGAAAATTGCTTATATTTAAAAATTGAATCAACCGATGATACGATACGGTTTCTTTTTGAGTTCAACGGTATAATAGAAAATGAACCAAAATTGAAAAGGTGGCTGCTAGAAAATGACAGCTATCCTGACCGGGTCAGCTTCGAGCATACAGGAGAAAATGATTGGCTTATACAGGCCATATTTGATTTGAACGGATAGTGGAAGATTGGAGTGTCTAATATGTTTGTGGATCGAGTAAAAGTATATGTAAAAGGCGGCGACGGCGGTAACGGTATGGTAGCGTTCCGGCGTGAGAAATACGAACCGATGGGCGGCCCTGCCGGTGGCGACGGGGGAAAAGGCGCCAGTGTTATTTTTATTGTGGATGAAGGCCAGCGGACGTTGATGGACTTTCGGTATCAGCGCCATTTCAAGGCTCAGCGCGGGGAAAACGGCATGTCCAAAAGCCAACACGGAAGAGGAGCAGATGATCTCATCATCAAGGTTCCGCCGGGAACGGTTGTCTCTGATGAACAAACAGGCGAAGTCATTGCTGATCTCGTACAACATGGACAGAAGGCCGTCATCGCCAAAGGCGGACGAGGTGGAAGAGGGAATATCCGTTTTGCCACACCAGCAAACCCGGCACCGGAAATTGCTGAAAATGGAGAGCCGGGTCAAGAGAGGGATGTCATCCTTGAACTGAAGCTACTGGCGGATGTAGGTTTAGTTGGGTTTCCTAATGTTGGAAAGTCTACTCTGCTTTCTGTCGTATCTGCGGCCAAACCCAAAATTGCAGATTATCACTTTACAACTATCAAGCCTAACCTTGGTGTTGTACAGACGGATGACGATCGAAGTTTTGTCATTGCTGATTTACCGGGACTTATTGAAGGAGCACACGAAGGTGTCGGCTTGGGACACCAATTCCTTCGCCATGTGGAGAGAACAAGGGTTATCGTGCATGTGATCGATATGTCAGCAGTTGAAGGCCGAGACCCGTATGAAGACTTCGTTAAAATCAATGAAGAGCTGAAAGAATATAACCTTCGTCTTCTGGAGCGTCCCCAAATCATAGTAGCCAATAAAATGGATATGCCGGAGGCGAAAGCCAACCTGGAGGAATTCAGGTCGAAACTTCAGGAAGATTACCCAGTCTTCCCTATCTCTGCCTTGACGAGACAGGGGCTGAGAGAATTATTATTTGCAGTTGCGGATAAACTGGAGGTAACTCCGGAATTTCCACTTTACGAAGAAGTTGACCCTGAAAAAGAGGTTAACCGTGTGATTTATAGGCATGAAGATGAACAGGATCCATTCACTATTACGCGTGATCCGGATGGAAGCTACTTAGTCGGCGGTGCGAGAGTGGAGCGCTTATTTAAAATGACAGACTTTTCACGTGAAG
The DNA here is from genome assembly GCF_003605385.1 of Siminovitchia acidinfaciens. GTDB lineage: Bacteria > Bacillota > Bacilli > Bacillales > Bacillaceae_C > Siminovitchia > Siminovitchia acidinfaciens. Next base: position 208,485 of record NZ_QYTV02000002.1, on the reverse strand, counting down.
AGTCCGTACGCCGTTTTGCGCGCCAACTGAGGTCTTTGGGCGTAGATGATGCCCTTCGGAAAAGAGGGGCGAAAGACGGCGACACAGTCCGTTTGCTTGACTATGAATTCGAGTTTGTTGATTAGGTCTTCTTTGCTTGGAGGGGGATTCCTTGGGTAAAAGGGAAAAAGATCAAAAGTTTTTTTTAGTGAGGGAAGACGTGCTGCCTGAAGCAATGAAAAAAACTTTGGAAGCAAAGGCATTGCTTGAAAGAGGTTCAGCAGAATCCATTTGGGATGCGGTCCAGCAAGTGGATTTGAGCAGAAGCGCTTTTTATAAATACAGAGATACGGTTTTTCCTTTCCATACAGTTGTTAAAGAAAAAATCATTTCGCTGTTTTTCTTTCTGGAAGATAAGCCGGGAGCACTCTCTAAGTTGCTTGGGATTGTCGCCTCATCCAAATGTAACGTTTTGACGATTCACCAGACGATCCCTTTGCAGGGAAGGGCTAACGTGACATTGTCATTGGATGTTACAGAAATGGATGTGGATATGGATGAGTTCCTTGCGAGCTTCCGGAAGCTTGAGTTTGTTGCCAAGGTAGATGTATTGAGTTCCGGGGGTTAATCTTTTGGAGGGTGTTTCCGTCCAACTCTGCTGTGTGGCCTCACCTATATTCGCGGGCTCGGTGGCGACCTCTGTCGTTGTTAAAGCCTGCTCGGGGATTTTTTCCTTTTGGAAACTTGCACATCTATACGAAAAATCGGGGCTGTATTAACAGCCCTTTTATTAATCAGAGCAGGTGAAGGTTAAGTGTGATCAGTGGTAAGAGCTCCACTTCCATCGGCCTGGCTTAGAAAAATTCATAGCGCTCGCGAAGGCAGTTTTTCTCCGTACGGTCACTAAGCGCTTCTCATAGTTACCGTGACACCATTTTTTCCTCATCTTCGGCTGCTTAGCATCCTGCCTTAACCAGATGAGATTAGTGCTTTATATTCTGCGGTTCCAACAGAGAGGCATATTTTAATTTAAGCCAATTCCGATTTAACTTCAATAAAGGCCGTCCAGAAAATCATTTTTTACTGATTCTCTGGACGGCCTTTATTTTTTTAATTCTCTTCTACTAGTATACCAGCTTCTTTTAAAGCTTGTTCGGCTTTTAAAATCATTTGCTCATCAGGAGCGGACAATGTATGCAGGTGCATCCCGGAGGTCAATTCTGACAGCAAGGAAGCATTTGTGCTATGGATATGCTTTAAAAAAGCCTGTACATCCTTCCTAGTGGAAACCATGATAGAAGCGGTTAAATCACCATAAACTGGATGCTCCACTTTTACATCCTTCACTGTCACTCCGTGATCGACAATAATATTCATCTCTTGTTCGGTCTGGCTGCGGTCATGCCTGCAAGCAATGATCTTTTCCGCGTGAATTCCGCTTCCAACCTGCATATATAAATAACCTTGGCTTGTAGCGATAATAGGCTCATTCCGCGCCTTTAATAAAGTGATGTCTCCCACAATAACCTGGCGGCTTACATTCGATTTCCTGGCCAGTACGGTTCCTGTAACCGGACCGGAACTGTTTTTCAAATAGTTAAGAAGCCAGTCCCTTCTTTCTTCACCGAGCAATTTTTTTTCTCTGTCTTTACTCAAGAGTCCATCCTCCGTTCAAATTCCTTATATAAATATTAACATATATGCTGGGCCGCATAAATAATCTAATTGTTTCATATGTATTTTTGAGAAGATGAATAACAATTTGCCCAATGAATCATACACTGTATGGACTTATGCCTGAGGAGGGGAAACAAGTGAAGATCCATATCGTGCAAAAGGGGGATACTCTGTGGAAAATCGCCAAAAAGTATGGCGTTGATTTCGAAGAGTTAAAAAAGATGAACGCGCAATTGTCGAATCCGGATATGATCATGCCCGGTATGAAAATAAAAGTTCCGGCAGGTGGGACACATGTAAAAAAAGAAAAGCCCCATGTGCCGCACGGAGGTCATAAAGAAATGCCAAAAGAACACCATCTTCCCCCTAAGAAAGAAGTTCCAAAGGTGATGAAAAAAGAAGTTCCTAAGGTAGTGAAAAAAGAAGTTATAAAAGAGGTTCCGCAAAAAATTTACCAGCCAGTGATGCCGCAGCCGCTCCCTGAAATTGACATCAGCAACTATTACATGATGAATATGAGTCAGATGCAAGCCCAAGTACAGCAGCAGCCAACAGCGCCACCGCCACCCCCTAAGGAAGTGAAGGCAGTAATGGAAGAGTCACCTGAAATGGCTGTGATGCCTATACAAGGAGGTTGTCCGCCTGTGTTTCCACAATACTACTGTCCACCGCCAGTCATGCCAATATGTGATCCATGCTATCCGTACCCAATGATGCCGCAAGTACATGGTATGATGGGCTATCCGCATATGCCAATGGGTGGATATATGCCGATGCAGGGCCAAATGCCGATGCAAGGTCAGATGCCTATGTATGGCCAAATGCCAGCAGTAATGCCGGCTGCTGAATATGGAGTGATGCCTCAGCACTGGGGCGATGAATCATCCAGTTCATCATCAATAGAGTATCACCACCATCACCATGGGCACCATCATCATGGGCACCACCATCATGGGCATCATCACGGACACGGGCATCATCACAGCAACAACCCGCATATGATGGAGGAAATGGGAGATCCGCCGCCAAATCCGGGGATGCCGATGCAAGGGATGCCGATGCAAGGGATGCCGATGCAAGGGATGCCGATGCAAGGGATGCCGATGCAGGGGATGCCGATGCAAGAAATGCCGATGCAAGGAATGGCCCAGCCTTATGGAGGTTTTCCGATGATGCCATCATATCCGCAAGGCATGCAGCAAATGGGGATGCCATCTGGAACCATGCCATCTGGCCAACCAGGCATCTTTGAGCAGCCTATGCCGGGAGCTGGAGAGCCTTATCCAATGATGCCAAGAGTTGATGAAGACGAAGATGACTAATATTTTTAATCAAAGAGACGGTTTTAATTCCCGTCTCCTTCTTTATGTAAAAAGCACAACAGGAATTAATTTTAATAAGATTTCTGAAATAAAAAAAGGGGTTTGGATCGTATTCGCCAAAAATGAAAGGTGGGTCATTAAAGAATTTCCCAACCCTGATAAATTAAAGAATCAAATGTTATTGACGAACCTTTTATGGAAACACGGCTTTAAAAATACCTATAGATTTCATCGCATCCATGATTCGGGACCGTGCTATTTTGAAAAACGGTGTCTCGGATTTTTACAATACGTAGAGCCAAACAATGGAAAATCATTTCAATTTGACACTGCCAAAAACCGCTCAGAGGCTATTGAGCTTCTTTGTCATTTCCATTTAGTCTCCGCAAAATGTATATTCGCTTTAAAAGATAAGTTGCCTACATTTAATCTATTGGAAAAATGGGAGAAAAGACTTGAAACCTTTAAAAGAAACTGCCAGGATATCAAAGAATCATCTATTTATCCATACTTGGAAAAATATATTCAAGTGGGTGAACTGTCACTCAATGTAATGAAAGCCCATGAAACTTACTTTATTAAAAAGCCGCATTGTATATTGCATGGAGACCTGGCACATCACAACTTCCTACGGAAAAATAATGGAAGTCTATACTTGATTGATTTCGATTTGATCAGCATTGGGCCAAAGCATATAGATATCCTCCAATATTGCAACCGCATCTTACCTTCCATCGGTTGGTCGCCCGAAAGGCTGTTTGCTGAAGGAGACGCCATCAGTCAATACGGAAAGGATACCCCATTCTTGGCTGCACTATTATATCCGGCAGATATTTTCAGGGAATGGAATTACTTTTTCAGTTATGATAAAAAGAAGCAGCAAAAACACTGGAAACATTTAAAAGAAATTACCTTCCGGCAATTTGAAAAAAGAATGCTATTTTCCAACTGGATGATTAAGCGAATGGATAGTGATTTGTTGTAGTCCCGCTTGAAAAATTCCCATTTGCTAATCGATGCCTTTTCAATATATGATATTATAGAAAGGCATGTTAGAGGGAGGATTTTCAGATGGCTGGACATTCCAAGTGGAAAAATATTCAAAGAAGAAAAAATGCCCAAGATTCAAAACGGGGAAAAATATTCCAAAAGCTTGCCAGGGAAATATATGTGGCTGCAAAAAGTGGTGGCGGAGATCCTGATACGAATCCCGCACTTCGTCTGGTAGTGGATAAAGCAAAGTCGGAAAATATGCCTAACGATAATATCAAACGGGCAATCGACAAAGCAGCCGGTAACCAAGACGGCGAAAGTTATGAGGAGATTGTATATGAAGGTTATGGACCTGGCGGAGCTGCCGTTATGGTAACGTGCCTGACTGATAATAAAAACAGAACCGCATCCAACGTCCGTCACGCTTTTACAAAAAACGGTGGGAACCTGGGTGAATCCGGTTGTGTTTCCTATATGTTTGATAGGAAAGGTTATCTTGCTATCGAGCGAAGCGGCTTGGAAATCGATGAAGATGAACTGATGCTACAAGCCATTGAGGCCGGTGCCGAAGATATGGAATCAAGCGAAGATGTTTTCGAGATTTATACGGAGCCGGAAAACTTCATGTCTGTAAAAGAAAGTCTTGAAGCTGAAGGTTTCGAGCTTGCAACGGCAGAAATTACGATGGTGCCGCAAACTGAAGCAGAGTTAAATGATGAGCAGCAAGAGAAAATGGAGAAACTGATCGATATGCTTGAAGACGATGACGATGTTCAGGAAGTTTACCATAATTAAAAAAGACTATCCAAAAGACTTGTTCTCTTTTGGATAGTCTTTTTTCGGATATTGGAAAATACGAAGCCAATTCACACTATGAAAAGTGTTTTTTCAATAAACGTGTTTAAGGTTAAGGGGAGACTGAGCACATTTATAGACTTTGCTTTTATTCTTTATTTTGACCAACTTTATTCTCCTCCTAAAAACTGTTTAAGAGCTTCTTTATTTTGATGTAAGTCCACTTCTAATACTTCACCAACCTCTTCATAACGTTGATTTTGAAAGCTGCCATCTTCAGGGATTCGTATTGTTTCTATATCTTCATTTTTATTAGTTAAAATGTCTTTTCCGATCGTCAAAAGTGTGGGAGTATCGATATTTGTATCGATATATGTATTTAAAAGATCCAATAGTTCAGGAATTTTTCCCACACTATGTAGACTTACAGCTTCTTCCTTTAGTTTTGAGATCACTTCTTGCTGTCTTTGTACCCGTCCAAAATCACTTAAACGATCCTGACGAAAACGGACATACCCTAACAGCTCTTTACCGTGCAGTTGTTGCTTCCCTTTTTCTAACGTCATTCCTATACCTTCAGACATCTCATTTGGTATGTCTACTTCAATTCCATTTGGAACGAGCAGATCCACCGTTTTTTCAAATCCTTTAAAGTCGACAATCGCATAATAATGAATATCTAGCCCGAAACTTTCTTTAATGGTTTCCCTTAGTAATTCTGGACCTCCATATGTATAAGCTGCATTTAATTTTTGCTGTCCATAATTAGGCACAGAGACAAATATATCACGCATGAGTGAAATAAGTTTTACCTTATGAGTTTGTGGATTATAATGTGCAACCATAATCGTATCCGTTCGAGCATGTTTTTCTCCGCGAGAGTCACTTCCTAATAAAAGAACATTGACTGCATCTATTTTATTTTTCTCTCCTTGAAACGAGTGATTTGCTTCCACGTTTTTTAGTGGTTGATTGATGGCTTTTATCGTTCCTTCTATGTACTGAAATACATTAAAAAGACCAACCATAAATATACCTATGAGAAGAAGGAAGCCAAATACTCTACCCCATTTTACTCTTGTTCTTTTCTTTTTCGTCCGAGCCAAACTTTGCACCACCTAGCTGAATAGTAAAACGGTATTCAAATCCTATTAGATTTTGTACGCATCTTCAATTTCTGAAAAACTTAAACAGAAATTGAAGGAGTTTCCATCTTTTTTAACAAATGCTTTAATTAGTGATTATCTCATAATTAGTTTTCATCATTATGATTATTAGGTTACAGTTTGTTGGAATTTTGATTACATTGCGAGAGGAGATAACGTCAGAAATAGCTGATGTAATTTAGGTGCTTTTTGCAATAGCGAAAACTAATGGGATTAATAATGATGAAATTGTATGCTTTAGAAAACAATAGCGACTACAAAAAGGGGATTCAATGATAGTATCTTGTGAAAGTCAGTGAGTGAAAGGAATCGTCCAATTAAGAAAATTAAAAATGAAATTCCTGTATTTATATAAGGATGGAAAAACTCTTTTTTTATGGATATTCATGTAAAAGAAAGGTCACACTATAGCTATGTAAGATATGGTTGTAGGGGTGATCCGAAATGAAAGCTGTATTACCGATGATTCTTTTAAGCAGCAGCTTATTCATTAGCAATATCGATCAGCAATCTGCTCAAATTCGTGCAGAAGAAAAGGAAGAGTCTTCATATCAGGAACCTGTCATACAAGAGCAGCCGCTGGAACTGACCATTCATTTAAAAAGGGTTTATTTGGATGGTGAGGCAAGTGAAGAGGTTGTAAAAGAAGTGATTTTTGCTTTGGAGGATTTTTGGGCAAAGTATGAATCGTGGCAGCTAGTAGATATGGATGAGGACCGCCTTTTATTTGAGAAGAAAATCGATGATATTTCCCCTTTATTAAAAATGAACGGTTACTTTGGTATTACAGAAGACGGGACATTATCCATCTTTAACGGCAAACCGGAAGAATCGGATGTCATCCAGTCTTTTTTTCAAATCGATGTAGACAAGCTGGAGAGCAGTCAACATATGAGGCTGATGCAGGGAATCCCGGTCAAATCCAAAGAGGAATATGCGGAAGTCGTCGAAAGTATGAAAAAGTACTCACTCAAAAAAGAAGCTAAATAAAATAAAGGGCCGGGAACCTGACATGATCCCGGCCCTGAATTCATTCCCTTGTTTGCCGACACAAAGAGTGGCACAATAGGTGAGAGAATAATAGGCAGAGGGAGTAACATCAAATGAAATTTGTATCATGGAATGTCAATGGCCTCAGGGCTTGCGTGCGAAAGGGGTTCCTAGATTATTTTAATCAAGTGGATGCAGATATTTTTTGTATACAGGAAACGAAGCTTCAAGAAGGGCAAATAGACCTGGAGCTGGAAGGATATCACCAGTATTGGAACTATGCGGTGAAGAAAGGCTACTCCGGAACGGCTGTTTTTACGAAACATGAACCGCTTTCTGTCAGGTATGGCGTTGGTGAAGCCGTGTCAGAAGACGAGGGGCGGATCATCACATTGGAATTCGAGCAATTTTATCTTGTCAATGTGTATACGCCGAATGCCCAAAGGGACTTGGCGCGATTAAGCTACAGGTTGGAATGGGAAGACCGCATGCTTTCATATTTGAAAGAATTGGACCAGAATAAACCTGTTATTTTTTGCGGGGACCTTAATGTCGCTCATCAAGACATCGATTTGAAAAATTACAAATCAAACAGAGGAAATTCCGGATTTACCGACGAGGAGCGAGGTAAGTTTTCAACCTTTCTGGAGCATGGCTTCATTGATTCATACCGCCATTTTTACCCGAACCAAGAAGGGGCCTATACATGGTGGTCATATATGAACAAGGTCAGGGAAAGAAATATCGGCTGGCGGATCGATTATTTTGTTGTTTCCGAGAGGTTAAAAGATCAGCTGATAGACTCGCATATTCATTGCAATGTAATGGGCAGCGACCACTGTCCGGTTGCGTTGGAAGTCCAATTTTAATTGAAAAAGGTCGTAAAAACAGTTCTTTCATCAGGTAATTGTTTTTTTGACACTTATTAACGGACTTGGTGCAGGTTTATTAGGATAATTAATGAATCGATTTTCAAACCCTGATATTTATATGGGAAGGTAATAAGTTTAAATAATTACCTCTATACGTACACTTAGAAATAAACCCCTGTTTTTCTACGCCAAGGAGAAAAACAGGGGTTTTAACTTTTAATATCTACGTTTTGCCGGTTGGAGCTCATATAGTTGTCAATTAATGTAATAAATGTTTTCTCATCTTTTTATGAACTTTAGTTTCGACTTTATCTAAACGTTTTTCCTTAAGGTAATTTAAAGGTTGAGGATTAAACCATGTGATCTCTCCATTATGATAAAGCCCTTTGAAATCATTTCCTTTATATTTTAGTACAAACTGATATCTTTCATGGTATTGGTTTTTAAATAACGTTTTTTCTATAATAATATTAGTCAACAAAGTAAACTACCTCCCACATTTTTGATGTTTATTATCTTGTTTCTTGTTTTAAATGATAGATTTCTTAACTGAAACAAATATGATTAGAAGATTAAAATTTGATGAGATGCTAAGTTAATGCGGAAAGTTAGACAAAGATTTTAGGCCTTCATCTGAGAAAAAAGACATCTGCTTACAGCCTGGAGGATGGGTGTACGTGTTGTCCCGTGCGTACATCCGGTTTACAGATTTCTCCATTCTATGACTCAATAATTGCAAAATCATCATCTAGACTCTTTTTTGACGAAGGAGCCATGGCCATAATGACGTGACCACTCAGAGAGCTCTGCATCGAGGGGATTCAGATGACACTACCTTTACGCTAAAACAAAATTGAATAAAAAATAAACATTGTATAGATATATATAATTGGGAAGATAAAGAATCAATGTTTAACCGCGTTCAGCGTAACTATTCGCGGTTTATTAAGTTAATTGAAAGGATGGTCACCGGTTGAATAGCAAAGCATCGGTATGGCCGCACGAATTAATAGATGATAAAAAATTAGAGGGCTAGAATTAATTTGACAAATCAATAAAGGTTAATTATTATTAATTAATAAAGTTAAATAGTTCTCCTAAAGGGGAGTAGCTTTTATAACAAAGTCGTCATTACGGAGTTTACTCTCGGCTTTGTTAGCAACATTTTGTTGTTAGCGAGACCTTTACCTGCTGGTAAAGGTCTTTATATATATGGAAAAACCTTTACCAGAAGTCTGGTAAAGGTTTTTTTGTTGGAAATAATCAGGGCGTACTGGAAGTTCCGGATTAAAAGCGTTGCTATACTCTTGTACGGTAAAAAACTATAAGACTTTATTTAACATGAAAATCTACTTAAGAGAGGTGACATGCGACCATGAAAAAAAGAAAAGTACCTTTGTCTGAGTTAATAAGAAGAAATAAAGAAGAACTTCTTAAAGATAAGGAAGTAATTAAAAATATTGAAAAGCGATTGGACGAAAAACACTTGAATCTAAATAAATGATGCAGGAGGATATTTATTGATACTGAGGAAATATATGTCTCTTATTGGAGTAGGTTCTGCGACAATAGATCTTATTTTGCCTAAGGAAGCTTATAGCGCAGGTGAACATATTAGAGGGTGCTTCTTAATCAAAGGCGGTATCATCGACCAAAAAGCTAAACGCATTGATTGTGATTTCATCATGGCAGACCAATCAACAGGTGAAGAAAAAGTAATTGATACAACAACCATATTAACAACAAGACATATTCAAGCTGAAGAAATGCACAAAATATCATTTTTCTTTGAAATACCGTCTTCAATTCGAACTTCGACAAAAGAAATATCTTATAGTTTTGCAACAAAGCTTATTTTTAATGAAGGGGCACCAAGCAAGGACCAGGATAACATCCACATTATATAGTTAATGTCCTTACAAACGTGGCTTTCTTTCAGTTTGCAAAAGCCGAAGGTATGACTCTTGTTGAACAGGATTGCCAAAGAAGTGTTGAAACTAATGCTTGAAACTACTGAACATTGAAAGGTGTGGGGACTAAGAAAAAGTACAGTTTTGGGAAAACTTGGCCGCCTTTCCTTTAAGTGGTTGAACAATCCATGCACTTTGCCTTATTACAAAATACTTGGGCGGAAATCTAGATAAGAAAATATAAGCTTGGACAGCAGCACGAAGAATAATCTTAAAAGACATGGAGGGTCTAGTTTATGGGTTTTATTATTTACTTCATTATCATTATGCTCATACCATTAATGGTTCAAATGTATTTAAAACGAACTTATGCGAAAAATATGGAAATTGATGCTTCATCTGGGCTTACAGGAGCTGAAGCCGCCAGAAAAGTCCTTGATGAAAATGGTTTATTTAATGTAAATATTGAGGAAGTATCGGGTAATTTAACCGACCACTATGACCCGAGGGATAAGGTGGTCAGGTTATCAAGCAATAATTTTCACGGAACATCAATTGCTGCTATTTCTGTTGGTATACATGAGGTTGGACATGCAATACAAGATAAAGTGGGGTATGCACCATTAAGGTTTAGACATGCTCTCGTTCCGGTAGCCAATATCGGGTCGAATTTTTCCTGGATATTAATTTTGATAGGGGTCATATTATCATCAGCCAACATGTTGCTCCTAGGAATTGTAGCGATGGCTGCTGCAGTCTTATTCCAAGTTGTAACCTTGCCTGTTGAATTCAACGCCTCGTCCAGGGCTCTTACCGCAATGGTTAATTCAGGTTTGATAAGAAATGATGAAGAGGGCAATGCACGTAAAGTTTTAAACGCGGCTGCATTAACTTATGTAGCTGGAACTGTTATAGCTGTAATAGAACTTCTTCGCTTTGTGCTAATGTTTGTTGGTATGAATAACAATGAAGATTGATTTTGTCCATATCTCTTGTATCTCGATCTAGGTCCACTTAAAACATGAATAAAACCCTGATTTTCCTACGCTAAGGAAAATCAGGGTTTTAACTTTACATTTAAAGAAAGTATCAAATTAAACCAAGTTTTTTATTTAAACAAGTATTAGTTATGATCAGCTCCAGCGCCTAGCCCCTTGAGGTCACAAGCCGCTTCCCTGTTCGCTTACGAACTGCCTACTCGGGAATCGTCTTGTGCTTGACGGGGCTAAGCAAGGCGCTTGGGCTTTTCTTATTAAGGGCATACTTTGGCCAGTCACCCATCCAATTGATGCTTCTTGATGTATCTCTTTTTACCGACAAGGTTAACAACAAACACACTAGAGATGGCAACTGCTCCCCCGATCAACGACAGGGTACTTGGCCATTCACCCAGCCAGAACCAGGCAATGATAATCGCGAGTGCCGGCTCAAGGTAAAGCATGCTTGAGAGTGCTGTTGTGTTCCCAGCGGACAGTGCAATGGCCCAAGTGGCGTAGGCGATGGCAGCCGGAAAAATTCCTACGTATAAGGCAGAAATATGTGCCTCTGTTGTGGCGCCTTGAATATTTTCCCATAACCCGGGAAAAAACATGAGCAGCGGCAACGTTCCGGCCCATGTAAAATAGGCCGTCAAATCAATTGGGTGATAGCGTTCCAATAGCGGTTTTTGAAAAACAAAAAAGATAGAAGTCGCAATGGTTGCTATGATAATATAAACGGTTCCTTTGGAAACTGTAAATGAAGCTCCTGTCGATCCGATTGTAATTAACACAATACCAATGAAACCAATGCCGAGTCCAATCCACCCCAACATGTCCATTCTCTCTTTCAGAACAAGCACTGCAATAATGGTGGTGAATACCGGAGCGGATCCTACAATCATGCTTGCGGTTCCAGCTGACACGGTTTGAACACCAAAGGTCAACCCGATTTGATACACACTGATTCCCATAAAGCCAAGAAACATAATGCGTAAAATATCTTTTTTGCGGGGGATTTTTATATGTACTCCCGGCCACAGAGCATATATTAAGAAAACTCCAGAAGCAATTAAAAACCGAAGAAGAACGAGATGCGCGGAAGAATATCCTCCAATTAAACTGGCTCGTACTCCCGCGAATCCCGATGACCAGATAATGATGGTGAAAATAGCCATCCAAAAAGCTTTTCTATTCATTCAAGCCCCCCTCTTACTTTAGTCCCGATTATTCCACTATGACAGTAAAAAAAGGACATGAAGTCCTTTGGTCTCGTACATGTGTTATCAGCCTATTTATATCACAAAATCACTGTAAATCATAATGAAAGTGGCTTATTATCAATACTTTGCATTGACTTTCATATTTTTTGTGTCAACCTACATTTCGTTCATACATATATTGACCTTGAAAAAAGGAATATAGTATGATATTTATGTTTCTTTTTTATTCAAAATAGAAAGGAGCATCGCAGGAAAGATTTTAAAAGCGCCAGAACTAGCGGATGGTGTCGTCTTTTGAAAAGACTGGACAGATCGCTAGTTGACGAGGAGGAGGTTTATCGAATGTTCGGCGGATACCTCCCGGCTGCGGCACACAGTCGAATTTTCTTTCGTAAATCATACGAGGCGACTCGATGGACAAAGGGAAGAAATTGTGATCATTAAAATGGATGATGAAGAGGGCAAGTATGCCCTCGGCTGCTTGCCTTCCTCATACAGGGGGAATGGTTATGTGCGGAATTACCGGTTATATAGGAACGAATGATGCAAAAGAAATCTTGTTGAAGGGCTTGGAGAAGCTGGAGTACCGTGGGTATGATTCAGCTGGAATCGCTCTTGAAAATCGTGACGGCATTCACATTTTTAAAGAAAAAGGACGGATAGCTGATTTGCGTTCTGCTGTGGATTCAAACGTCGTTGCCCAGGCGGGAATCGGCCATACACGCTGGGCTACGCACGGAGCGCCCAGTAAAGCGAATGCCCATCCCCACCAGAGTGGAGCAGGGCGGTTCACACTGGTCCATAACGGGGTCATTGAAAATGAATCGGAGCTAAGAGCAGAGTTTTTGCAAGATGTCTCGTTTAAAAGTGATACAGACACAGAAGTGATCGTTCAGCTGATTGAGAAGTTTTCAAAAGATATGGGAACAGAAGAAGCCTTCATGAAAACTCTCCGCCTGCTAAAAGGATCCTATGCAATTGCGATGCTGGATACACAAACGCCTGACACAATCTTTGTTGCTAAAAATAAAAGTCCTTTGCTTGTCGGAGTGGGAGAAGACTTTCATGTCGTTGCCAGCGATGCCATGGCGATGATCCAAATCACGGATCAATTCATCGAGCTGATGGATAAAGAGATTGTCATTGTTAAAAAAGACCGGGCGGACATTTACAATTTGCAAGGCGAAGTCATCATTAGGAAGCCTTACCGCGCCGAGCTGGACGTTACAGATATCGAAAAAGGAACGTATCCTCATTTCATGCTGAAAGAAATTGATGAGCAGCCGCTTGTCATGAGGAAGATTATCCAGGCATATCAGAATGAAGATGGCAACCTTGAGATTGACAGCGACATAAAACAAGCCATGGGTGCCACAGACCGAATTTATATCATTGCGTGCGGAACGAGCTATCATGCAGGATTGGTTGGAAAGCAACTAATTGAAAAGCTTGCGAAAATACCGGTGGAAGTGCATCTCGCGAGTGAATTCGGCTATAATATGCCTTTGCTTTCAGCAAAACCAATATTCATTTTCATTTCGCAGAGTGGGGAAACAGCAGATAGCAGAGCTGTATTGGTGAAAGTGAAGGAAATGGGGCATTGTGCTATAACGATTACGAATGTTCCCGGCTCAACGCTTTCAAGAGAAGCAGACTACACGATGCTGCTGCATGCAGGACCGGAAATTGCTGTCGCTTCAACAAAGGCATATACGGCTCAGGTCGCTGTATTGGCGATCTTGGCATCTGATGCGGGCGCTGCAACAGGCGCTAAGGCCGAACTTGATGTAGTAAAAGAACTCGGAATCGTCGCCAGTGCAATGGAAACATTATGTAACAGCAAAGAGGAATTCGAAAAAATCGCGACTGAATATCTGGCTGTGGCTTTTGACTGCTTTTTCATCGGCCGCTCTGTCGACTATTACGTTGGCTTGGAAGGTGCGTTGAAACTAAAAGAAATATCTTATATCCAGGCGGAAGGATTCGCAGGCGGAGAACTAAAACACGGCACTATCGCCTTGATTGAAAGGCACACACCAGTCATAGCCCTTGCCACGCAGTTCGGTGTCAACGGAGCGATCAGGGCAAACGTGAGGGAAGTGGCTGCCCGTGGAGCCAGCACCTGCATCATTTCGATGAAAGGCCTGGAAACAGAGGGAGACCGCTTCGTATTGCCGGCAGTTCATGAGTTGCTCACACCACTGGTCTCAGTCATACCACTGCAGTTGATCTCCTACTATGCGGCATTGCACCGGGGGTGTGATGTTGATAAGCCGAGGAATTTGGCGAAGAGCGTGACGGTGGAGTGATGGGCGGCATGATGTAATAGCGCAATTGATGAATGACAAGAAAGTCTAGAAATGACAAGAAAGTCTAGAAATGACAAGAAAGTCTACTAAAACAAATTATAAAACCAAGGCACCTAGTTTAAAGGCAATGTGAATACCTGTGATTCACTTTTACCAAGTAAGAGATTGAAGAATAGAAAATTAGATTTATTAAGAAGTCGGGAGCGTACGGTTAGTACGCATCTCGACTCTTTTTTTATTTAATCAAAAAGCATATAATAAATGTACTTGTTAGGGATTAAGGAATTCGAAAAAGTGAATAACGAATAAATGAAGAGGCTTCTTATAAAAGGAGAGATATTCGAATGGATTTTATTGAAAATTTAATTAAAGAAATTAATAATTTGGATGAAAAAAACTATAATTCTTTTATATTATATGCATTTGATTATCATAGACGATACTTAAAAAGGAATAAATTAAGAATGCGCGATTTTAAAGACCAAATAGAACTTTTTTTAAGTTCCACATCGAAAAAAATATCTAAAGCAAATATTAATTCCTTTCTTTATGCTTTAGCAAAAATAAATTCTCAAGAAGGATTAAATTCCATTTCAGGAGAAAAAATCCAATGGAGGAGTAAAACAGAGGAGTTATTAAGTTTTAGTTTAGAAACGGATTTACCGTTATATGTAGATTTATCTCATTTAGATAAGGAAAATATAAAAAAGATTGAACGAATTTTAACTAAACTAGTAATAGCTTCAATAGGAACAACAAAAGAAGAAACAAATGAAAGATTAAATATTATGGATGAATTTATAAAAAATTATATAGGTTATAATGATTTGAATAATTAATTTCGATTACGTTTTTTCAATCACAGAACTTTTTTTCTATAAAGTATATCCGGACTTTCCAGAAAAAAGATTTAAAATTTAATAAAAAACTTTAACCACGAGAGTAGATATAAAAGTAAAAGGCTAACAATGAAATTCCTAAATCAACCCAAGTTCATTCAACAGCTTTGCTAAACATAGCAAGTTATGACCAGCACCAATCATTTTTAAATGAATATGTATACAATTACAATGGCTTTTCCGATTAGTATAAACGAAAGGAAAATCAATATTTTTAATAGGGCAAGCAGTGGAAAAAAATTTATAACAAAAGGCAAACAAAAATTGTCTTGTTAGCACTTTGATATAACTTATATTTTAGGAGGCTATACATACAGTACCCTTGTCTTTAGGAAAAAATATACGCTTGACCAATCCAGTATTTTTTCAAATAAAAAAAACCGAAAAAAACGAGTTCACTCCTCTAGTTCTTTCTTTTTTTTTAACCTTTATAGGTTTTTCATAAGCTTCGCGCTGTATTTCTTCTAGGGTTTTCCCATAAATCTCATTTAGTGAATCGTTAAACAATTTGCCAATCAAGTTATTTTCAACCCTCATATCTAAAGTAATCATTAACTCACCAGATGCGACCTTGTCCAAATGCCACCACCATTCTTTTAATGGCTTATTTGTTGAAAAATCATAAACGTTTTCAAGTTGTTCCTTGAACTTATCTGCATTTAAAATAACTTGAAGATCGTAATAATGGAGTCTCAATCGTTCCTTATGTGTCATTAGACTGATTTTATCTTCTAAAGTATTACGAATATAGAGATCTTGCAGCGTTTCAAAAGGGCTTAACTCTAAATTTCCGATCATCATTCTGTATTGCCTAAGCTCTTTAGTTAAATCATCCACGACAACTACCCTCCTTATCGGATTTCTTGCTTTCTTTGAGGGCCTCATTCATTGCTAATTCTCCAGCCGATCTTATATATTTTCTTAGAATTTCATCATCCAATCAAAAAACAGCCTCCCCTTGATATCAATTGAAAAAATAGTACCACTCGTTTTTACTAAATCGTTTAATTTTCCCGGTTCTCTCCGAATCCCTCCAGCTGTCAATGATCTGCCGAGCAATTCTTCTGGATTCTTTGGCCGTGGATTCTGCCTTCTGACTCTAAGCGTCCTGTACTGCCCGCGGGTGATCCTCATTGTCGTCACCTTTGTCCTTTTAAACTTACTCATATCTAAATCCTTCGAATCAAACTTTTTATATCATCCGTATACGCAGCAATTACAGCAATGATCATCAGTCTTTTTTCATCTTCCACGTTGTCCAGTTTACTCCTAACTTCTTTTTCGTCGATGGCCCAGCCACCGTGCAACATATTGAAAATCACACAGTCCTTAACCATCTCCAACCTGCATTTTTTAATGAATTCCGGATCCGTTAGCTGGCTTTCCATAACAGCCACCCTTTACTAATTATTTGTAACACTGCGGGAAATACTCTCTTAATAAAATAAGAAGAGGATCATTCTGCGATAAAGAAACCGTGGTCATTTGAAAATCATCGTGTTTCGAATCCTGGAGTTTTTGAAGCAAAATCTTCCTATACTTCGCCTTAGAAATTCTGGATTTCATCTCCATATTCAATTCAGGTGGCTGTCTTTACTATATCGCAATGATTTCTTTAATATTATGTCCCGAGTGTAATTTTTCCTCCTAAGGGATTTTATAATTTTGATTGGATAGATAGCAGGAATAATATTTGCAAAAAAATTTTATGGTAGGATACAAATTATGCGGTTTACTCATAGGTGAAATTCAATTATTATGCAACTTTATCCGATAGTATATTTCAAATATGTATTTGTTTTACTGGATAAATTGGAGACTGGTTGCGTTTTCTTTTAAAAGAACACTATACTGAAGAAGTTGAGATATTTATACTCAACTGTGGTTCAAACGAGATCCGCTTGCTTTTACCTCTTCCACAAGCTTAGCAAGCGGATTACCCCTTGGAATAAAAACGATAATGAGTATTGTAGGGGAGGAGAATCTCTCTGTAATATTGAAAAACTTCCGTATTTACCGAGACATAAGTAAACCTCCACCTTGGGGGATTTAAATCTTTTAAAGAATTTAAGCAGATGAACGTCACTTTTGTCCCTTTATAAGACAATATTAATTAGCAAGGGCTTCAGAAGAAAATCCAATGGGTGAGGTGCTTTCTAACTTGAAAAGATTTAAGCTTAAGCTTCAAACGCAGCATTCTGAAAGAATAATCAAAATCATTCGTGGCCAGTAAAGAACTCTTCGAACCCGCCGGAATAATCCTCGACCTGGCGATTCAGAGGAATTTACTCGAAAGGTTGTCGAGAGTTGGAAAGAAGCTGTAAGGTCTGGGAAAGTTAAAAAGTTCGGAAGGAATGAATGAAACTATGACCCAAGTAAATGACTTTATGAATGAGTATGAATATAGCAACGATAAAACGATTCAAAAAGCAATTGAATCAATTAAAAACGGAAGAACAGAAGAAGAAGTTCAAAAGGAATTTAATCTAACAAACGATGATATGGATTTAATTGATTTTGTCGTTAATGAGTTTTAACTTTATTAAATGGGTGCCTGAGATCCGGCGGGAGTTTTATTTTATAGTGGCTTACTATTTTAAGTGAAAACTCTATTTTTGCACTAACTGGTGCGTTAATCGAAGAAGGATTAACGCTTTTTTGTTGAAGTTATTGAGCTAACGGGCAGGATAGTTGAAGAAAGACTTAAAGAAGGGTGAGCTTTACTAAGGTGGAAAAAATATGAATACATATAATTGATCATAAGAATTGGAGATTTTTTCCAAGATAGAGAAATTTCGGCTATTTTTTCTCCGAATTGGTCAAACTATCCTTGAGGTGAAAAAATGAACGATAATAAAATAGAAATACTCAAAAAAATCTATGGTGCCCTAAAAATTGATTATCGGTACAATGAAGGAAAAAGATACTTCGTTTACGGATTTAAAAATGAACAAGAGGAATGGAACTACAATGAGGGTGAGTTACTGTTTGTAACGGAAAATCAAAAGGAAGTAGATGATTTAAAGAATCATTTGTTTAGCATAGAAACAGGCGAATTGTATTGCACTAGCTGTTTTAAAGAAAAGAAAATAGGACAGCTAAAAGCGAAAGATACAAAGTATTGGGGATATTGTGTTTGGGATGGATTGCCATTTAAGACGTTAAAAGAACTTCAGAATAAACTTATTTCTTCTGTTGAAGAATTCAATTGGAGCAATGTAAGGGGATTAACCGACAGGGAAGACCCGCTTGTGTTTTTCGGGATTTGTTCTACATATTGTATGACAAACGAAGAAGAATATGATCATTCTGAAGCCTTCTGTGAATACGAAAAAATTATTCAAAATTATGAGCAGAAACTAGCTGCTCAATATTTAATGGATAGCTCCGAATCAGCATTAGAACATTATATTGCGGATCATATTGAGATTATAGAAGAAGGTTTGACGCTTATCGAACGTCAAAAGAAAGTGGATGGAGGAGCAGGGGTTATCGATATCTTAGCAAAAGACTTAAACAATAATATCTGTGTGATTGAGCTGAAAATTGTAGATAATGATAAATCAATCGTTTGGCAGTCCGCTTTTTATCAGTCTGAATTCGGACCAAATGTAAGAGTTATAACGATTGCACCAAATTATTCCCCGAACATCGTTAAAGCTCTTAGTAATGTAAGGAATACTGAATTAAAGTTCTATTTTATTAATGAGGATGGCCACCTCCAAATTAAAGATTATCCAGAAACCAAACAACCAGCTACAATTGTAGACATAGAATTGTTAATGGAAGAAGATGAAGCTAGTTGATTAGTATAAAAAAGAACTGAGGCAACATCTAAAGGTTTTGGATTAGAAGTAGAAAAATTAAATTACGGTACAATTAGCAGTCCAATTCGTATATGAATTGGACTGCTTTTGTTTATTGATATGCTTAGTTTAAGAACGACTTTTTATATGTTTACAAATAATTAGGAGAAATTAAGGGGAGCGAATTACTAGATGTGAAATATGAAACCATTTTTTTGGTGTTTTTATCATTCCAGCTATTTGTATTTACCCTTACAATCCAAGGCAGACAGACTTTCCTTGTAGTATTTGTCTTGGAACCAGTTGATAAAAACTTTAAAATGCAAAGGGTATCGCATTAATTTATTAAATGTGGTTGAATATGCCCAACTTTGCACGAACAAATATAAGCATTCTTGGAGTTCACCTTCCTGGACCATAGCTTTTGGGAATTATGATGGTAATGAAGAATTTGCTTTTAAACCCAATGAAATATATTGGCGTTTCAGACTTTATCCTACTCCAGAAATAGATAGCCCAACTTGGGCAGCCGGTTTTGATGAAATAACAGCAGAAATGATAATGTAGAAGTACCAGTGCGACTTTCTAGCTCGAAAAATGAAAAATTAGGACCAACGATATTAAGAAGTAGTATAAATCAATGTAAGTAGTCTATCGCTGCGGCGATCTTTGTTTATTAAGCTAACGGGGCAGGTTTGATGAAGAACGCTTTGTTAATGGAAACTTTTTCAAGCACATTTTCGTAGTTTTAAGAAGGCTTAGTCTCCAAACAAAATTAGATTAATATCCTTAATTAACTAAAAAGACTTGAAACATAGTAACGAGAGAAAATATAGAGGGTGATTTCATTGGAAATTTTGAAACAAGAGGAATTAATAAAAAAAGCGAAAGAATACAATTTAATTCCAATAGAAGTGAGAAGCATTGATACAACGAATAAAGTAATTTTAAATGTTCAAGGAATAGAGGATTTTTTAGAGATGGCAAATAGCCTAGATTCCGTATACATATATTATCTTTATAATTATTATAATAAGGCCAGTTTTATTGTTCCTGAAGAAGAATATAAATATGAAGAAAAATTACAGAAAGAAATTAAGCGTTATAACAAAGAAATAGAATGTATTGATTTTAATGTACCTTATCGTTTAATTCTTTTTATGATCCAAAACGGTACTTTTATAGGGATAGAATTGTTCCACTATTGGACAGAAGAAATGGATTTACAAACGGCTGAAATAGTTATGGATACACTAGAAAGTGAGTTTTATTCAGAAGTTAAATCAGCGAAATCTAAGAAAAGGGAACAAAGGAAGGAAGACGAAGAAAAATTAAGAGAATTCATTTTGAATGATCCTGAATTCCCAATGCAAAGTAAAAATCAAGATCTCAGATACTGGTACTTAGCAGACCTTCTGGACCAGGAAGAAATGAAACCTTATCGATACTTGGTAGAACCCTTCGGTATACCTCACACAGGAAAAGCAAAAGTATTTATGGATATTACTTTTATGCTTTATAAAGAAAAAATGAAAAACAAATCCTAATTAACTGCGGAAAAATGTGAAGTTATACACTTAAAGTTTCGGGGGCGATATTCCAAGAAGGATTATCGCTGATTTTTGTTGAAGTTATTGTACTAACGGGCAGTTTAGTGCAAGAAAAGCTTTAATAGTATTAAAAGGTTAGAAAAAGGAGTGAGCAAAATGGGGATGAAAACAACAAGGGAAAATTTTACTGGATGGGAAATAAAGCATTTAAACCAACCTTTATCGTTTGATGATGTATGGGAGTTAGGAAAAGAAAAATATAGATTTGATACGCAAGATTTAATAGGTATATATGTATTTCAGAATATTATAACCAATCGATTTTATGTAGGTAGTTCACATCACATCTTTGGCAGGTTAAAATCCCACGCTTCCTCTATGAAATCAGGAAAACACAGTTATCAGCAGATAAATGAGGATTTTAAGAAATATGGAAAGGATAGCTTTGTTTTTAAAATATTAACTTATTGTAATAATTCACAATTACATAGGTTTGAAAAAAGTTGGCTCCAAACTTATAGTGAAAAAGAAAAGCTATACAATCAAGTTGAAATTGATAATTGGGATAAGGCAAAAGGTAGATGGGTTAGAAATAGATGGTGAAAAAAATAATGTAATGGGTGTTTTACGAAGATCTTCTTTAACTAACGGGTGCATTACTTCAGGAAGGAGTAGTGCAAAAAATAGAGTCGGAGGTGTTGTATGACATTCAGGATGACGAAGTCTGAGTATCGGGAAATTTTGCTTCAAAGACTCCGAGATTCGAAACACGAAGATTTTAAAATAAATAAGGTTTCATTATCGGAGAATGATCCTGTTCTTATTTTATTAAGAAAGTATTTTGTACATTGTTCCAAGATAAGTTAGCAGGAGGGTGATCTAGGTTTGGATAGACAAAAATTAAAGGGAATTTTAAATCGATATGAAAATTTAATTCTTACTCCTCCAAAACCTGAGGATGATATTCAATATCCTGGGAGATCAAGTTCTCTAGAATCGCGCTTGGATCAATGGCGAAGAGCTTTAAAAGCAACTAAAAAATTTTAGTTATGCTAAAGAAATTTAAAATGAATATTTAATAGCACAGTATTGGGAAAGTCTGCCTAGATTGGATGAGTATTTTAAACACAAGCATTTAAGAACCCTGAAATATTAATTTTTGAAACAGTCCCAGGGAAGTTAATTGAGGTATATAGAGTAAACCCATCTTCAACTAAAGGGCGCGATTATGGAAGACCGAAGCAAAATATAACATATAACTATTAAAAAGCACAGAATTAATGCTGTGCTTTTTGCTAACTTTTTGAACTGTTATTTTATTATCAGGTTTGCGCTAATTGGCGTGTTACTCCTGTTGTTATTATCATTTTTCTGCCCCCTAACTGAACCCGTATATTCGTTTTCTTTTTTAGCATTTATTCAGAAAGATGGGCAACATTAGAGTACGACGAACTATGATATACTTAAATTAAGAGAGTGATAATTCCGAAAAATAATTTGGTATTTATAGATATTCTATTATTGCTTTATATGCTATTCCAAATAGTATCAGGTATGATTTTAACCGCCTTTTTTACACTCCAGATTTTATGCGATTGGACGTAATCTCAGTCAATAGTTAGAGTGCGTAAGATTTTCCTATTCATTACTAGTGTTCTTAGTTATTTGGGCGATTATATTAATATTAAGGGGTGACGTTGTGTCGGATTTGGATAACTTTATAAAAATAAAGTACAACCAGATATCAAGCCAATTTAACACTGAAAAATCGGTCTTATTTGAGCATTATTATACCGTGTTTAACAATATTTATTTAATAAAAATATTCGCAACAATACACAGTAATTTAAATGAACTTTTCTTTTTTATGAATAGTAAAAACGGCACCTATGGAGGCCATTACAATGCAGCAGAGAGCAGGGAATTAATAGATCTCATTGACCAAACTAGAGTACTTAAAGCTAAATTGACAGGAAGTTATAATTTTGAAGTTGACAAGTACTACCAGGAAATTATTGACTTATGTAGAACGTTCTTATCACAAAGCGGTGGAAGTAAAATACCAGAAGGATTTCCAATTATCAATCTAATAGAGGAAAAACCTATCTTTACTAAAGTCAATGGGGTAGAAATCATAAATCACAACAGTAAGACCTATACAGAAATTAAGCAAATTGGAGGAGGCTCCTATGCAAAGGTATTTAGATATCAAGACCCATATTATGGTATTGATTTTGCTTTAAAACGTGCAAATAAGGACCTGCGTGCTGATGAATTAGAGAGGTTTAAAAATGAGTTTAACGACTTAAAAGTATTAGATTCTCCCTTTATTATAAAGGCTTATACATATAACTCTGAAAAAAATGAGTATACAATGGAATTAGCAGACCAAACCTTGGAAAGATTTATGAGACATAATAATAATTCATTGTCTTTCGATTCAAGAAGAGCATTAATAATCCAGCTGCTTAATGCTTTTAGTTATATTCACAACAAGGGGCTTTTACATAGGGATATTAGTTATCAGAATATCTTGGTTAAAAAGTTTGAAGACGGAAGCTTTTTAATCAAGGTCTCAGATTTTGGATTAGTTAAGCGCCCTGAGAGTTCATTGACAAGACAAGGGACTGAAATTAAAGGGGCGATAAATGATTATTCAAATCTTGAATTAGTTGGATTTGAAAATTATGAAATAAGACACGAAACATACGCACTTGCCAAGGTAATCTATTATATATTAACAGGTAGAGAAACAAACTACCACAAGGAAGAAATAGAGCCCTTAAAGAAATTTATTTTAAAAGCTATTGGGGATATGGAAAGTCGTTTTAACGATATTGATGATTTGAAAGGTGCACTACTTACAGAGGTATTCCCAGCTGTCCGTAGAGAAAACACAAAAGAGAGGTAAAGGTAGATAGTTTTATTTATTAGGACATACCTTTATGAAAAATATAATTCTCAAAGCTAGGGAGCTTATCTATATATTGAGATTAGAATAAATATATTTAAACAATCGGGGCTATTCCCTTATACAAATACTGCAAATATAATCAGGAGGTAATTTATGAATAAAAAGAAACTAAGGTATGCTATATTGGAGGAAATTTACAATGGTAATAAAGCTCTTACGGAAGATGATTTTGCGGTTACCGCAGATCAATTCGACAATGCTGTTAGGTTTCTAAACAGAGAAAATTATTTAAAGGGTATTTTCTATGCTGATGATAGGCCTAGGCTATTTGAGGGGACTGCTTATTTATCAGAATGTGGTGAAAAATACTTAGAAGAAAACAGCTCATTAGCAAAGACATATAGGGGCTTAAAAGAAATAAGAAATTGGTTAAAACTATAGCCATTCATTGTAACGATGTTTAATCGCCTTTCTGCAATTGAGATTGTGGAATGAATTTTGTTAAAAAGGTAGTTTAACATTGGTATGCTGACTTTTCACTAAGGAGATAGTGTTATGAAATTACCAAAAGCAATAAGTCAAACTGAAAGAATAGGCGTTAATATGGTAAATGAAATAATTACCAGGGATTTGGGATGGATATTTAGGGAACAACCGACAGATGATTATGGAATTGATGCTCAAATAGAAATTGTCGATGAAAACTTGGTAACTGGAAAGCTGATTGCTGTACAAATTAAAACCGGTGAAAGTTATTTTACAAGCTCAAATGAACAAGAATTCACCTTTAGAGGAAAGATTGAGCACTTAAATTATTGGTCAAATCATTCCCTCCCCGTTGTTTTAATATTGTGTGATCCTAACGAGAATATTTGCTATTGGACTCAGGTTTCTGAGGGAAGTGTTGAAAAAACCTCTATTAATTACTGGAAAACACCTGTCCCCAAACGAAATATTTTAGGAACAAAGGCCTCTGAAAGTTTAAGGCGAATCGCTGAGAATAAAACAGTGTATGAACAGAGGTTAAATTCCTTGGGACTAGACCGAGCTTGGATGAAGGAAATAGAAGCTGGAAATAAGCTGATTTTAGAATCAGAAGAATGGGTTAATAAATCATCAGGAAGAGGATCTATATCCTTAAAAGTGATTGATCCCTGGACAGAAATTGAAAAAATAATTGTCGATTGGCCAATTGCTTTTTTTCCAATGCAGTCATATGAGGATGTGTTTGTGAAATTATTTCCTTGGGCCGACATTTCTGTTGATGATGAATTTTATGAGGAATATGATGAACAAGAGTTCCTGCTAGATTATGGAGTTTGGGATAAGGAAGACGGTAAATATTATACCTTTGGTGATTGGGACGAATGGAAAAACAGTTTACCTAAAATACGCCCCTTTAAAGTGGTTAGTGGAGAGGTTGCTGCATATAGATTGGTTTTAAATCTCAATGACATAGGCAAGGCTTTTCTGAAATTAGATAGTTATCTGAGGAAGGGAATTGAGCCATTAACTGAGAAACCTGATGAGCCAGACATATCAATTTTTTAATACCTCATACATTTTTAGATCTTGGTCGATTTTTATTGATTTAACTGATTAAAGTTCTTTTCTAAAGTACTTTTTGATCTCCCACAATCGGACGCAATTCTTGTATAAGGAATTGGTCTTTTGTCATCGGCGTGTCTTAATAATTTAGTTATGCATAATTGATACATACTACGAAGGAACACTTCGGAATTTACATATTACTTTATAAAGTAAACGAAAAAGGAGAAAATGATTTTGATAAAACTCCGAAGACCTTTTTCAATATTAGGTTTCTTTTTTTTATTTTTATATTTTATATATGTGGGAGGATACTCAACAGCTAAGTTTTTTAAGTATTCATTGGTTATGGGTTTTCTATTTTTAACCATAGATTTAATTATTATTTTATTTATCAAACTAAAAGCTAAAAATAAAAAACAATAATGGATATATTCATTTGATGGGTGAAATTGATTAATAGATATATGCACATTTCGATTACAATATGCAGTAGCTTATTTAAGAATCGGGCGCCATTATAGAGAAATCTAGCTTACTTTATAATCGGGCCATCTTTTTAGATAATTCTTTAGGAGTGATGACTATAAACCAAATGCCTTATTTTTATTTATTGTCAGCTGGCACCATAGTATTCTTGTTTATTTTGGTATCTGAGTTTTCTTACAATATAGGGTTTATACTAATCATTCTGTTACGATGTTTTTGTCCTTTTTATCGATACTTTTAGTCGTATTAATCTTTTTCTCAGTCCGCTATGTAAAACACTTTAAGGATAAAAAGGGTAAGACGTTATTATGTATATTAATATTTTTAGGAGCATTTTTTCTTTTTTTCTTTATCGTTAATTTGCTTGTTATGGTATAGAAATAATAAAAGGATGCAATCATTTGTTTTTTTAATTTTCCCATATACTCCACAATCGGACCGAGAAATAAGGGCAAAAATAAAAGGAGAGGTGTAAATCCTATGCTGCAGTTTTTCAAAAGATTATTTGGCGAAAAAAAGACTTCTGTACAATCAGATGAACCATCAGAAAAACCGAAAGGGCTCGAGAAACCTACTTCTGCAAAGCCCGTACAAACAGAACAATTAGATGAGGAATATCCTGACAAACAAGACCACAATAAGGCGAACATTCCTGTTATCGATGACCCCTCATTAAGGGTTTATAATAAACCATTCAGACAAAGTGATGATGCGGAAAATGTTGTTCGTATAATACAAAGACCGCCTGAAGGAACTCCCAAAAAAGTGGCTGAATTTGTGCCTATAGCAGGGATAAAAAAGCAAGAGAGAAATGCTCTCAGGGTTATTACGAGTAAAAGTTTCGCAATTAGACTAGAAAAAGAACCAAATAATCCCTACGATAAAAACGCTATTAGGGTGTTCGGTGATTGTGA
This sequence comes from Siminovitchia acidinfaciens, assembly GCF_003605385.1. Lineage (GTDB taxonomy): Bacteria > Bacillota > Bacilli > Bacillales > Bacillaceae_C > Siminovitchia > Siminovitchia acidinfaciens. Next base: position 182,152 of record NZ_QYTV02000002.1, on the reverse strand, counting down.
AGTTGATGAAGAAGAAACTTCTTTTTCTTTAGGGTATATACCGAAAGATGTAGCTAAAAAACTTGCCGAATTTAATAAGTTAAAAGCGACTGTTCGAGTTATATATTTACCTACTTCTTCAAAATCTATTGGTTTACGATTGGATATTTGGAGTGAAAGAGCGAAGAGAAAAAAGATAGAAGAAAATCCATATGATAAAAATATTGAAGTTCCTGCTCGAGCCGTGGATAAAAATTTAAAGGGCGAAGAACTAGAACGCGAAGGTTATATAGAAAACGCAATTCAAATATATGAAGCGAGTTTAAGAGATCAACCTGATAATAATTATCCCTATAGGCGCTTAGTTGTTATTTATCGAAGAAGGAAAGAATATGATAAGGAAATAAAAGTAATAGAACAAGCTATTTCTAATTTTGAAGATGATAATCCGCTTCTCGAGAATTTTAAGAAGCGTTTGGAACGGGCAAAAGAATTAGCTGATAAGGTAAAAGAGAAGGAATAATTTAGGGATTTGTGTAACAAATAGTACGAAAAACCGCACTAATTCGTTTACGGTATTGAATATTTTCTTTAAACTTATGGAGATAAGCTTTTGTAAACTACCTTCACGTATTTATAAACAAACGGGCGCAACAACAGAATAAGCATTGTGTCTTATCTTGAACAACAGGAACAGATTGTGGAGTAACGAAAATTTAAAGGAGAGCGAGTATCCCGCTCTCCAAACCACTTCTTATTGTTTAAAAATAAATACCTCTTTGAATTTACGCGAATTATCCCCTTTATTGGCCCAAGTAACAATAACTTTTAAATCAGTTGCTTTTACAGAGATAGGAAAGTTCTGATGATGAAAAGTTTGTTGGTCGACATTCCTTTCCATTCCTAAATTAGAAGTAAATAATTCAAAGTCCACTGAGGAACCTGGATCATCTCTGTATGCTTCTATTCTTTCCATTTTTATAGCTTCATCGCCAATGTACTTAATATCCAGACTATATATATTGTAGACGTCTGGTTTTGGTTTAAGTTCATTACTTTTAGGTTTATCAATAACTACCTCCCAGTCTTTTGACAGTTTTGATGATGGTAACTGGTCAAGTGATGAAGCTGTACTACTTAAGGGGAATAAAAGTATTGATAAAATTGTACTTAGAATAACCACTTTATTAAATTTCATTTGCCAAACACCTTCCTTTTTCTTTATCTTGCCAAGTGTTTAGTAGGATATTCAACAAAGACAGTCTTTCGTTTAGATTCATTGATATAACTTCATTAAGACGGCTTTCCATTAAAGGACGCTTTAGCCAAATAACGCATTCACTTATGGGGCCAGACAATTGAATGAGTATTGTCTAATTATAGAGGTTGTGAAATGGAGAGGTTAGTTCAAGAAGGATAATGCTCTCCAATATTAGAATAAGTAAGGAAGAAAGTTCAATTGGAGGCTATTATGAAAAAACGTTTGCTGTTTTTGGTGCCTTTTATATTATTGTCTGTAGCGTGTAATCAAAAGACCATTTCTTTTTCAGGAGAAAGTGATTACTGGAAAGGGGAATACTCAGCAAATATTTCAGATAAAGGTACGAGGGAAGATGGAAAGTATATCTTTGGCTATAAGAATGCGACAAGCGATACATCATTTGATTGGGTAGAAATTGAAATAAACGATGGAGAAACAGGTAGGAAAGAAGAGAATTTTAAAGGGGCAACTATTATTATACCAAGATCTTGTTCGGGGTGTTCAGTAACTCGGGAAGACACAGCAATTAAAGTTAGAATAAAGTGGGACGGTGAAATGGAAGAATCATTCGTGTTAGAGCCTATGTAAGTAAATAATAATTGCTTTAAGCTCAAAAATAAAGAGAATATTAAAGTAACTGGATTGTTTGTTGTTATTAGATACTTTTTTCTAAAAGTAAATAAGGTAATTTCTGTGTTTCCTGACCCCCATTTTATTAAAGATGCTCTATTTAAATAAATGTATTAGCGGATTTAATAGGACCTCAAGTAAAACCGATATTTCGTTTAGACCATACTACAGGTAGAGGGCAATATTCCACAATCGGGCCAGATTGTTTAGTAATCTTTGGTAAGTTAAATGGCCATTTATGTTAAAATAAAATAAATTGAGAATAATTAAGTATGTAGGTTAGTGTAAAAGGAATTATACGCACCTCAAAAAACCCAAAATTTAATGAGAAAATCTTTTAAAGGGGTTTGCAAATGGAATTAATAACGAGTAAAGTTGTTGTCATTTCTATATTCTTACTAGTCATAACTATGGTTGAGACTTTGGCATATTCGACGAGAATTTCAGGGGCAAGAGTAAAATTAATTGCAACAGCCTTATCACTGTTTAGTACATTAGTTATTGTTTCAAGATTCTCAACAATGATTCAACAACCTTTAACAGCTAAACTTATAGCAGAGGCTCCCGATGCAAATAAATTAGGCTTTATAGAAGACCAATACAGGATTTTAATTGGGGTAACATCTTTTGGAGTCTTGCTTGGAATACTTCTATTTCCAACTTTTATTAACATTTTTTCAAGAGCTATTATTCAATTATCAAATGAAAGAGGTTCAGTAGTTTCAACTTTTTTTAAGCAACTAAATCCCAAAAGCCTTAAAAAGATAATTATGTGTTTCAGATTGCCAAAGATTACATACTTAAAAGGCATTACATTAAAGACAATACCGAAAAGGCTATTTGTAATTAATGTTATTGTTTCAGCCATATTTACAATAGGAGTTTTATCCTCTTTATATGCATCTATGTTAGTTCCAAAAGATTATGCACAGGCTGCATTAATGTCATCAGGAATTATTAATGGTGTAGCAACTATCCTATTGACATTATTTATAGACCCTAAAGCATCCGTATTAGCAGATAGAGTAATGAAAAATCAATGTGATTATGTATTTTTAAAGAGTTATTCATTAACGATGATTAGCTCCAAATTTATGGGAACGATTTTAGCACAATTATTATTCATTCCTGCTGCGTATTACGTAGCTTGGTTTGCTAAGTGGATTTAATTGTTATTCAATTAACGGGCGCGTTTCTACAATAGGAGGAGACGCTTTTTCACTAACGGGCAGGTTAATTGAAGACCAGTAGTGGGGGTGTGGTAATACATAGAAAAAGGATAGGGGAAATGAAACCTGAGTAAAAGTTTTCGGCATTCCGACTAACTTTATGTTGATTTTTTTTCTTTAGCAATTTGAGGAAGCATATCAGAATAGAACTATCAATTATATAGGAAGTGAAGAAGAAGGATGGAACGGGATCTAGCTGAACTAGCTGAAGGTATTTATCATCAAAAAACAAAAGAATACTTTGAAGAAGTTCTCAGCTCCTATGAGCATAGAAATTATAGATCAGCAGTAGTGATGTTATACACCGTAGTGATTTGTGATTTAGTTTTTAAATTGAACGATTTAAAGGATATTCACAATGACGACAAGGCAAAGAAAATTTTAGAGGACTTAGAAGCAGATAAAGAAGAGAATCCTGTTTCACCGGATTGGGAAAATAATCTTATTGAAAAAGCATTTAAGGAAGCAAAGTTACTAGAAAATGATGTATATACTCATATCACTACGTTGAAAAGATACCGTAACCTTTCTGGACACCCGGTTTTAAATTCATTAGAGATTTTATATAGACCTAATAAGGAAATAGTACAATCTCTTATGATTAATATGTTAGAAGGATTATTGACGAAACATCCACTGTTTACCAAAAATGTATTTGTTCCTTTTATGGTTGAAATTGAAAGAATCAAAAACGATTTCTCTACAGAAGAAAGATTGGAAATCTATTTAGAATCTAAATTCCTTGTGCATTTTAATAAAGAATTGGTTGAATATATTTTCAAACATTTATGGAAATCTGTCTTTAAAAGCAATGGAGAAAAAGAGACCAAAAATAGAAATGTTAATTACAAGGTGCTTTTAATCATCTATAGAAGATATGAAGAAATACTTTTCGAATTTATAAAGAAAGAAACTGCCCATTTTAGCGATTTTTTGGATGAAAATAGCCATATTTTAGATAAGTTTGTGGATTTCTTATCTAAGTATCCTAATGTTTATCCATTTTTAAAGGAACATACTAGACAAATATTAACCAATCGCATCAAAGATAAAAAGCAGTTGACTGTTAAAAGTTACTTTTTAACTGATTCCATAAAAACCCATTTAAAGAGATTAGATGATGAATTTCATACAACGGGCGAATATTACTATTACAATCAGCCTTATGAACACTATCATATTTTAGAAAAGGACAATATTGAGTTTCTATTCAATATTTGCCAAAAATATGATGCACTACCTGAGTTTTATGATTTAATGATTAGTCATTATTATCACAGTGGCCATTACAATACGGCAGATTACACGTTTGGTTATTGTATTAGCCCATATTTCAAAGGATTTAGTAAGGAGCAGTTGGAGTTACTATTCAAAGAAGCAAATTCCAACCCACAATGTTATGCAGGTCGTTATGCAAAAGGAAATCATAAAAAGTTATTAGAGACGGCCAAAAGTTTGTTAGGTGATGATGTGGAAGAAAAATATAAAAATTTATTTTAACGATAAAAAGGTTGTCCAGATGGAGCAGCCTTTTTATTTAGTACAAAATCAATTATTTAGAAAATCTGCCCCTGCTTTATTAGAAGCGGCTACCAAATTCATTCAAGAAGGTAGCAAAGTACAGGAAAAAGTATTAAGCATTATTGATAAAGCAATGGATACTTATGCAGACCAATTAAAAAATCAAAATTTGACTCCAGAAGAAAGAGAAAATTTGAATGATCGAATCGAACGAATGGTTGAGTTATCTTTGAAAAAAGATACGGAGTACAAACAGTGGATGGGTTACATAGTGGTTGCAACAGTAGGTGGAGTAGGTCTATTTTGGAAAGCAAAGAATTCTAACTTACTCAGAAACGTTAGATCCTAACTAATAATAATCTTTATTTTGACCCGTTAATTATTATTATTTATCCAACTACTTTAACAACGGGTTCTTTACTGTAATAACGATATTCCGTAAGGCGCTATAGTTGAATAAACATATGTGAATTTGTTGTGGTAAAATTTTTGGGTTGTTGTAGTAATAGCGGTCATTGTAGTACAAATAAGGATAGGTTGAAGCCCTTTTTACTATGCTCAGCTATCCTTCATTTTTTAACCCACTTAATGGTTAACATTAAATTTAGATGTGTTATTTTATTTTCAATAAAACTAATTCAGCTTTTTTCAACCAGTACATATCTTCTCTTCAATTGCATTTTTATCTCCCGAGCTATTTTTTTAATGAAATAATAAGGTGCGCATTCTATTAAAGTATCTAATTGATCGGTAATATCTTTTAGCATATCTTTTATTTCTATACGTTTGTCATAATTGCTATTTAATGCATAAGTTTCTTTGAAAGTTTCCACCGATCTTATATCTTTTAAAATCAATTCAAGCTGTTGGATCTTCGCAAACTCTTCAGCCATCTCTTCTTTTAATAATTCAAGGCGCCTGTTTAATTGATGTGTATTTAACCACGGAAAATTTTCATCATCTTTCATCCAATCAAATTCTTCGTGTTTTTCTAAGAAATATGAACATTTAGGGCATCTCTGTTCCGTTTTATTTCTAAACAACCAAAGATTTTGGTCCTTCGTAAAAAAATTATTATTAAAATCTATCGTAGTAATTCCGTCTATCTTTTCTGTTGGAAAATCATTCTTTTTTATTTCTTCTTCTAGCAGCTGATGGTATCGAATGAATTTCACATCGCATTTCGACTTCACACATTTAAATATTAAATTCGCCTTCTCAACTCTAGTATCATCATAAAAATCAACCGCTTTATTGTAAAGAATTTTATACTTACTAAAGTCAAAATAAGGAGGTTTAAATCCATTATCATCGACTTCAACTTCGTCATCGTCAAACATTACTTTTTTAATTGCTATGAAGGCAGAAAATAAAATTATAATGCTTATTATAAAGAATTCCATAGCGTTCTCCCTTTATTCAGTGTTTTATATCTATTATATAGTAAGGTGAGTCTGAACATTTAATTTGATCACTGAAAAACCTACCTTTTTTTATGACATAAATAAGAACTAGTAAAACGGGGTCTGTATTTTTTATAGTAGTCAAAATTTTTTCTTCGTAAATAATAAAAATGAGAATTCCATTAACGGGCGCAATTCAGTAGCAAGGATTAGTGCTCATTTCGTAATTACACTCAGATAGATGTGTTAGATCTATAACGATATCAGAAAATTGGCAGACGGCTGATGACTCTTATCCTTTTTTAATGGCAATACTATGCCCAATAATTAAAGGAGGATTAATAGAAGTGAGTTATCAGATAAACTACAATATGGTTTTCTACATCCAACTATTTATTAGGCATTTAAGAATCCAAACTTTTTTTAGGGTAATTGAACTGGATTGCAATCGGGTAGATATAGACGGAAGACTGGCAAAATGGAGAATAATATGCATTGGATAGACAGTTTTGAAGTCGCGGCTTATAACCACTTAAAGGAAGAAGATGATGTTAAAGCAATACGGTTAGCTGAAGACAATTGTATTGATCTTACCAGAGTAAAAATAAAGCACATTGACTTAATCAAAAAAACAGTCCAATATCCCTCCTTAAAAACAGAGGGGAAATTAATAACTATTACAGTAAAAAATCAACGCATTATTAGCTATTTAAAAATTGTTTTCGAATACAGAAAAAACCCGGAAAATTTTGCTTTTCGAAGGAGACACATAGTAAGTACCTATACCCACCAGAGTAGATTTTAACTAACTCGAACGAAATCCGCTAGCTATTTTTTCATCCAAAAGATTAGCAGGCGGATTTTTCTGTGTTTATATTTAGAAAGCTACTTGATTTAAAGACCTGTCAGCTGAAGAAAAGTATTAGTTGGTGGTTAATCAAATGTCTGCTTTGTGGGCTGGTACGTTATATTGTTACTAATAAATAAAATTAGAAGGTTTTCACAAACGGGCACGTTTGCGGAAAACCAAAAATTTTTATAGAATTGACTAAACATTTAGTGATTTTACCCGAATGAGTAGGTAGATATATCTTTTAAAAAAGTCAAAGGAGATGAAGTAAATGTTCTCGTTAGACCAGATTAGGAAGCGGGTGGAATTTTATGCAGAAGGAGCGGAGACATCTGAACTGTTGCGTTTGATTTTTCCTAGAACTGAAATGGAAAAACTCAGGCTACTGGACAATCTGACCTACCTGGAATTGGTTAACTTGAAGAAGAAGGATTTTATGTCAATGGGCTTTTCAATAGTGACAGCCGACAAGCTCGAGAAAATGATGTTGTTTTTTAAAAGGCTCCGATACAGTGAGGCCAGAATGGAATATATACGGTCTCCGGAAGAGGCTTACCATTTCTTTTCGTTTTTAGATACACGCCTTGTGGAAGAATTTTGGGTTTGTTTCTTGAACACCAATGGAAAAGTGGTTAAAAAGAAACAACTCTTTATTGGATGCTTGAATAGTACGGTTGTGCATCCTAGGGAAGTCTTTAGAGAGGCCGTCAAGCTTCCCTGTTCTAGTATCCTTGTAGTTCATAATCATCCCAGCGGAAGCCCAGTTCCTTCTGAAGAAGACATTGAAATTACCAATAGATTGAAAGAGGGAGGGAGAATACTTGGAATCGAGTGTGCAGATCATATTATCATTGGGAGAAATGAATATACCAGTATGAAAGAGCTAGGATACCTTTGAAACATAGTAAAAAAGAATAATGTGCTTATGGAGTTATTTTACCTACTATTTATAATTTTTTATGGGTTTAAATACATAGAAGAAGCTAACGATAATTCTACTATAAACTATTACAAAAAATGAAGATGAAGCTTTGGTACATTTTGATGATCCAGCATTTAAGAAGAATATGAAAAGGAAATGTACAAAGTTGATAAACTTTAGCGAGGGTACATCGATTTTAAGCGTCAAGATGTTATTGTGATGCTATTTAAAGTGATAATTACAGTGTAGATGTGTTTTATAACATAGCATTGTGACTATTTTTAGATATATTTTTATCCATTGAATATGCAGAGAATAATTCTGTTAAAAAAATATAAAGTATCAGTTAGGCTATAATTTAACTTGGTGATGTGAAGTGATTAAATTAGGAAAGAAACAGCAAAAAAAAGGAAGAAAAAAACTAATAGAACAAAAATGGTATAGAGACTGGTCCGTCCACTTTAGTTATATTTTTGGGGTATTAACTATTATTGGATTAGTTTATGGAATTGTATCTTATCATCAAACTGTGAAGCCCCTTGTGGATGAGAAGAAACTAAAAGGGCAAGTTGCAAGGTTAGAAGAACAAAACAACGAATTAAATAATCATAATGATTTTTTACTTGGAGAAAAATCTAATTTAGAAAAAGACCTTTCTAAATTAGAGAAAAGAAAAATTGCTCTTGAAAATGAACTACAAAACAAGGAAGAACATTTGTTAGAGATGCAGGATGAAATAATTATTGCAAATGCAGATGCTTATATGTCCCCGATTTTTCATAATTTATTATACAATTCAGTTACTTCAGGTGATATTAATCAAAATGTAAAAGATATAACTTTAGAAAAACTAAATGAATTATCAAGTAGTTTGGATATTACTAAAACACAAAGAGCCACTTTAGATACTCTAACTAAATTTGTCAATGAAGAATTAGACCAAAATTCAGATTACAATGACCTTCTTGGTTATAGAGTTTATATTTATGAGCAAAAATTAAAAGATATGGGTTTTGTTGAGGACAAAGAAAAATAAATAAACAATTTCGGGCAGTATTGATATCATTTTAATGCCTAAACAGAGGGACGAAGTCCCAGCTAAAAAGAATAGAATGAGTATAAATAAAAAACATATGGAAATCTTGGTTAGTAAAATTCAAAGGTGAGATTAATGCTACCATTCTTTCCATATCCATATCCCGATGAAACCTTTTATAGTTTATTAGCTCGTTATAACATCAATTCTGGAAATCTAAAAAGCAAACATACAATAGAAGATTTATATGGTGTTAAAACAAGAAGAGCTGTTTCAGACTTTGCAATCTGTTTAGAGGTGTTATTACGAAAGATTCCTGGATTCCCTCTTGACGCCGAGGAGATTATACAAAAACATACTTTATATCCTTATTATTCAGCATTTATTCCTTTTGATAGAGTAAGGAAAATAAAGAGTAAAATAATAAACGGGGAATCAGACGTCCATACATTAATGGGGATATCGGCCGGTTCGATTACGAATAGTAAGTCTTTAAAACATTGCCTAAAGTGTATTGAAGACGATATGAATAAGTATGGAGAGACGTACTGGCACCGGATTCATCAAATACCGGAGGTTTTTATCTGTCCTATACACAATGTACCTTTATTAAAGACAAAAAATCAGCTTTATGAATTTAATCAACACGAATTTGTTCCGGCATCGGTAGAATTTCTTGATTTTAATAGTGAACTCACTTTTGATAAAGAAATGATCGAAATGCTGATTATGATTTCACACGAGGTTCATTGGTTACTAAACAATGAGGTAATTATGCCAAATTACAGTTTTTATAAGGAAAGATATATATCAATTCTTCAAGCAAAAGAACTAGCAACGGCTAATCAAACGATCAATCAACAAAAATGGGTACAATTATTTACAAACCATTATGGTGAATCATTACTGAGATTATTTCAGTCTGAAATTGATAAAAAGGATTATTATAACTGGCTAAGTTCAATTGTAAGGAAGCATAGATCAGTATTTCATCCTATTAGGCACATTTTAGTAATAAAAATATTGTGTAATTCCTTACAAGAATTTTATTCTACTGATCACAAATATTCACCCTTTGGAAGAGGTCCTTGGCCTTGTTTAAATCCTGCTCATAAAAATTACCGAAGAAAAATTATCAGAAGTTATGAATTGTCGACTTGTATCAATTCTAAGAGGCCACTTGGTAAATTTAAGTGTAGTTGCGGTTTCATTTACACAAGAAGAGGGCCAGATACTGATATAAAAGATCAATATAAAAAGGACAGGATTATTAATTTTGGAGAAGTTTGGAAAGAACATCTATTGTTTTTACACAGTCAAGAGCTACCAATTGGAAGAATTGCTATGGAGTTAGGGGTAGATTCAAAAACCGTAATAAAGCAATTATCTTTATTAAAGGATATTGAAATAAGTCCAGTTAAAAAAGCTAAGGGACAAAATAAATGTATCTGCAACAGGGAAAAGTGGGATTCACTAATAAAACGATATCCGAATTATTCAGTTACACAAATTAGAAGGTTAAATCCTGGTTTATTTATGTGGCTTTACAAATATGATAGGCAATGGCTCTCAAAACATTCGCCCAAAGTGAATGGAATTTTAGTTGCGAAAGAAAGGGTTAGTTGGGCTAAAAGGGATGAGGAGCTATTTACTGAAGTCCAAGAAATTATAAAAAAATGGAGCAGTTATGAAGAAGAGAAAGGTAAATTAATAAGGAAAACCTATAGTAGTATTGCTAATAGAACCCAAAGGCCACATTTTATTTTAAAAAAGACAGAAAAGTTGCCTAAAACCTTAAATTTACTGCAAAAAATATGCGAGTCTAATGAAGGGTTTAGGTTAAGAAGAATTGATTGGGCTGCTGGGCAATTAATTGAAGAAGGTAAAATTATAAAAAGCTGGTCGTTGCTTAAAAAGTCATCAATTCGATCTGAGTATGTTAATAGTACTATCATTCAATATATGGAAAAGTATTGTCACAGTGTTATTCGGTAATTAAAAGGGCAGCTTGGAGCTTAAGCTTCAGGCTGCCCTTTTTAAATTAGATATATAGAATCGGTTTAAAAAATGGAGAGATTGTTAACAATGACGTTTATAAACAACGAATTTTGAGTTTATAAACTACAGAAAGGAAAATAAAGAAATACTAAAGTGCAAAATTATATGAAAGGCCTGTAGGAAAGAGACTAATTTCATTAAAATTTTTTAGGTTTTCATATAAAAAAATTTATTAGTCGAAATACAAAAATGTTTTTCTGCAGTTGATTTAATTTAACGAATTGGTAACTTAATACAAAAAGGAGGTGTAAAAGTGGCAAAGATTAAATGGTCAGATGAAAAAGTGGTTGAAAGGATAAAGCAAGGTTATGGATCAGGGAGCGGAATGGATTATAAACCTTGGATTCACGTAGTTAATGGGCCAACCAGTAAAAGTTTTGCCCAAAGGCCAAAGGGGTGGAAGACAAATAGAAAACATCAATTATTGTCGATATTAGAATTTCACACGTTTTTGTTTTTTGAATGGGAAGAAGCGGTAATTGATATACGTGAACAATATCCGTTGAATCGAACTAAAACAGAAGTCATCGCTGAAAAGTTAGGTATAAAACATCCAAATTTTGATAGAAGAAATACCAAAGATAAACAACAAGTACTTTCTGTAATGACAACAGACTTTTTATTATCAGTAAAAAACAATGACGAGATAGGTTATATAGCTATTGCTGTAAAGCCATCAGAAGAACTAGATAAAAAAAGGACCATAGAGAAGTTGGAAATTGAAAAGACTTACTGGGAAGAAAAAAATATTAAGTGGGGAATTTTTACAGAAAAGGATCTAAACGATAATTTTATTAATAACCTTAAATTTATTCATAATCATAAAGGGCCTTTACCTCAATTTGAAAGAAAATATTTTGATAATTTGTCTGCTAAGTTAGTAAAAGGAATTCACGAAAATAGTGATCAAGTTTTCCAGTACTTTTTTGACAATTTTGACGGCACTTTTAATTTAGAAGAAGGAACAGCAATATCTTTATTTAGATATTGTCTAGCAAATAAATTCATAATGACCGATATGTTAAAACCCATAGATTTTAGTAGCAAAATTAAAGACCTCATTGTTGCTAACGAAGGGAATAAAAAGGAGGGTGTATTGGTATGATATTGGCTAAAAACCAATTATTAGAGATAAATCTTTCAAATAATAAAATCGTTGAAAGAATACTATGGATTGATAAAAATTATAGCTATTGTTTTACGATTGATATTGAAAAAAATAACACCAATGCTTTACCTCTTATTAAGGAATTGGAAACCCTGCATCGATTGGTTGAACTTGGAGATGTTAAACCATTATTAAATGATCCCTATAAGATATTTTATGACGAAAGTGCGATAACTACTGCTGAAAAAAATACACGAGATAACCGTTGGGATCAGATTAAAGAATTAGTAAAAATGGAACCTGATATATATTTAGAAAGTATAAACAGTATGATTAAACGAGTCTATAAGGATAGTAAAGTTTCAAGAAGCTCTATTTATAAATATTTGCGCTTATATTGGCAAAGAGGTATGGTGAAAAACTCTTTGATTCCCGATTTCAGAGACTGCGGCGGAAGGGGAAAAAGGAAAAAGCTAGGTGATAAAAAAACAGGAAGACCCAAGACTTATATAAAAGATAAACCAGGGATTAACGTAACTAGTATGGTGGATTATTATTTCGAACAAGGATTAAAGGAGTGCAAAGAGAGTAACGTTAGAGGAATTAAAGATATTTATAACCATATTCTATACAGATTTTTCTTAGAAGGTTATAGATATGAGAACAACAAAAAAACTGTTCAATTGGAAGATAATATCCCTACGTTACGGCAGTTTAGATATTGGTATGAAAATCACTCCGGTAAAAGTTTAGCCCAAAAGCAGATAGATAGAAAGGGTCAACGGGAATACAATCTTAATTACAGACCTGTAACAGGAAAGTCAGATTTAAATATAAATGGCCCTGGGGCGCAATATCAAATAGATTCAACTCCGTCGGATATATACCTTATATCAGAGGTTAATCCTAAATTAAGTATTGGAAAGCCTACAACGTACTTTGTTATTGACGTTTTCAGTAGGATGATAACCGGAATGTATGTGGGAATTAAGGAGGCCTCCTGGGTTGCTGCGAGGTTAGCAATTGCAAATACAGCGGAGGATAAAGTAAACTTTTGCAAGTCAAATGGTATTGATATATCAGAAAGTGATTGGCCAGTACAACATTTACCTGAAAGCATCCTCGCGGATCGAGGAACTGAATTTAGTGGATATAAAATTGAGACACTTATAGATAGCTTTGGTATTAGGGTTGAAAATACACCTTCGTACAGGGCTGACTTAAAAGGAATAATTGAAAAAAACTTCGACAACGTGAATAACAAATTAAAGCCTTTTATGCCGGGAAGTATCACTAAAGATTCAGGTAAGCGAGGTGAGGCAGACCCTCGTTTAGAAGCTAAGATGACTTTAAAAGAATATAGGAGAGGAGTTATTAACGCGGTTTTATCTTATAATAACTTCCACTGGCTAAAACATTACACTCCAGATAGGGAGATGTTAAAGGAGAATGTACGATTAGTACCGATTGAAATATGGAAATGGGGAATCAAACATAGATCTGGTCAATTAAAAAAAATACCTGAGGATATTGTAAAGCTTCGATTAATGGAAAAAGCTAAAGGTAGAGTCCAAATGTATGGAATACATTTTAAAGGAGACCTTTATTATACCTGCCACAGAGCCAAAACTGAGGGATGGTTTGAAGATGCTGCTATAAAAGGTAGTTGGGAAGTAGAATTAGCCTATGATCCTTCGAGTACTGACGAGGTTTATATTGTAAATAGTGATGGGACTTATGAAGTTTGTTATTTGTTGCCGAAAAGTAAGGCGTATAACGGTATTCATTTTGCTGACTATGATGAGGTAATTTTCAATCTGAAAGAGATGGAAAAAGGCCACGAGCATAAGGAAATCGAGGCTGAAATAAATTTAAATAATGATCTTATGGAAATTAAAAAGCAGGCTGAAGAAAGTTTCAAGGAATATAAACAAGATTTAAATAAATCAAATAGAACTAAAAATATAAGAGAAAACAAGATAATGGAACGAGAGTTATTAAGTGAGGAAGAATCTTTAAGGCTAAGTGAAGTATTATCCAAAAATGCGATGAGGGACAATAAAAATAATAAAAGTGAAGAATATTTAGATGAAATGGATGATGAATTCAATTTCATAAAAAATTTTCAAAAGGAGAGGCTAAATAATGAATAATTATACATTCGCTGAAGCTATCTATAGTGATTCTCCTGTAAAAGAATATGCAAATAATCCACTGATTGAAGCGTTGCCTCCAATACTTACAAGCCAAAAGGTTATTCACCTGATGTCTGTTTTTCCACACTTTGATATAAATGAAAGATTTGATTCGGACGAAATTCGCTTTCATTATATTCAAAGGCTTTATGATTATTTTCACCCTTTAACACGTCATATTGCCTTAGAAAGAAGATTCTCCACTGTAATTAGAAAAGGATATGTCAATAGAAATCCTATAAGTAAAGATACTGTTAAATATATGAATGATAGTTACAAGTCGTTGAAGGAAGGAAAGTTACCTGAACCCGACCAAATTAATACGGAAAATACAGTACAGGGGTTCTCTTTAATAGGTGTATCAGGCACTGGTAAGTCAACAACTTATAAAAGGATTATCAAAAGCTATCCAAAGTATATAAAACATACAAATCATAAGGGAAACCATATGAACATAGCTCAAATACCTTTTCTTAATCTGGAGTGCCCTTCGGACGGCTCATTAGGAGGTTTATGTCATAAGTTTTTTGAAGAAGTGGACCTGAGGATTGGGTCAAAATATAAAGAAAGATTTAAGAATTATAGGGTGCAGTATATGTTAACTGAAATGGTACACCTTACTAGATTACATAATGTAGGGGTATTAATTATTGATGAGATTCAGCATTTAAGCGTACAAAAGGTACAAGGGGTAAACAAGATGTTGAATTTCTTTGTAGGGTTAGTCAATCAAATTGGTGTACCAGTTATATTAATTGGGACTAATAAAGCATTCGATATGCTGAATAAAGAATTTAGACAGGCCTTAAGGTCAGATGGGCAAGGAAGTAATAAGGAAGACTGGGAAAGAATGAAAAATGATAGGAATTGGCAATTGGTTATGGATGGATTACTTCATTACCAATGGACTAGAACTCCAGTTGAAAATGAAGAAGATTTATTGAAAATCAAAAATGCTCTCTATGTGGAAAGTCAAGGAATTATTGGTATTGCTGTAAAACTTTTTGCAGCTACTCAAATGGAAGCTATTTTAAATAGAAAGGAAACGATTACAGAAGAATTAATTCAAAGTACTTTTAAAAGGTGTTTTGGATCGTTACAACCGATGATCGATGCGTTGAAGAGTGGAAATCAAGAGGAGATTAATAAATACGATGATTTAAAAGAAAGACTTAAAGAGATAATGAATCAAATAGAAGATGATTATAAAACTAATATCCTGGTGCAAGCTATAGAGGAGGCGAAGAGTAAAGGGGGAAATGATGGATATTATCAATTATTGACAGTTAGGTTAGCTAATAAAATTACTGACAGTAAGATTGTACAATCTTCTGTAAAAGAAGTATTGAGTAAATTTAATTATCATCAATATAGTATAGATGAATTGTTTCAAATGGCATTAACAATCGCTGAGGGAAAAATTACAAGGAAAAAGGGGAGAAAAAATAAAAATAACTCCACTGAAGCCCTCAAAGAAAATGACTTGAGGAAACTTAGATTAGAAGCATTAGATCGGAAAATCTCAACGTATGAAATGCTAAAGGAAAAAAATATTATATTAGATTATAACCTGTTTGAGAAGGGTGTAATATAAAATGATTCCTTTTTTTCCAATGCCCTATCCCGACGAAAATTTTCATAGCATAGTTGCAAGATATCATATGTATTCTGGTAATTTGGCTGCTTCACACACTTATGAGGATCTCTTTGGTATTAAGTTAAGGGGTTTGAAAATAGAATTCCCCACACATATTAACACTCTTGTCAACCGTATATCCAAGCAAAGTTTAACCGTCGATAACTTAATTAATAATCATACACTTTATTCTTTCTACACAATTTTTGAGGGATTAAAAAGCAGAACTTTAGCTAGGGAATATATGGAGAAAGGCAATAAGAAAGAATTGTCACTCATTGGTGGGATTAACAAAGGTCATATAAAAACAAATTTAACGTTTAAACATTGTTACCATTGTATAGAAGATGATATAGAAAATTACGGTGAAACATACTGGCATAGAGTGCACCAAATTCCAGGTGTATTAGTTTGCCCATCGCATAATGTACCGCTTATCAGTGTTAGAAAAAATGTAATGAATAATATAGATAAAAATTTAATATTAGCAAATGATAAAAAGATATATGAACTAAACCCTTTACATACATTGGTAAAAAGAAATATCCAGCAGCTAAGTAAATATGCTATAGAAGCAGCTAAATGTTTAAAGTACTACAGTGAACTAAATAAAATACCAGATTTCCCCTCCTGTTATAAAAAAGGGCTTCAAATAAATGGCTTCAAATTAGGAATTAGTTATGTTGATAGACAAAAGTGGTATAGTCAATTTCGAAGGTTTTACGGCGATAGCTTTCTAAATGTAATGGAATCAGAACTTATTAACGGCAATCAAAATTGGCTATTTAAGCTTCTGAATAAAAAATTGTTCTCACATCCTTTAAGGCATTTACTGCTTATCATCTTTTTATTTGGAACAATTGAGGATCTTATTAAATTTTCAAAGGATAATAAAGAAGCTAATACTGAAAAGGTATTTGGCCAAGGGCCTTGGCCCTGTTTAAATCCAGCTCATATCGATTATAAGAAAAATGTTATTTCTGACCTCAAAATTAATGTAAAGAAAGATCGACTAATCGGGGTTTTTAAATGTACCTGTGGATTTGTTTACTCTAGAAATTCCATTGATTTGAAAAATGGTTTAGATAAAATAACGAAGCATAGCTTTGGACCGGTATGGGAAGATAAATTTAGAGAGTTGTTACAGAGAGGATCTAAAACTGGAGAAATAGGAAAATTATTACAAATTGCACCATCAACTGTTCGAAAATATAAAGAGATAATGGAATCCAATAATAGCTCCAAGAGGGTTGAAAATTTAAAAAAACTACAGATTGAAAATAGGAGGCTTTGGTTGGAGTTACTCCAAAAAGAAAATGTTTCTGCTACCACAAATTATAAGTTATATGAATGGTTACTTAGAAATGACAGAGAATGGTTAACAAAACATCCTTTGCCAAGTAAAAATAATCGAGGTTATGGTAAGAAGATAAATTGGGCAGAAAAAGACAAAGAAATTCTTACTGAAATAAAGAACATTGTTAATAATTGGCATCTAATAGAGGAAAGTGGATTTGTGAGAAAAACTAAGAGCTCAATTGCCAAACAAACTAAGGCTTCCTTCGAAACTGTTATTAGAGGAAATTATGATAATATACCTAACACTATTAAATATATTGATTCAGTTGTTGAAAGTTCTTATGAGTATAATTTAAGGAAAATTGAAACTGCGTATAATTATTTACTTGATAGAAATGAGTATATAACAACGCAAAAACTTCATACTAGTTCTGGTTCAAGTAAGTATGAATTTACTAAGAATTTTTTAAGTGATTTTTTAAGCGATAAAGAAGAGTTAATAAAGAGAAAAAAATAGAATACCTTAAAAAAGGGAAGCTAATATTTTCTAAACGCTTCTCTATTTAATTTGTAATTTAACATTGATCAAATTGTGGTCAGAAAAAATGCCAGCTACCGTCTTCCGCGTCGTTGCTAGGGTATGGTGGATATATTAAACCTTGACTCTGGGAAGTCGCTACTAATAGCAAAGTAAACCGAATAGCTCTCCTCTCTCTCGCATAAATATGAATATGGTAGTATTTGAGGAGGGGAATCAATTGTATAAGTCTAACAATCCAACCTTTTACTTTATAAGATTGTTGGTTGGATTATTCACATTAACTATTTTTACATTTTTCATCGCCGTCCTTCTTTCGTTTACATCTGCTTTCTCTTCGGCTTCCATCAAATCCATATTAGGTAAAGTTAATATAGAGAGTGTGCTGGTGGAGATAATGAGGTCTGAGGTTCACGCCTTGCCTCCGTCAGAGGATCTTCCATCTATAACTGAACTTTCATTGGACCTATTAATAAATATTAAACCTAAGGATGTGAGAACCTTTCTAGGAAATGAAATTCCGGGTTTGGCCCTTTATCATACGGAAATTGCGGTTGCCGGGAAAGGAACGAACATCACAAACCTCCCTATTGAGTCTCCTCCTCCGCAATTTGAATTGTTGGAGGATACTAATGAAACGGAAGACAATAAAACTGAAGAGCAAAAAGGACCAAAGAGCAAAAACAAGACCGTTTTCATTTATCATTCACATAGTTGGGAAGCCTATAAACCATTGTTAAAAAATGCAAATCAGACCTCAAGTAACAATGAAAAAACGAATGTCATTGCAGTAGGAGAAAAATTAAAAAGCGAATTGGAGGATAAGGGAATTGGTGTAGAGCATTCAAAAAAGAATGTTCCCCAAGCGTTAACATCCCGTAATTGGAATTACTATCAATCATATGCACTTTCAAGAGAAACTGTTCAAGAAGCGATGGCTAATAATGACAAACTCAAATTCTTTATAGATATACACAGAGACGCCCAGCCGAAAAAAGTTACAACTGCTGTCATTAACCAAAAAAAATATGCTAAATTGTTTTTTGTCGTTGGAAAAGAACACAAAGGTTATGAAATGAACCGTACCTTGGCTGAAAAATTACATTCGGAAATTGAGAAAAAATATCCTGGTATTAGCCGCGGAGTCTTTATTAAAGGGAAAAGCCAGGGTGATGGAGTTTATAACCAAGATTTATCTGGCCGTGCCCTACTAATTGAATTTGGCGGAGTTGATAATGATCTTACAGAGTTATATAACTCAACGGAAGCACTTGCTGATATTTTTAGTGAATTTTATTGGGGGGACTCAGAAATCTAGTGCCACTAATCGTTTTGCAAAGATATACAATCCTTGGGTGTATTTAACGAGGTGATACTTATTCCAAATCATCAACTAAAACGAAAATTCTTTACAATTTCGTAACACCGCAATTTGGTCCGTTTATGTAAAACCGATTTTATTGAAGGTCATCAAAATTGAAAACATTTTTGATTCCAAAAGTATGATTTTTTTATCTTTTCAAAAGGTATAATTGGTAAACGGGGTAAACAGTCGATTATTCATTGGTACACTTTTTGTCATTCAATAATGAAAATTATATTGGATGGAGTTTCATAAGCTATAATTATTAATACTTGTATCAGACTTTCTTGTTAAAGGTAATAAATATTCCGACAAATTTGTATCAGAGTTTCTTGTTGCTTTGCCATAATCACACACTTAGACTGGACCTAATTGAGGAACCTGAAATTTATTGTAAATAAAGGTTTTATGGTACTTTTTCCAAAAAAAAACTTTGTATCGGACTTTCTTGGAAACATACAGCAATGAAGGTTTTTAAATAGAAGTGTCAGCGTCATGCTAACATTTTGCTGACAATATAAGAGGCTTCTCATTAATCAATGAATTTTTGAGAAGCCTCTTTTTTTCATTTCTTTCCGTATCATATAGACGTTTTTAGTCGTGGTATAGTCGGTGTGTCCCAACCTCACCTGGATTAACAGTGGGAGTATTATTAACTCCAAGACCACCCCATATCTGTATCTTATAATAAAGTAAGTATTAAATAGTCCTAACCTATAAATAGATGGGGATTTTGTTTTGATGTATTCAATTACCCTTTTATTCGAGTGTCAAGTGTTAGGAGGCTTCTTAATATATAAAGGCGTTAGAAGGTGAAAACTTTTTGTCGCTCACAAAATCTATAGCTTTCCAGATAGCTCCTACGTTCTAGAACACTAATCATTTACTTGAATATCCTAATGTGGGAGGTGTGTTTCATATGAGAGACTCGATCAAGCGAATAGCTCAACAGTTTATTGTTTCCCACTATCCTGAATCAGATATAGTCTTGGTAGGTGGAAGTGCTGTTTATGGAAATTTAACAACAGAATCTGATATTGACCTAATTATAATTGACGAAACAGAAACACCAAGAATTGAATGTTATCACTTTCTTGGATGGAAAATAGAGGCATTTATTTATACGGCTTTATCCCTGGAGTTCGAATTTCATACAGCTAGATATACAGGGATGCCCACCATCATTAAAATGTGTGCCGAAGGTCTACTTATAGAAGATAAACATGGGAATGGAAAGGAACTCCAAAGAGAGGCAAAAATACTTTATGAACAGGGTCCACAAGTTTGGGATGAGGACACAATAAATAAAACAAGGTATCAAATTACAGATTTTTTGTCAGACTTTAAGAGTTCAGAAGATTTTGGAGAAAGTTTATTTATTTTAACTAAGTTAATAAATACGTTAACTGAACTTATTTTAAGGGCAGATGGCAATTGGATTGGTGAAGGAAAATGGGTTGCCAGGAACTTGAAATCATATGATGAAGATATGTGTGATAAACTAGCTAAATATACAAAAGCATACATGAATACAAATGATAAAACTGAACTAATCTCATTCATTCAATCTACCCTTGATAATTATGGTGGAGAACTGTTTGTTGGTTATAAAGAATTCTTTTTGTAAGGTTTTTTAGGGGCGAGTGAATTGAGAAATCAATTGATAAGATTAGAGTCAACAGAAGAAGTGTGTGTATTGCTTGATAACTTTGTGTTAGAGAATGAGTAATAATATGTAAGTTAACACTACCATATAAACCTGATTTGACGCACTTGTGGTAATTGTTGTGAACGATGTTACAGTGTACAGCTTTATGGGCGGTATGAAGTAAAAAACACCTTAAACCCTTTAAAGTAAGGGTTTAAGGTGTTTTTATGTTTTTGTGAACATATTATTTAGTCGGGCAAAAAGATACTGTTCATTAAGTTGCTAAATTTCTTAGAATTCTTCTTATGGCCTCTATTGTATATAAATAGATATTTTTTGTAATGTTATCTTCGGATGACCTTAACTTTCATAATCCATTATAGACTAGCCCCTGCTTAAGTCAAAGCGGTCCTTTATTACTGTTGGGTGTTAAGATGGAAAAGCCAATTTAATTGAATAAGACTTTTAAAAAAAGAAATGATAAATTGTACCACGTGGGGGTTCTGATGATGGATGAAAGAAAGGTTTTATCATGTAGTTGATTAGTTATTCCTGGTTAAAAACCCCCATTGATGAGGAAAAATTCTATTGTTTGCTTTCTTCCATCACATCATATAACGAGGAGGATTTAGATTGAAGAGAGTATTGAAGTCCCTATTGTTAGTGATAGCCGGATTCTTGATTATACTAAGTGGTTTATTTCCGGGAACTTCAGCTGCGTTTGCTGCAGAAAACAAAAAACAATGGACGTCGGTAGATGTAAAAGCGATGACGTTTAATCTAAGAAACAAAAATAACAATGATTCCTCGCCACATACTTGGGATGAAAGAGTCCCTGCCATTAGAAGAATGGTTAACATGAAGAGACCTGATATCATTGGAACACAAGAAGTGCTAAATACGCAACTGCAAGATCTAAAGAAAAATTTACCTGATTATAAATGGATTGGCGGACATCGCGGAGAATACTCTGCTATTTTTTATAAAGAAAAAGATTACAGAGTACTCAAGTATGACCATTTTTGGTTATCCGACACACCAAAAGTAATTGGTTCAAAAACATGGGGAAACAATGTTCCAAGAAAGGTTGCTTGGGCAAAGTTTCTTGATGTACACAGCAACAAACAGTTCTATTTCGTCAATACACACTTTGATCATCAATCCGCCAATGCTAGAGAAAAAAGTGCAGAGTTTATTCTAAAAGTAACAAAAGAATTTGATCCTGAGTTACCAGTTATTTTAACAGGTGATTTCAATGCTAAACCAGGCAGTCTTCCACACCAAATATTAACCAGTGATGGAGAATTTGATGATTTATGGGAAACAGCAAAGAAAAGAATGAATGAAGATTTAGGAACATTTAATGGTTTTGATGACCCTGCTGGTAAAGGACCTGACAAGCGTATTGACTGGATTCTCGGTAAAGGAAACCTTACAACCAATAAAATTGAAATCGTTAACTATCAGAAGAATGGCCAATTTCCAAGTGATCATTTCCCGGTGTTTGCTGACATCTCCTTAAATTATTACAAGTAATAGAAAAAATGAGCCAAGACCATGAAAAGATGAATGGTCTTGGCTCTTTTGAGTTACAGGGTAGTGTGTAATAAAGCAGGCGCTTCCGCTTTTGTTCTGCAATGTTCGGCTTTTCGGGAAAACGGGCAAACGTATGTCCTAATATCATGAAATTTCAGAAGCAAAGTATTTGGGCTTATAGGCAAGTTACCAAAACCAGCTTCAGGTAATAAGTTACTTGTATAAGCCGAAGGTGGTGAGAAAATGGGCAGACGAATAAAACATACTTCACGTGACGTCGAGGAGTTAGCGAGGCTCATGCTGGCGGAAGCAATCGGTGAAGGCCCTCAAGGGATGAACATGGTAGGATCGGTTGTGGCTAATCGAGTCGAGGCAGACTGTGCTCCTGACTTCAAAGGGTTGCGCAATATCAGACATGCGATCTATCAAACCATACCTGGAACCAATGTTCCTCACTTCGAGCCTGTCTTAAATGGATCATTGTATACACAACGTCCCACAGAAGCTGACCTCCAGAGGGCCAGGAATTTGTTACACGGTGATAGGGAACCTCGTGCAAGGATGAATTTGTGGTTTTTTAACCCTAGTCCAGGGAAAAAGTACCGAGCTCCTTGTACCGAAACGATGCCAAGATCCCCCTCGACGAAGTTCGATTTTGCGTACAGGAACCATTGCTTCTATGTCGGCGTACCGGGCTATTGCCCAGAGTTTTATAGATAAATTAATAAGGAGCTGATCTTCCCATGACTTGTGGAGACTCTGGTTATTATCCAATGAATTATTATCCTGGTTTTTATCCAGCAACTATGATGCAGAGCAGTCGAACACAACCTGCTGGCTCTCCGATGGCTATGCCTTCTGGCCCCACGTTTGCCGCCCCAGTGGTCCCGCTGGGGACCACGCAGCAACTTCTGGCAGGCGCGACGGAAGAATCATTTATAGAAAATATCATACGGATCAACAAAGGTAAGGTAGGTACATTCTACTTTACTTATCAAGGTAACAAAAGATGGAATGCAATGGTTTACCACGGGCGCGTAGAAACGGCTGGTCGTGACCACCTCATCATCAGCGACCCGTCCAGCGGTAAACGCTACTTGTTAATGATGGCAAATCTCGACTGGGTGGAATTTGATGAAAAAATTAACTATCCTTTCCCGAAAATCAGTCCGGAAGTCCAGGCGTCTCTGACGACATCGGAATGAGTTAAAGAACTCTTAAAACCCGCTTACTTCTTTTTGAGGATGAGCGGCTTTTACTTCTGATCACATATAGAATGCAAATATGGCAATGGCCGATTTCTAATTTCTTTGCCTGCAAGCGGAAACGGCAGTCCGATGAGTATTGCCCGAACATAGCTGCTAATACCATCTAAAAAAAGGCCATGCAATTCTTCGCGAAAGACTATCGGTATTTTTCTCCTCTGTACTTTCATGAAGAGGCCACCAAGAGGATAGGGCGGTAGTAGAAAAAACTAAAAAGAATGTGTCTACCATATTGACCTACTACGTTTACCAAATAAAAATGCTGACCAAAAAGGATTTAAGCCTTGGTCAGTATTTTTTGTCAACTTTGCTTATTTTACAATAAGTACCGGACAATTTACTCTTTTTACTACTCTATGACTAACACTCCCTAAAACCATCTCTTGAAATTTGTTTAGTCCACGACTTCCGATAACGACTAAATCAAATTTATTATTATTAGCATGCTCTACAATGGCGGGTCCGGCGAAAAGAAAGGGGAGTAAATACCGGGCGCCCCAGAAAGCCGGATAAAAATGTCTAAAGGGCGATCGAGATGCACCAAAGCAAAAGATATAGTTTGAATAAAATTAGAAACGGGGATCAGTAAGTTCACATTATATCGTTATTTAGAGTGCAGAACATGGTATTCAAATTCGCACTGATTTTATTATTAATATTGTGGAGGCATCTCATAAGCCCACTGGCCTGTGCGACGCCACTTAACTTCCTTTTGTATGGTAAAATAAAGTTAGTAGTTTTCCCGAATGAATATGAGGAGGCCGAAAAGACTGGCACCTGTGTACATAAGAATTGGAGAAGGAGCGGTCGCTATTGACGATAAAAACCTGAATAGGGTTTATTTTATTTTGGTTAATTTTGCTGTTTAATGTATTAGTAAGAGAAGGGGGCGAAAAAATGTATATTGGACTTACGTATCTTGTTACGTTTTTCGTCATTGTGATTTCCGCTTTTGTGACCCTTTTTATTAAGTATGAATTGGAGCAGATGTTTCGAGAGAAAAAAGATGTGCCTGCCTTTCATATATGTAATCTGATTATCGTCTTAATGGTTTCTGTGGGGGCGTATGCTGTCATGACTCTGTATGTGGCAGGCAGTGACTTCAAGCTATTCCCAAACACAGCTATCCTCTTGGCCGTAATTTTGCCGATTTATCTTATAGGTCACTTGGCATTTGAAAAGTATAAATCGGTCTATGAAAAATACAGGATTTCTGAGGACGAGAAGGTGATTGTGCTCAACGAGAAATACCTAAAGAAAAAAAGGTCTGCCAGATTCAAAGAATACAATGCCATGGGTAAGGAAGATAGAACCAAGAGAGCTGGCGCATCCAGACGCCGGTATTATTGAATGATAAGGCAAAGCCTGCAGGTGCCTGTTAAAAGATTTTTCATGTATAGTCCAACCCTCGTGACTTGAAATAAAGTTCCGGGGGTTTTTCGTTTGTGTAATGTAAAAGCAGTTAAATAAGCGGGAGCTGTCCCGAACCAAGGATAATCGCTTATTTGGCAAAAGCTTGACTTATCCCCAATATAAGAGTTTTAAAAATAGTAAACGGCAACATTGCCTATAAGCTTGTCTTCAAGTAGGCAACCTGTTAGTTTCCCTGCTTACCTCCAAAAAGTACTGCAATCCAAAAGAAAATGGAGAAGTATAAGATTCCAAAGGATTGATAAGGCCGTTGCTCTGGCAAGACTTTATCAATCCCTGTTTGGTCTTTCAATTTACGGTATTAAAATGATAGGCATACTGGTGTTTAATCCCGCATTGCTCCTGCCTCTCGGGAAGTCATTGCACCTTGTCCTTCGCTAATATCCTTCTGAATCTCCTGTTTTACTTTTTTAACATTGGTTCCAGCAAATCCAGGTTTCATACTAGATGTCACATTCTTGTTAGCTTGTTGATCTTGTCGCATACATGTCCTCCTTGATGTATTATTTAACAATCTTATTGTTAACAAAAGCCCCTAGTATATCCCGAGGATTGAGCGAATTCTGCTTAAACATAGAGGTCATTAGTATAATAAATTGAAAATATTCAGCTGCCACAAGATTTGCCACATGTACCAACACGCTTACCAGTGGATGTAAGAAGAGCAAATAAGCCTGATTCCCTCTTATAGTGAGAAATCAGGCTTATGATCATCAACAATTGTGTCTTGAGGAATGAATGGAAGCTATTCCCCAGGTAATTCATCTCAAATGATTAATTGTGTCTGTGCCAGGCACCCAACCATCTTCAATCATCAGACGTTGTAACTTTTACACCAAGTTCTGCAAACACTTTTTTAGCAGCTGTTAAAGCATTCAAAACACTCGGGAATCCTGTATACGGGATGAGATGCATGATGCAACCTACAATCTCCTCTGGTGTTAAACCAACGGAAAGCCCAGTTTTGATATGCATCTCAATCTGGGGTTTTCCTTGAGCAACAAGAGCTGTAATGGTTGTAAGCACTTTTTGCTTGTTATCCAATCCCGGACGCGAATAAATATCTCCAAATGCAAATTCAACAACATATTTGCTTAAATCTGGAGCAATATCTTTAAACCCTTCACCAATGTCCATAAAGCCAGTTGGATTTTCATCACCTGATGATGTAAGTTCCTTTATCTTCTCTATACCTTGTTGATAACGATCCTTAGCCATTTAAAAATCCCCCTTGGTGTAATTACCCGTCATATTATTCCATAATTAACGCTTAAGGATTTTCTGGAAATGTCGGTAATTAGAAATGATTATAACTTCTATAAAATTTAAACTAAATAAAATTCCATTATTTTCTTAACAATGCTAGTATATAGCCTTTAGAAATATAAGTAAAATGAATATGATTGATTTCATAATCGCAACTTCATATCCCATTATATAAAAATACTTTTCTCACAATCTAGCCCTTTCATAGAATAAAGGAATGATGATTTGTTCCTTTGTGACCTTTTCTTCAGTATGAATTAGATTAGATTTATTGAGAGAAAAAGAGGAGTTTGCATGTTTTTTATTTTTTTCCTTCTACTATCAATAAAGTAGAGTCAAAATAACTATAATTATTTTAAAAAAGCCCATTTCCTAAGAAATTGGGCTTTTTACGTTTTAATTAATAAGCATAACGCCATCAATGATAATGTTCTGCCCGAAATTAGATGAGGCTAGAAAGGAAACGAGGTCTGCAACATCTTCAGGAGTTTGAGAACCGTCAAGCGCAATCCCTTCTGAGAATTTGGCATAGGCTTCTCCTTTTTCGGCTCCCATATGATCCTCATCTTTTCGTCCTATCAGCTGACTGTACAAAATTCAGACCCTTAGCGAACCACGGAAACCCCTGGCAGCATAGTAGGATTCTGCTCCATTGTGATACGTGAAGACGTGTCCGTAGCGAAAGTCGCAAAAAATAGCTCCACCAAGTTCTCTAATATCAGTTGGTGTTTGCACCCAGCTTGACGATTTCTTATCGACATTTTCCAACTCCTGCAACGCTCGATATTGTTCTTCCGTTAACATTTCAATGCCCATGTCAGCCGCCATATCCATAGCGTTATTTTCCGGCTTATGTTTTTTCCTTGATTCCAGCGCTTCACGGTCGTAACAAACACTTCTGCGGCCTTTTGGACTTTCTGGTGAACAATCACAAAATATGTATTCGTCCTTGTCTTCATCATATCCAATGGCGTCCGGTTCACCGCCGGTTCTTTCCATTTCATTGAGCGACCACAGTTTTTCTATATTAGCTTCCAGCTTTGCTTGGACTTTAGCCCATTCAATGCCTTGATGGCGATGCATGTTTTTCTCAAAGCGGGCTTTCAATACTGTGAGCAATTCTGCACGTTGTTCTGATGACAAATTCTTATCGCTGACTATATTTTCTTTTGACATATTCATTTCCTCCTTATTTCTTTTTAATGGTTTAATCAATCGCATTTTAAAGCTGAATGTAGAAATTATAATAGTATCCTTGGTTAGCCTATCATAATTTTACCTTAAGACAAATACTTTTTGCATGAAGTGTTAAGTGCCAGACACCAAGGCTATTCTCAATGGTTAGTAAATGGTGTCGGAGCCAGGCACTCAACCATATACATATTGCATAAACCAACCGATTTCCCCAACCTTAAGTAATGCGGAGATGAGATAAATGAGTGTGTTTGATGAGTTTATAAAAAATGAAGGGAATTCGTTTCCCGGAAAAACGTATGAGGAAGAATTATTAGTTCCAGTTTTTAATGATCAGAAAATTTATTTATTCGACGTCATGTTTGATATTCACCGAGCTCATGTCATTATGCTTGCAGAACAAAATATTATTCAAATAGAAGCGGCGAAAAAGATGTTGGCCGGGATTAATAAGGTAGCTGCATTGGATAAGGATACTTTTACTTATCAACCCGAATTCGAGGATTTATTCTTTTTGGTAGAGGCTAAAATCAGTGAAGAAATTGGAGCTGATTTAGCCGGAAACATTCATATTGGCCGCAGCAGGAACGATATGGGGATCGCTATGTATCGCTTAGTTTTAAGAAAATATTTATTAGATTTTTTAAAGGAAAGTTATCGATTAAGTGAGATTCTATTAACACAAGCCCAACAACATGCGAGGACATATATAACCGGATTTACCCACACACAACCCGCTCAACCAACGACATTAGGTCATTATTTTTTAGCCATTTATGATGTGCTGCAGAGAGATATTAATAGAATGTGGGCTTCCTATGCTACAGTGAATCAATCTCCGATGGGGGCGGCCGCACTCACGACTACTGGATTTCCCATTAATCGGCAGCGCATGTGTGAACTTTTAGGCTTTGACAAAATCATCGAAAATTCCTATGACTGTATTGGCGGTGCGGACTATTTACTCGACGCTTCAACGGCAATCATGACGTGCATGGTGAATACAGGCAGATGGATTCAAGATTTTCTCCGTTATGTGACGAGAGAAGCTGGCTATTTTAAAGTGGCCGATACTTACGTTCAGGTGAGTAGTATTATGCCGCAAAAGAGAAATCCAGTCTCAATCGAACATTCCCGTTCCCTCGCGAGCAGCGCGTATGGTGATGCATTAGCCGCGATAAACATGATCCATAACACTCCCTTTGGTGACATCGTTGATACGGAAGATGATCTTCAACCGCACTTGTATCGCGCCTTTGAGAAGGCAAACCGTGTAATGAAGCTGATGTATGCGGTAATCGCTACGTTAGAAGTAGACAAAGAAATGACTATGAAAATGGCCAGGAAGTCGAGCATTACGATTACGGAACTAGCTGATACTTTAACGAGGGAGCATCATGTCTCGTTCCGAAAAGCCCACACGATCGCCAGTCATATCGCTCAAAAAACGTCGGAAGAGAAAAAAGAACTTTACGATTGGGCTGTTTCGGAAATCAATGCAATGATTCCTATTGATCATGTCTCGCTCTCCGAAGAGGAATGGAAAAAGATTATTTCACCAGAGCATTTTGTTGAAATTAGAAGCAGGCAAGGAGGACCAAATCCATTAGAAGTTACAAAAATGATTCAGGATAGAAAACAACAATTAGATGCTCAGCTAAAGGAATATGAAAAAACTGTTGATGAATTAAATTGTCGGCGTTCGAAATTATTGGCATATACGTTTTGACACTTCCATTCCTAAAGGGGCCTATACGACTCGGTGTAAGGAGAATAATTAAGGGAGAGAGAAGCAATCAAGCCCGTGCATCCAGATTAAAACACTTGGAATATAGTTTTAATGGTTCAGGGGCTTCGGTCTCTTTTTTTCATGGGGTGACGGGGATGAAGAATATCAAGGAAACGAAAGGAAAAGGGTAGCCAACCGCCAGAGTAACTACCTTGTAAAGTACCCCAAAAATTAGGGTCTAAATCTAATTTTTTGGGGTGTTTTAATAAGTTTAAATACAATGAGTCTTTTAAACTCATAGTCGCATGATTATGTTCTTGATTAGACATTTGAATAGGTTATATGTAGAGTCTGTTTGCTGTATGACAATCTATTATATTTTTGCACCGCTTAGATCGATCAGGGTCCTTTCACCAAATGCTTTATGCCAGTCATCACTGAACGCGCCGACATTCGCTTCAGTGGAAGGGTGTAAAAGTAATTGTTTTATTAGATCTGGTGCAAGTGTGACACCATGTGCTCCATCAACACAAACATCAAGAACTTGTTGGATGTTCTTGAAACTTGCGGCGAGCACCTGACTGTCAAACTGATGTTTTTCCACGATTTGTATCAGATCTCTCACAACTTGCACTCCGTCGCCCGGAAGGTTGTCAATTCTGTTCACATAGGGAGTCAGATAACTTGCCCCTGCCTTTGCAGCAATATATCCCTGCAACGGTGTATATATGGTTGTCGCCATTGTCCGGATGCCCAATGAGGTCATTTCTTTGATTGCTTTTACTCCTTCGGTTGTAGCGGGGATCTTTATGACCGTTTTACCCGGAACTTTTTCGATCACATACATGGCTTCTTCCACGATATCTTCCGCTTTCATTGCTAATGTCTGTACGAATAACTCTCTGTCATTTCCTATGGCCACCCTGATGTCTTCTAGCACATCCAAGAAGTTCTTTTTTTCTTTCACAATTATGCTTGGATTCGTCGTGACACCGTCAATTGGAAAATAATCAACAAGTTCTTTAATATCTTCAGCGTTGGCTGTATCAATTACCAATAACATCAATTTATCATCCCTTCGTTTTAGAAAAGACCATACTGCCTGACAGCCTCGGAAATGCGGACAGTACGGTGATTGTTTATTATTAGTAGTATGGTCGTTTTCACTCTAGTCTGTCAATTTATTTCCTTCAGCATACTTGATGTGGGCTGCTGTTCAAGCGCTCATCCGGTGCCAAAACAATTCGTGTTTCCATGGCAGCTTGCCTTTTATAAAGAAACAGGTCTCTATAAGAAGTCGAAAAGCGGAGTATCCATGTTTTTCCAGATGGTTATTGATGTGGAGCAACATAATGAGGTTGTTTTGCGCAACATAAACATTTGTGCGCATCTTGAAGGATGTTTAGAAAGTCTTGAGGTACAATAAAGTTGTTTAACTAATGTATTATGGAAGACCTAATTTCGAACACTGATTAAGTGTTATGTTAAATTCGGAATGGAACTTCATGGCGAAATGTGGATTGTTCTGTATAGCAATATTCCCGCAGTGCCAAACAAACATCAAAGGAGGCAAAAACAGTATGAAAATCATTGTTACCAGTATATTCGTACAAGATCAAGACAAGGCACTTGAGTTTTATTCAGAAATCCTGGGTTTTGAAAAAAAGCATGACGTTCCCGCAGGAGAATATAGGTGGATTACGCTTGTTTCTCCCGAAGATCAGGAAGGTACCGAGCTGTTGCTCGAACCGAATAACCATCCAGCTGCCAAAGAGTACCAACAGAAGATATATGGCGACGGTATCCCTGCAACGATGTTTGGGGTTTCAGATGTTCACAAAGAGTACGAACGATTAATGAATCTGGGTGTGAAATTTACGATGGAGCCGAAAGATGTAGGGCCAGTCACAATAGCGGTCTTCGACGATACATGCGGCAACCTGATTCAGATCGCTCAACAAAACTCATGACGAAATAAAGTTCCGTAATGCTCCTTTTTCAAAATGAACCAATATCATGTTAACCCTGTCCTAAGTTTAGGACAGGGTTAATTAAGATTTATAACCATGAATATCAATATGGAAGGCGACAACGGGAGTTTGATGATTCGCTGGTTGAAGTATTTGCCCAGTATTCCCGAAAAATTTGATTGGGACCGAAGCGAAGGAGCTTTAAAAAATGCCGCGTTTTTAATTCGAGTATCAGGTTCTAAACAAATCAAAAGGTACCAAGGCACCTATTCCTGTTGATTGCTCTCGCAGCGTTGATTACAATAGTAGAAATGAAAATATTTAGAAGATAATTAAAATGCGATGTTTGAAAAGTTGTAAAGCAGCTTGTTCAAATAAATCTTATATGGGAGTGGACAGGGTATGGCTAATTCGAATCTATCAAAAGTAAAAATCGCAAAGACGGAAGAGGAATTCACACCTGACAAGGCGTCGACCGGAGCTTTTTCAAAATGGCTGGAAACTGACAAACAGCGGTTGCGCTTGGTGAAGTACCCGTCTGGTTATGAAGCAGATCATGTTTGTTTTGACGGGCATGCGTTCTATGTCATCTCTGGAAGCATCAAGGTAGAAATGGGAGAAGAGCTTGCTGAATGGCAAGCGGGTGATGCTTTTATCATTCCAGACGAAGTGCCGCATCGGGTAATCAATCCGTTTGATGACGACGCACAGGTTGTTGTGGTTGATCACGGTTGATCATGATGGGTTTTCTGAAATTAGAAGAGATGGGTCGGACAGGGCATGCCTTGTCCGACTTAATTTCTTCAATTAATCATTTAATCCCTTGCCATCGAGAATTTGTTGCGTATATTTTTCGATCCTTGACACCTTGGTTTTTGATTGTTTGGGGGCGGAAAAATAGAGGCAGTATGCTCTTTGCCGTCCAGGCGTCAATGCTTCAAAAGCAGTTTTCAAGGCAGGGTTTTCTTCAAATTTATTTTGAAGTTCTTCAGGAATGGTGAGGTCTGTCTTCTTTTCCACTTTCAATCCGGCTTTTTCAACTTCAACGGCTTCTAGAATATAAGCTCTCAAGAAAGCTTCCAATTCCACTATATCCTCGACATTGGTGAATCGGATCTGGCGCGCCGCCTGTACATTCTCCGTTTGCTGGATGAGAATTCCATGAGGGTCCTTCAACAAGGCTCCTTTGGGAAACAGAAGCGCACAATATTCTTTAAAACCTTGTATTAACACAATGTTTTTTCCCTCAAAAGTGTAACAAGGATTCCTCCACTTAAAATCTTCATCCAACGCACAGTTAAGGGAGATATTTCTCAACTGCTCAAATTCATCTTTCCACTTTTTTGCTTTATTTAAAAATTCATCAACCTTGGGATTCGTTTCACTATTTGTCATCAAGGAACACCCCTCTTAAATTTCACAATCAGCTGCCTGTCAGGAATGCTCTTTCCATCCCATACGATTGTTATCCGGTATATAATAGAATATTGATCGGTGTGGTGTCAAAACTAATCCAGATTGTGACGAAATATTGCTATCTTAAAAACTGGAACGGCTTAATTAAATAACAGTTTCATTCCATTTTTCAATGTGCCACACCCTTGCAATTAATAAGGACGCGTTCAGAAAAGAGGGGTTGGAATAAAAGTGAAATTAACTGAAATTCCTATTTAGAAAAAAAGCCCCTCACAAATTAATAAACTCATTGAAATCTATTTTACTGGATTTGTTTTACGGAGAAGTCAATTTATCAAGTTCAGTATCTCTATACAACCTCTTCTAAAATAGGGACTCATGAAAATGGTTCGTTAAACCAAAATATTGACAGAATCACTTGTGGCATGTATATTATTATTTTATTAAACATACTAATTAGATAGGAATTATTCTTTTATTCTGTGGCACAGTAAACAGTGATGCATATCATAAAAAAACATACTGAGCCAAATAGAGAAAGGGGGACATCATGGATATACTATTAATTAGCGTGAATATCGTTGCTTTACTTGCGATTATTGGACTTCTTATTTTTATGCAAAAGAAACATGTGTCGTTTACAAAACGCGTATTTACGGGTTTAGGTGCTGGCATTATACTTGGTGCACTTTTACAGGCCATCTATGGAGTAGATTCAGAAATTTTAACGACTACAGCAGATTGGTATAGTATTGTCGGAAGCGGATATATCAAACTGTTGATGATGATTGTCGTACCACTTGTCATGGTGTCTATCATTCAATCCATCATTAACTTGGAAAAATCAGCAGACCTTGGAAAAATGTCTGCCTGGATTATTGGTTTCTTAGTTTCGACGGCTATGGTGGCCGCTTTGATTGGAATTGGATCTGCTGCACTATTTGATTTGAATGCAGATCAAATTGAAGCGGGACAGGCTGAAATAGATCGAGGGGATATGCTTTTAGAAAAACTTGGAGAAGTAGAGGATTTAACAACGCCGCAGAAAATCCTTAGTTTTATTCCATCCAATATCTTTCTAGATATGACAGGAGAGCGCTCAACTTCGGTCATTGCAGTGGTCATTTTCTCCATCATCGTTGGGATTGCTGTCCTTGGGTTACGGAGAAAAAATCCGGAACAAGCCGAAATGTTTACGAAAATCGTGAATGCATTTTATGCAGTTGTTATGCGGATCGTAACATTGATTTTGCGCCTGACACCATTTGGAATTCTGGCTTTGATGGCAAATACGGTGGCTAAAACAGATGTGGCTGGTATTGTTCAGCTTGGAAAATTCGTGATTGCCTCTTATGTCGGTTTATTCGTCATTATGATTTTCCATCTTTTATTAGTGGGGATTTTTGGTTTAAATCCAATCACGTACCTAAGAAAGGTCATGCCTGTGCTAGGGTTTGCTTTTACATCCCGCTCGAGTGCAGGTACGATTCCACTGAACATCCAAGCACAGAAAAACTCACTTGGTGTTGATACAGGAATCGCTAACATGTCAGCTTCGTTTGGAGCAACCATTGGGCAAAACGGCTGTGCGGGATTGTATCCTGCCATGCTGGCAGTCATGATTGCTCCAACAGTAGGGATTGATCCACTTACACCAGCATTTATCATCAAATTGGTGTTAATTATCGGAATCAGTTCATTTGGCGTTGCCGGTGTGGGCGGAGGGGCAACCTTCGCAGCATTAATCGTGTTATCTTCCATGGGTCTTCCAGTCGCATTGGCAGGGTTGCTGATATCAATTGAGGCACTAATCGATATGGGGCGTACAGCTGTAAATGTAAATGACAGCATGGTTTCCGGAACATTGACAGCACGAATCTTGGGGAAACTGAATTTGAAAACATTTAATGATAAAACAGCAATTGAAGATAGCTCATCATTTTAAGCAAAAAAACTAACCGTCATTATGTTGGCGGTTAGTTTTTTTGCATTTATATCATATTCTGATTAATTCAAGACACTTTTAAAATAAGAAGGTTCTACGAATCAAAGTTTGGCGATAGTGAATCATTGGTGATCTTACAAATTAAGAAAGTTTTGTTGGAGTGGAACAGGGAGGAAATGTCCAGTTATAGTTAAATTTAGAAAGATACTGTGAAGAAATGTACCTAAAGTAACGGGACAATAACGGTATTTTTTGACGAAAATATTTATTCTTGACAAGTGACACTAATATGTATTACTATATACCCGCAGTAAGTAATACTGAATACCAGTATCACAGAACACCTATGTTACAGAGTACTCAAAAAATATTAAAGAAATACAAACGGAGGAAAAAAGTGGAGAATATAACAGAAATGTTGAAAGGAGTGCTTGAGGGTTGTGTGCTTGAGATCATCAGCTGTGGCGAAACTTACGGCTATGAAATCACGCAACAACTGAGAGAACTCGGCTTCACAGAAGTAGTTGAAGGCACAGTTTATACGATTACTATGCGCCTTGAGAAAAACAACCTGGTGGACATCGAGAAAAAGCCATCCAATATGGGACCGCCAAGAAAATTTTACACACTCAACGCAGCAGGTCGAGAGCAACTTAAAATTTTTTGGAAGAAATGGGAATTCATCTCAAGTAAAATTAACGATCTTAAAACTAAAACAAAATCAAAAGGAGAGATAATATGAGTATTTTTGAAAAAATTATCGGAAGTCTAGATGACAAGCGAGAATGGAAGGCGATGGAAGCACGTGCGAAGGTACTTCCAAGTGAGTACCACAACGCTTACCAAGCTATCAAAAAATATATGTGGACCTCTGGTGGTCCCTCTGACTGGAACGACATCAACCGTATCTTTGGTGGCATTCTCGACCTCTTCGAGGAAGGTGCAGCAGAAAGCAAGAAAGTCACTGACCTCACGGGTGAGGACGTGGCCGCTTTCTGCGCCGAACTAGTGAAGGATGCGAAAACTTGGAGGGACAAATATCGCACGAAGCTGAACGATACGATTGGTCGTGGTTAACGTTACTATTTCATAAACGGGCGCGCTTATTGAATAAGTCAGTGTGCCTTTTCCTTTATCGGGTCATTTTGTTGGCTAATATCGTTAAAATAATTTTTAACGGAGGAGAAGTAATTTGATATTCAAAAAAATTTCGGTGGCATTCTGTACTTCTTTTTTAAAATTAAATTAAAAAGGAGAAAATGATTTTGATAAAACTCCAAAGACTTTTCCTAATGTTAGGATTCTTTTTTTTATTTTTATATTTTTTTTATGTGGGAGGATATTCAACAGCTAAGCTTTTTAAGTATTCATTGGTTATTGGTTTCCTATTTTTAACCATAGATTTATTAATTATTTTATTTACCAAATTAAAAGGTAAAAATATAGATCAATAATGGATATATTCATTGAATGGGTAAGGTCAATTATGAGGTCAATTAATAGATATAGGCACATTTCGAATATATTGCGACATATCAAATTCAGTGGGTGTTAAACCATATAATCCGAATACCCAGTATTTATTAAGCTAAAGGAGTGCGATACTTCAATAACGATCTTCAACAATCAGGCCCGATTATTAAAGAAGTTAATATTTTTAAAAGGCTGTATTGCTAAGGCATCCTTATTAAAAAGTTTAACAACTTTATAATACCCCCATCCAAAACAGGAAGGGGGTGTGCGTGGTAGAAGTATTAAATTTAAATAACTTATTGTAATGCGGATGCTGACAGCTTCGCTGGTAGTATCCCTAAGGGACTGTTTAAGGTGGTGTGCAAAAGTTAACGGTGTTAAATCAGCCTAAGCAATGGAAGAATTTCAAAACAACTATTCTCTGAATTAGAACAGTTTAATAATGCCAAAATGCTTGATACACTATCTAGATTGATTAATATTACTTGTAAGATGAGCATCAAACATATCAATTATTTCAAGGAATCTATCAGCTTCACGGAAAACATGATCTGCTAATAACGGATGAATAATGCTCTTTATTTTACATTGTTCTATTAGATCACGTGCTGTTTTCTTGAAGTCCCGAAGGGATGCGACGGACACACGATTTTGGTCCAGAAATTGATCTAGAAGCGGAACAGTTTGAGATTGTGGCTTCATAGATTCTATATCTATTGCTTGATACATTAATTGATCAAAATCATTACTAAAATTTCGGGCGATATCAATTAACTTCCTTTCGGATGGATCCAACAAATGGCCAATAAATTTTGCATGGTCAGCCATAATCCTTAAGAAGAAGACATTTTCTTTAATAATAGCATCAGGAAGTGGTTTTAGTTTACCTTCATTTAATTCAATTAAACGCTTCCTAAAATAATTTGCTTCCCTACTTATATGATCAACCAAAAGGGGGAAGTTGTTTGCACCGGGCAATTGGCAAGATAGAATTAGTCCCAATACTTTTCGTTTAAATGCAAATATGCTAGTTGCGGCTTGTTGTACTTCCGAATTAAATTTTTTTATTTGTTCAGGGTCTGTTTGATTCGAAAGAGAATGCGCCGTTTGTTCAATGCGTTCAAATAATCGAAAAAATTGATTAGCTTCTTGGATTAATTTAGTGTCCTCTGCTCTAAAACCTAATCGGAGAAAAAAAGAATGTTCTTTCATGATCCTAGACCAAAAACGGATTTCATTTAACGATCGCTCGACGAAGACTCTTGATGTTACACCTGTATCAGCATGCAAATGTTCATTTCCATTCATTCCAATCCCCCCAATAATCACAACCATTTACCCTATTCATATTATTTAATAAATGGGAATATGCTGACGAAGACTGTTTAGGATACAATAGCTATTCTGTTCTTCGATTAACGGATGCACTAATCGAATAGTGTGTCCTTTGTTTGTTCATGTTTTATGCTTTTCTCGGTATCAAAAGACAAACGAGTATGTAAAATAACTTTAAGAATTGATAACTTTATTGTTGATATGATTGAAATGCCTGAAAAAACATTAGTACGAATTGAGAAATAACAACTTGTTCAACAATCGGGCCCCGATTGTTGAATTAAACTCTCAGATTTAAACGACATTATTGTTACTTACTTAAAGAGTTATTCGATGATTAATTCAAAAGTTAAATAAATTCATTTCTACCCCGTCCATTTATATGGACGGGGAAATGTGTAGTTTTGGATTAAAATTAAACAACTTTATTTTAATTTAACAACAAATTTAAAAAGGTTGAATACGCTGGTAATACTACAAATGATATTTAGATTGGAGTAAGGATTGTTGATACAACTAGCAGGGGTCCAATTTCAACAAAGTGGCATGTGGCCATCTGATAGTATTGAGCGCGTAATCATTCAACGAATGCATGAAGATCCAATCGTTTATTCGTATCAATCCATGGATGAATTAACGTTTGAACTCAAGTTACGAAAAAACATCATAGTAAGTGCAAGATCCATGAATCAAGGCCATTCACAGTTTGCAATCTTAGCAAAATCTCGTTGTAATCCCCAATATTGGCTTTTGACAAATGCCGGCGGATTCCAGTTAAGGTATGGTGTAAAACCATCTGACGCGATTCGAGACATTTACAAAAATAGTTCATTGTATGCGTTTGAATGTGCTACTGCAAAGATGATTATCTATTACCATGCCGTTCTAAACAGTATTGATGAACACTTATATAATCGATTATTCCAAAAAATCTATTTATATAGCTGGCATTCTGATCCTGAACTCGGAATACACACCATTAAAACGAATCATTTCTTACCAGGAGATGTCATCTACTTTAATAATCCAGATTTTAATCCAAAAACCCCTTGGTGGAGAGGAGAAAATGCCGTTGTTCTCGAAGATGGCACATATTTTGGACATGGATTAGGAATAAGGAGCGCTGAACAAATGATTCAAGCTCTAAATAAGACAAGAAGGCCTGGGAGTAATCAATCAGCCTATCTGGAAAATTTAGTCACAAGACCATTGTTTAAACATTTGGCAAAATATTCGATGCTGCCACGCGGTTATATAACTAATAAAATGCAACATATCATAATCCTCCATAACGAAAGTTCAATTTCATATAATCGATACCTATCTTATTTAAATAAGGTTTATAATCAGATGAACCATATAAACCTATTCCCATGAAAGATAATGTTAGTGACAAAAAAGATGTATAACTACAATAAATATGTTTAACAACTTCAAGCAACTTTTTATTCCGTTAAAGGCGCGATTCAAATAAGGATCTGCGTCTTCCTTTAGTTAAAGGGGGATAATTATTGGTAATGGAGAAAAATAAGAGACTAGAGAATTGAATCAAAGATTTAGAAAATAAAAGTTGAATTTTAGTTCAAACATACAGAATGCTTACTTAATTATTATTGAAGTGAAAGTTAGCTCAACAAGCTAAAAATAGCAATCACTATCTTAATCTTTCCGCAATCGGGCTTGATGTGAAGTACTAATTCTCCTCAATATAAAATATTTCCTATTCGCTGTCACAAAATCCTCTCCTCAATCGTTTTGATTACAGAACGATATCTAGGAGGGATTTTTTTATGTTTAAATATGATGTTGCGATCATTGGTGGAGGATTGGCTGGATTGACTGCAGCTAATTTCTTGGCAAGAGAAGGAAAGAAAATCGTTGTTTTGGAAAAATCCAATCGTCTTGGTGGCAGGGCGATGACGAATGATAAAAATGGAGTTCTAATGAATTTAGGACCGCATGGATTGTATCTTTCAAGTGATGCCATGACGATTCTAACTGAACTTGGATTATCCATTCCAGGTGGAAATGCTTCAAAGTCCGTTCACATTCATGGGATTTTAGATCATTCAGTTCAAGTCATACCAACAGATTTTTCGTCGATCATGTCGTCCACCCTTTTAACATGGAAAGCTAAGTTTGTGTTCGGAAAGTTAATGTTAAAGGTGATGAAGTTAAATATTGATTCTATTCCAGAAATTAGTCTCACAGAATGGGCTGATACGGAAATAACCGATCCAATGGTAAGGCATATTTTTTATTCGATCTGTCGATTGACGACGTATACCAATGCACCGACCTTACAGTTTGCAAAGCCGGTATTGAAGCAAGTACAACGTTCTTTGAAAGGTGGAGTTTTGTATGTTGATGGAGGTTGGGGAACGATTGTTGCGAAACTTAGGCAGCAGGCAATAGCAGGAGGAGTTGAAATATTTACGAATAAAAATGTCACAAATATTGAGCATCATGGGGAATATCAAAGCATACTATGTTCGGATGGGACGGTCATTGGCGTTGCTGATTGTATTGTTGCATCCCCTCCGAAAGAAGCTGTAAAAATGATTAAAGGTGCAGAACAAACCTCTCTGCATCGCTGGAATGAACAAGCAATTCCGATTACGGCAAGCTGCATTGATGTAGGGTTGAAGAAGTTACCTTGCCCACAACGTCAATTTGCAATCGGTCTTGATCAACCTTTTCTTTTTACAAATCAATCGCGAGCAGCAAAATTAAGTAATGATGGAACAATCGTTGTTAGTCTCGCAAAATACCATCATCCTATGGAAGAATTGAACGTACATGCAGATAAGCGACAATTAGAAACAGTCATGGATTTGCTTCATCCAGGATGGAGGAAAGAAGTGGTTGTACAACAATTTTTACCGAAACTAACAGTATCTTATGATTTTCCGCATATGAAGCGAAAAGAAAATCCAGGGCCAAGTATACCAGAAATGAGCGGAATTTATATTGCAGGAGATTGGGCGGGGCATGAAGAAGTATTAGCAGACGCTGCTGTAGCAAGTGGGAAGCGTGCAGCACAAGAAATTTTAAAAACAAGTGAAATGATTTTGGTAAAGGAAGGTTAATCATTTTGGAAACAGAACAACTGTATCAGACGTATAAATCTTTGTTATTTTCAATCGCTTATCGAATGACGGGAAGTGTTGTCGATGCAGAAGATCTTGTGCAAGAAGCGTTCCTAACTTATAACAGGGTAAGCGGCGAAAAAGTCATTGAAAACGAGAAAGCTTATTTATGTAGGATCGTGATGAATAGCTCTATAGACAAATTGCGTTCCGCTGTTAGTAACCGCGAGGTTTATATTGGAGAGTGGCTACCGGAACCATTGGTAGATGAAGGAAATGACCCTTCTCAAACTTATTTAATGAAGGAATCTATCTCGACAGCTTATCTCTTGCTTTTGCAACAGTTATCTGAGGATGAACGAGCAGTCTTCATATTACGAGAAGTTTTTCAGTATAGCTATGAAGAAATTGCAGCTATTATTGGAAAAACATCCACTAATTGCAGACAGATTTTTCATAGAGCTAAAAAAAGCATGGAAAACCGTCCGAAAGCTTCTTCATTGGATTTCCAATCTATGAGGAGCAGGGTAGAACAATTTACGATGGCACTTCAAAAAGGTAATATTCATAAAATGCTAGAATTATTGAAGACAGATTCTGTATTTATTTCTGACGGGGGCGGCAAAGTAAAAGCTGCGCTAAATCCCATCTATACATCAGAACGAATTGTCTTTTTGTTTACAAGCATAATGAAAAAATTACCTGAAAACTCGATAATGGAATTCAAAGATGTGAATGGATATCCAGGCGTTGTCATATCAATCGACGGCTATGTCGCCTATGTGGTGTCAATACAGTTCCTGGGCGATAAGATTTCCCACGTTTATATGGTGGCAAATCCAGATAAATTGGCACACTTACAAAAATGAAAATCACGGTCAAGTGCGGGGAGGGTGCCGGCATATTCCGGCTGGCGTTCCTCTCATCCCTGATGATGAGACACAAGTGCCGATTATCCGAAAGAGGTTATCCAGTTAGCGGACGGTTGCTTAGTGGATGGGTCAGTACTTATTTTAAGAAATTCCTTTTTTGTATGGAAAAAATATAATGTTTGAGACAGTTAAAGTAACCATCGTGGGAGAACGCTTGACTTGCAGTCAGCGGTGTACCATTTCTAGGCATTGTTTTTACTACTGTTCTCAAACGGGCTAATATCCGGAATAAGGTGTTGCCTCCTTTTTTCATAATAGGGACAGATTGTTGTGCAATACCTAGATATTTAAGATAAGAATCTGTCTGTTAGAGGGGTGAGAAAAAAATGACGTATTATTATTATCTGGCATCAGACAAAAAGATGGGACTAGGGATTACATAGAGACAGACATTATTATTCCGGAATTTGATTTTCCGGTTCAATTGGAAACAATCAGTCTTGAAAAGGAATGGGAGTTACGGGAATTATTACAGTATATTCATAATCACACTGCACCTTATAAAGTTTGTACAGTACAAATAATCAATTTATTAAATTCAAGCCGAGTTGAAATGAAGATACGAAAAAAGTCCAAAGTATTATTGCATGAGATTGTTAGTCCAAAACAACTTTTGTTAGAAGAGGGACATTTGTTGACCATTAAAAAGGTCCCTATTTTTAAGTAAATGCTCATCAAAATTTTTATGCTGCTATCGGATACGATTCAATAGCAAGAATTACTGCCCATTTATATATTAGGGCCAGATTATTAAAATATATCTTCAAGAAAACAAAAAAGTAGCCTTGCTCAAGAAAGCAAAAGCTACTCAATGGGAATGGTTAATACTGGATATTTAATCTTCTTGTAAAGTAATAATAATAATCTCATCTTTTGTAACTGCTATGGTATGTTCATATTGAGCAGAGAGAGAACCATCCATCGTGCGGGCAGTCCAGCCGTTATTATCCATTTTTGTTTCGTAGCCTCCCAAATTGACCATTGGTTCAATGGTGAAAACCATTCCTT
Organism: Siminovitchia acidinfaciens; assembly: GCF_003605385.1. GTDB lineage: Bacteria > Bacillota > Bacilli > Bacillales > Bacillaceae_C > Siminovitchia > Siminovitchia acidinfaciens. Next base: position 139,887 of record NZ_QYTV02000002.1, on the reverse strand, counting down.
CCTTTATACGAGGTCCTTTTCCGGGCAGACCATAATGTGGGACTTGAGGATCTTCATGCATAGTAGGTCCGATGCCATGACCTATGAAATCGCGAACTACAGAAAATCCTTGAGCTTCAACATACGTTTGTATAGCATGACCAATATCACCGATTCGATTTCCTATTTTGACTTGTTCGATACCCTTATATAAAGATTCTTTAGTGACATCTAATAGTTTTTGCGTTAGATTGTTAATTTTTCCGACTGGATAGCTCCATGCTGAATCAGCTAAGTATCCATTTAAATTTACAACAGTATCAATGGTGACAATATCTCCTTCTTTTAGCGAAACCTTTCGTGGGAATCCGTGGCAAACTTCATCATTGATACTCGCACAAATTGCGTATTTGTAGCCGTTGTAACCTATTTGTTCTGAAATGGCCCCATGTTTGCGTAAATAACGATCTACGAATTCTTCAATTTCCCAAGTTGTGACACCTGGCTGTATCATCTTAGCTACTTGTTTATGTGTGTCAGCAAGTAATCGGCCTGCCTTTTTCATCATATCAATTTCACGCTGTGACTTTAAAGTAATCATATTTATCTTCCTTCCTTGGCTGCAATTACAATATTCCTGATTTTATATATTGTTCAAAGAAACGCCTTTGTTCCCCTTGAGAAATACCAAGCATAGCACTACATTCAATTTCGTCAACAATTATACGATCTAAAACTTTCTAATAGCTTTATTAGTATGACGAAATTTGGAGGCAAAGTCATAATTATTATTGTAAGGTTTTAATAAGAGCATTTTCAAATATAAAAAGATTATTCGAATGTTCCACATTGTCGAGTTATCTAGTCCCTGTTAGTTCTTACCGGGTTAAAAAATAACAATAGATTTAAGTATCAATTTATTCGTATGAGGTTTGCGAACTTATTAATCGCTGTTATTTTTTCATCCTAGAATAAGGATAGCGATCATTTTTTATTTTAGGTCCAGATTGTGAAAGAATGCATATGAATAAATATATCGTTTTTTTAAACAAACATCCTCATTTTTTTAAATACTCTCCGTAACCTTATAGAAAGGAAAAACATTATATATAACGAATGTATTTAATAGGCTATTAAAAGGGGAGAGGTTAAAAACATTGAATGTAATCGATCTGTTACTTTATGAAATAGAACATACTTATAATAAAGATGATTGGTACTCACCAGTAGAGCTAGTAATAAATGATCTGACTGTTCAGCAGGCAGTATGGAAACCTGAAAACAAGACAATAAATTCAATTTGGGAAATTACTGCTCACTTGCTATTTTACAAAGAACGCTTGTTATTGCGGTTACGAGGAAAAACTGCAGTGTATGCATCAAATAACCAAGATACATTTGCATATGAAGGAGATTCACAAGAAGATTGGGATGCTATAGTCAAAAGGATGCATCGAGTTAATGGGGAAATATATGGGCAAATCCAAAAGTTGAGCGCAATAGATTTAGGAAATGATACATCCAAACTTCCACTGTGTAAACATATTAATGGTGTAATCCGTCATGATGCCCACCATGCTGGACAAATCATAGTAATGAGAAAATTACAAGATGCATGGCCGGTTGATTAAAGATAAGAACTGATAGTTGCGGAATTTTACGTGCTGTTGTTCATTTAAAGGGCGCATGCCCCGAATAAGAATTAACGGCTTAAGTAAAAGTCTTGCACAATGGTTTCAAGGACATTGCCGAGGTGATCGTTAATGAATTCAAATCTGTCGTCGAAACCACTGCAATTAAAATCAACCAACTGGGCAGGCGGCGCTGTTTTTGTATGGTCCATTGCCTATATGCTGCCACATCTATATTGGGCTTTAGGTGGAAGAATGGGGCTGTTCCTACTAAAACCCGGCGTGGCTGCATCTTCCCAGTTTGAACTGATTAATTGGATTTCATTACCATTCTTTATTGTTGCAGGATTCGTAGGTCTTGGTTTCATTTATTTAAGCAAAAATAAAATTTTGCACTTATTGTTGCTTTCCATATCTGTATTTGGATGTTCGATAGCCACTTCTCATGGCATTTTTGGCATTATCTATCGTGGCTTGCAAATCGCAGGTGTGATTGGTTTGGAGAATAGGACATTTGATATTCATGATGATATGTACGTGGTGTGGGATATGGTCATTTTCGAACCGTGGTTTTTGATTGAAGGCATTTTACTTGCCACTGCAGGATGGTTTTCTTTGAAAGAAGCACGGAGCAGGAAGGTTTGGCTTGCAGTGTGTATGCTTGGCACGATTGTTGGGTTAGTCACTGGGATGCTGGGTGTGCGATTTGCATAATTAATGTGTCACAGGCTTCGGGTGATGAGTTACTGGGATTGTTATACCAAGGGGAAATTTGTACTAGGGATCAATATGTCGGTTTTCAAGTTCTTCATCGTCCGAATCAGTTATTGAACAACGGAGACTAGAATTAAATTAGTAAGATCTGGCTTCAATAGCCTTTGATCTTCAATAATAAGGGCGCCATAATTGAATTGGCGCTTATTTTATTATAGGGCTGAATGGTTGAGGATCGATTAAAAGACAATGAGATATTTATATCAAAAAATCTCCACCTTAAACTAACAAGTCAGGTGTGATGAAGAAGGATTAGTCATTAGTTTATAGAATTGTAATTGAGTATGAAAGGAAAAGGAGTATACATATGAAGGATACCCATAAGTTAAAAAACCTCAAATCTTTGGAAGGACCATTTCCAAAATTTGACCCTACTAATGTTCCTTCAAATCCAAACGAGCTCTTTCAAGAATGGTTTTATACTGTTATAGAAAAGGGTGTTCATGAACCTCACTCCATGACACTCTCAACCATCAACAGTTTTGGGTATCCTGATGCAAGGGTACTTATTTTAAAAGATATGGATGAAGATGGATGGTACTTTGCATCTGGCTCAAACAGTGTGAAGGGACAACAATTGAAGATGAATCCAAATGTTTCTTTAACCTTTTATTGGTCCTTGATTGGCAGGCAAGTTCGAATACGAGGAACCTCGTGCAAGGTAGGAAAAGAGCGAAGTGCAAAGGATTTTTTAGAAAGAGGTGAGGTTGCACGTGCCCTTGCACTTCTGGGGAAACAAAGTAAAGTTTTACCAGATAGTAAAATCTTAGAAGAATCAATATTAGAGCAAATTGAGCGACTGAAAAGTAAACCTAATACAGTAGACGCTCATTGGTGTTTATACAAAGTAACAGCAAGTGAAGTGGAATTTTGGCAAGGAGATAGAGAAAGGAAGCATATACGCTTATTGTATCGAATGGAAAATAATAAATGGATCAAAGAACTTCTGTGGCCATAGTTTAGAATCATTTATGAAGCAAATCGGAGAATAATATTCTGAATATTTTTTCTGGAAAAGCGCGTTTCAATAATAAGAATCGTGCCCCTTAACTTTGTTAAGGGCAAGACAGATTAGTAAGATTATTAAACTAAAAGAAGGTTAATGGGATCCATGAACTTAACTAATAACAAAAATCTATAAAAAAAGAATGGGGAATAGTTGTAAATGGAGTTTAGAATGGCGAAGAAAAGTGATTTAAAAGAGATTGTGCGCTTACTAGCAGATGATGAACTAGGGTCCAAACGGGAGAAATATGAAGACCCTTTACCAGAGGCTTATTATGATGCTTTCTCAGCTATTGAAAATCAAAGTGGTAATCAAATCTTATTAGTTATTCAAGATGAAATTATAATTGGTTGCTTACAATTAACAATTATCCCTGGCCTAGCTAGGCTAGGAATGAAACGGGCGCAAATTGAGGGAGTGCGTGTTGATAAAAATTACAGGGGTCAAAAGGTTGGTGCAGCTTTGTTTCGTGAAGCGATTACAATAGCAAAATCCAAAGGTTGCGGTCTTATACAATTAACTACTGATAAAGACCGTAAAGATGCACTCCGATTTTATGAAAAGTTGGGCTTTACCTCCAGTCATGAAGGCATGAAGTTAATTATAGATTAATTCATCTGTCCAACGATTGTGCGCCATTCCGAAATAGGAATTAGCCTTCTTTACATTATTGAGGTGGTATGATGTTAAGATATTATATTGCGGCTACGTAAGATGTCTGAGAACACAATAACTTATATGAAGAGATAAACGAGTATGCTGTAGATTCCTCTGCTGACATGGAAAAGCGAATAAGAGAATTTGCAAAAAAACACATCGTTCCATTAAAGAGGTAGTTTTGATATTGATGATTTTATCCTTAATATGATTGGTGCTTTGATAGGATATCGAATTTGGAAAACAAAATTCGTTCAGAAAAAAATACAAAACAGAACCATATTATCTAATTTCAACTTACGGGCCCAGTAATGGAATATATGTACACTTCAATCGGGCTATTTTCTTGAAGAAAGGAGTTTTGATTTGAAAAAAATTGATGATTTAAAAGCTGGAGTTGCTGTAATTATTTTGAACCAAGCGAATCAAGTTCTATTGCAAAAAAGAGCTGATGTTGGCTTGTGGGGAATTCCTTCAGGACATGTGGAAATTGGTGAAACAGTGTCTGAAGCAGTTATGAGAGCAGTAAAAGAAGAGACTAATTTAGATATAAGAATTAAAAAGCTGATTGGTGTTTATTCCGATCCTGATTCACAAGTTTTCAATTATCCGAATGGCAGGGCAGTGCATTTTATAACGACTTGTTTTCTTGCTGAAATTACAGGTGGGGAACTTAAGTGTAATTCAGATGAATCGCTTGAAATTAAATTTTTTAGTCAGGACAACTTACCAGAAGACTTGTTAACAATGCACCCTCAATGGTTAGAGGATGCTCTTTCAAAAAAAGAAGCGGCATTTATTCGCTGACCCATATTCTAGAATCGGGCGCTTTTCCGGAATAAGATTGCACTCTTATTATGTATCGAGACAGATTGTTCACTAAAGCAATTATTGGAAGTGAAAAATTCTTAAATCTTATTTCGGGTGTTTTCTTAAAGGGAGGGTGTCAATTGGAAAAATAACAGAATGACCAGAATGTGGTGTAAAGAATTGGGGAAAGGCAAGCATAGCGGATATAGAGTTATTACCCAGTTAACAAGATGAGCTTATGTTCAGAGATATAGAATACATTATTTGTACCAATTGTAGATTAATAGTCGCAGGCTGTGTAAAAAAACCAGAGAAATTTAAGGGCACACTTTTTTAATAGGTATAAGATGTTACTCAACAATCGGGCGCGCTAATCGAATAGTGCGTCCATCTTTAATTTTGACCTTAGGTCCATCAGAAAGCTTTTTTCAATGCGGTAATCCCACTATTGTAGGTTACGATTGTTGAATAAAGAATTCAACATACGACGAGACTGGAATCAAATAACAGATTACTAGTATGGGAGAGTGGGAAGTATGTTGCTTATATAAGCATGGAGTAAGTACAGGTCTGATACATTAATTTAGAAAGGGAGCTTATCTACAGTAAGAAGGAAGGTATTTTTTTAAGGGTGAGAATATTGAAAGTTGGAGGTGATTGGTAGTGGCAAAGCCGATGATATTGTTAAATAACCAACACATGAATATAAATGTTCTAATAAAGAGATTTTCGAATTGAAAATATTTCCAATAAAAAACTTAAATCGCATATGTTGCATGTGATTTAAGGAGATAACATTCTATAAACTCAGCTAATCCATCATTTTCGTGGTGTCCTGTAACAAAATCAGCTGCTGCTTTAACCTTTTCGCTAGCGTTCCCCATTGCCACACCAAAACTGACATGACGAAGCATCTCTATGTCATTGGGTCCGTCTCCGATGGCTACAACATCATCTGGACTAATACGAAATTCGGTAAGTAAGCTTTTTATAGCGGACCATTTGGAAGTGTTAGGAGCAACCATCTCAAAACCGTCATTCCAATCGATGACTTCTGCTTCTTTTTTAAACAAAGCGGAAATTTTCGGACTTGGTGTACCTGTACGAACACTATATTTTAGAACATCTTGATAATTTGCCTGTCTTAAATCACCAATATACCGTGGCGGAAGTTGCCCAACTTTTGTCCAATAATCGATTTCTTCATTTGTTTCCTTACAATAAAGCCCATTTGCTGTATGGATAATAACATTACATGGATCATCACCGGTCAGATGGTGAAATCGTTCTTCGTTCACTCGGACGGTTTTCATTTGCATAACTTTTCCTGTCTCTGCCGCGTGAATAGTGGCCCCATTCAAACAGATCATGGGAGTCTGTAATCCAATTTTTTTATGGTAGGGAGCGGTTATTTCATAGTGTCGACCGGTGGCAAGAAACACCTTTACTCCCTGATGAATGAGCCTATTAATGGCCTCTATATTCCGGCGGGAAATATCGTTTGAAGATTTTAGTAGTGTACCATCCATATCAATAAACATTGCACGCACATTCATTTACTCTGCCTCCTTATTCGTTATTAACCCAATAATATCACCTGAATATTAAATCCCAGTAAACTCGGTGTTTAGATTAAGTAAAGTTTATTGGTAAGCAAGAGACGTTTATCTGCAAGATAAAAATGTTATTCCATTAACGGACGCGATTATTGACTATGATTGCCTCAATTTCAAGTTATAGGAGCAGATATAGTAAAACTAAGGTATTATATAGAAAATGAAAAGATGCAATTAAATCTGGATGAAAAAGTGGCTTTAGTTATCAACTGGAAATTAAGGAGGGAACTTATGAATAAGAAGAAAAAAGCGTTAATTATAGTTGACGTACAAAAGGCTTTCGATGATAAAAAATGGGGAGAACGTAATAACTTGGATGCAGAAGAAAATATTAGCAAGATACTACAATTATTTAGGAGGGAGGGGTGGTCAGTAATACACATACAACACACTTCCGATGATCCGAATTCAGTATTTCATCCGACGAATGAGGGCTTTGCTATTAAAGGAATAGTGGAGCCTATTGATGATGAATTAATTATCACAAAGAAAGTAAATAGTAGCTTTATTGGGACCAATTTAGAAGAGCATTTAAAAACAAATGAGATATCAACAGTTGTAATAACTGGTTTAACTACCCCTCATTGTGTATCAACAACTACAAGAATGAGTGGAAATTTAGGTTTCAATACATACCTGATTTCTGATGCTACAGCAGCCTTTGGTTTGAAGGACCAAAATGGTAGATATTATGATGCAGAAACTATACACAATATATCTCTAGCAACATTGCATGATGAATTTGCCACAATACTTACGACAGAGCAACTAATTAACGATTTTATAAAATAGCTTATCCAATATACTATTCATCATTATAATAATTGTTTGGAATATAGCATTATATGACATTCGATTTACTATTCTAGTGAATGATTATCTGTCCATTAAAAATGCTAAGTCGTTTGTAGAAAAGCTTATATATCAGCCGCCTTTTTGAAAAATGCACTATAGTGGAACGATGAAATATAAGGGAAGGGTTATTTAACTTCCCTTAAGCCTTTCCCTTCAAGAATCTCTTGGACACCTTCCTCACAAACGCCATATAAACGCCAGGAACAAGTTTCACACACAGCATGGATATCGGAAGGTAAGACATATTTTCGGATGCGCGCCTCAATTTCCTCCCAATGAAGGAGTTGGCCGACTTTGAGTCCTAACTTCTCTAAAAAAACGGAATCTCTTTCGTAAATACTGTTGTCTAGGCAGTGGTATTCACCCGAGTTAGGGTACTTTTCACACAACTGATCAGGACCCTTTACGATCTGAATCAACGTCTTAGGGTTGACTCTCAAGGTTTGATGTAAACGTGTCATATTATTAACGTATTCTTTAGAATAACCCATTCCCCGATAGCCCAGCAGGCAAAAAATATGATGACCTCGCAGCTTAAACATAAAATTCCCCCAATCTGACAGAACGACTAAACTCAAATGTTAACCAAAATAAAAAAGTAGTTAACATGTATTTCATCATAACATATCGGACCTGATATTTTAGGAACTTTTATTTCAACGAAGGAGGATTTCCAGGAATAAAAATCCAGAAAACCGGGCTTGCGGATTCCTTTACACTTTTACACTTCATTTTACTTGAAACTGGATGAAATAGGTGATTGACACAATTCCGACCAACTTCGGACAAAAACTATTGACTGTTTGGTCATTGGTTAGTCAAGGGTTCACGCGTTATTCCACTGTCATTATAGTAGAATAGTAGTAGAGAAAGAATCGGAAGGTTTAGCGTTTTTTTAGTAATAATGTAAGGAGTAGATTTGTTTCAATCAAATGTGTGTTATCTAGTTATTCGTCAGCAAATTATATGCTCACTAATTCACAAGCGAGCCCTCAAAATTATATCCCTCATTTGATTATTTTCAGAGGACTGCTTTTCAGTCATGTAAAAGGAGGAGTTTGAAAATATGGATCCACTAGTATTAGCACGTATCCAATTTGCATCAACAACTATTTTTCATTATATTTTTGTTCCTTTATCCATTGGCCTTGCCCTGATCATTGCTATTTTACAAACGATGTATTACGTAAAAGGGCAAGAGGACTATAAAAGGTTGACGAAGTTTTTCGGAAAACTGTTCCTGATTAACTTTGCCGTTGGTGTCGTGACAGGAATTTTACAAGAGTTCCAATTCGGGATGAATTGGTCTTCTTATTCCCGTTTTGTCGGAGATGTTTTTGGTCCGTCTCTTGCCGTTGAGGGACTGCTTGCTTTCTTTATGGAGTCCACATTTATTGGACTGTGGGTATTTGGGTGGGACCGTTTATCAAAGCGTGTCCACTTGTTATCCATCTGGCTCGTCTCCATCGGTACCATGTTATCTGCTTTTTGGATTTTAACGGCCAGCTCCTTTATGCATCATCCTGTTGGGTATGAGCTTGTGGATGGACGCGCACAAATGACAGACTTTTTCGCGATATTGAAAAATCCACATTTATGGGTGCAATTCCCGCACACATTATTTGCAGCGTTTTCGACTGGGGCCTTTTTCGTTGCTGGAGTCAGCATTTGGAAAATAGCCAGAAAGCATGAAGCACCCATGTTCAAGAATTCTTTTCACGTTGCCATTATCATCGCAATAATCTCCACGTTTATTACTACGGTCGTTGGACATGAACAAATGCAGCACCTTTTTAAGTCTCAGCCAATGAAACTGGCTGCAGCGGAAGCGCTGTGGGATACGAGTCCAGACCCGGCCCCATTGACGCTCATTGCTAAAATTGACCCGGAAGAAGGTGTGAATTCCTCTGAAATTCAATTGCCGAAAATGCTCAGCTTTTTAACATTTAACAAGTTCAGTGGTCAAATTGAAGGAATGAATCAAATTCAGAAGGAGTATGAAGCCAAGTATGGACCTGGAAATTATATACCCCCTGTCCGAACGGTATTTTGGAGCTTTCGAGTCATGGTTTTTAGCGGGATGGCTATGCTTTTACTCGGTATAGTCGGCTGGATCTTATCAAGGAAAGATCAATTGGCAGAAAAAGGGTGGTTCTCTAAATTAATGGTGGGTGCTATATCATTACCATTTATCGCCAACTCAGTCGGTTGGATTATGACCGAGATCGGACGTCAACCGTGGGTTGTCTTTGGTGTCATGAAAACGGAAGACGCCGTTTCACCACATGTAACAGCAAAAGAAGTTCTATTTTCACTTATTTCCTTTTCAACTCTTTACGCGGTTTTAGCCGGCGTGTGTGTCTATTTATTCATTCGTGTCATCCGGAATGAAGAAACAGGTGTGAAGGTGGTCGAACCTTACAGCACTGATCCGTTTGATCGGGAGGAGGATGCCTATGCTGTCTCTCAATGAGCTTTGGTTTTTGTTGATCGCTATTTTATTTGTTGGTTTTTTTGTATTAGAGGGCTTTGATTTCGGGGTAGGATCTGTTGCGAAGTTTCTTGGACGGGATGATCATGAACGCCGCGTATATATTAATACCATTGGCCCGTTTTGGGATGCCAATGAAGTGTGGCTTATTACAGCAGGGGGTGCCATGTTCGCGGCATTCCCGCATTGGTACGCCACGTTGTTCAGCGGGTTTTATATCCCGTTTGTGTTTATGTTGTTGGCTTTGATTTTACGAGGAGTGGCTTTTGAATTCAGGGGTAGGATCGAACATCAAATGTGGCGTAATACGTGGGATTGGGCCATCTTTATTGGAAGTTTCCTGCCGGCTCTTCTTTGGGGGATAGCATTGACAAACTTCATGGTAGGGATTCCGATTGACCAGAATAAAGAAGTGGTCGGCGGCTTTATGCAGCTTCTTCATCCATATGCCTTATTAGGTGGGGCCATGTTCACGTTATTATGTATCGCTCACGGCCTGCAGTTTATTACATTGAGAACGATGGGAGTACTTCAAGAACGAGCGCGAGTCGCTGCTAAGAAGTTAGCTCCTTATACCCTTATCTTATTCTCACTCTTTGTCATAGGCGGACTATTGAAGACGGATATTTTTACTAGTCATGGAGCGGGGTGGGTGGCACTTCCGATTTTGGCATGGGTGGCATTAGTTGCCTCAAGTTTATTGAATCGTTATAAACAAGATCGTTTGGCATTTGCGCTGACGAGCTTGACGATCATTCTGCTTACAGCAAGTATTTTTATCGGGATGTTTCCACGTGTGATGATCAGTACACTGGGGGCAGCAAATGATCTCACGATAATTAATGCGGCATCGGGGGCGTATACTTTAAAAGTGATGAGCTATGCCTCATTAACTTTAATCCCATTCGTTCTCGGCTATCAAGGGTGGAGTTATTACGTCTTTCGGAAACGCATTAAAAGTCAAGAGGACCTAGAATATTGAAGAAACGGAAAAGGGGTCTTCCATCCTTCCCTGGCAGTCGAAAACTTTATGGGATTTTAAGTGTAACTATCTTATTCGAGGCTATATGTATTGTTGCCCAAGCTGTTTTTCTTGCACGGGCTATTACTTATCTATTTCAAGGGAATGATGTAAGGACAGTAGCGATCGATATTTGCTTATTTCTGGTTGCCTTCCTCATCCGCCAAGCCCTTTCTCATAGCCAACAGCTTGCGGCAGAACGTTTTTCGGAGAAAAACGGAAAAGCGTTACGAAAACAGTTGATAGAGTCGTACTTTGATTTAGGCCCGAGGTTTGTGCAAACAAATGGAACGGGACAGCTCGTTACCCTGGCCATGGAAGGGATAGAGAAAGTGAAAACCTTCCTTGAGATCGCTATTCCTCGAATGATTCGGACGTTTTTGATTCCGGCAATCACGGTATTATATGTGTTTACCCTGGATGTAACCTCGGCTGTGATACTGACTGTGACAGTGCCTATCGTCATTATCTTCATGATTTTGCTTGGGTTGGCTGCCCAAGCGATGGCAGATAAGCAATATGAAACGTATCGGATTTTATCGAACCACTTTGTTGATACGTTAAAAGGGTTAGAAACGTTAGCCTATTTGGGGCAAAGTAAAGACCACGGTAAACAAATGTCCCATGTCAATCGCGATTATCGCAAGGCAACGATACGGACACTGAGAGTCGCGTTTCTTTCTTCTTTTGCCCTCGACTTTTTTACAAGTTTGTCGATTGCATTTGTCGCCGTCGGATTGGGATTTCGGCTGATTGATGGCTCTATCAATCTTTTACCGGCGCTGACGGTGCTCATTTTAGCTCCCGAATACTTCTTACCTATTCGTCAAGTTGGGACGGATTATCACGCCACGTTAGACGGACAAGTGGCTATGGAACAAGTGGAAACGATTATCGGAAAAAATGAACGTACACATGAAACCTCCCTGAATGAGGGGATGGAATGGACGGCCACAAGTTCACTCCAAATAAATAATCTATCCGTTGCTCATGAACCAACTGCTTCGTCTGTTCTCAAAAATGTTCATTTTTCATGGAAAGGGTATGGAGTCATTGGCCTTCTGGGTGCAAGCGGAGCCGGAAAATCGACGTTCATCGATGTGCTTGCTGGTTTCCTTCAGCCCAATCAAGGGGAGATCACGGTGAATGGGGAACGATTAGACTCTTTCGCACATGAAAGGTGGCAAAAGAATATCGCGTATATTCCTCAACAGCCGTATATTTTCCCTGCCTCAATAGCTGATAATATACGCTTATATGTACCGGATGCAACGGATGAAGCAGTGGAGAATATTATTGTGGAAATAGGTCTACATCCGCTTGTTGAACAACTACCGAATGGAATTCATGAACGGATTGGAGAGGGTGGTCGTACGTTGAGCGGGGGACAAGAACAGCGGGTAGCCATGGCGCGTGCACTATTAAGTCAGCGCCCCATCATTTTATTGGATGAACCGACTGCCCATCTTGATATTGAAACGGAGTATGAGAATAAGCAAGTTTTGCTCCGACTGTTTCATAAAAAGCTAGTTTTTCTTGCCACGCACCGACTCCATTGGGTAAAGGAGATGGAGCATATACTTGTTGTGGAACAAGGCGGCATACGAGAATACAAATCACACGAAGAATGGAGAAAACAATATCAACCATGACACAACCTTTTTTCGACCGGAGGGAGCTTCATGAGGAGGAATGAATGGATTCGCTCTTATTTAAAAGAGAATCGAGCGCTTATGCTTTTAACGATCGTGCTTGGGGCACTCGGCATTTGCTCCGGAGCCGCACTTTTATTTATTTCAGGCTATTTAATATCTACTTCCTCGCTTCAGCCGGAAAGTATAATGATAGTTTACGTTCCCATTGTAGCAGTAAGAGCGTTTAGTATCTGCAGACCCTCCTTTCACTATGTGGAACGTTTAGTTGGACACGATGTAGTTCTGCGGATTGTAGAAAAGATGCGAATGAATTTATATCGCCTGTTAGAGCCTCAAGCATTATTATTACGCTCGCGGCATAGGACGGGTGATCTATTAGCTGTGCTATCTGATGACATTGACCATTTACAGAATTTATATTTACGTACCATTTTTCCAAGTATAGTGGCACTGGTAATCTATGGAGGATTAATCTTTGCTTTGGGCTTAGTAGATTGGACGTTTGCCATGTTAATGGCATTGATGGTTGCCGTTATAGTCTTTCTGATCCCATACGTTTCTTTCGTCATGAGCCGGCGAGAGCATCTCTTCTTGAAGCAGGAACGGAATCAATTATATCAACAACTAACTGATGCCGTTTTAGGTTTGACAGATTGGAAAGCAAGTGGTCGTACGGATGATTTTCTTCGTTCCTATAGTGAACAAGAGGAACGGCTAGTACAAACGGAACGAACGATGAAAAGAAAACGCCATATCCGGGATTTCATCCTTCAATTCATCTTTGGCATGGTTGTGATGGCGATGATTATTTGGTCAGGTATTCAAGCGGAGAGCGGAACGATGACACCAACATTCATCGCTGCTTTTGTTTTAATGACTGTATCTCTTGCGGACGCTCTATTGCCTGTTTCAGCAGCGGTCGAGCAAATCCCCGCTTATGATGATTCAGTCAAAAGAATTTCATCCATTCAGGATCTTCAGGTGGTCGAGGATGAAGATGTGCAACCAATCACCTTGGTGCAGAATGAACCTGTTCATATAGAGATAGACTCCCTTTCCTACCGATATAGCGATCAGTCTGACTGGGTGTTCCGTAATTTTTCTCTTACTATTCCAGCCGGGAGAAAAATCGCCATTCTAGGAAGAAGTGGGACTGGAAAATCAACATTAATAAAGCTTTTATCGGGTGCTTTGCAACCAACTGAAGGTACAATTCGAATGAATAATAGTGCTTGTGTACCGGAAATGATTTCAGTGTTAAACCAACAGCCGCATTTATTTGATACGACTGTAGGAAACAATATTCGAATCGGCCGCCCCGATGCAAGTGATGAGGAAATATGGCAAGTGGCTGAACAGGCACAACTTACACCCTTGCTTGCCTCCTTGCCGTTAGGGCTTCAAACCCCGATGCATGAAATGGGAAAGCGATTTTCAGGCGGGGAGCGGCAACGCATTGCCTTTGCCAGGGTGCTCTTGCAGCAAAGGCCGGTTGTCCTGCTTGACGAGCCGGCCAACGGATTGGATCCGGAAACGGAATCTGCCTTAATTCATACAATGTTATCCGCAGCAGACAACAAAACCATTCTGTTTGTGACCCATCACCTCATCGGCATGGAGCAGATGGATGAGATCATCTTTCTGGAAGAAGGAAAGATCTCCATGCAAGGAAGTCATAAACAACTGATGGATACGAGTGAGAAATACCGTCTATTGTACAAAATGGATCGAGGATATGTATGAAAACCTGGCATATTATGACCATTATATGGAAAAGACACCATCCGATATTTGGCAGTCATCACATACCCACATAAGTGGCGGAAATATAGGAGAGATCTCAATCTGAAAAACGAACTGGGATTATGCTATAATCAGTTGATAGTTGAATAATATGTGATAGAGGTTCTAGCCCCCCTCGTTAAAAAAACTAAGGAGAAGCAATACTTCTATTTTAGGGGTATTGCTTTTTCTTTTGTAAAGGAGTTTTCTACATGTTAAAGGATGAAAAAGCCATTGTTGTCTTTAGTGGTGGACAAGACAGTACGACGTGCTTATTTTGGGCGTTAAAAACGTTTAAGGAAGTAGAAGTTGTCACTTTTAATTATAATCAAAGGCATAAAAGTGAAATTGAGTGTGCAAAAGTAATAGCACAAGAGTTAGATATTAGACATCACTTGTTAGATATGGGGCTGCTGAATCAATTAGCTCCGAACGCATTAACAAGAAGTGATATAGAAATAACAGATGGAGAAGAAGGGGAACTGCCATCAACTTTCGTTCCAGGACGCAACTTGATCTTCCTTTCATTCGCGGCTGTTTTGGCAAGCCAAGTGAATGCCAAGCATATCATCACTGGTGTGAGTGAAACAGATTTTAGCGGATATCCCGATTGCAGGGATGCTTTTATCAAATCTCTGAATGTGTCTATTAATTTATCGATGGACCAACAGTTTGTTATTCATACACCGCTCATGTGGTTGGATAAGGAAGAGACTTGGAAGCTTGCAGATGACCTGAATGTACTGGATTATGTCCGGGAGAAGACATTGACCTGTTATGAAGGAGTAATAGGTGATGGCTGTGGAGCGTGCCCAGCATGTAAGTTAAGGAAGAATGGGCTAGAAAAGTATCTCACGTCAAGAAAAGGAGGGAAGGTATAATGGGGAAGGACTTTTTTGGTTTTCGAATTGTAGAAGATTTACAAAAGATGGATCGGGATATTAAAAAAGACGAACTGAAATATCATAAAAAACGAGTACTTGTCAGTAAGGAGTTTACGTTTGATGCAGCCCATCATCTTCACTGTTATGAAGGGAAATGTAAGAATCTGCACGGGCATACGTATAAAGTCATTTTTGGCATCAGCGGGTTTGTAGATGAAATAGGCCTCGTAATAGATTTTGGGGATATCAAGGAGATCTGGAAACAGGAAATAGAAATTGACCTTGATCACCGCTATTTAAATGAAACCTTGCCAAAGATGAATACAACTGCTGAGAATATGGTTGTTTGGATTTATGAAAAAATGAGGGAGTCACTGAACAACAGGCAGGATCAATATGATGGTGTTCAGGTTGAATTTGTCCGTTTATATGAAACACCTACCAGTTATGCAGAGGCAAGGCGGGAGTGGATGGAAATTGAGTAAAGTACCTGTAATTGAAATATTTGGTCCAACCATTCAAGGAGAAGGGATGGTGATCGGCCAAAAGACAATGTTTGTCCGAACAGCCGGTTGTGACTACTCCTGTACATGGTGTGATTCTGCTTTTACATGGGACGGTTCAGCAAAAGATTTAATCAAGCAAATGGACGCGGAAGAGATTTGGCATGAACTTAAGTTACTTGGGGGTAACGGCTTTTCTTTCGTAACCATATCCGGTGGAAATCCTGCATTATTGAAAAACCTCAGCTACTTAATCAATCTATTAAAAAAGAACAAGATACAAGTCGGGTTAGAAACACAAGGTAGCAAGTGGCAGGATTGGTTTTTAGACATTGATGAATTAACCATTTCTCCAAAGCCGCCAAGTTCTGGAATGGTAACTGACTTTGATACTCTTGACATGATTATTGAAAAACTAAAGGGAGCAAATTCAACACATAGTTGCAGTTTAAAAGTGGTGATTTTTGATGACCAGGATTTCGACTATGCCAAAAAAGTGCATTTTAGATATCCGGAAATCACGTTTTACCTGCAGGTAGGTAACGATGATCATAGGACATCTGAGAATGAACGGTTAATTAATCAGTTATTACATAAATATGAGTGGCTGGTAAATAAAGTAGTAGAAGATAACGATTTGAGAAACGTGAAAGTCCTGCCCCAGCTTCATACCTTGATTTGGGGAAATAAACGTGGCGTTTAGGGTCAATAGGAAGATGTACTAATCACCGGTATCTATGATTTATTTAGTAACAAGCAATACATGGATCGGTTCACAGATAAGTAATCCAACAAGTAAAATCATGATCATTTTGGTCCGTTTATTTTATCGTAAGTAAAATGTGTTAGAAAAACCGTAAGAAGTACTTAAGTAAAATTGAATATCCAAATAAAATCACCTGTCAGGAACTTGTAAAGCTAGGCCGTTTCTTATATACATCAGGGTGCTATCCTAGAACAAGGATAAGCGCCCCCTGGGTATATCTGTTTTTGATTTGGCGTTCGCCAAAAGTAAGAATGAAGAATAACACGTTATTCCGCTAACGGGCGCAATTGCTTGATAAGCAGTTGTGCCCGGTTTCTTAACTTAAACAACCGGGCCATTAAGTTGAAAGGAATCCCCTTAAGTATTAATCGTATATTATATCTTTTCCTTGTTCACGTAACTTTTTTAAAGATGTAAGCATATGGTTTATTTCTTCATCGGAATGTCTTTCCCATGAACCTAATTCTGCTACTATTTTCAAAGGAGATTTAGACCTATAAGATCGTGTTGGGTTTCCAGGAAATCTTTTGTCAGTTAAGTTCGGATCATTTTCAAAATCACCTAATGGTTCTACAATATAGATTCTTTCCTTTGATTCAGATTTTGCTAATTCAGCACCCCATTTAGCAGCATCTAATGTCGCAGTAAAATATATATAGTTGGATTTTTTATCTTGGTAATTTGATAAGTGTTGGGGTTCCAAGAAATCTCCAATTTTCAGTTCAGCTTTAGTCCCATGAAAGAAAGGACCATTATCTAAGATATCTTTTTTGTCGTTCATACTGATACACCCCTTATACTTTAGATTTGTATATAACAGTATAGTAGTGGGATTACAGAAAGAATAGTCTATAAATAATTTAAAAATAATAGTATAATGTAAGTAGAGAGAATGATAACGAATGACCATTACCTATCTTTACGTTTTAATTATCAATCAACATTTTAATGCTAGGGGATTTATGGACCGGCTTATTATATTTAAACAGTTATATTTATCAATCGGGCGCTATCCTGGAACAAGGATAACGCCCATTTTTCATTTTAGAGCCATTTTCTAGAATGAAGTGAATTCTTAGACACTAAACATATAGAACAACCTCTTTGTCAACATCTTCAATATGCATTTCAGCCTAAATCCGTATTTTTGTCGGTTGTCCTTAGAAGGGAAAAGTGGACGGCTAAATTTGATTTGCAGGTGCGCTCGTAAAAGACGAAGAAGTAGATTAAAGAAGATGATTAATAAGAAACAATTACTCGGCTTGGAAAAATCAGGCTTTTCCTTTCAAATTGATGATTGGATTCGAATACAAAGACTAATTAAGCTTTCGACATTTAGAATTTAACATAAAACTGTTACTCAATAAAAGTAAAGAAAGAGATTTAAAATTAATAATAATAAAGGAGGCGAAGCAAAAAGACATAAAAAACGATTGCTCCAAAAGGAATGTATTATCTCCCAAACGGACGGTTACTTTCCTTTTATGGTTTACCCTATTTAAGCTTATTAAGAAAACACTTAAGAAAAAGCCCGGTCTACGCCGGGCCTATGACTATAGAAATCTCTACGACTATCACCTCTGAGACTTCTCTTTTTCATGAAGTTATCTAGAAATCAAATTCCTCATGTCTACGTCTACGTTCTCTGCATATGCACTCAAATTCCCGCCTGCGCTCTCTTTCGCGTTCTTCACGGCATTCACAAATTAATCTTCTTCTCCGTCTTTCCCTTTCTCCACCAACAAAATCATCTTCAAAAAGGAACATACTCTGGACACCTCCTTTACATCAATTAAAGCCGGCTTCAATATTAATATATTGAAAATTGTCGAATTAGATTGGACAGACCTTCTGATAAAAATGAGGATTTTTTATTGTATAGATAGGTTACAGGTTCTTATTTAAATCTTGGCACTTCATCTTAATGGTGTTTATTTACCGGTTGTCAATCCATTACAGGAAAAGGTTGGACTAAAAGCTGTCCCGTGATAATCCAGATTTTATCAGGATAGGAGCTGGCATATTTCTTTGGACAAATCAGAGTCTCTAATTGGACCGCCGGAACTATTGCTATGAGAAGCCCGGGTTAATGCCGGAATGGCCATAACGTCTGTTTTGTTCCATTAATTTTCTCTAATCAATTGAGCATACTCCGGCTTTTATTGTCCGACCAAACCCAATTTAATACGGATAGGTATTTAACACTTGCGGAAAATTGGATGGGGCATATCCTTCCATAGGTTATATTAATATCATTCATTTGGAGGGGTTATTTGTGAGAGGTATGGATACGAATCCATCAAAGCTTTGCCGAGAGTTTGCAAGAATACTAGGCTCCACACCTAGCGTCGTCAATGGCGTGTGTACCGCAACCCGGTCCAGAACGAATCTTCATCCTATCGTATTGGGTAGACCTGCAGAATCTTTTATGTTTGTTCCCCAGGCTTTTTCATTTGAAAATATGAATAAAAATGGGCAAGCCTTGTGCCTTGGAGAAACGGTTCTTCTCCAAGAGGAAGTTAACCCTTTTATGAGCAAGCTTCGTCAGCACGACATTATTGTAACAGCTACACACAATCACTGGCTTTTCGATAAGCCTCGGCTTATGTATATGCACTTTGAGTCGATCGACGAGCCACTTGCCTTTGCCAGAAAAGTCCGGGACGCTATGCGGGTATTAACTACTCGTCCAGTCCGGGTGGAGGCCAGCTCAAAAAGCCTGGAAAGCCTGGATGAACAAAGTATGGACGTATCTGCTGGACGGCATGACGATGGAAGCAGCCTTTGTGATCAGTTCAGCCGAATTCTTGGAGGAGAAATGCACACGTTTGAAGATGATATATGCATTGTGATGAGATCACGACATAACATCCGACCGGTCGTTCTAGGCAGACAAGGCCGCTCCTTCCTGTTGATTCCGCAGATGTTTACCTTTGAGTCTCTGTCCCCGGACGGACGTGCACTTTGCGCCGGTGAAACTGTTATTTTACAGGAGGAGCTCAATCCTTTTATAAGTAGGCTCCGGGAACAAGGAATATTTGTAACAGCGTTTCATAACCACTGGTTATTTGAACATCCGAGGCTCATGTATATACACTGGTTATCGATCGACCAGCCGCTGGATTTTGCAAGAAAAACTCGTAAAGCATTAAGTGTGCTGAATAATCGGCCAGTAAGGTTCAGAAGTAAAACATCTATAAGGAGAAAATAAGATACCCAAAAGAAAACCAGAAGGAAATTCATATTCCGTTGTTTTTTTATGTAAAGGGCAGTGGTTACTAAGAATATAGCTAGCGGAGATGTTTTTTTGATCTCTTTCCACACCTGAAATCTTATTATTTTCATTTCCCCTTATTACATTTTTTGTTCGAAGTGCAATAAGGGGACAATGCTGATTGAACCCTGTTATATCATATGAAGCGCCAGGTAAGTAAAGTCCTTAACCATACAGTGAAAGAGCATAACCACTTCCCCTTTTATTTCTACCACAATGATTAAAGGTGATCTTTTTCGAAAGAAAATATCACCCCCCATAGAAATGGGTTGATTGAATTGGCTGTCAGGCTTTAATGCCCAATCGCTCGATTCCAAAAGAAATCACTTACACTGATTCTCTATTACAGCTTTATGAACTTCAGCATCGAGGGGGTGACACACTACATGCAACAATACTCCTGATTCCAATAATATGATGGGGTCCGAAGTGCAATTGTTATGCAGAACCAATTGGAAGTATTATAGTGGCAATATTGATTACTTTTAGCGGATGGCATGTCCATAAAAAATTCAAACCATTTATAAATGGAAGAAACACATACGGATCTTGGTGTACTTGAAACAAGTTAGCCCGTATCAGACATGGGATGGTAGATCGGTTTGACAAGTTAACATGAAATTCTTATTTGACCAACATCTTATTAACTATTTAGACCTAAACATGAGAAGGAGCATAGATTCTGCGCCCTAAACTTGTTTACTTATTTTTTCAATCAATTTATACCATTTCTTAAAAATAAACCTGCTTAATTCAACCCATAGCCAGCTATATACAAAAGTAAAAATGTAAATAAAACCTATAACCTTTAATGAAAGTGATGTACCGGCGGTGGGTCCTAAAACAGGGAATTGAACTATATATAAAAGGAAACAAATTCCACCTGACAATAATAAAGATGTAAAGACGATAATGCTGATTCGTCTTTTTAAAATGGGAAGTGCTATCCCGATTCCTAAACCTATAAGCCCAGTTGTAAATGGGAAAACAAAAAATTCGGCGGGTTGTATAAGAATAAGTAAAAGTAACGTTAGAACGTAACACTGAAGCACATTTGAAATGGATATAATACAACAAACCAAGATAGGGAGAGTGGCAAAAGGGCTAATTAAATACCCGACTCCCGGCAGAAGGTTACCGGTTGACTGCAGGATAGCTGCAATTGCCGAAAGTAGGGCGGTTAATACGAGCTTTTTAGAATACGAAAACGTTTTTAAATAATTATGAAGCTTGTATGGTTCATGTGATAAAATGCTAAACCAATACATAGGTTTCTCCTTCTAGACATACCTTTTTTATATGTCCATCTTTTTTCTTAGCATAAGAACTTCACATAAAAACGCATATATCCATTTGATTACAATCAATTACTACACTTATTCCAGCTAACATCCGTAGTAGTCAGAATCTGTATAAGAATTCACAGGATATATCAAAGATGGCTAGTTATCTCACGAGAACAAGAATCGTTCCTTCGCAAGAGAAGATGTACGGAACATGCATATCAGAAAAAATAACCAACCGCGGGAGCATGATTTCTCTCTTGATTTTTTCGATGCATTCCAATAGGAATTTAATTTTATAGTTATGAACCTGGAACAATTTCAAAAACAGTACCTTGGTTAAAATCAGTCACTTTCATAGAGCCATATACTCCTAAATATAGTCTGGTCTGATCCAGATTCGTTCCTAGACTGACATAATAAGCTGATTGAGACCCAAAATCATAATTGGTTTTAATAACACTAAAATCATTTAGTTTACAATCTGTTCTTACCCGGGTATAAGCTAAAACCCCTCTAACCGGAGATTGAGATTCTTCGCGCCTCGCAAGATCGGTAAACACAACGTTTCCCATTAAATCTGGGATTCCATTCCCCATATAGGCTTGCACACCTGTAAGTGCAGTTCCTCCAAATTTATCGGAGCGGGGATCATCGTGGTAATAACTAGTTAACGGCTGAAGACGCTTTACAGAAGTTTTTATTGCTTCATTGAAATATGCAATTGTTTTCTCATCCAAAGTGGGATTTTCAGAACAGCTCTTTTTAGTTGAAGTAGGAAAAGCACCTTCCCACCCTCGCCAGCCAAAGTTAATAAATCCTTCTTGGTCAGGTATAGAATTCATTATAGAAGCTTGAATAAGCTGAGTAACCGGTACTGGTTTATATTGAACGAATGAAAAAATCGACTCTACCAAATCTTGTCCGACATTTCCCACATATTTGATATATCGATTATTCGCCTTTTGAAATGAAATGCCTGGTATATTGCGAACTCCTTTAGCAATGACCGTAAGTGTTTCCTGAACAGTTACGGGAAGTTCATTAAAACGTGTGACGACGGGTGGATTATTGATAAATGTATTCTTAGCCACATCAATTTCAATTATTTTACCTGCTATTTCCATATCATCTTGGCTTAAATTAAATGGGTCATAGCCTGCTCCACCATCTCCAGTTGTTAAAACAAGTTTTCCTGTTTCAGGTGAAAAGTTTAAACTATTGACACCATTATGGTTAAAGAATGGTCTTCTTAAGTTAAGTAATGTCCGTCTTTTTTGAGGTTGACCATTCGATAGTAACATCCATTCTTCAACTGTATCGATATGATCGTATTGAGTTTCTCTATTGGTCCATCTTAGATTTAACGTATCGGGATCGCACGGGTTAGGCTTAAACCGTTTAGAAAGAGCGCCTGGTCCTTGTGTTCCAGCTACTGAATAATGAAGATAAAACAGACCGTTATAATAAAAACGGGGATGAAACGCCAGCCCTATCAATCCCCGTTCATCATATCCACCACGAGAAACACCTGGTTCAGAAGTACCCAGTTTTAAGATTCGCGGGCGAATATCTAAAAAAGTCCTCAAACTTCCGTTTCCTATGTAAAAGATTTCTCCTACCTGGGTTGCAATAAATAATCTTTCAATTGAGTCACCTGGAAGTATAGTTGTTTTCAAAACAGTGGGTAAATTTAACTTACTTACAAGGGGGCGTAAGTTTACCTTAACGTTTATCACCTAACTTTCCACTCCTTCTTATTGTGTTCTTTTATAAGAATATGATTAGAGCGGTTCTATTAGTACGAAATTAGGCCGAGGAAACTGACAAGGAATCTGCATCTACGCACACAACAGCTTACCTGAGTTAAAGGAGAATCATTTTATTATTATATCGGAGGTGTTGTAATGATTGCGGAGAAGGGGGACAATCTGGAAGAAAATCTTAGGGGTCTTATGTGATAAACTTAAGAAAACGAGGGAGGATGTATCATGACCAAACATAAGATCTATACAATGAGTTTCGCAAGTGTCTATCCCCATTATGTTAAGAAGGCGGAGAAAAAAGGACGCACGAAAACAGAAGTCGATGAAATCATCAGTTGGTTGACAGGGTATAGCCAGGAGGAGTTAGAAGCGCAACTGGAAAAACAGACAGACTTTGAGACCTTCTTTGCGAAAGCCCCCCAACTGAATCCTTCCCGGACTTTGATCAAAGGTGTGGTCTGCGGTGTCCGAGTGGAAGACATTGAAGAACCAACTATGCAGGAAATTCGCTATTTGGATAAGCTGATTGATGAGTTGGCAAAAGGAAAAGCGATGGAGAAGATTTTGCGTAAATAATAATTAGTATTCCGATTACCTTAAAATAGCCGTCTATTCGGGCGCACTTATTGAATAAGTCAGTATGCCCTTGCTTTAATCGGGACATGTTCTTGAGTTGCAATATAAAAAATGGGTTGTCCTGATAAATGTTGAAAAACAATTTCAGGAACAACCCCTTTCAAAATCTCAAGTTTTAGAGGCTGGTGAATTAGCCCAAATTCATTCTAAAAAAGCGTTTGAATAGTGAACGACCCCTTCTACATTTTCAAGGGAATTCTCAGTTAATTCCAGGGCCATAAATACATCATCAGGCACATCAAATGGAGATTGTATATTCCATAAACGAGCTTGTTGAAAGCCAAATTTTGGATAATAGTCACTATGACCTAAAACGATAACTGAATGATAACCAATCTCTTTTGCTCTATTTAATGCAGCATGAATTAATTGACTTCCTATACCTCTCTTCTGATGCTCTGGTGTAACAGATACTGGGGCAAGTGCCAAAGAATCCACGGTTTTATCATCATTTACGATTGTAACTTTAGACAAAAGAATATAACCAACAATTTCCTTATCCTTGTCTATTGCAACCAATGAAAGTTCGGGAATAAATGCATCTGATTTTCGGATTCGATTAACAAGTAGATGCTCTTTCTTATCACTATATTCTTCGTATAAAAAGGCTTTTTTAACAACCTTTTCAGTCATGTTATATTCTTCTGGGAGCTCTTCTCTGATTAAGATTTCCATTTATAGTCTCCTGTTCTTTTAATTAATTAGACCAAGGTTTATTATTCTTTCTATAAACGGTACTCTCTTAATGACTATGGGCATTAAGAAAGTTTACTTAACCAGCACTAAACATAAGTTAAACAAACAAAAACCTCCAAATCGGTATGAAAATTTATTTTATGAAGTTATATCGTAGATGTCAAGCAGGGGAGTGGAGAGCTGGCAGGATAAACGGCCGATCCTTTCTGATCTGCGGGAAAGCGGGAAAATCTAATAGGATGCCGACGTAATCGCCTTCCTGTACCGCGATGATTATTATGAGAAGGAGACGAAACACCCGAATATTGCGGAGGTGATTCTAGCGAAACAGTGGAACGGTCCCATTGGTACCATACGGCTTATCTTTGAGAAAGAATATGGTAAGTTCGGAGATGCGTGATGGGGAGAAGATGCAATGATTTCGAGGGTCTTGGTTTATGGTAAGGTTCATGATGCTTTTAGTATGCTTTTTCGGTCGCGTAACGCCACTCTTCATACATGAACCTTCCACTCTTTGAGGCTTAATACGAAATTCCTACCCGTTTGCCAATAAATGTGCTGTCATGGAGCTGGGCATAGGCAAAGGCCGCGGTGTCTTGAACGGATATCTGTTTTCCGTCTGCAGGCAGCATATCCACTTCCACCCGATATTGTCCCGTTTCTTCTCCTTCCGGCAAGTAGGTCGGACAAACGAGCGTCCAATCCAGCGCAGACTTCTGCATCTGGTGATAAGCTGCTAAATGGTCTTCCGCTGCAGTGGTTGTCTTCCGCTTGGATTCACTTGATTGAAAACGGTACAACTTTGGGTTCACTCTGCTGTCCAATATACCTGCCGTACCTATGGCAATCAGTCTGTTTACATGGTGTTTTTTCATCAAATGAATGAGTAAGGTAGTGCTCCTGGACAATGTATTATTTTTATCGGTGTTTAATCCACTCACAACCGCTTCAATGGGCAGCCTCGTCATCGCTTCTTCCAGTGCCGCTTCATCGAGCACGTCTCCATGGATAATTTGCAGATTAGGGCTTGTGACTGTAATTCTACCAGGCGTCCGGACGAGTGCCACCACTTGATGTCCGTCTCTCAGGGCTTTTGCCAACAGCACACTTCCAACTCTGCCCGTAGCCCCCAATAATAAAATATTCATCGTATGACCTCCGCATTCTTAATATTCCCCTTGTACTATTGTTGCACATGCGTTCTATTAAGTGAAATCATCAACGTGGCCACCTGTTAGAAAATATTTTAGGGAGAGGGAAGATCATATTAGAAGAAACATGAAATATGTTGCGATGGGTGCTGTCAATTTATGATAGAGCCTATAAAGTAATAGGAGAAGTGGGATGAAATAATGTTTAACTGAGCCCCGATTGGTGGAAGGTTAAAAATGATTTAATCATTGGTTCTAAGTTAGTTCCTCCAAGTACAATACTACAACTAAAAGATGCATTTGGAACAATTCCCAACAATAAGCAAAACTACGTTGTTCGTATTCATAATAAAGTTTTAACCATTAAGCTTGAATAGGGAGTTTTAAAGAAACATGAATGACAAACCTCTGTCTAGATGACATGGGGGACATGCAGGAACGTTTCTGCGAACACCCACTTTGCGGAGTGGTGGTTTAAAACTTTCTTAGATTCTATACGGCAGAAGCGGCTTGTACATAATGAAAACAAATCAGCTTCCTTTGGGTGCTGTTTTATTGATGTCTATATTTAAATCTTTTTAAAGCTACTATGTATTAGTCTAGCATCTGACGGACAGTCTTACGGCAATGGCCGGCCCATCCAATACTGCTATAGTAAGGCAATCAAGGTGAACAGATAGGGGAAAGTGTCTAATGTTTCCTCTATACTTTAAAGCCTTTAAAACTCTAGGCTCTAAAGTTAACTCACTGAGTAAATTTTTATAACTTAAAACGCTACACCTCTTTATGAGGCATAGCGTTTTGTTAAGCTCCTTCGTTAGGTATTATTTATTACTTTTCATAAGCATTTAATGCATTGACACCGTGAGCAAGGGCAGAACCAGCTTTTAATGCTACAGCAACAAAAATTGCTTCCGATACATCTTCCAAGCTTGCTCCAGCTTTTTTCGCTGCACCAATATGTAAATCAATGCAATATGGGCAACCTGTGACATGTGCGACAGCAACAGCGATTAATTCTTTTTCTTTTACAGTCAACTCTCCGGCTTTTAATGCTTTTTGATCAAAGTCGATAAATGATGAAAAATTATCACCGCTTAAATTAGCAAACTCTTTAATCCGATTGAAATAAGAAGCTTTATATAGTTCTTGATCTCCCTCTCCATCGAATGCATTCAGTGCATTAACCCCGTGAGCAAGTGCAGAGCCAGCTTTTAACGCAGTTGCAACAAAGATTGCCTCAGCTACTTCTTCTTTACTAGCTCCAGCTTTTTTTACATCATTCACATGAATTTCAATGCAATACGCACATCCAGTAACATGGGCGACAGCCACGGCGATCAATTCTTTTAATTTTACAGATAACTTACCTTCCGCTAGTGCCTTATTGTTAAAGTCAATAAACGATGTAAAGGCTTCTGGAGCATAGTCAGCCAATTCTCCTAATTTGTTTAAGTTTGATTTTCTGTAAAGTCCCAATTCAGTTGTTTTAGTTGTCATTTTATATTCCTCCAGTATGTTATATAATTTGCACTTATCAGATCTGAAAACTTAAATTAAAGGTGTAAAGATTCGTCGCGACTTTTTCTTTTACAAAAAAACCCCCTTCCAAAAAGGAAGAGGGTTTTTTATCTACACTCTTCCTCATCTTTCAAGCTGACTCGCTTGCTGGAATTAGCACCTTTTTACTTATTTTAAGTAATGGTTGCCGCAGGATCGCCGGACCAGATTCCTCCCCTGACTCTTGATAAGGAAAAATATTTAATTGTCATTGAATAACTATACCTTAACTTGAATAGAATTATCTGTCAAGTATAAAAATGAAGGGAGCTAGATGAAATCTGGGGTAGAATGAATGAATTTTATACAAAACAATTATGTTGTTTTCTCCGGGGTAAAAGTCGAAATTGCTTTCAATTTCAAGTGAAAACGATTGTTTTGAAATTTATTAATAGTGGGTGGAACCATATTATCATTTTGTTTTTAATATTCCATCCAATCAATTTAAGAAGCAAAGATTTGGTTCAAAGGAAGAAAAAAACTTTTGCGGGGGAGACAGAGAAGACAGAGTCCATTTTTCATTTCGGCCCGCACATGTCTTCCATTTTGAAGATCTAGCAGGAAGTAGAACTAATTGATCCATTTGCAAACCTCCGTCTTTCAGTAAATAATATTTTTAATATCATTGAAATTTGTTTAATTGCAAAGGACGCACCAAGAGTGGGTGTGTAACTAAAAGAAATAACCATTTTTGAACTCGATTTTTGGCTATGCAAAATATCGCCTAAAATAAGAGGAAATTAACAACTAAAATGCATCGACAACAATTTCCATTGAACTATAAGTAAATCTAGGGTAAAATAATCACATAAGCTGCGTTGTTCGTATTCATAATAAAGTTTTAACCTTTAAGCTGGAATAGGGAGTTTTAAAGGAAACCGGAATGACAAACCTCTGTCTAGATGACATGGAGGACATGCAGGAACGTTTCTGCGAACACCCACTTTGCGGAGTGGTGGTTTAAAACTTTCTTATATTTCTATACGGCAGAGGCGGCTTGTACATATTGTAAGCAGATCAGCTTCCATTGGGAGCTGTTTTTTTGTTGTCTAATTTAACTCTTTTTTAAAAAACAGACTTAAATTACAGAGTTTCAGCCCAGCATCAATTCCAGACAGTCTTTCGGCAATGTACTGCTTAAACCAATACTGTTTTAGAGAAGGTAAATAGTGGTCATGCTCGTGGTTAGTTTTTTGGTGATAATAGAATAGAGGCCCAAAGAGAAGGACTCTTTTTAGCTTTTTATATTTGTATTTTTTTAGTTAATCCTTTGTTAATTTAAACTCATTTCAAGCCTTTAAAGAATGCTATTTTTATAACTTCCAACTAAATGATGACATTTATAAGTTTTCAAGATAACTTCATAGTTTCTTCACATTCGTGTCTTATCTTAAATAGTGCGTATGTTCATCAATCTTGGTAGGGACAAGTTTTATTGGATTTTAATAACTGTTTTTTACATATATAGGAGGTAAAAAATGAAGAAAAAGAAACGACTGATTATGCGAAGTGTGATACTAGCCATTATGGTGACTGCTATCGTCTACACCCTATATAACAATTTTACCAAGGAAGCCAGAGGGCAACTGGCTATCGGGGATAAAGCACCGGATTTCATTCTATCTGATATGAATGGTAATACACATAAATTGTCTGACTATGAAGGAGAAGGTGTGTTTTTGAACTTTTGGGGAACATGGTGCAAGCCGTGTGAAAGAGAGATGCCTTATATGGAAAATCAATATCAAGTGTTCAAAGATCAAGGGGTGGAGATATTGGCTGTTAACGTAGGGGAGCCAGAATTCGCCATAAATAAATTTGTTCAAAAACACGGTTTAAACTTTCCGATTTTGAAAGATACGAATAAAGAAGTTCTCAATCTGTACAAAATCACACCTCTACCCACTACAATACTGATTAATTCAGAAGGTATAATAACGGCAATAGAATCAGGGGAACTTCCAGAAGCAAAAATTAAAGGAATGATGGAGAGCATCCAGCCTCATTAAGAAACTATAAAGTGGTAAGATTAAAATGAGGTCGATGATATGTATCAAGAGATCAGCAAAATAAGTCAATTTTTAAGTGACCCATTTATGTCACTGTATCATGGGACAGAGGCACCTATAGTTGTTGCTTTTTTACTAGGGTTAATAGGTGCACTGGCACCTTGCCAGTTAACAGGAAATATAAGCGCAATTACACTTTATGGGAATAGGAGCCTGCAAAATTCCCAGTACTGGGTCGATGTGCTTTTCTTTGTCCTTGGCAAGATTGTAGTATTTAGCGGTTTGGGCCTCCTTGTCTGGTTGGCTGGACGAAGCTTTGAAGAGAAAATCATTGTCCTATTTCCTGTATTCCGTAAAGCGATTGGCCCCATTCTTATTTTTATAGGAATCTTTTTACTTGGGTGGATAAAACTAAATTTAATCAATAAAATGACAAGTAAAATACCAATGAAACTGCGCAGCGGAAAAACGGGGTCTTTCTTAATGGGCGCAAGTTTCTCCATTGCATTTTGCCCAACCATGTTTGTCATATTTTTCGTTACACTAATGCCGGTTGTTTTGACCTCTTCTTACGGTTTGATTCTCCCCACTGTTTTTGGAATTGGAACTTCTATACCTGTACTGGTTGTTATCGGAATGATTTCATATTTAGGATTAAGTGGTTCCCTAATGAAAAGAAGTAGAAAAGTAGGGAATGTGGTCCAACGAATTGCCGGAGCAGCTCTTATTTTGATAGGGATATTGGATACCGTTACTTATTGGGTTTAGAAAAGCCAAACAATCACTATATACTAAATAAAAATTCCCTTTGCATCGCAATAGGGAATTTTTTTGTTCAGCTGTTTTCCTGCATATTTCTGCACAGTTAAAGCAGTCTCCGTACATTTTCGACAGATATCGTGGTCTTTATTACATTGTCTCCTCAAGCTTCACAAACCACTGCACATAATTCGCAAATTTGCATTGCGAAAGGACTTCTGGACTCGATATGGTTCGCTTTTCTTAAAAAGCTTCCTCATTAATACCATTAACACAATAGAAAGAGCCCAATTCTTGCTACAGAATTGGGCTCTTTGATTGAAGCCTTCTATTTTGAATTCATCGCGAACATTTCAAAAGCGACAAATATCAGTTTTGAATCACGACCTATATTAAAGTGTTGACATCGATAAAATTTCATCATATAATTATCTCGAATTCGAGATAATGGAGGTGAGTTCCTATGGGGCTAGCTGAGGATCGGGATGTATCATTAAAACTATTTATTGTTTTAACGAGAGCAATGCAATCCATCACGAAACGTGCTGAGGAAGATATAAAAAGTTATGGACTTAACACTACAGAGTTTGCAGTCCTGGAGTTACTTTATCATAAAGGGGAACAACCGATACAAAAAATAGGTGAAAAAATTCTGCTTGCAAGCAGCAGTATAACTTATGTTGTAGATAAATTAGAAAAGAAAAATCTAATTGTACGTAAACCATGTCCTAAAGATCGTCGAGTTACTTATGCAGTCATAACCGAGAAAGGACAGGAGTTCATGAGTGAAGTCTTTCCAAAACATAAAGAAGCCCTTCAAGAGATCTTTGCTGGATTGGAAGTTGAGGAAAAAGAGCAGTTAATTAGACAATTAAAGAGGTTAGGCATGTACGCTGAGCAAATCTAACCTTTTTTTTGGTTAATTATCTCGAATTCATAATATATTAATGGATTATATCCAAAAAGGAGATTATAATGAGTTTAGGATTATTATTAATACGATTGGTTATTGGAATTTTATTTATAGGACACGGTGCCCAAAAATTGTTTGGATGGTTTGGTGGTCATGGATTGAAAGGTACTGGAGGGTGGTTCGAATCAATTGGCATGAAACCAGGAGTATCTCTGGCCCTTTTAGCAGGATTAGCAGAGCTTATTGGTGGAATTTTGTTCGCTTTAGGGCTTCTAACTCCACTTGCAGGAGTCATAATTGCAGGAACCATGGTAATGGCTATTGTTAAGGTGCATGGCTCGAATGGATTATGGGCAACATCAAATGGATACGAATATAATCTGACTTTGTTAGTAGTCGCTATTGGTATAGCACTAATAGGTCCGGGTCAATATGCTTTGGACACATTTTTATTCTAATATATCTCGAACTCGAGACTCTTTGATTTAATATAAACCTGTGACAATTTAGATTCTATATTATGGACAAAATAAAGTATTAGATTTCTGCAAAGGATAAAGGAGGGTTTAACAATGAATGAATTAAAAGGGATACATCATGTAACAGCTATAACTAGCAGTGCAGAAAAAAACTATGAATTTTTTACGTATGTTTTAGGAATGCGCTTAGTAAAGAAAACAGTTAACCAAGATGATATTCAAACATATCACTTATTTTTCGCCGATGATAAAGGCAATCCGGGAACAGATATGACCTTTTTTGATTTTCCTGGCATACCAAAAGGGGTTCATGGTACAGATGAGATTTCGAAGACATCATTCCGTGTACCGAACGACGCAGCTTTGGATTATTGGGTAAAACGTTTCAACCGTCTTAAGGTTAAACATACAGGGATTAGAGAACAATTTGGAAAAAAGACACTTTCCTTTGTTGATTTTGATGACCAAAAATATCAATTGATCTCTGATGAAAATAATAAAGGGGTTGCTCCGGGGATACCATGGCAAAAAGGCCCTATACCTATAGAATATGCGATTACTGGATTAGGGCCAATATTTGTTCGTGTCTCTAACTTTGATTATTTTAAGAAGATGATGGAGGAAGTCCTATTATTCAAAGAAATAGCAGAAGAGGATTCATTTCATTTGTTTGAAGTTGGAGAGGGAGGAAATGGCGCTCAAGTAATAGTTGAATACAACGCGATTCTGCCCAGATCACGCCAAGGTTTTGGAACGGTGCATCATGCAGCATTTCGTGTTGAAGACCGTTCTGTATTAGATGAATGGACCAAACGATTGCAATCCTTTGGTTTATCAAACTCAGGTTATGTGGAGCGTTATTACTTTGGATCATTATATTCGAGGGTTGCACCGCAGATTTTGTTTGAATTTGCTACAGATGGACCAGGTTTTATGGGAGATGAACCATATGAAACGCTTGGAGAAAAATTATCATTGCCTCCATTTTTTGAACCACAACGTGAAGAGATTGAAAAACTAGTTCGTCCGATTGACACAGTCAGAAGTACGAAAGAATTTATAAAAGAATATGAGGATTAAAACCGTTACTAAGAAATGAATACAAACTTTATAAGAAAGAAACAATAGGTGGTGTGTGAAATGAGTTTTTTATCCAAATTATTTGGAAGTTCAACAATAAAGGAGCCAGAAAAAATGACAAATGTAAAGTTAGCAGTAGTTTTTTACAGCATGGGTGGAACAAATTATCAATTAGCAAAATGGGCGGAAGAAGGAGCCAAAGAAACTGGTGCAGAAGTGAAAATTTTAAAAGTACAAGAATTGGCGCCACAATCCGTTATCGAGGGAAATGAAGTTTGGAAAGCTACTGTCGATGCTACGAAAGACGTTCCAGTCGTAACATCGGACGATATTGAATGGGCAGATGCAATCATCTTTAGTGTCCCAACTCGATTTGGAAACATGCCATCACAAATGAAGCAATTCCTTGATACTCAAGGTGGGCTTTGGGCTAGTGGTAAAACAGTGAATAAAGTTGTAAGTGCAATGACCTCCGCGCAAAATCCACACGGTGGTCAGGAAGCTACTCTCTTATCATTATATACTTCAATGATGCACTGGGGAGCCATTATCGCAACTCCAGGTTATACAGACCCAGTTATATTTGGAGCGGGGGGAAATCCGTATGGAACAAGTGTAACTGTAGATCAGGATGGAAAAATGATAGAAGACGTTCAAGCAGCTGTCAAACATCAAGCGAAACGCACAGTTCAAGTTGCGGAATGGGTTAAAAAAGGAAATCAATAATTAAAAATAGAGGCTGACCGATAGTAATCGGTTGGCTTTTTTTAATTTGCCAAGAACATTTAAAGTAGCAGATTTATTTTTAGAAATTAATCTAAAAAAACCGGTTTCTGCTTTAAGTTTGTCTACCCTCTATTTTCTTTATTTTTTTATTGACATCCATTCGGAAAAATACAGCCAATATTTTCTGCATACAAATAGATATCTGAATACAGGCTAATAATAAATCTTTTTCATCGGGAATTGCAGGTACAGACTATAAAAACCAAGAAATTATATGGGGAGGTATTACAATGCCTAATGTAACAGTATTCGGCGGAAAGACTTTTGAAGTTGAAATGGGAAAAAAATTAGTACTAGCTCTCGAAGACAATGACGTAAATATTCTCCATCAATGTGGAGGAA
Source organism: Siminovitchia acidinfaciens (assembly GCF_003605385.1). Lineage (GTDB taxonomy): Bacteria > Bacillota > Bacilli > Bacillales > Bacillaceae_C > Siminovitchia > Siminovitchia acidinfaciens. The sequence goes on along the minus strand of NZ_QYTV02000002.1, from coordinate 106,723 downwards.
ACGCGAAATGTACTACTTGCAGGGTGGAAGTATTAGCGGGTGACTTTTTGGAGGTAACAAAAAAAGAAAAAAAAGCCTTTGCTGATAAAGGTATTGATGAGCATTTATATGAAGATTATTTACGCTTATCTTGTCAAATTCGTGTAAATGGAGACATAACTGTTCGACCGATTATGACAGTGGAAAGCACGGGGAAAATAGCTGGCCCAAGACCAGCTGACTAATAAGATTTACCTTAGAGTGGGAATGATTTTTGTTAATATCCGTAAATCCTTGAGTGAATGACGGCAGCATCTTAAGAAAAACGATCTAGATGATAATAAGTTTAAGGGAGTTTTTTTAATGAAAACAACAAGAATAACTACACTTTTAGAATTGATGAAAGCAATTTCTGAAAATATACCACAGGTTTTGGAGATAGAAACATCCATTCTTTCCCCTCATTCCATTACTTTACCTGAAGGCTACAAATTAAAAGGAAAAAACAGCGATTCATGTATGGTGAGCTTTAATAATAGTGATGGCTTTGGTATGACGCGCAACAATACCATCTCAAACCTAACAATGATGACAAAACAAACAAACCGAGCAATATATACGGTGTGCGGAATTTCAGATATGGGGAATATTCACCTTGAAAATTTGAATATTACAGGGCAAGTTTCTATTATTTCTAGGCCGGGAACAGACAAGATCAATCTGATTGCAGATAAGATACACATTACTTCTTGCGATTCAAGGCATTACAGTGAGCAGCCGCAAAAGTATGGCGTTAATGTATACCAAGGGGCATTGACTGTATATAATTTTAATTCTAATAAAGAAAGTAAGATTGATTGCAGATTAACGAATATCCGCATAGGGTTAAAAAACTCTCCTGTTATTGGCTCGGGCATTTTTGTTTCCGGTTTTGGCGATGAGGGTGGAAAAGTAAATTTGGAAACACTAACCACAGGTGCTGTGTATTCAAATGGCATGTTACCCTATGGTACCGCCGATATCATTACTGCAGCTGTTTTCATTGTTTATGGTGTTAAGGCAAAAACAGTTGAACATCATGGTGAACTCGTGACTTACGGTGTTAATGATATGGTCCTAGATACGTGGGGCGAAGTAGAAAAATGGGTTAGCAATGAACAAATAGTATCTTATGGCCCGAGCGGTATAGGATTTGTGAACTTTGGTACAGTAAAAGATTTCACGGCACAAGATATCACTACATATGGTTTGGGTGCTAGAGGCTTTAACCAATATGACGGTACGGTTGAAAATATTAAGTTTAAATCCATTACAACCCATGGTGATGGCTCTATAGGTATACAAGTGAGCAAACCGATTGGAAATATGACTGTGGAAGAAAATGTAACAACCTATGGTTCTATGGGTAATTCTTTAGTTAAAGGCGTAATAACGGAGCTTGCAGCAAATGCAATAAGTATTAAATCAGGTGGCAAAGTTGAAAGTTTGACCATTCATGGTGACATTGTTACTTATGGTGAAAATGTTACGAATTACGCATTGGAAGGCGGAGAAGTTGCAAATTTTAAGATTGACGGCAAAATGACAGTTCATGGGGAAAATTCACAACCGAAACTAATGGTGGAGTAAACTTTCCATCGAACTGTTGAATGCATTATTAAAGTTGAAAGAGTAATTGATGATGGAGATATGACGCTTATTAGAGTACTGCCTCAAATTGAACGTCGATCCTTAGGCCCGTTCGTTTACCTTGATCATTATAAGCATTACTCAAAAAGAATAATCCCCCATCAACAGAAACGATTCTGGTAAAAGGGGCGCCTTATTTGGATTGGCCATATTATTGAGGAACAGATATATAAAGCTTGGAGTTGAACAATTTATAAATTAAATAGTATTAAGTTATAGAGCATTTCCTTGTAATGAGGAATTGCTTTTTTTTGTCTAAATTAAAGGGGAATTTTAAATATCAATAATAATATAATCAAAAAGGATAAATATTTATTGTAAAACGATAAATGTGCTGTTAAAATCAAAATGAAAATAAATAGGTGAGGTGCTTTTTATGAAACATGGTTCAAAACTCTTTTTGAAGGTAGCAGTTTTTCTTATTGGAACTCCAGTTCTAGCATTGTGTATATTTGGGCTGCCTTGGTTAACTAAAAACCCAGTAAATCCAGATTATGCCCATATACTATATCCCATTTTGATAGGTATGTTTGTATCGATCATCCCGTTTTATATTGCATTGTATAAGGCTTTTAGACTTTTAAGTTTTATTGACAAGAACCAAGCTTTCTCTGATTTGTCTGTTAAAGCTCTAAAGGATATTAAATTATGTGCAATGACAATCAGTGGTTTGTATGTGTTAATTCTGCCATTTGTTTATATCGTAGCAGAGCTGGACGATGCCCCAGGTCTCATAATAATCGGAATGGTCCCTATATTTGCTTCAATGGTGATTGCAGTCTTTGCTGCTGTTCTCCAAAGACTTTTACAAGAAGCTATAAATATAAAATCAGAAAATGATTTAACGGTCTGAGGTGAAAAACATGGCAATTATAATCAATATTGACGTGATGTTGGCTAAAAGGAAAATGAGCGTGACAGAACTTTCGGAGAGGGTTGGAATCACAATGGCTAACCTTTCTATATTGAAGAATGGTAAGGCAAAAGCGATTCGATTATCGACATTAGAAGCGATTTGTAAGGCGCTGGAATGCCAACCAGGGGATATTTTAGAATATCGAAGTGATGAAGACATCCTAGATTAATAATATATGATAGGAAAACAAGATTCCTTGTTCCATCATTTCAATGATCAAATCCAATAAAAGTGGGGTTACTCATGAATGTAATCGATCAATGTAATTCTCGACAAAAAACATTGAATGCACAAATTGCAAGAGCACTAAAACAACTAGTTCGTTTTGGTTGGGAAGAGGCCCTATCGTGTTTATTTCCTATCGTTGTATTCGCTTCTCTGGCTTTTACTCAACTCATACCACTTCCCATCCTGCCACGGTATGACTGGCTGCTCATCATCTTCCTTCTGATGCAGTGGTGGATGGTGCGCTCTGGGCTTGAAACACGGGATGAACTGAAGGTTATTACACTGTTCCACCTAATTGGGCTTACTTTGGAAATTTTCAAGGTACATATGGGCTCATGGTCTTATCCAGAGGAAGGATATTTCAAAATTCTTGGAGTGCCTTTGTATAGCGGATTCATGTACGCAAGTGTAGCGAGTTATCTGTGCCAGGCGTGGAGAAGGCTAAATGTTGATTTGGTTATGTGGCCGCCGATTTGGGCAGTTGTACCTCTTGCAGCTGCGATTTATTTAAATTTTTTCACCCACCATTATTGGATTGACGTTCGTTGGTGGTTATTCGGACTTGTGATTATCGTCTTTTGGCAATCATGGATCACATACGAGGTCGATGGTACCCGTTATCGTATGCCACTCGTACTTTCTTATTTGCTCATTGGGTTTTTTATTTGGATAGCCGAAAATATCGCAACGTTTTTTGGAGCGTGGCAATATCCGAACCAGACATATGCATGGAGTCCAGTTCATCTAGGAAAGGTTAGTTCATGGGTCTTATTAGTGATAGTTAGCTTTCTTATAGTAGCAATGTTAAAGCGGGTTAAGGGAAGATTCCACTATGATAGACACTAGTCAATTTTTATATCGTTAAGAATCCACTTTTAATAAAGTGAGTTCCATAGGAGCTTTTTAGGGTAAAGTTCTCCTGCTGTATAAAATTACAATAATGAAAAAAGTAACGTTCGAATTGTTACTTTTTTTAAAAATAATACTGCCATGGTCACTTTAAATATAGGGTGCGTTAGTTTCGAAAAAACCATTTCTCTAACTTTCGTTATGCCAATATTGGGCACAATTCGTAACTATATCAGCGCTTATTCGTTTTGTTAGTAATAATTAAAAAGTAATCTTCCAATTTTCCGAACGGGCGGTTTTCTTTAATAATTCGATCTCACTATAAATGTGCGTTATCATCAACAAGAATAACATAAAAATATTAGTATTCAATCATGTTTTTGTTGACGAGCTTATGTACACCTCTATAAAGTTATGGTAATAATAGTTGATGGTTACAGCCAGTGGAAATTACATAAAAATTGAAAAAATAGAACTAAGGAGCTGTTGAATGATGTCAATTAGTTTGAACCCGTATTTGATTTTTGACGGTAACACGAGAGAAGCGGTTCATTTTTATGAGAAAGCGCTTGGCGGGAAAGTGATGGGTATCATGACATTCGGAGACATGCCGGCGGATCCGAACCATCCCTTACCGGATGATATGAAGGATCGCGTTATGCATGCACACTTGAAAGTCGGAGAAGCAGATCTCATGTTTAGCGATACGTACTTAGGCATGCCTTATCAACCAGGCAATACGATTCAGATGGCCATTCATCCTAAAGAAGAGGCCAGAGCCAGAGAAATCTTCGCGGCTTTGGCAGACGATGGGCAAGTCATTATGCCACTTCAGAAGACAGATTGGAGTCCCTTGTATGGACAAGTAAAGGACAAGTTCGGCGTTACTTTCCAAGTGAATGTTCCTGGAGAGTAACCTCAGTATTAGTAAACAGACTTCCACTTCAGCAACAAACAAAGCCTCCTGTTCGCGAATCGACAGGAGGCTTACTTAATTGCAATAAAGTGTTTGTATGGGTAAAGAGTAAATCATACCTGGCCAAGCATCTACAATATAAGGGCGCAAATCTGAAGTAAGGATTTGCGTCATAATAGGGCAGTTTGCCGAATGTATATGAACTTTGTTGTTTGGCTTAATATTTAGACCCTGCTACGTATTGAACCCCGCTTGTAGTATCATAGTTTTTTTCATTTCCTCCAACAGAAAATGGTCAACCAGAAATATTTTTTGGCTAAACTTATAATACGATCAGTTGCGTTTCAGGAACAAGTGCCCATTTTTAATTTAGGGCCATTTAGTGGAATAAAGATTCTTTATTTTATTGTAAAATAGAGGAAATTACTTTTCTTTTTATTAGGAGGAAATAATGGGTATAAGACTTTTGAAGCCGTTAGATGCCGAAGAGTATCGGAATTTTAGATTAGAAGCGTTAAAAAACAGTCCTGAGTCATTCGGTTCAACCTATGAGGAGGAAAAGGAAAATCCCTTAGAAACTTATAAGGATCGGTTTCAATCGGCAAAGTCTTTTACTTTTGGTGCATTTGAAGATGAAAAACTTATCGGTGTAGTTACTTTGGTTAAAGAGTCTAAACTTAAATTAAAACATAAAGCCAATATCTTTGCCATGTACGTTTGTCCTAAGAAGCGCGGTATAGGAATTGGAATGTGTTTGATGGTAGAAGCAATTAAGAAGGCAAAAGAATTGGGGGGAATTGAGCAGATTCATTTAACTGTGGTGTCTACTAATGAGCCAGCAAAAAAACTCTATTCTTCTCTGGGTTTTAAGGTTTTTGGAAAAGAAAAAAGAGCGATGAAATTAGATAAAATGTATTTTGATGAAGATCATATGGTCTTGTTTCTTTAAAGTTAATATATTAACAGCGTGAGCAAAGTAACTAAGAAAGATTCGTATAATAATTTCGCACTTTTCAAACTTGGGTAATCGGGCGCATTCCGGAGCAAGAAATGCGCTCTTCTTAATGTAGTGGGAGATTGTAGAATAGGAGATTGCAGAACTACAATAACTGTAAACGAGAGGTGGTAAAAAGTTGAAGGCAGATGCTGTTTTTGAGGGTGGTGGGGTTAGGGGAATTGCTTTTATTGGAGCGATTCAAGCAATGGAAGAGGAAACAGTAAAATGGGAAAGGTTGGCTGGAACATCAGCGGGCGCATTAATAGCTGCTCTTTTGGCAAGCGGATACAAAAGCTATGAAATTAGCGATCGTGTGAGTGAACTCAATTTTTCAAAGCTTCGAGGTAAGACTTTCTTGAATCGAATTCCTGTTCTCGGTGTATTTTTAGAACTTATGATTAATCTCGGAATATATAAAAATGATTATTTGGAATCATGGGTGGATTCACTTCTTGCAGAAAAAGGAATTATGACGTTTGCAGATCTTCCAGATGGAAAGTTGAAGGTTATTGCTTCTGATATTTCGAATGGCCGAATGCTTATTTTGCCAGATGATTTGGAGCGCTATAGGATGACTCCTGCTGATTTGAAAGTTTCAACAGCGGTTATGATGAGTGCATCTATGCCGTTTTTCTACCGTCCGGTTATATGGAAATCAAAAGAACGCAACAAATCTTACATTTTAGATGGTGGTTTACTTAGTAACTTCCCAATATGGATATTTGATACGGACAACCCTAGGTTTCCAACGTTCGGCTTCCATTTTGTGAAAGATAAAGTTAGCATAGATGCAGTTATACCAACGCCAATCCACCTTTTCAAAAATATTTTTAAAACGATGCTTCAAGCCCATGATTTACGGCATATGAACGAAGAAACGATTGAACGCACGATTCAAATTCCGGCTGGAGACATCAACGCAACTGATTTCGAACTGAATGAGGATGAAATCGATTTTCTCTATAGCTCAGGCTATACTGCTGCTAAAGAGTTTTTATCGAAGTGGGATTTTGAACAATATAAGGTCAAAAGAATGCAGAGAGTGAAGAATAAACAGATGAAAGAAAAGAGAAAGAAAGAACGGCTTTTTTAAAGAAATCCTAATTGAACTTAGGGAATCAATCTTATTTGAAGTGGCCTGGAGCATCTTATTGTTTATACCAAGAATGCTGCTACGCTTAATAAAGAACATTTGGTGAATGGTTAGTCAAAATAAAGCTAACGGGTGCGTTAATTTAATATGGCTGTGCCGTAATTGGGCCATTTAGTTGAAGAAGGATTTTATTAAAGTTCAGCTCTTTTGGATATGTTACATATTTAATTTCCCCAAGTATCCCTAAAACGTTCTTGCCATCAAAATATATATACTTATACCCCCTATACGTATAGAATTGATTGAAAAGGGAGTGAAAAAGATGAAACAATTTCACGTAGGGATTTTACTTTTCAATGAGGTAGATGCCATGGATTTCGTTGGCCCCTATGAAGTTTTCAATTTATCAACCTATAAAGACAGCGATGTATCTAAATTGTTTTTAAACCAGTTGGATAAAGAAGAGAAACCGTTTCTAGTCCACACAGTTTCTGAGGATGGTGGGCTTATAACTGTACATAACGGATTAAAGGTTCAGCCAGATTATAGTTTTCAGACAGCACCCGACTTTGATATTGTCGTCGTCCCCGGGGGACCTTATCGAGCAATAAAGACTGTTACCCAAAATGAAGGAATCATTCATTGGATTGCTGGGAAATCGGAGGATAAATTAGTCCTGTCGGTTTGTACGGGTGCCCTGTTTTTAGCCAAAGCCGGATTGTTAAATGGAAAGCAAGCAACTACAAATCAAGCTGCATTAGATCTTTTAGAGACATCCTACCCTGAAGTGAAAGTAATTAGAGGGGTCAAGTTTGTCGATCAGGGAAGTGTCGTAACAGCTGCTGGCATATCTGCAGGAATTGACATGTCCCTTCATGTTGTTGGCAGGCTTTTAGATAAGGAAGCCGGCATTCGGACAGCCGACACGATTGAATACAATAAACATAAGTAGTTTGTAAAATATCCTATGAAAAGGAAGTTATTTAAATGGATTTTGATGTGATTGTTGTAGGGGGAGGGCAGGCAGGATTATCAGTTGGGTATTATTTAAAAAAAGCTCAAAAACAATTTTTGGTTTTGGATGACCAGAAAGAAACCGGAGATTCATGGAAAAATAGATATGATTCCTTGGTTCTCTTCACTCCAAGGTCTTATTCTTCTTTGCCGGGATTAAAATTGCCCGGGAATCCGGAAGGGTATCCGACAAAAAATGAAGTCGCTGGATATCTGAATGAATATGCTCAGGACTTTGAATTGCCCATTTACCATAATGCTCTAGTAGTTGAACTGCTTAAAGACAAAGGGGCTTTCATCATAAAAACGAGCAGGGGAGATATTTACCGGACCAGACAAGTTGTAGTGGCTTCAGGGGCTTTCCATACAGCCTATATCCCTCCAATCACAGATTCAATCAGTAAAAGAATTATACAGCTGCATGCGTCTGACTATCGAAATCATCATCAGATTCCTTCAGGCAAAGTTCTTGTTGTAGGTGCTGGCAACACAGGCGTACAAATTGCGGCCGAACTCAGCGACACCCACAGTGTAATTCTTTCATGCAGCAAGAAAATAAAGGCCCTCCCACAAATTCTGCTTGGAAAAAGCTTGTTCTGGTGGCTGGACAACTTAGGCTTATTGAACGTTAAAGCCTATTCAACTTTAGGAAAATGGCTAAAAAGAAATGATCCCATTATTGGCAATGACCTGAAAAAGGTAAAAAGAAATGCTCTTATTGTAGATAGATTGGTGGATTTTAAGAATGATACTGCCATGTTTGCCAATCAAACTAAAATGGAAGTACAGACAATTATTTGGGCGACAGGATATCGCAACGATTACCAATGGATTAAAATTGATGGTGTTTTGGATAAAAATAATTTGCCGATTCATAAAAGAGGAGTCAGTGACATTCAAGGGCTGTATTTTATCGGCTTAAGCTGGCAACATAAACGAGGCTCGGCACTTATCCATGGCGTTGGAGAAGACGCAGAATATCTGGTTAACGTAATGGAATAATTAAGATTATTAATTGTCTGCTGACCAATGATAAGTTATGAGATTACAGCATGATATTTTATAAAAGAAAAGTCCTTACCATTCAAAAGATAGTGAGGCTTATGCCTTATTACCATTAGTTTATGGAGCAGCAACCTTTTCTTGTACCTCTTTGCTTGGCTGGCTTGCGCGATTTTGGTTAGTCTGCTCTGTTTTTTTCGTGATTCTTATCGCCAAAGCTTTATTCTGTATGTTTTCTAGATTAGAAGATAAGCAGCCATAAAATAGGATGAAGCACTCTTTTAATCCTTAAAATACTCCTTTTACCGAATATCCTTTTATAATTTCCACGTATTTTTTTGCACAATCTCTGCATTTTTTATGACAAATTATCAGTAAATGGATGTACAGTAATAAAACCTATTTTTCAACCCATATACTTGTACAAAAGTATGGAGCTGATCATGATGACTAAAGGATTAGCCTTTTTAGTTTCTGTATTATTGATACATTTTGCTGGTGTTTCAGTGTCCGCATTTATAGTTAGAAAACAGGTAACAGCTATGCACGGGATGTTGTTTGCCATGTCGATGGCCATGGGAATCGGTTTATTTGCTGGAACGCTTTTCGTGATATTATTTCAGGGTCAATTATTGCTATCAACTGTTATCGGAATATGTATAGGTTTAATAACTGGAGCCTCTATCGGTTCTTATTACTCCTTTCTTGCTCTTTTAGAAGGGATGTTATCTGGAGTAATGGCTGGTATGATGGGGGCTATGCTTGGGGAGATGATAGATTCCGCAGATTGGGACAAAGCCATTATGACCATGTTTACGATTGCCCTATCGATTTGCTTTTTAATTATTTATGAAGTTTTCACCCAATGGAATAGCCAGCCTAAGTGGCTTCGTCTTTATCAAAACCCATTTATTATTGTTTTGATGTTCAGCCTGCTCTGTTTATTCATTTATTCTCAAACGCCGTTTATTTTAAATTCAATGCCATTCCTTTCTCCATCTCACTACCCCTAGCCGAAACCTGTTTCTTCTGCATACATTCTGGATAAATTACATGTAAAATGAGGTAAACATATAAAGAGAGGAGGAAACAAAATGGATGAACATAATCACGATCATTCTCATCATCACAAAACATCTGCCGACGATCATCAACATGGTGAACACTCGGGACATGGCCATCATTCGCATAATGGGAACGAAGGAGATCATCACGGGGGGCATATGGGACATCATGATCATCATGCCCACATGGTAGATGACTTTAAAAAGCGTTTTTATATTTCCCTGATTCTTACAATTCCCATTTTGATACTATCTCCGATGATTCAGATGTTTTTAGGTGTCAACTGGCGTTTTGCTGGCGATATGTACATATTGTTTGCCTTGTCCTCCGTCGTCTTCTTTTATGGAGGATGGCCATTTCTAGCCGGGGCAAAAGATGAGCTTAAGGATAAAAACCCGGGGATGATGACGCTCATTTCCCTGGCCATTATTGTCGCTTATGTTTACAGTTCAGCGGCTGCATTTGGTCTTGCAGAAGATGATTTCTTTTGGGAACTGGCAACCTTGATCGACATTATGCTTCTTGGCCATTGGATTGAAATGCGCTCAGTTATGGGAGCCTCAAAGGCATTAGAGGAACTGGCGAAGTTAATGCCTTCAGAGGCAAGCGTCATTGATGAAGACGGTAATGTAAAAGTTGTGGATATTACCGAACTTAGACACGGGGATCATGTGTTGGTAAGGCCTGGTGAAAAGATTCCGGTGGATGGTGAAATTATCGAAGGTAAATCTACGGTCGATGAGTCGATGTTGACAGGAGAATCAGTACCAGTCGAAAAAGAAACAGGTGAGGAAGCGATTGGAGGCTCCGTTAACGGAGAAGGCTCATTGATCATATCGATTAAGAAGACAGGTGAGGAAACATACCTTTCTCAGGTGATAAAGTTAGTCAGGGAAGCCCAGGAATCCAAATCAAAGGCTCAGGATCTTGCCAACCGTGCAGCGAAGTGGTTGTTTTATGGAGCGCTTGTCGCAGGATTGCTCACTTTTGTTTTTTGGTTGTCCCTCGGTTATACCGTTTCTTATGCAATCACAAGGATGGTCACCGTCCTAATCATTGCCTGTCCGCACGCTCTGGGCCTAGCAGCACCTCTAGTTGTGGCTGTCTCTACATCCATAGCAGCCAAAAATGGTCTGTTAATCAGGAACCGTGCTTCATTTGAAAATGCCCGCTTCATCGAGGCGATTGTTTTTGATAAGACAGGAACGTTGACGAAGGGAGAGTTTGGGGTAACCAATATCGCTATCTCAAGCCCCTACACAGAAAAGGAAGTACTATCATTGGCAGCAGCAGTTGAGGCCCATTCAGAACACCCTATTGCCCGCGGTATTCTTAAATCTGCAAAAGAAAAACAACTTTCGATTCCGCCTGTAAGTAATTTTCAGTCTCTAACAGGCAAAGGGCTGCAAGGAGTGGTAGATGGAAAAGAAATCATGGTAGTAAGCCCTGGTTATGTACGGTCTGAAAAACTTTCTTTTGACGAGGGACCGTTTAATGAATGGTCTGCTGAAGGAAAGACGGTTGTTTTTACCTTGGTCAACGGTAAAATTACCGGTATGATTGCACTGGCAGATATCATTCGGGATACGGCTCAAGAGGCAATTGATCGGTTGAAAGAATTGAATATCAAATCCATCATGCTGACAGGGGACAATGCCAAGGTAGCGCAGTACGTCGGAGGCAAGCTTGGCATGGACGAAATTTTTGCCGAAGTACTTCCTCATGAGAAGTCAGATAAAATCGTACATATCCAGACAAAAGAGGGGCTTAGAACCGCTATGACGGGAGATGGAGTAAATGATGCTCCTGCACTTGCCAAGGCGGATTTGGGCATTGCTATTGGTACAGGTACGGATGTAGCGATTGAAACAGCAGATGTTGTCTTGGTAAAAAGCAACCCCATGGACGTTTTGAATATCATCAAACTCTCAAAAGCAACTTACAACAAGATGCTACAAAATTTATGGTGGGCTGCAGGGTATAATATTCTGGCCATCCCTCTTGCGGCTGGTATCCTTTATCCGATAGGTATTGTGCTAAGTCCTGCAGTTGGAGCAATTCTCATGTCACTTAGTACGGTGATTGTAGCTATAAACGCAAAATTATTAAAAATAGATTAAAAAAATCGGTGTACCTTTATCAGGACCAGGGCCTTTTTATAAAACAAACTTTTAAACATATAAAGAAAGTTAAAAAGTGGATTCCAGTCTCTCCTTTTTCAATAAATTTTTCACTATTCCTGCATGTTATTTGCACATTTGAAGGGTATACTCCTTTGAGAAGGATTTAATAAAAGGAGGATTCCCATGGCGTTTTTTAAAAGTAAAATAATCGTGGCTTCAGGACTCCTTGCACTCTTCCTGGCTGGTTGCCAAAGCGGGGGCATAGAAGACCAAACACAACAGGGCTCCCAAGTGGAAGAAAACACTGATCAATCTGCCCAAGAAGAAGAGCAGAATATGCATGAGATGCATAGCAGTTCCGGAGAAGTACCGGAAGGACTACAGGAAGCTGAAGATCCTAAATTCCCTGTCGGTAGTACAGCAATGATGCACGCTGATCATATGCCCGGCATGAACGGTGTGGAGGCAACAATTAGTGGAGCCTTTGATACAACCGCCTATGCAGTCACCTATACTCCGACCACCGGCGGTGACCTGGTGGAAAACCATAAATGGGTCATCCATGAGGAACTAGTCGATCCGGGAGAAGCCCCCCTTGAAAAGGGAACAGAAGTAACATTGAATGCAGATCATATGGAAGGCATGGATGGAGCTACTGCTACCATTGACTCGGCGGAACAGACAACTGTTTATATGGTCGACTTCACGCCAAAAGACAGTGATCAGGAAGTAAAGAACCATAAATGGGTAACTGAAGATGAATTGTCAGCAGAATAAAAAAGGGATGTACGGAGTCCAACACAATTCCGTGCAGTCCTATTTATGTTTATTTCCATGAAATTAGTATACTTCTACCTACCCCATCATACCGTTATCTTCATATTCCAAAATATGGGGGTAATACATAAAGATGCCTTCTTCCGGAAAGGTGACAAGAGTTTTACACGTTCACCCGGTTCAATTAGTATACTATCTTTTAAGCCTTGCCCGTTCGGTGTCGGGTCTTTTCGTCCCTTGAAATGAGTTTGAATTGGGTACTGTAAATATAGAAAGGGTGGAGCATACCCTCGCGGTTAGTGCCCTTTGTCCAATGTGCATCGTGTTGAGTCCTGCTGTTGGGAGCCATTTCTCATCGGGCACAATCGTGATTGTAGCTGTCAATGCAAATTACTAAAATAGATTAAAAAATCCGATGTCCTAATAAGGATCACCGGATTTTTTATGGAAAAACTACTTTTTTTGATAAGAAAGGGAAATCGATAAATGGCTATCCTGGCTATTATCCAATTGAAATTCTTCATTGTTTTTCACCCTTTGTTCCCTAAACGAGAATGTGATAATGAGGGTTTATTAATAGGCACTTCATAATTTTTATTTTTTCAAGGCAAGCTTGACGGCGATATAAACTACTATACCCGTAAGAATTAAATGTATGATATACCCAAAAAATCCAAAACCAGCCATCATTCCGCCGTAACCGTACCCATAACCATGCATCATTAGTGATCATTCCTTTCTTTTGTTTTTATATAAAAAATCCATCTTTCCAATATAATTCCCCGTTTTTTTGCTTAATCTATCATTTATTATATTATCTCAGATATCTATGGAGAATTTGTGCAGAAAGGAGTAAGGTAATGTGAATGTCCATTGAGAGGAGAGTAAAAAACATCCCCTGAACTAGGGGATGCCGTTAAGAATTAATCAAGCTTTCCTTTTTTAGCTATATTCGTCCAGTTTTTGCCACCGTCTTTAGATATAAAGATATCGTTAGCATAAGTGATAATTGCCATATGTTCTTGATTCTTGTGATTTGCCGCAATAAACATGATAGGGTTATGATCTGCGAGATCAGGAATGGTTATTTCTGTTGTACTGCCATCTGTTATAGGCTGGCTATATAAATGGATGCCTTTGTCATTTAGGACAGAATAAAGAACTATATCATCGAGCATGAATACGGCAGGCACCATAAAGTTTTCAGTAATAAGCTCAAAGTTGTTTCCGGTATCTTTTGATAGGTAAAGACCGTCCTTTGTAGAAATGGCAATAATTTCTTCTTTATTTGGATGAGTAGAGATGGTACCAATAGAATCAGACTCAATTCCGGACAACTTGCTAGATTCCCACGTCTTTCCTTCATCCAATGTATAATACAACCCTGTCTCTAGTTCCGAATTGGGTTCTTGATTTATCACGTAGATTGCCTCAGAGTCAAATCCAGCAGTTAAGTAATGAAAATCAGACTCTCCGTAAAACGCAAGCTGATCTAGGGTCTTGCCTTCATCTGTACTTTTTATCAGCCCGAGTGGATTTTTTAATTTTGAACCATCAGCAGGATGGCCACTTGAATAAAATCCATCTCTTATCATGCTGAATCCCATATAATCATGATTATTTCCAGTAGCGGCATACCAGTTTTTCCCATCATATTTCATAATTCCAGTATGCGTGGCTATATACAGACTATCACCTGCAAAGCCGGTACCATGGATATGGTCAATGTCTGTATCAGTTTTTTCATAGGTAAATTCTTTTGTTTCCTGTGAGCAGGCAGACAAAAGGATTAAGGATGCTAGTGCTGAAACGAACAATTTTGTTAACTTCATTGATGTTTGCCTCCTAACTTAACAATAACAGGTTAGTGAATTTCCCATTTATAGCCAACACCCCACACAGTAGTAAGGTGGTCATCAATCGGGAAGCCGGCATTTCTTAATTTGTCACGTATGTTCCGAATGTGGGAATCTATTGTTCTGTCTTCTGTTCCGGCTTCAAGCCCCCAAATGATCGTGAGAAGCTGCTCCCTTGTAAAGACACGATTGGGATGTTTTATTAATAAACCAACTAAGGAAAATTCTTTAGGCGTTACTTGAACAACTTTTTCACGATAGCTCAGTGAATACGAATCTGGGTTCCATTTAAGGCCATTAAAGCTGATTGTTTTATCTTCTTGCAGTTTAGCCCGTCTAAAAATAGCTTCTATTCGTGCCAACAGTTCACCTGAGTCAAAGGGCTTTGTAATATAATCGTCTGCTCCTGTACTTAGCCCTTTGACGATATCGGATTTATCTGTCCTGGCAGTTAGCATGATGATTGGGACATCTGAAAATTCTCTGATTCTATTACATGTTTCCCAGCCATCCATTTCAGGCATCATTACATCTAGTATGACCAACTCGCACGTTTTATTTAATAAGTAATTTACAGCTTCACCACCAGAAGATACAGGGACACATTCATATCCTTCCGGAGATAAATACAGTGAGATCAAGTTTCGCATCCGTTCTTCATCGTCTACAATTAATATACTTCGCATAATCACAATTCACCTCTGGCAATGATGGTAAAGGTGGTCCCTTTATTGGTTTTACTGGAAACCTCTATTTCCCAGTGATGGGCATCGACCAACTCTTTTACGATTGATAATCCAAGCCCCGTACCGCCTAATTCTCTGGACCGTGATTTATCTACCCGGTAAAACCGCTCAAAGATGAACGGGACATCATTACTTGGGATACCCTTCCCCTGATCATGTATAGAGATTTTTATCTCGGCATCTTTTTTAGCCACTTCTATGGTCGTACTTGTTCCTTCCGGAGAATAATTTCTAGCATTCTCCAACAGATTGACGACGATTTGTTCAAAGCGGACAGGGTCTGCATGGATATGAATGTTTTCGGGGCAAACAGTTAGTAGTTTTATCCCCGCCTGTTTGAAGGTAGGCAACAGCCTTTGTGAAATTTTTTTCAAGGATTCACAGACACTAAAAAATTCTTTCTGAATGGTGAAAGTGTTATTATCCAATTGTGCGAGTTGCATCAATTCGGTTACGAGGGTTGTCATTTTTGTTGTTTCTTCCGTAATGACATTTAAATAACTCAAACGTTCCTCTAAACCAAGGTGATCCCTTTTGGCGACCTCTGAATAACCCTTTATATAGGTCAATGGCGTTCTCAACTCATGTGAGATGCTCGCCAAAAACTCATTCCGTTCCGTTTTTAAATGATTCAGTTCATTGGCAAGGAGTTGAATGGATTCCACGAGTTCTCCCAACTCATCATTGCTTTTACTTTCAAGTTGAATGGAAAAATTCCCTTGGCTCAACTTTTTAGTCGCTTCTTTCATTTTTATTAGAGGCCTGGTGATAATTCTTGAGAGAATTAATATGATAATGGCTGTAACAAAAGCAGTTGCTATACCGGCAATTAGGAAGTGTCTATTTAATTGTTTAATTAATTGCTTTAATTGACTTGTATCCTGGAACATATAAACATACCCTTTATCGACACCTGTTTCAAAAGGGGCTATGGTTGCGATATATGGACCTGACTTCCAATTATCCTCAATGACCTTGCCATTTCGCGGTAAGTTCTTTGTTTTTAGATTTAATAAACTTTGAATTTGGTGATTTATTTTTGCGGAAGAAATGATTACTTTTCCTTCTTCGTTTGTGATCACTACCTCTGTATCAGACTTTACCTCCATTAAAGCGATATGGTGGATTGTCTCCTCATTGTAGTATGTCTCCAATACGTCCCGATGATTGTTTCCTCTGGTGACTAATGCAGACAGCTGCTCATCGATTCTTGAGTGAGCAATTTTTTGATGCAATAAAAAAAACAGGCACACTTCCATAGTGAAGATTAAACAAAAGAAGAGAAGACCGATTTTTATCGAGATTTTCTTCAAACGAGACACCACCCAATGTCATTCTACAAATAGAATATCGAGAATTTATGCAGAAAGGAAGGCGATTGTGGGTATCTGGATTTAGGTTATTATCTGGATTAATAAAGTTAGTTAATCTATCCAGAATGGCCAGCGTCTACTCTTAGCCTTCTTCAATCCCGCTACCCAATAGATATTACTTATACAGGGTATAATATAGCAAATGAAAAAACAGAATTTTACAAAGGAAATCGTCCGATGCTCATCACAGAAATAATGGAAAAACTAGAAACTAAAAAAGAACCTATCATCCTGAACTTTCATTCCAGGAGAAAAGACAGCCGCCTACAACATTAAGGATTTTTAAAGGTGTGCTGTCGATTTAGAGGAAACAAATGTAGGTGGACTTAGAGGATATGCTTCCAAAAATGAAGTGTGATGCATGGGGAAATGATGGACACACCGCATATATGCTGATTTTAGCCGAGACGTTTTGCAGAGGCAAAAGAACAAAATTTTAGAGAAAAGGAGCGGGCGTTTTGACATGGGAAATTCTTAACGTTATTGGTACTATTGCTTTTGCGGTAAGTGGAGCGCTTGTCGCAATAGAAGAGGATTATGATCTATTGGGAGTTTTCGTTTTAGGACTTACAACAGCATTTGGAGGCGGTCTTGTTCGTAATCTTTTAATTGGCATACCAGTTGAAAATGTTTGGAAGCAAGATTATTTATTTGCAATCGCCTTTGTGGTTATTACCATTGTTTTTATTTTGCCAAATAAGTGGATTGGCCGTTGGAAAAAATGTGTGGTATTTTTTGATGCCATTGGTTTAGCGGCATTTGCCATTCAAGGTGCAAACTATGCAGTTTCCATTAAGGCGCCATTAATTGTCGTCATTATCGCAGCTACTATGACGGGAGCAGGTGGCGGGATGATACGAGATGTGTTTGCAGGTCGAAAACCAATGATTTTCCGTTCGGAAATTTATGCCTTATGGGCAGCATTAGCAGGTCTTTCCATTGGTTTAGGTTGGATAAGCGGACCACTTTCCACATTCGTTTTATTAACTGCAATTGTTTTATTTAGGGTATTAGCAGTCTACTTTAAATGGAATCTACCACAAAAGAAACGTTCACGGAAACAGTTATAAACTATACAGGTGAAAGAGAGAAATGAATGAACACCAGTAAATATCCTTTTTCATGTTTTTCATCCTTGTTAATATCTATAATAAGGAGTTAAACTGCATTTTGAATGTTACTGGGGGTGCTACAGTGAGTAAAAAGATGCTCGTCGCTTTATTCTGGTTAGGGGTAGTGGGGGTAGTTTTTATTTCGTTATCACGTCCTGGTCCATCTTTGGAAGAAAAAATCTGTGCGAGGCTAACGGCACAATATGGGGATTGTCAAAATATTATTTTCTTTGATGGTCATTCGAATTTAGTTTTTGCTGAGAGTGATTTGGGAATTATGCCTGTACTTATGGATAAAGAGTTAACCGAAATTGTAAAGGTCATCCACCCACTGGATTTCCAGGAGTACAAGGAGCACAATCGACCAATAGCCTGGCAAGCAGATAATAATCTTCAAAAGGATCTTTCGATGATAAGCGGATTTGCCGATAATACTGCAAAAACAATCATTATTAATAGTGAGGGCGGAGTACAGCCAAATAAATTTTTCATTCGAGATAATTTGTGGTTTTGGTATGTTACATTCAAAAATAAAGTTATCTTGCCGGCGGATGTAACAGCTTATGATGAAAAGGGCGATATTGTTTATAGTGGGGATGAAGAGGAGTAGAGAAGGGCTGATGGTGGCAACAAATTAAAGTATAATCACTGAAAAATAAATAAACTCAGTTATACTATTAGGTAAAATAAAAGGGGTCTATTAAATGATAAAGATTGTGAAGATTCTGCGCTTCGTCTATCTACCTTTATGCGAACTTTTTAGTACTTCCTGTATCTTTTTGGTTCGCTTCCGGTTTTATATCTGAATATGGCCCAGATAGCCCAATGTTTCCAACACCTCTTTGGTTTATTCCCGGGGCAGTGTTCCTTCTTGGATTTGTAATTCAATTCTGGAGAAAAAGTTTCTGGCTAGGAATGGGGTTAACCTTGTTATCAATACTACTTTTCTTTTTACCAATCCCTTATTCATACATTCGTCTATAAATCTCAAAATACAGAAATAGCAGCCTCTTTTGGGCTGCTTTTGAGTTTTAGCTCTCCTTTATAATCCCAATCAGGTCGGAAATGCTTGGAGGTACCTCCAATTCATTTTTTCTCATGCAAAAATATACAGGGCGTTTGATATCGATTCCTTCAACATAGACTCTTGCCACTTGTTTTTGGTGCAAGTAGTTATCCAACGCGATTGTTGGTGCCAGCATGACACCGTAACCTGATGCAACTGTCCGGATCGATTCGGTCAAACCATATAATTGCATTCCAATTTTGGGTGGGGGTGTTTTATGAAGTTTACATAATGCCAGTAATAATTCTTTTGTTGAGCTTCCTTCTTCTCTTAAAATAAAGGGCTCGTTCATCATCTCACCAAGAGATATTGTTTTTCCAGCCAGTCGGTGGGTATAAGGTACAATGAAACAAAATTCCAAGTCCATAAGATACTGATAGATTATATCAGGGTGGTGTTCGCTTTCTTCGATGACAAAAGCGATATCCGCTTTATAATGAAGGAGCTGCTTGATCACTTGCTGTGTATTTTCCGTTTTTACATTCACTTTTCTTGAAGGAAAGGTTTGTTTATATTTACTCAGCCAGCTTGGCAGTAAAAAGTTTGCCGGGAGATAGGAGGTGGAAATATTTAATTCGTCCACTCCAGAATGCTTCACCTGCTCAATTTTTCTCTCGATGTCACTCTCTAAATCAAATAGCCTTTGAGATTGTTTAAATAAAAATTCACCATTGGGTGTAAGGGTGATTCCCCTTCCTTTTGATTCAATTAAAGTGAACCCCACTTCCTTTTCCAAATTCCGCACCTGCATCGTAACGGCCGGCTGGCTGATTCTAAGTAGTTCAGCCGCTTTGGAAACACTGTTCAATTCGGCAACCTTTGTAAATAACCGGAGCGCATGTATATTGATTGCGGGTCACCACCTATAAAATAAATTTATGATTTTATATAAATTATATATTATTTTTATCAAACTGGCTCTAGTATTCTTAATAATAGATGATTCAAAAACTGGAGGATGAAAAGTGAAGATTATTGCACCAAGATCTTTTACATATGAAGCAGGCAATAGAGCTGTTCTATTGCTGCATGGTTTTACGAGCAGTACGAACGATGTCAAATTGCTTGGAAGGCATCTCCAGGCGCATGGCTATACTTGCCATGCACCTTTGTATAAAGGGCATGGAATCGGCCCTGACGAATTAATCCAAACAGGTCCAACAGAATGGTGGAATGATGTTCTCGAAGGTTATCGCTACCTAACTTCTGAAGGTTACAAGGAGATTGCTGTGGCAGGAATTTCCATGGGTGGGGTATTTGCTTTGCGCCTGTCCGGATTTGAAAAGGTACAAGCTGTTATTTCCATGTCTGCACCTATATTAAAAAGAAACACAGAGGATTTGTTCAAACGTGTCCTTGGATATGCGAAAAGATTTAAAAAGCTGGAAGGGAAAAGTGACGAACAGATTCTGGTGGAAATAAATGAATTGGCAGATAAACGGATGGATTCATTAGCGGACTTGCAGAAATTTATCGTGGAAACGGACAGCAGTTTGAAAAAAATCGCCTCTCCGGTTTTTGTTTTGCAAGGGTGTTTGGATGACCCATTATATAAAGAAAGTGCTGATATTATTTTCAATACGGTTGATGTGGAAAACAAACAAATCCAATGGTATGAAGATTCGGGTCATATGATGACAATAGGAAGTGAGCGGAAACAGATTAACGAAGATATCCGTAAGTTTCTAGATTCTATTGAATGGGAATCTGATATCAATGGATAAAAATGAAACAGCTGCAATAGATAAAAGTTATATTCAACAGGGAACGCGGACTTTTAGAAAAGCGAACTTTGCGCTGTTTGCTGCCGCTTTTATCACGTTTGCCAACTTGTATATGACACAGCCGATCATGCCTGTTTTTACTAAAGAGTTTCATGTGTCGCCAACCATGGCAAGTCTGTCCTTGTCATTGACCACACTTTCCCTGGCGTTCGGGCTGCTCATTTTCGGTTCTCTTTCCGAAGCTTGGGGAAGAAAAAACATTATGTCTGTCTGTATTATCATTACCTGCGTTTTAACTGTCGTGATCGCATTTTCACCAAGCTTTGAACTGCTTCTGCTATTAAGGGTGATCCAAGGCATTGCTTTTGCTGGAATCCCTTCGATCGCCATGGCTTATTTGGGAGAAGAAATAGCAGGAAACAGTGTCGGCGTCGCGATGGGGCTGTATATAAGCGGGAATACGATCGGGGGACTTTCCGGAAGGGTCATCATGGGTACCATGACAGACTTGTTCTCCTGGCAAATGGGCATGGTGCTTTTGGGAGTGGTCAGTCTGGTCGCGGGTCTATATTTTATTTATGCACTTCCCCCCTCAAAGCACTTTGAGGCGCAGCCGTTAAAATTAAAAAGTCTTTTCGGCTCACTAGTGTCCCATATGAAAAACCCGTTATTGGTGTGTTTATTTTTAATTGCGTTGTTTTTAATGGGTGGCTTCGTTACGATTTATAATTATCTTGGTTTCAAGTTGGCAGACCCTCCCTATAACCTAAGCATGACAATCATTGGCTGGCTGTTTCTCGTTTATTTGGTTGGAACGTTCAGTTCCGCCTGGTTCGGAATTCTTGCTGACAAATTTGGCCGTCCAATGTTTATCATCATGGGTGCTGTACTTATGCTTTTGGGCGTCATACTGACACTTCCGATGAGTCTAGTCTATAAGATCATTGGTATTATTGTGTTTACTTTTGGCTTCTTCGGTGCCCATTCAGTTGCAAGCGGTTTGGTGAACCGCCGTGCAACTCATGATATCGCCCAGGCATCGTCGCTTTATTTATTCGCCTACTATATGGGTTCCAGTATCGGCGGGTCTGTAGGAGGTATTTTTTGGTCCCGTTATGGATGGGCAGGGGTAGTCGGCTTTACAATAGGGCTATTGATTATTTCTATCTTTTTAGCATTGAAGGTAAAAAAGCTATCCATGATGAAAACATAAATAAGTATATTTTTGTCCATCATTTGAAGGAACAGTCTCGATATATTAATCCCGAGCCGTGGATAAGCGGTAAACTAGTGCAACAATAAAGGCTAATCATGCCCGTGTCAGCGGAAAAATAGCGAACACGGGCAACATTGAGGGTTAATCATGCCCGTGTCAGTGGAAAACAGCAAACACGGGTAACATTGAGGGCCAATCATGCCCGTGTCAGTGGAAAAACAGCGATCACGGGCAACATTGAGGGCTGATCATGCCCGTGTCGGCAGAAAAAAGCAAATACGGGCAATATAAAGAGCCCATGGCGATCTTGGCCTGGCTGTGTCAATGGAAAATATTTAATACAACCTATATAGTAGTTTTATTAGAAATGAATTTAGGTGGCAGGCCCTCCCACTTTAAAATAAAACCGCGACTTTAGCAAAAAATCCCTTTGGATACGAATAGCCAAAGGGATTTTTTAATCCTTGAAAAAAGGTGTAAAGTTGAAAATAGAACTATAAGCAATTAATGAAGAATCATATTTCCCATTTTAACGAAACCAAATGTATTAGTGTTTTGTCTAACTTTATAGGAGAGGAGGTTTACTTTGAGGATTGAGGAGAAAGAAAGACTTCTGAACGAATCTATGGAACAGTTTGGAGATTACGTTAAGAAGCTAATTTTTACATATGTGCAAGATATACATCGAACGGAAGATATTGTACAAGAGGTTTTTATAAAGTTTTACAAAAGCCTTGATTGTTTTGAGGGACGTTCTTCTCTCAAAACGTACTTATACCGCATTGCGGTAAATGAATCTAAAAACTACCTAAAAAGTTGGCATTACCGAAAATTAGAGCTGACAGCCAAAGTTAAATGTTTTCATAAACGGGATTCCCTAGAAGAGGATTATATACAAAAGGAACATAATCAAACGATTGCCAAATTAGTGAATGAACTGCCCATCAAATATCGAGAAGTGATCTGGCTGTACTATTATGTTGAATTATCGGTGTCTGAAATTGCGTACGTTTTAAAGTGTTCCCCAAATACGGTGAAAACACGTTTAGCTAGAGGAAGAAGGAAAGCTAAAATATCGTTTGAGGAGAGTGATGTGATCAATGAGCATTAAACATGAACTCGAAAAATCATTTCCCGAAAAGTTTACTTTAACGGAAAAAGAGAAGAGAGCAATTCGGTATCGTGCTTGTCAAACACATTCATCTAATATTTATTTGAAGCCAATGCTTGTTTCGATGATGTTCGTTGTAATTGTAGGAATTGTCGCATTATCGACAATTCAATCCGGCATAACGAAAGAAAAGCATGCGGCGCAACATATCCCGATGAAAAACCATGCAGTTACTCCGATATCCGAAGAGCAAAAAAACGAATATTACAAGCAATATGTAAAAATTGTTGAGCGGGCCATGCAGCATAAAGTGGGCATATCGATTGAAGTGCCACCAATGGAGGAATTCAAAGAAACGGATTGGATCGAGCCAAGCGAATATGAGAAAAAAGTCCTACAGATAGTAGAGCAGCATTTAGCGACGGAACAAGAAAAAATAAAAGCGAGATCCACTTCTTCGAACGAAGTTGTTCATAATATGGATGGAAGCATAACAAAAATAGACTACATTTATTTAAGTGATTTACTAAAAGAAATAGAAGTAACAGCTAGGTTTAAAACGCAATATATCGCTAAGCAGGACCGTCAATTATTTACAGCGGTAAACGATGTTTCAACGCAATTAGCAAATTCTCCGGGTAATTGGAAACAAACATCTTATAAAGCTTCTTTAAAAGATGGAGGACAAAAATATAGTATCCGAATTGAAGGGACTTTTCATTTAAACAATCTTTCGTTTGAAAAAGCATTTACGGTAGATTTCAATTGTGATGAATATGGCAGAATACAATAGGTGAATTAGGTGACCGTAAAAGTAATCAAAGAAACAGAATCAGCCCTGCCTTGCTTTGGGGAAATAGGGACAACTCCCAGAGGGCAAGGCAGATTGCTGTTATGTACCAAGTGCTCTGTGTGAACTGTTAACCTTCAGCGTACTTCACCAATTTCCTTACAACATTAAAAAAGATAAAATTCATTCCTTTAGATTGATATGTGGTTTGATTGAATCCACCCATTACGTACAGATCTGTATTGGGGAAGTAAAGCATGCAGGTTCCGCTGGCACCCAAATGTCCCCAACCAATATATTTTTTGGAGAATGGAATAAAAGACATCCTCATCAGACCATAGCCATAATCTATACCTATCCACATTTTATTCCAGTCCATCATCTTGTCCAATGTTTCTTTTTGAATAATTTGATGATTGACCAATGCTTTCATGAAGAGCAGCTGATCATCCAATGTACAAACAGTCTGTCCACCGGAATAAAAGCTGCTAAAGCTTCGGTAATCATCTACATTAATAATCAAATCATCGATATAGATATTCGCTACTGGATATTCACTTTTGATAGCTGGCTGGGAAAATTGGGCTAAATATGAGTGTTTCATCTGAAGAGGGGTAAATAGATAATCATGAAGTGCTTCGTGGTAGGGTTTTGACGTAATATTTTCAATAATAAGGCCTAAGAGGTTGTACCCTGTGTCTGTATAGTGGACGCGTTTTCCGGGCTGAAATCGGGGCGTCAAGTGTTCCTTTGTCCAATGTATCGTTTCTTGAGGTGTCCAGGAGCGGGAGGGATTGTCTAGAATTTCCTGCAGCAACCTTTTACCCTGCTTAGGTTTGTCCTCGTAAAAGTCAGGTAGCCCTGATGTATGGCTTAATAGATGGTGGATTTGGATGTCGTTTGTGTAGTCTTTCCCCTTAAAAAGGTGGAGGTTTTTAACTATATCTTCCGATAAATATTGGACAATAGGGTCCTCGAATCGGGCTAGTCCTTTTTCTACTAAAATAGCCACCAATACAGAAGTAAAGATTTTTCCAACGCTTGCCGTATGATAAGGCTGTTGGGGGTGGGCGGCCACGCCATTTGTTTCTCCCGCAGCCATTGGCCAGTGGATGTCCAACTTATCAGAATGGATCAATAAATGAGCATTATGGAGCCTCGGATCAGAAGCTACTCTTTCATCCAGCTTCTGCAAAATGCTCCTGTGCAAATCATCTTTTTTCAACAAACTTCCTCCTCATATAAATAATCAATATAAGTCTTTGAGACTATATTCGGCATGAGCGATTGTTTACCCTTCAATCGCGCTTGAACTACAATGGGAATCATTTTCTATGGCTGCTGAATCTTGGCAATCAGTAAGAATAACCTTAATTAACCTCGGATTATAATTTTTTACTATTGACAACATCAAAATCTCAATATATGATTGCATATAATTAAATTATCAAGCAAAGATTGGAAATAGTAGAAGGCTAATAAACTTTTCAGAGAGCCGATGGTTGGTGAGAATCGGTAGTTATTTTCTTTGAACTCCTCCAAGAGCTGCTCCCTGAACAAACTTTAGTAGGGGATGCCGGGTTTCTGCCGTTAAAAGGATAGGTGGTGATGGCCGCCGAAAATGAGTGGGTTATTTTTTTATTATTTAACCAATTAGAGTGGTACCGCGAGCACAGCCTCGTCTCTATATTTTTATAGAGACGGGGCTTTTTTATATTGACAAAGGAGTGTTGTGAAATGGCGAGAAAAATTTGGGTGTTTGACACGACGTTAAGAGACGGAGAACAGGTTCCGGGTGCAAAGCTGAATCAATTTGAAAAACTGGAAGTGGCTCAACAGCTTAAGAAGCTTGGGGTCGATATTATTGAGGCGGGTTTTCCTGCATCCTCAACAGGTGATTTTCATGCTGTGAAGGAAATTGCCGAAAAGGTAGGAAATACAAATGATATTATGATCACAGCGTTGGCGAGGGCAGTCAAATCCGATATCGATGCAGTCTACAACAGTGTGAAACATGCGGAAAAGCCATTGATCCATATGGTCTTAGGCACTTCGGATATCCACGTGGAAAAGAAATTCGGCAAATCTAAAAATCAAATTTTGGATATCGGTGTGGAAGCAGTAAAATATGCAAAAAGCCTTTTGCCTGATGTACAGTATTCAACGGAAGATGCGTCGCGTTCCGATTTTGAATACTTATGGAAAACGATTGAAGCTGTGGTGAAGGCCGGGGCAACGATGATCAATGTTCCGGATACGGTTGGCTATGCCGAGCCGGAGGAATTCGGAAACTTGATCTGTAGATTAAATGACCGCTTGAAGAATTTGAATGATCAAGTTCTTTTAAGCGTCCATTGTCATAACGATTTAGGGATGGCGACTGCCAATACTTTAGCCGCAATCAAAAACGGCGCAGATAAAGTGGAATGTACGATTAACGGGATTGGGGAACGTGCCGGCAATGCTGCGCTTGAAGAGGTCGTAATGGCCATGAATACCCGTTCAACTCTCTATAATGCATACACGAATATCAATACTCAGGAGATTATGAATACATCCAGGCTGGTCAGCAGCTTTATGGGGCTTGATGTTCAAGTGAATAAAGCCATAACGGGTGAAAATGCTTTTGCCCACTCATCTGGAATACACCAAGATGGCTTGTTGAAATCAAGGGATGCATACGAAATCATCAGCCCGATTGAAGTTGGTCTGGACGATATGGAGCTTGTATTGACAGCACGATCCGGCCGTCATGCAGTAAAAAATGCTCTTGAGAAGTTAGGGTTTGATACTTTCACAGATTTGCAATTTGAAGAGATATTTTCCGGCTTCCTTGCAATGGCTGATGAGAAAAAAGAGGTCTATAACCATGACTTATATATCATTGTCGAAAATTTTTTCAATGAGAATAATCTTTCTAACCAAGCAGGTATGAGTGAAAATTTCTTTGAATTGATGGATTTACAAGTAATCAATAATACACGTCCTTCTGCCAGCGTAACAATGAAAAAGGGAGATCAAATATTCGAGGCGAGCGCAGTTGGCTTCAGTCCAATAGACGCCCTATATTCCGCCATTATGAAAGTTTGCCAGATTGATGCGCAATTGACCGAATATAATATCAGCTGTATTTCAAGAGGGACTGAGGAGGTAGGAAAAGTTAAAATCCAAGTGGAATTCAGAGAAGAGAAGTACACCGCCAAAGCAACGGACGCAGATATGATGAAAGCAAGTGCACTGGCAATGATCAACGCAATAAATAATATTGTTGTTGATCACTTGGTACCTGTCCGTTAAATCTATTGTTTATATGGAGGTAAAGTGAGAATAAAGTTATTGAATTTTTATACCAAAACACATGTAACCCCGTCCTGATTATGGGGGCGGGGTCTAACTTACACTAGCATGTCATTAGAAAATATCACAATACAGTTAATCTGATTGTTTTATTCAAAAATCGCGCTCGATAGTTTTAATGTATTTATTCACAATCTCTTTTTCCATCTCAATTTATTAAATGTACTGAGGAGTACTTCCACTACCTGGCCTGATACTTAAAAAACGCTCTTTAGTTAAATAAGGGTTTTATATATGAAAGAATAAGCTAAAAAATAATTGCAATAAATATCAACAAAATTATCAATACAATTACCAATATTTTATTTTTCTTTACTATTCCATACCTATTCCAATAAGTGTAGCTATAGTAAGAATAATGAACAAAAGCAAATCAATTCACTCCTTCATTTAAGGATATAACTTCTATATTTTCCATTAGTGAACAATACTGCTCTTTAATGGATTAAGAGAATGAAATTTAACCTTTGTTATGAATTCTAAATAAACAGCCTCATTTCGAATTATCTTGAATAATGCTGCCGAAGTTGATCAGTAAATGGCAAAAGTTAATCCGGATTTTCCTGAAGCCCCATTTTTCTAATCCTTTAATTTCACACGAAGCTAAGTTTACTATATTAAACGCGATTCAAATTTTGAAAGAAGGAGTTATGCCTCTTTTTGTTGAATGGAAAAAGTAGCTAGAAGGAAATGAGATGATTCCGGATGAAGGCCAATAGTAAACTGGTTCGGATGTTTAAGGTGTTATACATGTTCTTTATCTTTTTCATTCAGATCTATTGGTACAAAATTAGTAACAAGCCTGAAACTGAATGGGAAAAGCTGTGGGGAAGTATTGGAAAAAGGTTTCGGAAAACACTTTTTGAACTGGAAGGCCTGCTGATTAAAGTGGGACAGATCATTAGCACACGTGCTGATTTGCTCCCAGGGCCATTGATTCGCGAAATAGAAGACCTCACCGATAAGGTTCCACCTTCTGATTGGAGTGAAATAGAGAGAATTCTTGAAAAAGAGTGGGGAAGCAGTCATATAGAACAGCTTTCTATTGAAAAAGAGGCGATTGCTTCTGCTTCAATTGGTGAAGTTTATAAAGGCATTCTCCAAGACGGATCAAAAGTAGCCATCAAAGTGCAGCGCCCGCATATCAATTCCATTGTTCAAACTGATTTTCGTACGTTAGGCATTGCCATTTGGTTTGCAAACTATTTTGTACCTCTGCCAAAGGGGTTTATTAACCTTAAAGTCTTGTTTTCCGAGCTTAAGCAAGTGATTGAACGGGAGCTTGATTTTTCAAAGGAAAAGGAAACTCTCCTATATTTTCAAGAAAGGTTCAAGGATAGTGATATTGTTCAAATTCCGCAAGTTTATACTGATTTTTGCACTTCCAAAGTGTTGGTGATGGAATGGGTAGATGGAATAAAAATTACTGATTTTTCGGCTGTTGATCAGTTGAATGTGACCCGTAAGGAAATGGCTCAGCGGCTCATCAAAGTGTTTCTTCCACAGTGGCTTGAACCCGGGACGTTTCATGCGGATCCACATCCGGGAAACATACTCGTATCCAAGGAAGGGCGCATCATCTTGCTTGATTTCGGCATGTCAGGTGAAATTTCAAAAAATGATGCAACTGCTTTTCAAAGTTTAATTGAAAGCTTTTTGGCTAAAAACTATGCCAAGGCAGTCGAATGCTTGTCACGTTTGGGATTCTTGCTTCCGGAGGCCGACACCAGGATGATTGAAAAATTATTGGCTGAATGGATGACTTTCCAGCCTGCTCAAATGACTGAAATGGGTTTGATAGCCTTTAAAATTGAACTCAACGACATTATTCAGGCCCTCCCCATCCAGGTTCCGACCCGCTTTGTTTTTCTGGGTCGATCTTTTGTCACGATTGAAGGTATTGTCACCCATTTGGCGCCGGAAAAGGAAATTCTTGATCTAGGCAAACCCGTTTTCATGGAATGGTTGATGTCCCAGGGAAATAAATGGTCCTTTGTATGGCAGTGGCTTCAGTCACAGCCGTTATTTAAGGCCTTTCACTCCGTTACGGAGTTTTTAAAGACACCAGAAAAATTGGAACTGATGAAGGAAACTGAACAAAGAAGGCAGTTTCAATTTACGATCTACGAAAATCATAAAAAGCAGTTCTTTCACTTGACGTTGTTCGGATTAACAGGTATTGCCGCCGGTATATTTGTATCACATATGCTAATTTTAAAACTTTCAATTGCACTGTCTGCCTTTTCGATAGTGGGATATGCGATAATTAGTTATAAATTGAAAAAATGGATGAAGTATATGCATAAAAAACGATGATAAAGCATCAAGAAAGGGAGAGGGTCTTGAAAACAGCTTTGACATTGGTGCTAGGCTTATTTCTGTTGGCAGGCTGCGGATCTCAGCAAGCAGAAACGATGGTTCTCTTAGATGAAAAAATATCAGGGGTTAAAATTTCAAAATCAAAAGGGTTCGGCGGGATGAATGAAGATACGTTGCTATCCTTAAAGGATAAGGAATCTTTGAAAATAATGGAAAAAGCCATTGCTACAGCAATTAAGCAACCGGGGAAGGTTGACGTATCTGAACCCGATTACGATGTTATGGTCGAATATGAATCTACAGAGGGGGAATTGCCCACACATGGGCTTCATTTGTGGTTGGGAAAGGAAAATGAAAAAAGCATGTTCATGTATGTTACCGATGATTCGGTTTATCTTACCTCTGTAGAGATGACTAAACAATTAAGGGAGTTGTTACTAACGGAGTAAGCAATAACCGAACTTTAGAAGGGGGCGGTCAGATGATATTGGTGAGCTCTTGCCTGGCAGGGCTGGAAGTCAGATATGACGGAAAACATAGTCTGTATGACGAAATAAAAAGATTAGTGGCTGAAAATAAAGCGATCACAGTTTGTCCTGAATTGAGCGGTGGATTTTCAGTCCCAAGGGAACCTGCTGAGATTATGGGCGGAGACGGATATGATGTGCTGGATGGAAAGGCCAAGGTATTAGATAAGTCAGGTAAGGATGTAACGGCAATGTACATAAAAGGCGCGCAAGCCACGCTAAAAATAGCAAGAGAAATCCAGGCATCCCTTGTGGTCTTGAAGGAGAATAGCCCATCTTGCGGGAGCTCAATGATTTACAATGGTCAATTTACCGGGAATAAGATCGTTGGCGACGGCGTTACATCTGCCTTATTAAAAAGAAACGGCTTTCGGGTAATTTCGGAAGAGCAATTTGATGAAAAGATGTTTGACTCCATCATTTAAGGTAGCCATATGTAAAAGGGAGGGGAGATCCCTTTCCATTGGAAACTACCGGTCCTAATCACCAAAAGCAAAAATCAGCTCCAATTCGCAGACTAAATCTCCGTCAACAGTAGCCATTCCTTTGCCCTTACCAACTGGTCCTTTTAAGCGTGTAATTTCAATTTCGAGCTGAAGCTGATCACCAGGTTTTACCTGTTTCTTAAAGCGGCATTTATCTACTCCTGCCAACAGTCCCAATCGTCCTTGGTTTCCTTCCTGGGAGAGCATCGCAATAGCACTTACTTGAGCTAATGCCTCGACAATCAATACCCCTGGCATCACTGGATAATCAGGGAAGTGGCCGTTAAAGAAATTCTCATTTATAGTCACATTTTTTATTCCAACTGCTCTTTTCCCTTCTTTCAGTTCTATAATCTTATCGACCAAAAGAAAAGGATAGCGATGTTTAATAATATCCTTAATTTGTTGTGTATCTAACATCTTCAGCACCCCAGTTCATTATTAATTCTCCAAACAGGGTATTCTCAACTGTAAATTATCAGTCAATGCCCAGGGAATTGAAACCCATATCTTTGACGCTTGGTAAAGTTTTATCATGTAATCATCTGGTTTATTATCAAGTTGTAGTACCTGGTACTAATTATAAGGTAAGTAAAATGAATATTCAACTAAGGAAATATGAATAATTGAACATAAGCAGAGAAAGATTCTACTTGGAATTTTTTCATATACGAATTGTGTGGCACTTGTAGTCATGGAAACTGAAACAATAGATGATGGACGATTAAAGGTGAATGGTTGTATGAATGATAAATACATAGGGGGTAGATGAATTGTTAATTGGTCATATCAAGGAAATTGTTCGTCATCCAGTAAAATCTTTTCATGGAGAAAATGTTCAAAAAACGAAGATCATGGAATATGGCTTATATGGGGATCGCAGCCACGCTTTTTTAGATGAAAAAAGACCTGGAAAGTTTTTGACCATTACGCAATTCCAAGAAATGGTTCAATATAAAGCAAGATTTGTAGGAGAAGAGATAATAGATAATTATCCAAAGGTTGAAATTATGACTCCAGAGGGAAAAGTTTTTGAGTGGGGTGATGAAGAACTTTTTACAGAAATAGAAAACAAATCAAAACGGAAGGTTTCTCCCATTACGTATAATCCCTCACATGTACCTCTCGGTGCAATCGAGGAAGAACATATTCAGCTGGTAACAGATGTTTCCGTGGAAAAATTGAAAGAAATATGGGGGAAGTCAGTGAATTACCGGCGTTTTCGTCCCAATTTATTAATTTCTTTAGTAGATAAGACCCCATTTGTGGAAGAAGAGTGGTTCGGCAAAAGGATAAAGATTGGAAGACAAGTTGAATTAGAACTAAAAAGGCATTGTGAAAGGTGCATGATCATCACTGTTGATCCTGATAATGCGGAACGGGATCCAAGTTTGCTAAAAACAGTAGTGAAAGAAAGAGAAAATCGTTTTGGGATTTATGCGACTGTCATAAAAACAGGTGAAATTCACGTGGGGGATGAGGCAGTGCTGTGCGAATGACATGGCATCCTGGTTACAGGAGAGGGGCTGAACTCTTTAGGATATAAATATTGTTGTAAATCTATATTTTTATCACTTTTTAATGTATAATGCTTAGAACAAATGTTCCTTGGGAGGAAGTGGATAAATGAAACTGCCGCAGCAATTACTGCCATATGCCGAGGCTCTAGAAAAAACAAAGAAGCCAAGTCTGATTATTCAAGGAAAGATACAAAATACAACACCTCTTGAAAGCAAGTTTGGTGGACAGCCTTATTGGCTGAAGGCTGATGAATATCCGAAAGATGGAAATGGGGAACCACTTCGTTTGCTTGCGCAAATTAATTTTAGTGTAATGAAAGTAACCATTCCTGACTTCCCGACGGAAGGGATTCTTCAGTTTTTCGTAGCGGATGATGATGTGTATGGATTGAATTTTGATGATATGACAGAACAAGACACCTTCCGTGTGATCTACCATGATACGATTGAATCCGATTCGTCAAAGTGGATGACTGAGTTTCCTGCTTTTGGCGATGAAAATTATTTTCCTGTGGAAAAAGAATGTGCATTATCGTTTGTGGTGTCAGAAGAGATTGTGGCTGCAAATGACTACCGGTTCAACAAGCTGACCGGGCTTGACGGCTTATTGGAAAATGATGAGGACGAAGATTATGATGCTTATGACGATATTATGGAAGAATATTATGAGGTCGCGAGCGGGCAAGGTTCCAAGCTTGGAGGATATCCTTTTTTTACTCAGGAAGATCCGAGAGCATATGGAGATTATCCGATTTACGATACGCTTTTGTTGCAAATCGATTCCGAAGATAAGCTTAGCATTATGTGGGGAGATGTCGGGGTTGCAAACTTTTTCATCGCAAAAGAAGATTTGAAGAAACTGGATTTTTCAAAAGTTCTATATAACTGGGACTGCCATTAATGTGATTCAGTGGTTGAGTCCATGGGCATGGTGATGAATTGGCATCGAGCTATACATAAAATTTTCGAGAGGCGCATGGATGATGCGCCTGTTTTAGTTTAATGATGCCGGTTTAGGAAAGTTAAGGGCAATTTTTTCATCAGCTTGGTTCCATTAGACAAAGCTCAAAGCTTTTTAACTTGCGAAAATTTTGTGAGTTTAAAATAGATGCTTTAGACACTTCATCTATTTGTTCCCAAACTCAATCGCTGCTCTTATCCTCTTTAACTTGTAATGTCCCTTAGCTTGTAGATGTAAGCCTTTTTCTTTCAATACGAGAAAAAGACCCCGAAGCTAGCTTTCTCTTTTAAGAAAATGTGTTGTTCATGAATTAGGAAAATAGATATAATTCTATTAATAAGGGGGGATGAAGTATGGCGTTATTTTTTAAAAAGAGAGAATTCGTTATACCATCGACAGGTATTGATTCGCTTGAAAAAGTTAATCTGGGAGGGGTGGAACAATCTGTTCTCATCCAAGCGGTTAACCCCGACAATCCCGTATTATTATTTGTTCACGGGGGGCCTTGCATGCCAGTTCCAGGTGTCGTTTCACGCGGACAAGACTATGCGATTGCAACAGCCACAAAAAAATTGGTTGAGCACTTTGTTCTGGTCTTCTGGGATCAACGGGGAGCGGGAAAATCATATAATAAAACAATTCCTGCAGAATCTATGAAAATCGAACAGTTTATCAGTGACTGTAATGAATTGATCGACTTCTTGAGGAAGAGATTTAATCGGGAAAAGATTTATCTCGCCGGACATTCCTGGGGGACGATCATTGGATTATCCGTAGCCTCCAGATATGCCGAAAAGCTCCATGCTTATATAGGAATCTCCCAAATTATGAACTGGACGGAGAACGATCAACTTTGCTACGATTGGGTAAAAGAGAAGGCGGAATCCGCCGGGGATAACAAAACGCTCAAAAAGCTGGAGGAGCTGGGAAAACCTCCATATGACAAGAGTGTAAAGAAATTTAAAGATTTTCGCGGCCCTTTAATGGAATATAAATCCATGATTTACGAAAGCGAGACAGTCAAACACCCTGGAATGATGGGTGGGCTTAGGATATTTTTAAATTCCTCCGATTACTCGTTCAAGGATATTTTTCATACTTTTTACAGTGCATACAATTTGACGTACACACAGGCATTAATCGAGGATTTCGCAGAAGTAAATTTACATACAATCAAAAGAATCGATACTCCGCTATATTTTTTACATGGGAAACAAGACTTTCATGTAGATGGAAGAACTGTTGAGCGATTTTTTAAAAAGGTAGAAGCACCGTACGGAAAAGAAATGTTATGGTATAAGAATTCTTCACATATGCTCCATCCCGAAGATGCGAAGAAGGTCGAGGAGTTTATGATTGGTTTAGTGAATGGCTCAAATCTGAGTGAAAAAATAAATTAAAAATGTGGTGAGAATGGATGAGGAAAATTGAATCTGTTTCTTTGGTTGGTCTTGGAGCCATTGGTGCCGCCTATGGGAGCAGGCTGCACAATGAACTGAAAGAATCTTTTCGTGTTGTTGCAAATGCGCGGCGGATTGACAAATATTCCAGCAGCGGGGTGAAAGTGAACGGCGATGTTTATCATTTTAATTACATAACTCCAGAAGCTAAGGCCGATTCGGCTGACCTGGTCATTTTTGCTGTAAAAAATACAGAATTACCTCAAGCGATTGAGGATGTCAAGCATCATATCGGACCGGATACGATTATCTTATCTTTGCTCAACGGAATTTCCAGCGAAGACGAAATATATTCTGTTGTCAAAAGTGATCATATTCTTCACAGTGTGAGCGTTGAAATCGATGCGGTCCGGGAAAATAATGAAATAAGGTTCAGCACTTTGGGCAGAATTGTATTTGGAGATAAAAGTAAATCTTCATCTGACGATGTACTGGCTGTTAAAGAATTATTTGACAGGGCCGGAATTGATTACACAATTTCGGAAAATATTCTACATACGATGTGGTGGAAATTTATGATGAATGTCGGAATCAACCAGACATCCGCTGCTTTAAAAGCGCCTTACGGAGTCTTTCAAACACTCCCCATCGCCTATGAATGGGCTGAGTCTGCCATGCGTGAAGTGGTTGAACTATCCCGCAAGACAGGTGCCAATTTAACAGAGGAAGATGTTAAAAGCTTTTGGCCTATCTTGAACAATCTTTCACCAGAAGGAAAAACTTCGATGCTGCAGGATGTGGAAGCTGGTCGAAAGACAGAAGTTGAATATTTTGGTGGGAAAGTGTGTGAGCTGGGGAAAAGATATGATGTCCCAACTCCGGTTAATGACCAGCTATATAAATTCATCCGGATTATTGAGGAAAAAGAGAAATTGGAAATATGAGATAGAGGAATTTTAGAAAACTGTTTCGTTCCCTTGATCGACCTGTAAAAGAAATTCAAGGAAATTTAAAAAAGGAGATGCTGTTTGCAATGAATCTGGGTCAACAGAAATTCAAGTCGTTCATTTTAGAAAGAGTAAAAGATGGAGAGCAGGAAAAAGCGGAAGCATTGCTTACGGAAAGCTTCCAAAAGCTTGACGATAGAAGTTTTGACCAAGAATTTTTAATGAGTTTTGCATCGAGGATGAAAAGCTTGTTAAAGCCGGAACATGTCGAAGAGGTTGAAGCGATCATGAAAGAGTTTGGTTCGAAATTTTCGAGGTGAAACGCGGGACAGATGATGAATCTGTCTCTTTTTATTGAGATAGAAAGCAGAGCTATGGAAAAATTGGGACCACGGTAATCATGAGGAAACCCTTGAAAAGTAGAGGAACTAGTTTATGGGTAATTATCAATGCTTTGGAGTGATCCTAAGTGACCGCGAAGGCGAGATAATCATCTTGACGGTAACTAAGAGTGCTCCTAAGTGCCCGTGAAGTCGAAAATCTCCTCTTGACGGTAACTAAGAGCAGTCCTAAGTGCCCGTGAAGTCGAAAATCTTCTCTTGACGGTAACTAAGAGCAATCCTAAGTGCCCGTGAAGTCGAAAATCTCCTCTTGACGGTAACTAAGAGTAGTCCTAAGTGCCCGTGAAGTCGAAAATCTTCTCTTGACGGTAACTAAGAGCGCTCCTAAGTGCCCGTGAAGTCGAAAATCTCCTCTTGACGGTAACTAAGAGCAGTCCTAAGTGCCCGTGAAGTCGAAAATCTCCTCCTGACGGTAACTAAGTGCACTCCTTAGTTACCGCAAAGATGAATAAATCGCCATCACGGTAACTAAGAATGAGGAACCCTAAAATCTATGCCTAAATATTGAAACTATAGATAATAAGTATGTTTTCCGAAACCTGCCGCACTAAAATTTCCCCGAAGAACTCTCCTAATTGTCTTCTTAGAATCAATAATTTTGCACCAATCATATATCACATTGGTAGTCAACTTTTTGTTCGGAAAAAGGAGCTGGAATTGCTTAATGCTTCTCATTATAGAAGCATCAAGAGCTTCGTCATCGCCGCACTGGGTGCATAGGATTCGGCGATCATGCACAAAGGAAATTAACAACGAGCTGCATACTGCACAAACGATACCTTTTTCGAGTTGCTGGTATTCATAGTGGGGCAACCGCTCATAAGGGGATTCTTCTATATGTAGTTCCGCAAGTTTTTCAGCAAATCTTTTAAGATGTTGTGTTGGCTTCGCTGGGTTCTTCCTTAATTGGGTGATAAATCGATTAAGTTGGGAAGGAAGTACAATAGGGGAATTTAATGGGGCTTGAAATAATGCGAATTCTGGATGTGTGAAGATGATAAGTCCTTTGACAGGGAGGTTGAGGCCGAGCTTACGGAGCAATTGCCGTAATAAAGATTCACTGCGGTTTAGCTGAAGGACGGGGTTTTGAATTTCTCTTCCCGCACCGGTAAACCATTGATCTGACTCTATGTAGAAGTCACCTTCGAAATTTTTTACCTCCAAAAGATATATGAGTTCATTAGAAATCAGCAATGCATCGATCTGAAAGGCGCTGTTATTACACTCAAGCAATAAGTCATGAAGGATGACCCAATTGTCTGGCAATCCCTCTAGTAATCCCGCCATTTTTTGTTCACCTTCGTGTCCTTTTTCCATTCTGAAGAAGAGCTGCGTACTTTCAGGAGGCAATTCCGACCGCTGGATTAAATAACGGAAAACATCCAGTGACGGGGGTTCTTGATAGGCCTTAATAATCATTTTTCACGACCTTTCAATTTTTCGTTTAAAAATTCTGGCTATATACAGGTTAGTATTCTTTACATTGCTTGTCTAGGACAATTTGATCGAATATTCCTCCTCATGTTTTAAGAAAATTGCGGAATAATGATACTGAAACAATTCATGGAGGAATATCTATGCCGGAATTACCTGAGATGGAAACGTATAAAAGATTGCTTCAACAATTGATCGGTGGCAAACCAATTACGGGGGTTGTAATCAATCGGGAAAAATCGATCAATATCCCTACGGATCAATTTTCCCGCCAAATAATGAATCAAAAAATCGATACGATTGATAGAAGAGCAAAACATTTAATTTTTCGTCTGCAAAACGGCTCGTGCTTGTTATTGCATTTGATGC
The DNA here is from genome assembly GCF_003605385.1 of Siminovitchia acidinfaciens. Taxonomy (GTDB): domain Bacteria; phylum Bacillota; class Bacilli; order Bacillales; family Bacillaceae_C; genus Siminovitchia; species Siminovitchia acidinfaciens. The sequence goes on along the minus strand of NZ_QYTV02000002.1, from coordinate 69,361 downwards.
TAGGTGGATGGATGTTTTATGGAAAAAAAGAAGAACAGCCGGATCGAACCGTGCAGGTACAATTGTCTTTTGGGGACCGTCACCTTTATTTCATAGGACTCCGTTTAGGTTATCTATATCTTTTTTCACCTGAAATGATTCAGAGTGAGCTTCGGGAAATCGGACCTGAGCCGCTTGATCCCAATTTTTCGATGAATGCATTTCAGAACATTGTTAAAAACAAAAAAGGTTCACTAAAAACTACACTGATGAACCAGGAAGCCATTGCCGGAATAGGCAACCGCTATTCGGATGAAATCCTTTGGCATGCACAGCTGCTGCCGAAGAGAAAAATGAATGAGCTTGGCCAAGAAGAAGTTGTGCGTTTATACCAGTCAATCAGATTGATTTTACAAAAAGCTATTGATCAAGGCGGCTATATGGACCCGCTTTTTATTGGGGACAATAAAACTGGCGGCTATAAGATGGATGTTCACGGCCGTGAAGGAAAGGCATGTCCAAGATGCACTACTCCTATTGCGAAAATAGAGCTTTCCTCCCGAAAAACATATTTCTGTAAAAACTGCCAGCACTAAAGCGAGGTGAATCCAAGTGAAATTCGGCTGCCACATTTCCATTAAAGAAGGATATTTAGGTGCTGCGAAAAAAGCACATGCGATGAGTGCTGGCGCCTTTCAATATTTTCCAAAGAACCCACGGAGTTTATCAGTGAAAGATTTTAATCAGGAAAATGCGGAATTATGCAAGATATTCTGTGAGAAAACTGCCATTTTTTCAGTTAGCCACTCTCCCTATCCCACAAGTTTAACCCCAACGAATAATGATAAGCGTATTCAGGTGATCGACTCTTTATTAAATGATCTGGAAATTACCGAGGCATGTGGTTCAATTGGTGTCGTCGTTCATTTTGGCAAGCCTGTTCCTCATCTTTCTCTCCTAGAAAGCTATCAACTCATGATTGAGATGCTTAATGAAATTCTCAGTCAGTGGGAAGGGAAGGCTAAAATTCTTCTCGAAAATAACGCAGGATTGCCGGGGGCGATGGGGACTACATTTGAAGAATTAGTCCAAGTCAGGAATTTATGTGAGTATCCCGAAAAAGTTGGATTCTGTTTTGATACATGCCATGCGTTCTCCTGCGGGCTTTGGGAGGGGGGTAATTGGGATGAACTCCTAGAAAAAGGTATGGATCTTGGCTATTTCGAAGAGTTGGAGGTGATCCATTTTAATAATTCGAAATACGCTGCACGAGAAGGGAAAGACCGCCATGCTCCAATATTCGGAAAAAGCGGCTATATAACAGAGGATCAATTTCACGAGCTAATAAAAACGCCACAGCTTGCAGATATTCCATTTATTTTAGAAACGCCGAAAGAGGAATTCACACATGAAAAGGAAATACAGCTTTTACAGGAGAGGTGGGGCTCATGATTTTAAGGATAAGCTTCTGCTGAATCTTACGAATTTTATGGTAATATATTCTTAGCGAAGTGCATGTCCTTCGAATGTGTAAATATAATCAATTTTAAGACCCTAAATAATCATTTAAAGGAAAAGTCAATGAAAATTATTAATGTAAGGGAACAACCGGAATATAAAAAGATAGCAATCAAATATATCCAGAGCAAATGGGCAAAAGATTACAATAAGAAAGTTTACGAGAATTGTATTAATCATTGTATAACAACTGACAGTCCGTTACCTGTTTGGTATTTGGTGGAGGATTCAAGCAATATTATTGGCTGTACAGGCCTGATCAGCAATGATTTTATCAGTCGAATGGATTTGTGGCCCTGGATCTGTGCTCTTTATATCGAAGAAAGATATCGTGGCAGGTCTTTGGGTAGGGAATTGCTCTCACGTGCTAAAGTTGATGCCGCAAAAGCAGAATTCAATAATGTTTATCTTTGTACAGACCTCATTGGGTTCTATGAAAAATATGGATTCACTTATATCGGCGATGGCTATCATCCTTGGGGAAGCAGTTCAAGAATTTATCAAAGTTCAACTAATTTATAAAAATGAGGTGAAGAAGTGGCTGTTAAAGGTCTGAATCATTTTTTATTTTCCGTATCAGATTTAGAAGCTTCTATTGAATTCTATCAAACTGTATTTGATGCAAAGCTGTTGGTTAAGGGGAGAAGTACTGCTTATTTTGACCTCAATGGTATGTGGCTTGCCCTTAATGAGGAAAAAGACATACCGCGTAACGAAATTAGCTTGTCATACACACATATAGCTTTTTCAATCGATGAAGCGGACTTCGATAAAATGCATGTAAAGCTGAGAGCATTGGATGTGAATATTCTACCCGGACGGCCGAGGGATGAAAAAGATAAAAGGTCTGTTTATTTTACTGATCCGGATGGTCATAAATTCGAATTCCATACGGGTACTTTGCAGGATCGATTGGATTATTACAGACAGGATAAAAAGCATATGGAGTTTTATGAATGAACTATGAGGTGAATGTTTCTTATGGAAAAAATTTATCAATCTATTGAAAAGCTAACTGGGAGTGAGGCAAAGAATTTCTTGATGAATATGATGATTCAGTTGGATTTGCTGAAGGAGTCTGAAGTAGTACAGAATGAAATGATTGAGGGACTTTTTCATTTATACGATGAAGTTCTTGGAGTATCTAAACATCAATTTGTAAGAGAATATAATTCTGTACATATTGTGTGTGGTGGAGCTGCAGCGGGTACTTTGCGGGTAGGTTTGGGACATGAAAACAAAGTGATTGGCTTCCCTGATTTCTTTGCGGTCGGGCCGATTTGGAAGCTTCATAGCGATGATGGCTGGAAACACCGTTACCGATGGTTAAAGGACCACCTCAATATAGAAATGGATTACATGGAAGAAGAGTATGAACAGCGATTTATGAATACCCTTGAAGAAATCAAGGCCATTCCAGGAAATCTGCCCATTGTCTTATGGACGGCTGAAAATGCGGATGAACAAACAGGCATGCGTTACATATTGAATTTGCTGAGTGAAAAAACAAATGTTGTTTTCCTGATTAATTCGACTACATCATATAAGGAATTGTATGATACGGAGGAATACCAATATTTTTGCCTACATACGGGTGAAGTTGTCCCCGAAAAATTAAAAGAAATTGATGCAGTGAAACGAATCGATCCGTTGACTGCAGAAGATAGAAAAAAGTACGTAGAGGAATGGGCCGTACTTGAGGAAACGAAAGAAGTACTGCGGATATGGGAAAATGGCAAGATAGCTTCAGTAAGTGAAAATTATTATGATCAGCTCATTATTGATTCTGCCCAAAGACTACATAACGAACAGGAACAATATGAATTCATGTTATCAGCCCGAATTATTGGTGATGTTCTTGGCCATTTGGAGGAACGTGTATCTGATTCATTTTTGGAATACAGGCTCAGAACACTTATATATAACGGAGTTTTTGACATAAAAGGAGTTCCGAAAGGCATGCGATATTATCGTGTGAAATTGAAATGAGTTGTAAAAAAATATTATGAGTAATAGTTAAGAAGAAATTTGTTGGTGCAGATGCTAAAAATCGCTATCATGTGAATCAAGCAAACATACGAATAGCGCCAGCAGGGTATGACACGGATGAAAAATGTCCCTTCACAGGAGTGATTGCATGCATATTAGGAAGGTTCAAGCAGAGGATATCAGTGATTTGGACAATTTATTCAGAGTTTGCATGACAGATCTTGTGATGCGTGAAAACAAAGAGAAGAGCCTAATTGAGGAAGAAGTTGATCAATTAAACCGGATAGTCCAAGAAAGTCTTTTTGATTCCAAAACTGCTTTATTTGTTGCCGAGTTGGATCGGCAAATTGTCGGGACGATTGCTCTGAAAAATCCTAATCTGACAATCTCTGATAATATCCTAACCGAGCCCGATGTTTTCGAAGTTGGTAGTGTGTATATACGTCTTGCTTATCAACGCCAGGGAATCGGGAAGTTATTGTTTCAATATATTAAAAAAGCGCTTCTACGGCTGGGACAAACGAAATATTACCTGGATGCAGGATTTTCAACTTCACAGCAATATTGGCGACAGCTGTTGGGAAAGCCCTCGTACATTTTGAAAAATTATTGGGGGGAAAGGGAGGATCATCATATTTGGATAAATAATGTCTAGGATAATCATCATGAGGATTAGGATTCAATTTGATGAAAAGTCAACCAGACTGTTGACAATTATTTGAAAAGGATGATAATATTCAAGAACACTGAATATTTTTGCAGTAAAACATTGGCTCCCTGAATGGAAGTCGAAGGAGGAATGGATAATGCTTGTTCGTGTCATTTATTTTCAGTCGTCTAATTTCATACATTATCCATGCCCGTTTTCTGTTTAATTGTAATTTGTCAACAAAATAAAGGTATGGATAAAGCTTCTTTACCCATATTGAGATGCATACTCTTTTTAGGGTATGCATCTTTTTGCTGGAAAAATTTGGTGGAATTTTATTAAAAGGAGTAGATAAACATGTCCAAAAATCTAAAAAGAATGATTCACAAAAGGCCGTTGCTAGATAGCGGGTAGCCCTAGTCAAAACCTAGAAAGAAGGTTTGATACATGTTTGACGTATTAGTTAAATTAGGATGGTTTTTCAAACAGTCAAAAAAGCAATATACAGTGGCAATCGTCTTATTGATCATTGCCAGTGTACTTGAAGTTGTTCCCCCATATCTGCTTGGCAACGTCATCGATATTCTGACATCCGGAAATATGACCGCCTCCATACTTGGTCAATATATGCTTATCTTTGCCGCAATCATTGTCGGAGGATACTTTTTGAATTTTGTCTGGCAATATCCTTTGTTTGAGGGAGCCATCAAACTTGAAAAAATGATGCGCCGGAAATTGATGCTTCACTTTTTGAAGATGACACCGACCTTTTATGAAAAAAACCGGACCGGCGATTTAATGGCACGTGCGACAAATGATTTGAATGCAGTTTCTTTGACGGCGGGATTCGGCATCATGACTCTCATTGACTCCACTTTGTATATGGCTGCCATCATTTGTGCTATGGGGTTCATGATCTCGTGGAAATTGACTTTATTTGCTATGCTGCCTGTTCCAATCATGGCAGTGTTGATCCAATATCTTGGCAAGCTTGTACATGAAAGATATATGAAGGCACAAGGCGCATTCGGCGAGATGAACGATAGAGTTTTGGAATCGGTTTCCGGAGTTCGTGTGATCCGTGCCTATGTGCAGGAAAGGAAAGATGAAACAAGATTTGCGGATTTGAGTGAAAAAGTTTACGAAAAAAATATGCATACCGCTAAAATAAACGCTTTTTTCGGTCCAATTACAAAGTTCGGAACGGGGATCAGCTATGTCATCTCGCTTGGGTACGGTGCAGTTTTAGTGTCAAATGGCGAATTGACAGTCGGCCACCTTGTTACATTTAACGTATATTTGGGGCTTGCTGTTTGGCCTATTTTTGCGATTGGTGAACTGATCAATGTTATGCAACAAGGGAATGCTTCCCTTGACCGTGTTAAAGAAACGCTTGATTATAGAGCAGATGTTCAAGATTCAAAGAATCCAGTGATTTTAAATACTCCAAATTATATTGGTTTTGACGATCTGGAATTTCAGTATCCGACGAGTCAGGTGAAGAATCTGCAGGAAATTTCCTTGTCTTTAGGGAGAGGGGAGACACTTGGCATTGTTGGAAAAACAGGTGCAGGAAAGACCACTTTTTTAAAACAGTTGCTCCGCGAATATCCGCTTGGTGAAGGTCAATTGACAATCGATGGAATCGATTTAACATCACAAACAAAAGAACAGGTCCTTAATTGGATAGGGTATGTGCCTCAGGACCATGTGTTATTTTCACGTACCATCAGGGAAAATATTTTATTCGGCAAAGAGGACGCGAAGGAATCCGATATAGCAAAGGCCATCCGACTCGCACACTTTGAAAAAGATTTGGAAACTCTTCCGCAAGGGCTTGAAACTCTTGTAGGTGAAAAAGGGGTTGCTTTGTCAGGGGGGCAAAAGCAGCGGGTGTCAATCGCCCGTGCCCTTATAAAAAACCCGCATATATTGATTCTCGACGACTCATTGTCAGCCGTTGATGCCAATACGGAGGCAAATATTATTAAAAATATCCAAAATGAAAGAAAGGGCAAAACGACCATCATTACGACACATCGCTTATCAAGTGTGCAGCACGCTGATCAAATTATCGTTCTTGATGAAGGGCGGATCATCGAGCAGGGGACACATGGGGAGCTGGTCCAACAATCCGGCTGGTATAAAGAACAATTTGACCGTCAGCAGCTGGAAGGAGGCACCTCATGAGTACGGGTAAACGATTAGTGAAGTATGCCATGTATTTTAAACGGCCGATTTTTCTTGGATTGCTTTTCTTGACCGGAGCAGTTATTGCTGAACTGACAGGTCCGTTTATCGCCAAACATATTATTGATGAACACATGACAATGGGGAAAATCGAGGTAGAGCCGATCGCCTGGCTGCTTTGTTTATATTTAATATTGGCGATGATAACAGCCATTTTACGCTACTTTATGTATATATATTTGCAGGTGGGGGCAAATCGGGTTGTTCAAAAGCTGCGCAAGGATGTTTTTGGCCACCTTCAAATATTGCCCATTCAATATTTTGATAACCTGCCGGCTGGAAAAATTGTAGCACGTGTGACAAACGATACGGAAGCAGTCAGAAATCTATATGTCCAGGTATTGTCTATTGTTGCGACAAGCCTCATCACGGTAATTGGTGTATACGTTGGGCTGTTTATTTTAAACTGGAAAATGGCCCTGCTGGCACTGGTCATGGTGCCGGCCGTCTATCTTTGGATGATTTTATACAAAAAATATGCTTCGGAATACAATGGCGTGATCCGTACAAAAATTGCCGATCTGAATGCCATGATCAATGAATCGATTCAGGGTATGCCCATCATTCAAGCCTTTCGCCGCGAGAAACAGATGACGAGAGAATTTGACGAAATGAACGAGGAACATTATGCCTACCAGAGAAAATTGTTGTTATTGGATTCAGCAACTTCGTTTAACCTGGTAAACACAATCCGTTTGATCATGTTTGCGATTTTCATCCTTTACTTCGGAACCAAATCGATTTCCGCATCTGCAATTGTAAGTGCAGGTACTTTGTATGCCTTTGTGGATTATTTGACGAAGCTGTTCAATCCTATTACACATATCGTCAATCAGTTTTCCCAGCTTGAGCGCTCCCTCGTTGCAGGAAGCCGCGTGTTTGAAGTTTTGGATGTTTCCGGGGAAAAAGTGTCGCAAGAGACAATGCTAAGATATGAGGGGCATGTCGTTTTTAAAGATGTCTCATTTGCCTATAAGGACGATGACTACGTTTTGAAAAATATTTCATTTGAAGCGAAGCGGGGGGAAACGGTAGCCCTCGTAGGACATACGGGTTCCGGAAAAAGCTCCATAATGAATCTTTTATTCAGATTCTATGATCCGTCGAAAGGTAAAATATTTATTGATGGAGTAGACATAACATCGCTGCCGAGACAGACGATACGCCGGCACATGGCGATTGTTTTACAGGATCCATATTTATTTACAGGGACCATTTTTTCAAATGTGAGTTTGAATGACCCAGGAATTTCACGGAAAAAGGCAGAAGATGCATTGAAAGCGGTTGGTGCGGAACGGGTGCTCGGAAATTTGGAAAAAGGCATGGATGAGCCGGTTGTTGAAAAAGGGAGCACTCTTTCCTCCGGCCAGCGGCAGCTCATTTCATTTGCGCGGGCGCTCGCTTTCGACCCTGCGATTTTAATATTGGATGAAGCAACCTCCAACATTGATACTGAAACGGAAGAAGTCATTCAGCATGCGATGGATGTTCTGAAAAAGGGGCGGACGACATTCATCATTGCACACCGGCTTTCTACCATTAAAAATGCAGATCGAATTATTGTGTTGGAAAAAGGAGTAGTTAAGGAGCAGGGAACTCATGATAAATTATTGGCGCAAAGCGGTATTTACGCTGAAATGTATCAAATGCAGGCCCGAGTGACTTCGTAAAAATTAAGATAAGATTATAACAAATGAGACGATGAGGGATACAAGTAGTATGTCAACTTGTATTCCTTTCTTTATCTTATATACTCAATCACTCTGGGGAAATGCTGTAAAGATTCATCTGGCCATTCCTCAAACATTTTAGGGTAATTGGATGATCGTGAGGAAACCTATTAAAAAACGGTTCTGTTGAACTAACGAGAACTGAATAGTAAATATTTACTTTGACTACTATATCACTTTTTGATATATTACTTTTAGATATATCGAAAAGTAATATATAGGAGGGGCAAAGATTGAAATCCGTAGAGACACTTACAGACTCTGAATTTTATATTATGGCCTCTTTTACCGAACCAAGGCATGGATATGCAGTGATGAGTTTAGTGGAAGAAACAACAAAGGGTTTATTTGTAATAGGCCCTGCTTCTCTTTATACGATTATTAAAAAGCTATTAAGAGAGGAACTTATCGTGTTACATGATGACTCAGATTCACGAAGAAAAGTCTATGTATTAACCCAAAAGGGCCTTGGAGTGCTACAAGGAGATATTTTACGTCGAAAAGTCATGATTGAGTTGGCGGAAAAAGGTCTAGAAAGGGGGAATCTGTAATGGTAAGTACAAAATATATCATGTCGTACGGTCTTGCATTTTTTGAAGGGAAAGATATGGATAAGTTGAGACAAAAAGCATTAAAGGGCTGGCACTTGAAAAGGTTTCGTTTTGCAGGTTATGAGTTAGAAAAAGGTGAATGTGAAGACGTTATTTTCAGCATTGATTATCGTACACTGCAGCCGGACGAGAAAAGTGAGTATTTTGAAATGTTTTCGTATGCAGGTTGGACTCACGTTTGTTCTAGCCATGATATGCATATTTTTAAAGCAAAGAAAGGAGCAGTACCGATATACAGTGATGTAGAATCATCCAGAGATAAAATGGTACGCTTGGCGAAATCACTTAGGATAGCAGTGGCATTCTTTGTTGGATCGGCAGTAATTTCATGGCTGATGATGACATTGACTTCAGGGTTTGTTCAAAATATCAGTAAATGGGCTTTTCAAATCTCATATATATTTACAATACCTGCAATCATGACATATATGGCAACTTATTATCATAAGTGGAAAAAAGGAATAGACAAATAAATGATTCACGGAACCAAAATTCAATTTGAAGAATGATGAAGGAGTGAACAGATTCGATGGTAACGATTTTGTCGGTCGAAGGACTAGGGAAGTCCTTCAAGCAAACTCAAATAATCCAGAACATCTCCTTTAACGTAAGAAGAGGGGAGATCATGGCTATTCTAGGTCCGAATGGAGCGGGAAAGTCAACGACTATCAGAAACATCATGGGAATTATGTATCCAGACGAAGGGACAATAAATTTTCATAACTATGCGGCTGGGGAAATACCTCGTAATAAAATTGGCTATTTACCGGAGGAGCGTGGGTTATATAAAAATGTCAAAGTGATGGATATGATTTTATATTTAGCGGAATTAAAGGATTACCCGATTAAAAAGGCAAGGGAGCGAGCACTTGAGTATTTAGCCAAACTCGGACTCGAAGGGAAAGAAAAAGTATCTGTTGAAGAATTATCAAAAGGGATGGGGCAGAAGGTTCAATTTATCGGGTCAATTATTCATGAACCGGAATTATTGATTTTAGACGAACCTTTTTCAGGATTGGACCCAGTTAGCCAAGAAGTTTTTAAAAATGAAATTAAGGATCTAGCGAGTAAGGGAACAGCGATTCTATTATCTTCCCATCAAATGAATATGGTCGAAGAAGTATGTGATCGCTTGTTTATGATTCATCGCGGTCAAAAGGTGATTGATGGAACGTTGGAGGATGTCAAAAATCAATATGCCAATTTTAAATGTACCATTCGGGGTAAAAATGACATTTCGGAGTTGGAGCGGCTTACTCATGTAAATCGTGTTGAGCAAAAAGGGGATGTCTCCGTGGTTTATTTATCTCCAGATGTTGTTGTACCACTTTGGCTCAGACAGTTGCCTGAGACATTGGATATTCAGGAGCTTGCCATTGATCGGATATCCCTCCATGAAATTTTTATCGATGTAGCATCGGACAAACATGTCGAAAACGAAGGAAGTGTCATGAATGCGTAATAGTTTTAAAGTGGCGAAATGGGAGATTAAAAGGAATATGATGAATAAATCGTTCATTATCTCCCTGCTAATAACCCCCGTTCTTTTCATGTTCTTCTTTTTCGTTCCGCAATTATTTAGTGGCGGGGATGAATCCAAAGAAATCGATGTATTTATTTCAGATGAGTTAGGGGTTTTGGGTGACGTAAAGGCAATTATCGAGGTTCAGGATGTGAACTGGAAAATACATTCAACAGATTCAAGTGAGCCTGAGATGCAGAAACAAATTGCCGATAGTGAAAGAACTGTGTATATTCCACTTTCAGAAAAAACGTTGGACCAAGGGACCATTGATATATATATGAGTGAGGATGTTGAAGAAAGTTTTATCCATGAAGCTTATATTCTGGAAGCTCCTTTACGACAACTGCAAATTGATAGGCTCGGATTATCAGAGGAACAGAAAAATATGATTGCAAAAGGCATCTCGGTTAATCAAGCGCAATTTGACAAATCTATTGAAAATAATGAAGGCGTTGAGGACGAAGGTGATCCGCTAAAAAGAGTGATTCCGGGGGCGTTTGCAGGAATTGTATTGTTTTCGATTGTCATGACTGGCATGATGATTTTCACCTCTGCTTCACAGGAAAAGAAGGATAAAGTAGCAGAGATTATCTTATCTTCCGTAACTCCTGGTGAATTAATGCAAGGAAAGATTATCGGCTATTTCGTTTTAGGAATTACCCAAGTTGTCGTGTGGCTTGCAGTTGGATTGCCTGTAGTAGCCTGGAAGCTTGAACTGCCGTTGATGAAATATTTATTAGTTCCGGAAACATTGCTGCTATTAGTGTTGGCTGTTTCCGGGTACCTACTGTTTTCAGCAATATTTGTAGCAATTGGGGCGACGGTCGAGGACATGGCTGCGACAAGCAATTTCCAAGGCATCGTGATGATGCTTCCATTTTTACCCCTTATTTTTATTGGGCCTATCTTGGCAGACCCAAGCGGAATTATCGCTAAAATTGGCTCGTTTATTCCGATTACATCACCGGCTGTTTGGATCATGCGTCTCTCTATTTTGGACGACTGGCCATGGATTGAAATTGTCATTTCGTTATTCATTCTTTTTGCCACGATTTGGTTAATGATGAAAGCAGCAGGAAAAGTGTTTAAAATTGGAATTCTGATGTATGGAAAAAATGCCTCAGTGAAAGAAATTTGGAAATGGTTGTGGGCCTAGGGTAAAAAAAGAACCGCCATTCATTGTTTATATATGACTGGCGGTTTTGATAATAGTACACTAATAGATAACGCTTTAATATTCCTCCATAGAGCTAGTCTCTTGCCATCTTATGTTAAAAACGACAGTGCCAAACCAAATAGCTATTCCAAAACTATCTTTTATTGCCAGTTTGTGTGCAAATCAAAGGTCACCTTATTGCTTAATATTTGATGATCTATGGAAAATTTGCTGTAAGTATTTTCTTGGTGTTCCATAATAAAGAGTCTGTCTAAATGCAGGATAAGAAGATTCATAATGTATAAACATGGGGGCATCAAGAAGCGCTGGGTAATTGGAGTAAAACGGAAGATCACCATATACAATTCCTTTTAGCGCGGTACTCATTTCTTTTTTAAATATGTTAAAACGTGTACCTGACACTTTCTTACTGAACTCTCCGTTGTCAACATACGCTTTGCCTATAAAATAATAATTCCCCTTACGATCCTTTTTCCATTCCGCCAGGACTTCATCCCGCATTTTTGGATGAATCGCCTGATGGTTGAATACATATCCAATGTCCAGAAACAATTCGGCAGTGATATCTGAATGAGTAAGAGTGTATTTTCTCCCTTCAATCGGGTAAATAGTATTAGCAGGGGAAATGATCTTTATGGAAAGTTTGCCAGGATCGAATAAAGTCATATATTAACCTCCTATTAATATCATTCAATCTGCCGACAATAGTGACCTTCCGATTGTGATTTGAATGATTAAAAGCTATCCCAATTATAATATCTATGGGATAGCTTATGATTATTTCGATAAAATTGTCTTTATTATTAACTAGAAATTAACATACCGCCAACAGCACCTGACAACACGATTACCCATGGCGGCAGTTTCCAATAGACCAGCATACTGAATAATATTGCTCCCAAAGCAAAATCTTTCGGTCCAAGTATGGAACTTGTCCAAATGGGTTGATAAAGAGCAGAGATCAGGATTCCAACGACCGAAGCATTTACCCCCATTAAAGCTCCCTTTATATTGGGATTGCTGCGCAGGGAGTTCCAAAAGGGAAGCGTCCCGATAATCAGAAGAAATGCCGGCAGAAATATGGCGAAAGTTGCAAACAAACCGCCTTGCCAACCGTTCATCACCGCACCAATATAGGCGGCAAAGGTAAATAACGGTCCAGGTACAGCTTGGGCTGCCCCGTAACCCGCCAGAAATTGCTGCTCGCTAATCCATCCTGTCGGGACAAATTCTTGTTCCAATAATGGTAAAACGACATGTCCACCGCCAAAGACCAAAGAACCTGAACGGTAGAAACTATCAAAGAAAGCAATCCACTCCAAAGATGTTATGTTTCTTAGAATGGGGAATAGAAACAGAAGGCCGAAGAACAGGGTCAGGCAAATAATTCCCACGCGGCGTGAAACAGGAAACTGTGCAATAGGCTGATCCTTGTCTTGAAGGGCTTGCTTCCTATAAAGAATATAGCCAATAAATCCTGCCAAAAGAATGACGGATACCTGGGAATAAGCTGTTTGCCACAGTAAAGTGATGATCAATGCAAATAATGAAATGGCCTGCCTTTGGATGTCAGGTGTTAAGTTTTTTGCCATTCCTAAAATTGCATGAGCCACCACGACAACAGCGACAATTTTTAGTCCGCTGATCCAGCCAGCCTCACCAATATCAAATGTATGTAAAATAGACGCGAAAATAATGAGTGCAATAACGGAGGGGAGTGTAAAGCCAATAAAGGAGATGACACCGCCGAGCAACCCGCCGCGCATCACTCCGATACCAATGCCCACTTGGCTGCTGGCCGGTCCGGGTAAAAATTGACACAAGGCAACCAAATCTGCATAACTTTTTTCATCCAGCCACTTCCGTCTTCTGACATACTCTTCGTGAAAGTACCCTAAATGAGCAATGGGGCCGCCAAATGAAGTGAGGCCCAGCCTAGCAGATATGAAAAATATTTCCAGCCAAGTTTGAAGTTTACTTTTATTCCTTTCATTCATACAAGTACCAACTCTCTTATTCTTTAATTTCCTTAAATAATTCATATGCTTTTTCTCGAGCGAGAACCAGGGTTTCTTTACCTTTGTGGGTGATTGAATAATATTTTCTTATTTTACCTTCTACATTTTTTTCTTCTTTAAGTAAAAGGCCATCCGCTTCCATACTGTGAAGAATCGGGTATAAGGTTCCTGCACTGATTTCGTAACCATGCTCTTGAAGCTCCTCATGCATCCATGCGCCATATATTGGATGTTCCTTTGCATGATGCAGAATATGTATTTGTATAAAGCCCAAGAAAAGTTTTCTTAATATCTTGTCTTCCAGTTTGCTCAGCTCCTTTATAACTTCATTATTCGATATCTAAAGCCGATATTGTAATCCGATAATATAAACCTAACATAACTATATAGTCAAATCAATTAAGGCAAGAATCGATTAAACGAAGATATTACTGATTAAACGCACGGAAAAAGTAATCCACATAAATGCACACAATCTAGAAGAAAGACCGCCGGAACGAATCCCGGCAGTCTCGGATCAGATCTTATTTTTTGCTTTTTCCAGTTGAAGGGAGGTCGATATATCCAATATTACCCGGGTTCTGTGAGCCGACCATAAGGTAAGAGTGTCCATTCAAATCGTCAATTGCTTGAAGGCCGGTCACTTCACCGCCGTCAGGTGCAGAAATGATACGGGAAAGTTTCTTTGTATCTACATCATATGCCCATCCAAAGTTATTCGTATGCATGCTGCTGTCTTCCGCGATGAATAATGTTCTTAAATTCTCGGAGTATACGATATTATCAGGATTTGCAACTTTTTCAGGGTGAGCGGTGTTTCCATCGGCATCTGCAGAAGCTAGGTCCTCACCAAGCAGTAGACCGGACATATTCTTGACAACATAATCGCTATCAATTGGATTTCCATCACGGTCTTTTTGCCCTTTTGCCATGTTCATTTCATAAATGGCGCCGGCACGTAGTCTTGGCAATTGAATATCGTCAACAGGATCGTTAGAGTTTTTCATCATACCTTTTTCTATGTTGGACATGGCCATATAAATTATATTATCCTCTTTATTTATTGTGAGAGTTTCCATCTTATTAAACTCGGAGGTTGCTCCTTGGAGTGCACCGTATCTGCGCGACTCCAAAAATGCTGCCGCCTTTTCCATCCCAGGTTTAACTTTTAGCCATTCGTCTTTTCCTGATGTTTTAACACGTTTAAAGCCGTTGGATTCAGCATATGCTGCATCGTTTGTTGTTTCAAAAATATCACTGAATGTTAAGCTTTCGGCCAATTCTTTTATTTCTTTATCCGTTGCATGTCCCAATTTAATCCATTCCATATTAGCAGAGCCGCCATTTTGATCGCTCGTCTGATTCCATTTTGCTGCATATAATGTGCCGGCAGACAAATCTTTGGCCTTATCTGCTATGTACATGAAGGACATCGTATAGCTTCCGTCATCCCCAAAATATACAGTGCGGTTATCAGGTGCAACCGTCACGTTTTCAAATGATAAGCGTCCCATACCGTAGTGTTTGACAGCTTTCGTTTTACCATTTGGGTGAACAGTCACTTCAGTTGTATACCCATAAAGGTACGGATTCCCGATTACTTCCAGATCTTGGTAATAGTTGCGGGCAAATTCTGTAACCGGGGACTTCTCAGGGTTCGCTTCATGAGCCCGTGCATCAGGCTCATACTCTTCACTACCCAGATGCGTATTCCATGGTGATAAGACACCTGCACAAGGCGTCCATACGCCACCATCCGCTGAAAAATCGATAGGCTCAATATCAGTTATTTTTAATTCTCCGGTTTTTTTATCTTGTTCAACTGTATTTAAATAAAGCGCTTTTGGCATATTACCAATTTCATTTTTTGGCATACTCTCGAAATGGTTGATCAAATACAATTTACCGCTCTTTCCGTTCACGCTAAGGATCGTGTTGGCGTCCGGCGCTGTGGAAACGATAGGCTTTCCATCTTTATTTTTTATTATATTTCCGTTCACATCGTGAGCTGCTCCGACTGTTTTGCCGTTGATGACATCACCCGGACGAGCCAAAGATTTATATTCCATTGGTACATTTTTTTGGGAACCGTCATTCAATGTTACGAGCAAAGATGCCTCGCTATACATGGCTGATTTTTTGTCACTTGTGTCGGGCGCATCCATTCCAACAAACTCAACTGATTTTACGGATGAAATCGGCTTGTTCGGCTCAGCAAATACATTTGTGGCAGTGGGAAACAGAATCGCTGCACTTAACAATGGAGCAATAATCTTTTTCTTGTTCATTCAATTAGCCTCCTAAAAAGTTTAATAGATTAAATCTATATAAAATAGTAGAGGAGGATTGTTAAATTGCTGTTTTGTAAACATCTAGATTCTGTAAATTTTTTCTGGGTGATTTGACCTCGTCCCAAAGACACTCACCTATATGAACACACATATCATGTAGGGGAAATTAGAATGGTCGAGGTGAAAAGATGAATTATTATTATGGGGGAGTCCCTCCTAGTGACTATTACCGAATATTAGGGCCTTATTATCAAGCGACTCAGCTACAGGGGTTACGACAAAATCATTGCATAACCCAAGCAGAGGTTGATTTAAGAAGCAACAATCGCAGTCTTTGGGAAGAACATGTAGCTTGGACGAGAATGACCATTATAAGCCTGACCTTTAAGCTGCCAGACGTAAATTTTGTTATTGAAAGGCTTTTAAAAAATGCAACAGATATGGGAGAAATGCTTAGGCCATTATATGGAAATGCTGCAGCTGACAAATATGCTGCGCTAATCAAAGACCATCTTCTTATTGCGGCTGATCTTGTAAAGGCTTCATTGGCAGGCAACACTCAAGCAGCGATGGCAGCTGAGAAGAAATGGTATGCAAATGCGGATGATATCGCTGTCTTCTTAAGCAGTGTCAATAAATTTTTGCCGAAGGAAACCGTAAGATCGATGTTCTATCACCATTTGGACTTAACAAAGCAAGAAGCAGTATATATGATCAACATGAATTATCAGAAAGACATTCAGATATATGATGAGATAGAAAAGCAGGCCAGGGGGATGGCGGATATCATATCAGAGGCGATGGTAAAGTTGTATCCGGAAATGTTTAAGCTGCATCCGAATATGTATAGAAATCGATAGAGCAACAAGCTTAAACAGGATTGTTTAAGCTTGTTTATCAAATTTATCAGATAATTGGAAGAAATCAATGACATACAGGTAATTGACATGATACGTTTATTCCAATACTTGTAATTTTAAAAGGAGGATGGTTTTGGAAATAATCATTAAGCCAGTCGCATACGTTAGAAATTCTCGAAAAAATATCGAGGATGACAATTGGGGCTCGATCATTTCTGAGATTGAATTAATTGATGAACTGGATGAATCTTCCTTTCAGGGTGTAGGGGATTTTTCCCATCTCGAGATCATTTTCTATTTTGATCATGTAACGGATGATAAGATCCAGTATGGCGCACGGCACCCAAGAAATAATAAGAAGCTTCCCAAGGTTGGCATTTTCGCGCAACGCGGGAAAAACCGACCGAATAAATTAGGGTTGACTACTGCTGAACTTATTCAGCATGATGGAAGAAAAATAATTGTAAAAGGACTTGATGCAATTGATGGGACGCCTATTGTTGATATCAAGCCAGTGATGAAGGAGTTTCTTCCCAGGAAAGAAATTAAGCAGGCAAAATGGTCCTCTGAATTAATGAAGGACTATTGGAGATAGAAGAGGTGCAATTTGAGATACATTAATAAAGACTCAGAAACAGTCATTATCGTTATTCATGAAATATACGGGATCAATGAGCACATGAAACTAGTTGGTAAAATGTTATCTGAACAAAACGTTGATGTCTATTGTCCAAATCTTTATGAAGAAGAAACAGCCTTTGATTATTCTGAAGAAAACACAGCGTATCTCCATTTTATGGAAAATGTTGGTTTTTTGAATGCGGCGGAAAGAATACAAAGGGTAATTTCTGAACTAGGAGAAAGTTACGATAAAATTTATGTGGTCGGATTTAGTGTTGGGGCCACCATTGCTTGGTTATGCAGCGAGGAAAAAGGGGTCGATGGGATTGTCGGGTTTTATGGGTCACGAATAAGAGACTACATACAAATGTCGCCAAATTGTCCTACTCTGTTGTTTTTTCCGGAACAGGAGCAATCATTTAATGTGGCCGAATTGATTAATAGCCTTAAGGAAAAAGATGTTGAAATTCACATTTTCAAGGGTCAACATGGGTTCAGTGACCCTTACTCTTCAAAGTATGATGAGAAATTGGCAAAACAGGCACATAAAAGATTGATTGAATTTATCACAACGGAGTAAACAAACACGAAGTTCCCCCGGGGATTCGTGTTTTGTGCACTTGGGAGCGCATCATTCTTTAAGAGGGTGTTCAGGACACCCCGAAAATTGGCCGAAGTCTATTATCATCTGTCATCGGGCTAACTTAAGGTGATAAATTCACTGGTTGATGTAATGGATTTTAATGATGCAGTTTTCTAATGGTAATGGTGCCAAGTTGAAAAACAGTTAATATAAGGAGACCAAGGGTATGCATTGTTGGGATATTATTATGCTAGTTTATTTTGAAAAGCAGGTGGATAATGATGGCCAAATCAATAGTGGAAAAACTTAATTTAAAAAAATATGAAAAAGCTGCTGTTTTATATATGCCGGGGGGTAAGGACTATTTTGCGGAATTGGAAGCTTTTGATACTGAGCTTTCTGATTGCGCGTATGATCTTATCTTCGCATTTGTATTGGATATGGAGTCATTAAGAGAACTCGTAAACAAAGTGGTTGAAAACAGAAATCTGAATAAAGGCGGTTATCTGTATCTGGCTTATCCGAAGAAGGGGAATAAAGTATATTCCACATTTATACATCGTGACAATTTGTTGAGCGGGTTGGGGGCAGATGAACACGGATATATCGGCAAGAGTGATATTAAGTTTTCGCGGATGGTAGGATTGGATGATATCTTTACTGTTGTCGGATTAAAGGAGGATTCCAGAAGCAAAAATCGTAAATCAATAAAAGTGAGTCAAAGTGTTGATGACTACATTTCAATGGTACCTGAAGTGGAAAAAGATTTGCAGGATGTACCTGAATTATTGGCCTTTTATCAATCTCTCACTCCGGGGTATCGTAAAGATTGGGCACGCTTTGTATATAGTGCCAAGCAAGAGGCGACCCGGACGAAGCGGCGCGATGAAATGAGGATGGTGCTATCTGCGGGTTATAAGAGCAGGGATTTATATCGGAGAGACCACTAGTATTTACTTTTTTGAAATTACCCATATTGAAAAAATGCCCGGCACCCACAATGTTAGTTAAGAAACAAATCATGTGGATGCCGGGCATTGTATTTTCTATATGATAAGAAAGAATAACTTGCTATGGAAAACGTTAATTTGAAAGCTGCTTTTCTTTGTCCAGCTCCGATGGACAGGAGGTCCTAGTGCAGGCGAAGCGACAGGACGTCGAAGCCCGAGCCTGCCGACGGCGCCACGGGGACGTGGCGTTCTAAGTCGGCCAGCGCCTAGCCCCCCAAGGTCACAAGCCTGCAAAGAAGCAAAAGTGCTCCTGCGCCATAGCTTATTCGTAGAAGTCTTGTTCAGCTCGTCGCAAAGCTGCAGGGAGCATTTTCAAAGTAGCTTCTCAAGATGTTTTCATGTAAGCTGCTTAGCTGAAGAACTGCCTCCTCGGAAATCATCTTGTTTGCCCGCGCTGATCAAGGCGCTTACGCTTTTCTTAGATCATGTTATAACCCCAAAGCATCGCAAACAGGGTTCCAAATATCGTTACTACTCCAACAAATAATGCATAAGTGATATTTGTATAAAGAGTTTTGCTGTCGCTGTTTTCTTTCACATGCATGAACAGGAACAGCTGCAGGCTTGCCTGGATCAATGCAGTTACGACAAGGACGGTCATTCCCGCTTTGAATGACATATCAAACAGGACGACAACAAGGGCCACAAGTGAAAGGACGAGAGAGAAGACAAATCCCATCACATGCGGCAAGGGAAATAGTTTCTTCATCTTACATCATTCCTTTCAGATAGACGAAGCTGAAGATGAAAATCCAGACAACGTCCAAGAAGTGCCAATAAAGTGAGAAGATAAACGACTTATTCGCTGTTTCAGGTGTAAAGCCTTGCTTTTTGACCTGAAGTAAAATTCCGATGCCCCAAAGCAAACCAAAGGTAACGTGCAATCCGTGCGTTCCGAGTAAGGTAAACAAACTTGATAGGAAGGCACTTGTTTGCATCGTGGCACCTTCGTGCACATATGTGACGAACTCAAATATTTCAACGCTGAGGAAGCCTAGTCCAAGTAAAAGGGTGATGCCGAAAAATGTCATCATCGCTTTTTTCATTCCGAGCCGCATGGCATGGATTCCCAGTCCAATGGTAAAGCTGCTGGAAAGAAGGACAATTGTTTCAATCATGACAGGCGTCAATTCAAAAATATGGCTGCCACTTGGGCCGTTGGCATAGTTATTTTGCAATGTAAAATAGACGGCGAACAAAGTGGAGAACAATACGATTTCCGCACCCAGAAATATCCAAAATCCAAGAACCTTTAATTGATTTTCTTCCGTACTATACTCGAGTGGTACGGTGTGATCTATTTTCATATTGCCTCACCTCGCGATGCATGTTCTGTTTGTTCAATTTCTTCGACAGGAATATAATAGCCGTGGTCGCGTTCAAATGTCCGATAAGCCATTGTTCCTAGAATACCGATGCCGGAAATGATGGCTGGAAGCCACAAGCTGAAAACCATGAAAAATCCAAGGAAGAAGAATAATACTCCCATGATGAATGGCTGACCGCTGTTGCTTGGCATATGGATCGGTTCAAGTTTACCCTCAAAAAGCGGCCGGTTTTCTTTTTTGGCGAACCAAAATTCATCCAAAGTATGAATTTCAGGGACCTTAGCAAAGTTATATACAGGAACAGGGCTTGGTGTACTCCATTCCAAAGATCTTCCGTCCCAAGGGTCGCCAGTCAAGTCCCGTGGGCTGTAACGGACACTGTAATAAATATTGTAGACAATCAGGATAAACCCGATTGCAAGGCCGCATGCCCCGATCGCAGAAAGCATATTCAGCGGTCCGAAGCCGGTGCTTGCTGAGTAAGTGTACATTCTGCGTGTCATTCCGTTTAATCCCAAAATAAAGAGAGGGAAGAACGTAACATTAAAGCTGATTGCGATAAACCAGAAGGCAAGTTTTCCAAGCTTTTCATTCAAACGGAATCCGAACACTTTCGGGAACCAGAAGTGGTAGCCGGCAATAACCGCAAACACTGTCCCAGGGATCAGCACGTAGTGAAAATGCGCTACAAGGAACATTGTATTGTGATATTGATAGTCGGCACTAGCCATCGCAAGCATGACACCTGTGACCCCGCCGATTGTAAAAATCGGGATAAAGGCGAGTGCATATAGCATTGGTGTAGTAAAGCTGATTTTTCCTTTACGCAATGTAAAGAGCCAGTTGAATATTTTAACCCCTGTAGGTATGGCAATCGCCATCGTCGTAATCGAGAATACGCTGTTGACCATAACTCCGTGTCCCATTGTATAGAAATGGTGAACCCATACAAGGAACGAAAGCATGGAAATAGCGATCATACTGTACACCATAGATTTATAGCCATAGAGATTCTTACGAGCGAAAGTAGAAATGACCTCGCTGTAAATTCCAAATGCAGGAAGAATAACAATATAAACCTCAGGATGGCCCCATACCCAGAACAAGTTTGCCCAGAGCATGTCCATACCGCCGTTTTGCATCGCAAAAAATTGTGTTCCAAATTGGCGGTCGAGCATCATCAAAGCAAGTGCAACGGTTAAGACAGGAAATGCGAAAACGATGATGACGTTTGTTATTAAAATGGACCAAGTGAACATTGGCATTTTCATCAGAGTCATGCCAGGTGCACGCATTTTAATAATCGTGGTAATAAAGTTGATCCCAGTCATCAATGTTCCGATACCGGCAATCTGCAGAGCAATTGAATAGTAATTATTCCCGACAGTCGGACTGAATTCCAAGCTTGCTAGAGGAAAGTAGGCTGTCCACCCTGCATCCGGTGAACCCCCGACAATAAAAGATATATTGAAAAGCATCGCTCCTGCGAAAAATAGCCAAAAGCTAATCGCGTTCAAGCGTGGGAAAGCAACGTCGCGAGCTCCTATTTGAAGGGGAACGACAACGTTCATTAACCCGATTACAAATGGCATCGCCATGAACAAGATCATAATGACACCATGTGTCGTAAATATTTCATTGTAATGCTGTGCATCTAACAGGCCGTTTTCGGGAATGGCTGTCTGAGCTCTCATTAAAAGGGCGTCGACCCCTCCGCGGAACAGCATGAGCAAAGCACAAAGAATATACATGACGCCGATTTTTTTATGGTCGACTGTTGTCAGCCACTCACGCCAAAGGTAGCCCCACTTTTTAAAATAGGTGAGGGCAACGGGAATTGCGATGGAAACAAGTGCAATGGCTACCATTGAAGCATAGATCATCGGCTCGCCGGTTACGAAAAATTCATCCCATTTCATCTAACTTTTACTCCTTTCGAATTTGGGTTCCAAGGCAGTTGTAATCCAAATTAGTTTGTAGCTTCTTGATGCATGTGATCGTGCATAGAAGAAGCTGAGTCCAATTTCGCGTCATGTTCCATAGAAGAATCTGAATCGCGGCTCTCCTCATTGTGATGGTGGACCGCATGCTCTCCTTCAGGAGCTGGTCTGAAATCAAGGTGAGTTGAATTGTAAGTTTTTCGTCCCACATGAGGTGTTTTTAACAAACTATCAAATTCTTTTTCAGTTAATTTTGGTGCAGTAGTTTTAACATCGTGAATCCATTCTTCATACTCTTTATCAGTCATTGCTTGTGCTTCAAATTCCATATGGGCAAAACCTTCACCGCTGAAGTTGGAGTTTTTGCCGATATAAGAACCAGGCGTTTCTGCTGCCAAGTGAATTTTTGTGACCATGTCACTCATCGCATACTTTTGACCGGCAAGCTGCGGAATCCAGAAGCTCGTGATTGGCCCGTAAGAGTATAAACGGAATTCTACGGGCCTTTTCACCGGGATATTTACGTAGTTCACTGTTTCAATATTTTCTTCAGGATAGCTGAAATGCCATTTCCAGTTGGAAGAAGATGCATATATAACAAGTGGTTTTTCATCTGCATATGCTTTCGGTGTTTTCTCTACGTCGCTGGTTGTACGGACAGTGACAACTGATAACACAATCACAATGACAATAGGGATAACCGTCCAGGTGATCTCCAACCATTTGCTGCCTTCTTCATGGGGAGGCTCATAATCCTTGTCCAACTTGGATGCTCGGTATTTCACAAGCATAAAAGTAAAGAGAATGTAGACGACCAGCAAAATACCAATCATCATGAAAATCGAAAAAAGTATGGTATCTGACAAAGTCTTTGCCTGCGGACCTTTCGGATCGAATATCATCAATGATTTTTCACAGCCTGAAAGGACGCCGGATAAAGTAAGAGCTAATGACAAAAACAACCATTTAGTCTTCAATGAGTACTCCCCTCATTTCTTATGGAATTGCGTGGAATCTTAAAGCGAAACTTTAAGTAAATAAAAGTAATTAAAAGTAATTTTCTGTAAAACTCTTCAAGAAAGTTCCATGCGTAAAAATAATATTCCTGTCGATAAAAAATGACAATAAAAATAGAAACCTTGTCACAAAAGGTTCTTAGTATTGTATTTTTTGTGAAGGTATTTATGGGGATTATTGGAAGTTAAGCCAGTCGAATTTTCCAAACAATAATAGTAGGGTGGAGATGAAATTGATAGTTTAGGTATGAAAAAGCAAAGAACGACTTTAAAAATACTTATCTTGCGGGAAAATCCAATTGAATTTTTACTTTAGGAGAAATATGATATAGGTTGGGTCTCATATTGAAACCAAAAAGCAGAGAATTGAAATTTTTAGGGGGAGAAAACATGAATGGTTTTTTTGTTAAAGAGATTAGCAGCGAAGAAGCAAAAGCTCTGAATGTGGACACTTGGAAAGAATGGGATCATGGCCCCAATAATGTAGAATGGAAAGTGGAAGAGCAAGAAGTGTTTTATGTGTTGGAAGGTGAAGTGTTAATCACGGTAGAGGACGAAACGTATACTGTAAAAGAGAACATGATAGTTTCTTTGCCAAAAGGTCTTGTATGTAATTGGCATATTCCGAAATATATAAGGAAAGTATTCATTTATAACTTTGAAGTAAATATTTAACATTTAATCCTCGATAAAATATGAAATGGAAAACGTACATAATGTGAAAAGGGAGCTGCTTGGTCATTCACCAAGCAGCTCCTTTTAATCTACGGTTGTTTCATTCATCGTCTTCTTCATGAATACTTGCTTTAATGGAATTTTTTGATCGGTAAAAGATTCTATAAATCCGGCATTTATTAAATTGTTAATGAGAAAATGGTTCTTTCTGGGCAGATTATAAGTGGAAATCATGCGGGAGTCGGTCTTAAATAATTGCCCGATCATAAGTTGGATCATCTCCGATCTGGCAGGCAGTCTTTCATCTGCTTCACACTGGAAAAGGATTGTCTTTCCATCCTTGCCCCGTATATTTTGGTATAACATATACCCAGCAGCTTCACCGTTCCGATCCTTCACAATGATTGATTCTCCTCCGCGAATGAACTTCCACTGTGTTTTCCATGGAGCACCATGTTGATAAAACGATAACTCACTAACGTCTTGCGGCAGTCCGCGATGCAGCGTATATCCTTGGATTTTGTCATTGGTAAAAGTGCTCTTTTCATCAGGCTCTGTTTTCTTCAAAAATAACAATTGGTCGACGACTCGATATCCGAAACTTTCATAAAGACGAATGGCCGCATGATTGACAGTGAATGCTTCGAGCGTTGCAATGTCGACATTTTCACGCTTGTAAATTTCCAGACTTGATTCCATCAGCTTCTTTGCAATGCCTTGCTTTCGAAAAGAAGCAGCAACACTCGTACCTCCGTTCCAAGCCAGCCTTTTTCCATTTATTTCGGTTATCCCGTTTAAAATAATCCCAGCAGGAATTTCATTATAGTAAGCGATAAAAGAATAGTCCGGCGACAGCTCATCCCAGCCCAATCTGAAAGTAAATTGGCTGACGCTCATTTGTATTTTTACATAGTAATCCATAAACCCGTTATTCCAGGCCTCGCAGGCATCTCTGATGGGAACATCACTCAACGTTTTAATTTTTAACATCGCCTATACCCCTAAATATCATCTTTTTTTATTCATAAAGGAAACGTTAATCAAGGCGGACAAAATTAAGTTTGATCTTCTCTCAAATAAGCTTTGATATTTGGTGGTTCGTATGCGATAAACTGGTCTAATAGGCCGCTTATCTCTACATCGACAAGCGCCATGTCCCGATATTTTTCATCCAGGAACTTTTCTTTTAACATATGTTGGTATAGGGTAATGAGAGGGTCATAATAGTGATTGATATTTAATAGTCCGCAAGGCTTTTGATGTAGTCCGAGCTGTGCCCACGTATAGATTTCAAAAAATTCTTCAAGTGTGCCAGGCCCTCCTGGGAGAGCAATAAATCCATCTGCGAGGTCGGCCATCTTTGCTTTTCTCTCGTGCATCGAATCCACGATGATCAGCTCTGATAAGCCGGGATGAACGATTTCCTTTCTTTGTAAAAAGTCAGGCATGACACCGATAGCATGTCCTCCATTTTCCAGGACTGAGTCAGCCACAGCTCCCATGATTCCGACACTTGCCGCACCGTATACAAGTGAAATGTTACGCTTGGCCAATTCCTGGCCAACAGCTTTTGCGCCTTCTATATAAACATCAGATGCTCCGCTCCTTGATCCACAAAAAACTGCAACTGTTTTTATCAATAGGAAAGCCTCCTTTTTTAAAATTATATAAAATATATAATATTTTGTTAAACTTAAGTTATTCTTATATTTATATTTTATTCGGAAACACAGTTGGGCATGACCTTATAAGTGTGAATGCGAAACACTTAATTTAGAGTTGGATGCGATAAAGAAAGTCATTTAAGGAGTGGTGTAATGCAGCAGAATCATAACAAAAATACCATTGGGATTTATTTTTTAATGCTATTGGTTCCTTTATTTTGGGGCGGGGCTTTTGGCGCTGCCAAGCATATCATTACAGAAGTGCCGCCTATTACAACTGCCGCACTGCGCTTTGGAGCAGCAGGCCTGATCTTATTGGCAGCAGCCCGCTTCAGTTCAGAATGGAACATCCATAAAATTAAGGAGCAATGGTTGGGGCTGCTTCTGATGGCTTTAACAGGCATATTCGGATATAATATCTTTTTCTTTATCGGCCTGGAATACACATCTGCCGTCAATGGCTCCCTGTTCGTAGCAATAACCCCTGTTTTTGTAACGCTGGGTGCAGTATTATTTCTTGGAGAAAGATGGAGTGCTCGTTTGGGGGCGGGTCTTATATTATCTTTGGCCGGGGTTTTCCTGGTTATCGTTAAAGGTTCACTTCAGACATTGGCGGCATTGGAGTTTAATAAGGGAGATTTGCTGTTTTTTGCCGCAGTTATTTGCTGGGTTGCTCACGGTTTGATTGGGAAAGTCGTTTTACAAAAAACGTCTCCATTTATGACAACCACTGTTTCCACGCTTGTCGGTTCCATTTTCTTAACAATCCTTTCCTTTTTTGAAAAAGGGTGGGGCAATGTTTTAAGTATGTCGAACCAAGCATGGGCAGAGATGATTTTTATGATTCTTTGTGCGTCCATCATTGCATTTTTCTTATGGAATAAAGGAATACAGATCATTGGTGCAAGCAAAGCAAGCATGTACATGAACCTGGTTCCGATCAATGCTGCCTGGATCTCCTTTTTCATCTATGGTACGGACATTACTTGGCAGCAACTCGCAGGAATGCTTATGGTCATTATTGGTGTCTACGTGTCGGCAACAAACCAGAATAAAAGCAATGAAAAATTGAAAAAAACTAGAGGAAGAGCGATTTAATTAGAAAGTCCTGAGGATGACATGGAAACCCTATTATTGAGTAAGTTAAGTTGTTTACTGAAAGGATTTTGTGCATAGATGAAAATTCAAATTTTATATGAAGACAATCATCTTCTTGTGGTGGAAAAGCCGGTGAATGTACCTGTGCAGGAAGATAATAGCGGTGACAAAGATTTACTTACTTCCTTAAAAGAAGATATAAAGATCCGATATCAAAAACCTGGTAACGTGTACCTGGGGCTAGTCCACCGGTTGGACCGGCCAGTTGGCGGAGTGATGGTTTTTGCGAAAACTTCCAAAGCTGCGTCCAGGCTGTCTGATGCAATCAGGAGACAAAAGTTTGAACGGACATACCTTGCGGTTGTGAGGGGAGTTCCTCAAGACGAGGGGCGGCTTGAGCATTACTTATATAAAGATCAGCGGAACAATATTGTTCGGACAGTTCCTTCCAACCATAAACAGGGAAAAAAATCAATTTTGGAATATAAGCTGCTTAGGAGCGCAGAGGATCTTAGTCTTGTTACTGTAAGGCTTCTTACGGGCCGGTCTCACCAAATCCGGGTACAACTCTCGTCCATCGGCTATCCTTTGTATGGCGATCAAAAGTATGGACAGAAGGTAAACCGTCCGGGACAGCAGATTGCATTGTGGGCAAATACCATTGAATTTGAGCATCCTACGAATAAAGAGTGGATCAGATTCGAATCAAGACCGCCCAAAGAGTATCCATGGGACATGTGGCGATAAATATGTTGTTGAGGTGTTATCTATATTGAGTGGCAATACCGTTTGCCTGAAATGAGTTTATATTTAAATTTCAATTTTTAATAGAGAGGGAAAAGATATGCGGGAACAGACGGTATTGATTACCGGTTCATCGAGCGGATTCGGCTTATTGGCGGCAGTCGAATTGGCGAAGGAAGGGTTCACTGTCATAGCAACGATGAGAAACTTGGATCGGGGTGCTGAATTAAAACGGCTGAGTAAAGAGAATGGAATAGAAGACCGTTTGATTTATCGGAAGCTTGATGTGGCATGCCCGAAGTCTGTAGAAAACTTCTCATATCAAATACAGGATCTTCCCCCAATCGATATTTTGATCAACAATGCAGGTTTTGCCTTTGGCGGCTTCTGTGAAGAAACAAGTTTAATAGAGTATAAGGAGCAATTTGAAACTAATTTCTTTGGCGTGATTTCTGTTACGCAAGCAGTTCTTCCTTCCATGAGAGAACGAAAAAAAGGGAAAATCATTAACATAAGCAGTATTTCTGGAAAAGTGGCATTTCCGGGCCTGTCTCCATATGTTGCTTCAAAGCATGCGTTGGAAGGCTGGAGTGAAAGTTTGCGACTGGAAGTAAAGCCGTTTGGAATAGATGTCGCTTTAATTGAACCGGGGTCATATAAAACTTCGATATGGTCGACCGGCAAAAGAATAGCCGAGATGTCACAGGCGGACAGCTCCCCGTATAACTCGTATATGAAAGTCATAGAAAACCAGCTCGAAAAAGGGAAGGACAAACATGAGAATCCTCGGGATGTAGTTAAACTAATAACAGATCTATGCTTTAAGAATAAAATTAAAAAATTACGGTACCCAATCGGCCACGGGGTGAAAACAGCATTGTTTTTGAAAAAAATCATACCTTGGCCGTTATGGGAAAAGCTGTTCTTCTCTAAATTGAAAATAAAGTAAAAAGGTCAGGCTTGCTCCAGCGGTTGACTCATAATTGAATGTTTGAATGAATGCCGCCCAGTGTTGAGCGGCGTTTTTTAGTCTGCCAAAATTCCTCCAAGTTGTTTGTATGTTAATCATGTAATAATATTGATAGGTGTTGGAAAAGGCAAATATTAGAAAAAGAGGAGATTGTATGGAAACCACCATTTCTTCAGATGTATCGAGGACGATTCAGACAAAACTTGTTTTACCGCCGGATACGAATCATTTGGGAACTATTTTTGGAGGCACCGTTTTATCGTACATAGATGAAATCGCTGCAATTGCCGCAATGAAGCATTCGAAGAGAACCGTTGTCACTGCAGCAATAGATACTGTTAATTTTTTATCGTCAGCGAAAAGCGGCGATATTCTGACGTTGGAGGCGTTTGTTCTGTCGACAGGCAACACTTCCATGAAAGTGTATGTTAAGGTTGAAAGTCATGACCTGGCAATTGATGAGAAAAAGCTTACCACTACCTCTTCTGTTACGTTGGTTGCGCTTGATGAAAATGAGAGGCCTACACCCGTACCAAAGGTGAAACTGGAATCAGACTGGGAAAAAAATCTTTTAGGGAACATATGAGAGACCGTCCAGGAAGTCAATGCAATTGATTTTCTGGACGGTGTTTTTGTAAGAGAGCATATCATCTACCCGGAGAAACAGCCTCTTTTCAGAAGACAAAAGTTTGAAATGTTTTCTTTACATTATGAATTGTTATGTCCAGCTCCATGTACTAGCGGCACAAGGAGCGAGTCACGCGCAAGTTTATTCAGGAAGAATGTGCTCCTGCGGCACAGCATATTTGAGACAAAGCGGCATGATGCAAATTCGTTGATGTTTCTCACGATGTAGGTGAAATCAGTTACTTTGCTGTGGTGGCTGAAAAGCTGCCTCCTCGTAATTCGCCTTGTGCTTTTTTTGTAAAACAAGGTTTCAAAATAACGTGATATAAGAGGCGTCCATCTGAAGAAAGGTCAGATGACGCCTTTGTAATTTCCTCAAACAAAATCCAAGAATTTTTTTTGAAAAATCCTTATCGAAATACATCTATGCAGCTTGCCCGCGTGCCTTTACTCCTCCTTATAAAACCGCTCGCCGGTTTCAGGATTATAGTAAACAATCAATCTTTTCTTTGTAGTCGGGTCAATGGATATTTCATTTGTCTTCTGGAAGCCGGCAGGGACTTCCCGTCCGTGTTTCTTTTTAAATCGTTTGTCCCATATGAACCAGGAGACAATTATTAAAATTATCAATATTAATATTTGAACGCCATAAAAGCCAATGATCCATTTCAATTCATTGTTCCTCTTCCACAACTACGGCTGTTCCATAGGCGATGATTTCGCTCATATTTTGCCCGATTTCGCCTGAATCGAACCTCATCATTGTCACTGCGTTGGCTCCCATTGCCCTAGCATTTTCCACCATGCGATCAATTGCCTGTTTCCTGGCATCTTCAAGCATTTCAGTATACTGGCTTATTTCGCCACCCAGCAATCCCTTAAAGGAAGCCACAATATCTTTTCCAATTCCCCTTGCCCTAACCGTTATTCCGAAAACAGGGCCTTTGATTTCAACGATTTTGTGGTTGGCAATATTTTCTGTTGTTACGATAAGCATATTTCTCGCTTCCTCTCGAAATAATTTATTTATCCCTTTTTTACGTATGGGCAGCAAGAAGGTTTCAATAATTTAGTGAAGATTATGAGCATCGATGTAGGGGTATATTAACAAATATTATCGGAAGAAAAAGGGATATCTCATGAACCATATTTTACATATCTTTAAAAAAGACCTTAAAAATATCAGTACAAATTGGGCTGCCGCCATCATTGTCGGCGGTCTTGTCCTGCTTCCGTCCTTATATGCTTGGTTGAACATCGCGGCAATGTGGAATCCCTACTCCCATACCGATCAAATTCCTGTTGGCGTTGTCAATGAAGATAAGGGAGCCGTCGTTAGGGAGCAACATATTAATATCGGAAAAGAGCTGGTAGCTGAACTGAGAGGGAATAAAGATTTGAATTGGGATTTCACCAACCGAAATAAAGCAATGAAAAGATTGCGAAACGGGGATTATTTTGCTGTGATTGTAGTTCCTGAAAATTTCTCGGAGAAACTGGGGACAGTCGTTTCAGGTCACCCGAAAAAGGCGAAAATGGAATACTACGTAAATGAAAAGATCAACTCCATTTCCCCGAAAATTACACAAAAGGGAGCTTCCATGATCGTCGAGCAAGTCAGCAGCAAGTTCATTGCTACAGTGAACGGAGTAATTTTTGAACTGTTCAATGAAATAGGGATCGAATTGCAAAAAGAACTGCCAGATATTAAACGTTTTGAACAATATGTGTTTACCCTGGAAAAGGAATTGCCTGCCATTAACAAATTGATCGATGACTCCTTACAAGATGCTTCTACAGCGGAAGATATGATTTATAAAGCGCAAAGGATGATACCTGAAGCAAGACGATTAACGAGTGATGGCTTGGACACGATTAATAGAACAGCCGCTTTTTTGTCAGATGCAGAAAAAAAGCTGCGAGAGACGGCCCCTCAAATAAATGCTGATTTACAGAAAGTACAGAAGGCAGCTGCAGATATCAATGAATTTCTTGGAAAGGTTCAAGGAAAGGAGATTGATTTGAGTAAAGGCTACCAAATCAACAATCAGCTTCAATCTCAGTTGAATGAAGCAATTGGGACCCTTGATACCATTCAGGCAGTGTTGGCTGAGGCAAAAAGCATGAACGGTTCACTACAAAATCAGGATGCTGAGCAAAACGAAGTTCAAGGACAGAGTAATCTGGCTCAAATTGACCAAGCCATTCAAAAAACGAACCAATTAAAAAGCGACCTTCAGCAAGTACAGGGGAAAGCTTCCGAAATAAACGAGTTGCTTGAAAGTAAGAAGAAGGAATTCAATGATACTCTGGCCAGCCTTCAACAGATGGCCGGAAATACATCTGTCAAAATCGATGCATTTGCCAGAGAATATAAAGAAAATATTGAGCCAACGGTCATAAATGAAATCACCAAAGCTCAGAAGACGTTATCCGGCGCAAGAGATATGCTGGCCAAAGTACAGACTTCGCTCCCTGAAGTTGAAAAAGTATTGGAGAGAACAGAGAAAGACTTGCAAAAAGGGAAGAATGCATTGGAATATGCGCATGGAGAATTTCCTTATGTAAATGATAAGGTTCATGACTTGGCGGATAAAATCCGAACACTGCAAGGGGAGACGAATCTGAATGACATTGTACAATTACTTTTGAACGACCCGAATGCAGAAAGGAGTTTTTTTGAGGAGCCTGTTCAGTTAAATGAAAACAAACTTTTTCCGATTCAAAACTATGGAACGGGTATGACTCCATTTTATACCGTTTTATCAATTTGGGTCGGAGCTCTGCTGTTAATATCGCTGCTGTCAACTGATATAAGAAATCATGAAGAGTATTCTGGCCGACAAGTATATTTTGGCAGGCTACTCACTTTTTTAAGTATAGGATTTTTGCAGACGTTGATTGTGGTGGGCGGAGACCTGCTCATCCTGGGCGTTCCTGCCCGGCATCCTTTTTGGATGATTTTATTCGGTCTATTCATAAGCCTCGTATTTATGCTGATTGTGTACACACTGGTTTCGGTATTCGGCAATATTGGGAAAGCGTTGGCGATTGTCATGCTAGTTTTGCAAATTGCCGGTTCAGGGGGGACTTATCCAGTTGTTTTGCTACCGGAGTTCTTTCAAGTCATCAGTCCTTTATTGCCTTTCACCTATGCGGTCGATTTGATTAGGGAATCAGTAGGGGGCATCGTTTGGCAATCGGTATTGCGTGACCTGCTGTTCCTGGCTCTGTTTGGTTTGGCTGCCCTGCTGTTTGGGACGTTTCTTAAAGGACCGGTTAATAGTAAAACAAGAGCATTCCTGGAAAAATCAAAAGAAGCAGATATATTCCATTAAACTGCATTTCCCATGATGTAATTTTCAAAGGGCAAAGGCTTCTATGAATATTTCACTTCTCCAATAACAATCCTAAATAAAAGTTAGGATTGTTACTACAAAGTTATTAACAGGAGGAAGAAGGATGCCACTGAACATTACAGAAAAGCTGATCAAGGCCCATCTTGTTTCGGGAGAGATGATTCCAGGTAAAGAAATCGGATTAAAAATCGACCAAACCCTAACGCAGGATGCAACCGGCACGATGGTTATGCTGGAGTTGGAAGCCATGGGGGTGGAGCGGGCTCAAACAGAGGCTTCGGCCCAATACGTGGATCATAATATCATACAGGTTGACAATAAAAATGCGGATGATCACTTGTTTTTGCAAAGCGCTACGCGCAGATTTGGTCTCTATTACAGCCGCCCGGGGAACGGCGTGAGTCACCCTGTGCATATGCAGCGTTTGGCAAAGCCGGGTAAAACTCTTCTTGGTTCTGACAGTCATACTTGTGCAAACGGCTGTATGGGAATGCTCGCTATGGGTGCTGGAGGGATGGATGTCGCTTTGGCGATAGCGGGTGAACCTATTTATATTAAAATGCCGAAAGTTTGGGGAATCAAGCTTTCCGGTGAGATGCCTGACTGGGTGAGTGCCAAGGATATCATATTTGAACTTCTTAGAAGGCATGACGTAAAAGGCGGTGTTGGAAAAGTGATTGAATATTACGGTCCCGGATTGGACCAATTAAGCGCAATGGATCGTCATGTCATTGCTAATATGGGTGCAGAGCTCGGAGCAACAGGGACTGTCTTTCCTTCGGACGGTGAGATTAGGCGTTTTTTAACAGAGCAGGGACGGGAAGAAGATTGGGTTGAGTTGAACGCAGATCGTGGAGCTTCATACGACATTGAGGAAGAGATTAATCTATCCGAGTTGGAACCACTCATTGCCAAGCCTTCGAGTCCCGGCAATGTTGTGCCGGTATCTGAAGTGGCAGGGACGCCCATCTACCAATCCTATGTGGGTTCCTCGGCAAACCCAGGTTACAGGGATTTTGCAGTGGCGGCAGAAATCGTCAAAGGAAAAATGGTTGCCAGCGGAGTTTCATTCGATATCAATCCAACCTCAAGACAAATGTTGACCGATCTCGTAAAAGAAGGACATATCGCAAGCCTTCTCCAAGCAGGTGCGAGGCTTCACCAGGCAGGCTGCAACGGCTGTATCGGAATGGGGCAGGCGCCGGCTACCGGAAGGAACAGCTTAAGGACAACTCCCCGTAATTTTCCAGGACGCTCTGGAACACAGGAGGACAGTGTGTTTCTATGCAGCCCGGAAACAGCGGCAGCTTCGGCCTTAACAGGTGAAATCACTGATCCACGGACGCTTGACATTCCGTACCCCCAGATAAAGGAACCGGAAAATCCTACAGTTGATACCTCCTTGCTGGATGAACCGCTTCCGTATGAAGAAGCTAAGAAAATCAAATTGTTTAAAGGACCTAATATTGCTTCAATCCCGCCTATGGACGCATTGCCTGATGAGTTGGAGCTGCCGATTTTATTAAAAATGGGAGATAATATTTCAACAGATGAAATCCTGGCAGGAGGAGCGCGGGTGCTTCCGTACCGGAGCAATCTTCCGGAGATAAGCAAATTCGCTTTTGAAATCATTGATAAAACATATTACGCAAGGGGCATGGAGAGTGTTTCGACAGGAGGCCATGCCATTGTTGGAGGATTTAACTACGGTCAGGGATCCAGCCGGGAACATGCGGCATTGGCTCCGAGATTTCTAGGGCTGCGCGTTGCCTTGGTAAAGGACTTTGCACGCATCCATTGGCAAAACCTAGTGAATTTCGGCGTTCTTCCTTTAATTTTTGCAAATGAAAAAGATTACGATCAATTAGAGCAGGGGGATATTCTTCAACTGAATGATCTGCGGAATAAGGTACAACAGGGTAATGAGTTTACAATTAATGTAAAAGGGAAAAGTTTATCTATACAAGTTTCTCATGCATTATCTGAGAGACAAGTCGAAGTGATGCTTAAAGGCGGATTGATCAACCTTGTGAAGGAACGTCTGAAGAGGGATCAGACTTCGCTTTAATACTTTAACGCAGTGGGGGTCAGACCCCATAAAAAGGAGGAAACTGTAATGGATATCCGCGATAATCATTGCAAAGCTTGCCATGGAACAGGAATGCTGGCTGATGATGAAGGGTGGCAGTACAAATGCAGTGTTTGCAGGGGGGCAGGATTTATTAGCCAAGAAACTTCTGACGCTAGAGTCATGGAAGTTGATGAAAACAACCGGCTGCTTGATTAAAAAAGAATCAATATGAAAAAACGGACGAGCTTTTGCCGTCCTTTTTTTCATTTGAAGTAAAACAGAGCAGTACATACTAAGGTAAAACATCAAAACCGTTTCTCGAAATTGTTGAAAGAATCGCTTCATGTTGGAGTTCCGTTTCACTGTATGTAATTTTTACTTCACCATCATCTATATCCACCAAAGCTCTTTCCACCCCATTTAATTGAAGCAGAATCTGCTCGAGCTTTTCGATTGCTTGTTTGTTGTTTGCTACATCAACATATATAGTTGTGTCCATTAACGACGACACCTCCTGTTTCCAAAACTATTCCCTTTTTGAAAGTTCGGAATGACCGGGAGTCATTACAGTCCTCCCGGTTTTTCTAATTTAAATATTTTCCATAATCAGGTACAGCAATTTTATCGAATTCCCTCGTAAGTTTTTCAAGGTTTTGGGACAATTCCTCCCCTTCCATTGCGACGCCGTGGCCTGTGATAGCCGATGTCGGTTTTAATGTTTCAAGCTTTTTCACAGATTCCCAGGCGGCATCCCAATCCGGCGTTAAATATCTGGGTGGTCCGCTGATCTCTTTTTCCTGTGTAAAAACCCTGTACAAATATTCTTGTTTTACCGTTACAAAAGCATCCCCCGCGATCAATACACCATCATTGTCCCGGAAAAAGGAAACATGTCCGATACTATGGCCGGGTGTATGGATCCATCGAAAGTCGGGCAAGTGGGGAACGGTTCCGTCTGATGGAAGCTTCTCAACGTGGTCTCCCAAATTGATGGGTTCAATTGGAAACATAGGAGACATTTTGGCTACCATCCCTCCTTCGACGGTCATGTCGGGTTCGGGATAACTTTTTTTGCCTGTCAGATACGGCAGTTCAAGCTCATGTGCATAAACAGGAACATCCCAATGTTCGACCAGCTCGATCAAAGCGCCGACATGATCGAAGTGGCCATGTGTAAGGATAATTACATTGGGTCTCGCATCCGGACCAAAGCGATCTTCCGTCAGTTCTATGATTTTATCCGCTGAATGCGGCATACCTGCATCGATAAGAACAAATCCGGAATTCCGCTGACCAATTAGGGCGATATTGACAATTTGGATTGTATGATAATAAACATCCGGACGAATTTCTTCCCCGGTTCCGCTATTTATTGATGTTGCAGGAACGTATTTATAATCACTTCCGTATGACATGCCTTTTTCCAATGTTAATGCCTCCTTGCGAATAAAATATTCCCACTAAATAGCTTTTCCATGGCTGAGCCTTTCATCCATAAAACTCTTCCAACCATTTACTTCACTTTGTCTTTACCCGGAATCGTGTTTGTATAACATTTGGGAAGAAGTGTATGGTTTTTATAAAGAGAATCGGTAAACCTATAATTGCTCGTATGAGCAAAAAAATAAAGCGGGTGACAAGAGATGCCAAATAACAAAATTCAAATTTTGCCTATAATAGCTTCTGTAGGAATTGGAGCCGCTGCATACAGCATGATGACAGGACGGGGCGGACAGCTTTCAAACATGATTCCACAATTTTCGACCATGGGACAGGGACAGGGTAAGGGCAGTAATCAAAACCAATCGATGGGTTAAAGTTAAAAGCCAAGAAACGACTCAAATGTCGTCTCTTGGCTTTTTTGAAGTTTTCTGGACAAAACGTCTGTCCAGGCGGGCAAGATTTTAGTAATATCCGTAACCAACAAAGGCAGTTCCAACGATGATTAGGAGGATAAACAATACGACAATTAACGCAAATCCTGTGCCGTGGCCTCCATAGCCGCCCATAAAAGCACCCCCTTGTTTTTGGCTTCCATATAACATATGGGAATTTCCGACACTGGTTAAGACAAGAATCCCGTAATAATAAAAAATATACGTATGAACCATGGATCAAAACAAATGACTGATTTTGATCATTGAATAAGATGATTTTTATAGAAAACAAATGGTGGTATGGCCATGTCAAACAATAATCGAAATACCCTAGCCTGACATGAAACATTGGAGGTGCATGAACTCGTTGCAACCCAGTCAATTGGATTGATGAAACTCAAAGGGGATAAAAAACGTCAGTGATCCGCAGTTAAAAACAATATACTGAAAATCCATTCAGGAGCTGGAACTTAATATCCGGGATTTGATCAAATATTATCCTTCTGCACCCATCCAGCCCCGGCGGGAATAATTCCGTCAGAATCAATTCGGCTTCCAGGCGGGGGAATTGCTCAGCTTTTGCAAGGCTTCGGTACTAAATTACGCTATGGCAATAACCGAAACTGCTACACCTGTTTTAAGACAAACTTTAACCAATCACCTTAATCGGGCAATAAAAAGCCACGAGAATATTTTCCATACATGTATACAAAAGGTTATTATCCAGCATACGATTTGGGAAGGCTGCTTCAAAATGATTTGAAAAACGCTGGCCATGCATTAAAAATGCCGTTTGAGTAAAATAATGTAGGTTCCTCTTTTTCTCTGCATAAAATAGCGGGTAAAGGGGGATTTTTAATGGATAAAAAAAATGAAATCTTCATTATTTTAATAACAAGCATCTTTTTGGTTTTTACTTTATATATGTTTAGAAGTATCATACCTACGGTTAAAGACAGCAAAGAAACAGGCCATTACCAAATAGAGAGAAGTATTTCGGAGCTTGGATAATTTCGGACCATCCGATGAAGACGGCAAAGTCACAAAAAGTAAACGCTTAATATATTGTTCCCTTAATCTACAAGCTGTCATTTTAAAACACAGGGTTCCATATATTTACACAGGCCTGAAACTCTGTTACTGTAAAATAAACTCTTTATTCTGCAAAATGGGGATGAATATATGGACACGATTATATCTCTTGAAGGCGTTTCATGGAAAAGGGACGGAAGAGAAATTTTAAGTGGAATAGATTGGGAAATGAAGAGGGGGGAGCATTGGGGCATCTTAGGATTGAATGGTTCAGGCAAAACCTCCATTTTGAATATTGTATCCGGCTATCATTTTCCATCGGAAGGAAATGTAAAGGTGCTTGATCGCCAATTCGGGAAATCATACCTGCCGGATCTTCGCAAGGAGATTGGTTTTGTCAGCAGTTCCTTAAACCGCTTTTCTCATATTATCGAGTATGAAACCATCGAAGAAATCATTGTAAGCGGCAAGTTTGCATCCTTTGGTATATATGAAAAGGTGGCAAAGGCTGACTGGGAAAAAGCGGATGACTTAATTGAAAGATTTCGGCTGAACAAATTGAAAGGTAAGCCTTATCATCTTCTGTCACAAGGAGAGAGAAGAAGAGTCTTGATTGCACGCTCGTTGATGAATGATCCCAAGTTGTTAATATTGGACGAGCCATGTTCGGGCCTTGATATTTTATCCAGAGAGCAAGTATTGGCTTTGACGAAAGAAATTGACAGAAGCAACTGCAGCATCATTTATGTCACTCACCATATTGAAGAGCTAGTCGAGGATATTACACATGTAATGCTGTTGAGTGAGGGTAAAATTGTAGCAGCCGGTCCGAAAGCAGAAGTGATAAAGGACATATTATTATCCGAAACGTTTCATCTTCCGGTCAGCGTGCGCTGGGAAGAAAATAGGCCGTGGCTCTCAGTGGCCCAAAATGCAAAAATCAATATTTAATAGTAAAAAGCCGGCTGGATTGCCGGCTTCGTCGATTTTTATGCAAACCCTAGCTTATAGATAGGGACGAGTGTTTCAAATGTCTCTCTTGCCAGTGAAATGAATCGGTCACCGTCTTTTAAAATCGGGTCATCAGCAGCAAGATGCCTTCCGATTAAAAATTCCGCTTTTTTGACGTCACGGAAGCGTTCAAGCGTTTTTTTCAAATCTGTATCTTCAAGCGCAACAGCGTCCTTTTTCATATGATCCATGGAAATGACGAAGTCGCCAGGTACTCTCTCTTTGATTTCGTTCATATGATCTAGGAACTTCTGTGCAAATTCTGCTTTGTTCGGGAGTTCGTAAATATAGGCAAGCCAAAGAAAAGCATGATCGTCAAATAGTCCAACTTGAAAATGTGGATGTTTTTTGTATCCTCGTTTGTTATTTGCGATGGCCAGCCATGTGTCCTTAGGCGGATTCACCGTTCTTCTTGCATGCTTGGCTATATGTAAGAACATTTCGGTCCCTAGCGTGGCAGTTAAGTCGGAAGTCAAGGACTCACCAATAATTTTAAATTTCGGCTGAATTCTATTTTGAATCGCGGCCATTCGTTCTTCGAGACCGTCAATCTGAAATGTTTGAAAGTCACTTTCCGTAAAACCGTCAAATTGCATCATTAACTTCTCCTCTCTGGCGTCAGTTCTTTTCCAGTTTACTAAAAAATACAACTATGTATAATAATTGTACTCTTAAATAAGAAAAAAGCCGGCTTTTTGCCTGGCTTTTTTAAGAAGGATTGTGTCCGTAATCCTGATGGTCGTTGCTGCCTTTTTGAAGGTCTGTTCTCGAAAAGTCGGCCGGATACCTGTTTTCGAACGGGTTGACCAATTCTTCATATTCCCTTTGCCTACATTTCAAATCCATGCCATTCTGTCGTTCTTTAGGTCTTCCTGCATGCTGTTCAGAGTGGTTTTTTTCATCCGAAGGGGGATGCATCCGTGCCTGCGGATGAGTCTTATCCCTATCAAACCTGTCACCTGTGGTGAAGTTGTCCACTTTTTCGCCATGAACTTTAACATCAAACGTATGATTCAAAGGAATATTTTCGGTGGATAGCAAACCAATTCTCCCATGGTCGGCATCACTGTCCACCAGTACTAAAATATGTCCATTTTCCACTTCATTCGCATATCTGTTAACATCCGCTTCCGTCATACCAAGATCCAAGAGGTGATCTGAGTATGTCTTGATTCCATCGTCTTTTTTCGTAAAAAATGATGTAAGTTCTTCCCAAAGGGTGTTCCGCCCTGCTTTATCTTGAATTTCATCTTCGACAGCTACACCGGTCTTCTCTTCAATTGTATTGGACTTCAAATCATCATTGGCAACCACGCATATATGGTCTTGATCAATCCCATCATGTTTCAGGGAATCAATGGCCTTCATTGCTTCAAAGCTGGTGGCAAAGATTCCGACAACATTTTTCTTCATGGTTGAAGCCCTCCTTTTTTTCGGCTTTCTTGGCATGGGAAAAGAAGTGTTGAATAATGTTTACCCTAAAGAGAATTAATGTAAACTTTTTAAAATAAACACATTAGAACATATGTTGTTTATTTGTATAAAGCGGAAGGGTTTATATGATACAATGATGGTTAGTATGAAAGAGGAGAGAAAGCATTGTACGAATACATCAAAGGGATTGTGGGACAAATCGGGCCTGAATATGTTGTGATTGAAAATAACGGAATCGGCTATCAAATTTTAACGCCGAACCCTTTTATATTTTCGACTAAACAAGGAATGGAGATTGTCATTTATACATACCAGCATGTACGGGAAGACGTTATTGCGCTTTATGGTTTTGAAACAATGACTGAAAAGCAGATGTTCAGGAAGTTAATCAGTGTTTCCGGAATCGGACCAAAAGGGGCGATGGCGATTTTGGCTTTCGGCGAGCCGGTACAGGTCATCCAAGCCATTGAAATGGAAGATGAGAAATTTTTAACGAAGTTTCCGGGGGTTGGAAAGAAAACAGCGAGGCAAATGATCTTGGATTTGAAAGGAAAGCTTAATGATGTGTTGCCGGAAGGAATGACAGAAGCTGCTGCGGATGTACAAGACGAATCGGTTGGGGAAACAACAGGCGATTCAGCTGCCTTGGACGAAGCAATGCTTGCCCTCACGGCATTGGGATACTCCGAGCGGGAGTTAAAGAAGATCCGACCTCAGCTGTCAAAAGAGGATGTAACGACGGATCAATTTATTAAGTATGCACTGCAGCTGTTGCTGAAACAATAACACGAAAGAGGTGATCATGGATGGAGGAGAGAGTGCTTTCCGGAGAAGCGTCGTCGAATGATGTATCATTTGAGCAAAGTCTCCGTCCGCAATCACTTTCCCAATATATCGGCCAGGACAAAGTGAAGAGTAATTTGTCCGTTTTTATCGAGGCGGCAAAAATGAGAAAGGAAGCCCTTGACCACGTTTTACTTTATGGTCCCCCTGGTCTGGGAAAAACAACGCTGGCTGTTGTGATTGCCAATGAAATGGGTGTAAACGTTCGGACCACATCGGGACCTGCCATTGAGCGCCCTGGAGATCTTGCTGCCATTCTTACATCGCTAGAACCTGGTGAGGTTCTTTTTATCGATGAAATCCATCGCCTGCCGCGTGCTATTGAAGAGGTCTTATACCCGGCAATGGAAGATTACTGTCTTGATATCGTCATAGGGAAAGGCCCAGAGGCAAGATCTGTCAGGCTTGACTTGCCTCCGTTTACGCTTGTCGGGGCAACAACTCGTGCTGGAGCGGTTTCAGCACCTTTGCGCGACCGCTTCGGGGTGCTCTGCCGACTGGAATATTATAATGATGAACAGTTGACAGATATCGTCGTCAGGACTGCGGATATACTTGATACCGAGATTGAATGGAATGGAGCCATCGAAATTGCCAAACGATCAAGGGGAACACCCAGGATAGCGAACCGTCTGCTCAGGAGGGTCCGCGACTTTGCGCAAGTTCGGGCGGATGGAGTCATTACACTGCCATTGGCTGATGAAGCTCTCGGGTTATTGCAGGTCGATAAGCTGGGGCTTGATCACATTGACCATAAGCTTCTACGGGGGATTATCGATAAGTTCAGGGGCGGCCCCGTTGGTATCGATACGATTGCGGCAAGCATAGGAGAAGAATCGACAACGATTGAAGATGTCTATGAACCATATCTACTGCAGATCGGTTTCCTGCAACGGACACCGAGAGGGCGGATGGTTACCCATCGGGTATATGAACATTTTAATTTGGAGGTGCCGAACCCGTGAACGGGATGGCCAAGCTTTTAATGGTTGCCGGAGCAGTCATTTTCATTGTGGGTTTTTTGATACATTTTCTGAAGCTCGGGAGACTTCCAGGCGATATTGTCATTAGGAAGGGGAACGCAACCTTCTTTTTTCCCATAGTAACTTCAATCATCATTAGTGTTATTTTATCGGCAATCTTTTTTGTAGTTGGGAGGCTTAAATGAATTTTGAAAGTTGAAATGTTTGATTTTGATTTGCCTGAGGAGCTGATTGCGCAGGTCCCGCTGGAAGACAGGTCCTCAAGCAGGCTGATGGTATTGAATAAGCGCACTGGTGCGCTCAGACACGAAACGTTTAGCCATGTGAT
Organism: Siminovitchia acidinfaciens; assembly: GCF_003605385.1. GTDB lineage: Bacteria > Bacillota > Bacilli > Bacillales > Bacillaceae_C > Siminovitchia > Siminovitchia acidinfaciens. Next base: position 27,550 of record NZ_QYTV02000002.1, on the reverse strand, counting down.
CGATTATTTGAATCCGGGGGACTGTCTTGTATTAAATGATACAAAGGTGCTTCCTGCTCGGCTGTTCGGGACAAAAAAAGACACCGGTGCAAAAGTGGAAGTCCTGTTATTAAAACAAGTGAACGGCGATCGTTGGGAGACACTTGTCAAACCGGCAAAACGGGTAAAGATCGGAACTGAAATCATTTTTGGCGACGGTCAGCTGAAAGCGGTCTGTACAGGAATGGAAGAACATGGGGGACGTTTGTTTGAATTTCAATATGATGGCATATTTTATGAGATTTTGGATGCCCTTGGCAAGATGCCGCTTCCTCCATACATAAAAGAGCAATTGGAAGATCAGGACAGGTACCAGACGGTCTATGCCCGGGAAAGGGGTTCAGCCGCTGCACCTACTGCAGGTCTTCACTTCACGAATGACATGATTGAGAAAATCAAAGAAAAAGGGGTACACGTGACCTTTATTACGCTTCATGTAGGTCTGGGAACGTTCAGGCCGGTCAGCGCAGAAAGTGTTGAGGACCACGACATGCATGCAGAATTTTACCGGATGTCGGAAGAAACGGCCTCTTTGCTCAACGATGTTAAAAAGAGTGGCGGCAGAATTATTTCTGTTGGCACCACTTCGACAAGGACGCTGGAAACAATCGCTTCGGCCAATGACGGCTTGTTTAAGCCAGGAAGCGGTTGGACAGACATTTTCATTTTCCCGGGCTACAAATTCCAAGCGATAGATGGGCTAATTACAAACTTTCATCTGCCGATGTCCACATTGATCATGCTTGTCAGTGCCTTGGCGGGACGTGAGCATGTTCTTCATGCTTATAATACAGCTGTTCAGGAGAAATACAGGTTTTTCAGCTTTGGAGATGCAATGTTGGTTCTTTAATAAATGTCTTTAAACAACTTTTGTATTTCGGTTTCAGCCGGGCACTTTCCACGGGCGGTAAGTGAGCTGCCTCGTCACTTCGGTGTTAGCCCAACGATTCGCTTTTGGACGCAAAATCCGTTCGCGGTGACGGCCTGCGGTTTCACACGGACACGCTAATCCCGTAGGACCCAGAAAAAGTCTCTTTGAATAAGGATCTCACGAATGGGGATGCGAGGCATTTTCAAGGAGTCGTCGCCTTCGGCTGCAATTTACGAACTTGGTAAAAAAGAACAATAATTTAATGAAAAGAAAGGAGGGTGCTCATTGCCTGCTATTACTTATGAATTGATTAAAACTTGCAAACAGACTGGAGCCAGACTTGGAATGATACATACTCCTCATGGTTCGTATGAGACACCCATGTTTATGCCGGTAGGGACGCTTGCCACTGTAAAAACGATGAGTCCCGAAGAATTAAAAGAAATGGGTGCGGGAATTATTCTCAGCAATACATATCATTTATGGCTGCGCCCCGGGGAGGACATCGTCGAGGAAGCAGGAGGGCTCCACCAATTTATGAACTGGGATCAAGGCATTCTTACTGATTCCGGCGGTTTCCAGGTGTTCAGTTTGAGTGAATTTAGGGAAATTGAGGAAGAGGGGGTTCATTTCCGGAATCACCTTAATGGTGATAAATTATTTCTTTCTCCTGAAAAAGCAATGGCGATTCAAAATTCTCTTGGATCGGATATTATGATGGCATTTGATGAATGTCCCCCATATCCGGCTTCACATGAATACATGAAAAATTCAGTTGAGCGGACATCACGTTGGGCCGAAAGATGTCTAAAAGCCCATAAACGGGCGGATGTCCAAGGGCTATTTGGCATCGTTCAAGGCGGAGAATACGAAGATTTACGCAAGCAGAGTGCCAAGGATCTTATTTCGCTTGATTTCCCGGGATATGCTATTGGCGGCTTATCTGTCGGAGAGCCGAAAGATGTAATGAATCGTGTTCTTGATTTCACAACTCCGCTTCTGCCTTCCAATAAGCCTCGCTACCTTATGGGAGTAGGGTCACCAGACTCCCTTGTAGATGGCGCTGTAAGAGGCGTGGACATGTTTGACTGTGTCCTGCCAACACGGATAGCTAGGAACGGGACGTTAATGACAAGCAATGGACGTCTTGTCGTGAAAAATGCAGCCTACGCACGTGATTTTGGCCCGCTGGATGAAAATTGCGATTGCCATGTTTGCCGAAATTATTCACGTGCCTATATCCGTCATTTAATTAAATGCAACGAAACATTCGGAATTAGGCTTACGACTTACCATAATTTATATTTTCTGTTAAAATTGATGAAGCAAGTCAGAGAAGCGATTAAAGAAGATCGTCTTGGAGACTTCAGAGAAGAATTTTTTGAGCGCTACGGATTCAATCGTCCTGACGCAAAAAATTTCTAAATAAATGCAATCTGGAAAGGGGGAAAAGTCTTGGGTACTCTTGCTAATTTAACGCCGTTCATTCTAATGTTCGTTCTTTTTTACTTCCTGTTAATCAGGCCGAACCAAAAGCGGCAAAAAGCTGTCCAAACGATGCAGAGCAATTTGCAAAAGGGGGACAAGGTCATCACAATCGGAGGTCTTCATGGCACGATTGATGCAATTGATGAAGGGAAAGTGGTCATCCTTTGCGGTGATGGCAGCAGACTTACATATGATCGCAATGCGATTCGCGAAGTAGTGCAACCGTAAGAAAATCAGTACATAAAAAAAGAAGCGTAGTCTATGTGACGCTTCTTTTTTTGTGTGAAATTGTATTACCTATAATGCGGATAATTTTGTTATCGCATTATGTTACATTCAGCTTTATGCCTATCAACTAGACTTCGCGCTCCTTCTATGTCGGCGATTTTCTTTATCACACGGAGTGCACTCTAGTTTTTACGTCGATGAAAAGGCGCTTGTGCTCTTATCTTTACGAATGATGCTGCGCCGGACCACCTGCGATATTGACTCCCAGTACGCCCCCCATCATAGCGGTCAGTGTATAACAGATGTAATAAACGAGCTGTTCAATTGTGAAGAAGGAACCGTGGCCTAAATATTGATATAAAAATATGATTAAGCTGTATAATAGGCCTGTTGCTCCGCCCAAGACCCATCCCTTTTGCTTGCCTTTTCCTCCACAAATGAACCCGCCGGCAAAAACGCTGAAAAAAGAGATGATCGTAATGAGCAGGTTAATGGACTTCTCCTGGGTGTTTGTGAAGGTCAAAATGAACGAAAAAATCAGACTTGTAATTGCAGCCAGCAAAATAATCGTAAAAACCCCATACAAAACCGATACTCCGAAATTCTTTGCTTCGATCATCTTTCACTCCTTTCCTGAAACATTTGGGCAAATACGCCTGTCCTTTTACAAACATATTCACGAGTTTAGTTATTAGAAGCTTTTTCCTCATGTTTATCAAATTGTTGCCCATACTAATTTATGACGTTTTTAACAGGGGGAAATAAATATGAATGATTTCATTGTCATTATTTTGAGGACAGTCGTTCTGTATGCGATTATCCTCGTTATCTTCCGGCTGATGGGAAAAAGGGAAATTGGTGAACTCAGTGTGTTGGACCTAGTGATATTTATCATGATAGGTGAAATGGCTGTCATTGCCATTGAGCAGCATAAAGATCCAATTATGCATACGATCGTACCTATGGCTGTATTGCTTATTATTCAAGTGGGGATGGCCTATTTTTCATTAAGAAGTCGTAAATTTCGCAGTCTTATTGATGGAAGGTCATCGGTTATCATTGAAAGAGGAAAGATTAACGAGAAAGAGATGAAAAGGCACCGTTATAATTTTGATGATTTGCTTATGCAATTGCGGCTAAAGGACATAAACAATATTGCTGATGTAGAGTTCGCCATACTGGAAACATCAGGGCAATTGTCTGTATTTAAAAAAGAAAATAAAAAAAAGGCAGGCTCCGTTACCATCCCTCTTATCATTGATGGGAAAATTCAGCAAGATGGCTTAAAGGAATCGAATAAAAGCGAACAATGGCTTCGTCGTGAGCTAGGTACAAGAGGTCACAAAGATATAGAAAACATTTCATTTTGTAGTTTTCAGGACGGAAAATTTTTCGTTGACTACATCGATGAAGGGAAAAGGCCGCATTAAAGGGGTCTGACCCCCCGCTGCGTTAATACGTTACCACTTAAACGCGCTGGGGGTCAGACCCCGGTTTTACAGTTTTATTTTATTATATTTCCTATGAATGGTATTTTTGTCACGTCACTTTTGGTCACCAGTTTAAATCCGACCAGCAAAGCTAAATAGATTAGCGTTATGAAAATGATTCCTATGGTCAGCTTAATTAAACTTGAATTGAAAAATAGAGAGTCATATATGATTTTGCCGCCCCAGCCTGCCATAATGGCAGCAGCAAAAAACTTTACATAGTCATTGATATACACGGTAAACTGAACCTTCTTTAATACAGTGGCATAATGCAACGCGGTAATTAACAAGGTTCCGGTTGCAATGCCAAGGGCCGCTCCCGTAATGCCGATGGTCGGCTGGGATGCTAACATAAAAATTACTCCAAGCTTGACAGCGTTTCCGATCAAGCTGTTGATCATTGCTGCCCTCGCCAGGTCAAGTGCTTGCAATATGGCCTGTAGCGGTCCCTGATAGTAATGAAAGATAAAAAATGGGGCCATCAGCTTAATGAAATAAGCGCCGTTTTCTGAACCATAAATTAGCTTCATCAATGGCTCGGCAAATGTGAATAATACAATCACGGAAAGTCCACCGGATAGCAAAGCAAACCGCAATGCCTGCTGGAGCCTGTATTCAACGAGCTGATAATTGCGAACAGCATTGGCTTCACTGATCGCAGGAACGAGTGATGTTGCAAGTGAAAACGTAATGAACGATGGCAAAGTCAACAAGGGAAGAGCGTACCCAGTCAAAAGTCCGTATTGTTTAGTAGCTATCCCCGCAGCTATCCCCGCGATAAGCAGACTTTGGGAAACGATGATCGGCTCAAAAAACCAGGATAAGGAACCGATCATTCTGCTCCCTGTTGTAGGGAGTGCGACATTCATCAATTCTTTGAACGTTCCGCGGCCACCCCTTAAAGCAGATAAAAAATTTCTCCTGATCGGAAAACGTTTCTTCACTTTAAACATGGTGAATAAGTAAAAAAGAGAAACAAGCTCCCCTATTACCGATGCAACCATCGCTGCAGCAGCAGCGTATTCAATCCCCATGGGAAGAAAGGCCTTGGTAAGTACTGCAATCAATGCAATCCGGACAGTCTGTTCAATAACTTGGGAGACTGCAGACGGCTTCATATTTTGCTTCCCTTGGAAATATCCTCTGATTACTGATGAAACAGCGACAATTGGTATAATTGGTGCAATGGCTGCCAATGGATAATAAGTTCTCGGGTCTGTAAAGAGTGTCTCGGAAAGCAGCGGCCCCAGCATAATTAAGGCAGGGGTGAAAATCAATGAAAGTGTTCCTGTCACTGTTAATGAAACGACGAGGATCTTTTTGATCTTTCGTTGATCCCCTTGTATATCAGCTTCTGCTACAGCTTTGGAGATAGCCACCGGAAGCCCCAGTTGGGTGATAGTTACAACAAGGATCAACGTCGGATAGGCCATCATATACAAACCTACCCCTTCTTCTCCAATCAACCTCGCTATAACAATCCTGTTGATGAAGCCGAGCAGCCTTGTTACCAGACCGGCAGCCATCAAAATCATTGTGCCTTTCAGAAACTTTGACATCTATTTCCCTGCCTTCTCAAATTTGCTCAATTCGATTACAATTATGTATATGCTTGGACTTGGACAAAGCATGACAAGTTCGAGCTTTCGCATGGCAAAAAGAAGGGTGGTAGGCAGATGTCGGAAAACAAGCATGAATACGATGACTATTTTCATATGCTCAAACCTGCTTTATTGAGTAAGGCGGAGGAGTTTGCTGTACTTGGGTACGAGGATGTAACGATTAAGGACATATGGAGATTTTTAACGCAGAAAACTTGGAAAAAGCCTAAGGAAGGAGTTAGGGTCTACGAGTTAGTTTCGGATGTTCTGTCTTTAAGGGTTGGTGACTTTATGAATTTTGTAACTATGGAAGCGTTTCGCTCACAAGAATCCCCATTTGATGAGCTAAATAATAAGAAGTTTAACAACTAATGAAAGCAGACGAGGATTGACACCCTTTACCATCTGTTTCATAATTTAAAAAGATATAGAGAGTACAGTATGCTCTTCATCGCAAGGAGGATTTATATTTCATGGTAAAGAGAAGCAGGATAGTAGCCTTTTTCCTCATATTGATATTCCTCGCGGGAATTATGGGGTCGACCACAAACAGCATCATCAATAACATAAAGCTTGGTCTTGATCTCCAAGGTGGTTTTGAGGTTTTATATGACGTGAAACCGGCAAAAGAGGGGCAGAAAATAACCAGGGATACATTGGTACATACGGTCGATGCTCTTAACCGAAGGGTTAACGTCCTTGGTGTCAGTGAGCCAAACATTCAAGTTGAAGGAAACGACCGCATCAGGGTACAACTTGCAGGTGTGGAAGACCAAAACCATGCAAGGGAGATACTTGGTACCCAGGCAACTCTCACATTCCGGGATGTAAACGACAATGTGATGCTTGATGGTACCGATCTCGTTGAAGGAGCGGCCAAACAAAGCTTCTCTCCTGATACAAATCAGCCCATTGTTCTGGTCAAAATGAAAGATAAAAACAAGTTCAGAGACGTGACCGAGAAGATCCTTAGCATGAAGCCGAATAATCAATTGGTTATTTGGATGGATTTTGAAGAAGGGGTGGACTCTTACGAAAAGGCGGTTACAAGCGGCAGCCAAAAACTGCTCTCAGCCCCAAATGTCAATCAGGTCTTTTATGAAACCGATGTTACAATTGAAGGAAGCTTTACAACCCAAGAGGCAGAAAACCTTGCCAACCTGCTAAATGCCGGTGCCCTTCCTGTCAAACTGACAGAAGTGTATTCCACATCAGTGGGTGCCCAGTTTGGTGAGCAGGCGATGGATAAAACAGTTACAGCAGGCTTGATCGGAATTGCGATCATATTCTTGTTCATGATCTTCTACTATCGTTTTCCAGGTGTAATTGCGACGATTACGTTATCCATCTATATATATTTAATATTGCTTGTATTCACCTTGATGAATGGAGTCTTAACTTTACCGGGAATCGCAGCTTTAATTCTCGGGGTAGGGATGGCGGTAGACGCGAACATACTTACATACGAAAGGCTCAAGGAAGAAATCAGGCTTGGCCGTTCATTGAAATCAGCCTTCCAGGCAGGAAATAAGTCTTCGTTTGTTGCTATCCTTGATGCAAACATAACAACACTACTGGCAGGAGCAGTTCTGTTCTATTTCGGGACAAGCTCCGTCAAAGGGTTTGCAACGATGCTTATACTAAGTATTTTGATGAGCTTCGTAACAGCAGTTTACGGGTCCAGGTTCCTTCTTGGGCTTTGGATCAACAGCCGTTTCTTTAAAGAGAAGCCTGGCTGGTTTGGAGTGAAGAAATCCGAGATCCATGACTTGTCGGAAAACATTGCAGCACATGAATTAAAAACGCCATTTGACAGATTTGACTTTGTAAAAGCGAGAAAGAAGTTTTACGCTATTTCCATTATTCTGCTCGTTGCAGGGGCTATTGTTCTTGGCATATTCAGACTGAATTTGGGAATTGATTTTTCAAGTGGAACCCGTGTGGAAATTGATGCGGGCAAGACCTTGACTACCGAAGAGCTAAAAACGGAGCTGGACGCTATCGGAATGCCGTCTGATGATATTGTACTTTCGGGAGCAAATCAGGAAATCGGCGTAGCCCGCTACAAAGGAGCCATGTCTAAGAACGAGATAGCAAAACTGAAGGACCACATTGAAGAAAAGTATGGTACGGAACCGAATGTCAGCACGGTATCTTCCACAGTTGGTAAAGAACTTGCCAAGAATGCTTTATATGCACTTGCCGTAGCAGCATTGGGCATCGTCATTTATGTATCATTCCGCTTTGAATATAGGATGGGGCTTTCAGCTGTACTGGGACTTGTCCACGATGCCTTCTTCATTGTTGCGTTTTTCAGCCTGACTAGGTTGGAGGTTGATTTAACATTCATTGCCGCCGTCTTGACAATTGTCGGTTATTCCATCAATGACACAATTGTCACGTTTGACCGTATCCGAGAAAATATGAGAGCAAAAAAACGCTTGAAAACAGAGCAGGATATTGCCGATGTTGTCAACACAGGTCTACGTCAAACATTGACGCGTTCCATCAACACTGTGCTGACTGTCATTGTCACTGTTGTAGCGCTCTTAATATTCGGCAGCGAGTCGATCCAGAACTTTTCACTTGCTTTGCTTGTGGGTCTATTGGCAGGAACTTATTCATCCATCTTCATTTCCGCACAGCTTTGGTATGATTTGAAAGTCAGGGAACTGAAGAAAAAGGGACCAATCAACACGGTAAAAGAAAAGAAAAAGTGGTCGGATGAGCCGCAGGTGTAAAGAAAAGCGTAAGCGCCTTGCTTAGCCTCGACAAGCACAAGAAGATTCCCGAGGAGGCAGTTCTTCAGCCACCACAGGGAATCAGCTTGTGACCTCGAGGGGCTAGGCGCTGAAGCTGGACAACAAGAAAAGCGGAGGGCGACGTTTAGCGACGTACAGACTGGATGACTCTTGACGAGATAAAGGAGACACGGCGAATGCCTTAGGCGAGCTGATGTCGACTTATCGTAGGAGGGAGGAGGAAGTCTGCTAGTCGCTGGAGCCCGTAGCTAGACAGTAAGAAAAGCGTAAGCGTCCGTTTAGCGACGTACAAACTGGAGTCCTCCGTAACGAGATAAAGGATTTATAAGTGTAATTTATCGGCGGCAAGCATAAGAAGAGGCTGAGGGGAAGGCTTAGTTTGCCTTCAGTAGCGATAGCCTTATGACCCTGAGTCAATGGCACTCGGTAGGCTCAGAACACGACATCCTGTCGTTTTGCTTGCACTAGCACTTCCTGTCCGTCGGTGGCACTAAGATGTCCAGTCCTGCGCAGCTGTATAGAGGAGAAATATTTTCAAGTAAAAAAAGCCGCAACTTGCGGCTTTTTTGCTTGGAAAGGGTAGTATAAGTAATACCAGCTGCGTAAAGGAGAATGGTATAAATGGAGAAGGATCGCTTTAAACAAGCTGAGCGGGCAGCTTGGCTCGGGGTTATAATTAATATCTTACTGACAGTTATAAAAGGGGCTTTTGGCCTAAAGGCACACAGTAAAGCATTGATTGCAGATGCTGTCCATTCAGCTTCTGATATAGTCGGATCCTTGGCGGTTTATGTGGGCCTTCGAGCTGCTAAACGGCCGCCAGATGAGGAGCATCCTTACGGACATGGGAAAGCCGAATCCATTGCTGCAATTATCGTTGCAGTGATATTATTCATTGTTGGTCTGCAAATTGGTAAATCATCGTTTGAGTCTTTTTTCAAGCCACTGGAAGCACCAGGTTCCATAGCCATTTATGCGGTTGTATTTTCAATCATCGTCAAGGAAGCACTGTTCAGATACAAATACAAGCTTGGAAAAAAGCTTAACAGTGACGCATTGATTGTGAATGCCTATGAACATCGATCAGATGTTTATTCTTCCATCGCTGCATTGATAGGGATTGGCGCCTCCATTCTTGGCGAAATGCTGAATGTGGATTGGCTGGTTTATGGCGACCCGGTAGCTGGTTTGGTTGTATCGGTTATGGTCTTAAGAATGGCATGGAAGCTTGGAGCTGAATCTATTTATAATACATTGGACCATGTTTTGGATGATAAGGAGATCGAAGAATTCAAAGAGGCAGTTTTTTCCGTTCCGGAAGTCATGAGGATTGACGAGCTTCATGCCCGGAAGCATGGCTATTATGTGATCATTGATTTAAAGATTTCAGTCAACCCTGATATGACTGTCTCTGAAGGACATTTGATTGGAAAAAAAGTAAAGAAAAAACTCCTCAGCGACCCGAATGTGCATAACGTTTTAGTCCATATAAATCCATTTTATACAGAATCGAACTAAGAATTTGTTTTCTGTAATTTCCATTTTAAAAAGGGGTCATTGAATGGGACATACCTATTTTGTATAATTAGGAAGTCTGAAGGAGTGAATGTATGTTACAGTCAAAAACTCGATGGATCGTCCGGGAAGCGGATAAGAAAATAGTCCAGATGCTTTCCGATGAACTTAATTTATCGCCGCTCACTGCCACGTTATTAGTAAATAGAGGCATAACCGATCCTGAGGAAGCTCATAGATTTTTATATATAGAAAAAGAAGAGTTCCATGATCCATTTTTGATGCAGGATATGCGAAAAGCGGTTGACCGGATACGTAAGGCCATCGAAATGCAGGAGAAAATTCTTGTGTTTGGTGATTATGACGCCGATGGTGTAACAAGTACTACTGTATTAATGACGGTATTAAAGGACTTAGGGGCTATCGTCGAGTATTACATACCCAATCGATTCACTGAGGGATACGGTCCAAATGAAGGGGCGTTTCGCCGTGCAGCTGCCGACGGAATCGGGCTTATCATCACTGTTGATACAGGGATTTCTTCTGTACACGAAGCAGAAGTAGCAAAAGAGCTTGGCATGGATTTGATCATTACAGACCATCACGAAATAAGGCCGGAAATACCTTCTGCCTATGCTATCATCCATCCAAGGTACAATGACACCCCTTATCCATTTCCGGATCTTGCCGGGGTAGGTGTCACGTTTAAGCTTGCCCATGCGTTATGCGGTGCTGCACCGGAAAAATTGCTTGACCTGGTAGCTGTCGGAACAATTGCCGACCTCGTTCCGCTGCATGGGGAAAACCGTCTCATTGTCAAAAAAGGCCTTAGAGTCCTTGCCAGATCTGCGAGACCGGGACTTGTCGCATTAAGCAGGCTGGCAGGCGCGAACCTGGCTGAAGCGAATGAGGAAACCGTTGGTTTCACAATTGGACCGCGTTTGAATGCGGCTGGCAGGCTTTATTCAGCCAACCCTGCCGCTGATCTTTTACTGTCAAAAGATGAACAAACAGCAGAACAGTTGGCAGAGGATATCGAGCAATTCAATATCGAAAGAAAAGAGATTGTGTCGGAAATAACTAAAGAAGCGATAAATATGGTGGATACTTTATATCCTCCGTCCGAAAATCATGTGCTTGTGATTGGAAAAGAAGGTTGGAATCCCGGGGTCATCGGTATTGTCGCATCAAGGCTGACTGAGAAATACTACAGGCCGGTAATTATTCTTGGTTACGACCAAGAGACCGGCAAGGCGAAGGGATCTGGCAGAAGCATCAAAGGTTTTGATTTATTTACAAACCTGCTTTCCTGCTCTGATCTGCTTGAACACTTTGGCGGGCATCCAATGGCTGCCGGCATGACTCTTTCAATTTCCGATGTAGAAGACTTGCGAACCAGATTGAATAGCGCAGCAAAAGAACAGTTGAGTGAAAAGGATCTAGTTCCATACACAGATTTGGATGCTGAGGCTACATTGGTCAATGTGGATATTGATTTGATCAAAGAGCTGGATTTGCTTGCGCCGTACGGCGTGATGAACCCAAAACCAAAGTTTATGGTCAACGAAGCTGACGTGCAGGATAAAAGGAAAATTGGTGCCGCACAGAACCATTTGAAGCTGACATTAAAGCAGGGCGGCGGAATGTTGGACGGTATCGGCTTTAATCTCGGGGAAATAGCTGACAGCATTTCACCGGATGCTAAAATGTCGGTCGTCGGCGAGCTTGCTATCAACGAATGGAATAATATAAGAAAACCGCAAATATTTATTAGAGACGCAGCTATTAATAATTGGCAGCTGTTTGATTTAAGAGGAAATAAGCGGCCTGAAAGCTGGCTGCCCCTATTACCGGATAAGAATATAACTTTCATAGTTTTTAATCAAAACAGCCTGAGCGAGTTTCCCTGGGATTCCGGTGAGACCGATATTAAAATTATTGCTGATGCGGAAGAGGCGAGACGTCTGACGCTTGATGGAAAAAGCATAGTCCTTCTTGATCTCCCTCCGAGCATCGATCTTCTCGAGGAAATGCTAACAGGAAAGTCACCGGATCGAATTTATGCACATTTCTATCATGGGCGCGGGGAATATTTTAAAACAATTCCAACACGGGACCATTTTAAATGGTTTTACGCTTTTCTTGCTAAAAGGCGCACTTTTGACGTCAAAAAATATGGCAAAGAGCTTGAATCTTACCGAGGATGGTCAAACGAAACAGTGGAGTTCATGACTCAAGTGTTTTTTGAATTGGAATTTGTTACAATAAAAGATGGAGTCATTGTGTTAAATCAGGTAAAAATGAAAAAGGATTTAACGGAGTCGCCTGCCTATCAAGAAAAACAGGCAGTTATTGAACTGGAAAATGAACTGATCTATTCATCATACCAGGAATTGAAGCAATGGTTTGAGAAGAGAGTCTCACACCCTGTTTACTATGAGGAGGAAGTGGATGCATGGACTTAAAACAATATATTACAATTGTTCCGGATTGGCCTCAAAAAGGTATTCTTTTTAAGGATATTACTACATTAATGGACAATGGAGAGGCCTTCCACTATGCAACGGACCAAATTGTTGAATATGCGAAAGAAAAGCAAATAGATCTTGTTGTCGGCCCGGAAGCCCGGGGATTTATCATCGGCTGCCCTGTTGCATACGCTCTTGGAGTAGGCTTTGCCCCTGTCAGAAAAGAAGGGAAGCTTCCGAGAGAGACAATTAAGGCAAGCTACGGAAAAGAATATGGTAAAGATGCCTTGACAATTCATAAGGACGCGATTAAAAAGGGACAGCGGATTTTAATTACGGACGACTTGTTGGCGACCGGTGGTACGATTGAGGCGACAATCGAGCTCGTTGAAAAATTGGGCGGCGTTGTTGCTGGTATAGCATTCCTCATCGAACTTTCATATCTTGATGGAAGAAAAAAGCTGGATAATTATGACCTTTTGTCCCTTATGAAGTACTAAGCACTCAATTGAGTGCTTTTTATTATAATCTAGGGAATAATCAAATGCTCAAGTTGTGGTCCGGCGATGAACAGGTGTTTACGCTTTTGCTCTATCAAAGTAAATAAAATTCGATAAAATTTGAGATAAATGTTGGAAAAGTAAAGCTTCTTCTTTACAACCCATGCTATAAAAACGATAATAGTATTCATATATTCTTTTTTCTACACAATTTTATTCGACAATTTTTGCAATTGCTATTAGTAATATTTATTTTTAATAAAAAAGGTGATCCTTGTGGCAAAAGATAAAATATTAACAGCTGAAGATGTCTTTGAGCGGACTAGAAAGTATTTGAACGAAGATCATGTCGAACTAGTAAAAAAAGCTTATGAATTTGCCCACCAGGCTCATAAGGATCAGTATCGCAAATCGGGGGAGCCATATATCATCCATCCGGTTCAAGTGGCCGGGATCCTTGCTGATCTGGAATTGGATCCCGCTACTGTAGCGGCGGGCTTCCTGCATGATGTTGTGGAAGATACCCAGGTGACAATCAAGCAGTTATCCGAGGAGTTCAATAGTGAAGTGGCGATGCTTGTTGATGGCGTCACAAAGCTTGGAAAAATAAAATATAAATCCCATGAGGAGCAGCAGGCCGAAAACCACAGGAAGATGTTTGTTGCGATGGCGAAAGACATTCGGGTCATTTTGATCAAACTTGCAGATAGACTCCATAACATGCGGACATTAAAGCATCTGCCGCCGGAAAAACAAAGAAGAATCTCCAATGAAACCCTGGAAATCTTTGCTCCTCTTGCCCATAGGTTGGGTATTTCAAAGATTAGATGGGAATTGGAAGACACCTCGTTGCGCTACATGAATCCGCAGCAATATTATCGCATTGTCAACTTGATGAAGCGGAAGCGGGCTGAAAGGGAACGGTATTTGGACAACGTCATTGACGAAATGAACACCCGGTTGGAGGAAGTTGAGATTAAAGCCGAGCTGTACGGCAGACCCAAGCATATTTATTCCATCTACCGTAAAATGAGCTTGCAGCATAAACAATTCAATGAAATCTATGACCTGCTTGCTGTGAGAATCATCGTCAACAGCATCAAAGATTGCTACGCTGTTCTCGGAATCATCCATACATGCTGGAAGCCGATGCCTGGAAGGTTCAAGGATTATATTGCTATGCCCAAGCCCAATATGTATCAATCACTCCATACAACCGTCATAGGGCCAAAAGGTGAACCGTTGGAAGTGCAAATCAGGACGATTGAAATGCATCGGATTGCCGAATACGGGATAGCTGCACACTGGGCTTATAAAGAAGGAAAAGCGCTTGATCAGCGGGCGTCCTTCGAGAAAAAGCTTTCCTGGTTCAGGGAGATTTTGGAATTTCAAAATGAATCGGCCAATGCTGAGGAGTTCATGGAATCATTAAAAATCGATTTGTTTTCTGATATGGTATTTATTTTCACCCCGAAGGGGGATGTCATTGAACTTCCGGCAGGATCGGTTCCCATTGACTTTGCTTATCGAATTCACTCGGAAATCGGCAATAAAACAATCGGAGCAAAAGTCAATGGAAAAATGGTCACGTTGGATTATAAGCTGAATACAGGTGATATTATTGAAATCCTTACGTCAAAGCACTCTTACGGACCAAGCCAGGATTGGCTCAAGCTAGCGCAGACATCCCAAGCGAAAAATAAAATAAGGCAATTTTTCAAAAAACAGAGAAAAGAAGAGAACATCGTTAAAGGCAGGGAATTGGTCGAAAAAGAGATCAAAGAACTGGATTTTGATCTCAAAGATATCCTTGTCCCCGAAAATATAGAAAGAACTGCAGAGAAATTCAATTTTCCAACCGAAGACGATATGTATGCGGCAGTTGGCTATAATGGCATATCGGCGCAGCAGGTTGCGAACCGTTTGACGGAAAAATTGAGAAAGAAACGGGATGAAGAAGAGGCCGTTAAAGAAATCGTATCAGCTGAAGGAAGACAGGCTTCACGACCAGGCAGGTACGAAGCAGGCGTGACGGTGAAAGGTGCAGACAATCTGCTTATACGTCTGTCCCGCTGCTGCAACCCGGTTCCTGGTGATGAGATAATCGGTTTCATCACTAAAGGGAGAGGTGTTTCCGTCCATAGATGTGATTGTCCGAATGTCGCCAGCTCTGACCAGGAAAACCGTCTCATTCCTGTTGAGTGGGTGCAAGGCGGAAGCACTCGAAAAGAATACAATGTGGATATCGAAGTGCTGGGCTATGACCGACATGGACTGTTGAATGAAGTTTTGCAGACAGTAAGTGGAACAAAAACGAACATCACTGCTATAAATGGCAGAACGGACCGGAATAAAATGGCTACTATTATGGTGACGATTTCCATTCATAACATCAGCCATCTACACAAAGTGGTAGACAAGATCAAACAGATTCCGGACATCTATGCAGTCCATCGAATAATGAACTAAAGGAGCATATAAACGTGAAAATTGTGCTTCAGAGATGTAAACAGGCTAAGGTAACGGCAGCAGGTAAAGTGACAGGGGCAATCGGCAAAGGCTTTGTTTTGCTGGTGGGTATCACTCATGATGACACGAAAAATGAAGCCGAGTGGCTGGCGGATAAAATCGTGAACCTTCGTGTTTTTGAAGATGCAGAGGGCAAGATGAACCTATCATTAAAGGACGTGGATGGCGAAATCCTGTCAGTCTCCCAGTTCACTCTTTATGCTGACTGTAATAAAGGTAGGCGTCCGAGCTTTATTGATGCAGCGGCACCCGACGCCGCCAACCTGTTCTATGAACAATTTAATGAAATGCTTCGGGAGAAGGGTGTGAAAGTAGAGACAGGCGTTTTCGGTGCCATGATGGAAGTCGATCTAATTAATGACGGGCCTGTCACCCTTGTACTGGAACGATAAATAGAAATGTACTAAATATTTGGTAGAAAAATAGGAGGGCGTCCAGAAAATCAATTTAAACTGATTTTCTGGACGCCCTCCTTTTAAAATGAAAGGCATTATGCAGGTGCTATCAATAATGGGAGCCTGTATCGGTGACAGATTTTTTATGAAAAGCAACAATTGATGGTTAGTCGTTTTTTCTATGAAGTAAGGGTATTTGCACAATAATCCATTACTCTGTCACTAAACAGTAGATTAAGTTACTGCAGTAATGGAAAATCACTAGCTTGGTCACTAAGAGTGGCTCCAAGTTACAGTAACAACGAGAAAATTTCTCACTCGGTCAAGAGGAATCCCGAATAGCGAGTCAGAAGTATGGCATTCCAGTCATCGCTCAAAATAATCTTCCAGCCCTTTGACAATTGCGTCGGTAACTTTTTCTCTATATTTATTTCTTTTAATAGTCTTTTCTTCATCAATGTTGCTCAAATATCCAAGTTCAAGCAATACGGCCGGCTGGGTGTTTTCTCTCAAGACATAATAATTCCCGAATTGAGTTCCCCGGTCTTTCAGTTTGATTGATTTGGATAAATGGCTGTGTACTGTGTCGGCCAAACGTTTTTCATAAGAATAGTAATAATATGTCGTATAGCCTGAGGCGGAGGCATCGTCGATGCTATCGTAGTGCAGACTGATGAAAGCATCTGCTCCATTCTCGGCAGCTGTGTTTGTCCGGTTATAAAGGGGGACGTATTTATCGCCGGTCCTAGTCATCATGACAATCGCCCCGGTTTTCTTTAGTTTTTTTTCAAGCAGCTTGGCCGTTTTCATTGTCAAGTCCTTCTCAAGCGCCCCATTAGCTCCTGCTGCCCCCTGATCGTTACCCCCGTGTCCCGCGTCAATGACAATGAGTTTGCCTGAAATTCCCTTTCCGGTTTTTCTGATGCCGGCAGGCCTGTCAGTCATAGAAACGACCCAGCTGGCTATGTACCCTTTTTTCCCTTTTTCTGTCCTGACTCGAATCCAGTCATTCTTTTGATCAATGATCTCATATACTTCTCCGGCAAAAGCCTGTCCAACGATATTAGATTTAATGTCGGGTTTTTTTCTTATGTTTGAATTATCATGAAGAATCATGATGTTGACCTGATCATTATTTTTCCTATCTTGAGAAGCTGCTTTTTTATCAACGTATTGGCTGCTGACCCATGCTGTCTCCGAGTCAAAAAGGATCTTGCTCCATCCGTTGCTTTCTTCCACTATTTTCACTTTCGAGTCTATGTCAAGTTTACCGAGAATATCACTTTCCGTACTCGGTTCGGACCGGACGTTCAGGTTATGAACAGTGATTGTACCCTCTATCGATGGTTCACTATTTGAATCTTTGGATGCGAGCCATCCGGCAATCCATCCGGTTTTGCCCGAGGGGAGTTCGACTTCATACCAGTCGTTCTTTTCTTTTATGATAGGGTAAGTTTCCCCTTTTTTTATTTGGGTAATGATTGAATAGGAAGTACCTGGTTTTTCTCTGACATTGACCACTTCACCTGTAACTGTGGCGCTTCCTGACTCTGCAGTATTGGACGACGGATCCTTGCTGCATCCGATAATGATAAAAATTAGTGCAAGAATCACCAAAAGCTCTTTTTTCCCCACGTCCATACCGCCTTTCTCTCATGGTTATCATTATCGCATGATGAAATGAAATAAAAAAGTGCTTAATGTTTTTCTTGTCCATTTAAATTAAGATGGGATATCCAGCACGTGTGGGAAGGAAGCTAGCTTGTGCGCTTAACAAATCTTGTGCTATTACATTATGCTACGTTTAGCTCCAGCGCCCAGCCCCTAGAGGTCACAAGCCTGTAAGGAAGAGTGTGCTTCTCCGCCAAACCATATTCAAGGAAGTCTTTGTTCTACTCGTCGCAAAGCTGCATGAAGCATCCTCAAAGAAGTTTCACAGGATGTGATGGAAGCAGCCACTTGGCTGAAGAACTGCCTCCTCGGGAATCATCTTGTGCTTGTCGGGGCTAAGTAAGGCGCTTGCGCTTTTGTTGTTATAATTTTTCAATCTAAGGAAATAATAATGGAATATCAATTCCGGGAGGATATTTAATGAGGATCAATGAAAAAGGCCGATACGCAGGCGCGGCTTTGCCAAACACAGAAGGACTCAATCTGCAGAACGTGCTTGAAAGTGAGACTGGAGAAATATCTGTTCAATCTATGCATGAGGCGGGCTTGGATAATACAAATATCCAATTTTTGAAAAGAGGCCTTGAGCGTGGTTAAACATTGACAAAATCTGTATACATTCGTATGATAATATAGAGAAAAATAGATGATTCATCCGGTGAGGGAGAAAGTAGTTGGGAACGATTTGATCAGAGAGGAAATATCCAGGCTGAAAATATTTCCGCAAATTGCCTCAATGAAAGACACTCCTTAGGATTCCGCTTCGAACGGCTCTAGCTTAGTAGGAGAAGGACGCTAACACGCGTTACGTGAAAAAGTGAAAGTGCAAAATTGCTTTTAAAAAGGGTGGCACCGCGGGAAATACTCTCGTCCCTTGTTTTTCGAAACAAGAGACTGGGAGTATTTTTGTTTTAAATTAATGACTGTGAAAGGGGATATGAGGTTGTCCAACATTCAAATACCAAGAGGTACTCAGGATATTCTTCCTGGTGTGGTTGAAAAATGGCAGTTTATTGAGAAAAAAGCTAAAGAAATATGCGGCAAATTTCAATATAAAGAAATAAGGACTCCAATTTTTGAACAAACAGAACTGTTTCAACGCAGCGTCGGGGATACGACTGATATTGTTCAAAAAGAGATGTATACGTTTGAAGACAGGGGCGGGCGCAGTTTGACACTCCGTCCGGAAGGCACGGCTGCAGTTGTCCGTTCTTATGCGGAAAACAAAATGTATGGACAAGCGGTCCAGCCTGTCAAGCTGTATTATTTCGGACCGATGTTCCGCTATGAACGCCCGCAGGCCGGACGATACCGCCAGTTTGTTCAATTTGGCATAGAAGCAATCGGAAGCGATGATCCGTCCATCGATGCGGAAGTCATTTCACTTGCGATGGAGCTATACAGGGAGCTTGGTTTGAAAAAGCTTCGCCTGGTCATCAATAGCCTGGGCGACAGTTCTAGCAGAAAGGCACACAGGGATGCTTTGATCGCCCACTTCAAGCCAAGTATCGGGGAATTCTGCGGAGATTGTCAGCAACGGCTTGAGACGAATCCTTTAAGAATCCTTGATTGCAAGAAGGATCGCGATCACGAATTGATGAAAACTGCACCGTCAATCCTTGATTATTTGAATGATGAATCACGCAGCTATTTTGAGAAGGTGAAAAAGCATCTGACAGACATGCAGATTGATTTTGTGGTTGATCCTACACTTGTAAGAGGCTTGGATTACTATAACCATACTGCCTTTGAAATCATGAGTGAGGCAGAAGGCTTTGGTGCCATTACAACTTTATGCGGAGGCGGAAGATATAATGGCCTAGTGCAGGACGTTGGCGGCCCTGACCAGCCTGGAATCGGGTTTGCCCTTAGTATCGAGCGCCTTTTAAGTGCTCTTGACGCAGAAGGGGTGGAGCTTCCTCACGAAGAGGCAGTTGACTGTTATATTATTGCACTTGGCGATGAAGCGATGGACTATTCGATGCCTTTATTGCAGCAGCTCCGTAGAGAAGGATTTTCGGCAGAGAAGGATTACATGGGGCGTAAGATGAAAGCACAGTTTAAAGCAGCCGAGCGACTTCATGCCCAGCATGTTCTTATTATAGGCGAAGACGAGTTGGAAAAAGGTCTTGCTGTTATCAAAGATCTGCAAACGGGAGAACAGAAAGATGTCCCGTTGGAAAATATTGTTTCATTTTTAAAAAGAGAAGGATAAGGAGAGTTTGCTCATGTATGGAAGAACATATTATTGTGGAGAGATTACAGAAAGTGCAATCGGGGAATCGGTTGTTCTAAAAGGTTGGGTTCAAAGACGCCGTGACTTGGGCGGGCTGATTTTTATCGACCTTCGTGACCGTACGGGAGTCGTGCAAATCGTTTTTAATCCGGAAGTATCGAAAGAAGCGTTGGAAATTGCTGAAACAATCAGGAATGAGTTTGTGATCGATGTAAAGGGAGAAGTAATCAAACGGGATGAGTCGACATTCAACACAAAAATTAAAACAGGAACGATTGAAGTGATTGTCAATGAAGTGACAATTATCAACAAAGCCAAGACACCTCCGTTCATGATTGAAGACAATACTGAAGCTGCCGAAGATATCCGGCTGAAGTACCGCTACCTGGATTTACGCCGTCCGGAAATGTTTGAAGTCTTCAAAATGCGCCACGATGTTACAAAGACAATCAGAAATTATTTGGACGACGAAGGCTACCTTGACATTGAAACACCGATGTTGACAAAGAGTACTCCGGAAGGTGCCAGAGACTACCTTGTCCCAAGCCGTGTTCATCCGGGAGAATTCTATGCATTGCCACAGTCGCCGCAGCTTTTTAAACAAATGTTGATGGTCAGTGGCTTTGATAAGTATTACCAAATTGCACGTTGCTTCAGAGATGAAGATTTACGTGCGGACCGGCAGCCGGAGTTTACCCAGGTGGATATTGAAACTAGCTTCATGAACCAGCAGGAAATCATGTCCATGGTTGAAAAAATGATGGTGAAAGTCATGAAAGACGTGAAGGGCTTGGATGTCCCATCCCCATTCCCGGTTATGTCATACGATGAAGCAATGTCCCGTTTTGGATCCGACAAGCCTGATACACGCTTTGAAATGGAGCTTCAGGATGTGTCCGAAATCGTAAAAAGCTCAAGCTTTAAGGTTTTTGCGGGGGCAGTCGAATCAGGCGGACAGGTGAAAGCTATCGTTGTAAGACAGGCTGCAGACAAGTATTCCAGAAAAGACATTGATGCACTTGGCGAATATGCTGCCATTTATGGAGCAAAAGGGCTTGCCTGGATGAAAGTCGAAGAGGATGGCATCAAAGGGCCGATTGCCAAATTCTTTGATGAAGACGAAGTAAAGCAGATCACTACTTTGGTGCAGGCAGAGGTTGGCGATTTGATCCTTTATGTGGCAGATAAAAAGAGTGTAGTGGCAGACTCGCTGAATGCCCTAAGATTAAAGTTGGGCAAAGAGCTTGGGCTCATCGATGAAAACAAATTTAACTTCCTTTGGGTAGTTGACTGGCCCCTGCTTGAATATGATGAGGAAGAAGGACGGTATACTGCGGCTCATCATCCGTTTACGATGCCTGTCAGGGAAGATGTTGAGCTGCTTGAAACTAAACCGGAAAATGTAAGGGCGCAGGCTTACGACCTCGTCTTGAATGGATATGAACTTGGCGGAGGTTCATTGAGGATCTTTGAAAGGGAAGTCCAAGAGAAAATGTTCAAAGCCCTAGGATTTTCAGCAGAAGAGGCACAGGAGAAATTCGGCTTTTTACTTGAGGCCTTTGAGTACGGGACCCCACCTCATGGAGGGATTGCGCTTGGCCTGGATAGAATGGTCATGATCCTCGCCGGCAGATCCAGTCTCAGGGATACAATTGCATTTCCGAAAACAGCTAGTGCCAGCGATATTCTCATGAAAGCTCCTGATGAAGTGGATAGCAAACAATTAAAGGAACTTCATCTGCAAGGTGAAGGTAACAAATAATAGAAATCTTAAGTAAAAACGCTAGGCGCCTTGTTTCTGCACGTTAATCCACTTCAAGCCGCCAACAGATTATTTTTTAATATGGGCTACAAATATAAAGTGAAAGCAGGGCCGGCATTTATAGAGGTCGGCCTACTTTCCTTTATTCAATGGAAATCTCTGTAAAGTCATCATTATCATCATCAATCACTTGGTTGTGTTCTCCAGTGTTTTGGTGTTCAGTAACCCTCTCATCGGGTTCCACACTAGATTCCCAACTTGATTCTTCACTGGCATCTACACTAGACTCCTCCCCAGTATTCTCCAAGTCGTTATCTTCATTTTCTTTTTTGAAGCTATTGAAATCAGCTTTTAAATCTTCAGCTATTTCAGCGGGAAGTGTACTGTTTCCGTATGTTGCTCCAATATTTAGCTGTCCGCTCAAAGCCTTAATCCCCAAGGAACCAAAGTTATTATTTTGTTCGTACTTATCCAATAAAACTTTATCAACTTTTATTTCCCGTATAACGATAGGCTGTGCGCTTTTCGAGGCGGGATTCTTCTTTACCTTGTCCAACTCTTCCATGAGTTCTTTCGTTTGTTGCCTGTTTTCTACCACAATTTCTTTTATCATGGCAAAATGATCTTCCATAATAGCTATTCGCTGTTCCAAACTGTCTACTTTGATCTTAAAGGGGGCCAGCGTTTGTGAAATAAACTTTGACAATTGCAATAAAAAGTGCTCTTCCTCCACAATATATGATTTTTGATTTCCGGTTTTAGCCTTATCGGATCTTTTGGGACTTCCTTTCCGTTCATTATAGTCAGATTGGGAGGATAAGGTTTCTTTCTTCAACTTACTCTCCATCTTTAGAAGCCTTTTCATCTGTATATCCATTGCATTTATTTTTTTCACTTGTTGTTCAAGTGTCTGTACCCTTTTTGTAAGGTTCTGTATTTCCTCATCATTATTTTCATTTCGGTTGAATAAACCTTTTATAGGCATCATTAATTCACACCTTTATTGTTTAAAAGAGTGTTGTCCAAAAATGAAAGGGGATGTTCAAAATGAAAGCAAAAACGACCATTAATTTACATGGTTTGCACATTCGGACAATGGACAGGAGATCTTCCGTTACCTTAGGCAGTACAAATTCGCATGGAAACCATGTCTGCAACCATCGAAATGAAGGTTTTGGCGAGCAAAGTGGCGATGGAGTCATTCAAAACTATCCTGTTTCGGTCGTAGAGGATTCTGATTTCATCGATAACAATGTCCTGAAAAAGTAAATCTACAGGATGGGTATATTCTCGTGTCGGGTATATCTTCTCTTGTATGTCACAAACAGGAGGCCGCTCACAAATTTAGCTTGTACATCCTTATGTTCAGCAGCTTCAGGCAGCTCAATGACCCTCTCAAATTCTCCATAATGCCGTTCAGTTAGAATCGGAGATCCTGAAACACTCGGTTTGTTACTAATCCCTTTGACAAGCAGCTTAGTTCCTGAGAGCGAAAGCTGAACCTCTTCTTTCTGAAGACCTGGTAATTCAATGATGACCATGATTTGTGTGTCCGTTAAATAAATATCCGCTAACGGGAATTTGGTCGAAGGTCTGCTTGCCTTTGATCCCATTGGATATTTTTGAGGATTTTGCTCCGGCGTATCCATAAATTGGTCAAAAATGGCATCCCAAAAGTTTCCGTTTTGGTATTTTTGCGCCATTTCCATCCACTGTTTTAGTTTTTCCAGGTCCATTATTCCTACCTCCAAACATATGTCTTTTCACTTGGACAGGAATAGGATAAGTTGCACAAGTTGTTGGTAAATGGAGGACTTGACTGAACCACTGTTCAAGCATACCGGACTTTCCTAGTTCATAGTGCTTTAAAAGTCAGCACCAAGAAGATTTTCATTTTCCTTTTATATATGTATTAACACGGGGATCCATTCATTACTCCGATTCTTGACACTTCTAGAGGGTGCGGGTTCTTTTGCTTTTACCTCATAAAAGGTAAGGTTTTGTAATATATTCACTTAAGGGAGGGAGGGTCAATGCATGAGGGGGGCACCTATTAATATAAATATATATATGTTAAAGATAAATTCGTTTGAGAACGCTTCTGCCGTTAATATAGGTCAAAACTTGTTGGCTAATTGGAATAATTCCGATAAGAAAACGCAAGGTTTTGGGCAGAATTTTGGAGATGACAGCGCCTTTTTAGGCCCGCAAAGCTTTATAGATGATCGGGATTTGGTGGATTCCCCAGCCACCTTTAATGCGTTGCCAAAGATGAGGGGGAAAGGGTGAGATGCTGGTGTTTGGACCTGTTGTCATAAACTTATTAGCCTTTAAAGTGAATACAATGGATCGAAATGCATCTGTAAACATGGCACCTTCTGCGCGTTTTGATGTTTTTCTGAACAATAAACAAAACTATGGTTTGGGGGAAGAAAACGGCGACTTCTCGATCATGAATGTTCCGCTCAATCTTGTCAATGACCAAGATGTCAATGACACTAATGCTCAGAAGACAAGTGTTATTTAAAGGGACCAAATATACAGAATTATGAAAGGCGAACCGTGAAAAGGTTCTCCTTTTTTTATATCGTTCTATAGATCTTGCTAATTTATGTCCCGGTATGGATTAAAATTTTATTACGTTTAAGAATGCTTAAAATCAGTTTTTTATTCAAACTAGAGTACGTTATGCCCAGCTACGGACAGGAAGTCATGGTCCCGCTGGAGCCCAAGTCATGCAAAGTTTATTCAGGAAGATTGTGTTCCTGCGGCACAGCATATTCGAGGAAGCTAAGAGAAAATCATAGCAAATCGCATGACGCAAATTCCGAGGGAATTCTTACAATATGATTGAATCAGCCGCTTTTCAGTGGTGGCTGAAAAGCTCTCTCATCAAGATCCGTTTTGTGTTGTCGCCTAAGCGCCTTGCTTTTCTTTAAGACTAATTTTCGAGACTCTCCCGCTGAGGGAAATTCCCAGGATGTTTTCAATTGATATATTTTTGTGCCTGTGATAGTATTTAATCAATAAGAAAAGTCCTGATGTGTTCGTCTAAATACCTTATCGTTTTGACCGACAAGTTTTAACTACGGGAGCTTGGAGTTTCCAAATCGATGGCATGCCTTTGGTTAAAGGACGCTTGAGATTCGGAGCAGAGCACCCACCTGCCGAGAGCGGGTTCAAAACAAAGGATCTTAATGACGGCACAATCGGGACTTTTCATCATTAAAAAAGCAATCTGTTTAGGCAGATTGCTTTTTTAATGATGAAATTACAAAACGCCTATAAATGTGGATAACTTAATTATCGGATTATGCTGACCCTAGCTCCAACGCTGTTGTCGAATTATGCTACCTTGTCGCAGAGCTGCAAGTAGCAAATTTAAAGAAGTTTCACATGATGTAATTGAATTACTTCCTCCTCGGGAATCACCTTAATTGCCTGCGCTAGGCATGGCGCTTTCGCATTTTAGATCAGCCTGCACGTCGATGAACAGGCGCTTTTGCTTTTTTACTTGCAAACTGGTTTTTTTTAAATTACTCTTAGTCCAGTATTCATTTAAATCTGGAGTTGATTTTATGCTGCATCAGTTTTCACGCAATGAATTGGCAATAGGAAAAAAAGGGTTGGATATATTGAAAAACAGCACAGTGGCTGTACTTGGGATTGGCGGAGTCGGTACGTTTGCCGCTGAGGCACTGGCAAGGTCCGGAGTCGGCAAATTGGTGCTCGTTGACAAGGATGTTGTGGATATTACGAACGTCAACAGACAAATCATAGCCTTATTGTCGACAGTTGGACAGCCAAAAGCTGAATTGATGAAAGAAAGAATTAAAGATATTAATCCTGAATGCGAAGTTGTTGCATTAAAGATGTTTTACACGGAAGAGACATATGAGGAGTTTTTCTCACATGATCTGGATTTTGTGGTAGACGCTTCAGATACGATTTCATACAAGATTCATCTGATAAAAGAATGTCTGAAAAGGGATATACCGATGATTTCAAGTATGGGTGCCGCAAACAAGATGGACCCTACGAGATTCATGATTAGAGATATATTTAAAACGCATACGGATCCAATTGCTAAAGTGATAAGGACAAGATTAAGAAAAGAAGGGATCAAAAAAGGAGTTCCTGTCGTGTTCTCAGACGAAAGCCCGATTGTTGTCAGGGAAGATGTGGTTGAAGAAGTCGGAAAACAAGATTCTGATATTCGGAAAGCGAAAATGCCACCTTCATCGAATGCTTTCGTCCCTTCCACAGCAGGGCTGATCATGGCCAGCCATGTTGTCAGGGAATTTCTGAAGGATATTCATATTCAAAGGGTTAGTGATTAATGGGAGTTGTCAAATACAGCCATTCATTAAAAGCAGGTGGTAACGATTGAAGTGACCCCGAAAAGTTAGACATATTTTTTATTAAGCAACTTTCAAGGTCTGAACTCGGTATTCAACCGGGCTCAGGCCTTTTAATTTTGCCTTTATGCGTTTGTGGTTATAGTAATGGATATACTTGTCCAATTCCTGTTGAAAGTGCTCTACACTCTCAAATTCATTGAGATATAGGAATTCTGATTTCATANTTAAGCAACTTTCAAGGTCTGAACTCGGTATTCAACCGGGCTCAGGCCTTTTAATTTTGCCTTTATGCGTTTGTGGTTATAGTAATGGATATACTTGTCCAATTCCTGTTGAAAGTGCTCTACACTCTCAAATTCATTGAGATATAGGAATTCTGATTTCATAATACCAAAAAAGTTTTCAATCACTGCATTATCATAACAGTTGCCTTTGCGTGACATGCTCTGTGTGATTTTTTTCTCTTTTAAGGTGTGTTGATATTGGGTCATCTGATAGTGCCAGCCCTGATCTGAATGGATGAGGAGTTTGTCTCCCTCGGATATCCGTTTAAATGATTTTTCCAACATCTCTGAAACGAGTGAATACGTAGGCCTGGAGCCTATGGTATAAGTGATGATTTCTCCATTGTATAAATCCAGTATAGGAGAAAGATAGAGTTTCTTTCCAAACAATTTAAACTCCGTGATATCCGTTACCCATTTCTGATTCGGCCTTTCAGCTTCAAATTTCCGGTCTAGAATATTTGGTGCAATCTTGCCTACTTTTCCTTTATAAGAACGATATTTCTTCATGCGAACAAGGCTTTTTAAGCCCAACTCTTTCATGAGGCGCTGGACCTTTTTATGGTTTACCTTATGTCCTCGGTTCCATAGCTCATCACGAATACGGCGGTAGCCATAACGGCCCTGATGCTCATCGTAGATGGATTGTATCAACTTTTTTAACTCTGCATCTTTGTCCGGCCGTCCGAAATTCTTTACCCAATAATAGTACGTGCTGCGTGGAATTTCCGCCAACTCCAGCAAGGCCTTTACCGGGAACTCATGCCTTAGTTCATATATGGCTTGCGCTTTGTCTTTTTTGGTGACTTTTCCTTGTTTTGAACTAAGGCATTCAACTTTTTTAAATAAGCGTTCTCCATGCGTAAACGCTCTACCTCTGCCTGAAGAGCCTCTACAGATCCTTCAGCCGTGTTTTTTTTATTTTTTCCTTTATTATTCATGGCTGGACGCCCCTTTTTCTTCGGTTTCAGGGCATCTACTCCTTGGTTATTTAGTTCNNNNCCACGCCATTTTCTAATAAGGGCGGGTGACGAAATACCAAATATAACAGCAGCTTCATTAGGAGACAGCCCATGATCGAGCATATATTTAATTACGTCCAGTTTAAACTGTAGTGAATAGGTTGTATAGCTTTTTTCAAAAGCTTTGATTCCGTGATATTCAAATTGCTTGATCCACATCCGGACAACCTCATGATTTACACCAATGGATTTGGCAACCGTTCCCACACCTTCGTGTCCATTTTGATAACGGAGTACAGCATCTATTTTCTGTTCTATGGTATATTTGGCCATAAAAAAACCACACCTCCAATTGTTAGATGGTGTCTAACAATTAGGGTGCAGTTCA
>NZ_QYTV02000019.1 GCF_003605385.1 Siminovitchia acidinfaciens | reverse complement strand
GAATACCGAGTTCAGACCTTGAAAGTTGCTTAATAAAAAATATGTCTAACTTTTCGGGGTCACTTCACATCGTTTCCACCTGCTTTTACCTAATGGGCATTTTGGCCAGGCCCATTGATATTTTATTTTTATCCTTCAAGAAGTAGATCTTCTGGATTTTCAAGAAGTTTTTTAACTGTGACCAGGAATCCTACCGCTTCTTTCCCATCAATGACACGATGGTCGTATGAAAGTGCCACATACATCATCGGACGGTTTTCCATTCTTTCCGCGTCAATCGCCACTGGACGTGTCTGTATCGTATGCATTCCCAAAATACCTACCTGGGTACCGTTCAAAATCGGTGTGGATAAAAGGGAACCAAATACTCCTCCATTTGTGATTGTAAATGTTCCTCCTTGCAGATCGCTCAATGCCAACTTATTGTCTCGCGCTTTCTTGGCAACCTTGAGGATATCATCCTCAATTTCTGCAAAGTTTTTCCGATCGCAATCGCGAATGACTGGAACTACAAGACCTTCATCTGTAGAAACAGCTACACCTATGTCATAGAATTTCTTTAATACAAGCTCGTCGTCCTGCAGCTCTGAATTGACAGCAGGGAATTTCTTTAATGCCGCTACAACTGCTTTTGTAAAGAATGACATGAACCCAAGCTTCACATCATGTTCCTCATAAAACTTGTCTTTTTTCCGTTTCCGTAATTCCATAATTGCAGTCATATCGATTTCATTAAATGTAGTCAACATAGCAGCAGTTTGTTGTACTTCAACAAGCCTTTTTGCTATCGTTTGGCGGCGGCGGGAAAGTCTTACACGCTCAATTGGTTTGCCTGGCTCATCCTGTACAGTAGCAGCAGGTTTTGCTTGTGGAGCAGGTGCTGCCTGCTGTTGTGGTTGATTTGAATAGGATTCGACATCCTGTTTACGTACCCTCCCGAGCGGATCGACTGTCGGGACTGATGTTAAATCAATGCCTTTTTCTCGGGCCAGCTTACGTGCAGCCGGGGAAGCGATTGGGCGATCTTTTGTTTCTTCCGCTTGTTTTTCCACCTGTTGCGCGGCAGGCTGAGCAATTTCTGGCTGGTTTGCTTTCGTCTCTTCTGCTGCTGAAGGCTGTTCTTGACTTGGTGCAGAGTCAGCGGCCGTATCAGACGCTGATGCACCTTCTTCAACAACTGCAATCACATCACCAACGTTAACAGTCTCTCCTTCATCTGCTTTCAACTCTTTAAGTACTCCTGCTTCTTCTGAGATGATTTCCACATTTACTTTGTCAGTCTCAAGCTCAACAATGTATTCCCCTTTTTCAACATAATCGCCAGGTTTTTTTAACCATTGCGCGATTGTCCCTTCCATGATAGATTCTGCAAGTTCAGGTACTTTAATTTCGGCCACTTTAAATCCTCCTCTAATAATTGCACATGAATTCAAAAATCATTCAGATCTAGTAAATACTGATTGTACGATACGGCTTTGGGCTTTTCTATGGGCTCTAGGATCACCTTCCGATGGACTTGATCGTCTACGGCGTCCTTCATATCTAATATCTACACCTTCCGGCCTTATGTCTCTTATATAGGAAATGACATGCAGCCAGCCGCCCATATTTTTAGGCTCCTCTTGCACCCAGACAATCTCCTTCAGATTCGGGTATCGGGATAAAATGTTTGCAATTTCATTTTTCGGGAATGGATAAAGCTCCTCGACTCTTAAAATATGGAGCCAGTCAACGTCTTTTTCATCTTTCAGATGCTCTTCAAGGTCTATTGCTATTTTACCGCTGCATAGTGCAACTCTTTCGACCGCTTCATAATTTTCTCCCAAGCCTTTCTGCTCAATGACTGACTGGAAGGATCCTTCCGCCAAATCACTTGCTTCTACCGAAGCCAGAGGATGTCGCAACAGGCTCTTAGGTGTCATGATTACCAAAGGTTTAACCTCATCTTTGTTCAAAATTGCCGCTTGCCTTCTTAAAATATGGAAATATTGCGCTGCATTAGACAAGTTGGCAACAATCCAGTTGTGCTCTGCTGCGCTTTGCAAGAATCTTTCTACACGTCCGCTTGAGTGCTCAGGACCCTGTCCCTCATAACCATGCGGCAAGAGCATGACCAACCCGGATTTCTGTCCCCACTTGGCCCTTCCGGAGGAAATAAATTGATCAAAATAAACTTGTGCCATGTTGGCAAAATCACCAAACTGAGCTTCCCATATAACCAAAGTTTCCGGAGCAAAGACATTATAGCCATATTCAAATCCTACTACACCAGCTTCAGTGAGCGGACTGTTATATAATGCGAACGAAGATTCAACCCCTGATAAGTGGTGCATCGGGATATACTCTTCACCGGTTTTAATATCATGAAGCACAAGGTTTCTTTGTGCAAAAGTACCGCGTTGGGAATCTTGGCCTGTCATTCTTAGCGGTGTACCATCTCTTAGGATCGAGGCAAAGGCCAAGGCTTCCGCATGTGCCCAATCAATTTTCCCATTATCTTTTATAACATCTGCTCTTCTTTTTAAAATTCTTTCAAGCCTTGGAAAAACGTTGAAATCTTCCGGCCACGTTATTAATTCCCGATTAATCGTCTCCAAATCATCAATATTTACTGCAGTATCCATTTCAGGAAGTTTTATAACGTTTTCAGGAGGATTCATTACAATATCAGGATTGCCTTCAACTTTCGGTAAATTATCATACGCTTTTTGTAAATTAGATTGTATTTCCAGATCATTCTTCTGGACTTCCTCTTTTGTCAAAAGCCCCTCCTGGATTAATTGTTCCGCATAAATCTCTTTGGAAGTAGAATGCTTCTTAATGATATTGTACATTAGCGGATTCGTGACCATCGGCTCATCCATTTCATTATGGCCAAAACGGCGATAACCGACCAAATCAATAATAAAGTCTTTATGAAATGCCTGGCGGTATTCATGGGCCAAAACAGCCGCGGCCAAGACAGCTTCCGGATCATCGGCATTAACGTGCACGATAGGAACTTCAAAGCCTTTTGCTACATCAGAGGCATACAATGTCGAACGTGAATCACTGCTTTCCGTGGTAAATCCAATCATATTGTTGGCAATGATATGGATGGAGCCTCCAGTGTTGTAGCCCTTCAAACGGCCCATATTTAGGGTTTCCTGCACAATTCCCTCACCAGGGAATGCGGCATCCCCATGAACAACTATAGCTAGGCAGTTGTCCATGTCTTGTTTAGGATAGCCTGATATCTTACGGTCTTCCTGAGCGGCGCGTGTAAATCCGTCCACAATCGGATTGATGACTTCAAGGTGGCTCGGGTTGTTGGCAAGTGTGATTCTTGTGGTAGCCGTTGTACCGCGCTTCAATTTCCTGTCGGCTCCAAGGTGATATTTAACATCTCCCGTCCAGCCGTATGTGATCCCGATCGATCCTTCCGAGGGGATTAGTTCCTTATTAGGTGCATGCTGGAATTCAGAAAAAATCAATTTATATGGCTTTTGAAGGACATGAGCTAAAACATTTAAACGTCCGCGGTGTGCCATTCCAATATTGACTGTCCTGGTACCGGTTTCTACTGCGTGGCTTATGATTTCATCCATTAATGGAATGAGCGTTTCCAAACCTTCTACGGAAAAACGTTTTTGTCCGACAAAAGTGCGGTGGATGAACTTTTCAAACCCCTCTACCTCTGCAAGACGGGTCAATAAGTTGATCTTTTTTTCTTTACTTAGTTCTACATAGTAACTGCCTTCCTCGATTTTTTGTTGGAGCCAGTTCCTTTCATCCAATTCATGGACATGGTTATATTCAAATGCAAGTTTTTTTGTATATACATCTTTTAAATGATTGATTGCATCCAGACCGTCTTTTAAATTTGATGGAGCATTCGGAGAAATAAACGAAGCAGGAATTTGCTTCAAATCTTCTTCAGTCAAATTATATTCAGAAAGCTCAAGCCTTCTAGTGTTTTTGTCCTTCCTGCGAATAGGGTTAATATCCGCGATCAGGTGCCCGTATGTACGAATATTATCCGCATATTTTACAGCGGCAACGAGCTTGCTAAGCCGGTTGTGCGTCGCAGGCATTTGGAAGGATACATCAGCCTGCCCTTCAGTCGTTTCAACCTGCTTGGCCGTCGCCGGTGCACCCCATTGATCAAATGCTGCTTTCATTTCAGCATCGACACTATCTGGATCTTTGAGGTATTGTTCATACAACTCCATTACATAGCCAAGATTCGGCCCAGAAAATTGTGCCCAAGGCGATTCTTGATAAGACGCTTGTCTGCTCATTTGCTAAAAACCTCCATCATGAAGCTCTTAATATATTTTTAAACCGGCTGATATATTTTTCTATGGCCGGCCAAAAAAACCGAGTCAATCTAATCCAAACCTCAAGTGCAACTCCATTTTATCACTGCATAGAATTAAGTAAAAGATAAATGTCGTTTTTTAGACAAAATTGATCAAAAATATGCATCATAATGATGTTTTATACGCTTACGTTCATAAAAATCACTATCCTGTTACATATTTGTGTCAATTTTTCCATATACAATCTTACTACTCTTCAAGAAAAATTCAAACATATTGCTTTTTTCCCGTTTCTTTTGACGGCCAGCCTGTTTTGTTGCGAGTTTTCCACGTCACGCATATACTATTACGATTTATTAAAGGGGGTGGTTGAGTGTTTCCATGGGGAAAATTTCCTTTTAATGATGACTTTAAAAAAATGACGGAACAAATGAAACCGGATGACATCCAATCATATGTAAATGACATGATAAAAAAATACATCCCCTCCCAGTGGGAAAACTCGGCTGAAAATGAAAAAACAAGCCCCTTTACCTCCACCTCTTCGGAACAAACAGGGAATCACGAAAAGTTGGATGCAGCAGTTTTCGAAACTTTTGATTTTGTTTTCATCCGTATAAAACTTCAAAACGAAGAACAGCAGAAACACTTAAAATTTTTTCACACATCCAATCAGGCCATCATTGAAAATTTCTTTCAGATGGGTGATAGGCATACAATTACCCTTCCTTGCATTGTAAAAAGAAAAGGGGCCACCGCTTTAGTAAAAGACCTTATTCTTGAAGTGAAAATCCCCAAAAGTGTTGATTTGCAATATACCGAAGTGGACATTTCGGAAAAACTATAACTTGGAAAACAAATGTTGTGATAAAAAACGGAAACAGTGACATATTAACCTCTGATAATACGCAATTGAAAGGAAAAGGCATGACTACATTTGAAAAATTGGATTTTGGCCGTCAAGAAAACGAATTGACAGAAAAAAAATGGTCAATCATATCCATTGCATCCATTCCGCTTATCATGACACTCGGCAATTCCATGCTAATTCCAGTTTTGCCTTTAATGGAAAAAAAATTAAATATTACAAAACTGCAATCAAGTCTTATCATCACTGTCTATTCCCTAGTGGCCATTTTGTTAATCCCTATTGCAGGTTTTTTATCAGATAAATATGGAAGAAAAATCGTTATAGTCCCATCTTTGATTATTGCCGGAGTTGGTGGACTTATTTCTGGATGGGCGGCATGGAAGATGGATTCAGCCTATTTTCTTATCCTTATCGGAAGAATACTCCAAGGAATTGGTGCGGCGGGAGCCTTCCCTATTGTACTTCCGCTAATCGGGGATATGTTCAAGAGGGATAAAGATGTTAGCGCAACGCTGGGAGTAGTTGAAACATCCAACACATTCGGTAAAGTATTAAGCCCTATTCTGGGTTCGTTCCTAGCCGGAATCTTTTGGTTTCTGCCTTTTTTATCAATACCCGTTTTTTCGCTTATTTCAGTGTTTCTAATTATGTTCCTCGTAAAAAAACCCAAGGATGACCAACACGAGCTCTCCTTTGGACGATTCATCAAAAATACTAAACAGATTTTTTCCGAACATTGGCGTTGGCTCATGGCCGTATTCATCATCGGGGCTATCCTTATGTTTGTTCTATTTGGCATGCTATTTTACTTATCCTCCATTTTTGAAGATGATTACGGATATCGAGGAATCAAAAAAGGTCTCCTTCTGGCAATACCATTAGCAGCCTTGTGTATTTCTTCATTTTCGTCAGGGAAATGGATCAAGGATAGTCTGGCAAGGATGAAATGGACTTCTTTCTTTGGCATTATTCTTATGGGAAGTATGGTTGCAACTGCCTTTTTGTCAAAAAAATTCATTTTTTTAATTCTCGTCTTCACATTATGCGGAGCTGGAATTGGAGCCGCACTTCCCTGTCTAGATGCCATTTTGACACAAAGCATTGATAAAGAAATGCGCGGGACGATCACTTCGATTTTTAGTTCCATGCGATTTGCAGGAGTGGCTGCAGGACCGCCGGTCATTGCCATTATGATGAAGCAGGGAAATAAAGGTATGTTCTTAATGCTCTTAGCATTGAGTATAGTTGCAGCATTACTTGCATTCATGGCAATTAAGCCTGAAAAAGATAAAAAAGTCATTGGAACGAATCCCGCACTTGAGTGAAGGGCCTGGCTGTAGGCTTGTAGGAGCGAAAGTAGATTTTATATGGGGCCTTAGGGTGGATATATAAACACTGTAGCTTTCTTCGGAACGGTACAGGTACACGGCCCCCGATCATCATTACATCAGAAGAAATTGGAGCAGTCGGTGAACCTCATCCGAGTTTCCCGCTTCAACCGCGAAACAGACTCATGCCCGGTCCAATTTTACTGCTTCCCGAGTGGTTTACATGAAAAGATCGGAAAAAAGGCAAATGGAAAAACGTTGTTTTCCACCTGCCTTTCTTTATGCTTTCAGGAATGACCTTCTGGACTTTTTCACGCGGCACATTTTTTACTAACATTTATCAAGTGCATCCTTCAATGAAAAAACCGGTCCGGAACACGAATAATTTTTACATTTAAAAAGTGCAAAAGGCTGGTCTTCAATAAATTTTCCTTCCCACTCCTTATATAATTCCTGTTCTATTCCTTGAATTTCCACAAGAGTATTAAACGGCTTAAATTCCGAATTGTACTTTTTTCTGTAACTTTTTCGTTGAAACTCGTCATTTCCAGAAACAAAAATCTCTTCGCCTCCTTCATATTGGGCCATTACAGCCTGCAGCATATATATAGGTCCGCTGGGATATTGGCTGATTTCTTTTCCGAAAGCTGTCAAAAGACCGTCAACCCTTTTCTGAAGTTCTTCCTTGCCGGTCATTTTAGCCAGCCTCCATAGTTGGAAGGATGCAACGCTATTTCCTGATGGCTGGGCTTGATCAAAAATCTGCTTTTCCCTAATTATTAATGCCTCTCCTTTGCTACTTGTAAAATAATATCCGCCATGTTCCTTATCCCAAAATTGCTCATTCATTACTTCTGTTATTTCCTCTGCTTTTGTCAAATACTTAATTTTCTGGGTTGATTCATATAATTCTATATACGCCCAAAGCAAGTAGGAGCAATCGTCAAAATATGCATGGAATTTTACCTCTCCTTCACGATATCGTGAAAATAACCCTTCATTCAGCCAGAGTTTTTCCTCTATGAAAGCCAGTGCCTTTTCTGCTGCATGGATATACTTATCTTCATCGAAAGCAGACCCGGCTTTGGCCAAAGCGGCAATCATAAGAGCATTCCAGCTGGTCAGGACTTTGTCATCTAAATGCGGGTATGTGCGGCGTTCCCGGGCAGAAAGCAGCTTCATTTTTGATTCTTCGATCATCCGATTCAATTCATCCGGGTTGAATCCTTCAAACTTTGCAACAGACTCAATTTCATTTTGAATCAAATTCGGGATGCTTTTTCCTTTGAAGTTTCCATCCCCGGTAATGTCGTATAGTTCACAGAAAATCCTGCCTTTTTCTTCGCCAAGGATGTTACCCACTTCATCCCTGTCCCATACGTAATATTTCCCTTCAACGCCGTCGCTGTCTGCATCAATTGCCGAATAAAAGGCCCCCTCCGGACCGGTCATTTCCCTTTTGATAAAAGCAAAGGTTTCTTTGATAAGATCTCTCCATCGTTTCTCTTTCGTTATCAAATAAAAATCCGAAATGACATATATTAGCAGAGCATTCTCATAAAGCATTTTCTCAAAATGGGGAACAAGCCATATACGGTCGGTAGAATAACGTGCAAAGCCGCCGCCAATTTGGTCGTAAATCCCTCCATCGGCAATGGAGTGTAGCGTTTTTTCTGCCATCATCAACGCGCGCTCTTTCCCGGTCCAAGCATAATAGCTTAATAAGAACATGACTTGATGCGGCATCGGAAATTTGGGTTCGCGCCCGAATCCCCCAAATTCTTCATCAAATTGTTCCGATATTTGTTCATACGCCTGGTGGACAACATTCTCATCTATTCCCTGCTTCCCTGTACCGGATGCATACTCATTCAGCCCTTCAGTTATCTTTTCAGCAATTCCACTGATCCGCTCATGTTGATTCTCATATTGCTCATGTAGTTGCGGAAGGATATCCTGCATCCCCGGCCTTCCATACTTGCTCTCCCGTGGAAAATAAGTTCCCGCATAAAACGGCTTTTGTCCAGGTGTCAAAAAGACATTTAACGGCCATCCTCCTTCTCCCGTAATCATTTGACACACATTCATATAAATTGAATCCACATCAGGGCGCTCTTCCCTGTCGACTTTGATAGGCACATAATATTTATTCAAGAGTTCGGCGACATTGGGATCTTCAAACGACTCCCTCTCCATCACATGACACCAATGGCAGGTGGAGTAACCAATAGAAAGAAAAATTGGCTTGTCTTCCCTTTTCGCCTTTTCAAACGCTTCAGGCGACCATTCCAGCCAGTTGACAGGATTTCTTTTATGCTGCTGCAAATATGGTGACTTGGACATAATCAGCCAATTATATTCTATTGAGTAGCGATCCTCCGATAAAAAAGATTGCATATTTAAAACAGCCCTTTTTCTGTTATTTTTTGTATCCGTTCAGGGGCATTATCCCCTTTTTTCCCTTAGTTTAACTTTACCCTTCATAAACAATCATAAAAAATTCATTTTAGAAAAGGGAAAAAACACCTTTATTAAATTATTTTGGATACATACATAAACACTTTGGGGATTGACACGTTATGGAAATAAAATCGTATAATTTCTATTTTAATTGGGTAATCGGAAAATAGTGTGGAATTGTTTTCTGGCATACTCTTATTTAACAATCGCGCCCGATTGTTGAGGATCGTTGTTAAACTAAAACACCCGTTACTTTAAGTGAATTTCTTCATATTCTATGTATTCGTAATAAATATACACTATCTATGCTGAGGGCTGTATTCCAGTAAGTGGAGTAGTTGACATTCCATTTGACGAAGTAAAAAGTGTAATTTATCCATAAAATATTCTAAGTTTAGTAGTGCAGACCACTTCATTGGTGGCACTACTATTTTTTATATGTAGAATTGTAGATGTTTGGTATTTGTTGCTTGAAATATTTATACGGTAATTCATCATCCGCCTTAAATCAATGGCCTCTTTCATATAACACATTGTTAAACTAACCTGCCCTTTAGTTCAATAAGAAAAAGAGCCTCAAGTAGTTCAACGTTTTTCAAGTAAAGCCCCCGTTAGCTTAAGTACATTGTTTCACAAATAGATATTTTATTCAGTAACTCATCATCCATCATATTATTCCTATAAAATAAAAATAACGCCAACTTCTATTTAATAGAAATCGGCACTCTTCGTTTATTCGCTGTACACTTAGCGTGAGGGTTTTGGCGGTTGGCACGCGTCACATTTTCGCTGGAGATTATTTTTAAATTTCGTAAATGTTTTTTCAAAATTGCTACCACATGCACATTGAAATAGTAACTTTTGAGAAAAACCGTGATATTCCGTCGTTAGCAACTTACTTTCCGAATTTTTCTCAACAAATTCTTTAATTTTATCGATTGTCCATCGTTTATTCATTCTCCTACACCTCCATCGCTGATTATAAACAAGATAAGTATTTTCGATCAAAGTTTAGTTCTGATTAAACCACAGTCGATCTTTGTCATCAACATCGCCATTATAATTGATTAGCACTTCATCTCCTGCCTTTATATCTGTGAAAGCATAGAAGTCAAATGTGTGATTTCTAAAATTAATCTCATAAATTGCATTAGGTTCATAAGAATGGTTAAACAACATTCCATAACCAAGAAGAATCGCGGAATGATTTATCCCATACTCAAAAGCGTAATCAGCAAGTATGGTTTGCTCAATGTATTGATGCTGGTTGTTTGGATAAGAAATTACAGGTGCTTCATGTAAAAGCTCTCCTTTTTTGATATCACATGTAGCAAATACGCCTCTATTGAATTCTCCACCACTTAGTGGAGATGTTTTTATCTCAATCATTTTGTTCGCCTACCCACTTTTAAGATATTCTTTCTAACTGTAACATTAATTTGTACATTGAGCTCTTTTTATTTAAAAAAGAGACTCTCCAATAGTCTCATGTACTTGCTAACTACTTTCCATGACCTTTTGCATAATACCAAAAGATACATTTTTATTTAACTACCCTGCCCTTGAAGAAGAAAAATAGCATGACCGTTGCATCAGTAATGCACCCGTTAGTTCAACAATGATAGCTTAATTAGAATGGTCATAATTCCAATAATTTGCAATTTTTTCCGTTACTTGATATGATAAAGAAGAATTATTTTTGTTCGGTGTAAAGGATAGTATGAATATCAATTTTTCATCTTGATGATACTTTGGGCAATAATAGTAATACAATGTGTGGTAACGCACTGGGAGGCAACAAAAATGGAACAAGGTACAGTTAAATGGTTTAATGCAGAAAAAGGTTTTGGCTTTATCGAACGTGAAAATGGAGACGATGTATTCGTACACTTCTCTGCAATCCAAAGTGACGGCTTCAAATCTTTAGACGAAGGTCAAAAAGTAACGTTTGACGTTGAGCAAGGTGCTCGTGGACCTCAAGCTGCTAACGTTCAAAAAGCTGCTTAATCTTAAATCGTTTTTACAAACAGGCTCTTTAATTAGGGCCTGTTTTTTTATGTTCTCTGTATAATACTCAATAAAAAACCCTACTCAACGTTCGAGTAGGGAGATGGTACAGGTAATGGTAAAAGATTTAAAGCTTCAAAGGTTTGTTTACAGTATAACATACAGGATTAACAATATGCGGAATGTATAAGGTTATTTATTTTTCTTTTCGAATACAACTACATTTTATTCTTTCTTTTTTCACTACCCTGCCCGTTAGTTTAAGTACAGTTCTTCACAATCTCCATTTTCTTGTTCAACAATCTGGCCCTTTAATGGAATAACATGGTTTTAGTTTTTAAATAACTTTATTTTATGAAACAAAAACCCCTTGGATTAAACTGTCTCAACAGACCATATCCAAGGGGTTTCCAATTGGTGTTTACCAACCTATGCTAGACTTACTTATGTTTTTAAGACCTATGTTATATAAAGAGTTGAATGACTAAAAACAACCTCTTACTCGAAGGGTGTTTTTATAACAAGCAAAACCCCGGCACTGACCGGGCTTTGCTAATCGGAAAAAAACTCTCAGCCAAACACGACATTAAGAATTACATCGGTGCAGAAGCTCAAAATATGCAATTGCTTAAAAAGTTGAGGGGTTAAATAGAAGTAAACAGCCAATAATGTATAATGCCCTCCATTAACATTTGCACCTCCCCTCTCTTTTGAGGGGCTTTTTTTCTTGAATAGAAAAAGCCTGCTGAATTGCAGGCATAGATAGGAAACCGCTAAAGATTGTAGTGCAAATAATTAAAAGGGAATTCTCATTAACAAGCTTAATTTGAGTTTACTGTGATATCAGAGATACTACAATAGGTTAACAGCCTATTTTTACTTAATTAAAATCCTCGTTTCTACCAGACATTCTGTCCAATCGAATTCGACATGCTCCAATATATTATTAAAGAGTCGGCCGGCTTAATAC
>NZ_QYTV02000018.1 GCF_003605385.1 Siminovitchia acidinfaciens | reverse complement strand
ATTATACATAAAAGTACCCTATAGAGCAGACCTTTTTTAAGTGTCTACTCTATAGGGTACATTTTAATTGGATGATGTCACCTTTTTTAATGTTCTTTTTTGCGATTGTTCCTGCCGGAAGTTCGAGTGCTGAATAAGCAGACCTTACTGGTGGAACCAATCTCCAAGGCTTTAAATCCGATACCGTTTTTACGACCCTGTTCATTTCATCGAGAAAGACAACATCGATCGGGAACTTCATAAAAAACATGTGAACGGAGTTGCAGGGCGTGATTAGTAGTCCTTCTTGAGTAATAGGCTCTTTATAAAACAAAAGTCCTTTCAGCCGTGTCCAATAGCTGTCAGCAATCTTTATATTGAGCCGCAAATCTACAACAGTCGATTCCATGGAATCCCTCCTTTTTCACTAAATTCATTATACAGAACAAAATCGTTCAAAATAAAGAATGAAATAGTGTGAAAGAGTAAGGTAAAGCAAGAAAAAGTGAGAAAAGTGTTCTTTTAATAGAACAAACGACCTAATTTGAGAGTTTTCAAAATATTACGTTCGATATACAATTCAGTTAGGTTCTTAATACAGAACAAAAAACAAAAACAAACTTTATAGGAGGAATGGACATGATGGATCAATTCGTAAGACTTATCAAGGAAGAAGAAGGACAGGCGTTGACGGAGTATGGGTTGTTGGTTGGGCTGATTGCGATTGCTGTAGTTACTATTTTAGGGACGGTAGGAACAAAACTTACAGGTGTTTTCACCACGATTACGGAAAAGCTGCCTTAAAAGAAATTCCAAGCCCTGCCCCGGCAGGGCTTTTTCTAACATGAAAGGAGATTGACCATGTCAAACTTTATGATTGCCCTCATTCTAATTATTTCCGTCATTACAGATCTTCGCAGCAGAAAAATATTGAATATCGTTACGCTTCCGGCTATCCTCGTAGCCCTCATCTATCATACTTTCACACCTGGACTTGATGGCTTCTTGTTCAGCGGTAAAGGGTTTCTTGTCGGGTTAGGATTGCTGCTAATACCATTCCTTATGAAAGGGATTGGAGCGGGGGACGTAAAGCTTCTTGCTGCGATTGGTGCCTGGAAGGGAGCGATGTTCGTTCTTTATACAGCGGTTTACGCTGGAATTATTGGGGGACTTGTTGCGGTAGTCGTTTTAGTCAAAAATAAAAGGCTCGGCTTTACCTTGAAGAATATGCTTTTTTCACTCATGTTTTTAAAAGGAGTGAAGGGATCACTGCAAATATCAGATAATGGCAATAATTCTATATCTATTCCTTACGCCGTACCTATCGCTTTGGGGGCACTGCTTACATTCCTGATGGAGGCTTTCCTATGAAGTCTCAAAAAGGTCAGTCTTTGGTGGAAACAGCGTTAGTTATCCCGATATTAATTATCCTTCTTTTTGGAATTACCGATTTCGGCAGAGTTTTTCATACATACCTGACACTTGATCATGCAGGCAGGGAGGGTGCCAGATGGGCTTCCATTGGCAAGAGTACAGGTGAGGTAGAGTCGAAAGTTTTGAGCTCAGCAGGAAGTTTAGATACAAGCAAGCTGGGAGTCAATATTGCTTCAAGCGGTAACAGCGGCGATGAAGCGACAATTACTTTAACCTATCCGTTTGAATTCCTGACACCTATAGTCGGACAGAGCCTCAAAAAAGTTGAGGTTAAGAACACTACTGTAATGAGGGTGGAATAATGAAGCGAACATTACAATCTTTATTAAATGAACAAAAAGGTACTGCGATGATCCTTGTTGCTCTGTGTATGTTCATGCTGATAGGGTTTACCGCTATCGCCGTGGACGCCGGCGCACTGTATTTTGAAAAGAGCCGGCTCCAAAAAGCTTTGGATGCAGCTGTTTTAGGGGGAGCCCAAAGACTAAAGGTCTCAGAAGCTGATGCCGAAAGCACTGCAATTGATCTTGCCGGAAAAAACGGATTTACGGTTAGCGCAGATGAAGTGACAACAGGGGGCAATTTTATTGAAATAAATAAAACTGTCAATAAGGATCTAACTTTTGCCCGGATCTTTGGAAAAACAAGTGCCGATGTACCGGCCTCTGCCAAAGCCGTGGTTAGCGGAAGATTAAAAAAAGGGG
Organism: Siminovitchia acidinfaciens; assembly: GCF_003605385.1. Lineage (GTDB taxonomy): Bacteria > Bacillota > Bacilli > Bacillales > Bacillaceae_C > Siminovitchia > Siminovitchia acidinfaciens. Next base: position 30,571 of record NZ_QYTV02000018.1, on the reverse strand, counting down.
AAGGTATTGTCCCTGTAGCAATTGAAGATCAGGAGTATGTCGCGGGGCAGTCTAAAGTTCTGCATTTTCAACCTGGAAACCCCAATAACTCACCTCACTCAGGGAATTTTGGATTCCTCGGACTGGACGGGCCTGGAGGGAAAATATTGCGTGAGGGAATTAAGTACGGCTCTGAAAAAGCTGTTTTGGAGGAGTATGAATGGACGGAGCCCGGGCTCTCATGGGGGAATGTGAAAGACGCATTCCAGTGGAGGATTGACCAAGATATTGGGAAAAGTCATTGTCAGTCATACGCAACATCTGATAATACATGCACTCGAATCATTACAGTACCAATTGTGGAGTCTTTTGAAGGTGCCGACGGTAAAACAATGGTGAAAATCGTGAGATTTGCAGCCTTTTGGATTGAGTCAGTCGGACAGCACGAAGTAAAAGGCCGCTTCATCGATATTGTAGATCGGGGGGAGTTCGAAGAAGTTGGAGAAGGTGAGGAAGACTACGGCATTTCCGGCGTCAAGCTCGTTAATTAATTTCAAAATATCAGATAAGCAGGTGGACAAATGAATACGAAGAAGATTTGGCTGTTTGCCATGGTGTTGGGCTTGATGGCCGCTGGATTTTTATATGTAATGATCAATGATTCGCAAAAAGGCGTTGCACAGGAAGCTGCTGTGGCCGAGGAGGAGCCGGAAGAGAAGGAAGTGACTGAAGAGCCGGAGGAGGAAACACCGCCTCCGCTCACGATTGCCAAGGGGAAGCGTGCCATCACGGTTGAAGTCAGTGATGTTCAAGGGGTGGCCGGGAATGTAAAGGCCGGCTCGTTTGTAGATGTCGTCGCTATCATGGTCGTACCCGAGGAGTATAAAGAAAAGCAGCATGATGCCGCGACGCTTCTATTACAGAATGTGAAGGTTTTGGAGGTAGGACATGCCGCAGATGATGAGGAGGCCAAGAAGCGTTACCAGATGGTCACGCTTGAAGTCACTTCGAAAGAGGGGCTGGCGCTCGGGTTTGCAACAAAGCATGAGCTTTATCTAATGCTAAGGCAGGAAGGCGACGAGAAGGTGAATCCGAAGCATACGCATATCCATGAAGATGACTTGCATGAAGGGGTGTTTAGGTAATGGTCAAAATTTTTTGCATTAAAGGAAACGAAGATTGGACAAAGAATCTGGAGGAAACAGCCAAGGACATTGGATGTAAAATCAGTTGGTCCACCAATGAGTTCAAGCTGCTGGAACGTCTGCAGAAAGCCGAAAACACGCTCGTTCTTTTGCCGCATTCATCCGAATATGATGTTTACCGGCTTTGTTCAAAGGTTTTGGAGCAAATTCCGCTGGTAACCGTCCTGTTAGTCTTTGAAAGCGATGAGCAGCTCGACATGCAAAAGGCCCTGAGAGCCGGTGCTGACGATGTCATTTTCCTCTCATCGCCTTTGCCACAAATAAAGGATGATCTGCATCTGGCCGTTTCAAACAGTAAGAATAAAAAGGCCATGGACGCGAAAAAACAGGGAAAAGTGATTACTTTTGCCAGTACGAAGGGCGGCGTAGGCAAAACGACAGCTGCCGTCAATTTGGCTGCAGCTATGGGGAAAAAGTTTTCTCGGACTGCAGTGATTGACCTCGATCTGCAATTTGGTGATGTGGCGATGATCTGCGATGTCAAACCGAAGAAAACTATCTATGACTGGGTGAAGGAGGATCCGGGCGGGGCGAAGATTGAAAGCTTCATGACACCATTTAAAGACGGTGTTTCCATTTTGGCGGCTCCGCAAAGACCAGAATTTGCTGAGGTCATTACAGGTGATTTTGTTAGAAAAGCTATTCATTCTTTAAGACAGCTGTTTGATGCGGTGATCATCGACTGCTCCAGCCATATGGATGAGAATGTTATCGTTGCTCTAGAAAATTCAGATGAAATCATGGTTATGACTTATTATGACCTGCCGACATTAAAGAACAGCAAAATGCTGATTGATACATTGGACTCCCTGCAGCTTGCTGGAAAGGTAAAAGTCGTTTTGAACCGCAAAAGGAAAGTGAAGGGGCTATCCCCAGGTGTTGTTGAAAAAGTGCTCGGACTTACGGCATTTGCCGAACTGCCAGCCAAAGAAGCAATATTTGTTAACTCCGTAAATGCAGGCAATCCTGTAATTTACTCAAGTCCGAGGTCAAAAGCTGCCAAAGAATTCATCAAGATGGCCGGAATGCTGATCCATCCTGAAACAAGTAAAAATCCGAAGAAACAAAAAGTTAAGTCCATGGTTCATGCAGGGGGGCATGTGTAATGTCTTTATTGACCAGGCTTGGGGGCGATGACCAGCTGCTCGCAAAAGATGGAAGCGATCAGACGGCTGTCACGACACTAGCCTCCAAAGAGTTATCTGATTTGGAAGTTCGTTTCCACAACTTTGTCGTAGAGGAAATCAAACGCCCGGAAAATCAGGACGAAGATGTCGAACTGCTCATAGAGAAGTTGGCGGACCAGTTTTTTGAAAGTGAAGGGGAGCATTTGACCTTTGAGGAAAAAAAGCAGTTATTGCATGATATCAATCATGAATTGACAGGTTACGGGCCGGTCTCCCCGCTTCTAGCTGATCCTCGTGTGACGGAAGTGATGGTAAACGGACCGGATGATATTTACGTGGAAATGAACGGTAAAATTGAAAAAACGCCTGTCCGTTTCAGAGATGACAAACATGTATTCCGCGTGATCGAAAAGATTGTCGCGCCGCTTGGAAGAAGAATTGATGAAAGTGTTCCGATGGTTGACGCCAGACTGCCCGATGGCTCCCGTGTCAATGCGATCATTCCGCCGCTGGCTCTGAATGGTCCAACTGTGACCATCCGGAAATTCTCCGAGACGCCATTCACCATTTTTGACCTCAAGCGGATGAATACATTGAATGAAAACATGGCGGACTTTTTAAAAGCAGCTGTGCATTCCAAGCTGAACATTTTCATCAGCGGGGGGACAGGATCTGGAAAAACAAGTACCTTGAATGTCCTTTCCTCCTTCATTCCGCCGGATGAAAGGATTGTTACTATCGAGGACGCGGCAGAATTGAGGCTTTCCCAGGAACATGTGGTTTCTTTGGAATCACGGCCCAAAAACATTGAGGGGCAAGGTGAAGTGTCAATAAGGGATCTTGTGCGGAACTCCCTGAGGATGCGTCCGGACCGTATCATTGTCGGAGAGGTACGGAGCGCAGAAGCACTGGATATGCTTCAAGCGATGAATACCGGACATGAAGGGAGTTTGGGGACAGGACACGCCAACTCACCGAGGGATTTGCTTGCAAGGCTGGAAACGATGGTGTTGATGGCCGGGTTTGATTTGCCGGTCAGGGCCATCCGTGAGCAAATCGCCGGAGCCTTGGATTTGATCGTCCAGCAGTCAAGGATGAAGGATGGCTCAAGGAAAATCACCCAGATTACAGAGGTTCTTGGACTTGAAGGGGATACGATCACCCTCCAGGACATTTTTATTTACAAGGAAGAGAAGAACTTAAGTACCGGTCAGCTGGAGTCAAAATATCAATTTACCGGTATTCGTCCTCATTGCGCCGAGCGATTGGAATTGTCTGGCTTTAATATCCAGGAAATTTTTAAGGAGGAATGGTGATGGATCAATCCGTTCCTCTAATCATTCTATCGACATTCTTTGCCGTCACCTTATTGTTTAAGCTCTTTTTCTCTATGATTATGACAAAGCTTCAATATCGAAAAAGAATAAAGAGATATGTCGGGCAAGTGGATATGCCGAAGGGAAAAAAGGCGGAAATTCCAGCGTCGAAGGGAAAGCAGTCTTCCTTAAAAGCTGCTGCAAAAGTGATCGAAGGCTTGCTCGGCATGAAAAAACATGAAAATCTGCTCATGCAGTCAGGCGTCAAGCTATCGCAGGGAGAATTATTGATAGGCAGATTCATGACAGCAATCATCTGCTTTTCAATCTCTTATTTATACGGCCTTCACATTGTTTATACTGTTGTTTTCGGTATCGCAGGCTTCCATTTGCCTGTGATGTATGTAAAACGGAAACGGAAAATACGGCTTCAGAGATGTGCGGAGCAGCTAGGGAATGCCTTGGGGACGATGGCCAATGCACTAAGGGCAGGCTTTAGTTTCATGCAGGCCATGAAGATGGTGGCCGAAGAAATTGAAGATCCGTTGGGGCCCGAATTTCTGAAAGCTCTGGAAGAAATAAAATATGGGATTCCTATGGAAACAGCGTTTGAAAGCTTGGCGAAGCGCCTGCCTGATAAAGAGCTGGCGATCGTCCTGAATACAATTTTAATCCAGCGCACAAGCGGTGGGAATTTGGCTTACTTGATGGAAACGATGCAGGAGACAATTATTGACCGGGCCCGGGTAAGGGATGAAGTAAAGTCACTTACGGCCCAGGGAAGGATGTCCTCGGTCGTCATCACCCTGTTGCCGATAGCCCTTGCTCTGTACATTAAGTTTGTGAATCCGGAATACTTCCAGATGTTGTTCAGTCATCCATTGGGCTGGGTGATGGTCGTCGCAGGGTGCATGAGCATCATTCTTGGCTGGTTTTTTATCAAGAAGATTGTGCATATCGAGGTGTAAAAGATGATCACCATATACTATATTATCTTGAGTTCTCTATTTTTCACCCTGGTCATTGGGGCTGTTTTAGGCACCATATACCGGAAGGAGCTTGCTATACAGGAGAGGGCCGTTTACTATTTTGGGATTGATAAAGTTAAAAATGAGAAGCAAAAGAAGGATTCCCAATTGATGCTGTCTTTGAAAAAATTCAATGATCGTGTGAAGCAATTGATTGCCAAGGTCATTTCGGCGCAGCGTCAAAAAGAGCTGGAGCAAAGGCTCCGGGAGGCTGGATATCCACTAAAACTGAAGGCCATCGACTTCAGATTCTTACAGGTCTTGATTGGGAGCATTCTGTTCCTTCTAGTTTATTTGCTGGTTGGAAAAGCGGATGCAAACTTTTTCTCTACCCTGTTTCTGGCAGGAATTACAGCAGCCCTGGGCATATATTATCCTTCGTTTTATTTAAGCTCCATCATCAAAAAGCGGAGGTTTGAAATCCAGAAGAGCATGCCCGACTTCTTTGATATGGTGAACCTATCGATTGAAGCCGGAATGGGGCTGGATGCCGCCATCATTAAAGTGTGCAACCAAACAAAGGGACCGCTTTCGGAAGAGTTTTTACAAACTATCGAAGATATGAAGCTTGGAAAATCGCGGCGGGAAGCATTGGCTGATTTAAGGAAAAGGGTCCCGGTTCCGCAGTTTCAAAGCATTATCACCTCCCTCATTCAGGCAGACCTGCTTGGCGTCGGGATGGCGAAGGTGCTCCGATCCCTGACTGAAAGGATCAGAGAGCAACGAACGCAGTTCGCCCGGGAACAGGCAATGAAAGCTCCGGTAAAAATGATCTTTCCGATGATGTTCTTTATCTTCCCGGCCATTTTCATAGTGCTGCTGGGGCCGTTGGTCATTTATATGCTCGAAACTTTTCTATGAAAAGGTGTAGTAAATCCAGGTGAAGGTAAATTCCTTCACCTGTTTGGTTTTTCAAACAACTAAAACCGTATCAATCATCTTCCGCAGGATCGCTCCGGGTGATTTCAATTTCACATCCTACCTAGGTTGTGTATCCACCGGCTATGCATTGTCAAACTCCTTAGGGAAGCAGTGGCCGTGGCAGTTTCACGCTCCCAATCTCTCGTTGCACGTTAGTTTTATACCATTACTTTCCAGCAAAGAAGGAATTGCCCCAGCAGGAATAGAAGTACTTCAAAGGAGGCTGATAGTATGAAAATTAGTATTAACGGGAACACGCTTGAATTAAAAATCGGAGATATTACAAAGCAGACGACGGATGCGATTGTAAATGCAGCCATCGGCACTTTGCTGGGTGGCGGCGGAGTTGACGGAGCCATTCACCGGGCCGCCGGACCGGAGCTTCTTGAAGAATGTAAAAAAGTGCGCAGGGATTTGCTGGAGGGGGAACTACTAGCAACTGGAAAAGCAGTTATCACGGGAGGATATAATCTTGCTTCTAAGCATGTGATCCATACGGTGGGTCCTGTCTGGCATGGGGGGGCGAATCAGGAGGAGAAACTGTTGGCCGACTGCTACCGGAACTCACTTCAGCTTGCCGCGGCCAACAATATTAAAAGTATTTCATTTCCGTCCATATCAACTGGAGTGTACCGGTTTCCCGTGGAGCTTGCTTCTGAAATCGCGCTTCGTTCAATTCGGGAATTTTTGAATGAAGGTCGTTTTGGAGATGTCACTATGATGCTTTTTTCCGATATCGACTTTGGAAAATTTCAATCTTCACTTGAAAAACTGGTGCAACAATAAAAAAAACGGGTAATTGATTAGGAATCACCCAAAATCAGCCCGTAATCTTATCCGCTTTCATTTTGTCTTTCAATAAAAAGTCCCTGATTTCATCCTGTGTTAACCCAAGATATTTGGCCAACATAATTAGTTCCACCCATTCCTGGTCCAATGCCACTTTCAAGGGGCCCCCTCCTTATGTATCTGTATGCCTTATAATGATTTTATAAAATGAAGGTTAAAAGTAAGTTAAAAAACTCAAATATTGGGAAAATTTATTTAGATATTTGCAAAAGAAAAACTGCCTAAGGTCGGAAAGGGCAGTATATCAGTATATTATTGATGAATTGGGCTTTTTTTGTAGGGAAAATTCAGGTTGGAATACTTGAATTTATTCACTGCTGATGGAGAGTTTGTAGCCGAAGCCTCTCTCGGTTTGTATATATTTCGGTTTCTTGGGGTTATCTTCTATCTTTTTTCTTAAGGTGCTTAAGTTTACCTGGACTGTTTTCAAATCTGCATTTGACTCCATTCCCCAAATGCTATCATACAACTGTTCAGCGCTGAAAATTTGGTTTGGATTCTGGGCTAAATGGAAGAGCAACATTTTTTCTTTAGTGAAAAGGTCGACTTCCTCGTTGTTTTTCCGGACAGTTTTATTAGCGAGATTTATTGTCAAATTCCCCAGCTTCAATACATCGGGAGTAGATAATCCGCTCCGTCTAATATTTGCTTTGATTCTTGCCAGCAATTCGACGGGGTCGAATGGTTTAATGATAAAGTCATCGCATCCGATTTCAAAGCCTTCCAGTACGGTACTTTTTGATTTTTCACCAGAGATGAATATGAGAATGCCGTCGGATTTCTCCCTGAACTTGCGTGCAACATGAAAGCCGTTATGATCAGGAAGATTAATATCAAGAAGCAGGATATCCGGCTGAGTTTCATCAATCAAACGAAGTCCTTCGGATGCGCTTGTTGAAGAATAGACGGTGTATCCATCTTTCTCTAAATAAAGGCGCAGAATTTCTATGAGTGACTGCTCGTCCTCAATAATTAATATTTTAATTGTGTCCATATCAATCCCCCTAAGTAATCTTAATTTCGGACACGAGGACTCCCCGTTAGAGCCAGAAGCTGTCAAGGAGGTATTTCAGGGGAGGATAATGAAATAGGTCTGTAGTCCTCTACATGAAAATCTATGGAAACATAAGAATACAAAATAATTATATCAATTTAGTTACATCTAATCATAGCTTTACGGAGATTGTCGAACGATTTCTGAAAAAAGTGAATTTTTATCATGTAAAATTAGGACTAAAGTCTGGCGATAGTAAGGGTGTTCGTGATGAAAATAAAACAAGCCGCTTTTTTATTTGTCATGTTAATATTTCTTGTTTCATGTTCAGGGAAAAAAGCAAATGAAAATGTAAAGGATGGGCTATATCAGATTAGCGATTTTCCAGAGGCAGATGTGGAAAAGCTAAATGGAAATTGGGAGTTTTATTGGCAGGAGTTACTTACTCCTGATGATTTTGCAAAGGATAGTCAATCTGCCAAATGGATGGTGGAAGTTCCGGATCCTTGGAGCAGCTACGAAAAAGACGGGGAAAGACTGTCCAAACAAGGGTATGCAACTTATCGTTTACATATGGAATTTCCGGAAAGTGAGATTGGAACGACGAAGTCCCTCTATGTACCTGGGGTATCATCGGCCTATAAACTGTGGGTTTCGGGGGAACTTGAGGCAGAAAACGGAGTGGTGGGAAAGAGCAGAGATTTAATGGTGCCAAAAAAAGGCGCCAGGATGGTCCAGTTTCAGGTTCATGATAAACAGGTCGAACTAGTCATGCAAGTATCAAACTTTTATCAGCGAAAAGCGGGAATCTTTGACTCTATTTTAATCGGGGAGCCAGAGAGGATTGCACAATACCGCGAGAAGAAGCTCCTTTTTCGTTCAATGATTGTCGTGAGCTTAATTGTAATGGGGTTATATCACGTAGTATTATTCGCATTGCGGAGAAAAGAGCTGTCGCTTCTTTTCTTTGGAGTGATCTGTTTATTAATCTCTATAAGGGCGTCGCTTCTTGATGGCATCCTTGCTTCATACACTTTACCTTTCATAAGCTGGGAGTGGGGAAATAAGCTTGAATATATAGGTGCATCTTTGGGTGTCCTGTTTTTCACTTTATTTACGTATACTCAGTTTCCTAAAGACATGAGTTCAAATGTGAGGAATGCTATCGTTATAGTGATGGCGACTTATAGTCTTTTTGTCATTGTGACTCCGTCCATTATTTTCACAAATACAATGCAGCTTCTTCAATTGGCAATCATTCTTGTGTTTTCATACTTGATTCACGTCGATACGAAGGCATTGATAAGAAGACGGGAAAGCTCCCTGTTGAATGCTGTCGCAAACCTGATTATTTTCCTGGCGATAATCAACGATGTCCTGTTCTATAATCATTTCATCCAAACGACTGAACTGGCATCTGTCGGCTTGTTTTTCTTTTTGTTTACGCAATCAATCATTATTTCGCGTCATTATTCGAGGTCCTTCAAGCAAACAGAGAAACTTTCATATGACTTGGCCAGGCTGAATGTGTCGCTTGAACAACAGGTGCATGATCGGACGATGGAGCTTCGGCAAATCAACAAGGAGCTTCAAACTGCCAATCAAAAACTAAATGAGGCCCACCAGTCAAGAAGCAAGTGGATCCGGAATATTTACCATGAGATTGCAACCCCTCTGACAACCATCAGAGCCTATATGAAAGGGATTTTGGACGGAGTCATTGAAGGGGACAGGAAATTTATCCAGCTGGTCCACGAGCAAAGTTTGTACTTGTCCCGGCTGTTGAACGATTTGCATGATATGACGGAAATTGAAAATAGGGAGATTACGTTTAATAGAAAAAAAATCAATGTACGAGAATATGCGCAAAACTTATATGAAAAATATAAAGTGGATATTGAAAAGCAGGGAATCTCATTTTTATATGAAAATTCAACTCCAGAGGAAGAAGATATTTTTGTATTGATAGATAAACATAGAATTGAACAGGTGATTGTAAATTTCCTGACAAATGCTCAGAAGTTCATCGGAAATGATGGCTTCATTAAAATGGAAGTGGAAAAGGACGACGATCATCAAGTGGTTGTTAAAATTCAAGACAACGGAGTAGGCATAAGCGAGAAAGAAATTGGTCTCGTATTTGATCGGTTTTTTAAAAACAGAAGCCAGGAAATTATGTCCGCAGGATCCGGTTTGGGCTTAGCTATTTCCAAAGAGATTATCGAATTCCATGGCGGAACGATAGGTGTAACCAGTCAAGAAGGGGAAGGCAGCTGCTTTTACTTTATGTTACCAATAGTCTCAACTGTCTCAAAAACACACGAGAAACTCTAAGTGGATTGTGTGTTTTTATTTTTGGGTGATTTTATAGAATTTTTCAAATTTTGTAGTTTTTGCATCAGTCTTATGGTACATTTGATTTGGGTATTTTTACTTATGTGAGCAGGAGGAAGCAGATTGTGATGGACAAAAGATGGTTTGGAGCTTTTTTAATCCTGTTGTTTCTAATGGGGTGCGAGGCAAAGGAAGCAGCTGTAGAAGAGCCTGAAGCCGGAGCTGAAGAAATTGAAGAAAAGGAAGAAGCTGTTCAATTAAGCGTGGAAGAAGCACAGGAAATTGTAGAACGTAATATGGAGGAAATAAGTAAACAACTAAAAGACCTTCAAGGTGAGAAGACTGACTGGTTTCACCAGGAGTGGATTTTTGAACCTGAAAGCGACAAAGAAAAATATGATCAAGCTAAAGTCCTTGTAAAGGAACGGTTAAAAGATCTGGTGACGGAACCGGGGATGGAGTTGCAGGTCCCCATCTGGATGACGGCCAATTGGTGTGAATGTGACTCAGTTCCAGACACTTTATTTTGGGACCATGGAATTAGTCATCAGCTCATTGAGCAGAAGGAAGACCGGTTCATTATTTCATACTTGATTACGAATATTGATGACGGCTTATCCAGAGGTAAAAGGACAGTGGAATACATAAAAGAAAACGAAGAATGGAAGCTAAACGATGTCAAACGTATTACTCCGGAGGAGGAAAGCCTCGAATTGACCTTTGAGGATGTCGAAGCGTTTTTGGCCGCTCAATACGGAGGCGGGGAGAATGTTGAATTAATTGAGGAGACTGGTGATTACTTTGTTGTGAAGCAAGGTGATTTTTATTGGGCGATTCATAAGAATGACGGAACTTTTAATTATAATCTAATCGAAAAATATAAAGAGGCACCGGAAGAAACGGTAGTGGAATCTCCAATTGAGGAAGATACTGAAGAGGAAGAAGGATTTGAGGAAGAAAAAGAACCGGAAACAGTACAAGCTGAGGCCTCATCCAGTGAAATTGGAAAGTTTTCTGGGTTATGGGAGGAGCCGGGACGGTCAGAGGAAACACCTTATATGATGGTTGACATTCAAAATGTCGAAGGCGGCCAGGCAACGGTTCGAGTAGCTTATATGTCCGTTGGGGCAAGGCAGATTGCAGATGTTGAGGGTCAGGTAGTATTTGAAAATGGTGTTGGCAGCTTTACATATGATGAAGACGGATGGAATGGATCTGGAGAGGTGACAGTTGACCTAACTGGAGAGGGGCCAATCATCAAAGTGAAAATTAACAACGATGGAATGGGCTGGGGTCTATTCAATGGTTCATATAAAGTTACAAAAAGAGCAGAGTGAATTACACTACTAACCTTCGGAAAATATTCCGGAGGTTTTTTTACGCTTTGTGGCGTAAAATGTTCAGTAGGGAGTTATGTCTGAGGAATGGGAGCTGGCCTATGATCGATTTTAAATACGATAAACTTTTATCTATAAAGACAACGGGGGAACGTGAGGTTTCACCGTCACAGGTCCATTACCATCCATATGAGCCGACCCCTTATGCCGCACTGGACCAATTATTTTCCCGCTATAAGCTATCCGCGGATGACTGCCTGGTTGATATGGGGTGCGGTAAGGGAAGGGTGCCTTTTTATGTGAATCATCATTTTCAGGCTTCTGCAGTCGGGATTGAGATGAACCCCGCATTGTATGAAGATGCTCTTAAAAACAAAGCGAGCTACAGCAAGAAGGCAAGGCGACGAAAGGGCACCGTCGGATTTCATTGTGTACTTGCACAGGAATATGACATACGCTCACAGGATAATGTCTTTTTCTTTTTCAATCCATTCTCAGTGCAAATATTTATGACCGTTGTACAGCATATAATGGAGTCCGGCGAAAAACATCCTCGTAAGATTGAATTGATTTTGTATTACCCTTCCAATGAGTATCTGTACTATTTGATGAACCACACACAGTTCCAGCTCGTGGAAGAAGTGCGGCTTGATTATTTATATGAACGGAATGATAATGAGCGGATTTTAATTTTTCGAATGACTTGAAGGAGGGCTAAAATTGGGTAATAAATGGCATGAACGTTTTGATACGGAAGAATATATTTATGGTGAAGAACCAAATGATTTTATCAGGAGTGAAGCTGGTCGGCTGAAGAACTGCACGTCTGTTGTTTGTTTTGCGGAAGGAGAAGGCCGGAATGCCGTTTTTCTGGCCAAGCAGGGACATGACGTGACGGCTTGGGACTATGCGGAAAGCGGCCTGGAGAAAACGCAGAAGCTGGCTGAGAAAAGTGGTGTCGAGGTACGAACGAAAAAGGTGGACCTCCTGGAATATGAAGTGGATACCGGAGCATTTGATGCGGCAGTGATGGTGTTCGGCCATTTTTATGGTGAAGGCCAAAGGAAGGTGTTTGAAAAAATGCTGAAAGCTGTGAAGCCGGGCGGTATCGTTATGCTGGAGGTTTATTCTAAAGAGCAGCTGGAGTACGGTACGGGCGGTCCCCGTGAGGCAGACATGCTCTATAATCCAAAGGAGATACTTGAGTGGTGTGATGGGCACCGTGTTGTCCATTTCTTTTGCGGTGAACGGATGCGAGAGGAAGGGCGGCTACATACTGGATTGGCGCATGTCATCCAATTGATACTTATTAAATAACAATAGATCTAACATTATTTTGAGGAGCATGCAGAGAAAACTCTGCATGTTTTTTTATGTTTTGGCCATAAAGCGGCACTATAAAAGGCTCTTCATCCTTAAAATGAGCTAGTATGCCCTGTGCCTTCTTTTCTCATTGCCTTTTGGGCGATTCTTTTTTTGTGCGGGTAATCTGATTATTTTATCCCCTATAGTGGCCAATGCACAATCCACAACATTGTTCTTAGCACTAGTTTCTATGTGTAATTAATCGGTTTTTCGTAAAAAAACTTAGACTATTGTAACCGCTCTAATTTCCAATTTGTTGAATTTTTATTACTAAGTAATACTTTCTGTCTTTAATCCACTGTCCTGCAGCATCATTCATTGTTGCTCTTGGCCGAAAGTGAAAACATCAAACCTATGGTTCACCAAAGATACAATATCTTGCTATATGATAAATTTTTTTAGCGTGGTTCTTGAAAACTCTTTAGGTTTTCACAAGGCATGAGTTATAAATGGGTTATGGAATTTTCAAAACATTTCAACGAAGGAGAGCTTGAAGCGTTGGTATGAGTGTGTACTAGGGGACAAAGTGGATTGGATCCTGGTGAACTCCCAAATGGAGAGAATATATAAGGATTCCATGTGGCGGGATATACTTGCACCTATGATGGAAAGGCAACTGATTGCATTCAGTTTCGAAGAAGCACCTGTCGCAGTGAGTAATTCAAAGATTCTTGTAGGTCCCAGTGCAAAGGGGCAGCCTCTTCACAGGAAAAGAAGATAGGAAGTCCGTTCATAAGCTCATTCTATTGAAATAAAGATCCATCGGAGGTGCAACCTGTGAAACACACAATTATATACCAGGACACTTGCATCGCTTGTACAGCGAAGCGGCACCTGAAAAATATAAAATTAAGAGGGAGGAATACTGATGAAAGATGGTAATAGACTAGTTTGGATTCTGGATGATGAATGGACGGATCACAGTATTGAAAAGGAATTGTATGAACAAAATGGGTTCGAGGTGAAAGTGACGCGTTCTGAAAATCTGGAAAAGGATCTTCCGCAGTATGCGCCATATGCTGATGGCGTCGTAGCACAAGTAGGGTTTTTGTGTCAGGCAGAACTGATTAATCAATTGGATGCCTGCAAAGTCATCTCGGCTTCTGGAGTCGGTTATAACCACATCGATGTGGATGCTGCTACCAAAAAAGGCATCGTTGTCACCCATGTGTCGGATTATTGTTCGGAGGAGGTATCCGACCACACCATCACCCATATTCTTTCACTGGCCCGTCGTTTCCCGGCTTATAACCGACAAATCCAAAATGGGAAATGGGATCCAGTGAATACCCAGCCGATTCAGCGTTTTAACAAACATACGGTCGGACTTCTCGGGCTTGGAAGAATTGGAAGCAAGGTGGCAAAAAAGCTCAGTTCTTTCGGGGTTAGCCTAATCGCACATGATTCGAATAGTTCTCAGGAAGTCTTTGACAGATATTCGATTGAAAGGGTCACGTTTGACGAGCTTCTGGAGCGGTCTACCATTTTGACCATGCATGTGTCATTAAAGAATGAAACCAGAAATATCATCGGTTATGAGGAACTCAAGAAGATGCCAAAAGGCGCATTTATCGTCAATACCAGCAGGGGCGGTCTCCTTGACGAAGAAGGCTTACGCCAAGCAATCCTGGAGGAGCATATTGCGGGTGCCGGACTGGATGTATTGGTAAATGAGCCGCCGGTATTCAATGATCCGCTGCTTCATCTAGACGAAGTGTTTATTACCCCGCACTCTGCCTATATATCTGATGATGCAATTTATGAATTAAAAAGCAAAACCTGCCAAAATATCATTGACATACTGGATGGCCGGGAAGTGGAAGGCACTTTGAATCCCCAGGTGTTAATAGCCTTGAATGTTTAAAACTAGTAGTTCTTTCACAGAGTGAACCATGACAGGCTCATGGGGGACCTTGGCAAAAATAATAAAACTGAAGCTCGCATTATGAAGGAGAAGTGTCTAGGTCAAAAACTGTAAAATCACTCAGCCTATGAAAGTTACCCCGCCTGAAATACCACGAAGGTGCTAAAAGGAGATTGCAAGCTAAATCACTAGATATAAAATTATTATCCTCTTCATGAAAGTACTGAAACGATTCACCTCTGTACTTTCATGAAGGGGCTACCATTCGATAGCGCGATAGAGGATCAAGGATTGAATAAATGTGTTTACTATATTGTTCTTATACTAATTTTGTGGCTATTTATTACAGCTAATTGTTATTGATTTTTACTAAGTTTTTTGTTATATTGTGTAAATTTTTGCTCTACTCCCAAAATATTAGTTTTTTTATAAAAAAATATCGTTTAATAAGTATAAATATTGGAAATTCTTCTCGATATTTAATTAGCTGACAGAAGGGAGCATGAAATGTACAAAAGTCTAACAAAAGAAAGTTCTAAAAGTTTTTGGCGGGAACAGGTAAAAAAGTTGGATGCCTATATTCCAGGCAAATCGATTGAAGAGACTAAAAAAGAATATCATTTGCATAAGGTTATTCGCCTTGCATCAAATGAAAGCCCTTTCGGACCTTCTCCAAAAGCAATAGAGGCGATGAAAAAAGAAATCCAGGATGGGCATTTGTATCCAGACTCCACATGCACGACTTTACGCGAAAGGCTTGGGGAACTCCATGGGATTGATCCTGGCAGCTATGTTGTTGCTAATGGTGCAGACAATATTATTAATCTTTTAATCGCATCTTATGTAAATCCCGGGGATGAAGTGGTCTATTGCACCCCGACTTTTTCGGAGTATAGCAAAAACACCCTGCTGATGGGAGGAACTACAGTCGAGGTTCCAACGTCTGACGACTTCGTCTTTGATCTTGAAATGATGCTTGAAGCAATTACTGAAAAAACAAAACTTGCCATTGTGTGCAATCCGAATAACCCGACCGGGACTATTGTCGATGAGGACAAGCTGCGTGATTTTCTTAACCGTTTGCCAGGACACGTCATTCCAGTGCTGGATGAAGCTTATATTGAGTTTGTCACACACGAAAGTTATGCAACAGGAGTTGAGTACATAAAGGAAGGCTTTCCGGTTATTTCCATTCGGACTTTTTCAAAATTATACGGATTGGCCGGCATGCGGGTGGGATACGCCGTGGCAAGCGAAGAACTTATAGAACCGTTATTGACAGTACGCGAGCCGTTTGCATGTAACAGAATTGCACAAGCTGCTGCGGTTGCTGCTATTGATGACTACGAGTATATTGGCAAAGTTTTATGCGAGAATCGACGCGAAATGACAAAGATGATTGAAAAACTTCATTCGCTAGGATTTGAGGCAGAACCAACGCATACGAATTTCATTTTTGTCAACATGAAGCAAGATTCATCACGTTTAGCCAATAACTTATTAAAAAAAGGTTTCATTATTCGTCCATGCGCACCATGGGGATACCCTGAGCACGCAAGGATCAGCATCGGAACAGCAGCGCAAAATGAACATTTTTTCACTGTATTGGAACAAATACTTACCGAAAGATAATACAACCCATTTGAGGAGGAAACAATGAAGAAAAAACATTTGATGTTACTCATTTCAATTATCTCGCTGATCGTGATGGCAGCCTGTGGAAAATCAGAAGCAGTTTCAAACGAAGGCGGAAGCGGAGGAAAGAATAAGTACAAAATTACAATCAACAACGGACTTCAGGAAGATTCAAGTATGCACGAAGGGTTAATGAGATTCAAAGAGGTGGCAGAGGAAAAATCAAATGGCCAATTACAAATTGAAGTTTTCTCTGGTGCGACCTTATATGCCTCTGATCGTGAAGCAATTGAGGCGGTTCAAAATGGAAATATTGAGATGACCGTTCCGCCTACAGCAGCATTAGCTGGGTTTAGTAAGGATTTTATGGTCCTTGATTCTCTATTCCTTTTTGATGAGGTTGAGAATGCACGTGCAGCGCTGGATGGTGAATTAGGAGAACAACTTTTGGACACTTTACCGCCTCTCGGTCTTAGAGGACTAAGCTGGGGAGAAGCAGGTATGCGTCAAATTACGAATAACAAAGGTCCTATTGAAAAGGTAGAAGATTTGAAAGGATTGAAGTTCAGAGTTCAAGAAAATCCCCTTCATATTGATAGTTTCAACGAATTGGGTGCTAACGCATCACCATTTGCTTATGGAGAAGTTTATTCTGCATTACAACAAAATGTTTTTAATGCAATGGAGACTCCGTTGAATCTTATCGACAAAGACCACTTTTATGAAGTACAAGATTATTTAACTATTTCTAATCATGTTTATACCGGTGAAGTTCTACTTATTAATGATAATTTCTTTACTGGTTTACCCGAAGAATTACAAAAGGCACTAACTGAAGCCGCTGAAACTTTTACCGAATACCAAAGACCATTAGCCTTTGAAGAAGTTAAAGATTCATATGATGTAGTGTCAGACCATATGGAAATTAACGAATTATCATCAGATCAAAAGAAAGAGTTTGTTGAACAACTCGCTCCTGTATACGAGAAATATAAAGCAGAGTTCGGTGACCTGCTCGAATTGGCTCAATCTTATAATTGACTTTATTTTTAAGCAGGAGGAGGTTGTGCCATGAAGTTATCTACTTTTTTTGATAAAAAAGTTGAAGAAGTAATTTTAGTAATCACTTTAGTACTCATGGTAGCCCTCATTTTCTCCCAGGTTAGTCTACGTGCCTTATCGCTTGGTTCTTTAACGTTTGGGGATGAATTAAGTCGGTATTTGCATATTTTGCAGGTATGGATAGGGGCTAGCCTAGCAATCAGAAAAGGGGAACATATACGGATCACATTTTTCGTAAATCTATTTTCTGGGAGAATGAAAATGGCATTAGATTTACTAGCTATCATAAGTTGGTTTGCTTTTGCCCTTTTTATTGCAGTAGAGGGGACTAGCTTTATAAACGGTATTTTTCATTCAGGGCAAACGAGTCCTTCTATGGGAATTCCAATGTGGATACCATATATATCCATCCCACTCGGTGGGCTACTTATGAGCATCCGGTTGATACAGCAAATATTTTTGATTGTCAAAAATCAACCGGAAGATAAGGAGTTGGTTTAAATAACTATACTCACTTTGTTTCTAAGTTTTTTTATACTTATGTTAATAGGAGTTCCCATAGCTGTATCGCTCGGATTCTCGGCACTAATCACAATGGCACTATCAACCCCTATACCGTTGAGTACGATTGTTCAAAAGGCGTTTACATCAATAGATTCATTTACTCTATTAGCTGTACCGTTCTTTATTTTAACAGGGGTATTAATGGGACATGGCGGTATCTCAAAGCGATTACTCAATCTTGCGAATGTACTCACCGGATTTTTAATAGGCGGATTAGCAATGGTGACGGTATTGGCAAGTATGTTCTTTGCAGCAATTTCCGGTTCCGGTCCGGCAACTGTTTCAGCTATTGGATCTATCATCATACCAACGATGAAACAACAAAAGTATGATACAGGATTTGCCTCTGCAATTACGGCTGCTGCCGGATCTATCGGGGTCATTATTCCCCCAAGTATCCCAATGATCATGTTTGGTATCATAGGTGGAGTGTCAATCGGGGGATTATTCTTGGCCGGGATTATTCCGGGAATATTGGTGGGGATTAGTCTAATGTTGACAGCTTACCTTATTTCAAAAAAGAATGGCTATAAGGGTACGGGAAAAATTCCGACATTCAAGGCTGTATTAAAAGCGACAAACGAAGCCAAGTTATCACTGTTAGTTCCAGTTATTATACTGGGGGGGATTTATTCAGGGTTATTTTCCCCTACTGAATCAGCGGTTGTTGGTTGTGTTTATGCATTAATTGTAGGAGGGCTTGTTTATAAAGAGCTGTCGTGGAAAAAGGTTTATGAATCTTTTGCTGAAACTGCAATGATTAATGTCACAGTAATCATCATTGTCAGTTTCTCAGTATCATTTGCCTATTTACTAACAATCGAAAGAATACCAGGAACGATTGCTACATTTTTAGTTGGTTTGACTGATAATCCTATTATGATTTTATTATTAATAAACCTATTTCTATTAGTAGTAGGTATGTTTTTAGACACAATTTCTGCGATTGTTATTGTAACCCCAATTTTATTGCCAATCGCGACCCAGATAGGGTTAGATCCTATACATTTTGGTATCATTATGATCACCAATTTAGCAATAGGTTATGTGACTCCTCCTTTAGGAGTGAATTTATTTGTAGCATCTAATATAGCTAAGGTATCAGTAGAACGCGTAATTAAAGGAGTTCTTCCATTCATTTTGGCGATGATTATAACTGTAATCATGGTTATATTAATCCCGGGTCTTTCGATGTTCTTGCCAAACTTGATGAATAAGTAAAGCTTTAATAGGAAATCCATAATCAAGGTGCAGAAATAAGAGAGCCGGCTGGGAAAGTAATACGCACAAATTGGTTTTTTGATATTGATTTCAGATAGTGAAAGTTCGAGTTTTCAATGGAATTGAGTGAACTGGTTCATAAAGAATCTTTTCCTTAGAACAACTAGCAAATATGAGCATGATAGCTTGCGATTCCGATGTAATTGGGTAAACATTCCTTCAATTACATCGGAAATATCCTTTTGTCATTAATGAAAAGTGTGCCCAGACAACGATGGTATAGCCGGACTGGCATGAAGTATTCATCTGATAAGCCGACGGGATTATTGGAAGGTCACAAAGGGGGGTTACTGAGGTAATTTCGAGCCAGTATCCTTTTGAGGTTGAATTCAAAACAAAATGCATATGGATGCTTTCTTTGATAGCGGAATGGATTCAGCATGAATTGACATGGGGCTAAGCACCAAGGGGCGGCTTTTTGTGATATTACAAAGCTTAGTTCATTTGATAGTAGTATTTAAATGGTATTTTACTAGAAGGTCGGAGTAGTGACATCAAACTTAACCGAGTGAATTGTGGGAACGTTGGATCTCAAATTTTTTAATATTTCTAAAAAAGGAGGAAATTAAGCATGACAAAGGTTGTATCCCATGAAGATTTAAAAGAACTGGTTGTCAAGAAACTTTGCGAAGAAAGCGTGCGCCAAGAGGAAGCGGAAATTGTAGCTGACGTTCTTATACATGCAAATTTACGCGGCGTTGATTCACACGGAGTTATGAAAACTGAGCATTACGTGAAGCGGATTCAAGGGGGAGGATTAAATATTGATTCCAATCCCCAAATAGAGAAGAGCAGTGATACTACCGCTGTGTATAATGGCGACAATGGTTTTGGCCATGTTATTGCGAAACATTCAATGGATTTAGCCATTCAAATGGCTAAAGATCATGGTATCGGAGTGGTAGGGGTGAAACGCAGCAGCCATTGTGGTGCCCTTTCTTACTTTGTTAAGCAAGCGTTAGATGAAAAATTAATTGGTGTTGCAATGACCCATACAGAAACAGCCGTCATCCCGTTCGGTGCAGCTGAACCATACTTTGGTACGAATCCAATTGCCTTTGGCTTTCCTACAAATAATGAAGAGCCAATTATTTTTGATTTTGCAACAAGTAAAGTAGCATTCGGGAAAGTGTTAAATGCAATAGATCATGGTCAACAAATCCCGGCAGACTGGGGTGTCGACGAAGAGGGGAATCAAACGACAGATCCTAGCAAGGTATCCTATTTACACCCATTTGGTGAAGCGAAAGGTTATGGTTTAGGTTTTATTGTTGAAATATTTGCGGGTCTCTTAACGGGCTCTGCATTCGGACCTCACATAACAAAAATGTATGTAGATTATAGTAAAGCACTTGATATTGGACATTTTTTTATGGTACTCGATCCGGCCAAGTTTATTGCTGCAGAAGATTTTTTAAATAACCTAGACTGTATGATTCGAGAGATTCATTCATTAAAACCGTCGAAGGGCTTTACTAAGGTACTCGTTCCAGGCGAACCAGAAGTAATTCAAGAAAAAATACGACGTGTGGACGGAATTCCACTGCCTGAATCCGTTTTTCGTTATCTGAATCAATCGGTAAAACTTTCATGAATGAGTAATAAATCCATTCATCTATGTATGTAAAATCCCTATTAAGTGTTTTCGTGCTTCCATGTTGATTTGATTATTAAATCTCGACTAATTTCTATACTTCCCTGAAATAATTTGGGGAAGTGTTTTTTTTATGATCTACTAAAAAAAACTGCTCACCAACCGGTAAAAAGCCCCCAGGAGCTTCCCCGCCAATAGTTATTTTTGTATGAAATTAGGAAACATCGGATGGATTCAAAGGGAAAGCAGCCAAACGGAAATAGAATACCAGGATGCCCTGAATGAATACAGTCAAGGGGAAGCTCAAAGAGGGCAAGCGTACGTATGGACCTGGCCTTATTCAAGTGCGCCTTCAACAGACGAATGAAGCCGTAATCGCCCACCAGTTCCTCGTTATGAAGTTTGAAAAGATCCTGCGGGGTACCTATTTCCCTTTTTTCATTTGATAAGTTGTTTAATATTTTGGCTGCATTTACATCTAAAATAATGAAGTAGTTTAATTCTACGTGTTATTCCACTAATACCTATGTTGAGTAAGTTAGCTTTTACGACTGCTGGTCTATTTCGCCCCCAGTCTTTTTCAAGGCTCTTTGCAGCTGATAAATCTTCATCATCCCAATTAGTCCAGCTAAGAGTGCCCCCAATAGGACTGAACCAATAATGACTAGGATTAGTGGCCACTCTGCTTTTCCAAATAAATAATTGACCGTTACAGGTTCAACATTGATAACTGAAAAAACCGCAATTATTAAAACCACAATCAGTGCGGATATTAAGTTCCATTGTCTTTTCATAAGTCACCTCACTAAGCTTTTGAACCATTATATAATTATGGATAACTAAGGACAATCAAAGTTTCTATGGAGCGTTTTTGGTATTTAAAACTTCAACGTTAATAAACCGTTGTTCGGATGAATTAATCTTCACCTGGCAGACAATCGGGCTTGAAGGCGGTATTATGTCGATAAACCTTCCATCGCCGGCTTCATTATTTACTAATAAAGCATGATAGGAGCGTGATGAGGTACAATTCATCCGCTCTTTTTTTGGAAAAAGTTTAAAAAGCCAGTTAAAATATAACCATCATTCAACCGAGAGATGGGGGACGTTCAGATGGATGTATTGCTGGAAAAGGTCTTTGTCGGACAGCCGAAAACCGTTGGAGAAAAGAACGCTGTTTTACCTATGGACCGTGAGTGGAGAAGCGGGATTTTCAAAGAACCTGTTAGTGGTCCCATCTGGCTTGGAGAAACAAATTTGGCTGGAGACAAGCAGGCAGATTTAAAACATCATGGCGGCCGGGAAAAGGCAGTATTTGCCTATCCTTCAGAGCATTATTTGTATTGGAAAAAAGAGCTGCCTGATACGGAGATTTTTCCGAGTGGAATGGGTGAGAACTTTTTGCTGAAAAATCAGCTGGAGGCATCTGTCGCAATCGGAGATATATACGAGATTGGCGACGCGGTCATTCAGGTATCGCAGCCGAGACAGCCTTGTTGGAAGCCCGCCCGCAGGTTTAAAATAAAAAACTTGGCGCTGTTTTTGCAAAATACAGGGCGGACTGGCTGGTATTACAGGGTTTTAAAAGAAGGGGACGTGGAAGCCGGGCAGGTGCTGACACTGGTTGAGCGGTCATACCCGCAATGGACTATCGAAAAGTGTAATACAATCATGCATATGGATAAAGATAATTTGGAAGAGGCAAGGAAGTTGTCCCAGTGTGATCTTTTGTCATCCAACTGGACAGCCACTTTGAGAAAGCGGGTGGAAAAAGGAGAGAATCCTGATTTGCGGAAAAGAGTGATTGGGCCAAACGAGTGATATTTGACTGCATCTTTGTGCAAGCTCGCTGCTGAAATGTACGTGATCGGAGGTTAATCGCACGAGTTAAGCCCGGTATTGCATGGATTGTGGCGTTGATGGCACGAGTTTAATCAGTGATTGCACGAATTCGGTTTAGAATTGCATGAGTTTAATCAGTGATTGCACGAATTCATCACAAATTTACAGGAATTCTGTGAGCGGCTCTCCAAATTTTACTATACAATTACAATAAGCATCTAAGAAAGGATTCGGATGACCTTGGACCTTATTTTGACATTTATCATTTTGGCAGTCACGATCATTTTATTCATGTCCAATAAAATACGGGCGGATCTGGTGGCCGTCATGGCCTTACTGGCATTTGTGTTGACAGGAATCTTAAGCCCGAATGAGGCCCTTGTTGGTTTTTCTAACTCGGTTGTTATCATGGTAGCCGGACTATTCATTATCGGTGCAGGAATTTTACGTACAGGTCTTGCACAGATGGCCAGCAACTTTGTGCTCCGTTCCGCGGGGGACAGCGAAAAAAGGCTGTTTGTCATCTTACTTGTTATTGTCGCGTTTATAGGAACCTTCATGAGCAATACAGGTACAGTCGCCATCATGCTTCCGATTGTGGTGAGTATCGCTATTAGTATCAACAGCAGCCCGTCGAAATTTTTAATACCGCTGTCTTACGTAGCGAGTTTTTCAGGCCTGTTAACGCTGATTGCTTCACCCGCAAACTTGATTGCCAGTCAGACGCTTGTAGAAAACGGTTATGAAAAATTGAGCTTTTTTGCCATCACACCAGTCGGTCTTGTTGGTGTTGTTACAGGAATTATCTATTTGTATTTTGTGAGAAATAAATTGCTTCCGAAAGGGAAGAACCGAGGAAACGCCGAGGACGAACATCAGCTGTCACCTGAAAAACTCGTGGCTGATTACCAATTGGGAGGAAGATTATTTCTTGTAAGGGTACCGGAAGAATCGGAAATGGTCGGACAAAGACTGACCGAATTGAAAACTCCGGAAGCCTATCAATTATATATTTTAAAGATTGTTAGAAAGTCGGCGGAAGGTTTGAACTTATTGCCGATGACCTACCACGAAATGGCCGGTCCTAAAAGTGTCATTCAACCGAAAGATATTTTATACGTTCAGGGCACTTTGAAAAATGTCGAGAGAATGGTGGCGGATTTTGGTTTAATGTTCGAGGAAGAGGAGTCCGAAGCAGATGAATTGGTATCAAAGCAGCTTGGAATAGCTGAAGTACTGCTGACACCTCATTCTAAGTTAATCAATCAGACGGCCAAGAGCATCGGGTTTAGGGAAAAGTATAACTTGAACATCTTAGGGATCAACCGTCAGGGGCAATACGTTCTAAAAGAGCCGGCAAAGCAGAGGCTCCGTTTTGGGGATGCGCTGCTGGTGCAGGGGTCCTGGGCATCGATTGAGCTGCTGGCAAGGGAGACGAATGATGTAGTTGTCGTCGGACAGCCCCAGGAACATGCCAGCGCAGCGTCGGCAAGTGGGAAAGCGCCGATTGCGGCGGCCATTATCCTGATGATGGTAATCCTTATGGTTTTCGAGATTTTTCCGACAGTCATTTCTGTTTTGATTGGAGCTGTTTTGATGATTTTGACTGGCTGTCTCCGGAATATGGATGACGCATATGGCCAGGTCAACTTCGAAACAATTGTGCTCGTCGCCGCCATGCTGCCAATTGCTACAGCCCTTGAAAAGACGGGCGGAATCATGCTTTTGTCAGAAGGGATTATCAAGACGCTAGGCGGCTTGGGCAGTTTAGGAGTATTTGCAGGTATCTATTTGCTGGCAATGACATTCGGACAATTTATCAGCAATACGGCAACAGCCGTCTTGTTTGCACCGATAGCCATGAATGCGGCATTGACGATCGACGCCAATCCATATACGTTTCTGATTGGAGTAGCGGTGGCTTCTAATATGGCGTTCGCCACACCGGTTGCATCCCCTACAAACGCCATGGTCATGACGGCGGGGGGTTACAAAGTATCCGACTTTGTTAAAATTGGTCTGCCGTTAATGGCGGTAGTCTTCGTGGTTATGTTGTTTACAATTCCGTTCTTCTTTCCGTTGTAAATAGAAAAGCGAGGGCGGCTGCCTAGGGGCGCCCGGAGCTGGACATAGCAAAAAAAGGGTCAGGCCCCCATTGCGTTAACGCAGTGGGGGCCTGACCTCTTATACATACCTCCGCAGCACAGCATCGACCTGCCCACCGTATGTTTCTCCGAATATGTTCAGGTGGACAAGCAGGTAATAGAGCTGGTACAGCGGCTTGATGTCCTCGTAATAGTCAGCGAGTGGGAATTGGCTGGCATATGCTTCATAAAAGGCGGTCGCGAAACCGCCGAAAAGTTCCGTAAAGGCAAGTTCGAAATGCCTGTCCCCGTATAAAAAGGAGGGGTCGATCAGATATGGCTCTCCTCCAGGACCTGCCAGCCAATTACCGCCCCAAAGGTCCCCGTGCAAATAAGAAGGCGGAACGTCCCGAGGAACCCAGTCTTCCAACCGTTCAAGGAGCTTTTCCAGTTGCTCCTGCCGTCTGCCTGCTATCGAATGCTTCCGAACCCCTAGTTCAAGCTGGGCACGAAGCCTGCGGTCACGGTAATAGTCTAGCCAGTTGGAAAAAAGTCCATTTGGTTGCGGAAGGGTCCCAATAAACGTGTCTTTTTCAAAGCCGTGTTTTGCTCCATAATTTTGGTGCATAGCAGCCAGCCGCTCTCCCAACTTCACTTGAGTTTCAGATGTTCCGTGCCCCTCCACCCATTCCATGATCAGAAAAGCCTCCCCTTTTTTATCAGAAAAAGCGAGGACCTTCGGCACTGAGATGGATAGGGTTTCCCTTATCAGCCGCAATCCTGCGGCCTCCAGCTCGAAAAAGCCGACCGGTGAATCAGCATGATGCTTTACAAAATACCTGTCACACTGTGTTTCTACGAGAAAACTCTCATTGATGGAGCCGCCTGCGACCCGATTCATATTATTGATCGTTGAATGGTCGTTTGCTTTATGTAGAGCTTGTTTAATGATATTGTCCACAAAAAACGCCTCCAGTATTGGAAAAAACAGGCGAGATGCCTGTTTTATACTCTTTTAATATAAAGGCCGCTGGGAAATTCCTCCAGCTGATACAGAAGTAAGCTCACTTTCTACGAAAGCCTAACGTCTTCCTGATTTACATCATACATCTCTTCAATTTCTTTTGAAAATAAAAACTTCCTAGCATCAAGCAGATTCTCCACAATCAAGGAAGAGGTGTTGGCGCCAGTTGTATCCTCGACAAGGTTGCCAACTTTGGCAGTCTTGTTGATAAAGCTCTTGAAATATTTCTGGCAGATTCCTTTTGATTTCGGAAAAGCGGTCTGGTTCCTTGGGACAAAGCGATAGGTAATGGATGATCAATCCATTAAACTTTTTCCCTAACATTTGAATAGAAGCTTCCAAATAAGGGCAAATCTCCATCATATTCATCACCTTGAAGAGATAATAAGGTGGTATAGAAAATATACTGACTATAAAAAATATACCATGTGTAAAACATTTGCTGTCTCCGGATACATTTATCCTTTACAATGTCTATATAGATGTATGCAGCATGGATTTTTCAGGAGGAAATTGGATGAAAAAAGTAGTGTCAGGATTAATTGTTTGCTTCACTTTGTTAGCTATTTTCGGCTGCTCCAAAAACAATGAAATATATGAAAAGATGATGGAGCAGGGATTGCTTCAGATTGAAAAAGAGGAGTATGCCAGCGCGGAAAACTTTTTTGAAAAGGCACTGGACGAAAAGCCCAAAGATGAAAAAGCGACTAAATTAATTAAACAAACTCAACAGATGATAATAGCTCAAAAAGAATTTGATGAAGGTGATTTTGAAGCTGCGAAGAGTTCAGCGGAAAAAGTTGAAAAAGTTGAAGATGGTTCCGAAGCGCTTCAAGAAAAAGCAAAGAGTCTAATAGGTCAAATGGAAAAAATGGAGAAGGAAAAAGAAGAATATACCGCGAGCTTTGATGAAGCAAAGCAGCACCATGAGCAAGGGGAGTTTGATGACTCTCTAGGTATTCTTGATAAGGTTTTGGAAAATGATCTCGGCCATCCGTTCTTCAGCGAACTTAAAGAAGAAATCGATACCTTAAAAGGCGAAGTAAGGGACGCTAAAGAAATAGCTCTTGCTGAAGCGGAAGCTAAGGCAAAAGCGGAGGCTGAAGCGAAGGCCAAGGCAGAAGCCGAAGCAAAAGCTAAAGCAGAGGCAGAAGCCAAAGCAGCAGCTGAAAAAGCTGAAATAGAAAGAAAAGCTGCGGAAGAAAAAGCGAAGCAAGAAGCTCAATCCAAAGATATCGGAGCGGCCGGGGGATACTGGTTGACAGAGGACCGTACGGAGGCCTGTCATCTCACATCGACCTATCTTGCATGTGCGGTAAAACAGTCAGACGTCATCTTTAAAAATGATATTTTCAATATTAATCATATAAGCAGCACAGAAATTGAGTTGACCTTCAGCTTTGGCCACAAATCCCGCATTACTTTGTCAGGGAACAATGTCCTACAGGGAGAAAGCGGACGGATGAACCGCGTGTCTAAAGAAGAGGCCAATAGCATCTACGATGGTTATTATGAGCTTCCGTGATACGGGCACTCGAAAGCCGCAAATAGAATGTGAAAAGGCGTCCGCGCAATAGGGCTCCGCCCCGAAATAGAACAATAATAAAAATAAGAGCTCCTCTGAGGGAGCTCTCTTCTCATTAGAAAAGAAGTACAAAATAATGAAGAATTAACTTTTCGAAATAAAGTTTTCTATGTCTAGCTCCGACGGATAGGAGGTCCTAGTGCCACCGCCGCACAGGAAGTGCTAGTGCAAGCGAAGCGACAGGATGTCGCGCCCTGAGCCTGCCGAAGCCACAGGGTGTGGCGTCCCGAGGCGGCCAGGCGCCATCGGCTTGAGGTCACAAGCTGCAAGGAAGCCATCAGGATGAATGTACTCCTGCGTCATTGCTTATCCGAGGAAGCCTTGTTTAGCTCGTCTCAAAGCTGCATGAAGCATATTCAAAGAAGTTTATCACGATGTAATTAAGTAAGCAGCTTTGCTATGGTGGCTAAAAAGCTCCTCATCAAAATTCGTCTTGTGCTTGGCGCCTAAGGCTGCGCGCCTTACGCTTTTCTTTATTTCATGACATATTGCATGGACTTGACGATTCCTAGATGAATGCCGTCATGCCAGGTGACGAATTGCAGTGCCGCGTCTACGGTATCCAACTTCAAATAACGGATGTCAACTGTTTCGGATGCTGTTTTATCCAATTTTCCATTAAAATACTCCATGATACGTTCACCCTGCTTTTTTAATGCATCCATAATTTCTTCGACAGCAGGGGGTTCTTCTTCCCATTTAAACGGGCTTGTACCATCAATAAAAAAGTCAAACCATTTGGGATGGATGATTTCGTAATTTTTATCGGCTTTGTTTAAGTATTCTTCAGCCGTAACATACATGTGCCCGGCGTTCCACCGGATTGTATTTGGAAAGCCTTCAATCCGCTCGTCCCAAGTACCTTCCTTCGTATTCCTCAACGCAATTAATAAAGCGGCGCGAGAATATTCGAACATATGTAATGTCTCCATCTCTATCAACACCCTTTATCTTTGTTTTACAACATTATATTCTAGTGTTACAGGGACTTCCAATCTTTTGACTTATTCAATCTTTCTATGACTTTGATGAACATAATAAGAAAATGGCAAGGCGTGCAGCCTTAGGTGACAAGCACAAGGCGAATTTTGAAGAGGAAGCTCTCAATGCGCTATATCCTGTCGCTTCGCTTGCACTAGCAAGTCGGTGGCACTAGGACCTCCTGTCCGTCGGAGCTAGACTTAACACATACTAGTTTGTATAGAACCTGGTCAAATTTTATAATTTCTTTACCTGTTTACTTTATAAAAAGGTGAATGGAGGGTGTTTATGCAAAATATAGTAATAATCGGAGGCGGAATCGGAGGGCTCTGCACAGCGCTCATGCTCCAAAAAAATGGATTCCGCGCCGAATTATATGAATCAGCCACTTCCATAAAAGCGATTGGAGCAGGGCTTGGAGTTGGCTCTAACGCACTGCGCGCCTTATATGAAGCAGGGGTCGGTCACCAGTTGGAGGAAAAGGGGAACCGGCTGGATTATATGATTTTTCAAAATCAACGTGGCAAAACACTAAATCAAATGGACCTTACAAAGCTTGCTGATGAATTCAGGCTAAGCAGTTATACGATACACCGCGCTGATTTGCACAATATTTTATTTAGGGCTATTAAACCGGGGACTGTTCACTTGAAAAAGAAATGTGTGGATTTCAAGCAGGATGGGGAAAAAGTGACTGTGTTTTTTGAAGATGGAACAAACGTGCAAGCGGATATTGTGATTGCTGCGGACGGTATCCATTCGATGTTCCGCACAAGGCTTGTCCAAAATTCTCAGCCGCGTTATGCTGGTTACACATGTTGGCGCGGAGTTGTCAGCACGGATGACCCTCTAATACATAGTCACACAGCTTATGAATTGTGGGGGCAGGAGGGGCGATTTGGTATTGTTCCGCTAAAAGACAACAGAATCTACTGGTTTGCCTGCGTAAACACCAAACCTGGGAATCCAGTCTATCAAGCGTTCAGCGTCAGAGATGTCGCAAATACTTTTTTACAGTTTCCCAAGCATGTGACAGAGTTGATCGAGTCAACAAAGGAGAAAGATCTGCTTCATCATGATATGCTGGACATTAAACCACTGAAACAATTCGCCTTTGGCCGTGTGGTATTATTGGGGGATGCGGCCCACGCTACGACACCGAATATGGGACAGGGAGCAGGGCAGGCAATGGAAGATGCCATTGTACTGGCAAAAAGCTTAAAAGAGTCACAGAGCTACGAGGAAGCATTCCGACAGTATGAACGGGAGCGGGTGACTCGGACAGCAAAGATCATCACCATGTCCAGGCAGATCGGTGCGGCAGCCCAATTCGGGAACCCTATTGCGATAAAAATCAGAGACACCTTATTTCAAATGGTTCCATCAGGATTGTTATTAAAAAACTTCCGATTCTTGTTGGATGTAGACTTTTCTTAGGAAGAAGTTATGAAAGTTGTTTATCAATTATATATACATTTTACGACAAAAGTTTGTAAGCGCTTAAATTGGGAGAAAATTAGGATGACGTTTCCTCTTTTTTCAAGTATAATCCTGAATCATAAGGTATTTAGATATGGAGAGTGCATCGGATTGAAAACGATAACAGTTAAAGACTTGATCGATAGATTTTCATTAGAGGTTTTGGCGGGGGAAGAGCATCTGGATCGGAAAATCACCACAAACAGAGCCCACCGCCCAGGTTTGGAATTTGTCGGCTATTTCGATTTTTTCCCAACAGAGCTAGTTCAGGTGCTTGGAGTAAAAGAGCTTACATTTTTAAAAAAATTAAGCGAGGACGAGCAGAAGCTTCGGATCGGGAACATCGTGAATTATCATCCACCTTGTTTCATCATCACAGCAAGTCAGGAGGCGCCGTGCTATTTGATGGAATCCTGCATACAGGAAAGGATTCCCCTGTTGCGTACTGATGATGATCCGACGTCCGAATTTGTCAGGAAAATGGATGCCTATTTAATTAAGGCTTTGGCTCCGGAAATATCCATCCACGGCGTTTGTGTAAATGTATCGGGTATCGGAGTCCTGCTGCGTGGAAAATCCGGCATCGGAAAGAGTGAGACCGCCCATACGTTGATCCGAAGGGGGCACAGGCTGGTAGCAGATGATATTGTGACCTTGAAAAAGCTCGGGCCTCAGACGCTGCTTGGCACACACGATAATAATACGAGGGAGCTGCTTGCTTTAAGAAGCATTGGACTGGTCAATGTTGTCCGCCTGTACGGAAGGGAAGCGTTCCAGGATCATTCAAGGATTGTATTGGACATCGAGTTGACGAAATGGGATGAGGATTCCCTGAACAATGAATTGGAGCTTGAGCCTCAGTTTACAGATTATATGGGAGTTAAAATTCCTCATATTGAGATTCAGCTCCAGCCAGGACGTGATGTGGCAGGGCTCATTGAAGCGGCTGCCAACAACTGGTACCTCCAACGTGAGGGATACAGCGCGGCGGAAGAATTTTCAAAGCGGTTGGGAATCGATCAAAAATTTTAAACAAAAAACAGACGGAAGCTTTTGAAGTGACCCCGAAAAGTTAGACATATTTTTTTTTAAGCAACTTTCAAGGTCTGAACTCGGTATTC
>NZ_QYTV02000017.1 GCF_003605385.1 Siminovitchia acidinfaciens | reverse complement strand
TCTTCAGCGCCGATGGTAGTGAGGGGCTTCCCCTTGTGAGAGCAGGACGTCGCCGGGCAATGAGAAAAGACATGGAGTCAACAGGCTTCATGTCTTTTGTGTTTTCAAGACACTTATTTTAGCGTTTTGGCATAGAGTACTTTTTAAGATGTAGCCATAATACTCACCGCAAAATTTCTTAGCCTAGTGATTAAGAGAGGGGTTTTTATGTTTCCGGTTACTTAGAGAGTTTCTTAGTTACCGTAAATCTGCTTTTATCCATTATCGGTCACTTAGAGTGCTTCTATGTTACCACAAAACTACTATTACCACTTATACGGTATCTTAGACCGCTGTTTAGTGACCCAATTACTGTGTTTTTCGCTTTTTCGGTCACTAAGAAGTTCTTGGCTCCCTGGAAAACTTTTACGCAAAAAGAACAGGATATTATTTAGTACTACCAGCTCTACGATTCGAGCCCGAGTTTGTACATTGAAAGTCCCATGCTATTGTTAATAGTTCGCGGTTAAATATCTTACAATGTCTTCCGCATTTTTAAAATTTCCACCCGAACTCAAAACCTATTACAAAAAGAGTTATCCTCGAACTCTCGGCGAATTTGCTATCATTACAATCAAATATCCGCTCATTCGTCCGCACGCTGTATAATCACCCTTCCAGGAAGGTAATTCCTAAAAATGGACTTATAAATTTCACTATTATTAGCCTTCACGCTCTTCTTCAATTTGCCACATCTTCCTTAAAAAGTTTTTTCAGATAATATGATTAAATATGAAAACAGTTTGAAATCCTTTATAATTGTAAATGGTTTAACAAGAGAAAGGAATGAGGCCCACAATGTTTGAGAACGGTTTGGTAATGGTTGTCATTATTTTCATTATCAATGTCATCTATGTATCTTTTTTCACGATCAGAATGATTTTGACTTTAAAGGGATACCGGTACGTTGCAGCGGTTGTGAGTATGTTTGAGATCATTATTTATGTTGTGGGTCTTGGACTCGTGTTGGATAATCTAAATCAAATACAAAATCTGATTGCTTATGCAGTTGGTTATGGCAGCGGGGTCATTGTAGGTACGAAAATTGAAGAAAAGCTGGCCCTTGGATACATAACTGTGAATGTCATTACAAAAGAATATGATAGGGACCTTCCAAAGCAGCTGCGTGATAGAGGTTATGGCGTTACAAGCTGGGCGGCGCAAGGCCTTGAAGGTGACAGGATGGCCCTTCAGGTATTGACTGCAAGAAAATATGAATTGAAACTTTACCAACTGATAAAAGAGCTCGATCCTAAAGCGTTTATCATTGCTTATGAACCTAAAACAATTTATGGTGGATTCTGGGTAAAATCTGTAAAGAGAGGTAGACAGCCTAAGTGAGCGGCAGGAAAAAGAGTTTTTCCGTGGAGGAAAATGAAACGATTAGTGAATGCTTAGCACGGATGGATAGGGAAGGTTACCGCCCTGTCCGCCGGATGGAAAAGCCGGTGTTTATTGAAGAAAAGAAAAAGGGAAAAGTTGAATATAAGCCAATCTCTCAAAAGATTATTTTTGAGGGTATTAAAAAATGACCTAAATCCGAACATTAACAAATAAGACTTTCATATCGTTCGATTATTGATTGACATCGTTGCGCATGATTGTTAAGATTAAGTTGTTAAAGCCTCGTATATTGTGGGGATAAGGCCCATCAGTTTCTACCCAATTACCGTAAATAATTGGACTATGAGGAAAGTGGGATTTGGGAAATATTTTTGTGCATGAACTCCCGGATAATCTGCTTTCTTTTTCCAAAAGAGAGTAGATTATCCGGCTTTTTATTTTAAAACAGAACTGGGACGGAGGGTTTTATTTTATGAAGGCCGAAGTCGGAATCATTATGGGCAGTACATCTGACTGGGAGACAATGAAGCATGCTTGTGACATTTTGGACGAGCTGCAGGTTCCTTATGAAAAAAGGGTTGTATCGGCGCATAGAACGCCGGATCTAATGTTTGAATATGCAGAAACTGCCAGAGAAAGAGGATTGAAAGTAATTATCGCCGGTGCAGGCGGGGCAGCTCATTTACCGGGAATGGTGGCGGCGAAGACGCTTGTTCCCGTTATTGGTGTTCCTGTGGAATCAAGAGCTTTAAAAGGAATGGATTCATTGTTATCCATCGTTCAGATGCCTGGCGGTGTTCCTGTCGCAACTGTTGCGATTGGAAAAGCAGGCGCTACGAATGCGGGACTTCTTGCCGCACAAATGTTGGCAACTGAGAACGACGCCCTTCACGACCGATTATCAAATAGAAGAAATGATTTAAAAGAAAAAGTGTTAGGAAGCAGTGATGAGCTTGTCTAAATTGATACAGCCAGGGAAAACAATTGGAATTATAGGTGGAGGGCAGTTGGGGCGAATGATGGCATTGGCTGCTAAGCATGCGGGGTTTCGAATTGCTGTTGTTGAGCCGTCTGCCAACTCACCGACGGGCCAAGTAGCTGATGAAGAGATAGTTGCTCCTTACGATGATAAGGAAGCACTTTTAAAACTTGCAGATATAAGTGATGTCATCACTTATGAATTTGAAAATGTCGATTATGATGCACTTAAATGGCTGATGGAGAAGGCTTATGTGCCTCAGGGAGCTGAATTGATCAGAATCACCCAAGATCGCATTTTGGAAAAGCAGGCGCTGACTGATGCCGGAGTTGAAGTGGCACCTTATGCTGTCATTCGCAGCGAGGCAGACCTAAATGCAGAATTGAATCGTATCGGTTTTCCGTGCGTATTAAAAACTTCCCGTGGAGGGTACGACGGAAAAGGGCAGTCTGTGATAAGGGAGGCCGAAGATGCGAAGGAAGCGGCAGCTTTATTAAAAAATGGACCGTGTGTCTTGGAGTCATGGGTCCCATTTGATAAAGAAATCTCAGTCATTATGACAAGAAGTGTAAATGGGGAGCTTGAAGTTTTTCCAGTTGGGGAAAATATTCATGTGAACAATATTTTGCATGAAACAATAGCACCTGCAAGAGTATCTGAAAGTGTTGTGAAACATGCCGAGCAATTGGCTGAAAAAATAGCTACTCACTTAAATTTGGTCGGGACGCTTGCTGTTGAAATGTTTTTGACAAAAGATGAAAAGATATATGTGAATGAACTCGCACCGCGTCCGCATAACTCAGGGCATTATTCAATCGAAGCTTGCAATATTTCGCAGTTTGGCCAGCATATCCGTGCGGTTTGCGGATGGCCCCTAACGAAAACAAGGTTATTGGAACAAGCTGTTATGGTGAATGTACTTGGCCAGCATGTTGATGGAGTCATTGAACAAATTCCGCAGCAGCCAGATTGGAATGTCCATTTTTACGGGAAAGAAGAAGCGAAAATGAATCGGAAAATGGGTCATATTACTATACTCACTGCTGATATGGATAAAACCCTGGAAGAATTGCGCGGGAATGAGATTTGGAAATAGCTTGATAAGAGAGGATTTCTAAATATGATTGAACGGTATACAAGACCAGAAATGGGAGCAGTTTGGAAAGAGGAAAATCGATATCAGGCCTGGCTAGAAGTTGAGATATTGGCGTGTGAAGCCTGGTCGGAGCTCGGAGAAATCCCAAAAGAAGATGTCAAACGAATCCGTGAAAAAGCTGGTTTTGATGTGGACCGAATTAAAGAAATCGAAGCAGAAACAAGGCATGACGTGGTGGCTTTTACAAGGGCTGTTTCAGAAACACTTGGTGAGGAACGGAAATGGATCCACTATGGATTGACATCCACAGACGTTGTGGATACGGCCCTTTCCTATTTATTGAAACAGGCGAATGACATCATCAGAAATGATCTTGAGAATTTCATCACTATTTTACGTAATAAAGCCATTGAGCATAAAGATACAGTCATGATGGGCAGAACACATGGTGTTCATGCGGAGCCTACAACATTTGGTTTAAAAGTGGCTCTCTGGTACGAAGAGATGAAAAGAAATCTTGAGAGGTTCAACCAAGCTGCCGAAGGAGTCGAATTCGGAAAGATTTCCGGCGCAGTCGGCACATATGCGAACATTGACCCATTTGTAGAAAAGTTTGTTTGTGAACAATTAGGCCTTCAGCCAGCACCTCTTTCAACACAGACGCTGCAGCGTGATCGGCATGCCCATTACATGAGCGTATTGGCATTGATCGCTACGTCCATTGAAAAATTTGCGGTTGAGATCCGTGGATTGCAAAAAAGTGAGACGCGTGAAGTGGAAGAGTTTTTTGCAAAAGGCCAAAAAGGATCGTCCGCGATGCCACATAAACGCAACCCGATTGCATCGGAAAATATGGCCGGGATAGCACGCGTAGTAAGAGGTTATATGGTGACCGCTTATGACAACGTGGCTTTATGGCATGAGCGTGACATTTCTCATTCATCCGCTGAAAGAATCATTCTTCCGGATGCAACAATCGCCTTGAACTATATGCTGAACCGCTTTGGAAATGTCGTGAAAAACTTGACTGTTTATCCGGAAAACATGAAAAGAAATATGGATAGGACACATGGCCTGATTTTTTCACAGCAAGTAATGCTTACATTGATTGATAAAGGCCTTTCCCGAGAAGAAGCATATGACACAGTACAGCCAAAGGCAATGGAAGCATGGGAGAAACAAGTTTCATTCAAAGGTCTGATCGGAGAGGATGAAACTGTCCAAAAACTGCTTTCCCAAGATGAAATTGATGCATGTTTTGACCCAAGGTATCACTTGAAGCACGTAGACACTATTTTTGAACGTCTAGGACTGAACTAAAACTCGCGCAAGCGAAAGGAGAAATGAAGATGTATAAAGTGAAGGTATTTGTAACATTGAAAGAAAGTGTCATCGATCCGGAAGGAGCAGCTGCAACAAAGGAACTAAAGAAATCCGATTTTCCTGTTGATAATGTCCGCGTTGGCAAGTATATCGAATTGACAATTGACCAAACAGACAACGTTGAAGATGCAGTTCATGATATGTGCAAAAACCTTTTAGTCAATACGGAAGTTGAAGATTATCGCTTTGAAATCGAGGAGGCGGCTGCAAAGTGAAAATCGCAATAGTCGTTTTTCCAGGCACAACGTGCGAGGCTGATTTATATGCGGCAATTAAGCAAACAACAGGTGAAGAAGCAGAGTTCGTTCGGCATGATGCAGAAGATCTTGGAGGATTCGATGCGATTTTGATTCCAGGAGGCGCGTCATATGGCGACGCCGTCCGTCCAGGAGCTATTGCTAAGAGGCAGCCTGTTATAAAAGAAATCGTAAAAGCGGCGGAAGCAGGGAAGCCTGTGCTTGGAATTGGAAACGGATTTCAAATCCTTTTGGAGGCAGGACTTCTTCCAGGAGCCATGCTTAGAAACGAGCAGCTGAAATTTGTCTGTAAACCTGTAAAGCTTCAAGTAACCAACAACGATACACCATTTACATCACTTTATGAAAATGGTGAAATTGTTTCAATACCCGTTGCTCATATGAAGGGGAACTTTTACTGCAGCGATGCGGAATTGAAACAGCTCCAAAATAATAATCAAATCATCTTCACCTATACATCTGAAAATCCGAATGGCAGCTTAGCTGACATTGCCGGAATTACGAATGAAAAAGGAAATGTCCTTGGCTTGATGCCT
Organism: Siminovitchia acidinfaciens; assembly: GCF_003605385.1. GTDB lineage: Bacteria > Bacillota > Bacilli > Bacillales > Bacillaceae_C > Siminovitchia > Siminovitchia acidinfaciens. Next base: position 33,005 of record NZ_QYTV02000017.1, on the reverse strand, counting down.
CACCCTGAAAGAGCTGTAGATCAACTTTTGGGCAGCACTGATGGAGTGAAATTGTTCCAATCAATTGTACAAAACTGGAGGGAAACACATGTCACAAATGCTTGAGCCGAATCCATCCCAGATTAAAGAACAAAAAATCTATCAAGAGATGGGCATGTCAGACGAAGAGTTCGAACTTGCGGAAAAATTGCTCGGAAGAACGCCGAACTATACGGAAACTGGACTTTTTTCTGTTATGTGGTCCGAGCACTGCAGCTACAAAAGCTCTAAGCCTGTATTGAAAAAATTCCCTACAGAAGGAAAGCAAGTTTTACAAGGACCCGGCGAAGGTGCAGGAATTGTAGACATCGGCGATAACCAGGCGGTTGTTTTCAAAATCGAGAGTCATAACTCTCCCTCAGCCATTGAGCCCTATGAAGGAGCGGCCACTGGTGTCGGAGGAATTGCCCGTGACGTATTTTCCATGGGTGCACGCCCGATTGCAGCCATGAACTCTTTGAGATTTGGAGAATTGACCTCTCCCAGGGTCCGTTATCTGCTTGAACAGGCAGTTGCTGGTATCGCAGACTATGGAAATGCCCTTGGCGTACCTACGGTAGGCGGAGAAATCCAATTTGACCCTTCCTATGAGAGCAATCCACTTGTCAATGCAATGGTTGTCGGACTACTCAACCATGAAGATATGCAAAAGGGGCAAGCCAAAGGTGTCAGCAATACGGTCATGTATGTTGGTGCTGCAACCGGACGGGACGGCATTCACGGGGCTACTTTTTCCTCTGTGGAACTGTCTGAGGATGAAGAAGAGGAACGGGCAGCGGTACAAGCAGGAGATCCTTTTACAGAGAAGCTGTTGATGGATGCCTGTTTGGAACTTGTACAATCCGATGCTTTGATCGGAATCCAGGATATGGGTGCAGCCGGATTGACAAGCTCTTCTGCTGAAATGGCAAGTAAAGCAGGGTACGGTGTTGAAATGAACCTTGACCTGATTCCCCAGCGTGAAGAGGACATGACTGCTTATGAAATGATGCTGTCCGAATCACAAGAACGGATGCTCATCGTCATTAAAAAAGGCCGTGAACAGGAAATCATCGACTTGTTTGCGAAATATGACCTGGAAGCTGTTTCCGTCGGTCATGTAACTGACGATAAAATGCTGCGCCTCCTTCATAAGGGCGAGGTCGTTGCAGAAGTTCCAGCAGATGCGCTTGCTGAAGATGCTCCTGTCTATCATAAAAAATCAGAAGTGCCTGCGTACTTCCGAGAGAATCAAGAAATGGAAGTAACGGTTCCTGAAGTCAGCAATTTTGAGGAGACACTTCTTCAGCTATTGCAACAGCCTACAATTGCGAGTAAGGAATGGGTTTACCAGCAATTCGATCATCAAGTTGGATCGAACACAATTGTCACACCAGGTTCCGATGCGGCGGTCGTCAGGATACCAGGAACAAATAAAGGCATTGCCATTACGACAGACTGTAACTCCCGCTATATTTACCTTGACCCTGAAGTGGGCGGTAAAATTGCCGTTGCTGAAGCTGCACGTAATGTTGTCTGCTCAGGTGCAGAGCCTCTTGCGATCACAGATGGACTGAATTTTGGAAGTCCGGACAAGCCGGAGATTTTCTGGCAGATTGAAAAATCAGCAGAAGGAATCAGTGAAGCATGTTTGGCACTCAACAGCCCGGTTATTGGCGGAAACGTTTCTCTTTATAACGAAAAAGGCGGAAAAGCGATTTATCCGACGCCAATTATTGGAATGGTAGGCTTGATTCCTGACCTTGCCCATACTACAACTCAATCATTCAAAGAAGCTGGCGATTTGGTTTATATGGTCGGGGAAACGCAACCTGAATTCGGCGGAAGCGAACTTCAGAAATTGGTTCACGGCGACATTTTTGGAAAAGCCCCTGCAATTGACCTGGAGATCGAAGCCGCGCGCCAGATGCAAATTCTTGAAGCTATCCGTAGCGGCCTTGTAGCTTCAGCCCATGACATTTCAGAAGGTGGAGCGGCTGTTGCCTTGGCTGAGTGCTTGTTCGGTACAGACGGTCTGGGAGCGGAAGTGACACTCGCCGGAGACAAAACAGCAGCATTGTTCTCTGAGACACAGTCACGTTTCATCATCTCCGTTAAGAAGGAAAACCAGGCAGCATTTGAAGAATTAGTGAAAGATGCAGCATTGATCGGTGAAGTGACAGACAAAGCAGAACTAGTCATCCTTAACAAAGATAAAGAGCTATTGATCAAATCCGACAGCAGAAAAATGGAAGAAGCTTGGAAGGGAGCTATCCCGTCTCTGCTGAATAAATAAGCATAAATGAGGTATGCAGTGTGTTTGGAATATGGGGTCACCCTGACGCAGCAAGAATGACATATTATGGATTGCACAGTCTGCAACACAGAGGACAGGAAGGTGCAGGGATTGTCGTAACGGACGGAGAGCGCCTGAAAGGCATTAAAGGAGACGGGCTCGTCAATGATGTCTTTGACGAAAAGAAGCTTGACAGCCTAAAAGGCAACGGAGCGATCGGACATGTAAGATACACAGGTAAAAGCGGCATCGAAAACATTCAGCCGCTTCTCTTCCACTCATCAAGCGGAAGCCTGGCACTTTCACATAGCGGAAACCTTATCAATGCAAACGATCTGAAACATCAATTGGAAATGCAGGGCAGTATTTTTCAGACGAATACGGATACTGAGGTCTTGGCGCACTTGATTAAAAGAAGCGGATACCTCGCAACGAAGGATAAAGTGAAAAATGCTCTTTCCATGGTGAAAGGTGCTTATGCGCTGATTATGATGACAGAAAATGAATTAATTATTGCGCAGGACCCGAACGGATTGCGGCCTCTTTCTATTGGAAAAGTCGGCGATGCTTATTGTGTAGCATCTGAGACATGTGCCTACGATTTGATAGGAGCGGAGTATATCCGTGATGTTGAACCTGGGGAACTGATTATCATCAACGATGACGGTATTCATGAAGAGCGCTTTTCCCTTTCCGGATCAAATGCCATGTGTACAATGGAATATGTTTATTTTTCCAGGCCCGACAGCGACATTCGTGGAATCAACATCCATACAGCGAGGAAAAAACTCGGCAAGCAGCTTGCCATTGAAGCAAACATTGAGGGCGACGTTGTTACGGGGGTTCCGGACTCAAGCATTTCCTCCGCAATCGGATTTGCAGAGACCGCCGGGATTCCGTATGAACTTGGCTTAATTAAGAACAGATATGTAGGAAGAACTTTTATTAAACCGACTCAGGAGCTTCGAGAGCAAGGGGTTAAGATGAAACTTTCCCCAGTCCGTAGGGTAGTCGAGGGAAAACGGGTTATCATGGTAGACGATTCCATTGTCCGGGGAACAACTAGCCGGCGGATCGTCCGGATGTTAAAAGAGGCCGGGGCGACGGAAGTGCATGTATGCATAAGCTCGCCGCCTATGACGAATCCGTGTTTCTACGGAATAGATGTTTCGACTCATGAGGAACTGATTGCATCCAACCACAGTGTGGAAGAAATCCGTGAAATCATCGGAGCAGATTCACTTACCTTCCTGAGTGTGGAAGGTATGATGAAGGTCATTGGCAAAGATGACTTGGGTAAAAATTGCGGCCAGTGTATGGCCTGCTTTACGGGAGAATATCCGACTGAGATTTTCCCGGATACCCCTCTTCCGTACGAAAAGGAAATGAAGTAGGAAAAGCGGAGGGCGGTTCTTAGGGACCCGAAAAAAGCCCTGAAGGCCAATTAACAGTAACGAATCAGAGGGATACGTGCCCGAAAAAGGTCCCTGGCCGAGAAACGGTAACGAATCGGAGAGATACGTGCCCGAAAAAGGTCCCTGGCCGAGAAACGGGAACGAATCGGAGAGATACGGGCCCGAAAAAGGTCCCTGGCCGAGAAACGGGAACGAATCGGAGAGATACGGGCCCGAAAAAGGTCCCTGGCCGAGAAACGGGAACGAATCGGAGAGATACGGGCCCGAAAAAGGTCCCTGGCCGAGAAACGGGAACGAATCGGAGAGATACGGGCCCGAAAAAGGTCCCTTGGCCGAGAAACGGTAACGAATCAGAGGGATACGTGCCCGAAAAAGGTCCCTGGGCCGAAAAACGGTAACGAATCAGTAATGTAGTGCCTGATAAAATGGCGAATGTTATTTTTATAAAGGCGGCGAGTCCATCGCCGCCGCTTGATTGTAAAAACCTGATAGGAGGCAATAAGGATGGCTGATGCCTACCAAAAAGCGGGAGTCAATATAGAAGCCGGCTATGAAACGGTTGAGAAAATAAAGAAGCACGTAAATCGGACAACTAGAACAGGTGTCATGGGACAGCTTGGCGGCTTTGGCGGCGCGTTCGATTTATCAGAAATGAATTTGAAGGAACCGGTTCTTATATCCGGTACAGACGGTGTCGGCACGAAGCTGATGCTTGCTTTTATGATGGATAAACATGACACAATAGGTATCGACTGCGTAGCTATGTGCGTTAACGATGTTGTTGTACAGGGAGCGGAGCCCCTTTATTTTCTGGATTACATCGCTTGTGGAAAAGCGGTTCCTGATAAAATTGAGCAGATTGTCAAGGGAATTGCAGATGGCTGCGAAATGGCAGGCGCTGCCCTGATTGGCGGCGAGACTGCGGAAATGCCGGGAATGTACAAGGAAGATGAATATGATCTTGCCGGTTTTACTGTTGGTGCTTGTGAAAAATCCCAGTTGATCAACGGGGAAAATATAAAAGCAGGCGATGTACTGATTGGTCTCGCATCAAGTGGAATTCATAGCAACGGCTATTCGCTTGTTCGTAAAATCTTCCTTGAAGAAAATCAATTCTCCCTTGATGAAAAACTGCCAGAACTGGATAAACCGCTTGGGGAGGAACTGCTTACGCCTACACGGATTTATGTAAAGCAGGTAATTTCCGCGCTTCGAGAGTTTGAAATCAAAGGGATGGCTCATATTACAGGCGGCGGTTTCATTGAAAACATTCCAAGGATGCTGCCGGAAGGACTTGGAGCTGAAGTAGAAGAAGGCTCTTGGACTGTTTTGCCTATTTTTGAAGCTTTGAAAAAATACGGTAAGCTAAAGACAGAAGAAATGTACAATATTTTCAATATGGGAATCGGCTTTGTTTTAGCTATCGATGCAGATGATGCCGACGAAGCCATCAGCTATTTCGCAGAGCGTGGAGACAAAGCATACAAGATCGGCACTGTCATTGAAGGTGAAGGCGTACAATTTACAGGGGCAGGTACACAAGAGTGAAAAAAATAGCAGTGTTTGCATCAGGTAGCGGGAGTAATTTTCAAGCCATCCATGATGCGGTTCAATCCGGGAAACTCCGGGCGGAAATAAAGTTGCTGGTCTGTGATAAACCGGGTGCTTTTGTGACTGAAAGGGCAAGAAAGGCTGGAGTGCTAGTTCTTGAGTTCATTCCAAAACAGTTTGCATCCAAGGAAGAGTTTGAAACGATGCTTCATGAAGAATTGCAAAAGAATGAAGTGGAGTATATCGTTTTGGCAGGGTATATGCGGTTGATCGGATCAGTGCTTCTTGAAAACTATGGTAAAAGAATCATCAATATCCATCCGTCCCTGCTGCCTGCTTTTCCGGGCATGGATGCGGTGGGCCAGGCTGTGGCGGCGGGGGTGAAAGTGACAGGCGTCACTATTCACTTTGTAGATGAAGGCATGGATACAGGGCCGATCATTGCCCAGAGAGCCGTTGAGATCCAAGAGGGCGATAGGGAAGATGAAGTTGCCCAAAAGATTCACGAAATAGAACATGAATTTTACCCCGAAACGCTGGATCGGCTATTTGAGGGAAAAAGATAAAATGGAAGGTGCTGCAAGAATGAAACGAGCGCTCATCAGTGTGTCAGATAAAAGCGGAGTCGTCGACTTTGCAAAAGAATTAATTGATTTGGGATTTGAAGTTTTATCAACAGGCGGAACGAAAAAAATGCTGGAAGAGAACAATCTGCCTGTTACGGCTGTTGACGAGGTTACAGGTTTTCCGGAAATCCTTGAAGGACGTGTAAAAACACTCCATCCGTTCATTCACGGAGGATTGCTTGCCAAAAAGAACGATCCTTCCCACATGGAACAACTGGAAGCGCAAGGAATCAAAGGTATTGATGTTGTGTGCGTCAATTTGTATCCATTCCAGAATACGATCGAAAAACCTGGCGTGACTGTTGAAGACGCCATTGAAAATATCGATATCGGTGGTCCGGCTATGCTCCGTGCTTCTGCCAAAAACCATGAGAGTGTGGTTGTTCTTGTTGATGCTGCGGATTACGAGCAGGTCTTAAATGAATACCGCTCTAACAAAGATGTATCACTTGAAACAAGAAGAAAGCTTGCAGCTAAGGTATACCGCCACACAGCATCGTATGATGCACTGATTGCGGAATATATGACTAACCTTGCGGGTGAAGAACTGCCGGAACGGGTCACTTTCACTTATGAGATGAAACAATCGTTGAGATATGGCGAAAATCCACATCAGAAAGCGACATTTTACGAAAAGCCGCTTGGGTCGAAGTTTTCCATTGCCCGTGCCAAGCAGCTCCATGGAAAAGAGCTTTCTTTTAACAACATCCGCGATGCCGATGCGGCACTTCAGATTGTAAAAGAATTCGACGAGCCTGCAGCAGTTGCAGTCAAACATATGAATCCTTGCGGCGTTGGTACAGGCGAGAATGCGGCAGATGCATTTTCAAAAGCCTATGAAGCTGATCCGACTTCCATTTTTGGCGGAATCATTGCATTTAATCGCGAAGTAGACGGAAATGCAGCAAATATCCTGAAAGAAATTTTCTTGGAAATCATCATCGCGCCTTCTTTTACAGAGGAAGCCCTCGAGATTTTATCAGCCAAGAAAAATATCCGTCTGTTGACGATTTCTTTTAATGAAAAGAATGCTCCGGAAAAAGTTCTCACATCTATCGAAGGCGGATTGCTTGTACAGGATCAGGATGCTCTTGGATTTAACGATGCAGAGCTAACAATTCCGACGAAGCGCAAGCCGACAGAAGAAGAGATGGAAGCTTTGAAGTTGGCATGGAAAGTGGTCAAGCATGTGAAATCAAACGCCATCGTTGTTGCAAATGAAGCGATGACTCTGGGTGTGGGAGCAGGACAGATGAACCGTGTAGGTGCGGCGAAAATAGCTATTGAGCAAGCGGGCGAAAGAGCGAGAGGTTCAGTACTTGCTTCCGATGCATTTTTCCCAATGAGTGATACAGTGGAAGAAGCGGCAAAAGCGGGTATCGCAGCGATCATCCAACCAGGAGGCTCCATCCGCGATGAAGACTCCATCAAAGCAGCGGACGAACATGGAATCGCTATGGTATTTACTGGTGTACGTCATTTTAAACACTAAAACAATGGACGGTGAATTTCTTTGAAGGTTCTAGTTGTTGGCGGAGGCGGAAGGGAACACGCCATCTGTAAAAAATTAAAAGAAAGCAAACAGGTGACGGGAGTCTTTTGTGCACCGGGAAATGCGGGCATTGCAGAAGATGCGACTGTTGTGCCGATTAAGGAAACTGCTTTTACTGATTTGATTGATTTTGCTAAAAAAGAGCAGATTGAGCTAACGATCGTCGGACCTGAGGTTCCTCTGAATGCTGGGATTGTCGACGAATTCGAAGCAGCAGGTTTGAAGATTTTCGGTCCGCGTAAAAATGCGGCAATCATCGAAGGCAGTAAATCCTTCGCAAAAGATCTGATGAAGAAATACAAAATTCCGACGGCTGCCTATGAAACTTTTCATTCGTATGAAGAAGCAAAAGCATATGTGGATGAACAAGGAGCACCAATTGTCATCAAGGCAGACGGGTTGGCCGCAGGAAAAGGCGTTGTTGTAGCAGTGACGCTTGAAGAAGCGCATGAGGCATTAAAAGATATGCTGCTTGACGAAAAGTTCGGTGAGTCATCAGCCAGCGTCGTGGTTGAAGAATTTTTGGAAGGCGAAGAGTATTCTCTGATGGCATTCGTCAACGGCGACAAGGTCTATCCAATGGTCATCGCGCAGGATCACAAACGTGCATTTGACGGAGATAAAGGCCCGAATACAGGTGGTATGGGTGCATATTCACCTGTTCCTCACATTCCGGCTGGCGAAGTGGAGCAGGCTGTGAAGGACATTCTGATTCCGACGGCCAATGCCATGATCGAAGAAGGCAGGACGTTTACCGGAATTCTTTATGCCGGGTTGATTTTGACAAAAGACGGTTCCAAAACGATCGAATTCAATGCAAGGTTTGGAGATCCAGAAACGCAAGTGGTACTTGAACGCCTTGACAGCGATTTGGCTGTGCTTGTAAATGACATTCTTGACGGGAAAGATCCAGTCATCGAATGGTCGGATGATGCAGTAATCGGTGTTGTTTACGCATCAAACGGCTATCCTGGCGACTATGAAAAAGGATTGCCGCTTCCGGATACGAAGGCATTGGAGTCATCGGTAAAAGTCTTTCATGCGGGAACAGCGGCGGGAAGTGAAGAAGGGACCTACGTTTCCAACGGTGGAAGATTACTACTTGTTGCTGCCAAGGGAACTGACATCCGTTCCGCTTCTGACAACGTGTATAAGGAAATGGAAAAGTTGGACAGCGACCATTTCTTTTATCGTAAGGATATTGGCTATAAAGCATTATAAGAATGAACTCCTGCCTGTGGGCGGGAGTTTTTATTTGGGGTCAGACCCCAAAATACAAAAATAAATAGATTCGACTTTCAAACTTTAGTGCGTTAAAATAAAAAGTATGATAGGATAAGAAAAATTAGAGCTTACTCCTCAGGGAGGGTGGAATCTTGGAACAAGTTTACAGATGGAGAAACAAAGAGATACGCGAGCAGGCAGCAATCATTGACGGGAAAACTCCACCTGCAATTTTATTGAAAAATGCTCGTTTCTTACATTCAACGCTCCGGAGATGGGTTGAAGGAAATATTTGGATTCATGAGGACCGTATTGTGTATGCAGGAGAGGACCTTCCGAAGAATACAAACTCTACAGAAATTGTAGATTGTACTGGCAAGACATTGGTTCCTGGTTATATTGAACCACATGTTCACCCGTTCCTTCTGTATAATCCGCAGTCCTTTTCACGGTTTGCCGCTCAGACAGGTACAACAACTACGATAAACGATAACCTTTTTCTTTTTTTACATTTACAGAAAAAGAAAGCGTTTTCTTTATTGCGTAAGTTTGAGGAATCTCCTGTCACGATGTATTGGTGGACGCGTTACGATTCACAGACGGAGCTGGAAAGCGAAGAAGTCATTTTTTCAAATAGTGATGTAAAGACGTGGCTTGAGCAGGATAAAGTTGTTCAAGGCGGCGAGCTTACTGGTTGGCCTAAGCTTTTAGATGGCGATGATCTTATGTTGCACTGGATCCAAGAAACAAAACGACTGGGAAAAAAAGTGGAAGGGCATTTTCCAGGAGCTTCCGACAGGACACTCGCCAAGCTGATGCTTTTTGGAGCGGACTGCGATCACGAAGCGATGACTGGAGAGGATATTTACAAGCGGCTTATGCAAGGGTACACTGTGTCTTTGAGGCATTCATCAATTAGGCCGGATCTGCCTGTCCTTTTGGACGATATGAAAAAGATGGGGCTGGACCAGTATGACTCAATGTTATTCACGACAGACGGATCGACCCCCACATTTTACAGTCACGGAATGATCGATGTAATGATCCGCATGGCGATTGAAAGCGGAATTCCGGCAATTGATGCTTATCATATGGGATCATACAACGTCGCCAGGCATTATAATCTTCAGCATCTCCATGGAATGATTGGTACAGGCAGAATTGCCAATATCAACTTCCTTGAGGATGAAGCCAACCCGACACCGGTTTCAGTTCTTGCCAAAGGACGTTGGGTAAAAAGGGATGGTGACCAGATCATCGTTGATGAAGATATTCATTGGCCTGAATACGGAATAGAACCGCTGTCAATTGACTGGAACTTAACCGAAGGAGATTTACAGTTTTCGATGCCCTTTGGGGTAAAAATGGTCAACAGTGTCATTACGAAACCTTATTCGATAGCAATGGATGTTTCATTGGATGAGCTGCCCCCCGACAGTGATGAATCTTTTTTTGCACTCTTGGATAAAAAAGGAAAATGGGGAATCAGTACGATACTTAAAGGGTTTGCAAAGCGTGTAGATGGGTTCGTATCTTCTTTTTCCACCACAGGTGACATCATATTAATTGGAAAAAACAAAAATGATATGAGACTTGCATTCGAAAGGATGAAGGAAATCGGCGGCGGAATTGTGCTAACAGAAAATGGAGAGGTCATCCATGAAATCCGTCTTCCACTATCAGGCATGATGTCGCGGAAAGAGTTTCCTATATTGATAGAGGAAGAAAAAAAATTAAGAGAGTTGTTAAAAGATAGAGGGTATCCATATACGGATCCAGTTTACTCACTATTTTTCATATCCTCCACTCATTTGCCATATATTCGCGTGACTCAGCGAGGTATATATGATGTAATGAATAAAACAGTACTCTTTCCAACGTTAATGCGTTAAAATGGTGGGTAGAAAAAATTTAATATTTTTAGGGGATGGGATTTTGAGATTAACCAAATTGGCATGCGTTGTGTTGGCCACTTTAGTGCTTTTTGCATCGGCATGCAGTAAAAATGAAACACCGGAGGAACCTGATAAAAAGCCGGTAAAAGAAGAAACGCCTGTAAAGGCTACAGCTCCATTAACCGGAGTTGAAACAAAGATAGCACCTCCTGAACGGGCGGTGGCAGTGACAATCAATAATCACCCGGATGCGAGACCGCAAAGCGGGCTTTCCCAAGCGGATGTAGTCTACGAAGTATTGGCCGAAGGAAAAGTTACAAGATTTCTGGCCATATTCCAAAGTGAAAAGCCGGAGAGTATCGGGCCGGTCAGAAGCGCCAGACAGTATTTTATCGACCTTTCCCAAGGGTATGATGCATTGTTTATTGCCCACGGCTACAGCCCTGAAGCAAAGCAGGCGTTGAAATCGGGTGCGATCGACAACATAAACGGAATACAGCATGACGGGACATTGTTCAAAAGGGTGGATTTTCGACAAGCGCCGCATAATTCCTATATCACTTTTAAAAATATAGAAAAAGGTGCGGAAGATGCCGGCTACGAAATGGATGAAGCGCCGAAACCTTTGAGCTTTCTTACTGACGAAGAGGCTGGAAACCTTTCAGGTGATGCAGCTGCAAACGTAAAAGTGGCATATAGCCAGGACGCAACTTTCATTGCAGAATATCATTACGATGCCGAAGATGAAAAATATACTAGATCCTCAGGGGGCGCCGAAACAGTCGAATACGACAATGACAAACCGGTTCTTCTGGATAATATAATTGTGATTGAAGCGGCACACACGACAAAAGATTCAGAAGGTAGACTAGGAATTAATCTTGATTCCGGCGGTAAAGCTTATGTTTTCCAAAAAGGAATAGCACAGGAAGCGGAATGGAAGAATGAAGATGGAAGAATTTTTCCATATATAAATGGAGAACCAATAAAACTGGTGCCAGGAAAAACTTGGATCAACATCGTCCCGGAATTGACAATGGTCTCTTTCGGGGAATAAAAGAGACTGCAGTTATAAAGGGGATTTTCAAATGCAGATTGAAAAATTAAGAGGAAAATCACTTGATCAATTGTTTGAGGCAATCTTGTCGCTGAAAGACTTGGAAGAATGCTACGAATTCTTTGATGATCTATGCACAATCAATGAAATCCAGTCTTTATCCCAGCGTCTCGAAGTGGCAAGGATGCTGCGAGAAGGAAATACGTATCAAAAAATTGAAGCAGCCACTGGTGCAAGCACAGCTACCATTTCCCGCGTAAAGCGGTGTCTGAATTACGGTAACGATTCATATGAAATGGTCCTGGAACGGATAGTGGAAAAAGTGGAAAAAGAGAAACCGCAGCCTTGATGCTGCGGTTTTTCTTCGTTGAGGAAACTATAAAACCCCATGCCTGTGGATAACTTGTTAATTGCATTTTGCTACGTCCAGCCCCGTGTTTCCTTTATCTCGTTGGCGCTTGCGCTTTTGTTCATTTGGAAGCCATATAAGTAAGAAAGTATCCCGTTTCACCGGGAACATGATATTTAATATAGCTTCCGGGGTCTATTGTTGAGCCGATATCCTCTTTTTCAATGATTTGGAAGTTCCCAGCCTCTAAGTTATCTTTGATAAAATATGAACGGAGGTTTGCCCGACATGCATTAGGGTGTAGTGTTTTCATTTTTGAGAGTGACTTGGCCCCATCATGATAATAAAAACTCGCCCCTATGATCTTCCCATCATCTTTAAGATAAGGGGAGAGAGTTTTCATGGGCAGGGATTGATGGAAAAGACAATACTCATTGAAAGAATAGCTGTCAATCATATAATCGATGGCTTTATGCTTTATGGGCAGATCCAAGCCACTATTTAATAAATATAAAATTTTCAAGCCAGGGTTTGTTTGTTCAATTTTAGATTTGAGCATTTTCAACATCGGCATTGTGCTTCCAGAAAAGATATAGAAGGCGCTTTTATCCAGTTCAGAAATATATTTATTTAAAAATACATACGTATCGATGTGTGTCTCCACGATCACTTTGTCGGCAAGATCCTCGGAAGTGAGGTATTCCTTTACCCAAAGACTCGCCCTTTCACTCAAGCTGATGAAGCTGGATTGGATGATTTTTAACATTTCCCGATCGTAAATATAGTGAGGGTTAAAGGACTCTTTGTTCAAATGTTCGGTAATGACGATGCCCTCATGCACTTGAGCCTTATAGCCGCAAGAACAGAATAATTCCCCCATAAAAAGCTGCTGCCCTCTAGTGCTGGCATTTCTTAAGTCGAGAGAAACTTGACAGGAGGGGCAATAAAGCATCGACAAAAACTCAAATGGCATCCCTTTTTCCACGCCTGCCAATGTATGCATCAAGTTAAGTTTCTCCACTTTTTTATCTATTTCTTGAATGGAATAAGAGATGTTTTGTATTTCCTCATCCAACTCTTCCTTTTTTTCTTCCAGCATTTGTGTTAAAAATGTAAAGTCTTCTTTATTGGAGAGCAGTGTCACTCTCTTAAAAGATAAAAATTTATGAATCTCCTGAAGGGAAAAGCGATATTTTTTCAACTCGGAAATAATTTCCATGTCCTCTTCGCAAGTTTTGTCAAAATGATAGTAATGGTTTCTTTTCTTGGGAATCAATAGGCCAAGATCCATATAATACCGTATAGTATCAGGCTTTACGCCATATTTTTGAGCGAATTTTCCTATCAGCATGCCATTTCCCCCTTTCCTTAATTATAAAGTAAACCATGGAGTATACTCAATGGTTTGTAAAAAAAATGTCGAAATTAGCTATTGTACTGCAGTTAACTCTACCAATTAATATATGTCTATATTGTGAAGGGAGATGTGGAAGTGGAAACGGCTACATTATGGGAAGCAACATCAAAATATAAGAGAACTTATCCGCTTTTGCAGGAGCATATTACGGCCGATGTTGTCATTATCGGCGGTGGTTTTACAGGAATTGCATCATCCTATTACCTTCAGAATAAAGGCGTCCATACGGTTGTCCTTGAACAGCATACAATCGGCTGGGGAGCCAGTGGCCGGAATGGCGGGATGATGAATACAGGATATAAACTTTCAGCAGCTGAAACGATCAAAAGATGGGGAGTGGATAAGGCTAAAAGGCTGGACCAATACGCCCTTGACTGCAACAAGGCCGTAGAAGAGATTGCTAAAAAGCATCAAATTGACTGCGCAGTCAGGATGTCTGGCCATGTCGCATTATCCAAAAACAGTAAAAAACAAGAAGGTTTTGAACGCTCAAAAGAGTTGATCGCTAAACATTTTGGGCGCGACGTAAAAGTGTTGACAGGGGCGGCTCTTCAAGAGGAAATCAATACTGATTATTATAAAGTGGGCCTTATGGACCCATTGAGCTACCAATTCCAACCATTGGATTATGTGCGCGGTCTTGCCGAGGTTGTCCATGACTTGGGAGCTGAAATCTACGAACAAACAAAAGCGATTGACATTCAAAAAAATGGAAACACTTTTACAGTTACAACAGAAAACGGGATCGTGACAGCTAAAGAATTAATATTCGCTACGGACGGCTATTCTGAAAAAATAACGCCCGAGCTGCATAAGGGAGTTTTTCCTCTTGCCAGCTTCATCATAGCAACAGAACCGTTGGATCAAGAAACGTTAGAGACATTGATCCCGAATGACAGAAATCTATACGATACAATCAATCTTGTGAATTATTTCCGAAGGACTCCTGATCAAAGGATCATCTTTGGCGGATCAGGTATCGGATATCCTGCGAGGCAGGCGTTCAAAGATGAATTGTACATGCTGTTAACTTCTGTCTTCCCTCAGTTGAAAGGGGTATCCATCGATTATTTCTGGGGTGGAATCATTGGTGCGACTGTTGATAAATTCCCGGTCATTGGAAGAACCTCTCAAGGTGCTTATTATTCCGTCGGGTATACAGGTCATGGTGCATCACAATCAACACTCCATGGAAAGCTGCTTTCGCAGTGCATTTTGAATGAAGAACGGATCAATAGCACATTTGAAAATACACCATTGAAAACAGTTCCTTTATATACAAACAAGAAATTTCTTGTCAATGCAGCCAATCTTTATTTCAGATTAATGGATAAACTAGGCTAATAGAAAAGCGGAAGCCGGCAGCTTAGGAGCGACAAGGGCCGGCAGGCTCAAGAACGCGACATCCTGTCCTTCGCTTGCACTAGCACATCCTGTGCGTTGGAGGTCAAGCTAGTGAGTTCTTTGACTTCATTGGCTTGACCGAAGCGACCTCGAGCCCCTGCCGGCTGAAGCTAGACAAAGAAAAGCGTAGACGCCTGTTCATTGACGGGCGGTACGATACAAGTCCCTCCCGAAAGGGAGGGGGATCCTAATCACTTTCAATGAAAGGGTGAACAATTGATGGGTGAACTGCTTTTTACCATTTTTTTTGGCGGTGTCATTATACTGTCGGGTGTTTTGACAGCGATTTTTATCAAGAAGGTTTATAAACACTAATTCGCATTGGGGGTATTTGAATGATCTATACGATTGGAGCAATTGTTTCATTTATTATTTATAGTGCTGTAGGTCTCATTGTTTCTAAAAGAGTAAAAAATGTGGAAGATTATTACGTTTCGGGAAGAAATGCATCCACGTTACTCATTGTTGGTTCGTTGGTCGCTTCTTATCTAAGTACCGTCGCATTTATGGGAGATGCCGCATTTTCATATGAAGGGTACGCTCTTCCTTTATTGGTCATGTCGATTTTTGTATTGCCTGGATATATTATAGGAGTCATGTTTTTTGGCAGATTTTTAAGGCGAAGTAAAGCGCTGACATTGCCGGAGTATTTTGGACAACGCTTTAATTCCAAAAAAGTGAGAGTTGTGGCAGCGGTCACACTTGTTATTGGGATTACTGCCTATTTAGTTGCAGTAACACAGGGTGCAGGACTTTTGTTATCTGAAATCAGCGGAATCAATTATCATTTATCTTTAGTTATTATTACTATAGTTTTTACAGTAATTACGTTTTCGGCTGGCGCCAAGGGCGTACTGGTAACAGAGACTATTATGTTCTTGGTATTTACTGCCGCTACATTCCTGACTGTTCCTTATATTTTAAAGGCTGCAGGCGGACTGCCTGAAGCGATGATCAAAACATCCCAACTGGAGTCTAAGCCTGGTTTATTAAAATGGCACGGAATTACTGGTGAAGGCGCTTATATGGGGTCGCCAACGGATGTGTTACTGTGGGCGATTATTATTGGAATTGTCTGGGGCTTCGTTATTGCGGTTAGTCCATGGCAAACAAGCCGTTATTTAATGGCTAAAAATGAGCATGTAGCTCTTCGTTCATCAATCATTTCAACGATTATTCTTGCAGTGATTTATTTGTTCCTGCATATGACAATGCTAACGGTTAACACGATTAACCCGAACATTGATCCATCTGAAAGGGTATTTATCTGGTCAGCAATGAACCTTGCCCCTACTTGGATCGGAGTTATTGCTATAAGTGGGATTTTGGCTGCTGGTCTATCATCCAGCTCTACGTTCCTCCAATTGATCGGTAACAGTATTTCCAAAGATTTGCTTCACAACACGAAAATGTCCGATGAAAAGTTATTGAAAATTAGCCGTCTCATGATGGTGGTCGTAGCTGCAATCAGCTTGACAATCACAATGTTCCAGCCGCCTGCCATCTTCTGGATTTCTGTTTTTGCTGCTACTTTATTTGCGGCTTCATGGGGGCCGGTTGCGTTTGCCAGTGTGCTTTGGAAAAAGGTCACAAAAACCGGGGCACTTTGGAGTATTGTTGCCGGATGTACAGGTGTATTGGCAACTGAAATCCTAAAATTGGCCGGTGTGCTGAATTTGCCAGTTTACCTGAACTCAGCAGTATTTGGCGGGATCTGTTCTTTAGCAGCATTAATTATCGGTTCATTGCTGACCAAGCCGACAAAAGAGGAAATCGAGTATCGGGAAAAATTAATGATCATGCCGGAAGAGGAGATGGATCCAAAAGAAATCAAGCAAACCAAGAAATATCCGGCGCTGCTTTTAATTTCGGGATTAGTCATCGTGGCTATTACCTTTACCTTCTATTATATGCCGCTCTATTTGTAAGAATTTATAAAGCTGTTCTAAGCAGACAAGTGCTGCTGGAACAGCTTTTTTAAATTCTAAAAAGATTTGTCAAATAGCCGGTATCTATTGTTAGCTCTATTCTTGGCCTTCTTTAATACATTAAGGGAAATGCAGTTGGCGGAAGTGCAGACAGAAGAAAATAAAGCAATATGAACTTTATTATTTTATATATTTTCTTTTATTGTTATAATTCAAAATAATCGTACGAAAAGGGTGATGATATGTTAGAATCATTAACAAGAATTGAATTTGACGAAATAGACAGAAAATTACTGAATACTCTTCAAAAAGATGCAACGATCAGCAACGTTGAACTGGCGAGAAGAGTGAATCTCTCTCCTCCGGCAACGCACACTAGAATTAAACGCCTGGAAAGAGAAGGGGTGATTGAACAGTATGTAACATTGCTCAACAAAGAGAAGCTGGGATTTGATCTAATATGTTTTATTTTTCTCAAAGCAACTTCCCATCAAAAGAGGGAAAACGAACAGATTCAAAAAGCAATTCTAGAAATGCCTGAAATCCTTGAGTGTCACTCAATTACGGGAGAATATGATTACTTTATAAAAGCGGTAATCAAAAACAGTAAGGATCTGAAAAATTTCGTGGCAATAAAATTGAGTTCGCTCCCGGGTATCAGCGGAATTTACACAAGCATATCGTATGAAGAGTTAAAGTCTACTACAAATTTACCAATAACAGTTTAAAAAATTATAAAGGAGTGGCTCCTATATGAAACATTCAACTAAGTCAGTATGGGGTGGGGAAGAAAAATCCTTAATTGCCGGCGCTACACAAGTGCCAATCGTTTCAAGCGTAGTATTCGCGTATGACGATGTTGATAAATGGTCCGATGTCATTTTAGGAAAAGAAGATGGATATATTTATGGCCGGATGACGAATCCTACTGTCGATGCCTTTGAAGAAAAAGTTCGGGTGCTTGAAGATGCAGAAGCGGCTGTGAGTTTTGCGACTGGTATGGCAGCCATCAGCAACGCTTTATTTACTCTATTATCACCTGGGGATCGGGTGGTCTCTGTAAAGGATACATACGGGGGAACAAATAAATTATTTATCGATCATTTGCCGAGATTCGGTATTGAAGTAACGCTATGTGATACCACTGATCATGAAGCCCTGGAAAAAGAAATTAAAAAAGGCTGTAAAGTTCTATATTTAGAAACTCCGACGAATCCAACGATGAAACTGATCGATATTGCCAGATTGTCTAAAGCCGCACATCAGGTGGGAGCTATTGTGATTACGGATAATACAATGGCGACTCCGATTAATCAAAATCCATTGCAATTAGGCTCTGACTTAGTCGTGCATAGTGCCACGAAATATTTGGGAGGACATGGAGACGCTCTTGGCGGAGTCATATGCGGTCCGAAAAATCTAGTAAATCAAATATATGAATATCGCATGATCAATGGAGCCCCGCTGGACCCGAATGCCGCTTATTCATTAATCCGCGGAATGAAAACGCTTCAAATAAGAATTGAACGTCAAAATGAGAACGCGATGGAAATCGCAAGCTTCTTAAAAAAGCAGCCGCTCGTAGAGGATGTATTTTATCCAGGATTGACAGACGATCCTTCACATGAATTGGCGAAAAAGCAGATGAACGGATTTGGAGGCATGCTAAGCTTTTCGTTAAAAGGTGGACTGGAAGCAGTCAACGAGTTTTTGCCACGCCTGCGTTTTGCTCATTTGGCTGCCAATTTGGGTGCCGTGGAAACGACAGTCGGTCCCGTTCATACAACAAGTCATGCGGAATGTACTCTCGAAGAGCGGAAGGCGATGGGCATACCAGAAGGGTTGGTCCGCTACTCTGTTGG
Source organism: Siminovitchia acidinfaciens (assembly GCF_003605385.1). Lineage (GTDB taxonomy): Bacteria > Bacillota > Bacilli > Bacillales > Bacillaceae_C > Siminovitchia > Siminovitchia acidinfaciens. The sequence goes on along the minus strand of NZ_QYTV02000017.1, from coordinate 14,411 downwards.
GATTGAAAATGCCTCTGATTTAATTGAAGATCTTGAACAGGCCTTTAAATATATTGAAAACAAAATAACTGTTAAGTAATAGGTTAGCAGTAAAGTAACGCCATCCTCTATTATTTGGATGGCGTTACACTTAAACTTTTTGAATACTAACGCTCGTAATTATCCCGTATTCTAGCAATCTCCTTCAGGGGTCAAACCCTCAAAATGTTATATTGGCTCACTCTATCAATTCTCTAATATTAGTAATAATCAGCAGGAGTAGCAAAAAAATAATTGATTTCAGATGAAACGGAAAAACAAGGAGGAAAAACATTTTGAAAAAGGTATCACGCTTATGGTCACTGAGTTTTCTCTTATTAAGCCTAACTGTCCTATTATTTGGCTGTGGCGGAGGGTCAAAAGGCTCTGAATCACCAGCTGGAGGCGAATCAAGTGACGGCGACGGCAAGAAAAAGCTTATTGTCGGTACGGATGCTACATGGGCACCAATGGAGTATATGGATAGTAATGGAAATATTGTCGGAATCGACATTGACATTGTAGAAGCGATTGCAGATGAAGCGGGCTTTGATGTTGAATTTAAAAATATCGGCTGGGAGCCGCTCTTTCCTGCAGTAGAAAATGGCGAAGTGGACTTTGCGGTATCTTCCATCACGATTACAGAAGAGCGTAAGAAAAGTTTTGATTTTTCTGATCCATACTATATCGCACAACAAGTCATTCTTGTAAAAGAAGGGTCGGATATCAAATCATTTCAAGATTTAAAGGATAAGAAGGTTTCTGTTCAAATCAATTCGACCGGCCATATCATGCTGAAAGAAGTCATGGGGAAGACAAGCACTAAAATCACAGCTATTGATACATTACCGTTCGCCATTGGAGAATTGATGAATGGAAATGTTGACGCAGCTGTTGGAGATAACTCAGCTGTTGACGAGTACCTTAAAAACAACCCTAACGCAGGAGTTAAAATCATCGAAGACGACAGTGCGGAAATAGAGTACTATGGATTGTTGGTCAAAAAAGGAAACTCTGAAGTTCTTAATCTTTTAAATGAAGGGATCCAAAAAATTAAAGAGAGTGGTAAATTGAAAGAAATTACCGGCTTTGATGTTGAGTAAGAGGTCACATCTAGAAAATCTTATAAAATAAATATACGAACAAAAACCAGTTCAGGTGAAGCACTTGAGCTGGTTTTTTTAATGTCTTGTCTACAAAATTCACTATAATTTTTTCCGAAAATTACACAATAACAACACCCAATCATTTCTTCATATTTCGTCTCGGAGTTTGGCCTTTGTAATGTTATAATAGTGTACGGAATTGGAGAATGGAGGACTCAAGCTTTATGTATGATGTCAAGAAATGGCGCCATGCTTTTAAATTGGATCCGAATAAAGAAATTTCGCCCGAGGCGCTGGAAAAGATCTGTGAATCTGGAACGGATGCCATCATTGTTGGCGGATCGGATGGAGTTACACTGGATAATGTGCTCGATCTCATGGCGAGAATCAGGCGTTACACCGTGCCGTGCGCGTTGGAAGTTAGCAATATTGAATCCATCACACCGGGGTTTGATTTATATTTTATCCCGTCTGTCTTGAACAGCCGTGATGTCCGCTGGGTGAGCGGGCTGCACCATGAAGCGGTTAAAGAATATGGCGTATTGATCGACTGGGACGAGATTGTCGTTGAAGGATACTGTATTTTAAATGAAGACTGCAAAGCGGCGAAACTGACCAATGCCAACACGGATTTGACGGAAGATGATGTCATCGCTTATGCAATGATGGCTGAAAAAATGTTCCGCATGCCGGTCTTTTATTTGGAATATAGCGGTACATATGGTGATCCGAGCATTGTCCGCTCGGTAAAAGAAGAACTTGAAGAAACAGCTCTTTTTTACGGGGGAGGCATTTCCACTGCCGGCCAGGCAAAGGAAATGGGTGAACATGCGGATGTTATTATTGTCGGCGATGCTGTGTATGAAAACCTTGATGAAGCATTAAAAACAGTCCGAGCTGTTAAAAATAGATAATAGTTTTGTTATAATAAGAACAAACGTTCTTGAAAAGTGGGTGATGATGTGCAATTTTTAGCCGGGAACCTTTTGGAAGGCTTGAATAAGGAACAGAAAGAGGCGGTCAAAACTACGGAAGGCCCGTTATTGATCATGGCTGGTGCAGGAAGCGGGAAGACGAGGGTTTTGACCCACCGTGTGGCTTATTTGATGCTGGAAAAAGGTGTGAATCCATACAATATTCTTGCAATCACGTTTACGAACAAGGCTGCAAGAGAGATGAAGGACCGGATTGGAAAAATCATTGGAGACGGAGCGCGGGATGTATGGATATCAACATTCCACTCGATGTGTGTGCGAATGCTGCGTCGTGACATCGACAGGCTGGGTTACAACCGTAACTTTTCCATCTTGGACACGACCGACCAACTGTCCGTCATTAAAGGTATCTTAAAGGATAAGAATATCGATTCGAAGAAATTCGATCCAAGAGCGATGCTAGGGTCAATCAGCAATGCGAAGAACGAGCTGATCACGCCGGAGGAATATGCGAAGGAAGCTGCGGGTTACTATGCTCAAGTTGTGAGCGATGTATACACTGAGTATCAGCGCCGCTTACGCCGAAATCACTCGCTTGATTTCGATGATCTGATCATGGTGACGATCCAACTGTTCGAAAGAGTGCCGGAAGTGCTGGAATATTATCAAAGAAAATTCCACTACATCCATGTCGATGAGTATCAGGATACAAACCGTGCGCAGTATATGTTGGTCAAGCTGCTTGCCGAGCGCTTTAAAAACCTGTGTGTCGTCGGGGATTCTGATCAGTCGATCTACAGATGGCGCGGGGCGGATATTGCAAACATCCTTTCTTTTGAAAAGGATTATCCGAGTGCGAAAGTCATTTTATTGGAGCAAAATTACCGTTCAACCAAAAAAATTCTTGAAGCTGCGAATGAAGTCATCCAAAACAACTCGAACCGCAAGCCGAAAAATTTATGGACGGACAACGACCACGGAGAAAATATCATGTATTACCGTGCGGATGGGGAGAAAACCGAAGCGCAGTTTGTGGCAGGAAAAATAAAGGAACTGACAGAAGGCGGGAAAAGGGACCGCTCGGATATTGCCATCCTTTACCGTACAAACGCCCAATCCCGTGTCATGGAAGAAGTTTTGATGAAATCAAATATAACCTACAACATTGTGGGCGGAACGAAATTCTATGACAGAAAAGAAATCAAGGATTTGCTTGCCTATTTAAGGCTGATCGCCAATCCTGATGACGATATAAGCCTTCAACGGATCATCAACGTACCGAAGCGGGGAATTGGGGCAACTTCAATCGATAAGATTGCAGCGTATGCAGGCGAGCAGGATATCTCGATGTTCGACGCATTGAATGTTATTGATTTTATCGGTGTCAGCCCTAGAATCGCCAATGCTTCAGCGGCTTTCCATGAGTTGATGAATAATTTCTCTCAAATGCAGGAATACCTTTCCGTGACAGAGATTGTGGAAGAGGTCATAGAAAAGTCCGGATATAAAGAGATGCTCAAGGCAGAGAAGACACTTGAAGCTGAAAGCCGTCTGGAAAACATTGAGGAATTTTTGTCCGTAACAAAGAGCTTTGAAGCCGGCAGTGAAGATAAAAGCCTGGTCGCATTCTTGACTGATCTGGCGCTGGTTGCTGATATAGATCAGCTGGATGAAACGGACGAAGCCAGCGATGCGGTGACACTCATGACCTTGCACTCTGCAAAAGGACTTGAGTTTCCGGTTGTATTTTTAATCGGACTGGAAGAAGGCATCTTCCCTCACAGCCGCTCTTTAATGGAAGAGGAAGAAATGGAGGAAGAACGCCGCCTTGCCTATGTAGGAATCACAAGAGCGGAAGAGGAACTGTATTTGACGAACGCGCATATGCGGACCCTCTACGGGCGTACAAATATGAATCCAGTTTCCCGCTTTATCAATGAAATACCGGATGAGCTTGTGGAAGAGGTGGGAGCAGAGCGGCGACCGACCCTATCCTTCGGGTTCAGGGAAAACCGGCCTAGCCCTGCAAAGCCTGTGTTCCGTCCGGCTGCTTCTGAGACCGACCAGGCCGAATGGAAAGTCGGAGACAGGGCAGAACATAAAAAATGGGGCACAGGAACTGTTGTCAGCATTAAAAACGACGGTGGGAGCGTCGAACTCGATATCGCTTTTCCAAGTCCTGTCGGCATCAAGCGACTGCTAGCTGAATTCGCTCCAATCAAGAAAGTCTAATATGGTTGAGAAAGGGTTGTTGACATGGACCGTGGGACTGCCCAAACGAAAGTGAAGGAATTACACAATTTATTAAACCAATATAACTATGAATATTATGTTATCGATAACCCATCTGTTCCCGATGCGGAATATGACCGGCTGATGCATGAACTGATGGATATTGAAAAAGAATTTCCGGATTTGGTGACACCTGAATCACCGACGCAGCGTGTCGGCGGTGAAGCGTTGTCCGCTTTTGAGAAAGTGGAACACCGCACGCCGATGCTCAGTCTCGCCAATGCCTTTGGCGAAGCGGATTTGCGGGACTTTGACCGCCGTGTCCGCCAGGCGATTGGGGACGATTTTTCCTACGTATGCGAGTTAAAGATCGATGGACTTGCAGTTTCTCTTCAATTCGAAGACGGGTTATTCGTGCTTGGATCTACGCGCGGCGACGGATCGGTCGGGGAAAATATTACGGCCAATTTAAAAACAATCCGTTCCATTCCGCTCCGCCTGAAAGAGAACTTGAGCTTTGAGGTCCGCGGTGAGGCGTACATGCCTAGAAAATCGTTTGAACGTCTCAATAAGGAAAGGGAAAAGAATGGTGAAATGTTATTCGCCAACCCAAGGAATGCCGCAGCCGGCTCATTGCGTCAGCTTGACCCCAGAATCGCGGCATCACGCAATCTTGACATCTTTCTTTATGGGATCGGAAATTACGGATCACTTGGTGTAGACACACACAGTGGTGCACTCAGTTATCTCAGCAAGCTTGGATTAAAGGTGAACAAGGAATGGAGAAAGTGCCAAACGATTGACGAAGTGATCGAATACGTCGAGTCATGGACAGAAAAGCGTCCCGGATTGGATTACGACATTGACGGCATCGTAATAAAGGTCGACTCTTTAGAAGACCAGGAACAGCTCGGTTCGACTGCCAAATCACCTCGTTGGGCAATTGCATATAAGTTCCCTGCTGAAGAAGTTGTGACAAGACTGACGGACATTGAGCTGAGTATTGGCCGGACGGGGGTCATCACACCTACTGCTATTCTGGAGCCCGTACAAGTGGCAGGGACGACCGTTCAGCGTGCATCTCTTCATAATGAAGATTTGATTCGCGAAAAAGATATCATGCTTGGGGACTGGGTCATTGTGAAAAAGGCCGGTGACATCATTCCGGAGGTAGTCAACGTCCTGACTGAAAGAAGAACAGGCGAAGAAACGCCTTTCCACATGCCGACACATTGCCCGGCGTGCGAAAGCGATTTGGTTCGTCTGGAAGGGGAAGTGGCACTGCGCTGCATTAACCCGAAATGTCCGGCCCAGAGAAGGGAAGGACTGATCCACTTCGTCTCGCGCAACGCGATGAACATTGATGGTCTTGGAGAAAAAGTGATCGGCCAGCTCTTTGAGCATGAATTGATCAGGGATCCGGCTGACATCTATTTCCTGAAAAAAGAGCAGCTGCTGGAGCTGGAGAGAATGGGTGAAAAATCCGTTAATAATTTGTTGACGGCGATTGAAAATTCGAAAGCCAACTCACTTGAGAAGCTGTTGTTCGGATTGGGGATCCGTCACGTCGGGGAGAGGGCGGCAAAAGTATTAGCCGAACACTATGAAACAATGGACAACCTGATAGTCGCCTCACGCGAGGATCTTGTAACAATTCCTGAAGTCGGCGAAAAAATGTCGGATGCCATTGCCACATATTTTGACAGCGAAGAAGTGGAAGAACTGATTTCCGAATTGAAATCAGCGGGCGTCAACATGGAATACAAGGGACCAAAAGCGTCCGATGCTGCGGAATCCAGTTCGATTTTTACAGGAAAGACCATCGTTTTAACAGGAAAGATGGAAAAGCTGACACGGAATGAAGCCAAGGAAAGAATTGAATCACTTGGTGGAAATGTTACAGGAAGCGTCAGCAAAAAGACCGACTTGGTCATTGCAGGGGAAGATGCCGGGTCGAAGCTGACAAAAGCGCAAGAACTGAACATAGATATTTGGGACGAGGAAAAGCTCCTGGAAGAACTCAATCATTAAAGGTGGAAGAAGAGGAATGAAAAAGTGGTTTTCTCTGCTGATGGCAGCAGTATTAGTAACAGGATGCGCACCCGGGTTTAAAGATGAAAAAGAAGTTGTCCAGAAAAAGGATGATCAAAAAGGAACATCCATCATCCCAAATTACCAGCTTCCCGATACCTATCGCTCTCTCATTCCTTTCGTACCTAGTAAAGCAAGAGGAATGGTCGTTTCAAACCTTAACTCGAGATATGATATCAATGAGTTTGAAACGGGATTGATGCGTGTGGCAATGGGACAATTTTCACCGGATAAATATGTGTTCCAGGAAGGGCAGCACATTGATAAAGAAACGGCAGGCCTGTGGCTGAACAGGAAATTTACAAAAGGGCAGCTGAAGGAAAGAGGCCTCACAGAAGAACAGAATGTGGGATTGAACCCACTAAATGATGAAAAAGGATCCATTGAGGAACAAAACGAAAAAAATCCGATATACCTTGCCCATGTATTGGAGCATAACTATTTAACGAAAAATGATAAATCGGTAAAATTGAGCGGCGTAGTTGTTGGACTTGCCCTCAACTCTGTCCATTATTATCAAAAAGAGAAATATGGGGCAACGTTTGAACAAAAAATTCCGCATGACAAACTGGAAGCCGAAGGAAAGAAAATGGCTGAAGAAGTGTTGAAACGGATGCGTGGCATGAAGGGGCTGGATAATGTCCCGATCGTCATTGCACTGTTTGAACAAAAAGGAAAAAATGATGTAGTTCCAGGAACCTTTTTCACATATGCCGTTTCAGACAAAGGCAGTTCTATAGGGGATTGGAAGAAAGTCAACGAAAAGTATGTCCTTTTCCCATCGGAGGAAGCAGAAAAAGACCATCGGGATGATTTAACTTTTTATATGAGATTCAAAGATGATATCGAACAGTATTTCCCGAATTACAATGGTGTCATTGGACGCGGATTTTATAAAGACGACCAGCTCGTTGACATGAAAATTGAAATTCCAGTCCAAATGTTTGGTGAGGCTGAGATCATCGGTTTCGCACAGTGGGCTACATCACTGATCATCGATCACTTCCCGGACTATATCAATGTTGAAGTGGAAATCAATTCAGTGAGCGGAGCTGAAGCGCTCATAGTCAGAAAGGCTGGGGAAGAGGAGCCGTTTGTGCATATTTACTAGAAATGCGGAAGCGCCTGTTCATCGACGTACAGACTGGAGTGCCTTTGACGAGATAAAGGAAACACGGCGAAGCCAAAGGCGAGCCGATGTTGACTTATGGTAGGAGGAGGCGCGAAGTCTGCTAGTCGATAGGCGCTGTAGCTGGACAGTAGAAAAGCGGAGGCGCCTTGATCAGCCCCGACAAGCACAAGACGATTCCCGAGGAGGCAGCTCTTCAGCCGCCACAGGGAAGTGGCTTGTGACCTCGAGGGAATAGGCGCTGCAGATGGACACTAGAAAAGCGTAGTGGTCAAAAAAAAGATCACTAATCGGGCGTATAGATGTAAAAAACGCGTATAAGCAAATCTTCGGGAAGGAATCCCACAGATTCGATACCGTATTCGCGGGACAAGCGAATCTTCGGGAAGGAATCCCACAGATTCGTTACCGTATTCGCGGGACAAGCAAATCTTCGGGAAGGAATCCCACAGATTCGTTACCGTATTTTCGGAACAAGCGTATCTTCGGGAAGGAATCCCACAGATTCGTTACCGTATTCTCGGGACAAGCAAATCTTCGGGAAGGAATCCCACGGATTCGTTACCGTATTCGCCGGACAAGCGAATCTTCGGGAAGGAATCCCACAGATTCGTTACCGTATTCTCGGGACAAGCGTATCTTCGGGAAGGAATCCCACGGATTTCATTACCGTATTTGCGGGACTAGCAAGTCAGAAAAACGGTCACTACTTGTGCAGAAAGATGCCTAAAAACGTGGTTGAGTACGTGAAAAAACCATTAATTGTCATATAAAGCGCCAAATACATGCTCAAGTTGAGAACAATCATCTGTTGTTCAGTTTATGAAGAGTACGCCCGAGTTATTTACATCATAAACAATAGTTCGCGGATTGAAATTACCGTGTTACTTTCTCCGATACTCAAAAGGCAACCTTTTTCCAGAAAAAAACAGCCCATCATAAGAGGCCTAAGCTTCGCTCCCTCTTGCCTGGCGCTGGCTTTTTCTGATATTATCAATAGTATTGCGATTGGTCCGAAATACAACTGGAGGTGGAAATAAATGTCAAGAATTACCAAGGAGCAAGTATATCACATTGCGGAATTAGCACGTTTGGAAATCAATGAGGAAGAAGCCGAGCTGTTCACAAGCCAGCTTGATGACATGATCAATATGGTGGAAAAGCTGGATGAGCTTGATGCAACAAATGTAAAGCCGATGTCGCACGTATTCATTCAAGAGAATGTTATGCGGGATGATGTGACGGTCGAAGGCCTTCCAATTGAAGAAACAATGAAAAACGTACCGGAACGCGAAGAAAGACTAATCAAAGTTCCACAGATTTTGGAATAAGGAGGAAACCACATGTCATTATTAGACCGTAAGATATCCGAAGTAAATGAACTTTTACATAAAAAAGAAGTTACGGTTTCTGACCTTGTCGATCAATCCATTAAACGGATCAACGAGGTGGAAGATAAAGTTAAAGCTTTTATTACAGTTGACGAAGAAAATGCACGTGGGCGCGCGAAACAACTGGACGAGCAGATTGGTACAGAAGCGTCTGATCAAGTACTATTCGGGGTTCCTGCAGGAATCAAGGATAATATCGTAACGAAAAATCTTCTTACAACTTGTGCGAGCAAGATGCTCGAAAACTTCGATCCGATTTATGATGCAACTGTTATGGAGAAACTGAATTCAAAAGGAACAGTTACGATCGGAAAAACAAACATGGATGAGTTTGCAATGGGATCGACAACAGAAACATCATTCTACCACCCTACATATAATCCTTGGAATTTGAGCCATGTTCCAGGTGGGTCCTCAGGAGGATCGGCTGCGGCAGTGGCCGCTGGAGAAATCATGTTCTCCCTTGGTACAGATACAGGCGGATCCATCAGACAGCCTGCAGCATTTTGCGGCGTAGTCGGATTGAAGCCTACGTACGGAAGAGTTTCACGTTCCGGAGTAGTCGCATTTGCGTCTTCGTTTGACCAAGTCGGCCCGATTACACGTACGGTTGAAGATAACGCAGTTGTCCTTGAAGCGATTTCCGGACATGACCACCGCGATTCCACATCAATCAAACGTGAGGTTCCAAACTATGTGAACAGCCTCACAGGCGATATCAAGGGTATGAAAATCGCTGTTCCAAAAGAATATATCGGAGAAGGCGTTAGCGAGGAATCCAAAGAAGCGGTTCTTGCTGCGTTAAAAGTTCTTGAAGGCCTCGGAGCGACTTGGGAAGAAGTTTCCCTTCCATACTCAAGTTATGGATTGGCGTCTTATTATATCGTAACATCTTCGGAAGCATCTTCGAACCTTGCCCGTTTTGACGGCGTCCGTTACGGATATAGAACTGAAAATCCGAAAAATCTGTTGGACCTTTATAAAAAGACACGTTCAGAAGGTTTCGGCGATGAGGTAAAACGCCGCATCATGCTCGGAACATTCGCATTGAGTGCCGGATATTATGATGCTTATTATAAAAAAGCCCAGCAGGCCCGTGCATTGATTAAACAGGACTTTGATAACGTCCTTTCAAAATATGATGTTGTAATCGGACCAACAACACCGACACCTGCTTATAAAATGGGTGAAGTGATTGACGATATCATGACAATGTATGCAGGCGACCTGTTGACAATTCCTGTCAACCTTGCCGGACTTCCCGCAATATCTGTTCCTTGCGGATATTCGAATGGACTGCCGCTTGGTCTTCAGATCATCGGAAACTATTTTGATGAAGCGACAATTTACCGCATGGCTCATGCATTTGAACAAGCAACAAACTATCATGAACAAAAACCACAATTGTAAGGGGTGAAAAGAAATGAACTTTGAAACGGTCATTGGACTTGAAGTACACGTAGAGTTAAAAACAGATTCTAAAATATTTTCACCGGCACCGAACCATTTTGGCGCTGAACCGAATGCCAACGTGACAGTCATCGACCTTGCTTATCCGGGAGTATTGCCTGTGTTGAACAAACGTGCGGTGGAATACGCGATGAAAGCAGCCATGGCACTGAACTGTGAAATTGCGACCGAAACTGACTTTGACAGGAAAAACTATTTCTATCCGGATAATCCGAAGGCATACCAAATTTCTCAGCAAGACAACCCAATCGGAAAGAACGGCTGGATTGAAATCGAAGTGAACGGCGAGAAGAAAATAATTCGCATCAACCGCGTCCATATGGAGGAAGATGCAGGGAAGCTTACACATACAGGAAAAGGCTATTCCCTCGTTGACTTGAACCGTGCGGGAACTCCGCTCATCGAGATCGTATCCGAAGCGGATATGCGTTCACCTGATGAAGCTTATGCTTACTTGGAAAAATTAAGATCCATTGTCCAATTTACAGGCGTATCCGACTGTAAAATGGAAGAGGGTTCCCTTCGTTGCGATGCGAACATCTCCCTACGCCCGGTTGGACAAGAAGAATTCGGTACAAAAACCGAGTTGAAAAACCTGAACTCTTTTAACTTCGTAAGAAGAGGACTTGAATACGAAGTAAAACGCCAGGAGGAAGTGCTTCTTTCAGGCGGGGAGATTTTACAGGAAACACGCCGTTACGACGAAGCAACAGGTAAAACTATCCTGATGCGTGTTAAGGAAACCGCTGATGATTATCGCTATTTCCCTGAACCGGACCTTGTCAACCTAATCATCGACGATGAGTGGAAAGACAGGGTGCGTGCGGAAATCCCTGAGCTTCCGGATGCGCGGAAACAGCGTTATGTCGGCGAACTAGGCTTACCGGAATACGATGCAATGGTATTGACACTTACAAAAGAAATGTCCGATTTCTTTGAAGCTGTTATTGCTGAAGGAGCCGATGCGAAGCAGGCGTCCAACTGGCTCATGGGTGAAGTGTCCGCTTATTTGAACGCGGAGCAAAAAGAACTTCACGACGTAGCGATGACACCACAAGGATTGGCCGGCTTGATCAAACTGATTGAAAATGGTACAATCTCTTCGAAAATCGCTAAAAAAGTATTCAGCGAATTGATTGAAAAAGGTGGAGATCCTGAAGTAATCGTCAAGGAAAAAGGACTCGTCCAAATCTCTGACGAAGGAGCACTCCTGAAAATCATTGGTGAAGTACTTGATGCTAATGAACAGTCTGTTGAAGACTTTAAGAGCGGAAAGGGCCGTGCACTCGGTTTCCTTGTGGGCCAAGTGATGAAGGCCACAAAAGGGCAGGCTAACCCGCCGCTTGTCAACAAACTGCTTGCGCAGGAAATTGAAAAAAGATAAGTTATTTATGAGGACAGTTTAATGCAGCCCTGCGGGGCTGATTACACTGTCTTTTTTCTGTTTGCAGGGGGAAAATGGGCCTGATAGTTGGAGAGTGTTGCTTTGAAGTGATAGTGTCTTGGTAAAGTGGCAAGTAAATCTGAAAAGCGGACAGTATTTTCGTAAAGTGGTGAGTATATCTGAAAAGCGGACATTATTTCCAGAAAGTAGAAAGTGTATCTGAAATCTGGATAGTATTTTCGAGAAAAACACGTACGCCTGAAATGTTGCCCAGTATTTTCGAAATATAGCAGTGTACTGCCTCCAAATAGTAAAGCAAATTTAATCCTATTGGTAACGGATAGAAATTAATTTATTGTATAATGGGTTAAAAATCGAAGAACGTATTCATGCATTTTTAAAAACAGGAGGTGTCAGGTCTTGGAACACGCTGTCCATCAATATTTGCAGCATTTGAGACTTGAACGGGAAACACCAAGCATCAATTACTTGCAAAGGCTGATCCAGCACCATCTTTCACTGGTACCTTATGAAACATTCAGCAAGTTTCATTATTATTTGAACGGACCTAACTTTGTCCCTACACTGCCCGTCTTTGTTAAAAATTTAACTGAAAGTGGATGGGGCGGCACGTGTTTTACACTTAATATGAATTTTGCCCGCCTGCTTTCGGAATTAGGTTTCGAATGCTCGCTTGTAAGGGTGCAGCCATCCCATTTGGCCATTTTGGTTGAGATTGGCAGCAAACGTCTCTATGTCGATGTCGGATATGGCTCGCCGATTATAAAGCCGATTGAATTGGAAGCGAAGCCACGGCATGTCCTGCACGGTTTCGGAGAGGAAATCATTTTTACTAGAGTAAGGAACGGGGAATATGAAATAGACCGCCGATCTAATGGTAAATCTTTTGTGAAAAAAACAATTAAATGGGAGCCTCTATCAGAGTTCGATATATCGAATGATATAGACGAATCATACGCTGATCTGGATGAAAATATCACAATGAGAAGAATTACGGCAGTACGCTTTAACGGCCATCAATGTTTTTTTCTTAGAAATAGGACGATGAAGGTGATGACCTATCGCAACATCAGCGAACTGCAAATCGGCGAAATGGACAAATGGGTGAACCTTGTCCATGAAGTCTATCAAATTGATAAAAAATCAATCAAGCCAGCACTTACTTTTTTGGAAAACAGAGGTGTGGAATTATTTTAGTCTTCATATCTTACAAAATGTCCGATAATAATAAGTGAAAAGGGAAAATACCAGTATTTTCATATTTTTCCAGTCGAAGTATGTTACGATAAAAGTAGATCAAATTCGATATAAAGGATGTGTGAATTTGAAAAAGAAGATTTTCATTCCTACTTTGTGTTTTGCAGCATTATCGACAGTAGCTTTTGAAGAAGCTGTTCAGGCAGCTGATCCTCCAGCTGCAAAAGCTCAGATGGACACCAAATACGTCACTGTTAGTCAAGGTTCAGTTCTTAATCTTCGAACCAGTGCCTCAACAGGCAGCACCGTCATTGCTAAGTTGCAACGCGGGACAAAAGTGTCTGTGCTATCAGAAGCAGGCGGCTGGGCAAAAGTGGTTGTCAACGGCAAGACCGGCTATGTGAGTGGTCAATTTTTATCGGCCAGTGCCCCGGTAAACAAACCGGCAGCTAATGTAAAACAGCCTCAGACATCATCAGCAGCTAAATCTGTTACCAAATATGTAAATGTAAATTCTAGTTCTTCATTAAATATGCGAAGCAGCGGCTCACCGAGCGGAAGCGTAATCGCAAAATTACCGCGCGGGACACAAGTGTCTGTGCAATCAGAAACGGGCGGCTGGGCGAGGGTAATTGTCAACGGCAGGGCAGGTTATGTCAGCAGTCAATTCCTGGCAACCAGTATTGCGGCAAGCAGACCGGCAGCTAATGTGAAACAAGCTGCAGCGCCGGCGGCTCCAAAAACAGTCACAAAATACATAAATGTAAATCCAGGCTCATCATTGAATATGAGAAGCAGCGGCTCAATCAGCGGCAATGTGATTGCAAAGTTATCTCGTGGTACACAAGTGACTGTGCAGTCAGAAGCAGGCGGGTGGGCTAAAATAACTGCCAATGGAAGGACAGGCTACGTAAGTACTCAATATTTATCAGACAGTGCTCCGTCATCAAGCCAACCGGCAGCCAACATCAAACAATCTTCTTCATCGACGGCAACCCAAACGGTTGTTAAGTATGTAGATGTAAATCCAGGCGCATCGTTGAATATGCGGGGCAGCGCCTCGACAAGCGGCAGTGTGATTACAAAATTAGCGCGAGGAACGAAAGTGTCCGTTCAATCCGAAACCAAAGGCTGGGCTAAGGTTTCTGCCAATGGAAGGACAGGTTATGTAAGTACTACATATCTATCTGCCAGCAATCCAACCGCAAGCTCAACATCAGCAAAACCGAAACCAGTCGTTAAACCGGCAACAAAATACGTCGATGTCAAACCGGGTTCATTGCTGAATGTGCGGAGCAGTGCTTCCACCAGTGGAAAAATAGTAGGGAAACTATCTAGCGGCACTGCTGTTTCAGTTGAATCTGAATCCAAAGGCTGGGCAAAGGTGAGGGTAAATGGGATCACCGGTTACGTGAGCACAGACTTTTTGTCCTCCAG
>NZ_QYTV02000016.1 GCF_003605385.1 Siminovitchia acidinfaciens | reverse complement strand
ATATTTGGCCATAAAAAAACCACACCTCCAATTGTTAGATGGTGTCTAACAATTAGGGTGCAGTTCATTTGTGCTCCGTCTGTTTTTTTGGATTTTTCTGTGGGGGTCTGACCCCACAGGAAATGTCAATCTGTTGCGCTTTTTATTTCTACTGCAATGACCATGGTAACCATTGTGACGATAAGCATGGAAGATACGACCATGAACATAGGATCAACTCCTTACCAAGTAATGAATCCTCTGGAACCTGGAGGCGAATGCTGGATCATGTCGGCCAGCGGCAGGGCATAGGCCATGACGATGAGCGCTAATGCAATACCGACCCATAATCCCCAGTTCTCTAGGAATTTGGCTGTATGTGATGTATCGCTTTCCGCGATTGGAAATTCAACTAAATCTTTTTCCGTTTCAACTTTCGGTGTCACGAACATTAAGTTTGCGACAATATAGACTAAGAGCATAGCTGAGAAGAATAAAATTGTTCCGCCCACAGCCATCGTGACATGGTTTGATAGAATCCCCTGGAACCATTCGGCTGCGGACTCATTGCCGTTATATCCTGAGTAGGCTGTTCTCCGCGGCGCTCCGAGCAACCCGAGCAAATGCTGTGCTGTGGACATGAGAAGCATCCCGACCGCCCATGACCAGATTTGAATATGGGCAAGCCTTTGCATGTGCTTTGGAAACTCTCTGCCGGTCAAATAGGGAATCAGCCAGAATGAAACGCCCATAAATGTCATGGCTACTGGTGTTCCTACTGTAATATGGAAATGCCCGACGACCCATAGTGTATTATGCACAAGCTCGTTCAGCTGGAAGCTTGCGTTAACAATTCCGCCCGCACCGCCAGGAATGAAGAAAAACATCGCGATGAAAAGGGAAGTGAAGCGAACATCCTTCCAAGGAAGTTTTCTAAACCAGCCGAACAATCCTTTACCGCCTTTTTCCCGTCCGGAAATTTCAAATGTGGCGAACATGGAAAAGGCAGTCATCAAAGTCGGTATAATGACCATGAATGTCAAAACAACCTGTAAAAACTTCCAAAAGCTATCGATCCCAGGCTCTGTCAATTGATGGTGGAAGCCGACAGGGAAAGAAAAGAGAATGAACAATACAAATGAAAATCGTGCCAATGAATCACTGAATACCTTTGTTCCAATTATTTTTGGCATAATGGCATACCAGGCCATATAAGCTGGAAGCAGCCAGAAATAAACGAGCGGGTGTCCAAAATACCAGAACAATGAACGGCTCAATTCTACGTTAATTGTGTCCACCAATCCAAATGCCCAAGGCAGGTATAGGAAGACAACCGATGCCACGACACCGAGACAGGCAATAATCCACAAAAGCAGGGTTGCCACGGTCATGTAAGCAAACAGCGGGCTGAACTTCCCTTTGTTCTGCTTTTTCCAGGCGACAAAATGTCCGAGAAGCGCAAAGCTTGAAAACCATGTTCCGATGATGAATAAGGCCAATCCAACGTAATACCAGCCGCTTGCTTTCATCGGTGCATAGAATGTATAGAGAACAGAGGCTTTTCCTGCTATGATCATGACAGTTGCCATCGTTGTTCCGATTGCTGTGACCCACAGCCCGATCCAGGCAAAGAGACTTACCTTTGGTCCGAAGTTTCCTAGTGTTTTACTCATGCCGGCAATTAGGAAGGCGAAGATGAAGAATGTTGTAAAAATAAGAGCCAATAATACGCCATGTGCCGTCAAGATTTGATAATAATCCAGGAATTTAGGGAGTTCGAGAGAGTCATTTCTTATGAAAACTTGAAGCAATCCGCAAAAAGTCCCGATAATAAAGGCGATATAAGCTATTCCAACGTTCCATAACGCCAGTTTTCTATCATTTGCTGCTATCATGGTTCATACACCTCGATCTCTGTAGACATGAAATGGTGACCTGTTCCGCAATACTCATTGCAAAGAACTAAATATTTACCGGGTTTATCGAAGATATAGCTTTTATGGGTGATCCTTCCCGGTACGGCCATCATGTTTACTTTCGTGTTGTCGATGGTAAAGCTGTGTACCACATCAGTGCTCGTTAATGTAAAAATGATTTCTTTTCCTACAGGTACCTTAATTTCTGGAGGATCGTAGCCGAAAGCTTTGGCGATAACTACGACTTCGTATCTATCTTCGTCAATCTGCCGTACACCCGGCTTGTCAAAAGGCGCCGTTTCAGTGACTTTTTCCGGGTCGATCGTGTCCATCCCGCCCGCAGGTTCATGACCGTGTGCAAAGGCGGTGAACCCGACGATGCTTAAGAATACAGTCAGTGATAAAATACCGAAAATCAACCAGATCTTTTCGTACTTATGAAAATGCATTACACTCACCTTCTCCTATTTTTATCTTGCAACATAAAGGAAATATGTCGCAAACCACATTATGATAATAATGATTCCTACTCCAAAAACACTGACAAGCGTTCCTTTAAGGTTTGGTTCCGCACCATGCTTGTTTTTAGCCATTTCAACACCCTCCAGTGTTACTGATTATTTATACTTAAATCGTACTCGCGATGGTATATTCGCACTGTGATAAATGTCACACTTCACACTGATTTCACAAGACCTTCATAAGTACTACAAAATTTAGACAAAAAGAAGGGGAGGTTAAAAAGGGCCATCGTCAATCAAAAAAAGGCCGCGACATGTGTCGCGGCCTAGTATGGAAAGTTATTTTCTTTTTTAATCAATCCTGCAAATCTCCGCAGGACAATTTTCACAGTGGATTTCGTCTTTTAAGAACTGCAGATTGCGGATAATGATTTTTCCGTCTTCCATGGTAATGACTTCGTCATTCTTTAAACCGTTTAAGAGCCGGTTGACGACTTCGCGGCTCATTCCACAAAAATTAGCGAGCTCCTGGTTTGTGAGCGGCAGATCAATTAGTATTCCGTCATTTTTATGGATTCCGTAACTGTTTGTCATACGGATCAGTGTTGAGTAAAGGGCTCCTTTTTTGCCGTGCAAAATAAGGTCCCGGAATTTGGACTGAGTTTTTTGCTGTTGGGTGCCCATCATTTTTAAAAAGCCCACTGTAAGGTTTGGGTCGAGAAGAAGCGTCTCTTCCAGTTTCTGCTTTTCAATTACTAAACTATCACAATCCTCAAGCACTTTAGCCTGGACTCGGTATGTGGAAAGGGCACAGAATAAGCGGATTTCGCTGATAAAATCTCCTTCGTTGCAAATGCGGAAAGTGATTTCGCGTCCATCGGGAGTTATTTTTCCAATCCGGACTTTACCAGAGCGAATATAAAAAATACTGTCAGCCGTGTCTCCTTCACGGAAAAGATAGCTGCCTTTTTTTAATTTCTTTTCTTTATGATCAATTAAAAGGAGTGCCTTCAAATCTTCCGAATAATTGTCAGTCATGGAAGTCCTCCATTTTTTAAATATGCATATAAAATATATCTTTTTTCATTATAACATGGAAAAGTCCTAATTAAGCATAAAAACTCAAGCTTTTATTAGGAAAACACGGTTAGCTTGGTTAGTTTTTAAATATCTGAAAAAGGGTATCAGTTGGTATGCAGGGAGTGATGGACATGAATGAGAAAAAGCCGATTATCGGAGTAACATCAAATCTTGAATTTGTCAGGGAGAACATCAGTTATACATTATATTACAGCTATCTTGACGCGATTAAAAAAGCAGGGGGTATTCCGATTGTTTTAACTCTTGGCAATGAAGAAATGATTAACACATGGTTGGATATGATAGATGGGGTATTACTTACCGGGGGCAATGATATTCATCCGAAGCACTATGATGGCGGTATGCATCCTGAACTAGGTCTTCTAACCCCAAAGTTGGATGAATCGGACATGATGATTGTTAAAAAAGCCTATAGAAAGGGGCTCCCGATGCTGGGGATATGCCGAGGGTCGCATTTGATCAATGTGGCATTGGGCGGCACACTGTTGTCAGACATCAACTCAGAACTGTCAGAACCGGAAAATCATTTGGATAAAGGTAACCGGAATTCTTTGTTAAGCCACAAAATTAAAATAGAACGGGACAGCATCCTGTATACCATATATGAGCAAGAAGAAGTGGAAGTGAACAGTTTCCATCATCAGGCAATAGATACGTTGGGGGAGGGGTTGAAATGTTCAGCACATGCATTAGACGGAATAAAGGAAGCAT
The DNA here is from genome assembly GCF_003605385.1 of Siminovitchia acidinfaciens. Taxonomy (GTDB): domain Bacteria; phylum Bacillota; class Bacilli; order Bacillales; family Bacillaceae_C; genus Siminovitchia; species Siminovitchia acidinfaciens. The sequence continues at coordinate 34,924 of NZ_QYTV02000016.1, read as the reverse complement.
TTGAAAGTGATGATGGGAATATCATGGGAACCCAGTTTCATCCGGAGGAATTGAGAAAGTTCGATCATAGGATGCATGATTTCTTAAGATTGTTCATTGAAAATTGTAAAACGGGAAAACGGATGAGGTAGACTGCCGGCATTGGATAAATAATGCCGGCAGTCTTGCTTTATTTCCCACGGTTTTTGCTAGTTTTTGACCGTTACCGAAGTGGAGGTATATAATTATTCCCATTACTTTAATAAGGTTTCTCTTCCTCTTTTTTATAGGAGTTTATGTAATGATGAGACAATGTACTCCTTTTTCAACTTCGATATAGTTAGCATCCATTCATCATATTTCGACATGAACAATCAAGCAAAAACCATACAATTTTCGTTTACCACAGCTCACGTTAGTTCGATCTACTCACATAGGTTTACTTTATATTTGTAAAGGAACAGAATATTTATTTTTTGATTCTGCCATTAAATAAGTATGTATACATTTCCGTAAACATGTAAACAAAATAAGTAGTGTTGTATACTATTCATGTGTACATGTTTACGAAGTTGTACACATGGCTTTATATCAACATGTGTACATATATTGTAAACAAGTACACATGTAAACGATACATGTGTACAGAATTTTAGAGTGAAACCGATATTGACCTGAATTAGAAATTCAGGTAATCTTTAATCATACTTATAGAAATTTCCAATTGGTAGTTTCATATAAAGAAAGGATGATAGTTTTATGGAAAATACGAGACTCGCTGCGATTGACGTAGGTAATGACTCTCTCAAAGGAATCTTTGGAGATCTAGAACATGAAATTAATATTCCGAATATCATTGCAAGAGATGTTGAAGATCGTCCGGTCATTGGATTGGAGGAATTGGATAATCAAGAACCATTAGATGGATTACATATTCGTTTACATTCCCCTTCTTTACAGGAGAACAACGCTGTTTACCGAGTAGGTCATTTAGCAACAAGAAGCGGCAATGCTACTGAGCTTGACCCTGGCAGCAGCAAGTCGGAAGAGGATCAGACACTTGTCATGCTGTTTGCAGCTTTGGCCCTTGATGCTGTACGTGATGAAAACAAAAAAATCTTTAAACGCAGTAACGATGTAGTAGAAGCAACCTATACTTTGGGGACTGGACTCCCGTTGAGAGAAGTAAAGGAAGGGAAAGATGTCGGCTACCGATCCAAGTTGCTCGGTTCCGTCCACCAAGTTGAATTTTTAGTTACACCAAAACACCAAGGAATCAAAGTTAATATAAAGTTTGAAGAAGTGAAGATTTATCCTGAAGGCTTTGCCGCTTTCATCAATTTAGTCATGGATGATGATTTAAAGATCATTAATAAAGATTTGATTGATAAGAGGATTATTATTCAAGATATCGGAGGACTTTCAACTGACATTGCGGTCATTAAAAATCGGAAAGTCGATGATGACCGTGCTCAAGGCTTCAACCTTGGCGTGTCCGAATCGCTTGATGCCATCCGTGAGGAAATCCGTTCTAAATACGGTGTGGAACTCGACAGTCGCCGTGATGTTGTTGAAATCATTACAAAGAAGAATGATAGAAACCATATTATGGTAAAAGGAAGCCGGACAAGCGTACATGAGATCGTTGATCGGATTCTTTTGGAACTTGCCAAAAAGCAATACCGCCATTTAAGGAATGTGTGGCAAAGAAACTCTCAAACAGAAATTGCCTATTTTATCGGCGGTGGTTCAATCGTTTTAAAAGATTACTTGAAAGCATTGAACAATAATCTGGATGGATATAATATCGACTTTTTTGAAGATGAAAAAGAAAGTGTCTGGATGATGGCGAATGCTTATTATAAATTAATTGCTGATTTTGCCAAAAAAAATAAAAAAGAGACAAAAGCTGAAGAGAAAAAAGCCGAAGAGAAAAAAGCAGTTAAAAATTAATAGGGTGATACCATGAAGGAAACGGGGATGAAGAGGGGGCAGCCAATCACGTTCAGGATCCCTTCAGACACGCCTGATCATATTTTAAAGCATCTGCAAAATCTCAAGGAAACCGAGCGGAGAAACTTTTCGAGCAAAATTGCTTCTATTGTAATGGCTGGAGTAGGAGAATCTTTGACAAAGCAAAGAGAGACACTGACTATTCCACTCCCGAGGGGATTGAGCAAAGAACAGCGTGATTGGTTAAAGCATGAGCATTCAGAAGCGTTGCTTGGTAACATCGTTTACCAACTGCTTTCGGATCCTGTGCGGGCAGTCTCCATCCTGGCATCACTTAACAGCAATGCGCTGGAAATTGACGATGCATTGTATTTGCAGGAAGAGGCAGCCACTATACAAGAGGAGTATGAACCACATATAGAAGACGAGAAATTGACAGTGGGGAACGAAAGCAATACTGACATTGACGATTTGGATTGGGGACAAATTAAAATAAATGATGAACCTCAAATTGAGATCGAAGAAGAGTTGGAAGATGATCCATTGGCGGATTTCCTGGCACAAATGAATAAATAAAATAAGAAAAGCGTAAGCGCCGGGCTGAAGCTGAACAATAAAAAAACAAGGGGATTTTTTACGTTCCCCTTGTTTTTTATTTATCGTAAATACGCTTCAGTGCATCTTTAAATTGCGGTCTCACACTTATTTGTGGACGGATGGCCTTCGCTTTTTCTTCAGCTTCATCGACGGAATCTGCTAAACCAAGCTCAAGCAAAGTGGCCGTCGCTATAGTTCCCGCCCTTCCGCGTCCAGTATTGCAGTGGAAATAAACATTTTTACCTTCGCTATATGATTTGATTACTGCATTGACTGCGGCCTTTATCGATTCGTCCTGATTTTCTTCTTCATCGACTATTGGTTGATGAACACTTAATTCACTCGGTAGACCGCCCTTAGGATTCACACGTAAGTCGTAAATCACATCAATTTTTTCATTTTCCAGGAGTCCTTCGATTGCATCTGCTCCACCGATGAAAATTCTACCTTGAATAAGTTCCTCGTATTTCTTTTCCGCCATTCAATTCACCTCATTCATACTTTCACTTTTAGTATACCAACTTATGATACACATTTCAGGCTGGGTAAAAAGGCCAATTTAATCTTTTTTTAAAAATCCTTATACTAAATGAAGTGATAAAACTGAAATTAGGAAGTGGGTAACTATGTCAAAAAAAGCTTTTGTCATACTATTATCGGTTTGTATAGGCTTAATTGGCTGTCAACAGACTGAGAAAAAGCCTGTCCAAAATGAAAAGGCGAAAGCTGTAGAAGTGAATGAAAAGGAAAATAACAAGGAAAATGAAGAAGAAACCTACAGCTTGAACGGGGAAGAAATTGAAAAAGAACCCGCAGGGGAATTGTTTCAAAAGTACATAGGGGAAAAAGAGTCTGCTGATAATGAAGACTACTCAAAAGCAGCTGACAAGGCTGTTGCCGAGTATATGAAAAAGATAGAAGCTGAGGATACAAAAGATTGGGATGCTGAACAATGGGCAAAGTCGATTATTTTGAATCTGCGGACGGATGTCAGCGGCACCATACAACCGTTAAAGGACTTTGAGGTTAAATACAATGAATTAAAGCTGCCTGACGGCAGGCTGCTGCAGGATGTCAGTGAAGAGGAGCTCAATGAAGAGGCAGAGGAAGTCAGCGTGGCGATTTTAATTGACGCAAGCGGAAGCATGAAGGCTGATGTTCCAGGGGGAAATAAAATGGCCCTTGCAAAATCAAGCATCAAGGAATTTTCTGAAAGTCTGCCCAAAAATGTAAATGTTTCCCTCTCCGTTTTCGGTCATAAAGGGACGGGATCCGACCAGGATAAGAAGCTATCATGCAATAGTATCGAAACCGTATATTCATTGAAGCCTTATGATCAAAAAGAGTTTTCAGATGCGCTTAATAATTTCAATGCAAACGGGTGGACCCCGCTCGCGTCAGCCATCCAACAGGCGGAAAATGAGCTGAAAGAAGCTAGCGATGAACAGACAAAAACATTTATTTATGTCGTAAGTGACGGAGTGGAAACATGTGATGGAGACCCTGTCCAAGCGGCGAAGGATGCCAAGAAATCAATGACGGATTTGAAAATCAACATCATCGGTTTTGACGTGGATGACGAAGCGGACCGCCAGCTGAAAGAGGTGGCCAGCGCAGGTGATGGGGAGTATACTTCTGTAAAAAACAAACAGGAATTGGATGACGAAATCACAAAAAACTGGAAAGAAAGCATGGGTAAAACAACATGGAGGTTCTGGCTGGTCGGCAATGTGAACAATATCAACTGGGCGTCTGTCGGAATGTCCAATGAACTGAGAGGGCTCGAGAACAATCAAATCACTTCCCGGAACAGGGAGCTTGATCGTATGAATGCAGCATTAAACGAGCTCTTGAGTCAAGATCTGGTTGATTTGGACACGAAGTTTGCAATTTCTGATTTAATATATGAACGCGCGAATGCAATAAAGGAACATGCAGACAGTATTCAATCTGAAAAACATAACGAAATCTTCGATACAGCAGACAGCCTGAAAGAAAAAATTGACCATGTGACAAAGGATTTGGATTTATAGAAAAGAGGCCTTCCGGAAAGTCAGTGCAAATTGATTTTCCGGGAGGCTTTTTAAAATTCCGGGGGGAAGAAGGCATGTCTTTTGCTCTTGAGCCTGGTGTGCCGTTGTTGACCAGTATTGGTTGGAAGCCGAAGATGTTGGTTACTCAGGAGAGCGCTTAAGTGATCGAAACGTTGGAAGAAGCGCCAGTGCGGTACTGCCATAGTATCCGTGAAGGAGAAAAAGTAGATCGTATGGTAACTATGAAGCGTTTATAGTGCCCGTGAAGCAAGAAAAAGAGGTCGTATGGTAACTATGAATCGTTCATAGTGCCCGTGAAGTAAGAAAAAGAGGCTGTATGGTAACTATGAAGCGTTTATAGTGCCCGTGAAGCAAGAAAAAGAGGTCGTATGGTAACTATGAATCGTTCATAGTGCCCGTGAAGTAAGAAAAAGAGGCTGTATGGTAACTATGAAGCGTTTATAGTGCCCGTGAAGCAAGAAAAAGAGGTCGTATGGTAACTATGAATCGTTCATAGTGCCCGTGAAGTAAGAAAAAGAGGCTGTATGGTAACTATGAAGCGTTTATAGTGCCCGTGAAGCAAGAAAAAGAGGTCGTATGGTAACTATGAGGCGTTTATAGTGCCCGTGAAGCAAGAAAAAGAGATCGTATGGTAACTATGAATTGTTCATATTGCCCGTGAAGCCGAAAAAAGAGGTCGTGTGGTAATTATGGAGCGTTCATAGTGCCCGTGAAGCAAGGAAAAGAGGTCGTATGGTAACTATGAAGTGTTCGTAGTCCCTAACCTTGCTCTCCAATACTTCAGAAGGATTCATGCTAAGATTAGGCTTTGCCTTGGAGGGCTCTAATTGATCGACGCTGCGGAAAAAATGCTACGTGGTAACCAAGGCAGGCTCTAAGTGAAAGAACCACCGACAAAAAATGCTAAAACGGTCAGTAAGAAGAGCCTTAAAAATATCGTTTTCCATAAGACTTCAACTGGCTGGTCGCCGCTCCCCGCTACGAAAACAATTCAATTTCCTCACATCTTTTTGTAGACATTGCTATGTTTGCATCTCCTTTATTGAACATGCCTTAAGTTCCGGTCCCAAAGGCGGATTGACGATTTCTAAAGATTCTAATAGTATAAAACTACTAATTTGAGGATGGGAGAGAATGATTTGAGAAACCGCATTTTCATTTCATTGGCTATGGCTCTACTGTTGTTGTTCACTGCCGCAGGCAGTGTCGGTGCTTCAACTGTTACTTATGATCCGTCGCTTGCTCACAAGACAGGAAAAATGGCGTACGAGCATACAAAATATTTAACATATACTGTTGGCGCGCGTGTAGCAGGCACAGCTAAAGAGGAGGAAGCGAGAGATTATATAGAAAGTCAATTTCAACGAATGGGCTATTCTACCAATGTTCAACCTTTTAGTTATACAAGAAGCGGAAGGAACTATAATTCTTCAAACGTAGTTGCTTATAAAAAAGGGAAGTCAAGCAAGGAAATCATTGTTGGAGCTCACTATGATTCCGTTGCTGCTGGAAAAGGTTCTGATGACAATGCCTCTGGCGTTGGCGTCATGCTTGAAGTAGCGGAAGTTTTGAAGCATATTAATACTCCGTACTCTATTAAATTCATAGCCTTTGGAGCAGAAGAAGTAGGGCTGCGCGGATCAAATTATTATGCCAGCCAAATGCCAGCTGAAGAGATTGAAAATACAGTTGGAATGATTAACCTGGACAGCTTGGCTGTGGGTGACAACATGTATGTATATGGAAGCGCAGGAGATAAAGGGTTTATCAGAGATCAAATCCTTAACATTGCAGCAAAGAAAAAGCTGGATATCGGAACGAACCCAGGTTTGAATCCGGTTTACCCAGCGGGAACTACAGGTGACTGGAGTGACCATGCTCCGTTTAACCGCCTAGGAATCCCATACGCTTATTTTGAAGCGACCAACTGGGAAATCGGCGACATGGACGGTTATACACAAACGGTTAAACATGGCGGTGTATGGCATACGCAAAATGATACTTTGGAATTTATAGAAAGAGAGTTTCCGGGGAGAGTGGAAGAGCATTTGGAGACATTCAGCCAGGCTCTGACAGAGGTTCTGAAATTCTTCGGGAAAACAAGTACAGCAAAATAATATAAAAAAAGTCAGCTTCCATTAAGCTGACTTTTTTGCTGTAAATAAGATATTGGCGTTTGATAATCTGTTGCGGACTAATACCCCTATCCATGATGCAAGTGCCGCTTTAATCAACCCAACAACGATAAATGGAGCGAATCCTCCGGCGAATGCAGCAGCCCAGCTTAATTCAGCAGCGACTTTTAACCAGGCTGTCCCGAAGCTCAATGTGATCAGCATACCGACCGTATTGGCTACCATTGCGTTGGAAAATTTAAAAGAAGTTTTCTCCAAATACAATCCGATTAGGAAAGCGGTCGGAATAAAGCCAACGATAAATCCTCCTGTAGGCCCGACAATTACGGATACACCTGCAGAAAACCCGGCAAACACTGGGGTGCCGACTGCACCGAGCAATATGTAGAGAAGAACTGAGAATGTACCGTATCTCGAACCCAGAATGGTTGCTGCCAAACCGATGGCCAATGTTTGCCCTGTAATTGGAACAAGCGGTAATGGGATGGTTACCTGAGCCAATATCCCGATAATGGCTGCAAAAAGTGCGGTTATAATCATCATTCTTAATTTTTGTTGTTCCTGAATCATTTGAAATCCTCCTAATGTCAACTTGGTTAGTTTTAGGTTGACAATATAAATCTATTATTAAATGAAGGATTTGTCAATTTGTTTTTTTAGAAAATGGAAGCCTGCCATTAGTAGGAGATGAGTAAAAGTTAAATGAGTGCTATGTCATAATTTCCAGATTTATTGATAGGTGATTGGAATCATTTTGCCTGTAATGGAAAGGAAAGAGGCCCAAAAAGACGAATATGTTTTGTGTATTGAAATATTCGAGGAGGTAATAGATTTGAAAATAGGAAGAAAAAGAGTTTCCCTTTTGCTTTCCGCGCTTTTATTAGCCTCTAGTTTTTATTTTGTACCCACAGAAACGGCATACGTCCAGGCAGCCAAAGAAAAAGAGAATCCGAGTGCAAAGGCGTTTGATCAAAAGGTCATTGCCAGAGTCGATGCGGAACGGATCTATCAGGATATTTACCATCTGTCTGAAACGATTGGGCCACGGGTCACTGGAACACAGGAAGAAAAGCAAGCTGCGGAATTTATAAAGTCTCGTCTTGAGTCTTATGGATACAAGATAGAAACGCAGGAATTCAAAATTCCTGACCAAATGATTGGAAGTTTAACGGCAGACGGTAAGGAAGTTGACATCAACATTCCGGCGGGATCAGCTGCAACACCGAAAGAGGGGCTAACTTTACCACTTTTCGATGCAAAATTAGGAAAACCGGAAGATTTTACTGCAGAAGCTGTTGGTAAAATAGCCCTGATTTCCAGGGGTGAATTCACTTTCCAGGAAAAGGTGGCTAATGCAGCGGCTGCCGGAGCGGCAGGAGTGCTGATCTATGATAATGTCGACCAGCCAGGCCCCTTGAATCCATCCATCGGAGGAGATACGACTGTTCCTGTAGGGGGAATCTCGAAAGCGAGCGGACTCGCTTTATTGAATGATTTTGTCCCGGAAGGCAAAACAGTTACATTTACCGTTGAAAAGCTAGGCAGTGCCACGTCACAAAATATTATTGCCACTAGAACTCCTAACAAAGGTTCCGATCATGATATAGTACATGTGTCGGCACACTTTGACAGTGTTCCGTTTGCTCCTGGAGCAAATGATAACGCTTCAGGAACGTCAGTCGCTTTGGAGCTTGCACGCATCTTGAAAAGCTATCCTATCGATAAGGAATTGCGCTTTGTATTTGTCGGTGCGGAAGAAATTGGACTCGTTGGCTCGGAGTATTATGTCAGTCAATTGAGCCAAGATGAGATTAACCGGAGCATTGCGAATTTTAACATGGATATGGTCGGAACGGATTGGGATAAGGCCACAGCCATCTTTATGAACGCGGTTGACGGCAAAGCGAACCTCGTGAGTGATACGGCCTTGGCCACAGCCAAAAGAATTGGCACGCCATCTGAGCTGATATTATATCAGCGCGGTTCATCAGACCATGTATCTTTCCACGATGCAGGAATACCAGCTATCAATTTTATTAGACGTGAACCGGGAACAGCGAACCTGGAGCCATATTATCACACGCCGCAGGATACGATCGAACATATCAGTAAAGAGCGTCTCCAAGAGGCAGGGGAGCTTGTTGGAGCTTCCATTTACAGCTTAATTGGAAAATAAGAATTAAAACAGAAGCCGCTGTGCATAGCGGCTTCTGTTACTTTTCACAGCTTTATTTTAATGCATTCTTTCAAAGCATCTACAAAATGCTCGCATTCTTCCAGTGTGTTATATGGGGATAAGCCAACTCTGAGCCAGCCGTCGTATTTCGTCACATCTAATTTTTTGGCGAGCTGGTACGCGTAAAAGTCTCCATTAGCGGCCAATATGGAGTGCTCGTCTGCCAAGTATTTGCTGATAGTACTTGAAGAGATCCCGTCAACGACAAATGAAATTGTAGGTGTCGAAGGGATATGGCTCGCTGGAACGAATAACTTTACTCCTTCAATTTTTGAAAGTTCTTCTTTTAAAAAAGATGCCATTTTCTGTTCATGTTGCTCAAATAATTCGTAGGCATTAACAATTCTTTGTCTCTTGGACTCTCCTTCTCCGAAACTTTCAATAAATTCAACTACACCAATCATGGCGGCAATCCCCTCATGATTCTGTGTGCCTGTTTCCATGGAAGAAGGAGCTTCGTCATGTGCAGGTATCAATTTATATGGTTTGTATTTGGAAAATAAGTCAGGGTCCATGGAAGCGAATCCAATATGCGGGCCAAAAACCTTATATCCCGAACCCAGTACAAGGTCTGCTTTTAATTCTTTTTGGTCAACCGCGATATGTGGAACTGCCTGGACTGCATCTATTACTGTGAGTGCTCCTACAGCTTTGGCCGCTTCTATGTAGGGTTTGACATTGTTGATGGTGCCGACTCCGTTGGATGCAAGTCCAAGGAACACAGCTTTTGTTTTGGGATGAATCATTGTTTCAATGACAGACTCGTCCAATTTAAGGGAATTGACATCCACCGGTATCCTTTGGACAGTCATACCTTTTTCCTCGGCAATCTGAACCCATGGGTCAACATTGGCTGAGTGATCCATTTCTGTGACGACAATCTCCTCTCCGGCTTTCCAGTCCCGAGCAATCATCCTGGATATAGCGTAGGCGAGAGATGTCATGTTCGCACCAAAAAAGACGCCGTCCTCATATCCGTTTACTAGTACGGCAACATCCGCTCTAGCCTGAGCTAGAATGGCTTCCGTCTCTTCACTGGTGGGAAAGAGGCCATCGCGATTTGCCATTCCGTTTTCAATATAATCCATCATCCGTTGGATTGCCGGCTGACACATTTGTGTGCCTCCGGGTCCATCGAAATAAACCACTTGTTTGTCTCGATAGCTCCGATTTAATGCAGGGAATTGTTTGCGTATGTTTGTCATGGTCACTTTGTTTTTTAGGTTTTGCACTGTATTGCCTCCTTCTTTTGTATATTACTTTTATATTAGCATGATTTTTTCAATTATGTTAGAAATTTATGAATGGTGTAATAAGTGCGTATCTTTTCACAAAAATGCCTAGAGCGTTATTAGTTTAAGGAAATGTCTACATTTAAAAATTTAATAGTTGACTGAAATATGTGAAAGGCCCTATAATAACATAAGATTTAAATTAGCGTTCTATTTGTATCAGATGAGTAGTTTACCGTTCAGGATTCTACTTGATTTGAAAGCGATAACATGCTAAGCTTTATTTTCTCGCCAAACTTAATAGATTCCTATTTTTTGTTTGCTGTGGAAGGCACTTCAAATATCTATAAATTTGAAGTTATATTTAAACCCAAGTAATGAAATGACGTTTCAATAAATGAAATGAGTTTCGAAATAATGTAAGTGTTTACAATTTAAAATGTTCATTAATCTCTTAGAAAACAACGGTATCGCTGTTAAATAAGGGGTCCATGATAAAAAAACACACCAGGAGGACAGTGAATCATGCTTGCTTTATGGAAATGGTATTATGAAAAATCTTTTATCTTGAAAATTACTGTTGGTTTTTTACTAGGAATTATCATTGGGCTTATTTTTGGACCCGCAGCGGGTGTATTGTCGCCTTTGGGTGATCTTTTTCTAAGATTGCTCAAAATGATTGTTGTTCCGTTAATTTTATTTACATTAATCGTGTCTGTAAATAACTCCAACCCAAAAGAGTTGGGCAGAATTGGCGGTAAGATTTTCCCTTATTATCTCCTGTCGACCGCCGTTGCAGTATTTCTTGGAATCGCTATCGCGAAGCTGATCAATCCGGGGAAGGGTTTAAAAATGCCCGAAAACGCAACATTAGATGTACCCGAAGCCCCATCCATGATCGATGTCTTATTGCAAATCGTTCCTTCCAATATTTTTGAATCTATGGCAAACGGCGATATCTTAAGCATCGTGTTTGTCGCACTCATTACCGGTTTTGCTATTTCATTTATGCGGAACTCAGCTGAAGCACAAATGAAGGACTGGGGGAATATGTTGTTAAAGTTTACGGAGGCTGGAAGTGAGGTCACATTCCGTATCTTAAATGGTATTTTGCAATATGCCCCAATCGGAGTACTTGGCATCACAGCTAACTCCATAGGAAACCAAGGAATGGAAACGCTTAGCTCGCTTGCAAAATATGTAGGCGCTTCCTATCTGGGTGTAGCCATACAAATGTTTATCATCTTCCCAATTATTTTAATGTTATTCAGGGTATCTGTTGTCAAGTTTTTCACAAAAACACGCGAAGCGATCATGACTGCTTTTGTCACTTGCAGCAGTTTAGGAACACTGCCCGTCACGATTAAATCTGCATTAAACGCAGGGATCAGCCACAGGGTAGCCAACTTCACTTTACCGATTGGTGCAACTGTAAATATGAATGGATCGGCCATACACTTTGGTGTAGGTGTTGTATTAGCCGCTGAAATCGTTGGTTATGATCTGACCATAGGAGCGATTGTAGCGATTATCCTGACAGGCACATTGGCTTCTGTTGGTACAGCAGGGGTTCCTGGAGCCGGATTAATCGGAATGTCCATTGTTTTCACACAGGCTGGCCTTCCAATTGAAATTGTCGGATTGACGGCAGGTGTCAATGTAATTACCGATATGGTCTTCACAATGTGTAATGTGACAGGTGACCTTGTTGGTGCAGCGATTGTCGATAAAACTGAGAAAGACGTAGAAGAGGAAGATCTCCCACTTCAAAATGCGCAAGAGAGCAATCTTCAGTATGATTCTAAAAGTATTTAAGCTGTTGGTACGGATTGTCATGATCCGTACCAATAATTTAAATATAAAAGTGAAACGTCATTTCGTTTAATGAATTAAAGGTCACCAAATACAGTACAGTATGGAAAAGAGGGTATTGAAATGGAGCACTTGCTAAATGAAAAAATAAAAAATATCGAGATTCCAACACTCAGAAAATTTTTTAATATGCTGGCTGATTATCCGGAGGTTGTCAACCTCACCGTAGGACTGCCGGACTTTTTGACACCTGCTCATATTAAGGAAGCCGGCAAAGAGGCCATTGACAAAAATATGACGACCTATTCCAATCATGCAGGGATGCTCGAACTGCGGCAGGCTGCCAGTCAATTTGGAAAGGTGAAATACGGCTTAGACTATGACCCGAAGAATGAAGTAGTGATCACTAATGGGGCAAGCGAAGCGTTGGACATCAGTTTCCGTACGATTTTAAAAGAAGGCAGTGAAGTGCTTTTGCCTGCACCTGTATATCCTGGGTATGAGGCGTTGATTACGATGAGCGGCGGTGTTCCGGTATTTATGGATACAACACCTTATGATTTTAAGGTAACACCGGAATTGATTGAAAAACATCTTACAGATAAAACGAGATGCCTTGTTTTGACCAACCCATCCAATCCTACAGGTGTGTTATTAGATGAAAACGAACTTGCTGACATTGCCGCGTTGTTAAAGGATAAGGATATATTTGTTATCAGCGATGAAATTTATAGTGAATTAACATATGACAAACAATTCACCTCATTTGCTGTGTTACCGGGTATGCGGGAAAAAACGATTGTGATCAATGGATTATCAAAATCGCATGCGATGACAGGGTGGAGGATCGGCTTTACATACGCCCCCGCCTATTTGACGGAGCATATGCTGAAGGTGCACTATTTTAATACAGTATGCACGAGCACAATCAGTCAATATGCAGCGATTAGGGCGCTTACCAAAGGAATAGATGATGCGATTGAGATGAGGAATGAATATGAAAAAAGGAAAGACTATACTTATAAGCGGTTGAACGATATGGGGCTGGAAACGGTCTATCCTGAAGGAGCTTTTTACATTTTCCCTTCTATTAAAGATTTAAATATGAAGTCTTTCGATTTTGCTAAAAGAATGATAGAAGAGGCGCAGGTTGGAGTTGTGCCGGGGAGCGCATTTTCACCGATTGGTGAAGGATATGTCAGGATTTCGTATGCCTATTCAATGGAACATTTAGAACAAGGTCTCGATCGGATGGAGAAATTTATCAAAAAAATAAAAGGGTAATGTACGTATCTTTTGTAGAGTTTAATTCGAGCATCAAGAAAATATTATTTTAGAAAAGAGTGAATGATAATGGAACATTTGTCAGGTGGTCAAATCGTTGTTGAAGTCATGAAAAAAGAGGGCGTAAAAAAAGCATTTTGTGTCCCGGGAGAAAGCTATTTGGGGGTGATTGATGCTCTTTATGAACATTCGGATATCGAGTTGATTTCTACCCGCCATGAGGGTGGGGCTTCATTCATGGCAGATGCCTACGCCAAAGCATCCGGGCAAGTCGGGGTCTGTATGGCGACGAGAGGGCCGGGTGCAACAAACCTGTCAATCGGCCTTCATACAGCGATGCAGGATTCCACCCCGCTGGTTGCATTGATCGGACAGGTAGAGCGACCGTTTAAAGGAAAGGAAGCTTTCCAGGAAGTCGACTTCACGTCCTACTTTAGCCACCTTTGTAAATGGGCGGTAGAAATTGAGTCAGTGGAAAGAATCCCGGAATTACTTCACCGTGCCTTTTATACAGCGCGTTCGGGACGTCCAGGACCTGTAGTTGTTTCACTCCCGCATGATATGCTTGAGGATACGATGGACTATGTGGAAGGTACTGTATATGACTATTCAGTTCCGGAGGCCAGCGAGGAAGCTGTAGAGAAAGTGCTAGAAAAGCTGTATGCAGCAAAGCAACCGATCATAATCGCGGGAGGCGGTGTGACGGCAACGAACTCTTCAAAGGAGCTCGCTCAGTTTGCTGAGCTGGTAAATGTTCCGGTAGCAACTTCTTTCCGCCGCTTTGATGCATTTCCCAATGACCATGCACACTATGCGGGCTGGCTCGGATTCGGTTCGGATCAAAAACTGTTGAATTATATTAAAGATGCTGATGTCGTGCTCTCAATAGGAAGCCGCTTCTCCCAAGTGACGACTCAAGATTACACATTAATCGGAGACCAGGCAGAAATAATTCAAGTCGACATTGATTCAGGAACAATCGGGAAAGCTTATCCGGCTGCGCTTGGTATTGTATCGGATGCAAAGAAGTTTTTACAGCGATGCCTGCAGCAAGCGAAACATGTGAAAAATGACGAAAGGGAAGAGCAAGTGAGAAGGTGCAACGAAGCTTATTTACTCTCTTCAACGCCTCCTGAGCGGACGGAAAGCGCTGAATACGCTGAGATGAACTCGGTCATAGCAGATTTCTTTGCGGAAACCCAGGAAGATACGATTGTGACAAGTGACGCTGGAAACTTTTTCGGCTGGGTGTCGAAATATTACCGTTTTAGTAACGGCAACAGATATATCGGTCCAACGTCCGGTGCGATGGGTTATGGGATGCCAGGGGCTATCGGTGCGAAAGTGGCCTGTCCTGATAAAAAAGTTGTCTCTTTTTCAGGTGACGGTGGATTCATGATGACAATGCAAGAGATGGAAACAGCGGTGCGCTATAATATACCTGTCGTGGCAATTGTCGTTAACAACAATATGTATGGGACGATCCGTGCGCATCAGGAAAAACATTTCCCGAATAGAGTGATGGCTACGCGATTAACAAATCCAAACTTTGCGGAGATGGCGAAGCTGTTTGGCTGCCACGGTGAACAGGTTGTCAGCAACGATGAATTTCTTCCTGCATTGCAAAGGGCCTTTGACAGTGGAAAGCCTGCACTGATCGAAGTGGTGACAGATCCAGAATTATTATCGGCAGGCCATGCCATAAAAGAAGCTCAAGCAGTCAAATAAAATTTGTGGTCAATTGGAAACCAGGACTTTATGAGACTATGATGCCGAGCGGGTTTGATGTTCCGCTTGGCATCTTTTAGTCTAGTTCGCGACGATTTCTATAGGGACACGTAGGTTGTAGCTGGATTTTTCATAGAGCTCTCTATGGTATGATAAACTTACCTTTATAAAAATTAGAATACTAAAGCAAATAGCTAATAATAAAAATGTGTCTTCATTTATTTCCGGGAAAGGGGGGATCTTCAATGAACCAAAGTGTTATAAAAGCTTTAAGATTACTAGATTTGTTTTCAGAGAGTGAACTGGAATTAACTTTAAATGAGATTGCCGAAAGGGCAGGTATGCCGAAGCCGACGGTCTTCCGTTTGCTTTCCTCTTTGGAGCATATGGGGTTTTTGTCAAAAAGTAAAAATAGTACTCACGATGTCCGCTATCAACTAGGATTAAAGCTTTTGGAATTAGGCGGGCTCGTTGCAGACAGCTTGGAATTAAGGAAGAGTTCGCTGCCTCATATGCAATTGTTACAGTCCGAAATTAATGAAGCAGTGCACCTGGTTATCCGGGATGGAGACGAAGCGATCTATATAGAAAAAGTAGAAAGCAACCGCGCTTTGAGGCTGTATACACGAGTCGGCAGAAGGTCCGCATTGTACCTTGGTTCAGGCCCGCAGCTGCTGCTGGCCTATATGCCAGACAAAGAGCGTGAAGAAATTATTGACAAAATGCAATTTCACCGTGTCGCCGAAAATACCATCATGAGTAAAGAAGATTTGCGAGAAAAAATCAATAACATACAGGACCAAGGATATTCCTTTAGTAATGGGGAGCAGGACAGTGAGACGATCGGCATTTCTTATCCGATCTATGATCATACAGGCCAGGTCATCGCTGCTTTAAACGTAAGTGGGCCTACTACGCGATTGCAGGGGGCCTATAAGGAGTCTGTACAAATAAAAACAAAAGAAACAGCAGTGAAAATTTCAAATGACCTTGGATTTATCTCGGATTCTTATGGAGGTAAATATAGAGAGAAGTCCGTTTGAATTTATAAAAAAAAGATGCCCGGAAGTTTACGGACTCCCATGGGCATCTCTTTTTTTCTGCTTCAGCTGTAGCGCCTATCGACTAGCAGACTTCGCGCCAAATGTGCTTCTGCGGCGCAGTATATTCGAGGAACCTTAGGCTCACCGCGTCGCAAAGCTGCACGACGTCAACTCGAAGAAGTATCACCCGAGGCATTTCAAGTGGTAGCCTTCCTACGATAAGTCAACATCGGCTCGCCTGCAGCTTCGCCGTGTTTCCTTTATCTCGTCAGAGGCACTCCAGTTTGTACGCCGCTAAACGAGCGCTTCCGCTTTTCTAACTGTCTAGCTCCGGGCTCCAGCGACTAGCAGACTTCGCGGACTTCTCCTACGATAAGTCAACATCGCTCCACTGCGTTGNCGGACTTCTCCTACGATAAGTCAACATCGCTCCACTGCGTTGCGCGTGTTTCCTTTATCTCGTCGAAGCCGCTCCAGTCTGTACGTCGCTAAACGTCGCCCTCCGCTTTTCTTTTTGTCTAGCTGCAGCGCCTAGCCCCTCGAGGTCATAAGCCGATTGCTTCTGAAGGCAAAAAACGCCTTCTGCCAGCCCTCGACTTATGCTTGTCGGGGCTGACCAAGGCGCTTCCGCTTTTCTATTTACCACCCAGCAATTACAGATCCCTTGTATTTTTCATCGATGAATTTTTTGATTTCATCTGATTGATATACGCTTAAAAACTTCTTGATTGCTTCGTCGTCTTTATCTTCTGCTCTGGAAGCGACAACGTTCACCCATGGGGAATCCTTGTCTTCGATAAAGATGGAGTCTTCAGTTGGAACAAAGCCGGCTTCAATCGCGTAATTGGAGTTGATGGCTGCTGCTTCCAAATCATCCAATTGGCGTGGAATTTGAGCGGCTTCCAATTCTACAAATTCATAGTTGTTTTTGTTTTCTTCAATATCTTTGACGGATGGTGTATTGCCAACACCTTCCTTAAGCTTGATCATACCTGCTTTTTCAAAAATAAGTAGTGCACGTCCACCGTTTGTTGGGTCGTTCGGCAATCCGATTTTTGCACCTTTTTTAAGATCCTTGATATCTTTTATTGTATTGGAGTAAACACCCATCGGAGTAGTGATGGTGTTTCCTACTGGAACGATATCATAGCCACGGTCTTCTATCTGTTGTTCCAAATAAGGCTTATGTTGGAATACATTCAGATCAAGATCTCCTTGAGACAATGCCTCGTTGACAATTGGATAGTCAGAAAAAGTTTTAACATCGATTTCCAGGTCTTGTTTCGCAGCAAGTTCTTTCACTTGTTCCATGATTTCTTCATGTTCGCCAGCTGTAACACCTACAGTCAATTTACCGTCACTGAGCAGGCCTTCGGCTTTTTCGCCTTTATCTGCAGATTCGTCTTTGCCTCCGCCGCATGCTGCAAGAGCTGCAACTAGTAAAATTAATAAGCTGGATAGTATCCACTTTCTCATGATGCAATTCCTCTTTTCTATACAATAATTTTTTATTTGAATAATAAGTATAACTTACGGGTCTGGATGATTGTCCAGCTTCGACGGATAGGAAGTCGCTTCCTGAGCCTCTCGAAGCCACAGAACGCGGCGCTTGCGCTTTTCTTTTTAATCCTTCTTCAATCTAGCAGCCATTCTGTTGCCCAGCGACTGTAATCCTTGAACAAGGATGATCAAGAGAATGACTGTTACATACATGACATCCACTTCATAACGAAGGTGTCCGTAACGGTATGCAAGGTCACCAAGTCCGCCTCCGCCAACGAGTCCTGCCATCGCTGTTGCTCCGATCAGGGAGATGGTTGCAATCGTTAGTCCAAGAACAATGGAAGAACGGGATTCTCTTACAAGCACATGCCAAATGACATGTCTCGTTTTAATCCCCATCGCTTCATACGCTTCAATAACTCCACGGTCGACTTCAAGCAGGGCCGTTTCCATCAATCTTGCAATATAAGGTGCAGTATAGATGACTAATGGCACGATAACACCTTTAACCCCAATCGATGTACCGACAATAAATTTCGTAAATGGAAGAATAAAAAACAATAAAATGATAAATGGTACTGAACGGATTATATTAATAATAACATTCAACAAGTTAAATACGAATTTGTTGCTTAATGCTTTTCCAGGTCGGGTCAAAACAAGCAAAATTCCCAAAGGGAGACCAATCAAAATGGCAATCCCAAGCGCAATCCCGGTCATTTGAAAGGTTTGAATGATAGCTACCCAAATATCTTCGCCCCAATTATCAAGAAACTCTTGTATCTGCGTCACTGATCTTCACACCTTCCACTTTCACTTGGTCATTTTCCAAAAATTGTACAGCTTTTTTAATTTCGGATGGTTCGCCTTTAAAATGGACAACCAACTGTCCGAACGATTCATTTTTCAATTGGGTGATGCTTCCTGATAATATATTCGGATAAATATCGAACTTTTTGCTTACCAAGGCAAGCGCAGGCTCTCCGGATGATTCGCCAAAGAAGGAGAGTGTTGCCACTTGGCCGGTTTTATTTAAGTTGGAAAGAATATCAGCCGGAATTTTATGGGAAAACAGGCTGCTAACAAATTTCTTTGTTGTCGCATGTTTAGGAGCTGTGAAAATATCCTTCGTTTTTCCTTCTTCAATCACTTCTCCATTTTCCATGACTGCAACGCGGTCACAAATTCTCTGGATGACGTTCATTTCATGTGTAATCAATAAAATTGTAATGCCAAGTTCTTTGTTAATCTTTAAAAGTAAATCCAGGATGGCTTCTGTTGTATCTGGATCAAGTGCACTTGTGGCTTCGTCACTCAACAGAATCTCCGGTTCATGGGAGAGGGCTCTCGCAATGGCTACCCTTTGTTTCTGTCCTCCGGATAACTCCGAAGGGTAGGCATTGTGCTTTTCTTCCAAGCCGACGATTTTCAAATACCTTACAACGCGCTCTTCAACTTCTTTTTTGCTTAGGCCGGTAAGCTTCAATGGTAATGCAACGTTGTCATACACAGTAGCTGTTTTTAAGAGGTTAAAGCCCTGGAAGATCATGCCAATATCTCCACGTGCCTTGCGGAGGTTATTCTTTGAAAGCTTCATCAAGTCAACGCCTTTTACATTGACAGACCCTGTATCGGGCTTCTCGAGCAGATTCACACAGCGAATCAGCGTGCTTTTTCCTGCACCACTATAGCCGATTACACCATATATTTCACCTTTTTTGACAGATAGAGATACATCTTTCAACGCATGAATCGATCCCTGTTTTCCGTTAAAAGTCTTTGAGATTCCCACTAGTTCGATCATTTTGTCTTGCTCCCTTCGTTTATATCACCTGAAAACTATACGATTTAAGATGGACAATTCCTGATTCTAGTGTAATCCCAAGCCTTTTAAAAAGGCAGAAGCTGCTGTGACGGCAGCGGCTCGAGGTCGCTTCGGTCAAGTCAATGAAGTCAAATACCGACTTCATCGTCTTGCCCTCCGACGCACAGGATGTGCTAGTGCAAGCGAAGCGACAGGATGTCGCGTTCTGAGCCTGCCAGCGCTTGTCGCCCCTAAACGGCCGTCCTCCGCTTTTCTAATTACCACCCAGGAATTACTGAACCCTCGAACGTTTCATCGATAAATTGTTTCACTTCGTCAGATTGGTATACGTCTAAAAACTTTTGGATTGCTTCATCGTCTTTTGATTCAGGTCTCGCTGCTAACACGTTTACCCATGGAGAATCTTTTGATTCAATGAAAATGGAATCTTCGGCAGGTTTAAATCCGTGTTCAATCGCAAAGTTTGTATTGATAGCAGCAGCCTCGAGCTCATCCAACTGGCGAGGAAGTTGGGAGGCTTCCAGTTCTATAAACTCAAAATTATTCTTGTTTTCTTCAATATCCTTGACCGCAGGAGTATTTCCAGAGCCTTCTTTCAATTTAATTAGTCCGGCTGTCTCAAATAAAACAAGTGCACGTCCGCCGTTTGTCGGATCATTTGGCAGACCAAGCTTTGCACCTTTGGGCAGATCTTTAACGTCTTTTACTTTGGATGAATAAATACCCATAGGGAATGTAACTGCTTTACCGACCTCGACTATATCAAGGCCTCGGTCTTCATTAAACTGTTCCAAATAAGGAATTGTCTGGAATAAGTTGAGATCAACATCTTTTTCATCTAAGGCAATGTTTGGCATGATATAGTCTGTGAATACTTTTACTTCAACATCCAAATCCTGCTCAGCTGCAAGCTCTTTGACTTTTTCCACAATTTGCTCATGCGGTCCGGCTGTTACACCTACTGTCAGCTTGCCGTCGCTGAGAAGACCTTCCGCTTTTTCGCCTTTATTTGCTGCTTCATCTTTACTTCCGCAAGCTGCAAGTGCGGCGATTGCTACTACGATTAAGCTGGATAATAACCACTTTTTCATGTTATTTTGCCTCTTTTCCTTTTATATTTGTCATTTTTAGTCATGTTTTTTACAATTGTAGATTCAATCATTTGGATAATTTTTTTCCGTGCCTCCTTGTTCCTCCCTTCAGAGTTTCGAGTGGAAATCTCCTGTGCATCAAAAAATGCCTCTCGCACAGAGAGGCATGGGTATACACGAAAGTAAACACGCACTCTCTTATTTTCCAAAATACAACGTATTTTGCAGGATTTAGCACCTGTTCCTGTTTGAAATAAACAAGAATGGTTGCCGGGTTTCACAGGGCCAGTCCCTCCACCGCTCTCAATAAGAGATTTCCAAATGAAATTGTTATCAATGATAATATACCTATATAAGTGATATGTCAATACTATTCGTGAATAATTTTGTCGAATTTATGCGTTTCCAATTTTTGAATTAATTCCAGGATTTCACGGGCAAGGAAAACGACAACCTCCTCTTCAAACCAATTGGTCAATGGCTGGGCGTGTGCCAGATCATTCCGCAGAATCTCAACCCTGCGAAGCCATTTTTCAGCTGATTTTTTGGAGACATCGAATAGCTTTCCCTTAATATCGTTACTTTCCAACAATATTGTTTTCTTATCCGCAAATTGTGTGCAATCCATCAGATCTATTTCTATATTCTTTGATTTCCGCTCATCATAAAGGGAATTGATTTTTTTCAACCGGCCTTCTGTTAATAGGTCTTTCCACTCATCATTTGGATGGTAAATCCTGATGATATCCGCCATTTCACTTTCCAAGAGAGTTACCAAGCCGAAAAACAGCATCCGGACCGGCGGTTTTTGAAGATCGGCCTTGGTTATTAGCAGGTCAATTGTTGAATCCGATATCAAAAATAGGCGTTCTCTGCCATGCATCATTTCCAAT
Source organism: Siminovitchia acidinfaciens (assembly GCF_003605385.1). Taxonomy (GTDB): domain Bacteria; phylum Bacillota; class Bacilli; order Bacillales; family Bacillaceae_C; genus Siminovitchia; species Siminovitchia acidinfaciens. The sequence continues at coordinate 13,559 of NZ_QYTV02000016.1, read as the reverse complement.
GTATCTATCAGCGGTGTATTCGCCGCTGAAACTTCATCGCTTTCGAAACCGATAAGATTTTCATGGATAAAATTCAAGCCAAAATCGTATCGTTCGCGATCGAGATAGCCAATGATACGATTCTCTTCTTTGAATCCGACAATATTAAAATTATATGTATCAAAAAACATCCTGACGATATCATGCGTGTCCCGCTTATCGACAGCCAGCAAGGGCACGGCAATATGATAAGCCAAAAAATACTTATTAAAAAGGTTGATAATTGCCAAGTTTTCTCACCACGTTTCATGTGCTTAAAGATAAGTATAGTTGATGGAAAAACAGGCGGCGAGGAATTAGTCAAAAATGACTTTATAAATCAATATTAACTGACGTGTGGTGATGGAGTCTTATACTAAAACAACCGCTGACCAGACGGTACAGCTGTCGACGTATTCATAAAAAATGTTTGTTAATTTCCTACGGGAATCGGAAAAAAACTAACTATTTTTTGAATTATGATTTATAATGTATATGGATATATGTCTTTTGATTTTTAAAATATATGAATCGTTACGGGAAGGAGCAGCAAATTGACAACTGATACGAAGCAAAAAGTTCAAGACTACATTGAAGAGAACAAAGAGCAACTTGTAGATGCTATCGTGAAAGCGGTCCAAATTCCGAGCGTCATCGGCAATGAACAGGCCATGGCGGAATATATGAGAAAAAGATATGAAGAAATAGGGTTGGAAGTGGTCGAAGTTCATCCTGAGTATGAAAAAGTCCAAGATCATCCTGCGTTTTGCAGCTCCGGACTGTCATTCGAAGGCAGAAAGAACATTATTGGTATATGGGAAGGCAATGAGGATGCCCCTTCATTGACGTTGAATGGGCACATGGATGTCGTTTCGCCTGAGCCGGTTGAAAATTGGACAAAAGATCCATGGGGCGGCGAGATAGAAGGAAACAAATTATATGGCCGAGGATCAGGTGACATGAAGGCAGGGCTCATGGCTAACTGGTTCGCTTTGAAAGCGCTTTTGGATTTGGGTATCAAGCCGAAAGGCAAGGTACTGCTTCAAAGTGTACTTGAAGAAGAAGCGGGAGGAGCAGGGGGTACGCTTGCGTGTCTGGAAGACGGCTATTTGACTGACGGCTTCATCGCAACAGAGCCTCATTCATTAAGGCTGACGGTCGCCCATGCAGGTGTTTTATATTTCCGTGTTAAAGTTATCGGGAAAACAGCTCACGCAGGTCTGGCGCATCTAGGTGTAAATGCAATCAGTAAAATGTACAAAGTATACAATGCACTGGAAAAGCTCTCGGAAAAACGGGCGAAAGAGGCATACTTCGAACTGTTCCATAAAGGGTCCGGACAATCCGTTCATATGAACCTTGGAACATTGGTAGGAGGAGACTGGGTTTCTAACGTTCCGGGAGAGGCCGTACTTGAGTGCCGAATCGGTTTTATCCCGTCCGAAACTCGTGCAGAAATCAAAGAACTGATTCAAAAGACGGTTCAAGAGGCTGCAAAAGGCGATGAGTGGCTTGAGCAGCATCCGCCGGAAGTTGAATGGTACGGCTGGACAACAGAAGCTTGGAATCAAGATCCGGAAGATCCATATGTTCAAGCTTTTAAAAAGACGGCGGAAAATGTATTGGAGAGAGAAGTCGAAATCGGCGGAAGAGCTGCCGGAAACGACGCTCGCTTCACTCAATATTACGACAGGCCGGGTCTTGTATTTGGACCAAGGTGCACAAATATGCACGGGCCGGATGAATATGTCGAAATCGACAGTGTCATTGATACAGCGAAAGTATTCGCAGCCCATATTATTGATTGGTGCGGCGTGGAAGAGGATTGATACAGAGAACCCCTGACTCTTGGTCAGGGGTTTTTGGTGTAAAATAGTTTGCCGAACTAAGCTTGAGTTAAATAAGCATTTTAACAACAAAAACCGCAGCAGCTCCGAATGCCATGGCAATCACAAACTTAAACGCCTGTTTCATCAAGAATGCCTCCTCCAAATTTTAGTCTACCATCCGCTTACGAAAGACAATTACAGTCAGGGCAGAGATGACAATTATCCAAATAGTGATAATCACCAAGTTTAAAAGAACATCTGCGAAGCCTGCGTTATTTTCCACGTTTGTCGCTATTTCAAGCAACTGGACGTTTGGAAGGTATTCGGCCACTTTTAAAATGGGGTACTTTTCCGCCAATGTGGTGATAAATGTTCCGAACGAAAAAATGATCATGAATGGTAGAACCAGGACAGAAGCTTCCATAACCGATTTTGCATACAGGCCTAATAACGTACCTAAGCCAAGATAAAAGAGCGATGACAGAATGATTGCGACAGCCACAATTCCGATGTTCTTTGGGTTGTAATCCAAAAGGAAAGCACTCAATACGATGACAAAAATTGTAAAAAAGAAAGACAATAAGCTTTTTCCGCTTAAAATTTCTGCAGTGGTTGCAGGTGACAGCATTAATCCCCTTAATGTGTTCTTTTCTTTTTCTTCAGCAATCAGGCAGCACTGAACAAAGGATGCAACCATGACCAATGCCATATTGAAAATCATGTAATGTGCTTCAATGGAATCGATCCCCATACGGCCATAAAAAGCAGCGAGAATAGGTGATAGAAATAAGACGGTGGATACAGCAAAATTTCGTGAAAAATCCTTGTAGTCTTTTATTAATATTGCATTTACACGCCTCCAAGAAAATGTCATGCCAATTTCCTCCCTGTCACTTGTATGAATATATCTCCTAAAGTCGGTTCATTTGAATGAATTCTTGATACTTGATCCGTTTTCATTAATTCAAACAGCTGCTGTGCGCCCTCTGCACCTATCGGAACAATGATTTTCTGCTCATTTGTCATCTCCACTGTTACTGTTTCATCAGCGTATTTCTTTTTTAGAGTATCAGGTGTATCCAATAACTGGATTTTTCCTTTATTTAAAAATGCAATACGGTCACAGAGGGTGTCGGCTTCGTACATATCGTGGGTTGTTAAAAAGATGGTCGTTCCTTTAGCATTTAGCGCGCGCAGTCCCTCATATATATGAAGTGTATTCGTCGGGTCCAAGGCCGAAGTCGGCTCATCCAGAAAAAGAAGTTCGGGCTCGTGTAGCAGCGTACGCGCCAATATGACCCGCTGTTTCATCCCTTTGGACAACGTAAAAACTTTTTTATTTTTATATTTTGCAAGATTAACAGTTGCTAAAGCTTCCTCTACTTTTGGCCGGGGAACATCATATAAATCACAAAAAAGTTTTAAGTTATCGTTGATTGATAGTCTTTCATACAAACCACTGTTGTCAGTCAATACACCAAATCGTTTCCGGTAATCAGACTGTTTCAATTTAGAGACAGGCTCTCCAAAAACCTTTACAGTTCCTGTTGTGGCATTCATTTGACCTGTAAGGATCTTAATTGTTGTAGTCTTGCCTGATCCGCTTGGGCCTAAAAAGCCAAAGATTTCCCCTTTCTTCACTTGGAAGTCAACTCCTTCAAGAGCAGCTTGATCGGAGAAAACCTTAACCAAATCCTTCACTTCAATAATATTTTTCATATCCCTTCACCTCGAAAAACGTAGTGTCGTCCGTTTGTTATCTTCAGGTTACAGGGAAATACAGCAACGGGCATTATAAAGCGAATGAAAAGAGTAATATTCAGGGTGAACGACGCAAAAGGGATGTTGAATTAATCCATTTTTGCTAGTTTAGTTAAGCCGAAGAATATGAATGGCGTAAATTGATAGTTAAATAGAGAAAATTATCGACATATTTCCCGAGAAATAATTGTTATTTCTACATTATTTGAGTCCGAGCATTTCCTTCAATACCATCATTTTTGATTTTGAGAGAGGAATGGTTGATTTGTTTACATCCTCCAAAACCAGGCTGTAACTGTTCCTTGTCCAAGTAATTACTTCACGAACTTTTTGCAAATTGACGATATAGGAACGGTGACATCGGAAAAAACCAAAAGGTAATAATCGGCTTTCCAATTCCTGTAAGGTAAAGTCACTTGGAAATGATTCACCTTTTATATGTAAAAAAGACTGTCCTTCGCTACTTTCAATATAGTCAATCTCCGGAGGGTTGAAGAGGACAATTTTATCCTTTATTTTCGTTGGGATTTTTTTAAGCTGAACGGGTTGTACGGTATCAGTCGGCTGTCCCTCATCAATTTGCTCTTCAGTGGTTTTTGAGTCGCCGCTTTCAACCTGAATAGGAGATAGACCGTTGCCGTCGAGTTTATACACCTCATCGCCAGCTGTAACGGCACTCTCCATGTTGCCGGTCAAAATCAGGGTTGCTTTGCCCAGGTGTCGTAGTTCCTGAAGGAGAGACAGGAATATTCGCTTTGATTCCAAATCCAAGTTTTGGTCGGGTTCTTCCAAAATATAAATAGCAGGATTTTGCAGGAGGAGGCAGGCAAGCTGCACCCGTCTAATTTCTGAATATGACAACTTATTTATCTTGGTTTTCCGCTTTGCATCAAGGTGAACTGCTTTTACTGCGTTATCAATTGTTTGCTCCGATTCGTATAAACTTTTTATAAATCTAAGCATTTCTTCCACTGAAAGCCGTTCGTATAATGCGTTATGTAAAAATAAAAAGCCGATATCTCTGGAGGGGTGTCTTAAAAGGCTTTCCCCAATTCGAATTTCTCCCTGGAAAAGCGCTGATTTACCGAGAAGCAGATGTATTATTTGTTCCCGGACATCAACACTTGAATAAACGGCGACAACCTTTCCAGGATTGACCGACAAATCAAATGAAGGGAAGATGAGCGTATCATGGATGCGTTTTTCCACATTCACAAAGTCCAAATTCATTGCAGATCCTCATTTCTTTATATCTAGGTATCTGCATTATATCAAATAAGCAAAGACCCAAGCCGGTGATTCCGAATTGGGCTAGGCAGTGTGCTGAATATTTGGTATGCACTTATGATGGGAACTAACTTTCTTTCTTATAAGTGGTAATAAGATCCATCCACCAACCTTGCAAGCTGTTCAACGCGGAAATAAATTGCGAACGTTTGGTCATACAAGAATCTAGTGGTGGGGGTCTTAAGCTTCACCTAATTTAGGAAGAGCCTTACAATCCCTAACACCCACACAACTTTTATGTGCCAACAATTATTATTTCTTAATAATATAGTTTAAGTTAACTGTGGAGAGGAAAAAGGGGGGGGCGAAGTGCAATGAATAGAAAAAAAGCGCTCTACTTGCAAAAAGAGATTGCTAAAAATATAAAGCTATTTGAACTTCGGAAAAACAGACATAAAAAAAGGTCATTTCACTTAAACTTATTAACGGTTGTGTGTACGGCAAGTATTACGACCATTTTGGGCTTAAAAGATATAAACGTAGGAAGTTTGTTCATAAATATCTCCATTGTTTTGGGTGGGGTTGTCACCATTCTGCATTTTATTGACGGTTTTTATAATTATAAAGACCTTTGGGTGAAGGATGGGAAGGCGTACACAGATTTGCTTGAGCTACAAAGGGACTTAACGTTTTATATGGAAGGAAGAGGGGCGAATGCATATGATGTGGAAGCATTGGAAGAGTTTAAGGTGCGTTTGAATGAAATTATCAATATTAGTGCAGATGAATGGCATAAACTGCACCAAAAGAAGGACGGCACTGAAGAAAATGTGTAGATCAACATCGTGGTCCTCGGGATGCACCGAAATGATTTAAAAATAATCGCTGTCCGCTGAGCAATTGTTTTTTTATGAATTTATAAAAAGGGGAGGAAAAGTAGAAACACCCCAGGGCATGCCCGAGGTGTTCACCTTCAATCTTCAACTAATGGATAAACCCCATCTTTATCGTGTGTCTCTCTGCCAGTAAGCGGCGGATTAAAGACGCAGATCATTCTCATGTCTTTCGTGGCTCTTAAATAATGTTCATCATTTTTATCAAGAGCGTACATTGTTCCATCTTTGATCGGGTAAACTTTCCCGTCAGAAACGGTTTCAATTTCACCTTCTCCGCCAACACAGTAAACGGCTTCCAAGTGATTTTTGTACCAAATATGTGTTTCTGTCCCGGCATAGATGATCGTGTCGTGGTATGAGAAACCCATGTTGTCATCTTTTAATAGGAGTCTGCGGCTAACCCATGTGTCAGCTTTTACTTCATTTTCTGTTCCGATTACTTCCTCTAATGTTCTTACAATCATTTCTCCAACCCCTTTATCTAATTATTTAGAACAGACTTAATACTATCCTCTACGATTTGGAAGCCTTTTTCAAGTCCTGCCTGATCGATTGTCAGGGGCGGCAGAAATTTGAATACTTCCCCTTCGGGCCCTGAGGTTTCCATGAGCAGTCCGCGTTTGAAGGCCTCTTCGCATATCCTCTCCGAAATTTCAGCTTTTTCGCATGCCACACCCTGCATAAGGCCGCGGCCTCTTTTTGTCGCGTTCAGCTCCGAATATTCGTGAATGATAAAGTCTACAAATGAACTCATCATTTCCGCCTTTTTGGAGATTTCCTGTGAAAATTTGTTTGTTTCCCAGTATGTTAACGCCTCAGTGGCAGCAATAAAAGCTAAATTATTTCCTCGGAATGTTCCGTTATGCTCACCAGGTGCCCAAATATCATATTCGCTTTTGATCAGGGTTAAAGCCATCGGCAAGCCGTATCCGCCGATTGATTTTGATAGACAGACGATATCGGGTGTGATGCCCGCTGGTTCAAAGCTGAAGAAGGTTCCTGTCCTGCCGCAGCCCGCCTGTACATCGTCAACGATCAACAATATATCGAATTTTCTGCATATTTTCTCCATATTTCTCAGCCAGTCATAGCTTGCCGCATTAATGCCGCCTTCGCCTTGTACGGTTTCCAAAATCATGGCCGCAGGAAGGTCCACGCCGCTGCTGCTATTTTCCAAAAAGGCTTCGATATACTCGATGGAACTTGTGTTTTCCACATAATTGTCGAATGGCATGAAAACACTGTTGTTTAACGGTATGCCAGCTCCGCCTCTTTTCGACGCATTCCCAGTCACGGACAAGGAACCGATGGTCATTCCATGGAACCCGTTTGTGAAACTGATGACTGTATTTCTTCCGGTGACTTTACGTGCTATCTTCAACGCGCTTTCCACGGTATTTGTACCGGTAGGTCCAGGGAACATCACTTTATAGTCCAGGTTTCTTGGTTTTAAAATAACCTCATCGAATTTTTTAAGAAACTCTCCACGGGCAACGGTTGCCATATCCAGACTGTGTGTGATGGCGTCTTCTTCAAGATATTTAATAAGGAGATTTTTCATTTTGTCATTGTTGTGCCCATAGTTCAAGGCGCCTGCACCGGCAAAAAAGTCGATATATTCTTTATCATTAACATCCCACAATGTATGCCCTTTGGCTTTTTTAAAGACAGTGGGAAAGCTTCTGCTGTAGCTTCTAACTTTTGATTCATATTGTTCAAAAACATCCATGGCTATTACAGGTTTGTCAGTTGTAGTTGACATAAAAGTACACATACCTCCAGTAAAAGTTTTATTCCAATGGTCCAATCCGATACGCTATTTCGGCTTCATGAGAAGGGTCTGGAAATTGTTCCTCGCTGAAGCATTCATACTTCGTATACTCGGTTCCTAATTTATCCGCCAATCCTTTAAAAAGGTTGTTGGAAGGCTCATTAGTGGGAGTGACTGTTGCCTCTAAGTAGCGGATGTTTGTATTTTCCAGCCTTTTGATCAACTTGAGCAATAAAGTGGTGGCCAATCCTTTTCCTCTTTGGGACCGGTCGACAACCACCTGCCATATGAACAGCGTATCAGGTGCGGTTGGTTGGAGAAAACCGGAGATAAAACCGACAATTTTTCGGTCAACCACAGCTACAATGGATGTTTTATTAAAATATTTGCCCCACATTAAATAGCTGTATGATGAATTGACATCGAGAACTTTAGAGCTTTTGACAAGTTCATATATCTCACTGCCATCGTCGGCAGTCGGTTCCCGAAAGTAAACTGTTGTGGATTTCCTTCCCATCACAGAAGTTTTTTCTATTACCTTACCGATTGTTTGTTCACCTCCTCGTTCATGCAAGATGTATATAATCATATCGGCGCTGATATATAAAATCAAAAGCAACCAGCCACGTTGAAAGCGATTTAATTGCAGTGAGCCATGGACTGCATTACATAATGTCTGGTTTCCTTTAAATTCCTGCCATATGGTCTTATATAGTCCCGATTGAGAAATCCAAAGCCGCAGTGGTTTGAAATTTTTTCTATAGGAAAATTAATAATGAAGGGTCTCTTCTCAGCTTGCTAACTTAAAAAAACAGCGGGAAGGAGGGAGATTCATAATAAGAAAAAATGGGAGGCCGTCATGGATAAAAATGACTGGAAAAATCCGGTGTTTATCATTTCAGGCATCATTATTATGATGCTGGTCATACTGGGAGCTTTGATGCCGGATCAGTTTGGAAAAGTCTCCAGTATGCTGTTTAATTTTACAACGAAAAATTTCGGCTGGTTTTATTTATTGGCAGTGTTTGCCATCATCATTTTCTTAATCGGACTTTCAATCAGCAAATACGGATCGATACGGCTGGGGGGAGAGGATACCCGCCCGGAGTTTCCTTTCTTTACTTGGATCGGCATGCTGTTTTCGGCTGGATTTGGATCGGGCTTGGTGTTCTGGGGAGTTGCCGAACCGATGAGCCACTTTTTCTCCACCCCGTTTGCGGGAATTGAACCTCAATCAACTACTGCCGCCAGAGTGGCTATGGGATATTCATTTTTTCATTGGGGCATCAGCCAGTGGTCTGTATTCGCCATCGTGGGTCTAGTAATTGGGTTCTTGCAGTTTCGTAAAAAGAAAGACGGCCTCGTTTCAACGGCCTTGGAACCGGTGGCCGGGAAAAAGCCCGCAGTAAAACATACGATTGATTCTTTGGCGGTAATTTCTACAGTCATGGGAATTGCCACCTCTGTAGGGCTCGGTGTCATGCAAATGAACGGAGGGCTTACTGCTGTATTCGGATTGGGGAACAGCTTTGGAATACAGCTCGTGATCATCCTTGTCATTTTCATCTCCTATATGCTGTCTTCTGCTACAGGTTTGGATAAAGGGATTCGCTATTTGAGCAATCTTAATCTAGGTCTTGCCATCGGACTTTTACTTTTTGTCTTTATCACAGGGCCAACTGTCTTCATTCTTGAGACTTTCACAGTTGCTGTCGGAGATTATATTAGCCACTTCATAGAGTACAGCCTCAGGCTTCAGCCATATATTGGCGGTACGTGGGTCCGTGACTGGACAATTTTCTATTGGGCGTGGGTCATTGCCTGGTCCCCGTATGTCGGGGCTTTTGTTGCACGGGTCTCAAAAGGCAGGACGATCCGGGAATTTATTACCGGTGTAATGATCATACCGCCGGCCATTGCCTGCCTTTGGATTGCTGTATTCGGCGGAACAGCATTGTGGAATGACATAAATTTAAACGCCGGGATTGCTGAAGCCGTTAATGAGGATTTGACATTGGCTCTTTTCCAGACATATGAACACCTGCCGATGACAAATGTGCTGTCTATTTTGTCGATCTTCCTCATTTTAATTTTTCTTGTAACATCGGCAGATTCGGCAACTTATATTCTGGCGAGCATGACAACAAAAGGAAGCCTGTTTCCTCCGTTGTTTGCAAAGATTGTATGGGGTGGCCTTGTCTCAGCAATCGCAGCTGTCCTCCTATATGCAGGGGGCTTGGAAGCCCTTCAAACTGCGTCGCTTATTTCGGCACTGCCATTCACCTTGGTGCTGCTGCTTCTGACGGCTGCCATATTCAGACTTCTGCGAAGGGAGCCGCTGCCTGTCCGAAGCGCTGATGTCAGACGTTTCCGCCGCATTGAAAAAGAAGTACGGAAAAATAATTAAGTGGAAATTTTTATGGATTTAGAATTGAGGAACAATTCTCTCCCCATATGATCGCGGGAATAGTATGATAAATAAAAGCGGAAAAGGGGAGAGGTGCGTTTGGGCAGGAAACTCAAGGAGCTATTAATAGAAAAAGAATATTTTTCAGCAGAAAATGAACTTCATCGAATAGAATTGGTCCAGAAACTATTGGCCGAACGGTTCCCTTTTGAGAATCTGGATGTTCTCTTGAAAGTGGAGGACCCCGTTACTCCCGATTTTATAGAAGAAAAAATGCTGCAGAATGGCCGCGGCGGCTTATGTTATGAATTGAATGCACTACAGCATCTTTTATTGAGTGAGCTAGGTTTTAATGTATATTTGGCCTCAGCCACCGTAGCTTCGGGAGATGGCTGGGCAACAGACCGAACCCATGTGATGAACCTTTTTGAAAGGGATGGAAAGTTATATGTGATAGACAGTGGATTTGGAAGCAATCTTCCGCTGCAGCCTGTTGAATTGGATGGTCCTTCTGTCAAATCTTCTGCCGGAGAATTTCGTCTTCGTACCTGCGGCACAGAGAAGGGCTCCATTGTTTTTCAGTCTAGAAGCGATAAAGGCTGGCAAACCCGGTACGCTTTCTTTCCTGAACAAGTCGCATGGAGAGATTTGAATCGCATCAAGAGGGAAATCCACACCAGCGCACAGTCGGCTTTTAATCAGGAGCTGTTAATAGCCCAAATATTTCCGGGTGAAATCATTTCATTGAATGAAGAGCGGCTGCAAATAAAAACGAGTAAAGGTGAAAATCAAAGGCATCATTTTTTAGATAAAGAAGAGATGCTGAAGCATATTGAATCATGTTTCCCTGAACCAGTTTATAAGGCTGCAGCTCAATATGTACATATGAAAAAGGATGGGCGAAAAAATGCTTGAAAAGTTGGAGAGGCTTTTAGAGGAGAAAGGTTATTTTTCGGTAACGAATGATTTGGAACGAATTAGGCTGATTCAGGAAGTGTTTGCTGCACGCTATCCCTTTGAAAACCTGGATGTCCTGCTGGAAATTGAAGATTCGATTACACCGGAATATGTTGTGGAAAAAATGCTGGAAAGTGGGCGCGGCGGCGTTTGCTATGAACTGAACGCTCTGCTGCTTACGGTTCTAAAAGAGTTGGGCTTTGATATAACGCCTGCATGTGCAACGGTTTGGTCAGATCCTGACCAAGATTGGATTATTGATCGAACCCATTCGATCAATTTATTGAAAAAGGAAGGGAAAGTATATCTGATTGATGCCGGTTCCGGAAACAATCTGACATGCCAACCGGTGGAACTGGATGGAGGATCAGTAAGTTCCCCTGCAGGCAGATTCCGATTGATAACAAAAGAGACGGAAAGAGGGACTGTGGCTCTCGAAGTCCAGTCCGGTGAAGAATGGAAGTTAAGATATGCTTTTTTTATGGAGCCTGTCAGCTGGGATGATTACAACAGAGTGAAGAAAATGATCCATCACCACCCTGAATCTCCATTTAATAAAACTTTGTTGGTTGCGCAAACACTGGAGGACGGTATCATTTCTTTGAATGAAGAGCGGCTTCGGAGAAAATGGACAAGCGGAAAAGAACAGCGTATTGTTTTTTCGTCCCCTCAAGAGATGCTTGAAGCGGTAAAACATCATTTTCATGTATCTATCTATGAGGCAGCTGCCCAGTATGTTGAAAAAAATCTTGAGAAATTAAAATCATGAGGGGAAAAGCCACGAACTTTTGAGTGAACGTGGCTTTTTGCATGGGCGCTTAATCTGGTGCCGCCGGCGCCACAGGAAGTGGCGATTTTTAAGGCGGCAAGCGCTTTTCTCCTCTAAACACCGTCTTCCGCATTTCGGTTCAGTCTGTACGTCGCTAAACGTCGCCCCCCTTTTTTTCTAACTACATCCCATGTCCGGGGTTTTTGTTTTGTCTCGAATGGTTTCTGTTTTTTTTACCTTATGTGAGCCGATTAAAGGCTTAGGCTGATTAGATTCCTGCTGCTTTCCTTTTGAAGATTCTTTTCCCAATTTTAGCACCTCCATCTATTGGTATGGTCTGATTCCGTTTTTATTATTTTAGACATATGAGTGAGGAAATGGGAGCATACTCCATGAATGTTGAGTATCTTATGTCTGATATTGCCCTCACGCTATGAGAGCCCGATTAAACACAGATAAACCAATAATATGCTGTTTGAACCCTTTTACCTGTTCACGTAGACTATAAAACAAAGCGCTTCCATTTATCGCTTTCTGTCTAGAGCGTTTGATATCTGAATGAATTAGGCAAAATCATGGTCTAATTGTGCTTTTACTTATTGGAATCTTTCGAAGAGAAAGAAAAATTTAGGGGGTTTTTTACTTGAGAAAGTGGTTGGTCATAGCCATTGTTGGCTTGTTGGTAATACTGAGTGCCTGCGGAAACAGCAGTGAAAATGCGGGCGGGGGAGATAGCGGAAAAGATTCGAAATCGGGAGGAACCACGCTTGAGAGTTTAAAGGAAGAAGGAAAGGTGAAGCTGGGCGTGGCGAATGAAAAGCCGTACGGTTATAAAACTTCTGACGGTGAAGTGACTGGGGTTGCACCGGAAATCACTAAAGCGGTCTTCAAGGAATTGGGTATTGATGTGGTTGAAGGGGAAGTAACAGAATTTGGGTCCTTGATCCCGGCATTGCAAGCGGAACGCTTTGATGTCGTCACCGCTGGAATGGACATCCGTCCGGAGCGCTGTGCGCAAGCGGCGTTTGGCGATGTGGAAATTCGTTACGGGGAAGGCATGGCCGTCCAGAAAGGAAATCCGAAGAATTTGCATAGCTATGAAGACATTGCAAAAAATCCGAATGTGAAAGTATCCATCATGGCTGGGGCAAACCAGCATGGATTCCTGAAAGAGCTAGGCGTCAAAGACAATCAGATAGAAACAGCAGACAGTATCTCATCCAATATTGCAGCGGTCAGCTCAGGGCGTGTGGATGCAACGGTTATGACGGAAGCAACGCTTCGCGAAGCGGTTGTTTCAGCGGATCAGTCCAAAGTGGAAGAGGCCAAGCCTTTCACACAGCCTGAAATTGGCGGGGAAAGTGTCATGAGCTACGGGGCTGCTGTCTTTAGAAAAGAGGATAACGAACTAAGGGAAGCATACAATGCTGAACTGAAAAAGCTCATTGATTCAGGGAAGATCCTTGAAATTTTAGAGGAGTTCGGATTTGGAGAGGACAACCTACCAGATGATGTGACGACTGAAGATCGTTGTGCTCAATAAACTTAATAATGATTACTTCTTAGAATGGGAATCCCTTTATGCAAGTTAGAGTAAGTTAGACAGACGATTCTTTATGTCTAGTTCAAAGTACCTAGTGCCTTTCTCTATGATGTATATAGGAGATTCTGCACCTTAGACATGAAGGAGTTGTATGATGATTGAGACGTATATGATGTTTTTGCCAGAGTTATTGCGAGGAGCAGGTATAACGATTAAGGTTCTCCTGCTGTCCGCTGTTTTCGCTTTTCTATTTGCATTTATCGCCGGGCTTGGCCGGGTGTCGCGCTTTTGGCTTGTGCGTTTCTTGATGGGCACCTTGGTGGAGCTGTTCAGGGGAACGTCCCTGCTAGTGCAGATGTTTTTCTTCTTCTTTGCACTTCC
>NZ_QYTV02000015.1 GCF_003605385.1 Siminovitchia acidinfaciens | reverse complement strand
GAATACCGAGTTCAGACCTTGAAAGTTGCTTAAAAAAAAATATGTCTAACTTTTCGGGGTCACTTCATATTTCCCTGCCTTTTCAGTACTGAGATATTTCTGAAAAGCACTCCACATTGCATGTGGGTACTGATGCTATCTCCTTTAACCCCTACGTATGAATGATTTCATTCACTATCTTGGTATTAAGATATAATCGTAAAATAAACAGAGTAATTTTGATTACTTTTCCATACACATTTTAAAACAAAACCTCACTTACTTATGGTACGGTTCCCCCCGCAAAATACGGAAAGCCCGATACACCTGCTCCACCAGGATCAACCTCATCAACTGATGCGGGAAGGTCATTTTCGAGAAAGACAAAGCTTCATCCGCCCTTTTCATTACATCGTCACTCAACCCCAAAGAGCCACCAATAACGAAAACAACGCTGTTTTTACCAGATGCCGACAAGCGGCCCAGGTGCTCGGCGAATTGTTCGCTGCTCGCTTGTTTACCTTCGATAGCCAAGGCGATGACGTAGGCGTCAGGATGGATTTTTTCAAGGATTCGGTCGCCCTCTTTTTTCTTGATCTGTTGCATTTGGGTTTGGCTTAGGTTTTCTGGAGCTTTTTCATCGGGGAGTTCAAGAATTTTGATTTTTGTGTAGGCTGTAAGGCGTTTGAGGTATTCATCAATGCCTTGTTTCATATGTTTTTCTTTTATTTTTCCGACGGAAATGATAGTAATATTCATGTTGCGTTGTCCTTCCTTTTTAATTACACACATGTTACAAACACGTAACAAACAGTTTATCCACAGTACTTATCCACATATCCACATTGACCATCCACATTTGGTGTGGGAATATCAGTTCCCCACCATATATTCCGCTGCATTTTTACAAAATTCACAGGGTGTGGGTAACTCACTTGCTGTTTCCAGCTCCTCCAATATAGGAGCTGTTTCGTGTTCATCTACGATGATATCCAACGCCAATTCGACGTGCTCTTTGCAGCAATAGATCATGCTTTATCCTCTTTTCAATTAATTTACTTTTAGGTTTCTTCAAATTCACGGTTTCATCCCATGATAAACGAGTCCTACTCTAAATTACACAAATAGCGGTAAATCCACCGTGCGTTTTATCAAAAATTAAATCCCAAACTTATCCACATCCATTTTACCATAATCAATAAAGAAGCGGGAAAGCCGCCCCTGGCCTTCCCGCTTTCGATTTATAATCTTGTTTCGTCTGTCAAATGGACATCTGCCTCTTGCTTTTTGCCGCCTCTGTAATAGGTTACTTTCATCGAGTCGCCGACTTGCTTTTCATTGTACAAGTATTTCCGCAGTGCAATGACATCATCGACTTTTTCACCGTCAAGTGCGACAATAACATCCAGTTCTCTTAATCCAGCTTTTGCTGCCGGCGAGTTGGTAACTACTTTCTCAATCATAATTCCGCTCGTTACGTCATTTGGAAGTTTTAACGTCTGCTCCTGATGGTAGGCTGAGATTTCGGCGACATCGCGCAGCGTGACACCCATAGCCGGACGCTTCACTTCTCCGTATTTTTCAAGGTCTTCAATGATAGGAATGACATAATTGATCGGTATAGAAAAGCCGATTCCCTCAACAGCTGACTGGGCAATTTTCATCGAGTTGATGCCCACCACCTGGCCGGCAATATTAACTAAAGCCCCCCCGCTGTTTCCCGGGTTGATGGCCGCATCCGTTTGAATGACTTCCGCATTCCAGTCTGGAATGCCATCTTTATTGATATCCACCGGAACGGTCCGATTTACTCCGGAGACGATACCTTGCGTCACAGAACCGGAAAATTCCAATCCAAGAGGGTTTCCGATCGCCATGACAGGTTCTCCGATATGTAAAGAATCAGAGTCTCCAAATTCAGTTACATATCCCTTTCCAATATCTTTTGAATTGATTTCTACAACGGCCAGGTCAGTCCAAACATCGCTTCCCTGAAGAGTGCCCGAAACTTTTTTTCCATCAGAAAGAGTCACTTCCAACTGGGTGGCATCTTCTACAACGTGATGATTTGTTACGATGTAGGCCTTGTCCCCTTCTTTTTTATAAATAACGCCGGAACCGACTCCTACCGCTTGCTGGCCTTCCTGTCCGGTCGACCAGAAGTTGGCTGTCTGGATATTCGTGATGCCAACTACACCTTTACCGGCTTTGGCTACCGCTTTTGTCACATCCGTCGTCACTTCCAGCGAAACCTGCTGTTTTGTTGTCTCTCCCTCATTTTGCTGGATGACTGCGTTGTTCGGATTTTCATTCTTGCTGGTCCCTCCAAATACGGAAGGAAAAAGTATGGCAATAATCAATGCCCCAATAATACCACCAATCAGTCCGGTAAAGAATCCCCCTCTGCCGCCTCGTTTTTTAAAACGGTTCGGACTGTGATCATCGTATAATCCCACTGCTCACCATTCCTTTCATAAAACATCCATGAAGATAAGTTTCCCTTCTATATCATAATTATAATCTGCTTAGCGTGAAAGGACATAAAAAAGCCTCAAAGCGAATTTGGATGAGGGAGTTCCTCAGCCACCACCTACAGTAAAACATAAAAAAAGAAATGAAAACAAGCGGCCTTTTACCGTTTATCTCCATTTCTTTTTTCCTTTAAAACCTAATAATTAAACCTTTTTAAACAGCCGTCAGTTCCGTAGGTATGTACGGATCCGTATCAAAGAGATCGAACTGGGTTCCGATTTCAATTCCTCTTGTTGCAAGTGTCTGGGTCACACTCATCCGGGCCAAATCTTTCATATTGTTATCCCGGCTTAAATGTGCCAAATAAATCCGCTTTGTCCGGTCACCGATGACTTCGCTCATTGCAAGCGCGGCATCTTCATTCGAAACGTGTCCGACATCGCTCAATATTCTCCGTTTTATATTCCATGGGTATCTCCCCATTCTCAGCATCTCGGTGTCATGGTTGCTTTCAAAAATATAGACATCAGCATCTGCTATCTGCCCTTTCATTCGGTCACTGACATATCCCGTGTCAGTGACCACAACGAGCTTCTTTTCACCGCTCCTGAAAATATAAAACATCGGCTCTACCGCGTCATGCGATACGCCAAATGATTCGACGTCGAGACTGCCAAAGGATTTCACAGTTTCCATATCAAAAGTGAATTTTTGATCAACAGCAATCTCTCCGACAAGCCCGTCCATCGCCTTCCACGTGCGTTCATTCGCAAAAATGGGGAGCTTATACTTTCTTGCCATGACCCCAAGCCCTTTAATATGGTCGCTGTGTTCATGTGTAACGAAAATCCCATCAAGCTTGGCAGGATCCCGGTCGATCTTCTCCATCAATTCGCCCATCTTTTTGCAGCTCAGCCCTGCATCCACAAGAAAGGAGTGTTCCTTCGTCTCTATATAAAAAGCGTTTCCCGAGCTCCCGCTTGCAAGTACACTAAATTGCATCGACATTCATTTCACTCCATTACCGTTTTCCCGTTTCCCTTGCTCTCCTGGATAATCTGTCCTTCAAATGCATTCACAAGCATCGATTCTCTCTCTCCATCATGCTCAATCACCACATGCCATGTCGGTGTCAGCACCTGGGAAGCCTCCATATTGACAACCGTATAATAGCCCAGTTCAGCCCGGACAACCTTGCTGTCCGGCTTCATCAAACTATTCCGGTAAATGGCTTCCACAGCCCGTATCGCCGGCAATACTTCCTCTCTTTCACTAATGGGTTCGAACATTTCAAGCATCGTCTGTTCATACGAATGTATTTCCATGTTCTTGTCCACCTTAAACACAAGGTGGGCACTTCTATTTTTAAAAAGCAATTTTTCTTTATATGTTTGGTAAAAAGTGATTGTGCCGGCTTCTTTGTCATATTGTCCAAAGCTGTACCTGTCACCAAATAAAACGGCATGTTTTACAAATTGCTCAAGCTCTTGAATATTGATATTTTCTTCCACTTTGACTGGATGTCTCAATTCGGAGTAGATGATAGTTCCGTCTACGATAGTAGGGTCCTGGTCCTTCAGCTTTTCTACCTCTTTATCGGTGAACATTTTCGTATTGGCACTCATATATTGGTCCCTGACCGGATCTTTAGGAATGTTGCTGTAATCGATGCCTGCATTGTTCAAGTTTTCCTCCAAAGAGACATCGGTCTTGACTTCAAGCTTGTAATCCTTTTGTTTATTCATCAATTGAGTCAGAAGGAAAATGTCGAGGATTAAGAATGCGATAATAAAAATAGTCTTCAGCCTACCCCAATCCACGTAAATTCCCCCTAACATCCTCCATAACATAGCGCTCCCAGCTGCCGTCATAAAGATAGAACCAGGAAGGCTCCAGAACGATTACTTTATTGGTTTCCGGGTCCTTATATATCCTGTAACCAAGAATCAATTCTTGTAGCTTAGTAATGTCAATATTCGGGTCCGCCAGCAATGTATCCATCACTTCTTCCCCTGAAGGCATATTGATCTTTGCCGGATGAGGCAGCGGAACATCCAAGCCGAAATAAGGCCTGCGGTATTGATAGACCTCTTCCTTACCCCAATACAGCTTAATTTCGGACATTCCTTCACGGTTGAATACCGGATAGCCTTTCAAGAACAATTGAAAGGTCGTCTTCTGTGTCGATGGATCTATACTGAAATATTTGTAGTTATCCGTCCAGCCGGCATGCTCATTAATGAATTCGATACTTTTCTTCAGCAGATCCGGATCAACTTGATTGGTTTTTGCATCCGCTGCTTGGCTCGGATTCACATAGAAAATCGTATTGGTTGATTCATCCACATCCATACGACTTGTGCTATCCTTAAATTTTTCACCATTGTCATTCCTTACTAATAAAGGATCTTTGAACAGAGCATCACGGAACTTCTCCGGTTCGATGTAATCCGCATAATATTTATATTTGAACATAATGGTCTCTTTGGCAGGGAGATACTTCAACCTGCCGTCAGGAAGTTCATACGGTTCAAACTTATCAAATTGACTCTCTTGATTTTTCAATCGGTTAAAAAGAGCTTTGAGATGATCACTGTTGACATGGCTCTCATATACTTTTCCTTCTTTGCTGTCCAAGAAGTATGCTGTTCCATCCTCATGTTCGCGATCTTCCCACAAAATGAACAGCCGGTCGAACGATCCCTGCGGTAACTTTTCCGCTTCCAGCCTCAAAATTCCCTTATATAAATCAAATGGGACAAGGTCAGGAAATATGAGTTCAAGCGTTTTTTCATTCTGCGCCAAGCCCTTGATTTGGTCCCGTGAAAATATCCTTTCCTCACCCAGGTCGTAAAAAGTCCAGCCGCTGAGCTCTTGCAGCGTCTCATCCACTTTCTTTTCGTCCACTATGCCGTAGTGATTGCTGTTCATGTGAAGCAGAAGTTTGACCGGCCTGATGACATCGCCTATATCTTTCGGATCTGAGATGGAAACTTCATGCACATGCTTTTTATCATTAAATTCATATGTCGGCTGAAAGATCCACAAATTCCAGGTTAAGACACCGCTGGTAATGACTAGGAATACAAGCAGCACTGATTTAATTGTTTCGTATCTCACGACCAATCATCCTCTTGTTCCGGATCGTAAGGGAGCGTAAAAATAATTGTCGTTCCTTTTCCTTCCACGCTCCTCGCCCAAATGTCTCCCCCGTGGGCACCGATCATCTCTTTTGCAATAGCAAGTCCCAGACCTGTACCCCCAAGGCGTCTCGTACGGGCTTTATCCACTCTGTAAAAACGTTCAAACACCTTTTCCAAGTTTTCTTTTGGAATACCCAAGCCTTGGTCGCTGATGCTGATTTCAATCATGTCATCAAGCAATTTCAGCCTGAAGGTCACTTTGCCGCCTTCTGGAGAATATTTAAGTGCGTTGGATATGATATTGTCTATAACCTGTGTTAACTTGTCTTCATCAATTTGGACAAATACCGCCTTGTCCGGAAATACACGTTTGAAAATGATCTGGCGCTCTTTCGTCATTTCAAAGCGGTCAATAATATGGTTGAAAAATGTAACGAAGTCCACCCATGCCCTGTTAATTTCATAATCCTTGCTGTCCATTTTTGACAGTTTCAAGAGATCATTTACAAGTCGGATCATCCGCTCGGTTTCATTCTGTGTCACATTCAAGAAGCGCGGGGCCAGCTCTTTATCCTCGATCGCTCCGTCAGCGAGCGCCTCAAGATAGCTGCGCATCGTTGTCAGCGGTGTTCTGAGTTCGTGTGATACATTTGCAACAAACTCACGGCGTTCCGCTTCAATCTTTTCCTCTTCCGTTATGTCATGAAGAACGACGACCAGCCCATTGACAAAGCCTGTATCCCTTTGGATGACTGAAAAATTGGCCCGCAAAATAAAAGGCGAATCATCCGTGCTGTAATCCAGAATAATCGGCTCCTGCTGATCCAATAAATCTTCAAAACTGTATTGTTCATCAAGAAGCAGCAGGTCAGTAACCGGCTGGGAAATCATTGTTTCACGTGAAACATTCAGCATCTGGGAAGCCTGCTCATTGATTAGAATGACCCTTCCTTTTCGGTCGGTCGCAACGACGCCGTCCGTCATATTCGAAAGGACTGAGGAAAGCTTGCGGCGTTCCCCTTCCGTCATTGCCTGGGCTTCCTGCACTTTTCGTGTCAAGTGATTAAACGAGATGGCCAACTGGCCGATTTCGTCATCTCCGTATACGCGAACCTTTCTGGAAAAATTCCCCTTTGCCATCGCAACTGCCTGTCTCTTCATATCCGAGATCGGCCTAGTGATCGTTCTGGCCACCAGAATACCGAGCACCGCTGTAATAAACATGGCGATCAATGTAGCGGTGATGAAAATCTGATTGATTTCTTCCAATTGGTCAAAAACTGTTTCGATTTTGGCAACAAGGTAGATGGCACCTGCCACTTCCCCGTTTATTTTTATTGGCGTAGCCAAAATCCAAACGCGGTTCCCGGACGGTTTATCAACAAATATATTGTCTTCTTTTTTTCCTCCGGCCAAAATTCTTTTGACCATGACATCAGTTGTTTTTTGTCCGACAATACTCTGGTTGTTCCGCTCGGATGTCCCGATAAACAAGCTTCTATTATTAATGACGCGGACTTCCGAAATATCTTGAGCCGAAAAGTCCAATAGCAGCTTGCGCACTTCATCTTCCAGCGGCGGAATGCTTTCATCCGTCCGGTCCTTCATCATTTCCTCGCCCAGGCTGTATTCGAGCAAAGGCAGCCTGCCCTCAATGGACTGCTTGAAATTCTCAATTAACTGATCTTCCAGTTTATTTACGAAATAAACGCCAATGATTTGCATGGCGATTAAAATAAGCAACAAATAGATTGTAACGAACTTAACATGAATCGATCGAAAAAATCCTACTTTTTCCATATGGGCCTACTCCTGTTCAGGTACGCGTAAATAGTAGCCGACTCCTCTTCGTGTAACAATCCAAGTAGGATGGCTTGGATTATCTTCTATTTTTTCCCTAAGTCGCCGTACTGTTACATCCACGGTCCTGACATCCCCAAAGTAATCATAACCCCATACCGTCTGCAGCAGATGCTCGCGGGTCATCACTTGACCGCTGTGCTTTGCAAGGTAATGGAGAAGTTCAAATTCGCGGTGTGTCAGCTCAATGGTTTCTCCATTTTTAGACACCACATAGGCATTCGGATGAATAGTCAAAGATCCGATGGTGATTTCATCATTTTCATCTTCAGTCAGCTGATCGGCAATTTGCGCATGGCGACGAAGATTCGCTTTTACCCGGGCAATCAATTCCCTTGTGCTGAAAGGCTTCGTCACATAATCATCTGCCCCAAGCTCCAGCCCTAAGACTTTGTCGATCTCGGAATCCTTGGCAGTCAGCATAATGATCGGCATTTCGTACTTCTTGCGGATTTCCCGGCAAACTTCCATTCCATCCCGGTTTGGAAGCATGATATCAAGTAAAACCATATCAGGCTGCATCTCTTCGACAAGTTCCAGCGCTTCATCGCCATCGTAGGCACATTGTACCGTGAACCCCTCTTTCTTTAGGTTAAACTGCAGGATATCGGCGATCGGCTTCTCGTCATCAACAACTAAAATCTTCTTTTCCACAGCCCTTTCTCCTCCCATTTCCAAATAATCATCATATATGTTAATCAGGTTAGTTTTTTCTCTCTTAATCTAACTATCTTATCATAAAAAAAGAGACTGGTCCAAAGGGGCTCAAAGCCCGCAAGGACCAATCTAATCTGGAAAAACAATACAGTTTTTACTATCCCATAAATAATAATAACCGGTGCAGCTCGACATGGCCCGAGGGCTTTGGTTAATTTGGCTTAGACCCCATTCAGAGACTAAAACGCACTTTTTTTTGATTCTACAATAGTAAAAAAAGCACTGCGAGAGTCTATGTCGTCGCAATGCTTTTTGATGGGTTATATAATAAATAGAATGTTATCATATAGGATTTTCTTGTGCAACAATAGTCGACACCATTTTATATGGAATTAAACCTATTTCTTGATAATGTCACATAATGTTTACAATTTAAATGCCTAGACTGTTTAAGCTATTCTATGCGTGTCTTTATTGTTTATGATAATATTCCTGCCATTTGTTATTGCCTTCGTGGTAAATTTCCTGCCAGACCTTGTTTCCGCCTTCATAGGCATCTTGCCAAGCTGCCGTACTTGTTTTATATCCATAATTCCATGCCATTTGCTGCCGGTCATAGAGCAAACTCCAAACTTTGCTTGTAATGTCGTAGTCTTCTTGAATCCCTTCCTTTGAGAGTGCTATCTGAAGGGCTTCAGCATGCTTGAATTCAAGATCGGATTTTTTCATGACAGCTTGGCCTAGACTATCCGCTTTTTTCAGCAGTTCCTGCTGCTTGGCTTGCACTTCTTTCAAACCTTCATTTCTCCAATTCTCCCAAGCGTCCATCAGGCGCTGGTACTCTTCCTTCCAATATTTCTCTACATCCTGTTTGGAATTGGCCAGTGTGAACTCCCCATTGCCTGCTTTAGCCACTTCCTGTAAAAGCTGTTGGGCTTCATTATCCACCTGGAAGCCGATGATGTTAATGATAGGTTCAATTCCTTCTGCAGCCAGTTTCTGGGCTTCTTTTACCGGATCTCCTTCGCAAGTTTCAATCCCGTCACTAACCACATATACAATGGCTGATCCTGCATCTTCAGGTATATCGTTCCGGGTTTCCGCAATCGCTTTTCCTATCGGTGTCCAGCCAGCAGGCTGTACCTGATCAAGCGCCGCTTTTACCTTCCCGGCTTCGTTTGCACCGTTATAAAGCGTTTCGGTGGAAGCGCAGGAACGCTCTTTATCTGCATCACTGCCCGTTCCTTCGTGACCATACACACGTAGAGAAACCGTGCTGTCCTTTGGCAGGACATCTATGAAACTCATGATGGCACTCTTGGCCTCTTCCATTCTGGTGCCGCCTTTATTTTGGGCATTCATGCTTCCGCTCGCATCCAGCAAAATGGCATAATGAACACCATTTACAGTCGGTTCTTCAATCTCTTCATCCGGACGGCTGCCGGTGGATTCAATTGTCGGATCAAATTTTATTAATTCCTGAACATCCTCATGATAATCCTCTGCCGTCAATTTCAGTATCGCATCCGCATATTGTTCCGCCGTTAAATTATCCGGAAGCTCCTTGAGCTTTTCAATAGCCGCCTGCTCATCGTATTGATCTCCGCTGAATTCACCGGGCTTTTTCATTAGATCTTTCTCATCCTCGGTCAACTCCCTGGGCAGATCGGCCGGTTCATACACCTCGTGCTCTCTTTCCCACCAGGCTTCTTTTTGTGGCTCCTTGGCAGCATCCGCTTCAACCGACTTTTCGGGTTCCGGCTCCTTTTTTGCTTCTTGCGTTTTGCCGCAGCCCCCTGCAATAAGACTGGAAGCCAGTATAATAAATAGGAATCTTTTCACCATCTTCTTCCTTTCCGTTGAAGTCTTAAGCTTATTCTAACTTTGAATTTTAGAAAGGAATAGCTGAACTGAGAGGAACCATTCTTTTTTACTAAAAAAGACTCTATTTGAGTTAGGAGAAAAGTCGGCATCCATAGGACTTAATAAACATCGCAGTCGTTGGGACGGCAATCAAAGGGGTTATCGCCTATTGTTTCAGATGTTTATTATTCATTGCACGAGATACGAAATTTCAACTTCGAAACTAAAAAGAAAAGGCATAGAGTCCGCAAACTCTATGCCTTTTCGTAAAATTTTGGGAGTGACGGCACCTTACCGTCCAGTCTGAACGTCGTTAAACGGCGCCCCCCGCTTTTCTTGTTATCGCCAAACACTCTTCACTACGTTTGTCTGTGAACGGTCCGGTCCCACTGAGAAGATGGACAGTAGGGCACCTGTCAATTGAGATACACGCGCAAGATAATGACGTGCATTGGCAGGCAGTTCATCCAGCATTTTGCAAGCTGTGATGTCTTCCGTCCAGCCCGGAAGTTCCTCGTAAACAGGCTTGCAATCTTTAAGGATGTTCAAGTTGGCCGGATATTCATTGATCAACGTGCCCTTATAGTCATAAGCTGTACAGATTTTCAACGTTTCAATTCCCGTTAATACGTCGATGGAGTTCAATGAAAGATCTGTCAGACCGCTGACTCTGCGTGCATGGCGCACAACGACGCTGTCGAACCAGCCGACGCGGCGTGGACGTCCTGTTGTCGTACCGTATTCACGGCCGACCTCACGGATTTGGTCACCAATGGTATCTTTCAATTCTGTCGGGAACGGGCCGTCTCCCACACGGGAAGTATAAGCTTTACAGACGCCGACAACATGATCAATTTTTGTTGGTCCTACACCGGAGCCGATCGTTACTCCACCGGCAACCGGGTTAGAAGATGTAACGAATGGATAAGTGCCCTGGTCGATATCAAGCATGACACCTTGTGCGCCTTCGAAAAGCACACGTTTACCTTCATCAAGCGCATCATTCAATACGACGGATGTATCACATACGTAATCTTTCAACTGCTTTCCGTATTCGTAATACTCGTCCAGGATATCTTCGAGTTTGAAACCTTCTGTTTCGTAAAAACGCATCAACAGGCGGTTTTTCTCATCAAGGTTACGTGTAAGCTTCTCTTCAAAAACTTCACGGTCCAAGAGGTCGGCGATCCGGATGCCGATACGGGCGGCTTTATCCATATATGCTGGTCCAATCCCTTTTTTAGTCGTGCCAATTTTATTTGCACCCTTGCGCTCCTCTTCGACCTCATCAATTTTAATATGATATGGCAGGATGACATGGGCCCTGTTGCTGATTCGTAAATTGTCCGTTGAAACTGAATGCCCATGCAAATACTCAAGCTCTTGAACGAGCGCTTTCGGGTCAACAACCATTCCGTTGCCAATCACACTGATCTTATCTTTATAAAAAATTCCCGATGGAATTAAATGCAGTTTATATGTAACATTGTTAAATTGAATCGTATGGCCGGCATTGTTTCCCCCTTGATAACGGGCAATCACTTCTGCGTTCTCAGATAAAAAGTCCGTAATCTTGCCTTTTCCTTCATCTCCCCATTGTGTCCCCACAACTACTACTGATGACATGCAAAAAGCACCTCCGACGGTTCAAGTTGAACCCTGATTTCGAACATATTCATTTTACCAGTGGTTAAACGTATGCCAAGCCAAGAGCGAACGTTATTAGTGGAATCACTTGTCTTTGTTCGCCTTCTGAAACACCTTTTCGTTTCTTTCATATTATAACCTATAATGTGGTATGTTTAACAGAATTCTTGCCATTAATCACTTTTTAGCTCTCATGGAAGAATGTCCTGCCAATCCCCCTTCTTCATTGGGTAAGCCGGCACAAAACGATGGTAGGAAAAACTTCAATCTATCTTGCCCACTTTAACGCGTTAATTGACCGGGGGTCAGACCCCAAAAACAAAAAAGCACCTCCGCAATAGAGGTGCAATAATTTATGCTCCTGGAGGAGCGTCAGCATCATCGAATCTTCTTTCCAGATTGACGAATTTGTTATATTCTTTTACAAAAGCAAGCTGCACCGTTCCCGTAGGGCCGTTACGCTGTTTGGCAATAATGATCTCGATAATATTTTTATTTTCCGTTTCCTTGTCATAATAGTCATCACGGTACAGGAACGCAACAATGTCAGCATCCTGCTCAATAGATCCGGATTCCCGGATGTCGGACATCATCGGCCGTTTATCCTGTCGCTGCTCGACTCCCCTTGAAAGCTGTGACAAGGCGATGACCGGAACTTCCAATTCACGTGCGAGTGCTTTGAGTGAACGGGAGATTTCCGATACTTCCTGCTGGCGGTTCTCTTTAGAAGAACGGCCGCTTCCTTGAATCAACTGCAAGTAATCGATCAAAATCATCCCAAGTCCGCTTTCCTGCTTCAGTCTTCGACATTTTGAACGGATTTCACTTACTCGGATCCCCGGCGTATCATCGATATAAATTCCCGAATTCGATAAGCTCCCCATGGCCATGGTCAGTTTCCGCCAGTCCTCATCTGTAAGGGAACCGGTTCTCAAATTTTGGGCATCGATATTGCCTTCCGCACAGAGCATCCTCATGACAAGCTGCTCTGCACCCATCTCCAAGCTGAAGATCGCCACATTTTCATCCGTTTTTGTAGCGACATTTTGGGAGATGTTCAGGGCAAAAGCTGTTTTACCAACAGATGGCCTAGCCGCGACAATGATCAGGTCATTACGCTGGAAACCGGCCGTCATCCGGTCCAATTCCGTAAAGCCTGTTGCAATCCCCGTCACTTCACCTTTTTGGGTATGAAGCATTTCAATATTGTCATATGCGCGGACAAGGACATCCTTTATATTATGAAAGGCGCCCGAATTTTTGCGCTGAGCGACTTCCATGATATTTTTTTCAGCCTCATCAAGCAGCGCATCCACTTCGTCTTCGCGTGTGTAACCCTCAGTAGCAATATCCGTTGCCGTTCTGATCAAACGGCGAAGTAAGGCCTTTTCTTCTACAATTCTGGCATAATAGCCAATATTCGCTGCCGTCGGAACTGATACGGAAAGCTCACTCAAATAAGAGATTCCGCCCACATCCTCAAGCAGCTTGGAGGCGGCCAGTTGTTCCGTGACAGTTACCAAATCAACCGCATGTCCTGTTTCATTTAAATGGATCATGACTTCAAATATTTTCTGATGAGCGCTGCGGTAAAAATCTTCCGGCAACAGGATCTCAGATGCCAAAATGATAGCCGCAGGATCAAGAAAAATCGCACCGATTACCGCCTGTTCAGCTTCTATATTTTGCGGCGGCGTACGGTCAATCATCAACTCATTCAATGTACAGGTCACCTCCCTTTGATCTAAAACTTCTTTTATCCATAAAAAATGTGACCGGCAGAAACCAGATCACATTTTTATCGTTTATTCTATTCTATCATGAATCATTCAATAGAAATATATTATTTTTGTTCCACTACATGGACATTGAGAGTCGCTGTGACTTCATGATGAAGTTTGACAGGCACCTTCGTCACACCAAGAGACCTGATCGGCTGATCCATTTCAATTTTCCGGCGATCCACCTTGATATTATGGGATTTTTTCAGCTCGTCAGCCACCTGCTTGTTTGTGATGGAGCCAAAAAGGCGTCCGCCTTCTCCGGATTTCGCTTTAATTTCAACTGTAAGCTTCTCTATTTTTTCTTTCAGATTTTTAGCTTCTTGCAGCGCTTCTTCTTCCTGCTTCTGCTCTTTCTTCTGCTGGTTTTTGAGATTTGCCATATTGCCAGGTGTGGCCTCAACTGCCAATCCCTGTTTAAAAAGGAAGTTTTGTGCATAACCGACAGCAACATCCTTTACTTCCCCTTTTTTTCCTCTTCCTTTTACATCTTTTAAGAAAATTACTTTCACGATGTTTGCCCTCCTTCAAAATATTCATCCAGCACTTGCCTCAACTGCAATTCCGCTTCTACTACGGTGATATCCGGAAGCTGGGCTGCAGCGTTCGTTAAATGGCCGCCCCCTCCGAGCATCTCCATGATAACCTGAACATTCACATCTCCCAAGGAGCGTGCACTGATTCCCACAACATCCTCCGAACGCTTCGAAATTACAAACGATGCTGCAACACCATCCATGGTCAGCAATGTATCAGCTGCCTGAGCAATCATGACTGGACTATAAATCACATTTTCATCGCCCGTAGCGATAGTTACACCGTTCCCGTAAAACTCCATTGTTTCTATCAGCTTTGCCCTTTTTACATAAGATCCTATGTCTTCTTTCATGAAGCCCTGCACAAGAATCGTATCCGCGCCGCGCGCCCGCAAATAGGAAGCCGCATCAAATGTCCGTGAACCTGTCCTTAACGTGAAGCTTTTCGTATCCACGATAATTCCGGATAACAGTGCTGTCGCTTCCAGCATGTGCAGCTTTTTACCCTTCGGCTGATATTCAAGCAGCTCTGTCACAAGTTCAGCTGTAGATGATGCATATGGTTCCATGTAAACTAGCAGAGGCTTATTGATGAAGTCCTCGCTTCTTCGGTGATGGTCAATCACAACAACCCGATCCGTCTTATTCAGTAACTTTTCTTCAATGACTAATGACGGCTTATGTGTATCCACTACAACCAGAAGAGTGTCTTCCGTTGCAATTTCCAACGCATCTTCAGGAGATATGAGTCTTGAGTATAGGTCCGGTTCACTTTTTAATTCATCAACAAGTCTTTTGACACTCATATCGATTTCATTGAAGTCTATGACAATATAGCCTTCAATGTTATTCATCTCTGCTGCTTTCCTTATACCTATAGCTGACCCGATAGCATCGAGATCGGGGAATTTATGCCCCATGACGATGACTTTGTCACTTCCGACAATCAAATCTTTCAACGCATGTGAGATGACACGGGCACGGACCCGAGTTCGTTTTTCCATCGGGTTGGTTTTACCGCCGAAGAATTTCAATTTTCCGTTTGGCAGTTTCATTGCCACCTGGTCTCCCCCACGACCCAATGCCAAGTCAAGGCTCGACTGGGACAGCGCGCCCAGTTCAGGGAAATCCGAAACGCCAAGTCCCACGCCTATGCTTAAAGTAATTGGAACATATTGCTTTGCTGTCGTTTCCCTGACATCATCCAGTATGGAGAACTTGTCCTGCTCCAGCTCATGAAGCGTTCTTTCATTGAATAAGATGATAAATCGATCGGATGATATTCTTTTTAAAAATATCCCGTGTTTAAGTGCCCACTTATTCAACAAGGCAGTGACCGTACTGTTCAACTCACTTTTTGTCTGGTCATTCATCCCTTGCGTTGCATCATCATAGTTATCAAGAAGGATCGTAGCGATTACCTGGCGCTCGTCCTGATATCTTTTCATCGTTTCGATTTCTTCCGTTACATCAAATAAATAAAGCAGGCGTTCCTCATTTTTATAAAAGACTCGATAGGTGCGTTCATTCAGAGAAATAATCTCAATTTCCTTTTCCTGCTGTAAAGCGGGAATAAGCGGCTCTGCGATTTCGTATAAAGAACGACCGACAAGAGTGTCTTCATTCAGACGGGAAGCGATGAAAGAGTTGCTCCATTCAATGAAATAATCATCATTGATCAGCATCACTCCAATCGGCATCTCCTGCAATGCTTCCTCTCCCACTTTCTTTACGCGATGGGAGAGCGTAGAGATGTAACCTTCAATTTCCTTTATCCGATCCTTTTGGGATTTAAAAAATAAAATAATAAATACTCCAAGCAAGAGAGCTCCAATTACACCTGCCCACCAGTATTGGAAACTGATGATAACAAGAAGAACAGCGCTCAAAACCATAATCCCTATGACAGGAGATAGGCTCTTCTTTTTATTTACATACGGCGGCATCCTTTCAGCTCCCTTAACTCTTTAATGTTTTCTTCAGACTACTCATTACTTTTTCGCCATTCGCTGTCTTAAATCGAATCCTAAATCAATTATACCCAATAACCTGACAAGAGAGAAAAACAATGGCAGTAAAAGAGTCATTACCGTTGCCATAATCGGTATGGCTTTCGACCATTTTTTTACATGACTGTAGTAAAAAATAAAAGCCAGCCCCTGGATGAGCAACAATATCTGCAATATGTAAGCAGCATTGATAATGGCCATATGCAAAAATGTCCCTTCTTCCGGTTTAATAAAAAGCGTTCCAACCAAGGTGATTAAATAATACCATAAGATGCTTTTTGGAAATTTAACCGTTCGAAAAGGAGGGAATTTCGGAACATCGACCCCAAACCTTTTAATAATAGGAAAGTTGATCACCATAAACAAAATGACGGAAACAAATGCGCCGCCCAGCAATAAACTTGGCGCCAATGTTTTAAACAACCCAATCATATCATTGAGCTGCTTTGTTACGTTCGGGTCAGGAGTTTGTCCCAAAGCCTTCATCAAGCCAGCATACTGATCGACTGATGTTGTAAACATTCGAATCAGTTCATCTAAGAAGTTCATTCCAAATAACTGTGCCGCTATCACATAGAAAAGTACAACATTACCCAAGAACGTCAAACTGGACGCCATATAGGTGACCATCTTGCTTTTCCCCGTCCGAATGCAATAACCCATAATTGTTCCTGTTGTGCCATAAAGAATGGCAATCGGAGCCGCAAGTACGGTACCTGCAATCATGGACATTAAAATAGCCCCCACGACTAGAACAATGGAATTTCTTATAGGATATTTCGAACTGTATAAAAGAAAGGGAAGTATAAGAAAAAATTGAGTGGCAAGCATTGCCATTGGAACAAAGACAGAAAGGAGCAAAAGAACCGTAAAGACCCCAAGCATCAGTGCCCCTTCTGTGAGCATTCGGGTATTTTTCACTTTTTCACCTCATTAAGTATGTACCAATCTATTTTAACAAAAAACAGAGGATAAGTCTTGCGGGTGAATAGAAAAGCGGAAGCGCCTGCCCATCGACGTACAGACTGGAGGGGCTCCGACGAGATAAAGGAAACACGGCGACGTAGGAGCCGATGTTGACTTATCGTAGGAAAGCTGCTGCCTTGAAAAACATCGTGTGAATCTTCCTCGAGTAAACTTCAAGCAGCTTTGCGACAAGGTAACATAGCTCCCTGAATAAGCTATACCTTGGAGCACCCAGAGAAGGAAGTCTGCTAGTCGATAGGCGCTGAAGCTAGACAATAGAAAAGTGGAGGGCAGCTAANGTCGATAGGCGCTGAAGCTAGACAATAGAAAAGTGGAGGGCAGCTAATTAGGGGCGACAAGCGCTGGCAGGCTCAGAACGCGACATCCTGTCGCTTCGCTTGCACTAGCACATCCTGTGCGCCGGAGAGAAAACCAGTGAAGTCGTTCTTTGACTTCATTGGTTTTCCCGAAGCGACCTCGAGCCCCTGCCGCCCGGAGCTAGACAGTAGAAAAGCACAAGCACCTTGGTCAGCCCCGATAAGCACAAGACGATTCCCGAGGAGGCAGTACTTCAGCCACCACAGGGAAGCTACTGACTTCAATCACATCATGTGAAACTTCCATGAGTCGCTTCGTGCAGCTTTGCGACGAGGCTCTCGAATAAGCTTTGACGCAGGAGCACATTCTTCCTGAATCTTCTTCCCTGCAAGCTTGTGACCTCGAGGGGCTAGGCGCTGGAGCTAGTCGACAATAGAAAAGCGGAGCGCGGCTAATTAGGGGCGACAAGCGCTAGTCTCACCTCCATGAAAAATGTTCCTTACACAGTAGAGTTACTAGAAAATCCAAAGCACAAAAAAAGCAGCAAGGATTTCCTCCTTACTGCCCCACTATTATATTATTCACCTGATACGAATGGAAGAAGTGCCATTTGACGAGCACGTTTGATTGCTACAGTCAATTTACGCTGATACTTTGCACTTGTTCCTGTTACACGGCGTGGAAGAATTTTCCCACGTTCGGAAACAAACTTTTTAAGCATATCTACATCTTTGTAGTCGATGTGTGTAATTCCGTTCGATGTAAAGAAACACACTTTCCGGCGCTTACGTCCGCCTCTGCGTCCACCTGCCATTAAAAACCCTCCTTCACTGTTTGATTAGAATGGGAGATCGTCATCAGAAATGTCGATCGGTTGTCCATCATTTGAGAACGGATCTTCATCTGTCCGAGTAAAGCCCTGGTTCCTTTGGTCGCCATAAGAAGATCCTTGGCTTTGTTGTCCGCCGCTGAATTGGTTGCCGCCAAAGTTGCCACCGCGATCTTGTGAACCCCCTGCACTTCTTGGTTCCAAAAACTGGACACTGTCTGCAACTACTTCAGTTACATACACCCGTTTTCCATCCTGATCATCATAGCTGCGTGTTTGCAAACGGCCATCCACCCCTGCCAAGCTTCCTTTTTTCAGGTAGTTGGCCACATTTTCCGCTGGACGACGCCAAATAACGCAATTTATAAAATCAGCTTCGCGTTCACCTTGTTGATTCGTAAACGTACGGTTAACAGCCAAAGTGAAATTTGCAACCGGCACCCCGTTTGGAGTGTAGCGCAAATCCGGGTCTTTAGTTAATCGGCCTACTAATACCACTCGGTTCATCATCAGAATCAACCTCTTCCCGATTTACTTTCACAACAATGTTCCACGTGGAACATTTTTCTATTTATTTTTCTTCTTCTTTGATTACAATGTGACGGATGATATCATCGTTGATTTTAGCAAGACGATCAAATTCTTGAACTGCTTCAGCATTTGCATTTGTGTGGATTAAGCGGTAATATCCTTCGCGGAAATCCTCAATTTCATATGCCAAGCGACGCTTGCCCCAATCCTTTGATTCGATGATCTCAGCCCCTTCTGAAGTAAGAATGTTATCGAAACGCTCTACTACAGCTTGTTTCGCTTCTTCCTCAACATTAGGGCGAATGATGTACATGATTTCGTACTTTTTCATCAGTGTTCCACCTCCTTATGGTCTGTGCGGCCCTCAAACATCTGAGGGCAAGGAGCAACTTTCATTACTCACAGAGGAAAATTATATCATAAATGAATCAATAAGACAAATATCTTTTTAAAACACAAAGCACTTCATTTATTACTCATGTTCTTTTATACATTATGGAACATTTGTTCGCGAAGGTCAACTATCACCCAAAATTTTTCAAAAAAAACCAGAAGCCATGCTCGCCTTCTTGGCTTGCATGGCTTCTGGCTATTCTTCTTCCTTTTTTTCATACTCATCCCTGGATGGGTTGTAAGCTAAATCAAGATCGGGGTCTTCGGCAAACTCGGTACCATAGTTTGGCTGACCGACTGTCGTTTGAGTATTTCTTCTTTCATTGGCACCGGCGCCGGCTGTCTCACGATCAAAGAAATATGACAAGCAAATAAGCCCGCTCAATCCGACCAATGTATAGATTAACCGCGACAAGCCTGCTGTTTGTCCTCCAAAAATGGCAGCCACCAAGTCAAACCGGAATAAACCGATCAATCCCCAGTTTAATGCACCAATAATAGTTAGAGCCAAAGCAATTTTCCGTAATGTGCTCATCGGAACACCCCCTTTTCTTCAAAGGAAAGACCAACAACAAAAGTTTGCTATTGATTCTGTTTTATTATGAGAAGTAAAGGGATCCTTTATACCCATAAAGCAAGTGAAAATTACAACATATAGTGCTGGCCATCATTACAACTTCCTAATTTAGTTTTTAGGGCCGGATTGCTTGCTCCCTCAGCAGGAATTTTTGAAGCTTTCCGCTTGCATTTCTGGGAAGTTCCTTCATGAACTCATAGCGGCGCGGCCGTTTGTAACGGGCAATCCGTTCGTTTTCCTTACAAAAATTATCCAGTTCTTCAGCGGTCAAAGAAGGGTCTTTTTTCACTACAAATGCGACCACTTTTTCTCCCCATATTTCATCCGGCTCGCCGACAACGGCTGCATCTAAAACACCGGGATGTTCGAACAGGACATCTTCGACTTCCCTCGAATAAATATTTTCTCCTCCGGAAATGATCATGTCTTTTACGCGGTCACTGACCCATAAAAAGCCTTCATTATCCATATATCCGATATCTCCTGAATGGTACCAGCCTTTATATAAGGCTTCCTTAGTAGCGTCCGGATTATTGAAATATCCAATCATCGTACTCGGTCCGCATACAATGATTTCCCCCAGCTCGCCTGGTGCGCATATTTCTTCAGGGTCAGACGGCGCCCCATCTTTTACTTTCACCACCCGAATTTCATGATTGACCAAAGCCTTTCCGGCTGCTCCCGACTTTGACAATTGCTCATCATCATATAATACAGAGATAGCGGGTCCCATTTCGGTCATTCCGTATGCCTGAAATACATCAATACCGAGCGTACTGTTTAATTCTTTCACAAGAGCAGGTGCCATAGGAGCTCCTCCGTAAAGTCCCGCACGCAAGCTTGAAAAGTCAGCCTTAGAAAGGTCTTCACGCAACATCATGTTCCACATCGTCGGAGCCGCAAAAAAATGAGTGATTTTATTTTCTTTTATTGCTAGAACGAGTTCTTTTGCATCGAATTGATGCATGATAATATTTGAACCGCCCATCATAAGACGCGGAAGGAAAGCGCAATGCAGCTCAGCGCAGTGAAACATCGGAGCGACACACAGGCCCCTTTCATTCTTTGTCACCCTCATGACAGCAGCCATAATCAAACTTTGATCCACCATATTCCGGTGAGAATGCATGACGCCTTTGGGCATCCCCGTCGTTCCGGATGTATACATGATGGCGTAAGAGTCATTTTCATCGAGCTCACAATCCGGCCTTTCACTTGAAATTTTGGAGATTTTCTCGTAATAGCTTTTGGCAAATGAATCAGGTTCATCAATACACCAAAATTGTATATCCTGAATCGACTTGGCCGCATAAGCCACCGGTACGCTTGTCGCTTTTTCATACAGGACAATCTTCGGAGCCGCATCACGCAAAATGAACTCCACTTCTTTTCCCATCAGGCGGAAATTGATTGGATTGAAAACTGCGCCAATTTTAATACAAGCAAAAAGGATGGTAGCAAATTCGGCGGTGTTGAATAGAACGGTGGAGACTCTGTCACCTTTTTGCACCCCTGCCTGTCGGAATGCATTGGCAAGCTTGTTCACTTCCTGATCCCATTCCCGGTATGTCCAGCTTTTACCCAGCCTTCGATCCGCCAACCCTTCCTTATGCGGAAACTTAGCAACGGTTTGTTCAAAAACATCTCTGAGTGTAGGCCCTCCCATATAAACCACTCCCATTAAAATTAATGATGTTATTGTTCTAACCTTTCAATAATCGTAGCGTTCGCCATACCGAATCCTTCACAAATCGCCTGAAGTGCAAATCTTTTATTTTGTCTCTCCAATTCATGGATCAAGGTGGTCATTATCCTGGCTCCGCTTGCGCCAAGCGGATGCCCCAATGCGATGGCACCTCCATTTACGTTCAATTTTTCCGGGACTGCCCCTGTTTCTTGCAGCCATTGAAGCGGTACAGAAGCGAAGGCTTCATTTACCTCAAATAAATCGATATCCTCAAGGCGCATTCCGGCTTTTTTCAGCGCTTTTTCCGTTGCAGCAACTGGTCCTGTCAGCATCAAAGTGGGGTCAGACCCTATCACTGACCTTGCGATGACCTTGAAGCGCGGCTTCATTCCAAGTTCATCCGCTTTTTCACGGGACATAAGCAAAATGGCAGCTGCGCCGTCACTGATTTGGCTTGCATTCCCCGCTGTCACTTTTCCGCTTGGTAAAAAAGGAGGTTCTAACGATGCCAGCTTTTCCATTGAAGAATTTTCACGCGGGCCTTCGTCCTTTTTTACAGTTCCATTCCCTGTTTCGACTTCCATGATTTCACGATCAAACCGGCCTTCTTTCATCGCTCTGACGGCTTTTTCATGGCTCTCTAAAGAAAAACGATCGAGATCTGCCCTTGAAAATCCCCATTGCTCTGCAATCCGTTCCGCTGACAGCCCTTGGTTGATGATTTCATACCTTTCCGTTAACAGCCTGCTATTTTTCGCTCCCTGCAAATTGGAAAACATCGGAACACGTGACATGCTTTCCACCCCGCAGGCGATGACAGCGTCCATGTCACCACTCAAAATGGCCTGACATGCAAAATGGACAGCCTGCTGGCTGGACCCGCACTGCCTGTCAAGCGTGACTCCCGGGACAGTGATTGGAAACCCCGCAATCAGCGCTGCGAGTCTGGCAATATCATTCGCTTGTTCGCTCGTCTGGGTAACGCAGCCGGCAATGACGTCCTCTACATGACTCGCATCCAGTCCAGCCCTATTAACGACTTCCTTTAGCACCATGGCGAGCAGGTCATCCGGACGTATTTGGCTTAACTTTCCATTTCTTTTTCCGGTCGGTGTCCTTACAGCTTCAACAATGACAACTTCCCTCAAATGATTCTCCTCCTTAGTTGACAGAAAGCGCTTACCATCCATTTCGCTGGCTCCAGGCTATTTTCCTTCTTAAAATATTAAGAAAAGCGGTAGCTGGACATGAAAACACGCCGTCGCGCATGTTCCCCTCCATAAAAAAGTGTAGAAAGAGGATATTCTCTTTCATGACTTCCAAATGGATTTGTTAAATCCAGGTCAATTATATGGCTAGGTTCCAGCCTCGTTGCAGGAACTGATCCCATGGACTCCTTTTAACATATGCCCCGGATGAATTCTCTTTTAACCATAAGGATTTAATAATAACCGGAATTTTGGAATTACAGGGTATTGGGTAGCCATGAAACGATCAAGATGCGAAAACACATATAAAAAAAGTCTCTCATCATTTCCAAAAATTGATGAGAGACCTTAACTTAAATGATACACAGGTGCTTAGACCATAACCGCAGTTGGCTGGCTCTTGGTAATCAAGGGGTTAGGGTTTCCCTTAGATTATTACAAGAAAAAAGTCTGCAAACGCACCGTTCGCAGACTTTTACTATTTTTATACGTTAAAACGGAAATGGATGACATCTCCATCTTGAACCAAGTATTCTTTTCCTTCCAAGCGGACTTTTCCTGCTTCACGGGCCGCGCCCATGGATCCCGTATCACGCAAGTCTTCATAGGAAACCGTTTCAGCACGAATAAATCCTTTTTCAAAATCGGTATGGATGATACCGGCACATTGCGGAGCTTTCATTCCTTTTTTGAATGTCCATGCCCGTACTTCCTGTTCACCAGCTGTGAAATAAGTGGCAAGGCCGAGCAGATGGTAAGCTGCACGGATCAATTGATCAAGGCCTGATTCCTCGATTCCTAGCTCTTCAAGGAACATCGCTTTTTCGTCATCATCAAGAACCGCAATTTCTTCTTCGATTCTTGCACTGATAATGATGACCTGGGCATTATCATTCTCCGCATACTCCTGCACTTTTTTCACGTATTCGTTTCCTGACGGATCAGCCAAGTCATCTTCTCCGACATTCGCTACATATAAGACAGGCTTGCTAGTCAGCAAATGAAGCTGTTTGACAATTTTAAGCTGATCATCGGAAAAATCGACTGCTCTCGCCGGCTGGTCGGATTCGAATGCCGTTTTTAACTTGCTTAGTACGTCAAATTCCGCCATGGCTTCCTTATCTTTTTGCTTCGCCATTTTTTCAACGCGGCCAATGCGCTTTTCAACGCTTTCCAAGTCCGCTAAAATCAATTCAAGGTTGATTGTCTCGATGTCATCGATCGGATCTACTTTACCTGATACGTGGGTGATATCCCCGTCTGCAAAACAGCGAACGACATGACATATCGCATCGACCTGACGTATATGAGAAAGGAATTTATTGCCAAGGCCTTCCCCTTTACTTGCGCCTTTTACGATTCCAGCAATATCAGTAAATTCAAAAGCCGTCGGTACTGTTTTCTTCGGCTTAACAAGCTCAGTCAATTTTTGAAGACGTTCATCCGGAACTTCTACTATTCCGACATTGGGGTCAATCGTACAGAACGGGTAGTTTGCCGCTTCCGCTCCTGCTTTTGTAATTGCATTGAATAATGTCGATTTACCTACGTTAGGCAAACCAACAATCCCTGCTGTTAGGGCCATTTTGGTCACTCCTCTTTGTCGGGGCAGGCTCTGCCCCCAATCCATTCATAATTATAAGGATTGATAAAGAAAAGCGCAAGAGCCCGTAAGCAATATACAAACTTGAAATGCGGAAGACGGCCGCTTAGGGGCGACAAGCGCTGCCAGGTTCAGAATGTTACATCCTGTTGCTGGGCGTTGGAGCTGGACAGTTGAATAAAGTACACCCCTGTTTCCGTGTTAGGGCGCTTAATGGAGATTCTCCTTTTAAAAGAAAAAAGCATGAGGTCATTCCTCATGCTTTTCCAAAATCTTTTTCAGTTTTCTTGTGAATTCCCGCCTCGGCAGCATGACGCTGTGTCCGCATCCTTCACATTTCATTCGGATATCCATCCCCATCCGGATGATCCGCCAACGGTTGGTTCCGCATGGATGAGGCTTTTTCATTTCTACAACATCGTGAAGGTCAAATTCCTTTTTCTCCATCGTTTATCCCCCTTGTCGGTCTCCAATATGATCACCTGGCTGGTGGTCATTCCCTTTCATCATGACAATGCGCTGGTATGGGACTTCCACTTGATGCGCATCTAACTTAATCTTAATTGCCTTTCGCAGCTCTCTGGCAATAAACCAGTTTTGCAATGGTAACGTCTCCGCAACGACCCTTAGTACAATTTCCGAAGCACCCAATTGCTGAACCCCCAGGACTCTAGGTGTCCCAATAATCTGTTCATATTTTTCTGGCATCGTTTCAAGTAAAACTCCAATCATGTTTTCCACTTTCTTTAAATCTGCCTGATACCCTAGAAAAACATCCACAATGGCTACACTATTATGTAAAGAAAAATTCGTCACTTCATTAATATTACCGTTTGGGATAATATACAATTCCCCTGTCCAGTTTAATATTTTCGTTGTACGAAGTCCGATTTCATCCACGGTCCCTTCAAACGTTCCAATCCTCACATAATCGCCAACTGAAAATTGATCTTCAAAAATGATAAAAAAACCGCCAATAATATCTTTGACAAGATTTTGCGCGCCAAAACCAACGGCAAGTCCCAAAATTCCTGCACCGGCCAGTATACCTGTCACGTCAATTGTCAATGCAGAAAGGATCATGACAATCGCAATAAAATAGACGGAATAAGTCAGGATGTTTTGAAGGAGCTTGATAAGGGTCGCTTCCCGCCTCTCGGAAAATTGCAGCGGTGCCTTCGCCCTTCTTTTAAATATCCTGCTTATAGCAGCTCTTCCCACGCGTATGATAATGGTAGACAGGATGATGATAATGATGATTTTTAATGCTACCATTCCATAACTAATCCATAGGTCAGGTTCGGTCAGTTTTTCTAAAAAACCAGTTGTTTTCTTTTCAAGATCTTTGAATTCTTGTATCTGTTCGTT
This sequence comes from Siminovitchia acidinfaciens, assembly GCF_003605385.1. Taxonomy (GTDB): domain Bacteria; phylum Bacillota; class Bacilli; order Bacillales; family Bacillaceae_C; genus Siminovitchia; species Siminovitchia acidinfaciens. Next base: position 23,467 of record NZ_QYTV02000015.1, on the reverse strand, counting down.
CATTTTGCTCTCCTGACTTGATTCTAGAATCCTATTTTATCAATAAATCATATCCCTTTCCAATGAAGCTATTCAAAACCTTATATTCCCTTTCTCCATGTATAGAAAACAACGGTTCTTCGTATACTGATTATAGAAAATAATGGAACGGTCAGACATATATGACAAGGGGGAATTGGGGTGGAACAAAAGAAGATATATGACACAATTGTACATTTTGAGGATGATACTGCCGGATATAAGATCTCTGATGCACTTTTAGACTTACTCACCTATCACAAACATCAGCCTGTCGTCATCATATGCATCGGGACGGACAGGTCGACAGGAGATTCCCTCGGACCGTTAGTCGGATCTTTTTTACAAGAAGCTGGAATGAAATATTTCCATGTCTATGGGACATTAGAGAACCCGGTCCATGCCATGAACTTGAATGAAATTCTGCAGTATGTGAAAAAAACTTATAAAAAGCCGTTCATCATCGGGATCGATGCCTGTCTTGGACGGTTGGCGAGCATCGGTGAAATCAAAGTCGGCACAGGTCCGCTCAAACCAGGAGCTGGCGTAAATAAAAAGCTTCCAGAGGTTGGAGACGTTTTTATCACCGGTATCGTCAATATAGCTGGACATATGGAATTTGTCGTACTGCAAAATACCCGTTTGAATCTCGTCATGAAGTTGGCGAAAAAAATTGCCGCTGCTATCATCGAAACGGACAAAATTTATGATAAAAAAAGAACCCTTCAATCAATTGGGTTCAATTTCCCAAAAAGAAAATCCGCAAGATAAGGTTTTGGGGTGTCTGACCCCAATACAAAAAGAAACAGGTGTCATTATCCCTGTTTCTTTTACATTATTTTCAATTGAAAGACATACATTATCGTCACAATTACCGCCACGACCAATATACTTGGCAGCAGGTTGGCTACTCGGATCTTCGTCAAGCCAACTAAATTCAAACCGATGGCAAAAATCATGATGCCCCCTGTAGCTGTCATTTCCAGGATGAAGACATCCATCAATTCCTGGGGAACGAGGCGGTTGATTTGGGTTGCAAACAAAGCGATTGTTCCCTGATAAAGTACAACTGGGATAACGGAAAAGATGACGCCGATTCCCAGTGTCGTCGATAAAATAAGGGCGGTAAATCCGTCAATGATCGCTTTCGTATATAGTACATTGTGATCATTTCGGATTCCGCTATCCAGCGCCCCGATGATGGCCATGGCACCAATCACAAAGATCAGCGTGGCAGTAACAAATCCTTGGGCAATGCTGCCTGTACTACCACCGCCCATCCGCTTTTCCAGCCAACGGCCAACAGCAGCAAGCTTATCATCCAGTGCCCACCACTCACCAAGCACTGCACCAACGACAAGGCTGATGATGACGATTAAAAAATTTTCACTTTTAAATCCCATTTGCAGCCCCAAAACAATGACTGCCAACCCGATTCCATACATGACAGTTTCCTTCATTTTTTCAGGAATGGATTGAAGGAACCTACCAAGCAGCGTACCAATGATAATGCAGATTCCATTGATTATCGTACCCATTAAAACCATGAACTCACCCGACTCTTCCTATAATGAAGATAGCTTTACTCGCTTAACTCCATTATTTCCAAAATACGCTCCAAATCCTCCGGGGAAAGAAACTCGATTTCAATTTTCCCCTTTTTCTTTGTTTGGTTGATCGTCACCGTCGTTCCAAATTTTTCTCTTAGACGGTCTTCGCGTTCCCTTATAAAAACGTCTTTCTTTTTGGTCTGTTTTTTTGTTTCACGTGGAACATTTTCATTCAAACTTTGGACCAGTTTCTCCAATTGCCGAACGTTCAAGCCTTCTTTCACCGTCTGGTCCGCTAACGGAATCATCTTGTTTTTCTGTTTAAGACCTAGTAATGTCCGACCGTGTCCCATGGACAGCTTTCCTTCGGTGATCAGTCGTTGGATTTTTGGCGGCAGGGTTAAAAGCCGGACATGATTGGCAATATACGGCCTGCTTTTTCCAAGTCTTTTGGCCAGATCTTCCTGAGTGACGCCCAGCCTGTCCATCAAAGTCTGGTAAGCTGCAGCTTCTTCCATTGGAGTCAAGTCTTCTCGTTGCAGATTTTCCAAGACAGCCAGCTCCATCATTTGCGTATCATCAAATTCCCTGACAACAGCGGGAATCTTCTTTAATTGAGCCGCTTTTGCCGCACGGAAACGCCTTTCCCCGGCGACAATTTCATAGCCTTTTCCGCCTTTTCTAAGGATGACCGGCTGTAAAATTCCATGCTCCACAATCGAGTCCTTCAGCTCATTTATCGCTTCGGCGGAAAATGTTTTCCGTGGTTGGAACGGATTGGGTTCAATTTCGTTCATAGGAATTTCACGTATCGCCTCTTCCGTCCCTACATCCACATCTATGTTCGCAAACAAAGCATTAATGCCTTTTCCCAGTCCTTTAGCCAACTTCAGCCACTTCCTTTGCGAGATCTAAATAGACTTCTGCCCCTCTGGACCTAGGATCGTAAATGATGATCGGCTGCCCATGACTCGGAGCTTCGCTTAATCTGATATTTCTTGGAATCACAGTCTGGTACACTTTATTTTGAAAATATTTTTTCACTTCTTGAATGACCTGGAGCCCAAGATTTGTACGGGCATCCAGCATTGTAAGCAGTACACCCTCAATCATCAGGTCCTGATTCAAATGTTTTTGTACAAGACGGACAGTATTCAGCAACTGGCTAAGTCCTTCCAACGCATAATATTCGCATTGTACAGGGATCAAAACAGAATCTGATGCAGTCAATGAATTGATTGTCAACAGTCCCAAAGATGGAGGACAATCAATTAAAATAAAATCATATTGATCCCGAACTTCATCCAGAGCCCGCTTTAATCGCACTTCCCTGGAAATTGTCGGCACAAGTTCTATCTCAGCACCGGCCAATTGAATAGTTGATGGAACAACCGACAGGTTTTCAACTGCTGTTTCCTGAATCACTTGTTTAATATCTGTATCATCAACAAGTACGTCATAGACGCATTCATTGACATCCCCTTTATCAATTCCCGCTCCGCTCGTAGCATTTCCTTGCGGATCGATATCTACAATCAACACTTTTTTTCCGATATAGGCCAAACAGGCACCTAAATTGATCGAGGTTGTCGTTTTTCCGACGCCCCCTTTTTGGTTGGCTATGGAAATAATCTTTCCCAACAAATTCACCTACCCCTTAATTCCTGCAAAAATTCTTCACACCTAATCTATTTTAACAAATAATGCACTAATATTTTATCGTATTGGTCATTTATCCTAAAAAAATGGGAAACTTGTTTTTCAAGCTTCCCATGATGATATGAAACAAACAATCTATTCTTCTTTATTTTTTGGAATTTTAATAGTGATTTGGTAGTAATGATCGAAGTCTTCCTCTGTGGAATCAAGGGTGATTCCGCTGTCAGTCACCATTGATAGGGACTGGCGGATGGTATTGACGGCAATCCGCATATCTTTACTGATTGCTTTCCGTCTTTTGGCCGACTTTGGCTTTTCGTCCGAAAGCATTTTGGCCACTTGTTCTTCCGTCTGTTTGACATTCAGGTTCTTCTCGATGATCATTTCCATCAATTTGATTTGTTTATCTGCCGCTTTTAAAGGAATCAAAGCGCGGGCATGCCGTTCTGTTATTTCCTTTTTCAAAAGACCTTCCTGAATTTCCTCCGGAAGTTTCAGCAGACGCAGTTTATTCGCCACAGTGGATTGTCCTTTGCCAAGCCTTTGGGCTAATGCTTCCTGTGTCAAATTATGCAGCTCAAGCAATTTTCCATATGCAATGGCTTCCTCGATCGGAGTAAGCTCCTCTCGTTGGAGGTTCTCAATCAAAGCGACAGAGGCTGTCTCAGTATCATTCAAATTTTTAATAATAGCAGGTATTTCATCCCAGCCAAGCATTTGCACTGCACGGAATCTTCGTTCACCTGCTATGATTTCAAACTGTTCATTCCCTGCTTCTCTTACGACAATCGGCTGGATGATTCCGTGAGTATGGATCGTACGGGCCAATTCCTCAATCTTTGATTCGTCAAAAATGGTCCGTGGCTGGAAGCGGTTCGGGATAATGGCCGGAACAGAAATATTCCTTACTTCTTCCCGTTCTACCAGATCCTCTACTTCTGCCTCTGTCTCATTCTCTATCGGCAGCTCTTTATCACCCAATCCAAAAAAACGCGAGAAAGGATGTTTCATCCTTCTACACCACCTTGAAATAGTAACTCCCTTTTATACATCATACTATTTTTTGTTCTATTTTTCCTGCCGAACTTTTGCTCTGTTTTAAAGAAAGCCGTAAGCGCTCGTTTAGCGACGTACAAACTGGAGTGCCTCCGACGAGATAAAGGAAACACGGCGAAGAATGAGCCGATGTTGACTTATCGTAGGAGGAGGCGCGAAGTTTGCTAGTCGCTGAGCGCTGGAGCTAGACATTACTTATACTTGTTTGAATAGAAAACTTTTTCTACTTTTTTACTTTCTTTAAATTTAAAGAAAGGCGTAAGCGCTGGTGCTAGACAATTAATGCCTTTCTAATCCTCGTCCCAGTATGGAATGTTTTAAAAAATTATTCCAGCGGCATTTTATTCGGCGTTCCCGGCTTGCGAGGATATTTATTAGGTGTTTTTTTAACCTTTTCCACAATGACGATATTCCGTTCACTTTCTTCAATCGGCAATTGAAAAGAATGCACATCCACCAATTTTCCACCAAGCATCTTGATCGCTTTTTCACCGGCAGCAAGCTCTTCTTCGGCGTTGGCCGCTTTTAATGCAACAAATCTACCGCCTTGTTTGACGAGCGGCAAGCATAGCTCGCTCAAAACAGACATTCTGGCAACAGCACGCGCAGTAACGATATCAAACTGCTCTCGGAACTCCTCTTTTTTCGCAAAAGTTTCCGCTCGGTCATGATAGAAAAATGTATCCTCAAGCTCCAATTCTTTTGCCAGCTCATCTAAAAAAGTGATCCGCTTTTTCAATGAATCTACAATGGTCACCTTGATTTCTGGAAAACAAATTTTCAGCGGAATGCTCGGAAATCCGGCCCCCGCCCCTACATCGCACAGTGACAAAGATTGATTCAGGTCAAGATAAAAAGCTGCGGTCACCGAATCATAGAAGTGCTTTAGATAGACTTCATCATGTTCGGTGATCGCTGTGAGATTCATTTTTTCGTTCCACTCGACAAGGAGCTTGTAATATCGCTCGAATTGCTCCAGCTGGCGGACGCTTAATTCGATTCCCTTGTTTTTCAGTTGTTCTGTAAATTGCTCAATATTCATAGGTTGACCCTTTCTTAACATTGAAAAATATATATTCAGAGATAATGGTTGTCTAGCCCAAGCACCGTATTTCTCTGTGACAATTAAAAAATTCCCTTCACAAGAGCCGTCTTGTTGCCCGTACTTTCAAGCGCTTATGCTTTGACTAAATTAGTTTTGTTACTAATGTTTCTTAGCAACTTTCGTTGATTGTAGCGGAATGCGGCGCTCCTCGAAAATGATTCGCATTTCCTTCGTGAGATGTTTATTCGAAGAAGCTTTTTCTGGGTCCTGCGGGAAAAGCGTGTCCAGGTGAGACCCCGCAGGAAAAGCCGTCACGCAGAATGGCTTTTGCGCCCAAAAGCAAAGCGTTGGGCTAGCACCGTAGCGACGAGGAGGCTCACCGACCGCCCGCGGAAAGCGTCCGCCTGGAGCGGAAATCAACATTTAACAGAGCCAGTTAAATTATTCATCTCCCGATACTCTTGCAATTTTCCCATGCTCAATGTATACCAAAAGGATGGATATGTCCGCCGGATTGACTCCCGAAATCCGGGATGCCTGGGCAATGGACAGCGGGCGCACTTCGTTCAGTTTTTGACGAGCTTCCGTCGCAATTCCGTTAATGGCATCGTAATCGATATCTTCCGGAATCTTTTTATTCTCAAGCTTTTTCAACTTTTCAACCTGCTGCAACGATTTTTCAATATAGCCTTCATATTTAATTTGAATTTCCACTTGGTCGATCACATCGTCGGCCAGCTCATATTCTGAAGGGATCAGTTGAGCGATATGAGAGTATTTCATTTCCGGACGCTTCAACAGATCGGATGCTCGAATCCCGTCTTTCAATTCGCTGCCGCCCGCTTCACGGATGACTGCCTGTGTTTGTTCATTCGGTTTTAAGATCGTCTTTTGCAGACGGTTGATTTCCGCTTCGATATCGGCTTTTTTCTTCGTGAATTTTTCATATCTTTCCTGGGAAATTAATCCGATTTCGTGCCCAAGATCCGTCAAGCGCAGATCGCAATTGTCCTGGCGGAGAAGCAGCCTGTATTCTGCACGTGAGGTCAACAGACGATACGGCTCATTCGTGCCTTTTGTGACAAGATCGTCGATTAGGACACCGATGTAAGCATCAGAGCGGCTCAGGATAACTTCTTCTTTTCCAAAGATATTTCTGGCAGCGTTTATGCCCGCCATCAACCCTTGGGCGGCCGCCTCTTCGTATCCGGATGTACCATTGATTTGTCCTGCGGTATAAAGATTTTTGATCTTTTTCGTTTCGAGAGTCGGCCAGAGCTGTGTCGGTACGATTGCATCGTATTCAATCGCATACCCCGGTCTCATCATCCGTGCATTTTTCAAAGCGGGAACCGTTTTGATCAATTCATGCTGAACTTCTTCCGGCAAGCTGGTTGAGAGTCCTTGAACATACACTTCATTTGTATGGCGGCCCTCCGGCTCCAGAAAAATCTGATGGCGCGGCTTGTCGCTAAAACGGACGACCTTATCTTCAATGGATGGACAATAGCGCGCACCCGTTCCTTTGATCATTCCGGAAAACATGGGAGATCGGTGTAAGTTTTCATCTATCAGCCTGTGTGTATGTTCATTCGTATATGTTAGCCAGCAAGGGAGCTGGTCTGTTATCATTTTCGTTGTTTCGTAACTAAAGGCTCTAGGTTCTTCATCACCCGGCTGAATTTCCGTCAGACTGTAGTCGATTGTCTGGCTGTTGATCCGCGGCGGCGTTCCTGTTTTGAACCGCTCCATGTCAAAACCAAGCTCTCGAAGATGATCCGATAGCTTGATGGATGGCTGCTGATTGTTAGGGCCGCTTGAATATTTCAGTTCACCCAAAATGATTTCACCGCGCAGGAATGTACCTGTAGTGATGACCACCGCTTTAGAACGGTAAATCGCACCTGTCATTGTAATAACGCCTGTGCAGACTCCATCTTCCACAAGCAGTTCGTCGACCATTCCTTGATGCAGTGTAAGGTTCGGTTCATTTTCAAGTGTGTTTTTCATTTCATGCTGATACTGGAACTTGTCAGCCTGTGCCCGTAATGCCTGAACTGCAGGTCCTTTTCCGGTATTCAGCATCCTAATTTGTATAGCGGTTTTATCGATATTTTTCCCCATCTCGCCGCCGAGCGCGTCAATCTCTCGAACAACAACCCCTTTTGCCGGACCTCCGATAGACGGGTTGCAAGGCATAAAAGCGACCATATCAAGATTGATGGTGATCATCAACACTTCGGCTCCCATTCTAGCGGCCGCCAGGCCCGCTTCACATCCGGCATGCCCCGCTCCAATCACAATGATGTCATATTGGCCTGCTTCATATTGCTGCATTTCGTTTACCTCCTTATAAGTTATTTTCCTAAACAAAATTGGGAGAATAACTGATCGATCAAACTTTCCTGTACCGTGTCTCCAATAATTTCTCCAAGCAGTTCCCACGTTCTTGTCATATCGATTTGGACAATGTCGATTGGAGTGCCCACTGCAATTCCCTCCTGCACATCTTCGATCGCTTGGAGCGCTTGATGCAATAGAGCGATATGGCGACTGTTCGAAACATACGTAATATCGCCGGTCTCCAATTCCCCTTGGAAGAACATATCCGCAATCGCCTGCTCCAAATCGTCAATCCCTTCCTCCTGGAGCAAGGAAGTAGTAATAACCCGATGCTTGCCAGCGACTTTTTTGACTTGTTCCATATCTATTTTCTTTGGCAAATCCGTCTTATTGACAATGACAATAACATCCATGCCTTCGACCGCAGCAAACAGCTGCTCATCTTCCGGCGAGAATGGTTCCGCAGAATTAAGGACTAGTAAAATCAGATCCGCTTCCTTCAGAACTTTCCTAGATCGTTCAACACCGATTCTTTCTACTATATCTTCCGTTTCCCTTATCCCAGCCGTATCAACCAGTCGCAAAGGTACTCCACGTACATTCACATATTCTTCAATGACATCCCTCGTCGTTCCAGGAATATCAGTAACAATGGCTTTATTTTCTTGAACAAGACTGTTCAGCAATGATGATTTCCCGACATTTGGACGGCCGATAATGACCGTCGACAATCCTTCACGCAATATTTTACCTTGTTCAGCGGTTTTTAGTAATTTGTTTAGCTCTTTTTGAATATGATCCGCTTTTTCCGTTAGCATGCGATGCGTCATCTCTTCCACATCATCATATTCAGGATAATCGATGTTCACTTCGACATGTGCCAATGTTTCAAGGATTTCCTGACGCAAACCGGTGATCAGCTTGGATAGACGGCCTCCCATTTGATCCAGCGCTACATTCATTGCCTTGTCCGTTTTCGCACGAATCAGATCCATGACCGCTTCCGCCTGGGACAAATCGATCCTTCCATTTAAGAAGGCTCTTTTTGTGAATTCTCCGGGTTCGGCAAGACGCGCGCCGTTGTTTAACACAAGCTGTAGCACTCGGTTGACGGATACCATCCCGCCGTGGCAGTTGATTTCCACAACGTCTTCTTTTGTATAAGTCCGCGGCGCCCTCATGAGGCTCACCATTACTTCCTCTATCATTTCCTCTGTCTTTGGCTGGATAAGCCGTCCATAATGGATCGTATGTGAAGCCATCTCCTTCAGCCGCTTTCCGCTGGCGCTTCGAAAGACTTTGTCCGCTATTTCGACCGCTTCTTCCCCGCTAATCCTGACAATGGCGATTCCACCTTCGCCAAGCGGGGTCGAAATTGCTGCTATCGTATCAAAATCCAACATGCTCACCACTTCTTTTAAAAATAATATATTAACACAAAATTACTTTCGTAATAATCCACAGTAAAAATCTCGTCCAACATCATCTGGCCATATCCACAAGCCAAAAGCCGTACTCTTTATTTTAACTTATCCACATGTGAATAACAATGCAGCCAAGTGACGTTTTAGTAAAAATGTTGGTGGAGTGTAAGGAAGGACGAGTTAACCATAAATATATAGAAGGTCTCGGTATCCCGAGGCTCTCTCCCTTGTCAAAAAACAACTTTAGATACGCTCTCCTTTTTAGTGATTTCCGTATCCGGACGATCTGAAATACCATTTACGAAAAACTTACCGCGCGCAAAGATTTTCCGCACAACAAAAAAACACCTCCCGTATCCGGGAGGTGTCATTTTGGCTGAATAACGACATATCGATTGGGTTCTTCCCCTTTGGAAACCGTCTCGACATCTTCGCTTTCTGCAAGTACAGTATGTATGATTTTTCGTTCGTAGTTGGGCATAGGCTCCAATGAAACGGGTTCGCCAATCTGCGTTGCTCTAGATGCAAGCCTTTCGGCAAGGCGGACGAGCGTTTCTTTGCGCCTGTCCCTATAATCTTCAGGATTGAGAATCACTCGGATATAGTGCGACGAATGGCGGTTTGCCACAAGCTGGGTCAAATATTGCAGAGCATTGAGAGTCTGCCCTCGCTTACCGATCAGCAGGCCCATCTTTTCTCCTGAAATATTGAACATGACATTGCGTCCGTCTTTGTCCACTATGTCAATTGTCGCTTCTATTCCCATATTTTTGACGATATTTTGTAAAAATTGCTCCGCTGATTCGACAGCGCCCGGCTTCGCTGTCACTTCAACAACGACCGGGCGTGATCTAAACAATCCGAATAATCCTTTTTTCCCTTCATCGACAACTTTGATTTCTACTTGATCTTCTGTTGCTTCTAGTTGAGCCAAAGCCGATTGTACTGCTTCTTCCACGGTTGATCCGGTTGCAGTGACTTGTCTCACTTTTTAGCTCCCCTCACCTTTCCATCGTTGGCCGTTGCGGTTCCAACAGCCGGCGGTTTTATAAAATATGTTTGAACAATCATAAATATATTACCGACTACCCAATATAAGGAAAGTGCTGCTGGAAAATTAATTGCAAAAACCAAAATCATGACCGGCATGATATAAAGCATCATCTGCATTTGCGGATTGACGCCTTCCGTGCCTGCCATCATCAGCTTTTGCTGCAAGAAGGTTGTAATCCCTGCAATGACTGGCAAAATGTAAAAAGGATCGGGCGCTCCTAAGTCAAACCAAAGGAATGTATGTGTAGCTATTTCTTCAGTTCTGATGATCGCCTGATAAAAACCAATTAAGATCGGCATTTGAATTAACAGCGGAAAACAACCGGCAAGCGGGTTAACCCCATGCTTTTGAAACAGCTGCATCATTTCTTGCTGTAACTTTTGCTGAGTTTGCGCGTCTTTTGAGCTGTATTTTTCTCTCAATTTTTGCATTTCAGGCTGAAGAAGCTGCATAGCTTTTGAACTTTTTGTTTGCTTGATCATAAGCGGCAAAATAGCAAGTCGTATTAAAATGGTAACGATCACAATCCCCAAACCGTAGCTATTACCGAACAATTCAGCTGTTGTAGTAATGAGCCATGATAATGGATAAACAATATATTGACTCCAAAAGCCAGTGCTTTCAGCGGTGATCGGTACAGGGTCAGTAATTGACGAACAGCCTGCTGTTATTACCACAAGAGCAAGCAGTGCAGCAACGAGTAGTATTCTTTTTTTCAAACTTCATATCCTCCCTAGTGTATGAAAATAACCCTTATGGGTAGCTAGATATGGTCTATCGGTTATTTTAACACTTTTCATTGTTTCTGTTGATTAAAATCTTGATTATTTTTCGTTCGATTCATCTTCTTAAGACTTTTTCCAAGCCGGAGGACATGTTCCAGGCTCTTTTTCACAGAATGGTAATCCATTTCGGCCGCCGGTTTCCTGGCGATAATAACAAAATCCTTATTGTGGCTCACTTGCTCCTGGAATTCATGAAAAGCTTGGCGTATGTAGCGCTTGATCCGATTCCTCGTAACCGCATTTCCAATCTTCTTGCTAACGGACAGACCAATCCGAAAATGGGTCTGTTCCTTTTTCTCCAGCATATAAATGACAAACTGCCTGTTTGCCACTGATTTTCCTTTTTTAAATACTGCTTGGAATTCTGCATTATCCTTAATTCTAAATGCTTTTTTCATACATCCACCTCAACAGAGAAAAGCGCAATCACTTCATTGCATCTCTGGAATCTGGCATTTTTAATAGTTCTTCCATTGTTCAGCTTCAGCGCCTATCGACTAGCAGACTTCTCCTGCAGCGCAGTTTATCTGAGGATGTTTGGCTCACCTTTTCGGTGCCACTCTATCTAGCTGCAACGCCTAGCCCCTCGAGGTCATAAGCCTGCAAGGAAGGATACTCAGGAAGAGTGTGCTCCTGCGCCAAAATTAACTCGAGGGAGTCTTGTTCAGCTCGTCGCAAAGCTGCACGAAGCAACTCAAGGTAGCTTCCCATGATGTGATTGAAGTCAGTAGCTTCCCTATAATGGCTGAAGAACTGCCTCCTCGGGAATCGTCTTATGCTTGTCGGGGGCTGAACAAGGCGTTACCGCATTTAAGGCTCAGTCTGTAAGTCAATGGCGCTTCTGCTTTTTTCTTCTCTAATTAGAAAAAAGACCACTGAGACGTTTCAGTGGTCTACGCTGATAAAACTTTTCTTCCTTTACGACGGCGAGCAGCCAAAATTCTACGGCCTGTCTTTGAACTCATCCGTGTACGGAAACCGTGGACTTTACTTCTTTTACGTTTATTTGGTTGGAACGTTCTTTTCATTTATTACACACCTCCTCGAGGATTTGAAAAAATCACAGGTTAAACAGTCTCACTAATTATAAAGATGTGGCGGAATGATTGTCAACCTCTCATTTTTATTTTTCTGCCGATCCTTTACCTCTTAACCAATTAATTTTCCCTTGTGGATTGTTTGTGAATCCCTTTTCGCTTATTCACATCAATTATCGACAACTTTTTCACATATTCTACGGCTGTTGATAATTAATTTTATGGCAATATTTAATCATGTGGATAATGTCTTCCATTCATTGCAGTCCTTTGCTTTATTTGATATGATAAAATTGTTTTTACTGTGGAGAGCATTCCATCATCCAGCTCTTATCCACAGATTGTGAATAACATGTGGATTGTTTATTCACCCGCTATGGATATCATTGTCCACATTTAGTGGATATTGTCGAAAAGGACTATTCCTACTATAATATATACTTTTCCACATTCATCAGACCCTCAACGACAAAACAACGTCCCGATATTAAAGTGAAGCAAAGGAGGTAAAGTATTGGAAAACCTGTCTGATCTTTGGGAGAAAGTACTGGAAAACATAGAAAAAAAGATTAGTAAACCCAGTTTTGATACATGGCTGAAATCGACCGAAGCCTATGAGCTCCAAGGCGATACGATGACAGTCGCTGTTCCCAATGAATTTGCTAGAGACTGGCTTGAAGGCCGTTATACAAAATTGATTTCCAAGCTTTTATATGAACTTGTCGGAGAAAATCTAAATGTTAAATTCATTATCCCTCCTGATGCGGAAGAACAAACTCAAAAGGAGCCGGCTCCTAAGTCAAACACCATCCAGGAAATAAAAAGAGAAGAAACGTTTCAAAACATGCTTAACCCTAAATATACTTTTGATACTTTTGTCATTGGAGCGGGTAACCGCTTTGCCCATGCTGCATCGCTTGCAGTCGCCGAAGCGCCCGCAAATGCATACAATCCTCTTTTTATTTATGGAGGGGTCGGGCTGGGAAAAACCCATTTGCTGCATGCGATCGGCCATTATGTACTGGAACACAATCCATCGGCAAAAGTGGTTTATCTATCTTCCGAAAAATTTACAAACGAGTTCATCAACTCGATCCGGGATAATAAAGCTGTCGATTTCAGGGATAAATATCGAAATGTGGATGTGCTTTTAATAGACGATATTCAATTTATAGCCGGAAAAGAACAAACCCAGGAAGAATTTTTCCATACATTTAATGCACTTCATGAAGAAAGCAAGCAAATCATCATTTCAAGCGACAGGCCTCCAAAAGAGATTCCTACTTTGGAGGACAGGCTCAGGTCACGCTTTGAATGGGGATTGATTACTGACATCACCCCTCCTGATTTGGAGACCAGAATCGCAATTTTACGTAAAAAAGCAAAAGCGGACGGCCTGGACATTCCTAATGAAGCCATGCTGTACATAGCGAATCAAATTGATACGAATATAAGAGAGCTTGAAGGAGCATTAATCAGGGTTGTTGCCTATTCCTCGTTGATCAATAAAGATATCAACGCAAACCTTGCAGCCGAAGCTCTAAAGGATATCATTCCCAGTTCGAAGCCAAGGGTCATCACCGTTCTGGACATCCAAAAAGCGGTCGGTGCAGAGTATAATGTGAAACTGGAGGACTTCAAAGCCAAAAAGCGGACGAAATCCATCGCTTTTCCAAGGCAGATTGCCATGTTCCTATCCAGGGAACTGACTGATCTCTCCCTGCCTAAAATTGGGGAGGAATTTGGAGGACGTGACCATACGACGGTCATTCATGCCTATGATAAAATTTCAAAAATGCTGGATTCTGATACAGAATTCCAAAACATAGTTAACGGGATCCGTGACTCTTTAAAAAATCCGTGATGGGGATAGTGTGAATAAGTGTGCTCAACTGTTGCACATGATGTCCACATGTGAATATCTTGTGTTTTTCATTCATTCACATACTTATCAACATATCCACAGCCCCTACTACTATTACTACGGTTTTTGTTTATAAAAAGATAACTATATAAAGGCTGAAACGAGGGAAGGAATCATGCAATTTATCATTCAGCGAAATCGGCTGATCAACAGCGTTCAACACGTAATGAGGGCTGTCTCTTCAAGAACAACCATACCTATTTTGACGGGAATCAAAATTGTAGCTGACAATAACGGAATTACTTTTACAGGAAGTGACTCCGATATTTCAATTGAGTCATTTATCCCTGTCGAAGAAGACGGCGATCAAATAATTGAAATGAAACAGACAGGAAGCATCGTTCTGAATGCTAGATTTTTCGGAGATATCGTAAGGAAACTTCCAATGGATACTGTAGAAATAACAGCGGAAGATTCGCAGCATGTGCTCATCAAATCTGGAAAAGCGGAATTTAATTTAAACGGGTTCGACCCTTCTGAATATCCGCATCTTCCTCAAGTACCTGAAGATGATGTATTTTCCATTCCGAGTGATCTTTTGAAAACAATGATCAGGCAAACGGTCTTTGCAGTGTCCACCTCAGAAATACGCCCCATCTTGACAGGTGTCAACTGGCAAATTGAAGGTGGAAACTTGGTTTGTGTAGCAACAGACAGTCATCGGCTGGCAATGAAGTCCTCGCCAATAGACGTGTCTGATGATGTCAGTTATCAAACAGTCATTCCGGGTAAAAGCCTCCTGGAACTGAGCAAGATTTTAGATGACAGCGATCAGCAAGTAAATATTGTCATCACAGAAAACCAGATACTTTTTAAAACGAAAAATCTTCACTTTTTTACAAGACGGCTTGAAGGAAATTATCCAGATACCTCACGCCTAATCCCAACGGATTACAAAACAAATATCACTCTGGATGGAAAACTGTTTAATCATGCAATCGACCGTGCGTCCCTATTAGCAAGAGAAGATAGAAACAATGTTGTGAAATTAGCATCCTTAGGGGAAAACATGCTTGAGATCTCCTCGAATACGCCTGAAATTGGTAACGTCTCGGAAGAATTGCCGATTGAATCCCTTGAAGGAGATGAATTGACCATCTCATTCAGTGCTAAATATATGATGGAGGCCCTAAGAGCTATTGACGGAACAGCCATTACGATCAGTTTCACAGGAGCTATGAGACCGTTCATCATCCGTTCATCGGAAGATCCATCTATTTTGCAGCTTATCCTCCCTGTGAGAACTGCTTAAAAGAAAAGCGTAAGCGCCTGTACATCGACGTACAGACTGGAGTGCCTTCAACGAGATAAAGGAAACACGGCGACGAAGGAGCCGATGTTGACTTATCGTAGGAGGAGGCGCGAAGTCTGCTAGTCGATAGGCGCTGGAGCTAGACAAATAGAGAAAAGCGTAAGACGGCCGCTTAGGGGCGACAAACGCTGGAGGACAACCAGTGAAGTCGCCCTTTGACTTCATTGGCTTGTCCGAAGCGACCTATAGCCCCTGCCGTCTGGAGCTAGACAAAAAGAAAAGCGGAAACGCCTTGGTCAGCTCCGACAAGCACAAGACGATTCCCGAGGAGGCAGTTTTTCAGCCACCACAGGGAAGCAGCTGACTTCAATCACATCGTGTGATCCATCATCGAATATGCTTCATGCAGCTTTGCGACGAGGTGAACAGTCACCTCCTCGGATATGCTTTGCCGCAGGAGCACATACTTCCATGAATAGTCTTCTTTGCTGGCTTATGACCTCGAGGGGCTAGGCGCTGTAGCTAGACATTCAGAAAAGCAAAGTCTGCCGCTTAAGTAAGTTACACATTCTTTTATTTGTGATTTAACCTGCCTTTAGGTGGGTTTTTTCTTTTTTAATCAAAGGTTGTGGATAAAATTTTCGAGCGATTGTTGACTCCGAAAATTGTTAGCAAGGAATTCTTGGCAACATGTTCATTTTAGGCAGCCAGGGTCATTCTAATTTTTGTCATACAGGCAAATCTTTAGTAAAATAAAGATAGTGATTACTTTTTAGGAAAGAGTGAGAAAGTGGAAACAAAAATCAAGATCGAGACGGATACCATTACGCTTGGGCAATTCTTGAAGCTTGCCGACATCATCCAATCCGGAGGGATGGCGAAGTGGTTTTTAAGCGAGCATAAGGTTCTTGTGAACGGGGAGCAGGAGCAAAGAAGAGGAAGGAAGCTTGTCAAAGGCGATCTACTTGAAATTACAGGATTTGGAAATTTCATTGTTGTCCAATAAAGGGTTGACTCAATGTATATTGTAGAGCTGGAATTGGAAAATTACCGCAATTATGAACAACTCTCACTTTCTTTTGAAAATAAAGTAAATGTATTTGTCGGAGAAAACGCCCAGGGTAAAACCAACGTCATGGAAGCGATCTATGTACTTGGGATGGCGAAGTCACACAGGACGTCCAATGATAAAGATTTGATACGCTGGGATGAGGAGTATGCTAAAATAGAGGGTAGGGTCCAAAAGACGAATGGGTCTGTCCCTTTGCAGTTAATTACTTCCAAAAAAGGGAAAAAGGCAAAGTTTAACCATATTGAACAAAGAAAATTAAGCCATTATGTAGGTAATATGAATGTTGTCATGTTTGCGCCTGAAGATCTCCGTCTTGTAAAAGGGAGCCCTCAAACAAGGCGTCGTTTTATTGATATGGAGATTGGGCAGGTGTCGCCGGTCTATCTTTTTGATATCGGCCAATATCAAAAAATTTTACAGCAGCGAAATCATTATTTGAAACAACTGCAGACGAAACGACAGACAGATCGAACGTTCTTGGATGTTTTAGATGCGCAATTTATCGATGTAGCTATTAAAATCATCCAAAAAAGATTTGAATTCATCCATCTGCTTGAAGGATGGGCCAAACCAATACATGCCGGCATTTCCCGTGGACTGGAAACGCTGGGCATTCAATATAAACCTTCACTGGACGTATCAGAAGCCTTTGATTCGTCCAAAATGATTACTATATTTGAAGAAAAACTTTCATCAATCAGAGACAGGGAAATTGACCGTGGAATCAGCCTGGTCGGTCCCCATCGGGATGACGTGAATTTTTTCGTGAACGGGCGTGATGTGCATACATTCGGTTCGCAGGGACAACAGCGGACAACCGCCCTTTCAGTAAAACTGGCTGAAATAGAGTTGATCCATTCCGAAATTGGAGAATATCCAATTCTTCTTCTGGATGATGTGCTATCCGAGCTGGATGACTACCGTCAATCGCATTTGCTGAATACGATTCAGGGGAAAGTCCAAACGTTTGTTACGACAACAACGACAAGCGGGATTGACCATCAGACAATCAAAGAAGCGGATAGTTTTTTTGTGCAAAACGGAAGTATAACAAAAGTCCAATGAGGTGAAACCCAATGTATGTCCATGTGGGTGATGATGTGATGATTCGCTCCAGTGAAATCATCGCTATTTTAGATAAACAGACTGTCCAGGACTCCGAAGAGATGCTGGAGCTGATAAATCGGAAAAAGTCTGAACTTGTCGATATCGCAAACGGCACTTTTAAATCTCTTGTCATCACTCCGTCCCATATGTATCTATCACCTATTGCGATTGCCACTTTGAAGAAGAAAGCGCTGAGCGGCGTACCGATGAACGGTTAAGGTTCATGATGAAATAGATGGAAAGTGCAGGTGAATCGTCAATGTCAATGGAACAAAGAGCATTGAAGGAACAAACGTATGATGAACATCAAATCCAGGTGTTGGAAGGACTCGAAGCGGTTCGCAAGCGGCCTGGAATGTATATCGGCTCAACAAGTGCCAAAGGGCTGCATCACCTTGTCTGGGAAATTGTCGATAATAGTATCGATGAAGCCATGGCGGGTTATTGTGACGAAATCGTCCTGACCATTGAGCCTGATAATAGTATCAGTGTTCAGGATAATGGTCGGGGAATTCCCGTTGGTATCCAGGAGAAAATGGGTCGACCGGCAGTAGAGGTAATTTTGACTGTACTCCATGCCGGAGGTAAATTTGGCGGTGGCGGTTATAAAGTGTCGGGCGGCCTGCATGGCGTGGGTGCCTCTGTAGTTAACGCGCTGTCATCTGAATTGGAAGTATATGTCCATTTGAACGGAAAAATTCATTATCAGAAATATGAACGCGGTGTTCCCCTTTTTGATCTAAAAGTCATTGGGGATACCGATCGGACAGGAACAACGATTCATTTCAAACCTGATCCTGAGATTTTTACGGAAACAGTGGAATATGATTTTGAAACGTTATCTTCTCGTACCCGTGAACTGGCCTTTTTAAACAAAGGACTGAAATTGGTCATTGAAGATAAGCGCGAAGAAGAGCTGATAAGGAAAGAATTCCACTACGAAGGCGGAGTCATTTCTTATGTCGAGCATTTGAACAGATCGAAAGAAGTGCTGCATGAGGAACCCATCTACATTGAGGGAGAACGTGAAGATATCTCAATTGAAATCGCCATGCAATATAACGATGGATATGCAAGCAACATTTACTCTTTTGCGAATAATATCCATACGTATGAAGGCGGAACCCACGAATCGGGATTCAAAGCTGCGTTGACGAGAGTCATCAATGACTATGCGCGCAAAAATCAAATATTTAAGGATAATGACAGTAACTTGTCCGGGGAGGATGTCCGGGAAGGCTTGACGGCTATCGTTTCCATCAAGCATCCAGATCCGCAGTTTGAAGGCCAAACAAAGACAAAGCTAGGGAACTCCGAAGCACGTACTATAACGGACGCCCTTTTCTCTGAACACTTCGAGAAGTTTTTACTAGAGAATCCTTCGTTGGCCAGAAAAATTGTTGAAAAAGGCAGCATGGCCGCCAGAGCGCGCATGGCGGCGAGGAAAGCGAGGGAGCTGACCCGCCGCAAGAATGCGTTGGAGGTTTCCAACCTGCCGGGTAAACTGGCGGACTGCTCATCAAGGGATCCAGCAATCAGCGAATTATATATCGTGGAAGGAGACTCTGCCGGAGGTTCCGCAAAGCAAGGGCGTGACCGCCATTTCCAAGCGATTTTGCCGTTGAAAGGTAAAATCATCAACGTGGAAAAGGCAAGGCTTGACCGTATCCTTTCCAATACTGAAGTTCGGGCAATCATAACGGCGCTCGGAACTGGAATCGGCGAAGAGTTTGATATTTCCAAAGCCAGATACCATAAAGTGGTCATCATGACGGACGCAGACGTAGACGGCGCCCATATCCGGACTTTGCTGCTGACGCTGTTTTACCGCTATATGCGGCCGCTGCTTGAAGCGGGATATATATATATTGCCCAGCCGCCGCTATTTAAAATCAGCCAGGGCAAAAAAGAAACATACGTCTATTCTGATCGCGAATTGGAGGCCGCCTTGGCGGACCTTCCAAAACAGCCGGTTCCCGGTGTCCAGCGTTATAAGGGTCTAGGGGAAATGAACCCAGAACAGTTATGGGAAACAACAATGAACCCTGAATCCAGGACACTTTTGCAAGTGGAGCTTGAAGACGCCATTGATTCGGACGAAACTTTCGACATGCTGATGGGGGAAAAAGTGGAGCCGCGGCGCCTGTTCATTGAGGAAAATGCGTTGAACGTAAAGAATTTGGATATATAACGAGTCGGTTGAAAGCAAGTGATGCAGTAAAAAGATTGCTGCTTCACTCGCTTTTTTTAAGGAAGAAGAAAGCAATAAAATTTTTCATGGATGAAGGTTAGGAAGCGTATATGCTTTGTCCAGCGACGGACAGGACGTGCTAGTGCAGGCGAAATGACAGGACAAGGAAAGCTTCGACAGCATTACAACATACGAAGAAAAAGCGTTAGCTTTTGAAGACGTCGCTGCCAGAGCCTGCCTGAAGCGCCAAGCCCCTCGAGGTCTCAAGCCTGTAAGGAAGCAAAATCAGGAAGTATGTGTTCCTGAGGCATAGCTTAGTTGGGGGAGTAATTGTTCACCTCGTCGCAAAGCAGCATAAGGCCCATTCGGGGAAGCTTCACACGATGTGATTGAAGTAAGTTTCTTCCCAGTGGCAGAGGAACTGCCTCCTCGGGAATCGTGTGCTTGTCGGGGCTGAGCAAGGCGCTTGCGCTTTTCTTGAAGGAAGGAAGGTTGTGAGTTTATGTCAGACATGCCTGATAACGTAAAAGAAATTAATTTAAGCCAGGAAATGCGCTCTTCATTCCTTGATTATGCGATGAGCGTTATCGTTGCGCGTGCCCTACCCGATGTCCGGGACGGTTTAAAACCGGTTCACCGCCGGATTTTATATGCGATGAATGATCTTGGAATGACGAGTGATAAGGCATATAAAAAGTCGGCTAGGATTGTCGGTGAAGTAATCGGGAAGTATCATCCTCACGGAGACTCGGCTGTTTATGAAACAATGGTCCGGATGGCCCAAGACTTCAGCTACCGGTATATGCTTGTGGACGGCCACGGGAACTTTGGTTCGATTGACGGAGACTCAGCGGCCGCCATGCGGTATACGGAAGCAAGAATGTCAAAAATTTCAATGGAACTCGTTAGAGACCTGAATAAGGACACCATAGATTACAAAGACAATTACGATGGGTCGGAAAAAGAACCTGCCGTTCTGCCTTCTCGTTTTCCGAATTTGCTTGTCAACGGTTCATCAGGAATCGCTGTCGGTATGGCAACTAATATTCCTCCTCATCAGCTGGGCGAAGTGATTGATGCGATCATCACACTAAGCCGAGATCCTGAAATCACCATTCAGGAATTGATGGAGCATATTCAAGGGCCGGATTTTCCGACCGCCGGGCTGATTGTCGGCAGAAGCGGTATCAGAAGAGCCTATGAAACAGGCCGCGGTTCTATTATGATGCGGGGCAAAGTGGAGATTGAAACAAAAGCCAATGGAAGGGAAACAATCATTGTCAATGAGCTCCCATTCCAGGTGAATAAAGCAAGGCTCATTGAGCGGATCGCTGAACTTGTACGAGAAAAGAAAATCGATGGCATTACCGAGCTGAGGGACGAGTCCGACCGCGTAGGAATGAGAATTGTCATGGAAGTGCGCAGGGATGCAAATGCCAACGTCATCTTAAACAATCTATATAAAATGACAGCACTCCAGACAAGCTTCGGGATCAATATGCTTGCACTTGTCGATGGCCAGCCGAAGGTTTTGAATTTAAAACAATGTCTCTATTACTATTTGGAGCATCAGAAAGTCATCATCAGAAGGCGTACGGAATATGAACTTCGCAAAGCGGAAGCGCGTGCCCATATTCTTGAAGGCCTGCGGATTGCCTTGGATCATATCGATGCTATCATCAGCCTGATCAGAGGCTCAAAGACTACAGACATTGCCCGTGCCGGGTTAATGGAGCAATTCAGTCTGAGTGAAAAGCAGGCACAAGCTATTCTTGATATGAGACTCCAGCGCTTGACTGGTCTGGAAAGAGAAAAGATTGAGGAAGAATATCAAAATCTTGTCAAACTGATTTCTGAACTGAAGGCGATTTTGGCTGACGAGGAAAAAATCCTTGAAATCATCAGAGAAGAGCTTCTTGAAGTCAAAGAGCGCTTTGACGATGGTCGCCGGACTGAGATTGTTGCGGGCGGTATCGGTCACCTGGAAGACGAGGACTTAATACCAAGAGAGAATGTCGTTGTCACGCTTACGCATAACGGCTATATTAAACGTCTTCCAATTTCAACATACAGAAGCCAAAGACGCGGCGGCCGCGGCGTGCAGGGAATGGGTACAAATGAGGATGATTTTGTCGAACATCTGATTACGACATCCACTCATGATACGATTTTGTTTTTTACAAACAAAGGGAAAGTGTATCGTGCAAAGGGATATGAGATTCCTGAATTCAGCAGAACAGCCAAAGGTCTGCCGATCATAAACCTGCTTGGCATAGAAAAAGGCGAATGGATCAACACTATTATCTGTGTTGAGGAATTTCTTGAGGATTGGTATTTGTTCTTTGCGACAAAACATGGTGTGGTGAAACGGACGCCGGTATCGGCATTTGCCAACATAAGAACAAATGGTTTGATTGCACTGAATCTTAGAGAGCACGATGAACTGATCTCCGTCAAATTGACCGACAATACCAAAGATATCGTTGTGGGTACGAAAAACGGTCTCTTGATTCGATTCAATGAAACGGACGTACGTTCAATGGGAAGAACGGCTACAGGGGTAAAAGGAATTAATCTAGCGAATGACGATGAAGTCATCGGCATGGAAATCCTTGAAGAAGATCATGATGTTCTTGTGGTCACTAAAAATGGTTTCGGTAAACGAACACCAGCTGCAGATTACAGAATCCAATCTCGCGGCGGAAAAGGAATCATTACGTGCAATATCACAGAAAGGACAGGTACTGTCGTTGCAGTTGAAACGGTTAAAGGCGATGAGGATCTCATGCTCATCACTGCTGGAGGCGTTTTGATCAGGATGTCTGTTGAAGATATTTCAGTTCTTGGCCGAAATACCCAAGGTGTCATTTTAATCAGGCTGGACGATGAAGAATCTGTCGCTACTGTCGCAAAAGTGGAAAAAACCGAAGGACTTGAAGAAATTTCAACAACGCCAAGTGACGAGGAAATTACAGGCGAAGAATTGTATGAATCTTAATTGGGAAGCGTCGGGATCCTCGACGCTTCTTTTATTTTAGGTAAAATGAATTTCACTTAAACCAAGGATACGTTATATCCAGTTCCGACGGCGCATTGAGTCGGCCAGGCGCCATCGGCTTGAGGTCATAAACTATATGAGGAAGTTTATTAAGGATGAATGTGCTCCTGCGCCTTAGATTTTTCAAGGAAGCCTTGTCCAGCTCGTCGCAAAGCTGCAAGAAGCATGTTTAAAGAAGTTTCTCATGATGTAATTAAGTAAGTAGCTTTGCTGTGGCAGCTGATAATACACTTAAATTCGTATTGTGATTGGCACGCAGGTCGCGCCATGCTCCTTTCTTAGAATGCAAAAAAGAATATAAAGTCGAGGTTCAGCGCCTGTTCTCAAGGCCAACCCATTCAAAGAAAATAGTGCTCATGCGACACAGTTAATTTAGAGACAGGATTAAATTAAGCTGCTCGGCGAAGTATTTGCTCTCGGACATCTGTTTGTTGCTTTGTTCGGGGCACTTACGCTTTCCCTAAAAATATTATTAAAAAAGCATTGCCAGAATAAATGAAAGGTGTTATATTATAAATCGCTGTCCAAACAAATAGTTTTCTACTAAAAAATAATTTAAAAAGTAGTTGACATATAGTCGGCAGCTTGTTATTATATAAAAGTCGCCTCTGACGCGGTGCGAAAAATAACTCGAAAAAAGTTATTGACAAACTTTAATCAGCGCGATATACTAGAAAAGTTGCTTGAGAGAGCAGCTGAAAAGCAAGTTTGATCTTTGAAAACTGAACGAAACGAAACGTCAATAATTTTGATGTAACAATGGTTTTGAACCATTGCCAGCTTTATGAGCTAAACAAACTTTTATGAGAGTTTGATCCTGGCTCAGGACGAACGCTGGCGGCGTGCCTAATACATGCAAGTCGAGCGGATGAAGAGGAGCTTGCTCCTTGGA
>NZ_QYTV02000014.1 GCF_003605385.1 Siminovitchia acidinfaciens | reverse complement strand
TTCGTTTCGTTCAGTTTTCAAAGATCAAACTTGCAGTTGCTCTCTCGAGCAGCTTTTCTATTATACCGCATCCAACTTGGCTTGTCAACAATTTTTTTAAATTGTTTTCTTCACCTCGTCTGAAGCGACCTTTTAAATATATCATGTCGACTTTTTAAAGTCAACACTTTTTAAAAACTTTTTTATTGCCTTGTTGCCCTCACGAGCAACGATATTTAATATAACACCTTTTTACTTTTCATGCAATAGTTTTTTTGCTTTTTTATTCACCTATATAAAACTAAAAAAGAACCCGTGCCAAACGGCAGGGTTCCAGTGATCAATCGCGGTTCCTCATTAATGGGAAGAGTAGCACGTCCCTTATGGAAGGGGAGTCTGTCAGTAGCATGACAAGACGATCTATTCCAATTCCAAGTCCCCCAGTAGGAGGCATTCCGTATTCAAGCGCTTCGATAAAATCTTCATCCATCTCATGCGCTTCGTCATTCCCTTGTTCTCTTTCTTCCAATTGAGCTTCAAATCTTTGACGTTGATCTATTGGGTCATTCAATTCTGTAAATGCATTTGCGTGTTCCCGACCGACAATAAATAGTTCGAATCGATCCGTAAATCTTGGGTCGTCTTCATTCTTTTTCGCCAGTGGGGATATCTCAACCGGATGCCCGTAAATGAAAGTAGGCTGAATGAGTTTTTCCTCAACGACCTGCTCAAAGAACTCATTGACGATATGTCCATAAGTCATATGTTCTGTAATTTCGATATTATGCTCCTTGGCAAGCTGGATAGCTTCTTCATCAGACATCTCTTTCCAGAAATCGACGCCAGTATGCTCTTTTACCGCGTCCACCATATGGAGACGGCGCCATTTCGGCTCCAGGTTAACTTCATAATCACCGTATTTGACAGAAGTTGTCCCCAGTACCTCTTTAGCAATAGAGGCTATCATGTTTTCCGTAAGTTCCATAATATCGTTGAAGTCCGCATAGGCTTCATATAATTCAATCATCGTAAATTCAGGGTTATGTCTTGTTGAGACCCCTTCATTTCTGAAAACACGGCCAATCTCATAAACCTTTTCAAGGCCGCCGACAATCAAGCGTTTCAAATGCAGTTCAATCGCAATCCTCATGTAAAATTGCGAATCCAATGCATTATGGTGTGTGATAAATGGACGGGCAGCCGCTCCCCCAGCGATGGCATGGAGCATTGGAGTTTCAACTTCCAAGAAGCCTTGTCCATCCAGATACCTGCGCATAGACTGGATAATTTTACTTCTTGCAATGAAAGTTTCTCTGCTTTCTTCATTTGTGATTAAATCGAGATAGCGTTGGCGATAGCGCTGTTCAACGTCCTTCAATCCATGGAATTTTTCAGGAAGGGGGCGCAATGCTTTAGTAAGCAACGTAAAGTCAGTTGCTTTAATAGATAGTTCGCCTACTTTTGTTTTAAAAATAGTTCCGGTCAAACCGACGATGTCCCCAAGGTCAGCTGTTTTAAAAATATCGTACTGCTCATCGCCTACTGCATCCTGGCGGACATATATTTGAATTTGGCCCGTTAAATCCTGGATATGGGCAAAGCCGGCTTTTCCTTTTCCGCGCTTCGTCATGATCCGTCCTGCGATAGTAACTGACTGGGCCATTTCCTCTAGTTCTTCTTTTGGTTTACTATCAAATTTACTTTTAATATCTTTAGTTAACTCCGTACGCTCAAACCGTTTACCAAATGGATCAATACCGTTTTCCCGCAAAGAAGTCATTTTGTCGCGTCTAACCTGAAGTTGATCGTTCAACTCTTCCTGACTCATCTTTTCCACTCCAATCTCATAATAAAGCCATTCCTCATTTACATATTGTACATAAAATTGAGGAACTAGGCATCCTCTATAAAGAAAAGCGCAAGGCGCCCGTCTATCGGCGACAAGCACAAGACGAATTGCGAGGAGGCAGCTTTTCAGCCACCACAGCAATTTGGCTTGTGACCTCGAGCCGATGGCGCCTGGAGCTAGACACAAAACATACTTGTTTGAAAATAAACTTAATCTATTTTTTTACTTTCTTTAACCTTAAAAAAAACTGCCAGCTAATGGCAGCTAAGTAAGAATGTTTATCCCGCTTTTCTTTCACCATGTTCAGTTTCCTCAACAAGATGATCAAGCAATCGGACAACCTCTTCCCTTGTTGTACATTCATTGATGGCATTTCTGATTTTTCCATTGCCAAGAATGCCTTTCAAATACCAAGCTGCGTGCTTGCGCATCTCACGAACCGCTATATTCTCACCTTTCAATGCAATTAGGCGGTCAAGATGAAGTTTGCAAACTTCCATCTTTTCTCTTACCGTCGGCTCGTCTGTCAGCTCTCCGGTTTCCAAGTATTTAACTGTTCGATAAATCATCCACGGATTCCCAAGTGCTGCGCGGCCAATCATTACACCGTCCACACCTGTTTCTTCAAGCATCCGTTTGGCATCCTGAGGTGTTTGGACATCTCCATTCCCAATCAATGGTATGTTCAGAGATTGTTTCACTTCGCGGATGATATCCCAATTGGCATGTCCTTCATACATTTGAACGCGCGTCCGACCATGCATGGAAACAGCCGCGCCTCCTGCCCGTTCCACAGCCTGCGCATTTTCGACTGCAAAAACATGCTCATCATCCCATCCGATTCGCATTTTTACTGTAACAGGCTTATCGACAGCATCAACTACGGCAGAAACCATATCATAAATCTTTTCGGGTTCCAACAGCCACCTGGCACCCGCTTCACAGCGGATGATTTTGTTAACCGGGCAACCCATATTGATGTCGATGATATCAGCAGTAGTATTTTTGTCCACAAATTTAGCCGCTTCAACTAAAGTTTCCTTCTCACCGCCAAAAATTTGAAGAGATAATGGCTTTTCGCGCTCATCAATATAGAGCAGGTTCATCGTTTTCTGGTTTTTGAAAACAATACCTTTATCACTGATCATTTCCGCACAGACAAGACCTGCACCGAATTCCTTAACAGTCAAGCGAAATGCAGAGTTACAGATTCCCGCCATCGGGGCAAGAACCACCTGATTCTTCATTTCGATATCGCCAATTTTAAGCATAAAGCCCCCCCTTCCTTAATTTTATTTATCCAACTCATCCGGCGGTGTCAATTCCTCTACCGGAACTGAAAGCACGTCGGAAATCTTCTTTAGTATCTGCCCTGACGGAAGACGGCTTCCCCGTTCTATTTCTCCTAAAACCGAAACGGATATCCCGATTTCCCTTGCCAGACCTTCTTGGGTACGGCCCTTCAGCTTCCGAAAAGCTCGGATCCGCCTTCCCCATTTATCTGTTTCCATAACCGAACACCTTCTTTATCAGGTATTTCGCTTAATACTTCACCCAAAGTAACACTTTGCTTCGGAAGCCTGACTTTTCCATCAATCTCCAATAACGGAACAAGGACAAATGCTCGCTCAGTCATTCGAGGATGTGGAATTCGCAAGTCCTCCATCTCAATATTTTCGTTATTATATAATAAAATGTCAAGGTCGATTTTTCTGGGTCCCCATCTAATTTCTCTCACTCTACCCATCTCTTCCTCAATTTCCAGGCAACGGTCTAAAAGTTCACGGGCCGTCAGCGACGTTGAGACCTTTACGGCCATATTTAGAAAGGGATCCTGCTCTGTAAAGCCGACAGGATCCGTTTCATATATGGATGATACTTTTTCAACACGAATTCGACTTGTCTGTTCCAATTCCCTGACTGCTTCTTTTAACCAGTTTTCCCGGTCGCCGATATTGGAGCCGAGCGATAAATAAGCAATATTATTCATGGCGACCTCTAGTGACTTCGACAGCGACCGAGTCATATATGCCTTTAATTGGCGGATTGGGCTTGATCACTTTCACATGGACTTTTTCGACGCGTTCAAACTTGTTCAAAATGTCACCCGCTATATTTTCAGCTACCGCTTCAATCAGGTCAAATCTCTTCCCCTCTACAATTTCCTGACAAAGCGTGTATACTTCTGCATAATTGATTGTTTTTTCCAGTTTATCTGAGCGCCCAGCGGCTTGCAGATCGGTTTCTAACACGACATTCACGGTGAAGCGCTGGCCAAGGACTGTTTCTTCAGAAAATACACCATGGTTTCCGTAAAACTCCATTTTATTTAAATAAATTTTATCCACGCCGCTCCCCCATTTCTACAAGAACATCCATCATGGCCGCCATGCGGCTAATCTCTTTCACATCATGCACTCGCATGATGTGGCATCCCTTCTGAATTCCGAAGCAGACAGTGGAACCCGTTCCTTCCATTCGTTCTTCCACCGGAAGATCGAGCGCGGTGCCAATCATCCGTTTCCTTGAAGTACCAAGCAGCACTGGGTAACCAAGGCCAACAAGCTTATCAAGATTTCTCATCATTATCAGATTTTCAGTATGGTCTTTGGCAAACCCGATACCAGGATCCAAGATGATGTTTTCATCCGGAACCCCAGCTTTTTTTGCAATTGAAATACTTTCATATAAATCATTCAGCACATCACGGATAAACTCCGTGTAGTTGCGGTTGTCCCTGTTATGCATCAAAACAATCGGAACATTACGTTCTGCCGCCACGGCGGCTATCTCAGGGTCATTTTTTGCGCCCCAAATATCATTGATGATATGGGCCCCCGCCACCACTGCCGCTTCGGCGGTTTTTGCTTTATATGTATCGATGGAGATCGGCGCATCAACAGCCGAAGCGACAGCTTCTATTACGGGAGCCACTCTGTCGATCTCCTCTTGGGCCGCGACCGGTTCGTGGCCCGGACGAGTCGATTCACCGCCAACGTCAATGATATCCGCGCCCTCCTTGACCATCTCCTGCGCATGCTCAATCGCTATGTCCAAAGCGTTAAAGCGTCCGCCGTCTGAAAACGAATCCGGCGTGACATTGAGAATTCCCATAATCAGTGTTTTTTGATTGCAATCAAGCGTATATTTCCCGCAATTGATGATCATTCTTTTCCTGCATTCCCTTCGTTTCACTATTTTTTCTTAGTTTAACTCTTTTGCCTCTAAATGAAAAATAAAAGGCAAGCCCGGAATTGGACTTGCCTTTTAATCAACCAGCGCCCGGCGGGCGCTTCGGCTTTTCATATTGTTAAAACGTCGCCCTGCGCTTTTCTACTGTCTAGCTGCGCCGCCTAGCCCCTCGAGGTCATAAGCCAATTGTTGCTGAAGGCAGACTACGCCTTCTTCAACACTCGCCTTATGCTTGTCGGGGCTGAGCAAGGCACCTCCGCTTTTCTCTCAGTCTTCAAATTGGTAAAGTGGTGTGCTCAAATAGCGCTCGCCGTTGCTCGGAAGAACTGCTAAGACTTTTTTTCCTTTGCCGAGTTTTTTGGCGACAGAAAGAGCTGCGTTAATGGCGGCTCCGGAAGAAATTCCGCCAAGAATCCCTTCTTCTTTGGCTGCTTTTCTAGCTGTTTCAAATGCATCTTCGTTTGATACTGTCACTACTTCATCATACACATCCGTATTTAATACCTTTGGTACAAATCCTGCTCCAATACCTTGGATTTTATGAGGACCTGGTTTTCCTCCGGATAACACTGGGGAATCTTTCGGTTCAATCGCATAGATTTTGATGTCGGGATATTTTTCTTTCAATACTTCGCCGGCACCTGTAATTGTACCTCCTGTACCGATTCCTGAAACAAACGCATCTAACTGGTCCCCCATTTGCTCAACAATCTCTTTACCTGTTGTTTCACGGTGAATTTTTGGATTTGCACTGTTTTCGAATTGCTGAGGTAAGAAATAGCCGTGCTCCTCTGCAAGCTCATTGGCTTTTTTAATAGCGCCGTTCATTCCTTCAGCACCCGGAGTCAACACTAATTCCGCTCCATAAGCACGCAAGAGATTCCGTCTTTCCATGCTCATCGTATCAGGCATGACAAGAACTGCGCGGTATCCTTTGGCCGCCGCAACCATTGCAAGGCCGATACCAGTATTGCCGCTGGTAGGTTCAATCAGCGTGTCTCCCTCTTTCAGCTTTCCCTCTTTTTCTGCGGCTTCAATCATCGCCAAGGCAATCCGGTCTTTTACACTGCTTCCAGGATTCATGTATTCAAGCTTTACGTAGACATCCGCACTGTCCGCATCAACTAAACGGTTCAGCTTAACAATCGGGGTGTTTCCAATTAGTTCCGTAATCGAGTTTGCAATTCGTGACATTTTTCCTCCACCTCTAATTCCGAGTATTTATATTGGTTTATTTAAAACTACCACGTTGCGACCACTCTGTCAACGGTAACGATTGCCCAGAATAAGATTTTTTAGTAAAAAAATCCTAGGCCATTTAAGCCTCTTCCTTAAGCTCTTCCAATTCTTCTTTTGTGAAGTGATATTCTTCATTGCAAAAGTGACATTGCGTGTCGGCTTTTCCATCCTCTGTAATCATATCCTGGATTTCTGCTTTGCCTAAGCTTATTATCGCACGGCCAAACCTTTCTTTGGAGCATGCGCATCTGAATTCGACTGGCATTTTTTCGAGGATTGTGACGTTCTCTTCACCGAGCAGCTGGTTAAGGATCTCTTCCGGTGTCAATCCGTCTTGGATCATTTTTGATACAGGCGGGGTCTTCGTGATGCTTTCCTCAATTTTGCTGATCGTCTCTTCATCCGTTCCGGGCATTAATTGTATGATGAAGCCACCGGCTGCCAAAATCGAATTATCAGGATTAACTAGCACACCAACACCAACCGAAGAAGGCGTTTGTTCAGATATTGCAAAATAATAGGTGAAATCCTCACCCAACTCACCGGAGACGATTGGCACCTGTCCGGAGAAATTATCCCTAAGACCGATGTCTTTAACGACAGTCAATGTACCATCAGTTCCAACCGCCCGCCGTACATCAAGCTTGCCTTCTTCATTTAAATCAAAATGGACCTGAGGATTGGATACGTAGCCGCGTACATGGCCTTTGGCGTCGGAATCAACGATAATCGCTCCAATCGGCCCACCGCCTTCCACCTTAACAGTCAGCTTCTCCTCTCCCTTCAACATGGCGCCCATCATGACACCCGCCGTTACCGCTCTTCCAAGCGCGGCCGATGCTGTTGGCCAAGTTTGATGCCGCCGTTGGGCTTCCCCAACCGTCTCTGTGCTATTTACCGCATATGCGCGGACCTGTTTATCAAATGCCAGGGCTTTTATCATATAATCACTCATAATAGACACCTCTTAACCTGAAATATTTCTTTTATAAATTAAATGCAAACCTTTTAACGTCAAATCATGATCGACAATTTCGATCATTTCCGTTTCCGAGGAAATGAGTGTCGCTAAACCGCCAGTAGCAATGACAGTCGGTTTCTTTTTACTCTTCTCAAATATGCGGTTCACAATTCCCTCAACTTGTCCGACAAATCCAAATAAAATACCCGCCTGCATGGCTGCCACCGTATTTTTACCGATGATTT
Source organism: Siminovitchia acidinfaciens (assembly GCF_003605385.1). Taxonomy (GTDB): domain Bacteria; phylum Bacillota; class Bacilli; order Bacillales; family Bacillaceae_C; genus Siminovitchia; species Siminovitchia acidinfaciens. Next base: position 62,609 of record NZ_QYTV02000014.1, on the reverse strand, counting down.
CATCTACATGTGTAATTTCAATTCGCGGCAGCTTGGCGGCTTTGGAGTACAAAGCTTCCGTAGAAATACCAATACCAGGGGCAATTACCCCGCCTGTATATTCGGCTTTTTCATTGATATAGCAAAAAGTGGTCGCTGTCCCAAAGTCTACGATAACCAGCGGGCTTCCGTACTCATGAATTCCTGCTACTGCGTTCACGATTCGGTCCGCCCCGACTTCACGGGGATTTTCATATTTTATATTCAAACCTGTTTTTATTCCCGGTCCCACAACCAATGGCTTTACCTTAAAATACTTTTTACACATTTTTTCCATTGTAAACATGATGGGGGGCACAACAGAAGAGATGATAATCCCCTTTATATGGTCAAAACGAATGCCCACATGCTCAAATAAAGACTTGATGATCATTCCATACTCATCTTCCGTCTTATGGCGGTTTGTTTCAAATCGCCAGTGATATTTTAAGTGGTCATGGTCATAAACACCGAGAACCGTATTTGTATTTCCCACATCTAAAACAAAAATCAAGCTCCTCACCAACTTTTACAAGACTTTTTCTTCACACATCATACCATTAAAGCGATTCGTCACAAAAGAAAAAAGACACCGATATGTATCAGTGTCTTCGTATTTTCTATTCTTTATTATCTGTATCAGCATCTTTCGGATCTGGAGCCTTTGTCGGTCCCAATTTCTCAGGTGGGCTGAGCGGATCTTCCGGACGCTTTTCATCAATAGCCAATGGATCTGTTTCTTCTTCTTTGGACTGAAGTGTCACTTTAGGCGCTTCTCCGTTTTCATCATCCACTTTCAAAGGCCTTACAGAACGCTCCGGCAATTTACCGGTATCGAACAGGCTTCTGATCTGTTCAGCATCCAAAGTTTCCACTTCCAATAAAGTTTGAGCGATTAATTCCAGCTTGTCGCGATGCTTTGTCAAAATCTCTTTTGCACGAGCATAGCATTCTTTGATAATTCGCTGGATTTCCTTGTCTATTTCAAATGCGATGGCATCCGAATAGTTTTGCTCATTATGCAAATCTCTGCCAAGGAATACTTGGCCGCCTTGAGCCTGGCCAAATTGAAGAGGTCCAAGCTTTTCGCTCATTCCGTATTCGGTCACCATTTTGCGGGCAATATTTGTTGCTCGCTGGAAGTCATTGTGAGCTCCGGTGGACACTTCGCCGAATGTGATTTCTTCCGCTACGCGGCCTCCGAGCAAGCCTGTAATTTTGTCAAGCAGCTCCGGCTTCGTCATGAAGTAACGGTCTTCCTTCGGCAGCATGACGGCGTATCCGCCCGCTTGGCCCCTTGGGACAATCGTTACCTTATGGACTACATCCGCCTCATCAAGAACCAATCCGATGACAGTATGCCCGCCTTCATGGTAGGCAACAATATTTCTTTCTTTTTGGGAAATGACCCTGCTTTTCTTGGCAGGTCCTGCAATGACCCTGTCTGTCGCTTCATCGACATCACTCATGTCAATTGCCTTTTTATTGCGGCGGGCTGCAATCAATGCAGCTTCATTCAGCAAGTTTTCCAAATCAGCACCTGAGAAGCCTGGCGTTCTCATAGCGATCGCCTTCAAGTCAACCGACTCATCAAGCGGCTTATTTCTCGCATGAACCCTAAGGACAGCTTCTCTTCCATTGACATCCGGACGATCAACCGTGATTTGACGGTCAAAACGACCTGGACGTAATAACGCTGGGTCAAGGATATCCGGACGGTTCGTAGCTGCGATGATGATGATACCCTCGTTTTCACCAAACCCATCCATTTCGACGAGCAATTGGTTCAGCGTCTGCTCCCGCTCATCGTGTCCACCACCAAGACCGGCGCCGCGCTGGCGGCCGACAGCATCAATTTCATCAATAAATATCATACATGGCGCATTCTTTTTCGCATTTTCGAACAAATCACGAACCCTTGACGCACCCACACCGACAAACATTTCCACGAAGTCTGAACCGCTGATTGAGAAGAACGGCACTCCCGCTTCCCCTGCTACTGCTCGCGCAAGCAAAGTTTTACCTGTTCCAGGAGGTCCGACTAACAAGATCCCTTTTGGAATCCGGGCCCCCAACTCAGAGAACTTCCTCGGGTCTTTCAAAAAGTCTACGACTTCGACCAATTCCTGTTTCTCTTCGTCCGCCCCTGCTACATCTTTGAATCGGACTTTTTTCTTCTCTTCACTGTACAGCTTCGCCTTGCTTTTTCCGAAATTCATGACACGGCTTCCGCCACCTTGTGCCTGATTGAGCAAGAAGAAGAATAAAATAAAGATGATGATAAAAGGAATGATCGTTGTGAAGAAGGATACCCAGCCGCTTGTTTCCTTCGCCGGCATGACCTCCACTTCAGATGAAGCAGCATCAATGCGATCAAGCATTTCAGGGTTATTCATAACATAAGTCATGAAATGCTCGCCTTCTTTGGCGCCTTTCAGCTGTCCGATAACCTCATAGACGCCTCTTTCTGGCTGTATGGAAAATTCTTTTACATCCCCATTTTCCAAGTGAGAGACAAATTCTTTATACGATATATTTTGTGTCGTTTCGTTGGTATTGTTAAACCAGCTGACAATCCCAATGAGAACGAGAAAGATAAGTAAATAAAAGATTGTGTTTCTAAAGATCCGGTTCATCCCTAGCCTCCTCCCACGGTAAAAAAACTATATTCAATAGTATCATAGTCATTTCGAACTTTACAACAAATCACAACTGCAATTTTTCATATAATTCATTAACTTTCATTATTGCCATATACCTCGGGTTTCAAAACCCCAATATAAGGTAGGTTCCGGTATTTTTCTGCATAATCCAGCCCGTACCCTACAACAAAAGCGTTCGGAACAACAAAGCCTGCATAGTCAGCCTTCAAATCTGCCTTTCTTCCTTCCGGCTTGTCGAGCAGAGTGACAATTTTAATGGATTTGGCTTTCCTATAACGGAATAAATCCACGAGATAACTCAGCGTGACCCCGCTGTCGATGATATCTTCGATAATTAAGATATCCCGGCCTTCAACAGGCGTATTCAGGTCTTTCAGGATTTTAACCTCGCCAGAAGAGGTTGTTGACATGCCGTAACTTGAAACATCCATAAAATCCATTTCCAAATATGTATCGACCCTTTTTAAAAGGTCCGCCATAAATGGCATGGCCCCCTTCAATACACCAATCGCAAGTGGGAATCGGCCGTCGTATTCTTCCGTAAGCTGTGCACCGAGCTCCTGAATTTTCTCTTGAATTTCTTCTTCTGTGATCAAAACTCTTTCAATGTCATTTTTCATTGGCTTTGCTGCCCCCTAGAGGTTCTGTAATACAAGATATATTGATGTCCATTACATTGAGGTGAAACCCCATATAAGGATTTTTTCAATCCAGGAATCCATATGATACGGTTCGCATGGTCGGCGATAACCGGCCAGCTGTCCCTTAATGATCGTGGGATTTTTTCATCGATGAACAGATCTTTTAATTTCTTCGTTCCATCCATTCCATTTACCTTGATCCGATCTCCGGGTCTCCGAGTCCGCACAGTCAGCGGCAGCTGTATGTCTGAGGCAGTAAAAACAAAGCAATCCTCACCATGGCCTGCAGAGGTTTCCGAAGCTTTTTCCAACCGAACAATTTTTCCATTCGGAAGTTCAACTTCCTGTCCGGCTTTCAATTCATACTCGTACCCGTTCACCTGCTTTGTTTGTTCAAACGTAAAAAGGCAGTTCTCATAAGAGCGGATAATTTTCAAACCAAGGGGAAAATCCAGCTTCCCTGAAGGGTTTTCACCCTGTAAAAGCTCCCCGATCAAGTGAACATGCCAAGATGTCACAAGGGTAATATTTTTCTTATAAAGATAGCTTAATATTAGATGAATACCCCTCCTTTGTAAAGGCAAAGGCATTTGAAAAAACTTAGGGATTTTCAACTGGATTGAGCCGTCTCCAAACTCCGATACAGCCCTGATTTCGCGTTCCGCTAACGCCTCCAAATAAGCTTCATCTTCCAATAAATCCTCGCTGAATTTCTGAAAATGTTCATGGGCTTGCCGGTTTTCACGCTTTAGAGCCGGAAGCACATCCAACCGGAAACGGTTTCTTGTGTAAGAGGGCTTTTCATTGCTGGGGTCCATTCTCGGGTGCAATTGGTGAAATGTGCAATATTCCTGGATCTCATTCTTCGTCACCCCAAGGAGCGGGCGGATTAATGTCCCCTTACCAAATGCACGAATGGGCCGCATGCCAGCTCGTGCCTTCCCACTGCTCCCTCTTGTCAGCCGCATGAGAATCGTTTCGATTTGATCATCCCCATGCTGCGCAACAGCGAGCTTGTCTGCACCTATTTCTTCCATGACATTCTTAAAAAACTTGTAACGGTACAGGCGCGCAGTTTCCTGCATCCCTTTTTGTTCCATCTCCATCTTGCGACTAATATCGATGGATGCCGTCTTCAGCTGCAATCCATATTTTTCACAATAAGCTTGAACATATTCAAGATCCCGGACAGATTCTTCCCCACGGAGCATATGGTCTACATGGGCGACTGTCAGACTGATGCCTAAGTCAACCTGCCTCATCGCCAAGAAATCAAGCATTGCCATGGAATCCGGGCCGCCGGACACAGCGGCAAGCACAGAATCCCCATGGTGCAAAAGCCTGTGTCTTTCTATAAAGCTCTTTGTCTTTTTCTCAAAGTCCAGCATTTGATTATCTATTCCCTTACACTTATATGAAAAACGCTTAATTATAACCATAAGTTTAACACTTTTTAGAAGGAAGCTCACGAAACTTTCCTTTTATAATAAAAATAAATATATGTACAACCCATATAAAAATGAAGTGACAAACAGAACGCCGGCAGTTTCCTGAACCGATCCCTTTCTCCCTTGGCTTTGTTGACTTTTTCTTGCGTACTTTTGCGATCTCGAACTTTGTGCAGAAAGCGTTACTAGCAGTTCTTCTTTCATATCACCGGCACTTACATATTTTCCTTCAAGGGCTTTATGCAGAATCCGCTCGAAACGAAGCAGCTCCGGATTCTTTTTTATCACCTCGGTTAATTGTCCCAGCCCGCTTTCTTTTCTGGTGAACCTGGAAGGGTAAAAGATATTAATCATCAGCATCGCAACGGAAAATATATCATAGGAGGGCTCCGCCTTTCTGGATCCCATACCCCAGTAGCCACGGTCGAAAAACTCAGTAAACTCCTTGATGGAGCGCCCCTCTTTCGTTGTTCCGCCTACGTCTATGCACCGAATTCTTGTCCGGGGGTGGGACACAATCAGGTTTTCCGGTTTCAAATCACCAAAAATCCAGCCTTGACGGTGCATTTGATCCAAAATATTCAACAGCTGCACAATTAATATTCCAGCCCAATGTCGGCCTTTTTCACGTACAAAAGTGAGCAAATCCGGCCCTTCGATATATTCCATCACATAAAATGGAATCGTCTTGCCAGGACCCTTTTCCCAATCATCCACATCCAATAAAGAAGGTCCAAGGACTGGCCCCTGGACCTTAGAAAAAGCTTTGAGCACATTTACTTCGGATATGATGGACATGCTGTCGTCACTCATTTTGAGTGCGGTATAGCCACCCCTTCCCTCGGCGAGGTAAACGACGCCGTTTGCTCCGCTCCCAAGTTTTCGGATAATCTTATAGCGCTTCCTGTGCCATTTTCCTTCAATAAGAGTTCCCCGCGGAAAATTACATCGATTCGTCCAGGTATTCTTCATCCCTCGAGAGAAGCCCCCTTATTGAGCGGTTTTTTGAGAAAGAGGCAACAGCTTCTTGAATGGCTGGTCCTGTAGGTGTAACGCCGCCCGCGGCTAATTTTGGAAAAATGCCGGTCAATTTGTCTAGATGCGGTGTCCAATCCAACAACTTTTCCACATCCCGTCTTTTTCCGGGAAAGACATGCACAGAAAAGGAATTGCTGCCTGAACGGGCATTCAAGCTCAGTGAGAGATCCAAAAGTGCGTCCTTCACTGTCGGAAGCTTGAACTTCATGCTGGCGCTTGTGTCAATAAGAACCAAGACCTCCAAGTCGGATGTTTCCCCGAGTTCATCAACCACTTCCATCACTTCTCCCCTTTGATCAGGTGGAAGCTCCTCAAGAGAAGTATTGCTGCCCAAAATTTGCCGCAGCTCCCGGTTCACGACTCCTTGCAACGTCTGTGTCATCGCTTTCCTTGTTACCATTTGAACCGTTTCTGATAATTTTTGCGCGTAAACGATTTGGCTGATTCCACCGCCGGCCATGGCAATTCCTTCGATTTCTGCCATCCCTTTTTCATCTATCGCATCGTTTTCCATCACGCCAATCACATTGACGGTAATGCCTTTTTCCCGCGCCAGCGATGCCATGGCAACCGGGTCTTCCCCCTTATTGGAACAGCCGTCGGTAATTAACAATATTTGTTTTAATGTGCCTTTTTTCAATTTCATTTCCTCCGTTTCCGTTAGCGGCGCAGCAGCCGTTCGACATGCTATCATCCTCGCCGGATCAGGAGGTTTTTATACTCGCAAACCAGAACTCCGTGACTAATAATAGTGTGATGAATGGGTACAACGTTCTGTTAAGTTTAAGCTGGAAACTCAATGAAAATATTTGCCCATGTACATGTCATTGCGTATAAACTAACTTGCTCCCGATAATCTGGCAGTTTTTTTTCTGACAGGGATTGCCGCCCATTTCGGTGTATTGCGTTTGACTTTTGCCACAACAATCGTCATATCATCCTGTATCACTCCGGAACGTGTACGGATCACTTCCTCCATAATGAGGTCTGAAACAGCCTGCGGATCATCCGTCTGCAGCTCTTTCAGCTTCCTCTTCATCCATAACTCATAATTTTCCACATGCTTCGGCCCTTCAAAAACACCGTCACTCATCATGATGATCAAATCTCCGTCCTTCAACTGCTCAGAGACAACATCAAAATCGAATTCATCCAATATGCCAATCGGCAAGTTGCCCGACTCAACCTTTTTGATTTTATTCCCGCGTTTAATAAAGCTCGGTGTGGAACCAATTTTTAAAAACTTGGCTTCAATCGTCTGCAAATCAATCATGGCCAAGTCCAGGGTGGAAAAAATCTCATCATCGGTTCTTAAAGAAAGTACAGAGTTGATTGATTTAATAGCCACTTTTTCCTCAATTCCCGATTGAAGGATCTTTTGTAATAATTTCAATGTTTCATTGCTTTCCTTGTGGGCCCTCTCACCATTGCCCATTCCGTCGCTGATAGCCAGCGCAAATTTTCCTCCCCCCAATTCAATGGTCGAATAACTATCTCCTGACAGAAAGCCTCCCCCTTTTGCCGCATGGGCCACGCCAGTTTCAACGACATAGGCTTTGGCAGACCGCAGCGTTACATAATGGTATCCATTGGGATATTGAACATCTTCTTTGTTTTGGACAATCACCGTTTCCCCCATAATATCCGAGATAAGCGGAGCAATAAGTTTTTCACACTCTCCATTTCCATACCAGTTTGGAATCATCAAATCTATATCAATACTCCCCGCTTCCAAGTTATAAATTTCCACATATTCAATATCTATCCCGAAATCCTGCAGGGTATCAAGCAGCATCTCCTCCTGTTTGTGATGATTATTCTGTTCGCGCTTAATTTCTCTCGCGAAGTCGCCCATGACTTCCGAAACGCCCAGAAGTTGCTCTGCCACAAGCTTCCTGCTTTCCTGCACCTGTTTTTTCAACTTTTGGTTTGCCTGATAGACTGCTAATTCTTGGTGAATGGCATTTTTCACATTGGCCGCTTTGTTGCAGTGCTGCTCCAGCTGCCGGTGTACAGGTTTTGGCAAAGCCCCGGACTCCTCGTCTATTTCATGCATAATATTTTTCATCAAGTCATATGTTTTATCGAAGTTCTCTCCCCAGCATTTGTTTTTCCTAAAACATATTTGACAGGTTTTCTCGGTGACATTGCTTAAGAACAAGTCGAATTCCTGATCATCATTTACGGAATCCTTCCATTTTTCCGGTTCAGAGAAACTGTCTGAAAGCGCTTCAAAAACAGAGGAGAACTGTTCTACTCTCCTGACAGTGATATCACGCACTTTTCTGGCATACTGCTGCTGGTCCTGTGAGTATTCTGCTGTTCCCGGAATATGGCGTGCCAGCTTTTCTATTAATGTATATGGAGTGAGGAGCAATAGAATTGCAGCCGCGGAGGACTCATATATCGTTGTTGCCAGTATGCCGGTCCCTTCCCCGTATATGCCGACAAGCAATGTGGCAACGAGAAGGCCCACCGCCGTGCCCGCACGCTTGCCTTCTTTTAGGAGGCCTCCCAGAAGGCCGGCAAATGCAAGCAAGCTCATCTGGTAAAAACTGGACATGCTGGCTAGACTGAAGATAAGGCCTGTCACAACTCCGACAGTGGACCCGACGGTGGCACCAGCAGTAAATGCAAACAAGATGACAAGATATCTGGATAATATATGTTCAATGGACAAACCGTATATGTTCCATCCTATTGTTCCCGTCATGACTGAGGCAAGCAGGATAATCAAGCTGATCACTTCTTCTGTCTTTAGCGCTTTGGCTCTTTTTCCAGTCGTTAGAAAAGGTGTACTCTGGAGAAAAATAAAGACAAGCACCAGTGAAAGTCCGGCTTCCACAGCAGCCATGACAGCATCATAATTTGTAAAGGCCTGTCCATTCCGCGCATAAATGAAGAGACACTTCGTAAAGAAGGAAATAAAGAATACATAGTAAGGCATTGCCTTGATAGGTACGGAGTGAATTCTCTCAAGCAACCGGAAACTCACAAGGAAAATAGCACAAATGGAGAAAATAAATAGCGTATTGCTAATTGAAATTGTAAGAGAGCCGGCCAGCAGTCCAAACAATACAAGAGGCGCATTCCTTCTCCTCGTCATAAAAATGGCTGCAAAAAATGGTAAAGCGAACGGAGTCAACTGTGATAAAATTAATGCTCGTCCCAGCAAGACGCTTACAATCAACAATGCGAGCCCTTTTTGCAGAAACCAATACTCCATCTTTTGCTGGAATCTCTTTAACCCGGTTGAAAAATCCAGATCTGCCCCTTGCAAATCCGCAGTCCCGACGGAATCGACGATACCTTGATCTCCCTTTTCCAATTTCATCTCTCCCCCGCATTAAATAATTGGTTCCAATTATAAAGCGGCCAAATATAAAACTTTGTCACTTTAAAGGGTGCATGCCATAGAATCGTTCGACTAATTTGGGCAATAACATGAGTTATCGACCTGGAAAGTCGAGAGAAATAAAGAGGCGTCGAAAGGGATAAAAAAACAGTGCAGTTAACAAGTCGATGTCCTGATAGACTAGTCACAAGCGAACGGGAAAGCCGGCTGATCCATGAAAGAGCCTGATCATAAAAGACGGCGGCTTAAGCAGTACTATGTCATCCGGCCCGTCGAAAATGGACGCATCAAAATATGAAAATGTAGGATAACCATTTTATGTGTTGTAATTTAATAATTTCCGTTGACGTAACACGGCCAAGATTGCCATGGGCCCTTCATCTTGCCCGTGTTTGCGCTAATTTTCTACTTGCAGGGGCATGATTAGCCCTTAATGTTGCCCATCTTTGATATTTTTCTGCCGACACGGGCATGATCAGCCCTCAATGTTGCCCATCTTTGTATTTTTCTGCCAACACGGGCATGATCAGCCCTCAATGTTGCTCATCTTTGCTGTTTTTCTGCCGACACGGGCATGATCAGCCCTATAAGTCCTAAAAATATCAAGATTGTACCTTCAAATGATTTTAAAATCTACAGGTTTGATAAAAATATCATTCAACTTATATAAATAAAAAGCGAAAGAACTTTTTTATCGTTCTTTCGCTTTTCCTTTTTTATGGAATTAGTCCAGTATGATTCATCAGGATCTTTCGGTCAATACATAATTTAAAAGGTATTTTTGCTTTAATTATTGTCCAGCTACAGGGCTGGGGCTCGTTCGAGGTCGCTTCAAAAAAACAGTGAAGGCAAAGAGCGCCTTCACTGATTCTTTTTCCAGCACTTGTCACTTCTGGACAAGCACCTTTCGCTTTTCTATATTGTCTAGCTACAGGTGCCAACGACTAGCAGACTTCGCGCCTCCTCCTACGATAAGTCAACATCGGCTCCTACGTCGCCGTGTTTCCTTTATCTCGTCAGAGACACTCCAGTCTGTACGTCGCTAAACGGCACCTTTCGCTTTTCTATATAATAGACAGCAAGTTACCCCCGCCTGGAGCCACGTCCACCTCGTTTAGACTCGGTGTGGCGCTTTAAAGATGACAACCGATCTTCACTGTCTTTTAAGAAACGATTCATCTTTTGCTCAAAGCTTTCCTTTGAACGAAAATCGTTCGCCCTGCTTTGTCTTGCACGGGCTGGTGGCTGATCTTTGGCCTTGCGGATTGACAACCCGATTTTTCCGTCCTTCTCTACATTCAAGACCCTTACAAGTACTTCTTCGCCAACTTTTAGATGCTCGTTAATATCTTTAACATAATTGTCGGCTACTTCACTAATGTGAACGAGTCCTGTCGAGCCACCGGGCAACTCTACAAACGCCCCAAAATGAGTAATGCCTGTTACCTTACCTTGTACCTTGCTGCCTACTTCAATCGACATAAAAAAATTTATCCTCCTTAAAGTGTTTACAAAATAAACTTTACTTTATATTATAACGAAATTAAAAAAAAAGTGTCAATATGAGCCTGTTCAATCCTTTTTTTTCTCTTTTTCCTTGGGAATATTAAAAATGATTTCACCTTTATCGGATAGGAAATATTCACTCCTGGCCAGCTTGGCTATATATTCATCATCATTCAGTTTGACAATCTCGTTCTCAAGGATCAATTGCCTCTTCTCAAGCTTGGCCAATTTTTCCTCCGCACGGGCTTTTTCGGCTTCTTTGGCCTTTAGGACAGACTCCCTTGAAATTACGGTTGAGATTAATAAAGTGCAAACCACAACCGCGAACACGAGGAAAACGGATAGGCGCCGGATCAACAGTTTCCTTCTTCTGGCTGCCGAGCGTGCAAAAGCCTCTTGCTCTATCATATATTTATTTTCCAGTGAAGTAACAGTGTATTTTGGCTTGACACCCATCCATAATCCTCCTATCTCTTTTTTTGAAAAAAGTTCAAAGCTTTAATGAATGTATTCTTGCTGCCTTTTAAATATCCTGCTATTTTTTTTCGCAATTGAGCGACAAGTTTTTTCGCTGATTCAGGGATGAATTTTTTTAATATCCATAAAACTGGCGTAAAAAGAGTCTTTGTCATCCATTTTACCATTATCCAGACTATTTTTACAAGAGACAATAACAAGCCATATAAATAAAGAATAATAGCAATTAGTAGAAGGCATAGTCCCTTAATTGGCTTGTACACCAATAAAAAAACCGTCCTGTAAGTCAATCTGGCCATCATTTTGACAAACCTGATCAATGACTCCAGCAGACTTAAGTAGATTTTTTTAAATAATGCCTGATAGGCTGAAAAGCCGCAAAGAAGTGCCAGAAAAAGATAAAATCGCAGCTCACCATAATTTACCAGAAAAAGTACGTAAAAGATGATGATCCCTTGTATAAACCAAAACAGGAGATCATTCAAAAAGACTATCCACTTTTTTCGGTTGCCCCGCTTTAGAAATCTCTGATACGTATCGAGCATGGCTCCAAAGAGTATACCCATTCCGATCATGGACAGCAGTGTATAAAATTGTACCGGGAGACTCATTTGAACAGCTTGCCAAAGAACCCTTTAGCTTTCCCCCCATCGTGATCATCGAGGTAAACAATATCATAGACTTTCCCTTTGATGGAGACGATGCCTTTGTCGACATCCAAGTTTTTCATTTGCAGGCTATGGCCCCTAATCGCCAGAAAGCCCATCACTGTCTCAAGCAAAAACTCCTCATTATCAAAGCTCTCTACCTGCTTTACTCCAGTAATATCAATTAATCTGCGCCCCCGCATAACAAGATCATGGTCAGGAACCGTCCCTTTGCCGGCTTGGTTCGGATCATAGTATTGGCTCATCTTCATCCCTCTTTTTCGCACCGATTTTGATACATATTTATGTGCCGAGGGAATCAAATAGAACAAGCCCTTTAGAAAAGCGGAAACGCCTTGATCAGCCCCGACAAGCATAAGACGATTCCCGAGGTGGCAGTTTTTCAGCCACCACAGGGAATTGGCTTATGACCTCGAGCCGATGGCACTCGGCAGGCTCAAAACGCGACATCCTGTCGCTTCGCTTGCACTAGCACATCCTGTGCGTCGCAGCCGGACAACACGCGGAACGCAGTAGAGCGATGTTGACTTATCGTAGGAAAGCTGCTGATTTCAATCACATCATGTGAGACATCCTTGAAAATGCTTCGTGCAGCTTTGCGACAAGGTAACATAGCTTCCTGAAAAAGCTTTGCCTTAGTCCGCGAAGTCTGCTAGTCGATAGGCACCGCAACTGGACAAAAAGATTTTTAATTTTTAAACCAGATGCTTAATTATTAACACTCGATTGCTGTCACTTCTGTATCTAATTGCGCGGAGCAAATAGGATGACAGCCACACCGGCCAAACAGATAAGCGCGCCTATCCAATCGTACAGATCAGGCGTCTTCCTGTCGATGCCCCATCCCCAAATAACAGATAAAATGATAAATACTCCACCGTAAGCGGCATATACCCGTCCAAATGTTGGAAATGCTTGAAACGTAGCAATTACACCGTAAAGTGCTAAAGCTAAACCGCCCAGCATTCCCCAATAAAACGGCTTGCCCTCTCTCAACCAAAGCCAGATCAGATACCCTCCGCCAACTTCAGCAATTCCCGCGATAATAAATAAGATGATTGCCTGTAACATTTATATCACACCCCGTATCCGTCAAAATAAAAATCGAGTGCCACTACATCTGCACCCGATCAAAATACATCCTATTCTTCTTCCACACGCTCTTCCTTCAACAGGCGGTACATGTTGGCTGAATCTTCCTTTTTCGTGGATTCCTGCAATTCCTCCACTTTGACTGTCACGATCTTCTGCCCGAAACGAATAGACAGCTCGTCACCGACCTTCACATTGGAACTTGCCTTCGCCTGCTGGCCGTTAATTGATATCCTCCCCTTATCAGCAACTTCCTTGGCAAGGGGACGTCTTTTAATCAGCCGTGACACTTTTAAAAATTTATCCAACCGCATGGTTGCCACTCTACTCACCCTCTATTTTCCCTGTTTTTTTGCTTCATTCCAATATTCATCCAATTCTTCTAGTGAAAAATCATCGAATGGCCGTCCGCTTTCCTTTACTTTTTTCTCTATGAAAGTAAACCGCCGGTAAAACTTTTCATTGGTTGCCTGCAGAGCTTCTTCAGGATGAATTTTCGCCAGCCTAGCCGCGTTGACCACAGCAAAAAGCAGATCTCCGAGCTCTTCCAACTGCCCCCTGCCTTCTTGTTTCGCCAGCTCCTCTTGAAACTCCTTCGTTTCTTCTCTTACTTTTTTCATCGCTTCTTCTGCATTGCCCCAGTCAAAGCCGACCTTCGAAGCTGCTTTTTGAACTTCGTAGGCGCGCAGCAAAGCCGGAAGCCCCTTTTCAATTTGATCAAGCAAAGACATGCTATTCAATGGACTCCCTTTTTCTTCTGCTTTGATCTGCTCCCAGTTCGCAACAACTTCATCCGCATTTTCAGCGTCTGTTTCCCCAAACACATGAGGATGCCTGCGAATCATCTTTTCTGAAATGCTTTCCAGGACATCGTCAATGGAAAACATGCCGTCATCCTCGCCAATCTGCGCATGAAGCATCACCTGCAATAGCACATCGCCGAGTTCTTCAATCATGTCATCGATATCATCGCGATCAATGGCATCGAGAAGTTCATACGATTCTTCAATCAAATATTTTTTCAAAGAAAGATGGGTCTGCTTTTTATCCCACGGACAACCGTTTGGTCCACGTAGATCGGCAATAATTCCTCTTAGTGTCGAAAACTCTTTCATCGTCAAATCTCTTGTTATAACCGGTGGAACATATACGCTTGTTAAATTATCCAAAAAAGGCTGCCTGTCCAATTCAAACAATGGAATCGTACTGATCTTTTCACCTGAGCTTCCTGCCGCCGTCACCACAGTAATTTCATAATCATCCGGGTATTTCTCCATCAATGTCAGCTTGACATCTGAAGCGACCATCTGGTCATACACCTGCCCGATGATAATATGCTGGCGGATTTGTATATCTTCCGGCCTCATCGACGTTCCGTCAAGCAACTGAAAACCGTCGATTGGATCAACACGGACAGCTGTAAACAAAGCGTCCAGAAAACTCTGGCCCCCTTCAACCGTCACTTCAATACCGCGTTCACCGCTTCCGTCTAAAAGCAATTGAACTGTTTTTTCAGCAATCAGCGGATGGCCCGGGACTGCGTAGATGATATCTCGTTTGGTTGCCTCGTTGAATAGAACTTCGGTAATTTCTTCGTATACAGCTTCGAATTGATCGTGTTTTTCATATATGTCATCAAATGATTGGTAAGATAGCCCTTCTTCCTCCAATTGTTTGACGACAGGGTGTTCTTTTGTCCTCAAAAATAAACGATCTGCGCCTTTAAGTAGTCTATATATGCCGAGGGGAAGCTGATCCAGATCGCCTGCACCCAGTCCCGCAATCTGTATTTTATTCATCATTGTTGCCCCCTTCTTCCGACTCCAACGAGTTTTTTTAACTTTGAAAAATATGGAACATGGTTGATTTCCACTTCAGTAAACAAATTGGTCCGGACTGTGACGATTAGAAATACAAACCCGCCGATTACAACTCCTGTCAGTGCTGAAACCGCACTCATCAGGCGCCCAGTCAAATGTAAATAATCAAATATATACAGCCATCCTTGCAAAACTACCGTCATGGCTACAGCAGCCACTGCCAGACGGGTAAGCGAATGCCCTAGAACGGAATTGATGGAAAAGAAGCTTTTCAATCTCAATAAAATGAGCAGACTCGCTCCAAGCAGTCCAATAACCGTGGCCCATGCAGCACCTTCCAAGCCCCAAATCGGCACAAGGAGAAGGTTTCCTATATATTTGCAAACAGTACCGAACAATATATACTTTGCCGGCGCCATCATCCTGCCTAGTCCCTGTAACACTCCTGACAAAGTAATAATTACCGATGCAAAAAAAATAGCTGCTGCCAATACAGCAAGAGCAGCTGTACCATCTGCATTTTTAAAAAGCATGATGTTAGTAGGCTTGATAATATTGATAAGACCTACAGCCGCTCCTAGACCGATTGTCATGCTCACCTTTAATGACGTATCCACTTTCTTTTGAAGCATTTCCACATTTCCCTGCGCCCACGCCGCTGTCACTGTCGGAACAAGCGCCAATGACAAAGAGGTAGCTGCTACTGTCCCAAGCTGGATCAGCGGCTGGCCTCGGTCGAAAACACCTTTTAAAGCCTTGGCTTCTTCGCTTTCCAAGCCAGCTTGGACAAGAAGCGAGTATAAATTCAGTGAATCGACTAACTGAAACAATATAAGAAGAAGTCCGCTGAAGCATATGGCTGTGCCATGGACAAGGACTATTTTCCCTGTAGACAGCAGTTCCCGAAAAGACAGCCGCTGCATTGCAAACAGATGCCAGCCGGTTTTTCGGACGTACAATCCCAGCACAAGAAGACCTATCACGCCGCCAATTATCGCGCCAGTCCATGCCCCTCTACCTGTATCGTAAAGAGAATGCCCTTCGTTTACTAAAAAATAGGAAATGACTAATATTGCAGCCACCCTGATAAACTGCTCCGTCACCTGGCTGATTGCTGTAGGCGCCATATTTCCAAGCCCCTGAAAAAAACCTCTCCAAACGGATAAAAACGGAAGGAGCAAAAAAGGAAATGCGATCACTTTTACAACAGGGGCAAGCAACGGGTCACCCATCCAGCCTGCAATCGTTTGAGCGCCAAAAAACACTAACAAGAATAAAGACACTCCCAGGAAGAGAAGCACAACAAATACCGATTGCAAGATTCGCTGTAAGTCCCCTTGCCCTTTGACTGCACCATTTTGTGCAACGAGCCTCGATATGACAACAGGGAAACCGGAAGCTGCCAAGACGGAAGCAATGCCGTACAACGGATATACTTGCTGATATATGTAAAAGCCCGTATCACCTACAATATTCTGAAAAGGTACGCGGTAAACCGCGCTTAAAATCTTAATGACAAAAGCTGCCACCGTCAGTATGACGGCACCTTTCACCAAATGTCTCGAATCATCCGGCAAGCTCTCCCTCGCCTTTCTGCATAATTTCATCCGGATGCAATTATAACATATTAAAAAAGCGGAGGGCGACGTTCAGCGACGTACAGACTGGACGACTTCTGACTNGGGCGACGTTCAGCGACGTACAGACTGGACGACTTCTGACTAGATAAAGGATAAGGAAGTGCGAGAGTGCCTGCTTATCGGCGACAAGCATAAGACGAGCGCTGGCGAAGGTGTGGTTTGCCTTCAGAAGCGATTGGCTTATGACCTCAAGCCGATGGCACTCGGCAGGCTCAAAACGGCGACATCCTGTCGCTTCGCTTGCACTAGCACATCCCTGTGCGTCGCAGCCGGACAACACGGCGATGCCAGAGGCGAGCCGATGTTGACTTATCGTAGGAAAGCTGCTGACTTAAAGAACATCGTGTGAATCTTCCTCGAGTAAACTTCAAGCCGCTTTGCGACAAGGTAACATAGCTCCCTGAATAAGGCTATACCTTGGAGCACCCAGAGGAGGAAGTCTGCTAGTCGCTGGAGCCCGTAGCTGGACAGAAGAAAAGCAGAGGGCGGCTGCCAGGGACGGCAAGCTGAATCTCGATAAATTTGGCGCAGTTTCACACACCGACAACTGTCATTGGCTTATGCTGCCAATGACAAGGTGGGTGTTACTTAACGAAAATGAACATTTGCGTTTTCCATAAAACCCATTTGAAGTTGCTATATAGGTCGGAATTAAAAAGATGCATTCATGATTTGACTCCCGGCAATTAAACCTAAAGAAAAAGCCGTCCAGAAAAGTCACTGTTCACAGACTTTCCGGACGCCTCCGTTCGTTTTATTAAAAAGATATTAATTCAAGATTAATTCAAGATTCCATTTGCCTGGCTAAAAAGCTGGCTGCAGTCTCTGCTGATTTCTGTTCAATTTCTCCGATAGTTTTATCCTTGGAAAAAATGACAACAGCACCGATTGGGTCGCCGCTTGCAATGATGGGAGCAATTGCGTAGGAAGCTATCTCTTCGTCAAAACCTTCCACAAGAGACAATGTACCGGCAGTAGTTTCCAATTTGGATGTACGGTTGGCCATAGCCTGCTCAATCATTTCACTGTTGTTTTTATTCATATAATCCTTCTTTGAGCCGCCAGCGACGGCTATCACCGCATCCCTGTCGCAAATCAGGACCGAGCTGCCAAGGCTGTCGAACAAAGCTTCACCATATTCTTTTGCGAAATCGCCTAATTCATTAATGGGGGAGTATTTTTTAAGTATGACCTCGCCTTCGCGGTCCACAAAAATCTCAAGTGGGTCTCCTTCCCGAATTCTGAGAGTTCTCCGAATTTCTTTCGGTATTACTACTCTTCCCAGATCATCAATACGACGAACTATACCTGTTGCCTTCATCTCTAAGTTGCCTCTCTTTCATCAGATGATTTTCCGGATTGCCAAAAATGGAATTCAAGGGTGCCCACTGGATGAGGCAGCCCTTTTCCTTTACCTGCAAAGACCTCTTTTTTCAATACATTATCTTCTGGTGTTGGAAATAGTATTTTTCAAAAAAATAGGTTCTATACATATTCTGTTCATTTTTGGCTCAAATTTCTTTTTTTTTTACTTTCTCTGATGAAATAAGGGGCATGGGATTGTCTTCTATTTTCTAGCTCCTGAGTTAGGGGATCGAGGTCGCTTCCGCTTTCCTTGCTGTCCAGCTGCAGCGCCCAGCGACTAGCAAACTTCGCACTCCTTCACTACGATAAGTCAACATCGGCTCCTTCGTCGCCGTGTTTCCTTTATCTCATTGCGGAGTGCTCCAGTTTGTACGTCGCTAAACGGTCGCTTCCGCTTTCCTTGCTGTTTTTAATTCTACGATTATATCCGATGCTATGGAGAGCCACTCATCTGTTGACAGCCGGTTGATTTGAAGGCTAATTTTCAATTGGCTGCCCTCCATTCCAAGACCCACAATCCTTCCGTAGCGGTTCGTCACCTGGAATACTTTACTGCCGTCAATTTCATTCGTGCCTTCCTCCGAAAAATAAATGACGACTTCCCCTTTGGACTGCTTAATGGATGTAAGTTTAATAGCCCTGGCATGTACTTTCATTTCGGCCACTGTGAACAAATAGCTCACTTGCTCCGGATAATCGCCGAAACGGTCGATCATTTCCTCTTTGAGCTCTTCTATTTCTTCCAATGACTCTATATTTCGGAAACGCTTATACATCTCAATTTTCTGCTGGCTGTCGCCAATATATGCATCTGGAATATAGGCATCCAATTCCAATTCCACTTCGAACAAAGGAGCAGTTGCCGGAGCTCCTCCCTTACGCTCATCTATGGCCTCTTTCAGCATTTGAGAGTACAGGTCAAAACCGACAGAGTCGATGAAGCCGTGCTGCTGTGCCCCGAGCAGATTTCCTGCCCCCCGGATGGATAAATCACGCATGGCAATTTTAAAACCTGAACCCAGCTCAGTAAATTCTTTAATGGCCTGAAGCCTTTTTTCCGCAATTTCGGTCAGTACCTTGTCTTTACGATAAGTAAAGTAGGCATAAGCAACCCTATTGGAACGTCCTACCCGTCCCCGCAGCTGATACAACTGGGAAAGCCCCATGCGGTCTGCATCATGGACAATTAATGTGTTGACGCTCGGAATATCTACGCCTGTTTCAATGATCGTAGTTGTCACGAGCACATCAAATTCACCGTCCAAGAAGCTTAAAATGACCGCTTCTAACTCCGATTCTCCCATCTGTCCATGGGCATAGGCAACCCGGGCATCAGGGACAAGCATGGAGATTTCCTCAGCTTTCCTTTCAATGTCCTCCACACGATTGTAAAGGAAATAAACTTGACCATCGCGGGCCAACTCACGTTCAATCGCTTCTTTTACAAAAATTCCGTTATACTCCATGACATATGTCTGAACCGGGAAACGGTTTTCCGGCGGCGTTTCAATAACGGATAGGTCCCGAACTCCAAGCATGGACATATGAAGTGTTCGCGGGATAGGTGTCGCCGTCAAAGTCAGGACATCTACATTTGTTTTCAGCTGTTTGATTTTTTCCTTATGGGTAACACCAAAACGCTGTTCCTCGTCAACAATTAGCAGGCCGAGATCCGCAAATTTAATATCTTTAGATAACAGACGATGGGTTCCAATGACAAGATCAATCGTTCCATTTTTCAAGCCTTTAGTTGTTTCAGTCTGCTGTTTCTTTGTTCTGAAACGACTGAGCAGGCTGATGTTAATGGGATAACCGTTGAATCGTTCTTTTATTGTTTCAAAATGCTGTTGGGCAAGAATAGTTGTTGGTACAAGAACAGCCACCTGTTTTCCGTCCATGATGGCCTTGAAAGCCGCCCGGATGGCGACTTCAGTTTTTCCATAACCGACATCTCCACAGAGCAGCCGGTCCATCGGGCGCTCCCTTTCCATATCACGCTTGATTTCAACAATCGACCTTAGCTGATCATCCGTTTCCTGATATGGGAATGATAATTCAAACTCCCGCTGCATATCGCTGTCCGGTGCAAATGCGTACCCTTTTGTCGCTTCCCTCTCCGCATATAGTTTGATAAGTTCATCAGCTATGTCCTTGACTGATGACTCTACGCGTTTTTTGACACGCTTCCAGTCATTTCCGCCAAGCTTGTACATTTTCGGATCTTTACCTTCAGATCCGACGTATTTCTGGACAAGCTCAATTTGATCCACCGGAACGTACAGCTTATCGTTCCCCTGGTAGGAAATGTGCAAGTAATCTTTGTGGACACCTTTGATCATCAACGTTTCAATGCCTAAATACTTTCCGATCCCATGATTCACATGAACAACATAATCCCCCGGGTTCAATTCGGAATAGCTTTTGATCCGCTCGGCATTGGACAATTTTTGGCGGCGTTTCATTTTTCTTGTTTTTTTATTGAAGACTTCTTCCTCAGTTATAACAGCCAGCTTTAATGATGGCAGCTCAAATCCGGTATTCAAGGCACCTCTTACAATTTGTACACCGGCAAACCTGCCCGGTTTCTCCGAAATGGCCGCTTCCACCCCATAATCACGCAAAACTGACTGCATTTTTTGGCTGCGCTCTTGATCAGGTGCCAGGAAAACAACAGACATCTCATTTTTTCTCCAACGCTCCACTTCGGCAGCAAGCAAATTCATCTGTCCGTGAAAATTTTGCATCAGCTTGCAAGGAACATTTGCAATGTTTTGCGGGCTTGTATTGGGAATATGACGTAAAAACAAAGATAAATAAATCCGAGGCAAAGAGGTTTCCGCCAAAAGCTCATTAAGGGAATGAGCAAGTTTCAAGTCATGGGTGATCTCCCCATGTTCCAGGACAGACATGAACCACTCCGCCTCTTCCTTTTCCAACCGCTCGTTCATTTCCTGGATCCGGCTCAATTCGTCAAATATTAACAGACTGTCGGAAGAAACGTAATCTAGCAAACTTACAGACGGCTCATAGGCTAATTGCGTATACTTAAAAAATTGCTCAGGCTTTTGGCCATTTCGCATTTTCTCGATATCAGCTTTAATATTTTGCATCAGCTGTTCTTTTGTCATTTCTTTTTTAACTTTCTTTAAAGAACTGCTCAAGCTTTTTTCAAGCTGTTCCGCCGCACGGGACAGCTGTACAGCATCAACAGGCGACTCTGTTGCCGGTCCGATGATAACATGTGACAGCTTTTCCTTTGATCGTTGGTCTTCGATGGAAAAAGTCCTTATTGAGTCAACTTCCACATCAAAGAGTTCTATTCTGACAGGGTCCTCCTCAGTCAGCGGATAAATATCTAAAATCCCCCCACGCAGACTGAATTCCCCCGGTGCACTTACCATGTCCGAACGGCTATACCCCATTTGGACAAGGAGTGGGAGTTCCTTTTCCAAATCAAGCTCTGAACCCATTTCAATATGAAGCTGAAGCTTTTTCCATACAGTTGAGGGCGGCAAAGCTTTTCTAAGTCCGGCCATGGGCACGACAAAAACACCCTGGCGGCCGGACACCATATGATTAAGTGTCTCAATCCGTTGTGACCTGAGCTCCGGGCTTGCTACACCGAGTTCGGACGCTATCAGTTCATTTGCAGGGTATAAAAACAATTGGTCTTCTTCAACCAGTTGTGAAAGATCTTCATAAAGTTTTTGCGCTTGAAGCAGGTTATGAGTGACAACAATCAGTGATTTATCCGTTTCTTTAGCTGCTGCAGCAATAACCAAGGTCCTCATCGACCCTGAAAGCCCTGCAACAAGCTGCTCGCCTATTCCTTCCTTGACGCCGTCAATCACTGACTGCAGCTCATTTTGCTGTAATATTAGTTTTCGTAAACCTTGCATGACTTTCTCCTCTTTCCAGAAAATGGAACACAGGTCGGAACGGAAAAATGCTTTGGTCCATGGCCAAAGCTTTAATGGATCAGATAATCATATTCATGCAGGTTGGGATTACGCGAAAAAGCCTCGTGGCAGTCTTCGCAAATCGCCTGGATATGAACATCTCCGTCCGGTTGATATGTGATCATTTCCTGTCTTTCTTCTTCCGTTAGTTTGTGTAAACCCAATTGCTGGGATTGTATCATATTATTTTCGATTGAGCCTAATTTTGCCGAACAATGACGGCAAAAATAATGAACAGACATACATCTCACTCCTGTCGCAGGCAAATTTTACTTTTTAGTATAAACGCCTGCACCGGGAGTTATTCATCCTTTGGAATTAAACCGATTCATCACTTCAAGAAAAGGGGCTTCCATCCATTCTTCACACGCATCTGCACATGTTTGAATGACTGACTGCATTTCCTCCCACTCTTCTCGGGAAAATTTCCCTAAAACATAGTCAGGGACCTTCATGTCTCCCGGCGGTCGGTTAATCCCGATCCTAATCCGGTTAAACTCAGGTGTACCCAAATGCTGAATTGTTGACTTTATGCCGTTATGCCCGCCTGCACTTCCTTTTTGCCTCAGCCTAATTTTACCAACCGGTAAATCAAGGTCATCATAGATAACAAGTACATTTTCTATAGGAATCCTAAAATAATCCATCAACGGGCGGATACTTTCCCCTGATAAGTTCATATATGTCAAAGGTTTCAATAAAATGACCTTTTTACCATTATTGCGAACATTGGCATATAAGCCGTTAAATTTTGATTCGTTTAACGTTGTTCCGCTTCTATTGGCTAATTCTTCAATGACTTCAAAACCGATGTTGTGTCTCGTTTTTTCATAACGGGAACCGGGATTGCCCAGTCCGACAATCAGCTTCATCCAATACACCCCAAACCTTTAATCGGCAAATTGTTTTATACTTTTCATATTTAAAAGTATAAAACTTCAAGTAAATGACTGTCCAGCTTCGACACACACGAAGTGCTAGTACCACCGAAGCGACAGGACAAAGAAAGCTTCAGCACCGCTGCCTCCTCGGGTATCGTCTTGTGCTTGTCGGGGCTGAGCAAGGCGCTTCCGCTTTTTCTTTTTGTCCAGCTCCTGCGCCTAGCCCCATCGAGGTCACAAGCCGCTTCCCTGTGGTGGCTGTAGAGCTGCCTCCTCGGGTATCGTCTTGCGCTTGTCGGGGCTGAGCAAGGCGCTTCCGCTTTTTCTTTTTGTCCAGCTCCTGCGCCTAGCCCCATCGAGGTCACAAGCCGCTTCCCTGTGGTGGCTGTAGAGCTGCCTCCTCGGGTATCGTCTTGCGCTTGTCGGGGCTGAGCAAGGCGCTTCCGCTTTTTCTTTTTGTCCAGCTCCTGCGCCTAGCCCCATCGAGGTCACAAGCCGCTTCCCTGTGGTGGCTGTAGAGCTGCCTCCTCGGGTATCGTCTTGCGCTTGTCGGGGCTGAGCAAGGCGCTTCCGCTTTTCTAGTGTCCAGCTCCGGGCGGCAGGGGCTCGAGGTCGCTTCGATCAAACCAATGAAGCCAAAAAAACGGCTTCACTGGTTTGATCTCCGACGGACAGGAAGTCCTAGTGCCACCGACGCCACAGGATGTGGCGCCTGGAGGCGGCCAGCGCTTGTCGCTCCTAGGCAGCCGCCCTTCGCTTTTCTTTATACAAGCGGGGAAAAAGCGCAACCGCTTTGGCTGCGCCTGTATTACATATGAACTTATTCCCCTTCTTCCGAATCTTTGGTTTCTGCACTTGGTGCTTCCCCCGATTCAGCGCCTTCTTCTGTATCTTCTTCAACTCTCGGAGTCAAAATCGTTGCAACTGCTTCATCATCTTCGTGATTGATTGTCACCGAATAGTTTCCGCGGATTTCCCCGATTGAAATTGAATCTCCGACTCCAAGTCCGGAAATATCAACGCTAATTACTTCAGGAATCTCATCCGGCTTCGCGGTAACAACTACTTCGTGAAGAATCTGTTGAAGCACTCCTCCGTCTTTTAAACCCTCTGCGTCTTCAGACAATTCAACGCGGACATTCGCCTCAATCTCCTGAGACATGTCGACTGCTAAAAAGTCAGCATGAATGACTTCTTTTTTAATCGGGTCTTCCTGGTATTCATGCAAGACGACATTAAACTTTTTCCCATCAACATCAAGGTTAATTACGCCGTTTCGGCCAACCTCTCGCATTGTTTTAATAAACTCAGCATTGCTGATTGAAATTGGGGTATTATCCGTTTTATAACCGTAAACGATTGCCGGAATACCTCCTTGCTCCCTCAGTTCCCTAATCTGGGAACGTCGCTCGCTTGTCCTTTCTTTTGCCTTCAATACATTAACCATGAGCACCTTCTCCTAACCATTTGTTGTCAAAAGTACATTACCCATATTTATACCTTAACATACATTCAGATAAACCTCTAGGCTTGAATGTAATCAATATTCTGATTTATTAACGAGGAATAAGACGGAAGGCGCAATAGACCCGTCAATGTGACGAGCCTTTCGCGCGTTCCGCTTTTTAAAAAGTAAAGAAAGTGTAACTTGTTACGAGAAGCTTTATTTAAAATGAAGCTTTTCTTTGTCCAGCTAGGGGCTGCAGGGGCTCGAGGTCGCTTCGGTCAAGTCAATGAAGTCAAAGAACGACTTCACAGACTTGCCCTCCAGCGCTTGTCGCCCCTGATCAGCTGCCCTTCGCTTTTCTTAATATTAATCAAATAAAGTACTTACAGATTTGTTTTCATGAACCCTGATTATAGCCTCGGCAATCAAAGGTGCCACTGAAAGTTCTTTAATTTTGTCGATTTTCTTTTCTTCCGGTAATGGAATAGAGTTTGTCACAATCAATTCTTTCAAATCGGAGTTTTCAATGCGCTCAATGGCTGGTCCAGAAAGAACCGGATGTGTACAGCAGGCATAGACATCTTTTGCTCCTGCTTCTTTTAGCGCATTGACCGCCAATGTGATTGTGCCGGCTGTATCGATGATATCGTCAATCAAAATAGCCGTTTTTCCTTCTACATTCCCGACGATATTCATCACTTCTGCAACATTTGGACGCGGACGGCGCTTGTCAATGATTGCAATTGGAGCTTTCAAGCGATCAGCAAGTCTTCTTGCACGGGTAACTCCACCATGGTCAGGAGAAACAATGACAAGATCATCATTGGCCATTTCTTTCTCTTTAAAATAGTCGGCCAAGATTGGCACACCCATCAAGTGGTCAATTGGAACATCAAAGAATCCTTGGATTTGCGGGGCATGCAAGTCCAATGTGATGACACGTGTTGCACCGGCTGTTTCAATTAAGTTGGCGACAAGTTTCGCGGTGATTGGTTCCCGTGCACGGGCTTTTCGATCTTGGCGGGCATAGCCATAATACGGTATGACAATATTGATTGTTTTTGCGGACGCACGTTTTAAAGCGTCAATCATGATGAGAAGCTCCATCAAGTTTTTGTTTACAGGTTCGCATGTTGATTGGATGACATAAACATCACATCCACGAATGCTTTCTTCAATATTGATTTGAATTTCTCCATCGCTGAATTGGTTGACCGTACATTTGCCCAGCTCCAAACCGATTGCACTTGCAATTTCCTGTGAAAGGGCACGATTAGAGTTTAGTGAAAGAACTTTCAATGTAGGGTCAAGGTATTGATTAGACATGTGGAGCCTCCATTATTTTTTAGATTTTAGTTTTTCAGCATAATTTTCTTTGTTTACTTGTCGTGCACGTGCTATTGCCAGCGCCGATTCCGGAACATCGTCTGTAATCGTTGATCCCGCTGCGATATACGCGCCTTCTTTGATTGTCACTGGAGCCACCAAGTTGGAATTGCAGCCTACGAATACGTCGTCGTTTATTTTGGTCAAAAATTTATTTTGGCCATCATAATTCACCGTAATGGATCCGCAGCCGATATTTACATTGTCGCCCACTTCTGCATCTCCGATGTAACTTAAATGTGAAGCTTTACTTCCTTTGCCGAAAGATGTCTTTTTAATTTCAACAAAGTTTCCGATTTTCACTTCATCCTGAATATTTGTTCCAGGACGAATATGAGCAAATGGACCGATTTTCACATGGCTTCCAACAGCGCTATCGGAAAGGACCGATTGCTGCACGGTAGTATTGTGAGAAATTTCACAATTGTGAACCTCAGTATTCGGACCGAGTTTACAGCCATCTCCAATTTTTGATTTGCCCTGAATGACTGTTCCGGGCAAAATCACAGTATCGCTTCCAATGATCACATCCGTATCAATGTAAGTATTGGCTGGATCGGTAATTGTTACACCATTTTTCATATGTTCCCTGTTAATGCGGGTTCTCATGATTCTTTCAGCTTCTGCAAGCGCAATACGGTCGTTGACTCCAAGAGTCTCTTCAAAGTCTTCCGTTACATAAGCCGTGACAAGCTCTTTTTTCTTTTTCAGAATTTCTATCACGTCTGGAAGATAATATTCCCCTTGCGCATTTTCATTTGATACATTGTCAAGTGCCTCAAACAGGGCTTCATTATCAAAGCAGTATGTACCTGTATTGATCTCTTTGACTGTCAATTCATCTTCATTTGCATCCTTGTGCTCAACGATTCTTTCTACTTCGCCTTGTGCATTTCGGATAATTCTTCCATAGCCGCTTGGGTCTTCGGCAAGGGCTGTCAGTACCGTCGCTTTTGCCCCGGTCTCTTCATGCTGCTTTACCAAAGCCGACATGGTTGCCACTGTAATCAGTGGTGTATCTCCACAAATAACCAAAGTCGTACCTTTTTGACCGCCTAATGCATCTTTCGCCTGCATTACCGCGTGGGCTGTTCCCAATTGCTCTTCCTGAACCACAAACTCGCTTTTGCCTTCCAGGTGCTCTTTAACCATTTCCGCACCGAATCCAACGACAGTTACCGTATGATTCACCTCAAGCTGTGAAATATTATCCACGACATGTTCCACCATCGGTTTACCGCAGACTGGATGGAGCACCTTATAAAGTTTGGACTTCATTCTGGTGCCTTGCCCCGCTGCCAATACTACAGCGAATCTATTTATCATAAAAGGTCCCCCAATAATTTTTTTCCATTATGAATATAGCTTAAAAGTGGCTTTTTTTCAAGGAAATTTCAAATATACTGGCACCTGTAAAAATGTGGAGAGAGGTTATTTCACAATGAAAAAGAGCCATACTCCGAAGGTAGGCTCTCGATGCTTTTTATATAATTAGGAAGCGCCGGCTTCTTCTAATTCCGGTTCTTCTATTTCACCCAAACGGTGGTATTCCGCCAATACGACATCCTGGATTTTGTTTCTGGTGTTCGAATTGATCGGATGGGCGATATCCCGAAATTCTCCATCTGGGGTGCGTTTGCTTGGCATAGCCACAAACAGCCCGTTGTTTCCGTCAATTACACGTATATCGTGAACAACAAATTCATCATCTAGGGTAATTGAGGCAATCGCTCTCATTCTGCCTTCAGTATTGACACGGCGCAGTCTAACATCGGTTACTTCCATTGTGTTCACCACCTTCTCGCTCTAAATGAAATACTATATGTATGTATTCAACAAACTTTGAAAATCTCCTTCTTTAATTAGAGAAATTTTTTTGAATCTTTTCTATTACTAGAAAAACGCAAGCGCTATCATTTGCGCCGTATTGCTTTTTATTAAAAAGACTACTAAAGCGCTTACTATATAAAAATTTATATGGAACCGCCGTTTTAAACGGCGATTCATTATTATTTCACTAAAGCAATAACTTCCATTTCAAGAAGAACATCTTTTGGCAGTCTCGCCACTTCCACACAGGAACGTGCAGGTTTATGTTCGGAAAAATACTGAGCATAGATTTCATTAATAGCACCAAAATCGTCCATGTTTTTTATGAAAACAGTTGTTTTGACGACAGAATCCAAAGATGCACCGGCAGCCTCAAGCACTCCTTGAACGTTTCGAAGAACCTGATGTGCCTGTTCTTCGACACTCCCTCCAACAAGCTCCCCTTCAGGAGTCAAAGGAATTTGTCCAGAGCTGTAAAACATGTTATTGACAATGATTCCTTGTGAATATGGTCCAATGGCAGCAGGTGCATTATTTGTTTCAACTATACGCATATGTAACGGTCCCTTCTATAAAAAATTTGTCATTTTAGAAAAATAATTGCCTTTGACTACATTGATCTGTTTTTCTTTCGAATTGACGTCCGATAATTTGACCAGGGAAATATAATCTTCAACCAGTCTTTCTTCCACGTGTTCAGACTCAACCAATACTGCAATTCCGGCTACGGAAGCCTTAAATTCCTCCAAAAGGTTGACCATTCCATTAATCGTTCCTCCAGCCTTCATGAAGTCATCGACAATAAGAACATTGGCCCCTTCTTTCAGGCTCCTTTTGGACAAGACCATTGTTTGAATCCTTTTTGATGAGCCTGAGACATAGTTGATTGTCACAGTAGGCCCTTCCGTCACTATCTGATCTCTCCTGACGATTACGAACGGAACGTTCAAAAAGGCGGAAACCGCCTGAGCAATCGGTATCCCCTTTGTGGCAACGGTCATGATGACGTCAACTTTTTTGTCAGCCACTGCTGCAGCCAAATGCCTGCCCACTTCATTTAATATTTCCGGGTCACCCAAAAGGTCGCCCATATATAAGTACCCCCCGGGCAATAAACGGTCGGGGTCAGCAACTGCTTTACAAAGACGTTCTACAAATTCTGATGCTTGTTCCTTATTGACCATGGGAAAGAACTTGACCCCGCCGGCTGCTCCTGGTACCGTTTTCAGCATGCCAATTCCCTGATGCTTAAATATATCACTAATGATCACCAAGTCCTCACTGATGGAAGACTTTGCGGACTGGTACCTCTGGGCGAACCAGGTCAAAGAAACAAGCTCCCGTGGATGATTCATTAAATAATGCGTCATATCAACGAGCCGCTCGCTACGGCGAAACTTCATTCTGTAACCTCCCGTGTAACGTATACGCGAATATTATTATAGAAAATATACACAATTGTACGCCTTTAGGCAAGTGTACGAAAAGAAATCCAACGAATTATTTCTTGTGCCAAATAATAGCCTTCGCGCAAGTCAAGCAACGGACTGAGGTGTTCGATGGGTTTCGATCCAATGCCAGCAGCAAAGGCTAAAAAATATAAGTTTAGAGCGGTGTAAACAACCATATAAGGTTTAGAATGGGCGGCAGGGGCTCGAAGTAGCGTTCTGAACCTACCAGCGCTTGTCGCCCCTGAGCAGCCGTCTTCCGCTTTTCTAATTGTCTAGCTCCATGCGTCAGCGACTAGCAGACTTCCTCCCTCTGGTGCTCCAAGGCATAGCTTATTCGAAGAGGTTGTGTTACCTTGTCGCAAAGCTACATGAAGATTACTCGAAGAAGTTTCTCACGATGTGGATGTAATCAGCAGCTTTCCTACGATAAGTCAACATCGGCTCCGACGGACAGGACGTCCTAGTGCCACCGAAGCCACAGGATGTGGCGGTCTGAGGCGGCCTTCGTCGCCGTGTTTCCTTTATCTCGTCAGGAGTCGTCCAGTCTGTACGTCGCTAAACGACGCATTCCGCTTTTCTTTATACCCCCAACATCCTCACCGCAAATACCTGGTCACAAAAACCGCGCAGTCCATTATATATTCTCTGCAGCCTGGAATCATGGCGTACAAGGCCAAACACAGTTGGTCCGCTGCCGCTCATCAATACAGAGTCAGCTCCGAACCTTTCCATCTGCTTTTTTATATGCAAGACTTCAGGATACATGCGAAGGGTGACACTCTCCAGGGCATTGGACATATTCGCGCAGACACCTTCATAATCATTGTTTTCTAGAGCCTGGATCATGCCCTTTGTATTGGGATGGCTGATATTCCTAACATCCACGTTTCGGTATATTTCCGAGGTGGATACCCCAATAGATGGCTTTGCAAGAACAACCCAGCAAGCCGGGGGTGCTGGCAGTTTCATCACTTTTTCTCCTCTGCCTTTGGCAAGAGCTGTTCCGCCGTATACGCAAAAAGAAACATCCGAACCGATTTCCGAGCCCAATTCGGCTAGCTCATTCAATGACAATCCGAGGTCCCACAAATCATTCAGTCCCCTTAACGTTGCAGCGGCGTCACTGCTTCCCCCCGCCAACCCGGCAGCAACCGGGATGATTTTGTTTATAGAGATTTCTACACCTTTATCAATTTGATATCTTTCTTTCAGCAATTTGGCTGCTTGGTAGGCCAGATTCCGTTCATCGGCCGGTACGAAACGATTGCGGGAAAGGATAGCCACTTGATCCTCTTTGATTTCAGTCAATTCCAGCCGATCAGCCAAATCGATTGTCGTCATGACCATTTCTACTTCATGAAAACCGTCTTCCCGCTTTCCTAGCACGTCCAATGACAAATTGATTTTTGCCGGTGCCTTTACCAAAAGCTTCATTCACACTCACCTGCTTCACTTAACGGACAAGCAACAGAGGCCTCCTGCTCCTCCCTTTTCAAAAGCGGGAAGGGATCGTCCGGGTACCCTTGTTCGTCTTACGTCCATACATAATGTCCATTTTACCATGAACTTTTCCCGAACTCCAAGTAACCAAAAAGAAAAAGCCGAGGCTTTTTTTCGCCTCGACTTTTGCGGATGGTATTTGTTCGTTGTCTTTAGGTTCAAAGTGATCATTCTTCACGATTGTTATTGGCCGAGCTGCCGTTCCGCTATTTCAATTGCACGTTTTACCATATTTCCTGCATCCCTGGCCTTGATGCCGCCCCAGCCCTCTTTCTGGACGACATCATAAAAACCCAACTCTTTTGCCAATTCCTCTTTCAATTGATCCGACATGACTCCTCTTCTTCTTCCCAAAGCCATTTCCCCCTTTGCATCCGCCTTTGTATTTTGTGCAAAGGGATTGTGAATATCCAAGAAAAGTGCAAGCCTCCGTCAAGCGACGTACAACTGATATGCGGACGACGACCGCTTAGAGGCAATACGCTGCTTAAGGCGTAGCGTCCCCTTCAGCAATACTTGGCTTATGGCCTCGAGCCGAGACTCGGCCGTCTCTAGCACCACATCACTGGTACTAGTACGTCCTGTGCCGTCGCATCCGGACAACACGACGACGAAAAAAGCCACCTCAGACCGCCACACCCTCGAAGGAGTACGAAGTTCGCTAGTCGCCCGACGCTAAGCTGGACAAAGAAAAGTAAAAACAGCAGTAAACCTTATCGGTTACTGCTGCCCTATAGCTATATTACCTGCTGTTTCATCGTAAAAAGTAAGTTCAACCGTTTCAGTCAGAACATCTGCATAACTGTATGATACCCGTTCAAATGCATTTTCGTCCTGATCTAACTCAACTACAAAAACTGATGGATATGTTTCCGCCAAAACGCCGGAACGTTCGATTGTTTTCCTGCGTCCTCCGTTGGCTTTTAACATCAATCTCTTGCCCAAATTTGAATCAAGGGATTTTTTAATGCTCGCTAATGTTTTCGGCATTTTTTCGCTCCACCTCACTGTATTTCAGTATAACACGCGGTCCGATAAATGTCAAATAAATTTATAATTTTATCAATGAAACATCATCTTTGTCAATCATTTTTTTTCTACAAGTAACGTCTTTTTACAACAATAGTAGTATATCTCTCTTAAATGAAAAATATGTATAAAGAAAAAAATAGGCGAACAACCTTAGGCGACAAGGAAAACATGTGCTCCATTGAATAAGCCCCTCTCAACTTGTAACCTCGACCCTATGGCACCTTTAGACGGACATATCACATCATTATTAAATAAAAATCCCATCTAATTTTATATTTTCTTTTAAAGAAAAAAAGAAAAGCATTGGCTGATTTCCCAATGCTGATTCTACTCCTCCTCTCCAAGTGGCCTGAAAGGCATCCCGGTCCGGAGTATGCCCTTTGTTTCCAGGCCGCCAAGACCTTTTTGCCCTGTAATTGTATTACGCAGGACGTCCCACACATTGATTCTATCCGTAAAAGGTGTGAAGCTAATTTTGGATACGATATAAACCGGATCCAATGCATGGATGTTCACCCGTTGAGGAGAACTTGCAAAGTTGGCACCTGCAAAGATAAGAGACTCAAAGTGAGATTGGCAAGCGCCGGCAAAAATGACAAGTTGGTCGAGATGGGGCACTTTTTTACGTGCTTCCTTTACTGCCTCCACAAAGTATTTGGAATGGCGGTAAGCATTCAAGTCAATTTTCTTCCCCTTTGCTTTGGAGTAAGCATCATGTCCCGTTATAACTAGAATATCCGGGCGGTACTGATCAATTAGGGATGGCACGAGCTTATACATTTCTTTTTCGTTACAATGAACTCCCTTTACCGTTACCCCAATCTTTGAATATAGATCAAGACACCTTTTCAAATAGTTGGGGTCGCCATCAAGATGGAGAACACGGCCGGGCATTTGAAAGTAATTATATTCCCTTTTATAACCATCTGTAGCTGTATATTCCTGTCGGGACCTGAAAAGGTCCAAATCTTGTCGAAATAATTCCCAAGATTGCTTCTCAAGAGAGCGTACTTTAGATGACCTTGTCAGCTGTTCTTCTTCTGTAAAAGGGACAAGGTCTTCAATCGGCGCATTAGCCACAAGCCTGTAATCTTCCCCATAAAGAATAGCTGTTGTTTGACCGTTAATCTCCTGGATGTCGATGACTCGAAATAAAAGATCACATTGGTGAGACAAGCGGCCGACAATCGTATTTTTTGATATCACGGTCGTCAACTCCAATAAACAGCGCTAGTTATCTATCTGTCATAGGCTATGCTGTTTACCGACTCATTGTGTCTGTTTCATTCAGAGTTGCCAAATATCGGGAAAAGGGCATCACTTAAAGTTCCAAATTCCCCCATTGATAAGGTCTCCCCACGTCTAGACGGCTCTATACCGGCAGCATCAAGTGCATCGGCAATCTCTGATTTTCTCTTCTTTCCATCTGGCAGGCCGCTCGTTAAGTTGTTCATGAGCGTCTTCCTGCGCTGCGCAAATGACATTTTGGCAATGTTAAAGAAAAAGCGTTCATTTTTTACGGACACAGCCGGACTTTCCCGCAAAAGCATTCTAATGACTGCAGAATCCACATTAGGCTGCGGGATAAAAACCGATTTTGGGACGATCATAACGGTCTCAGCGGTCGTATAGTACTGGATGGCAATCGAAAGAGACCCATATTCCTTCGTTCCCGGCTTCGCTGCAATCCGGTCCCCCACCTCTTTTTGAAGCATGACGACAATCCCGCGGATAGGCAAATTTTTTTCAAGCAGCTTCAAAATGATAGGCGTTGTCACATAATACGGCAAATTGGCTACAACCATGATATCTTTGACATCAGCAAACTCTTCATCAATCATTTGGTTAATGTCCGCTTTCAATACATCTTCATGGATGACTTTCACATTTTCGTAAGGTGAAAGGGTATCAGCCAAAATCGGCAGAAGGCGCTGATCAATTTCATATGCAACAACCTTTTTGGCCGTCCTTGCCAGATGCTCTGTCAATGCACCGATTCCCGGCCCAATTTCAATGACGCCGGTCTCTTTGGTCAGACCGGCATTTTCGGTGATATTCCGTAGAACATTTGGATCAATTAAGAAGTTCTGACCAAGGCTTTTCTTGAATGAAAAACCGTATTTTTCCATAATTTCTTTCGTTCTGACCGGTGTTGCGATATCTTTTTGCATTATTGTTTTTCCTCCCGTAGTACGTGTTCAAGAGCATCTGCAAACTCCCGCTGGGAAATTTGGAACATCATCAGCCGTTTGTGCAGCTGCTTGCCGTTCGTATAGCCAATTTTCAACAGTTCTCCAAGCCTTTCCCTGCGGCTTGCAGCCTCTGGCCCTCCGATCAATCCCGCATCGATCAGGTCTTCCCTGGTAATGTCCTCCACTTCTGTATCCACCATGGGATGGGCATCCTTCAATGCAAGGCGGATCGCTTCAGGAGAGGCGTGCTCTACACCAATTCCACGCCCGCTGTTCGGCCGTGCATCTTTTTTATCAAGAAAAGCATGTTTACATCCAGGCACATGCTCAGTGATTGCCTTGCGGATTTTTTCTCCCGGAAAATCCGGGTCAGTCAGAACAATGACCCCTCTCTTTTCATGGGCCAATTTAATTTTCTCCAACGTTTCCTCGGAAATGGCCGAGCCGTTCGTTTCAATTGTATCTGCATCCAGCGACCGCTGAATGGCCCTTGTATCATCTTTTCCTTCTACTACAATGATTTCCTTGATTTTCATGTTTCCTCCGGTAAACAGTTTTACTACTTTTATTATTATAACCTGCTTTGTACAACAAAAACGCAAGCGCCTGTTCATCCACGTATAGCCGGAATGCGGAAATGCCTTGTGAAACTTCTTTGAGTTGCTTCGCTTTGCAATGATTTGAACAAGACTTCTTCGAATAAGCTATGGCGCAGGAGCACATTCTTCTTATTAGCTTAATTGCAGGCTTGTGACCTCGAGAGGCTGGTAGGCATTGACGCTAGACTAGAGCACTCTGTAATGGAACACGGCGACTCGGCTGCCTCAAAGCACCACACCACGTCGAAGTCTAAACCTGGCACATTCTAATTCACATAGAAGACTTAGACTAATTTTATACTTTATTCACTTTTAAAAAAAGAAAAAGCAGAGGAGAATTCTCCTCTGCTTAGTCAATGATACGCACTTTCACACGTTTTCTGCCAAAGTTAATTGCTTGGCCTTTGGATTTGACATGAACGTCAATCTTGTTTCCTTTGATCGCTCCGCCTGTATCTCCTGCGACAGCATAGCCGTATCCTTCCACCCATACTTTGGAACCTAAAGGAATGACGCTTGGATCTACTGCAATCACTTTTGCATTAGGATTGGCATTCAAATTGATGCCGGTAGAGGTGACGCCGGAGCAGCCGTTGCAATCCGCAGTATAAGCTGTGGCATTCATATATAATTCTTTTCCTCCACGCGCAGGTGCCGCATTTGACGGCTGTTTGGAACCGGCAGCCGTTGCTTTCCTTTGCGGAGTCAGTGCCGGCGTCACTTTTGTTCCAATAGCAACAATCTTATCTTTGCTGTCCTTAATATTTTTTTCAGAAACGAGTGAACGTTTGACTTCTTTCCCGTTTTCTTTCGTAACTTCAAATTCTTTTTTTATTAAGCCCTCTTGGCCTTCTTGGATGACTTTTTCAGTCCCTTTTGCCAATTTAGCGTCTTCTTTTTTGACAACATCATAATCGAGCGACTCTTCCACTACATCGGTGACCTTTTCTACTCGGATGACATCAATGGATTTCTCAGATGAAACCATCTTTTCAAGTCCCGGTTCTACACGATCCATTTCTCCCAGCTCTACACTTTGCTGTTGTAAAAAGTCAGCGACAGTAGTCGAAGTTGTCCATACCTTTTCTTTCTTCTTTCCGTTATTAAAAACAACTTGAAACGCTCTCTCGATTTCAATTGTCATGTTGGCAAAAATATTTTTTGAAGGTGATATATTGATTTTATCATGTTCACTCAGCTGTATATCCTCGTCTTTTAAAAGCTGCTGAACTGTTTCTGCAGTGGTCATGAGTTTCTCTGAGTCATCCCCGACTGTTATTGTTACCGGCTTAGCCGGCTCCCAGATAAGAGATGAATTGTTTTTAACCACCGATCCTGGCGCATGAGACAAGTAATCTGAAGCTGTTACATCGACATCCAGCTCCTGCAGCATTTCACCGACCGTTTCAGCATGGGTTTTTACTACAACCTGCTCTCCATCAAGTGTAACGGCAACAGTCTTTTTGGTTCCTTCAGTTATTAAAATCATCAGGGTGGCAGTGAACACAAGAAAACTTGCCACTGCCAACCCTAATTTCCTTCGGTTTTTCAAGATAGTACTCAAAGAAAAAACTCCTCCTTCTTCCCCATTGGCTGCTGCCTTGTCCGGCATGAGCCTTGATGAAGAAGTAAAAATTATATTTAAAGAATCCCATTTTGAATGATGGTATGATACGTCCAGCTTCAGCGCCTAGCCCCTCGAGGTCACAAGCCGCTTCCCTGTGGTGGCTGAAGAACTGCCTCCTCGGGAATCGTCTTGTGCTTGTCGGGGCTAAGCAAGGCGCTTGCGCTTTTATTTATTCAGCCAGTCAAGAAATGCCGAACAGTTTCATTGCATTTTCTGTCGTCTTCTTTGCAACTTCCTCATAGCTGATTTCCTTCAGCTCGGCAATCTGTTCAGCAACCAACTTGACATAAGCCGGTTCGTTTCTTTTACCCCGATAAGGATGCGGAGCCAGATAAGGGCAGTCGGTTTCAATCAACAGCCGATCAAGCGGAACCTCCATGGCCACTTTTTTCGGCTTTTTGGCATTTTTAAAAGTGACAGGCCCGCCGAGTGAAATGTGAAAGTTCATTTCAACACACTCTTTGGCAGTTTCGGCGCTGCCGCTAAAACAGTGCATAATGCCTCCGACTTCTTCGGCCTTTTCTTCCCTTAATATTTGAACAACGTCTTCAGTCGCATCACGGTTATGTATGATGATCGGAAGCTTCAACTTCTTGGCCAGGCCGATCTGCCTGCGGAAAACTTCTTTTTGAACATCTTGAGGTGATTTATCCCAATGATAATCAAGCCCCATTTCCCCAAGTGCCACAACTTTCGGATGAACTGCCATCTCCTCAATCCAGGCCAAATCCTCATCTGTCATATCAATTGCATCCACCGGATGCCATCCGATACTTGCATAAAGGAAATCGTATTCCTCCACCAGAATGATGGCTTTTTCAATTGTCGGCCTATTGAAGCCAACAACGACCATATAGGAGACTCCTGCTTCCTTGGCGCGTTCAATTACTTCCTGAAGATCTTCATTAAATTGTTCGTCATTCAAATGGACATGTGTATCAAATAACATGGCTCAATCTCCTTCAATAGAGTATAAAGTAATTTAAAGTAACATAAGTCACAGCAAGATAACATTTAGATTACAAAAAAAGAACATAGAGAAATGGCTTAAACTCCACGTTTAATAAGCCATACCCTCTATGTTATCAATAATCCCTCTATTATCTGAATATTTATCTATATTAAATTTAGTTTACAATTGCCCCGTTTGAAAGAGTTTGATCCACGGATGCAACTGATAAAATGCCGTCTTTTTCCCCGGCAAGGATCATCCCCTGCGAAAGTTCACCGCGCAATTTTACCGGTTTTAGGTTAGCAACGACAATCAGCTTTTTCCCAATCAAATCTTCCGGCTTGTAAAATTCGGCAATCCCGGAGACAACCTGTCTCTTTTCATAGCCGAGATCAAGCTGCAATTTGAGTAATTTATCCGCCTTCTTCACCGGCTCGCAGTCAATGACCTGGCCTACCCGCAGTTCTATTTTCCTAAAGTCATCGATCGTGATTTCAGGAGACTGCTCTGCTTCTTCCTCTTGCTTCTGCTCTTTTTCCGGAGCGGCAGGGCCCTTCATTTGATCTTTGATATATTGAATCTCCTCTTCCATTTCAAGTCTTGGGAATATTGGAGTACCTTTTGAAACGACTTTCGTATCGGAAGGGATATTGCCGAACGTTTCAAGGCTTTCCCATGTTTGGAATTGCTCTTCCATAATATTAAGCTGTTCAAACACCTTTTTCGGCGTCTGAGTCAGGAACGGCTGCAGTAAAATTGCTGCTCTTCTGAGCGACTCCGCCAGATGTACCATAACGCTGCCTAATTCATTCCGTCTTGCTTCATCTTTTGCGAGGACCCAAGGCTCAGTTTCATCAATATATTTATTTGTTCTGCTAATCAATTGCCAAACTGAAGAAAGGGCTACGGAAAACTCCATGTTCTCCATCGCTTCCTCGTAATCTCTCACTGTTTGAGTGTTCATTTCCAGCAAGTCTTTGTCGAACGGTGTAACTAATCCTTCGTAGGAAGGAATGTCACCGTCAAAATATTTATTGATCATTGCAACTGTTCTATTTAATAAGTTTCCAAGGTCATTTGCGAGGTCGTAATTGATTCGTTCGACAAATCCTTCAGGAGTGAACACACCATCGGATCCGAATGGTACTTCTCTTAAAAGGTAATAACGGACAGCGTCCAGCCCGTAGCGGTCGATCAGCATGACCGGATCGACAACATTCCCTTTGGATTTGGACATTTTTCCATCTTTCATAAGAAGCCATCCATGGGCAAATACCTTTTTCGGCAGTGGCAGATCAAGTGCCATGAGCATGATTGGCCAATAAATAGTATGGAAACGAACAATTTCCTTTCCGACAATATGGACATCAGCCGGCCAATATTTAAGATATTTGGAGTCGTCATCAGTCCCATAACCAAGCGCAGTGATATAGTTGGTCAATGCGTCAATCCAAACATAGATGACATGCTTGGGATCGCCGGGAACTTTAATGCCCCAGTCAAATGTTGTTCTGGAAACAGCCAAATCTTCCAGTCCAGGTTTGATAAAGTTATTGATCATTTCATTTTTTCTTGATTCGGGCTGGATGAAATCAGGATTGTCTTCATAATATTGAAGAAGCCTGTCGACATATTTGCTCATTTTAAAGAAGTATGACTCTTCTTTAACCAATTCTACCGAGCGACCGCAGTCCGGACAGTTGCCTTCCTCCAGCTGGCGCTCCGTGAAGAAAGACTCACAAGGTGTACAATAATACCCTTCGTATTCATCAAGGTAGATATCCCCTTGGTCCAGTAGCTGTTTAAAAATCTTTTGGACAATCACTTTATGCCGGTCTTCGGTTGTGCGAATGAAGTCATCGTAGGAAATATCTAGTTTTTTCCATAACTCCTTAATTCCACTAACAATATGATCAACATATTCTTTTGGTGAAACATTATCCTTGGCTGCTTGCTTTTGAATTTTTTGCCCATGCTCGTCAGTCCCTGTCAAATACATGACATCGAAACCGCGCATGCGCTTATAGCGAGCCATCGCATCACCAGCTACTGTTGTGTATGCATGACCAATATGCAAATTTCCACTTGGATAATAGATGGGTGTTGTTAAATAGAACGTTTTAAGCTTTTCCTTCACCAATGTTTCCTCCCTCTCGCTAACAGCGATGCCATTTATATACATGCTGCAAACCCACTCTTTGCATCTTGTCCTCTTCTACATTAAAAATATACGTGAAATCAACGATTACTGCAACTTACGCCTGCTACCAAGGAAACATGAAGATGGAACCTTTGAACATATGTATGATTTTAGTAGACATGGATACATAGGAGTTTCTATCTAAGAATTTGACATTTTTTTTAACTTATAATTGACTGGCATAGGAAAGACTGGTACGATAAATCTGATAAAAAGTGTGACAAATAGTATATTTTTTGATATAAAAACAAGATTCTTTGAGAGGAGAAAGTAGCATGAAATCTACTGGAATTGTGCGAAAAGTCGATGAACTCGGCCGAGTAGTCATACCTATTGAATTGCGGCGCACTTTGGGGATTGAGGAAAAAGACGCACTGGAGATATACGTAGATGATGAAAAGATCATCCTTAAGAAATACAAGCCGAGCATGACTTGCCATATAACTGGTAATGTGTCAGATGACAACGCCTTCTTTGCTGGTGGAAAACTGGTCTTAAGCCGTGAAGGTGCAGAGCAATTGATACAGGAAATCCGTAATTCATTTGACCTTAATAAAGTGAATAATTAATAGAAATCAAAAAAACCCCTTCAGAGGAAGGGGTTTTTTTGATTTCTATTTGAAACGATCCTGGACAGGCGCCTACGCTTTTCTATTGTCTAGCGACGCACAGGATGTGCTAGTGCAGGCGAAGCGACAGGACGTCGCAGCTTGAGCCTGCCTCCGGGCGGCAGGGGCTCGAGGTCGCTTCGAAAAAAGCAATGAAGGCAAAGAACGCCTTCACTGTTTTTTCTCCGACGGACAGGACGTCCTAGTGCCACCGAAGCCACAGGATGTGGCGTTCTGAGGCGGCCAGCGCTTGTCTCCCCTATGCAACCACCCTACGCTTTTCTACTGTCTAGCTGCAGCGCCTATCGACTAGCAGACTTCGCGGACTTCTCCTACGATAAGTCAACATCGCTCCACTGCGTTCCGCGTGTTTCCTTTATCTCGTCGAAGCCGCTCCAGTCTGTACGTCGATGGACAGGCGTTTCCGCTTTTCTATTTACCCGAAAACCTCTATCCACTCATCCCGGTGAGCGAGCATATTTTTTGCAAGTTCTTTTGCGCCTTCCAAGCTATGGCTAGCCGCCCATCCGCACTGCACCTCGTTGCATGCTGGTACCTCTGTCGCCACCAACACATCGTTCAGTGTTTTTTCCAAAATGTTTAATACGTCCTCGTAGTCATCATGGTTGACCAAAGACAAATAATAACCTGTTTGGCATCCCATCGGGCTGATATCAACAATTTTATCGGAATGATTTCTACTGAATTCCGCCATCATATGCTCTAAGGAATGAATCGAAGGCATTTCCATGTGCTCCTTATTCGGCTGAGTGAAACGAAGGTCATATTTACGGATGATATCTCCGTTTTCCCCTTCCACCACGCCCGCCAGGCGGACATAAGGAGCCTTCACTTTTGTGTGATCCA
Organism: Siminovitchia acidinfaciens; assembly: GCF_003605385.1. Classification (GTDB taxonomy): domain Bacteria; phylum Bacillota; class Bacilli; order Bacillales; family Bacillaceae_C; genus Siminovitchia; species Siminovitchia acidinfaciens. The sequence goes on along the minus strand of NZ_QYTV02000014.1, from coordinate 22,347 downwards.
AGTTAAAGCTTTCCACGTTCATTTTTTTCTGAGTCATTGATTTTCTCTCCTTTTTTCGGCATCCATCACCCACACAAAAGCATTCATCTGCGTAAAAGTGACTTGGAAGCCATTCTCTTCAAATATCTCCTGCAAAACTGGAATGGTTGTGTAATATTCTGTCTGTAAATCTTCAGCAAGACGGTTATGATTGTTTTGCAACGCTTCTTTTATTATAGCTTGTTTTGCCTCTTCATCGATAAAAACCGTGTCGGCAAAGACAATTTTCCCCGTTTCATTAAGAATGTCACTATACAAGGCAATGGCCCTGCTCTTCTCCTCATCCGTCAAGTGATGGAAAGCGTATGTGCTTACGATTGTATCCGGATGCTCTTCAGGCATAGGGAATGTTAAAAAGTCACCCTCAACTACCGGCACATGAGGAAGCTTTTCCTTTGCCTTGTTCCTCATTCCTCTAGAAGGCTCTACACCGTAGATTTCGAAGCCTTCCTTCAGAAGCTTTTCTGTCAGATTTCCCGTTCCGACTCCAAATTCAACTATATATCCTTTTGACTTTTTTGCAACCTCATCAAGAATTTGTTCATAATGCGCGAAAACTTCCTTATATTCAACATCGCCACCTACGACTGTTTGATCATATGTGTTGGACCAGGCATCAAATAGTTGGTTGAAATCTTTAGCCATTCTTAATCCACCCTTTTCATATAAAAATAATCGGAATTGATTTATCAATTAATTTATCATGTGTTTTAAAATAAAGCAACACAAAAATAAAAAAGCATGAGCCCTTTTTAAACGGGGCTCATGCCTTCTAATCTATATGGTACGCCTGATATACGTCGCGTTTGGACACTTGGCGGTCGCTTGCCGCCCGCTTGATGGCCTCTTTTGATGGCAGGTTCTCGTTTTCGATGTAATGCTCAACATGCTCTTTCAATCCGAGCGGCGCCCACCATGGCGGCCCCTCCTCAAAATCTGGATCCTCATTACCTTCCACAACGATGCAGAACTCGCCCCGAACTTCCTCCTTCTCAGCCCATTCGACCGCCGAGAGAAGTGTTCCACGCAAAAATTCTTCAAACTTCTTTGTCAACTCCCTGCACAAGACAATCTTGCGGTCTCCAAGAAGATTCAACATATCTTTTAACGTGTCTTTTAATCGGTGCGGTGCTTCATAAAAGAGAATTGCTCCGCCCTGGCGCCTTAACCTTTCTAACTCCGCCTTTCTTTCTTTTTTTCCTCTGGGAAGAAATCCATAAAAATAGAAAGGCTGGGGCTCGATGCCTGATGCGACCAAAGCGGTCAACGCAGCGTTCGCGCCCGGCAGCGGCACAACCGCTATACCCGCTTCAATGGCCGTTTGAACGATTTCATATCCGGGGTCTGAAATACAAGGCATGCCTGCATCGCTGACAAGCGCTATATTATCCCCTTTTAAAAGCCGCTCGACAAGCTGACGGCCGCTTGTTTCCTTATTATGCTCATGATAGCTTGCAAGCGGTGTTGAAATTTCAAAGTGGCTGCACAGCTTTTTCGTATTCCGTGTATCTTCCGCAGCAATCAGGTCTGCTTCCTTCATCAAGCGAATCGCGCGAAAGGTCATGTCCTCCAAATTACCAATCGGTGTCGGTATTAAATATAGGGTTCCCAGATTTATAGGATCATTGCTTTTCTGACTGCGCATTTCTTTCACCGGCCTCGTCTAAAAATTTCTCTTTTTTCGACCTCGTCAGCTGCTTGAAAGCATACTCTGCTTTAAGCGCTTCTCCTTTTCCATCGAACTCTTCCTTATAAATCATCGTGACAGGGGTCCTCGTCCTGGTATATTTGGACGCTTTGCCGCTGTTATGCTCAGAAAGCCTCCGTGAAGGATCCACTGTATACCCACCGTAAAAAGAGCCATCACTACACTCCAGCACATAAAAATAATGCCTATTCTTCTTTTCCATACAAAATCTCTCTTACTTCCGGAGTATACTGATTTTCATCGTCGTAGACAAATAGGGGAGGCAATGCTTTCAAACCGGAATTCCCGTTTTTGATTCCCTCAACTAAAATCGTGTTTGCTTCTTTCCCTGCTTTAGGATAGACAAACCGCAGACGCTTCGGCTCCAGCCGGTATTGCCTCATAATAGTCAGTATGTCCATCAGCCGCTCGGGCCGGTGGACGAAAGCCGCTTTGCCGCCTTGGCGGAGAAGCTGGCTGCTTGTGCGGATGACATCTTCCAACGTACAGAGGATCTCATGGCGGGCAATAGCCAAATATTCGTTTTCATTAATAATGGACGGCTCCGCCGAAGTAAAATACGGCGGGTTGCATGTCACTACATCATATTTTCCGTGCCCGAGCGTTTGAGTAATATCTTTTAAATCACCATGGATCATATGAATTCTGTCTTCCAGGCGGTTGTATGTGATGCTTCTTTCCGCCATATGATAAAGACGCTCTTGAATCTCCACGCCCGTGATAGTCGCTTTTGTTTTCCCGCTCAACAGCAGGGGAACCACTCCATTGCCGCTGCATAAATCAATAATCTTCCCTTTTTGGATAGGGACATAGGCAAAACGGGCCAGCAGAACGGCATCAAGGGAAAAAGCGAATACAGATGGACTTTGTACAATCCGTAAGTTTTCCGCGAGTAAATAGTCCAGGCGCTCGTCGCCAATCAATTCAACCATATAAAACACCTCATTTAAGAAAAGCGCAAGGCGCCCGCTTCGGCGACAAGCACAAGACGAATTGCGAGGAGGCAGGTTTTCAGCCACCACAGCAAAGCTAATTACTTAGATTACATCGTGTGAAGCTTCTTGAATGGACTTCATGAAGCTTTGCGACGAGGTGAACTGCTCTTCCTCGAATTCGCTATGCCGCAGGAGTACATTCTTCCTGAATAAACTTCCTCGTGGCTTGTGACCTCGAGCCGATGGCGCCTGAAGCTAGACATAACATAATCTTGTTTAAATAGAAAACTTGGTCTAATCTCATACCTTATTTAACCTAGAAAAAAGCTCAAACGCCCTGATCAGCGCCTCTGTTTGATTAGTCTATACAATAAAATAGCCTTCCCCAATCAAACAGGAAGGCCTACCTATTATCAATTATTTTTTATTCAAAAAGGAAAGGCAGAACAGGCAATCCTCATCCCTGCGGGGGCTGCCGAAATGAACGTTGCAAATATGGAAACCTTCTTGATATAGACGGGCCAGATTATCATAGCCCTCTCCAATATCAGTTTCATTCATTTTATCAAAAGCAATTCGTTCGTGATTCTCTCCATCAGGCAATATGAGACCGGGCTTTTCCATCCCTTGATCCAGATGTCGTCGTAATTGGTCATTTTCCGACTTTAACGCATGGTTTTCTTCGATCAATTCGACCAGATACTGCTTGAGTTCACCAAGCTGCTGATAGAGCTGGCCGATCTGCATTTCCATATTGCTTACTGAATCGAAGAATTCCTTTTTATCCTTCACCTTACCACCTCATTATTCCGTGGCCTGAACAGACGTCACACTTTCACTCATAATCTCTTCGAGTGTATATTCCAACACCCGCTCCTGGTCAGACAGCTCCACTTGCATAATACGCTCCAATATATTTAAACCAACCACTCTTCCCGAACCATTCGGTGTACGGATAACCTCTCCAACATCAGGAAGTGCAGCCTTCGCCGCTTCATACTCATCATTTTCATATTTCAAGCAGCACATCAGCCTGCCGCATAAGCCGGAAATCTTTGTCGGGTTTAAAGAGAGATTTTGATCTTTGGCCATTTTAATTGATACAGGTTCGAAATCTCCCAAAAAAGTCGAACAGCAAAGCATGCGCCCACACGGGCCAATGCCGCCGAGCATTTTCGCTTCATCTCTTACACCAATTTGTCTCAGTTCAATTCTTGTCCTGAAAATGGATGCCAAGTCTTTGACAAGCTCCCGGAAATCAACTCGGCCATCAGCTGTAAAATAAAAAACCACCTTGTTGCGGTCGAATGTATATTCCACATTAACAAGCTTCATATCCAACTGGTGTTCCGTGATTTTCTCCGAACAAACTTCATATGCCTCTTCGGCAGCTGCTTTATTTGCCTCCACATTCTGCTTGTCTTCTTCATCCGCAAGTCGGACAATTTTTTTCAAAGGAAGCACGACGTCATGTTCGCTGACCTGCTTCTTTTCGGTCACGGCTTTTCCAAATTCGATGCCCCTTGCAGTTTCTACAATGACATAATCATCTTTGCGGACTGGATGATCCAACGGATCAAAATAATATATCTTACCGGCTTTTTTAAACCGGACTCCTACTACGTTATACAAAAGAAGGTCCCCCCTGCAAATTCAGCACAAGCTGTTCCATTAACAGCTGAGGATTCATATTTGCGTGTAATTTTCTCTTGGCTTCCAAAATTGCAGTCATTTGTTCCGACAGCCTTTTCATTGAGGTTTGAAGTGCATCCTTCTCCAACGTCTGGCGCTGATCAGGATATACAAGCTGCCGATCCTTCCCCAGTTGTATGTTAAGTACGTCTTTATATATATATAATAAAAGAGACAATCCCATGTCATGCTGGGCTTTCTCTTTAAAATGCCCAATCCAGTCAACTTGTAAAGTAGTCATGGCATAGAGCGGATTATTCAGTACTTCATATAATTTTAACACTATTTTTCTGGCTTGTGCAAACCAATCATCGTCATTAAGCCTTAAAGCTTCCTGCAAATCGTTGGTAATGGCAGCAAGAAGGAAGGTTTTCCCTTTAGGCACCCCTGCTTCTTCCAATCTTTTTGCAAAAAACTCAGGTGTCAATGGATGGAATGGGACGGATTGACAGCGTGAAATAATTGTCGGCAATAATTGCTGAGGCTGATCAGTAACAAGGACAGCCGTCGTTTCTGCATGTGGCTCTTCTAAAAACTTCAGTAAACTGTTCGCCGCCTGAACCGTCATCTTTTCAGCATCAATAATAATATATAGCTTTCTCTTCGACTCCATGCCTGATTTACTGAATTCTGTCCGCAACGCGCGAATTTGATCTATTTTAATGGAAAGCCCGTCCGGTTCCACAATATGAACATCCGGATGGTTCCCGCTTTTGATTCTTTTACAGTTTCCGCAATGGTCACAAGGAGTTACATCTTGTCCATTTTCCTCGCAGAACAAGCTGGCTGCCATTAACAGGCTTGCTTCTTTTTTCCCGGTACCATGTTCGCCTTCAAACAAATAGGCATGGGCGATCCGGCGATTGACCAGACTGTTTTTCAAAAGCCTGGCCGCGATCGGCTGTTCCTTTTCAAATTGATCCCAATTCATATCCCCGGTATTCACCCACCTACGTATATAAATTAACCAGCAGCCCTTTTATTTCACCGACTTTACCCAATATATCAATGGACTGCTTTTCATCCTCTAACATTTCTTCCGTTAGTTCAACCAATTTCTCATCAATCAATTCAACAGTCTGCAGTACTCTTCCTTCAGCAAATCTGTTCCAGCTGTGCGACTGTTTCAACTCCATTCCGGCTTCCACAGTTTCCTTCACAAGCTGTTTAACAAGCGACTTATATTTAACCAGGTCTTGAAAATTCCTCGATTTTCCAAGCCGTTCCCCTGCAAATTGGACATCTGCCAACAGCCTGTCTAGCTGTTCTTTGTACAGCTGGACCTCCTGGCGCGAGATGATTTCAGAGAACTTGGTCCCGCTGCTGCCCGACCTTGGAACCGATGAATATTGTCCTGTCCTTAATCCGGCCAAATCATTTACTTTCATGGACTGCTCCTAAAATTGGTGGAACTGCTCGATTGGGAGAACAAATACAGTTGCTCCTCCTACCGATACTTCCACTGGGTATGGGATATATGAATCAGCATTGCCTCCCATAGGAGAAACAGGCGCCATTAGCTGCTCCCGTGATTTACAGCTCTCTCTTATTACTTCAAGCGCTTTCTCCACGCGAACGTCCTCTGTACCTATCATAAAAGTCGTATTTCCGGACTTCAAGAAGCCGCCAGTAGTTGCCAATTTTGTTGCCCTGAAGTTATTTTCAACCAAAGCATTCATTAGACGGTTGCTGTCCTGGTCCTGAACTACAGCCATAATTAATTTCATTTTGCTCACTCCTTAGAAATAAAGTGAAAAACAAATTTGTTATTATTCTTATTATATCAGCTAATCTAATATGTGACATTGTTATTCGTCCATGAGGCCCAATACTTTCAATAAAAAAAAGCTATTTTTTATAAGAAAAGCGGAAAGCCTTGCTCCGCCCCGGCAAGCACAAGACGGGCAGCACATCAGCCACCATTGCAAATCAGTGGCTTTTGAAAATTTCAATTCTTTATTTTAGCATCCCTGCCTGTGCCAGCCGCTTTTTGACTGTTTCCTTCGCCTGCTCATAAACTGATTCAATCGGCTGAGCAGCATTGATTGAAGTGATTCTTTCAGGAAACTTCTTAAGTAAAAGGTGATATCCTTCCCTGACCTTGTGGTGAAAATCAACTTTTTCCAAATCAAGCCTGTTTACTTCACGGCCTGCATGCTGAGCTATGCGTTTCAATCCTGTTTCAGGTTCAATATCGAAGTACAAAGTGACATCCGGCATGGCGCCTTGGATTGCAAATTCATTGATGGCAAACACTTCCTCCATACCGAGGCCCCTTGCATATCCCTGATAGGCGAGGGAGCTGTCGATAAAGCGGTCGCACAAGACGACTTTTCCCTTTTGGAGTGCCGGCAGGATTTTTTCTGTCAAATGCTGACGTCGTGCTGCCGCATACAGCAGTGCTTCCGTCCTAGGATCCATCATCGTATGCTGCTTATCAAGAATGATTGTCCTAATTTTCTCTGCAATTTCAATTCCGCCCGGTTCCCTAGTTGCCAGCACCTCGACTCCGTCCGAAGCGAGATCTTCTGTTAATTTTTCAATGATTGTTGTCTTGCCCGCTCCTTCAGGCCCTTCCAATGTGATAAATAAACCGCCCATCCAACTTCCCCCGATCACTAATGGTTACAGCGTCTAGTATAACATCGTGATACTAATAAAAGTAGTGACCATCACCTGTCAGGATTGACTGTTTTTTATCCAAAAACACAAAAAACCAGGCCACTTAAGCGGTAGCCCAGTTTCACGTGACAATCTTTGTTTCTTTAATGACCCTCATCTGTTCCACATAATATTTATATTTGGGGTCATCTGTATCTGTTTGGACGATCTCCTGCTCACAGTCGGTACAAATAAAAGATGTATAAAGATGAATCCCAGCATCCTGTGCCTTTTTGCAAATTATGCACCTTTCCATTTCTCCACCTCCACACATTTTTATTATGTCCACTGCGAGATAATTGCATACACAATTAACAACATTTCACCAGTTAAAAAACCTTTCTGTTCATTCTATGCCCATAGGACACCCGCCGTGTTTGTCTAGGGATATTTTTATCAACAAAAGCGCAAGCGCCTGTTCATCGCGTACAGACTGAGCCGATATGCGGAAACGCCTTGATCAGCGCGGGCCATATCGTGTGCGTCGCAGCCGGACAACACGGACATAGGCCGCCTCAGACCGCCACATCCTCGAATAAGCTGACGCTTTTTCTTCGTGCAATGTAACGCTGCCGAAGCTTTCTTTGTCCTGTCGCTTCGCTTGCACTAGTACTTCCTGTACGTCGGTGGTACTAGGACGTCCTGTCCGTCGGAGCCGATGTTGACTGAAGCTTCGCGACGAGGTAAAAAAACCTCCTCGAATAAGCTATGCCTTGGAGAACCAAAGGTGCGAAGTCTGCTAGTCGATAGGCGCTGAACTGGACGCAACATAATGTGATAACATGCTTATTCACTTAATACTGATTCTATGGGTTCAATAAAAAAGAAAAAACACCCGCTATTGAACGGATGTTTTATGCGATAATCCATAACTGGATGACTGACAGTGCTGCCACCCCTGGCAGTCCTAGCAAACCAGAAATGGCCGCTGTCACGAAGTTGATCGGAATATATAAGCCGAATTGATTTCCGATGGCATTTAAGAAAAATAAAAACAGAGCACCGATCATCAATTTTATGAAGGATTGTCCGACCACTTTAAAGACACTGCCGGGTTTAACGGCCATCAGTAAAAAAATGATCAGGCCGATCAGCGAAGCAATAATAAAAATTGAATCCAAACGTTTCCCCTCCTGCCTTCTCGTCCTTTTTACATTGTATGAAAGGTTTGTCCGAAAAGAACATAAGAAAAGCGCAAGGCGCCCGTATATCGGCGACAAGCAAAAGGCGAATTGCGAGGAGGCAGTTTTCCAGCCGCCACAGCAAAGCTGCTGATTTCAGTTACTCCGTGAGAGACATCACCGAATTTGCTTCTTGTAGCTTTGCGACGAGCTGAACAAGGCTTCCTCGAATAAGCTATGGCGCAGGAGCACATTCATCCTGAGTATGCTTCCTTGCAACTTGTGACCTCGAGCCGATGGCGCCTGGAGGTAGACATAAAACATATTTTTTCTAAAGATAACACTTAGTCAATTTAATATTTTCTTTCCATTTAACAGGGCGAGTTCATTGATCTTTTATCGAGAGTTTTCGTTTCTTCGCTTCTTTGAATAGAAAAACATATTTAGCTTTGGACAATTGCATCCGGTACTTCAATTCATCATCGGGCTCATAGCTCATTCGTAGCATTTCGCTTTTTTGATCCCAATCCTTTTTAATATTTCCCATAAGGTCTATTAACCTGTGGTCGAATTCTTTACGCAATTTTTGTTTACGGAACATGTTCAGGACCTCTCCTTACAGAACTTCTCTTCGGCCTTCCAACGCTTTCGAGAGAGTCACTTCATCCGCGTATTCAAGATCTCCTCCAACAGGCAGTCCATGGGCAATCCTCGTTACCGTGATGCCTGACGGCTTGAGAAGGCGGGAAATATACATGGCCGTTGCTTCCCCTTCGATATTCGGATTTGTCGCCAAAATCACTTCCTGAACAGTTTCGTCCTGCAGTCTTTTCAACAGATCAGGAATATTAATATCTTCCGGACCGATCCCTTCCATTGGGGAAATAGACCCATGGAGAACATGGTACAACCCGTTATATTCCTTCATTTTTTCCATGGCGATAACATCTTTTGGCTCCTGCACGACACAGATGACACTGCGGTCACGTCTTTGATCTTCGCAAACATAGCACGGGTCCCTGTCGGTGATATGGCCGCAAACCGAACAGTAGCCAAGATCCCTTTTGGCATTGACCAAGGCCTTCGCAAAATCAAGTACTGTGTCCTCTTTCATGTTAAGAACGAAAAACGCCAGGCGGGCTGCTGTTTTCGGCCCGATTCCCGGCAGTTTCATAAAGCTGTCAATCAGCTTGGATATTGGTTCTGGATAATGCATGATGGTAACCTCCTAGAAGCCAGGAAGGTTTAATCCTTTTGTAAATTGTCCCATCGTCTGGCTTGATAATTCTTCCGCTTGTTTCAAAGCTTCATTGGTTGCAGCTAGCACAAGGTCTTGCAGCATTTCAATATCATCAGGATCTACAACTTCTTCATCGATTTGAACTTCAAGCACTTCTTTATGGCCGGAAACAATCACTTTTACCATTCCGCCGCCTGCAGTGCCTTCAATTCTTTTCTCTCCAAGCTCCTCTTGCGCCTCCGCCATTTTCTTTTGCATTTTTTGCATTTGTTTCATCATGCCTTGCATGTTTCCCATTCCTCGCATCATCGTTAATTACCTCCACCAATTTTATTTTTTTATTTCTAGAAGATCTTTTCCGACAAGTTTCAAAGCTTCAGAAACGAGTGGATCCTGTTCCTCTGCAGTGCTTTCGTCGCCTTCATTCTTGCTTGTTTGTAAAAATTGCTCACGGATCTCTTTCCATTGAACTTCGGGAACACCGATAATTTTAAAATCGGTTCCTGTTTGACTTTCCAGTATTTGAGAGATTGTTTGGATAAATGTATGATTTTCCATCGCCATTTGGCAGTGGATGTCATATTTGAACTTCACGACAATGGCATCCGCAGATGCTGCAGCCGGTTCCGCATCATTAAGAAGGGCTGCCTGGGAACGCATTTGCCGCTCGTTCAATATATTCAAAAATTCACCCCAATGACTTTTTACATCATTTAGTTGCTGCCTTGTAGCTTCCTTCAACACCTGTGTAACAACGCCCGGGCTGACTCGGAATTCCTTTCCGGCATTTCTAGCCGGTCTCCTTGGAGCCTGCGCCGGCTGTTTCGGAGCGCTGTCCCCGACAGGTTGGCTATTACTTTTTAACCACTTGATTTCCTTTTCAAGGGCCTCGATTTTCTTATATAGTTCCTGGAATTGCGGCCCATCCACCTGCGTTTGGGCTCTTTCAGTCTGGCAAAGCTTTACCAGGCATACTTCCAGATAAATCCGCGCATGATTCGAAAACCGCATCTCCTGCTGGGTTTTGCTTAATATATCAATGTATTCATAGATTTGCTGAGGCAATACCTCTTCCGAAAGAGTTTTGAATTCTTCATCTTGAAGGGCTTGCTCAGCTACTTCATCCAAATTCGGGGCTGTTTTATAAAGAAGAAGGTCGCGGAAATACAAGATAAAGTCCTCTACAAACCGAGAGGGATCTTTCCCCTGCATAAGGAGCTCCTCAAGGGTGCCTAGTGCTTCGGAGATCTTCTTTTCAAAGATGGCTCGCGCAAGCTTGTTCAAACTGTTTTGCGAAATCGAGCCGGTGACAGTCAAGGCATCTTCTACAGTGACTTTCCCAGTACTGAAAGAAATGGCTTGGTCCAGCAGGCTCAGTGCATCCCTCATTCCGCCTTCTGCAGCTCTTGCAATGGTTTGCAGCGCCTTTTCATCATATTCCAATGACGTTTCATTTGCAATATGGACCATCCGCTTTGATATATCCTGTGCAGTAATTCTTTTAAAATCAAAACGCTGGCATCTGGAAATGATGGTTAAAGGAATTTTGTGTGGCTCTGTTGTTGCCAATATGAAAATAACATGTTTCGGCGGCTCTTCCAATGTTTTCAGCAAAGCATTGAATGCGCCAATCGTAAGCATATGCACTTCGTCAATGATATAGACTTTATACTTTACCGCGTTGGGTGTGTACTTGACTTTGTCACGGATATCACGGATTTCCTCCACTCCATTATTGGAGGCCGCGTCAATTTCAATGACATCTGGCACCGAACCGTCGGTGATTCCCAGGCAGGCGGGACATTCATTGCACGGCTCAGATACAGGCATTTTTTCACAGTTCACCGCTTTTGCCATTATTTTGGCTGCACTTGTTTTTCCGGTTCCGCGAGGGCCGGAAAACAAATAGGCGTGCGATATTTTTTGGTGGAGGAGAGCATTTTGCAACGTTTTCGTCACATGTTCCTGCCCGATGACATCCGCAAATGATTGCGGCCGCCACACCCTATATAGCGCTTGGTAACTCATGCTCTGCCTCCTTTTCAAGTAATTATGCTACCTAATATTATACCTTAATTGGAAGGGAAATTACAGGAAGAGTATTGCCGAAAAGTGATATTAACCAAGTTGAGGGGATAATCTATGCCCACTCCTGATCAGGTGACAGTGTTTCACCAGTTTTTTTCACTTTCGTCATAAAACTACTTATTTCCGCACATTATGTGGAATATTTCCCGGGCAATCCCATTAAATTTTCTGTTTAGAAATAATAAGTATGTCGATTATTGACATGTTGATATTGGCGCTCCATTTTTCCACATATAGTTTATATCCGAACAAAGGAATGAAAAAAGGGACCTATTCTAAGGGTCCTTTCTTCATTAGACGTAATAGATAAGTTATTCATTATAATTTCCACTATTAAGGAAATTATATTCTACGATGTATTAATTGAAAACAGGAGGTTGTTTCGTTGGAAGATAAAACTAATATTCCTTTAACTGCCGCGGAAATAGCTGGTTTGTGGACTCATTACATGGGCGATTCAATAGCTGTCTGTGTGTACAGCTATTTTTTAGAAAAAGTGGAAGATGAAGAAATACGCCCTATTATTGAATGGACACTCGATACAGCAAAAGAGAATATTTCCATTATGCAGGAACTGTTTCATAAAGAGAATTTCCCGATACCCCTTGGATTTACAGAAAAAGATGTCAATACAAAAGCTCCAAGACTTTTTACAGATACATTTTTCTTAAGGCATTTAAGTCAAATGGCTGTATTTGCAATTACAGCGAGCAGTGCAGCCCTAACGGTTGCAACACGTCCAGATGTTATTCATTTTCAAAAGCGTATCTTAAATAAAGGAGTTGAATTGCAAGACAGGACACGCGATTTAATGTTAGAACAGGGGATTTATATAAAGCCTCCTTCAATACCTATTCCTGAGAAGGTGGACTTTGTAGAAAAACAACATTATTTAGGTGGCTTTTTTTGGAAAAAGAGATCTATTAATTCACATGAGATCACTCATCTATACTTAAATACCCTAATAAATAGTATTGGTAAAGAGGTTGTAACTGGCTTTGCCCAAATTGCTCAAAATGAAGATGTTAAGCAGTACTTGTTAAGAGGGAAAGAGCTTGCCCATAAATATGTAGATTTATTTAGCAATTCTTTAACCAAGGAAGATCTGCCTGCCCCTATAAGTTCAGATTCGGCTGTTTTAGATACAACCGAGTATATTTTTTCAGATAAACTAATGATGTTTCATGTTACATCCATGGTTGCGACAGGAATTGGATATTATGGAACGGCATTAGCAGCAAGTAGCAGGAGGGATTTAGGACTTAAATATATGTCATTGATTCCAGAAGCGGCACTGTATGTAGAAGACGGAGCCAATATTATGATCAAACACGGCTGGATGGAGGAACCTCCACAAGCGATCGACCGTGATAAATTAATACAGAATTAACGTTTTGAAATTGGATGCCGAATTGAACTTGGACACCCTAAAAAATCGGGCAATCCTTTTCAATGGCTATATCCGATAGTTTGTATCCAACGAATTTTACCCCTTTTTATTTTCAAGTGAGTGGATCTTTATGGTGGAATTCATTTGCACGGTAACTCCAGTCTATAAACTGCTTCTCAACAATTCGAGTATAAGAGAATTGGATGTTTGGGTTTTTTTCTTCAATTTGTGTGGAAACACCAACAGTTAGTATAGAGCCTTTAAGATAATACAAAAAACCCATCCGCCTTATGCGAATGGGTTTATCATTATTATGAATCAAAGCCGCGCACCTTCCTTCGACAGTGCTTCATCTGCGTTACTCAAGCAGTTAGCTCGACCCAGGCTGCCCCGCGGCACATGAGAGGTTCCACTTAATGCTGCTTCCTTCCGGACCTGACATGGTTCGTGGGTTCCCATTGCGCAGGACCCGGGTGTCTACACCACTTACTTGAGGCAGACCAGACAAAACAGCAGCCTCTGGAAGGGATTCAACCCCGCTGGAGCGGATTTCGGGTACAGGGCTCCGCTACATCCCCGTCTAGCACGGCATAACCTATTTTACTACTTTTCCGTTCAAAAATCAACGCTTGTTGGTTTCGGAATAAAATTTACCAAAGCTTACTTCTTTTTCTTTCTCTCTCGTATGGAACGGAAAAAATCACTTAGCATTCCACCGCATTCTTCTCCCAACACCCCGCTTACGACTTCACTTTGATGATTGAACCGTTCATCGGTCAACAGGTTCATTAGTGTCCCTGCACACCCTGCCTTTGGATCTGTCGCACCATAAACAACCTTTTTTACCCGGGATAAGATGATTGCTCCACTGCACATCGGACAAGGCTCTAATGTAACATACAGCTCGGCATCTTCCAGTCTCCATGTACCCAGTTTTTTACAGGCCTCTTCAATAGCAATCAATTCCGCATGAGCGACTGCGTTCTGGTCCGTCTCCCGCCTGTTATGTGCGGCTGCAATCACATCATCATTTAATACAATAACAGCACCAATGGGAACTTCCTGCATTGCTTCAGCTTTCTTCGCTTCGGCAATGGCCATTTTCATGTATTTTTCTTCTCTATCCATCTGTATCTCCCTGATTTCGTGATAAAAACATTCACTGGTCTTTTATTTTTACATAATACATACAATGGGACAAGGTGAATTATATTTTTTGATCAGCCGTAAGGAGGAGAAACATGCAGATTCATGTTGTCGAGCCCAATGAGACATTGACCTCGATTGCCGCTCGTTATAATATTTCACCGGCCATTATAACAGATGCGAATCAACTCCCTAATCCAAATCAGCTTGTTGTCGGCCAGGCAATGGTCATTCCAATTTTTGGACAGTTTTACTGGGTCCAGCCTGGTGATAGCCTTTGGGCCATAGCCCAAAGATTTGGGATATCCTATCAAGAGCTTGCACGAATCAATGGTATTCAAGTCAATCAGCCTATACAAGTCGGTATGCGGCTTTATATCCCGCAAAGACCAAAAAGAGATGGGGAATTTTTGGCCTACGTGGAACCGCGGCGCGTAGGAGAGGTATCTCCGCAGCTTGAATCCAGTGCAAGGGAAGCATCCCCCTATCTGACTTATCTTGCTCCCTTCGCTTATTTCCCAAAACGGGATGGGTCATTGGATCCCCCTAATCTGAACCGCTTTCCCGAAATAGCTAAAACAAATAATACATCACTCGCTATGGTACTGGCCAATCAGGAAGAGGGACAGTTCAATACAGAATTGGTCCATATCATCCTTACAAATGAACAGATCCAAACGACTTTTCTAAATAACATCGTCACTGAGGCGAAAAGGGTCGGTTTCACAGATATACATTTTGATTTTGAAAGAATAGCAGGGGAAGACAGGGAAGCATATAATAACTTTCTTCGGAGGGCAAGGGACCTTTTTCACAAGGAAGGTTTTATCATCTCTACAGCCTTGGCTCCAAAAACAAGCGCCACACAAGTAGGAGAATGGTATGAAGGTCATGATTACAGGGCTCACGGTGAAATAGTAGATTATTCACTGATCATGACATATGAATGGGGATACAGCGGCGGACCTGCCATGGCTGTATCACCGATTGGTCCTGTCAGACAAGTGCTGGAGTACGCCATTACTGAGATCCCTTCTGAGAAGGTAATGATGGGCCAAAACCTATATGGCTACGATTGGACGCTTCCTTTCGTAAAAGGAACGACAGCAAGAGCCGTAAGTCCGCAAAGGGCCATCCAAATTGCAGCTGAGAACAACGTAGCTATTGAATACGATACACGCGCCCAGGCACCGTTTTTCCATTATACAGACCAGGCCGGAAAACAGCATGAGGTATGGTTTGAAGATGCGCGATCCATCCAAGCCAAATTTGATTTAATCAAAGAACTGAACCTACGTGGGGTCGGCTACTGGAAACTCGGACTGCCTTTTCCACAAAATTGGCTGTTGATCACGGACAACTTTAATGTGGTGAAAAAATAAACAACAAAGAAGCGGCCCCTATAGTCAGAGCCGCTTCTTTATATTACGATTTTTTTAGATAAGTGTCTTCTTGTTTAACGGTTTATTTATTAAATTTGCGATATTACCGATAGTGTTGGATACGGGCATTCATTGTGCGAATGCTTTTTTCGGTTAATTTCCCGCAATCAATTTTTCCTATAACGCCTCTATCCAATCACTTCTTTGTTTCTCATATATGGACGGAGCACTTCTGGAATTTCCACAGTGCCGTCTTCACGCTGGTAATTTTCCAAGATTGCAGCAACCGTCCTCCCAATTGCCAATCCGGAGCCATTTAAAGTGTGTACATGCTGAGGCTTGGCCTTCGGTTCTGAACGGAAGCGGATATTCGCTCTTCTTGCCTGGAACGCTTCAAAGTTAGAGCAGGAAGAAATCTCCCGGTATGTGTTATAGCTTGGGATCCATACTTCCAAGTCATATTTTTTGGCGGCTGTAAAACCAAGATCCGCGGTACACATGCTCATCACGCGGTATGGCAATTTAAGCAGCTGGAGCACTTTTTCGGCATGGCCGGTCAATTTTTCAAGCTCATCATAGGAATCTTCCGGCCTCACAAATTTGACCAATTCCACTTTGTTGAACTGGTGCTGGCGGATCAATCCCCGTGTATCACGGCCTGCTGACCCGGCTTCCGACCGGAAACACGCGCTGTAGGCAGCATAGTTCAATGGCAGGCGTGATCCATCAATAATTTCATCACGATGGTAGTTGGTCACAGGCACTTCTGCTGTCGGAATCAGGAAAAAGTCTTCGCTTTCAATATGAAATGCATCTTCTGCAAATTTCGGCAGCTGTCCGGTTCCGGTCATGCTCGCGCGGTTTACCAAATACGGTGGCAACATTTCTTCGTACCCATGTTCTTCAACGTGAAGATCCAGCATGAAGTTGATCAGCGCCCGCTCTAGCCGTGCTCCAAGCCCCTTATAAAAGACAAAGCGGCTTCCCGTCACTTTTGCTGCCCTTTCAAAGTCTAAAATTCCTAATTCCGTTGCCAAATCCCAATGCGGCTTTGGTTCGAATGAAAAGTCGCGTACTTCTCCCCATTTCCGGATTTCCACATTGTCATCTTCTGTTTCGCCGACCGGAACACTTTCATGAGGTATATTGGGAATCGACATCAGGATCCTTTCCAATTCATCTTCTGCACTACGAAGCTCCCCGTCCAACTGCTTGATTTGCTGCCCTACTTCTCTCATTTCGACAATCAGATCATCCGTATTCTGCTTATCCTTTTTCAACTGGGCAATTTTTTCGGAAACTTCATTCCTCCTGCTTTTCAATTGCTCTGCCTGGACGATTATTCCTCTGCGCTTTTGATCTAGCTCCTCAAACCTGTCTAAATCCCCCAAATCTTCACCGCGGTGTTGCAGTTTCTTTTTCACTTCCTCTAAATTTCCACGAAGTATCCTTATCTCTAACATGATAACAACCTCCTATTTTTTTAAAACGTTAAAGAAATTATAAAATTAGATGAAAACTTTTACTCGAATGACCAAGGGAAATATCTAGCTCCGTCGCCGTGTTTCCTATCCTTCGTTTGAGCCACTATTGTCTAGCTGCTATTTGCAAAGAAGACTAATCTTGGAAGTATGTGCTCCTGTGTCAAAGCTTATTCGAGAAAGTGACTGGAACATCATAGTTAAGCTGCATGAAGCATATTCAATGATGCATCACGCGATATGAGTGAAGTCAGTTGCTTCCCTATGGTGGCTGAGGTACCGCCCTCTCGGGAATCATTTTGTGCTTGTCGGGGCCGAGCTGGCGTTTCCTCATCTTGGCTCAGTCTTTACGTCGATAAGCAGGCGCTTGTGCTTTTCATAAAAAACAAAAAACTCCCGCCCCCAGAAGGGACGAGAGTTTACCCGCGTTGCCACCCAAATTGAAAGCATGTCTGCTTTCCTCTTCATTGGATAACGGGTTTGACCCGAAAATGCTTACTAGCCAGGAGCATTCGGCATTTTGCTCAAGGATGGATTCGCAGGCTGCGCCGTCGGTTCTCACCATCCACCGACTCTCTGACAGACACTTTAACCTGCTACTATTTCCTTTCAACACAATCGCTCATATCAATTTTCTGATACTATACTATATCTTTGCCATAATTGCAAATGTATAAAAGTTATAAAGTATGTGCTCTGTCTAGCTGCTGCCGCCATCGGTTCGAGGTCGCTTCGGTCCAGCCAATGAAGTCTGCAAAACGACATCACTGCCTGGACCTCCGACGGACAGGAAGTCCTAGTTCCACGATGCCACAGGATGTGGAGCATGAGGCGGCCAGCGCTTGTCAACGAGCGCTGGCGCTTTTCTTATTAGAACCAGCCTTTGACCGTCTTTGCGGCACTGTTCCAAACATCCCCAAGGAAACCGCCGATGCTGCGCATAGAAAGGACAAACCAATTAGCCTTATCTACCTTTTCCGCAGTAACAATATTGGCGGAAGCTGGTTTTCCGATATAGCCGTAATCATTTTCCCCTACATATTTCGCTTCAAGCACTCCGACTTTTTCACCTTTCTTGACAGGTGCAGTCAATTGTCCATCCTTGTTCAATAACTTCTTATTCACTTTAATTTCAGGCTTGTACGATTTCTCTTCCCCATTTTTCACAACAACCTGAATTGGTGCATCGGATTGGATGCTGACCTTTTTTTCTTTCCCGTTAATGACAGGAAGAGAATCATGGCCCTTGACTGTATAATTACCCGGATATAGCTCTTTCATTGAAAAATTGTTGTAAGCATATTCCATCATTTTTTTCGTTTCAACAAAACGGGACTCATAAGCGCCTTTACCGCTTTTATCTTTGGCGTTCATAACAACGGTAATAACCCTCATGTCATTTTTCTTTGCAGTTCCTGTAAAACAGAAACCCGCAAAATCCGTTGTACCTGTTTTCAATCCATCGACGCCTTCATACCCAAAAATAAGAGATGGCAGCATCCAGTTCCAGTTTTTCATCTTGCCAGGCATTCCCGGGAAATCCTTTTCCGGAATGCTTGTGGTTTCAAGAACTTCCGGGTAGTCATTCAGCAATCGTGAAGCCAATTTGGCCATGGACTTTGCTGACATGATGTTTTCATCTTCTGCCCCGGTTCCTTTCGGATGCTTTCCTTTTAAATCCCGGTTATTTAATCCGGTAGAATTGACGAATTTATAATTTTTCAAGCCAAGCTCTTTCGCTTTGGCGTTCATCATATCAACGAACTTTGTTTCAGACCCTGCAATCGCTTCTGCAATTGCAATGGTTGCCCCATTGGCCGAATAAATGGCCATCGCCTCATATAACTGTCTGATTGTATATTTTTTTCCGGCTTCAAGTGGAGCATTTGATAGATTTGTATCGATAGAGACTTCATGAACAAAATCGCTGATTGTCTGTTCTTGGTCCCATTTGATTTTCTTATCCTTGATTGCTTCAAACATTAAATACTCGGTCATCATTTTAGACATAGATGCAATTCCGAGTGCCGTATCTTCATTTTTTGCATATAAAACTTTACCTGTGCTTGCTTCCACAAGAATTGCCGCATCTGCATGAATATCCAATGTATCTTCCGCGGAAGCCTTTGCAGGGATGTTCAACGTGCTGACTAACATGATGGCCATGACAAAGAAAGCTATTAACCGTTTATGCGCTCGTTTTTTCAAAAGTAGACCCTCCAAATATTATGTACCCGCTTGTCATTTTAACACAGTTGGTAATGGATGAATAGCCGGGAAATATGTCATTTCCATTACGGTAAAAGTTGGAAAATAAAAATACTACAAAAAAAATGGCAGGACCTGTGAACAAACATTGTTTACAGGCCTGCCATTTTTCTTTTTTCTTAGATTCTGCATGAAACAACAATAAGTTTAACTAAGCAGAGACTTTCTTAAGATAATGAATAGTTTGGTGCTTCCTTCGTAATCTGCACCTGGTGCGGATGGCTTTCACGCAATCCGGCTCCCGTCATTTTGATGAATTGGGCATTTTCGCGGAAGTCCGCCAGATCAGTCGCTCCACAGTATCCCATACCTGCACGGAGGCCGCCGGTCAACTGGAATAATGTATCTGCAAGTGGCCCTTTGTATGGAAGGCGCCCTTCAATTCCTTCCGGAACAAATTTCTTCGCGTCTTCCTGAAAATAACGGTCTTTGGAGCCTTTTTCCATTGCCCCTTCAGATCCCATACCTCGGTATACTTTAAAACGTCTGCCTTGGAAAATTTCTGTTTCCCCTGGGCTTTCAGAAGTTCCGGCAAGCAAGCTTCCAAGCATGACGGCATGTCCACCGGCAGCAAGTGCTTTTACAATATCTCCAGAATACTTGATACCGCCATCTGCAATAATGGTTTTACCGTGTTTTCTGGCCTCTGTCGCACAATCATAAATTGCAGTGATCTGTGGAACTCCGACTCCAGCTACGACTCGGGTCGTACAAATGGAGCCAGGTCCAATACCTACTTTAACAACATCTGCGCCCGCTTCAAATAATTCGCGGGTGGCTTCAGCTGTTGCCACATTTCCTGCAATGATATTCAAATCTGGATACTGCTTACGAATTTCTCTTACAGTGCTCAATACGCCTGCTGAATGGCCGTGCGCCGTATCAACTACAATGGCATCAACTTGTGATTGGACGAGCTGTTCGATTCTCATGAACGCATCTTTTGAAACGCCGACGGCAGCGGCGACGAGAAGTCTTCCTTTCTCATCTTTTGCGGAATGCGGGAATTCAATTACTTTTTCAATATCCTTGATGGTGATCAAGCCTTTTAGGACGCCTGATTCATCAATTAAAGGCAGCTTTTCAATCCGATGTTCCTGCAGTATTTTTTCGGCTTCTTCCAAAGACGTACCGACAGATGCTGTCACAAGGTTCTCTTTTGTCATGACCTCAGTGATTGGCAAAGAATAATCCTGAATGAAACGCATATCACGGTTGGTAATGATGCCTACCAGGATTTTATCCTCTACATTATTTACGATGGGCACGCCGGAGATCCGGTACTTTGCCATGAGGTGTTCAGCATCAAACACTTGATGTTCCGGAGTAAGGAAAAATGGATCGGTAATGACTCCGCTCTCCGAGCGTTTTACCTTGTCCACTTCCTCTGCCTGCCGCTCAATGCTCATATTTTTATGAATGACGCCTATCCCGCCCTGCCTTGCCATGGAAATCGCCATAGAGGCTTCCGTAACAGTGTCCATGCCTGCACTGATAATAGGGATTTTCAAACCGAGAGTATCTGTCAACCTCACCTTGATGTCTACATCTTTTGGCAAAACTTCAGATTTTGCCGGGATTAACAGGACATCATCAAACGTTAACCCTTCTTTAGCAAATTTAGATTCCCACATTTTTTTCGTCCCCCTGCCCAAAATATTATTAGTAGGTTATCAATTGGTTAAAATACTGTCAAGGAATACTGACGATGTTCCACTTTTCAAATTATTCGGAGGTGATTTTTCTGTTGAAACATGATGAAATATGGCTTCAATTCAATTATTTTCAATCCGCCTCCACCGTGCAATTTTATTTAAAAAAGTGTTACCAAAACCTTGGTTCCGGTGAATCCGACAGAAAGAGTTATTATAATTGTTACCCTTTCATGTACTATTTAGAACAAGCTCAAGCCTACTATGCCCAAGCTTCGTGCTCGCCTTTTTCTATCAAGCCTGTTCTTCTGTTTTATGGCTTTGTCCACTTGATCAAGGCTGGCTTACTTACCGTAGACCCATATTATCCAAGCTCCACCTCTGTCTTAGCCCACGGAGTTTCCACCAGGAAAAGAAAAAAAAGGAATTATCAATTCCTTCATGATGAAGTGAAAATCCAAAAGCATGGGTTATGTACACATTTTATGGAAGAAATGTTCCAGATGGAGCATATGGAAGGGGAAAAATTTAACATGGGGCAGCTTTTGGCCCTCGTTCCCGAACTGGATGACTTATTTCAATTCATTTACCGTAAAAGAAATATAATTTTATTCAATAAAATGGATAACGATTGGGACATACCTCTCGAATTGGCTCATGCATACCATATAGGTGAAGAAAGACTGAAGCAGTTCCTGGATGACAAGCATCGTAGAGCCATTCCCTGGAAAAACTGCGGAGCGGGGAAGATAGTTATTGATGGAAGTGAATCGGATCTTAATCCACCATTCAGATATCACCAATTTAAAGGTTTGTATGGCATCAACGCATCTATTGAAGAACTCAGCAATATTCCAGACCTTCTAATACACTACTTGTTGCTCTATAACCTAAGCATGATTGCACGCTATGAAACGGAATGGTGGTTTGATCTCATCAAAACAGCCGCTGACCATACATATCCTTTTATCCATACATTTTTGGAAATAACGGAGATAAAAAGCCCAGCGATGATTCTTGAATTTTTGTTGAAAAAATGTACGGGTTAAGTATTATGGGGAGAGAAAGAGCTCGGATAGAAGATTTGGATAGATACGTAAACCGATGATTGCATGAGTCAACGGAGGAATTGCACGAACCTGGCTGGGAATTGCACGATATTCTCATTAATTGCACGAAACTCCCCATGAATTGCACGAATGCCTTTTAAGTGACTGTAAAAGCAGACCAACTATCTAAGAGTGATTCTAAGTGACCGTAAACGTAAAAAAATTGATCTCTTGTTCACTTAAAAATATTAATTAAATTCTCTTTGTTTTTTTAAAAAAATGCTCTATTTCGAAACGTCGGTGCCTTCACACCTACTATTCCTCTGTTAGCTTTGTTGTATTGAAAATTGGTGGATAAAATAAGAAATGAAAGACTGTTTTGCATGCACAAAGGAGATCCAGCTCATTAAATGAAGAGCTTTGAAAAGCACAAAAAAACATGAAGCCAATTGACTCCATGTTTTTCATTTGCCCGGCGACGTCCTGCTCTCACAA
>NZ_QYTV02000013.1 GCF_003605385.1 Siminovitchia acidinfaciens | reverse complement strand
GATATACATTTTATCGGTGATCTTACTTTAATTCTCCGGGTTTCTCCACAATCGCGCCCGATTGTGGAATATTGAAAACCATGAAAGCTGCAAAATATTTCAGCAGTTATTTTGCTAAAGCCCCCGTTAGTTTAAGTACGGTCTTCACAAGCTATTAGCGGATTAGTTAAATAAAGAAAGCTGTTTCCTCAAATAGACATAATCAGCCAGTTATATTCTTTGGAGTAGCGATCCTCCGATAGAAAAGATTGCATATTAATGAACATCCTCTTCATTTTGGTTGGTTTATACTATACCCCTCTGAAGGTTGTTATCCATCCCTGAAAAAAGGAAAAAATAAATGCCGCCCCCATGGACGGCATTTCATCATTCCTCTATCAATTGCGATATTTCCGCATTTGACCTCTCCTCAAATTGATTCGGTCCCCGCAAATGAACGGTTGCTGTTTTTCCGTCTTCGTTCACTTTATCTATCCAAACAGATACCCCATTGTATTTCACTTCAATATCGGCTGATGACGATAAAATTTGCTTTATTCGGTTCAAATCCAATTAAATTCACTCCCAATTATTTTCCTCTTATCATGTGATAACAAGGGGAAATTATTCTGTTTAGGTGAGCATTTCTTTTGCTATCAGCTTATAGGATTGAATCCGGTCATCAGTCGAGAAGGTATTTGTGTTGATCATTATTTCATGCGCTTTGTATTGCTCTTGGAATGCCACTATTTTCTCTTTCACTTCTTTCGGGCTGCCAAGAATCATTTTCTTTTTCTTAATTTCAACCGTTTCTTTTTCTTTTACAGATAAAGGATATTTAACCGCTTCCTGAATTGATGGAATGCCATTCTTACCATCACCTTTTTCTTTCTGGATCTCCCAGATCAACGAACAGAGTGCGTTTTCCTCTGCCTGTTCTTTAGTTGAAGCACAAATAGCATTCGCTGTTATGATAACTGTCGGTTCATGCTCTTCTGTAGCAGGCTGAAAATATTCGATATATTTTTGAACAATCGTTTTTCCTTCCTTGTCACTCATGAAGTGGCCAAAATTATATGCAATTCCTTTTTCGGCTGCGAGTACAGCACTCTTCTCGCTCGTTCCAAGAATCCAAGGCATGGGCTGTATTTTTGGAATAGGAGAAGCCGACAGTTTGGAATGTTCATTCTCTGCCTGAAAATCATCATTTATAAATGTCAGTAATTCATCGACCAGCTCAGGAAGCTTCCATACGTTCTGTAAAAAATTGCTGGAAAGTGCCTCGGTCGCTTCGGCGGATCCGCCCGGTGCACGTCCGATGCCTATGTCTATTCGATCAGGGAAAAGAGTTGCCAGCATATTATATATTTCAGCCACCTTATACGGCTTGTAATGCGGAAGCAAAACTGCACCCGAGCCAATCCGGATAGTGCTTGTTCTCCCCCCGATGAAGCCCAGCATGACTTCGGGCGCGGAACAGGCAAGCCCTGGTAAATCATGGTGTTCCGCAATCCAATACCGAGTGTATCCGAGCCGCTCTGCTTCCTGCGCTAATTTTAAAGAATCCATTAATGCTTCCCTTGCTGTCTTATTCGAGGCAATGGGAGATTGATCGATAACACTTAATCTCATTGAAGCAGGACAACTCCTTCATTTTCTTTGTCTTTAGTTTCATTACTATCGTTATTCTAATGTCTTGTCAAAGAAAAAGCCGCTGCACCATTTGCAGCGGCCCTCTTTTATCAGTATGCCTGTTCAACACTCTTGATCATTTCTTTTATGGATGTCAATCCTCCGCCGGATAGATACCAGTATTCCGCATCAAGGTAAATGATTTTACCCTCTTTATATGCTGTAGTCTTTTTCACAAGATCATTCTCGACCGCTTCTTTTGCAGGCTCCGCGTTTTCCTCAATCGCTGCATTTCTGTCGATGACGAATAGGATATCCGGATTTTTTTCTAAAATATATTCAAATGATATTCCTTGTCCATGTGTAGACACTTCAATATTTTCATCGGCTGCTTTAAAGCCTAGGACATCGTGGATCAAGCCAAAGCGTGATTTCGGACCATAGGCGCTTACTTTTCCTTCATTTGCCAATACGATCAACGCATTTTTATCAAGGGACTCTGTCTTTTCTTTTACAGCCGCAATTTGATTGTCAATGTCAGCAAGTTCGGCTTTAACTTCTTCTTCTTTGTCAAAAACTTTGCCGATCGTATTCATGTTGTCTTTGAAAGATTCCAAATAATTATTGTAATCCATTCCCATATACACAGTAGGAGCAATTTCTGCAAATTGATCATACAATTCCGCCTGGCGGGCCGATATGAAAATGACATCCGGCTTCAAATCATGAATTGCTTCGAAATCAGGCTCTTTTAAGCTTCCGACATTTGTATATTCCTTACCGGAATATTTTTCGAGATACGACGGAACGGTGACCTGTGGTACACCGGTTACTTTGATTCCCAATTCATCAAGGGTATCCAGTATTCCAAAGTCAAAAACAACAACATTTTCTGGATTCTTCTTTATGGTTGCTTCACCATATTCATGCTTGATCGAAATTTCATCTGTCTGCTTTTCCGTGCCATTCAAATCTTTTTCACCGGATTGGCTTTCTTTCGTTCCGCATGCAGTAAACACAACTGCTGCTATTACGAGCATGATGAATAATGTCCACTTTTTCATGTTAATGAATCCCCTTTGTCTATGAATTAAAATACACACAAATTCTGCAATTGTTTAAGTTTTTTATCGGAATATCCATGTCATATATTTCTTTTAGTGCTTCGGACTGAATGACTTCTTCAGTTGGACCGTCTTTAACCACTTTGCCGTTTTTCATCGCAACGATCCTATCGGAATATACTGACGCAAAGTTGATATCGTGCAGGACAATCACGACTGTTTTGCCTAACTCGTCTACGAGCCTGCGGAGAATTTTCATGATTTGAACCGAATGTTTCATGTCTAAATTGTTAAGCGGCTCATCGAGAAGGATGTAATCCGTATCCTGAGCGATGACCATTGCAATGAAAGCCCTCTGACGCTGACCGCCTGACAATTCATCAAGATAGGAATCTTGGATATCTGAGAGTTCCATATACACAAGCGCCTGATCCACCATCTGTTGGTCCTCTTTTGTCAACCGGCCTTTTGAATACGGGTATCTACCAAATGATACAAGGTCCCTGATTGTCAGTTTGACATTCACATAGTTTGATTGTTTTAAAATGGAAACCCTTTTGGATAAATCATTGGATCTCATTTTCCTCATATTCGTCTGATCCAACAGGACATCGCCTGTATCTGCATCCAAAAGTCTGCTGACCATTGAAAGGAGGGTTGACTTTCCCGCACCATTTGGACCGATAAAAGACGTAATTTGACCGCTGCGAATATTAATCGTAACATCTTCGACCACTTTATTTTTTCCATAAAACTTGGATAATCCCAAGACTTCAATCACGATGATCGACTCTCCTTCAGCAAAAGGTAAAGAAAATAAACGCCGCCGACGAAATTAATGATGACACTTAGTGTTGTGGAAAAAGTGAACAACCGCTCCACTGCCCACTGCCCTCCCACAAGGGCAATAATACTCAATAGGATGGCTCCGCTTATAATAATGCGGTGCTTGTAAGTATGAAAAAATTGATAAGCCAGATTGGCAACAATCAATCCGAAAAAAGTGATCGGTCCAACGAGCGCCGTTGATACTGAAATCAGTATTGCTGTCAGCACAAGCATCTGCCTTGCTGTTTTATCATAGTAAATTCCCAAATTAATGGCAGTGTCACGGCCAAGCGACATCACATCCAGGTTGCTGACAGATCGCCATCCAACCGCAAAAACAAGCAAGATGAAGAGAAGCGACAGCCATACAAGATCACTGTTTACGTTGTTAAAGCTAGCAAACATGCGGTCTTGCACAATTAAAAATTCATTCGGATCTATCAAAACCTGTAAAAAGGTACTGATGCTTTGAAAAAATGTACCGATGATAATCCCTATTAAAAGAAGATAGTAGATCGACTGCTGCCCTTTATTAAATAATAAATGATATAGGAGCAATGCAAAGATAATCATCGCCGCAACAGATAATAGAAAATTGACCTGTTTATTTACGACTGTTATATGCTCCGAGCCTAAAGAGAAAATGAAAAACGTTTGAATGAGCAAATATAAAGAATCCAGTCCCATAATGCTAGGGGTCAATATACGATTATGTGTGATTGTTTGAAAAATAACCGTTGCATAGGCAATGGCAGCACCCGTAATAACCATCGCGAGCACTTTAGTCCCCCGGCGGGGCAGCGCATAATCAAAACTTCCATTCAAGTCATGAAATAAATAGAGCAAGCAAAGACTCAGGGATACAAGGAAGAGTATGCTCAACTTAACTGAATTACGCATAGACTTTCCTCCTGAACAGCAAGTATAAGAAAATGCCGCTGCCGATAATTCCCACCATCAAACTGATAGAAATCTCATAAGGGTAAATGAGAATACGTCCCAATATGTCACAAATGAGCAGGAATATCGCTCCCAGCAAAGCCGTATGCGGCAATGTTTTTTGCAAATGGTCACCTCTGAAAATTGAAACGATATTTGGAATGATCAAACCAAGAAATGGAATCATGCCTACCGTCAAAACCACTGTCGCTGTAATCAGAGCTACTAATATCAGTCCGAGATTAACCACCCGTTTATATGAAAGCCCAAGATTTGTGGCAAAATCCTCTCCCATGCCGGCTACCGTAAACCTGTTAGCAAAAAGATAGGATAGTATAATGATAGGTATACTTATATACAGCAGCTCGTATCGTCCTTTCATGATCATGGAGAAATCCCCTTGAAGCCAGGCCGACATATTTTGAATGGCATTTGCACGGTACGCAAAAAAAGTGGTGACCGATGATAAAATATTGCCGAACATTAACCCTACGAGCGGAATAAAGATGGCGTCCTTAAATTTAATCCGGTCAAGGATCTGCATGAACAAAAGCGACCCTGCAAGAGCAAAGACGAAAGAGATCATCATTTTTTCCAGCATCGTTGCGTTGGCAAACAATAGCAAGGAAACAAGGATTCCAAGTTTTGTTGCATCCAGCGTGCCTGCAGTGGTCGGTGAAACAAATTTGTTTCGGCTCAGCTGCTGCATGATGAGCCCCGCAATGCTCATGCCCGCTCCCGCCAATATGATTGATAAAAGCCTTGGCAGGCGGCTGATTAGAAATACTTGCGTTTCCTCTGATTGAAAATCCAACAAATCAAGAGGAGAAATGCGACTAACCCCTATAAATAATGAAAAAACGCATAGTACCAAAAGTACTTGTAACAAATATTTTATTTTCACGGATCACCCACCAATATTTTCTATGTATTTTTACAGCGAATGATAATCATTCTCACTTGAGCTCATCCTAATTATAACACCCGTTATTAAAGAGTCAACGATTTAGTTGATAATTTTTCTCAATTAAAATTTCAATTAAGAAAAAGACGTTCTAAAAAAGAGCGCCTTTCATGTTATTTTCTTATTTAATTTTTCCTGGAATATCCTGAACCAATATGCATTCATAGCGGTTTCACCTAAATGATCAAGTAAGTTGTAATTCGCATAGGCACCGACGATAGCACCGAATCCCGGAATCAATTGGAACATTTTTATGAAATCAATATAATCCCTATATTCTTGTTGAAACTCCCGCCAGTCCATATCAGTAAGCTGGTCCTTCTCCTCTTCCCAATTTTCGATGGTATTGAACGTTTTCTTACGAGTATCATCACTGGAAAAAGCTAGCAGGAATACGTGCAGAATAAATAGCCTTTCACTATATTTTTTCGTATCATAACCATAAATGGCAGCCGCCTCAAATAGAAACTTCATTTCAATCGATAATAGCAATGGGAAATCCGCCAACCCAAGCAGTATCCCGCCGGCACCGGTCCCGGCACCTTCTATGACTGCGGTTTTCCGATAAGCATCCAGTTTTCTTTTAACAAGTTCATCCCGCTCGAACAAAGTCATTTCTGACTTATAGTTTTTTATAAGAAAGTCAGATCCGACAAGCGTTGCTTTCACCATATTTTTGATACTTTCTGTCATGACTTCATGGAATTTTTCTGGGATCAATCCATTTACTTTCGTTTGTGCCTGTTTTGAAATCCTGTTAATGAGGCTTGAACGCTTATTTATTTTTCGTGTCCATTTTTGAACCTCTTCCATTACTTCTGTTTCATACTCGTTCATGAACTCTCATCCTCAAATATTATTTACATTATGTATACGCTCCAGCCCATTGAATAGTTTCATCATTTCAATCCAAAGTAATAGAAGACCGCGTGGTTGCGGTCTTCTTCAAATACAACAGCTTACTTCAATAGCCTCAAGCTGTTTAATATAACAAGAATTGTACTTCCCTCATGACCGATAACCCCTAAAGGCAAATCAATCACCTGGGAGAAGTTTGATAAAATTAACAAGGCAATGACTGCGACTGAAAAGAAAATGTTCTGCTTTATGATTCTGTTCATTCTTTTCGAAAGCCGTATTGCTTCAGGTATCCGCAGCAAATCATTTTTCATTAGCACCATATCCGCAGTTTCAAGTGCGACATCTGTACCATCACCGACCGAAATTCCTACGTTTGATGTGGCCAGTGCTGGGGCGTCGTTAATTCCGTCTCCAACCATTGCGACAGTACCATATTTCTCTTTCAATCGTTTAATCTCATCAACTTTATTTTCCGGGAGACAATCTGCGATAAAACCCTGTACATGGCTCTCTGATGCGATTACCTGAGCGGTTTTTTCATTGTCGCCAGTAAGCATTACCGTGAAAAGACCTTGCTTTTTCAATTGATCGACCGCTTCCATCGATTCTTTTCTGACCATATCTTTTAAAGCAACAACAGCAGCCAGTTCATTGTCCTTTTGGATATAGACGATGGTTTTACCTTCATTGGCCAGCTCTTTTGCACGCTCTACTAGAAACTGGTCAGTCTCCTTGATTTCAACAAAATCTCCTTTTCCAATTTTCCAGTACTCATCGTTAATTGCCGCTTTTACCCCCCAACCCGCGACGTCTTCTACCGTATCCAAGTTGATCAAAGGTTGTGTTAAATGCTCTTCGGCGTATTTGACAATTGCATTGGCAAGAGGATGGTTGGAGTGTTTTTCGATGGAGGCGACTGTAAGAAGTATGTGATCACTGTTTTGGCCGTCACGAGAGATAAAATTCGCCACTTCGGGTTTTCCCTTAGTCAATGTTCCAGTTTTATCAAAGGCGATCGCTCTTATTTCGGCCAATTGCTCCAAATGAACACCGCCTTTATAAAGAACACCTTTTCTAGCCCCGTTGGAAATCGCCGATAAAGTTGCTGGCATAATAGAGGCAACGAGAGCACAAGGAGAAGCGACAACCAGCAAAATCATTGCTCGATAAAATGTCTCACTCCAACTCCACCCGACGAGGTAATGCGGAAGAAACATCATAAAGAATACAACTGCCAAAACGATTTTTACATATTTCCCTTCGAATCTCTCAATAAAAAGCTGAGATGGAGATTTCTCGCTTTGTGCTGTCTGGACTAGTTCAATGATCTTTTGAAACAGAGACTCGTTGCTGGGTTTGGTAATCCTGACAGTGATGGAGCCGTTGATATTCATCGTTCCGGCAAATACCGGATTGCCGATCCCCTTAGATACCGGGATGGATTCCCCTGTAATCGCAGCCTCATCCAAAGTCGTGCTGCCTCTTACAACTTCTCCGTCCGACGGAACCCTTTCTCCTGGTTTAATCAAAATGGAATCGCCGACGACAAGCTCCGATACATGGACCCTCTCTTCGCCTGTTCTTGTGATTCGCCACGCTTCCTCCGGTTGAATTTCCATCAATGATGAAATTTCTTTATGGCTTTTGTTCATTGTATATGTTTCCAGGGCTCCGCTCATTGCGAAAATAAAGATCAGGATGGCTCCTTCCGCCCAATATCCTATTATGGCAGATCCCACTGCTGCCATGATCATTAACATTTCAACGTTTAATTCTTTATTTCTTATTGTTTCTTCTATGCCTTCTTTCGCTTTTGCATATCCACCGATTACGAAAGCCAATAAGTAAAACAAAACTGAAGTTGCGCTAAAGTCCTTTATGCTTAATAACCATCCAAGAAAAATTAGAGCCCCGCTTCCGATTGCTGCTATGAGTTCAATATTGGTTTTGACTTTCTGCCATGACTTTTCCCGAATTATAATAGACGGACTTTCTAACAACTTCGTAGGAGCATTCATCATTTCACCATCCCATAAATAAATTTTTCATCATTTAGTTTGTAATTATTATTATATAACCATCATATTAAAACAGTTCCTGCGAGTCAAGTCTAATTGAGAATAAATTAATCTAATTGAGAAATGTTATCTTTGATAATCATTATCATTATTGATCAAGCCAGAGGTTTACTCATCCTTATTGTGATATTCATTATCATTTAAATTTAATTTCAACTTAGCAGTCCTTTAAGTTGAAAAGGAGCATAGACACAACAATCTGATAAAAAATAGCCGCAGATTTATGTGCAGACTTTAGTTTATCCTCGCGTGCAGTTTGCTTTTCTTTCCCAATAAATACGGTATAATTAATTGAATTGCTAAAATTTTATATTTTGTATATCAACACACTATTGAAAGAAAGGAGTTTGCATTTGTCTCCGATAAACAAGAGTGCCCTAAATAAAACATCCACTTTCTCTATTTCTACTATTAAGAGTCACGGCGAGTTGATCGCCGCAATTATTAGTGGTTTGCTAATTGGTTTAGGGTTTCTTTATCCAATCTATCCAGAGGCCTTTTTTATCCCGGCTTTTTTAATTGGAGGATACTATAAAGCAAAAGAAGGTATAACTGATCTTATTGCAAACAAAAAATTGAACGTAGAAATATTAATGATCATGGCTGCCGTAGGTTCCGCTGTCATCGGGTTTTGGGCAGAGGGTGCCATTCTGGTTTTTATTTTCGCGCTAAGTGGTGCTCTTGAAACTTACACAATGAATAAAAGCCAAAAAGAACTATCTTCGTTGGTTAAGTTGCAGCCTGACGAAGCAGTTTTATTAACGGAGACCGGAGAAAAAATTGTCCCTGTGTCTGAATTGAACATTAATGACATGATTTTTGTTAGGCCGGGAGAAAGAATTCCTGTTGATGGCCTCATAAAAGAAGGCCATTCTTCCGTAGACGAAGCTGCTATTTCAGGAGAATCAGTGCCTATAGGGAAACAGTTGGGAGACACAGTATTTGCCGGGACAGTTAACCTGAATGGCACTCTCACAATTCTTGTATCCAAAGAACAAAAGGATACCCTTTTTCAACGGATTATTGATCTCGTTGATGCTGCTAAAAATGAAAAATCCCCTACGCAGCAGTTTATTGAAAGGTTTGAAGGTACATATGTAAAAGTCGTATTAATTGTTTTTTGCTTCATGCTCTTTCTGCCCCATTATATTTTCGGCTGGGACTGGAAAGAGACCTTTTATCGGGCGATGGTGCTGCTGGTTGTTGCTTCACCTTGTGCATTGGTGGCTTCCATTATGCCCGCGAGCCTATCGGCCATTGCATCTTCAGCAAGAAAGGGAATATTAGTTAAGGGCGGGAATCACCTCGAGTCCCTGGCCGCTTTAAAAGCAATCGCCTTTGATAAAACAGGCACAATAACTAAGGGACAGCATGAAGTTTCTGACGTGGTCGTTCGAGACGGGGTGGATGAAGAGCGGTTTTTACAATCCGTCGCTTCCATAGAAAAGCTGTCTACTCATCCCCTTGCAGCCGCAATTGTACAATATACAGTAAACAAAGGAATTTCTTTACTTACAGTGGAGAACTTGGATGATTTTCCCGGAAAGGGCATAAGCGCTACCGTTGAAGGAAACGAATGGAAAATCGGTAAACCCTCATTCGTATCCAAACAAAAGGATTCTATTTTCGAAATAGAAGCAGTGCAATTTGAAGCCGATGGTAAGTCAATCATCTATGCTGGTAATAAAGACGGTATTGCCGGAATCATCACGTTTAAAGATGCCATAAGGGATGAGGCGCAAAAAGCCATTGAAAATATCAAACAACTTGGCCTTTATACAATTATGATTACAGGTGACGGTGAAGGAGCTGCCAAATCCATTTCAAGGGAGGCGGGTCTAGACTCCTATATGGCAAATACACTTCCTGAAGTAAAGCTGATTGAGATTAATAAGTTAAGAGAGGCATATGGACCTGTTGCTATGATTGGTGACGGTATCAATGATGCACCTGCCCTTGCTACTGCTGATATCGGAATTGCCATGGGCGGTGGAACAGATATCGCATTGGAAACAGCCGACGTTATTTTAATGAAGAATAATTTGAATAGAATACCGGAAGCGATCGGAAAGTCAAAAAAAATGAATCGGATCATCAAACAAAATATCTATTTCTCAGTTGCTGTCATACTCGTATTAATTACGTCCAACTTCATGCAAATTGTCAATTTGCCGCTCGGAGTCATTGGACATGAAGGAAGTACTTTACTCGTTATTTTAAATGGGCTGCGTATGCTGAAAAACTGAAAAATTCCTGTTCTAATCGGTAAAATCCGATATCGGAACAGGAATTTTATATAGATTTGAAAATATAACGAAATATTTTTTTCGAAATAGTACTTGCTTTGTCTACCTCCAACGGCTAAGATATCAGCGCCACAAGGCTCAAATGTTTAAAAAGAGTCTGGCCATCGTAAAATATATGATCAATCCCGTTCCATCAACTAAAGTAGCGATAAACGGACCGGACACTACAGCGGGATCGATTTTCAGCTTGTGCAAAATTAAAGGCATGACCGCGGCAACAAATGAAGCCCATATCACTATGCAAATAGCGGTAATAGCCACTACGGTGCCGATGTCAAATCCGACCCCCAGCATTTCAGCCCTGATAAAAGCCACCACTCCCATAACAGCTCCAAGAAGCAGTCCAGTAGATACCTCTTTTCGCATCACTTTAAATATATCCTTGAACTCGACTTCTCCCATAGCCATTGCCCGGACCAAAGTAGTAACCGTCTGTGTTCCGGAATTCCCTCCGGTTCCGATTAACAAAGGAATAAAAAACGCCAAGGCAATTACTTGGTCTAGGATATCTTCATAGTGCCTTAATACATTCCCCGTATAAGCTTCTGCAACGAACAAGATAAGCAGCCATCCTATCCGCTTTCGGAAAAGACTCCAAACGGAGTTTTTAAAATAGGCTTCTTCAAGAGGAGAGCTCCCCCCTAATTTTTGAATATCTTCGGTTGCTTCTTCATGAATAACGTCAATCAAATCATCAACGGTGATTATGCCAATCATTCTATGGCTGGTATTTACGACAGGTATTGCAACCAAGTCATATTTTGCCAAAGTGTCGGCAACACCTTCTTGATGTTCATCAACCAGTACAGTGATCATGTCTTCCTTGGCAATCTCTTCAAGCTTTTGATTTGGCTTTGCCAATATTATTTCTTTCAACGATACGACACCGGTCAGTTTCCCGTGTGTATCAATGACATATACATAAGAAACAATTTCTGCTTCTTGTCCAACCTTTCTAATGTGACTCAATGTATATTCGATTGTCCAATGCTTTCGGGCACCTATATAATCGACTGTTGCAAGACTTCCCGCCGAATTATCTTCGTAGGTCATTAATGTTTTTATTTTTTCCCGATATTCTTTCGGTAAAAACTCCATTAATATTTTCGCTTGATAAGGATGTATAGCCAATAATAAGTCGACCGCTTTATCACTCGACATGTGGTTTAGCAACGTGATTGCAATTTTTTTTTCAATATGGTCCAATAGACGATATTGTAATTCCGGCTCCAGGTATTCAATAATCTCAGCGCCTAAATCAAAAGGTATGTTTGTAAAAAATACGATCTGTTCCTTATCATCCAGATCCGTGACCATTTCAGCCAAATCATAGGGCTGGAATTTTTCAATAAATTCGCCGATTTCTTCTTTGCTAGATAAATTGTTTATTAATTCCTTAATCATTCTAAAACCCCCGTTTGCCATAGAAACTATTGAAATTGAGGGTAAGCGCCTTTTTGTAAAGAGTGATTACAGGCGGTTGAACGGACACTTCCCCACATCTTGTAAAATCTGTCTCTTAACTTAGTATTGTCCGAATCATCTTCCACCTTCATCACCTCCCATAAACGCAAAAAACACCCTCAACGAAAGAGGGTGTTTAAAAACACGCATATCAAACATGCCTGAATAAGCCTCTATTCGTTGAGCTTTAGCACTATATGGCATAGGACGAAAATTCCATCCAGCTGCATTAAAAACCACCTTAAGTCGATGGCTTCTGTTGACCCATTGGTGTCTTTAGACATTTCTGGGCAGCAGCGTATCTCCATATAGGAGCCTCACCTAACGAGGAATGTTAAGTTGTTTTTGAACGCAAGTCCAATAGTATCACGAAAGAAATTATTGTCAACATTTTTCTAATGAACATTAAAAAACAACTTTAGATGATGTTCTATTTTCAGCTATTATGCCGCAGTCCATCATCTTCCGGTAATCGCTTCACATGTTTCTATAAGTTTTTTGATCCTTAGACCTTCTGAATCCTTGTATGAGATTTTGATATAACGGATCCAGTAAACGTCTTTGTGATATCACCGCAGCTGTTACAATTAATGCGATTATTGCACCGGCCGTTACATCCAAAGGATAGTGAACACCAATATAAATCCTTGACAGTGCCATGAAAAACGCCATGATCAACAAAACACTTCCAATCTTTCTTCGGTACCAAAATAGTGCACAAGCCATTGCAAATGCCCCTGCTGAATGATTGCTCGGAAATGAAGGGTCCGAACTCACTTTGTCGCTTAATAAATTGACCGTATATGTAACAAATGGCCGAGGACGGAAGTACATCAATTCTATTACTTTGTTAATTCCAAGGACAATGATAGTTATTGTTAATGCATACAAGACAATTTTTCTATTGTCAATCGGATTCCCGGACTTTGAAAGCCACAACCATACAAAAACAAGCCCAAATAATATAGGGCCATATTTTGAAAATAGCATTACCGTTTGGTCAAGCAGATGGTTCTGTCCTGCAAATTGATTGAGCATATCAAATAACTGGTAATCAACATTCATCTTGGGTCTTCCTTTTTTTAAAAATGATATTTTATTATAACACATGGTAGGACGGACTTTCCTTAATAGTTTTTATGAAAAAACCATCCACCGGAACCTGGCCTTTGGATGGTTAAGTTTTTGCTATTCTATAAGGTCTCTTGACGGGTATATTCTTCGTAATTTTTCATTTGATTAATCAATACTTTTTCCATCTTTTTTAAAAAGAATCCCGCTCTGGCCAGGCTTAGAGCCCTTGGCAAGAGCAGGATTTTCTCTACGATGTTACCTTCCATTTCTTCCTGAATAAAACATTTACGACACCTGATGCGAGGAAAATAATAATTAGCAGGATTCCGATAAATGGATAGCTCAGCTTAAAAGCAAACCCGGCAAAGACTGCCAAACTGATGGAAATGAACCATCCAAACGCCTGTGTAGCGATATAAAAAGTCTTCTCCAAAGGGACCGCACCTCCTACTCATGATAAAAATACAAACTCAGTGCTGCTGCCGCTCTGACCAGCCAGCACTTCCAAACGGGCATCAATCCGCTCTTTCAATTCCGGAACGTGAGAAATGATCCCGACAAGCCTTCCGCTGCTTTGTATTTCCATTAATGCCTCAATGGCCTGGTCCAAAGATTCAGGGTCCAGTGTACCAAACCCTTCATCAATGAACATCGTTTCCAGCGAAACTCCACCTGCATGCTCCTGAACAACATCTGACAGGCCCAATGCAAGCGAAAGTGCCGCTTTAAAGCTTTCTCCGCCTGATAAAGTTTTAACATGGCGTTCCTGCCCTGTGTATTGGTCGAACACGAGCAGCTCCAAGCCGCTTTGAACATTCCCTTTTGAACGTTCTTTCTTTCTCAATAGCTGGTAGCGCCCGCTAGTCATTTTCAATAGCCTTCCGTTGGCAGCTGTGAGAATATCATCCAAAAACGAAGCAAGTACAAATCGCTCAAACGTCAGCTTGTATGTATTCTGCCCTCTTGTTATATCGGCTAAATGTCCAATGAGTTCATACTGTTTCTCAATCGCTTTAATTTGATGATTTAAACTAAGGACAGTTGATTGGACATCTTCATTTTTCTTAATATTCATCATTAAGCTTGAAAATTGTCCGTTCATTGCAAGGAGTGAATTTTCCTGTTCTTTGAATGCTTCATCCAACTTCTCAATATCTGGCCGGTCGACGCCTTTTAGGCGTGTTTCATAATCTTTAAGGCGGTCATTAATTGACCGGTATTCTTCCCCGTAAGCCTTGATCTCTTCTTCGGCCGCTTGAATCCATAGAGCATCCCTTTTAGATTCAGCATATTCAGTGTAAGCAGCAAATCCTTCTTGGTGGAGTTGGCTTAAAAACTTTTCCCGTTCCACATTTAATGAGTTTTGGACTTTTTCTACATCTTGCTTTAAATTATCCAGTGTCATTCTTTGGGCCGCCTGCTGTTCGTTTAGTCTGTTGCAAGCCTGCTGCGCTTTGTTTAAAGCTTCATCAAACTGCTGAATTTTCACCCTTAAGAAGGTTACTCTCTTGTCAAATTGCTCAATATTCTCTACGCCTTCCGGAAGGTTATGGGTAAAGCTTTGTACTGCTGCTTTCGTTTCTGCATATTCATTTGCAGTAACTCTTTCTTTTTCTGCAGTCTCCTCCATCTCTCTGTTCAAATCTTTGAGACTTCTTGTAAGTTTTGTCAGCTTGGCATCCAACTCAGGTATTTTATTTGTTTGATTGGTATTATTCCGGAGTTGATTGGAAGTCTCCGCTTTTTTATCCTGAAGCTCAACCAAGAGATGTGAAGCATTATCCAACTGG
The DNA here is from genome assembly GCF_003605385.1 of Siminovitchia acidinfaciens. Classification (GTDB taxonomy): domain Bacteria; phylum Bacillota; class Bacilli; order Bacillales; family Bacillaceae_C; genus Siminovitchia; species Siminovitchia acidinfaciens. The sequence goes on along the minus strand of NZ_QYTV02000013.1, from coordinate 71,304 downwards.
GCATCTGGCAAAAATTTTTTTACGGCTTCCAGTTTTTCAAATACTGTCTTCTCACATAAATCGACATCCGCTTTGGCTATCATCCATGTTTGCCTTACATCAGCAAGCTGCTCATCAATTAGTTGCGCATCCTTTTTTGCAGCTTCTAAATCTTCTTCACTGATGTGTCCTACTACAGTATGTGCCGGCAGAGGGTGTTCGGAGGAGCCGCAGACAGGACATGGCGATCCGGCTGCCAGTTTGCTGGCAAGGATTGCTGCTTGTCCTTTATACCACTTTTCCTCAATATGTTTCAGAGTTTCCGACGCATCTTGAGCTCTCGCTTTGGCCAGATTCAACGCTTTGTCCTGTTGATCCAATCGGTCTTTTGCGCTTTTCCTATCTACAATAGAGCCTGTCAATTGATCTAAAAGATCTATCATTTGAGCAAGCCGCAGGTTTTCTTCCATCAGGACAACATTTTGGTCTTGAAGTTGTCTAAGTCCGTTAAGATCACTTTGGTGTTTCTCAATCGCTTCGACCCATTCGGCCGCCTTCAACTTTCCTTTTTCAAGCAATTTGCGATAATTGTCTGCCTCTTGTTCCAGCCGCTGAAGATCCGCTTTTCGCTTGGAGAAAGAAAGAACTTCCTCACGCAAACTCTCAAGCCGTGTCATTTCAGCATGAAAGCTCTCCCTCTTGCTCTTGTTTTCCTCTTCACGTTTCAGTATTTCCATAGCGGAGGTTATTTCTTTCGAAATAAAGGCCAGTTCTTTTTCCACCTTGTTTTTTTTGCCTAATAGATCATCAATGTCTTTTTTCAGGCGTTGGCATATATTCTCCTGGTGCTCAAGGTTAGCCGCTCTTCTTGCAAGATCCACTGCTTTTCTTTTATCCTCGATCAGACTCTTTTTTTCATCCAGATTCGCTTTTTGCTTTGCCAGGTCGTCTCGGCTCTTCATTTCATTCAAAATGCTTTCCGCTTCATCTACTTTTCTTTTCGCCTCATCACGGTCTTTTTGTTTAATCTTTATGTTCTTTTCAATTTCGACAAGTGTTTGCTTCATTTCCACTGTGATTGCTTCGAGCATAGGCAGGATGATTGTATCACTGGGTGTTTGCTCTGCCAGAGCGGCTTCCAGTTCATCGTTTCCATTAGTGAAGATCTCTCTGAGCTTTCGACTCCTTTGATCAATTCCATTTTCCACTTCACCTTTAAGGAATCCCGCCTTTTCTTTCAGTTTCTCTTCTATTTTCTTGTACTGCTGGGTATGAAAAAGTCGCTGTAAAATAATTTCCTTTTCTTTACTGTCCGATGTAAGCAGCTTTCGGAAGTCACCTTGGGGAATCATTAATATCTGGCGGAATTGATTTGCATCCAGTTGAATGATTTCCCTGATCTTTTCATCCGTTTCCCTCACATTTGCCGCAAGCAGTTTGCGTGAACCCGTCCCATCAACTATATACATCTCCGCCTTGGCATTGACGATTGTATATCCGTCACCGCGCGATTTTCTTTTTTCCTGCTGAGGAGCACGCCAGATGTAGTAAATTTTATCTCGCAATTGGAATTCCAACGATACTTCCGTTGGCAGGTCATCCTTCGCAAAATGACTCCGTAAATCCGCGCCGTTCCTGTCCTCTCCGCTTGCTTTCCCATATATGGCAAAACTGATCCCGTCAAATATCGAGGTTTTACCGGCCCCGGTTTTTCCAGATATGACGAACATCGTCCGGTTTTGCAATTGGGTGAAGTCGATGACCTCAATGCCTGCATAGGGACCGAATGCCTGCATTTCCAATTTCAGTGGTTTCATACAAACAGCACCTCCTTACGAACACTGTCGATGACCTCTGTCATCAACTCCCGTTTTTGCTCCGTAAACTCACTCGTTGTCATTTCATTGTAAAACTCGGAAAAAAGATCTAGCTCCGTTTTTCTTTCGGTTTGGACAAGCCGGAGCGTTTGCCTTTTCTCCAAATCAATATTATCTATTTTTCGCTCCAAATGAAGAATATTCGGGTAGATGGCCCGCAATTTATTGATCGGATCCAGCAATGCCCCTTCATCCAAAAGGGTCACTTTTAAATAGTCTTCCAACCTTTGAGTCTCATAAAATGCCGGGTCCAATAATTCATCTATGTATCCGGTAATTTCTCTCATATCCTTTAGGGGTGTTAATGATTTCTCCTTAATTGCCAGATTCCCCTTAGAATCTATTTCAATGACTGATACGCTTTTTCGCTGCTTGGCTTCTGAAAAAGAATATTTCAATAGCGATCCGGAATAACGGATCGTATCGTGGCGAATTGCATCAGGACTATGCAGATGTCCAAGCGCAGTATATGTAAAAGGGCTGAAGCAGTCTGAATCAATACAGCCAGAACCTCCAACGGATAATATCCGCTCCGAATCGGTCGTTTTACCGCCAATTACAAATGCATGGCCCACCAAAATATTGACTTCATTTGGATCTATGTTTTTCTCTATTTCCCACGTGATACGTCGCATCGCTTCATCATGTGACTGGATGCTGGAATCTTGGAAAATCTCTCTTACAACACCCGGCTCAGCATAAGGAACAAGATAAAAGTTGATGCCATTCAACCTCACAGGTTCAAAACATCCAGCAAGCTTTCCTTGTAGATAAAAACCACTGTGGCGATACCAGGATGAGCCGAAAGCCAACCTTTCGGCACTGTCATGGTTCCCAGAGATGGCAAGAACCGGTGTTTTAAGTTCCACATTAATTTTAAACAAAACCTTCTCAAGCAATTGAACCGCTTCAACAGGAGGTACGGACCGGTCATATAAATCTCCGGCAATAATGACAGCATCCGGCTTCTCATTTGCGACTAGATCTACGAATTGTTCCAAAACCGCTTCCTGCTGATCTGTCATATATACTCCGTGGACAAGCTTTCCCAAGTGCCAATCGGCCGTATGAATGATCTTCACCCTTATCACCCTGTTTCTTCTTATTGTCTACTATTATAACAAATGTTCTTCTGTTATCTTTCGAAAACAAGAAAAAGCCAATCAGAAAATCTCTGATCAGCTTGAATCTGCCCCTTCCAAAAGGCTGCTCATCTTTCCATCCTTTCGGGGAGGCTCTGGATCGATTGAACAACATCTTCCAGCTTTGTTTCAATCCGGTATAATAAATAAAATGTAACAAGTGCCGGAAAGCCGACTTCGCTGATAAAGGGCAAAATCTGTTCCAAGGCTATTACCTCCTTTCTACGAAAAGCGCAAGCGACCGTTTAGCACCGACAAGCACAAGCCAATTCCCGAGGTGGCAGTTCCCTAGCCACCACAGGGAAACTACTGACATCAATCATCATGGTGCAACTACTTTGAATATGCTTCGTGCAGCTTTGCGACGAGCTGAACAAGAGTTCTTCGAGTAAGCCCTGGCGCAGGAGCACATTCTTCACGGATCAGCTTCCTTGCGGGCTTGTGACCTCGAGGAGCTGGGCGCTTTAGCTAGACAATCATTGTTATACTTACTTTATACCTCGGAAATTTTAAGGCTTGGACCGAGCCAAGCCTTTATCAAGTTTACTCCAGCGAATAATCTGTAACCGTACGTTCTACAAGTCGTGCCGCCTTCATTTCTTCGTATCTATATCCTTCGCTGTCGATGAATACCCCTGAATCAATGATGGACTGCATGGCATTTTTGACTTCTTCCGGGTTTACCGGCTCCTGGGGGTGGTCAATGTTAATTTTTGCCGTCTTGCCATCACTCGTAACAAAATGCAATTCAAGTATTTTCAACTCCTCACCTCCTTCCATCGCTTGAGGTCATTATGCATCGATGTCAAAGCTGTCGTTTCGCTCAATTGCCCAAATCGAATGTGCAGAAAGAGCACCAATTGCCTGGGCAGCCTGGTACAATTCCGATGCAGTTGCATCACGTCGGATATTGTTGAAAATCTTGTTTTTGTAAATAGGCTTAACCATACCGTCCGTGCCGAATTCAAACACCAGCCTCAACCTTGTCGATTTCAAAAAAGCGTTTGCCAAGTGCCTTCACCTCCTTTCACCTTCCATATAGGCGATTTGTCGATAGAAGGACACCATGCAAGAAAAAAATGTTGGAATTAAGAACAAAAAAGGCTTTTATTCGTTATTCAACAGGCAACAGCTTGTCACCAGCTTTTTTTATTGGCTATAATGTAAGTATGGCGAAAGCCCGCTTTATCAGGAGGGAAAGAAATGCTTGATGGTTGGTTTTTATTATTTATACTTTTTTGGGTAGTCGTGTTAATTACCCTTATGGGAATTGGCGGCTTTTTCATGTTTCGGAAATTTTTAAAACGGCTTCCTAAGCAAGATGGAAAATCAGATATGGATTGGGAAGAATATTTTGTTGAAAAAACTAAGGACCTTTGGACAGATGATCAGAACAAACTGCTGGACGAACTGGTCAGCCCGGTGCCAGAGCTTTTCCGAGATGTTGCCAGACATAAAATCGCAGGAAAAATTGGAGAAGTGGCGCTTGAGAAAAAGGCAAAACGCCTGGATCTTGATATCATTATCAAAGGGTATATAATGGCAACCCCGAAACGGGATCATAAATTTTTACGCAAAAAGATGGATGAACTGAATATTGATTTAGCACCCTACGAACACTTATTTTAAGGCTTCCCATATACGGAAGCCTTTCTCACTTTCACTTAAAAAAATGCGCAAGGCGCCCGCCTATCGGCGACAAGCACAAGACGAATTGCGAGAAGGCAGCTTTTCAGCCACCACAGCAATTTGGCTTGTGACCTCGAGCCGATGGCGCCTGAAGCTGGACAGATCAAATCATAATTCCAGTAAAAGACATCGTCCAATCTTATACTTCCTTAATACTTGAAAAAGGTGATTCAATGAATTATTTATCCGTAGGAATCGGCGGGATGGCGGGTAGTGTACTTCGTTATTTAATTAGTCTTTATACAATCAATCTATGGTCTGGCGGCTTTCCGCTCGGTACGTTCATTGCAAATATGTGCGGCTGTTTTTTGCTTGGACTGCTCACAGGAGTGAACGAAAATAAGGAGATCATTCCGAAATATATCATGCTCGGAGTCGGAACAGGAATGATTGGATCGTTGACGACATTTTCAACCTTCAGTGTTGAAACGTTCAAGCTATATGAGACAGCTTCCATATTTTATGCCGGAGTATACGTCTTCTTAAGTGCCGGATTGGGGTTATTGCTTGCATGGAGCGGATTTTATCTCGGTAAAAAAGACTCGGGGAAAGCGACGGTGAACCAATGAATATGATACTTGTAGCTATAGGGGGATTTTTTGGTGCAATGGCCAGGTTTTATGTAGGCAACAAATTGGTACCGACTGTAAAAAGTGGTTTTCCAGCAGGCACATTTTTCGTAAATATTACTGGCTCCTTTTTGCTGGGACTACTTACAGGAACAGTTGCGTCTACAACAACCAGCCTGTTGATTGGGATAGGCTTTTTGGGATCTTACACGACTTTTTCTACGTTTAAAGTGGAAATTATCCGCCAATTAGCGGATAAGAAGTCAAAAGAAGCGTTGCTTTACATGATAAGCAGTTATTTCGGTGGAATTGCACTGGCATTTATTGGGTTTGTTATTGGCAAAGCAGTTTAGACATCAAATACTCATCATGAAAAGCTCCATTAATAAGCAGGGAAGCCCTTTTTCTCCCTTCTATTTCAAATCCCATCTTATGATACAGACCAACTGCCGCCTGGTTCTCACAAACGACCGTCAATTCTAATCTTAAAATCCCGCATTCTTCCGCCCACTTTTCCATTTCCTGAAAAAGTTCCAGGCTCCATAAGCATATATTCGGATTCCAAATCTACTTGATTGAGCAATTGGATAAAGTCCCCGGCATCTTGGGGTGTGATTTCCCTAATCTTCATTCTGTCTCCCCCCCTTTTTAAGGGGATTACTCAAGTGATATTACTATTCTTCCAGAAGGATTGGCTTCCCTTCATTTAATTTCAAGCTTAATTTCTTATATTGCAAATACATGGCGAGACGCCATGGTACAATCATTCCAAAAGCAAGTATCCAAAACATTCCGCTTAGCTGCCCCACATCAATTGATTGGCTAAGAATAGTCTTCAGCAACAGACGAATGAGTAGCAGGCCAATCAATATGAACCCGAAAGCTTTGGATCTTTTAAGATAGATGGCTTGTTCACGAAGTTCAAATTTGGACGTTTTTATTAGTAGGATAGAAAACATCATGCCAACAATTACAGCTTCCAAAATTTCCATGCCTGTTACACGAAAATAAGGGTGCAGAAACATTAAAGCCCCTGTACTCATAAAAACTGGCGGCAGCAGGATTTTCTTTGTTGATACTGGTTTTCGAGACGCTTTCATACGTACAAATAAAGCAAGAACACCCATAAAAAGGGCGGCCACAGATGAAAAAATTATGCTCATGCCAGTCATCCCTTACAATTAGATTTGCAGTTTTTTTCCACTACCATTATATATCAAAAATTCATTGCTTCCAAAATTTTTAATGTAGACTTATATATAACAAGTTCAGAATTCGTCGAAAAAAGAATGATATATTTTCTGAATAATGGTAGAAAAGTTGGATATATATTTGCTATAATATAGATGACAAACATTTAAATATAATATAGACATGCAGGTTTCTAAGAAGGGAAGATTTTCAAGTGAAAGAATATTTGCGTGAGGAAATTGAGAGAAAAAGAGAAGAATTGTTTGAAGTTACAAAAAGCACTAGCCTCACATCAAGACTTGCACTCAAATACAGCGAAGAATTGGACTTATTATTAAACCAATATGAAAGCATCGTCTCGCACGATCTGCAGCAGACTGCAAACTAACATTCAAGAAACCGGTTCCTCATAAACCGGTTTCTTTCTTTAGGTGCCTTTTTTATTTTCATGTCATATATGCTTAAATCCACTGATAACAAAAAAACCACATCCTCTGCTAGTTATCGTTAACAGAAAATGTGGTCTTTTTGGGGGTTACATTGGCAAAAAATTAACCCCAACTATGGTTTTCGAAGTCACAAGCAATGATAAATTCTACAATTACTTGGTATCCATCTGCTTTTTCATCATGCCCATCATCTGGTTGATTTTCTTCTGCGAAGGTTTTTGACCCATTTGCATCATCATCATTCGTAACATCTGTTCATTGATTGGCGGGTTTTTCTTAAGGTAATCCATCATATATTTACGGGCGATGAAGAAACCAAGCGCTACTCCAGCCAATAGAGCGATCGCGCCCGTTAAAATCAATTGCCAAACCATCCAAAAATTCCTCCTTCGTGTTGTCTCATTTCAGTTTACTGAATCCCCGAATATTATACAACACTTGGGCACGATTTCATATGTATTTTCTTTCTTTTACGGGTTTTATCCAGCCATATCTTTCATTTTCTATATCAACAGCAAAGAAATGTCCATTGAATTTCCTTAACACTTCAAAGAAAATGGTCTCGGACTCAAAGCCGCCCCATGCATTCAACTGAAGCCACTCTTCTTCTATCGCCAGTTCCGCACCATCCTTTTCTTTAGCATGGCCTGTACAATATACTTTTCCTTTAATATAAATGTACTGGTTATGCACTATTTGGGAGAATAACTTATGTAAATCCAAATATGGCAAAGGCTCTGTAATATACTCTATTTGCTTCTGTATGATTTCCTGCAAACTTCCATTGGAAGAGTGGCTGCCGGCAAATAATTGGAAAAATCGGCTTTCACGCCCATAAAAATAGTCAGCAAATTCATCTTTTATCAAATAAATAAAGTATGTTCTCATAGGAACTTTCACTCCATTGCCAGTTTTCTCCTATTATAGGTAAAGTAAAATGAAAAGTTTGTCAATTGTTGTAATTATACAATTTTTTCAGGTCTATTTTTCGTGTGTTTTATAGGTAGATTAGTTCCATTATGAATTTTATTAAAGCAATAGGCAAATGAAAAGAAAAAAAGAGGAGGATAATCCCCCTCTTATTAAACTGCAATAAGATATTTCAAGTTCTAAGGCAAACGCTGATTAATTAAAGAGTGCCTTAACTTTTTCAACAACGTTGGCCGCCGTAAATCCATACTCTTCAATCACCTTGTCGCCAGGTGCGGAGGCTCCGAAGCGGTCAATGGCTAAAATATCTCCTTCATCTCCCGTGTATCTTTCCCAGCCAAGGGAGGATCCCATTTCAATGGCCAGGCGCTTTTTAACAGATGATGGAAGAACAGATTGCTTGTATTCTTTAGATTGTTTTTCAAATCGATCCCAAGATGGCATGCTTACAACTGCTGCATCAACACCCTCTTCATATAAGGCTTTTTGTGCTTCAACAGCCAGATTCACTTCGGAACCAGTCGCAAGCAATAACACATCGGCTTGTTCTTTTTGAGCTGGAGAAATGATGTAAGCACCCTTCTCTACGCCCTCTTTCGCCCTATCTGCGGAATTAGGGAGCGTCGGCAAGTTTTGTCTTGTCAACACCAAGACGGTCGGTTGTTTCTCTGATGCTACAGCCAGTCTCCATGCTGCAGCCGCCTCATTTGCATCACCAGGCCTGATGACAGAAAGGCCAGGCATAGCCCTTAATGATGCCAGCTGTTCAATCGGCTCGTGGGTAGGACCATCTTCACCAACTGCAATACTGTCATGTGTAAATACATAAGTTACAGGCACTTCCATCAATGCCGCAAGACGGATGGCAGGACGCAAGTAATCGGAGAAGACAAAGAACGTTCCGCCGAACACCTTCAAACCTCCATGGAGGGCCATTCCGTTCAGCGCTGCACCCATCCCAAACTCGCGGACACCGAACCAGATATTTTTCCCTGCGTAGTTATCTGCGCTGAAATCCTCTTCGCCTTTGATCATTGTTTTGTTTGAACTGGCAAGGTCAGCTGCACCGCCGAATAAATTTGGCACATTCTTCGCAATACCGTTCATGATTTCATTGCCTGAGGCTCTTGTCGCCAGGCTTTTCCCTTCTTCATAAACAGGGATATCCTTATCCCATCCTGCCGGAAGCTTGCCTTCCACTGCATTCTGTAACGTTTCGGCTAATTCAGGATATGCAGCTTTGTATGTTTGAAATAACTGATTCCAATCGGCTTCTTTATCTCCACCGCGCTTGACTGTTGTCTCTTCAAAATACTCATAGACTTCCTCAGGTACATAAAAATCTTCTTCATAAGTCCATTTGTAGTATTCCTTTGCCAATTTCATTTCAGCTTCACCAAGCGGGCTGCCGTGCGCATCAGACTTGCCGGATTTATTTGGTGAACCGTACCCGATTACTGTCTTCACTTCAATGAGGGTAGGACGGGATTTTTCCGCTTTCGCAGCTTCAAGCGCCTGTTCGATTTCTTCCACGTCATTACCGTTTTCAACACGGATATATTGCCAGCCGTATGACTCGAAGCGCTCACCCACATTCTCTGAGAATGATTGAGAAAGATCGCCGTCAAGCGTGATGTCATTGGAATCGTATAACATGATCAATTTTCCAAGCTTCAAGTGCCCTGCGAGGGAAGCAGCTTCGGAAGCGACACCTTCCATCAAGTCACCGTCTCCGCATAAAGCATATGTATAATGATCTACGATATTGAAGTCATCTTTATTGTATGTTGCAGCTAAATGCCGCTCTGCCATCGCCATTCCCACGGCCATGCCAACACCTTGGCCAAGCGGTCCTGTCGTCGCCTCTACCCCAGAAGTATAACCGTATTCAGGGTGACCCGGCGTTCTGCTGCCCCATTGGCGGAAATTTTTAATATCTTCCATCGTTACATCATATCCAGATAAATGAAGAAGGCTGTATAAAAGCATGGAGCCGTGCCCAGCAGACAATATGAAACGGTCACGGTTGAACCATTCCGGATTTTTTGGATTATGATCCATTTGGCGTGTCCATAACGTATACGCCATGGCCGCTGCCCCCATCGGCAAGCCAGGGTGGCCTGAATTTGCCTTTTCTATAGCATCAATCGAAAGCGTACGGATTGTATTAATGGATAACGCATCGATTTCTTTAAAATTTTGATCAGTCATCATGATTCTTCCTTTCCCTAATGGTCATCATTCTTATCATAAAGATATTGATAAAATTACACAACTATTTCAAAGTATTTCTGAAAAAAGAAGCGGGGCAGTTCACCTCAGAGCCCCGCTTCTTTTTAACATTAATGCAATCCTTTATTCTGCTGGATTTTTCGTAACTTCATGGGTGTCACTTCATCACCGTTCGTATCAAACACCCGGGTGTTCTCGATTGTCTGTCTCATTGAAGCCCGTAGGGATTGTAAATATTCTCCTCTAAGCTTTGACTGCTCTTTTGCTTCCGCTGTCGTCAAACCTGTGCTTTTAGACTTTTTTGCCAGTTGGTTGATTCTTGCGAGTTTTTCTTTTGAAAGCATAAAAAAACTCCTTTGTTTTCATTTCATTCTCTAGTAATACTACTAGAAAAGCTCGATGAAAACAACGAAGGAGTTTTAAAAAATAATCTATTTATGGGTGTCAGCCTGATCCATGTATTCCTGGTATCTTCTATGTACTGTCGCTTTCGAAACATCGTAGCCAAAGCCTTTCATTACAGAGGCAATCTCTTCAAATGTCAGTTTGTTTTGTCTGAGTCGGACAATCTCTTTCACTGGGATATCTTTCCGATCCCTTCCATTTATGTTTCCGCGGTTCTTCAAATTTTGTTCCGGACGATAGCCTTTTGCGACCGCTCTTTTCATCCCGCGCCTGATTTTTATGTTATGCAGTTTACGCTGATACTCCTCTATCATCCCTATTATATTGAGAAGCATGGAATCCGTTTCGGATATTTGAAGTTCCCCGTCGTGAGCAAGGGAATACAGCTTGACTTTTTCTTTAAAGAATAAATGTATGAGTGCGATTTTTGCGTTTCCTCTGCCGAGCCTTGTTTCATCCTGAACAAGTACAGCATCAATGGCTCCAGTAGATATTTTATCAAGCATTTCGAGCAAGCCGGGCCTGTCCAAATCATATCCGCTCGACTGGTCATGAATAATGGAATCTATATGAAAGCCCCATTTGCCTGCAGCAGCCGCCAGTTCCTCTTCCTGCCTGGCCAAAGAAGTTTCCTGCGCTTGTTTATCGGTGCTTACCCTGCAATAAATGATCACTTCCATACAATCAACTCCCCCTACAAAAGTCACTCAAACATCCGTTCTCCATTTACAATGATTCCCTGGCTGTTCTGCTTTTGATCGATAAAAACATTCTCCTGCTTTCCCATTAGAGGCCCTTGATGCGACTCCTCTTTAGTCAAGTTGCTTATGAATAATAGACCCATGGCCATTGTAAGTATAAAAAAGATGACAACAAATGAATGATTCCTAATTAATGATAACATGAATATCATCTCCCGAATGTTTGTTCGTATAACTACAAATTCATTATATACCGAACATAGGTTTGTGTCAAACAAAAATTCGAACTTACGTTTGTATTAAGAAAAACCTCATGCTATAATATGGTTAACTCAAAACAGAGATAAAAGGGTGTGAAATAATGTCCAAGCTTTCAAAAAGGCAGGAAGATATTTTGACCTTCATTAAAGACGAAGTGAAGAAAAAGGGTTACCCACCATCCGTACGTGAAATTGGAAAAGCCGTTGGTTTGGCATCCAGTTCAACTGTTCACGGGCATTTGGAGAGACTAGAGAACAAAGGCTTGATCAGAAGAGATCCGACCAAACCAAGAGCCATTGAAATTCTGGATCAGGATCAAGCTGAGGTCACCATCCCAGCTAAAAATGCTGTCAATCTTCCCCTTGTCGGTAAAGTTACAGCAGGTGTTCCTATTTCCGCTGTGGAAAATATTGAGGAATATTTCCCATTCCCCGAACAACTGGTTCCATCCGACAAACAAGTATTCATCCTTGAAATTGTCGGTGAGAGTATGATTGAAGCCGGGATTTTAGACGGTGACTACGTCATCGTAAGGCAACAGCAAACGGCGAACAACGGTGATATTGTCGTTGCGATGACCGATGAAAACGAAGCTACGGTCAAAAGATTTTATAAAGAAAACGGCTACTTTAGACTCCAACCGGAAAACTCCAATATGGAACCGATCATCGTACAGAACGTATCCATACTTGGAAAAGTTGTAGGTCTTTACAGAAGAGCCATCCATTAAGTCCGGGCCTGAGTATGGGCTCTTTTTTTTCTTTCAAACACCCGGCTTGATGTATTTTACTATTATTTATTCACCTCAACCGATTCACCCCAATAATATTCACTTATAACATCCGCAAGTGCGTCAGCCGTCCTATTCAGTTCTTCCAGCGTATTGTCGACTCCACCTATTTCTATAAGCAGTGCATTCGCAGCCAAGTCCTGGTTATAAATGCCGTTGTTTCCTCCAGCTTTTGGCTTTCCGAAAACTCCGCGCGATAATCCGGGATATTTCTTTTGGATCGCATGGTGCAGTTCAGTGGCAAATTTTGAGTTCTTTTCATATTGGGGATGCCCCTCACCGATGACAAATAAAGACTTTGCATATTTTTTTCCATTGATTTCAGTTGTGGTGACCGCCCGTCTTGATGAATCACGATGTATATCAAAGTAAAATTGGATCTTATTATTTTGGTTCATTGCTTCGACAGCAACTTCCCTTGAAACGATGTATGATTGGCCGTATTTCATACCCCTTTTTTTCAGCATCCCTTGGATATCCATTTTATTGACTAACGTTTTGACCCCTTTTTCCTCAAGTTTTTTTCCAAGTCTTTGTCCGACCAATGAAATGTTTTTTTCCTTATGCCAGGCAAGATTCGGATTCGTCACTCCTGGAAGCATTGGTAAAAAGGATTCTGTATTGTGTGTAAAATAAATAAAAGCAACGTAGTCCTTCGTTTGATGCTTTTCCTTGATTGGAGATTCTTCCGCCAGCTCCTCTTCTTCACTCCACATATCTAAATCACTTGGCGGCGGTGTCTCAATCGGCAAATTCGTAAAATCAGTTCCTTTCCCCGCAACTATAATTTTAGGTGAGGCGGCATTCAGTCCAGGTATTTCGCTGACAAGAAAAGATTTCATGTTCCTAAGATTGATGTTTGTAAAGAGCTCTAATGCATCCCTTCCAAATGAACGCTCATACCCTTCCGGAAGGATACTTTTTAAAGACTGGTTCTCCAATGACATGATATATAAAAACGAATCGGTTCTTGCCGGGTCATTGCCGATAAAAGACAGCAAGCCTACTTTAATGCTTGAAAAGGCGATGACGGAAACCAGACAAAAAAGAGCAGTGACAATTGCAAAAGATTTAGCAGCAAGTTTTAGCATCGTTTTCATCCTTTATCTGATAACGTGTTTATTAATTTATATGAAAACGATGAAAGAGTATGATAGAAAAAAATCCATGAGTCCGGTAGGATCCATGGATTTTTTCTACATCTTCTATTATTCTTTATCTAAAATTACCGTCTTTAGTACGACCCCCTGGTTATGCTTTTCATCTTGGGCACTATACAGCAGAGTGATATTTTCAGCCTTCAGCGCTCTCTCAACTCTTCCAATTTCCTCTGACTTTCCTCACTCTCTGACAAAAATGATTGATAGCGCCTCGTAAACAGATTGAATTTTTTTGGATCTGCTGAAACCATTTCCTCAGTTCTCTACTCGGAGCAAGCTCTTTCATCCATAAATAGATCTGTGCCTTCGCTTTGCGGCCAGATCCGGTCGACTAAGAAACGGAAACCATAATCAGATGAAGGTTCATCGTAAATCCTTTTAACTTGAATTTCCCCCACGGATCGACCCCCCTTTCAACAAATCATTTTCTATACATAGCACATGGGAATGATAATACCAATAATTCGGTAAAGAGTTGATTATTTATGCATGCAGGTAAATCATTGCTGGTCATTATTAATGGTATTATCGTAAAGGTAGATAAATGTTTGCTCAGACTATGACGATAAAAATGCAGAAACGAACGAGCAAAATAAAAAAGCGAGGTCGGATTTAATCCGACCTCGCTTTTTCCTTAATAGGTTTTCCTGTTCCAGAAACGGTGTTCGGCTATTGCTTTCGTATATTCTTCTAAGAAATCTTCGGGTGTATCACCTTTTATAATGCCGGCATTGCTTGGCAGCTCCAATTCATCCAGCAGTTTAGCCCCCTCATAGGAAGCTCCAATCGGCTTATAATGCGAGAAAGCTTCCTTGATAAAATAAGCTGCATCTTGGACAAATTGATGACTGACGTCTGTCCCTCCAATCACATAAACCGAATCAAACAATACTGAGTCGCTCGTAAGGAAGGTTTGATCCACTTGAATAACAGACCCCTCTCTCCCTTGTATCCTCCCTTGCTTTTCACTTATAACTACAGGCATTGTTCCTAGATTTTCAAGCGCTTCTATGACTACTGCAGCATTCTTATTAAAACCTTGACCGATCAATACAGCAATTTTTCGAGTATCCGTCTTTTTAACGGTATTTTCTTGGCTGAGGGCCGGTGAAGAATTTGTAATTTGTGGTCCTGTAAAGTTGCTCGGAGGATTAACTCCTACATTTTCTGCAACAGTCTTTGCCAGTTCAAGATTGATGTTTGCAAGCATATCAACTACCTGCTGGCGTACACTTTTTTCTTTACACATCCCCAATTCGAAACTGAAGGCACTGATGATATGCTCCTTTTCAGGATTGCTCATGCTATTCCAAAACAGGATTGCTTGAGAAAAATGGTCCCTGAAGCTATCGCTTCTCGCACGGATTTTCCGTCCATCTATTTTTTCCTGATAATGCGTATATCCGCCCTCTTCTTCACTTGATGTGGAAGGGGTATTGTCTGCAAGCGAGTTTTTATGATAGCTTACTTGACCTACATTTATCGTCTGTCTTCCATATCCATCCCGCTGATTATTGTGGAATGGGCAAACCGGCCTGTTAATCGGCAGTTCGTGAAAGTTAGGGCCGCCTAGGCGTATTAGCTGAGTATCTGTATAAGAGAATAAACGCCCTTGTAATAAAGGGTCATTCGTAAAGTCTATACCCGGAACCACATTTCCCGGATGGAATGCCACCTGTTCGGTTTCGGCGAATACATTGTCAACATTTCGGTTCAAAGTCATTTTTCCGATGATTTTCACCGGTACCACTTCCTCCGGCCACAGTTTGGTAGGGTCGAGAATATCGAAATCAAATTTGAATTCGTCTTCTTCATCAATGATTTGGATACCAAGCTCAAATTCCGGAAAATCTCCGTTTTCAATCGATTCGTATAAGTCCTGGCGGTGAAAATCCGGATTTTTTCCATTTAATTTTTGGGCTTCATCCCAAACAACCGAATGGACACCCAGCTTTGGTTTCCAGTGAAACTTTACAAAAGAGGCCTGGCCTTCCTCATTAACAAATCGGAACGTATGAACACCGAACCCTTCCATCATGCGAAAGCTTCGTGGTATCGCCCGATCTGACATTGCCCACATAATCATATGAGCCGACTCCTGATTATTAGCGATAAAGTCCCAAAAAGTGTCATGTGCGGTCGCTGCTTGCGGAATTTCGTTATGCGGCTCTGGTTTGAGAGCATGTACCAAGTCGGGGAATTTAATGGCATCTTGAATGAAGAAAACCGGTATATTGTTACCTACTAAATCATAGTTTCCTTCTTCCGTGTAAAATTTTGTTGCAAAGCCCCTGACGTCTCTTGCCAGTTCCCCAGAACCACGTGATCCTGCCACTGTAGAAAACCGGACAAATACAGGAGTTTTTTTTCCTGGTTCCTGTAAAAACTTTGCTTTCGTATATTTTTTCAATGATTCATATACCTCAAATTCACCATGTGCAGCATATCCTCTTGCATGAACAACCCTCTCCGGAATCCGCTCATGGTCAAAGTGCGTCATCTTTTCACGGAAATGGAAATCTTCCATAAGCGTAGGGCCACGTTCACCAGCTTTAAGTGAAAATTCATCCTCCGATAGTTTAAGCCCCTGGTTCGTTGTCATTTTTTTGTCTTTGTCACGGGAACGATAATTTTCCAGTTGTTTATCTTTGCTGTTGCGGTGTTGTTTGCTATCATCCTGCATCTTTATAAATCCTCCCCTGTTAATCATCTCTATATAACTCACTACCCTATCTTTTATATTGGAAACCATGAGATTTGGAGGAACTTTTCTTTTTGAGAAAGGACGTTCATAAAGTGGTAAAGAAGAATCGGTGGAAAAAATATTATTTGCTGACTTGATGCCTCGTTCTATTCTTGAGCGGGATAAGTTGGTACGTTACAAATAAAGGAATATTATAAAAGGGCTCTCCCTGGGGACTTTTGAATACCGAGGATTCAGTAACTGAACCGAGGATCGTACCAATATACCCGCCCCGGGATGGAATAAGCCCGTTCGTGACCGTTCACACAACTTTTCGCAGGGAAAACTGTACTTTCAAAAGGGTACATAAAAAAGCAGATGGAAAAACGAATAAATCGTTTCCATCTGCTACTTTTTTTATGTGCTTTAAAACAGCGCCATATGATTGCTCTTATTCGCTATAAATAGCATTTGAGAGCAGTCTGAACAAGTAATCTGTATGGTCGCGGAAACCTGCTTCCAGAGCAATCAGTGTGACATCTTTATTATTATCTTTGATAATCACCGGCTGGCCTATCGCTCCGGTACGGTCTCTCCAATGACCGGCAAGGAAGAAGTCGTCGGAGTTCTTGTATCTGGCAAGGACTGTATAGTCTCCTGTATTTGTATACCACGCTGGGCGGTAGACAAATCCGTAATCCGTGGAATCGTATCCGGCTGTCAATTGAGATGTCTCGTAATCTACCAAAACAATCCCGTTACTGTCAGATCCTCCGGAGCTGACTCCTGCAGTCGCCAATCCGAGTGTCCTTGTTGCAGAAGATCCTTGCTGGCCGACGGCAATATATTTTCCGCCATTATTAACAAATGCTTGGACTTTTTCCCTGAACTGGGTAACCTGTGCCTGATTTTCCAGACCAAACTCCCTGTTTGAGGCAGATGTTTGAACAGCGATCATTCCTGTAGAGCCGCTGTAAACAAAAACATCTGTATCCCCAAGTCCATTCACTGCAACGTCTCGTGGGGTTTTTTCAGTTACATTAAAGCCCAGCCTTTCAAGCGCCAATCTGGTTCCAGCGTGGGATTGAACCTTTCCAAGACCGCCATCACGCAAGATTGTAACTTTCAAGTCTTGTAACTGCACCGCATCTTTAGGAACTGCCCCTGACTCAACTGTAATACCTGAATCCATTACAAGTTTTTTTAGTGTCGGGTTCATGCCGCTATCAATATGGAAATCTCCGTTATCTGCACGTTTCACAGTAAAGCCGTTTTGAATTAAAGAGTTTGCCAACTGAACAGCTTTGACGGATGTGTTAGGAACGACGTATGGCCCTTTGCCTACCAATTTGCCATCATTATTGACATGCTTTACTTGGGATGTATGGACGCTGAAGTCGCTTTTTGCAGGAACTTCGACTGCTTCAAATCCCCATAATTCCGGTAGGTTCCAAGCCGAAATGTCATACATGTTTGGAATATCATTTGAAATATCTTCTCCATCCCAAAGCATTGTGTTTGCCAAGCCGGCTTTGGCCTGATCCATTTCAACCACAAAAGTTCCTTTTGGATATTTCTTTCCATCAAAGGAGAAATCCTTCTGTGCTTCACTTACAACGATATCGTTTGCAATCAAATGCTCTACCGCTTTTTTGGTAGCTGTCGGATCTTTTTCATCTGCAGGAAGGATGTATGCTTTCGGAAAGAAGCCTTCTTTATGATACGGATGGTCAAAGTTGATACCGCGCTTAAACATTTCAATCTGGTCTTTAACCATGTCTACTTTATTTTCGCTGGAATATTTCAATGCTCCCATTACTGCGTCATACATCCATTTTACTCCGTCCCAGTCATTGGTAGGAGTTTCAAGCGTAAAACCATAAGACCCATGATACATGGCATACATCGGTGTAAAAATAGGAGGATAATCATCCCATCCGGAAGAATTGTCACGAATCGGGATTCTGGTGCCTGTCATTTTATGATAATCAACCCGGGAAACAGCTGTATTTGTATTTTCATAAGTATCTTTTTTATCCATAATTTCCGCTTCCATAGCTACCGCTTGATTTGTTGCCCATTTTAAATACAAATCATGTTGGTAGTTTGGATTGTGTGGCGGCGTACATGGCTCGATCAACCCTTGCCTAGTGCCCCCTGATTGTTTAACATACCCGTGAAGATCAAGGAATACCATAGGATTCCACTCTGTAATCAGATCAACCATCTGCCTTGTTTCAGGCTGTGAACGGGTAATGAAATCACGGTTCAAATCAATTCCGTTTCCATTAAATCTGGTGGCATCTACCCTGCCGTCCGGGTTTGCCACTACGTTAAAGACAATGATATGATCTTTTAAAATTTGTTTCGTCTCTTCGTCATTGTCATTGGAAAATCTATCAATCAAGTGGAGGATTGAATCCGTTCCTGCAAATTCAGTACCATGGATCGATCCATTGACCATGACAGGAATTTTCAGGTCGGGATGCTTGTCTATAAATGCCTGAGCCTTGTCAGGATTATTAAACATCTGCTTTCTGATAGCCTGGTACTTTCCAAACTTACCCTTCGCCTGTGGATCGGAAACTGTAACAACAAGCATATCAAAGCCGTCAGATGAAACTCCCCGCTTTTCAATGGTGACCCGGTTGCTGTCTTTCGTAATTTCTTTCAATTTCGCTTCCAATTGTGAGTATTTGACAAAATTATAATTCTCACTATTGAAAAGGCTTTCATCTTTTTCATCGTAAGAAGTTTCATAAACGTTCACGTTATGCCATTGAAACGGTGCTTCCGCCATCACCGCAAATGGCGCTGAAAGCATGCTTACACTTAATACCCCTGCAGCAAATTTCTTTTTCATTTGAGCATTTTCCTCCCCTTTTATCAAAATAGTCCAACTATTGATAGTTTATCCTAATAACTATCTTTTTGTTATCAGACAATATTCCCGTTTAATAAAGGTAAAACAGGTATAAGCACCCGATAAGCGTATATTACTTTAGTCATAGGGTGGTGAGATTAATAGGGAGCTTTTAAGAATCTTTCGATAAAATGTTTCATCTAAAATTTCTCGGGAATCAAGAGGAGTAGAAACACAATACATCAAAGGAGGATTTTATCATGGCAGACAAAAATAACAACAATAATAAAATGACGGTGGAAGAAGCAGGACGTAAAGGTGGAGAAGCGACTGCAAGAAATCACGACAATGAATTCTACCAAGAAATAGGTCGTAAAGGCGGAGAAGCCACATCTAAAAATCACGATAAAGATTTTTATGAAGAAATTGGCCATAAAGGTGGAAAAGCCCGCGCGGAACAGCGTGATAAGTAAAACCACAACGAAATAATTAAGCACAGAGCCGTATTGGCTCTGTGCTTTTTGAATTGAGCTTTTTTATTCCAACAGCGACCTTCCTAAAGGTCATTTCCCCTGCTTGTGCTACAGTATGTATTCGTTATTTTATTCAGCTAACCAATATTCAAACTCAGGTTTTAAAACATCTCTGACGTGATAAACTAGCCTTATCTAACGGTCCATATTCCGTGACTATCTAGAAGTGTTCAGTTACGATAAAGTAGTACTTTATTTGAAGGAGAGAATCCCATGTTCAATGAGAAATTGGCAGAAGCATTAAACAAGCAAATGAACAACGAGTTTTTTTCAGCACAGAATTATATGGCGATGGCGGCCTACTGTGAGCATAACAATTATCTCGGGTTTGCCCACTTCTATCTTCAGCAGGCGGAAGAGGAGCGCACTCACGGGATGAAAATTTATCAATATTTGAATGACCGCGGAGTCCATGTGAAATTTTCGGCATTAGACGAGCCGAAAACTGACTACGACTCAGTATTAGACACTTTTGAAAATGCCTTATGGCATGAAAAAGAAGTAACGAAAAGGATTTATGATTTAACCGACTTGGCTTGGGAGTACAAAGAGCATGCAACGATTTCATTCCTCAGATGGTTTCTTGATGAGCAGGTCGAAGAAGAGGCATCCTTTGAAACCCACATTG
The DNA here is from genome assembly GCF_003605385.1 of Siminovitchia acidinfaciens. GTDB lineage: Bacteria > Bacillota > Bacilli > Bacillales > Bacillaceae_C > Siminovitchia > Siminovitchia acidinfaciens. The sequence goes on along the minus strand of NZ_QYTV02000013.1, from coordinate 51,222 downwards.
ACTACATGAAGCGTATCGGAAATGACCAAAATGCCCTGTTCATTTATGAAAATGAGTTGGGAAAAAGAAACACCGCAGCTGAATAAAGAAAAGCGGAAGCGGCTTGTGACCTCGCGCCTTAAGGCGCGACATCCTGCCGCTTCACTTGCACTCGTACTTCGTGTATGTCGGTAGCATTTGGACCTCCTGTCCGTCGCAGCTAGACAAAACACACCCGATTCCTGACTAATATTCATCTAACTATAACGTGAAGACCTTGCATGCCAAACCGCCTGCAGGGTCTTCACGTTATATGACAGGCTCTATAAAAACATCCATGATTCCGCCGCAAATTCCGCCGTCCTCATACAACAGCCCCTCGGTCAAATCCACCCGATGCTGTATCGGTGTCCTCATTTTCATGACAGTAAATGCTTTTTCAATAACTTCGCCTTCCCCGCAACCGCCGCCAATCGTTCCAAAGATCTTGCCGTCCGGATAAATAATCATCTTTGCCCCAATGTCCCTAGGTGTTGATCCTTTTGTCCGGATAATCGTTGCAACAGCAGCACAAATCCCTTTGTCACGAATAGCCATGACCTTTCCGTAAAAATCAAGCGTGTTCATTTTTTCACTCTCTCCCTGAACTTCAAGTGCGAGTAGCTGGAAATTTTCTCTTTTAACGAATTTCCGCTTCTTCCATTTTTCACTTTTAAAATTTCTGCCATGATGCTGACAGCTATTTCAGCCGGGGTCTGCCCTCCGATATCCAAACCCACCGGAGAATAAATATTGGTAAAATTATGTTCAGAAAATTCATCTTTCAGCTGTTCGAAAACCCCAGATATCCTCCTCCTGCTCCCGATCATTCCGATATAGGCTGTACGCTGCTCCTGTTCAATTTCTTCTTCCCGCCTTAACAATTCCTGCAGACTGACAACATCAAATTTATGTCCCCTTGTCAGTAATACGATGAAAGTATTTGATGTAATGTGAATGCTTTTGAAGAATTTAATATAGGGGGAGCAGACAACTTCATCCGCCATTGGGAAACGCTCCTTATTGGCAAATTCAGGGCGGTCATCTATGACGGTTACATGAAAACCGGTCATCTTTCCGATTTCGGCCACTGGTTCTGATACGTGACCGGCTCCAGCAACAATCAGGCGAGGCGGCACCAGAAAGAATTCCATATAGCATTCAATTGGCAATTGTTCATATTCAAATTGAACAGTTTTTGATCGCCCTTTTTTAAAAGCAAGCAGAGTGCTATTGATAATAGCGGTTTGCAGACCATCTGAACAGGCTCCATCACTCATAAGAATACCGTCTTCACGCAGAAGAAGTTTTGCACCTATAATGGCATCGTCGGGATGTTTTGTAACCGTAATAAGAGCCACATCCTCCTGGCGATCTTTGATTGACTTTAAAAGTTCGGCATACATTTGTTCGTCCAGCACAATCCATCACCCCGAAACGAGTTCTTGTGACTTCGACTCCTGTATCGCTTGATAAATTTGTTCCGGTTTAGCGGGCAATCTTTTGATCCTTACTCCCACTGCGTCATGGATAGCATTCATGATAGCAGGAATGATTGGAATCATGACCACTTCCGCAATTCCTTTTGCGCCAAATGGGCCGGAAGCCTCCATTGATTCGACCGGAACCGTTTCAATCACAGGGGTTTCCCGTATGGTCGGGATAATATAATCTGTCAGGTTCCTTGTCTGATGATAACCGTCTTTCATGATGACATCTTCATACAATGTATATCCGATCCCCATGATAGCTCCGCCTTCTGTCTGCCCTTCCAACCCTTGAGGGTTCAATACTTTACCAACATCCGGAATAGCAACGACTTTCAAAACATCGGTTTCTCCCGTCAATGTATCCACTTCAACCAACACGACATGCGTCATATAGCCATACAGATGATGTGGTGCCCCGCCGGAATTTTTCAATTCTCTTTTTTCGCGTGGAAAATAGAAGTGGCCTTCGACACGAGTGGATTGATTTTTATCCCTCAACACTTCATATATCTCTTTATACGAAACAAAACGCTCTGTGTTGTTGGCTACAATTAGTTTATTCTCGGAAACTTCAATTTGATCTGCTGAAACACCAAGTAATTCTGCTGCCGTTTCAGATAGCAGGCCGATCATATTGGGTGCGGCAGTCGCTATTGCGCGGCCGCCGGTATACGTTGACCGCGAAGCGGATATTGTCCCGCTATCGAGCGTTTCCCTTGTATCACCTTGTAAGACAATGATGTTATCAATATCGCATTTTAAACATTCGGCCGCCACCTGCGCATATACCGTTCCATTTCCGGTCCCGATCTCTTCTATGGCCAAGCCTACTTTAAATTTGCCGTCTGGCATTAATTCAATCGAAGCCGCTCCATAATCCGGTGTCCGCAGGCCCATCCCAATGGCATGAAAGGAGGTTGCCAACGCCACGCCGCGTTTCTTCCAAGGCTCGCTTGCCTGCGATTTATGAAGATCCCGGTTGACCCAGAGATCGCACTCTTCGGCCCTTTCAAGCGTTTGGATGGTGCCGACACTTGACTTCACGACATGGCCAAGGCTTGAAACCTCCCCTTGGCGATAAGCATTTTTTTTCCTTATTTCAATCGGATCGAGCCCTGTTTTTTTCGCCAGCATATCAATATGCGTCTCAATGCCGACACAGACCTGGTTGACACCGAAGCCTCTAAATGCACCTGCAATTCCGTTATTTGTATATACGCAAAAACCTTCCATATCAACATTAGGTATTTTATACGGGCCTGCCGCATGTTCGATGGCCAATGCGACAACCGCTCCGCCCAATGAAGCGTATGCTCCCGTATCCCCTACTGCGCGTACTTTATGAGCCACTAATGTACCGTCTTTTTTAGCTCCGGTTTTCACCGTCACTTTAAAAGGGTGGCGCTTGATCCCAGCCACAACAGATTCTTCCCGGGAAAGGTGAAGCTTGACTGGCCTTCTGTTTGTATTTAAAGCCAATAGAGCCAGGTAGATCTGCACAGTGATCTCGTCTTTCCCTCCGAAGCCCCCTCCGTTTGGACTGGAATGGATGTGGATACGCTCCGGGTTCAATGCAAGCGCTCGAGCAATTTGGAGCTTATCCCGGTGACCGTACTGGCCCGGACATTGGATGGTCAGGGACCCGTCTTCCTCAACTTTCCCCCATCCTCCTTCGGTCTCAAGGAATGCATGCATCTGTCTTGGTGAATAAAACGTATTTTCAAATATGAAGTCCGCTTCCTCAAAGCCTTTGTCAATGTCGCCGTTTTTGATCACCACATGGCTGTGTATATTTCCATCCGGATGCAGTTGCGGCGCCCCTTGAACCATGGCAGCTTCCGCATCTGTTACAGCTTCCAGCGGATCGTAATCCACCTCGATTAAGCCGATCGCTTCTTCTGCAGCTTCTAGTGTTTCTGCGGCGACAAGTGCGACAGCATCCCCTGTACACCTGACAATATCTTCACATAATACGGGCTGGTCAGGAGTGACGATACCAAACCCGTTGAATCCAGGGATATTTTCATGTGTTAAAACACAGACGACATCTGGATGCGCCTCCGCCTTGGACGTGTCGATCGATCTGATTTTTGCAAAGGGGTATTTGGCCCGCAGCACTTTACCCCAAACCATGTCCGGGTAATGGTAATCAGTCATATACTTCTGTTCTCCGGTCACTTTTTCAGGACCGTCAATCCTTTTGACCGCCTTCCCGACCCATTTCAACCCCTCTCCTGTTCCGAATTTTTGGACATCTTCCATTTGCTGGCTCATCTTTCCTCCCACCTTTTCATTAGCCGGTATAGTCCTCTTGCCAATAATGCAGACGCCATACTTCTTCTGTATTTTGCCGTTGCTCTTCCATCCGTAATCGGCATGACTTCTTTCCAAGCAATATCCGCGATATCTCTGATTGTTTCGTCAGTCAATGGACCAAGACTGAGCATCTTTTCACATTTGGCTGCACGGATGATTGTCGGTCCAACTGAACCGAATGCGATTTTTCCACCGATACAATTACGCGGTCCCTCACCCATTTTTAGCGATATAGCCGCATTGACAATTGAGATGGACTGCGCTTTCCTCGGACCAAGCTTTTCAAAAATTCCTATCTCGTTCTCCGCCTGCGGGCGGATAATGATGTTCGTAATCATTTCGTCCTGTGTTTGTACCGTATTTCCTGGTCCATTGAAAAACTTTGTGATTGGAACGATTCTATTTCCCGCCAGAGAACTTAGCTCAATCTGAGCATCAAGAACGAACAGCGGAGGAATGGTATCGCCTGCTGGCGATGCAGTCCCCAAATTGCCTCCAATCGTTCCCATGTTCTGGATTTGGACGCCCCCGACTTCATTGGAGGCTGCCGCCAAAACATCTGCCTTATTCCAAAGCAATTTTGAATGGATAATATCCGTGTGAGTTGTCAAAGGCCCAATATGAATTCCATTACTTTCTTCGCGGATATATCGGAGGGAATCCAATCTCTTAAGATTAATCCAGGTTTCGGGTCTTCCAATGCCATCCTTCATTCGAACCACGGCATCTGTTCCTCCGGCTAATAGCCGTACAGACTTCTCTTTATCACTTAAAAAATACAGACATTCCTCTACTGTTTCAGGGGTGACCATATCGATCTCCGATACGTTCATTTGGACCCTCCTCGCCTGCTATAATAATCTTCCGGTCTATTAAAATTTAATAGAATGGCTGAATCATTTACATCCAGGTAAGTAATTTGTTTTTGAAACTTATCAATGATGCTTCTCAACCCCATCGTTTCTTCATTTACGAGCATCAGTTCATTTTTCAGCGATCCGTGAAACAATATGGGATGACCGCGCTTTTTATTAAATGTTGGTATGACTGCTGCCGCTTCGGTATGTTTCAAATGCTTCACCATCTTCGCTAATACTTCCGATGGGACAGGCTGATCGACAGCAGAGATAAAAATCCCTTGCGGCATTCTCCGAAGACTTTGTACTCCTTTTCGGATGGAAGAACTTTTTCCCTCATCGAAAGAATCGTTTTCGACTACCTTCACCTCATACATCGAGATGGTTTGTTTAAGCTGCTCCGAATGATAACCGAGGACCACGATGATTTCATCAATTTTTGCCAGTTTCATTTGTTCAATCTGGTATTGAATAAGCGGCACGCCTTTCCACGAAAGCAATGCTTTTAATTGGCCCATCCGGCTGGAGCGGCCAGCGGCCAGCAGGATGGCTGCTGCTTTTGTCAATTAGGAATTCCCTTCGGCTTCTGCTTTTTTTGGGCTGCCGTTTGGACAGCTTTGATGATTTTCGTATAACCTGTACATCTGCAAAGGTTTCCGCTCAATGCCTTCATGACTTCATCAACTGATGGAACATGGTTGATACTGTCCAAAAAGGATCTGGCCATGACGATGAATCCTGGAGTGCAGTAGCCGCATTGTGTTGCGCCTTCGTCGTAGAAAGCCTCTTGTATGGGATCCATATTCACTGTCTGTCCAATTCCCTCAACAGTGACAACGCTCTCATTCTCTACTTGTCCCGTAAGCATCAGACATGAACAGACAGCCTCGCCATTGATAAGCACAGTACACGATCCGCATTCTCCCTTTCCGCAACATTCCTTGCTACCGGTCAACTGGAGTTGATCTCGCAATACGTCTAACAAAGGCATGCTGGGCGGGCAATTGACAGACTTTTCCTGTCCATTGACCAAGAGTTTGATTGTTTTCAAGAAATCGACCTCCATACAAAATTGGTATAGCCACTTTCTATTTCAGGATGTAAAGGTATGGGATTTTAGGGAGGAACCTTCTATGAAGTGAGAGCTGGAAGAAGAAAATAAAAAAGCTACAAAAAGGAGCCTTCAATAGTGAGAAAGCGCCTTTTCGTAGCTAAGGTTTACGGTTCCCTGTAGAAACCCCCACACCGACAGCGGGGTTATACGAAAATGGCTAATAAAAAAGCCTGGGTATTTAGTTCCTGATATTTGGCTTTTATTATATATGCAGACGATTTAAGTGTCAATACTAAATTTTCTAAAAAATAAAATATACCTTGGCGATTCATGTAATATTTTAGCGGAAGGCTATTACCTCATGCTGGTGCAGTACTTCATATTTCCCCAAACAAAACATTGGAAGCAAAACGCACAATGACCATTTTTGACGGAAAAGACCTGTCAGGGCCATTATCGAGCCCGGAGCCAACGATTGATGTAAGGCGAAGAGACACTTTGCAGGCTTTAGCGCCAATGCAGATTCCTTCCACAAAAATCTCAAACCACCTTAGCTGAATACTGAAAGATGGTTTTAAATCTAGAAATTGTATTTTTACTCTTTTTCGGTTCTTACGACAAGAACATCGCACTCGGCATGACGTGTAATATGTTCGGATACACTTCCAAGGAACATTCTTTCCACGGCATTGATTCCTGTCGCCCCACAAATAATTAGGTCCGCATTGACTTTTTTGGCAGCATGCTTTGTGATTACCGTTTTTGCTGAACCTTCTTCAACAAGCGTGCCAACTTTATCAAGACCATGTTCCTTCGCTTTTTGAACGTAGCCATCTAAAAGCTCCTCGGCATGCTTGATAGCCTTTTTCGTAAAATTCACATCGTACAATTCGATTCCACGATAGTGGCTCGTATCAACAACATGAACGAGGTTCAACGTGGCGTCATTCCTTTTTGCTACTTCAATTCCTTTTCTAAAGGCCCACTCTGCAGGTTCAGAACCATCAACAGCAACCAGTACTTGATTATAAGACAGATCCATATGTACATCCCCTTTAATATTATCTTATCTCTATTAAACTATTTTATTTGTTTAAAAGCCAGAAAAATATGGAAAAAAGGGTTATACCAAGCGGATTACTATGAAGTATGAAATTCAGCCAATCGAAAAAGTCATTTGAAATCCTGAAAATAATTGAGCCACCATTTATAAGGGGAGTCTTTTATAATCACTGGGCATACTATTTCGAGCCTTCCTTAAAATAGAATTGATAAAAGATGCTGGATTATTTCAGGTTCCTGTATTTTTATCGCCTAAATACCTATTCTATTAGCTTTTTTCTCCATGAGAAGGATCGTGTTGTGGCTGCCAAGAGAGGCAGCTAAATGCATTACAAAGAGTTGTTAAAGAAGCCATGATTTCTACACAACTTTTATTAATATATAAAAAAGCATGTTTTCACCAAAACATGCTTATGCATTATTGCTATGCTAATCATAAAACCGTATTCGCCGGTTCAGCCGGCAGGATTTCTTTGATGCGATTATTTTCATCCATAATGGCCACTTTTGGCTGATGTGAAGCGACTTTTTCTTCCGGGATAAGTACATAGGAAATAATGATAACAATATCTCCTTCCTGCACAAGGCGGGCAGCTGCCCCGTTCAGGCAGATAATGCCGCTTCCCCTTTCACCCGGGATGATATATGTCTCAAGCCGTGCACCATTATTATTGTTAACGATCTGGACTTTTTCATTGGCAGTCATCCCTACTTCATCCAATATGTCCGCGTCGATCGTAATGCTGCCGACGTAATTTAAATTAGCCTCAGTCACGCGGGCCCGGTGGATTTTTCCATTCATCATTGTTCTGTACATGCTGTTTCCTCCTGCTGGTTTTCTTTCTAAAAACTCACCCATATTCGGATTCTCAAATAAAAATGAATCCCCGCAAAATGGCAGAAGGATCTTAATTTCAAATTAATGTTCAGTTCATCCTTCTGTCCCCGTCCGAAAAAGGATCTGGGCAGATATATTTCTTCAAAACTCTTTTGCGAAGGTGCAGTTCAGTTGTGATACCGCCCATCAGAATTATATCAAAAACGGATTTCCTTAGGCTACTAAATATTTACCAAGTTATTTTTTCCTGTGAACTTTCTATAATTTAAAAGCCAATATTAATTTAGGAAATTCGCCAATAAAAACCACTGTTCCCTGTCCTCAAAGTGATATTCCGATTACGCTCGCTGACTTTAAGGCTTTCTGTACGCCACTTACAATGAAGTGCACCCATTACAGGGCCAAGCTGAAAGAAACACTGGTCATGCCAATATTTCTTTTGGTATTAGCGTTGATGGTCCCTCTGTTCATTTATTTAACAGAGCTAGTACAAAGCTTTTTAATCCAGCTCTTCCTATTGTCGAAAAAATACCATCTCTCATTATTTCCATTTGTGTTCTGTATCCTGTTTATGCCCTTTACGAGCGTTTTAAAGCTTGTTCGGGCAATTATCCATTTATAAAATTTGATTTTACCAGCATTATTGAAGAGGATGATTTCACCAAGAAGGGAGTGCCTTTATCAGCTAACTCACTCTTTTTGCTTCACACATACAGTTCCTTTCTATACTGCTAAAAATTGCAGGATTTGCGTGGTCAGCCCTACTTTATCTATTTAATCATTTGCCTTGAATGGTTCAACCCCCTTGAGTTATAGAACTTGGGAACTGTCGGATGGTTCATCAATTTATGATCCCGTGCTGAACAATTTCAACATTAAATGTTGTTTCAATTGGAATCTCTGGATAAGCCTTATTCCAATCTATCTTTTTCCATACAGGATGGTGATAGGCTTTCACTCTTTCACCAAGTCCCAATGCATCACTGTTGGCTTCCTGCATTTTATTTAATGTCTCCTTTGCGAGCTCATTCAGGGCCTTTTCCACTTTTTTTGATAAGACCTTAACTTCTTTTTCACTGCTCAACTTGTTTGACGCATACTCATCAATATCTAGCTTGAGGTTTATTTTTATCTTAGCCCGGATTTGATTATTATTCGTATTGATTTTGATCTTTCTTTTTATTTTACGGACAACTACATTGACAAATTTCTTTTCATTGTTTTTTTCATGATCGTTGACATTTAAATTCAATGACAGGGCTTTGGTCCTGTTGTCCTGTAAAATCAATAGCATACCCGATTCTTGAAGTCCAAGCCGGCCTGTGAATTTATCATCATTGAACAAAGCCAGGCCTTCCACCTTCACTGCCTCTTCCTTTTGATCGCTTAATCCGATATAAGGTAAAACCACATCCTTGCCTTCCGATAAAATGATCGGGCATATTGCCTGGACATTTTCATTTTTTGTGATTCCCCCCCGCTCAGCACTGCGAAGAAGCTCAGCAAAAAACTGACTGATCAAAATTGAATCTTCTTCCTTGAAATTTAAGGCATCTTTTGCTTTTCCGTCTACAATCGCCACTTTTGCATTCAAAGGTCCTCTTAAATCTCGATAAGTAGAGTCCAAAACAGGAAAAACGCCATGCGCCGCCAATTCTTCACCAAACAAAATAACCTTGGCCTTTGACATATCAAATTTTTCTGGAATGATTTTATCCATATGAACCTCTGCATCCCGGACTGTTTCGCCCTGTGAAGAAATCACTTTACTACTTTCATTGGAAACTCCATTTTGCTGTATTCCAGCTTTATTGACTGGATAGGAAACTGTATTTAAGATTTTCTCATCATCAGTCTGGTCATATCCTACTGTCAGAACAAGTGTGTGATCTTTTAATAAACGCTGGTCCCAGCATCCGCAAAGAATGATTGACATGCTAGATGCCCAGATTAGAACCGCTCGATGGTTCATGCATTTTCCACCTGCCCCTTCTTTTTGAATAGGATGGAAATCACTAATAACAGGAACGGTAATCCAAAGCCAAATGGGTAGACAAAATAATTGTTGACTTTAGAAAATGAAGCAATTTCATACTTTCCCTGGAAATTGATAGCAACTAGAAAGCAGGTGCTTGCCGCAATTAAGGAAAAATATTTTATTTCTTTAACGTTCATGACATGTGAAAAACCTAACGATATCCCGTATACCAAATTTACGAAGGTCGTTGCCACTAAAACAATCCACATGGAGGTAAAGAGTAAGTCCGGCCTTTCAACCATTTTAAAAGAGAAGGATTTGATTAAATAAAAAACAGGCTCAGGGACCAACTTTAATTCTTTCGGACTAAAAAAAAGGAGACTTGTTAAAACAAGGAAGGAATAGAACAGGGTGACAAAAACATTTGCAATCGTGGCTGCTTTCAGGACTCCATTTTTTTCACCTTGCACAAAAGGGTAAACGAGTAACAATAACTCGAATCCTTGGAAAGAATAAATACTGGGCTTTATTCCTTTTAAAATCGGAACAAGCCCTTTTTCACCAACTGGCAATATATATGTGATATTTGCATCTTTTAATGCATAGGCGGATAGGCCGATAAACACTACAATCACAACCGATGACAGAACAAAGAAACGAACCATAAGTTGAAGGTTGTCTTTGACAATATAGTAGGCTGTAAAGGTCATAAGCAGCAAGGTTAGCCATGTTGGAGTCAAAGGCAGCATCCAAACCTTGATAATATAGCCAAACTTTGCCAGAACCAGGCTTCCGATTGAGATAAAGTAAATGCAATACAGAATGATGATTGCTTTACCAAGAATTTTACCAAATAAAGCTTGGATGATTCCATATAAATTCGTTGATGGAAAACGGGCCATCAATGCCCAGATTAGAAAAACCATGCCCTGAAGAATAATTCCGGTGAGAAAAACAGATATCCAGCTGTCCCCATCCGCTATCAAAAAAACATCAAATGGCATGGATATGACTCCTACCCCCACCTGGGCGTGGATTAGCAAAAATATCAATTGAAATTGCGTAATCTGTTTTTTACTAATCATTCTTTTTTCCATTCCCTTGATGCCTTTTGTTTAAGAGTATTTTGAGCCTGTGCATTTTTCGGACGGCTATTCAGCAGCCAGACCGGAAAGCGGACAAACGAGTCCTTCAAATCTTTGAAATGCACTGGTGCAACAGGCGATAAGTATGGTGATCCAAAAGATTCGAGTTTGCACATATGCATAATAATGATCATCAGTGAAAAAACAATGCCCACGAATCCAAGAGTTGCAGCTCCAATCATAATAGGAAGCGACAATATCCTAATGGTGTTGCCCATTTCATAAGAAGGGATTGTAAAAGACATGATTGCCGTAAGCGCGATGACAATGATCATCACATTTGACACTATTCCTGCGTTAACCACTGCATCACCTATTATGAGACCCCCAACAATGCCAATCGTCTGACCGATCGGTGTCGGAAGCCTTATACCCGCTTCACGGATCAATTCAATCGTGATGGCCATGACAATCGCTTCAATCAATGGCGGAAACGGAATGTTTTCGATGGAACTTTTTACGATAGTAACGACGTCCTGCGGAATGATCTCATAATGAAACCCGACGACTGCAATGTAAATCGGCGGAAGTGTCAAAGCTCCCCAGAAGCTGAACAGTCTCAGCAGACGGAAAACTGAACCGGCGTAAAATCTGATATTAAAATCATCCGGAGTCTGGAAAAAGGCAAAAAATGAGACTGGAACTATGGATACGTCTGAGGTCCCCTCACTCATGACAGCTATCCTTCCCTCCATTAGATGAGCCTCCAGCCGGTCAGGCCTCTCCGTAAACAATATTTGCGGAAACGGTGAAAATGGACTGTCCTCAAGACATTCCTCGATATAACCGGGGCTGAAAACCATATCGGTAGAGATAGATTCTATTCTCTTTTGGACCTCTTCCACCAATGATGGATCAGCCAGATCACTTATGTAAATTACTGCCAGGTTTGTTTTTGACTCCCATCCCAGTTCGAAATATCTAATCGTCAGTTGACGGTTTTTAATACGTTCCCTGACCAGATTCAAATTTACATTTAATTTTTCTACAAATCCTTCATGTGACCCGCGGACCACTTTTTCGTTTTCGGGTTCATCCGGAGTCCGGACATTCACTTGAAGTGTGTTGAACAAATAAATCTCGGTACCGCCCTCGAAGAAAAGTGCACAACAACCTGATAACATCTGGGATACGGCCTCTTTTAAACTGGCTGATATATGAAGCTCCACACTTGTAATTAGTTCCTCGATACTTTGGCTCTCCCCGGCTTCTGATAATGGAATCAGAAAGCTCCTTTGAATTTCCTTTGTATCAGCTATCGTATCCAGATATATAAGCTTTCCCTGCTTTCCGCGGAAAGTCACTTGACGCATTTTCAAATCATCCGTATTGTAGAAAGCTTTGCATATGTAATCAATATTATCTTCAATCAATGGGAACAGCGGTTTAACTTCTTTCTCCTGATTGCCCATGGTTTTTAACGGCTTTCCGTTATATTTTTTAAAAAAAGACATTCGTATTGCTCAACTCGTCTCCTGTAATATTGCTACAAGTATTTACAGTATTTGCCTGTCCTATTCAAAGTCGGACTTCCTTGTAAAGCAAAAAAGAGCCCATTCTTTTCAATGGACTCTTTAGATAGAAGCTTATTGGTCACCCTTTTTAGTGGGAGGCAGCACTTCTACAGCATCCTCCCCAATCACTGGTTCAGCCGGGCTTTCATTCCAGGCAGGATGCTCCTCAATGTTTTGGTTTACTTTGATTATTTTCTTTTGAGTGTCAGACGTGTTTTCACTTATGGCAAATTCCTGTACAGATGTGCACGCCGCAAGCAGTAGAATGGAAGTGATCGGCACAATCTGCTTCCATTTTAACTTCATACATAAAACCTCCAGATCTTCAGCTTGATTCCGAGCCAATTATAACAGTGTGATAAATAGAAAACTGCATATTTATCTCATCTTAATGAGTGTGTGGCTATATTATAAAAAAAGAAATATGATTTTAATTATTTGTGAAGATATTTCCAGTAATTTGTGGGCTTGTTTTTGATCGGAACGGTTATAAGAGAGTGGCAGCTTATGCAGATACTGTTTGTGAAACATTTTCTGCTTAAACCGGAACACCGGGAAAAGGACTCCTTTCACATCCACCACTTCAATGCTTCCGCCATATTCAAAATCAGGTATATTAATCTATCTGCCTATGAGTCTTGCCGTCCTTTTCGAAGGCTTCCCGAAAAAGATACCAGGGCTGGATCCGGAAAATAATATCTGCTTGTTAGCTTCCAGCCACTTCAATTGCTCGTAATACTGCGACACTGTCAAAAACATGGCCGGCATTCTCCACCTTTTTATTAGAATACATAGACCGCGTTTTTCCCTAATATTCCTGTACTCCTGTATCAACATACTTTGACTCATTAGAATTCTCCTCTGGTAAATCTAATAAATGCAACCATTTTACTCCCTGTCCGCTAATCACTAGCTCGTTATAAAGAAACTTGAATAAACTATACTAACTGTTCGAAAGGCGGTGATTCATATGGGATGCTTCGGTTGTGGCTATGGTGGCTACGGTTACGGCGGTGGTTATGGAATGGGCAGCTCCTTCGCGTTAATCGTGGTTCTTTTCATTCTGTTAATTATTGTCGGCACAGCATTTGTCCGTTACTAGTCCATCCACATGCGTAGACTGTCACCCCAATGGTATTTAAGCCTTTAACTCACCTCACCTCACCACCTGAAGAGCGCTACCGCCAGGCGCTCTTTAATATCCTGTTTCCTTCTCTTAATACCTTCCGAAAACTATTTCCACCATTAAACTTCCATGACGTTTATTGTTAACAAGGATATTTCGGTAGTTTTTTAAAAAGCATTCGCTTTACATGCCGTATCAATTTGTCTGAACTCTATCAGTACAACTTCTTACCTTAATTCTTCGCACGGCAAATCATGGACTGGTACTCCGTCCCTGGAATGGGTCCAGCCTTTTTCAAGCAGCTGATCAATACAAAATTTGCGTTTAGCTTCTAGCGAAACTCTCATAAATCTTCCACTCCTTTCATTGCACCAATTAGCATCTGAATAGCTTTCTCTCTACTCACGCAGGCATAGCTAACCGAGAAAAAAATCAGGATATGGTCCATCGAAAACTAAGCACAGGAAGACGGATTTAAGGAGCCTAAAAATAAAGCTGTAGCGTCAACACCTAAAAAAGACAACCCAAGCGCCATAAACTACTAAGAAAGCTTAGGCAAAGCCGGCACCCGCTCCTAAATCAGATTCGGAGCCTGAATTAAAGGAAGCCGAAGCGGAATTTATCATGTTGCTGGAAGTACACATTACAACAGGACAACAAATGTAGCTCAGTAGTCTGTTCTGAGCAAGAAGCGATAAATGCTCGATACAGGGCCCCGAAGAGATAAAACAACTGTTTTTGAAGAAACGAAAAAAATTGATGAAGGGATAATAGTTGTATCAAGTAAAAACTAGAAACGTACAAAGGGCAGAAGCTCTTTCATTGATGTTGGTCTACTACAATACATAGGTTGGATTATTGTTTCTGGTTTATTTTTTTTCAAACATCTTCAGTAATTTTGAGGTGTTCAAGGGGTATTTTTAGGGGTGTGTTATCACCCGACAAGTGATATAAAAGAACAAAACAAAAAAGCACAGTGTGTGCATGAAGTAATATCAACACTCATCCAAAGCAAAGAGTACACGGTACAAAATAACGAAATATTAAAAAAGGAAACCACTCTTAAAAATTCGAACTCCTTCTCTTTTGAGAGGGGTTTAATTTTTTATATGCGATCGGAAAAAGCAAGAAATATTTATTACATCTTTTTCCACAATCGCGCCCTTTTAATGGAATAAATAGCCTCTATCAGTTCGTTAAAATTACCTTGCCTTTATTTCCTTCCAAAGTTTCAACAATCCGAACGGCTTCCCGTATTTCCGTTAAGCTGTAATATGATTCAGGTCTCATAAGCCTTAACTTTTTGTCTTGGACCAATGTTATTAAGTAGTTAAATGTCTCCTGCCAAGTATTTATTGAGACTCTTTTATTCCAATGACGCAGATGAAATAACTTTACGTTTACTTTTGCTTCATTTGCAATTCTCGCCCAGTCTACTTGGATTCCTGATAAAAGACCTAAGGTTAAAAAAGTACCTTCAGGACGAACGCAAAATGCTAAGTCGTTACCATCTGGGCCTCCAATTGAATCAATAGCTGCATTGGCTCCAACCCCACCAGTTAAATCCATAACTGTTTCGTGCAATGGATCAACCGAGGTATTGATCACACAAGATGCACCAAGCCTTTGTAGATCCTTTGAATAATTATCATTCCTGGTTATCGCTATTAATCGGAAGCCTACAACTTTAGATAATTGGGCAAATAAATGCCCGATAGATGAGCCACAGGCGTTGACTAAGAGGACATCATCTGGTCTTAAACCTAACTCTTGGGTACAGATGACCCAAGCTGTGATTGGATTTATGTACATTTGCGCAGCTGTAAAGTCATCAATAGAATCTGGAATTGTCACTGTATATTCTGCTGATGTTTTAACGAACTCCTGCCAAGTACCTTCTCCCCTTAAGGGTAAAACACGCTTGCCGACAAGACTTTAAGATACTGAGAATCCTACATCTTCAACAATTCCAACTCCCTCATAGCCCGGAATATTTGGTAAAGAGATTCTATGAGAGTAAGCACCCCTTATCGGTATTAAATCAGATGGGTTGATTGGTCTGGCTACCATCCGTACAAGTACCTCGTTTTCCTTTGGGAGTTGAATGTCTTTATATTCAACTTTAAGTACTTCTTTGGGGTTGCCAAATTCAGTGAATTTGAGACATTTAGCTTTCAAGGAACCCTCTCCTTCAGTCATAATACAGTTCTATGTTCTTAAACAATATGACCTGATTACAGAACGCCCTTCTTATTCAAGAAAGGCACCCGTTACTTGAATATCTGTTATCCCATGAGGTGTGCGATAAAATATAGGAAACCATACGCCCCTAACGAGCCAACACTTAGCCCCAAAACTACAATTGATAAAAAAAGATTATAACCGTCTTTCCTCGTATTAAACAAAAAAAGAATAGATAAACATATACTGACAATAAAAATGATAATCCATAGATTGTTTAATGCAAAAGTTTTAAAATTAATAAGGTAGTTCACCATATAAAATACGTTTATCAAAATCAATATAATCAGAATGGATTTTTTCAAAGTAACACCTTCTCATCCGTTACTTCAAGTGCATTTCTTCACAACATATCCCTAATTTTATCATGAAATTTTAACTGTCTTGCTCCACAATCTGACCCGTTTCTGCAAAACAGGTCGCTACCCTTATTCCTAAATAGCGCTCTTTTCTGGAAGATCGTTTAGCAGCCGATAGTGAAACAGGAAATAAAGTCAATGTTCAATTTATAACACGATATATATATAATAAGAGTAACACATTTTACACGGAAGATTTAAATAATTAGAAAGTTGGTAATAAAATGGAAAAATTTTATCTATTTGTCGCTATGTGTATTTTTCTAATTATTTTACCAGGTCCAGATACTGCGATTGCTACAAAAAACACTCTCACTGTTGGGAGATGTGGCGGTCTTAAAACAGCTTTAGGTACGTGTTGCGCCCTTCTTATCCATACTTCTGCTGCTGTATTAGGACTTTCAGCAATCATTGTTAAATCAGCTTTATTATTTTCTGTCTTCAAATACATTGGTGCTGTTTACTTAATTTATCTCGGTGCAAAAGCATTATGGTCTTTGAGAAAAAAAGAAGAAACAACATGCGTGGAGACGGGCACAAAAAAACAATTTGAAAACACATCTTGTTTTAAACAAGGATTCCTTACCAATATCCTTAATCCCAAAGTTGCTGTCTTTTTCTTAACCTTTTTGCCTCAATTCGTGGACTCTGGAGGAAATACCTTTATACCATTTCTTATAATGGGCATCACTTATACTGTATTGACCGCCATATGGTTTTTGGTTTATGTCTTTTTAATTAATCAGATTAGTTCTTTTATGAAAAAACCTAAAGCACAAAATATTAT
Organism: Siminovitchia acidinfaciens; assembly: GCF_003605385.1. Classification (GTDB taxonomy): domain Bacteria; phylum Bacillota; class Bacilli; order Bacillales; family Bacillaceae_C; genus Siminovitchia; species Siminovitchia acidinfaciens. The sequence continues at coordinate 34,437 of NZ_QYTV02000013.1, read as the reverse complement.
TGAAGGAATCACAGGCAGTATACTGATAGGTTTTGGAATAAAACTAGCCCTAGAAAAGTCTCATAATTAGGTGTTTTATATTTAAATTAAAAGAGTAGACCCTTAATTTTCGTAAATCAAGGGTCTTAATTTTTGCCAGAATATCTTATGTTTACAATTTTGATAAACATACCTGCACCATAATAGTCCACATTCTGCGAAAAAAATATCCTTATGATAATTAGTGTGATGTTCCACAATCTGGTCCAATAATGAAAAAAGGGCGCTTATTTCCTCCGTTAAAGCGCTCGATTGCTTAATAAGGCTTGTTAATTATAATGACTTTTTCATAACAATTCTGTTCCTATTTACAGAATAATTCTTCTTTAAGTAAAAGCTCTCTGCCAGACCGCCCTTAGATGTTAGAAGATAGATACTTGTAACATCATTATTTATTAGTTCTTTCTCCAATGATTCAAGTAATAATGAACCATATCCCTGCCCTTGCTCCTCACTATTAATACATAGTTCAGCAATATAAAATACAATTCCTTTTGGAGTTCTCTTTTTATTTCCAGCTATAAAACCAACTAATTTGTCGTAATTGCATAAGGTATATCCAACAAATTTTGGAGTGTGATATAAATCATCTAGCCTTTCCTTAGCGACTTCATAAGACCAATTTTCTTTCCAAGGTGCACTGTTAAAAACTTTTATGTAAAGATCTATACACTCTTCTATGCTATCAAAAGTGAATGGTTTAATTGAATTTGCTAAGATAAAGATCCCCTCCCTGTTTTTTAGGCAATAGTGCCCGATTGTTGAATATCGTTATTGAACTAAAGCTACCCGTTAGCTCTATTTTGACTAACCATTCACCGAATGTTCTTTATTAAGCGAAGCAGCATTCTTGGTATAAACATTAAGATGTTCCATGCCACTTCAAATAAGATTGATTCCCTAAGTTCGATTAGGATTTCTTTAAAAAAGTCGTTCTGTCTTTCTCTTTTCTTTTTCATCTTCTAACTCCCGATAACTCGATATATATTGAAATTATAATCCCATTTAATTGCCAAGTGTTATTCAATTATCTGGCCCATTTATGAAAACAAGCCGCAAATCCTTATTCCGGATAAGCGCCCTTTTCTGGGAATAGTCCCTGTACTTATTATTAGTTGATATTGTCTTAAAGAAACGATAAATTCAGTCAAGTTCATGGTTTACGGTACTTCCATCATGGTAAGCACGGAATTGACTCGGTGAAAGTCCTGTATTTCGTTTAAATGCATTATAAAAGCTAGAAATGCTTTGATACCCTATATGATAACCAATCTCCGTACTATTAAAGGCCGTCATTAAGAGTAGTTCTTTAGCTTTTTTAACTCTGATCTTTTCTAAATATGTTCGAGGAGTATACCCTGTTCTTTCTTTGAAGATCCGATTTAAATAAAAACGACTAACTCCTACTCTTGATGCAATTTCATGTAAAAACATGTTTTGATCATAATTATTTTCAATCAATCGTTTAGTATCTTCCAAAACTGATTCCAACGGATCATATATTTTTATATTTAGATCTGGTCGGCATCTTTTGCATGGTCGATAGCCTGCCCTTTGAGCTTCGTTTGCATTTGAAAAAAAGGATACATTTTCACAATTAGGAACCTTAGACTTGCAAGAAGGCCGGCAGAAAATTCCAGTTGTCTTGACTGCATAAAAGAATATCCCGTCATATGCTGGATCACATGCTACTGTTGCTTTCCACATGGTATCTTTTGAAAGGTTATTTTGATCCTTCATTAGATTTTAACCCTCCCTTGGAGGCGAGTATCTTCTTATTCAAAAACATATAAATCGTATATATAGCAACAACTATTAACGGAACAAATATATATAATTGAAAAAATGGAATTACCAGAAAACATAAAATGAAAGAGATCAACGATGCCCACCATGCCGATGTGTTCTTCCTAAATAATTTAACGCCTGCTGCCATTGAAAGAACATAAACTATAATCCCAAGAGAAGTCGGTATAAACAAAATATCATCAAACGTCAGTGACAAAGCCTTCGTCACTAAAACACCTGATACCGAAAAACAGATAACAAACAATACCATCTGTCTTGGAATTTGAGTAGTTACATGCAGTCTTGAAAAAAACTTTGGAAAAGCACCATCCCTGCTTAATGAATATCCTAATTGCGTTAGGCTGGCTACAAAAGCATTCGATGTCCCTGTACAAATAATTAACGCCAAAACTGCCGTGACGACTTTGGCACCAATACCTACTGTATCTCCCATTATAACACCAATAGGAGACAGGTTGCTTTCCTGATTCCCATACGTGGCCGTTCCAATAGTGACAAGGCTTAAAGCTAAAAATAATAATCCAATGACAACTGCACTGACAACTGCTCCTTTGACAATATCTTTTTCAGGCCTTTTAAAGTGCTCAGCCAGACTACAAATCGCCTCCCAACCGAAAAAAGACCAAAAGATACCCGTTATAGCACTCCCGACAGAAAACCATCCATTTGGGACAAAGGGAATAAAATTCGCCCATTGTATTCTTGGAAACGAAACAAATACAGCTGCCACTAAAAGAATCAGTAATAAAGAACTTAAAATAAATGCAACTTTACCACTGACATTTACACCGTAATAATTGGAAACACCTGCAATTACCAAAATAAAGACGGCAATCAAAGTTGTTTCTAAATGCGAAAATCCAAAAGCCTGACTGACGTAAAAAGCACCGGTTAAGGACACAATTGTTTGACCAACTGCTGCAGTTACAAAGTAAAACCACCCAACGATATTGCCAAGATGAAATCCGAAAGAATTTCTAACAAAGGTTGCTGCTCCACCGGCATCAGGATATTGCTGTGCCAAACTGGCAAAGGAATAAGCAAGCGGAAAGCTAATTAATATAACAATTAGCCAGGATACAATGGATGCAGGGCCCGCTATTGAGGCCGTTACTCCCGATAAAAAAAGGACACCAGACCCTAGAATAGCTGCAATGTATAGTGCAATTCCTTGAAATAATCCAATGGATTTTTTGTTCATGATTTCACCCCTTATATAGCATTTAGTGTACTAGTAAAGGGGTGAAAGCTCTTCTTGATTTTTGCGGTTTAATTCGTTTAATAAAGCAATCAAAAACATTTTTATTATATTTCTTATTACACAATCTGGCCCGTTTGTTGAATAAGAAAATTAATAAGCCACACGACAATCCGATTATCCATTTTTATATTCAACTTCAACAATCGATTCAAATTAAATTATATTTATTTGTTCCCTTATATCAACAACATGAATCCTTCTGTTTTGCTGGTCTAAATAATGAAGGATCCCTTCAACTTCTTCAAAGAACCCATTCATCCAGATGGTGATTATCAATGGTAAATTAAACACAATTGCAATATGTAATGTCTCGTTGATCTGCTCCCATCATTGCTCATCGACGACAGGATTTTTGAGTCGTTCGTAATCAACGTTCAACTCTTTAAGCACCTTCACATGTTCCGGCAGCATCATTGCAATCCACTTTTTCGTACCGCGGTCTTTAATATCCATCAAGCTCCCCTCCTTTACCTAACCGGGGCGATCGATAATACGTTGGCCAGATTAAACATGCGGAACTGTCTTCTGGTAAAGCAGTAAGCTTTTATGGTGATTCGGTTACTCCCTTCACTTTTATGATGCGTTGAGATATTTGATTACTGTTCGATATGTAAATTAATTCTAACCTCTGCCTGGACCCAGCTGCACGTTTTAACAAGCTTTTCATATTACCCTCCCGAACATGTTTGCATTTATTACGAACATTCGCTTGGTATTCAAGCGAAAAGTTTTCTTGCTATTAAAGAGATATTTGTCATTTTATGTAGAAATATAGTTTTAATGAACTATTTCGAATAGGGTGCATAGGATTGGATTTGGCGATGTTTTTTCTTTCAACGGAAGAAGTCATCAAGGAAGTACTTTCAGCTGTGAAGGTAAAAATCAAGTTGGTTGCTATTGATCGTGATGGTTCGTTGTTTTTGATTGCAGAGTTAGGGTAAACGGTTAACCTATTTAAAGACCCCCAGACTAAGACTTTCAGGGCTTTTTATACTTGGAATAGATTACATAATAAGTAAGTTAAAACAATATGAGAATGAATGGTGATATCGGGATAATCTAGGTTAGGGGAGTGATGTCAATGAAAATAGGTATGCGGAAACCAAGTTTGAAACGCCGCATTAGTGTCCGTACAAGCATTAAAAAACAGGTTGTCCACCGGGTGGGATTAAAGATGCCACGGGGTTACGGATGGGTGAGGAATCCCAAGAAGTATGGCTACAATAAAGTGTATCAGCGTACAACTTTTATAACTTTAAAGTTTTGAAGAAGCTGTTTAAGGAAAGCCCGGCTAACGCCGGGCCTTTTTATTACCAATCACAGTCTTCTTCATGTTCATGTCTGCGTTCTCTACATCTGCATTCAAATTCACGTCTGCGTTCTCTTTCGCGTTCACGCTCGCCTCTTACTTCGAAACATTCGCAGATTAATCTTCTTCTACGTCTTTCTCTTTCTCCACCAACAAAATCCCACATAGTCGCACCTCCTGAACATCCGTTTTAAGCCGGCCGACTTGTTAATAGTATATTGGAGATTGTCAAATATGATTGGATAGATTGTCTGGTAGAAAAGAGGATTTTTGTTCCCAAAAAAGCCCTCTCAAACGAGAGGGAATGTGCGCAACCAGAAAAAGAGGGATGTTTTCATTATTGGCTTATTATTTTTATTTAAACAGCGAACCTGTCCCCGATCCCACGTAAATATTCCGTTTGCCGCGACTGGTGTTGATCGTCACCACTTTAGGACATGGCCTGTCCAGGACATCACACGCCAACCGAACTAGGAAGATTATTTTCCTTCAGATTTTTTTATATTATTTGGAGACCCTATTACAATTTTACAGACAAACGTTCTATATTCAAGCGAAAAATTTAGAGTAGGATAATTTTGATTTGATGTAGAAGAAGAAAAAAGACTCGTGACAGAGTAGATTATTTTCCATCGTAGAATATATATGCAGGATAAGAATCTAAGTACGCATTTTTTGATGAAGGGGGAATCTCATGAATAAATTTGTAGATGACAATTTACATGAAACGAGAAATAACCTAGTAAAGGAGATTACTTTATTAAGCGATGCTCAATTTAATAGTAAGCCTAGTATGAATAAGTGAAGTATAGCACAAGTTTGCCATCACTTGGTTTTAGTGGAAGAGGCATCAATAAAGGCTATTGCATGGGGATTAAAAGAGACTGACCACGCCCCAAAAGAACGTAAAAATGTTCATGCTATATTATTGAATAGAACAAAAAAGATCAAAGCTCCAAAAATCGTTGAACCAGATGTAAAGCCACTTGAAGTTCAGCAAATAATTGACTTGTTAAACCAATCCAGAAAAAAGTTGATGACTTTTCTTAGTACTATAGAAGATAAATCTATATTGGCAAAAAAATCAGTGATACATCCAGCTTTAGGTGAATTACCACTTGATCAATGGATTGAACAAATATATTTGCATGAACAACGACACATAGAACAAATAAACGAGTTAAAATTACTATTAGAGGCGACACCTTAAACTGCTTAAGAAAGCCTGATCAACACCGGGCTTGTATTTGTCCCAGAAATAAAAGACCCTCCCTATTTGGGGAGGGTCCACAATTGTAATAAAAAAGGGACATTTGTATTATCGTCTAATTTATTTAACCCTCAACTTTTGGCCAACAATAATTTTATTGATGTCCTTGAAATTATTCCAGGCTTTAATCTGTGCCTATGTGCTGCCATACTTAATAGCAAGCCTGCTTACCACGTCACCGCAGTTGACGGTGTGGTAAACGGGTTTTTGAGTAGGTGATTTTGCGGGAGCTGCTGAACCTGACAAATTGATTTTTTGCCCTGGATATATTAAGTTGGGGTTTTTAATCCCGTTGATACGGACGAATTCGGCTACAGTTGTTTTGTATCTGGCTGCAATTTTGCTCAAGACATCACCTTTTTTGACAGTATAAATGCCACCTGTACTAGCAGCTGTCTTAGGTGATGGGTTTGCGACTGGTCTGACAACAGGCTTGATTTGAGCTTGCACACTACCCCAATGCCCTGGGCTCTTTTTAATACTATTACGATCAATAGCGACACCGGCCATAACAATGTCATTATGATACTGGTGCATATGGTTGAAGTCTGCAACTTTACCGCCGGACCAAGCGTAGGTTTGCCAGTAGTAATCAACCTGCCCTTTAACAGCATGCATGACAGTGTATGATCCATACATCCCTACTTTATATCCTTTGAGTGTCTTTTTAACCCTAGTAATATAATTCAAGATTCCCCGCATATGGATAAAAAAATGGACAAGAAAAATACTGCCCGTTTTAAAGATTACATGGACAGTATTTTGAAGTAATTTTTATTTTTTAGGGGTGCTTTAGGGGTGTAAGTCCTTTTAGCCTCCACACCCACTATCTACCCCAAATACAAACGTTGCTATATCAAGCTTAATAAAGCGTCATATACTGTTCCCTTTCCCAAGGGTGTACTTGGGTCCTAAACATTTCCCATTCAATCTCTTTCGTTTCGATGAAGTTTTCGAAAATATGGCTTCCCAAACCTTCTTTAATGACTTCATCAGCTTTCAGTTCAGTGAGTGCTTCTTCAAGGTTATGCGGCAGATCCACTACTCCCTCTTCTTCGCGCTCGTGTTTGTTCATGATATAAATATTACGGTCGACTGCATGTGGCGGAGTCAGCTTATCTTTAATTCCGCTCAAGCCGGCCTGTAACAGGACAGCCATCGCCAAATATGGGTTAGCCGTCGGGTCAACACTTCGAAGCTCGATACGCGTGCTTTGGCCCCTTGATGAAGGGATCCTGACAAGCGGGCTGCGGTTTTGGGCAGACCATGCAATATAGCAAGGCGCCTCATAGCCAGGAACAAGCCTCTTATATGAATTGATTGTCGGGTTTGTAATTGCCGTGAACCCTGGAGCGTGTTTAATGATACCGGCCATAAATTGATAGGCCGTCTCGCTCATTTCCAAGTCTCCATTTGGATCATAGAAGGCATTTTTTCCATTTTTAAATAAGGACATATTGAAATGCATTCCGGAACCTGCCACGCCGAACAGCGGCTTTGGCATAAATGTGGCATGCAGCCCATGATTCCGCGCAATTGTTTTTACAACTAGCTTAAATGTTTGTATATGGTCACATGCTGTTACAGCATCCGCATATTTAAAATCAATTTCATGCTGGCCTGGCGCTTCCTCATGGTGGGATGCTTCAATTTCAAATCCCATTTCTTCCAGCTCGAGCACGATATCGCGGCGGCAATTTTCTCCCAAGTCTGTTGGGGCCAAGTCAAAATATCCGCCATTATCATTCAACTCAAGCGTCGGGGCACCATTTTCGTCCAACTTGAATAAAAAGAATTCCGGTTCAGGACCAAGATTGAACTCAGTGAACCCATATTGTTCCATTTCTTTTAAAACTCGCTTCAGATTGCTTCTCGGGTCGCCCAAAAATGGCTCACCTGATTTATGATAGACATCGCAAATCATTCTGGCGACTTTACCTTTCCCGGCAGTCCATGGGAAGATGACCCACGTATCAAGGTCCGGCACCAAATACATATCTGATTCTTCGATTCTTACAAAACCTTCAATTGAAGATCCGTCAAACATCATCTTGTTATCAAGAGCTTTTTCCAATTGACTGATGGGGATTTCCACGTTTTTGACCGTTCCCACAATATCAGTGAACTGGAGTCTGACAAACTTCACGTTTTGCTCTTCTGCAAGCTGTGCAATGCTTTCTTTCGTAAATATTCCCATCGAACTATAATTCCTCCCGTTTGAAGCAGAATGACTCTGCAGCCATGACATGATCTGCGGAGAAAAATATTACTTTAGTAATATAATTCCCGCGTTTTCATCTGTCAAGATTTATTTTAAAATGACAGCAGTAAAATGCTGTCATTCTTATATATACACTTAATTGACCTTTATCAAACCTTTTTCAATTAATCTGTCGACTGCTGATGTAATGGCTATTTTTACATGAGCGTATGTCAACCCGCCTTGAACATAGGCTGCATAAGGAGGTCTGATGGGACCATCTGCTGATAATTCAATACTGGATCCCTGTATGAATGCACCCGCTGCCATGATTACTTCATCGTTATAGCCAGGCATCTCACTTGGTAAAGGTGTTACGTATGAATCAACAGGGGACGCCGCCTGAATTGCCTGACAGAATTCAATCATCATTTCCGCATTTGGGAATTGCACCGACTGAATCAGATCCGTTCGAGGATCATCCCATTTGGGCGTGGTTTGCATACCAAGCAATTCCAAGAAGGCAGAAGTAAATACGGCCCCTTTTAATGCCTGACCAGTCACATGCGGCGCCAAAAAGAAGCCTTGATACATTTCCAAAAGGGTATATAAGGAAGCTCCGGATTCGGCACCCAGTCCAGGTGAAGTCATTCTGTAGGAGCAGGACTCAACAAGATTTTCCTTCCCGACAATATAGCCTCCGCTTTTTACAAGTCCCCCTCCCGGGTTTTTTATCAAGGAACCCGCCATTAGATCTGCCCCAACATTGCAAGGCTCAAGTGTCTCAGCAAATTCACCGTAACAATTGTCGACGAATACAATCACTTGCGGATCAATTTCTTTAACAAAACGAATCATTTCTTCGATTTCCTTAATAGTAAAAGAAGGACGATCATCATAACCTTTTGAGCGCTGAATACCGATAACTTTCGTATTCGGCTTCATGGCAGCCTGAACAGCTTCAAAATCAACCTTTCCATTTTCCTTTAGCGGTACAGCTTGATAGCCGATGCCGAACTCCTTAAGCGACCCGTTCGTATTGCCGCGAATGCCGACAACTTCCTCCAACGTATCGTACGGTTTCCCTGTAATGTATAGCAATTCATCACCGGGACGCAGCACACCAAACAATGCAATGGAAATTGCATGCGTACCTGATACGATTTGCTGGCGGACAAGGGCAGCTTCTCCGCCAAACACATCTGCATATATGCTTTCCAACGTTTCCCGCCCCAAGTCATTGTATCCATAACCAGTAGATGGGGTAAAATGAACCTCACCGACCTGGTGCTTCTGAAAGCTTTGAAGTACCTTGTATTGATTCTCTTCAATGGTACGGTCAATCTTTTGATGGATAGTGCTTATTTTTTCCTCGGCCTGCTCAATCATTGGCCTTAATGTTTCCCCATGTTGTAAGTACTTATGCATTCTTTTCAATACCCCTTCATATCTCAAATAATTTTAATGATCCGGTAACCGGGTGATCTGCAAGGACATACCCTTTGCATTTATAGGCCTGTTGTTCCTCAAGAAAAACAAGCTCCCGTAAAATAGTTTCACTTTTTAATACGGATAGCAGACGGCCTTCATCCGATGGTACGATCACGTGATAATACTGCATGGATGCAACTGCCAGATCTTCAATTTTTTTCTTTAATTGGTTTCTGTCTGTTTCATTGAACGCGCTGATCAACGTTGTTTCTCCCGAGCTTGGGACAAAATCCGAACGCACCTCATCCGCTTTATTATAAACGGTCAGCTGTGGGAGATGATCCATTTCAAGCTCTTTTAACAGTTCATTAACGGTCCGCTCATGGTTGAAATAATCTGGACTTGAACTATCCACAACATGAAGCAATAGATTCGCTTCTTTCACCTCTTCCAAGGTTGACCTGAAAGCCGCAATCAAGGTTGTAGGCAGATCCTGTATGAAACCGACAGTATCCGTAATTAATGCTGAGTAGCCGCTGGGAAGAACGATTCTTCTCGTCATCGGATCAAGTGTAGCAAACAGTTTGTCTTCTTCAAATGATTCTGCCATGGATAAGCGGTTAAATAATGTGGATTTACCCGCATTCGTATATCCAACAATAGCTATTTGGAATGTATTGTTCCTTTTCCGTCTTTCGCGGTATCTTTCCCGGTGCTTGACAATCGTCTGGAGCTGATTTTTTATGTCATCAATACGCCTTCTGATGTGTCTTCGGTCCGTTTCAAGCTGGGTTTCCCCCGGCCCTCTTGTACCAATTCCCCCTCCTAGGCGGGAAAGCGCAGTTCCCTGTCCCGTAAGACGCGGCAATAAATATTGCAGTTGAGCCAGCTCAACCTGCAAGATACCTTCCTTTGATTTTGCACGCTGGGCAAAAATATCGAGAATCAAATGAGTCCGGTCCAGCACTCTGGCTGAAAGCACATTTTGCAGATTCCGCAATTGAGTCGGAGTTAACTCGTCATTAAAAATGATCAAGTCAGGTTCCAGTTCATCTTCAAGCTGATGCAACTCTTCCAATTTACCTTTTCCTATGTAAGTTGCCGGGTGCAGACGGTCACGCTTTTGTTGAACCTGCGTTATGACCTCTCCCTGGGCAGTGGCAGTCAGTGAAGCAAGCTCTTCCAATGAATAGTGGAATTTTCGGTCGTTGTCATCCAGCTGACAGCCGACGAGAATCACTTTTTCCCTCTTTGGTGATTGCACAACATCCCCTGCTTTCTTTGCATTCTTCTTTCATCATAGCAAAAGATGGATATTTAATAAAAGAATGAGCGACGTGGGTTTAAGCGACAAGCAAAGCGCAAGAGGAAATTGTATGTGGAAGCTTTTCCGTATGTCCGCTTGCTTTAAAAAGCTAAAAGAAGGCATGAATATAGACAGATCCTTCTATTCGAAGAGGGATTCGCTATGTCCAGTTTTAGGCGCCATCGGCTCAAGGTCACAAATCACGAGAAATCTTGCTCAGGAAGTTGTACTCCTGCGGCATATCCTATACTCGGAAGCGTCTATTTCCCTCGATGCAATACTGCATGAGGTAATTAAAGTCCGCTGCTTTGCTATGGTGGCTGAGGTACCCTCTCCTTAAAATTCGCCAAAGGCTTCGCGCCTTGCGCTTTTCTTACACCAAAGAAAAACCGCCAAAAGGCGGAGTCCAATCTAAGTATTTTCCTTGAAACTAATATCCACGCTGTGGAGCATCACCAGATCATTGCGATTGATATGTGGCTCTGTCAATAGCCTCATGGCCTGCGATCTCACAGCTTTTTCGATAATGTTCCTGACGTACCGCCCGTTTGAAAATGAAGGCTTATTTCTTGCCTTCACATATATTAGATGATCTTTTAACTTGGATCCGGCATCCGCGCTTAGTTCATATTGCTTTTCCTTTAACATCCTGCCCGCAATTTCCATCAGTTCATTGACCGAGTAGTCTGGAAACTGGAAAACAAGTGGGAAGCGGGACTGCAAGCCGGGATTCAAACTGAGGAAATAATCCATTTCCTTTGAGTATCCCGCCAGAATCAATATGAAAGTATGCTGCTTATCTTCCATATGCTTGACGAGAGTATCGATTGCTTCTTTTCCAAAATCTTTTTCACCGCCGCGTCCAAGCGAATAGGCTTCGTCTATGAATAAAATTCCGCCCGCAGCCTTTTTGATTAAATCACGGGTTTTTTGAGCTGTGTGACCGATATATTCTCCAACAAGATCAGCCCGTTCCGCCTCTATCAAGTGCCCCTTAGGCAGGACACCCATTTTTTGAAAAAGCTTTCCAATCAAACGGGCAACGGTCGTTTTCCCCGTTCCCGGATTACCTTTAAACATCATGTGCAGCGCCTGTGGGCTCGTCTTCAGCCCGGCAGCCTCCCGCTTCTTATTTATATAGATCCATGCATATACTTCTTTTAATGTCTTTTTCACTTCCTGCATGCCTACAAGTTCATTCATTTCCTCTTCAATTTCCCTTAAGATGGCATGCTGGTTGGAAAAAGAATGTGAAGCAGGTGCCTTTCCATCTAATTTCTTTGCCTTTTCGCGTTTCTGCACATTGAGCATAATACTGATCTGGCCGTTATTTTTCATCTTGATTGGTTCATCCACAGCTACTCACCTCTCATTCAGAAACAGTATACGCCCAAATATGTATTTGTGTTCCTTGAACCCGCGAAGGCTCAATTAAATATATTCGGCAGATCACTGGTTGATTACTTGGGAAAATGAAAGCCAAAGCATAGAGAATTATTCGGCAAACAGAGATTTTCCTTTAGTACTCAACCCATATTTTTTCAGTTTTCTGATCACGGTTGTTTGATTCACTTTAAGTGCTGCTGCTATTTTCCTGGAAGTTTTATATCTGGCGATAGCAGTTTCTAATAATTGTTTTTCTACGCTTTCCACTGCATCGTTTAATGGGACGATTCCTTTCATGACTACAAGCGGCTTTCCGTTTCCGCTTTTAACCTGAGCAGGCAGACAATCCAAAAAAAACAATATCGGTACTTGCAGTCACAACCAACTGCTCAATCATGTTCTCAAGCTCCCTGACATTTCCCGGCCAGCTATATGACCGGAGTGCGGCAAGTGACTCATCGGATATGATCACATTGCGGTCATATTTTTCATTGAACCTTTCCAAGAATAATTGGATCAGAAAAGGTACGTCTTCAACGCGCTTTCTAAGCGGCAATATATTTAATGGAACTACATGCAGACGATAATATAGATCCTCTCTGAACAAGCCTTTTTCCATCATTAACTTCAAGTCTTTATTAGTCGCGGAAATAATGCGGATATTCACTTTCCTTAATTGATTGCTGCCTACTCTTCTGAATGTTTTCTCTTGTACAAGGTGCAGTAATTTCACTTGTATTTCAAGTGGAAGTTCACCAACTTCATCGAGAAAAAGAGTACCCCCATCGGCCATCTCTACAAGCCCTGCCTTTCCCTTTGTTTGGGCTCCTGTGAAAGCTCCCGATTCATATCCAAATAGTTCCGACTCGATCAGCGAAAAGGGGATCGCCCCACAATTCACTGATATAAAGCTTTTATCCTTTCTTAAGCTTTCATCATGAATAATTTTGGCAAGTATGCCTTTGCCGACGCCAGATTCACCTTGAATAAGGACCGTTGACTCTGTCACGGCAACTTTCTTAGCTAATTCGATCAGATTCAGCATGTCATCATTATGGGTAAATAGTGGGCCTTTCCCTCTATCGGTATCCTCTCCTGCTGTCCTTTCGTTTAAAATGGACTTTGCCTCTGCCAATTCATTTTTAAGCTGCACCAACTCTGTAATATCCCTGGAGTTTGTGATTATCCGATAAATCTTCCCTTCATGGTCAAAGATGGGGATTCCTGTCGCAACGACTTGAACACCATTCGGATAGCTTTGATTAGCAGATACCATTTTCTTTTCCTTTAAAACATCAATCGTGACGCTATTATTTATTAGACCTTTTTTTACAAGTTCATAAACACTTTCTCCTAAAAACCTTTCCTTCGGAACACCTGTCATCCTCTGACAGGCATCAGAAACCAAAAGGACCTTACCCTCACCATCTGTCACAAATATCTCATCGTACGATGTATTGATAACCTGTTCAAGCTCTATCACTTTTTTCTGCAAAATATTTATTTCTTCTTTTAATAGATCGTTCATTCTTTCCGTACTATGCAGCTGCTTTTTCACCAAGACCTTTTTTAACTGATCCTTATCATAAACAAAAAATTCTCCAGGAGAGCCCGGGAGGATAAAAAACTCGGCAGAAAAAAAAGCCGAACTTTGAATTTCAGCTATTTCATTTACCAATTTGAAGTTTGTATTTATGCAAAGTTCCACCGGTGCTTCATCTCCGTATATTGCAAGAGTCCGCCAATAAGCAATCTCGGAAATGACACCCTCTATCGTCTCTTTGTCACTGCCAATTAATAAAGCCGGAAAACCGGCTGAATCAGCCAGTTTTCTCAGCTCTCCAAGCTGCATTTCTTTATAGATGAATGATGCGGAATGATCTGTCATAAATTTCCCTCCCCTAAAGGCTTGCCGCATATTCAAATCCTTCCAGGATCGCTTCTTCCACTGTTCGGGGAACCATGCAGTCGCCAATTCTTTTCACATTAGAAAATTTCTGTTTTAAGTCGTTATATAAGGCCACTTCCTGAATAAGTCCATATGCCAGGACAAGCGTATCAGCTTCCCTCTCGAGTTTCTGAGCCGTATATATATTTTCGAATACTGCCTTGCCCGGTTCGGCATTCAATAGTTTGTACTGAGGAGTTACTGTTACCCCTTTCATTGCCAGGCGTCCAAGAAGCATATCCCTGACGTACTGCTGCAGTGAAAAACCAGCATGGACCGAGTTTGTGATCAACTCTACTTCGTGACCTTTTTCAGCAAGATAAAGGGCAACACCTATACCAGGCATATCACCTTTCCAGTCCGCGATCACAACTTTGTGTCCGACTTGACCTGTCCCTTCAAGAACCTCCCAAGCATTTAACACATGTGGAGACTCCAGCCCCCCTGCATTCGGATAGAACGGCTTTCCACCAACTGCCAAGATAATTTCATCCGGCTTTTCCTTTTCTAGGAGATCGCTTGTCACTTCTTTATTCAATACCACATTCACCCGATAATAGTCAAGCTCCCGCTTCAGATTAGGAACCAGTTCTCCGAATTCCTCTCGAGTTGGAATTTTTCGTGCAAGTTTCACTTGTCCTCCCAATTCACCACTCTTTTCATATAAAGTTACATGGTGCCCCCGTTCAGCAGCAATGACTGCCGCCTTCATTCCTGCAGGGCCTCCACCTACGACAACTATTTTTTTCCGCTGTTCTGCTTTAGGCATGGCGGAATACTGAATTTCACGGCCCGTAACAGGATTCTGCAGACAGCTGATCGGGATGTTGTCATGCATATGGCCAATACATGCCTGATTACAGCCGATACAAACGCGGATCCGATCAAATTCTTCGCGCAGGGCTTTATTAGGCATGTGAGGATCGCAAATCATGGCTCTTGTCATCGCCACCATATCCGCCTGCCCATTTGCCAGTATTTTTTCACCGATTACCGGATCATTGATTCTTGAGCCAACCATGACTGGTATGGACACAGCCTCACGTATTATTGCAGCGTGAGGTGCAAAGTGGGCAGGTGGAATCGTTGCAGGAGGAACGATAAATACAGAGCTGGCAAGTGTTGCTGAACTTCCGCCGATTAAATTAAAATAGTCCAATCCCCCGATATCTTTGTCAATATATCTAAGAATATCAACGACTTCGTCAAAAGTAGATCCCTCTTTTTCGAAATCATCAACACTCAGCCGAAGACCGACGGTAAAATCAGGGCCTGTTTTCTTCCGGATCGCCTCAATTACTTCAGCCAGGAATCGAAGGCGGTTTTCGAACGATCCACCGTATTCATCATCACGCAGATTTAATCGTGGAGACCAGAATTGACTTGCCAGGTAGCCGTGGGAAGCAACAATCTCAGCACCATCAAGCCCGCCTTGTTTTACACGAAGGGCAGTTTCAGCATAGCCGTTTACAATGTCCTTAATTTCATCCTTTTCCAAGGCTTTCGGCATTACCCCGAATCGGTCGGTCGGTACCATGGAGGGCGCCACCGCTACAGAGGTGCCGGACGGGAATACTTCTCTGCCGGGATGAAACAGCTGTACGAACATCTTACATCCAAATTCGTGCACTGCTTCACCCATTTTTCTGTAATGAGGGATGATTTCGTCCGTAAAGGCACTCAGCGTATTTGACGTGAAGGCAGCGGACGGATGGACCGCATTCGCTTCAACGATTACCAACCCTGCACCGCCCTTTGCCCGTTCCCGGTGATAGGCGATCAATTGATCTGTCGGCAGTCCGTTTTCTACATATGTTGTCATATGACCCGTACTGAAAATTCGATTTTTTACTGTTATGGCACCTATTTTCTGGGGGGTGAACAAATATTTGAACGATGACATTCCACGTTATCTCCCTTCTGTCAGCTCATTGACGATTTCTGCAATATCACGTGTGAAATAATTGGTCCCATCCTTTTGGTTGATCGCCCCGATTGCCTCTTCCATCATGACTAAGCAAAACGGGCAGCCTGTTGCTGTTGTTGATGCGCCTGTCGATACAGCTTCCTTCGCTCTGACATTATTAATTTTTTCACCTTTGTCCACATCCTGGAACATCATTCCGCCGCCTGCGCCGCAGCAGAATGATTTTTCCTTCGTATGTTCCATTTCTTTTATTTCATATCCAAGGATTTCAAGAATGCTTCTCGGTTCTTCAAAAATGCCGTTTTGTCTACCGAGATAACACGGATCATGGTAAGTGATGATTTCTTTCTTTTCTGTTTTAGGAACTTTTAATCTTCCAGTCTCAATCAATTTATAAATAAATGTTGTATAATGCTCGACTTCAAAACTTCCGCCCAGTTTTGGATACTCGTTTTTGAACATGTTGAAACAGTGCGGGCAGGTAGTGACGATCGAAGTCACTCCATGTCTGTTCAATGTTTCTATGTTCGTTTTCGCCAGATTTTCATATAGATCTTCATCACCCATCCTTCTGGCAATATCTCCGGTACACCGTTCTTCATTTCCCAATATTGCAAAGCTGACCTCCGCTTTGTTCATGATATCTGCAAATGCAGCGGCAATCCGTTTTAACCGCGGGTCATAAGCTGCCGCGCATCCTACCCAAAATAATACTTCCATGATGTTATGCCTCCTTCGATGTATTTTTTGAATCTCTTAATACCGGTACATTCAAACCCCTTGTCCAATCTTCCCGTTCGGACCAAGGCGAACCCCAAATGTTCTGATCGTGGCCCAAATGCACAAGGGCCTCTTCCGCATGTGGATTCAACAATTCTTCAGGCAACGCTCCTCTGCGCATGGCAAGTATCAAATCAACGTGATTAATAGATACCGGACAGGCTTCCACGCAAGCGCTGCAGTTGGTGCACTGCTTTAATTCTTCTGCAGAAATAAATGAGGAGATGAGCTTATTTTCATGCATATTTTCACGGATTTTCATGATGATGTTCCTTGGTGCCAGATCCTTCCCGCTTAAATTAGCGGGACATACTTGATCGCATCTTCCGCACTCCGTACAGGCATCCGTGCTCAGCAGCTGCAAGTTTGTAAAATCATAAACACTTTCGACTGCAACCCGTTCTTTTTGATCGTCTTTCAAGAGCACCACCGCATCAAATTCACCTGTACGCTTGACTGGCGAAATCAAAATGTTAAGTGGCGCGGTTATCACATGCAGCAGCTTCGTAAATGGGATCATTGCAATCAACACAAATGCAAACAAGGCATGGGAAAGCCACCAGAATAAATACGTATCTCCATTGAACAGCATGCTCCCTGAAAATAAATGACTTAGTGCATACCCAACTGGAGACCAATGAGCGTAATGGATATTTGTCTCACTCAAACGGATCCCTTCTGTTATATAGCCGCCGATTCCGATCAATATGAATAATATAAGGAACAGGTAATCCATTTTACTTTGAAGCATTCGTCTTCTGAACTTTCCTCCTCTGATAAAAAGGAAAGCGATGAGTCCAATGATGAATGCCAGGCCAAAAATATCCAGTACCAGCTCATAGATCAAATAGAATTTACCTTGCAATATGGGTATTCTGAAGTCCTGGTCGATAAAAACTAGGACAGTTCCAATAAATAATGCTGTAAAGCCGTAGGCGATCATTTTATGCATTGTACCGGCTAATTTATCTTTTTTTAATTTTGTCTGTCTGACAGCAAGCCGTGAAAAATAGCTGAAATTATCTTTTAAATTTTTCCATTGAATCTTTTCTTTCCGACCTCTGTTCCAGAGTCTGTATCTGCGGTAAAATCCGTATAAGAAAATGACGCTTGCGACACCTGCAAGTACATAAAACCAAATTTGCATTTCCGGTGAAATATTCCAAAAGGTATCTCTTCTTATCTCCATTTCGTTCTACTCCTTTAACCATTTCATCAGACGCTCTGCTGTGAAATGAAGATGCTCCTCTGATAATGCATTTGTTTGCTGCGACAGACCGGTATCGCTGTTGTTAGAAAATCCCATTACATTCATCAATCGTTCCAGAGGATTCTCTTCCTCGGGCACTTTTCCAAAAATAATATTCGGTTCAGGGGAGCCGAGCCTTCTGTGAGATCTGGGAATCTGGTCAACTCGTTCTCTTTTCGTGATTTCGATTTCATATTGAAAATGTCTGCTGTATCTCAACTTACTGATTTGAGTGGTAAAGGACAGGGCAACTGGAAATTGGATATCAAATATTTGTGTTGCTCCTCTTTCCTCTTTGCGGTGTGCAAGCAGGTGCTGTGCCCCCTTAGCTTCAATTTGGTGGACAGAGGTCAGAACATCCATGCCGAGAGAATATCCCAACAGCGGGAGCAAACACGAATTGTGCTCATCTTCAGTTTCATCACCGCAGACAACTAAGTCATACATGCCTTGCTCAATAGATGATGCCAGATAGTGTGCGTCGGCCTGCTCGTTCCCGCTTTTTGGGATATGTGTGCATGTATTTAGCGGAAACCTTGCCAGTTTTTCTTTCAAAGTTTCATTGCACTCTCCATCTGCCAAAATGTAAACATCAATGGAGGCATTATGTTCCTTTGAATAATCGCTAGCCCATTGCAGAGCATTCAAGTCTGCCTGATTGATTGTGGCCTTCCTGTTCTTGAAATCATTGTTTTCGTAATCCCAGTGAATGGATTTTTGCTCATACACTTGCCTTAAGATGACTAGTATTCTCACTGTTATTCACTCCACTTTTGTTCTTTATGATGTCGATCAAGAGAGGGATCGCTTCTTTAAAATCACCGATTATACCCAAGTCGGAGCGTTTGAAAATAGGTGCTGCAGCATCGTTGTTGATAGCCAGGATATGTTTGACGTTTTTAATTCCTTCCAAATGCTGCGATGAACCCGATATTCCAATAGAAATGTAAATGTCTGCTTCTTCCAATGAGACGCCGCTTGATCCAATGCGTTTTTCTCTTGGTATGAGCTTTAGCTCATCAGCCACTTTACTACCCCCAATAGGTGCGTTTAATATTTTTGCCAGTTCTTCAATCTGCTCCAGCTGATTGCCGATGTCCGCGTTGTGTACTCCTCTTCCTACTCCAATTACGCAATTAGCTTCCGTCAAACCAATATCTTCCCAGCTCAATTTCTTACTCTCGATAAAGCGGATGCTTGTGTTTGGCTCGACATCCATAGTCGAACGGAAAACTGGTACGTCCTTGTTAGCATTGTTGTTTGCATATGGCAGAAATGCCGGATCATATGTGATGATGCTTCCTAAAGCGCTATCTTCATATAAACAGGCTTTTCCTCCATAGACTTCTTTTTTGATAGACAGGTGCTGATCATTATAAAAAGCATCCATCACTTTATTAACAATCGGCCGGTCCAGTTTGAATGCCAGTCCGGCTGCTATTTCATTGGCCAACGGGGAAGCGCTGAATAAAACGGCTTCCTCCTTACGACCATTTTGAAACTTTTCAAACGCTCTCATATGGTTAGCTGCAATTGGCCACATTTCTTCCGATAGTTCAATTAGATGTATTTCGTCGCAATCCAACGGGGGATGAATTTCATCTATCCCGCAGTGGACGATTAATGCAATCACTCTGTTATTTAGCCTTTTGGCTTGTTTCAGAAGACCGTGAGCTGATGGTTTAATCTGTTTTCCATCCAAAAGAGGCACATAACATACCGTCAACGTCAAACCCTCCTTAAAATGCAACCTTTGAAATCGGCAGATAATAAAAAATGAATGTAATAAGAATTATTAGAATTCCACTTGCCATAAGAAAATACGGGTATCTAGCCGTCAACTTTTGTTCTTTGCTGTCCAGTTCTTCAGCAGGTAACTGTCTTAACTGAGCCTGGAACGTGCGCTCCGCTTCGGTAACTGTCGTAAATTGAGAGACAACAATGATTGTGATTGTACTCAACGCAAATCCGATAATGGCCGGATGCAGATAAATCGGAAGAGAGACTCCCAACAGTTTGAGTACTTCACCGCCGACAACCCCGAGGAATCCAAAAATAATGCTCCAAAAAGCCGCTGTTTTTGTAACCTTTTTTGAATATATACTGAAAAACGCTGCCGGTCCCCATGATGCAGCAAATAATGTGGCCGCAAAATAGCCGATCCACATGACAGATGGCGGCTGCCAAAATGTAATCAATAAAATGATGACACTAACACCAAGCATGGATATCCGGCTGAGCTTCAATGCCTGCTTATCAGGCAGTTGTCCTTGCTGCGCCTTTGGAAGAAGGTCACGAGTCACACTGTTACCGATCAACTGAAGGAACGTGGAGCAGGACGAGATGGCGGCAGCCAATATTCCGCTTACAGCTATAACCCCGACACCTGTCGGAAGCAGGTTTTGCGCAGCCCAGATGAACACTTTTTCCGATGGGACAATATCAGGATTGACCACAGAAACCAGTGACGTACCAATTTGCAAGAATAAATAAAGCGTGATTAATGAAATCATCGCAATTACACCTGAACGGATAGCAACGTGCTCATTTTTAGCCATCAGGTAACGACTTGTCTGCCAAGGAGAAACCGCGATGACGAATCCCCAAACGAGCCCCATAATGATTGCCCAGGCAAGTGCTTCTCCCGGCGTCCCCATATAGGCCCCTTCACCGGTAATTCCATGCCAGCTTAATAAGTCTGGCCTTGCAGCCAATGTTGCGCCTTCCGTAACCGCCCCAGGCCAGCCGCCAACTGCTTTTATAATGAGCGGAATCGAAATGAATGTCGCTATTGAAAAGAGCAGGAACATGAACGTGTCTGTCACTAAGACTCCTTTCGCTCCCGATAAAGTGGTGAAAGAAGTATATACAACCCACATTAAAATAAGTGCAAAAGCATATTTCACTTCGAGAATTTCCGATAATAAAACAGCACCGCCTTGTGTAACGGCAATCAAATAGGCTGAAACGCCGAAAATGGTAGTAGCAGCTGTCAATGTTCTTACCTTCGATGAATCATATCTTTTTCCAAAATACTCTGGCAGCGTAAGCGCCTTGCTTCGGCGAAGGTACTTACCGAAAAACAATACCCCGAAAACGTAGCCGCTTGCGTTAAATATCGTTAATATCAATAATAGAATTGGATAGCCGTCATAAGAAAATCCAACCTCTCCCATGAAAGCGACTGTACTTAAAAAGGAAGCCACCAGGGATCCTGTAATTAACAAAGTGCCGGCATTACGGCCACTTACATAATATTCCTCAACGCTTGACACTTTTCTTGATAAGCCGATTCCTATGACCATGAAAATAACAAAAGATACTAAAATGCCGATTGAAAAAGCCATGTCAAATCACACTCCCCTGCCTGTTTTTGCTAAACTCTTCTTCCCTTTCTACTTTTTCTGATACTTGCTTGGACGTCATTACTTTTACGAGAATACCTGCAACAATCAATGCACCGCCGTAACAAAAGGTAAAAATCAGTTCTCCCATTCGTACCCCTCCTGATTTGTCATTCGATTATTTACAATTGCAAAAACTGTGCCAAACTGAATTGTTACCGTTTACAATGCTTGCGTACACTTTAAACTCCCATTTGAACACATTTTGCATCAATCAAACAAAAAGACCGAACACAAATTGCATCATTAGATGCGATTTGTGTTCGGTTGTGTCAGTCTTTTGAATAAATAAAAAGCGCATCGAAATTTCGATGCGTTTTTACTTATTGTCTAGCGTAATTAATACCGCTTAAGTTTATAGATAACTTATTATCTATTTGTAGTACGTCCAGCTCCGACGGACAGGATGTCCTAGTGGCGCTTTAAGACGGCCAGCGCCTAGCCCCTCGCGGTCACAAGCATGCATGGAAAAGTGTGCTCCTGCGCCAAAGCATATTCTAAGAAGTCTTGGTTCAACTCGTCGCAAAGCCGCTTGAAGCATTTTCAGAAAAGTTTTCACATGATGCGGTGGAAATCAGCAGCTTGGCTGAAGAACTTCCTCCTCTGGAATCGTCTTGTGCTTGTCGGGGCTGATCAAAGGCGCCTGCGCTTTTGTTATTCTACTGCTCCTCGTAGCTTATCTGAACGTTCCTCTGCGGCGAGAATGTTGATATCGCATGTTTGAATACTAGCTGCTGCTTACCTTCTGTTTCAAATAAAACGGTAAAGTTATCGAATCCTTTCACCTGCCCACGGAGTTGAAAACCGTTCAAGAGGAAAACGGTGACAGGAATTCCTTCTTTGCGTAACTGATTTAAAAATTGATCTTGAATATTGACGGGTTGTTTCAATCTGATGGCCTCCTCTTTTTCTCTATTAGTTATGTATTCGCCTTTATTTGTAGCTTTCCTGCAATAAAATCAATAATTTCCTCTATTTTGTTCAAGTGTTCCCCTTCATTAGTCATATCAAACCAGGTAACATCCATTTTGTTCCGGAACCATGTGAATTGCCGTTTAGCGTAGCGACGTGTGTTTTTTTTCAGTAAGTCCACTGCAGCATCAAGGGAAAGATTGCCGGAAAAATATTCATATAGCTCTTTATATCCGATTGCCTGGACGGACTGGACATCACGGATGCCTTTTTCGTAAAAGTGCCTGGCTTCTTCCACAAGTCCTTCTTCCACCATCAAATCTACCCGTTTATTGATCCGTTTATACAGTTTATCCCGATCCATGCTCAATCCGATAAGTGCGGTATCATATAATAATTCGTTATTGTGTGCTTTAGGCTTGTCACTCATCTTTTTTCCTGTCAAATGATGAATTTCCAAGGCGCGAATAACTCGCTTTACATTATTCGGATGAATCCCAGCAGCGCTTTCCGCGTCGACTTTCTGCAACTCTTTGTACAACTCAGTGCTTTCTCCTGCAACTGCCCTTTTCTCCAATTCGGATCTGAATGCAGGATCCCCTTCCATTTCTAAAAACCTGTAATCATAGATGACTGATTGAACATAAAGCCCTGTCCCTCCAACTATGAGCGGAATGGAGCCACGTTCGGTGATTTCATCAATTTTCTGCCTGACAGCGGTTTGGAACTCTGCAACAGAAAACGACTCGTCCGGCTGCCTGATATCCAAAAGATGATGAGGGATCCCCTCCATTTCCTTTGGCTTGATTTTAGCCGTTCCAATATCCATGCCTGTATACACCTGCATCGAGTCCCCGCTAATGATCTCGGCATTGAATGCTTTGGCTATTTCAATACTTACTTTAGTCTTCCCGACTGCCGTTGGACCGACTAGTACTAATAGTTTTTGATTACTATTCAATTGTTTCACTGCTTTCATCTGCATGCTTATTCCCATATTAACAGAAGTGATGTTTTTATCAAAATATCTTTTCATCGGCTATGAACAAGTTTTTGTCTTTAGGCATTTATCGG
The DNA here is from genome assembly GCF_003605385.1 of Siminovitchia acidinfaciens. Taxonomy (GTDB): domain Bacteria; phylum Bacillota; class Bacilli; order Bacillales; family Bacillaceae_C; genus Siminovitchia; species Siminovitchia acidinfaciens. The sequence continues at coordinate 11,132 of NZ_QYTV02000013.1, read as the reverse complement.
TTCGCGTTATTTAACCAACTTCAAATGATAGTTAATTTTAGATCTGGCAGGTATTTTGGCGTAAGCCCAGAATAATAGCTTTAACTATCCAAATCCGGAGGGATATTGATGAAAACGGAGAAAAAGACCGCTATTGTTACTGGAGGAGCTTCTGGAATCGGCAAGGCGCTATGCAGCGAGCTTGTTTCACAAGGAATTTTTGTCATCATTGCCGATATCAATGAAAAGGAAGGACGGGATTTAGAGTCCAATTTTAACGAAAAAATGCTGAATTCTAGGTATGAATATTTGGACGTTACCGATTTTACACAAGTTGACCGGCTCATAAAAGACACGTATGAAGAATATGGCCGGCTTGATTACCTCTTTAATAATGCTGGAATTGCCATGTATGGCGAGCTGTTTGATATGACGATCGATGATTGGAAAGAAATGATGGACATTAATTTATGGGGTGTGATTCACGGCACCCAGGCTGGATATAGCATCATGAAAGAGCAGGGCTTCGGTCATATTGTCAACACCGCATCAGCGGCTGGGCTTGGACCTTCTCCCGTCTCATCCGTTTACTCCACGACAAAACACGCAGTAGTCGGACTGACTACGTCACTGCATTATGAAGCAGAACAATTTGGAATTAAGGTAAGCGCACTTTGCCCTGCGTTCGTAGACACACCCATCTTTGAAAAAGCTAAAGCAGTTAATATTAATAAATCACTGATAATGAATCAATTGGAGAAGCAGAAGGTGATGACACCGGAAAAGCTCGCTAAAATCACTTTGAATGGAATCCATAAAAATAAACCCGTCATCTGCCCTATGCCTTTTCGAAAAACAATGGACGCCTTCTTCGCCATATTTCCTCCTGCACATCGTGCGCTGATGAGGATGGTTTGCAAAGTAAGCAGGCAGGCCCGTATCAGCTGATCGAGACTTTGCAAAAATAGACTTCAGCCGGTATGTACTAAACTTCTATTTACATGGATAGCATGTGGACGCGCGGCCAGCGCTTCGTTGAACAACTGAAAACATCGTACAGAAAAGAAATGATTCGGTATTAGCATTTTTTAACATGCTTCCACCCAAAGGAAGAAAACATCATTAGGCTTGGTGAGGAATCAAAAATCTTCGGGAAGTATTGCCTGCTTTATATAAATATCGAGCTCGTGTTCATATGTCCTTTGTTGTTCAGTTGACCAACTCAAGGTCTCTGACATTAAATTGATCGCTTCAAACATACATCTTTTGACCCTTTGAATATTAAAATAAAGATCTCCCGTCCGCCTGATGAAAAAGTCCGAAGGTGTTACCGCCATCTCATCGTTCATAGCATACATTAACTCCGCAAACAAAAGACGGTCGGCCGACGGCTCTGCATCCAATGACCAATTAAATAACACCCCAACATTCGAGCCGTATTTTGAAGCCAGATAGCGGCCCTCCTGCTCTGTTAAACCGAAAGTGGCCGCTTTCTTTGCATGATGGTTGATAAATTGTAAGAATTGATCCGCATCTCCGACCTCACCGCCTGACAGGACGCACTCTTTAGTTGTGCACCGCGCAAACGCTCCTCTTCGCATTGTGAGCAGCCTTTTAACTACAAGTGAAACCACTTTCTCAGCCATTTTTCGGTAACCGGTCAACTTGCCGCCTGCTATCGTGATCAGGCCAGTTTGTGATTCCCAAATCTCATCTTTTCTCGAAATTTCCACTGATGCCTTTCCCTCTTCATATATGAGCGGTCTGACTCCTGCCCAACTTGATTCAATATCGTCTATTGTTAATTGTACATCTGGAAAATAATGTTTAATACATCCAAGTAAATAATCTCGGTCTTCCTTGTCCGCTTTTGGAGTGGAAGGATCACCTGTGTAAAAGGTATCTGTCGTTCCAACATATGCTTTTCCATCCCTTGGAATTGCAAAAATTAACCGACCGTCAGGTGCATCAAAATAGACGGCATGCCGGAGGGGAAATTTGGTTTGGTCAATGACAATATGGACTCCCTTGGAAAGCTTCAAATGCTTTTCTTTATTTGAGCCGGTTCTATCAGCGGCGCGAACAGCATCCACCCAAGGACCAGCGGCATTGACCACAATTCTTGCTTTCACTTTACTGATTTTCCCGCTGAGTCTATTCTTAACATGCACACCTGCGATTTTTCCATCGTGGTTATATTCAAATGACTCCGCTTGTACATAATTAATGATATCCGCACCATTTTGAGCAGCTGTTTTCAATACCTCAATTGTCAGGCGTGCATCGTCCGTGCGATATTCCACATACTTTCCTGCCCCCAGCAGCCCCTCTTTTTTTAACAACGGTTCTATTTCCAAAGTTGCTTCTGGTGATAACATTTTCTTTCTTTCCTCTTTTTTTACACGTGCAAGGGAATCATACATTGTCAGCCCCAAGGATGTAGTCCATCTCCCAAAAGTACCTCCACGATGAAAAGGCAACATCATCCAGATCGGGGTTGTAATATGTGGGCCGTTATTATATACAATGGCTCTTTCCCTCCCGAGTTCCGCCACTTCCTTTATTTCGCCCTGTTGTAAATAGCGAAGCCCGCCGTGAATTAATTTTGTTGACCGGCTGGATGTTCCTGATGAGAAATCATTCATTTCCACAAGGGCCGTATCTATTCCGCGTGCTGCCGCATCCAAAGCAATTCCTGCCCCTGTAATGCCGCCCCCGATAATCAACAAATCATATTCTCTTGATGTCATTTCATCGATAATATGTTGTCTTGCCAAAGAAGAGAAAATCATCGCTTTTTCACCCACTTTTATTGGCCCATCAGTTCAGTTTAAAAGCTGTAGCTGCTTTTACCGCTGTTTTCCAGCCTTTAAATAATTTTATCGATTGATTCTCGGGCATTCTTGGGTGGAACTCTTGATCCAGAGACCACCTTAGATCAATTTCTTCTTTATCCTTCCAATAACCGACAGCCAATCCTGCTAAGTAAGCCGCTCCCAAAGCAGTGGTTTCATTGACTTTGGGCCTTTCCACCCCTACTCTTAGCAGATCGCTTTGAAATTGCATCAAGAAATTGTTTTTTACAGCTCCACCGTCCACCCGCAGTTTTTTTAGGGAAATACCGGAATCCGCTTCCATGGCCATTAAAACATCTTTTGTCTGGTAAGCCAGCGATTCGAGAGTCGCACGAATGAAATGTTCCTTGGAAGTCCCCCTTGTCAACCCAAAAATGGCGCCGCGCACTTCACTGTCCCAATAAGGTGTCCCTAGTCCCACGAATGCAGGAACGACATACACACCATCCGAGGAATCCACCCTCATGGCGTAATTTTCGCTGGAAGGAGAATCATCAATCATTCTCAGCCCGTCTCTTAACCATTGAATGGCAGAACCGGCTACAAATATGCTCCCTTCAAGAGCATATTCGACTTTTCCTTCCAACCCCCAAGCGATGGTTGTCAGTAGTCCATGTTTTGAGGTTACAGGTTTTCCCCCCGTATTCATCAACATGAAGCAGCCCGTTCCGTATGTGTTTTTAGCCATGCCCGTTTCAAAGCATGCCTGTCCGAACAATGCAGCCTGCTGGTCTCCCGCCGCTCCCGCAATGGGCACTTCCTGCTGAAAAAAGTGCTGTGGAATTGTATTTCCGTATATTTCGGACGATGGTCTTACTTCTGGAAGCATTGAAGCTGGTATATCAAGGATGTCCAGCAATTCCTGATCCCACTTCAACGTATGAATGTTGAACAATAAAGTCCTGGATGCGTTGGAATAATCTGTCACATGAGCTTGACCGCCAGAGAGTTTCCAGATGATCCATGAGTCCATCGTACCGAACAAGAGTTGGCCGCTTTTTGCTTTTTCCTTAGCTCCATCGACATGATCTAGAATCCATTTTACTTTTGTTCCTGAAAAATATGGATCAATTAACAGTCCGGTCTTTTCCTTGAATTTGTCTTCAAGTTGCTGATCACGCAATTGGCTGCAGATTGCCTCCGTTTGTCTTGACTGCCATACGATAGCGTTGTAGATTGGCTGTCCTGTGTTTTTATCCCAAATAACAGTAGTTTCCCTTTGATTGGTGATGCCTATTCCCGCAATCTGGGAAGGTTTGACTCTTGCTTCGGTCAAGCAGGTAGCGAGTACTGCCAATACCGAACCCCAAATTTCATTTGCATCGTGTTCGACCCAGCCAGGGTGAGGAAAGTGTTGGGTGAATTCTCGCTGTGAAATATTAACAACCTCACCCTTTTTATTGAAAAGAATTGCTCTTGTACTTGTTGTCCCCTGATCGATAGCGATTATGTATTTGTCCATTGGCCACGTCCCCTTTCCAATAGTTTATTTATTATAGCAATTGAAAGCATAGAACGGTATACTATAAATTCTTATCGACTATTTTTTTCTCATTTGACACCATCATGATGATTTATAGTTTTGACTTCCATGTTTGTAAACAATAAGTTATTTCATTTTATATGGGTAGAAATTAATAATTTATACGCCCATAATCTTCGATCAAAGTTGCCCCTTCTTACTACGATGTTGCCCGTATTTCCCACTTTTCCACTCGTACGGGGGTAAAGTACCGAAACCGTCTAAGGTGATTTTTCCCATGCCGCAGGTCACCATGGTAAAAGTTTTATTCAATTTATATAATATGCTAAACACACATAACCTCGCCCTGACTTTCAGGCGAGGTCAAATTTAAGTTGTTTAATTTTTAATGAAAAACATTTCAACTGAAACTTTTATTCGAAACAGGCCTTTGGCAGCGTTGTAGCCAGGTTGGACGATTTCACAGCTTCTCATTGCTTATTTAAGAACTGCGCCCGACTGCGGAATATCCTTACAGTATTTTCATTTTCATTTTGTCACCGGGTATACAAAAAGACAGGAGAATATCCTGTCTAGATGAGCATTCCAGCAATCGCTGCACTTAATAGATTAGCTAATGTCGCCGCTACTATTGCTCGTAAACCCATCTCTGCAATATCTTGCCTTCTTGAAGGAGCAATTCCCCCCAACCCGCCAATTACCATTGCCATCGACGCTAGATTAGCAAATCCGCAAAGTGCAAAACTAATGATAACAACACTTTTTTCAGAAAGATTAGCTATTTCAGGGGCAAAAGCAGTATAAGCTACAAACTCGTTTAAAACGAACTTCTGACCGATAAAAGAGCCAGCTTTTAATGCTTCATCCCATGGAACACCGATAAGGAAGGCAATCGGTGCAAACAGATAACCTAAAATCTGTTCTAATGTTAATGTACCAAAACCAAAAATGCCACCAAGCCAGCCAATTATCGTATTAAGTAAAAATATCAAGGAAATAAATGCAAGTAAAAGTGCCCCAACACCTGCAGCGATTTTTAACCCTTCCATCGCTCCACGAGAAGCTGCATCAACGATATTTCTTGACTCAGTATCTTTTATCATCTGAACACGTTCAACAATATTTTCCCTCTTGGTTTCGGGCATGATAAGTTTGGCTAATAATAACCCTGCTGGAGCACCCATAAATGCTGCTGCGAGCAAATAATCCAGTGGAACTCCAAGCATTGCATATCCACCTAGAACTGCACCAGATACACATGCCAATCCTCCGACCATAACTGCAAATAACTCAGATCTGGTCATGTTCTCAATATATGGTTTGACGACTAGTGGAGCTTCCGTTGGACCTAGAAAAATGTTCGCAGATGCCGACATTGATTCAGTTTCACTCGTTTTTAGTACTTTTGCTAAAAATCCACCAATTATCTTAGTTGCCCACTGCATTATCCCTAAATAATAGAGAACTGAAATTAATGAAGAAAAGAATATGATAATGGGTAAAACTTGTAATGCAAAAGTAAATCCTGCATTTTCCGCGCCTAGTACCCCTCCGAACAAAAACTGAATTCCTGCATTTGAAGAATCAATTACTTTTTGAACTCCCATTGAGAAATATTCAAGAATCTGTTTTCCGAATCTCCATTTCAATACGATTAAAGCAAAAAGAAACTGAATGGCAAACGCGCCAATTACAGTTCTCAGATTAATTGCCTTACGATGTTTAGAAAAAGCTAATGCTATTAATAAAATACCTATAATTCCTATTATTCCCCATAAGTATTGCATAAACCTTTCCTTTCTTTTCATAGTCGAAAGACGTAGGATTTAAAAATGAGAAGGCTGGAAACTGCCACTCTTCATTCTCACAATCAGACTGCCTCCGTAATTGTCAATACCCCCTTCTCAAAGATTAGAAACCGGTTGCCAGTAAAGCCGCTTGGTGAAATAAGGTTTTCTTTGGGCCTCAGCCCTTAGAAAATGTATTCAGGCTCTGCGTGATTAGCAATAAGTAAGGGATGGATGAAAACGACCGCTGATTGACTTTCACTATGTCGAACACAATTCTTCAATTACATTTTTTGAATGCGTTCCGATCAAGTACCATTTAAATGTGTACATTATATTCATCTTCATGCTGCAATGTATTTGTGATCATTGTCATCCAAAATTTAAGATTTTATACACATTTCCAACCAACTATTGTGATTGGAAAACCTGAATGAAATACATTTTTGCAGCTTCGGCCTCAACCCAGAAATTATAATACAACCGGGGTTGTCCTAAGGTATTCTTCGTACCACTCATAATCTAAAGTTGAAGGGGACTGGTAACAATTGTTGGATCTTTTTTAATTGCCATTGCAATGAATGAATATCTCCTTCTGGTAAAGCTCTTAATATGACACTGTATCATCGCCGGCTGAATCCGTATCAATAATAGCCCGTTTTTTCCCTATCATTGGGAATTCTCCCCGGTTACCTGCTTAGCTAATTCCGTCATGTAATCGAAGAACGCATCACGATTCACGTCATAAACTACATTCACCGGTCGCCCATCAGGTGTTTCAACTGTACGTCCTTGACTTGGGCCATCTGTGATGACAACACTATTAACCGTTTGTACCTTAACAAGATCACTATTGCCAATAAATGCAGTTGTTAACACATCCCATAAATAGTAGGTGGAATTTGTTGAAAAATGAACAAGCGGCGGCACCATAGCATAACATTGGCCGAGGAAATCAACCCCTATATATTTACGCTCTTTTGCCCATCGTTCACGAACATCCAAGGTTAAAGGTACTTGGTTTGTGCTTTCGAGCGCAACTAAATCAATTTCTATGTCAGTTTCCCATACCCGGGCAGCGGCTTCCGGATCCCAAAAGACATTCCATTCAGCCGTTCCATCATGTTCAGGTTCGTGAACATTTCCGGCCTCTCGAAAAGTGCCGCCCATCCAAACAAGTCTTTCAATTTTCTCTTCAATATCTGGAGCTTCATCCAATGCACGAGCAAGGTCAGTAAGAGGTCCAGTGAATAATAAAGTTGTTTTTCCAGTGGTATTTCGAATAGCATCAATCATATGGAGATGTGCCGGCTTATCCGCTACTGGTGTGATGATTTTTCCAGATTCGTTTAAAATCGGTAGTGCATCTACATAAAAAGCGTGCATTCGCCAATCTTTTGGAAAAGGGTTTTTTCCGCGTGAATTTGACTCAGCTACATCAAGACCGCCGTTTCCAAAGCGATCAATAATTTTTCGGCTTGCAAATACCGCCGGCTCTAAATAGCAATCGGCAGGAATAACCGATACACCTGTCAATTTGACATTCTCCATTTTCAGTAATAAAAATAATGAAATAAGATCATCGACTCCGCCGTCATGATTAAAATAAATATTTTTTTTAGTCATTCAAAATTCGCATCCTTTTTATTAAAAATTGTTAATATTGCAATTCGCAGGGCTGCTTCACTGCCATGTTTTTGATTTAAAACTTTGTAATGCAATCAATGATCTTAATGTGTTCCCATTCCAAAACAATTCCCTAGTATAGTCTCCCGAACCCATGGATAGATATTCGTATCCATTCACTAGAGCCTGGTTGTTCCTATTTATGCTTAAATTTTTCACCTCCCTATTGCGGTTCATGTAATTCAAAAAAACCCGGGATATACTCCTACCCAGGTTACGGAATTACATTCAGAAATAGTGGAATGTATTTATTTAATATAAAACACTAATTTCCATTCATTATAGCCCGGTAGTTTACGGTTATCAGGTAGAAACGCTTATGCCATATTCCTAAACATATATTGTTTTTTCACTTTAATATTAATAGCATGAAAATCTTGGGATGGTCAACATTTAAACGATTGTTTTATTTTTTTGTCAATTAAACGTTCGGATATTACAGCAATAGCGCAAGCGCCTTGATCAGCCACGATGAGCAAACATTATGTAAATAGCACTTGCATATTCAGGAGGCTTTCTCCATTCAACATACTACCGCCGAACTTTTTCATTTTCCAAATGCCTTGAAAAAGCCTTTATGGTAAAAAAAAATCAAGCATCTAAAAGATGCTTGATTATTTTCCATAATAGGCGATACCGATAGAGACAATAAGAACGACGAACATTAGTGCTGCATACATCCATGACAGCCTTTTAATATTATACTTCAATGAAGTTTTTTCATAATCATGGGACCTGGCCAATTCGCTTGCGGCCGTGTCTCCTTCTTCTTCATATTGTTTCATTTGCCTTGATACATCTCTTCCGACAAGAAATGTTCCGACAAGAGCGGCTATACTTACAATAATCCCTGCAATGATCATATAAGCAGTCATATCTCTCTCACTCCTTGACATCCTATACTTTCATTATACTTCATTAGGAAATTTTTTCATTGTTTATGAAACATGTATGTGACAATCTAGTGGTTTTTAATCATCTTTGTCTAAAAAAAAGCACCTTTTTCATTTACATGATCCGTTTAAAAAGTGGCTTTTGCTGTATTTCGTAGACTTTCACAAACTATGAAAATACTAATTGTGTCTAGTTTTTTAAAATTGATTTTTTTATAAAATTTCATTTCCGTTTAGAAGGTTTGTGGTCATTTATGTGGTCAGATGGTTAAATGTGGTCAAAAGAATTCCCAGCAATGATGTTTCTTGTATGAGAATATTTTTCAAATTTGCTATCAAAAAAGCTCATCATAAAAAACCACCACTGAAAAAACATTCTATTCAATTAATACGCCTAATACGCCTTGTGACTGAAGATCGTTTCCCCTAGTCCTAGATTCTTCAGTACAATTCTTCCAGAAATGCGCCCGTTAGCTTAATTAAGTTTCTCTTTACTCTTCAAATATCTAGACACTACGCTTTGAAAAGCAATTACAGTTGCACCAAGAATCAGAATGAATATCGGTCTTTCACTTCGGCTAAAAAAGATAAAAATAAAGAATGCTCCAATTATCCAAGTTAAAAAAGAAATAATAGCTACAATTTTCTTTGTTCGTTTCAATAATTCCCCCTCACTTTCATCCTCCCATTTTTTTTAAAGTAGACCTTTTTTGTTTATTATTTTTCTCCACAAACTGGCCCGGTTCAAAAGAAGCGCACTCTTATTCAAAAATGCGCCCGATTGCTGCAGAGTTACTTATTAGCAACAGCTTCAAATGTTATTGTCTGGGTTGAATTTGTAGGATATTTTCCATGCTTGTAGTCCGCCGAGATAACTATTTCTTCAAAACCAATCTGTTCGAGGATTGTTTTAAACTCCTCAACCCCATACCAACGAAGTGGAAATCGTTCTAATTCGGTCTGTATTAATTCGCCGTTATTCCATTTTTCGTACCGGTTATGGGAAATTGTATATTGACTGATATAATCGACTTCGACTATCTTACTTTCCAGTGTGATCATACAACCATTCTGGGTTTCCCAAGTTCTTGTCGATACATTGCCAACCGTTAAATCAGTTTGCAAAAAGATATCTATGATGAGCCTGCCTCCGTCAGAAAGATGGTTATAGAAATTTCTTAAAGCACTAAGAGAATCCTCCCTTTTATGTAGCAGTAAAAATGTTCCAGTCGGCACAATAACCGCCTCGTACTCCGTTTCCAATGAAACTGATTCCATGTTCCCTTCAAATAGTTTTGGATTCAGTCCTCTTTTTTCACAATTATTTCGGCATATTTTTAACATTTCATTGGAAACATCGAAGCCATCAATTTTCAAGCCTTTTTCCAATAATGGAATAAGAATGCGACCCGTACCTACTCCTGGTTCAAGAATATTACCTGTACAAGAAGCCAATCTATCGCTATAAAATTCCACGTCTCCAAATGAAAGACCGACATACTTGTCTATGTCATATACCTCCGAAGAGAGCTTACTATAATAACCCAACATATACTTGTCTCCTTCTTTCGTTAAGTCCAGTTTTTCAATCTGGTTTTAGCTTACAATAAACTACCCAATGAAGAAATCCATTGTTCAACAATCTGGCCCTTTAATGGAATAACATGGTCTTAGTTTTTAAATAACTTTATTTTACGAAACAAAAACCCCTTGGATTAAACTGTCTCAACAGACCATATCCAAGGTGTTTACCAACCTATGCTAGACTTACTTATGTTTTTAAGACCTATGTTATATAAAGAGTTGAATGACTAAAAACAACCTCTTACTCGAAAGGGTGTTTTTATAACAAGCAAAACCCCGGCACTGACCGGGCTTTTGCTAATCGGAAAAAAACTCTCNTTTTAAATAACTTTATTTTACGAAACAAAAACCCCTTGGATTAAACTGTCTCAACAGACCATATCCAAGGTGTTTACCAACCTATGCTAGACTTACTTATGTTTTTAAGACCTATGTTATATAAAGAGTTGAATGACTAAAAACAACCTCTTACTCGAAAGGGTGTTTTTATAACAAGCAAAACCCCGGCACTGACCGGGCTTTTGCTAATCGGAAAAAAACTCTCAGCCAAACACGACATTAAGAATTACATCGGTGCAGCAGCTCAAAATATGCAATTGCTTAAAAAGTTGAGGGGTTAAATAGAAGTAAACAGCCAATAATGTATAATGCCCTCCATTAACATTTGCACCTCCCCTCTCTTTTGAGGGGCTTTTTTTTGAATAGAAAAAGCCTGCTGAATTGCAGGCATAGATAGGAAACCGCTGAAGATTGTAGTGCAAATAATTAAAAGGGAATTCTCATTAACAAGCTTAATTAGAGTTTACTGTGATATCAGAGATACTACAATAGGTTAACAGCCTATTTTTACTTAATTAAAATCCTC
>NZ_QYTV02000012.1 GCF_003605385.1 Siminovitchia acidinfaciens | reverse complement strand
TCCTATACTTTGTCCTGGCGCTTCCGCTCATCTTCGGCGCGCGCTGGCTTGAGAAAAAGGCTGCGAAGGGGGTGGCGGCCAGATGACTTGGGATTGGAATTTTGCCATCGAGATTTTTCCGAGGATTTTCAAGGCGATGTGGATTACGCTCGGTGCCACGGTGTCCGCCTATCTTATCGCTTTGACCCTTGGCCTTGTGTTGACATTGCTTCGGCGAACCAGCTTCAAGCCGCTCAGGTGGCTGACGGTCGGCTTCATTGAGTTTGTGCGGAGCACGCCGCCGCTAGTGCAATTATTCTTCCTTTTTTATGCGTTGCCGCAGATTCCGTATATCGGCTTTACGCTTAGTCCGTTCATGACGGGCGCATTAGGCCTTGGTATCCATTACAGCACCTATGTGTCGGAAATCTATCGGTCGGGGATCGACTCGATACCAAAAAGCCAGTGGGAGGCAGCTACGGCGCTGAACTTCTCCAAGGTGCATACGTGGATGAAGGTCATTTTGCCGCAGGCGATCCCGCCTGTCATCCCGATGCTCGGGAACTATCTGATCGTGCTGTTCAAGGAGACGCCGTTGCTTTCAGCGATCCTCGTGGTGGAGATGCTGCAAACGGCCAAGATCATCGGCTCGGAAACATGGCGTTACCTGGAGCCGATTACCATCGTGGGGCTGCTCTTCCTGCTGCTGAGCTACCCGTCGTCGCTGCTTGTACAGTATGTGGAGAAAAAGGTTAATAGAAGCCGTGGAAGACAACAAACGAATAAAGGAGTGAGCGCGTGATGGCAGCGATGCAGGATGCAATCCGTGAAGAAGTTAGTGATATGCCGGAAGCCGCGCCTGACGGGCCGGTCGTCCGCTACCGGGACATCCGGAAATCGTTTGAGGATTTCGAAGTTTTAAAAGGACTGGACCTTGATGTAAAACAAGGGGAGAAGATCACGATTATCGGGCCGAGCGGCTCGGGGAAGACGACCATCATCAGGATGCTCATGACGCTGGAGGAGCCGACTTCAGGCATTATTGAAGTGGACGGCGAGCCGCTTTGGCATCAGGAGGTCAAGGGGGAGCTTGTCCCTGCCGGCGAGAAGCATCTACGGAAAGTGCGCGGCAAGATCGGAATGGTGTTTCAACAGTACAACCTGTTTCCGCATATGACTATATTAAAGAACGTCACGGAAGCTCCCGTCCATGTGCTGGGGATGCCGAAGAAAGAGGCAAAAGAAAAGGCGCTGGCGATGCTGGAAAAAGTCGGTCTCAAAGACCATGTGCACAAATATCCGATCCAGCTGTCCGGCGGACAGCAGCAGCGGGTGGCAATCGCCCGCGCGCTCGTCATGGAACCGAAGGTGATGCTCTTTGACGAAGTGACATCGGCGCTTGACCCCGAGTTGGTCGGGGAAGTGCTTGGCGTCATCAAGGATATCGCCTATACGACGAACATGACAATGATTTTGGTGACGCATGAGATGGACTTTGCCCGAGAAATTTCCGACCGGGTCGTCTTTATCGACAAAGGGAAGATCGTGGAGCAGGGTCCGCCGGAACAGGTGCTGGAAAATCCGAAAACCGAGAGGCTAAATTCATTTTTAAGGCGTTTTCGAAACGGTTATTAAAATAATAAGTGGTGAAGGAAGGGATGGGTTTGTTATCGTTTAACAAATTAGAGTATAAAGAAAGGCTTGAAAAGACAAAGCAAAGAATGGTGGCAGAAGGCTTAGATGTTTTGCTTGTGACGGATCCGGCAAACATGAGTTATCTTACCGGCTATAATGCTTGGTCCTTTTATGTTCATCAGCTCCTCGTTGTTATTATTGATGAGGAACAGCCTTTTTGGATTGGCAGAGGACAGGATGCAAGCGCAGCTAAACATACTACGTGGCTTGATGACACCCACATCATTCCATATGATGATGACTATGTTCAATCAACTGTGAAGCATCCAATGGATTTCGTCTGCGATATTTTGAAGGAAAAAAAGCAGGATAACCGAACAATCGGAGTGGAAATGGATGCATATTATTTTACAGCAAGAAACTATGCCCAGTTGACGAGCGGACTTCCGGACGCAACTTTTAAAGACGCAACGAATCTCGTGAACTGGGTCCGTATCATCAAATCGGACCAGGAAATTGAATATATTAAGCGAGCGGCTAAAATTGCGGAAAAAGCGATGGGTGCTGCTGTTGATTCGATTAATGAAGGTGTGCGTCAATGCGATGTCGTAGCGGCGATATCCCATGCTCAAATAAGCGGTACAGAAGATTTTGGAGGTGATTATCCTTCGATAGTTCCATTATTGCCGACAGGAGAAAGAACCTCGGCCTGCCATTTGACATGGACGGATGATGTTTTCAAAGACGGAGATCCGGTCATCATAGAATTGGCCGGCTGTTATAAACGCTATCACTCTCCATTGGCTCGAACGGTTGTAGTGGGGAAGCCGACTGACCAGATGCAATATATTGCCGCTGTAGTAATTGAAGGACTGAACGCTGCACTGGAAGTGGCAAGGCCTGGCGTAACATGCGAGGAAATTGAACTGGCATGGCGCAAATCTATAGAAAAAAGCGGAATTAAGAAGGAATCTAGGATTGGATATTCGATTGGACTTAACTATCCGCCGGATTGGGGAGAGCACACTGCGAGTCTCCGACCGAGCGACTACACTATTTTAAAACCGAATATGACGTTTCATCTGATACCCGGAATTTGGCTTGAAAATATCGGTATTGAGATCAGTGAATCATTCCGCGTCACGGAGGATGGATGCGAGGTGCTGGCAGACTTTCCAAGGGAACTCCTGATCCAACCGAATATTAGGCTGGCATAAACGGGAGATGGTGTCACAAGAAAATGAAAAGCAAGTGTTCATATGGAAAACATGTGACACTTGTTTTTTCATGGTTTGGAAACTATAAAATTCTATGTCAACTCGTTTACGATAAGACGCGACCGAAAGACTATCATCTTTCGACTCACCTTTAATTCACTCGTTTCAGTCCAGCACATGCGTCGATGGACAGGCGCTTTCGCTTTTCTAACTGTCTAGCTCCGGGCGGCAGGGGCTCGAGGTCGCTTCGAAAAAACAATGAAGGTAAAGAGCACCTTCACTATTTTTTCTCCAGCGCTTGTCGCCCCTAAGCAGCCGCCCTCCGCTTTTCTTTTCCAATGTGTATAAAAGTGTTTAATTATTTTCATACACATTTGACGATGTTTTTACAATTTTTATTTAATATAATGAATTAAAATTGTAAGCATTTGCAAAGGGGGCTTTTATATGTTGCCATTCAGCTATGAAGAATATCAGCACAGGCTGGAACAGACGAAGAAAAAAATGTTGGAGAAAGGTATCGAAGTACTGCTCATCACGAACCCAGCGAATATGAACTATCTATCCGGGTATAACGGCTGGTCATTTTATGTAGACCAACTGCTTGTAGTCATCATTGACGAAGAACAGCCGATCTGGATTGGCAGGCATATGGATGCCAACGGCGCAAGGGCTACGACTTGGCTGTTTGATGATCACATCATCCCTTATCCGGAATCATACGTGCATTCCGATAAACATCCGATGGAATTCGTGGCAAATATTTTACATGAAATTGGACAATCAAACCGCAGAATCGGCCTTGAAATGGAGTCTTACTATTTTTCGGCCCTTGCTTATGAAAAATTGAAGCAAAGCCTTCCGAATGCGGTGTTTATGGATGCGAGTTTGCTAGTTAACTATGTTCGACTGATCAAGTCGGACCAGGAGATTGAATATATCAGACGGGCTGCAAAAATTGTTGAAAAAGGCATGGATGCAGCAGTGCAGAATATCGCAGCAGGTATCCGCGAGTGCGATGTAGTCGGGGAAATCTATAAAAATCTGGTTTCTGGAACGCCGGAGTTTGGCGGTGATTATCCATCGATTGTCCCAATGCTACCATCCGGAGAAAATACTTCAACTCCGCATCTGACATGGACAGATAGACAGTACAAATATGGTGAAATGGTCATCATCGAACTGGCAGGCTGCCATCAGCGTTATCATTCCCCGCTGGCAAGAACAGTTTCAATCGGTCAACCAAGTGAAGAAGCCTATAACGTTTCACAAATTGTAGTTGAAGGGCTGAACACGGCACTTGAGGCGGTTAAACCGGGTGTTACCTGCGAAGAAGTTGAACTTGCCTGGGATAACGTCATTAAAAAATACGGCATCGAAAAGGAATCCCGCCTTGGTTATTCAATGGGATTGAACTATCCGCCGGATTGGGGCGAGCATACGGCAAGTATCCGACGTGGAGACTTGACTGTACTTGAGCCAAACATGACTTTTCATATGATTCCAGGTCTTTGGTTTGATGACTATGGAATCGAGATCAGCGAGTCGTTCCGGGTGACGGAAAACGGATGCGAGGTACTCGCCGATTATAGAAGAGAGTTAATCATAAAGGAAGATTTGGACTTAACTATTATTAGCTAGGTGGTGGGGAAATGCGTATTTTCACAGAATCAGAAATTAAACAAATGATCCAGTTGGAAGAAAAGATTCTACCTGTCATCGAAGATGCTTTTACGCAGTTGGCCGTAAAGGATGTCATTATGCCCCCGATTATGCGGGTGGATGTAAAAGAGAGTAATGGGGAAGTTGATGTTAAAACCGCGTACATGCCCGAAAAAGATATGTTTGCTCTAAAAGTTTCATCCGGCTTCTTTAATAATTACAAGCTTGGCTTACCAAGTGCCAACGGACTGATGATGCTGATCAGCACAGTAACGGGCGAACCTAAAGCATTGCTGCTGGACAACGGTTACTTGACGGAGGTCCGGACGGCCGCAGCAGGAGCGGTTGCCGCAAAGCATATGGCCAAAAAGGATGTCCAGACCGTTGGGATCATTGGAACAGGGGCGCAAGCGCGCTACCAGTTGAAGGCGCTGAATTTGGTCCGCGACTTTGAAAAAGTGTTGGTTTACGGGCGCTCTTCCGATAACGCCAAACAGCTGCAAGCCGATATGGAGGATATTCTGGATGCAGACATCCAAATTGCTGAAGACGCAGAAACGGTTGTCCGCAACAGTGACATTGTTGTAACGACAACCCCTGCAACTGAGCCTCTGATCAAAGCTGACTGGCTGCACCCTGGACTCCATATAACGGCGATGGGCTCGGATGCGGAGGAAAAGCAGGAGCTTGAGGCCGATGTTTTAAAGAAAGCTGACAGGTTCGTCTGTGATACGAAGGCACAATGTGCAAGGCTTGGCGAGCTTCACCACTCTATCGACCAGGGATTCATTTCAGAAGAAGCCTCCGTCATAGAATTGGGTGAGGTGACTTCAGGAAAAGTAGAAGGAAGGCTGAACGACCAGGAAATTACTGTATGCGATTTGACGGGGACCGGGGTACAGGATACAGCAATCGCCCTTCTGGCATTCAAGCTTTTAACAGAAAAAGAGGGAATCGGTTTACAGATTGATAATAAAAAGTCTCTTCACTTCACTTGAGTATCGGGACGGGGGTTAAGGAATGATTATAGATAAACAGACAATCATTGAAGAAGCCAGAGCGATTGGACATCAATTAAGCGAATGGCGACGTCATTTGCATCAATATCCGGAACTGAGTTTTCAAGAATATGAAACTGGCAAATTTGTCAGCAAAAAACTGGAGGAGTTTGGAAATATCTCCGTTCAGACAAATGTTGCCAAAACCGGTGTAGTCGGTACGCTTTCTTCGGGAAGCGGGCGGACCATCGCCATCCGGGCAGATATGGATGCCTTGCCGATATTAGAGCAGAATGAGCATTCTTACCGCTCGCAAAGGGACGGTGTAATGCATGCTTGCGGCCATGACGCACATACAACAATTTTACTCGGGATCGCCAAAATATTTTCCGATCGGTTTGCTGCCGGGAAATTGTCAGGAACGGTAAAATTTTTATTCCAGCCTGCCGAAGAAGATACCGATGATGAAGGTTTGTCAGGTGCCCCAAGGATGATCCAGGAAGGAATCCTTGATGATGTCGAAACAGTAATCGCTCTTCATGTCTGCCCTTGGCATCCTGTCGGCGTAATCCAAGTCAATGACGGCTACAGCATGGCCAATGTCGATGTTTTTCATGCGAAAGTCATCGGTTCAGGCGGACACGGCGGCTATCCTCATATGACAAAAGATCCGATATGGATGCTCGGCTCTGTTTTACAGGCGTTCTATGGCTTAGTTTCAAGAAGGATATCACCGCTTGATACAGCGGCGGCCAGCATTGGAAAAATCAACACCGGAACGGCCAGTAACATCATTCCGGAGGAAGTGTCCATCACAGGCACTCTTCGAACCTACTCTCCGGAAGCAAGAGAGCAGCTGATCCAGGAAGTTGAAAACGTTTTTAAAATTACAGAATCATTCGGCGGCAGCTATTCCTTCACGGTTGAAAGAGGGGAGCCCGCATTGAAAAATGACCCGGCTGTCAATGCATTACTGGTGCAGACTGCAAAGGACCTGTACCCGGAAATACAAGTGGAATGGGAACCTTTTGGAATGGGAGGAGAAGATTTCGGCTATATGACGCAAAAAGTACCAGGGGCCATGTTTTTCCTAGGCTGTTCACTTGAAGATGGAAAGAACCGGGACCTTCATACAAATATTTTTGATATTGACGAACGCTGCTTGGAAATGGGCGTATCAATATTGGCGGAAACGGCCGCCCGTTTACTTGCAGGAAAAGGTCTATAAGAAATTCAAGGTCATACAATCATCTGGAAAGGCGTGATGGACTTGTCTACAAAAGTAAGGGGAAGAGAAATGTACCTGGCTGGAAAGTGGGTAGGGAGCGACCGAACGACAGATGTTTTCAACCCCCAGGATAATTCGTTGATTACTACAGTTCCTGCAGCCACTGCAGAAGATATGCTGTTTGCGATAGAAGAAGCGAAAAAAGGGGCGAAAATTGCTGCGAACATGCCGGTTCATCTTAGAATGAGCATCATCAATAAAGCGGCAGATTACATCGAAGAAAGAAGTGAAGCCTACGCACTGACCATCTCGCAAGAAGGCAGCAAGACGATAAAGGAAGCAAGGAACGAGGTAAAGCGCTGTATTCAGACGCTGAGATTGAGCGCAGAGGAAGCGAGGCGGATCAATGGAGAAACAATCCCGTTCGACCAATCCGAAAATGGCGAAAACCGGGTCGGTTACTTTTACCGTTTCCCAATCGGAATCATCGGGGCAATTACTCCATTCAACGATCCGCTGAACCTGGTGGCCCATAAAATCGGTCCGGCCATTGCATCAGGGAATGCGATCATTGTCAAGCCGGCGACAGTGACGCCATTAAGCGCCCTACTGCTGGCAAAAGCGTTTGACCATGCGGGACTTCCTGAAAAAATATTGTCTGTCGTGACGGGGAGCGGCAGGGATGTCGGTGACGTCCTTGTAACTCATCCGAATGTCCGGATGATCTCTTTTACAGGGGGGCTTGAGACGGGAGAGAGCATTGCACGTAAAGCCGGATTGAAAAAGCTGAGCATGGAGCTTGGATCTAATTCTCCAGCAATTGTTTTAAAAGATGCCAATATTAAAGAAGCGGTTGATGCATGTGTATCTGGCGCTTATTCCGCAGCAGGGCAAAACTGTATTGGCGTCCAAAGAATCCTTATTGAAGAAGAGGTCTATGCTGACTTTAAATCTTCATTCCTGCAAAAGACGGCTTTATACAAATTTGGGGATAAAAGCTTGGATACAACGGATATGGGGCCTCTCATCAATGAGAAGGAAGCCATCAGGATTGAAACATGGGTGAATGAAGCGGTGGATATGGGGGCAGAGCTTTTAATCGGAGGAAAAAGGGACGGTGCGTTTTATTCTCCGACCGTGTTGGAGAACGTACCGGATAACTGCACAATTGCCCGTGAGGAAATTTTTGGGCCAGTTGTTTTGCTGTATCCCGTCGCCGATTTACAAGCTGCAATTGAAAGATCAAACGATGTCAACTTTGGGCTTCACGCAGGAATTTTTACGAAGGATATTGAAAAAGCATTTTCCGCCATTCATCAGCTGAATGTGGGCGGCATTATGATCAATGACAGCGGGGACTATCGGATAGACGGCATGCCGTTTGGCGGAGTCAAAGGCTCCGGATTGGGCCGGGAGGGCGTCAAATTCGCCATCCAGGATATGACCGAACCCAAGGTGGTCAGTTTCAAACTTCAGAATGTCGGAACCCAGCTATAGATAAAAATCAACTAAGTGGGGGGCAGCTTATGAAGAACAAAACGAACCTGAGTTTTATGAATAGTACCTTTTGGATTTCCGCCATCATTGTTTTGCTAGCCGTGCTTTGGGGTGCAGTGAACCCGGCAGGGCTGTCAAAAGCAGCTAATGCTGCCTATGGCTTTACCACAAATATGTTTGGATGGTTTTACCTATTTGCTGTTTTGTTTATTGTCGTCTTTCTTATCGGCCTTGCAATCAGCAAATATGGGAGCTTAAAGCTCGGGAAAGATGATGAAAAACCAAAGTATTCTTTCTATGCATGGATTGGCATGCTGTTCAGCACCGGATTCGGTGCAGGGCTTGTATTCTGGGGAGTAGCTGAACCGATGAGCCATTTTGTCAACAGTCCTTTGGTTTTGGAAGGAAAGACACCTGAAGCTGCAAGAGTTGCCATGCAGTATTCGTTTTTTAACTGGGGTATACATCAATGGTCCGTGTTCACGATTGTCGGTTTGGTGCTGGCATACTTCCAGTTCAGAAAAGGTGAAAAAGGGGAAATCAGTACAACATTGAATCCACTGATCGGAAAAACCGGAAAACGCGGTATTCGAAAGACTATTAATATACTTGCTGTCATTGCAACAGTGATGGGTGTGGCTACTTCACTAGGCATGGGAATTTTACAAATCAATGGCGGGCTTGACTATTTGTTCTCTATCCCGCAAAATACACCGGTCTTGCTGACCATTACAGGTATATTGCTTGTTATGTACCTTACTTCAGCCGTAACGGGACTGGACAGGGGAATTAAAATTTTAAGCATATTGAATTTAAGCATGGCGTTAGGATTGGTAGTCATTGTCCTGGCACTGGGACCAACCACTTTCATTCTTGAAAGTTTTACAGTTGGAATCGGTGACTATATCCAGAACTTTTTCGGAATGAGCCTGGCATTATCGCCTTATCAAGGAAGTACCTGGACGAAGGAATGGACGGTTGCCTACTGGGCGTGGGTCATTTCCTGGTCTCCTTTTGTAGGCGCATTCATCGCACGGATTTCCAAGGGAAGAACAATCCGGGAATTTATTTTCGGGGTTTTGATCGTCCCGCCGTTAATTGCAACGATGTGGATTGGGGTTTTTGGTGGTACGGCGCTTCATATGGACCTTTTCCAAGGCGGCAATATTTCGGATGCTGTTCAGGCAGACGTGACTAGCGCGTTGTTTGCCACATTCGGAAACTTCCCAATGAGCACATTGCTTTCTGTTATCTTTATTTTGCTTATTGTCACGTTTTTGGTCACTTCGGCAGACTCGGCCACCTTTATCTTAGGCATGATGACATCCAACGGTAATCCGAATCCGTCAACATTGGTAAAAGTGATCTGGGGAGTGCTCATGTCAGCAATTGTTGCAGTGTTAATCATTAGCAGCGGGTTACAAGGGCTGCAGACGGCTTCGCTCGTTACAGCACTCCCATTTACTGTCATATTGCTACTTATTACCTATTCGTTGATCAAAACGATCAAAGAGGATCACAGACCAAATATCAAATCTGAATCAGTGCCTGACTTTTTAAGAAAAAGAAAGGCTCAATAAATTAATTTAATTAATTCATACAGGAGGAATGCAAACATGGCTATGCAAATGAAAAATGATGCTCAAGTAAAATTCGAAGAACTGGCTGCACTTGATAAAAAACACTTTTTACATCCGTCAACTTCGATCAAACAGCATATGGAAAACGGACCTGGATTTATTTTTACAGAGGGTGAAGGGATTTACCTAAAAGATGTCAGAGGTAAAAAGCTGATTGACAGCTTATCTTCCCTTTGGAATGTAAATATCGGTCATGGCAGATCGGAACTGGGCCAAGCGGCGGCAGAGCAAATGTCAAAGCTTGCATTCAGTTCAACATTCGCTGGGAATAGTCACGAACCAGTCATCGAACTGGCACAGAAAGTGGCGGAATGGACACCTGGTGATTTGAACACGACATTCTTCACATCCGGCGGTTCAGAATCAAATGATACGGCTTTTAAAACGGTCCGCCATTACTGGAAAGTGAAAGGCCAACCGAATAAAACAAAAATCATTTCCCGCAGCCTTTCCTATCATGGAGTTGCGATGGGAGCGACAAGTGCTACAGGAATCGAGCCGTTCAGGGAGTTCACGACATCTTTGGCGCAAGGTTTCCTATATGTCGATTCGACCATTGAATCACTGAAGGCATTGATTGAAAAAGAGGGCGCAGAGAATATCGCTGCCTTCATTTCCGAGCCGATCCAAGGATCTGGGGGCGTCAATCTGCCGTCAGAGGGCTATTTCCAGGAAGTCCGCAAAATCTGTGACGAGAACGACATTCTGTTCATCGCCGACGAAGTCATCTGCGGATTTGGAAGAACGGGCAAGAACTTTGGGATGGATCTGTTTGGAGTCGTTCCGGACATCATCTGTATGGCAAAAGGGATTTCCAGCGGCTATGCACCAATTGGCGGAATGGTCATTTCCGATAAAATCAAAAATGAATTGATGGAAAACTACGAAGGCAACTTCTGGCATGGCTACACGTACAGCGGCCATCCGATGTGCTGTGCAGTTGCACTGAAAAACCTGGAAATCATCGAGAATGAGAACATGGTCGACAATGTCCGCAACATGGGCGAAGAGCTTCAAAAAGGTCTCAAATATCTTGAAGAGACGCATGTATACATGGGCAACCGCAGAGGAGTAGGCCTACTTGGTGCCATCGAATTCTTTAAAGATTTGGAGACGAAAGAAAGATATGCAGAACCTGTTTCCGCAAAAGTAGTGACCAAAGCGCTTGACCGCGGGCTCCTGGGCAGAAGCATCGTCTACGGAGGCCAGGATACACTGGCATTCGCGCCGCCATTCTGCATTACAAAAGAAGAAGTCGAAACAATGATTTCGATTATCGATGAATCCATCTCGGAAGTGAAAAAAGATCTGTAAGAAAGGGAAGATCCGCTGCCATTTTGGCGGCGGATCTTCTTTTTGAGGACAAGCATAGGCTATATCGGATAGCGTGGTGTTGGAGAGTTAATCCTCAAAGTGGACAGTAGCTCTCTAAGACCGACAGTAAGCGGAAAAAGCCAAAGCTCAATTTATGAAAACTCATAAACTAAAAATGGAGCTGATATTAAATAAAAAAGCGACGAAACCCATAACCAAAAATAGTGGAGAATAAAAATCAGGCGGGGGATATCAATTTGATATGCTCCGCTTTTTAGACAGCTCCGTCAGACCTTATTCTTGGTTTGTTGTATTTAAATGTAATGGTGGGGGAACTAACCAGCCTTTTTCTTTGTTTAGTTCCAGTACCTTAACACCAAGCGCAGCCTTGCTGATATGGAATTGGCCAAACATTGCACCTATATCTTCACGTATAGATTCTCCCATAATCGTGCTACAAGCCACTAGACCTTTTGCAACATTCATAGCTAGAGCTGCACTAATTTCTGGATCGTTAAAACGTGCTCCTACAGGAATATCTTCTAAATTAGCTACAGGTTTTTCTGGCGAGGATGGCGGAAGGGCTACACCATTGGCCTTTAATAAATCTTCGATTTGCTGATTTTCAGATTTTATAGCTTGAATACTTTCTTGCAATAACCTCTTCAAATCATCGTCACCTGCATGATTGATGAAGGTTTGATATGCTACCAAGCATCCATAGTTAGCAGTAAGGTAAGTCCAGGTTCCAAATACTTCTCCATAATGCATAGGTTCATCTTTTGGGTTTCCACTTAAAATTCCCATAATCGCACCCCTTATCATAATCATTATTTCTTCCTTGAGCAGAAGATGTTACTAAAGATTAAGGTGCGAATATTTACTCGAAATATACAAATGAAATTTTTATTATTTAAAAGCGAGGCTTCTTAAGTGTGTGAAAAGTAAAAAACTAGGATCCTTCTCTCATGTGGTATGCGATTCTTATAGCTGCATGAGATTAATTTAGAATAGTTGATAACAGATATACCAAGGAGTCTCAATGGAGTGATGAATTTTATATACCAAATTTTAACTCTTTGTTTCTAAGTTTTTTGAAAAGTAACCCAATGATAATTAATATAACACCTGAGATATCGAAGAGGATATCAAATAATAACTGATTCGGACCTGGTTTTACATGGTGAATTTGTAATATATGGTGATTTAAAATGCCTTCAATAAAATTAAATAATCCAGCACCAAGAAATATACCACTGAAAAAGGTAAACTTATTATTTTTTGAATCTGATGGATCGCTTTTCCATAATATTATTGCACCTATAAAAATAACGATTGTAACAAACAAATGAAACAATCCATCACTCACTATTTGATTGAAACGGTTCGTTTGCATATAAACACTGTGCCATTGTAATATTTGATGAAAAAAAATACCATCAACCATTCAAATTAGTCCGATACCAAACAAGAAAGCCCCTACAAATGTTGAACGCATAATAAAACTCCTTTGGTTATTAGTTATTTAACTTATTGACAAATATAAAAAGTTTTATAAGTAGGTTTCAGTGCAGGCAGCTATTACCCTACAGCGAATAAAGGAAGACCATTGGACATACATAGAGCACGAAGTTCTGTTCATATTCGGGACGACGGAATTGCCCATAACCTCTTCAAAGTAGCGGGCATTAGCTAATTACTTTGATTTGAGGCCCACAAATGCAAAGTAAGGCGGGGCATATCACATTGATATGCCCCGCCTTATTTATAGAGGGATATTGTCAATATCACTGTTTCACTTCTGTCCAAATCCGGTCATACAAGACAGTCGCCTCGCCAACATCTCTTGCATATTCGGAGCGCTCGAAGAAGTCCTTAGGGATGCTCATCTCCTCTTGAATCTCTTCGGAAAGAAGCTTGACGGCCTCTTGATTTGGATTGCCGTACGGATATGCTTCAGAAATTTCCTTGCTTATTTCAGGCCTCAAAACAAAGTCGATGAATTTTTCCGCGTTTTCTTTATGCGGTGCCCCTTTAGGAATCACAAAATTATCTTGCCATAAAAAGGATGCTTCCTCAGGGAAAATAATCTCGATGTTCGGGTTTTCGCGTTTTGCCAATGCTGCTTCCGCGCTGTACATAATGCCTGCTTTTGCTTCACCAGTGATCAGCAGGCCTTTCGGATTGTCGCCGTCAAAAGCTTTAATGTTAGGCTTTAACTCTTTCAATAAATCTCCGGCTTCTTCTATTTCTTTCTCGTCGGTACTATTAATCGGATAACCTTTAATAGCCAGCATTGCGCCGACCGAGGCACGGTTATCTTCCGGCATGACGAGGCTGTTTTTAAACTCGGGATCGAACAAGTCCTCATAGCCTTTGACGTCTTTTTTGACGTGCTCCTTATTCACTGCAATCACAACCGAACCCCATAAATAAGGAACGGTATACTCATCCTCCGGATCTGCAAATGTTCCTGTAAAATCAGGGTTCAAATTTTTCAAGTTTGGGATATTTTCTTTATTGATTTTTTCAAGCATATCCTCTTTTACTAACATTTCGATAAAAAACAGTGTCGGAACAGCAATGTCATATCCAAGATTTCCGCCACTTAGCTTAGCATACATCTCTTCGTTGGAGGAAAAGGTGGTGTAATTCACTTTGATTCCTGTTTCCTCTTCAAATTTTTGTATTACCGACTCTGGCAGGTACTCAGACCAGTTAAAAACATTCAGTACTTTCTCATCCGATTTTCCTCCCGAGCCGGAAGAGCCGCTGGATCCGCACGCTGATAATAATAATGAAGCAATCATTATTATTGATAAAAGAAAGATCATTGGTTTGCGCATTTTAAAAGTATCTCCTTTCGTTGCATCATGAAGTAACGGCAATAAAATCTTTATCACGATAAGTTTCTTTTCCTTCAAATAAAGTCAGCTGGACCTTGGTCTGACTAATTTCTCCTTCAGGTATTTCAAATAAATTTCGGTCCAAAACGATTAGATCCGCCTTTTTTCCTTGTTCAATGGAACCTGTCAGCTGCTCAAGTTTTAATGAATAAGCGCCGTTTATTGTAAAACTTTCAATCATGTTGGCGAGCGTGGTTCTTTCCGCCGGGTTATTGATCAAATGCTCGTCGGATTTCCCAATTTCAGTTCGAGTTACACCCAACTGAATGCCGTTTAATGGATGAAAGTTCATTGTGACTGGATAGTCGCTCGCGGAGGCAGCAATAATTCCTGCATCAATCAGGCTTTGCATCGGATATTGCCTTGCTGCTCTTTCTTTGCCAAGATAAGGCTCTTCGATGTCGAAATAATAGCTTGGCTCCTTCATGAACCAGTATGGATTAGGGACCGAAACCACGTTCAACTTCTTCATTCTGTCAATGTCTTCCGGATTGACCAGTTGGAGATGGGTAATCGCATGGCGGGAATCAAACGGCTCATCCTGCGATTCCGCATATTCGAGTCCATCCAATGAAATCCTTGTGGATGCATCCCCGATGGAATGGATATGGATCGTAAATCTTTCTTTATGCAATCTAGCTGCAGCTTCCTTGTAAATCTCCGGATCCCAGACCAGCTCCCCGCGGGAATCTATATGTTCATATGGTTCTTCGAGATAGGCGGTGGCGCCTTCTACGACTCCGTCTATAAAAAATTTCGCTGAATTCGTTTGAAAATAACTACCTCTGCTATGTTTCTCTCTTTCTGCCACTAATTCCTCCACTTGCTCGAGACCTTTTTCAGGATCGACATATAGGGAGTTTCTATACCTGATTGTCAGTTTGCCTTCCTTCTCCAATTCGCTGTAAGCCTTAATAACATTTCCGTTTTTCATAAAAGGCTCATGGGCAGATGTGATTCCGCATGCCGCAGCCATTTTTTGATAGGCTAAAATTCCTTTTTTATATTGTTCGACTGTGTAATCGGGAATTTCGATGAGGTTCATTGCACTTTCCCTTAACGTACCGGAAGGTTCTCCCGTAGAAGGATCACGCTCAATCACTCCGCCTTTCGGGTTGACGGTTTCTGCCGTAATCTCCGCTAGTTCCAACGCTTTTGAATTGACCCAGGCGGAATGGTGGTCTTCTGAATATAAGCAAACAGGAACATTTGGCGCAATCTCATCAAGCACTTCTTTTCTCGGACCGATTCCTGTTCCGATGGCATTTCCCCAGCCAACTCCGATAATGATTTCGGCATCGGGCTTATTATCCATATATTTTTTTACCGCGTCTGCCGCCTCTTGCTGGCTTTCACAATTATTCAAATCAACAGTAAAAAGTGCTTCCACACCGCCCATACTTGCATGAGTATGGCTGTCAAAAAATCCGGGGAGCACCATTTTCCCTTGAAGGTCTACGATTTCCGTTTCGTTATTTTCAAATTGTTTAGCATCCTTATTCGATCCGACGAATAGTATTTTGCCGGCGGCAACTGCGACGGCTTCAGCCTGGCTCCTATCTTTATCAACTGTATAGATATTGCCATTATAAAAGATCAGATCAGCATAAACGGCCATCCAAACCCCTCCAAATCAATATTTAAGCGCTTACAAAGATATTAATTCATCGGGTATACACCGCGTCAATGTGCACTTTTAATAGATTTTGATTAAAACGTTGAGCATACCCCATGTTTGGGGTATAAATGAATTATAGGGGGTTTATTGAGATGAAAATTGGGGAATTCGCAAAAAAATTTGATGTAACGATAGATACAGTCCGTCATTATATCGAAATGGGCCTATTGATTCCAACAAAGGAAAGGTCCCACTATCACTTCGATTCAACCTGTACAGATGATATGGGATTGATTGTCAAGTTAAAGCAGCTGCAATTCACCTTGCAGGAAATTCATAAAGTCATATCTTTAAAGCGGATAACCCATTTTGTCGATATTCAAGAAATAGACTACTATTTGAAAGTATTGCTGGAAAAGAAACAGGATCTCCTCAGGGAAAAAGAAAAAATAAACCAATCCCTTCATTTGCTGGATAAGAAAATTGAGTCGATCCATCTGATGAGCGTGACAACCGCGGAATCCGGTGTCCCATTACTATTTTTATCGCTGTTCCACTGTCCGCATTGCCAGGAAGCACTTCATACAACAGACGCTTTCATTAAGGGACAATACGTATTAAAGGGCTCTTTGCGCTGCAGGTGCGGATACGAAGCCGTTATCAAAGATGGCATCATTGTCACCCCGAATGTAAGTGCTTCCCCACAAAATGAGCATTATATATACGATCAGCAAATGATCGAAGAAATTACTCCCAGTTTCATCAGTCTGTTGGAAAAAGGGAATCAATGGGTCTATAAACGGATGCTGGAGAACGACTTTTCCAATAAAGTCATTTTGGAAACGAATGTGGAGACCTATGTTTTTCCGCCCAAGCTTTTATATTCCCTGTCCCCGAATGCACTTTATGTGTTTTGCGGAAATACCGTGGGAATGCTGAGGAAGTTAAAAAGGAAGATTGAACACTTTAATCCAAAATTAAATGTTCTTTATATCGTAAACAGCCAATTGGATCTTCCTTTTAAACATGAAATGATCGATGTCGTGATTGATGTTTTATCTTTCAATGACTTTTCGTTGTTTAATAACAGCCATCCACTTGAAAAATTGTCCCCGTACTTTAAGCGGGATACAAAAATTTTTGGCTACAATGTATTTTACGACGCGAACTCTCGATCTCATAAAAAGCTCCGCGAGCTATATCCAAACGGGCATGCGGAAAACCTGCAATCTTGTTTTCTTAAAAACAATCTCTCTAGCGGCGGATTTACGTTAATCGAAAGCGAAGATATAGGATACACGGAAAACCCGGGGGAATATATCGATTATCATGAAAAAAATGAAAAGCTTCATTGTGTTGCCTATGCAGCCGAAATGAAAAGCAGATAAGCTCCTTCCTTAAAAAGGAGTTTTTTTTCTGGAAAAACCCGGCTAGTTACAATCCCTCTTATAACATACTTAACACCAGACAAGTCCCCGTAGTAAAAAATACTTGAAGATTCGCCCATACTCCGATACATTATAGATAAGACTTAATTCCAAAAAGGAATAAAGGTATTCAGGAGGAGACATATTGCTAAAAGAATTCCTGACCGACGATTCAAGGAAAAATTCACTTTTAAAAGAGACATACAGACAGATCCATAAGCGCAGTTCCATATCTAAAGCGGAATTGATCGAGCTATTGCAGGCCAAACCGACAACCATGACGAGGACGATCGATGAACTTTTGGAAAACGGATGGATAAAAGAAGGAGGAATCGGCCCTTCAAGCGGCGGACGCCCGCCCATATTATATGAGACAGTCAAAGAGTCTGCGTGGATCGTCGGTATTGATATATCTCGGACTGCCGTTAGAGCAGTATTGACAACAGTAGACTTTTCCATTCAGGACCTTTATTTCATTCAGATGACAGACAAACAGACGCCTGACGTTGTTTTTAACGATATCAGTGCTGTGATTGATGCTTGGCTTTCGAAGTATGATATTCCCTTTGAGCGTCTGCTCGGCATCGGCGTCGGGGCAGTTGGGCCAATCCAAAGGGAAGAAGGAAAACTGATTAATCCGGAATCATTTCTTTCTCCCGGATGGGAAAATATCAATATCCGGGAAAGGCTTGCCCGATTCCCTGTTCAGATTTTAGTCGATAATGGAGCAAACAGCGCGACGGTAGCGGAGTTTGTCCAACATGATGAAGCATACCGCAATATTCTGTATTGCGTACATGGGCACGGAATACGGGGCGGAGTCATGAATGGTGGAAATGTGTTTTATTCAGGACAAGGGGATACAAGTGCATTGGGGCATGTCATTGTCCAGGCAAACGGAAAGGTCTGCATCTGCGGGAGGGAAGGATGTTTGACCGCCTATGCTTCTTTCCCTGCAATGTTGGAAGAATACAAGAGGGTTAGCGGGAAAAAAGACGCCTCATTTGAGCATTTTTTGCAATTGCTGATAGAGGATGATCCGCAGGCTGTCCGAGTTGCGGAAAAAGGCGCCTTTTATTTCGGAGTAGGATTGGCAAACATGATCAATTCACTTCGTCCGGAGCTCGTTGTGGTTCATGGCAGCCTCGTCTATGAAACCTCATTCTTTTTTGAAAAAGCCGTATACAGCGCTAAAGCGCATATGTATATGCCGGATGCATATTCCCCTGAATTTAAAATGGGATCTTTAAAAGAAGAAGCGATTGCCCTAGGCGCAGCCATGCAAGTATACCAGTCGTATTTTAACGGAAACTTTATAAATTGAACTAAATATTATACACACTTGGGAGGGCACCGTTGATTTCCGTTCCAGGCGGACAAACAGCAAACACGGGCAACATCGAGGTCTCATCATGCCCGTGTCGGCGGACAAACGGCAAAAGCGGGTAACATGAAGGGGGCATGATCTTGGCCGGACTGCGTCAATGTAAATTATTAATTCAACCTATATATTTAGCCGACTCGTAATAGGCAATAAGCAGAAAGGAGCACCAAAAAAATGAAAGATAAAAATGCTTATCTGCTCCTGCAGCTTTTTTGGACCTTCATGAAAATCAGTCCGGTCACGTTCGGTGGCGGTTTTGTCATGATGCCATTAATGAAAAAAGAAGTAGTTGAAAAGAAAAAGTGGATCAAAGATGAGGAAATCGTTGATTCTTTTGCGCTCGCACAATCGGCTCCTGGTTCGGTGGCTGTCAATTCGGCAGCTTTTGTCGGGTACCGGATTGCGGGAGTGAAGGGTGCGCTTGCGGCGACAGTCGGCATGATGATTCCTACTTTTTTTATTGTTATCATTTTAAGTCTTTTATTTCTTACTGTGAGAAATAATCACTTTGTCGAAGCCGCCTTTAAAGGGATCAGGCCGGCGGTGGTCGCTCTCATTGTTTATGCTGCATTGACCACCGTCCGTTCCTCCATAACTGACAAATCCACTTTAACGGTAATGATATCGGCAGTGATACTGCTGATTTTCTTTCATATGCATCCCATCCTTTTGATTGCTGCAGGGATATTGAGCGGAATCGCTATTACAAAAATAAAGGCATCAAAAGCGGATTCAAGATTGGCGAGAACACAGGCCGAAGAAGGAAGGTAAAACAATGCTTCTTGATATATTTCTTACGTTTATGCTGATTGGTTTTGTTTCTTTTGGTGGGGGCTATGCCATCATCCCTATGATTCAATTGGAGGTCACTCGTCATGGATGGATGACGTCGCAGGAGTTAATCGATGTCATTGCGGTGGCCGGGATGTCGCCGGGCCCGATTGCTACGAATACGGCCGTGTTCATAGGCTTCCATACGGCAGGATTGCCAGGTGCCGTTATAGCTGCTGTGGCAATTACTTTACCGTCCGTTTTAATCGTATTTGTCATCGCTGCTTTTTTCTATAAAATGAATGAAGTTCCCGCGATCCACTCGGCCTTTTACGGGCTTCGCCCCATCGTTACCGCCTTGATCATTTTTGCTGCCTATTCATTTGCACTCTCAAACGGTCTTTTTTCCTTTTCTAAAGAAGCTCTCATTGGAGGACTTTTGTTTTTGTTCTGTTTATTTTCCTTAATGAAATTCAAATGGCACCCGGCCTTAATCATTCTGATTGCCGGCGTGTTAGGGATTGTCTTATATTGACAGATTCTGTATTGCACCTTCCTTATTAGTGAGCTAATCTAGAAACACAGCCTGGATTGCTTTCGCTGGAGGTGTATTTTTTTGTTTAAAAAGATAGTCATTATCTGCCTATTGCTTTTATTTTCAAGCGTCCCGAGGACGGCCCATGGTGAACCTGACGATAATCCATCAGAAGGTTCAGGGTCTTATTTGCCGGATAATCGAGTGTTAAAAGTCGGTTTTGATCCCCAATCGCCGCCTTATCAATTTATACGCGATGACCGCTATGTCGGGTTTAATATCGATTTAATAGAAAAAGTTGCGGAAGATCAGAATTTTTATGTGAAATATGTTCCGCTTTCCATCAATCAAAGCATTGAAGCCCTTAGGGAAGGGGAAATCGATATCATCCTTGGAGTCCCGTTCAGAGCTGAATACAGTGAGGTAGTGGACTTTACTGATCGGTATTTGACTTCTTCAGTGGGGGTTCTGGTCCCTGCGGACAGTCCTATCAAGGAGTTGACAGACCTTCAGGGAAAGAGAGTTGCCATTCAATATGACACGATGGAATACGAGTTTTTGAAAAATATCCGAAATATTCATTACCATTCAGCTCATAATGCCAAAACAGGTCTTGAGGTAGTGTATAAAGGCCGTGCAGATGCTTATGTCGGGAACCAGATTACAGCAAAATATTTATTGAATGAAAAGGGCCTTGATTCAGAGTATCGTTTTTTAGACAGCCATTTATTGCCGCTTGAATATTCTTTTGCGGTCCAAAAAGGAAATTATCTATTGATGCATCATTTGAATGTCGGAATCCGCCATTTGAAGCTGACGGACAGCTATTCCGGAATATACAACAAGTGGTTCGAGAATTTTGAATCCCCTCTAAGCGAGAAATTGAAAAAGATCCGGGAAGCCCTCATATTTATTGTCATCCTAGCGCTTATCATTTTCCTTCTTGGCTTTCGCTGGAACCGTACTCTCCAGAGGGAAGTCAACCGCAAAACGAAAGACTTGCAGACAATGAATCTATCGTTGAAGGAGCAGGTTCAAAAAACAAAAAACAGCGACCAGTTTAAAGAACAGATTTTAGAGTCCAGTGCAAGAGGGGTTGTTACTTGCGATCATAACGGCATAATTACAACAATCAATCGTGTAGCCTTGGATATGATGGGTGAAAAGCGGAAGCCTGAAGGGATAAAAGCAAGTAATTTTCCTTTCTTATGGAACATGCTAGAAGGAAATATTGATGAGACAATTAAATCGGGGAAGAAGATTATCGGAAAGGAGCAGGAATTGACCCTTCCGCAGAGAGGAACCTGCTTTATCCGCTATGATATCCAGCCGTTATATAACTTTGAGAAAAAAACAACAGGCGCTTTGCTAATGTTTGAAGATATAACGACGGAAAAAACAATTAAAGACCAATTGCAGGAGCAGGAAAAAAGTCAGGCCTTGATCCAGCTTGTTGCAGGACTGGCTCATGAAATCAGAAATCCGCTCACATCCATCAAGACGTTTGTCCAGCTGATTCCCATCAAAATGGATAACGAGAGGTTTCGATCTGAGATCTCCACGCTCGTTCCAAAAGAGATTGAAAGATTAAACCAACTTGTGGAAGGTCTGATCAACTATGCAAAGCCCGGCAGCAAAGAGGCAAAGCCGATCAACCTGGAAAAGCTCATTCAATCGACAATCATTTTATTCAAACAGGAAGCCGAAAATAAAAATATCAATATCGATTGGGAATTGGAATCGGAATTATGGATTGAAGCGGATGAAAGTCAAATAAGCCAAGTCTTGATCAATATTTTTCTTAACGCTATTGAGTCAATGGATAACAAAAGAAAAAATATGAATGAGCAGACTGCTTTGACTTTTTCCATACGGGCGTACCAGGCCGGGAATGAAGTGGTTGTAGCCCTTTCAGATGAAGGGGAAGGGATGACGGAGGAAGAGACGAGGAAAATTTTTGAGCCTTTCTATACATCGAAAACGTCAGGCACCGGACTTGGGCTCTCCCTTTCCAAACAGTATATAATGGAGAATAAAGGATCCTTGATGGTAGAAAGTAAGCCGGGTTCCGGAAGTGTATTTGAGCTGAGGTTTCCCAAAAAGGAGAATTAACATGAAGGTTTTGATCATTGATGATGAACAAGCTATTTGTTCTTCCTTGAAATTTGCCCTTGAAGATGAATTTGATGTACAAACAACAACAGATCCCTACAAGGGACTGGCATGTTTGAAGGAACAGGAATTTGATCTCTGCCTGCTTGATTTAAAAATTGGAGCAGTCAATGGCCTTGATATATTGGAAGAAATCAAAGTCATCCAGCCGTCAACCATTGTAGTGATGATGACAGCATATGGTTCCATTTCATCATCGGTAGAAGCGATCAAGAAGGGTGCGTATTCCTATCTGACAAAGCCCCTCCATATGGAGGAATTGTTTTCGACGATGCGGCAGGCTTTGAAATTTCAGCAATTAAATAAAAAGGTGGAGTATTTAAGCCAGGAACTGGAAAAGCGTTATGCCTACGAAGGAATCATTGGAAACAGCCCTGCTATGAAACATGTATTCGAGTTGATAGATAAAGTAAAAGATATTGATTCGAACATACTTGTCACCGGTGAAAGCGGGACAGGCAAGGAACTTGTCGTTAGGGCAATCCATTACTCTGGAAAAAGGAGGAGAGAGCATATTGAAGTGGTCAATTGCTCCGCCATTCCTGAAAACCTCCTTGAAAGTGAACTGTTCGGCCATGAGAAGGGAGCTTTTACAGGGGCCATGTTTAAAAGAGAGGGGAAGTTCCAGTTGGCCCAAAATGGAACGATATTTCTTGATGAAATAGGTGAAATGCCTTTATCCCTCCAAGCCAAACTTCTTCGTGTCATCCAGCAGCGGGAAGTGACACCGCTCGGGGCACAAAAGCCTGTCAAGCTTGACGTGCGAATTATCGCGGCGACGAACAGGGATCTGAAAAAAGCGGTGGAGGAAGGGATTTTCAGAGAAGATTTATACTATCGTCTGAATGTATTAGAAATTACATTACCCCCGCTAAGGGAAAGGCGGCAAGATTTGCCGCTATTAATCAATCACTTTATCGACGAATTCAATAAAGAGCTCAATAAAAGGATCATAGGCTTTTCTGAAGAAGCGTTAAAGTGGCTGTTAAACTATGATTACCCCGGAAATATCCGCGAATTGGCCAATATCGTAGAGTCTGCGATGATTGTGGAAAGAGTAGACCAGCACGGTTTGATGGACCTGCCAAGAAGGTACACAGAAAAGCCAGCACAGCAAGGTGCATCCGTTGATACGATTGAAGCGGCTGCAGAAGTACTGGCAGGTGTTCCCTTAAAGGAAATTGAGGAAAAGGTGATTTTGGCCACACTGAAAAAAAATGGAAACCATCGGAAAAAAACAGCGGAAATGCTTGGTATTAGCGAGCGTGGATTACGGGAAAAACTAAAAAATTATAAAGAAAGCGGCAAAACCTTCCTGTAAGCGGAAAAGTTTGCCGCTTTTACATTTGTACGACATTGGAAGCGCTTGAAACGACAGGGTTTTACAGTTGGCACGGATATTGCAATAAGTGTTATCAGGAGCGAAATTACAATTGGAGGGTCAAAAAAGATGAAAAAATTATCGATATTATTTTTTGCACTAATACTTTTATTAGCAGCATGTGGAGGCGGAGAAAAAGCCTCAGACAGCAAGAGCGACGGGGAAGTGTCATTTGATGATCTGTTCGTGACTATCGCCACAGGTGGAACTTCAGGAGTTTATTATCCATTAGGAGGAGCGCTTGCGACGATTTTGGAAGATAAATTGGGAATCGATGCTTCTGTTCAAGCAACACAGGCATCTGTAGAAAACGTGAATCTTATTTTAAGTGACCGTGCTGAATTGGCTTTGATCACTGGAGATACGGGATTCCAGGCGTACGAAGGCTCCGGTCCCTTTGAAAAAGAAGGAGCGAAAGAAGATTTAAGAGCACTTGCTTCATTCTACCCTAACTACTTGCAAATCATCGCAACAAAAGAGTCCGGCATCAAATCGTTTGCAGATCTGAAAGGGAAAAAAGTGGCCGTTGGTGCTCCGAATTCAGGAACAGAGCTGGCTGCACAAGTTCTTTTGGAAGGACATGGCATGAGTTATAAAGATATCACACCTGACTACCTATCCTTTGCAGAGGCGGCAGAGCAAATGAAAAACGGCATCATTGATGCGGCTATTTTAAGCAGTGGTATTCCGAACTCAGCAATTATGGACTTGGAGACAACACATGGTGTCAACTTCCTTCCAATCGAGGATGATGCTATGAAATATTTGACAGAGAAATATTCTTATCTTAAAGAAGCAACAATTCCTGCAGGTTCATACAGCAACAAAGAGGATGTCGCTGCAATCTCCATTACTAACGCATTGATAGTAAGCAAAGATTTGTCAGATGATGAAGTTTACGCAATCACTAAAGCGATTTTTGAAAATCTCGATACTTTGAAAAATGCTCACAGCGCCGCTGAAGATATTGATGTGAACCATGCTCCTGATGGGCTTGGCATTCCGCTGCACCCGGGAGCTGAAAAGTATTTTAAAGAAGAAGGCGTATTAAAATAAACGACCTAGCACAGCAAAGAAGGAGTTGGCTCCAGCTCCTTCTACTTAAAAAAAGTTTATGGATCTTCGTAATTACATGCTTAATACTAATAGCCGCTTTTGCTTATTATAAACAGCAATCACTCGAATTGGTCTTGCGGGATCAAGAGGATGGAACTGAGTATATAAGAGAAAAAGTTGATCCGGGTGATGAAATCATCGTGCACTGGAGACATTCAGTTGAAAGAACGATATGGGAAGAAAAGCTGAAGGTTGAAAAAGACCAAACCTTCACTTTGACCGAAACCCGCTTTCAATCATTTGGGGCAGGGGTTCCGAATGAGAAGGAAGGGAACGTTTCAATTAAAGATGGATATGTAGTCATGGATAATTTGAATGAAACAAAGCCGGCTTACTATTGGTTTCATTCCCAGCTGGCTGAATTGACGGTTTATAAAAATGGAAAAGAACTTCTGCTGCCTGATGACATTCCTCATCATCATAAAGTGGAGATGATTATAGAGAAGGGGTGACAAAAAATGAAAAAAGAAACAGTTGCACAGGAAACAGCCGAGTTGGAGCAAGGTCATGTGGAGATTTTGGAAAAGTATGATGCAGAGTCACGGTTCCGGATTTTTAAGAACAAATACATGACATTACTTATTTCCATCATTGCTGTAGCGTTTTCTTTATATCATTTATATACGTCTGTTTTCGGGGCTCCTGCCACGATCAAGCACCGGGCTATTCACGTTGCACTTGTACTTGTTTTAATATTCTTACTGTATCCTGCCAGCAAAAAGATGAGCAGAAGCAGGCTGAATTGGTTTGATGCGGTTCTGGCTGTTCTGTCCATAGCTACGGCAGTATATATTTTCGTAGATTATTTGGGAATTATCAACCGTGGCGGAATTCCGAACAGCATGGATATTGCCTTTGGGGTCCTCCTGGTTATTCTTGTGTTGGAAGCCGCAAGAAGGGTTACCGGCTGGGCGCTGCCGACATTGGCTATTTTATTTTTCTTATACGCGCTATATGGCCGCAGTTTCTCCGGTATCTTCCGGCACCGGGGCTATGAGTGGGATATGGTCGTCAACCAGTTATATGTGACGACAGAAGGTATTTTTGGAACTGCTGTCGGGGTTTCAGCAACTTATATATTCCTGTTCATCCTTTTTGGTGCAGTATTGGGAAGATCCGGAATGGGTCAGTTTTTCAATGACTTTGCCCTTGCGGTTGCGGGTCATACAAAAGGCGGACCTGCAAAAGTTGCTGTTATGGCCAGCGGATTGTTGGGGAGCATCAATGGATCTGCCATTGCGAACGTTGTTACAACGGGTGCTTTTACAATTCCGTTGATGAAAAAAATCGGTTATAAAAGAGATTTCGCAGGTGCCGTTGAAGCGACTGCTTCGGTAGGTGGACAAATCCTTCCGCCTGTCATGGGCGCCGCCGCTTTTATCATGGCAGAAATGCTGAGCATTCCGTATTCTCAGGTGGCATTGGCCGCTATTTTGCCTGCCGGATTATATTACTTGGGAATCATTACTCAAATCCATCTTAGAGCTTCAAAAGATGGATTGGAAGGAATCAAAAGGTCTGAATTGCCAAAGGTTTCAGAGGTTATGAAGGAAAGAGGGCATTTATTCTTACCGCTTCTTTTCCTCATTTACATGCTTTTCTTCAGCGGTAAAACAATTATCTTTGCTGCATTCTGGACGATCATTGTAACAGTTCTTGCAGCACAGATTAGAAAAACGACTAGAATGTCCTTTAAAGATATTATGGGAGCATTGGAAGATGGTGCCCGGTCTGCTTTATCTGTTGCCGTTGCGTGTGCCGCGGTTGGAATTATTGTTGGTGTAGCTACGTTGACAGGTTTCGGCTTGAAACTGGCCAGCGGAATTGTTGCCGTTGGCGGTGACAGCCTGTTCTTGACTCTAGTGTTTACAATGATCGCTTGTATCATTTTGGGAATGGGGCTTCCTAGTATTCCGACATATATTATCACAGCGACAATGGCTGCACCTGCACTTGTTCAACAGGGTGTACCGCCATTCGTTGCCCACATGTTTGTATTCTATTTCGGTTTGTTCGCAAACCTTACACCCCCGGTAGCGCTAGCTGCCTTTGCCGCCGCGGGTATATCCGGAGGAAGTCCGATGCGGACCGGGTTTGTGTCAATGAAACTGGCAATCGCCGGTTTTATCGTACCATTTACATTTGTATATAATCATTCACTGCTAATGATTAATACAACATTTATCGAAGGTGCGATTGTTACTGTCACATCCATAACCGGTGTTATTATGCTGGGAGTTGCTGCTGAGGGTTATTTATTTACAAAGATGAACTGGCTATTAAGAATAATGGCGCTTGCCGGCTCCATCTTGATGATTACCCCCAACATGACGCAGGATGTGATCGGGATTGCGCTTGTAGTCATTGTCTTTGCTATTCAAATGATCAGGGTTAAAAAACAGAACGCTATGTCTTTAGCTTCGTAGAATTATACTGCAGGCGATTTGAAAGAGTGGATCTTTTGATCGCCTGTTTTATATTAAAAATGAATCGTTTACCTTCATAATTACAAGTGCTTGCGGTTTCCTATTTTCCAGTTTTGAATGGCAGGGGGTTTTTGGCTGATCAAGTCAAATACCTCCGATGAGCAGAATGTCCTGGTACTCCGGCCCTCACAGGAGCTGTGGATTTACGGATGCCTGCACTTGCCATTCTCAAAACAGGCGACTTCCGCTATTATATCTAAAACTAAACTACTAAAAAACTTTGTATATTCCAACTTTCTGAATATTTTATTGAAGAATATATATAATTTTGATATAATGATAGTTGCTAGCACCTGCCTCATTACAGAATTTTTTTCAGGTTTTGTACATAAGCTTTATGAAAGCGGTATCAATTCTAGAAACAATAAAAAAATATAGAAAGGGGAAAATGGATGTTTACTAAAAAAAGAATTTCGTTTTTTGCAATTTTAATTATGATAGCTGGCCTACTTGCTGCGTGCGGCGGTGGCGGTGGCGGCGGCAAGAAGAAGGTAGCGATTGGACCGCCGGCAAGTGAAACCAACTCCGTTTCGAAATTGATTTTGGAAGCCTATGGCGTTGAAGATGGAGATTTTGAGGCATATCAGGAAGGTTTTGGGGATGCGGCTGACGGGGTTCAGGATGGAAATATTCAAGTGTCCATCGGAATACTAGGTTTGCCGGCCGGAAGCATTGAAAGTTTACAAGCTTCTGCAGGCGATGTAAAAATGCTGGAGCTTTCGGATGACGCAATCAAATATATTGAGGAAAACAGTGGGTATAAACGTTACACGATTCCTAAAGATACGTATGATTTCCTTGATTCTGATATTGAAACTGTAACTGCATACGCTGTTTTAATGGGCAATACAGACACGATTGATGAAGAGCTTGGATATGAGCTTGCCAAGATCATGGTTGAAAATGCAAGCGAAAATACTCACGACCAGGCCAAGCAGATGACGCTTGAAAATGCATTGAATGGAGCTGAAGGGCTTCCAATTCACCCAGGTGCGAAAAAATATTATGAAGAACAGGGATTGACTGTGGACAATCCTGTGGCTGAGCTGAAAGCAGACAAGAAAGACAGAAAGAGCGAGATGATCCTAGGTACAGGAAGCCAGGGAGGAACTTATTATCCGCTTGGTGGAGAAATGGCAAATATTTGGAACAAGCACATTGACGGTGTCAATGTGACGAATACTGAAACAGGCGCCTCCATTGAGAATCTATCAAGCATTCGCGATGGTAATATGGA
Organism: Siminovitchia acidinfaciens; assembly: GCF_003605385.1. Lineage (GTDB taxonomy): Bacteria > Bacillota > Bacilli > Bacillales > Bacillaceae_C > Siminovitchia > Siminovitchia acidinfaciens. Next base: position 72,637 of record NZ_QYTV02000012.1, on the reverse strand, counting down.
CCTGGGCATGACCGTCCATGTGCCGGCGCTGGCTGCCGTTGACGGCAAAGGGGACTTTGAAGGTGCTAAGGTGGAAAATGCTGCTTTCATCGGACATATTTATCCTGAAGTCATCCAGATCATCACACGTGAAAAAGCAGGAATCAAGAGTTTGGATGATCTGAAATAAAAATGATGAAGAAAGGGATGATTGAATATTGTCATCCCTTTTTCACTTTTTAACTCGAAACGAGGTGTTTATATGAAAGAGAAAGAACATTTGGATGCTCAGGAAATATTGGAGAAATACGACAGGGAAAATCAGTTTAGGACCTCCATTGGAAGATGGGCGTGGGTAGTAACTTTTTTAGGGGTCTCTTTAACGATATTTCACCTGTACACGGGTTATTTTGGAACATTGCCTTCCCAAAAGCAGGGAGCTATCCATTTGGGAACAGCCCTTGGAATCATATATTTACTATTTCCTGCAAAAAAAGGAGCGCATAGGATACAAAAGAAAATCCCCTGGTATGATGTGCTTTTGGCATTCACCGCGATGTATGTCACATACCATAAAATCTTCTTCTTTGATTCGATTTTGAAAAGCAGAATTACGGGCTACAGTACGATGGATATCATCATTGCAATCATCGGGATCCTGCTGGTATTGGAGGCGACGCGCAGAACCGTAGGAGTTCCGATTGTCATCGTCGCGAGCGTAACAATTTTATATGCGATATTCGGAAAACATATCCCGACAACAATATTGTCGCATCCGGGCTTTACAGTGGATCGGATTGCGCCCAATTTGTGGTATCAGGAAAGCGGTGTCTTCGGTACGCCGATTCAAATTTCCGCTAAATTCATTTTTCTCTTTTTATTTTTTGGTGTTATGCTCGTACACACGAAAATCGGACAGTTCTTCAATGATCTGGCTTTTTCCCTGACTGGCCGGTTTACAGGGGGAACAGCAAAGACAGCAGTCGTTGCCAGTGCTTTGCAAGGAATGGTTTCCGGCAGTTCCGTTGGAAACACGGTTGCTTCCGGATCGTTCACGATTCCAATGATGAAAAAATCAGGTTTCACTCCGGAGTTTGCGGGGGCAACAGAAGCTTCGGCTTCAACAGGTGGCCAGATTATGCCGCCGATCATGGGAGCAGCTGCTTTTATCATGATGGAATATCTTGGTGTCCCATATTCTACAATCATGCTAGCAGCCATGATTCCTGCTGTCTTATATTTTTCCGGCATTTTCATTGGAACTCACTTTGAAGCGAAGAGATTAAAGATTTTTGGCTTGCCAAAGTCACAGCTTCCTGTATTTAAAGAATTAATGCTCCGGAACGGCTTTATGCTTTTGCCGGTTGTTGTAATGATCGGTACGATTCTATCGGGTTTCACTCCGCAGCGCGCGGCACTCTTGGGAATTATAGCAGTTTTCATAGTTAGTATGATTAGGAAAGATACGAGACTTTCTATTCGGAAAATATTCGAAGTGCTGGAACAAGGGGCGAGAGTGGCCCTTCCGGTCATTGCGGCAGTGGCTACGGCCGGAATTATTGCCGGCGTCGTCAGCATGACAGGTCTAGGAGCGAAATTTGCATCTGGAATTATCGCTTTATCAAGCGGATACCTGATTTTGGCACTTTTCTTCACAATGGTTGCCTGTATCATTCTTGGAATGGGGCTGCCGACTACTGCAAACTACGTGGTTACCGCAACAGTTGCTGCACCGGCTCTTATCAACGAGTTTGGTCTGGCACCGATAGCAGTCCATATGTTTGTGTTTTACTTCGGAATTGTAGCGGACATCACTCCGCCGGTCTGTTTGGCGGCTTATGCCGGAGCGGGGATAGCCAGAGCGAATCCGTTTAAGACGGGAGTTATTGCGGTGAAGCTTGCAATTGCAGCTTTCATTGTTCCATATATATTCATTTACAATCCGATATTAGTTTTAGTAGATGTAACTCCTTTGGCGCTCATTTCCGCGATTGCTACTTCTTTAATAGGAATGGCAGGGGTCAGCAGCGCAGTAGTAGGATTCTATGCAAGAAGCTCATACATGTGGGAGAGAATTGCCTTATTTGCTGGCGGAATCATGATGATCTTTCCGGAAACAATCAGCGACTTTGTAGGAGCGGCCATTTTGCTTGGAATCTGGTTTGTCCAGAAACAGCGAAAAGATGACAGCGGCCATATAAAAACGCAAGTAACCATGTAATTGTAGTAAAAAATCCCTTGATTCACATTTGGGTGGATCAAGGGATTTTTTTACAATGCATTTTGCATTATTGCAAAATGGTTTTCGATAATGCAAAATAATAGATACCCATCATATGATTGCGTTTGCAGAAAACGCTGTCGATTCGTGGAAAAAAGAATGTTTAATTATGTTGGCATGCATCTTGCAATAATGAAAGATATAAAGCATGCCGTCACTTTGAGAAGAATCGGAGGAACATACATGCACTGGGATTGGAAAGGTGTACTGCAGCCTATCGGGCTATTCGTTAATTCTGATATGACGGTGAAAAATGTTTTTGCACTTCTGAAAGAAAACGAGTCTGAGGTCGGCTTCGTATTAGAAGATGAAGAAATAATCGGATACGTGACGACTACATCTTTATTGGACCAGTTGATGGAGGAAGGAGATCCTAACAGACGTATCCAGCCGGAGAAAGACTTTTTGTTTGTTCGGGAAGAGGATGCAGCCAAACATATTCATAATTGTTCCTTGGTCATCGGAGCTGACATATTCCAACAGCCGACAGGCTACGTGTTCATGGACAGGCTGGACCAATACTTGAGCGAGGTTCAATTAAAAAGCTTCAATGATGCACTGAATAGTGCTGAAATGGGCATCGTTACAATGAATCCATCTTTTCAAGTTATTTTCATGAATGAAAAAGCGGAACAGATCCTGGGGATGAAAAAATCAATCATTCAAGGGCGTGATTACCGGCGGTTAATTCGAATGGACACATCGTTCGATGAGGTTCTAAGGGGACAAAAATGGTTCGGTATTGAAAATACTTTTAACTTTAAAGTCATTTCCGGGCAATTTTCTCCTATTTATGAAAACGGTAAAATAACCGGGATTATCCATAACTTCTATTTGAAAGATCAATTGGAAGAGGCTGTGCATGAAATTGATTTCGTCCGTGAAATGAATGAAGATCTTCAGGCAATTTATTCATTATCTAATGAACAAATCCTGGTTACCGATCACAACGGAACAATTACAAGAGTCGCAGGAGCATACTTCAACAATTTTTGGGGAGACATCGAACATGATGAATTAATCGGGATGAATGCAGCAGATTTGGAAAGCAGCGGTATTTTCCAGCCAAACATCATTGCAGCCTGCATGAAAAAGAACAGCAGGGTCATGTTGACCCAAAAGGGTAAAAATGGGACTGTTCTTTCAACTGCAACTCCTGTTATGGAAGATGGGAAAATCAAGAGGATCATCGTCCTTTCTAAAGACGTATCTACTGATGATAAATCATTTGCAAGGGCTGAAGATGCAACTGAGTTCCATAATGAGACAGTAATTTACCGATCCGCCGAAATGAGCATGCTCATGGACGAGGTGAAGTCTGTTGCACCACTGGATTCTACTGTTCTAGTCACAGGAGAGTCCGGAGTAGGGAAAGAAGTGGTTGCCAGGAGTATCCATCAATTAAGCAGCCGATCTTCTGGCTCATTTGTAGCAATTAATTGCGGAGCTATCCCTGAACATTTAATTGAAAGCGAATTATTCGGGCATGAAAAGGGGGCTTTCACCGGGGCAGATTCCAAAAGAGTTGGACTTTTCGAGCAGGGCCATGAAGGAACCGTATTTTTAGATGAAGTTTCTGAACTGCCCTTTGCAATGCAAGTGAAGCTGCTCCGTGTATTACAGGAAAGAGAAGTGATACGAGTCGGCTCTACCGTTCCGATAAAAATCAATGTCAGGGTCATTGCAGCAACGAATAAAAACTTGCGGCAAATGGTTCAAAAAAACCAATTCCGGGAAGATTTGTTTTATCGATTACATGTAGTCCCAATCCAAATACCGGCTTTGCGCAATAGAAAAGATGATATTTCACCCCTTGCCGTCAGTTTTTTAGAAGAACTGAACGACCGCAACGGCTATGAAAAGAAGATATCCACTAATGCGTTAAATTTGCTGGAAAGCTATCAGTGGCCAGGTAATATTAGAGAGCTGAGAAATGTAATCGAAAGATTGATAGTCATTTCAAGAGAAGATGAAATTTCGGAAAAAGATGTTTATCGAGTTTTATGGGAAACAGATTCGAAAGAACAGGGCTTTTTAACGATCAAAGGGATTATACCTTTGAAAAAGGCAGTCGAGGAGACGGAAAAGCAGCTGATCGAGCTTGCGGTAGAAAAATACGGCACCGCAACGGATGCTGCCAAAGCACTAGAAACAAGCATTTCGACCGTTAGCAGGCGGATGAAAAGATTTAATGATGAACGGATGCCGGGAGGTGCAAGCCATGATCTTCTTCTCTGAGACTAAGTTCGATTTTTGTGGAGATGAGTATATTTTTGCCGAAATTTCCCGGGAAATGAAGATTGAAAGTACATTAAAAGCCTTGTCCATTACGAACGAATTAAGCAAGCGCAACATTCCGGGCATCATTGAGATCTATCCGAATAATGCATCCTATCTTGTTAGATATGATCCAAATGTTATATCCCCACATCATTTATTGGATTATTTGCGTGATGTAGACAGGATGAAAAATACAGAAGAAAGCTTGAATGTAGATGCTAGAATTATCGAAATTCCTGTTTTGTATGATGACGAGGAAACAAGGAAAATATCTCTTCAATATTCCCGCCATCATGGAGAAAGCGAAGAATCAAATTTTGATTATGTCATGAAGCTTCGCGGCTTTAAAAGCAGGGAAGAAGTCATCCGGCGCCACTCTGGCCCACTTTATTTAGTGACAGCAATCGGCTTCAAACCGGGAACAGCTTGGTGCTTCCCCCTGAGAGGTACAAAGAGCGAAATGGTGGAAGTTCCAAAGTATAGAAGTCCAAGAGAATATACTCCGGAAAGAGCAGTTGGGCTCGGGGGTGTGTTTACCGTTGTATATCCTTCCGAATCACCAGGAAGCTATCAATTGATCGGGAGGTCTGCTGTTCCTGTATATGACGTTTATCAAAGGCTTGCTCCATTCAAAGAAAGCTTTGTTCTAGCAAGACCTGGCGACTTGTGGAAATATAGACCGGTTTCAAAAGCGGAATATCAAAATATTCGTGAAGAGGTTCTTAATGGGACATACGAATATAAAATAAAACCCGTCTCCTTTTCGGCCACGAAATATGATGAGCTGGGAGCGGAATATATTGAACAACTAAAAGAGGAGTTTGACCGATGATAGAGCTTATACAACCGGGAATTCGCACAACGATACAGGACATGGGGAGAACGGGATTTTACCACCAAGGGGTTCCACCGGCAGGGGCGGCAGATAAATTTTCCTTCATGTTCGGGAACATGCTACTCGGCAACCCTCGACATGTCGCGGCCCTTGAGATGATGGTCAAAGGAGCAACGGTTGAGTTCCGGAAAAAAACGACTGCTGTCGTCACAGGAGCGCAAGCAAAAGTCTTTTTAAACGGTATAGAGCAGCCGATGTGGACAGTTTTTGAGGTCCAAAAAGGCGATTTGCTTAAGGTTGGCAATATCAAAAAGGGACTGTTCAGCTACCTGTGTGTATCAGGAGGGTTTGATGTTCCGGACGTGCTGGGAAGCAAGTCGACTTGCCTGGCCAGTGTCTTTCCCGGAATTACCGGAAGACTGCTGCTTGCCGGAGATGAGATTCCGCTTTCCGAGCCGTTGCCAGGGGCAGTTCAGCACGTAGGAAAAGAATTGATTCGCGAGGCCATCCCAACGTTTGGTAAAACGGAGACAGCGCATGTTGTACTTGGAATCACATGTGATCTGATCCGTGATGAAGGACTAGTTTCATTTTTGAACAGCCATTGGACAATCCAGCCTCAATCAAATCGAACGGCCTGCAGAATGAAAGGCGGCCATATCAGCTACTCAGACAAAGAGCCGCCGTTAGGCTCGGGAGGGACGCCAGGAAATATCGTCGATATTCCCTATCCGATCGGTGCCGTCATCGTACCGAATGAGGAAGAAGTGATCGTTTTACTGAATGATGGCACAGGTGGAGGCGGCTTTGTAACGATTGGAACAATTATTTGGTCAGATGTAAGCAAACTGTCTCAAATGAGACCAATGTCGAAAGTACGATTTCAGGCAATTACAGTGGACCAGGCTATTTCAATCAGACGAGAGAAAGAAAGGCTGATAGAAAAAGTGGCAGCTAGTATATAGAAAAGCGGAGAGTGCCCGTTTAGCGACGTACAAACTGGAGTACTCCGCAATGAGATAAAGGAAACACGGCGACGAAGGAGCCGATGTTGACTTATCGTAGTGAAGGAGTGCGAAGTTTGCTAGTCGCTGGGCGCTGAAGCTGGACAATATAGAAAAGCGGAGAGTGCCTGCCTATCGGCGACAAGCATAAGACAAGCGCTGACGAAGGCGTAGTTTGCCTTCAGATGCGATTGGCTTATGACCTCGAGCCGATGGCACTCGGAGCTGGACAATATAGAAAAGCGCAAGCGCCTGTTTAGCGCTAGTCGCTGGACAAAGAAAATGCACTTCAAAGAAATATACCCAATATTCACTTATTCAAACCTTTCAAAAATCCTTTAAGGTGGTGATGCGTTCGTAAGGGAAAAGTACACCTTGTTATTACACCATGATTAAAAATGATTAATACGGAGGCGAAAGTATGAGTAAATTGACAAAAACAGGCTACCATGTTGCAGTTGACGTTGGTGGAACATTCACAGATGTGTTTGTTTTTGATGAGAATACAGGTGAAATGTATGTAACGAAGACTTCTTCCACGCCATCAAACCCGGAAAAAGGGATTATAAACGGTATTTTAAAAGCTGAATTGACTGGCGATAAAATAAAAATGTTCTCTCACGGAACAACAGTTGGTACAAATGCATTGATTGAACGCAAACTCCCAAAAGCAGCCCTTGTCACAACGAAAGGATTCCGTGATGTTCCGGAAATCCGCCGCGGCACAAAGCTTGATTTATGGGACGCATATAACGATGTGGCAGAGCCATACATCAAACGGAGAGACCGTTTTGAGCTGGATGAGCGTGTCGGGTTTGACGGAGAAATGCTTAAAGAAGTCAATGAAGACGAAATCCGCGAGCTCGCCAGAATTTTAAAAAGGCGCGAAGTGGAAGCAGTTGCCATCTGTTTTATGAACGCCTATGTAAATGCAGAAAATGAGAAAAAGACAAAAGAGATTTTGCAGGCAGAACTTCCTGATGCATATATTTGTACATCTTCCGATACGCTTCCTGAGATTTTCGAACACGAGCGTATGAGTACAACGATTGTAAACGCTGTACTCGGACCGACAATCAGCAAGTATATCAATACTCTTGAAGAGAATATGAAAGATCTTGGATATGATGGCGATATCATCGTTCTCCACTCTGGGGGCGGGGTCATGACATCACAGACAGTTCCTAAATATGCAGCTCGTCTTGCCAGCTCAGGTATTGCTGCCGGTGCTATCGCGAGCAAGCATATCGCCAATATGTGCGGATTCAAAAATGCGATCGGCCTCGACATGGGCGGTACAAGTACGGACATTTCATTAATGTACGACAACGAGCTGCGGATTACGAAAGACTGGTATATCGAGTACGGGTATCCAATCGGCTTCCCAAGTATTGAGATTTTAACAATCGGTGCCGGGGGAGGAAGCATTTCATGGATTGATGACGGAGGTTCACTGCGCAACGGGCCTCACAGCGCAGGGGCAGATCCGGGACCAGCATGCTATGACCAAGGCGGAATGGAGCCGACAAATACGGACGCCAACCTTGTATTAGGACGTTTGAATACAAAGCTGATTGACGGCCAAATGGAATTGGATAAAGACCTATCTGTAAAAGCGATTGAGGAACGAGTGGCAAAGCCATTGGGATACAATATCTATGGTGCTGCAAACGCAATGATCCAAGTTGCAAATGCAAATATGTGTGATGCGCTTAACTTGATTTCTGTACGCCGCGGTTATGACCCACGTGACTTTGCATTGGTTGCATTCGGCGGCGCAGGTGCACTTCACGGTGCTGATCTAGCAAGAGAAATGGAAATTCCGACTGTCATTGTCCCTGCACATCCTGGTGTTGCTGCAGCGATGGGTTGTCTGCTTGTTGACGTCCGTCACGACATTACAAAAACATACTTTGCAGATGTAGCTGATGTGACAAAAGAGGAACTTGAAGCCGAATTCATTGAAATGGAAAAAGAAGCGACAGAATTGTTAGCAGAAGAAGGTATTGAAGAAGAGCAAATGCACCTTATCCGCTATATTGATATGCGTTACGTAGGACAGTGGAGAACATTGTCTGTCACAATCGACCGTCCAATCATGTCGCTGGATGAAGCGATTGAAAGATTCCATCTTGAGCATGAGCGTGAGTTCGCATTTGCCGACAGGGAAAAAGGAATTGAGATCTACGGTATGCGCGTAGAAGCAATCGGTGCAGTCAACAAGCCGGTTTTTGCCAAAGAAGAACCGCAAGGCAACTTGGAGGATGCTATAAAAGAAACACGCCGTGTGTACTTTGAAGAAGCGGGTGGATTGGTTGATTCAACAATCTACGACCGTACGAAAATTCCTGTACTATCCGAATTCAGCGGACCGGCTATCATCGAACAGCTCGACTCGACAATCGTTATTCCGCCTGACTACTCCGTTAAAATTGATGAATATCGCAATATCATCATGAACCGTAAATAAGAGGTAAGGATTGTTTTTATAAAGCTGCGAAAAAGGGGAGATATGATGTTTAATGTGGATACAAAACTCGATCCGGTTACATTTGAAGTTTTAAAAAATGGATTTGTGAACCTAGTTGACCAAATGTCTGAGCAAGTACTCCGTACATGCTACTCATTTGTTATCTATAACCGTGACTTCAGCTCGGCACTCTGTGATGCCAAAGGAAATACGATCATGCAGGGTACACAGGATATTTCCGTTCACGTCGGAACACTTCATTTGACAGCGAAAGCAGTCATCGAAGATTTCGGTGACGATATTCACCCTGGAGATGTATTTATTGTCAATGACCCATACCGTGGAGGAACTCATTTTAACGACACGCGGATTATCCGCCCAGTATTTTATAATGGGCAATTGATTTCCTTTATGCAGGTAAACGGCCACTGGGCTGACATGGGAGGATCTACTCCTGGTTCCTTTGATGTAAACGCTAAAAGCCACTATGGGGAAGGAATGAGGATTCCTCCGCTTCGCATCTGGAGCAAAGGGGTGTATCTGGAAGATGTGGCGAACTTGCTTGTCTCTAATATGCGTGTTCCAGAAGAAAGATTAGGAGACTTGCGTTCCCAGGCGGAAGCAACAAAAACCGGTGAAAGACAATTGATTGCTTTTATCGAAAAGTATGGTCTTGATACAGTATTGACTGCGTTTGAAGAAGTCCAAAACTACGTGGAACGTCTTACGCGCGCAAGAGTGAAAGAACTTCCTGACGGCGTATGGGAAACGACAGACTACATTGACATGGATCCTGAACTTGGAGATGGGTTGATTCCGATCAATGTGAAAATGACGATTAAAGATGATGAGATTTTCTATGATCTGTCCGGCTCTCATAAATATATCGGCTGCTTCCTTAACTCGGCTTTCGGTTCGTCCTTGTCCGCGGCTTATGCAGGAACAAAAACGTTCTTCCCGGACATTCCGTTGAACTCAGGTTTCTATCGGGCCGTCCATGTAGAACTTCCGGAAGATTCGGTTGTAAACGCTCCATGGCCAGTGGCGGTGACAGGTTTCTGTTCAGGTGCCTATGAAAAAATCATGAACGCCTGCTTTGAACTATGGTCAAACGTCATGCCAGAACGCGCTTTGGCTTGCTCTTTCAACTTGGAGTACCTTCTCATTGGGGGGGACGACAAGCGGGAAGGTTACGACAGCTACTTCATGTGGTACGACTGGATGGCGGGCGGACATGGGGGCCGCAGTACAAAAGACGGAGCCAACGCTACTTCTCCAGTATTTGGAGTTGGTCTCAGCATCCAGCCTTGTGAAGGGCAGGAGCGGTTGTCGCCAGTTGTTACAACAAAGCATGAAATCGTAACTGACTCCGGCGGTCCTGGCCAATTCCGCGGCGGATGTGGAGTTGAGAAGGGCGGAATCCTTACAGAAGCTCATGATGCAGTCATGTCTTACTGCTGTGACAGATCCCGCTCGGTAACATGGGGAATTTTCGGAGGACTCCCTTCGACACCACACGGTGTTGAACTGCAAAAAAGCGGACAAGAATCAGAATTCCTTGGAACTATTTTCTCCAATGTGAAAGTCGGCAAAGGCGACTACTTCACACGTCCATCTGCGGGCGGCGGTGGACTTGGCGATCCGCTTGAAAGGGATCCAAAAGCTGTCTTGGAAGACGTTATTGATGAGTATGTATCAATCGAACGTGCTGAAAAGGACTATGGAGTTGTCATCAAAGAGATTGACCGCGAAATCGATCTTTTTGAAATTGACGAAGAAGCAACTGAGAATGCGCGTGAGTTGATCCGTTTGAACCGTCAAAAATGGATTGAGGAAGATCCTGAAACTGTCATGGAGAAATTCCGTAACGGAGAAGTGGACCTTTTAGACTTGATCCGTCGCTACGGAATTATCATCGATCAACAAACAGGCGAATACCTGCCAAAAACAACAGCACAAAACAGGGAAGCGATGAAAAAACGTTCCTTGGCTTACTGGAAATAAGGTAAGCAAAAACGTTGCAAACAGCGACAAACAAAAGCTGAGAAGCCGTCCGGAGGGGCGGCTTCTTTTTGGGTTTTGGAGCTTGGGCTTTTATGGGGAGCACATGTTGACCGGCTATTGAGTCCGTAGTTTTTCAGTTATCGCCAACCTTTATAAAGGAGGGATTTGGAATCAAAATTTTGGTTCGTAGTGACCGTATTTGAGGTTCCATTCCCTTCATAGTGACCGTAAACGCAATTCCCTCGCTTTTATGGGCGCCATGACTCCTTCATGGTGACTGTTAATGCAGTTTCGTCGCCTTTATGGTCACCATGGACACTTTATAGTAACCATAAATCTTAAATTAACCTTAAACATATAATCGTGACTGTGTAGTATTTTTGGGAATCAAACCGTCTTCATGACTCCAACTCCACATTCATGCTGTAACTTCACCATGCTTATACGAGTCTTTGTTCCGAAACAATCACTCCGTCTTCATCCGCGTATACATAATTTCCCGGCTTCCAGGTAACTCCACCAAAATCAAGAGCACCGTCCCGTTTGCCTTTTCCATCTTTTTTGCTCTTCATTGGATGTGTCCCTATTGCAAAAATGCCCACATCAATTTCCGCAAGGTCAGCTGAATCCCTGACGCATCCATTTATGATAACGCCAGTAAGTCCTCTTGAAGCAGCGATGCCCGCCAAGCGGTCCCCCATTAAAGCGCAGTTCCTTGAGCCTTCACCGTCTAAGACAACGACGGAACCGGCAGGCACTGACTCCAAAGTTTTTAAAAAGAGTACGTTATCGTCCAATACCTTCACGGTTTCTATTTTTCCGGAAAAGCGGGATTTTTTTCCAAAGGAGCGAAAATCGATTGTGCACACCTGTACGTTTTCCGAATGATCATCACATAAATCAGCTGTCTTAAAATTGGTCATTTCTATACCTCCTAATCTACTGAGATCTTCTGTATACTTCTCTACTTTAATGTATAACTCCTTTAAATGAAGGGCTTTAAACGATACAATAGTTTTAAACACATAAAATGTAATCGTATTCAATCGTGGTTTTAAGGAGAGTGAGCTAATGGTTAGAGAGCAGGAACTGTTAAACTTAGATATCACAAGTCTCCACACCGAGTATAAAAAAAGGTCCATTTCACCGGTGGAAGTTGTTGAATGGGTATTTAAAAGAATTGATAAATATGCGCACCTGAACGCTTATATAACGGTTTGCCATCAAGAAGGCATGCGTCAGGCAGAGCAGGCTGAAAAGCTTTTTAGAGAGGGGAATGAGCATCACGGTCTGCTTTTGGGTATACCCCTCGGGCTAAAGGATCTGATTCAAACTAAAGGGATTAGAACGACTTCAGGGTCCGGTGTTTATAATAATTTTATCCCAAAAGAAGATGCCACGGTTGTAAAGATATTAAAGGAAAGTGGTTCCGTCATTGTTGGAAAGCAAAACACTCACGAGCTTGCCTACGGTACCACCGGAGACGATTCATATTTCGGGCCTATGCGGAACCCCTATCAACCTGAGAAAATAGCAGGAGGTTCAAGCGGCGGTTCCGCCTCAGCCACGGCTGTCCAGCTATGTTGGGGTTCTTTGGGGACGGATACAAGCGGATCGATCCGTATTCCTTCTGCACTATGCGGGATTGTGGGAATGAAGCCGACATATGGAAAAATCAGCACAGAGGGCATACAACAACTAAGCAAATCAATGGATCATGTAGGACCAATTACACGAACTGTGATGGATAATGCTATCATATTTGATGCGCTTTGCGGTAATTTGGAATCTGCCAAATCAATATCTCGAAGCTTAAGAGAGTCACCGAAGTCTAACCTGAGGAATAAAAAAATAGGTATCCCAGCATCTTATTTCTACGACGAAGTAGATGCAGAAGTGAAGGAAAAGGTGCTCAGTCTGGCAGAGGATTTGGAAAATCTCGGGGCAACTATTATTGACGTTAATCTGGATATTCCTGAAATGAAGGAAGCAATGGAAATAAGCAGTGCGATCGACCGGAGTGAGGCTTACTTGGTACATCGTGAAATTGTTCATGATCCTGGAAGTTTACTGGGAGAAGTAACAAGAAAACGAATCTTGCAAGGTTCAGAGTACCGCGCTTATGAATTCGTGATTGCGCAAAATCTTAAGGAGAAAATAACCACTGAATACCGTCGTGCATTCGAAAAGGTTGATGCATTGTTGACACCGACTGTCCCTATATTACCCACTAAAATAGGTGAGGAAAATATCTCAATCAAGGGAAACACCCAAAGTGTCCGCAGTGCACTCATGCGATTCACCTTTCTTGCAAACTACATTGGAATTCCCAGCATCACTTTGCCATGTGGAATGTCTAAAAGCGGGCTGCCAATTAGTGCCCAATTGATGGGAGGATGGGGGAAAGAAGCAGTTTTGTACCAAATGGCACTTCATTTAGAGAGTGCGTGTAATGTTAAAAAAAATCTTATTGCTTTTACATAAAAAAACCGCAGAAGTCGAAACTTCTGCGGTTTGATTCTTATTAAAGTGATTTTTGAACTTCCAAAATCGCTTCTTTAAGGATGCTTACAAATTCGTTTACATTATCTTCAGTCATGCAAAGTGGTGGTGAGTAAACGATTGTGTCTTTCTCCCAGTAAACAACGTTACGTAAAATCAATCCGCGCTCTCTTGCTGCCAATACAACTTTAGCAGAAATCTTTTCAGCGAAGCGCTCGCCAGTTTCTTGGTCTTTGACAAGTTCAACCGCACCAAGCAAACCAAGGTGACGGACTTCGCCAACAATGTCAGTTTCTTTTTGAAGCTCAGTTAATTTTTCTGCAAGTAGGTCACCCATTACTTTGGAATTCTCAACCATGTTTTCATTTTCCATGATTTCGATGTTTTTCAAACCTACTGCACAAGCTGTTGGATGTCCGCTGTAAGTAAATCCATGCATCAATACGCCGCTGGAAAGCTCGATCAACTCTTTGTGAAGTTTCTCGCGCAATACAACTGCACCTAATTGTACATATCCGCTGGAAATACCTTTTGCAAGAAGCAATACGTCAGGAACGATGTCATAGTGTTCACAAGCGAACATTTTTCCTGTACGGCCGAATCCGTTAATTACTTCGTCAGCAATGAACAAAATGTCATGCTCGTCACAGATTTTACGGATTTCTTGGAGGTACCCTTCTTTAGGTAGGTTAACTCCGCCCGCTCCTTGAATAGGCTCAGTCAAGAATGCAGCGATAGTGTCCGCGCCTTCTTCTTCGATCAACTTTCTGAAAGCGTCTGGAGAATCAGGGTCTACGTGAACAAATCCTGGTGCTAAAGAAGTTGTGAAGTCATGGAAAGACTCAATTCCAGTAGCACTTGTAGATCCGGAAGCTACCCCGTGATAAGCTCTTTTACGAGCAACAATTTTAGTTTTTTCTGGTTTGCCTTTTACTTTCCAGTAGTGGCGTACAAGTTTGTAGGCAGAATCGTTTGATTCGGAACCACCGGAAGTGAAGAATACACCGTTAAGATCGCCAGGTGTCATTTCAGCAATTTTAGCAGCGAGACGAATGGCAGGTTCGTTACTGAAACCAGTAAAGCTGGAAACGTATGCACATTTTTCAAGCTGTTCTTTTGCTACTTCAGCAAGTTCTTTTCTACCATATCCAATATTTACGTTCCATAGGGAAGCCATACCTTCAAGGTATTTTTTACCGTTAAGATCATAGACATGGACGCCTTCAGCCTTATCAAAAATAATAGCCGGTCCGTTTGCCTGTTGGTCTTGTAAGGAAGATGTTGGGTGAATGTAGTACTTCTTGTCCAATTCAACCAATTCTTGTCTCAATGCTTCATTGCTCATTAGAATCGCTCCTTTGTTGAATAAAATAGCACTATGAAATGCTCTGCACAATTATATATTATATCCCTTTGCTTTTGTAAAAGAAAGGGGAGTGCACTCTTTTTTTGTAGAATATCTTTAAATTCCCTAAAAATATCTTAAAAAACGCTATTTTTTGAATAAGAATGCTAAAATCATCCTGATAGATAACGAAAACTTCCATTATCGTAAAATTTCAATCTAAGCGGTTTCTTCTGCTGTTTCGGCCCCACCCAATTTGAGTTCGGGAGGACGCTTTTTAAATCCTTTGGTCAAGAAGAGTAAATAGACGAGACCAAGGGCAAACCAAATGCTTCCTAATACTTTTGAGTGGATGTCCAAATTAAGGAGCAGCCAAAAATCAAGCAGAGCGCCAATTCCTGGCAATATCAAGTATAGTATGGTTCCTTTAACGGAACGTTCTTTCTTGCGGATGAAATAATAGGCGATGACTGCTATATTAACGCTGATAAAAGCGATGAATGCTCCAAAGTTAATGAATGAAGCAACAAGCGTCAGGCTTAAAACCAATGAAAGAAGTGACAGCGCACTGATTAACAAAATGTTATTGATCGGCGTTTGGTATTTATGATGAAGCTTCCCAAAGAACCTCGGAAGCTGGCCGTCCCGGCCCATCGCAAACAATACGCGAGATGCACTTGCCTGTGATGACATTGCTGAACCGAAAACAGTGACGAAATAAACGGCCAGGAACATGGATGCCAATGTTTTTCCGCCCACAGATGTAATGATTTCGTGAGATGCGGCATCAGCGTTTGTGAACGTTGTATAGTCAGGCCATACATTATGGGCAAAATACGAAACGGACATGAAAATAGCTCCGCCTACAAGAGTGATGATAATAACAGCCCTTGGGATCGTCTTTTTCGGGTTGATCGTTTCCTCTGCGAAGGCTGTGGCGGAATCAAAACCAAGAAACGAAAAGCAGAGCAGAGCCGCGCCCGCAACAATATAAGAGAAAGATTGTTCAGGGTTGTAGAAAGGCTCAAAATTGAAAATTGTACCGGTACCGGCGCCACCCAAAATATCTTTTGCAGACAAGCCGATAAAAATGAGTATGAATAATAAAGAGAAAATACTGATAAAAGCGTTGGCCATCGTAGCCAGTCTGATACCCTTTACATTGACAAAAGTAACCAATAGCAACATTCCGAGCACCCAAACGTAACTTGGGATGGAAGGGAAGGCCGCTGAGAAAAATATCCCAAACAGCAAATAGTTAACCATAGGAATAAAGAGATAATCCATTAATACGGCCCATCCTACCATAAATCCTACATATGGATTGATGGACTTCTGCGTATATGCATAGGCGGAGCCGGCAGAAGGGACTACCTTTGCCATTTGTCCATAACTGTACGCTGTAAAAAGCATGACGATCAGCGCCAGTAAATAAGATCCTGAAACCATCCCGTGTGACAATTCGGCAGCAATTCCATAAGTGCTGAATACGGTTGCAAGAGCCATAAAAGAAAATCCGAAAAGGACAACCGGTATCAGGGTGAGTGAACGTTGCATTTTTTCTTGTTGCATGTATATCATCCTCCTTTTTCAAAAAATAGAGTTGGGCTATGAACGATTTCCTTATTAGTCAAAAGTGGGAAGCCTCGCCTTTTCGGAGGCTTCCGTTCGAGGGTAAGAAAGTATAAGGTCGGACTAAGTTTTCTTTTAGAAAAATATGCGTTGTGTCTAGCTCCGACGGACAGGATGTCCTAGTGCCACCGACGCCACAGGACGTGGCGCTAGGAGGCGGCCAGGCGCTATCGGCTCGAGGTCACAAGTCAAATTGCTGTGGTGGCTGAGGAACTGCCTCCTCGCAATTCGCCTTGTGCTTGTCGCCAATAGGCGGGCGCCTTACGCTTTTCTTAGAAATAATCCCTATTAAACTATTTCAACGGTTTTTTCATAAACAATTTGTCCGTCAACGATTGTAAACTCGACATTAGTGTCTAAGATTTCCTTCTCTGGAACTTCAAATAAGTTTCTATCAAGTATGACGATGTCAGCCAGCTTTCCTTTTTCAAGTGTTCCGATTTCATTTTCGCGGAAGACGCTGTAGGCAGAACCATATGTGTATGCTTTCAGTGCCTGTGCAAGTGAGATTTTCTCCTGTTCATTCCATGTATCTTCCAATGTATAGTCTTTTCGAGTGACGGCGTGATAAAGTCCAAGCATTGGATTTAATGGGATGATTGGATAATCACTGCTGTATGGCATGACAATTCCTTCATTGAATAATGTGGCATTTACATACAGATATGGAAACTTTTCTTCTGCTACCCGTTCGGTATGGCTTTCCCTCGGCATCAGAGCCATATGATAAGGCTGTACGGAAGGCATGACACCCAATTCTTTGAATCTAGGAATATCGTCTGTTGAGATGACCTCAATGTGTTCAAGCGTGTGACGGGAGTCGCGTCTGCCATTTTCTTTCTGGGCATTTTCATACAGGTCAAGTCCAAGCCTTACCGCTCCGTCGCCAATCGTATGGAACTTGATTTGATAACCTTCCTTATCAGCAGCTGTAACCCACTCCTGAAGCTGCTCCTCAGAAAAGCCAATTTCCCCGCGCGTTTCCGGCTTATCTTTATATGGATCGAGCATATATGCTGTATAGCCTGTAACAACTCCATCGATGAACTGTTTTAGGCCGGCCATTTTTAATTTTGGAGAAGAGAAATTCTCCTTAAAATCTTTCGCCGCTTCCAAATCTCCGTTTAGTGGCGGATAAAGGTGAATTCTTGTTGTCAATTGATCATTTTCATCAAATTCTTTGAAAACTGAATACCCTTCCAATCCTTCGTGAGCACGGCTTAAATATAAGTCATTCACCGAAGTGACACCATATTTTGCTGCTTCATCAAGAAACAGCTGAGCCATTTTCATTTTTTGTTCTTCTGAAAAATTGTAGGCATGCTTTCCAACAAGAGACATGGCGGACTCTATGAGAATACCTGTCGGTTCACCGTTGTCATCTTTATAAATGATGCCATAATCCGGATTGGCCGTTTCTTTCGTAATACCCGCAATTTCAATCGCTTTCGAATTTACCCAGCCGTAATGACCCTCTGCCTGAATGAGAAACACAGGCCGGTCAGGAATATAACGGTCGAGGAGATAACGATCAGGGAAATCCTTATCTCCCCAGGCTGTGGAATCCCAGCCAACCCCGATAATCCAAGGGGCATGAGTATGCGCATCTGCATACGCTTTCACTTTTTCAGCTGCATCTTCTGCTGAAACGGTTTCACTCAACGGAACGGAATAATGGTTAAACAGGCTGCCGGCCATGATATGGATGTGAGAATCAAAAAATCCTGGCATGACAAGCTTATCTCCTGCGTCAACAACGCGTGTCACATCACTGATATAATTTTCCAATGCATCAGGCGTGTCGACATCAATAATTTGATTATCTTTAATAGCAACGGAGAGCTTTTCAGGCTGTTCATTTAACCCGGTAAAAACAGCGTTGCCATGTATAATGATATCCGCTTTCATTTTTGTGCCTCCTGTTGTAAGTAGTGCTTCCAATTGTATTGATATATATACTTGCAATAATTGTGCCAAGTGCGTTAATTGCCAAAAAACAAAGAAAGGGTGTCAAAACCCTTTCTTTGTTGAGTGAATTCTATGCAGTTTGAGAGATGAATATTCAATTTTGCATAAAGTTGAACCGAGATGAATTGAACCTATGCGCTTTTGATGCGAATTTGAATCTAAGGCGGACTGATAAACCAGCCTTTTGAGCCAGTTGAATTAAATCCAATTTACCCTATTTTGCAAAGACTCAGCGGTTTGAATGCTTAGGAAGCCTTCTCTGTAAAGTTATTCAAATCATTGGGTTTAGTCATCAGTGAAACAATTATGACTAGCAGGAATGACACCGGGAATCCGACATAAATAGGGTGGATGCCAAACGGATGGCCCAACAGCTGCCAGCCAACAGCGATGATTAAGCCAACCCACATAGCGATTACACCGCCGGCTTTTGTTGATCCCTTCCAGAAAAGTCCGAAGATAACAGGTGCTAATAGGGATGATACCAACATAGCTGTTCCTGTGACCCATAGATTAACCAATTGTGGAATATAAAGAGCTAATAATAAGGAAAATACCGAAACTAGAAAGACTGATAATCTACTAAAGCTCAATAATTTTTTATCTTCCTGTTCTTTAAGGCGCGGTTTAATGATATCGTTCACAATTGATGATGCACCCGCCATCAGGAATGAGTCAGCTGTGGAGATGACAGTCGCCATTAAAGCAACAACCATAACGACGATCATAGGGAAGTTGAACACATGCCCAATAATCGCATAATAGCTTAAGGTAGGATCGATTTCTCCCATCGATAAACCGAATCTGCCGGCAACTCCAATCGTGATAACGAAAAAACCAGTTAAAAAGGCTAAAACAATTGAGATCCAATAACCGCGTGTAGCTGTTTTTAAGTCTTTAGCGGCCCAGTAACGCTGCCAAAGATCCTGTCTTACAAATTGATAGGCTCCAATAGTCAGAAGATAAACAAAAACATCGACAGCTGAGATGTTGAAAAAGCTGAGATTTGCCCCTTCGTTCATAGCAATGGCATTTTCAGAGATTCTGCCCCAGCCGCCGGAAGCAACAATTGCAACTACGAACAAAACAAATATACCGACTGTTTGTATTGTTCCATGAAAGGCATCTTGCCAAATAACAGATTTCATTCCGCCGAAATATGTTTTAAGCGTCAATAGAACCCAGCTGATTAATATACCTGTTGTCATATTTATGCCAATAGTTAAATGCAAGATAGTGGCAATGGCAACAAACTGCATACCTGTAATAGCACTGTAGGCAATCAAAATACTAATGACCGTTGGAAAACGAGCACCTTCTCCAAAACGAAGAGTTGTAAAGTCCGCAATTGTGACCATGTCATATTTTTCGCCATATAGTCTAATGCGCTTGACGAAGAAAAACATCATGATGATACCTGCGAAAAAGATACTGAAATTTAACCATTGTTGCCCCATTCCGAAGCTATAGCCATTTCCCATAAAGCCGAGTAAAGTTGATCCTCCTACAGCCGTCCCGACAAATGTCAGAATTAAAGGGAAAATAGAAACGGATCGCCCTGCGACGTTATAATCGTCGTACGTTTTTATGCTTCGGCGGTTGATATAAAAGGAGACTCCAAATAAAAATAGGAAATAAACAATGACGATGCTGCCTAAAATTGTTTGTTCTTGTGCACTATACATGCTGTTTCCTCCTCGCTCACACTGAGAGTAGTTGAGAGTTTTGATTTATTTTTTCATTTGTTTTCTTATAGACTATTTGTCCTTCAACGATTGTTTGAAGAACTTCAATATCTTTGATGTATTCAGGATCGATAGTGAATGGATCTCGATCCACAACGATGAGATCTGCATACTTTCCAATCGAAAGTGAGCCAATCTTGTCTTCATCAAATCCTGAGACTGCAGCATCGATTGTGTATGCCTTGATGGCATCTTCGACCGAAATGGATTCTTTTGTACCCAGCTGCTGGCCACCGACCGTTTTTCGGGTGACCGCGGTATAAATTCCAAATAACGGATTCCCGTCACATACCGGCAAATCAGAATTTCCTGGAGCGATAATGCCATGCTTTTTAAAAGAAGCGTGTGGGAAGACCCGCTCGGCCCGTTCTTTCCCTAGGTTTGCTAAATAGCTATCACCGATAGAATATATAAATCCAATAGATGAACCTGCAATAATACCGTGATCTGACAATTGTTTCAGCTGTTTTTCGGAAGGTAAAGCACAGTGTTCGATCCTGTGGCGCATTTTTTTATTTTCTTCTTCTGAATTCGTTTTCAAGATGGCTTCAAGGGCCATTTCAATCGCTCGTTCTCCGATTCCGTGAATAGAGACGCGCATTCCATTTTGGGTAGCTTCGGAAACGAGGGCATCCAGTTTCTCTTGCTTCATGTATAAAATGCCCCGGTTATCCTTTTCATTTTCGTATGGTTCACTGACAGCTGCCGTTCGACCGCCAACACTTCCATCCAGCATATATTTTAAACCTTGGATGTTGAGGCGATCATTTCCGAAATGGCTTTCAATTCCAAGCTCCAATGCTTCCTCTTGGACGCCTGTCCATCCCATCTGATCGATTGCCCATAGCCACAGGCGGACTTTCATCCGAAAATCGTTCTCCTTTTGAAGCTGTTGGTAAACGGTCATTTCTTTTTTCGTCACGGCCATATCGTGGATGGTTGTGATTCCCCATTTGAAAAATTGTTGTTGGGCTTGCATCATAGCCTTTTTCAACTGTTCAGTAGTTAATGATGGAACGGCAAATTCCATCATAGCGTTTTCTTGAATAAGGCCGCTGGGCTTACCTGTAGTTGGATCAATGTGGAAGTGTCCACCTTCGGGGTCCTGCGGACTTTCCGGAAGATTGCTTTTTGTAAAGGCCATACGATTAACAACTGCATTGTGTACGCAAGTCCTTTTCAAAAATACAGGGTGATCCGGTGCTGCTTCACTTAGCTCATCAATTGTCGGGAAACGCTTATCTTTTAATTTGCTGTCATCCCAGCCCATGCCGGTAATCCACTGTCCTTTTGGAGTCACTTTTGCTTTCTCTCTGACCGCATTGAGAATGCTTTCAATATCCGGTGTGACTTCCGCTCTTAAGTCCAGTTGAAATAGATTGGCAGCAAAGTGCAAAGGGTGTGCATGGCTTTCGATAAGTCCTGGAAATACTGTTTTTCCTTCCATGTCGATCAATTTCGTCCCGGGGCCTTTTAATTGATCGGCTTCTTCATCAAAACCAATAATCTTACCGTTTTTAATTGCAATCTTAGATGCTTTTGGCTGTTCCTCATCTATTGTATAAATGTTAGCGTTTAAAAGGATCAGATCCGCGAACATATACAATCGCCTCCTCGTGGTGCGTACTAAATTTATGCATTGGCCAATTTGTATACAGTATTTAACAATACGTTTGCGCCTTTTTCAATTGCTTCTTCGCTTGTAAACTCTTCTTGGCAATGGCTTTTGCCATCAACACTTGGAACAAAAATCATTGCGGTAGGTGTTATCTCATTCATATATTTCGAGTCATGCCCAGCGCCGCTTATCATTTTTTTGCTGGTATAACCCAGTTCATCGGAAGTCTCTGAAATCACATCAATTAGTTCTTCCGAGAAACGGCTTGCAGAAGTTTCCCAAATCTTGTTGATTTCTATTGAAACTTTTTCCGCGGCTGCTGTAATACTCATTTTTTCAATGATCGTCTGGCATAATTGCTCCTTTACGGAATCATCGGAATGCCTTACATCTACTGAAAATATCACTTCTCCCGGAACACAATTGATGGAGTTTGGCTTAATCGCCAACCGGCCAATCGTGACAGTTGCTTCTTCGTTTTGGCTAACGACCGTGTCTTGTAATAGTTGAATAATTTTGGATGTTACATATAGCGCATCTTTTCTCATACTCATCGGTGTAGGTCCAGCATGGTCTGATTGACCGGTGATTTTTACTTCCAGCCAGTCCATTCCCTGAATGCCGGTCACCACACCGATATCCAATCCTTTATGCTCCAAGACGGGTCCTTGCTCAATGTGAAGTTCAAGGTAGCAATGACTGTTTTGGATGCGGTTTCCTTCCGAACCATGGTAACCAATCCTTTTTAATTCGTTAAGGAATGTTTTTCCTTCCCTGTCGGTACGAGAGTAAACAAACTCTTTGTCAAAATGCCCCGCGAGCCCCCCGGCACCTAAAATCGGCGGTTCAAACCTTGACCCTTCTTCATTTGTGAAGTTAATAAGTACAATTGGTCTGTCTGTAGTAACACCGCTTTCATTCAGTGCAGTCAATACTTCCAGTCCGGCTAAAACGCCTAGTATACCATCGTAACGTCCGCCCTCAGGCTGGGTGTCGAGATGGGATCCAATTAAAACCGGGGCAGCATCAGGGTTCTTTCCTTCTTTTCTGCCGTAAATATTTCCGAAATCATCGATGCTAACTTGTAGCCCAATATTTTCTAACCATTGAATATACAAATCCCGCATTTCCTTATCCTCATCAGTAAGCGCAAGGCGGCAAATCCCTCCTCGGGAAAGTTTGCCTATATTGGCACTCTCGTTAATCGTTTTCATGAGGCGGCTAGTATTAATCATAAGGCCTTGTTCAAGCATAGCGTGACCCTCCCCCAACTAGTAAGTTCTTATGAAGAACTGCAGTTTTTAACTTTCGTTCTTACGGATTTTATATAGTAGCAATTTATGTGCCAAGTTTTTTCGACTATTTTCACTCGAATATGCGATTTTTGTCCTTTTTTAGCGTGCCTAGTAGTACAAAACATAGCAAAATCGACTCAAATTGGGGAGGTTTGAATTGAAAACGATTCAAAAATACTTAGAAATAGGTGAAAATTTATATTTTGAATCGTAATTAACTCAGATTTCGTGGTATTCTAACAATATAGGTAAAACGAAAGGGGGATTCGATTGGAAAAAATACGAGAAATTTTGGACCATCCATACTTTACTAGAATTCTCAATGCGCTTTCAGATGGTATTCTGATTTCCGATGGAGAAGGGAAAGTTATATGGCTTAATAAAGCCTGTGCAAATTTTTCAAACAGGCCGAAGTCATTTTTTATTGGAAAGGATGTTTACTTACTAGAAGAGCTAGGTGTGTTCAGGCCGTCTGTCACGAAGATGGTTATTGAAAAGCAAGCATCTGTCAGCACAGTACAAACAACAACAGGCAAAGACAGCAGGTTTATCGTTACCGGACATCCGATCAAGGACGAAGAAGGGAAGATAGATTGTATTATCGCGCTAACCAAGGATATTACGGAAATAGTACAAACAACGACAGAGTTGGAAGAAACCCAGTCGCTATTGAAGAGATATAGCCAGGAAATCATGCGCATAAACTATGAGAAACAAATAGATTCGTATTATTTTTCCGGTCAAAGCCCGGCATACCTTTCGTTGCTGCAAACTATTGACAAAATAGCCCTTGCCGACTCGACTGTTCTATTGAGTGGGGAAACAGGCGTCGGCAAAAATGTTTTTGCTCAGCGAATCCACGGATTAAGTGAACGGGGGAGCGGTCCATTTGTAGAAATTAACTGCGGAGCCATACCGGAAACCTTGATTGAATCCGAATTATTCGGTTATGCAAAAGGGGCTTTTACCGGTGCAAATAAAGCAGGAAAAGCCGGGATGATTAAGATGGCTGACGGCGGTACATTATTTCTTGACGAAATTGGGGAGCTGCCTATTCACCTTCAGGCAAAGTTATTGCAATTTTTACAACAGAAGAAGTTTCTTCCAATCGGATCTACAGAGCACCAAACGGCAAATGTAAGAGTCATCGCAGCAACAAATTTGGATTTAATGGAAGAAGTGAAAAAAGGAAACTTCCGTTCAGACTTGTATTACAGGCTGAATGTCCTTCCTATCAGCATACCTTCACTCCGTGAAAGGGAAGAAGACATTGTTGGTTTGATTCAGTTTAACTTGGAAAAATATAATCAGAAGCACAAAAGGCGTTGTCGTCTTTCGTCCGATGCATTGGACTGCCTGCAAAATTATGAATGGCCGGGAAATATAAGGGAGCTTGAGAACTTAATTGAAAGGCTTGTCATTATTGCTCATGAAGATGATATTCAAGTGCAGGATTTGCCGCCCCAAATGCGGGAACGTGAGGATATGGTATTCGACTTGGCGAGCTTTAATAACGGTGAATCACTGACAGAGATTTTGGATTCCGTTGAAAAAAATATCATAACTAAAGCGTATGCCCAGTTTAAAACGACTAGGAAAACAGCCGAGGAACTAGGAATTACCCAATCATTGCTGATGAGGCGGTTGAAAAAATACAATTTAACAAATGAAAAATGAAGGAGAGGCCCCGGGAGCCTCTCTTTTTAATATGGTTTAGCGTATTATAAAACTCTACAACAGTGGATAGTTTTTCCCTGTCTAGCTCTGACGGTCAGGAGGGCCTAGTGCCACCGATACACAGGAAGTGCTAGTGCAAGCGAAGCGACAGGGTGTCGCGCCTTGAGTCTGCCGAAGCCACAGGACAAGGATAGCTTCGGCAGCGTTACATCGCACGAGGGAAAAGCGTCAGCTTTTTCGAGGACGTGGCGCCTTGAGGCTGCCAGCGCTTGTCGTCCCCTAAACCGCCGTCTTCCATATTTCAGTTCGTACATCGCTAAACGAGCGTTTTCGCTTTTTTTATTGTTCAATCCGTACTTGGATTTCAGCCAGAAATTCGTCCTTGTTATTGGAGATGAATTGGTCGATGATTGTACGGATGATAAAGTCGCCTTTGATGGTATAGTTTTTTTCTTCGATGAAATCGCGGAGAATCTGAAAATAAGGAGGCGCATCATGATGACCTCCGCGGAAGAAAATACAGGCATATGTTCCTTCCGGTAGTGTGGAAAAGTCTATTTCTTCTATTAGCTTACTTTTTTCCACCTCTTCCAAAATTAGAAAGATGGAGCTGTACTCCAAAAAACTTTCGCGCTGAAAGTTGTTCTCCGAAATCGTCAGCCCGACTTTTCCAATGAAAATGGATGCCATATGGTGGTACTGTTGTTTCAATTTCCGTAACGAAAGTTCTAGTTCGAAAAAAGAAGAAATAGTTTCTTTAAGCTGGATGATTCTTCTCTCGGGCATGTACTTAATAAAAGGAACGGAAATATCTGTTATCCTTTTTGCTTCTTCGAACTCGTGGATCCTGGTCTCCAATTTCTTTTTCGCCATCTCCAGCTCTTCAATCTTATCCTCCGTGATTTTCTTATGTTCCTCAAGTGTATTAATCAGCTCGTTAATATCGCGGTTGGAAGTTTGCTTTTTAATATCCGCCAAAGGAACACCTAGAACTTTTAAGTAATGGATGATATCCAACAGTTTGAATTGTTCGAAGGAATAATAGCGGTAGCCGTTTTTTGGATTCACTTCTATTGGTTTGAATAAATCTATTTCATCATAGTAGCGCAGTGTTTTGACAGGAATGTTATGAAGTTTGGACATTTGCCCGATTGAAAATTTATTTTTCATTGTATTCACCAACTATATTTTAACAGAACAAAAGCGGAAGTGCCTTTTCATTCGCGTGCAGAGAGGGAAAAAGGACGAAATTGGATTTTTAGGGAAGGATAAATGCTGGCTGCGTCAATGCGCCATAATCCTCGAAGTTTACTATTTGACTCAAAAGCAAATCCTGTTTTTCCTTCGTCCAATGTTATGCAGCCGAAGCTACCTTTTACTATGGATTTGTTAGGCTTAGAACGGAACATCCTTCGCTTCCGCATATAACATCTCTATGTCGGAGCTGAGCTCAGAATTGAATGATAATAAGATAGACATGTAAAAATTCCCATCCACCAAAAAAGAAGCACATCAGACTGCTCTGATGCGCTCCTTGTATATTATACTTTTTGCTTCTTTTGGAACTGGACGATTGGAAGAAGTTCACCTGTATGGATGTCTTCAACAGGAACAGCTTCTTCGACCCAGCTTTTAGGAGGCATGGCGCCCCAGAATGTTGCACGCTGAGGGTCAGCGAGATCCCACTTGATCGGCTCCCAGTCAGGATCGTTTGTAAAATAGTCACCGGTGTATAATTCCATGCGGTTTCCGTCCGGATCCCGCAAGTACACGAAGAACGCGTTGGAAGTCCCGTGTCTTCCAGGGGAGCGCTCGATGTTGGCATAGTATCCGAGGGACGCAAGGTGGTCACAGGCATCAAGGATGGACTTTGCATCATCCATCCAGAAACCTGTATGGTGGAAACGCGGTCCTGTTTCACTGATAAGTGCTAAGTCATGCACACTTGGCTTTCTGTGCATCCAGGCAGCCCACATACTTTCTTCATCCTCGTCCACTTTTACCGTGTATTCGGAAGTTCTAAAGCCTAGGTTGTCACTGTACCATGCATACAAATCATCAATATTTGTAATAAGGCAGTTGGCGTGGTCAATCCTTTTAATTTTTACATTGCCTTGCAAATGATATTTTTGAAGCATTCTGTCCGCTTTTTCCATTTCATAGAAAAATTCTACAGGAATTCCGCCAGGATCCTGGATCCTTAAAGCGCGGCCTTGGCCTTTTTCTTCACCAGCTTCAACCCAGCGTTTACTGACTCCGAGATTAGTGAACAATTCATCCAGCGCATCAAGGTCGCTGTCAGCGCTTACACGATAGGCGATATGCTTCAAGCTTGCCTGCTCGCCTTTCGTCAACACGAGGCAATGGTGGTTGGCATCTTCCAAGGCTCTTAAATATATATGATTGTCGTCCGACTCTGTTTCAATGAAACCTAACCCTTCGCAGTAAAAGTGGCGGGCGCGATCTAAATCTGTAACCGTTACTTCTGCGTGGTGCAAGCGTACAATATCAAACTTTTTCTCTGACATTTAACTCAACCTCCGATCATTTGCTTTCAGTATAAAGTCTCCAGTAGATGGAGAGTCAACGGTGTCTTTTTAATAAAAATACAAAACTATTTGTATTCAAATGAAAAGTTGGACCTCCAGCTCCGAAGGATAGGACGTGCTAGTGCCGTCGGTGCCAGGAANCGAAGGATAGGACGTGCTAGTGCCGTCGGTGCCAGGAAGTGGCGGTCTGAGGCGGCCTTCGTCGCCGTGTTTCCTTTATCTCGTCGGAGTCACTCCAGTCTGTACGTCGCTAACCGTTGCCCTCCGCTTTTCTTAATAATCAGAAAGGAAAACGGTTAATTTTAAAAAATATATTGACAGACTTTTATAGAAGCGGTAATATTGAACACAAGACGTACAAAATTTACTTTCCGGATTAATTACCTTTTTTCGGCTCAGGTAAAATAGTGCGCAACCTTATCACATCGTTAAATAAGAAGACTGCCGAATCTGTCAGCCAGCGGGTTTAACCGCGGGACAAACGCAGAACAAACCAGTCGCTCATCCAGCCTCTTCTATATTGAAGGGTCGATGACGACTGGTTTTTTTTACGCCGGTTTTCTGATTCAACGGACAAATGATTCTTAGGAGGAAAAGAAACATGTGTCTCGCTAAATCAGGCTGTAAATTATGCGGCAACTGCAAAGGCTCTAAAGCGGCAAAAAACGAAAAGAAAAAATAAGGAGCCAAACACGAAGAGAGTAGGGGGACCCCTGCTCTCTTCGTGTTTGTATGGAGGACTGAAAGCGGAATTGAATGCTCGAAGCGTCCCAGTATCGAAGTCAGTAATGCCTAGGTAGCCAATGCCCGTGAAAGTGTCTAATCGCTAAACTCGATCTGTCCAGGCAGCCAGTGACCGGAAAACAGTACGCAGCCGAGACCGAAAATCGAACGTGACCACTGGCTCCTGTAAAAAAACTAACAAAAAATCAGGTGTCATAGAGGCTGGATGAATAAAGATAAACAAGTCAACGAAAGAAAACTCTTAGAAAGTCTTTTATCCGAGTGGCCCATAATTTACTTTACGTTTTCCGCCTTTTTCTTTTCTTGTTCTATAGCAGCCAATGCCAATTTTTGAATCGTCATATCGTCCATCGGAGGGTTATGCAAGCCGGCCCGAACATCACGGTAGTAACGCTGCAATGGATTGGAACGCTGGAGGCTTTTTGCCCCAGCTACTCGCATCGCTTTATCAACGATGGAAAGCGCAGAATTGGTAACAGTATGTTTGACTGCTCCGAGTTCGTTGGCAATCAACGGTCTCCGGTTCACGTCATCATATGCTTCAGCAACATTGTAAAGGAAATGTCTCGCTCTCATCAATTCAAGTTCAATCTCACCCAACAAACGCTGCACATTCGGCAACTCGCTGATTGTCCCTTTGATGCTGTTAGGTGAATGCTCATTGGCAAATTGGATCGCATAGTCTCTTGCGGCTTGTGCAATCCCTAAGTAACATGCTGAAATATGCAATACCCAGCCATTGATCTTATTCCCTCGCGGTCCGTCATTGATCTCGACGAGCATGGATTCATCCGCTATTACATTGTCGAGAATCAAATCATGGCTTTCTGTCCCTCTCATGGAAATGACGTCCCATGTTTCTTCAATGGACAGTCCCACTGTATCCTTATGCAAAAGGAAAAATCCGATTGCTTCTTTTTCTTC
Source organism: Siminovitchia acidinfaciens (assembly GCF_003605385.1). Taxonomy (GTDB): domain Bacteria; phylum Bacillota; class Bacilli; order Bacillales; family Bacillaceae_C; genus Siminovitchia; species Siminovitchia acidinfaciens. The sequence continues at coordinate 43,785 of NZ_QYTV02000012.1, read as the reverse complement.
AATCCATGCAGAGGTTAGAAAATAGGTCAACGCTGGAGACATTGTTGTAAAATTTTTCCGTCCATTAATCACCCAGCGACCATCTTTTTTTACTGCTGTTGTACCTGGACGTCCGCCCCTTGTCGGACTTCCCGTCTGTGCCTCGCTTACAGCCCGGTTGACGAGTGCTCCATCCAAAACTTCTTTGGCAAAAAAATTTAATCGGTCTTCCGACCAGAGTTTTTTCTCGTAAAGTTCGCCTGTAGTGCCCATATGCCAGCCGATCGAAAGCCCTGTAGCCGCGTCAAAACTGGCTATGGTCTCCTGAAAAAGCACCATGTCATATACTCTTAATCCTTCTCCGCCATATTCCTTCGGCAAAGTTAAGCTGGTATAACCCATCCGGACAAGCTCTTGAATATTTTCCATTGGAAATTTGGCTTGTTCGTCAGTTTCGGCTGATCTGCTTCTAAATTTCGCTTCTTTCTTATATAACTTCTCCAGCCATTGTTTTTGGACATCATTTTTTATAAATAAGTCTTTCATTTCTTCACCTCTGATATTGTATATGCATAAGATGCTTAAAATTAACAATTCCTATTAGTTTTATTGGTTTTAATCATATCGAACTTGATTTTGAGCGTCAAGAGATACTCATATTATACAATAAGAAATTAACAAACGCTCAAAACCAACTTTACAACTATGAATAGTTATGTTAATCTTTGGGTGAATTGTAAAACAAACAAAAGCAGGGATCAATGTGATTAAGTTAAAAAATATCAATAAACAATTTCATAAAAATCATGTATTAAAAGGAATTGATCTCGATGTGGAAAAGGGGGATGTCCTAGTTATAGTCGGACCGAGCGGATCAGGTAAAACCACATTGCTCAGATGCATCAATTATTTGGAACGTCCTGACGATGGTTCCATTACGATTGATGGCTTCACTGTCCAAGGTAAGCACCCATCAAAGCGTGATGTACTAGCCTTGAGAAGAAAAACAGCGATGGTTTTCCAGCATTACAATCTTTTTAAAAACAAAACGGTATTGGAAAACGTCATGGAAGGCCTCGTAGTGGCTCAAAAGATTCCCAAAAAAGAAGCGAAGGAAATTAGTATTTCTTTATTAGAAAAAGTAGGGTTGGCGGAAAAAGTGAATGAATATCCTTCGCAGCTTTCAGGAGGACAGCAGCAGCGCGTTGGAATTGCCCGGGCGTTGGCATTGAATCCGTCCGTCATTTTATTTGATGAGCCGACTTCTGCGCTTGATCCCGAGATGGTTGGCGAAGTGTTGGCCATCATCAAACAGATTGCCAATGAAGGAATTACAATGGTAGTCGTCACTCATGAAATTGACTTTGCGCGCGAAGTGGCAAACCGCGTTGTTTTTATGGACGGGGGGCATATCATCGAGCAGGGTTCACCAGAAGAAGTATTGGTACATCCGCAGCATGAGCGGACGAAGAGATTTTTAAAAAGACTGGTCAAAGAACCGGATTTTGCGATTTAGGGAGGAAATGGGGAATGAAGAAAATATGGGCAGGAGCAGTGGCATTGGTAGGACTTATATTAATTACTTCGGGCTGCTCCCAAAGTTCGGGAAAAGAAGATGATGGTAAACAAGTGGTCAAAGTGGCAATTAGCGACGAAGTCAACCCGCCATTTTTATATGCGGATGAGAATAATGAACCAATTGGTTATGACATGGATTATATGAAGGAAGTTGAAAAAAAGCTGCCTGATTATAAGTTCGAATACATTTGGGGTGAGGAAGAATCCAACCTGGTCGGTGTGGACACAGGGAAGTATGACCTTGCCATCAACTGGTTCTTCAAAAATCCGGAAAGACAGGAGAAATTTCTTTATCCGGAACATGAATTTGGTTACTCTTTAACTTCTCTCGTAACGAAAAAGGATCGAGACGATATTAAAACATTAGATGACATGGTTGGGAAAAAATTTCCACCGGTTTCTCCAAGCGGTGGACTTCGCGCCATTTTGAATGCATACAATGAAAAGCATTCAGATAATCCTCTAACATTGGAAAGCATGGAATCGCCGTCAAATGCGGAAAATTTGAAAATGGTGGACAAAGGTAAAGCCGATGCCATGTTCATTAATGTAACGACATTCAATGAAATCCAAAAGGAATTGGACCTCGATTTGAAGGTCGGAGGAATCGTTTCAAAAGAGCCGATTTGGACAGTTTACAATAAAGATAACGCTGAGCTTGCGAAAGAGATTGATAATGTAACTGCCGAACTGATTGAAGACGGCACATTATCAAAGCTTGCTGAAAAATGGTTTGGGGTAGACTTCTTCCAAGATCTAGAATATATCAATGAAGAAGGCTTTAATTTTGAGAAATAATCCGACTTTCCGTATTGGGCTGCTCTGCGGTTCAATGCGGATTTTCATTATGGTGGTGAATTGAATATGAGTTCCGGGCTTGCGGGCTGGGTTGATTTATTTATTAAAGTGCTTGAAAAGCTTCCACTCACTCTTCTGATGCTGGGGCTGTCATTATTTTTTTCTATCATACTAGGAGTGTTTGTTGCGATTATCCGGATTCAGAAGCAGCCTGTCCTTTATCAAATAGCGACTTTTTATTTATCTTTTACCCGTTGTACGCCGCTCCTTGTCCAGCTGTTCCTCGTATACTTCGGCTTGCCGCAGCTGTTATTGATTTTTCACATAGACATAAATAGCTGGGACCGCCTTGTATTTCTCGTTATTGCCTTTTCATTTCATACGGCGGCTTATTTATCGGAGGTATTCAGGTCTGCATATCTTGCTGTGGGCAGAGATCAGCTGGAGGCAGCGTACAGTGTCGGGATGAGTTATCCGCAGGCATTAATCAGGATCATATTGCCGCAGGCGTTTGTTGTTTCTTTGCCGAATCTGGGCAACAACATTATCGAACTGTTAAAAGATACGTCCTTGGCTTTCACAATCGGCATCATTGACATTATGGGCCAGGTCAGAATCATCCTCGGGAATAATCACGGAATGGGCATGTTCCAAATCTATGTCGTGATTTCCTTAGTATATTGGGGCACCTGTATTTTGATAGAAAGCGTCATCGGCTATTTGGAAAAAATATTTAAAAAGGGCCGTGTCAGCTTATCAAGACAATAAAAGAGGGGAGGGACGACATTGCTTTTGTCTATCATCAATCTGGAATTTGCACTTGAGCAATTTCCGGAAGTTTTAAAAGGTGTACCTGCTACGCTGGCCATTGCAGTGGTTGCCATGATCTTCGGCTTGATTTTCGGTCTATTGATCGCCCTTTGCAGAATTTATAAAATGCCGGTATTAAACCGTTTTTTTATCCTGTATATTTCCTTTATCAGGGGAACCCCTTTGCTCGTGCAGCTGTATGTTTTTTTCTATGGTGTGCCTGTCCTATTGGAATTTTTAAACGAGCAAATGGGAACAAATTTCGATGCTTCCAATATTTCACCTTTGATTTACGCCTTCGTCGCCTACACCTTGAATACATCGGCGTACCAGGCGGAGATTTTTCGTTCTTCCATCAATGCCATCAACGCAGGACAGATGGAGGCGGCACATGCAGTCGGTATGACTACGGCTCAAGGGATGTGGAGAATCATATTGCCGCAGGCATTTGTCGTGGCCCTTCCCAATTTGGGGAATACATTTATCGGGCTCATTAAGGCCACTTCTCTGGCGTTTGCTGTGAAAGTGGTCGAAATCATGGCGATCGCCAAAATCATTGCCAACGACGGATATAGGTTCTTGGAAATGTATTTGGTAGCCTCTCTTATTTATTGGGTAATCTCCTGGGTGTTTGAAGTTCTGTTTGCAGCGGCTGAAAAGAAAATGAGGCGTTATGAAGAGCGGATTGAAGGAGAGGCGGCATAATTAAATAAAAAGAGAGTCCAAATAAAATCGTAAACTTACAAATGAATCATAATGAAGTCATTCAAAGAGGAACGGGTACAACGTTTGATCCTTGTAGAACAATACAATGCGCGAATCATATTAAAAAGTTGAAGAGGTGATACAGTAACTGTATCACCTTTTCTTCAGTCAATGGGTAGGTAGCGATTAATAAAAGTAAAAGTTTATAAAAGGGCCGATTAATGGAGGAGGTTTCCTCAAGGGTAATTGACTGCTTATGTTAATGATAGGAAGACGTTTGTGTTCCCAGTGAAAAAACTATATGGCAACTTAATTTAATTACAAATACCATTTAAGATAGTGATATAAACAAATGGGATAAAATGTTAACTAACAATTAGTTTTGCACAAAATAGAAGCTTGCAGCAAAAAAAGCCAGTTAGATTATTGATATAACAAAACCCTTAATAGAAAGGATGTATTGAAATGAAGAATTCTCTAAAAGAGAATGCGGTGTCATTTTTGCAAATGATTGCGTCGGGTGAAGTGCGCGAAGCATACCGTAGCTACATAGGTCCAGATTTCCGCCATCATAACCCTTTTTTTCGTGGAGATGCTGACTCTCTTATGCTCGCAATGGAAGAGAACGCCAACAAAAATCCTCACAAAATTCTCGTTGTAAAACGTGTCATCGAAGAGGGTAATATCGTTGTGGTTCACTCACATGTAAAGCAAAAGCAAGATGACCTCGGGGGAACTGTAGTCCATATCTTCCGCTTCCATAAAGACCTTATCGTCGAATTCTGGGATGTGGGTCAGCCCATACCGGAGAACTCTCCCAATGAGAATGGTGTGTTCTGATGTAGGGATATTGTCGTTATTCTAACGGGGGCTTTTTTCAATAACGACTTTCAACGATTGTGCGTGTTAATTCAATAAGAATTAATTGATTTTGAATTCGAGAATAATCATATGAGATTTTGCTGCGGTAAAATTTCACTGTTGGAGGAGTAATTGAGGTCCTTCTATTGCAAATAAGGATAGGTTGAGCCTGTTGTATTACGCTCACCTATCCATTTTAAAATAAAAAATTTCACACTAGAGAAAATAATTGCGCGAACGTTCTTTCCGTCGCTATTTCCGACTGTCCCATTATCAGGTGGTATATTCTCCATTTATCTTCACGTAATCGTAAGACAAATCGCATCCCCAGCCGGTTGCTTTTCCTTGCCCGTCTCCAAGTGAGATGGAAATGATAATCTCGTTGCCTTCTAAGTACTTTGTAAGTTCATCCAGATCCGATTCCGCAGGCTCACCTTCATTAAATACGGTAATATCGCCGAATGATACGCAAACTTTCTCAGGTTTGATTGGATAGTCGGCATTGCCGATTGTTGAGATAATTCTGCCCCAGTTGGGATCAGCTCCAAAAATTGCTGTTTTTACCAAAGGTGAGTTAATGATCGATTTCATCATCAATTTTGCTTCGTCATTATTTTGGGCGCCATCCACTTGCACTTCGACAAGCTTTGTTGCTCCTTCGCCGTCTTTTGCGAGATCTTTGGCCAGGCTGATTAGCATATCAGTCAATGCTTCCTCGAATTTCTCAAGATCAACCGGGCCTGCCAAGCCGTTGGCCATTGCAGCAACTGTATCGCTCGTGCTCGTGTCACTGTCGACGGACACCATATTAAAGGAAACATCCACTGCTCTCTTCAGGATGGCTTTCAACGCTGCGGGCTCAATCTCTGCGTCAGTCATGATATAGCTAAGCATCGTAGCCATGTTTGGCTCAATCATACCGGAACCTTTGGCGATAGCGCATAGTTTGATGCCATTAATCTCCGTTGAGCGGAACTTGGCAAATGTATCGGTTGTCATTATGGCTTCCGCTGAATCCTTTAACCCGTCTTTTTTCAATTCATTTTTCAATCCAGGGATGCCTTTCACAATTTTTTGAACCGGAAGAGGCACTCCAATTACTCCGGTTGAAGAAGGAAGGATATCCGCCGATTCGATGCCCAGCTCTTTTGCCACCACTTCAACGATCGTCTGCACATCTTCGATACCCTGCTGTCCTGTGGCGACATTCGCATTTTTGCTGTTCACGACAAATGCTTGGAGAAACCCATTTTTAATATGTTCTTTCCCAACTGTTACAGGCGCTCCACAAAATTGATTTTTTGTGAACATGGCAGCAGCGGCTGCGCGAGTTTCGGAATATATAACAGTAAAATCAGGTGTATTGTCTTTTATCCCAACGTTTTTAGCGCACGACAGAAAGCCTTTCGGAAGCAATATTTGTTCCATTCTAAATTCCCCCATCTTTTTAAAAGTTCATTATTAAATATTATACAGCGGTCTTTGTAAAAAGAAAGGGATGATTGAATAAATATTAAATAAAATGAATAATTATTTAAAATTATATTGACTTTCCATCTCCAGCAAGTAAGATTAACAGTATATATTGAATCAAAAGGTGATGAAAATGATTGAAGTCCGCAAGGCGGTTCTCAAGGACATAGATGAAGTTTACCAGCTTGTTAATCAGTATGCCGATGAGGAACTGCTGTTGCCAAGAACACGGGAATCTCTAGTCATTAATATACAGTCCATATTCGTAGCGGAGGAAAAAGGTGAAGTGCTCGGGGTGGCATGCCTTGCGGTCCTTGGACAGGACATGGCGGAAATTCGATCTCTTGCAGTTAATGAAAAAGCACAGGGGCGGGGAATCGGAAAAATATTGGTGTCAAAGATTATTGAAGAAACAAAGAGGTTGGGAATATCAAAATTGATTTCATTGACTTATCAAGTTGAGTTTTTTGAGAAATGCGGGTTTCAAATCATACAAAAAGAAGAGATGCCGCAAAAGGTCTGGACGGATTGCATCCATTGTCCAAAATTTCCAGCATGTGATGAAGTCGCGATGGCTATTAGCTTTTAGCGGACGAGAGAAAAATTTGTCGAATTCCTGAAAAAATTAGATTGACAGTGTCTTTGCATTGTTGCTATAGTTATTACGTCATAGATAATTCATGACTGAATAATGCTATTTAAGAAAGACTGTCAAATCTAACCAGACTTTGTTGATGAAGCAAAGCATAACGTTGATTTAGAGCCAGTTTACTTACTAAATGACCGTGCAGTTACCAGCGCCAAAAAAGGACATTTATAGGTAATGCTGGCTTTTTTATGCTATGCAACTCTTCATGGGAAGAGGAGAATGGTCAAGTGACAGGGATTATTCATCAGAGGCAAAGTGAAAAATAAAGGTTTGGACAATATACCGAGGATTTATTTCTATTCTGCAAACGGTTCATTTTTAACGAATAGAGGGATTCAAAAGTGTCCGGATGCCTTTTGCTGATGAGAACGAATATGAGACGAATAGTGACGTACGCGGTCTAGGGCCGAGGTGTGCCATCTACTTTGTTATGTAAAAAAGTGAATGAACCTCCGATTGATTGTGCAACAATCAATGAACAGGTTCAGGTCTTTATTCGAATGTCTTGCGCTTCCTGTCTCCTTTGAGAGCGATGAAGAAACGACAAAGGATTAGCTATCTTAGAACGAGTCATAAAAGAAAAAAACAATGATTATCCAGGGAGAGTGAACGTTGTGGCAAATTATTTGAACTTTATCGGGGGAGAATGGGTAAGTGCTTCTTCTGGAGAAACGCATGAGCATTTCAATCCGGCAAAACCGTCTGAGAGCATCGGATTCACTACTGTATCAACTGTAGGAGATGTAGAAAAAGCAGTTGAAGCGGCAAAGTCTGCAGCAGCGGGCTGGAAAGCAATGTCTTCTGTAAATCGCGGTGAAATCCTACGCAAAGCAGCTGATATTTTAGAAGAGCGTGCTGACGATATCGCAAAAACAGCCACTCAGGAAATGGGTAAGCGTTTCATTGAAACAAAGGGTGAAGCACTCAGAGGTGCATCCATCCTGAGGTACTACGCTCAAGAGGGTATGCGCAAAAAAGGTGAAGTTCTTCCTTCAGCAGCTAACGGTACGACTTTACTTGCAGTCCGTGTTCCTGTCGGAGTTGTTGCAGCCATCACTCCTTGGAACTTCCCAATTGCAATTCCAATCTGGAAAATTGCACCGGCTCTTGTATTTGGTAACCCGGTTGTATGGAAGCCAGGCCAAGAAACAGGCATCACTGCTGCAAAAGTAACAAAAGTATTTGAAGATGCGGGACTTCCAGCAGGTGTTCTTAACCTCGTGCTTGGAAGAGGTTCTGTCGTTGGTGATGTTCTTACTACTCACAAAGATGTGGCAGCTGTCACATTTACAGGATCCAACGCAGTAGGCCAAAACATCGCAAAGCTTGCAACTGAGCATGGAAAGAAATTCCAGCTCGAACTTGGTGGTAAAAATCCTGCTGTCGTACTTGAAGATGCAAACCTCGACTTGGCTGCGCGCCTCGTTGTTGAAGGGGCCATGAAACAAACTGGTCAGCGTTGTACAGCAACAAGCCGTGCTTATGTTGAAGCGAGCATTTATGATGAATTTGTAGAAAAAGTAATCGAAAATGCAAAACAAATTACAATCGGCGACGGTTTACAAGATGGAATTACAATGGGGCCAGTTGCATCCAAAAAGCAATTTGATACAGTTACCGGCTATATCCAAAAAGGTAAAGATGAAGGCGCTGAGCTTTTATACGGAGGCAGCACGTTGGATATCGACGGAGGTTATTACATTGAACCTACGATTTTTGGAAATGCTACCCATGAAATGACCATCGTTAATGAAGAAATTTTTGGTCCGGTTGTGGCGCTTATGAAAGTGGCAGATTATAATGAAGCCCTTGAAAAAGCGAATAATACGATTTATGGACTAAGCGCTGCCGTATTCACGGACAGCCTCGAAAAAGCATTCCACTTCATGGAAAACAGCGAAGTTGGAATGGTACAGATCAATGGTGAAACAGGCGGTGCTGAACCGCAGGCTCCATTCGGAGGAACAAAAGCTTCCGGGCAAGGACCGAAGGAACAGGGACAGTCAGCTGCTGAGTTCTTCACGACAAATAAAACGGTTACGATTAATCCATTCACGAAGTAATAAAACAACTATCTGCTGAAAGTGAAAGTCTTTCAGCAGACCCCTTTTAATAGAAAAGCGGAAGTCGCATGCGTAGGGCACAAATTCAGAAGCGATTGGCCTCATCTTTTTTCTGAGTAAAATTTGTCGTTTATTGTCGCTTGAATAGCCTCAAACTCAATAATGAGAAGTGTGAAAGCGCCCGCATGAAAGTGCGACAGCAGCTGGACTTTAAAAGGAAAGTACATTTTAAAGGAGTACAAGTATGCAAAAGGATAGAAATGTCGAAAAGGTATTATCACGTTGGGACGTCCTGTTTTTAGCCTTTGGCGCCATGATTGGATGGGGCTGGGTCGTACTGTCCGGAGAGTGGATTATAGGAGCCGGTACGATCGGAGCGATGATTGCATTTGTCGCTGGAGGAATATTAGTTATATATGTTGGATTGACTTATGCTGAATTGGCATCTTCCATGCCTACAACTGGTGGAGCACTTATATATGTTTTAAGAGGTGTCGGTCCAAAATCTGCTTTTGTTGCTGCATGGATGCTCGCCCTTGGTTATATTTCAGTTGTAGCTTTTGAAGCCGTAGCTCTTCCTACAGTTATTGAATATATCTTCCCTAATTATAAAGTAGGTTATATGTATACAATCAATGATTATGAAGTATACGCTTCATGGGTATTGGTTGGTGTTGGGGCCTCTATTTTTGTAACAATTATTAACTATTTAGGCGTAAAATCTGCAGCCTTCTTGCAAATGGTTTTAACTATTATCATTGCTCTTATCGGTTTACTGCTTATTTTTGGTGGGATTTTCAATGGAGAAACAGCTAATGCTGATCCATTGTTTGTCGGTGGTATTGGAGGTATCATGGTTGTCGCAATTATGACACCTTTCATGTTCGTTGGATTTGACGTTATTCCGCAAACTGCAGAAGAAATGAATGTTCCAGCTAAAGCTATTGGAAGAATTTTGATTTTATCTGTTATTTTGGCTGTTATTTGGTATGTTGCTGTCATACTGGCAGTTGCTTTGGGACTGGATAAGGAATCTATGGTTGCTTCAACACTTCCGACTGCCGATGCCATGGCTGCTGTTTTTGGAAGTGACATTTGGGGAATTGTCCTGATTCTTGGAGGTATTGCCGGGATCTTGACGAGCTGGAATGCTTTCATCATTGGAGGAAGCCGGATTTTGTTCGCTATGGCCGATAAAAAGATGATTCCTGCTTGGTTCGGTAAATTAGATTCTAAGCACGGTACACCTACAAACTCTGTTCTGTTTATTGGTGGATTGGCAACAGTAGCCCCGTTACTTGGACGTCCTATGCTTGTATGGCTTGTAGACGCTGGTGGACTTGCCATCGTTATCGCTTATCTTTTAGCGGCTGTGGCTTTTGTACAGTTGCGTAAACATGAGCCTGACATGGAACGACCATTCCGAGCTGGAAAATCAAGTATTGTTGGATGGCTTGCGATTATCTTTAGTATTTTCTTCGTAATTCTTTATCTGCCTGGAATGCCTGCATCACTAGTTTGGCCTTACGAATGGTTTATCTTTGCAGGCTGGGTGGTTCTTGGCCTTCTGCTAATGTTCGCCATGAGGAAAAACTTCCCTAAAGAGAAAATGAAGTTTGACAAATAATAATAGCTAATTTTAAGTGAATTGAATCCAATCTAACAAAGATTGGATTCAATTTTTTTGTTTTGTTCACTTGAAAGCTATTTTTATGTATGATAAACTCTAAATTGTATCCAAAATGAATTGGGGTGGATATTTTGCCAGAGAAAATGGCTCAGCATAAGTCGACAGTTGTTAAAAATGTCGCTAAGCGTCTGAGAGAAGTCATTTTGGACGGTACTTTGAAAAAGGGTGACCGGTTGATTCAAGAAGAGTGGGCAGAGAAGCTGGATGTCAGCAGAATGCCGATTCGCGAAGCACTTACACAACTGCAAATGGAAGGGCTCGTTGAAATCGTCCCCCACAAGGGCGCAGTTGTTACACCCATTACGAAGGAGAATATAGAGGAGATTTACTATATTCGGTCCATGCTTGAAGGCCTGGCGGTAGAAAAGTCGCTCCCTTTTTTAACAGAAGGGGATAAACAGTATTTGCACGATATTTTAGTGCAAATGGAAACACTTGATTTGACGGATGAGACCAATGGTGAATATATCCGTTTGAATGCAGCGTTTCACCAGACTCTAATGGGCGGCTGTCCATGGCCAAGGCTGCGTAAAATGGTTGAAACTCTCGGAATTTCCCCCATAGCGCCCAATCTGTTGATTGATTATTATCAGGAGACACAGCGGGAACACAGGCTCATCTATGAGGCTGCATTAAGAGGAGACCCGGCTGAACTGCGGGCTGCAGTGGAGTATCATATTTTGCGTACAAAAAATAATTTAATAGATTGTATGGAAAGCATAAAAAAACACGCTTAAAATGGAGGCATAAAATTATGTATGATTTCGCAATTGTAGGCGGCGGTATTGTAGGTCTTTCAACAGGTATGGCCATTTACGACAGATTCCCGAATGCAAAAGTCGTCGTCATTGAAAAGGAAGGTTCTGTAGCTGAACACCAAACCGGACATAATAGTGGTGTTATCCATTCTGGAATCTACTACAAACCTGGTAGTTTCAAAGCACGCTTTGCAAGACAAGGAAGCCAAACTATGAGAGAGTTCGCTGAAAAGTATGACATCGCTCATGATATTTGCGGTAAAGTTATTGTTGCGACAAAGCAGGAAGAGCTTCCTCTCTTAGATAATCTTTATGAAAGAGGTCTGCAAAACGAACTCGCCATTACAAAAATTGACAAAGATGAATTGAAAGAAATTGAGCCGCATGTTGCTGGTCTTGCAGCGATTCGTGTTCCAATGGCTGGGATTATCAACTATAAGCAAGTGAGTGAAAAAATCGCAGAGATCATCCAAGAGCACGGCGGTGATATTCTTTTAAACACAAAAGTTGAGAAAATCAATGAAGGTTCCGACACAGTTGTCATCGAAACATCCAACGGAACAGTCAAAGCCAACATGGTCATCAACTGTGCTGGACTCCACAGTGACCGCGTAGCTGCAGCTGCAGGCTATAAAACAGATATGAAAATTCTGCCGTTCCGAGGAGAATATTATAAATTAGTACCTGAAAAACGTCACTTGGTCAAACACTTGATTTATCCAGTTCCTAATCCGAAATTCCCGTTCCTTGGCGTTCACTTTACGCGTATGATAAGCGGAGAAGTTGATGCAGGTCCAAACGCTGTGTTAGCATTTAAACGTGAAGGTTACAAAAAGCTTGACTTCAGTGCGAAAGATTTAGCAGAAAGCCTTGCATTCCCAGGCTTATGGAAAATGGCTGGCAAGTTCGCAAAAGAAGGGCTAGATGAATATATTCGTTCATTCAGCAAAGCTCAATTTACGAAAAGCCTTCAAGCGCTGATCCCTGAAATTCAGGAGGACGACTTAATTCCGGCTCCTGCAGGTGTTCGTGCCCAAGCGCTCAAAGATGACGGATCTATGGTTGATGACTTCAATATCATCATGGGTGACAGATCCATTCACGTATGTAACGCACCATCACCAGCTGCCACTGCATCCATTGAAATAGGAAAAGAAGTGGTTAGACGAATTCCTGAACAAGCACATCTGAAAGAAGCAGCTGTAACATTATAATTTTGGAAAGAGGAGATTGATCCATGGAGTTCAACGCCAAGACAATGTTTATAGCCGGTCATGCACGCCTGCCGCAAGGAATGGCCGCGAAGAGCGTGTATGAAACCTTGACGATTACAGCTGAAGTAGATGTGAAATACGGAGTAATTCTTAAAGCCTCTGCCACACTTGCAACGGAGCACGGCAGTGATTTCATAGGTCGCCTATTAAGGGGTACAAGCTTGAAGGACGGCATCGATGAACAGATTGAAGCCATTCAAACGTACTACCGCGGTAAAGCGACCAACGCACTCATTGCTGCAATGAAGGACCTTGATCTCCACTACAAACAAATCAAGGCGGCTGAAAAATAATATTTGATTGGTAAAATAGAACGGCTAGGAACCCTTCGGTGTTAACAACACCGAAGGGTTTTTTGTCGTTAACTATGATAAATTCAATAGCGTTGAAAGCTTGTTAATCAGAATATGCTACTACGTACAGCTCCGACGGACAGGAAGCCCTAGTGCGGCCAGTGCGATAGGACGGGGGCGCATTGAGGCGCCAAGTTGCCGTGTTGTCTGGCTGCGACGAACAGGATGACGCAATTTGAGCTTGCCGAGTGCCTTCTGCTTGAAGTCATAAGCCAATCTTCTGAAGGCAATCAACACCTTCGCCAGTATTCATCTTGCTTGTCGCCGATAAGCAGATACTCTCGAACTTCCTTTTCATTTTCATTGGATTCACTCTTGGCTAGCTCCGATGCCTAGCCCCTCGAGGTTATAAGCCTCCTAGAAAGTCGACTCGAATGTGCTCCTATGCCAATGCTTTTTCGAGGAAATCTTGTTCAGTTCGTCGCAAATCTCCACGAACCATACTCGGAGAAGTTTTACGTGATGTGGTTGATATCAGTAGTGTCCTCCTCGGGAATCGTCAAATTTGCAGCGATGAGCAAGACGTTTCCGCATATCGGCTCAATCTCTACGTCGATAAACAGCCGGTTGAACACTTTGTCTTACGTCTAACCTCCTACTTTGGCAGTTTTCCGAAATGAAAAGAGTAAAAATAAACCCTTATTACCACAATTGTTTCAGAGGTTATACAATTTCCTGAAACTGTAAAAAGTATGTAAATTTTGTAATGGGATTGAATTTGAAAAAATGACTATCGACTTATATATTTGTTTTTCGACAGGTATTTTTGCTTACAATGCCTAATTACTAACGATTTAGGCCTCGTTGACCATCTATTTGAAAGATGGTATTAACAATATAATGCTTGTTAAGCCTTACATATATTGCCAGGAAGAAGCGAGGTAAAAAGATGCTTGAATCGAAAAGAAAAGCCATCATATTTTTTTCTATAGCATTACTGCTTGCATTGACAGCCGGTATGCTCATCTTAAAGAAAGTCCAAGCTTTGAATACCAATTTGGGTACAATGGTCCAGGTGGCGGTTGCTAGTCAGGAGGTACCTTCAAGGAAAGTCATTTTGCCAGAAGATGTGGCTATGGAAGAGATTCCGCAAAAATACGTTAAATCTTATCATGTGACAGACGTGGAAGATTTAAAAAATAAAGTTTCCATCGTTCCTTTATCCAAAGGAGATGTCATCACTCAGAATATGTTGAAGCAGGCATCATCGGTAGTGGAGGAAAATAACCGTTTGATTTCGCTCATGCGGTCAGACAGAATCACTTATGATGAACAACTGGAAGCATTAGACCGCGTTGATATCATTGTGTCGCATCGCTTTGATTCAAAGGAAGAAACGGACTACTTCATGAGGGATGTAAAAGTTGCGCAGGCCTTAAAAAAAGGAAAGGACTTTAAGGGAGTCCTGCTGGAAGTCCCGGCCGAGAAAGCTCCGGAATTGATCCATATGCAAAATTATGCAGACAGTGTGCGCGTTGTTAAGGCAAATGTCGGGCAGTGGGAAGAGCCGGAAGAACAGAAAGGGCAGGAAATGTCTAAACAAGAACGAGCTCCCGAAGCACCTGCCAAGGAAGTGAAAGAAAAGCAAGCGGCAAAGGATGCAGAAAAAGCTAAAAAAGCAAAAGAGGAAGAAAAAAAGGCGGAAAGCAAAGAAGAAAAGAAATAGAGCCTATCCATTGATGGCAGAAGTGCGACACATCAGTAGACAGCTGCCATGGACAGATGACCGGTTTTATAGTTGGAGGTAGCCAAGAAAATGAGCAAAGAGTTATTTATTATCGGAGATGAGGATTCTTTTTATCAAATGATAAAAGAGAGACTGGAAGATTCATATGAAATCAGTTTAGTAGATCCTAACCAGATGCAATCCAAATTCCAAGAAACAGATATCGGGATGGCAGTCGTCATGAGAAATGAATCAGTCTCCGCACTTGATATTATAGCTTTTTTATTGGGACAGAATCCTAACATGGGTATTTTGTATATTCACGATAGCCAAGATTTTCACTTGCTGCGTGATGTTTCCCGCATGGGGGCATTTGACTATTTGGTTCTCCCGGATGAAGTACAGATGCTGCAGGACCGAATAGCGGAAATGCAATCGCGGGAAGCGAGCGTGTCAGAAAGTGCCGCCGCGAGCGGATTCAGAAGAGGTACAGGCCAGGTTTTCGCTTTTTACAGCGGAAAAGGTGGATCGGGTAAAACTTTTCTAAGTACGGCTTTTGCCCAAACGCTTAAACTCGAATCCACAGCCCAAGTGATTCATATAGATTTGAACTTCCAATTCGGCGGTGCGGAAACGTTCCTTGGAATGGACAGCGAAAGATCCATGATTGATTTAAAGCCGGTAATTAAAGAAATTAACGAAAATCATATAAGGAATATCGCGGAAACCCAACCATCATCCAAGCTGGAGCTGCTGATCAGTCCGCGTGATGCAGAACTGGCTGAAAGTGTTGACGGTGAATTTGTTACCCGTCTGCTCCGTGCCTGTCGCAGAAGCTACGATTTCATCATCGTTGACCTGCCGGCAGCTATCGATGAAACAACCTATGCGGCACTTGCAGAAGCTGATCGTATTTATTACACGATCACACTGGATACACCCTCCATCCGTGTTTTAAAAAGTGTAGAAGACCTTTTTCGAAGACTTGGGATTGTAACGGAAGATAGGCTGGAATTTGTGATCAACGAAAAAGGAAGAGAGAATGAGTTGACCAAAAAGGATCTGGAGAGATTCGTTCAGTATCCAGTCGCCGCCGAAGTCAGAAGAGATCTCAAAGGAGTTCAGACTGCGATTAACAAAGGTCTGCCGATTCGGACCCAGCCGAAAGAGAAGAAGATGATTCCTGCAGCAAAGGATATCCATAAATGGGTTCATTCCATGCTTAAATAATTACAATATTTTTATTTTTAATATTTTTATCAAAAAAATGACGTTAGACATGAACAGGAGGTGCCGCCATTGTCGCTCTTTCGAAAAAAATTTGACCCGATCAATATTGAAGAGCCTGTTGAGGATCACCTTCATATTCCAAAAGCCAATCCGATTATTGACGAATTAGTTGAACATTATAAAATGCGCCTGCTGGCGGAAACGAACTTAGAGCATTTGATCAGCCTGAACGAGGGTGAAAGACGCTTGACCATCGAACGGTTGATCAACCAGTTCATGGCCGAAGAAAAAGTGATCATCCCAAGGCACGATAAAGAACTTTTATTGTCGCGCATTATTGATGAAAGTGTAGGGTTCGGGCCCTTGGAGTCGCTGTTGAACGACGAGGATATTACCGAGATTCTTGTTAATGGGCCGAATGAGGTTTTTATAGAGAAAAAGGGACGGCTTGAAAGGGCGAATATCACATTTAAGGATGAAGCTCATATCCGCCATATCATTGACAGGGTCATTGCCCCCCTTGGCCGGCGCCTGGACGAAAGCTCTCCGATGGTCGATGCCCGCCTGCCCGATGGCAGCCGTGTAAATGCGGTCATTCCACCTATCAGCTTGAACGGCACTCTCATATCTATCAGGAAGTTCCGAAAAACACCATTTGAAATGGAAGACCTGATATCATTTCAATCTATGAATGAAGATATGTCCCGATTCGTTGAAGCTCTTGTGGAAGTAAAAACGAATGTACTCATTTCCGGAGGTACAGGCAGCGGGAAAACAACACTACTGAATGCAGTGGCAAAATCTATTCCCGCCTATGAGCGTGTCATAACAATAGAGGATTCGGCAGAACTTCGTCTGAACCGGGCAAGTGTAGTCGGAATGGAAGCACGCCCGGCAAACGTTGAAGGTAAAGGGGAAGTTTCCATAAGACAATTGGTCCGAAACGCCCTAAGGATGAGGCCCGATCGGATCATTGTTGGTGAGGTACGGGGAGCCGAAGCTTTCGATATGCTGCAGGCAATGAATACAGGACATGAAGGTTCATTGACGACAGTGCATGCAAATACACCAGCGGATGCCATTCGTCGGGTGGAGGGCATGGTAATCATGGCAGGGATGGATTTGCCGACACATATCGTAAGGGAATATATCGTCGGAGCGTTAGATTATATCATCCAGGCGGAAAGATTAACCGACGGTTCAAGGAAGATTGTGAATATCGCGGAAGTCTATGTTGATGAGAAAAATCAAATCAAAGTGCAGGATATTTTCCGTTTCAAAAAGACCGGGATTGGCTCAAATGGAAAAGTGGATGGATTTTTTACAGCAACCGGAGTTATTCCGAAATGCCTGGAACAAATGAAAATTCAAGGCATTCATCTCGATACGTTGATGTTTGAAGCTAAAGGAGGGTCTGCAAGTGAATTTGAGCATTCCAATATTATATAGCTTGTCTGTATTGCTCCTTCTTTTGGCTGGTTATTATTACCTCGGCTACCGCTCCCAAAAGAAGGAGTGGGAGAAAAAGGTGCGCCACTGGTTTCCTGAAGAGCAGAGAAAGAGCTTTATCAGTGTATGGGGGGACCGCTATGACCAATCCAAAAATGCAGAGACGCTTCGCGCAAAGCTATTAAATGCCAACCTGAAGATACTTCCTTCGGAATATCTGGGGATTCACATTCTAGGTTTTCTTGTTTTTATAGTGTTATTTGTAAATATTTTCAAAATGCCCCCAGTCATTAGTACATTAATAGCTATCGGACTGTTGATCGCTTCGCATTACTCCTTGTTTTATCTTAGAAAAAACAAGTATGAGGAAAGGTTCAATGAACAGCTTGGCGAGGTGTGCAGAATGCTTGGGAATGCTGCTCGTTCGGGTATGACAATCAGCCAGGGGGTCGACCTGGTGGCAAGGGAGATTCCCGAACCCGCAGGGACGGAGTTCAAGCGGATATCCCATGAGTTGAAGCTTGGTGTGTCAATGGAAAGTGCATTGAAGTCCACTCAAAAGAAGAACAAATCAAGGGACTTTCAACTATTCATTGCCACTTTGCTGATTCAAAAGAAAACAGGAGGCAATTTGGCGCTGACACTGGAAACGATGGCTAACACATTGGAGGAAAGAAAAGTACTTAATCAGGTAATCAAAACAATGACATCTGAGCAAAAGTATATTTCCTACATTGTTCCAATTTTACCGGTTTTCCTTTTGCTCGTGATGAACAACATTATCGAGGGGTTTATCGACCCATTATGGACTGCTCCGGGTCTGGTCATTTTGACCTTGTTCCTGCTGGGAATCGCACTTTCTTTTTTCCTGATCCGCAAAATAACAAATATTAGGGTGTAGCACATGGATGCAATGATTATTTTATGCGTGATCCTCTTCTGGTTCACAATTGTATTGATGCTTAGCCATCAAGCAGCTTATATGAAACAGAAGAGATTACTGCTTGACCATGTTTCGGAAGTCACTTATACAGATGCATTCGGCAAGAAAAAAATAAAAAAAAGCAAGCGGGCATCCATTATACAAAAAACATTGAAATATGCGGATGAATTTTCTGATCTGGGGGAAAGGATCAATTTCTTCAGTGAAAACGAAGATGTTGCCGTTTGGCTGAAAAAATCCGGAAATGTTTTTCAATTATCAGTTGCCCAATTTCAGGGCTTAAAAATATTCCTTATGGTAGCCGGTTTTTTTGCTAGTGTGCTAGGTTTCATCATTGGTTTGCCATTTTCGCAATATGGACTTATTTTTCTGCCCCTGGCCGGTTATTTTACGCCGATTATCATTGTGCGGGCTCAAGCCAAACAAAGGCAGGAAAATCTCAGGCTGGATTTGCCGGATTTTCTGGATACAATCAGCACAAGTCTTCAGGCAGGTGTAAGTCTAAATCAGGCGCTTAAGGAGGTGATCCGCTTTTTCGACGGGCCATTAAGAGAGGAATTTTCACGTTTTCTTTATGAAATCGATCTTGGCGTCCCTCGTGAAACTGCTTATCGAAATTTATTGGACAGAAATGATAATCGGGAATTTCAGAGTCTTATTAAAGGATTGATCCAAGGTGAAAGGCTGGGTGTTCCGATAGCGACCACATTTAAGATTCAAGCCGATGCGCTCCGTCAAATTCGGGAGGAGCAAATCAAAGAACTTGCCGCAAAAGCGTCTCCGAAAGTCACGCTGGTTACCACATTTGTTGTGGCACCGGTCTCTATTTTGATGATAGCAGGGCTGATGGTCTTGAATTTGATTTTCGGTGAAAACAGCATTTTTAACATATTAAATTGATGATAGGGAGAGATACAATTGAAAAAGATGAATGAATTATACGTGAAAAGCATGAACAAAATGAATGGCCTTGTTAAAAACGAAAGAGGTTCACAGACACTGGAGTGGATTGGTATCGCTGCGGTTGTTGTTATTGCAGTCGGCTTGATATCAACGGCATTTTCCGGCGGGAACTTCGGTGAAAGTGTCTTAAAGAAATTTACTGACTGGATCGAAAAGATTGGGTAATCACACAGCCAAAGGGAGGTAAAGCATTTGAGAAAATATTTAGCCATCCTGTTCCTTACCTTCCTTGTTCTTGCCGGCTGCAATGCGAAACAAGATGCCGGTCCAGATAAGACAGCGAAGGAAACACCTCCAACGGAGAAAGTGAAAAGCCCTGATTCCGATAGCCAACAAGGGCAAAACGAAGACCAGCTGCAACATGAAGGGCAGACGGAAGATATTTTCTCTGATATGGAGGAAATCCCTCAAACATCTGCCGATCTAATCAACCAACCGACGGGGAAATTCGGCGGACGGGATCTGGACACGGATGAGGAAAAACAGAAAATCACCGAAGAAATTAAAGAGTTGCCGCCATTGCCTGAAAATGCGACAGAGGAAGATTTCGACAAGTATTTTCGCTACGTATATTCAAAGGTGTCGGGAGATTTTCCCAATCCGGAGGATCTGATCAGCAAATGGGAGTTTGCCATGTCGGGAAACCCTGACCTTCCTGATCAAAAGTATCAATTCAAAGAAAACTATAATATAGAAGTCATGCTCGATTCGAGCGGTAGCATGGCAAATGTCATTGGCGGTAAAACAATGATGGATCTTGCTAAAGGGGCCATCACTGATTTCCTTTCAAATGTTCCGGAAGATGCCAACGTCTCATTGCGCGTTTACGGGCATAAAGGAACCGGGTCGCAGGAGGACAAGGAAATGTCCTGCTCAAGTATTGAGCAGTTGTATGGGTATGAGAAATATGACGAAGCAAAATTTAAAGAAGCTTTGAAAACTCTTAAACCAAGTGGCTGGACGCCGATTGCGGGTGCTGTGGAACAGGCCAAAGAAGCGATGGAAAAATTTGATCCGGAAACGACGACAAATTTGATTTATATCGTCAGCGATGGAATCGAAACATGCGGAGGCGATCCGGTAAAAGTCGCCAAGTCTTTAAAGGATTCCGGCATTTCCCCCATTATTAATATTATTGGATTTAACGTGGATTCAAACGCCCAAAAGCAATTAAAAGAGATGGCGAGAATCTCAGATGGCACTTATACAACTGTAAATAATGGCAAGGAACTGCAGGCGGAATTTAAAAGGGCGGACGAAGTGCTGGAAAGATGGACACAGTGGAAAAAAGATATGATCAGCGATGCAGATCATCAGCGTGTAGAGCAAAGCTTCGATATCATGGATTTTTACAGCAATTGGGGAGACACGGCAAGACAGCAATTTGCCAATCTCAATGCTTTTTTCTCTGTTATGAAGGATGAAGGAATCATTGATATCCATCAGAAAGATGAGTTGAGAAACAGAGCCAAGGAAGTTGATGCGCTCGCTCATCAGGCGAAAAATGAAGTAAGGGAAGAACTCGACCAGCTGAATTTAGAAAGAGCTGAGGAAATTAAGAAACAGATTAAAGAAAAATATGAAACTAATACTTAAAAGCAATAGCGCAAGCGCCTGTTCATCGACGTACGGACTGAGCCGAAATGTGGAAGGCGGCAGTTTAGGGGCTACAAGCGTTGGAAGAAAAAACGGGAGTGATAAAGTGAGGAATCAAGTATGCGAAACCCGAAAATGGTAAATAGGATCGCGGCCCTGTTCGCGCTGTTTATCATCCTGTTTCAAACTTTTGCTTTTCCTGTGGCGGCAGCCCAGCCGTGGTCGGGCAAGTCTTGGAAAGGTGAGTCCTGGGAAGGAGACTCTTGGAAGGGAGATTCCTGGGAGGGTGATACTTGGGAAGGTGATACATGGACCAGCGATCCTTGGGAAGGAAAGACGTGGAACGGCAGTTCCTGGGAAGGTGATTCCTGGAACCAAAATCCCGGCCAGGGTGGAAACGGCTGGAATGGTTCTGACTTTAAGGGCAGGCACTTCAATGGATCGAATTTTAATGGTTCAGATTTTAATGGAACGGACTTCAAAGGTTCAGATTTCAATGGATCGGATTTCAACGGCTCGGATTTCAACGGCTCGGATTTCAACGGCTCGGATTTTAACGGGTCTGACTTCAACGGAAACCCGTGGAATAATCCTGGTTATAATGGCAATTCATGGAATGCGCCAGGATATAACGGAAATCCATGGAATGCCCCCGGCTATAATGGCAATCCGTGGAATAATCCCAATTATAACGGAAATCCATGGAACACCCCTGGGTACTATGGTAATCAATGGAATATTCCAGGCTATAATGGACTTGGACCCGGCGGTGGTGGAGGAGCCGGTGATTCTTCCGGAAGCGATAACAGTAGTACCGGCCCTTCCCTCATGGATGTGACCGAATTTATTTTGGACGACTATATTGGCGGGAAAATAAATATGATAGACGCCTACAATGGTGGAAGTACTAGTTTTGGTCCGACCGGCAGTTATCTGACAGGGTTGATGCTGAACGGCGTCAAGATGGGCTTGGGAGAAAGGACCCCATGGTATGTAAATGCTGCATCTGATGCCACTGATATATATGATAAGGGAAAAGGCGTCTATGATGCGGGTAAAACAATCCGGGATATCCGGAGGTTGGAGAGTCTAGGCGAGACAGTAACGAGAGGGGCATCTACTGCTTCAGCGGTAGGAACAATTTCGAAGCTTTCCGCAGTTGGAGCTGGAATCAGCGCCGGATTTTCTGCCTATGATACTGTGGTAAATACGATGAACGCGGTCGATGTATGGAAAAGTGACGCAAGTAAATCCGATAAGGTTGCGGCTACTGCCGATGCCACTGGAAGTTTAGGTGAAACCCTGTTTAATGTCGGGGCTGTGGCCTCGGCAATTCCGGGTGGACAAGCAGTCGGCGCCGGCTTAATGATTGCCGGGGGAGTTGTTTGGGGAGCTTCAAAAATAACCAAATTCTTTGCAGACGGTACAGCCTCGAAGGTTTGGAATAAGACAAAAGACGTTGCGAGCAATGTATGGAACAAGACATCAGGATTTTTTAAAGGCCTGTTTGGTAAGTAAAACTTGTAAGCAATAGCCTGGCATTCTGTTTAGCACCTTCGCAGGTGTCAGGCGCTTACATGTTTTCTTTTTAAGAAAGTTGGGATGCAGATGGATAACAACAAATTGATGAAGGAAGCAGGCCGCTATAAAAAGTGGTTTGAAGCCTACTCCTTGAATCCTTTTGGTTATATTATAAACGGACGAAGCTACCACTACGCTGTTTATCATGGAAAAAAACCGAGTGACTTTAAAGGGTATGCAATAATATCCCTTGATAATGGACCGAAGTCTGAGTACAGGGAGGCTATATTTCCGCTGACATTGTTTTCCGCCGCATCAGCCAATATTTTTAATATTGCGGGTCCGCGAAGCAAGGCTTTGCCCGAGTATTTTAAAGATGTTATTGACACGGTGGAAGAACACTTTTCTAGCGATAAAGCCATGCTGGATGGAAACCGGCTATTTAAAGAAGTGATGGACCTGCAAATCCGCTTTAACCGCCTATACCACGAATATGAGGATTACTATGACAATAAAATTTTGGTGAAAAGAATCATCACCGAAAAGGACATAGAATATACACTTAATATTTTATCTGAGTTGGATCTGCTTCAATTCAGGCAGGGACTTCTGTTGGAGGAAATGGATGAAGTTTTCCCGGATTTCTTTTCAAATCTTAGTAAGGAAAAAGCTGCACTATCAAATCAAAGTCAAGAGTTTATAAGAGGGATGCAGTCTAATAAAGGCATCTTGAAAAAACGCTTGGACGCGTTTGACTATGAGCGGGATATCATGCAGCTTCCCGAAGAGGAACAGATTGAAAGAAAGAAAGAAAGTACAAGAAAAAACGCTGAGAAATTAATACAAGACAGGGAAAGACGGCTGAGAGGCCCGGCGGCTAAATGAGAATTGAAGGAAGTATAAAATTACACCAAATTATCTCTTCGAACAAAGATACGTCATGTCTAGCTCCGACGGACAGGAAGTCCTAGTGCCACCGAAGCCACAGGATGTGGCGTCCTGAGGCGGCCAGGCACCATCGGCTCGAGGTCACAAGCCAAATTGCTGTGGTGGCTGAAAAGCTGCCTCCTCGCAATTCGTCTTGTGCTTGTCGCCGATAGGCAGGCGCCTTGCGCTTTCTTTAGTCAATCCCCTAAATAAGGAGTTTAACCATGGATAAGCCGATTTCGTTCGCTTTTTCAGTTTTTGTCAGAAAATATGAGAGATATTTGTTGATTGCATTTTTAGTGCAGATTCCGCTGCTGATTTTGCATTCCTTTTTAACCAATTATATTTATGCAGTGACGCCGTCGGGAGGCTCTCTCCTTTCGGTTGCTGATATATATTATGCCTTTGTTACTATGGTTCTGTTGATTTACGCTATGGTTCCTTTTATCAAATTCACGGCAAATGAATTTGAAGGTCACGAAAATCCGCTGAAAAACGCTTTTTATACATTTGCAGTACAGGGCTTTAATATTTTTGCTTTTTCCGTTTTAATCTCTTTATTAACTGTCATTGGCTTCATGTTTTTAATTATTCCCGGGTTGGTCATTCTGGCAGCATTCATTTCCGCACCGATTATTGCAGTCATTGATGAGAAGTCAGTATGGAAAAGTATGAAGGAAAGCTTTCAGATTTTTAAAAAGCACTCTTGGAAAATCATTCTGTTTATTTCGCTGCTCAGTTTACTTGAGTTAATCATCGGAATCGCTTTGAACTTCCTGCTATTTTCGATAACGGAGTCTTACGCCGCCATTGTCATCTCCCAGATCTTTTTGAACACAATATTTTTCCCCGTGTTTGCCGTTGTTTTAACGAGCTTGGTCATCAAGTGGCGCGAAGGTTTGAATTCACTTGAAATGAAAGATGAAGCGGTCGTTTAAATGGGGGGAATTGCATGTTGAATTGGAGAAAAAAATTAAAGAATGAACAAGGCTCCGTGACCATTGAGTTTTTGGGGATTATGCCTTTCATGCTGCTGGTCGCTGTTATCATGTGGCAGCTTGTCGTAACAGTACATGGTGCTGTACTTATTCAATCAGCGGCAAATGAAGCCGGGAAAATCTATTCCATTACGAAAGACAAGAGTGAAGCGTCTGCAGCGGCCCAGAATATTATTTCGACTGGCAGCGGTTATCTAACTTTTCAAAGTGCGCCCATTACCGGTGACAAGAATTATACGGCAAAAGTCAATGCCCAAATCCGGTTTGTTTTTCTCCCTAAGAAGTATTTCGGATCACCTTCCTACTCATTTTCTTCCACGGCAAAGGGCAGGGTCATTGAATGAAAAGCATACTTAACAATGAAAGAGGGAATGCTGCCCTGTTCATGATTGGCCTTTTAGCGGTGATGATGATCATGTTCGTTTTCGTCCTGAATTTATCTAAAGTGCTGGCGGTGAAGGAGCAGGCAAACACAACGGCACAGCAGGCAAGTCTCGCCGCCACTTCAGTTTTATACGAGGAAATTTGGGATTCGATTGAAGAATACGAGAATGATTTGATAAAGAAACTGCTGGAGGGCCTGGATCCCGAAGCGGGAATAAATATCCTTGATTTGTACCCGAAAACGATTGAGGAAAGAGTGGACGAGGAGACCGTACGGATTCAATCAGCCAATCCAGAAGAAAGCCATAATGAAGCGAGGAGAAAAGCGATCAACCAGGTTGTATCAGAGGAAATCCAGAGTGAGCCATGGGGATATATGCTGAGGGACCAATTGGACAGAGATTTGCGCTTTCAAATCATTCCGGATATGAAAGATGCGGCACGGGAGACAATTAACGAAAATGGCGGAAATAAGAGTGAAGCGGAAATGCGCATTTTCCATCATGACAGAGTTTACGTAAGAGCATCGAATGATGTGGAGTCCACTTCTTATGGTAAGTTTTTAAAAGGGATCAAGAAGAAGTTATTTCAAGAATCGGCCGGTCCCAAAATTGATTTTGTAAAGTTCCTGCCAATAAAAGAGACGCATTCTTTAGATTAAAGTGATACGGAAGCGGGTAGATAAAAAATGGCAAAGGAAAAAAAATGGCGCAGAATTTATCTTTTTTTAATGATTTTTGTTTACGGTATTTTTACTCCTGTAACAGTTTTAGAGTGGCTGTTTGGGGACGGAAGATTCCCTTTGACAGCGTTAGTGGCATGTTTAGCGATGCCGGCAATCAGAAAAAACCACCTGCTTAAAATTGAACAAGAGAATTTATGACAATTTTGTTGACATATTTTATTTAGGGTGGTAATCTTAAATCAAGCAATAATAATAAAGCATATTCACCTTTTGAAAAATGCCTTTTCAAAATCGTGAATAGTATAGATTTTATGGATTCAGGAACAATAAAATATGCAAACTGCAATATTCACTGTGACTCTACAACCATAGAGCGGTGAAGTGAATATAAGCCAGTTGTCAGATATAAGACCTTTCTAATTAGAATAGGTTTAGTCGACAGCTGGCTTTTTATGTTTTCTGAACTCCATCCATGGTTTAAAAATTAAATATTAATTATTAAACAGGAGGAATCTCTAATGGGCGTTACACAAGAATTGAAATACCTTAAAACTGGCAAGGCTTATGAAGTAAAGGAACATCCACAGTCTAAACGTTTGTATCATATCGAAATCAACAAAGAAGCAATTGCTAAATTCTTGGCAGCTGTTGAAGAAAAGGGCATCACTGTACAAACATTGGAATACACACCATATCAGCGTCAAATCATTTCTTCTCTTCTTCAAGATTTCGTTGGCGAAGACCTTGGCGATGTTCTAAGAAGCATTGTTCATGACCGTGAGACTGGTGGTTTCACAGTTGGTCTTGAAGGTGTAACAGAAGATACCGATGAGTATGTCATCTTCGGAACAGCGATCTCTCACTTGGTTGGTATGCCAAACTTTGATGCGATGACTGGTAAATACTATGCGCGCTTCACAGTTAAGCATACTGATAACAGTGACTCTTTCCTTCGTCAAGCATACCGTCTATTCACAATGCATACTGACGGAACATTCGTTGACGAGCCAACTGACTGGTTGCTCATGATGAAAATGGTTGAAGAAAATGCAGTGGGCGGTGAATCAAGACTTCTTCACTTGGATGACTGGAAAGAGCTTGATAAATTCGCTAATGATCCTCTTGGAGGATACAAATTCAAATATATTGCACCACCAAGCAAAAACGTATCTCAAGAAGTAGACCGTGCAACGTTCTTCAAAGTAAACGACAAACCTTGCATCTGCTTCATCGACCAATTCGCTTATCCTGAAACAATCGAGCAAGCGAAATACTTGGAAAACCTTTCTGCATCAATGGAAGCAGACGAAAGCGTCCTTGAGTTGGAACTTCCAGTTGGTGACCTTGTTGTACTTAACAACATGTTCTGGTTGCATGGACGTGCGGCTTTCGAAGTAAATCCTGACTTGAACCGTGAACTAATGCGCCAACGCGGCCGTTTCGTTCAATAATAATTTTTTACAGTAAGTCATTTGTTTACTCAATTGTTAATAACCTCTACCTTCATTTTGCGCACCCGGTAACGGGTGCGGTTTTTTTTGCCTTTTTAGTGGAAAAGGAATGGTAATGGTAAATGATGGAGGGAGTATGACAACATGGAGGAATTTAATAATTGGAAATGGGACGATGCATTGAATGAGCAGTTATTTAACATTAGAAAACATCTTCATCAATATCCGGAATTGTCCTTCAAGGAGTATGAGACAAGCCGCTATATTCAGGATTGTTTAAAAAAGTGGGGCATTCCGTTCAAGGTTATTTGTGATACGGGGGTTGTTGTTGATATTACCGGAGAAGCCGGGGATGGTCCAAACATATCTCTTAGAGCAGATATTGATGCCTTGCCTGTCACAGAAGAGAGCGGGGTTGAATTTTCATCAAAAAACAAGGGTATCATGCATGCCTGTGGACATGACGGGCATACAACGATACTGCTTGGAGCAGTGTATCATATTTGGAAATTCAAATCATTTTTAAAAGGAATGGTCAGGTGCATTTTTCAACCTGGGGAAGAAGCGCTGGGTGCCGCAGAGAAAATGATCAAAGCGGGAGTCCTCTTGCAGCCGGAGATAAATAATATGGTTGCTTTGCATTTGTGGCCTAAGTTGCCCTTGGGAACTGTAGGAATTAAAACAGGAGAAATCACGGCAGCTTCGGACGATTTCAAAATTGAAGTAAAAGGAAAGAGCGGCCACGCAGCAAGACCCCACGAAGGAACCGACGCCATCTCTATTGCTTCGGAAATCATCGATTCCCTAGAGTATTTTACTTCCAAGTGGAAAGATCCGGTGGATCCGCTGGTCATTCATGTAGGACAAATGCATGGCGGTACAGCAAAGAATGTAATTGCAGATCAGGTGATTTTAGAAGGGACGATACGTTCCATTTCAAAGGATACAAGAGATAGACTTGGGGTTGAGTTTCCAGCATTTGTCGAAAATATAGCAAAGGATTTTGGCGGAAAAGCGATAGTGGATTATCGTCGGGGGTTGCCGGCAATAATAAATGATCCAATCACTACTGATAAGGTGGACAAAGCTGCCAAAGCAGTCCTCGGAGAAAATCAAGTAAAGGAACTGAACAGTGTCTCAATGGGATCCGATGATTTTGGCTTTTTTGCAGAAAAAGTGCCGAGCTGCTATTTCCGCTTGGGTGTCCTTGAGGAAAATGAGGAATCCTTTGACCTGCATCATCCCAAATTTAAGTTTAATGAAGAAGTTATTCCTATTGGGGCGAAAATATTGACACAATATGTATTCGATCGATGAAAAAGTTCCGGTTCCCATTAGGGGAGATTGGGTCTACGGGGCTTAACTAAAATTTATAAGGATATTATTCGAAAACGAAGAGTAGAGTCAAGGCGGAAGGCCTAAGTTATTTCACTTAAATATAAAAATGCTCTACCGATAAAGGATGACGCAAACAAAAAGGCAGAAGCTCACGAGCTCCTGCCTTTTCGTATGTATAGTCAATCCTTATACGGATCAAATTCATTTGCACCCGCCATACTAACGCCAATCGGTTTGAGAACATGTAAAATATCAATGGTATCCTTATGGGCTTCGAGAACGGATTCAAGCTTTCGGTAAACGAATGGGCTTTCGTCTGTTCCGCCGCCGCGCAAAACGACACCGTATTGCTGGACAGCATCGTTCATCTGCTTCTGGGAAATTTTACCGCCGGAACGCGTGCGCTTTTTCCAATTCATTCTCCCGGCAGCTTCTGTACGGCTCATGATTCGTCCGGCCCCATGAACTGTGCTGTAAAAAGCTTTCTTATTTTCGTCAGAATTTTTACCTTCCACAATGACGGAGATGTCGCCCATGCTTCCGCCGATGAATCCCTGCTGGCCTGGGGCCGAGGGGGTCGCGCCCTTTCTTACGACCATATAATCTTTTCCGGAGTGGGTTTCTTTCCAGGCATAGTTATGATGATTATGAACTTCATATGTTGCCTCAGCACCCAAGATGTCCAGCACTTGATCCATGACATAATCCCTTCCTGCATAGGCGTAGCGTCCGGCGAGCGTCATGGCACGCATATACATATCTCCCAATTCGGTGTCCAAGTCAATCAATGTCGGCGGCTGTTCCATGCTTTCTCCGGGTGCCTTGTCAGAAAAGCCCCGTCCATTTGCCAAATTGAGAAAGCCGCTTGCCGTTCTATGCCCAAACCCACGGCTCCCGAAATGATTGGCCGCCCATATATCTCCCGTTTTCTCTTCCACGAACAGGTCGACAAAGTGATTTCCGGCGCCAACTGTTCCAAGCTGATCTCTGGCAAGCTTTTTTAATTTATCGTGTTCCTGCTGGCCAATATCCATCAATACGTTCCAGTCTGGATCGTCATAAAGCTCGTGATCTACCTTTTCATTGTTTTTCCGTCCGATACCGAAGGAGATCCTATTTGCGATTTCATCCATGATGGAAGGAATCTTATCTTTAACCTGCTCATACTTTAAATTTGTGCGGACTGCCTTGTTTCCGCAGGCAATATCGTATCCGACCCCTGACGGAGATACCTGGCCGTCGTATACAACAACACCTCCCACAGGCTGGCTGTATCCGTAGTGGCCGTCGGCACAGAGGACTCCACCAGCAACCTGTCCGGTTTTTAAACAGTTATGAAATTGTCTTATGGTATTGTCATCATGGGTTCCAAAAATTGTTTTAATCATTGCTTACCTCCGATATTTCAACCCAATTTTGGGTAAAAACTAGATAGTCAATAGTTCCTATTGTTAAAAAATTGTGAATGCACGTTCTTTTTACCTAGATTAAAAACATTTTCTGTTAAAATACCTTCCTTCTTCTGCTAGAATGAGAGAAAGAAAGATTTCCAAAAGGAAGGGATTTGAATGGTTGCGAACGAGTATAGAAACAAGGAAGATGAAATAAACTCTGCCCCGGGGGATAACAATTTTGCTATTGATCTTACAGACCAAACAGGTGACCTTGTCGGTTTATTCGACGTCGCTCACAGAGAAATTCTTTATCTTAGTTCCTCGTTTCCTACGTACTTAGGCTTAAGTGTTGAGGCAGTTCACAAAAACCCTTCAATCATTAGAAAAAAACTTTACCCTGAAGATGCGGATAAGCTGTTTCAAATGTTTGTTTCTGCATCTATGTTCCCTTCCGAATTTGAGTATAGAGTCAAGGGAGAAAAAGACAGATGGTTCAGGACAACAATAATTCCTATCATTAATTCGGATGGGATTGTAACCAAGAAAATTAGCTTCACCCGTGATGTCTCTTACTGGAAAAAAAGAGAATTATTTGAATTAAACTCAATCCAGATGGACCTGCTTGGGGAGATTGCGGCGGCATTCGCACACGAAATCAGAAACCCATTGACAACGATTAAAGGTTTCCTACAGTTGATGAGCCAGGACAAAGCAAATCCGTATGAACAAATCATCCTTCAGGAAACGGAAAAAATCGAATCCATCATAAGTGAATTTTTAATGCTTGCCCAGCCTTATCCAAAGTTCGATTTTGCAATGGTAGATATAAATGAAATTGTAAATGATATCTTTGATACAATTAGCCAGGAAGCAGCACAAAATAAGATTGAAATTTTCATAACATTGGGAATGACTATTCCCCCGGTCTTCGGTTCGCCTGTCCAGATTAGACAAGCTCTCTTGAATTTGGTAAAAAACGCAGTTCAATCTATGCCGTCTTCAGGCGGGAAAATATATATTTCAGTGGCTTCCGTAGCTGGATTCGTCTCAATTAAAATAAAAGATGGAGGCAAAGGAATTTCCCCTGAGAAATTGGATCGCCTCGGTATCCCGAATTATTCGAACAAAGAAAATGGGGCAGGGCTAGGAATTATGATCAGCCGCCAAATTATAAGAAATCATCAGGGCAGCATTCGATTTACCAGCGAAATCGGAAAAGGGACAACTGTCGAGGTTTTATTGCCATCAGCAGACGTATCGGCAAACTATGATGAGCTTTAGCGGTATTTAACGAACAATTACGATTGAGCAATGCAGGGCATTGTCTCAATCGATGATTAATTTCTGGCTTTCGTCCTCTTCCTTCCACATCAGCTCAAATTCAAACTCGTACTTCCCGTTTCTTTCCTTAAGCTCAATTTCCACTTTCACATTTTCAGTCGGCTCGACCTTATGGGATTGCTCCCCTTGATGAAGGGAAAACGATCCTTCCTCCTTCAATTTCAAGGCAATCGTCTCCAGCATCGCGGCTGCTTTTTCTCGTGGCATCCTTTCCTTATGGCTGACAATGATGTTTGTTTGACCTTTTCTATGTTCGGACATCAACAACCCCTCCATTTCAGCATTCTATCTATATTATACACATAGGCGTTAACATAACACAGGAACAGCTTCTATGATAATATATTAATTGGAAGCAAATGATGAAAGGGGAATAAGATGGCCTGGACGTATGTTCTTTTTGCGGCTATTGTTGAGGTGTTCTGGGTAATTGGTCTAAGGTATTCTGAAACTCTATGGGAGTGGCTTGGTACCATCGTTGCAATTATATTCAGCTTCTTTTTTATTATCAAAGCATGTGAAAAATTGCCTGCAGGTACAGTGTACGCAGTTTTTACAGGTTCCGGCGCGGCGGCGATTGTTCTTATAGATTTTTTGTTTTTTGGAGCAGATTTTTCGTTTTCCAAGGTGCTATTTATCGCGCTCATTATCATTGGCGTGGTTGGGATCAAAATAACAACTGATGGTCTGCCGGAAGAAAACGCGAAGGCATCATCGATAGGGGGCCGATGAGATGGCGTGGGTTTATCTTATCGTTGCAAGTCTTGGTGAAATATTCGGTGTTATGACGATAAATATTTATAATCAAAAAAAGTCTTTCACATGGCTATTCATCATGGTTATCACATTCGGATTCGGCTTTTATTTCCTGTCATTAGCCATGAGGGAGATCCAGCTTGGAACGGCTTATGCTATTTGGACAGGATTAGGTGCTGCAGGAGCGGTGTTAATGGGAATCTTGTTTTTTAAAGAATCTGCGGGCTGGAAGCGTATGCTTTTTTTGACTTGTATTATTGCTGGAGCGGTAGGGCTGAAAGTCTTGGACTAAGGAAGGAGGGACATAACGATAACAATGGATGAGAGACAGTTATTAATTTCATTCATAGGGCAGATGGAGGAAAACCGCGATGCTGAAAAAGCTGCTGCCATGAAAAAATATATGAAAGACTTGTTCCCTTTTCTTGGTATTAAGGCTCCGGAGCGCAAAAGTCTTTCAAAGGATTTTATAATAGAACTTAATGCAGTTGATGACTACGAATCGTATGTTAAAGAACTATGGGAATTGCCCGAAAGGGAATATCAATACGTAGCAATTGACTTTCTTGTAAAAAAGAAAAAGAACCTTGATGAAAGCCATATTGATTTTATCAAATATTTAATCGTAACAAAGTCATGGTGGGACACTGTCGATGCGATTGCAAGCCATTTGGCAGGTACAATTTTTTCAAAGCATCCGGAGTTGATTGAAAAACGGGGAGAAGAGTGGCTCAATTCGGAAAATATTTGGCTGAAGAGAACGATGATTCTCTTTCAACTAAAATATAAGGAACGGACCAACGATGAGTTACTGTTTTCCATTATTGAGCGGACAAAGCATATCGATGAATTTTTCATCCAGAAAGCGATTGGCTGGGTCTTAAGGGAATATTCAAAAACAAGCCCCGACGCGGTAACTCAATTCATAGAATCGAATGAGTTATCGAGCTTGGCAAAAAGAGAAGGCTTAAAGCATATTCAAAAACCATAAAAATTTCCTTGGAGGTTTTAATATGAAAAAAGCATTGTTAAATGTCGACTATACATATGATTTTGTTGCTGAAGACGGGAAACTCACCTGCGGAAAGCCAGGACAGGAGATTGAGCAGGCGATTGTCCGATTGACGAAACAATTTTTTGAAGATGGCGACTTTGTTGTTTTTGCTGTTGATAAGCATATTGAGGGTGACACGCTGCACCCGGAAACAAAGCTATTTCCCCCACATAACATAGAAGGGACATCCGGCCGCGATTTTTATGGATCACTGAAAGATTTATATGAACAACATAAAGACGATATGAATGTGCATTATATGGATAAAACAAGGTACAGTGCATTTGCTGGAACAGACCTGGAAATTAAGCTCAGGGAACGGGGCATTGAGGAAGTGCATATATGCGGCGTGTGTACGGACATTTGTATTTTGCACACGGCAGTGGATGCCTATAATAAAGGATTTCAAATCGTCATACATAAAGACACAGTGGCAAGCTTTAATGAAGCCGGACATGACTGGGCGTTGATGCATTTTACAAATACGCTCGGTGCCAAGGTCGTGTAAAGAAGGAGTGGACAACAAATGAAATATCAACATCCAGATGACAGCTTGATGCTGCATACTGACTTATATCAAATTAACATGGCCAAAACGTATTGGCAGGATGGAATACATGACCGAAAAGCGGTCTTTGACCTGTACTTCAGGAAGATGCCTTTTAAAAATGGATATGCTATATTTGCGGGCCTGGAACGAGCTATTCGCTATTTGAGCGAGCTTCGTTTTACCGACAATGATATTAAGTATTTACGCGAGGAGCTTGAATACGACAATGGATTCATCGATTATCTGGCAAACATGCGTTTTTCCGGAACGGTCCGTGCCATGCGTGAAGGCGAGATTGTTTTCGGCAACGAACCAATTATGCAAATTGAAGCTCCGCTTGCTGAAGCACAGCTGATAGAAACGGCACTTTTAAATATCGTCAATTACCAGACTTTGATAGCAACGAAGGCTTCCCGAATCAGAGAGGTTGTCGGAGATGGGGCAGCACTTGAATTTGGAACAAGGCGAGCGCAGGAAATGGACGCGGCTTTATGGGGAACGCGCGCTGCATATATCGGGGGCTTTGATGGAACAAGTAACGTCAGGGCAGGCAAGTTGTTCGGCATGCCTGTAGCCGGAACACATGCGCATGCACTTGTCCAAGCTTACAAAGATGACTATACGTCGTTCAAAAAATATGCAGAAAGCCATTATGATTGTGTTTTCCTTGTAGATACATATGACACGCTGCGTTCAGGTGTACCTGCCGCAATCAAAGTGGCGAAAGAAATGGGCGACCGGATCAATTTTGCGGGAATCAGGCTCGACAGCGGGGACATGGCCTTTTTATCCAAAGAAGCAAGAAAGATGCTGGATGACGCAGGCTTCCATGATACGAAAATAGTGGCATCAAGTGATTTGGATGAGTACACAATTTTTCATTTGAAAGCACAGGGGGCGAAGATTGATTCCTGGGGTGTCGGGACGAAGCTGATTACTGCTTACGACCAGCCTGCACTTGGGGCAGTATATAAAATTGTCGCCATTCAGGATGAGCATGGAGAATGGCAGGATACAATCAAAATTTCAGGAAATGCAGAAAAAGTCACAACTCCTGGCCGGAAAAAGGTTTACAGGATTATTAATCGGTTAAATCATAAATCAGAGGGTGATTACATCACATTATGGGATGAAAATCCCCAGGATGAAAAAAGACTGAAGATGTTCCATCCTGTCCATACGTTTATAAGCAAGTTCGTTACAAATTTTGAAGCGAAAAACTTGCTGCATGAAATATTCGTTGACGGAGAATTGGTTTATAAACTACCAGAGCTTGATGAGATTAAATCATATGCCGCCGAAAGTCTGGGAGTATTGTGGGATGAATATCGGCGCATACTCAATCCAGAGGAATACCCTGTAGACCTGAGCCAGAAGTGCTGGGATAACAAAATGAGAAATATAGAAGCAGTAAAAGAGAAAACAGACGAGTTGAAAAGGTAGCATACAGGCTTAAGAAGGAGGCACCCCACCGTGGATATACAACGGAAGATCATTGAAGAATTGAAAGTGAAGCCCAAGATTGATCCGAAAGAAGAAATCCGTATCAGTGTGGATTTTTTAAAAGAGTACATGGAAGTGAATGCTATTTTTAACGGTTATGTGCTCGGTATTTCTGGGGGGCAGGACTCCACACTTGTAGGAAAGCTCGCTCAGATAGCTGTGGATGAATTGAATGCAACAAACGAAACACAAAAATATAAATTCATCGCTGTCAAACTTCCGTACGGAATTCAAAGCGATTCAAAAGATGTTGACGATGCCCTTGAGTTTATCCAGCCTTCCGTCACATACGACGTGAATATCAAACCGGCGGTTGATGCAAGTGTAGCTTCATTGGAAAAGGCCGGAGTCAAAGTTTCCGATTTCACAAAAGGGAATGAAAAGGCCCGTGAAAGGATGAAGGCTCAATACAGTATTGCCGCTATGAATGGGTGTGTCGTATTGGGGACGGACCATGCCGCCGAAGCTTTAACTGGATTTTTTACGAAATATGGCGATGGAGCATCTGACGTCGTGCCGATTTTCCGGCTGAATAAAAGGCAGGGAAGAGCCCTATTGGAAGAACTTGGCTGCCCTGAGCATTTATACACGAAAATCCCAACCGCTGATTTGGAAGATGACCGCCCGATGCTCGCAGATGAAGTGGCACTTGGGGTTTCTTATGATGACATTGATGATTATTTGGAAGGAAAACAAGTTTCTGATACAGCAAAGAACACCATCGAAGCTTTATTCCGGAAATCGGAGCATAAGCGGCATTTGCCAATCAACGTGTTTGACGACTTCTGGAAATGACTATTAAGTGAACGGGGATGTCCCTGTTCACTTTCTCTTGGTGTATTTTTGTGTGAAAATTTGTGAAAGTCTTTGAGTTTGATAGAACATAAGGCAGGTGAATGATATGACAGTCGAGATAACCCAGCAGCAAATCAAGAAAATTATCCAAAACATTGAAAAGGTAATGATTGGAAAAACAGAAGTGGTCAGACTTTGTCTCGTTGCTTTGCTTGCAGAGGGCCATGTGCTATTGGAAGACGTTCCCGGGGTAGGAAAGACGATGATGGTCAAAGCCCTATCAAGGTCAATGAATGCTGAGTTCAAGAGGATTCAATTCACCCCCGATCTACTGCCTTCAGATGTAGTCGGTGTTTCTATCTACAACCCGAAAGAAATGGAATTTACTTTCCGTCCGGGTCCCATCATGGGGAATATCATTTTGGCAGATGAGATTAACCGGACATCGCCAAAGACTCAGTCTGCCTTGCTGGAAGCAATGGAAGAGCATAGCGTAACGATTGATGGTGTCACATTGAATATGGAGAAACCTTTTTTTGTGATGGCTACTCAAAACCCGATTGAATATGAAGGAACGTATCCGCTTCCTGAAGCGCAGTTGGACCGCTTTTTATTGAAGCTTGAGATGGGTTATCCAAGTCCAGAGGAAGAAGTGGAAATGCTGACAAGAAGCCAAAAAACTCCTCCGATCGAGGACTTGCAGCCGGTGATTTCCCTGGATGATTTAAAAAACTTGCAACGCCAGGTGAAGGATATTTTCGTTGAAGAGACAGTTAAGCAGTACATCGTCGAACTTGCAAGCAAAACAAGGTCCCATCCACAGGTACAGCTTGGAGTAAGCCCCCGGGCATCGATAGCTTTATTAAAAGCATCTCAGGCTCTGGCGTTTTTATCGGGGCGTGACTTTGTTTTGCCTGATGATGTCCAATATATGGCACCTTATGTGTTTTGCCACCGCTTGATATTAAACTCGGAAGCGAAGTACCGAGGCGCTACAGCAGAAAAAATCATAGAAACGATGCTTACAAGGATTCGCGTTCCGGTGAAGAGGGCTGTGAAATAAAATGGCCGCGTTTTTGCGTAAATTAAGCAAGGTGAAGCCGGCTGTTTCTCTAGTTATTCTGTTTATTCTGCTGGCTTTTGTATTTACTTATGCTATGTTTCAAGGCGGATTTGTCAGCTGGTTTTTGTTTTTCAGCTTTTTGCCGTTTGCGTTGTATTCAATACTTCTCTTTTTTTACCCCATGAAATTTCAAACCGAAAGGATCCTTCCATCAAGAGTATACAGTGCAGGCGACTCGATTGACGTAACTCTAATATTAACAAGAAAGCTTCCGTTTCCTCTCCTTTTTCTACTCATCGAAGATGGCATGTCAGGCTCACTCAATCAACATGATATCAAGCGGATGTATTTTCCTGGTTTTAAAAGAAGGTTGAAGGCGACGTACACGATCAGAAATGCTTCTCGCGGAGAGCATTTTTTTACAGGTGTAAGGATTAAAACGGGAGATGCACTGGGGCTTTTGGAAAAAGAAAAACAGTTTCCCTGCAAACAAAGCATTCTTGTCTACCCCTCTTATGATGAAATGTTCTATAAATCGTTCCGTAGTATGCTTGAGCAGGGCGGAATCTTGTCAGGAACAAAATTGCAAAATGATGCTTCGATTGTTGCGGGAATCCGGGAATACATCCCGGGGGACCGCTTTTCCTGGATTGATTGGAAAGCATCTGCCAGGTCCAATGAAATGATGACAAAGGAATTTGAAATGAGGGAGTCCGGTGATCTACTGATTATATTGGACCTTATGCCTGCGGAACAATTTGAGCTTCTAGTTGAATTTGCAGCATCGGCAGCCAGGACTGTCTTAAGGAATGGCGGTGAAACTGGACTTTTTCTTCCCGGAAAAGAAAAAGTGTTTATCCCTTCCAGCGGCGGAGAAAGACAGGAAAGGACTATATTTTATCATCTGGCTAAGGTAAAACCGGACAGTTCCTTATCATTGGAAAAACATTTTGTAGAACCAGCTTTGGCGGGGCAGCCGACTGTTTTTGCTGCCATCACCTCCAGGATATCGAAACCCTTGATAGACGGGGCCGGAAAACTGATTGGGCAAAAAGGCTTGATGGTCATTTATGTTGTGAAGGGCAAGAAAGAAAAATTAACGCCGGAAGAAACGGCTATGGCGGCCACTGCAAGCGGAAATGGTGTGATTGTCCATATAGTAGATGGGGAAAATTGGAAAAGTGCATTTGTGGGGGTGAAGCAGGCGTGAATAGCAGCCGCGGCTTCGCATTTATTTTATATACTCTGGGTTTCGTTCTTCTCTGGGAGTGGCTTTTGCCGCTAGAGCAAATTACACAGACGAGCGAAGTACATTATTTTATCATTTTTGTCGTCGTGTCATTGTGTCTGAATTTTTTTCAGGCTCCTTGGTTTGTCACATGGCCGGTAAAAGGAGCTTTTATTCTATATGCTCTTTTTTCCATATTTGCGGGTGGGCTTGGCCCGTTTCCATGGTTTGTCCATTTTTTCAATGAAATTAGAGCTAATGCTATCTTGGTCTTATCTAGAGACTGGCTTGACCTTACACCCCTGTTCAGAAGTCTGCTCTTTTTTCTACTGCTTTGGCAAATTACGTATTTGTTGAGGTATTGGCTGACGATCAAAAGAAAAATATTTGTCTTTTATTTAATGACCATCTTTTATATCACATTGCTTGATACATTTACGGAATATAAAGCGGACCGTGCGATTGTCCGGATTGTCATCATTGGATTCACTCTCCTGGGCCTCTTGTTTTTTAAAAGAATGCTGGAAAAGGAGCGTATGTCCGGGCAATACCAATTGATGCTGCGGTGGATGGTTCCTTTGGCTGCGATGGTCAGTTTCGGGGTGGTCATTGGCTATCTGTCACCTAAAGCTGCTCCAGTCTGGCCTGACCCTGTGCCATTTATGGAATCGAAAGCGGAAAATATGAGAGGGACAGGGGTCTCCAAAATTGGATATGGGATTGATGATTCGCAGTTAGGCGGACCTTTCATCAATGATGATAGGGTTGTTTTTACTGTAACGACCCCTGCCAGACAATATTGGAAAATAGAAACGAAGGATTTATACACTGGAAAAGGCTGGGTGACTTCCAACCAAAGAGTGGCACCGACGGCAATTCAGTATGGCGATAAAAATCCTATTGATCTTTCACCAAGCAATCATCCTGTAAGGGAAGCGCGGTTTGAATTTGACATCGTGTACCCGCATGTAGTTAGGCCATATGGCTTTCTTTCTATAGAGAAAGATGAGGATAAAACCGGATTTCTTCGATATGATTTAAATCTGGATAAAATCAGCCCTTTTACCATTGATGGAAATGAAGCGCGGCTTAATAAGTACACCATCTATTACAGACCGGCCTCATACAGCATGAAAGAACTGAGGGGAATAAACGACCTGCCTAAGGAAGAGGACTATTCCGGACTGAAAAAACAGTATACCCAGCTGCCTGAAACTTTGCCTGAGCGTGTCCATGACTTGGCAAGGGAGCTGACGGACGAATACGATAGTTGGTATGATAAGGCGCGAGCTATCGAAAAACACTTTCAAACCGGTGAATTTTCATATGATCAAACCCGTGTGGCTATTCCTGCTAAAGACGAAGATTACGTGGATCAATTCCTCTTTGATACAAAAAGAGGATATTGCGATAACTTTTCCACGTCAATGGTAGTCATGCTGCGGTCATTGGATATTCCCGCAAGATGGGTAAAGGGTTATGCTCCGGGAAAGTACAAAGGATCAGCCGGGGATGACTACAGGGTTTATGAGGTAACAAACAATGAAGCCCATTCATGGGTTGAAGTTCTTTTCCCGACAATGGGGTGGGTCCCGTTTGAACCGACGAAAGGGTTTAATAACCCCACCACCATCATAAATGATGAGCAAACAGGATCAACTTCCGTTTCGGCTTCCAATGAGGAATCAACGGAATCTATTGAAAGCCAGCCGGATGAAAAAGGATCGGAAGCAGAAGAAACCAATAAAGATGTAATAGTAAAAGAATTAAAAGTGGCCAAGTTCTTTTATAAATACTGGGGTGCCATAGGTCTTGCGATCATCGTAATCAGTTTGACAGCTGTCGGACTGTTGCTAAGCAGAGACCGCTGGGTGCCGCGCTATTTGATATGGAAATTCAAAAAAAGGCAGGAAGAATCAGCTTTTGCCGAAGCATATGAAACATTACTGAAACGATTTGACAGCTTCGGATTAAAGCGAAAGCCCGGACAGACATTGCGAAGCTATGCAGCATACATTGATAGACACTTTGATTCGGAAGAAATGAGCCAATTGACAGAGCGATATGAAAAACTTGTCTACGGCGGAGGCAAAGCATCCG
This sequence comes from Siminovitchia acidinfaciens, assembly GCF_003605385.1. Taxonomy (GTDB): domain Bacteria; phylum Bacillota; class Bacilli; order Bacillales; family Bacillaceae_C; genus Siminovitchia; species Siminovitchia acidinfaciens. The sequence goes on along the minus strand of NZ_QYTV02000012.1, from coordinate 3,859 downwards.
CCGAGTGGGAATATAGTAGGGAATTATGGGAAAATTTAATTAAGAAAACAAGGAATTGACCATGAGTAAAAAAATGGATAAGATGAAAAAGTATGATAGGATGTACGGCACAGCACGTTCGCAAAGTTATCCAGAGTACAAATTTCCAAAAAAAGATGGAGGGTCCGGAATGCTAGAGAAAACTGAATTGCACAATCAAGAAATGATCGTCGTTCTCGACTTCGGCAGTCATTTTAACCAGCAGATTGCAAGACGAATACGAGAGCTCGGAGTTTACAGTGAACTGCACCCGCACACGATTACTGCGGAAGAAATCAAAGAGCTTAATCCGAAAGGGATTATTCTATCCGGCGGCCCTGCACATATTCATGCGGACGATGCTCTCACAATTGATAAAAACATCTTTTCCCTTGACGTTCCAATTTTGGGCATTTGCTACGGAATGCAGTTGATTGCAGCCCAATTCGATGGACGCGTGGCAAGAAAAGGAGAAAGGACGTACGAACAGGCATCCTTAACAATCAAAGACGGAGGTCCTGAGTTGTTCAAAGGCCTGTCTGCAAAAATGGACGTGTTAATGAGTTACGGTGATGTCATCGAAGAAATCCCTGCAGGGTTTGTTGTCGATGCGGAAACTGAATCTGTTCCGGTGGCAGCGATCAGCAATACGGACCGGAAAATGTATGGAGTTCAGTTTCATCCGGAAGCTGCGCAGACCGAACACGGTAGCGAACTTCTGAAAAACTTCCTGTTCGGATTATGCCATTGTACAGGAAGCTGGACAATGGAACATTTCATTGAAGCAGAAGTGAAAAAGATCCAAGAAACAGTCGGCGACAAGAAAGTTCTTTGTGCATTGAGCGGCGGGGTTGATTCCTCTGTGGTTGCAGTCTTGGTGCATCGGGCTATCGGTGATCAGCTTACTTGCATCTTTGTGGACCACGGCTTGCTCCGTAAAGGAGAAGCTGAAAGTGTCATGGAGACATTTACTAATAGGTTCAATATGAACGTTATCAAGGTGGATGCACAGGAAAGATTTTTGTCCAAGCTCAAAGGGGTTTCTGATCCGGAACAAAAGAGAAAAATTATCGGTAACGAGTTTATCTATGTGTTTGATGATGAATCATCCAAGCTCGATGGCATCGAATTCCTTGCACAGGGAACAATTTACCCGGATATTATTGAAAGTGGTACTGCTACAGCGCAAACAATCAAATCCCATCATAATGTCGGCGGACTGCCGGAAGATATGGAATTTGAATTGATCGAGCCGCTGAATACATTGTTCAAAGACGAAGTCCGAGAACTCGGAACAGCGCTCGGCATGCCGGATGATATCGTTTGGCGTCAGCCGTTCCCAGGACCGGGTCTCGGGGTGAGGGTACTCGGTGAAGTAACGGAAGAGAAGCTGAAAATAGTTCGTGAATCCGACTTTATTTTACGAGAAGAAATTAAAAATGCCGGCCTTGATAGGGATATATGGCAATATTTCACCGTCTTGCCCGGGATCAGAAGTGTTGGAAAAAAAGATGAAGCTCGAACGTACGACCATATGATCGGGATTAGAGCCGTTCATTCGACCGACGGAATGACTTCCGATTGGGCGCGGATTCCTTGGGAAGTTCTGGAGAAAATCTCTTCAAGAATTGTTACTGAGGTGGACCACGTCAATCGGGTCGTATATGATATTACAACTAAGCCGCCATCCACAATTGAGTGGGAATAATAAAGTATTGACTCGCCGTTATAATGCTGATAAAGTGAACAAGTGCGAATTTGTCGATTTAATCGTATAATTGCGGGGATATGGCCCGCGAGTTTCTACCAGGCTGCCGTAAATAGCTTGACTACGAGATGACAGGGAAACAAAGGCGGGTTCATGTATCTTAGGGTAATGCCGGCGGCTTGTCGCTGAGCATGCACCGCGACGCCTTTGTATTTTTACTTTATCGTTATTATTCCCTCATTAACTTATCTCAAGTCAACGCCTTAAGCTATTACAGCTTAAGGCGTTTTTTATTTTTTAGAAAAGGTGGGGCGGAAATAGGAGCATCTATGATGGTTATTGGGGAAATATTTTATAATGGTAGAGATTTATAGAAGATCTTAATGTTGGAGGCAAAAGTTTTGAAAAACTATTTTAAGTTTGATGAATTGGGTACGAATTACCGCCGGGAAATCATTGGCGGATTAACGACGTTTTTATCTATGGCTTATATCCTGATTTTAAATCCTATTACATTGGCGTTGGATACGGTAAAAGATTTACCTGATGCTTTGCGCATGGATCATGGTTCCGTGTTCGTTGCGACAGCTTTGGCAGCAGCCCTCGGTACACTATTGATGGGAGTGATCGCAAGATATCCGATTGCCTTGGCACCGGGGATGGGCCTGAATGCCTTCTTTGCCTATACGGTCATTCTTACAATGGGTATCCCCTGGCAAACAGCGTTGACTGGGGTGTTGTTCTCTGGCCTCATATTTATTTGCTTGACCTTGACCGGAATACGGGAAATGCTTATTAACTCAATACCTGCCGAGTTGAAAATTGCAGTAGGTGCAGGTATCGGCTTATTTATCACTTTTGTCGGATTCCAAAACGCAGGCATTATTGTTAATAATGATGCTGTCTTGGTAGGTTTGGGAAATTTAAGAGACGGAAATGTACTTCTTGCTATCGTTGGTATTGTTATAACTGTTATTTTGATGACGCGTGGAATCAAAGGTGGTATTTTCTTCGGTATTTTAATCACAGGTGTTATCGGTATGATTGTAGGCGTTGTTCCGAAGCCTGATGGCATTATTGGTGCGGTGCCAAGTATCGCTCCGACTTTCGGTGCTGCTTTGGAACCGATTTTCAATTCGCCGGGAGATTTGTTTACTTTGCAGTTGCTTGTTGTCGTACTGACATTTTTATTTGTAGACTTTTTTGATACTGCAGGGACGCTTGTTGCGGTTGCGCAGCAGGCTGGTTTAATGAAAGATAACAAACTTCCACGTGCGGGCAAAGCACTTTTGGCGGATTCATCGGCAACTGTAGTCGGTGCCATTCTGGGAACATCAACTACTACATCATATATTGAATCAACCGCAGGGGTCGCTGCTGGGGCTCGGACTGGGTTTGCTAATATCGTAACAGCGTTATTATTCTTGTTGTCGCTATTCTTCTATCCACTACTGGGAGTCATTACAGCATCAGTTACCGCACCAGCATTGATCATTGTCGGTGTATTGATGGTATCAGGAATCGGTGGAATTGACTGGAAGAAGTTTGAGATTGCCGTTCCGGCATTCTTTATAATCATTGCTATGCCGTTGACCTACTCAATCGCAACAGGTATAGGAATCGGATTTATCTTTTACCCGATTACAATGATTGTAAAAGGAAGAGCGAAAGAGATTCATCCTATTATGTATTTCTTTTTCCTTGTGTTTGTACTATATTTCATATTCATTTTTTAATCAGTTTTTTGGAGGGTCTTTATATAATGAAGATCCTCTTTTTTTTATGTGAGAAAAACTAAAAATGGGTGTTGACCTGTGTAGGAAAAGCTGATAGTATTTAAATACGCTTTGAGGCGGATGAGAAAACACGATTCAACTTCAAAAAAGTTGTTGACTTTAAATTCTCAGGGTGTTATATTATAAAAGTTGCTCCGAACAAGGACGTGTAAATAACTTCAAAAAAAGTTGTTGACAGACTCCGGGTGACGAGTTACAATAGAAAAGTTGCTCCGGTAAAGTGAGTTAAAAACTTTTGAAAAAAGTTGTTGACGCACTTCGGGCGACGATGTATAATAGAAAAGCTGCTCGAGAGAGCAACTGCAAGTTTGATCTTTGAAAACTGAACGAAACGAAA
>NZ_QYTV02000011.1 GCF_003605385.1 Siminovitchia acidinfaciens | reverse complement strand
TATACATAAAAGTACCCTATAGAGCAGACCTTTTTTAAGTGTCTACTCTATAGGGTACATTTTAAAACCTGGCTAACCTCAATATTCAAATGGTGAATAAATAGGCTGTTCCACCACTTTTCTCAATGTCGGAGACTGCAGATTTTCCTTTTTATTAAACAGATAATCATAACAATCTGTGATAACCATTTTTAATATTTATAAGATTGACCGCCATCAATTGGAATAACTGTTGCGTTGATGAAGTTAGCTTGATCAGACAAAAGGAAGGCCACCAAATACCCCACTTCTTCCGGTTTACCGAAACGTTTCATTGGGTTCGGCTGAACAAATTGTTTTCCAACTTCTTCCCAGTTGTCCGGATCCATTTGTTTTAATGAACCTTCGACCATTGGTGTCATAATCGCGCCTGGTGCAATGGCTTTAATACTAATTCCATATTGACCATATTCAATTCCGGAATTTCTTGTAAGTCCGACCACGCCATGTTTACTGGCTGCATAACCTGACTGGTTTCCTACTCCGCGAATGCCACCAACAGAAGCAGTATTAACAATAGAGCCAAAACCTTGTTCTTTCATGACTTTCAATACGTATTTCAGGCCGTAAAATACACCATTTAAGTTGACATTTACCACTTTTTGGAATTCGTCAATACCAAAATCCTCTGTTAGATTTTGCTTTCCTTCTATTCCAGCGTTGTTAAAGAAACTGTTAATTTTACCAAATCTCTTAACTGTTTCATTCACATAATTTTCAACTTCTTTTTCATCTGCTACATTCGCAGTGATAAGCAGCACTTCCGCGTTTGGTGCAACTTCCAACACCTTACTTTTTGTTTCTTCCAACGAAGCAGCATTCAAATCAACGAGTGATAGTTTCGCTCCTTCTTTTGCTACTTGCAAGGCAGAGGCTTGCCCCAAACCAGAGCCGGCACCTGTAATGACTACAACTTTTCCATCAAAACGATTGTTCATTGAAAACTTCCTCCTTTATGATTACCGCATAATTACTTTTATTTAAAACATCTCTAATTCAAAATATATAACAGTCAGGATTATCTTTCTCCGGTCGGAAAACATCATCCCACAAAGCTAGGTCACAAAAAAATTTCATATAACTATTTACTGAGCAGTATAACCACCATCAACCGTTAAGCTGTTACCAGTCATAAATGAAGAATCATCGGAAGCCATGAATAAAACAGCTTTTGCCATCTCTTCTGCTTTTCCAAGACGCTTCAATGGCGTAGCCGCAGCTAAGGCTTGTTTGCTTTCTTCTGGTATAATGGGTGTATCAATGAAGCCCGGACATAATGCGTTAATTCGAATATTGTGTTCCGCATATTCAAGTGCAAGTGAACGAGTTAAGTTAATCACGCCACCTTTTGCTGCATTATAGGCCGCTGAACCAGGTGATCCAACCCAACCGTACATAGATGCTGTATTAACAATCGAGCCTCCACCCGTTTTTAACATTTCTCGAATGGACTCACGTGCAACTAAGAAAACACCGTCCAAATCAACATTTATAGTATTGCGCCATTCTGAGTACTCTAATTCATGGGAAGGATGTACACGGCCGATGCCTGCATTGTTAAAAACAACATCCACTTTGCCGAATGTTTCAACGGTTTGTTTAAAGATATTTGCAACTTCTTTTTCACTCGTAATATTCGCTTTTATAAAAAGAGCTTCTGCATTCATAGCTTTTAACTCTTTTTCAAAAGCTTTGCCTTTCTCTTCGTTTAAATCAACCAGCACCACTTTGGCTCCTTCAGAAACGAATAAACGTGCTGTTGCTGCACCAATACCAGATGCTCCGCCGGTAATGACAGCTACTTTGCCTTGTAATTTTCCCATCATAGCCCTCCTAGCATTCAAATCCCCATACCACATTTTTTTAAAAAATGCGAGAACGGTTGAATACCTGTACTATTTTGTTCACAATTTAAGTGTACTACTATGGACATATTTAACAATCATTAAGATATTATTAACTGTCTACTAATTAGACACTTATATGAATTCCGTCTATTTTGAGGAGGCTGTTTCATGGAAGACAAGCGAAATATAACATCTCAAAGACAAAATCGGACAAAAAACCATTTTAAGCAAGCATTAATTTCGCTCATTAAAGAGAAGGGCTACCATTCCGTTACTGTAAAGGACATTGTCGACTTTGCCGCTTATAACCGCAGTACTTTTTATGTCCATTACCAAGATAAAATTGAATTGGCTGAAGATTTACTCATTTCAACACTTCAAGGGTTAGAGGATTCAGTAGGCAAACCGTATGTAACCGTCCGTAAAGTTTATACAGACAAGCTTACTCCACCATCTTTTCATTTCGTTTCTTATATCTATAACAACAGGGATTTCTTTGAACTGATTAACTACGAGGATACGTTACCAGGCTTACACATAAGGTTCCCTCAAACGATCTTAAAAATTTATAAGGAAAAATTTATTTTCGAAACACTTAACAGTGCGCCCGTCAATATGGATTATTTTAAACGATATACGGCCTATGGATTTTACGGACTCCTTCAGAATTGGATCCAAAGCGGCTTCAAAGAAACCCAAGAAACATTTATTAAAGAAGTCATTGATTTAGCGAAAACACATATTTACTCAGTTAAATATATTGGAGATAACTAAGATGAGAATCGAAAAATAAGGGGCAGTACCTTGCTTTGGAGAAAAATGGAGATAAAAATGGTTACAGCTTCCTCTTTTGTCGGTCGTCGGTAAATTCAATGGAGTTAAATTAGTATCTTTCCTCTTGATGCTTTAAGAAAAACTTTGTATTCATATGTAATGGGTGCACGGTCGCTCATTCTGCAAATTAACAAATAGCAGTTTTTCACTATACACATCGAGGTGTAATTTTTTATTAATCAAACGTTTGATTAGTGTTGGAGACCCATGGATTTACAACCTTTTATCATGCTTAAATGACTTACGCGAATTTTTCAACCAAACGTTTGATTAGTTTTAGGGCAATATTTCATTGGAACCGCTTTTTGTTAATCAAATGTTTGATTAACAAGTAAAATCGTTGATTGTGTAATCAAATGATTGATTAACACGTGAAATCGTCGTTTTTAAGGCTCTATCGACTGAGCATGCAGAATCATTATTCTCTTAACCAAACGTTTGATTAATACGGAATCCCTTGGATTTACAGCCTTTTATCACACATGGATGGTTTACTTAAATTTTTCAACTTAAAGTTCGTTGGGGTAGTTTCGAGTCAATATTTCGCCGGAGTTTCTTTTTATTAATCTAATGTTTGATTACAAGTAAAATCGTTGATTGTAAGACCTTTATCGACTGAGCCTCCACTTAATCAAACGTTTAATTAGTTGCATTTAACCTTAATATCAAGCTGCTTATCGACTAAGGCAGCAGATCTACAAATTTTCCAATCAAATGTTTGATTAGTTTGGAACATTAAAAAACCGCCCAAAAAGGACGGCTTTATGCTTGCTTTGCCACCGGGGCATTACGCTTACCCTGCAATTCTATAATAATTTCACGTTTATATTCTATGAATTCCTTCGTAAGTTGAATGTCCCATTCACGGGGGCGCGCCAGCTCGACTTGGATTTCTTTTGCGATTTTTCCGGGCCTTGCGGACATGACATAGATTCGGTCTGAAAGGTAAACCGCCTCATCTACATCGTGAGTGACGAACAAGACGCTGCACTTTTCTTCTTCCCACACGCCTAGAAGCAGGTCCTGCATTTCTTTTCTCGTTTGGGCATCCAGCGCACCGAACGGCTCATCCATGAGCAACAAACTCGGTTTGTAAACAAGTGCTCTCGCAATGGCTACCCGCTGCTGCATTCCGCCTGACATCTGGGACGGATAATGGTTTTCGAAGCCTTCCAGTCCGACAAGCTTGAGAAAATGCATGGCCATTTCTTTCTTTTGACGCTTGCTTAAGGACTTGTCTTTTTTCAATGCAAATGCGACGTTCTCCCATGCATAGAGCCAAGGCAGCAGGCTGTACTGCTGAAAAACAACCCCGCGATCCCTTCCCGCTCCAGTTATTTGTTTGCCGTCCAATTGAAGGTCTCCTTCTGTGTATGTGTCCAGTCCGGCAACCAGCCGGAGAAACGTCGACTTCCCGCAGCCGGATGGTCCCAGCAAAGAAACGAATTCCCCTGTTTTTATGTCCAGGTTTACATCTTGGAGGGCAACCACTTCTTTTTTATTGCTAATGAAAATCTTATTGATATCTTTGGCCGCTAAACGAACTTCTTCCATGATATCCCCTCCATCATTCTTTTACCTTGGCTGATTCCTTCCACGGGAATAAACGGTGATACAATAATTTGAACAGCATATCTGTGATCAGACCGAGCAATCCGATCACTAGGATTCCCAGGATGATTCGATCTGTCGCCAGGTAGCGCTGGGCCTGCATGATCCGGAATCCGAGACCTTCGGAAGCGGCAACAAGCTCAGCCACAACGAGATAGGTCCACGCCCATCCCCATGTCGTCCGGAACGTGTCCATAATGCCGGGAAAGGCCGCCCTGAACACGATATCTTTAACGATTTCAAACTTTTTCAAGCCGATTGTCATTCCAACTTCAACAAGCGAGCGGTTGACTGTTTTACAATTGTCGGCAATCATGATCACTTCCTGGAAAAATACGCCCAGGAACAGAATGAAAAATTTCTGTACGTCTGTTGTCCCAAACCAGAGGATAGACAGCGGAATGAAAGCGACGGCAGGCATATAGCGGACAAGCCCTACCACTGGCTCCCAGACGGACTGCCATGCTCTTGAAGTACCCATCATAATTCCAATCGGCAAAGCGAATAATGTTGAAATGAAGAAGCCCATGAATATCCGGTAAAAGCTTACGCCGATGTCTTTGAAAAAGATGCCCTCATCGATTTCTTCCATTGCCGCACGCACTACATCACTAGGAGAGGGAAGAAAAAGGGGGTCGACGTACCCCCCATATGTAACGATGCTCCATACTGCAAAAATAAAAAATACACTTATCGCTGAAATGATTGGATATCGTTTCATTTTCTTACCAACTATTCCATATCAAATATTTCATCTAAATTGACTTCTTTTTTCATGCTGCCAGCTTCCAACATAAGCTTTTGAATGTTATCAGCCGCTTTTTTCAACTCTCCTGAGCTAACCTTTTCAGCCTGCTCTTCGCTATTGTAAAATTTCAGTCCACTTAGGATCGACGGCAGTTCATCAGCAGTGATTCCGCTGCCTTTTGCTACAATTTCATTTCCTTCTTCTTCATTGTCTCTCCAATATTGAAGAGCTTCGTCCCATACGGCACGGAGTTGTTCTTTAGCCTCAGGATTATCCTCGAAGAATTTTGTTTTAGCAACAACAATATCACTGATTAAGCCTGGTGAATTTTTTCCAGTATAAAGGAGGTGCACTCCGTCGTCTTCCTTTTTATCGAGGACTTCGTTGATGTACGGAGCATAGGTGACAGCTGTTTTTACATCGCCGGAAATCATGGAAAGACCTGCCTGTGCTGCCGGCATAAATACCGTTTCCACATCTTCCAATGTCATGCCTTCTTCACTTAATGCCTGCTGGAGAAGGAGTTCTGATGTCGCTCCTTCTTCAAAAGCAACTTTTTGTCCCTTTAAATCTTTTACAGACTGGATGTCCTTCGTTGCTAAAATTGCATCGGCGTCATGAGACTCGTCCATAAAGATGATTGCTTTCATCTCCAGGTCCTGATTGGCTTTCATCCGAACTGTCGTATGAGTTGCAAGGTTCGCCACATCCACTTTATCGGATGCAAATGCTGCGTTCATATCAGAATCCTGTTCGAATAAAACTGTTTCGATCTTAATGCCGTGTTTTTCGTCAATCCCTTTTTCTTCAGCAATCCAGAAAGGCCCGTTTCCAACCCATGGCTGAACGGCCACTTTAATCGTTTGCGTATCTTTTTTGGCGTCGCCGCCGTCTTTTTCCTTCGCTCCTTCGCTGGAGCTATTTGAGCATCCTGCAGCAATGAGCATGAAAATTGCCATGCTGATGGCCAAAATTCTCAACTTCATTCCAATTCCCCCTCGTTTTCAAAATGCTTTTTTACTCTACCACACTAAAGCGCAAGGGCGTCGACAGACATTTAAAAAGCGCAAACACCTCGATCGATGCCAGTGCCTTTCAAATTAAAAAGCCAGTCCGCCGGACATGCTCCAAACGCACTAGCTCTATTTTAGAACAATTGTGAGAATAAAGGAATAGTCCGACTGTTTTTACCAGTCAAAAGCAGGGTCAATTGTGGAACTTTTATGAACGCGCAACCAATCCCAACAGGATAAGCGTATCGCTAGCACCTAACTTTTTGCCATTACAACATAGACACTGAGTGGCTCATCGCTTTGATTTTTTATCTGGAGCACTTCTTGGTCCGCACAATGAACGACATCTTTTTGAGAAACGGGTAACTCCTTCTCGTTAATGATAAAAGTACCTTCCCCTTCAACGACATGCAAATACACATTTGCGTTGGGGTGCGGGTGTGGAGGAACCGATTGTCCTGGCAACAAGTTCAGCAGGAATGCGGTGGTGTTTCCCTCTTGGAAAAGATTCACCCTTACAAAGCGACTTTGGTTGAACTCTTGAAATTCAGCAATATTTTTTAACATGAAAACAACTCCTATTTTTGAAATCATTATACCAGAGAAATTTTGTTATACTGGGTGCGAGGTATATCTGGGATATGTTTTTACTGAGAAAAAGATAGGACTTTTCTGATGAGAGCGTCTCCTGTGTGAGAGAATTGTATGTTACTTTAGAAAATGTGGTTGGTGGTTGGTTGACACGGGAATCACGAGATTATAGAGAAGGATTGCGGGGTTTGTGCATCTTCCAACAAAGGTCGGCGGATATTTGGGTGACGTTGGAGCCTCAGAAACCCAAGACACGGATTGCGGAGTTTGTGATTTATTAACAAGATGCGAAGGATGTATGGTGCATTGTAACCAAAGATTTCGATGGATGATTTACAGGGTTTCTACATAGGCGATGGAAACGGTAAATCCTTTTTACCCAAAAACATGAGGTGATGTCATGGAAGATTTTACTGAAAAGGTGATCAATGCCATCCTGGAGATCCCCTCTGGACGCGTCGCTTCCTATGGGCAGATTGCTGCGATTGCCGGTAATCAAAGGGGCGCGCGGCAAGTTGGCAGAATTCTGCACTCCATGAGTGCCAAATATGATTTGCCATGGCAGCGAGTAGTGAATGCACAAGGATACATTGTTCTTTTTAAAGCGGATAGGCAGCGGGAGCTCCTCGAAAAAGAAGGTGTGGAAGTGGATTCCCGTGGGCGCATTGATATGGAAAAATTCCGCTGGGAGGGGCCAGCGGACAATGATATGGATTGGATGCGGGGGTAGTCTGGCGAACAGCCAGAGCGTACACCCCCTATTCCTTCGCAAGCTGCAGGACAGTATTCAATAGAACATTCGCCCCTTTGATCAAATCCTCATTTTCAGTCAGTTCATTTTCATTATGGCTGACGCCGTTTACACTTTTGACGAAAATCATTGCAGTCGGAGCGTATGTACTCATGTATTTTGCATCGTGTCCAGGCCCGCTGTACACACCCATCGTCGAGTAATTCAATGATTTTGCCGAGTCACCAATCTTCTGGATGACATTTTTATCAAAGGGAACCATATCGTACTCCCATCCTCTAGTTACCTCACACTGGACGTTGTGCTCCCTTGCCAACTGGTGCATTTGATCTTTTATCAGCTCAACAGACTTGTCCCTCATCTCATCGCGATCATGACGCACATCGATAACAAACTCTACCGATCCCGGAATCACATTGATGACGTTCGGGAAATTATCAATTTTCCCCACCGTAACTCTTAAGCCCTCAATCTCTTTGGTTATTTTATTTGCTGCTATAATCATGTACGCCGCGGCGAGAAGAGCATCCTTCCTCTCTTCCATTCTTGCACCGCCTGCATGGTTCGTAATTCCCTCGACCCTAACATTTACGCGCGTAAGACCCTGAATCCCCTGAACAACTCCAATATCTATATTTTCGTTGTCCAAAATAGGCCCTTGTTCAATATGAAGCTCGACGTAGCTTTTTACATCCTGTAAGCGATTGGTTTCGAGCCCTTTATATCCGATTGCAGTGAGTGCCTCTTCGAAAGTGATATTTTCGGAGTCTTTCACGCCGTAGATAAAGTCCTTGGTAAAAATGCCCGTCACCCCGCCGGCACCCAGCAAGGGTGGATTGAAACGTGCGCCTTCCTCATTTGTAAAATTAATGAGTTCCAACGGATAATCCGTTTCGATGCCATGGTCATTCAATGTCTGCATGACTTCCAACCCGGCAAGCACACCCAAAATACCGTCAAAGCGACCACCGCAAGGCTGTGTGTCCAAATGTGAACCAAATGCAATTACGGGGGCATCCTTTATTTTTCCTTCCCTTCGCCCATAAATATTGCCAAAATCATCGACTCGGACTTCGAGGTTTGCTTCTTTCAATAATTGGATAAATGTGTCGCGCATCTCCTTGTCCTCTTCGGTCAGCGTTAATCGGTTCAAGCCGTTGTTTTCGGTTGCTCCGATGGAAGAGCTTTTTTCCATATATGTTAAAAAGCGTGTTTCATTGATTTTAAGTGTCATAGCTGTTTTCCCTCCTGTATTTAGCAGAATAATCATGCAATTTTCATGCCAGCGGTATGGCGTTGATCTGGCTTGGCTTTCGGGATGTAGTGGAACAGTTGGTGAAACATATTGTTTCATATGAATTCATTTATAGGGCAGGCGTTTGGGGTCTTTTTGCGGAATTGAGCGGTGGAAGGTCTAAGGGTTTTTCGACTGGGACTATGAGATTTTGTTAGAAAAAGCAAATCTTTTAAAGAACCCAGGTCTCATTTAATTAACGGAATATTTATAGAACTTCCATTTAATATATGCTAGGATGGAAACTAGGAGGTGAAAGATATCATAATAAAGCAAAGAGGAGAGTCCCTTTCATTGGCAGGTATTCAAGCTTCGATTAAGCGGCTGCATCCCAAACATGAAGCTATTCCCATTTTATCCACAAAAGAATTTTCCCTCGAGGCCGGCATTGCAGGCGAAGCCAAACTAGCTGAAATACTCCACAAACACTCTTACCCATTTGAACACAGAATTCTCCATGACCTTTCCCTGCTTTTCCCGTCAAGTTTTCAAATTGACTCCTTGTTCCTGACCCAATTTTATACGATTATTTTTGAAGTTAAAAATATTGGCGGGCGATTGGAATTCAAAGAAAATCCTCCGCAGCTCGTTCGAACCCGTGAAACGGGGGAAGTTGATGGATTCGAAAGTCCCGCAGCGCAAGTCGAGCGCATTGGTGATCTGCTTGGAGCTTGGTTTAAGGAACACGGCATCAACATTCCTGTTTACCGCGTTGTTGTATTAGCTTATCCAAGGCAGATTGTGGATCGGCCCCCGGCAAAGACTCCGGTTTTATTCCCCAGTCATGTTCCTCAATTCATCCGTGACCTTCCGCGTAAGAAGCCTATTCTTGATTACAGGACATTCAATTGGCTAAGCGAGAAACTTGTGGCGAGCCACCACAACTATATTCCAAGGCCAGTTTGTGATATTTACAATATCCCGCGGCGGGACATTCGAACAGGAGTGATCTGCCCCGGTTGCGGAGCAATTGGAATGATGAAAATTGCTAGAAGCTGGCGTTGCAGATCGTGCGGATGCCTTGATCATAAGGCTCATGAGCGTAGTGTTAGGGACTGGTTCCTAATCATGGGACGGGAGATGACAAACAGGGATTGCAGGGAGTTTTTGAGGGTTGATTCAACAAACAGCTACAAGGATTTTAAGGAGTATGGACCTTGCTGTCAGAGGGTCATGCAGGTATAGATCATATCAAATGGATATGAGTAAGCAGTTATAAGAAGGTTGGAGCAGTTATAAGAAGGTTGGAGCAGTTATAAGAAGGTTGGAGCAGTTATAAGAAGGTTGGAGCGCACCATCGCCCCAATAGGGGCCCGGCGCGCTCCAACTCTCACTTATTTCTATGCATCGTCCACAATGATGTAGGTAGCATGGACAGGACCGTGCACACCGACGACAAGGCTCATTTCGATGTCAGCGGAGTTGCTCGGGCCGGATATGAAGTTGACGCAGGAGGCCACACGCTCACCGGCTGCGATCCGCCTGTCGATTTCGGCCGCCGCTTGGGTGATTCGTGGTACGATGGTGCTTTTTGGTATCACCGCGATGTAGTCCCGTGGAAGCAGGCTCACGGAACGGCCTTTGCCTTCACCGGAAAAGAGGACGACTGTCGCGGATTCAGCAAGGGTGATATCACTGAAGGTGATGCCGACATCGGCCCGCTCTGCAGCGGCGATGCTTCCGGACCGATCTTCAGAATTCCACTCAGAGACCTCGTACTCTCCTAGCACCTTGTCCAATCCGAATTCAACAAACCTTGGATCCTTCCAAGTTATAACCGATTGGCATTCGCCCCGCTCAAGCGCCTTTTTTAAAGTCTCTCCGAGCTCCGCTCTCTTCGTTTCCATGACTTCTGTGTGAACGAGGAGACACTGACTCTTCAACACTTCAACCAGTTCGTCGCTGGATAGTTCGGAAAAAACTTCCCATTGAGGCTTCAACCCCCAATCCGGGCGGACGGGTTTTTCCGTTACCCTTTCCCGATCAAAGTTTTTCGCCAAACGATCCAAGAATTGATCGCGGTTGGCGACTTGGCCGCGGAGTTTCGAAGAATGTTCGCCGACAGATGGAGCATCTGCAGAAATCCCCCCTTGACCAACGGCCCGCAAAGAATCACTGTAACCTGCTGTCTCAACGGATTCACCCCGTGAAGCCCCATCTACACTTTTACCCTGCAAACTCATTGTCCCTCCCCCTTTCTCCGTTCTTTGTACAGATCCCGGAATCTCTTTTTCCCGACGGAGGGAAGGTTCCGCGATTGCGTCCAGCCCCGAATCGGCTTCGGGCCGCCTTTCGACATGCCTGCAATCACTCCGCGTATAACAGTCGCAGATTTGGTGCTGATTTTGTAAATCCGGCTGGATGAGGTCACTTTCCGGAAGGTTTTCATCGCCAATTTTTCGCCAGCTGGCGCAAGTCCTTCCTCTGCAACAATCCGCTCCCGATGTTTATAAAGCAATTCGTGCAGCGGGATCCGCACTGGGCAGACTTCCGTACAGGCTGCGCACAATGAAGACGCGTAAGGAAGCTCCTTGTATTCCTCATATCCGCCTAAAAGCGGGGTCAAGACAGCTCCGATTGGCCCTTGGTAAATCGAGCCGTAAGCATGCCCGCCGATGTGTCGGTATATCGGGCAAACATTGACGCAAGCCGCACAGCGGATGCAGTGCAATGCCGATTGGAATTCCGTCCCAAGAATCCCGGATCTGCCATTATCGACGATCACCAAATGGAATTCCTCGGGTCCGTCAGCCTCTCCGTCCATTTTCGGGCCGCTCAATGCAGTTACATAGGTCGAGAGCTTTTGTCCAACAGCGCTCCGGCACAACAGGGAAACCATCACTTCAAAATCTTCCCACGTCGGAACGATCCGCTCCATTCCCATCACAGTGATTTGCGTTTTGGGCACAGTCGTTGACAGCCTCGCATTCCCCTCGTTCGTCACGATGCCGACCGTTCCCGAATTTGCAATCGCAAAGTTGCAGCCAGTAATGCCGACATCAGCCGATAAAAATTCCTTACGGAGCTGTTCGCGGGCAAACTGCGTCATTTCTTCCGGTTTCTCTGTTCCGTCATATCCACGTTTTTCTGTAAAAATGTCCCTGACCTGTTCCTTCGTTTTATGAAGGGCTGGTCCAATAAAATGAGACGGGTGGTCGTTGTCCAGTTGGATGATGTACTCACCGAGATCCGTTTCAACGACTTCACAGCCTGCTTTTTCCAAGACTGGATTCAAGCCAATTTCTTCTGTGACCATGGATTTCGATTTTACAATTTTCTTTGCCTGTTTCTCCCGGACAACCTGCTCAATATAATTGTTCGCTTCCTCCGCAGTCTCGGCGAAAAACACATGTCCACCGCGTGCCGCGACATTTTCGCTGAGTTCAGTCAAATAATAATCAAGGTGCTCAATTGTATGCGAGCGGATTTTCTCACCGAGGTCGCGCCATTGTTCCCAATCACCCAGCTCATCAACCGCCTTCATCCGGACGGATTGCAAGCGTTCCTGCGCCGACGGAACAGCCCTCCGGACATCCGGATCCTGAAGTGCTTCGTCCGCGCGCTGATCAAAAGCGGCATCGCCAATTCTAATTCCCATCTGCCTCTCCCCTTTCTTAGCTGGGGCATGTGCCCTTCAGCAACTCACCCTTTTCTTTTATTTAAAACTTCAGCCAGGTGCATCACTCGAACCGGAAGTCCTTCGCGCTCAATTCTTCCTCCGATATTCATCAGGCATCCGCAATCTCCGCCGATCAGCACATCTGCTCCGGTTTCCTTAATGTGCTCCACTTTCTCATCCACCATTGCAGACGAAATATCGCCCATTTTCACGGAAAAAGTTCCGCCGAACCCACAGCAGTCCTGGCTCCGTGGCAACGGCTCCAACACCAGGCCTTTCACATTTTTTAAAAGGGTAAAAGGGGCATCTTTCACACCGAGCAGACGGGTCATGTGACATGACTTATGGTATGTGGCGCGGCCCTCAAACGCAGCCCCCATATCTTCCATCTTCAAGACTTCCACTAGAAAATGGCTGAATTCATATGTTTTATCCGCCAAAGATTTCGCTTTTCCTTCCCACTCCGGGTCGCCTTTAAAAAATTCCGGGTATTCCTTGAACATATATGCGCAGGACCCTGAGGGCGTCACAACGTATTCGGAATCAGCAAATGCCCTCATCATCTGCTTCATCGCCTCTTTGGCATCCTCAAGGTACCCCGTACTATATGCAGGCTGACCGCAGCACGTCTGCTCTTCCGGAAAGTCGACTTCGCAGCCGGCCCGTTCCAGGACTTCAACGACATCCATCCCAACTTCCGGATAAAAAACATCTGCCAAACACGTAATGAATAATGAAACTTTCATCCTCTTCCCTCCATTCTTCACTGGTTCATCCCCCATCACTTTAACGAGTTACTTTAATGGGTGTCGGACCCCAGAACAAGCCCTTTTTGAAAAGATTATCACTTTATATGACAACTATCCAATGGAAATGCCCCGGATAAATTTCCCCGGGGCACCGTTCATTCCTCATACTTCACTTAAAATATCCCGCTAGCCGGGTTTCCCAAAAGCTTTATGTGCCCGGCTAAGTTCTGCATCAATATCCCAAATAGGCAGCTTTGATCCGCTCGTCGCTGAGCAGCTCTTGTGCAGGCCCGTTTGTTACTACACGTCCAGACTCTAACACATAGCCATAATCCGCTATGCGTAAAGCCTGACGGGCATTCTGTTCAACAAGCAAAACTGTTGTGCCGGATTCGCTGATTTCCTTGATGATTTTAAAAATCTCCGCAACGATGAGCGGCGCAAGACCCATTGACGGCTCGTCTAGAAGAAGCAGTTTTGGCTTCGACATAATGGCCCGTGCAATCGCCAGCATCTGCTGCTGTCCGCCGGACATGGTGCCGCCGAGCTGGGACTTTCTTTCCCGCAAAATAGGAAAACGATCCATAACCATTTCCAAATCCGCCGCCACTCCAGAATCTTTCCGGTGGTACGCGCCCATTTCGAGGTTCTCTAAAACAGTCATGTTCGATAAAATGCCGCGTCCCTCAGGCACAAGGGCCAATCCTCTTCGCAAAAGCTGGTCGGGACGAAGTTTCGTGACATCTTCTCCTAAAAACTCTATCTTCCCCGCGCGCGGTTTCAACAATCCGGCGACAGTTTTCATCGTCGTTGTTTTTCCCGCACCGTTTGCCCCCAATATGGTTACAATACTTCCCTGTTCCACTTCAAGATTGACTTCTTTAAGAGCTTGAATATTATCGTAAAAAGTACTTACGCCCGTTACTTTAAGCAAGGTCATCCTCCTCTTTCCCGAGGTATGCCTCAATTACTTCCTGGTTGTTCTGGATTTCTTTAGGCAATCCTTCTGCAATTTTCTTTCCAAAGTTCAATACGACAATCCGGTCGCACGCCCGCATGACCAACGGCATGTCGTGTTCAATCAATAAAACCGTAATATCGAGCTTTTTGATTTTTTGTATCAAATCAAACAGCTCATTCGTTTCTCTTTCATTCATCCCGGCGGCCGGTTCGTCAAGGAGGAGGAGTGACGGATCACTTGCCAGTGCACGGGCGATTTCCAGCCTCCGTTGCTGCCCGTAGGCAAGGTTTTCTGCCAATGTATCTACATGCGCGGCTAAATCGACCGTCTCCAATAACTTCTTCGCCTTTTCTCTTAGAGCCGCCTCTTCTTTTTTCTGGAATGCGGTCCGAAAAACACTTCTGAACACGCCCGAATCCAGTCGGCAATGATTCCCCACCATCACATTTTCAAGCGCGGTCATTTCAGGGAACAAGCGGATGTTTTGAAAAGTTCGACATATGCCTTTTTCTGTAATTTGATGGGGCTTCAAATTCGTCAATTGATCCCCATGAAAAGAAATTTTTCCGCTGGAAGGAGGATACATCGCGGTAATCATATTGAACATGGTCGTTTTTCCGGCACCATTTGGGCCGATCAAGCCCAACACTTCACCTTTTTCGATGGAAAACGAAACATCTGTCAATGCCTGGATACCGCCGAAGTTTTTACTTATTTGATCGATTTCCAGTATCATGAAGATTTCCTCCTTTGCCCTCGTCCCCGCTTTTTAAACCAATTGATTACTTTTATATCGATAAGCCCCTGCGGACGGTATGCCATCATGACAATCAGAAGCGCACCGTATACCATAAAGCGGTAGTCGCTGATGAATCTGAGTACTTCCGGCATGGCCGTCAAGAATATCGAACCGAAAATCGGTCCCCAAATGACTTCGCTGCCGCCGAACACCGCAAAGATCAATATTTCAACCGCACGGTGGTATGCAAAGTCTGACGGGCTTATATAAGCGGTCACGTGTGCATAAAGTGCACCTGCAAATCCAGCAATCATGGCGCCCTGACCGAATGCTAGGATTTTATAATACGTAATGTTGACACCCATCGCTTCAGCCGCTCTCTCATCCATCTTGATCGATGCATAGGCACGCCCGATCCTGGAATGTTGCTGTCTGATAAAAAAGGCGATAACCGCCACAACGATGACTAATAAAATAAGAAAGACTGAAAGACTGATAAATTGATTGTTTCTAAGTCCCAGCATGTCAGGAGTAAAACCAATGTTTTTGCTGAATGCAAGAACTTCCCGTCCCAAGTGCGGGATTCCGGAAATTCCGACTGCTCCCTTGGTAAGAGATTCCCAGTTGATCAGGAGTACACGGATGACTTCACCAAAACCAAGAGTGGCAATCGCCAAATATACGCCTTCCAGCCTTAAGGCAGGAAAGCCCACAATTACTCCGACGATGCATGCGAGGACTGCTCCCGCAACAATCCCTACAATCATCGGCATGTCATAGTTCAATGTCAATATGGTCGTCGTATAAGCCCCAATACTCATAAAACCGGCATGTCCAAGTGAAAGCTGACCGGTTGAAAGCGTCACATACATGCTGACACCTAGTAAAATATTAATTAATATAAAAGACCCAACTTGTAAGTAATATGGATTAATGAATTCTAACATGTCCTCACCGCCTATCTCCCGAAGCAGCCTTACCAAAGATTCCTTGCGGCCGTACGATTAAAATAACAATGATGGCAACGAATGCGATCGCATCCCTATATCCTGAATCTCCAAAAGCGACAACCATCGTTTCAGAAAGCCCTAGAATCAATCCGCCTGCCATGGCGCCATTGACACTTCCCATTCCACCAAGAATGATGATGGCCAATCCTTTTAATCCGATGGATAAGCCCATTTGAGGTGCAACAGAGTTGAATGCCAGGCCCACAAGCACACCGGCAATCCCTCCCATTGCCGAAGCAATGACGACAGTCATGGTGATCATTTTTTTCGTATCTACCCCGAGTAAGCTTGCAATCTCTAAATTTTCGGCACTTGCTCTCAATGCCTTTCCAGCTTTAGTTTTTGACAGCCAGAAAGACAGCCCTACCATTAAAAGAATGGCGATGACGAATATGACAATTTGAACATAGTACACGGAAACCGATCCAAGTTGAATGCTCATTTCGGAAAGCGGCGTTCTGAAAGGTTTATTTCCAGCTCCGAATAAGTGATGTGCAAGGTTCTCCAAGAATATGGACACACCGATTGTACTGATTAACGGCGCCAAGTGCGATACTCCCTGTTTTCCTCGCAGTGGACGAAGTGCCAGGCGCTCCATTAAATAACCAAGTACCGCTGTCACGATAATGGCAGCAATAAAAGCGACATAAAGGGGCATGCCTAATACACTTGTAACCAAAACCCCGATGAAAGCACCAAACATGAAAATTTCCCCATGGCCCATGTTGATGATGTTTAACACACCAAATACGAGAGTATAGCCGAGAGCAACGATCGCATATATGCTTCCGAGAGTCAGACCGTTGATTATCTGTTCAAGTAACAAATTTTTTTCCTCCCGTTTTCAAATCTACTTGGAATTAGGAATTCAAGCCCCCGTTAATGAACGGAGGCTTGATTTCCAATCAATAAAAGTTTAACTTACTTAAACTCTTTAAATTCTCCATCTTCAACAATCAATACTGTCGGATCCATGATGATGTCCCCGTCTTCGTCAAAGGACATGGTTCCAAGGATTCCTTCGAAATCCTTAATACCTGCCAATCCGTCACGGATGGCGTCCGGATCATCTTCCCCAGCAGTTTTTATCGCCTCAGCCATCAGGTAAAGCGCATCGTAGGCCTGTGCAGCAAACTGGTCAGGATCCTTTCCATAGGCTTCATTGTATTTTTTAACAAAAGTCTGAACTTTTTCGTCATCTTTACCGCTAAACCAAGGTGTTGCAACAATAAGCCCGTTTGCCGCATCTCCTGCAATATTGATGATTTCAGGTGAGTTGAATCCATTTCCGCCAACAAACGGAACATCAATGCCCATTTTTCTTGCCTGGTCCAGAATAACGGCTCCTTCATTGTAAAGAGCGGATGCCAAAACTAAATCAGGCTTCAAGTTTTTGATTTTGGTCAATTGGGCTTTATAGTCAGATTGACCGATTTGGAATGTTTCAGTAGTAAGGACTTCAAGTCCCATATCGTCTACTGTTTTCTTCATTGTGTCATATCCGGATTTTGTGAAAACATCATCATTACCATAAATAATTGCAACTTTCTTCACGCCATATTCTTCAACAGCTTTTTTAACAGAAGCCGGAATTGCTACAGCTTCCGGAATAGAGTTACGAAATACATATTCTCCGATTTGCGGGATTCCCTCAGCAGTTGTTGATGTTCCCATAATCGGAATACCGTTCAAGTCAGCCTCTGGACCTACAACGTTCATCTCAGTACTCAATGTCGGCCCGATAATAGCTGAAACATTTTCATTGTTCATCAATTTCTGCGCCGCGGACAACGCTTGATCCTGGGCTCCTGCGGAATCCTCTATCACAAGGTCAATGTTGACTTCTCCATTTTCAGTGATTTCTTCGTTAGCAAGCTTGAGCCCGTTGGTGATGGCCTCACCATAACTTGCGCCGGAGCCTGTCAGCCATGAAATGACCCCAACCTTGGCTTCTACTGCCTCGCCGCTTCCTTTGTCGCTATTTTCAGACTCTTTACTTGCTGAATCCCCGCCTCCACATGCAGCAAGCAAGAGTGTGCTGAAGAGCGCGACAAATGAGAATGTTCTTTTTAAAGACATCTTTCTTCCTCCTATTGTGATAAAATCTTACATTTCTTACATTTATTAATAATACACAATATTATCTGTAAATAATAGAGTTATATGTAAAAATCCAACTTATCAAAATATGAAACTTATTGTTTAGTATTGTCGAATAGTTTGATATCATCACGTTTCCTCACTCATAGGACTTATGTAATTATTATAAAATAATTTCTTAAAACAATGCTTTGAGTATGGGAAAAGCCTAACCTCTTGCCTAATTGGGTGGAACACGAGAAAATAGAGTTTGATCATTATATTGAGGTGTTTATGTTTGATGCGCATTTTTGTTTATATCATTATCTTCTTTTCCTTTTTTGATTTGTTTTCGCAATTGCCGATCATGACTCCTCTGGCAGTTTCGCTAGGGGCGACTCCGTTTGTGACCGGACTGGTTGTTGGGATGTTTTCCCTTTCAAATATGATAGGAAATGTGGCCTCCGGCTTTTTTACGGATAAAAAAGGTCCTTTCCTTTTATTGCTTGCAGGGCTGCTTTTGACAAGCATGTCCCTATTCTTATACCAGCTTGCCTTCGACCCTATTTTGTTGTTGTTTGTTCGTTTCATTCATGGATTAAATGCCGGCCTGATTATCCCGGCTGCCTTCACATTCATGGCTAATACGACTGCCAAAAATGAAAAGGGAAAAGGCGCAGCAATTTCTGGGGCATTCATTGGGCTCGCAGCCATTATGGGTCCGGCTTTCAGTGGCATTTTGGCAAGCAGAACCAACGAGGTGACGGTGCTGAATGCGACCGCTATTTTCATGCTCATATTGGGCATTCTGTCATATTTTATTCTGCGGAAAAAAGCTGTTGCTGTCCATCCAAGCTTAAGCAGAAAAACCGAGCGGCCCGTTCGCCAATTATTTCACAGCCGACCGATAGTCAAAGCCTTCGCCGGAGCCTTCTTTCTTATGTTTTCCCAGGGAGTTCTTGCCTATATGCTTCCCTTGAAAGTGGAGGCTCTCGGAAGCGACACACAGACGAGCGGAATGCTTTTGAGCACGTTTGGCGTGGTGGCGGTTTTAATTTTTATCCTGCCGACTAACCGCCTGTTTGACCACCTAAAGCCGCAGAATACATTGGTGTTCGGCATGATTACAATGGCCGTTTGCATGGGTTGCATCAGCTTTCTCGAAAGCCTATCCCTGTTGTTTGTGTTTATGGCCCTGTATGGGATGGGATTTGCCTTTCTTTTTCCTTCAATCAACTCATTGCTTATCGAGTCGACAACAGACGAAAACCGCGGGAAAGCATACGGATATTTTTACGCTTTCTTTTCCATCGGGGTTGTGACTGGATCTGGAGTCACCGGTTTATTGCAGCTTTCTGCCAACGGCGGGTTTTTATTCACCGGAATTTTGCTCCTCGCTGCGGCAGTTATTATCAAATTGATTAAAAATACGATTCCAGCTGGAGCATAACAGCCAATATTACGGAAACACTACCGCTAAAGGAGGTTTCCCATATGGCCAGAAACAACAATAAAATATTGGTACCGGAAGCCAGGGCAGGGCTTGATCAGTTAAAAGCCCGTGTGATGAAAGAAAAAGGATATCAGGTTAATCCGGCAAAGCCCGATAATGTGAAATATGAGGTTGCCAAGGAACAGGGAATTCCGCTAAAAGAAGGATACAACGGCCAATTGACTTCCGAGCAGGCCGGAAAAATTGGCGGACCCATCGGAGGCAATATGGTCAAAGAAATGATTAAAATGGCTCAGGAGCAGATGAGAACAAAAGCGTAAGCGGCCTTGTGTCCTCAAGAGGCCAAGCTCTGGTTCTGTGGGTTCGGTGACACTAGGATGTTCGTCGGAGCTGGGCGTAGCACATATAAAAAATAAGTCGAAATATATTAAAAATAACAAACCGCTGGCTTGCTCAAGCCAGCGGCAATCACTTTATTTAGTGACAGTGATGCTCCCATTTTGGGATTTTAATTTTATTAGATTTTTTCCATCTCCAACCTCAAATTCCTTGCTGTAAGTTTGGTCAAAGATCGTCACTTTTCCGTTTGAGGTCCTTCCATGAAACGTCACGTCAGCCGGTTCTTTCTTTGTCTGAATTTCGATTCTTCCATTATCAGTTTCAAATTCCATTAGTTGATCAATATGATCGTTTTCCATTGTGATTTTTCCATTATCTGAGCTCCCGGTAATATTCCCATACACCTCATTAAGAAAAATACTTCCGTTATCCGTTTCTGCATCAACAGAATCCGTATCTATCCTTCTCAATTCAATCCGACCGTTACTAGACCGTGCTTTTACTGTCGATCCTTTGATGTTTTTGAGTTCAATCCGTCCATTATCCGTGTCAGCATGAAGATCCTTTACATCTAATTCCTCCGCTAAAATCCGTCCATTATTGCTCTTTATTTGTATGGATCCATATTGCTCTTTTGGAACATGCACTTTTAGTTGGATCGAGGTAAAAAAGTCCATACTAAACAACATCCTGTGTCTATCTTTCAGGTCGACGTACAGAGTCCCTCCTTTAACATCTGTTTCAAAGGTAAGCTTATGGTTTTTGGATACTTTACCTGTCAGCTCAACAGTTGTAACTGAGGCCTCTGTAGGAATGATTTCAACCCTTGAGTTGTTTGTCTTCACTTGAATATTTGTAAACTGATCGTTAATAGTTCTTTCCTCTTCTACTTCAATGGATTTCATTGCTGACTTCACGGTAAGTAAGCTCCCTACCGTACCAATCACCAAAAGCAATAAAGCCACAATGGAAATTTTCTTAATGAGCGTCATCTTTCAAGCCCCCTTTCACAAGCCTGGTATTGAATTTCAAGTAACGGACGAAGCCGGAAACCATTGCACGTGTTGCAAAGTACATCCCGATCAAGATAAACAACCCGACCCCGGATATAACAAACGAGAAAAACAAGTTAAACCATCCAAACGTATACGGAAATATTGCAACATTGATCAATTCCAAAATCGGTGCAAGGGTGCCCACGGTTCCCGTTATCCAGCCTGCAGCAATAATAGCAACCAATGCAATGAAGGGTCCCAGGACGATCACCAGGTTGAAAAAGCTCAAACCGATCACCGCCCATACAGCACGAAAAACATTACCTGTTGATGCGGCCGTCTCCACTTTTTCAAGGTGATGAGCGGCCAGCAGCTCTTTAGCAATTTGTTGCGGTGATCCGAGGGCTGCTGAAATTTGTTCTTCAGTCTTTCCCTCCTCCGCACCAATGGCAAAATGCTCTTCAAAATCTTGTAATATATCTTCACGTTCCTCCGAAGAAAGCCTTTGTAAGGATGAATCCAAAATTCGCAAAAATTGATATTTCGTCATTGCTCCACACCTTCTTTTATCAATTGATTCACACCATTCGTGAACTCCTTCCACTCCTGAAGCAAATTATACAGATGGTCTCTCCCTTGATCAGTCAGTTGGTAATACTTCCGGGAAGGTCCTTCAGTTGACTCTTTTAAATATGTTTTAAAAAAACCATCCTTTGTCAGGCGTCTTAATAATGGGTATACTGACCCCTCAGATATGGCAATCTGATCTGAGATCTTCTGTACAAGTTCATATCCGTAGCGATCTTTTTTATCTAACAAAGCAAGGACACAAAGCTCTAAAACGCCCTTTTTAAATTGTACATTCACTTCGGCTCACCTCACTCTTTTAATATATACTACTGAATATTGTATAGTACTGAAACAAAAAAATATCCCTTTATCATATTTACAGAATACCATCCAGTACTGTTCATTGCAAGGTACTATACATAAAATAATTTCGACAAAAAAAGCGGCAAGCGCCGGTTCTTTTATTTACAGACCGGAGTGACTCCAACAAGATAAAGGAAACTCGCGACGTAATAGGGAAGGGTGTAATCCACTAGTCGATAGGCCCCGGAACTGGATAAAGTTTAACTAATAAGCGATTTCAAACAAAAAAATGCATGGGAACATCTACTGCGTTCCCATGCATTTTTCTTTATTCATCCAGTCCCATTTCCTCTTTTACAACATCCGCAATGCGCTGAACATATTCCTCACACGCTTCCTCCGTCGGTGCCTCCACCATCACACGGACGAGCGGCTCCGTTCCTGACGGACGGACCAAAATGCGGCCATTGCCATTCATTTCTCCTTCAACTTCCTCTATAACGGTTTTCACTTTTTCATTATCCGTCACATGATGTTTGTCTTTTACCCTGACATTCACAAGCTTCTGCGGGAATTTTGTCATTTCCTTCGCTAGTTCAGAAAGCGGCTTATCCGTCAGCCTCATGATGTTGACAAGCTGAAGTCCTGTCAGCAGACCGTCGCCTGTTGTATTGTAATCCAAAAAGATAATATGTCCAGACTGTTCTCCGCCCAAGTTATAATCGTTTTTCTTCATTTCTTCCACGACATAACGGTCGCCCACAGCCGTTGGAACGCTGCGCATTCCGTTAGCCTCCACCGCCTTATAGAAGCCCAAATTGCTCATGACAGTTGAAACTACCGTATCTTGCTTCAAACGGCCTTCATCTTTCATATGCTTCGCACATATGTACATGATTTGGTCACCGTCAACAACCTCGCCATTTTCGTCAATGGCAATCAGACGGTCACCGTCTCCATCAAAAGCTAAGCCAATATCAGCATTCTTTTCTTTGACAAAAGCTGCCAATGCCTCTGGGTGAGTGGATCCCACACCATCGTTGATATTCAGTCCGTTTGGTGATGCCCCCATGGTGGATGTATCGGCATCAAGGTCCGCAAACAAATGTGTTGCAAGAGCCGATGTAGCACCATTGGCGCAATCAAGAGCCACATGAATATCGGTAAATTCCTCGTCGACTGTCTGTTTAAGGAATTGTAAGTACTTCTGTCCGCCTTCGAAATAATCATTCACCGTTCCCAGGTTTCCACCTGTCGGACGAGGCAAGTTGTCTTCATTCAAATCTAACAGCTCTTCAATTTCAGCCTCTTCTTCATCCGAGAGCTTAAAACCGTCCGGGCCGAAAAACTTAATACCGTTATCGGGAACCGGATTGTGCGAAGCGGAAATCATTACCCCCGCCTGGGCACCCAGAGCTTTCGTCAAGTACGCCACACCAGGAGTCGAAATGACTCCCAGGCGCATAACCTCCGCACCGATGGAAAGAAGCCCCGCTACAAGCGCCCCCTCAAGCATATGCCCGGAAATCCGGGTATCGCGGCCGATCAGGACTTTGGGATGCTCCGCACTTTTTGTTAGAACATACCCGCCGAAGCGGCCCAGTTTGAACGCAAGCTCCGGGGTGAGCTCCGTGTTGGCCACTCCCCTTACTCCATCTGTACCAAAATATTTACCCATACGTTAGAATCGCTCCTTCTTTCACACTTGTCTAAACATTTTTTTGTTCATTGGGAGTATCTTGAAACACATCCTCCCTTTGTTTAAACAGTTCCTTTTTCCTTTAGCCGTACTTTTGCTTTCTCTGTCGACAGTTCCCATTTGATATCTTTGGGCCCTTTTACTTCCAAGTTCACTTCATGGTCTCCGACTCGAAGGCCTTGCATGTTCATGAATACCTCAAAATCGCCCTCTTGAGCCTTTTTCAACTCATCCTTGTTTCCTACCACTTTTATTGATACAGCTCCATCAACGGGCGATAAGAATTCCACATCCAGGCTGTCTGCCAGACCCTTGCTTTCAATCGGCACTTCACTCAAATTTGTCTCTGCATTTTTCGCCTTGTCAGTCACGATTTTCACTTTGACTCTTTCGGGAGTGATCTTATTGATGCCCTCCGGTCTCTTGATCGGCACATCCAACTCTACATCCTTGGTCACTTCACTGACGTCAACTTCCACTTCTATTTCATTGACTGACTGTAAGTTATCTGTCCAGCCGAAAATCATGACCTCTTCGATATCGCCTTCCATACGTTTAATGACAGTCCCGTCAGGAGGAGATCCGACCTGCTTAATTTTTATAGGGACTGTTTTCCTTGGATTATTGACCGGGACGGTCACTGTTACATACTCTGGATCAACAAAGACATCAAGCTTGTTTAAATCTCGATCAAGGACAGTCACTTTGGTATCCCGTTTGATTGTTTCTTCAATCAGCCCTTTTGCATCGATTGATGCTTTGACATAGGAAATTTTTTCAAGCGTTTCTTTTCCGCCTGTGATGCGGACTCTGTTCGGTTCAACAATTGGCTGCTCCGCTTCAAATCCTTCAGCGAGTATATTATTATTGAATTCAGGTTCCACCGGAAATTCCTGTGTCACTTTCTCCTGAATGGATACCTCCACATATACAGGCTCTACCTTCACCTTCAGTTTCTCTGAAAAATCTTTATATAAAATCGGAACCCGATGGTTTCCAATGCTTAAATCAGATAAATCCACGTAGACAGTAAAATCTCTTTGCCGCTTAGTTGCCTCGACAAACCTTCTTTGCCCTTCAATCGTCACCTCGATCGTATCAGGCATCCCCGTGACAACAAGGTTTTCGGAATCATAATATTTCTCAAGTGGGACAGCGGTGATCGTTTCCACTTCATTACTTTCCATCCCGTTCGGTCTCGAGCCTTCACTTTTATTCCCCAAATCCTGTATGGAGAGGAACAAAAGCAGAGCAAGAGCCATGGCCACGATTCGGACGAACCAAGGATTATCCATGAATTTATCCATTTTGTTTCTTCCCCTTTCTTTTCCAAAGCGATGAGGAAGTCTGCTTTGCTTCATTGCCCAAAGCTTTCTCCAAAAGTTCCTGGAACTCTTCAGGCGACAATTCCCTGTATAACTCACCGTGCTGTGCTACGGATACACTGCCTGTTTCTTCTGAAACAACTATTGTCAAAGCATCCGTCACTTCACTGATCCCTACGGCTGCCCTGTGTCTTGTACCGAGATCTTTCGAAATGAACGGGCTTTCGGACAAGGGGAGATAACAGGCAGCGGCGGCTATTTGATTTTTTTGTATGACAACTGCTCCGTCATGCAACGGCGTATTCGGAATGAAAATATTGATTAGAAGTTGCGAAGTCAGCTTGGATTCAAGAGGGATGCCAGTCTCTATGTAATCGCCCATGCCGGTTTCACGTTCGATAGAGATCAAAGCACCGATTCGGCGCTTCGCCATGTAACTGACGGCATCTGTGATTGCAGTTACTCTTTGTTTCAACTCCTCTTCTTCCTGAATACCACCTCTAGTAAAAATACTTCCGCGTCCCAATTGTTCCAGGGCGCGCCGCAACTCCGGCTGGAATATGATAATAACACCGAGGAAACCCCATGTTATAGCATTCTCCAATATCCAACTCAATGTATGCAAATTCAGGTATTCACTGACAAACCTGGCAATAATGATGACAAAAATACCTTTTAAAAGCTGTACAGCTTTTGTGCCGCGTATAATCATAAGCAGCTTATATATAACGTACCAAACGAGGAAAATATCTACTATGCGGGACAAGTAGTCCATAATTGAAAAGTCGGCAAACGGCATAATCTTTCCTCCATCTAATTTTTAAGCGCTGACAAGTCTGCTGTAATTCATCACACAAATTATAAACTAATTTATTATAACATAAAAACGGATATGGAGGCAGTGACGCCAATATGTCAATCCGGTTTAATTTATTAAGAAAAACGCAAGGAGCGCAGCCTAAGGCGACAAGCACACGCCGGCGGCGCCTGGCCGCTTTAGAACGCCACTTCCTGTGGCTTCCGTAGGCTCAAGTGCGCGACATCCTGTCGCTTCGCTTGCACTTCTGTGTCGGTAGCACTAGAATCTCTTGTCCGTTGGAGCTAGACATAACACATATTCCCTGACAGAAACTTAGTCATACTTTATCCTATCTTACCATTTGAAAAGCGCAAGCGCCCAGCCCGGGCAATCAAGATGATTCCCGAGGAGGCAGCTTTTCAGCCACCACCGGGAAGCTACTGACTTTGATCACATCATGTGCAGCTTTACGACGAGTTGAACAGGTGTTCTTCAAATAAGCAATGGGGCTGGAGCTTGACATCATCATTTAAAAAAATGTTTCATATAATTTTACGCCTTCTTATCTTATAAAAAAAAGACTGCATGTCGCAGTCCCGTTAGTTTTAT
Source organism: Siminovitchia acidinfaciens (assembly GCF_003605385.1). Taxonomy (GTDB): domain Bacteria; phylum Bacillota; class Bacilli; order Bacillales; family Bacillaceae_C; genus Siminovitchia; species Siminovitchia acidinfaciens. The sequence goes on along the minus strand of NZ_QYTV02000011.1, from coordinate 102,855 downwards.
TTGAATAATTGGCCCACTTTTTTACCGCCTTCTTTCATCTTATACCAAATCCATTCAAACATCTTATCAATTTCATCTATATTTCCAGTCACGTTCCCTGCAGAAGCCATATATTTCTCCCCATTGATAACCGTGACGTTTCCGTTAACTTCACCTTCTATTCTTACATTCCCGTTTTTTACAACAAGATCGCCTTCTACTACTTCGCCTTCCGGAACAATCACTGTATCATTTTCCACAATAATGTTCGGCTTTTTCGTGAATGCGAATTTTTGATCATCATTCCATCCGCTTACAAGACTTCCTCCCATTAATAAAACGAATAATGATACAGCAATCAACATGGGATGATGTCGGAACCAACGCTTGAATCCCACGATATTTTTTTCTTTCGGGAGGCGGGCCATAACCTGGTTTGTAAAGTGAGCAGGCGCTGCAATCCGGGAAACACTTTTCACCAAAGCTTCTGTTCTTTTCAATTCTTGAAAATGCGATTGGCAGGCTTGACATTTTTGCAAGTGGTTCTTCAATTCAAGCTCTTTATCTTGTGTCAGATTCCCGTCCAGGTATTCCTGCATATAGAGAACAATCTCTTCTGAACAAGTCCTCAATTTCCTTCTCACCTTTCTCACATATTGTGCAACCTTTTGCGAAGCGCTTCCCTGCCGCGGTGAATCCTTGTTTTCACCGTACCAAGTGGCATTTCGAGAACTTCTGCGATTTCGTTTAGCGAAAGGTCATCAATATATCTAAGAATAATAACCGATCTATATTTGTCCGGCAATCGCAAAATTTCATTTTGCACAATTTCCTGAAGTTCCAAAGTTTCAACTTCTGCATCAGGCGACTTTCCTGTTGCAGCCAATTGTGAATATAAAGTCAATCCTTCGGTTCCTGCAATTTCAGCATCCAGAAAATAATCAGGCTTTTTCTTTCTAATCCGATCAATGCAAAGATTCGTGGCAATTCTGTACAGCCAGGTGGAAAACTTGCGGTTCAACTGGAAGCTTTCGATATTAACATAGGCCCGGACAAATGCCTCCTGTGCAATATCCTCTGCTTCATGCCGATTGCCTAGCATCCGGTAGCATAAAGAGAAAATCCTGTCTTTGTAGATTTCTACGACTTCACCAAACGCTTCCTGATCGCCTTTTAAAACTTGCTTGATCCTTTGATTCACCAGCTTATCCATCTCATTTAACCCTCCCGCCAACGCGGTTCTCTTTATATACGAATCATTCAATAAAAGGTTTCATAAGTTATTCATCTTTTATCATAACAAATTTTTACAGTTGTGGGTCAAATGGTTTAATTTTTGCAAAAACGGCTAAACAGTAATTAATTATTAGTTTTGTGAGGGATAGCTATGATAAACGAACACGAATTGTTGTTAGAGGAAATTGAAGAAAGAAGAAAAGAAATGGTTGAATTGGGACTTTCCCGGTCCTTTGCGGATGAACGCGTCGTGCGCCTAAGCGATCAATTGGACCAATTACTGAATAGATATCATTCAATCTGGCAAAAACATGCAAGCAGCAGTTCATAAATAATGAACTGCTGCTTGTTTTCTACGTAGAAGTTTTTACTTTTCAAGTAAAACCAACCTCACGCCGCCCCCCTTTATTAAAGAGCGGGTTTTTTATTTCGGAAAATATGTTATGACCATATAAATAATTGCTGGTTCCTCTAAAGACTGATCAAGCTTTAATTACAGGCCTATTTACTAGTAATCATGCTATTATAAAAGCTTTTCGCCGAATAATGACCCCATCAAGGCCACTGCTACTTCCGCCGTCTTATTTTTCTCATCTAAAATGGGGTTGACCTCTACAAATTCTGCCGAAGTGATGATTTCTGACTCAGCAAGCATTTCCATTGCCAAATGACTTTCGCGATAACTGATGCCGCCCAGAACAGGAGTGCCCACACCCGGTGCATCATGCGGGTCCAAACCATCCAAATCAAGCGATAAGTGAACACCATCCGTTTTCCCCTTCAGGTAATCGATTGTCTCTTCCATCACCTTAGTCATTCCCAAGCGGTCAATTTCATGCATTGTATATACTTTGATAGAATGCTCCTTGATCAAGTCCCTTTCGCCCTGATCCAAGTCCCGGGCACCGATAATGACGACGTTCTCAGGTTTCACTTTCGGATGAAAGCCCCCAACACCGGTCAGCTGCGAATGTCCAAAGCCAAGGCTTGCGGCTAAAGGCATTCCATGGATATTACCCGTGGGGGACGTTTCGTCCGTGTTTAAGTCACCGTGAGCATCGTACCAAATGACCCCCAAATTGTCATAATTTTGCGCTGCACCGGCAAGCGTACCAATCGCTATGCTGTGATCGCCACCAAGCACTAGCGGGAAACTCCCTTTTTTGATAATGGAGTCAACACAGCCAGCCAAACGTGAAGCCGCTTTCGTTATCGCTTTCAAATTTCTCAAGGAAGGCTGAACATTCCTCTCTTCATCTATATGGTCCACATGGATATCTCCCATGTCCTCAACCTCATACCCTATGCTTTCAAGGCGTTTGACCGCATCTGCATATCTCATCGCACTCGGCCCCATGTCCACGCCCCTGCGCATTTGTCCAAGATCCATCGGCATCCCGATAATCGAGAGTTTCTTTCTCATAGGCTCGCTCCTTCACCAACATAATGCCTATATTTTATCCCGATATTGACAAATGACTCAACTGGACAAAAAAGTGAATATATATGCAGAAAGGCGGAGGGCGGCCGCTTAGGGGCGACAAGCGCTGGAGGAAAAACAAGTGAAGGCGCTCTTTGCCTTCATTGGTTTTTCCGAAGCGACCTCGAGCCCCTGCCGACCGGAGCTGGACAATGCAGAAAGGCGGAAGCGCCTTGATCAGCCCCGACAAGCACAAGACGTTTCCCGAGGAGGCAGTTCTTTAGCCACCACAGGGAAATGGCTTGTGACCTCGAGGGGCTAGGCCCTGGAGCTGGACAATGCAGAAAAGCGGAGGTGCCTGTCCATCGACGTACAAACTGGAGTGCCTTCGACGAGATAAAGGATAAGGAAGTGCGAGAGTGCCTGGTTATCGGCGACTAACATAAGACAAGCGCTGAGGAAAAACCAGTAAAGGGATTCTTTGCCTTCCATGAACAGTAAGGAATATCGATGATTCGTGCCCCTTCACTCGCGTTTTCCGCCTGAACGGGAAGGAATAACGCGGATTCGTGCCCCTTCACTCGCGTTTTCCACTTGAACGGGAACGAATATCCAGAACGTGACCGGTCATTCACTCAGACGCATCCAAATTATTTTTCCGAACACGCAGACCATTTCATGCCCATCCTAGGCCAATATTTTTCAAAAGAAAAAAGCCCCATGTCACATAGACACAAGACTTTAAGATGGAGCCTAGCGGGATCGAACCGCTGACCTCCTGCGTGCAAAGCAGGCGCTCTCCCAGCTGAGCTAAGGCCCCGATATGGAAAATAAAAAAGTGAGCCATGCAGGATTCGAACCTGCGACCCTCTGATTAAAAGTCAGATGCTCTACCAACTGAGCTAATGGCTCTTGGCTGGGCTAGCTGGATTCGAACCAACGAATGACGGAGTCAAAGTCCGTTGCCTTACCGCTTGGCTATAGCCCATCGCTATAAAAAACACATTAAGTATATTACCCGTTAATTTTTTTTATATTCCTGATATATGTAAATGGTGGTGGGGGACGGATTCGAACCGCCGAACCCGGAGGGAGCGGATTTACAGTCCGCCGCGTTTAGCCACTTCGCTACCCCACCTAAAAAAGGCAAAATAAAAAATGGTGCCGGCCAGAGGACTTGAACCCCCAACCTACTGATTACAAGTCAGTTGCTCTACCAATTGAGCTAGGCCGGCAAGCCATATTGTAAAATGGTGGAGGATGACGGGTTCGAACCGCCGACCCCCTGCTTGTAAGGCAGGTGCTCTCCCAGCTGAGCTAATCCTCCGAAGTACAGGATGTACAAGTGCATGCGTTGCGACAGGATGTCGCGCTCTTAGCATGCCATCCGCTATTAAAATTGTGATGAGCAGTGTTAGCATCTTCATAAAAAAGAATGGTGACCCCTACGGGATTCGAACCCGTGTTACCGCCGTGAAAGGGCGGTGTCTTAACCGCTTGACCAAGGGGCCGTTAAGTATTTTTTTAAAGCACAATACAGAGTATAGTTAATACAGACTTACTTGTCAACACCTATTTAAAACTTTTTTAAATAAAATTTTCATTTTCTGTTTTTCCCATTAAATATTTGGCCAATATAGTGAATTAGCACATTTTTCATTTGAATCCTAACTGGTTTGCACTTGGGACCTATTCCTACATAAACTAATAATCAATATATATACCCAAGGAGGTGCCTCTATTATGAGTGCAGGTGTAGGTTATGGATATGGTGGATTCGCGTTTATCGTTGTTTTGTTCATTCTCTTGATCATTGTGGGCGCTAGCTTTGTTGGCGGATATGGCTGGTGGTAAGCCGGCTTAACCCCTTTTTCATCAGAGAGAAAACTATTTGTCAGCAAATGTTTTGATTAGACAGGGCTCCCAAATAAAGGGAGCCCCAACAACTTTTAAAGCTTCCAGCCGGGCTTGAACCGGCGACCTCATCCTTACCATGGATGCACTCTACCAACTGAGCTATGGAAGCATGGCTCCGCAGGTAGGATTCGAACCTACGACCGATCGGTTAACAGCCGATAGCTCTACCACTGAGCTACTGCGGAATAATCATGGACAAGCCAACTCTTATTATAATCAATTTATGATATTTTTCAAGAGTTTCTATATAAAATAAAAATGGATGAGGTAAATATAGCAAGCGCGCTTGGTGTATGTCAATAATTTTTTATCAATTCCTCCGTCCAGCTCCTCCGACGGGCAGTATATATTGCATGCATTCCCTATGTCCTGCAAGACGTTTGAATAGCGAAAAAATCGTTTTGTATCTTTCTTCCATCGCCCTTTTTACAATGTGCTCGATACGTTCATCTTTTAAATCAAATAAAATCTCATCCATCTCACGTTTTAACAAGTAAATAACTTCTTCTTTTTCCTTTTCATTGATCAGCATTCCGTACATGACTTACACCTCTCCATGAATTTGTATTCATAGCTATCCCCAAATCACTTAGCTTCATACGCCAATTCTTTTGGGTCTTTTAGGCATACGGATCAACAGTTCAAGCATAGATTGTACAAGGATGGATGATTGAAGGTGATGAGATGAATTTTTTTGTTACAGTAAGCGGAAGAAGGATCAAACAAGGGTTTCTCATTGTGATGATTTCGTTTTTCACCGCGCTTTTTTATTTTTCCCAATCAATCGTACAGTTTCCCGTCCTGTCCGCGAAAGATGAGCCTAAAGCGATTTATAAAGGGGAAAAAGGAGTTGCTCTTACGTTTAATATCGGATGGGGTGATATTCAAGCTGAGCCCATTTTAAAAGTACTTGAAGAGAAAAAGGTCCAATCGGCAACATTCTTCTTATCCGGTGCGTGGGCAGAGAGACATCCAGAGGTTGTTGAAAAAATAAAAGAGGCGGGATTTGAAATCGGAAGTCTTGGGTATGCATATGAGGATTACACCGAACTTGAGGATCAGCAGGTAAGACGGGATATCGACCGGTCACTCGAAATTTTAAAAAAGCTCGACATAAAAGAAGTTAAACTTCTCCGATCCCCGACTGGCCATTTTGATAAGCGTACGCTCAAAATCGCCGAAGATATGGGATTGACCGTCGTTCATTGGAGTCTGAACTCGCAGGACTGGAAAAATCCTGGTGTTAATGCAATTATTAAAAACGTCAGCAAGGTGAAAAAAGGAGACATCATTTTAATGCACGCCTCAGATTCAGCAACGCAGACTGCCAAAGCTTTGCCCGAGGTGCTTGCTCTCATAAACAAAAAAGATGAAATGGTGACAGTCTCCTATATGATTGCCAATGGAAAAGTGAAGACAACGTTGATACCTTAATGAACTAACGAAAGCGCCTGTTCATCGACGTACTGACTGAGCCGAAATACGGAAATGCCTTGATCAGCGTAGGCCAACAAGACGATTCCCGAGGAGTAATTACACCACAGGGAAGCTACTAACTTTAATCTCATCATGTGAAACTTTTTTGAATTTGTTTCGTGCAGCTTTGCGACAAGGTGAGCTTCCCCTCATCGAATATGCTGCGCCGCAGGAGCACCGAAGGCGCGAAGTCTGTTAGTCGATAGGTGCTGGAGCTTGACGTAGCATATTTTGATTAAACTAGTTATACACAGTCGAAGAATTTTATAGTACGCTTTACAGCAAAAAAAGCGAACCGCTACGTGCGGTTCGCCTTTTCTGTTCCAGCTTTTGCCGTCATATTCTTTTTAGCAGCAAGTCTTCGCGCCGTGTCCTCTTCAGATAGCCGGTTATATTTTGGCAGCACCAAAAGTTGGTACGCATTACAGGCAATTAGAGGGAAAATCACCAAGAAGAGCCAGCCCTCATCATTTGTCCGCAACACAGGCAGCCATTCCAAAATTGTAATAACGACCATGAAAAACAATGCCGAAACAAAAGTTGTCCTGGAAGTTGTCTTCGCTTTGAAATATGCGGTAATCAAGCCCGCAATTAAGATAAAGATGGCAAGCCCGATATACGGAAGCAAGCTCTCCTCTTTACCTGCAAATTTTTGAAAGCGAAGGTATACCAAATCAAACAGAACAACGATAATGAGAAAAATCTGAACGGCATTCCATAATGAGAGCGAACGGAAAACGCCCAGTCCGAACTGATGGATAAATAAATAAGCAAAAAAGCCGACTTGGCTTACAACGCTGAATATAAACCCAACGCCTACAAGCCAAATAAACGTAGAAAAAATAGCTCCTATATTCATTTCTGTAAAATATGGCTGGAATTCACTCCACCGGATTAAAAATCCTAATACACCGGTAATGATTCCGCCCAGAAAAAGTGTCGAAAAGAAAAAACGCAGCCAATTTCGGATTGTCACTGACCTAATCCTCCAATTATTATTCTTGTCTACACGATTTTATCAACCTTTTTTCAAAAAAGCCATTACTCGAGCGAATGTGCATAAATTCTTCACAAAGTCCCATATTAAAAGTAATGGTGAAACATTAGGAAAGGAGCGTTTTCCATGAAAAAAGGAATCATCCTGCTGCTCCTCGTCTGCTCGGTCCAACTCGCCGCCTGCGGCGGTAAAGCCCTTGAAGCCGCGCCACCACCAGACTATGATCAGACGAAAAAAATGATGGTGGATATTTTAAAAACAGATGAAGGAAAAAAAGCAGTCAAAGATATAGTGGCTGATGAAGAAATAAAAAAACATATGGTGATGGATCAAGCTGTTGTCAAGGAAACCATTGAAAAAACACTTGTTTCGGAAAAAGGGCAGGAATTTTGGAAAAAGGCCCTCGAAGACCCAAAATTTGCTGAATCCATGGCAAAAAGCATGAAAAAGCAAAATGAACAGCTTCTGAAATCATTGATGAAAGATCCCGAATACCAAGGAATGGTCATGGATATTTTGAAGGACCCCGTCTTTCAAAAAGATTTATCCGAAGCGCTTAAGAGCAAAGAGTTCAGGGAACAGATGCGCGAAGTTGTGACGGATACACTTGAAAGTCCGCTTTACAAAGCGAAAATAGAAGACATGTTAAAGAAGGTCGCCTCGGAAAAAAAGGGTGACAAAGGCGGCGAGAAAAAGCAGGGAGATCAAGGCGGAGGGGGCGGCGGTCCTTAAGCTTCCAAAGAGGAAGCTTTTCCCGGCCAAACATCCTCCAGATAAAAAAGCTGGGATTGGGGTAAGACCCAAATCCCAGCTTTTCTTATGCAATGCCGCAATTATTATTTAGCAAGTGCCTGAATGACTTTTCCAGCAATATCTTTATAAATTTGCCCAAGCTTATGTGATTCATCGTAAATAGACGGAGCAAAATCCTCTTCATCCCAATCCGGCTGCTGAAGCGGAAGTTTTCCAAGAAGTTCTGTACGAAGCTCATCCGCAAGCTTCTCTCCCCCGCCTTGTCCAAAGACATATTCCTTTTCGCCCGTCAACTTGCTTTCGAAATAGGACATGTTTTCGATTACGCCAAGGATTTCATGGTTCGTCCGAAGCGCCATCGCACCAGCACGTGCAGCAACAAATGCAGCTGTCGGATGCGGAGTCGTTATGATGATTTCCTTCGTGCTCGGAAGCATTGTATGGACATCAAGCGCAACATCCCCTGTTCCAGGAGGCAGGTCCAGCAGCAGGTAATCCAAGTCGCCCCAGTCCACTTCCGTAAAGAAGTTGTTGAGCATCTTTCCAAGCATTGGCCCACGCCAGATAACCGGAGCGTTATCTTCCACGAAGAACGCCATGGAGATGACCTTCACACCAAAACGGTCAACAGGAAGGATTTTTTTCCCTCTCACAACCGGCCGTTCCGTGATCCCCATCATGTCCGGTACGCTGAAACCGTAAATGTCCGCGTCCACAAGGCCCACCTTTTTGCCAAGGCGTGCCAAGGCAACTGCCAGGTTAACCGAAACAGTTGATTTTCCAACGCCGCCTTTTCCGCTGGCAATAGCAATGACTGTCGTCTTGCTGTCAGGTGAAAGCAACCCTCCTGCCGTTTCATCAGGAATGGCTCCAGCTGCACGGTGCTTCTCCAGCTCTTCTTCCGGCAAATCCGTAAACCGGATGCCGACCGTTGCAGCACCGGCTTCCTTCAACGCCTCCACGATTTGAGACTGAAGCTGCATCTGTTCCGGGGTTCCGGTCTTAGCCAGAGCAATTTTTACACTGATATGCTCCTTCTCTTCTTTCACCTTGACTTCTTCAATTCCATTTGTTTCCTCTAACGTCTTATGTAAAAGCGGATCCTTTAATTGCTTAAGAATCTCGATTGCCTGTTGTTCAGTAACCAATTTTTGCACCGTCCTTTTTTCGATTTGATTCTTGCCTAAGTATATCATATCCGTGCCGTTTTCTAAGAATAGACGTCTCGGAACATGTTAATGAAAAGTGGATTGTTTGGATTGCAAAGTGGAAAGTAAAGATCCGAAACTAGCAGCATTTCCTGGATGAGGAGAATATTCCTCCGCACGGTATATTGTTTCCTCAACCAAGGCAGTATTTCTCGAATCTGGGTGAATTTCGTGAGTCTGAGAGATATTTACTCGTCGAACATTTCTTGAACTCCAAGAGTATTCCCGTATCCCAAAAGGAATTCGCTAAATGAGTATTGCCTCAATCCAGATAGTATTTCCAAAAAGGCAACAGTATATAAAAGCCGCCACCCAAAGTTTTCGACTATGCTCAGTCCCCTAAACCTGAATAACCCAACGGCTTATAAAAAATAACCGCGCAACCCTACGATGGATTGCGCGATGCCCTCTCTTATTATTCTTTCAATTTTTCTTTCGTAAAATACCTCATTACTCCCCTATATATTGCTGCCGCCACCTTTTCCTGATAACCATCTTCCATTAAGGAGGCCCGCTCACCGGGATTCGATAAAAAGCCGATTTCAACCAAGGCGCCCGGCTTCTTTGAGTGCTTGATCAAATATATATTTTCAATGATTTTCGCCTTCCGATCCGTATTTTCCAGACTGATAACCAGCTCTTCCTGTATTAATTTAGCCGCTCGTTTATTTTCTACCAAGTGCGGTGAATAAAAGGTTTGTGCCCCTCTCCATCTTGGGGAAGGGATAGAATTCAAGTGGATACTTATAAATAAGTCTGCATCCGATTCATTGACCAGTTCCAGCCGTTTTTTCAAATCAGCCGATTTCCTTCTGCTCAGCCCGCTTATATCCGGATCCGCCAAATCTTTATCCGCCTCCCTCGTCATCAGGACGAGTGCCCCCTGCCCCTGAAGATAATCCCTCAATTTAACGGCCACTTCAAGGGCAATATCCTTCTCAAGCGCCTCACGATCGCCAGCTCCCCCATCAGGACCGCCATGCCCCGGGTCCAGGTATATGATTTTACCCGCCAACGGCAGGTTCCATGTATCAAACGAATCCCTTGGAATAAATTGATATTGGACAATCAGAAAAATAAGTGCAGTTCCAATGATAAAAAAAATGATTTTCGTTTTTCTCCGCATGCGATCTTCCCCTTTGCAATGCTTTCCTCACAACAGAATATGGGACAAGATCCTTATTTAGAACACAAACAAAAAACTACCCTGGAAACGTTTACCGTTCTGTCACCGTTGTGGTTAAAAACTCATAGACACTAATGCCTATAATAGAATAAAATTAAATTAACATTTGATAAAATGCCCTTTTTATGCCCACGGCCATTATTAAAACATCCATTTTAGGAGAGAAAATATGGATATGAAGCCCACGTTTACATATGAGTCATTTAACAGCCCTTATTTAGATGGGGTCGTTTTTGAGGACAATGAAAAAATTCAACGGTTGTTTAAGGAGCTTTCCGATGTCAAATATGCCTTGGATCAGTCTTCTATTGTTGCCATTACAGACCGGCGTGGAGTTATACAGTACGTGAACGATCAATTTTGCCGGATTTCGAAGTATGACCGCGAGGAATTATTAGGCCAAGATCACAAGATATTGAATTCTCATTACCATCCAAAAGCATTTTTCAAAGAGCTATGGGCAACAATCGGGGCCGGAAAAATTTGGCGTGGAGAAGTCAAAAACAGAGCGAAAGACGATACATTTTATTGGGTGGATACGACCATTGTCCCCTTCTTAAATGACAATGGGAAACCTTATCAATACGTTTCCATCAGGGATGACATCACCGCCAGGAAACAAATGGAGGAAGAAATCAGGAATAGCAAGGATAAAAAATTCCGTATAATTACAGAAAACTCTCTTGACTTAATTTCAATAATTAATACAGATAAACAATTTCTTTATGTATCCCCATCATTTTATTCCCTGTTGGGTTACGACCTGAAAGAAATGGAAACATCCCCTTTCCTGGAGTTAGTACATTCGGAAGACCGGGAAACAGTAGATACGGAGTTAAAAGAGATCATTGGGAATAAAGGCGCTTCTTGCCATTTGGAGTTTCGCATCCGTACTGTATCGGGAGACTACATTTATGTAAAAATGAAGGCCAATCCCGTATTGCGGCAAAACGGAAGCATTAAAAATATTGTCGTTGTCATGAGCGATATCTCAGAACGGAAAAAATCAGAGAGGATGCTCAAACATTTTGCTTACCATGATGCATTAACCGGGCTGCCCAACAGGCGACTGTTCATGACAAAGCTCAGGAGTGCGGTCAGAGATGAAAATACGACCGGATTAGCTGTCATGTTTATGGATCTTGACCGCTTTAAATATATCAATGACACATGGGGACATGACGCCGGGGACCTTGTCTTAATGGAAGCAGCTCGAAGGATTAGGGAAACAATCGCGCCGACCGATATCGTATCTCGTTTGGGCGGCGACGAATTCACAATTATTTTAACAAACAACCCTGATCAGGAAAAAGTTGAACAGGTTGCGAAAAAAATACAAATAAGCTTCCTAAGTCCGTTTGATGTGGGAGGCAACTTTTACAGCCTGTCGGCAAGCATCGGCATTTCCATTTTTCCCGAAGACGGAAAAGAAGCGGACAAGCTTTTAACAAGGGCAGATACCGCTCTCTATAACGTCAAAGAGCAGGGGCGAAGAGGATATGTCTTTTTCAATGAAAATATGGAAAAAGAGTCCTTGGAGCGCATCCTTTTGGAGAATGACTTGCGGATAGCAATCAAGGAAGGACTGCTTGAACTGGAATATAAGTCGAGGTTGGATTCTAATAGCGGCAGCCTAATGGGAGTTGAACTGCTTGTTTGCTGGGATCATCCGGAGTTGGGAAGGATTGAACCCGGAAAGCTCCTCTCCCTTGCAAAGGAAACGGGCCTGCTTCCACCTCTTGGCGAATGGATGCTGAGACAGGGATGCGAACAGTGTAAAGCTTGGCAAAATCAAGGGTACCCTCCTATAATAATGACTATTCAATTATTCGGAGAGCAATTAAAGCAGGCGGATTTTTCAAATGTCGTTGAAGGGATATTGTCCGAAACTGGCGTGGATCCCTCCTGGCTTGAGTTGGAGGTAGCTGAAACCGAGCTGGCGGGGCTTGATCATGCAGCCGATTTACTTAACACCATTAAACAACTAGGGGTATATCTGTCGATTAATCAGTTTGGCAGCGGGTCCACCATCTTCAGCTACATCCACCTCTTGTCCATAGACACCATAAAACTGGACCCATCCTTCGTTAAAAATATCGAATTGAACGATAAAGGCCGTGCAGTTGTCAAAGCGGTCGTATCACTGGCTCAAGCGCTCGAAATCAAGGTAGTTGCGGAAGGAATTGAGCAACAGCTGCAATTGGAATTGATAAACGGGGATGATTACGCACAAATACAAGGATACTCGCCGGGTAGCCCACTGTCCTTGAAGGAGATTGAAGATGCTTTGGAAAAGGAACCAATTCTTTCGTAATAAAGCCTTCTTCAACACCTTATGACAGGCCGCTAGATTTTTGACGGAAATCAACGTGTTGGATGCGTTAACGTGAAGCTGAAGGGCGCTCATTTCGGAAGTAACTCCAAATGAGCGCCCATTTTTGCTTTTCGAAGAGAACGTAACGTACTCCGTAAAAACTAAGAAGCAGATGGAACACGTCTCACCGTTCCATCTGCTTTTTTTCATCCTATAGCTTCCTGGGAAAACAGCAAATTAGTGTCCCGCAAGTAATCTTCGAATATCTCATTGGATACTGGTTTGCTGAACAGGTATCCTTGTCCTTGGATGCACCCGCCGCTGTTCAGGAGCTGAAGCTGTTCCCTGCTTTCAATCCCTTCGGCAATGACATTGATTTCCAGCGTCTTGGCAAGAGTCAAAATGGCATTAACGATCGCTTTGCTCTCCGTGTTTTTATGAATGTCCCTTATAAAAGAAGCATCTATTTTCAACGTATCAACAGGCAAATGCTTAATATAGCTGAAAGAGTTATAGCCGGTACCGAAATCATCTACGGATATGCGGACTCCGAAACCTCGGATCTCCTCCAAAATGTTGGCCGCATTTTCCAGGTCGGCAAAGACGCTCTCAGTGACCTCGAGTTCCAGCCATCTTGGATCAAGTTCAGTTTCATTTAATACTTCAATCACCTTATGAAGCATTTCGGTCTGTTCAAGCTGGCGGACAGAAACATTGACTGAAACGGTTATAGGGGAATATCCCATGTCCTGCCACTTTTTATTTTGCTTGCATGCTTCACGAAGCACCCATTCGCCAATCGGAATAATCAAGCCTGTTTCTTCAGCAATGGGAATAAATTTGTTTGGCGGTATCCTACCGAGCTCAGGGTGATTCCAACGGACAAGTGCTTCCATCCCAATCAATGTTCCTTTGGCAAAATCAATCTTTGGCTGGTAGTCTAAATAAAATTGGCCAAGCTCCACAGCTTTTCTCAGTTCAACTTCAAGCAGGATCCGTTCCAAAGATTTCTCTTCCATTTCATTGTTAAATAAAGCATATCCACTTCTTCCGCGCTCCTTCACTGTATAAAGGGCAGTATCGGCTCTTTTTAATATTTCATCGGCACTTCTTCCATGGTCCGGATATAAGGCAATTCCGATGCTGCACGAAAGAAATATTTCCTTCCCTGGTATATGGACAGGCTCTTCAAAGCTTTTTTGAATTCTTTCAACCAACGATTTAACGTCCGTTTCATCATTGACCTTGTCGAGAAGCACCGTAAACTCGTCCCCGCCGATTCTGGCAACAAAGTCAGTTGAGCGGAGCGATTGTTTTATACGGTTAGCCGCTTCCATCAGGATATAGTCGCCCGTATCATGGCCCCATGAATCATTCACATATTTGAATCGGTCCAAATCGATAAACATGACGGCCACTTTTGATGATTTTTTTACCCGGACAATTGTTTTTTGCAGCTCATTCATAAATAATCTTCGGTTTGGCAAATCTGTGAGGGTATCATGGAAAGCCAAATGATATATTTTCTGCTCTGATTTCTTTCTTTCCGTAACATCCCTAATAGCAAGCATCACTTTCCTTACATGGCCCAAATCATTCAAGATAGAATTCAACTTGGCCTCCGCACATATATATTTCCCGGAATTTGTTTTTAATCTGAACTCGAGCTGAGAAGATACTTTTTTCTTTTCCGCCAGCTGTTCTATTTCCTCTTTAAGCCCATTCCGATCTGCTTCATGAAGCAAATCAAAAATGCTCCCGTTTCTGACTGCTGTCAAATCATATCCCAACAATTGCTCGTGGGATGGGGATACGTATAGGAAGCTGCCGCCTGCATCGACAGTTGCGATCAAATCGGAGGAGTTTTCAGTGATGAGACGGTATCTTTCCTCACTCTTTCTGATTTCCTCTTCCATCTCTTTTCGTGAAGTAATATCATTCCGAATTGCGATATACCGGTAAGGTTTGCCCTTTTCATTTAAAAAAGGCACAATCGTCGTGTCTACCCAATAAAGCGAACCGTCCTTTGCCCGATTACGAACCTCCCCTTCCCAGACCTTTCCACTCCCTATAGTCGCCCACATTTCCTTAAAAAATTCCTTTGCATGATAACCGGAATTAAGTATCCGGTGGTCATGTCCAACCAGTTCATCTCGGTTATATTTTGATATTTTACATAGCAAGTCGTTAACATAAAGTATTTTTCCGCGTTGATCTGTCACCGCGACAATCGAAGATTGGTCCAGTGCATATTTGATATCAGCAAGCTCCTTCAGCACTTCCTCCAAATCCGTATGATCAGTCAACTCATAATCATGCAAGTGAAACGCCGCCGATTCATCTTCAACCGCCAAACCCTCTTTAGCCATTAGTTCTTCCTCCAGTATCGCCTGTTTTCCCTATGTAGAAAAATCCCTTATTTTTCTATTTTCCATTAACTCTATCTTAGCATGGCGAGAGGATGCTAGGTACTAATCACTAGTCTTTCTAAAAGAAAAAGCAGAAACTCCTTCACAAGCCTGTCATATAAGGCAGTAGAGAGGGTACCACACACCAAAAAAAGCCAGAAGCATGAGACTCCTGACTCTTTATTTCAGCTTTATTAACGGCCACGCAAACGTCTGCTTTTCCTTGGATAGGTGAACAAGCGGCTGTTCCTGAAAATAGGTTCTTGGCAAAGAGGAAACCATCGTATTCTTATGAATTAGAAAATCCGCTTCGCACACACGCCAACGATCATGGTGGATATCTCCGCGGTATAGATGTTTCCCCTTTTTTATAAAGAAACAGTACCGTTCGTATAGGAAATATTCCAAAGTGCCGCTAGCCGGGATGAAATAATCCGATTCAGGCTTGTAGCTGATGGAAAAACTATCATCTGGGCTTCCGGGATGCTTCCTTCGGCTCCTGAAATGAATTGTTTCTTCTTCCTGCTTAAGACTCATGGATGCGTGCTTGTACGGAAGCAATGCGGCTGCCTTGGCTCCAATAACAACCGGCCAACTGTCGGCATCCAAGCTTAGAAAATAAATCCCCGGAGTTCCTTTGTACGTAACGTATACCCGGACGTTCAACTCCAAAAAAGAATGAAAAAAAGGAGGCGGGGGAAGCCCTCTCACCCTTGCATGAGAAGCACAAAAGGGAGTAAGACCAATCCACGAAGTACCGTCGAACTGGTCAACTTCAAATTCCCGCGGCACATGTTCACTAAGAACTTCTGCTGGCACCCGCCAATGGCTGAACAGGAGATGATGCCACGTCTGTGTCAGGATCCAAGGTCTGCGCGGTACATGAAACGGGCGCTGTGATGTTTCTGAGAACTCTTTGTGCATCAAAACAAGCTCCTTCCGTTCAGAACTTTCCTTATTTATTCCCCTTTATTAGTTTCTTAAAGCGAATTGAGGAAGGTAGAACGAAATAGCAGGGGCTTTTCTTACAAAACCTTATTTAAAAAGGATTTCGTCCGATCAGACTTCGGATCAGTAAAAATTTGGGATGGTATATCTGCTTCAACAATGACTCCCCCATCCATAAATATGACGCGATCGGCCACTTCCCGGGCGAATCCCATTTCGTGGGTGACAACGACCATCGTCATGCCTTCGAGTGCCAGTTGCTTCATGACCTCCAGCACTTCGCCGACAAGTTCGGGATCAAGAGCTGAGGTCGGCTCATCGAACAGCATGACTTTTGGCTGCATTGCAAGCGCGCGGGCAATTGCCACCCGCTGTTGCTGTCCCCCCGATAGTTGTCTTGGATAGCTGTTTGCCTTATCAACTAGTCCGACTTTTTCCAACAGTTCCGTGGCAAGTGCTTTCGCTTCCGCATTATTTATTTTTCGTATCTTTTGCGGTGCAAGAGTAATGTTTTCCAAAACTGTTTTATGAGGAAACAGATTAAACTGTTGAAAAACCATTCCCACTTCTGTACGCACAACATTTATATTTGTTTTCGGGTCATTCAAATGATGGCTATTGATAACAATATCTCCGTCCGTCATTTCCTCCAGCATGTTCAAACAGCGGAGAAAGGTGCTTTTTCCGGATCCACTCGGCCCGATGACGCAAACCACTTCTTGCGGCTTAATCTCACATGTAATTCCTCTTAGCACCTCAAGGTCCCCGAATTTTTTATGCAAATTATTGACTTGTATCATTCTGTTTCCAACCTTCTTTCAAAAAAGCGTAAAACCATCGATAAGCTGAAGGTGATGACTAAATAAAACAGAGCTACTGTCGTATAAATTTCCACCGCATTAAAATGGTTAGCCGCAATCAATCGTCCCTGGAAAATCAGTTCCGGCACGAGAATGACGGATAACAAGGACGTGTCCTTGATACTGATAATGAATTGGTTTCCCAGTGGCGGTATCATTCGTTTGAACGCCTGTGGCCAAATGATATGGAGCATCGTCTGCTGGTGATTCAACCCCAGGGACCGCCCGGCCTCCATCTGGCCTTTATCAATTGATTGAACTGCTCCCCGTACAATCTCCGCAATATACGCCCCCGAATTAATCGCGATAACAATGATCCCCGCTGTAATGGAGCCCAGGTTTTTCCCGATAATCAAAGGAAGGGCAAAGAATATCCAAATCGCTTGAACCAATACAGGAGTCCCCCGGATCACCTCAACGT
This sequence comes from Siminovitchia acidinfaciens, assembly GCF_003605385.1. Lineage (GTDB taxonomy): Bacteria > Bacillota > Bacilli > Bacillales > Bacillaceae_C > Siminovitchia > Siminovitchia acidinfaciens. Next base: position 85,732 of record NZ_QYTV02000011.1, on the reverse strand, counting down.
ATATAGTTGATATGTAATAAAAAGCTTTATTCTTGGCAACCCTTCCAATCCCAAAGAGAGCCCCCAAAGCAAAGCCGATTAATAGTCCGACAACCGAAATGAGCAGCGTGTAATAAAGTCCTTTTGTCAAATCCGGCAGGAATTCAACGACTCCCGCCCAATCAAATCTCCCAATCATTGCTTCACCTCTTTAGTAGAAATGCGTTAGGTGCGCAGTCTGTTCGACAAACAAGTAAAATTGCATGAAGTCCGTATGACGGTTCCCCTTTTCACATGTGTAACACCAACAGCGCCCGAGCCAGATCAATTAGATTTTAAAAAACTATTATTCTATGTAAGAAAAGGATGTAACAAAAGTCGGTTACACCCTTTCCAAGCTTTTTTTATTCAGGTTTTTCACCAAACCACTTTTCGTAGATTTCGTCATATTTATTATTTTCCTTCAATGTAGCCAATGCTTCATTGACTTTGCTGACAAGCTCGTCCTGTCCCTTGGCGAAGGCGATGCCGTATTGTTCAGCCTGATAGAGCTCACCAACCATCTTCAGGCTGTCCTCTCCTTTAGTCTGAATATAGTAAGCTACGTTTGGAGAATCATAGAGGATGGCGTCCGCGCTCCCATTTTCAACAGCTAAGTACGCCTGGTCCAACTGCTCAAACTGGCTCGCTTCCGCACCTTCTATATTCTTTTTAATATAGTCGGCGCTTGTAGAACCAAGTCTTGTCGCAATCGTTTTCCCTTTAAGGTCTTCAATTCCGTTGATATCGCTGTTATCCACAGAAACACCTATTCTAAGTCCCGCATCATAATACGGGTCACTGAAATCAACTGTCTTCTTACGCTCATCAGTTATGGTTATTCCGGCAATAGCAATATCAAAAGATCCCGTCTGCAAGCCAGGGATGATGCCATCAAAGTTTGTCGTTTCCAGTTTGATTTCAAAGCCGACTTCATCAGCGATCGCATTGATCAAATCGATATCGAAGCCGACATACTCTCCATCTTCCTTAAATTCAAATGGTACGAAAGAAGTATCACTCGCAACCGTATATGTATCTTTCAATCCGCTATCCCCGCTGCTTTCACTTTCCTTATCGCTGCTGTCCGAGCCTCCACCTGTGCTCTCAGATCCTCCACCGCCGCAAGCGGCAAGCATAAACATTAAAGTAAGCAACAAAATTCCCCAAAGACTTCGTTTTTTTATTCCCACGTACAATTCTCCCCCTTTTAACTTTTGTAAGTGCTTTCATTTAAACTTACTATAACAAACATTATCTTTTTAGAAAAGTGTCTATATTTCCTGAATTACATGATTACTTGTCTTTTGAAGGGTTTCGTGACTCTTTAGTACCTCCATGCTTGCTATTCGTCCGGAATGCGAGGGGATGCTGTATATTATCAAACTGAAAAGTATCTCTTCATGTATTTTCATATGACAAAAGGACCGCTGTTTTTTTCATTTATAGTCTTAATTTCTCACATTTCGAAACTCGCCGTAATATATTTGTTACACAACTGAAAAACAAAGTCACAATTTGTCATGTTATGCTATACCTACATAAATTAGAAAATGTTGGAGTTCCAGGGGGAAAGTGCTAGAATGACGATGTTAAAAAAAGCTTTGGTTTCTTTATTCGCCGTTATCATGTTCGCAGTAGTGATCACTCAACCTATAGATACCGCCAGTGCAGCAAGCAAACCGACAGGGAGCGCCATTGTAAAAGAGGGTAAAAAATACCTGGGCGTTCGCTATAAATATGGCGGAACTACTCCAAGAGGATTCGATTGTTCAGGATTCACTTCCTATACCTTTAAGAAAAAGAATGTCAAACTCCCAAGAACGGCCGCTGAACAATATAAAAGAGGTAAATCTATCAGCAAAAAGAATTTAAGAGCCGGAGATCTTGTATTCTTTAAAACTACTTCAAAAACAAAAATATCCCACGTAGGAATTTACGTAGGAAACAATAAATTCATCCACTCTGCTGGAAAAGGTGTAGCCATTACATCAATCAACGATCCATACTACTGGAAATCCAAATATGCAGGTGCAAGAAGGGTTCTCTAAGCTCCCTTTTTCTATAAAACAGACAGCGACGACGGTTGGGCTCTCGCTGTCTGTTTTTTGTATGAAGAAATGGATTATTGCAAGAGCAAGTCAATGCTTCCTTGCAACGGTTTCCTTTTTCCCGTCCCGTCTGTTTTGGGTAGGGAGGGGATTGCGGATGCATTACCCTAATTACGGATTAACAGCCTAGTCAGAAGGCATGGACTTATAATCGCCCTTCAAGCTTCACAAACCGATTTAACAAGTTCACTTACTAATTGACAGAAAAGAGTAAATATACTAACCTGTTGGCTATGAGACACTCTAACGTACCGAAAATGTAATATCATTTTCAAAAGAAAGGTAGTGGAAGATGGTTATTAAACCGTACAAAGAAACATTGCCGTTACAAATTATGCGTTGCTTAATTCCGCGGTATAAATTACCCCCCGATGCAAAGCAGAGTTACTTCTATATGGAAAAAGGACATGAAGGCGAACAAAAGTTTGCAGCATTGCTAGAAAGTTTATCAAACAATTTTATTATTCTTCACGACTTGCTGCTGGTACACGATAGTACGATTTTTCAAATCGATGCCCTATTGATTACTCACAAGACAATATACCTTTTTGAAGTAAAAAATTATGAGGGTGAATTCTACATAGAGTCAGACATCTGGTACACATTATCCGGAAAAGAAATAAAAAACCCCCTGCTCCAATTAAACCGCTGCGTATCTTTACTCCGGCAATTTCTTCAGAAATCTGGTTTTAAGCTTCCAATCAAAGGGAAAGTCATCTTTATCAATCCAGAGTTTACTTTATATCAAGCTCCGCCCCAACTAACCATTGTACTTCCATCCCAATTAAACCGCTTTTTGAGCCAATTTAATGGAAATTTTCCGACTCCCGGCAAGAGCCTCAAGAAGATTGCAGATATTATAGTTGCGAACCATGTTAACGAAGCCTCCCACCGCCCATCCCACTATGACTATGATCAGTTGAAAAAGGGAATTGTCTGTAAGCAATGCAAATCTCTATCCACTTCTTATATAAGAAGATTGGTAGTATGTGATGATTGTAACTATGAAGAAGACGTTGACTCGTCTGTTAAAAGAAGCATTAAGGAATTTCAACTTCTCTTTCCACAGGAAAATATAACTACCAGCATTATTCACGAATGGTGTAGAGTCACTCCATTAAAACTGATAAGGCGGGTTCTTGTGAGATATTTTACTATGAAAGGACAGGGAAAGAATATATATTATGTAGATTCAAATAGGTAATTATCTTCTATAAGGGTCGTTTAATAAAATGATGTATTTCGACTATACCGCCCCTTTGAGTAAGATATTTCTTTATGCAGCACAAGTCCTGCTTGGGTGACTCCTACGAGGATTTGCACGGATTCTAATAAATATAAGGAATAGCAGGTGTTCCGGGCAGCACTACACAGTAATTTTTACGCACTTGCGGATTAGTTGCCTGATGAGGGAGGTATCTCACATTTGCCTACCGACATCTCAGGTTTTCCACTTCGACGGGGAGGCATCTCACGATTGCCTTACCGACATCTCGGGTTTTACACTTCGACGGGGAGGCATCGCACGATTGCCTTACCGACATCTCGGGTTTTCCATTTCGACGGGGAGGCATCGCACGATTGCCTTACCGACATCTCGGGTTTTCCATTTCGACGGGGAGGCATCGCACGATTGCCTTACCGACATCTCGGGTTTTACACTTCGAAGGGGAGGCATCTCACGATTGCCTTACCGACATCGCAGATTTTACATTTCGACGGGGAGGCATCGCTCGGCTGAAATACCCTCCAAGTTTCAATGAACACTCCTCGGTCACAATACACGATACTCCTAATAATCTACCAAAAATAAAACAGACAGCGAGCGAGCAATCCTCCCCACTGTCTGTTTTTCCATTTTTTACGCCGTATACCCACCATCAACTGGTAGATTAACCCCCGTAATATAAACTGATTCATTGGACGCCAGGAATAATGCCGCATTGGCGACATCTTCAGCATAAGCAAAACGTCCAAGCGGAACGCGGCTCAAAACTTTTTTGGCATTGGCATCCATGTCGTCTTCTTGATCGCGAGCTAAAAATTCTTTCAGCATTGGTGTTTCTGTAAATCCAGGACAAACGCTGTTAACGCGAATGCGATGTTCTCCCAGGCTCATGGCCAGGGCACGGACCATGTTGCTGACTCCGCCTTTTGCTGTTGAATAAACAGGGCTGAAATAAGAGCCCACCAGGCCTGAAATGGATGAAGTGAAGATGATGGACCCACCATTTTCCTTCATGAACGGAAGAACATATTTTGTCAGGAAGAACCCGCTTTTTACATTTAGGTCCATGGCAAAGTCAAAACCCTTTTCTTCTACCTGATCCACACCGCCCGGTCCTGGTGTTCCCGCATGATTCCATAGAATATCGATTTGTTTATATTGATCAGTGATTTTATCGACCGTCCCTTTGATATCCTCCACACTAGTCATGTCTGTGCGGTAAAAATGGGCTTTTCCGCCTCTTGCTTCAATTTCTTCAACGACTGCCTGTCCACTCTCTTCGTTAATATCAAGGATGTTGACAATCGCCCCTTCTTTGGCGAATAATTTTGCTCCCGCTCTCCCCATTCCAGATGCTCCTGCCGTAATAATCGCTACTTTGTCTTGTAATCTCATAAGATGAACTCCTCTTTTCTATTATTTTATTAAAAATGTACTTAACCAAGGCACGTATAAAAGGATGAGTGTAGCTATAAGTAATGCACCTAGATAAGGCATGGATCCCCTGATAACAACGCTCAGCTTCTCTTTAAAATGCCCGCTGACAACAAATAAACTTAATCCAACCGGTGGTGTAATCTGGGAAATCATCATACAGGCAATCGTCAGCACGCCAAAGTGAATTGGGTCATATCCAAGTGCCATCACAGCCGGATATAGAATCGGAATCGTGATATATAAAATCGGTACCGCATCCAAGAACATTCCAAATATAAGGAATAACACAAGGATTAACAGCATGATCAGCCATCCGGGAAGTGTCAACTGAGATACATATTCTGTAATTTGCTGAGGAACATGAGCATAAGTCAAAGCAGTTGAAAACATGTTCGCTCCGCCAAGCAGCAAATAGATGACAGTGGTTGTCACCATGGAGCTGACTAAACTTTTTTGGATATTTTTCTTTGTAAATTCTTTTCGGTTAAATAGGAAGCTGATAATCAAAACATACACAACTGATACGGCCGCAGCTTCAGTCGGTGTAAATATCCCTGAATAAATTCCCCCCAATACAACAACTGGCATCAACAATGAAGGAAGAGCAACAAAAAATGACTTGGAAATCTCCTGTGCACTGCTTCGCTTTTTCCTCTCCGTCTTTTCCTTCAGACTGACTATAATTGCAGTCACAATTAAAAGAGCCGCTATGACCAGTCCCGGAACAATGCCGGCTAGGAAGAGCTGTGCTACATCTATCTGCACCATAGAAGCATAAATGATCATATAAATACTCGGGGGAATCATTTGCCCAAGTGTTCCGGCAGATGCAACAACTCCCATACTGTTTTCCTTAGAGTAACCAAGCTGGATCATTTGTGGAATCATCATGGATCCCACAGCAACAACCGTAGCAGTGGCTGACCCTGATAACGCTCCGAAAATAGTTGCTGTTATAACGGCTGCTGCCGGCATCCCGCCGGGCAAATGGCCGATCAAATGATTGACAAAGCCGATCATTTGATTAGCTGTCCCCATGTGGGTCATCAAATTACCGGCCAATAAAAAGTAAGGGATCGCCAGTAAAATCCATTTATCCGTTGCAATCAAGAACTGCGAAATAATCGCTTCCAACGGCAAGTCCAAAAATACAAACATCAGGATCCCGCCGCTCATGCCCAATGAAAGCCAAATAGGCGCACCTACGATTAATAAAATGAAAAAGATAATAAGCCCAATCAGTAACATATCTTTACCTCCCCTCTAATTTGTCTCTGAACGAAAAAGATTAAAATCTATGATCAATTGCAATAACGCATAAACACACCCAAAAAACATGCCTGCCACAATCGAAAATGCCGGAATCACCATCAACATTTCTCCAGAAAGTGTCATCAGCTCCATGCTGTAAATGGAAGACATCCAAATCACGCCGGCATAAAATAGAATGACAAATGCAATAAACTGTATGATTCCAATCACAAAATCCACAAGATGTTTGCTTTTTCCGGCTAAACGATCCTCCAAAAGAGACATTTTAATATGCTCATTCTTTTTAATCAGAGGTCCGATATAGGCAAACACCCCATAGACAATCGCATAACGGCAAATTTCTTCCAGTATTTGATAAGAAATGCCGAACTGATACCGTAAAACGACTCCAACAAAAGCCAATACCACACTGAGAATCAAGCAAAAGACGGCAATGACTTCCAACGCTTTATCCAAAAATCTCGTCGAGTTTTCAAGTTTCTCGATTCGGTTCATTTTTTCATCTCCTTACCCATCACATCAGTTATCATCTCTCAACCTCATTGCTTCTTCTATCAATTCTTTAGCCCTAGGCTCACTTTTCAAGAAGCTGTCCCAAGCAGGTTCCGTCACTTTTTTCCACTCTTCTATTTCTTCAGGAGTCGGATAATAAGTCTTGATGCCCTGCTCGCTTTCAAGCCTTTCATTGACATCGGCGATTTCTTCGCTAACTTTATCGTAAGCATATTGCTCCAGGTCTTTCCCTGTCTCAACAAGAATTTCCTGCAGATCTTCCGGCAAAGAGTCAAATTTCTTTTGTGACATCATGACAGGCATGACGTAATTGACGAACGGATAAAGCGTTTGTGTTTTAACAGGAAGCTTATTGTCATACAAATACAGCGGAACAGTGATTAATCCATCTACAACCCCTTGCTGCAGAGCAGTCGGAAGCTCCGTACCCGGGATGGATATACCACTGGCTTTAATCGCTTTCAAGGTCTCCGGAGCTACCCTTCCCCCAGGTGTACGCAGTTTCAATCCATGAGCACTTGCTGTATCTGTAATCATCTTGCTTTCATCTGCTGTCCATAAAGTAGCGTATAAATCCGTTGATCCCAGTGAAAGAACCTTTAAACCTTTTTCTTCCGCCATTCGGGCTATTAACCGGCCACCTTTTTCACTTTCAACAAACGCTTTCCGATTATCCATATACACCATGGGGTCTTTCGGGTCATAGTCGAATAAAAACGGCAGATCAAAGAAATACCAAATGGGGTCAAAACTTCCTGCAATTGAAGACAGAGAGTGTGTCATGTCTATCTGCCCCTGGAGAATACCTGGTATTTCCTGTGCAGGCGGCATCAACTGTGAATCAGAGTAAATCTCCAACGAAAGACGCCCGTCACTTCTCTTTTGAATCTCTTCATCAAACCACACCATATATTGATGATGGAGTGTCGCTTTTTGATAAGGATGCGATACCCTTAAAACATAGGTATCTTTTTCCTTTGAACCGCTTCCATTTGAAGAACAAGCAGTCATTAACAATACTGAAACTAGGAAAAAGACTAATAACTTAAATTTTTTCATGGTTTCCTCCGTAAAAATTATTTTTAATACCTTATATATAAACCCTGGTACCGGCTATTCCCTCCTTACCTGCCTAACAGGAAGCATGTCGTTTTTTTGTAAACCGCTATCTTAATATATAGCAAATAGCGTGCCAACATCTAAAACCCTGTATTTATTACGATTTGCCGAAAATCAAATCTACTTATCGGTGAAATAATTCACCGGTTTTTTTGTTGAATCCCCTCGAAAATACTCAAAAATGCCTACGAACTTTTTCTTATTGCTATATAATAGGGTGGTGAAATAATTCAGCAGCAGGTGAAATAATTCACCATTTAAATTGGGAAAAATATTTTTAATAAGAAAGGATTGGAGAGCGAGATGACCGTTCATAATTCGTTGATGGACTGCCATGATGACACATCGGAACTAGAGCACTATAAAGACTTGGCTCTCAAACTGGAAACGGTGATTGAATTTTCCACGGACGGGATATATGTGGTTGACAGTAACGGCGTAACCGTTCTAGTGAATCGTGCATATGAGGAAATGACGGGATACAAAAAGTCTGATCTTGTCGGAAAGAATGTGTTTGACCTTACCGAAAAAGGCTATTTTGACCGCTCCATATCCAAGCTGGTCTTTAAAGAAAAAAAGCAGCTGTCCATCGTCCAAAAGATCGGCAACGAGGAAAAACTCGGTGAGAAAAAAGAAGTAGTTGTGACTGGGAGCCCTGTATTTGATGAACACGGAGATTTATCTTTAATAGTTATCAGTGTAAGTGACATTACAGAAATCAGCAAAATGAAACGCGAATTGACAAAGGCGATGGAAACAGCTGAATTAAACTCTCACCGCTTTGCCGTACATACAGAATTTGAGAAAAACCAGACCATCGTTTTCCGAAGCCCGCAAATGAAACAGGTGTATGAAAAGATACAGCAGGTTGCTCCATTTCCCACAAGCATTTTGCTGTCAGGCCCTTCTGGTGTAGGTAAAGAAATGCTGACCAATTTAATTCACCATTTCAGTGACAGGAAAGAAAAACCCTTAATCAAAATCAATTGTGGAGCCATTCCCGAAAATCTGTTGGAATCTGAGTTGTTCGGTTATGAAAAAGGATCTTTTACCGGCGCTAGACTGGAAGGTAAAGCAGGGTTACTAGAATTAGCAGATGAAGGAACAATCATGCTGGATGAAATTGGCGAAATGCCGCTTGCCCTGCAGGTAAAATTACTGCGGGTCATCCAGGAAAAACAAGTCCGCCGGATCGGCGGTAACAAGACAAAGGACTTGGATATCCGGATTATTTCCGTTACAAACAAGAATCTGGAGGAGCTGGTGAAACAAGGCCAGTTCAGAGAGGATCTATACTACCGTCTCAACGTTGTCTCTATTGATGTACCGCCTCTTGCAGAGCGTCCGGAGGATGTCCGGGAGCTTCTCCAGTATTTTTTTTCTTATTTCTCAAAAAAGTACCATATCCAAAAAGAAGCAGCAGAAGAGACAGTTCGGTACTTGATGTCTTACCATTGGCCTGGAAATGTACGGGAATTAAGAAATATGGTCGAGAACTTAATTGTTTCTGTCTCTGAAAAAATCCTTGAACCCTATCACCTTCCTTTCCGCATTACACAGGTTGAACAAGGTACTAATGAAGTGACACTAAAGAGTATGGTCCAAAACTACGAAAAGAAAATAATTATGGAGGCCTTGCAAAAAAATAACTCCCTCCGGCAGGCAGCCAAGGAACTTGGGATTCATCACACGACATTGGTCAAAAAACTTCAAGCTTGGAAAATGTAACATTGCAGACGGAAAAAGCATCGTTTTCCGTCTGCTTGTATTATGGTCATCAATATTTCCGGATAAAGCTTTATCGCAGGGATACGGCATCAATTGTTCATACACTTTTATCCTCTCGAAAAAAACAGTCTAAATATCAGCTTTTCCCACCCCCTTTACAAATTTCGCATTCCGAAGTATAATAGCAAAGTTGATTACCTAGGTAAATAACGGAGGTAATGTTGATGAATCCTGTGATTCATGAAATATTTCAAAAGACGCGGCTGCTCAGCAAAGAGCTGAATCATGCGTTGAAAGAGCATGACTTGTTCGCTTCCCAGTGGACGGTCTTATATTGCGTTTATCAACATGGAGAAATGACGCTTACGGATATATGGAAGTATTTAAATGTAGAGGCTCCGACGATTACCCGGACAGTCAAACGGCTCGAAGAGCTTGGCTGGTTAAAAACATACGCGGGAAAAGACCGCCGGGAGAAAATGGTCCGGCTGTCTGCGGAAGCGGAGGCACGGTTGCCTAACATAAAAGATTCCATTGAACAATTTGAAAAAAAAGCAATGGACCATTTGAACGCCGATGAGCAATCTCTCTTGATGGAGCTATTAACAAAATTGAGTATAGAAGGAAGATGATAGTTTGCAGAGACCGCAACCTATTTGGACAAAATCATTTATCAGTTTGTTTTGCACGAATTTATCAGTTTTTATTGTATTTTATGGTTTAACCGCTACCCTGCCGCTTTATGCCACGGGCATCTTGAATAAAACAGACCAAGAAGCCGGACTGCTCATGTCGATCTTCCTGCTTTCCGCTATCATCGTTCGGCCGTTTACCGGTAAGATTTTGGACTTGGCAGGTAAAAGAAGAATGCTTTGGATCAGCTTGGCCCTTTATTTGTTTTGTACGGTCCTTTATTATTTCATTGAACCGTTTGGCTTGCTGCTCGTCCTCCGCTTTTTGCATGGAATTGGATTCAGCATTGTAACAACGGCGGGTGGGGCACTCGCGGCGGATCTTGTTCCTGCTGCAAGGCGCGGGACTGGCCTTGGCTATTTTACTATGTCGACGAACTTGGGAGTCGTCCTTGGCCCGCTCGTTTCATTAACCCTCATCCAAGCTTACTCCTTTGATACGCTATTTATCATTCTGAGTCTCCTAATGGTGACAGGTGCATTATTTTCCTTGATGATTCCCGATAATATCCAAGCAAGTGTAAAATCTAAACGAAAGTTGTCTCTCAACGATCTATTTGAAAAAAACGCTTTGCCTGTAGCCTTTCTTGGGTGTCTGATCGGTTTGTCCTACGCAAGCATCCTATCGTATTTATCAATCTATGCCCAGGGAAAAGGTTTGCTTGATATGACAGGTACATTTTTCCTTGTGTTTGCCGCTGTCATGCTGCTTGCGAGACCGTTCACGGGCAGGTTGTTTGATGTGAAAGGCCCTCAATACATCCTGTATCCAGGATTGGTTTTATTTATCATTGGACTTATTATGCTGGCATATACAGATTCGGCTGGAACATTCTTGATTGCCGGCGGCTTCGTCGGACTCGGATACGGCTCCCTGGTACCAAGTTTGCTGACACTCGCCATCCAATCCACGCAAATTGAAAGAAGCGGATATGCAACCGCAACTTTTTACACATTCTTCGATGGTGGGATCGCTTTAGGGTCCTACATCTTTGGGATGATTGCCGCAGCTATCGGCTACAATTCGATCTACCTGATTTCCGGTGCGTTGGTAGGCTTTGTTTTCATCTTGCTTAACCTGATGGATCGCAAAAAACAAGCGGCGAAAGTTCCCCGAAAATTGGAGAGTTTATAGAAGGCGGACCTGTGGAGGTCCGTTTTTTTATGTACGCGTAAAAAAGACCCTCGATAAAAAATCTAAGTGTCCAAATGCTTGAGTGAAAAGCCGATTATCTATAAATGCCTACATCCAAAAAGGCAGCTTGTAAAATTTCTGGATAAGGAAGGAAGTCGAAATATAGGACAAGAATGTTTACAATCCATGGCAAAGCAAAAGCCCATGCGGCTTCCCCTAAAAAGAGAAAGAATTTGCATGAGCTGAATCTGTCTCCATATGGCATATGATCTTCAATATTAAAGCCATATACTATGATATAATTCCCTCTTCCAGGTTTCTCCACAGATGATGAGCTTCCCTGGCAATATGCTCCAACAAATCCGGCGGTGATGTTGTTACTGCTGCACAGCGTTTAATCAGGTCATCCAATTCTAACTTAAATGCTTCAAGGTCCTTAGCTTCCTTAATGATCATTTCCTTAAAGGTTGTTAAAACTGGCAGCATTTCATTACGCGGTTTTCGTATCATTGTTTTTAATGCAGTTGCCTGCATTAAAAGCCGCTCAAATTTCTGCATCATCATGGTTACCCTAAAATTCAATTCATAATTCGATACATCTAAATAATGACGTATATAACCTAGATGATCTGCCATTTGCCTCAGCCAAAAGACAGTCTCATGTATGGTTGCGTCAGCCACTGAAACTTTAGCGCCGCTTTGTATTAATTTATACACCTTTTGGGACTCTTCTGATTCCCGAACCATATGGTCAAGCAGTGATACTGGTGTTGAAATAATAACCTCACAGTGTAAAGACTTATCCATTGTATAGGCAAGCAGACTGTGAAATTCACGTGTAGCGTGATGGGCTTCCTGAAGCAAAGTACCAATATCTCCTTGTTTCGCCTCCGCCTTTTTCCATATCTCCCCCAACCGCTGAATATTATGCTGGTTTGCACGAGCCAATTCCATTTCATAATGGCTTATTTCCCTATCAAAAAAACGACCATGATCGTAATCATTCCTGAGCCAAAAAGCAATGATCCCGTAGGCGTCTCTTTCATACTTATCTGTATACCCCATGTGCGACACCTCTCTCACGTAATGTAGACAACGTCATTAAAAGCTTATTCATCTTGATACTTGTCCTATGAAGCTTTTGCTTTTTTCCTTGATCGCGTCTGGGTGTCCTTATGTGTTTAAGGTAATTAGGGAAGAATGCCACGTGACCTCAAATTTAGTTAAGATTATTTTTATAACCAAAAAACGTCCTCAGCAAATGAACTGCCAAATATTACTAGACTCCCCTACACCTAAACGAATTTAAAAGTGTGGAACATTCTTAACAAAAAAACGTGTCTTACTTTTTTGATGAAAACCACCCGATCATCCCAGTGGCCCCTTTTCAGCGTGTACGCGAAAAGGGTTTTAAGGAGATTGGGGAAATCTGTTAAAAGTGGGGGCAATATAAAAAGCTGTGATCAGGGCAATATCCTGGTCACAGCTTTTCTTTACTTATAAATCATTTAGGCTCACATCTGTATAAACGGCAACTAATACCACGGCCGGCTCGTCTCCTATATTTTTAACAAAGTGCGGTACGCTTGCATTCCAGCTGAAAGAGTCGCCTTCTTCCAAAATGAAAGACTCTTCTCCTTGTTCTGCAAGAACCTTCCCCTTTAACACCACATGACATTCTTCACCCAGATGGGTATGGGGTTCATCCCCTGTTGATGTTCCTGGAGGAAACTCAACATGTTGCAGTGTAAGACCACCTTTCGTTGTTAAAACCTCTACTTTAAGATTAGATTTTTTATGAGTGGTTAATTGACGTTCATGCTTTCTAACTACATGCATGCGTTGGTCTTTTTCTAAAAGTAGATAAGGCAAAGGAACTCCAAGAAAGCTGGCAACTGTTTGCAGTGTATTAATGGATGGAGACGTATTATTGTTTTCCATATTGCTGATAAATCCTTTTGAGAGGCCTGTACCTTCACTCATTTGAGCAATTGTGAGTTTTTTTCTATTCCTTATCGCTCGAATTGTTGAACCGATGTCCATATAAATTCACCTCATATGTTTTCCAATAGGAAACTATTTTACATACTAACAAAAAATGCGTTGACAATCTACAATTAACTTGTTATTCTTTGGGAAACAAATATTCATATAAGAAAACAACATATAGCGCTTAATGTTCGAAAATATATATTGGGAAAGGATGAAGAGAATGGAAACTCCCCTAATTTATGAAATCTGGGAACCGGAACATATCAAACCTGGTCGGACTTATCCAGCCCTTTTTGTAATGCATGGAATAGGAAGTAATGAGAAGAATATGCTGTCGCTGGTTGACGGGTTGGAAAACTTTTATATCTTCAGCATTCGCGGTCCTCTTTCTCACGGAAAAGGCTTTGCTTATTTTACCATTCAAGAGTATGGGAAGCCGCATAGAGACGTATTTGATGAAGGAGTGAGCAAACTCACCGGCTTTATAGATTATGCCGGCCATCAATATCCACTCGATCCAAACCGCTTATACCTACTTGGTTTCAGCCAAGGAGCTATTCTGGCCATGACTCTGGGGTTGACACTTGGGAACCGGATAAGAGGGATTATTGCGCTGAGTGGATATATTCCTCACTTTGTTAAGGAAGAATATAATCTAAAATCGGTTGATCAATTATCGCTATTCATTTCGCATGGTGAATTGGACCAGGTGCTCCCCTATGAATGGGGCGTTGAGAACAATGAGTTTTTTAAGAAGCTGGGGGCATCGGTAACCTTCAGAACCTATAAGGAAGGTCATATTGTATCATCAAAAAACAAAGAAGACTTTGTGCGATGGATACTCGATAACGCCCGAGAAGTATCATCTGAGTAAAAAAGCTTTTTTTATAAACCAATTTAAAGGAGAGTAATCTTTATGCTACCATCATTCTTTATCGCTCATGGCGCACCGCTTTTAGCAATTGAAGACAACGAATACACACAGTTTTTAAATCACTTAGGAAAGCAGTTGCCGCGTCCAAAAGCAATTGTACTATTCTCCGCTCACTGGGAGTCGCCTGTACAAAAGGTAAGCGCAGTCGATAATTATAGTACAATCTACGATTTTGGCGGGTTTCCTGAAGCACTGTATACCATCCAATACCCGGCAAGGGGCAGTAAGGAAGTCTCAAAAGAAATAGAAAAATTGTTCGTTGAGCATGGCGTACCATATGAAGTGGATAAAGAGCGAGGACTCGACCACGGAGCCTGGGTTGTTCTTCGGCTGCTTTACCCTGAGGCTGATATTCCTGTCATTTCAATGTCAGTAAATCCTAAGCTTTCACCGGTAGAGCAATATAAAATAGGAAAATCCATATCAAAATTAAGGGAAAAAGATATCTTAATTATTGGCAGCGGTGGCACCGTCCATAATTTGGGAGCTTTAAAGATGGGTAACGGTATTGGACAAATTGACGATTGGGCCCTTGATTTTGACCTATGGCTTGAGCGGCAATTGAACAATTGGGATTTAGAATCTCTTTTCAATTACCAGTCATCGGCTCCTTCGTCTAGTCTGGCCGTGCCCCCTTATGGAAATGAACACTTTATTCCGATTTTTTATGCTATGGGAGCAGCAGATGATCATCAAAAAGCAGCTTTAGTACACCGTAGTTACAGGTACGGGAACCTAAGTCACAGCGTGTGGCAGTTCGGGGGAAAAATGTGACGTCCCACTGCTCGATAATGTTTATATAGCCAGGAGAATGCAATATCGCAAAATATATTCTTTTCCCCCTCATAGCCCATCGTTTAGTAGATCGCCAAAATCATCATTAATTCGTATTGAAACCTATGGTACTCCATGAACGTATTATATTAGAAGTGGAACTTTAGGAACGAGGGTACTGGTATGGCTGGAGTTATTATCAATTTAATTATGTTTATTCTTTTTTTCATTTTCGCCGTTATGCTTTCAAAAGGAAAAGGTGCGTTTTTAATTGCCGGCTATAATACAATGTCTGATCGTGAAAAAGCTCAATATGATGAAGCAGCATTGTGCAAATTCATGAGTAATATCATGTATGGTATATGTTTGAGCATATTGATGTGGGCGTTGAGCGAGCTGTTGGATAATCAGGCATTGTTCGTTATCGGTCTAATACTTTTTATCGGTATCATTTTGTTTGCGGTCGTATATTCAAATACGGGCAACCGATTTAAAAGATAGCATGAAGATGATGATTCAAATACAGATAAAGGTAGCTTCCAATGAGAAAATGAAGCAGGTGAAAAAACGAATTCGTTATTTCACCTGCTTTTGTGTGCAGAGACTCTCCAGTTCAAGTTCATTCGTTACCGTTGACCCGGAAAAACTCCCTGAACGGGTACGAATACTGCACTTTCGTTACCGTGGAAGCGGAAAAGTTGCCCAGACGGTAACGAATACGAGACATTCGTTACCGTTGACCTGGAAAAACCGCCTGAACGGGCACGAACCCAACACATTCGTTACGGTAGGAGCGACTTAGACGTTCGGAAGGGAACGAATCTGTTTGTCACGGAAACCTCATGCACTCAATTTGGGGCCGGCCTCAATCACCCTTTCTCCGATAAACCATTACTCCGCCCATGTATGTCTCTTTAACCTTTATCTGGCTGATTTCAGCTTTATCCGCGCCAAAAATATCTTTTTCAAGAACGATAAAATCTGCATGGTTTCCGGGTATAAGCTGGCCAACACTAGGAATTCGTGTAACTTCCTGTGCCGCTTTCGTATAAAGCTCGACTGCCGTCTCAATGGAGATTCGTTCTTCCTGCCCGATATCCATCCCGTCATACGCCTTCCTGTTTACCGCCGATTCCAGGCCGAAAAAAGGATTCACAGGATCACCCCATGCCGTTGCGGGCGCATCGGATGAAAAGGCCAATTGTATCCCTTTTCCCAGCATGGTTTTGACCGGATAGGAGGTTCTTGTCCGCTCTTCCCCAAGATTTTTTATGTAACTTTCTATTTCCGCATATAAAAAGATTGGCTGGGTTACAAAGGCGATTCCGGATTCCGCTGCACGCTGAAGCGCCTGATCCGTCGGCAAGGAGACGTGTTCAATCCGGACAGATGGCGCGTCGTCCAGCCAATCCGCCTGTTTATAAAAAGTATCGACTACCTGGTCGATGGCCCGCTCACCCATTGCATGGACTGCCAGCTGGATGCCGTGCTTTTTCGCCGCTTCTCCCGCTGCCAGCAGTTCTTCTTGGGTGGTTGTGGAAATTCCGTAATTTTCCCCGCCCCCTAAAAACGGGGGGTTCACCCAAGCAGTCTGGCCGGAAATACTGCCGTCTGCAAACAATTTTATCCCGGCAATATAAACTGGCTGTTCCTTATCAAAAATTCCAGGATCACTTAAATCAAGCTGCTGGAATTCCTTCCAATTGTAATAAAGAGCGGCTCTTTGCTTCATTCCTTTTTTTACCGCTGCTTGGAATATATCGTAAAAATCAATTGGCTGATGATCCGCCATCATTTCTGTTATGCCAGTGACGCCATTGGATAGGAGTATCTGGCTATATTCCGCCAACAGTGCAGCCTTTTTTTCCAGGCTTTTCACGGGCATGATATCTTTTACCAAAGCAGTTGCACTTTCACGTAAAATACCAGTCGGCTCTCCTTGATCATCACGGTCAATTTTCCCGCCGGGAGGATCCGGTGTACCTTTCGTGATTCCCGCAATCTCCAAAGCTTTGCTGTTCACCGAGATGATATGTGTGCATGTACGGGTCAAAACAATTGGGACATCTTCCGCGGCCTTGTCCAAATCGTATCGGTTCGGTGCCCTGCCCTCTTGCAATTTACCCTCATCATATCCCCAGCCCTCTATCCATGCATCAGCCGCATGCTCTTCGCGAAATTGTCTAACCGCTTTTATAAAATCATAAATTGATTGAACTCCTGGCAGCGTACAGGCAATCTGCTTAGATGTTTCAGCAAGCAGCAAGGGATGAAAATGAGCATCGATGAACCCCGGGAGCACCCGGCGGCCATTCAGATTGACCCGCTCACCCTCAACAGGAGGCATATCCTTCTCTTTTCCAATCCATGAAATCTTTCCGTTATAGACAACCATAGCATCTGCTTCTTTATTTTCCATATCTACTGTATAAATTTTGGCGTTTACAAACATGCGCTTTTCGCTCATCGGTGATTCCCCTTCGACTGCTTTTATTTTTGCTATTTTAAACCACCAATTGGTCTTTCGATACTTCTAAAGGGTATCCCTCTGTTGGCTGCTGTCGATTTCTGATAGACTTCCTATATAGTGTTTTTTAAAAATTGTACCGGCTACCGACATGCATTTGCAAAATAACAGGGGGTCTATACCATGACTTATTGCTGGTTTATAATATAATGAATGGACATTGACAGTTGAGAAGCACACAGGAAACTACGGCAAAGCAATTATCCATATCACTTATGTTTGATAAAAAAAATATCGAATTTACTCAATGTCTGTACTTTATCATATACTATTATTATATGAAGGAGATCTATTTGTGGGAGCGACAAAAACAATAGAAATAACTTTATCTAACTTATTAAAAGCCAGGTTCCCCTACCTTTACATACAAACTTGGGAGGAAGACCGGATTTTATCAGTAATCAGAAATGTAGCGACAAATGAAGAACTTATTAAAACTCCACGGAGTCTGTTCACATGGCGACTGACAACAGGCTTAGTCGACAGCCAAGGCGAAATAGTAAGCAATTCCTCAAACCATCAACAACAAGCATTACAGGCGTTAGACTATTTAATGAAGTACGATGGACCCTGCATTGCTGTGATGCAGGATTTTCATATATATTTTGGCGGAAAAGGAAAGCTTCCTGATGTTGAAGTGATTCGCAAATTACGGGATATGATCCTGACAATGAAGCACAGTTTTCATCCGAAAAATATTTTCTTTACTTCACCTTTCCTGAACCTTCCGGATGACTTGCAAAAAGATGTGACGATTGTTGATTTTAAACTGCCTACTAACAAAGAAATCATGGCCGTCTTGGACGAGATGATCGCGATTAATGAGCAGAGCGGCCGAATTTCGATTAACCTGCAACCTGAAGACAAAGAGCGTCTCTCTAAGGCAGCGCTCGGACTGACTCTCTCCGAAGCAGAAAACGCCTTTGCGCGGGCTATGGTTGAAGACGGAATCCTTGATGCAGATGATGTGCAGGTGATTCTGGAAGAAAAAGAGCAAATTATTAAAAAAACGGGGATCCTTGAGTTTGTCACAAGTGATTTGAAAATGGAAGATATCGGCGGACTTGAAAACTTAAAGCGCTGGTTGGCCAAAAGAAACAAGTCCTGGCTTGATTCTGCACGTGAATACGGATTGCCCGCCCCAAAAGGCGTACTCATCACCGGTGTGCCGGGAGGAGGAAAAAGCTTAATCAGTAAAGCGATCAGTTCGATGTGGCATTTACCTCTCCTCCGACTGGATATGGGCAAGATATTCAGCGGCATCGTTGGAAGCAGTGAGGAAAATATGCGGAAAGCCATATATACGGCCGAAGCCATTGCCCCTTCCATTTTGTGGATTGATGAAATTGAAAAAGGATTCAGCGGCTTAAATGGTTCCGGAGACAGCGGAACATCTTCCCGTATATTTGGACAGTTTCTTACGTGGATGCAAGAGAAAACAGCACCTGTTTTTGTCATTGCTACAGCCAACAACATCTCTGGACTGCCACCTGAACTGATGCGTAAAGGCCGATTCGATGAAATCTTCTTTGTTGATTTACCGACATTGCGAGAGCGGAAAGAGATTTTGCATGTCCACTTGAAAAAGCGTCTCACCTCCCCCCGGGTCACCGGTGCTTTTAACATCACAGATGAGGTACTCCAGCGTCTGGCTGACCTGTGTGACGGTTTCGTCGGAGCGGAAATCGAGCAGTTGGTCATTGACGCGTTATTCGAAGCGTATGCGAATGACCGGCCTGTCCTCTATGAGGATTTTGAACGCGCCATTCAAAATACGGTGCCTTTATCCATTACACAGGCAGAACAGATTCGCTCCATTCGTGAATGGGCCAATGTACGGGCAGTGACAGCCACTCCGAAGGAAGATATCGAGCCATATACGGCACAGCCCAAAGGGGAGCCGGAAAAAGCAAACGATATCCGTTTCACTCGAGGCGGGCGAACAATTGATTTTTAAGGGGGACAAACAATATTGTCTGAAAAAATTCAAATTCGAATTTTAAAAGATGGATCCATTGAGGCCGTAACTAACGGAATAAAAGGGAAGCAATGCGTCGATTATATCTCTATTCTTGAGAATCTGCTTGAAGCGGAAACTGTAAGATCCAGTTATACCAGCGAATATTACGAGACCGAGCAACAAATTCAACTTGAGCAATCTGTTCAGCAAACCAATACATTACATCAAAAATAAGAGGAGGTGCTCAATTTGTCAGTTTCTTTGACAATGATCCCCGTTGCCCTCGCTCTGCGTGTCGTTATGGGAAAAGAGAAATTCGAATCGTGGGTCGCATCAAGCCAGCGTCCACAAATATCAAATTTCAAATCCAGGAGAGAATTGACCTCAATTGTTCAACTTGCTGGCTATGATGCAATTCCTTATGGTTCTTCGATAAAAACACATTTCAATGAAAAGAATTTCTTTTTTTGGGAACTCCGCGATGGGAAGTGGGTAGCCGTATTTACAAAATATGATGCTTCTCAGCATATTGATGTGTTTATCCGAAAACTGAACGAAGCTGCGGGGCGCAATGTCTTTAGCGATAAGCAGGCAGCAGACATCCTTCAAACCGAATCCATGCATGTACCTGAAAGAAGAGCCTTATTTCCGACGAATTTCTCTGACACTTATCTGCTGGAACAGGTATTGAAGGAAAACGCCATCCCCTGCCAAAGGCAGGCGGACGGGACATTGGTGAGCAGCCTGCACTCAGCTGAGCTGCGCTTTATCCAGCACCGGCCCAATGGCGTCATAGATGTCGAAGTGACGGGCCAAGAGTCGATGAGGACTATCTTTCATCAGCTCAGTGTGTTGGATGAGAACTATCGGAAACATATCCAGCAAGAGACGGTTACAAAAGTGAAAGAGCGCGCTGAAGAAAAAGGCTTCTTAGTAGAAGAAGAAATGGTCTTGCCGGATGAATCAATTTTACTGACTTTACGAGTGGAGGGATAACAGATGTCACTGGAACAAGTCATCTTCGATGCCTGTCAGCAAAGAGAAAGTGAAAACTTTTTTGTGGGAGAAAATATTCCCCAGCGAAAATTGCAAAATGTATTTAAGGAATATCCAATCTCATCTGATGAACAAATTTTTGCACTTGTGGATACAACTGTGTTCGGTTCTGCAAAACAGGGGGCCGTCTTGACAAATATGGGTATTCATGTGAAAAACTCTTGGACCGGTGATGTGCGGGAAGGGTTCATCAACTGGCATGATTTCCAATATGCCGAATTCAGCCATACGAACCGCTTCTCCAGCAAAGAGTTATGGATTGACAATTTACAGATCGAGATGTCCGGTTCGTCATTGACACCGCCCATTTTTCTACAGACACTGTCTTATATACAGCAATGTATACATAATTATTATGATCAGAGAGGACAGCAACAGGCAAACTCTCACCATCCAGCAGCACCGCCTCTTCCAGGACTGGAAACCTGGATGGTTGCTGTGGACGGGGAACAATACGGCCCTTACGACGAGCAAACAATCAAAGGAATGATACAAAGTGGCCAAATCAGCGGTACGAAAGATTATGTATGGAAGCAAGGGATGGACAATTGGGCGCTGATTAAAGACAGCGCGCCTTTCAGCTCTTATGTGGCACCTGCCCCGCCGCCTGCCTCTCCTGCCTTCCAAGAACAGCCGGCAACGGATGAACAATATAAAGAAATAGATGTAAACACAGCGGCGTTAGGTGACTTATTAAGTTTACCCTATATTACTTTAGAAAGTGCGAATGCCTTATTGCTGAGACGAGAGGCCCTTGGCGGCGCTTTTGAATCGATCGAACAAGTGGAGGAAGTGTTAGCTCTCAGTCCGCATGAATTTGAACGTATCAGACCGTATATGAAAGTAGCGGGAAGCCAAAAGTCTGCCTTTCAAATGGGTGGGCGTGTGATTGACTTTTAATATGATACAACTCCATCAATATGAAAGTTTTACAAAAGTGGAGGGTCCCGGTCATCGTATCTGCATCTGGGTTCAGGGATGCCCACTTCGCTGTGAGAACTGCTTCAACGAAGAAACATGGTCAATGGAAGGCGGTAGCCAAGTGAAAGTTGAGGATCTCTTTCAACGCATGATGCATGACGTCAAACGTTACCCGTCCATTGAAGGAGTCACTTTTTTAGGGGGCGAGCCCTTCTTACAGGCTAACCCTCTTGCACTTCTCGGGAAAATGCTTCGCGGCGAGGGACTATCGATTATGACATTCAGCGGCTTTACCTATGAAGCCATTCAAAAAGCGAACCGGTCCGATTGGAATGAGTTGCTAGGTGTGACTGACCTGCTCATTGACGGCCCGTATATCGATGCCTTGCACGATCTGTCGCGGCCGTGGGTTGGTTCGCTGAATCAGAAATACCGCTTTCTCACTTCCAAGTATGCTCATTTAAAAGATGAATTGCGAACGATACAAAATAAAGTTGAAGTTCATGTCCATCCGGACGGCTCGGTGCATATCAATGGTATCGCCCGAAAAATAGATTTGGAGCAATTAAAAAATTTATTGAATATCTGACTTGGAGCATATATTCAATCCTGTACACCCCCTGATGGCCTAAGGGGGAGGGATCGATGACCGTGCCGTTTGAAACCTATACCTGCCCTTCAAAATAGGCAGCTATCCCCAAATATTTACAGGCGACCCCATAGGGTCGCCTGCTTTCTAATTTAGCTTGATAATTCCAGTCTAAACTTCTTCTTTTGAATACCGGGTTTCCATAACCTTTTTCAAGGCATTTCATCCTCTTTTACTCTATTTTTAAAAGCTTCGTGTGTAACAATATCCTCTATCTGCTCCGTTTGTCGACTGTGATCCTTCCGCTGAACCTGTTTACTGCCTTCAGGGAAGTTTCCAGGATGACCTTTTTCCTTATGATTAAAACCTTTTCCACGTCCCATATTTTTCGCCCTCCTTCATAGCTGTGTCATTAGTTTGAACCACAAAATTAAAAATATGAATAAATAAAGTCCGACTGTTTGATCGCTTTCGCAGTACTAAATCCAAAAAGTCACGCCCCTATATCAGGCGTGACTTTGTTTTGTATATTTCTTGCCATTATCGTTCTATTAGGCGTGGAGTATCCTTCAACTCCTGGATCGTCAGCGCCCCAATTCCGAACATCGCCATCCGAAGTTCCATTTCCCGGATCTTCATCACTTCTAGGACATCTTCCGGGCTCTGGGTCGCTTCTTTCAGGATAGATCGCCCGAATCCAACCAGGTCAGCACCTAACGCAATGGACTTGGCCCCGTCCAGTCCCGTCTGCATCCCACCGCTGGCAATCAAAGGACAATTCCCATTCTCTCCGCGGACAAGCCTAATTGATTCCGCGGTTGGAATCCCCCATTCGCTGAATGCTTCAGCTGCAAGGCGACGGATCGGATCTTTGGCACGGAATTTTTCCACCTGGCTCCAGGAGGTGCCTCCCGCTCCGGCGACGTCGATGAACGCAATACCAGCCTCAATTAACTTTTTAGCTGTCTGACCATCGATGCCCCATCCGACCTCCTTGACCCCGACCGGGACCTCAAGCGTGCTGCACAGTTGTTCAATCTTCTTTAATAGTCCTTTAAAATTCGTATCTCCATTTTCCTGAATCACTTCTTGGATGCTGTTCAAATGAAGGACGAGCATATCCGCCTCGGTCATCTCGATGATTTTCCTGCATTCATCAACACCATATCCGTAATTAAATTGAACAGCGCCCAAGTTCGCAATGATGGGGACATTCGGTGCGTATTTCCTCATCAGGAAAGAGGAGGAGTGTCCGTCGCTGTCGAGCAGCGCCCGGGTCGATCCGAGCGCAAGCGCCCAGCCTCTTTCTTCGGCAGCTGTTGCCAGGTTCCTGTTTATCGTCTCGGCAAGAGCTGTCCCGCCCGTCATGGAACTGATGAGAAACGGTGTTTTGCATTCAAAGCCGAGGAATTTGGTTTCAATGGAGATTTCGTCAAAATCGATTTCGGGGAGCGCATTGTGGATGAACGCAATCGACTCCAATCCTGTTGAAATCGATTCCCCTGTAACCTTTTCGTTCAACGAAATTTGAATATGTTCAGATTTTCTTTGCTCGATTGAGTTGGCCAACGCCAACACCTGCCTTTACCATCATGTTTCTTCTACAATCGCCACCAGACACGTTGGAGACGACAAATTGTAAAAATATAAAGGTGCCTCTACTGCTGCACAACATGGAATTAGTCGATTTGAACCTCTGCCACTGTTTGTTCTACTTCCGCACGTGTCATTTTTTCGCGTCCCTCTTTCATCGCTTTTAACGTTTTATGAGCTAGGGCAAGCGGCAGGCGACAGAATAACAAAATGGTTTTCTTATTGAGAGACTTCATATACTCATCTGCTTTGGCCAGGTTTTCATCCGCATATACGAACAGATCGGCACGATTCCAGCCCTCTGGTAAAAAGCTTACCCCGCGTTCAACCAAATCTTCCTTTTGATTACGCAAAATATTTACGGCCTGAAGCCCGCGCCCATAACCGATGGCAAGTTCCCGGTCTGTTTTTTCTTCTCCATAGTGTTCCCAAAGGTCCGAAAGCATGACGCCAACAAGGCCTGCAACGTAATACGTATAGTCATCCAAATCTTCACGTGTGCGAATGTCCCAATTTTCTTTTGCCCACTTTGCCATACCATGCGCCATTTCACATGCAGCATCCGTGACAATTGGCAGGGCATCTTTCGGACAGGCTTGAAGCCATTCTTCTAAACGAAGTGTGACTTCAGGCACTCGAATTTTTGTCTGTCCCAGAATTCTTACATATTCTTCGTTATCAAACGGTTGTTTAAATAGTTCGCTTACTTGCATTAACATCGTGTATTTTAAATCATTGTCCAATTCTTCATGATCTTCAATTTCATCAATCGCCCGAAATACTAAATAAGCCGCTGCAACTGAGTACTTTAACTCCTTTTGCAAAAAAGTAATCGGTATATAAAATGTACGACTCGTCTCTTTTAGCATACGCATTGCATCTTTAGGAAACGCACTCATCCTTCTTCCGTACCTCCCTATTTAAATCTGGCTAACATTATCGTAACTCAGGGTTTTAAAAGATACTCTAAAAAACATTCAAAACCCAACGGTAAAGCGTTTTCGATTCTGAATTACTAATATGCGATCATCAATATTTATCCAACTAAACTGATTTTTTATCTCTTAACATTTGAAAGATTCAATGACTCTATATAATTAATGGTACCCAATTGTAAAGTTCATTTTTTGCTGTTTTAACTACCTTGTGTCTGTCCCGATTATACACCATATATCATTCAAGATGTATTTTTGTATCCGAAATTTGCTCCCTATAGTAATGATGTTCAATTTATATTCACAATAAAAAAACTGGCTATCCCAACAAAAGTGGGATAGCCTGAAAACGTCGATATGACAACGATATTAACATTTTGAGAACTATGGTGCACGACGTGCGCCTTTAAGACCGTATTTCTTACGTTCTTTCATTTATATATTTAATATAAAAAAACTGGGAATAAAATAATTAATTGTAAGCCTGATTTATCGGGCTTTTTTCTGTTTAATAAACATTCAATAAGATACTCTTATATATGTTTGGTGGTCAAAAATAACCCATGCTTATTCAACAAAAGCACCCGTTACTTTAAGTACATTTCTTCACAATCTCAAGTAACATGAACAATTGGAAGGTTTTGCTTCCACATAAAAAAGACTGGATAAATAACGGCCATGTGAATTTAATCTGTTAAATTTTTTTGGAATTAACAAGATTTTTCGAATAACTATCTATAATATCTATCTTAACCATGATTTTGTTTCTTTTCCTCTTCCTTTTTTCGATGCTTCTCTTCCTTTTTTCGATGCTTCTCTTCCTTTTTTCGATGCTTCTCTTCCTCTTTTTTCAGTTTCTTTTCCTGTTTTTTCGGTTTCTTTTCCTCTTTTTTCAGTTTCTTTTCCTCTTTTTTTGGTGGAACTTCTGCAGAAGCGACACCTTTTATATAAAGTTCATTATTTACCTCATACACGCTGCTTGGCTGCTGGAAATTCGATGAATCCGTTCCAAATGACTGCATCATCGCTTTAAACATCAATTGGGCAATTTTCGACGAATCTCCGGCCAGATAGTTACCAGGGCCGTTTTGTGCGTATCCGGTCCAGACAGCCATCGTGTATTGTGGTGTGTATCCAGCGAACCAGCTGTCATTTGTCGCGCTGTTTGGATATCCATATTTCGCAAGGGTCTGAGCGTCAAAGTTGGTTGTTCCCGTTTTTCCAGCAACATCCAATCCAGGGACGTTGGCTGCTTTTCCTGTCCCGTCAGTTACGACTGAGCGTAACATATCCGTCACCATGTATGCGGTATAATCCTGCATGACCCGTTTCGGTTGCTCGGCAAAATTTACCGTTGTTCCATCTGCCAATACAACTTTTTGGACAAAATGCGGTTTATTGTATACTCCGCCGTTTCCAAAGGCACTGTAAGCCCCTGCCATAGCTAAAGGACTGACGGTATTGCTTCCGATTGAATAGGATTCATATACTTGGTCATTTTTAAAAGTAATGCCGAGCTGTTCGGCAAAGCTCTTAGCTTTATCCAGACCAACCTCTCTTAATGTAAGAAGAGCTGGGATATTATATGAGTTTTGCAGAGCGTTCCGGATGGTTATCATTCCGTGATATTGATGATCCCAGTTGGAAATCTGCTGGCCGGTTGAATAGGTCGTCTTCTGGTCATTGATCATATGTCCCGTGGACCATTTTAAATTTTCAATCGCTGGACCATAATCAAAAATCGGCTTAAAGGTTGAGCCTGGCTGACGATTAATATCAACTGCCAAGTTGTAGCCTAAAAAGTCGGCTTGATAGTCATTTCGCCCGCTCCCAATCGCCCTTACTTCACCTGTTTTTGTATCTAAAAAGACGAACGCTCCTTGGAAGTTCTCATTCGGATAGGCAATAATTTCGCCCGTGTTCATCATTTTGTCGGCATAAGCCTGCGCTTTAGGGTCCAGGGTCGTATATATGGACAAACCATCTGTGCTGACGTCAACATCCTTCAGCTTTCGCTTTATCTCTTTTACAGCGGCATCCAAAAATGCTTCATATGGCATACCCTGCCGCTCACTTTTGGGCACCAGACCTTCAGTTATGGGAACTTTTGATGCTTTCTCCATCTGTTTTTCTGTAATAAAACCGTGCCGATGCATCAAGCTTAAGACTAAATTACGGCGGTTTGTGGCCGCTTCTTTGTTTTCCGGTTTGGAAGGGTCGAAATTATTTGGGCTCTGCGGCAGTCCGGCTAACATGGCAGCCTGCGCCAGGGTCAGTTTCTTTAGCTCGTTTGCTTCAAGTCCGTAGTAGTTCTTTGCTGCTGCCGCCACACCATACGATCGGTTTCCGAGGTTGATTTTGTTCAAATACATCATGAGAATCTCTTGCTTGGAATACTTTTGTTCCAGTTGATACGCCAAGTCCCATTCCTGAACTTTCCGCTTCAATGTTTTTTGCGGAGTTAAAAAAGAGTTTTTGATTACCTGCTGCGTAATCGTACTGCCGCCCTGTGATCCGAAATCTCCGGTTACGTTCACGAAAATAGCTTTGGCCGTCCTTTTGATGTCAATCCCATGATGGTCATAAAAGCGCGAATCCTCCGTGGCAATAAACGCGTCTTCCAATACTTTTGGGATTTGGTCATACGAAATTTTCGTCCGCTTTTCCTTCCCGTATTCATAAATGAAGTTTCCGTCTTTATCATAAAACTTTGTCGAAAGCGGATCGACCAGTTTGGAGGCATCCAGTTCGGGAGTACTCTTCACCATTGAAGCAAACGTGATTGTCCCTAACCCTGCCGAAACAAGCCCAAGAACCAAGCAGACAATGACGACTTTTTTTAACAAGGGCCCTTTGAGGGGGAATTTTCTGCTTTTTTGTTGCCCTTCCCTTGTTTTTACCGCTTTTTTTCGTTCCTCACGAGATTGATACACTTCTTCTGACATTCATATTCTCTCCAATGTAAAGATAATTAAAGTTCATATAAGATAAAACGCCCGTGTCGATATTATAGTTTAATGTGATTAATTTTCGAGTCGTCTTTTTCATGAACTCTTATATAACGTATTGAAGAAGGATTGATCCAATAATCCCCATGGTCACCTTTCACAAGAAAGTATTTGCACTGATCAATCTTTTCTACTATTTCTTGCATAACTTGTTCCTTACTAATATCAGCATCTTTCATTATTCTTTCACGTTTTATATCATCCTCTAAGGTATAAAAAACTATAAATTCCTTCATACTAACTTCCCCCATTTAAAACTAACAAGTATTAATTGTAAGCATGTAAGCCTCCCCTAACAATGCTGTTTGTGTAACAATCTGTTTACAGTTTAGTTACTATAATACTAAAGGGCCAGGTTTTTTGAATAGGAATGAGTTGCTGCTGTATCTCTTTTTATTTTTGGCTAAAAATAATACTCCAGAGTCCCCTTCAAATCCTCTTGGCGCAGACCTGATAAGATTCGAAAAAGTCCTGTCTAGGTTCCTTACTTGTGTTCGTACTCCCCTATCGTCTAACCTTGACCTCTATTTCTAAGAATGCGGGGTAGGCGGCAGCACTACGGGCTGTACGGCATGAATATTGAATCGTTTGACGACTGATCAGCTGAAATACTTAGCAAAATCCAGAGAACACCTAAAGCCAGTTTGAATTTATGTTTTCAACAGGTTGTAGAATAGGTGAAATTGTTCCTTTAGCCGGCAAAGCTTTTATTAGCGATCATAAGGTTGTTTTCGATAGGGATGATGGTTCTCCGATGCGGTTAGCTTATCCAAATGATAAGCTGGCTACTTTGATTAAGAAATACGATCTAATAAAATTACAATACATGGTTTACGTCATACAAATGCTTCCCTGTTGTTTGAAGCGGGGGCTAGTATAAAAGAAGTTCAGGAGCGGTTAGGGCATTCTGATATACAAATGACAATGAACATCTATACACACGTTACGGACTATTTGAAAGAGAAAACAGCGGAAAAATTCCAAAGGTATATTGAGCTATGAAATGTGGTCAAGTGTGGTCAATAAATTTTCTGTGGTCAAAATCTATTTTCGTGCATAAAAAAGACTCCCAAACCAAATGGTCTGAGAGCCTTGAAGTATTGATAAATTAACGTTTTGAGAATTGTGGTGCGCGACGTGCGCCTTTAAGACCGTATTTCTTACGCTCTTTCATACGTGGGTCACGAGTTAAGAGACCTGCACGCTTAAGTGGTGCGCGGTATTCAGGATCTGCTTCTAGCAATGCACGTGCGATACCGTGACGGATTGCACCTGCTTGACCTGTATATCCGCCGCCTTTAACGTTAACCAATACGTCATAGTTGCCTAGAGTTTCAGTTGCAGTAAGCGGTTGTTTGATAACTTCGCGCAAAGCTGCGAATGGGATGTAGTCTTCTACTTCACGATTATTAACAACGATACGGCCTTCGCCAGGTACTAAACGTACACGGGCTACAGAGCTTTTACGACGGCCTGTACCATAATATTGAACTTGTGCCATTGTTTATGCCCTCCCTTTTAATTACCCGCGAAGTTCGTATACTTCCGGTTGTTGTGCTTGATGTGGATGCTCAGCGCCTGCATAGACATTAAGCTTTCTGTACATTTGGCGTCCCAAAGGTCCCTTTGGAAGCATGCCTTTGACCGCAAGCTCGATCATTTTTTCAGGTCTTTTTGCTCTCATTTCAGCTGCATTTGTCGCTTTGATTCCGCCGACAAATCCAGAGTGGCGGTAGTACATTTTGTCTTGAAGCTTGTTGCCTGTCAATTCGATTTTCGCTGCATTCACGATGATTACATGATCGCCTGTATCGACATTCGGCGTATATGTCGGTTTATGTTTACCGCGCAAAAGTGTTGCAACTTCAGTTGCAAGGCGGCCTAGTGTTTTGCCTTCAGCGTCAACGACGTACCATTTACGATTGATGTCACCGGCTTTAGCCATATACGTAGTACGCATTTGTTACCCTCCCAAATTTTAAAAAAATGTATCACATTTCGTCGTATTTTTATTTTCATCACAATAAGATTCCGGGGCTTATCGTGGAGATATAAAAATAATACCATAGGATATTCTATCGTCTTTGACAAGTAAAGTCAAGTGATTTTTGAACACCTGGCATGGTTGTCAAAGAAATTTAATCTGCTGAACTAACATCTGTTCCCGACGTTAAAAAACTGATTGATTCATGAGATTACTGTCCAATTTCCCAAGGACTATCCGGCCCGTCATCACTCATAAAAAACTTCCCACAGATACAATCCTTCCGCAGGGGCTGTTTTTCCTGCAACGGTACGGTCTTTCGCAGCAAGGACACCCGGAATTGAGGAGATGTCCATTTTTCCCCTGCCGACATCC
Organism: Siminovitchia acidinfaciens; assembly: GCF_003605385.1. Taxonomy (GTDB): domain Bacteria; phylum Bacillota; class Bacilli; order Bacillales; family Bacillaceae_C; genus Siminovitchia; species Siminovitchia acidinfaciens. The sequence continues at coordinate 55,831 of NZ_QYTV02000011.1, read as the reverse complement.
AGTAGAGTGCCAGTAATAATTCTGACCATATTGTATAAAAAACCATTGCCGGCAAATGTCAACACGAGCTCTCCGCCTTGTTCTTCGATATTCAGCCTGGAAAGTGTTCTTACCCTGTTTTCCGTTTCTGTTTTCGCCGAGCAGAAGCTCGTGAAATCATGGGTACCGACCAGACAGACTGCCGCTCTTTTCATCGCTTCTACGTCCACCGCCCCCCGGACGTGCGCCGCATAGTGGCGCCTGAAAGGGTCCCTAACAGGATTAGTATAGATAAAATATCTATATTCCTTCCCGACCGCGTCAAAGCGAGCATGAAAGCCTGGAGCGGCCACCTCGACCTTCGAAAAGGAAATATCGTCCGGTAGGAGGCTGTTGAGAGCCTTGATCCACTGTTGCCCCGAAAGGTTCAGCGTCGAGTCGAAATGGATGACCTGTCCTCGGGCATGAACGCCGCTGTCCGTCCGACCGGAGGCCGTTACGCCCACTGGCTGCCCCTTATGCAGTTTGCGGAGCACCTGCTCAATTTCTCCCTGGACCGTCCTGCCTTTCGGCTGGATCTGGTATCCGGAAAAACTGGAGCCGTCATACGCGACGATTGCTTTATAACGTTGCATGTCTGTTCTCCTTACATGATAACCTCAACATTTCTTAAAGTCTGACAGGGACTCCGCCATCCAGGAGTATTTCCGAATTTCGGAGAGTATTTTCATATTCCGGAGAGTATCTTCCGATTTCGAAGAGTATTCCCAGATCCGGAAAAGCACTTTCGAACCTCCCAAAATATACCCGGATACCAAAGTCTACAACTACCTTGAAGGTTTGGGGTCAGGACTCCTCATCATGACCTCAACCAAATTAGCAGCGCCATCAAAACCAAAAAGACGACAGCAGCGCCTGTATCGCGGCCTTCCCATTCGAGCAGCCGGTATTTCGTACGGCCTTCCCCTCCACGATAGCCTCTCGCTTCCATTGCGGTCGCCAGTTCCTCCGCCCTTTTAAAAGAGCTGACAAACAGCGGGATGAGCAACGGGACGATGGCTTTGATCCGGTCCTTGATAGGCCCGCTTGAGAACTCAACGCCTCTGGCCATCTGTGCCTTCATGATTTTATCCGTTTCGTCCATGAGCGTTGGGATAAAACGCAGAGAGATGGACATCATGAGCGCAAGCTCATGAACTGGAAAATTGAACCGGTTCAGCGGCTTCATGAGACTTTCAAGGCCGTCAGTCAGTGTGATCGGCGTCGTTGTCAGTGTCATCAAAGTGGTAACGAATACAAGCAGAAAGAATCTGGTGGAAATGAATATCGCCATCCTAAGCCCTTCTTCATGAATATGAACCTTGCCAATACTGAATATGACTGCACCTTCTTTATTAAAAAAGAGCTGCAAAAAGAATGTAAAGACGATTAGAATAATGACTGGCTTCAATCCATTCATCAAAAAGCTTATATTCATTTTGGAGATGAGGATCAGCATCAGGACAAAGCCGACAAGCAAACTGTACGTAATCACATTATTAGCCAAAAAGACGATGAGTATAAACCCGAATACGAATAACAGCTTGGAACGTGGATCCAGCCGGTGAAGCACGGAATCACCCGGGATGTAGCGCCCGAAAATCATTTTTTCCATCATGAGACGCCACCGCCTTGCTCTTTCAATCTAGCCAAAGCATCGGAAAGTTCCTCAAGAGACAGGAATGTCTTCCCAAACTTCATATTCAACTGCTGTTCCATCCTATATTGGAACTTTACGACTTGAGGGACGTCAAGGCCCAACTCAAGCAGTTCTGCAGGATTCGAGAAAATGCTGATCGGATCACCGATTCTCTGAACTCTTCCTTTGTGCATGATGACAATCTCATCCGCATATTTGGCTGCATCTTCCATGCTGTGGGTTACTAGAATGGTAGATAGATTTTCTTTTTTATGCAAACGGTGAAACATGTCCATAATTTCTGTCCGGCCCCGTGGGTCCAATCCTGCCGTCGGTTCATCGAGGACCAATACATCCGGCTCCATGGCAAGCACTCCGGCAATGGCAACTCTCCTCATCTGGCCGCCTGACAAATCAAACGGGGATTTCTGGAGAACGTCTTCCGGGAGTCCCACTTCTTTTATAAGCCTTCTCGCCCTTTTCTTCGCTTCCTCTTCAGGAACGCCATAGTTCATCGGGCCGAAGCATATATCTTTTTCAACAGTTTCATCAAAAAGCTGATGCTCCGGAAATTGAAAGACGATACCGACCTTCTGACGTATTCCCTTGAGGTTCTTCTCTTTTTTCCCGGCTTCGATTGTTCTGTCGCCAATCGTAATCCGGCCTTTAGTCGGAAGGAGTAAAGCGTTCAAATGCTGGAGGATGGTGGACTTTCCAGAGCCTGTATGTCCAATCAGAGCCATGAACACACCTTGCTTGATATTCAAATTGACGTCTTGAATCGCCAGTCGTTCAAAGGGTGTGCCAGCCGAATACCGATATTCTACTTCTTGAAATGTAATTTCCACAGATCATTCACCAACTCTTCATCTGTCAGGTACATTCTTGGCAAGTCCAGACCCGCATGGCGCAATAAATGGCTCATTTTCACAGGAAAAGGGATATCCAGGCCCAGGCTGACCAGTTCCTCTTCCAATTCAAAAATCTCCTCGGGTTTTCCTTCCGTATACACCTGGCCTTTATTCATTACAACAATTCGATCCGCCTTTGCAGCCTCTTCCAAGTCATGTGTGATGGATATGACTGTCAGGCCCTGCTCCTCTTTAAGCTCTCTGACGGTTTCAAGAACTTCTTCACGTCCCAACGGATCAAGCATGGATGTTGCTTCATCCAGAATGATGACTTTAGGGCGCAATGCAATCACACCAGCAATCGCCACCCTTTGCTTTTGGCCGCCGGAAAGATGGTGTGGCTCTTGGTTAAGAAATTCAGCCATATGAACACGCTCAAGCGCTTCCTTGACGCGGCCGACCATTTCATCATGCGGCACCCCGTTATTCTCCAGCCCAAAAGCCACATCATCTTGTACTGTCGTACCGACAAACTGGTTGTCCGGACTTTGAAATACCATCCCTACCATCCGGCGGATGTCCCAAACCGCCTCTTCACTTAAAAGAAGATTCTGAACCTTGACTGTTCCTTCTTCAGGAAACTGCAGGCCATTCAAAATTTTTGCAAGTGTCGATTTGCCCGAGCCGTTATGGCCGACTACTGCGAGCCATTCTCCATCAGTTACTGAAAAAGTAACGTCTTTCAAGGCGTATGATTCTTGTCCTTGATAACGGAAAGAAACGTCCTGAATGGAAATAACCGGACTGTCCATCCCCTATTCCTCCTCTTGCCTGTTGCATTTGCCATGCAAATAAAATAAGCCTATAAATAGAAAAAAGCCTGCACCTTGCTCCAGGCATCGGACGTCCGGTGCCTTTCCCATGCAGGTCAAGCTGGGGGAGAAGGTGCATGGAGCTAGACAGGATCACTTCTATTTGTTTTGTGCCTATCGTAACGCTCTTTATAGCTTTATAGAAAAGCGGTGGCGCCTTGCTTAGCGCGGGCAAACAAGACGGTTCCGGAGGAGGCAGCTTTTCAGCCACCACAGGGAAACGGCTTGTGACCTCGAGGGCTAGGCGCCGTCGACACTAGAGGCTGTTTACAAAAGCAAAATTATCTTGCTCAGCAGGCTAAATAATTACGCTTTCTTTACTGTTAAAGAAAAAGGGCTAGACCTGCTGCCCTGCCCTTTTTCATCGCGAATTATACTAATTCAATGATGACCATTGGGGCTCCGTCTCCACGGCGAGGTCCCAATTTCATGATTCGAGTGTAACCACCTTGACGTTCAGCATAACGTGGCGCAATGTCAGCAAACAGCTTTTGCAATGCATCTTGGTTTTCTTCTGCATTAGCAATCTCATTACGGATGAAAGACGCTGCCTGACGACGTGCATGCAAGTCGCCGCGTTTTCCGAGCGTGATCATTTTCTCAACAACGGAGCGGAGTTCTTTCGCGCGCGCTTCAGTTGTTTCGATGCGTTCACTGATGATTAAATCTGTTGCCAAGTCTCGAAGCATAGCTTTGCGTTGAGAGCTCGTACGTCCTAATTTACGATAAGACATTCAGGTTTCCCTCCTTCATGGTGACGTGTATTTATTTTTCGTTTAGTCGTCTTTACGGAGTTCGAGGCCAAGTTCATCGAGCTTGCCTTTTACTTCCTCCAACGATTTTCTTCCCAAGTTACGCACTTTCATCATATCTTCTTCTGTCTTGTTGGCCAGCTCCTGAACCGTGTTGATTCCTGCACGCTTCAAGCAGTTGTAGGAACGAACAGAAAGATCCAGTTCTTCGATAGTCATCTCCAGAACTTTTTCCTTTTGATCTTCTTCCTTTTCAACCATGATCTCAGCATGCTGAGCTTCGTCCGTCAAACCGACAAAGATATTTAAGTGCTCTGTTAAAATTTTCGCACCGAGAGAAATCGCTTCTTCCGGGCTGATGCTGCCATTTGTCCAAACATCGAGCGATAGCTTATCAAAGTTTGTCATTTGGCCCACACGAGTATTTTCCACCTGATAGTTTACACGTGATACAGGCGTATAAATAGAGTCGATAGGGATGACACCGATAGGAAGATCGTCACGTTTGTTCAAATCAGCAGGCGTATAGCCTCTCCCGCGCTGAGCGGACATGCGTACACGGAAATTCGCATTGGCTGCAAGTGTAGCGATATGCAGATCAGGATTTAAAATTTCAACATCACTGTCATGCATAATATCGGAAGCTTTAACTTCCCCTTCGCCCTGCACATCGATCTCCAATGTCTTTTCTTCTTCCGAATATATTTTCAAGGCTAGTTTTTTAAGATTAAGGATGATAGAGGTAACATCTTCGACGACCCCTTCAACGGTTGAAAATTCATGTTGGACACCTTCTATTTGAATAGAAGTGATCGCAGCACCTGGGAGTGAGGATAGTAGAATACGACGTAAGGAGTTACCCAAAGTTGTACCGTATCCACGCTCAAGGGGTTCAACAACAAACTTTCCGAATCTGGCGTCTTCGCTGATCTCAATCGTTTCTATTTTTGGCTTTTCAATCTCGATCATTCACATATACCCTCCTTCAAAACGTCGAATCTCCGGTCAATATTTAAGTAAATAGTGCCCGAAATTCCCCATGTCACATTTCTTCTGTGAAACAACTGTTGAGGAAAAATCGAATTTTCTTGATAAATTCATATATTACCCCATTATAGACAAGTAATACAGAACTTATACAAATTCATTATACACGACGACGTTTTGGCGGACGACATCCGTTATGAGGAACAGGAGTTACGTCTCTGATAGCTGTAACATCCAATCCTGCAGCTTGTAGAGAACGAATGGCAGCTTCCCGTCCTGCACCAGGGCCTTTAACTGTTACTTCGAGAGTTCTCATGCCGTTTTCCATTGCAACTTTTGCAGCTGTTTCAGCAGCCATTTGTGCAGCAAATGGAGTGGATTTACGTGAACCCTTGAAGCCAAGTGCTCCGGCAGAAGACCAGGATACTGCATTACCTTGTGTATCAGTGATCGTTACAATTGTATTGTTAAAAGTGGAGCGGATATGCGCAATACCACTTTCAATATTCTTTTTCACACGACGTTTACGAGTGTTAGTAGTTCTGCGTGCCATTGATTAAAAACCTCCTTTACCTATTATTTTTTCTTACCTGCTACAGTTTTACGAGGGCCTTTACGTGTACGAGCGTTGTTCTTAGAGTTTTGTCCACGTACAGGCAAACCGCGGCGGTGGCGAAGACCACGATAAGATCCAATTTCCATCAGGCGTTTGATGTTCAATGAAACTTCACGGCGAAGGTCACCTTCGACTTTTAAAGCGTCAATGATTCCGCGGATTTTATCAAGCTCGTCATCAGTCAAATCGCGTACGCGAGTATCTTCAGAAACACCTGCTTCTGCAAGAACTTTGGAAGCTGTTGTTTGACCGATTCCGAAAATATATGTCAAAGCAATTACTACACGTTTTTCACGTGGAATATCTACACCAGCAATACGTGCCATTAATCAGAGCACCTCCTTATTTATCCTTGTTTTTGTTTATGCTTAGGGTTTTCACAGATCACCATGACTTTGCCTTTTCTACGGATGATTTTGCACTTCTCGCAGATCGGCTTTACTGATGGCCGTACTTTCATTTTTTAAAAACCTCCTTAAGAGCCTGAAGTGCACACTTATTTAAAACGGTAAGTGATTCTTCCTCTGGTTAAATCGTACGGAGAAAGTTCCACGGTTACTCTATCACCAGGCAAAATTCGAATAAAATGCATGCGGATTTTCCCTGAGACATGCGCAAGCACCGTATGACCATTTTCTAATTCTACCTTAAACATGGCGTTTGGCAAAGTATCAACTACCTTGCCTTCTACTTCAATTACATCTTCCTTAGCCATCAAACTCGTCTCCCTTCTCTAGAGCTTCCAAAACATCTTCCATGAATTTTCCAAGAGCCCAACGCAGCTTCCCATTAGTGACCTTGCCGGTTTCCAGCATACTGCTGCGCACCTCTTGCGAAATATAGTTGAAACATTCAAGGTGTTGGATGTTTTTCTTTTTGGGGCGGTCAAATTTCTTTTTTTCGCCATCCGCAATCAAAACAAACCGGTCATCAAGGAGTTGAATAACAATCGCGAACTGCCCGGCATCCCGCCCCTTGCTGATAGACACTATCTGACCTACCTGGGGGCTCGAATCAGACTCTTTCAAAACCCGATCACCTGCGCTCACAACTTTGTTAATATCTCAAAACCTGTTTCTGTAATGGCTACTGTGTGTTCAAAGTGAGCACACATTTTACCGTCAACCGTCACGACCGTCCAGTTGTCCGCCAATGTTCTCACATAGCGGCTGCCTGCGTTCACCATCGGTTCGATGGCAAGCACCATGCCGGGTCGTAAACGAGGTCCTTTATCTGGAAGTCCATAGTTTGGGATTTGCGGATCCTCATGTAAGCCTTGACCAATACCATGCCCTACATACTCGCGGACTATGGAAAATCCATTGTCCTCCACATACGTTTGGATAGCATGGGAAATGTTCGAAAGACGAGCGCCCGGCTTTGCTTCTTCCAAGCCTTGATAGAGGGATTCCTCTGTAACATCAAGCATTCTCTGTACTTCTTCATCGATTTTGCCCACTGGATAGGTCCACGCTGAATCGCCGTGATAGCCGTTATAGTCGGCACCAATGTCCAATGTGACAATATCGCCTTCTTTTAAAACTCGTTTACCCGGTATACCATGAACAAGTTCTTCATTGACAGAGATACAGACGCTGCCTTTAAAGCCGTTATAGCCTAAGAAGGAAGGTTCGGCACCTTGCTGCCTAATGAATTTTTCGGCGATAGTATCGATTTCTTTTGTAGTGATCCCCGGCTGAATATGCTTTGCCAGCTCTTGATGAGTCAGCGCAACAATTCGTCCCGCTTCTCTCATGATTTCTATTTCTCGAGGTGTTTTACAAATAATCATTATTTCAAATCCCTTAGAAGTGAATCAATATCAGAGAAAACTTGGTCAATGTGCTGCTGGCCATTGATATTTTTCAAATATCCTTTTTCCTCATAAAAATCAAGGAGTGGCTGTGTCTGCTTCACATTCACTTCAAGCCTGTTCTGAACTGTTTCCTCATTATCATCAGGACGTTGATAAAGCTCTCCACCACAGCGATCACATACGCCTGTTTCAGCAGGCGGATTGAAGACCAGATGATACGTGGCACCGCAGCTCTTACAAATACGACGCCCTGTCAGTCTTTCCATTAAAATGTTCTGGTCCACTTGGATATTGATCACATAATCAATATTTCTTCCCAGCTCTGAGAGGATATTTTCAAGAGCTTCAGCTTGCGGCACTGTTCTCGGGAAGCCGTCAAGAAGGAATCCTTTTTCGCAATCCGCTTTGCTCAAGCGCTCGCGAACAATTCCAATTGTCACTTCATCCGGAACAAGTTCACCTTTATCCATGAAAGATTTGGCTTGCAAGCCAAGCTCTGTACCTTCGCTCATCGCCGCTCGGAACATATCTCCTGTAGAAATGTGCGGGACATCGTATTTAGCCACAATCTTTTCGGCTTGAGTACCTTTACCCGCTCCAGGAAGTCCCATTAATACTAAATTCATTCATACCGCCCCTTGCATTCATCCGGGTGAGATCCACCCGTCTGTTATTTAATGAAGCCTTTATAGTGGCGCTTTACCAGTTGAGCTTCCAGTTGTTTCATCGTCTCCAGCGCAACACCGACAACAATTAACAATCCTGTTCCACCAATTTGAGCGGCTTCAGGCAACCCTGCGAATTTGATAAAGAATACCGGCAGGATTGAAATGAATGCCAGAAAAATAGCCCCGACAAAAGTCAGTCTGTACAGAACACGGGTCATGTACTCCTGTGTGTTTTTGCCCGGTCGAATTCCCGGTATATAGCCGCCTTGCTTTTTCAGATTTTCTGCAACCTGTTCAGGGTTGACTTGAACAAATGCATAAAAATAAGTAAAGGCAATTATCAATGCAACAAATATGATCATTCCGACTGGTTTCGTATGGTCAAAAAACGATTGAATCGTGCTTGCCACTTCACTGGAACCAAAGAATGTCGTAATCGTTTGTGGAGTAACAATAAACGCGCTTGCGAAAATGACTGGAATAACACCAGCAGCATTCACCTTCAAAGGTAAATGTGTATTTTGTCCTCCGACAGGGCTGCGTCCATCCATACGTTTTGCATATTGGATTGGAATTTTACGCAATGCCTGCTGGACAAATACGACGCCGACAATAATGGCAATAACAGCAAGCAGGATGAGCAGCATGACGACAATACGAATAAATAATTGGTCTCCTGCACCTTCAAACTGCTGAGCATAAATCATGTTTACGGCATTTGGAATCCCAGCGACAATTCCACCAAAGATGAGGATGGAAATGCCGTTCCCGACGCCATGTGATGTGATTTGCTCGCCCAGCCACATCAAAAATGCTGTTCCAGCAGTCAAGACGATGGCAATGGTGATATACGTGCTGATTCCGGGATCTTGGATCAGCTGTAGCTGAGTCATCCGATTAAACCCGAAAGACATGCCCAACGCTTGGATGAAAGCAAGAACAATTGTGAAGTAGCGGGTAAACTGTGCCAGTTTACGCCTTCCGACTTCACCTTGCTTAGACCATTCGGTGAATTTTGGCACGACATCCATCTGCAATAGTTGAACAATAATGGATGCCGTAATGTATGGCATGATACCCATGGCAAAAATTGAGAAGTTTTGCAGGGCGCCACCGCCAAAAATATTCATAAAGCCAAACAGACTGGCTTGATCTTGCATTTTCAGTACGTTCGCGTCAACGTTCGGAACCGGAATAAAAGCCCCGACCCGAAAGACGACAAGCATCAACAAAGTGAAGATGATTTTTCGCCTTATATCCCGCACACGCATAAGGTTGGAGATCGTTTGAAACATTAAACCACCTCAGTTGAACCGCCGGCAGCTTCAATAGCTTCTTTTGCAGCAGACGAGAATTTGTTCGCTTTTACAGTCAACTTTTTCTCGATGTTACCTTTCGCAAGAATCTTGATACCGGATTTTTCGTTCCGAACAACTCCAGTTTCAATCAATAGCTCAGGAGTCACTTCAGTTCCGTCTTCAAAGCGGTTTAATGCGTCCAAATTAACAACCGCATATTCTTTGCGATTAATGTTTGTGAAACCACGCTTAGGCAAACGTTGGAATAAAGGAGTTTGACCACCTTCAAAACCAAGGCGTACACCACCGCCTGAACGGGAATTTTGCCCTTTATGTCCTCTGCCGGATGTTTTTCCGTTGCCTGAACCGATACCGCGTCCAACACGGTTGCGCTCTTTACGTGCTCCTTCAGAAGGTTTTAATTCATGAAGTTTCATTTTGGCACCTCCTTCGTTCTTTGATTAATTATTGCTCTTTTACTTCTAGAAGATGGGAAACTCTGTTGATCATTCCCCGGATAGCTGGATTGTCATCATGCTCGACTGTTTGATGAAGCTTGCGCAGACCGAGTGCTTTCACTGTGTCACGCTGAACTTGTGTACGTCCAATCAAGCTGCGTTTGAGGGTGACTGCTAATTTTTGTGCCATGATCTTCCCCTCCTTAACCTAACAATTCTTCTACTGATTTATTGCGAAGCTTCGCTACATCTTCAGCACGTTTTAAGTTTTTGATTCCTTCGACTGTAGCACGAACCATGTTGATTGGTGTGCTGGATCCAAGGGATTTGGATGTGATGTCTGCAATTCCTGCAAGCTCAAGTACCGCACGGACAGGTCCTCCAGCAATAACTCCGGTACCTGCGCTGGCTGGTTTAAGCAATACTTGCCCACCGCCGAAACGGCCGATGATTTGGTGTGGAATTGTTGAGTCGACTAATGGTACATCAACCATGTTCTTTTTAGCATCTTCGATTGCTTTGCGGATCGCTTCTGGAACTTCTTGAGCTTTTCCAGTACCAAATCCGACATGGCCGTTTTTGTCACCTACTACAACCAATGCAGTAAAGCGGAAGCGTCGTCCACCTTTCACAACTTTTGCCACACGGTTTACTGTAACTACGCGTTCTTCTAGTTCAAGTTTGTTGGCATCAATTTGACGCATGTAGTCCGTCCCTCCTTTTTATATTAAAATTCTAATCCATTTTCACGTGCTGCATCAGCCAATGCTTTTACACGTCCGTGGTATAAGTAACCGCCGCGGTCAAATACCACTGATTTAATGTTTTTATCCGCTGCGCGCTTTGCGATAAGCTCTCCCACTTTCTGGGCAGCCTCTGCATTGCCGGCAGACTCGATTTCAAGCTCTTTATCGACTGTGGAGGCACTTGCTAAAGTTACTCCAGTTTCATCGTCGATCAATTGAGCGTAAATATTTTTATTGGAACGATATACGCTTAGACGCGGACGTGCTGCTGTACCGCTGATTTTCATACGGACGCGCGCATGTCTTTTCTTACGTACTTTGTTCTTATCAAGCTTATTAATCATGCGAGTCACTCCTTTCAATGCCTAGCGGCTTTATTTACCTGTCTTACCTTCTTTACGGCGTACATATTCGCCTTCGTAACGAATTCCTTTGCCTTTGTATGGCTCAGGAGGACGTACAGCGCGAATATTTGAAGCCAAGGCTCCGACTCTTTCTTTGTTATAACCTTTTACAATTACTTTTGTATTGGTTGGTACATCGATTTCGACTCCAGCTTCAGGTTCGAACTCAACAGGGTGAGAGTAACCAACGTTTAAAACAAGTTTGTTGCCTTGTTTTTGCGCACGGTAACCGACACCTACAAGCTCAAGTGATTTTTCAAAGCCTTTGGAGACACCTTCTACCATGTTTGCGACGAGGGAACGTGTTGTTCCGTGCATGGAACGGTGTTCTTTTGCATCAGATGGACGTGTCACGTTAATGACATTGTCTTCGATGCTGATGTTGATATCTGAATTGAATGTATTGCTTAGTTCACCTTTTGGTCCTTTTACAGTCACTGTGTTTCCATCTTTTGTCACAGTAACGCCAGAAGGGATTTCAATTGGTTTATTACCTATACGGGACATTGTGTTGCACCTCCGTTCTTTCTGAAGATATTACCAAACGTATGCGAGTACTTCGCCGCCGACTTGTTTTGCTCTTGCATCTTTGTCGGAGAGTACTCCCTGAGAAGTTGAGACAAGCGCGATTCCAAGACCGTTCAACACTTTTGGAACTTCGTTTGCCTTTGCATAAACACGGAGACCAGGCTTGCTGATACGCTTCAAGCCGGTAATAACGCGTTCGTTGTTTGCTCCATATTTAAGAAAAATGCGGATGATACCTTGCTTGTTATCTTCGATGAATTCTACATCGCGGATGAAACCTTCTTGTTTAAGAATTTCAGCAATGTCCTTTTTGATTTTAGAAGCTGGAATTTCCAATTTCTCGTGGCGGACCATGTTCGCGTTTCGAATTCTTGTAAGCAAGTCTGCAATTGGATCAGTCATAACCATTATTTTTTACCTCCTTCCCAATATCGGGCTTACCAGCTGGCTTTTTTAACGCCTGGAATTTGACCTTTATAGGCTAATTCCCGGAAACAGATTCGGCATAGTTTAAATTTGCGAAGAACAGAATGCGGACGGCCGCAACGCTCGCAGCGTGTATATTCTTGAACTTTATACTTAGGCGTACGCTTCTGCTTGACTACCATTGATTTCTTAGCCACTATTTCGCCTCCCTTTTACGATTACTTTTGAAATGGCATTCCAAATCCAGTTAATAGTTCACGTGCTTCTTCATCTGTGTTAGCCGTTGTAACGATGACGATGTCCATTCCGCGAACTTTGTTTACTTTATCGTAATCAATTTCTGGGAAAATGAGCTGTTCTTTGATTCCAAGTGTATAGTTACCGCGTCCGTCGAATGCCTTCTTGGAAATTCCACGGAAGTCACGCACACGTGGCAATGATACGGAAACCAATTTGTCAAAGAACTCATACATGCGCTCACCGCGTAGTGTAACTTTGGCACCGATTGGCATACCTTCACGAAGACGGAATCCAGCGATGGAATTTTTCGCTTTTGTCACAACTGGTTTTTGACCAGTGATCAAAGAGAGTTCTTCCACTGCATTATCAAGCGCTTTTGCGTTCTGTACAGCATCGCCGACACCCATGTTAATTACGATCTTTTCAATTTTTGGTACTTGCATCACAGATTTATAATTGAACTTGCTCATAAGAGCAGGGCTGATTTCTTTTTGATATTTTTCCTTTAGGCGGTTCATATTGTGTACCTCCCTTCTCCTTACTGGCTAATGATCTTGTCTTTTAAGTCGTTGTCCAAAATTTCACCGGATTTCTTTGCTACCCGGACACTTTTAACTTTTTCAACGCCGTCTTTGCCTTTGACTGTTACTTTTTTATAACCAATTCTAGTTGGTTCATTTGTTTTAGGGTCAATGACCATTACGTTGGAAACATGGATAGCCGCTTCCTTGTCAAAGATTCCTCCTTGCGGATTGTCCTGAGAAGGTTTAGCGTGTTTCTTCACGATGTTAACCCCTTCGACAAGTACGCGTTCTTTCTTAGGGAATGCAGCAAGCACCGTGCCTGTTTTCCCTTTATCCTTGCCGGAAAGGACCATCACTTTGTCGCCTTTTTTAACGTGCATTTGAATCGCACCTCCTTGAGTGACCGAATCTTATATATTAAAGAACCTCTGGAGCCAGAGAGATAATTTTCATGAAGTTTTTATCGCGGAGCTCACGGGCCACTGGTCCGAAGATACGAGTTCCTCTTGGCGCTTGGTCGTCACGGATAATGACGCATGCATTTTCATCAAACTTGATGTAGGAACCATCCGGACGGCGTGCACCTGTTTTAGAGCGGACGATAACGGCTTTTACAACATCGCCTTTTTTGACAACGCCACCAGGTGTTGCATTTTTCACCGTACACACGATAACATCACCGATGTTTGCTGTCTTGCGTCCAGAACCGCCGAGCACTTTGATCGTCAACACTTCACGTGCACCGGAGTTGTCAGCTACTTTTAAACGGGATTCTTGTTGGATCATTTGTTGTACCTCCTTTCGGAATCATCTATCCGAAACAAAATTAAATGATGACCGCTTTTTCAACTACCTCTACAAGACGGAAACGTTTTGTAGCAGATAGCGGACGAGTTTCCATAATGCGGACTACGTCGCCAATTTTAGCTTCGTTTTGCTCATCATGAGCTTTGAATTTTTTAGAATATTTCACGCGTTTGCCGTACAAACCGTGCTTTTTGTATGTTTCAACCATTACTGTAACGGTTTTATCCATCTTATCGGAGACAACACGACCTGTGTATACTTTACGCTGATTGCGTTCAGCCATATCCGCAACCTCCTTTCACCTATCTATTGGTTATGCCGATCTCTCTTTCACGAATGATCGTTTTCATGCGGGCGATCCCTTTGCGGACCTCTCGAATGCGGGCAGTATTTTCCAATTGCCCTGTAGCTAGCTGGAAGCGAAGGTTAAATAACTCTTCCTTTAAAGACTTGATGTTCTGTTCAACTTCGGCAGTGGTTAAATCACGGATTTCTTTAGCCTTCATTTCGTTCACCACCAATTTCTTCTCGTTTAACAAACTTACATTTTACTGGAAGTTTGTGAGATGCAAGACGAAGTGCTTCACGAGCCACCTCTTCTGATACACCAGCAATCTCAAACATGATTTTGCCAGGCTTTACAACTGCAACCCATCCTTCAGGCGCCCCTTTACCGGAACCCATCCGTACTTCTAATGGTTTAGCTGTATAAGCTTTATGAGGGAAAATTTTAATCCATACTTTACCGCCACGCTTCATGTAACGCGTCATGGCAATCCTCGCAGCTTCGATCTGACGGTTCGTGATCCAAGAAGCTTCGATCGCTTGAAGACCGTATTCACCAAATGCTACTTCAGTTCCGCCTTTCGCCTTACCACGCATGTTTCCACGGTGTGGACGACGGTACTTTACTCTTTTAGGCATTAACATGATTACTTTCCTCCTTCCTCAGACTTTTTCTTTTCTGGAAGGATCTCTCCACGATAAATCCAAACTTTGACACCAAGCTTACCGTAAGTTGTGTCAGCTTCAGCATGTGCATAGTCGATATCAGCGCGAAGTGTATGAAGTGGAACTGTTCCTTCGCTGTAATGTTCTGAACGAGCGATATCTGCACCGCCGAGACGTCCGGAAACCATTGTTTTAATTCCAAGTGCACCTGCACGCAATGTACGTTGGATTGCTTGCTTTTGCGCACGGCGGAAAGAGATCCGGCTTTCTAATTGACGAGCGATATTTTCAGCAACAAGCTTTGCATCCAAGTCAGCTTTTTTGATCTCTACGATGTTGATGTGGACGCGTTTGCCTGTCAACTTGTTCAATGCTTTTCTTAGTGCTTCTACTTCACTTCCACCCTTACCGATAACCATTCCAGGCTTCGCCGTGTGGACAGTGATGTTAATGCGGTTTGCGGCACGCTCGATTTCAATTTTGGAAACCGATGCGTCTTTAAGACGGTTTTCGATATATTCACGAACTTTGATGTCTTCGTGAAGTAAAGTTGCGTATTCTTTGTCTGCGTACCATTTTGACTCCCAGTCACGGATGATACCGATACGCATACCAATAGGATTAACTTTTTGACCCACGAACTACCCCTCCTTCTTTTCTGATACCACGATTGTAATGTGGCTTGTGCGTTTGTTGATTTGGCTGGCTCTACCTTGAGCGCGCGGTCTGAAACGTTTCATTGTCGGACCTTCATCAACATATACTTTTGATACTAAAAGGTTGTTAACGTCCATGTCATAGTTATGCTCTGCATTTGCTACTGCAGACTTCAAAAGCTTTTCTACAATCGGAGAAGCTGCTTTTGGAGTGTGCTTTAAAATGGCAACTGCTTCGCCTACTTGCTTTCCTCGAATAAGATCGACGACCAGGCGTGCTTTACGAGGAGCAATACGAACTGTTCTAGCAACAGCTTTAGCTTGCATTAGGATGCCCTCCTCTCATTAGCGTCTTGTTTTTTTGTCATCTGCGGCATGACCTCTATAAGTACGAGATGGCGCGAATTCGCCGAGCTTATGGCCAACCATGTCTTCACTGATGTAAACCGGAACATGTTTGCGTCCATCATAGACTGCGATTGTGTGTCCGACAAACGCCGGGAAGATTGTTGAACGGCGAGACCAAGTTTTAATTACCTGCTTTTTGTCTGTCTCATTCAAGTTCTCAACTTTTTTCATTAAATGCTCATCTACAAAAGGTCCTTTTTTCAGGCTGCGACCCATGCTGGTACCTCCCTTCGTGATTGCGCTACGGTCCGGTAAAAGAACCGTAGGACAACCTCGTTATTTTTTGCGGCGACGCACGATAAATTTATCCGACTTGTTTGTTTTCTTCCTTGTCTTGTAACCGATTGTCGGCTTACCCCAAGGAGTAACAGGAGATTTGCGTCCGATAGGAGTTCTTCCTTCTCCCCCACCATGTGGATGGTCGTTAGGGTTCTTAACGGAACCACGAACGTGAGGACGTCTGCCCAACCAGCGTGAACGGCCGGCTTTACCGATTGTTACAAGCTCATGCTGCTCGTTGCCCACTTCACCAACTGTTGCGCGGCACGTAGCAAGGATCATACGTACTTCGCCGGAGTTCAAGCGAACAAGAACATATTTTGTACCTTCTTTACCAAGAACTTGCGCTGAAGTTCCTGCAGAACGAATGAGCTGACCGCCTTTGCCAGGTTTCAACTCGATATTGTGTACAACTGTACCCACTGGAATGGAAGAAAGCGGCAATGCGTTACCCACTTTGATGTCAGCCTCAGGGCCGGACATGATTTCCATACCTACTTTAAGGTTTTTTGGAGCAAGAATATAACGCTTTTCACCATCTACATAGTGGATCAAAGCAATGTTTGCGGAACGGTTTGGATCGTATTCGATAGTAGCAACGCGTCCGGGTATACCATCTTTGTTGCGTTTGAAATCGATAATACGATATTGACGTTTGTGACCGCCACCGCGATGACGAACTGTAGTCCTACCTTGGCTGTTACGGCCGCCTGTTCTGTGAATAGGCGCAAGCAATGTTTTTTCCGGCTTATCAGTTGTGATTTCGGAGAAGTCCAAGCTTGTCATACCGCGTCGACCGTTGGAGGTAGGTTTGTATTTTTTGATCGCCATTTTTTTCCCTCCTCTGCTTTTATTAAAAGATTATTGATTTATTGATTAAACTTCGAAGAACTCGATTTCTTTGCTGTCTTCAGTCAAAGTGACCACTGCTTTGCGGCGTTTGTTTGTATAGCCACCAAAACGGCCCATGCGTTTGAATTTACCTTTGTAATTCATAACGTTGACTTTTTCAACTTTTACATCAAAAATGCTTTCGACTGCGTCTTTCACCTGCGTTTTGTTGGCTCTGACGTCAACCTCGAAAGTATATTTCTTGTCAGCTGTCAAATCCATGGAACGCTCTGTGATTACGGGGCGCTTAATAACGTCACGTGCATCCATTACCCGAGCACCTCCTCCACTTTTTCAACTGCGGCTTTCGTCAAGATCAATGTTTCATGACCTACAACATCAAGTACGTTGAGGTTGTTAGCATCGATTACTGTGACTCCAGGAATGTTTCTTGCAGAAAGTGCAACATTTTCTTCTGGAACATCAGTGATGAATAACGCCTTTTTGCCGACCGGAAGGTTTTTCAAAACCTTGGCAAATTCTTTTGTCTTAGGAGCATCAAAAGATAATGCTTCTAGAACGAGGATGCTTTGCTCCAATGCTTTGGAAGACAAAGCAGATTTGATAGCCAAACGGCGTACTTTTTTAGGCATTTTGTAGCTGTAGCTGCGTGGAACCGGTCCGAATACCGTACCACCGCCGCGCCATTGTGGTGAGCGGATAGATCCTTGACGAGCTCGGCCTGTGCCTTTTTGGCGCCATGGCTTGCGTCCGCCGCCGCGCACTTCTGAACGTGTTTTTACTTTAGATGTACCTTGTCTCAATGAAGCTTGCTGCATTACAATCGCTTCAAATAATACATGGTTGTTTGGTTCGATTCCGAAGATGGATTCGTTAAGCTCCACTTCTCCGGCTTTTGAACCTTCTTGATTATATACGGCTACTTTTGGCATTTCATTTCCTCCTTTCTTTGCGAAAATATTTATTTCACTTTAATTCCTGTTTTGATTTCAAGCATTGCTTTTCTCGGTCCAGGAACATTTCCTTTAACTAGGATAAGATTGCGTTCCGCATCAACCTTAACGATTTGAAGATTTTGAACGGTAATCTTCTGTCCACCCATTTGTCCCGGTAATTTCTTTTGTTTGAATACGCGGGCAGGGTCAACTGGTCCCATTGAACCAGGGCTGCGGTGGAAGTGGGAACCGTGGGACATTGGTCCGCGGGATTGGCCGTGACGTTTAATAACACCTTGGAAACCTTTCCCTTTGGAAATTCCTGTTACATCCACTACATCGCCTTCTGCGAAAATATCAACCTTGATCTCTTGACCAACTTCATATTCATCTAGATTAACGTTTTTCAACTCACGTACGAAGCGCTTAGGTGCAGTTTCTGCTTTTGCAACATGCCCTTTTTCAGGTTTGTTGGCAAGCTTCTCGCGCTTGTCTTCAAAACCGATTTGAACAGCTTCGTATCCGTCCGTTTCAACGGTTTTCTTTTGAAGAACCACGTTTGGAGCAGCCTCAATCACTGTTACCGGGAGCAATTGTCCGTCTTCAGCAAAAATCTGCGTCATACCGATTTTTCTTCCTAAGATTCCTTTTGCCATGAGTTACACCTCCTGCTTTCTTTCATTAATATTTAAATTAGAGTTTGATTTCAATGTCTACGCCGGACGGCAAGTCAAGTCTCATCAATGAATCCACAGTTTGTGGAGTTGGGCTGATGATGTCGATTAGACGTTTATGTGTCCGCATTTCGAATTGCTCGCGGGAGTCTTTGTATTTATGGACCGCACGCAAGATAGTGTAAACAGATTTCTCTGTCGGAAGCGGAATTGGTCCTGATACATTTGCACCTGAACGTTTCGCCGTTTCTACAATCTTTTCTGCAGACTGATCCAAAATTCTGTGATCATACGCCTTTAATCTAATCCGGATTTTTTGTTTTGCCATTACTTTCCCTCCTTTTCGCCTATTTTTTAAAATAGACATACTCCGTGGAAATTTCCCCCACACTCGCCATGGCAAAGCGGCCGGGTGTGTCGGCAACCTTCCACATCATTGCTGTCAAATGACCAACATTATACATTATACATACAATGGATAACCATTGCAATAACAATCACGAAATAATGCCTTTAAATTTGACTGTTTCATTATACAGGTGCTCCAGCAATTTTTCAACCAGAAGTTTTTCCTTCTTTATTTATGGGTTTGGTCTTTAATAGAACATATATTTCATAGTTTTTCTTTCCATATTTTTTTATCTAAAAAGTGTTTACAAAACAGTTTGGTTTGTATATTATGGTTAATAAGTTTCCTTAGGGCAACTCTTTGTCATGGGGGCAATTTTTGGAAGTCGGCTTATTTAAAACTAAAAAAACCGTTATGGAAAAGAAGGTGAATATGCATGAGCAAAAAGAGTTTAACGGTCAGCGATCTTTATGTTTCCTATCATGGAAACGAAGTGCTTCATGATATCAATTTCACCATTGATACAGGTAAACTGATCGGCATTATCGGGCCAAACGGCGCCGGAAAATCAACGATGATGAAAGCGATGCTGGGACTGATTCCTAAGGACAACGGAGGAATCGAAGTGGATGGAAAGCCAATTCAGGACATGCGGAAGCGGATTGCCTATGTTCCGCAGCGATCGAACATTGATTGGGATTTTCCAATTATCGTTAAAGATACCGTCCTTTTAGGCACCTATCCCAAGCTCGGCCTTTTCCACCGTCCAACAAAGAAAGACAAGGAATGGGCAATGGAGTGCCTAGCAAAAGTGGGAATGGAAGAGTTTGCGGATAGTCAGATAGGCGAGTTGTCCGGAGGCCAGCAGCAGCGTGTATTTCTTGCAAGATCCCTTGCCCAGAATGCGGAGCTGTTTTTTCTTGATGAACCCTTTGTCGGAATTGACGTTGCCAGCGAGGAAGTCATCATTAAAATATTAAAAGGCCTGAGAGACGATGGGAAAACAGTGTTCGTTGTCCACCATGACTTGACAAAGGTGGAAAGCTACTTTGATGACCTCATCCTCATCAATAAGGAGCTTATTGGTGCCGGACCTGTTGAACGTGTTTTCCGCCCTGAATTGATGCAGGTCGCATATAAAGCACCCCTCAAGATGCTTGGGAGTCTGGGGGTAGGAGTGTAATGGAGTTCATTAATGATTTGATGACGTATGGTTTCTTACAGAAGGCGCTAATCACTTCAGTTATGGTTGGAATCATCTGCGGCGTGATTGGCAGCTTCATCATTTTACGTGGGATGGCACTTATGGGAGACGCCATCTCTCATGCCGTTCTTCCCGGTGTTGCGATTTCTTACATGCTGGGCATCAACTATTTTTATGGAGCTGTCGTAACCGGTGTACTAACTTCTCTCGGGATTGGCATGATCAGTCAAAACAGCCGTGTGAAAAATGACTCCTCCATCGGGCTCGTTTTTTCAGCAATGTTCGCCTTGGGTATCATCTTAATTACAAAAGCTAAAAGCGCGACAGATTTGACGCAGATCCTCTTTGGGAATGTCATTTCCGTCCGTTCTTCCGATATGTGGCTTACATTAGTTATCGGAAGTATTGTAATAGTGGCCGTTGTTTTATTTTATAAGGAACTGCTCATCTCCAGCTTCGATGAGACCATGGCTGCGGCATATGGACTGAAAACGCGCCTGATCCATTACGGCATCATGGTCCTGCTGACTCTCGTCACTGTCGCCTCATTACAAACGGTAGGCGTCATCCTTGTAGTCTCCATGCTGATCACACCGGCTTCAACCGCTTATCTTTTAACAAACCGGTTGTCTACGATGATTGTTTTGGCATCTGTCTTTGGTGCACTCTCTTCAATTATTGGACTTTACTTCAGCTTTGTCTATAACTTGCCTTCAGGGCCTGTCATTGCCTTGGCAACTACAGCTATTTTTGCAGTCGCTTTTATTTTCTCGCCTAAGCAGGGCATTTTGTGGAAGATGTTAAAATCAAATGAAAAAAAAGCAAGGGTGCATGGCGCCTAATTTTAAAAAAGGCAGGTGAAATGAATTGAGATTAGTGAAGAGGATTTTTACAACCGGGCTTGCAGTTTTGTTACTCGCTGCCTGTGGTAAAAGTGAAGATCACGAAGGAAACGCTTCTGGAAAAGATAATACACTGAAAGTCGTCACCTCTTTTACAATTATTGAAGACCTCGCAAGAGAAATCGGCGGAGACGATGTGGAAATTCACAACTTGGTCCCTACGGGAACCGACCCGCATGAATATGAACCTCTGCCTGAAGATATCAAAAAAGCTACGGATGCGGATATCCTTTTTTACAACGGCTTGAATCTCGAAGGTGGAAAAAAAGGCTGGTTCTTTAAAATGGTAGATTCAGTCGGACAGAAAGAAGAGAATATTTATAGTTTGACTGAACGGGTTGAGCCAATGTATATAAGCACCGAAGATGGCAAAGAAGAAGAAATCAATCCCCATGCATTTATTGACCCGGCAGTTGGCATCAAAATGGCTGAAGACATGCGGGACGCATTTATGGAGAAAGATCCAGAGCGTAAGGAAAGTTACAAGGAACGGGCAAATAAATATATCAACAGACTGAAAGAAATTGATAAGGAATATGCGGATAAAATTAATGACATTCCTGAAGAAAAACGCATCCTTGTAACAAGCGAGCGGGCGTTCCAATACATGACAGACCACTACGGATTAAAAGAAGGATATATCTGGGCAGTCGATACGGAAGAAAACGGATCTCCTAAACAAATTAAGTCACTGGTCAGCTTCATTAAGGAACATAATGTGCCGGTATTATTTATCGAGTCCAATGTTGATCCTCGTCCAATGGAGACTGTTTCAAAAGAAACCGGCATTCCTTTTTCAAAGAAACCTATTTACTCCGACGAAATTGGAAAACCCGGTGATGAAGTGGATACGTATGTGAAGTATTTGAATTACAATATTAACCTGATTCATGATGAATTAAGCAAGTAAGTGAAGACTCCCAGCAGCGTGGTTGCCGGGAGTCTATTTTTAATGGCTTCAAGCTTTGATATTCGTATCTTTAGGATTGATTGGGTCATCCTCTCTTTGCCTATCCGTTTCGACATAACTCAAACCTTAATGGCGTTAGATGGCAGCCTTTCCCCTATCTCGTGTGGTAAGCATTTTCCGGGCGGCTCCTAAATTTCCAGTTGATTAAGCTGTTTGCGCACATTAATAGTTTTATGGCCTTTTCCAAGCAATAGTTAAATAAACTTGGCGCTCGTTACTGAAGAAGCGGTGAAACCGGGATCACGGGCAAGAATGAGAGAGATTCGTTACCGAAGAAGCGGTGAAACCGAAATTACGGGCAAGAATGAGAGGATTCGTTACCGAAGAAGCGGTGAAACCGAAAACACGGGCACGAATGAGAGGGATTCGTTACCGAAGAAGCGGCGAAACCGAAAACACGGGCATGAATGAGGGAGATTCGTTACCGAAGAAGCGGCGAAACCGAAAACACGGGCATGAATGAGAGAGATTCGTTACCGAAGAAGCGGTGAAACCGAAAACACGGGCACGAATGAGAGGGATTCGTTACCGAAGAAGCGGCGAAACCAAAAACACACAGGCACGATTTGGAGTTACTCCTTGCGAAGCAAGAGGCTATGATCCCCTGCTCGGGTGCCATAGTCAGGCCTTTTTTTCTAGCTCTCCAAGCCCGGTCAATAACCGGGCTCTTTTAATAAAGAAAACGCGCAGAGAAATCTCTGCGCGTCCTGCTTTAAAAGTGCACTGTTTTAAAGCTTTATTATTTTTGGATAGAAGCTACAACGCCAGCGCCTACTGTACGTCCACCTTCACGGATTGAGAATTTAGTTCCTTCTTCAATCGCGATTGGGGAGATAAGTTCTACTGTCATTTCTACGTTGTCACCAGGCATAACCATTTCTACACCTTCAGGAAGGTTGCAGATACCAGTTACGTCAGTTGTACGGAAGTAGAACTGTGGGCGGTAGTTAGTGAAGAATGGAGTGTGACGTCCACCTTCTTCTTTTGAAAGAACATAAACTTCAGATGTAAATTTAGTGTGTGGAGTAATAGTACCCGGTTTAGCCAAAACTTGACCACGTTGGATATCTTCACGCGCAACACCACGAAGGAGTGCACCGATGTTGTCTCCAGCTTCTGCATAATCAAGAAGCTTACGGAACATTTCTACTCCAGTAACAACTACTTTTTTGCTTTCTTCTTGAAGACCGATGATTTCTACTTCTTCACCAACTTTAACTTGTCCACGCTCAACACGTCCTGTAGCAACTGTTCCACGTCCTGTGATTGAGAATACGTCCTCAACAGGCATCATGAATGGCTTTTCAGTGTCACGCTCTGGAGTTGGGATGTACTCGTCAACAGCGTCCATCAATTCGATGATTTTTTCTTCCCACTCAGCTTCTCCTTCAAGAGCTTTAAGAGCAGAACCTTTGATAACTGGAACGTCATCGCCAGGGAAATCATATTCAGAAAGAAGATCACGGATCTCCATTTCTACCAACTCAAGAAGCTCCTCGTCGTCAACCATATCACATTTGTTCATGAATACTACGAAGTGAGGTACACCTACTTGACGGGAAAGAAGGATATGCTCACGAGTTTGTGGCATCGGGCCGTCAGCAGCAGATACAACTAGGATTGCTCCGTCCATTTGCGCAGCACCTGTGATCATGTTTTTAACGTAGTCAGCGTGTCCTGGGCAGTCAACGTGCGCATAGTGACGCTTTTCAGTTTCATACTCGATGTGAGAAGTAGAGATTGTGATTCCACGCTCTTTTTCTTCTGGCGCGTTATCAACTTGGTCATAAGACTTAGCTTCTCCACCCATTTTTTTTGCTAGAACTGTTGCAATAGCAGCAGTCAATGTAGTTTTACCATGGTCAACGTGACCTAGTGTACCAATATTCGCATGTTCTTTGGAACGATCAAATTTTTCCTTACCCATTAGGAAATCCTCCTTTAATTTAAAAAAATATTAAGTATAAGTGAGCGCTTCAAAGGAGGATATTCTTCCTCACTTTAAAGCCGCCCAGATATCATCTATTAGTAGTTATACTTGATAGCCGGAATAAAATCAATTATTCACCGGTATTTTTTTTGATAATCTCTTCAGCAATGGATTTTGGTACCTCTTCGTAATGATCGAAGTGCATTGTGTACGTACCGCGTCCTTGTGTATTGGAGCGAAGAGATGTCGCGTAACCGAACATTTCAGAAAGAGGGACAAAAGCTTTAACCACTTGTGCGTTTCCTCTTGCTTCCATTCCTTCTACGCGTCCACGGCGTGAAGTGATGTCACCCATCGTATCACCAAGATACTCTTCAGGAACAACGACTTCAACTTTCATGAGTGGCTCGAGCAGTACAGGATTACATTTCTTTGCTGCATTTCTTAATGCAAGGGATGCAGCAATTTTAAATGCCATCTCACTTGAGTCAACATCATGGTATGAACCGTCATACAATTTCGCTTTTACGTCAATTAGTGGGTATCCTGCGATGACGCCGTTAGCCATTGAATCTTCCAAACCTGCTTGTACAGCCGGGATGTATTCACGAGGAACAACCCCACCGACAATCGCATTTTCGAATTCAAAGCCTTTTCCTTCTTCATTTGGAGAGAATTCAATCCAAACGTGTCCGAATTGTCCGCGTCCACCTGATTGACGAACAAACTTACCTTCTACCTGAGCAGCAGCACGGAATGTTTCACGATAAGAAACCTGTGGCGCACCAACGTTTGCTTCAACTTTAAACTCACGTTTGAGGCGGTCAACAAGAATATCAAGGTGAAGTTCACCCATCCCCGAGATAACAACTTGCCCAGTTTCAGGGTTTGTTTCTGCACGGAACGTTGGGTCTTCCTCTTGCAATTTCGCAAGTGCCGTACCCATTTTATCTTGGTCCGCTTTTGATTTTGGTTCGATAGCGACTGAAATAACCGGCTCAGGGAATTCCATGGATTCAAGAATAACAAGATTCTTTTCGTCACAGAGTGTGTCACCTGTACCTGTATCTTTCAATCCAACCGCCGCAGCAATATCCCCACTGTATGCAGTGCTGATTTCCTCACGGTGGTTCGCATGCATTTGAAGGATACGACCGATTCTTTCACGCTTACCTTTAGTAGAGTTTTGAACGTAAGAACCGGATTCAAGAGTACCTGAATATACGCGGAAGAAAGTCAAGCGACCAACGTACGGGTCAGTCATTACTTTAAACGCAAGAGCAGAGAATGGCTCTTTATCGTCAGCATGACGCTCAATTTCTTCATCTGTTCCAGGAACGATTCCTTTAATTGCTTCAATATCTGTCGGTGCCGGCAAATAGTCAACAACTGCATCGAGCACAGGCTGTACACCTTTGTTTTTAAAAGCAGTTCCACACAATACTGGGTAGAACTCAACTCTTAATGTAGCTGCACGGATTGCTGCTTTAAGCTCTTCATTGGAGATTTCTTCGCCTTCAAGATATTTCATCATAAGCTCTTCATCAAAGTCTGCAACAGCTTCAATTAAGCTTGCACGCAGCTCTTCCGCTTGATCTTGAAGATCTTCCGGAATCTCTGATTCAGTAGCATCCAACACGTCGCCTTCATAGATCCAGGCTTTCATTTCAACGAGGTCAATGACACCTCTGAATGTGTCTTCCGCGCCGATTGGAAGCTGGACTGGATGCGCATTGGCATCCAAGCGATCATGAAGTGTTTTAACGGCATACAAGAAGTCCGCACCGATCTTATCCATTTTATTAACGAATACAATACGTGGAACTCCGTAAGTTGTTGCTTGGCGCCATACTGTTTCAGTTTGTGGCTCAACGCCTGATTGCGCATCAAGCACAGTAACAGCTCCATCAAGAACCCTCAAGGAACGTTCAACTTCAACTGTGAAGTCTACGTGACCAGGAGTATCGATGATATTGACACGGTATCCTTTCCACTGTGCTGTTGTAGCAGCAGAAGTGATTGTGATTCCGCGTTCCTGCTCCTGTTCCATCCAGTCCATTTGGGAAGCACCTTCGTGAGTTTCACCCACTTTATGGATTCGCCCTGTGTAGAAAAGGATGCGCTCGGTTGTTGTTGTTTTACCGGCATCAATGTGTGCCATGATCCCGATATTACGAGTCTTTTCTAAGGAGAACTCTCTAGGCATCTCGTCTTTCTCCTTCCTAGTTTATAAATAGTAATATATCTTACCAGCGGTAGTGGGCAAATGCTTTGTTTGCCTCAGCCATTTTATGTGTATCTTCACGCTTCTTAACTGAAGCTCCGCTGTTGTTTGCAGCATCAAGAATTTCGTTGGCAAGACGCTCTTCCATGGTTTTTTCCCCACGAAGACGAGCGTAGTTCACCAACCAGCGAAGACCTAATGTTGAACGGCGTTCTGGACGCACTTCAATTGGCACTTGGTAGTTCGCTCCACCCACACGGCGAGCTTTTACTTCCAAGACCGGCATGATGTTTTTCAACGCTTGGTCGAAAACTTCCATTGGGTCTTTTCCGCTTCTTTCTTGAACTAGGTTAAATGCTGAATATAGGATAGATTGTGCTTTTCCTCTCTTACCGTCAACCATCAATTTGTTGATCAGACGAGTAACGAGTTTGGAGTTGTACAATGGATCTGGCAGCACATCTCTTTTAGCAACTGGTCCTTTACGTGGCATTGAGGTTCCTCCTTTCACAAACAGTGAATATCTCTCAGATTATTTTTTCTCTTTTGGACGTTTTGTACCGTATTTGGAACGGCTTTGTGCACGGTTTTCAACACCAGCAGTGTCAAGCGCACCACGAACGATGTGATAACGCACACCCGGTAAGTCTTTAACACGTCCGCCGCGGATTAAAACAACGCTGTGCTCTTGCAGGTTATGTCCGATTCCTGGAATATAGGCAGTTACCTCAATTCCGTTTGTCAAACGAACACGAGCATATTTACGAAGTGCAGAGTTTGGTTTTTTAGGTGTCATTGTACCAACACGCGTACAAACGCCCCGCTTTTGTGGAGAAGAAACGTTTGTGCTCGTTTTCTTAAAGCTGTTGTACCCTTTGTTAAGTGCTGGAGAGTCAGAAGTTGTTACTTTTGACTTTCTTGGTTTACGTACCAATTGGTTAATTGTAGGCATGTATGCTTCCTCCTTTCCGGTTTCGTATAGACCCACACATCCAGGTGGTTCTTTTTTAAAGCAAAAAAACAAGTTTTTGCAGGCAAGCATATACCCCTTGCAAAAACACCTTTAGTGAATGATGGCAACAGCTGCCGCCCCTACATCAATTCCGCATGCTTTACCAAGTTTTTTCATGGAGTCGACCTTTGTTACGGGCACATCCAGCTCTTTCGCTGTGTCAATGATAATGTCCGTTATTTTCGGATCGGCATCCTGCGCAACGAAAACTTCTTTCACATGGCCTGATTTCAGAGCTCTTACTGTTTGCTTTGTTCCTATAATCACATTTGCATCCTGCAATACTTTTTCATAAGACAATTTTAAACATCCTCCAAAGTAACAGGTTTCATGATAGGATCACCTTGAATATATTATCATCTGATAATTTCAATGTCAACAATTAAAGCAAAGTTTTTAAAGAAAGATCCGCCGGCAGTTTTGCCGGCGGCCTCTGCAATTATTCTACGTTGACTGTGTCATCTTCTTCTTTTTTCAATACGGCGCTCGCTCTTCTATAGCGATGCATTCCAGTTCCAGCCGGAACCAGTTTTCCGATAATGACGTTTTCCTTCAAGCCAAGCAGTTCATCCCGCTTGCCTTTGATGGCTGCATCGGTCAACACGCGTGTTGTTTCCTGGAAAGATGCCGCTGATAGGAAGGAGTCTGTTTCAAGCGATGCTTTTGTGATACCTAGCAATACCGGGCGTCCGGTTGCCGGCGTATTCCCTTCAATCAGCACCTTTTCATTCGCATCTGTAAACTGGTGAATATCGAGCAATGTTCCCGGCAGTACATCCGTGTCCCCTGCATCTGTCACCCTTACTTTGCGAAGCATTTGTCGGACCATCACTTCAATGTGCTTGTCGCCGATTTCAACACCCTGCATCCGGTAAACTTTTTGTACTTCAAGTAAAAGATACTCTTGTACGGCGGCCACATCTTTAGCACGCAGCAATTCCTTCGGATCGATGGACCCTTCGGTCAATTCCTGTCCACGCTCGACCCGATCATTCACTGCTACACGCAGGCGGGCTGTGTACGGCGCATTGTATGTTTTACTTTCGATATCCCCTTGGACAACAATTTCATGCTGGCGGTCTCTGCCTTCGTTGATGGCAGTAACCACTCCGCTGATTTCGGTAATGACTGCCTGCCCTTTTGGATTCCGGGCTTCGAACAATTCCTGGATACGCGGAAGACCTTGCGTGATGTCGTCTCCGGCAACTCCTCCTGTATGGAACGTTCTCATCGTCAGCTGGGTTCCTGGCTCTCCAATTGACTGGGCGGCGATGATTCCCACCGCTTCCCCGACGTCGACTACCGAGCCTGTCGCCAAGTTCCGGCCATAGCACTTCTTACAGACGCCATGACGGGTGTTACATGTAAATGCCGAGCGGATCCAAACATTTTCAAGTCCGGCATTGACAATTTCTTTAGCCGTGTCTTCCGTAATAAGCGTGTTCTCATTAATGATTACATCATCTGTATCCGGATGGAGAATCTTCTTGCGGCTGAAGCGGCCAATCAGCCTTTCTTCCAAGGATTCGATTTCTTCTGTTCCATCTTTAAGAGCTGAAACAAGGAGTCCTCGATCCGTACCGCAGTCATCTTCACGTACAATGACGTCTTGAGCGACGTCAACAAGCCTTCTTGTCAAATAACCTGAGTCAGCTGTTTTAAGAGCTGTATCCGCCAATCCTTTACGCGCTCCATGGGTAGAGATAAAGTACTCGAGTACCGTCAATCCTTCCCGGAAGCTCGATTTGATTGGAAGTTCGATAATCCGTCCAGCCGGGTTGGCCATCAATCCGCGCATACCCGCCAACTGAGTGAAGTTGGATGGGTTACCCCTCGCACCTGAATCACTCATCATGTAAATCGGATTAAGATTTTCAAGAGACTCCATCAGCTTATCCTGAATTACGTCTTTTACGGCACTCCAGATGGAAATTACGCGGTCATAGCGTTCTTCATCTGTGATGAGACCCCGCTTGAACTGTTTCAGGACATTGTCGACCTTCGTTTGAGCTTCTTCAAGAAGTGTTTCCTTCTCAGCAAGAACTACGATATCGGATACACCAACAGTGATTCCCGCTTTTGTAGAGTATTTAAATCCGAGATCCTTCATGCTGTCGAGCATTTTGGAGGTCTCAGTAATTTGGAACCTTTTAAAAATCTCGGCGATAATATTCCCAAGGATTTTCTTTTTGAATGGTTTGACCAGCGGCTGTTTTTTAATGAATTCCGCAACATTTTCTGTTGTGTCAACGAAATACTTATCCGGGATGTTCTGCTCTAGGTTTTCGTTGGTCGGCTCATTAATATATGGGAACGATGGCGGCATAATTTCATTAAAAATGATTTTACCCATTGTTGTTACCAATAATTTCTTCCGCTGCTCATCAGTAAATCTCTCATTTTGGAGAGATTCTACATGGATCGCAATCCGGGAATGCAGGTGGATATAACCGTTGTTATATGCCAAAAGCGCCTCGTCTGCATTGCCGAAGACCATGCCTTCACCAGTCGCCCCTTCACGCTCAAGCGTCAGATAATAGTTACCAAGAACCATATCCTGTGAAGGTGTAACAACTGGTTTTCCGTCCCTTGGGTTCAAGATGTTCTGGGCAGCAAGCATCAGCATTCTTGCTTCAGCTTGTGCTTCAGCCGATAATGGCACGTGAACGGCCATTTGGTCTCCGTCAAAGTCCGCATTATAAGCCGTACAGACGAGCGGATGAAGGCGAATCGCCCTTCCTTCGACCAAAGTCGGCTCAAATGCTTGGATTCCAAGCCTGTGCAATGTCGGTGCACGGTTCAATAATACCGGATGCTCACGGATCACTTCTTCAAGTACATCCCAGACTTCCGGATGAACGCGCTCAATTTTGCGCTTCGCGCTTTTAATATTATGTGCAAGGCCTTTTTCCACCAATTCTTTCATGACGAAAGGCTTGAACAGTTCCAATGCCATTTCCTTCGGAAGACCGCATTGATACATTTTCAGGCTAGGTCCGACTACGATAACCGAACGGCCTGAGTAGTCAACACGCTTACCAAGAAGGTTTTGGCGGAAACGTCCCTGTTTCCCTTTCAGCATATGGGAAAGAGATTTGAGCGGGCGGTTCCCTGGTCCTGTGACCGGACGGCCGCGGCGTCCGTTATCGATGAGTGCATCGACAGCTTCCTGGAGCATCCGCTTTTCATTTTGGACGATGATGCCTGGAGCACCGAGATCCAATAACCTTTTCAGACGGTTGTTCCGGTTAATTACACGGCGGTATAGATCATTCAAATCGGATGTCGCGAACCGGCCGCCTTCCAACTGAACCATTGGGCGCAGTTCCGGCGGAATGACCGGAAGTACATCCAAAACCATCCAGTCAGGGTAGTTGCCGGAATGACGGAATGCTTCTAGGACTTCAAGTCGTCTGATAGCACGTGTACGGCGCTGGCCTTGTGCCGTCTTTAGTTCTTCTTTCAGTATGTCTACTTCTTTATCTAAATCAATATCCTGAAGCAGCTTTTTAATGGCCTCTGCACCCATTCCAGCATTGAAAGTTGTTCCGTACTTTTCACGGTAAGCACGATATTCCCTTTCAGATAAAAGCTGCTTCTTCTCGAGCGTAGTGTCTCCCGGATCTGTCACTACGTAAGAGGCAAAATAAATAATTTCTTCAAGTGCCCGGGGTGACATATCCAAAAGAAGTCCCATTCTGCTTGGAATTCCTTTGAAGTACCAAATGTGAGAGACAGGGGCAGCAAGCTCAATGTGCCCCATACGCTCACGCCGGACTTTCGCCCGTGTCACTTCAACTCCACATCGGTCACAAACGACACCTTTATAACGTACCCGTTTGTACTTTCCGCAGTGGCATTCCCAGTCTTTAGTCGGACCGAAAATCCGCTCGCAGAAAAGACCGTCTTTTTCTGGCTTTAAAGTTCTATAGTTAATTGTCTCCGGCTTTTTCACTTCACCAAAAGACCATGAACGGATCTTATCAGGCGAAGCGAGACCGATTTTCATATACTCGAAATTATTTACATCCAGCAAGGGGCCTACCTCCCTTTTCATATACAGGTTTTACCCTAATTGCCTTGTCTGAGATCATTTACTCCTTCGTCACCGCTGTTTCTTCCACTTTTGTTTCCGGAGCAATGTTCAAAGTATCTGCCTGGTGAATGTCATCTTCGTCCTCTAATTCACGCATTTCAATTTCCTGTTCATCCCCGGATAGGATTTTGACATCCATCCCAAGGCTTTGAAGTTCTTTAATCAAGACCTTGAATGATTCAGGAACACCCGGCTCAGGGACGTTTTCACCTTTAACGATGGCTTCATATGTTTTCACACGTCCAACCACATCGTCAGATTTTACAGTAAGGATTTCTTGAAGAGTATAAGCTGCACCATATGCTTCAAGTGCCCATACTTCCATCTCTCCAAAACGCTGTCCGCCAAATTGGGCTTTACCGCCGAGCGGTTGCTGTGTAACAAGCGAATAAGGTCCTGTTGAACGCGCATGAAGCTTGTCATCGACCATGTGCGCAAGTTTAAGCATATACATGACACCCACGGATACACGATTATCGAAAGCTTCCCCTGTTCGGCCGTCATAGAGGACCGTTTTTGCATCGATAGCCATGCCGGCTTCTTCGATTGTATCCCATACGTCTTCTTCCGTCGCACCGTCAAAAACTGGAGATGCCATATGAAGTCCCAGGTTTCTCGCCGCCATACCTAGATGAAGCTCAAGCACCTGACCAATGTTCATCCTTGATGGAACACCAAGCGGGTTAAGCATTACATCAATAGGTGTACCGTCAGGCATGAAAGGCATATCCTCTTCAGGAAGAATACGGGAAATTACCCCTTTGTTACCATGGCGTCCCGCCATTTTATCCCCTTCGGAGATTTTCCTTTTTTGAACGATATAGACACGGACAAGCTGGTTAACACCTGGCGAAAGCTCATCCCCATCTTCACGGTTGAATACTTTTACATCCAGTACGATTCCGCCGCCTCCATGAGGAACCCTCAAGGACGTATCGCGGACTTCACGCGCTTTTTCACCAAAGATGGCATGGAGTAGACGCTCTTCTGCGGTCAATTCCGTTACGCCTTTAGGCGTTACTTTTCCGACTAGCAGGTCGCCGTCTTTGACTTCCGCTCCTATGCGGATAATTCCACGCTCATCAAGGTTTTTAAGTGCATCTTCCCCGACGTTTGGAATATCTCTAGTCATTTCTTCAGGGCCAAGCTTCGTATCACGGGCTTCCGACTCATATTCTTCAATATGAATGGACGTGTAGTCATCATCTTTCACGAGACGCTCACTCATGATGATCGCATCTTCATAGTTATAGCCTTCCCATGTCATGAACCCTACGAGAACGTTACGGCCAAGCGCCAGTTCTCCAAGATCCATTGAAGGACCGTCAGCAAGGATTTCTCCTTTGACGACACGGTTGCCGACACTTACAATCGGACGCTGGTTATAGCAAGTTCCCTGGTTGGAACGGATGAATTTTTGCAGGCGATATTTATCAAGGTCGCCTTTTACTTCTTGACCGTCAATGTCTTGGATTCTGCGTATCCAGATCTCTCGTGCCTCAATGTGTTCAACGACGCCGTCATGCTTACAGATGACAGCTGCACCTGAATCTTTTGCGGATACGTACTCCATCCCGGTTCCGACAAGCGGAGCTTGTGGCTGCATAAGCGGAACGGCCTGCCTCTGCATGTTCGCTCCCATCAGGGCACGGTTGGAGTCATCGTTTTCCAAGAAAGGAATACATGCTGTCGCTGCGGATACGACCTGTTTTGGTGAAACGTCCATGTAATCGATCCGGTCTCTTCTGATCACGGTGTTTTCACCACGGAAACGGGCGATTACCTCTTCGTTTTCAAAAGTTCCCTCTTCTGTCAATGGAGCATTTGCCTGTGCAACAACGTAGTTATCCTCTTCGTCAGCAGTCAAATAGTCGATTCGGGAAGTGACAACCCCTGTTTCCGGATCGACACGGCGGTACGGCGTCTCAATGAAACCGAACCGGTTCACCTTTGCAAATGTCGATAAGGAGTTGATTAACCCGATGTTTGGTCCTTCCGGCGTTTCAATCGGACACATACGTCCGTAGTGGGAATAGTGAACGTCACGGACTTCCATTCCTGCACGCTCACGCGTCAAACCGCCTGGTCCAAGAGCAGAAAGTCGACGTTTGTGAGTCAATTCCGCAAGCGGGTTCGTCTGGTCCATGAACTGTGACAACTGGGAGCTTCCGAAGAATTCTTTAATTGACGCAATGACCGGACGGATATTGATGAGCTGCTGCGGTGTGATCGTATTGATGTCTTGGATGGACATCCGCTCACGAACAACACGTTCCATACGGGATAAACCGATTCTGAACTGGTTTTGCAGGAGCTCTCCAACAGAGCGGAGACGACGGTTGCCCAGATGGTCGATATCATCCGTATCACCGACTCCATACAGCAGGTCAAAGAAATAGCTGATGGAAGCAATGATATCGGCAGGCGTAATATTTTTAATCTCTTCTTCTATGAAAGAGTTTCCGATGACATTGATCTCTTTTTCTTCGTCGTCATGCGGAGCATATATTTTAATGGTCTGGACAGTGATATCATCTTCCAGCACACCGCCATGATTGTTATATGTTTTAAAACCCGTACCTTTTTCAAGGTAAGGAATCAATTTGTCCAATGTGCGGCGATCAAGCAGCGTGCCTTTCTCCGCAATGATTTCCCCTGTATCCGGGTCGGCAAGAGTTTCCGCAAGCCTTTGCCCGAACAGACGGTTTTTAATATGAAGTTTCTTATTTATTTTATAGCGCCCAACGTTGGCCAAATCATATCTTTTTGGATCGAAAAAGCGAGATATCAGCAAGCTTTTTGCATTTTCAACTGTTGGAGGCTCACCTGGACGGAGACGTTCATAGATTTCAAGCAAAGCTTTTTCAACGCTCTCCGTATTGTCTTTTTCCAGTGTGTTGCGGAGATACTCGTTATCTCCTATTAATTCGATGATTTCTTGATCAGAACCAAAACCTAGTGCACGCAAAAGAACCGTTACCGGCAGTTTTCTCGTCCGATCGATTCGGACGTACACAACATCTTTCGCGTCTGTTTCATATTCCAGCCATGCGCCGCGGTTTGGAATGACAGTGGCAGTGAAGCCTTTCTTGCCATTCTTATCGAGCTTGGCACTATAGTACACACTCGGAGAACGTACAAGCTGTGAAACAATGACACGTTCTGCCCCATTGATGATGAATGTTCCCATTTCTGTCATCAGCGGGAAATCACCCATAAATACATCTTGGTCTTTCACTTCGCCAGTCTCTTTATTTAGAAGACGCAATTTCACACGAAGCGGAGCGGAATATGTTGCATCACGCTCTTTTGATTCTTCCACAGAGTATTTTGGCTCACCGAGACTGTAATCGATAAACTCTAATGATAGATTCCCGGCGAAATCTTCAATTGGGGAGATGTCCTGAAACATTTCCTTTAAGCCCTCATCAAGAAACCATTGATAAGAGGAAGATTGAATTTCGATAAGGTTTGGCAGTTCCAATACTTCACTAATGCGAGCAAAGCTTCTGCGCTGGCGGTGCCGTCCATACTGAACAAGTTGACCTGTCAACTGATTCACCCCTCAAAAATCATGCATTTTATTCATCCTATCAGCTTTTAAAAAAGCAAGCAGGATACGAATCATCAGACAAAAAGAAAAATGGTTTTACTTTGAAAACCACAATTTCCCGAGACGAACGTATATTTAATAACTTTTTCCATATGTGCCAATATATATACATCTATTGACCACTTTATGGAAAGCATGGTATTAGCATCTTACAATGTTAGCATAATGGTTACGAAGAAGCAAACTTTTTCGCTTGAATAATATAATAGCCTTTTTTCTTAGTTACTGTTTCAACTTCACCAAATACTTCTTCCAATTTTGTTTTAGCCGAAGGAGCGCCCTGTTTTTTCTGAATGACGATCCACAGCTCACCGTTTTCTACGAGATGATGACATGCCTTTTCGAACATATCAAAGATGACTTGCTTCCCGGCCCTGATAGGCGGATTGATCAATATAGCAGCAAAGTCTTTTTCTCCGACACTTTGAAAAGCGTCACTTTCATAGATCTTTACATTTTCAACTTGATTGGCCGCGGCGTTTTCTTTTGCCAATCCAACGGCACGCTCATTGATATCAGCCATGTGTATCACTCTGTCCGGAAAATCCTTGGCCAAACTTAATCCAATGGGGCCATAACCGCATCCGAGATCAAGCAAAGGCCCGGGTGCACCCGGCAAGGCAAATGAGTCAATCAGCAGCCTGGAGCCAAAGTCCACTTCTTGTTTTGAAAATACACCACGGTCTGTCTTGAAGCGAAACGGATGACTCCTCAGTTTCGTATCCCAGTATATCGGGTCACTTTCGACTTCAGGCTTGCGGGAATAATAGTGCTCTGTCATTTCAGAAAACACCTCCGGTATATAAAAATCGTCGATAACAAGCGACTTCGCTTTTCTTATTGGCTAGCTGCGGCGCCCAGCGACTAGCAGACTTCGCTAAACGGGCGCCTTCGCTTTTCTAGTAAACGTGCGAAAAAGCCCGCTTTTTTAAAGCGAGCTTTCTTTTTAGCACATTATTACTTAACTTCGACTTCTGCTCCAACTTCTTCAAGTTTCGCTTTAAGCTCTTCAGCTTCTTCTTTAGATGCGCCTTCTTTGATTGGCTTAGGAGCGTTATCAACAAGCTCTTTCGCTTCTTTCAAGCCAAGGCCTGTAGCTTCACGTACAGCTTTGATAACTTTGATTTTTTGTGCACCAGCGCTAGCAAGAATTACATCAAATTCAGTTTGCTCTGCACCAGCATCAGCAGCAGCAGCGCCGCCAGCTACAGCTACAGGAGCAGCAGCAGTTACGCCAAATTCTTCTTCAATTGCTTTTACAAGATCGTTAAGCTCAAGAACTGTCATTTCTTTGACAGCTTCAATGATTTGTTCTTTCGTCATGATTAATTCCTCCAAATTTTTTTAATAAAGTTTTATATAAGAATGGCCAATTTATGCTTCTTCTTTTTGGTCAGCAACAGCTTTAGTTGCAAGCGCAAGATTGCGCATTGGAGCTTGAAGAACGCTAAGCAACATAGAAAGCAATCCTTCGCGGGAAGGCAGGC
Source organism: Siminovitchia acidinfaciens (assembly GCF_003605385.1). Lineage (GTDB taxonomy): Bacteria > Bacillota > Bacilli > Bacillales > Bacillaceae_C > Siminovitchia > Siminovitchia acidinfaciens. The sequence continues at coordinate 19,639 of NZ_QYTV02000011.1, read as the reverse complement.
TCGCAAGCGCCTTGATCTCCTCAGCTGTAGCAATGTTTCCTTCGATGACACCGGCTTTGATTTCCAATGCTTCGTGTTTTTTCGCGAAATCATTTAAAATCTTAGCTGGAGCTACTACATCCTCCGTACTGAATGCAATCGCGTTAGGACCAACGAGGTTTTCGTTAAGACCAGCCAGTTCAGCTGCCTCAGCTGCACGGCGTGCCATGGAGTTTTTATAAACTTTGTATTCAACGCCTGCTTCACGAAGCTGCTTACGAAGTTCTGTCACCTCAGCCACGTTCAAACCACGGTAGTCTACGATTACTGTAGAAACGCTGGATTTAAATTTGTCTGCGATTTCTTCAACAACTTGTTTCTTTTGTTCAATTACTTTGCTCATCCTTACACCTCCCAATTCTCAGATGAACATTTATACCGGCCAAATATAAAAAACCTCCAGCCAATATAGACATGGAGGTTTTGCGTCCAATCTGCACAATCAGATTGAAAATAAATATATCGCAATGACCTCGGCGGGAAATTAAGCTCGAAAGAGCACCTGCTGTCTACGGTACAAATGTTATTATTTCAACTTTTACATTTTATCAGGCTGATAAAATATTGTCAAGTTATGCTTTAACAGCTACTGTAGAAGGATCAATCTTAATTCCAGGTCCCATCGTTGAAGTGATGGTGACACTCTTCATGTATGTTCCTTTAGCAGCTGATGGCTTAGCTTTTAATACTGTATCAAAGATCGTCGCAAAGTTCTCTTGAAGTTTTGCATCTTCAAAAGAAACCTTTCCGATTGGCACATGGATGATGCCCGCTTTATCCAAACGGTATTCCACTTTACCAGCTTTGATTTCATTCACAGCTTTTTCAACATCAAATGTAACTGTGCCTGTTTTCGGGTTCGGCATAAGACCTTTTGGTCCAAGCGTACGTCCGAGTTTACCAACTTCGCCCATCATGTCCGGTGTAGCAACAACTACATCGAAATCAAACCAACCTTGGTTGATTTTGTTGATGAATTCAGCATCTCCTACATAATCTGCGCCTGCAGCTTCAGCTTCTTTCGCTTTCTCACCTTTCGCGAAAACAAGAACGCGCTGAGTTTTACCTGTTCCATTCGGAAGAACAACTGCGCCACGGATTTGTTGGTCCGCTTTTTTAGGATCTACCCCAAGACGGAATGCCACTTCGACAGTAGCATCGAATTTAGCAAAGTCTGTTTTTTTGACGAGCTCGATCGCTTCGTCGATCGCGTATGCTTGTGAACGGTCGACAAGCTTTAAAGCTTCGATATATTTCTTGCCTTTCTTAGCCATTATTAATCCTCCTATATTGTGGTTTTAGCGGAAAAACCTCCCACGAATAGAGGTTGCAGGGTATAAAATGCAGCTCTGCAACCTCTTATACAATCAGTCTTCAATCTTGATACCCATGCTGCGTGCAGTACCTTCAACCATTTGCATGGCCGCTTCGACACTTGCCGCATTCAAATCGGGCATTTTTGTTTCAGCGATTTCACGCACTTTATCACGTTTCACGGTAGCAACCGATTTTTTGTTCGGCTCTCCGGAACCTGATTCAATGCCAGCCGCTTTCTTCAAAAGAACAGCTGCAGGCGGAGTTTTTGTAATGAATGTAAAGGATCTGTCTTCAAATACAGTAATTTCAACTGGGATGATCAAGCCTGCTTGATCTGATGTACGAGCATTGAACTCCTTACAGAATCCCATGATATTTACACCTGCTTGACCCAATGCCGGTCCAACTGGTGGTGCCGGATTCGCTTTGCCCGCAGGAATTTGAAGTTTTACTACTTTGATTACTTTTTTAGCCACGAGACACACCTCCTTAAAGTCCGTGATGTGGTAATAGGGGTTTCCCCTCCCACTCATCTAGCATAACGTCTCTTACGAGAGCTAACCTAAAAGATATTATCATTTTTCTTGTCAAAATTCAAGTTGTTTTAATTGATTTTTTCAATTTGCGTAAAGTCCAATTCTACCGGTGTCTCTCGTCCGAACATATTGACGAGCACCCTGGCTTTCCCTTTGTCCACATCAATAGATTCAATCTTACCCGTGTAATCCGTAAACGGACCTTCTTTCACCGTCACTGACTCGCCCGTTTCAAATTGAACGTCGACAGGAGTCTTTTCCATACCCATTCTTCTTAAAATATAATTGATCTCTTCCGGTAGAAGCGGAGTCGGTTTAGAACCGGAGCCTGCCGAGCCTACAAACCCAGTTACTCCCGGTGTATTCCTTACAACGTACCAAGAATCATCTGTCATGATGATTTCCACTAATACATATCCGGGAAAAACCTTTTTCTTCACAGTTTTTTTCTTTCCGTTTTTCATCGCTGTTTCTTCGTCTTCCGGGACAATCACTCGAAAAATCTTATCTTGCATTCCCATGGACTCTACTCTTCTTTCGAGATTCGCCTTCACCTTGTTCTCATATCCGGAATATGTGTGGACAACGTACCAATTCTTTTCCATTGAGCAGGACTTAGCGTCCTTCCCTCCCTATCCAATCTGTTTTTTTAAAAATAAATGGAAGTGTATATTATTAGACAAAATTACTTTCCAGCTACGACGTACAGGAATCCTAGTGCCGCCGGCGCCGCAGGATGCGGGCGCTAGGTGACGGCCAGCGCTTGTCGCCCCTAACCAGCCGCCTTCCGCTTTTCTTTCATGTCTAGCCGCAGCGCCCAGCGACTAGCAAACTTCACACTCCTTCACTACGATAAGTCAACATCGGCTCCTTCGTCGCCGTGTTTCCTTTATCTCATTGCGGAGCGCTCCAGTTTGTACGTCGCTAAACGGGCGCTTTCGCTTTTCTTTAAACCAAATCAAAAAACCCGTTAATCGGGCTTTTGTAAATGCGGCACTATTTTTTTATTGTTGTTATATTATACCATGACCAGCAAGGATATATACAAGTTTATCTTTAAAAGTTAGTTGTTTTATAGATCTAGTATAAACCTGAGGGATCTAGAAATCCCTTGATCGATAAGCGCAAAAAATAGAGCGAGAATCACGACTGTTGTGACAACCGTTAGTGTGTATCCTACAAGTTCTTTCCGCTTAGGCCAGCTCACCTTTCTCATTTCCGAGCCGACGTTACGGAAAAATTGAGTTATGCTTGACATAATCGAACCTCCAACATCCATAAATGAAACGGACTTTCAGTCTGGAATTACTTTGTTTGCTTATGAACTGTATGTGCATTGCATGTTTTACAATACTTCTTTATTTCCAATCGCAGGGATGTTTTTTCTCTATTATCAGTCGTATAATTTCTGGAACCGCAATCACTGCAAGCCCAAATAATTTTGTTCTTCATCACAACCGCACCTTATATATCGACATATCCTATAAAAAATACCATGAAAAGCCATGGACTGTCAATATGGCGCAGGCCTTCAGAAGTTGATTTCACGCAATTCCAGATAGCGCTCCAGCTTCCTTTTTACCCTTTGAAGAGCATTGTCGATTGATTTTACATGCCGGTCAAGCTCCTCGGAAATTTCCTGATAAGTGCGTCCATCCAAATAGAGTGCCAGCACCTTCCTTTCCAAATCACTCAAAAGCTCTGTCATTTTATCTTCTATACTATTAAACCGTTCTCTGTGAATAAGAAGTTCCTCCGGGTCCATGATTTTTGCACCGGAGATGACATCCATGAGAGTCCTGTCTGATTCTTCGTCATAAATAGGCTTGTCCAAGGAAACATATGAGTTAAGTGGAATATGTTTTTGACGGGTAGCTGTTTTGATAGCGGTTATGATTTGTCTCGTAATGCAAAGTTCCGCAAAAGCTTTGAATGAGGCGAGTTTCTCTTCCCTAAAATCGCGGATTGCTTTATAAAGTCCAATCATGCCTTCTTGCACAATATCTTCGTTGTCTGCTCCGATCAGAAAATAGGACCGGGCTTTTGCCCTTACGAAATTACGGTATTTTTTGATTAGATAATCAAGTGCTTCACTATTACCTTTGTGTACCAGTTCAATCAGCGCTTCATCTTCCAGCAAGTCAAAAGCTGTGTCTTTATCTAGTTTAATGTATGAAATCACTCTGATCCCCCGCTCCTGATAAAACCGTCGATAGAATTATTATACATGACAGAATTTTCTAACGTCAACTGCTCATTTTTTTCCCCGTCTCCACTTTTCGAAGATTTCTGTCAAATCTTGGCTTAAATCTATCTTTCGCAAAGGGGCCTTTTCCTGCGTTTTTTCGACTCGCTTTTCAATTCTCCGGTCTGTATCTGCCACTTCTTCCAACAATTCCCGAGCTGATATTCTTAAAGCTCCTTGGCCAAAAATTGCCCATTGTTCAGTAAAATCGGAGGTCGCCACATAAATTTGAGTTGTACGGCTATTCAGTTCATTAGCCAACTTTTCAATACGCTCATCGGCGGTTTCCTCCAACTTTGTGTAAATCACCTCAACCCTGTGCTGCCGGTACCTCTTTTCAATCCCTTTTACACCATAGGCATCAAAAACAATGATCACTTTGAATCCCGTAAACCCCTGGTACTCCGCTAATATTTCAATAAGCCGGTCCCTGGCCGCCGCCAGATCCTTTTGCTTCAGTTGAACAAGCTCAGGCCAGGCACCGATCATGTTGTAGCCGTCGACAATAAGGATATCCATCCGCTCACCTCTCGAGTGGCTGGCGCTTGCGGTACACCTCGTACATCAAGAGAGCGGCCGCTACGGAAGCATTTAATGAGGTCACATGCCCAGCCATCGGTAAATGGATGCGGAAGTCGCACTTTTCTTTAATCAGGCGGCTCATTCCTCTTCCTTCACTGCCGATGACAACGGCAAGGGGAAGGGAAGCGTCCATATTGCGATAGTCGGAGCTTTGTTCAGCATCCGTTCCGAATATCCATATACCCCGTTCTTTTAACTGGTCAATCGTTCTTGCAAGATTTGTAACACGGGCAACAGGTATATGTTCGATAGCGCCGGTCGACAGTTTCGCTACCGTTGATGTCAGTCCGACAGCCCGCCTTTTCGGAATGATGATTCCATGGACTCCGGCTGCATCCGCCGTCCTTAAAATAGAGCCGAGATTATGGGGATCCTCCAGCTCATCAAGGATAAGAAAGAAAGGATCTTCACCCTTAGAAGCCGCATGCTCAAAAAGGTCTTCCATATCAGCGTATCGATAAGCAGCAACTTCAGCAATGACTCCTTGATGGTTCTCTTTCGTCATCTGGTCAATTTTTTGCTTCGGGACATATTGCACCTGGACCCTTTTTTCTTTTGCCAGCTTAATGACAGCTTGCATTTGCCCCTTTTGAGATCCTTCGGCAATCAAGATTTTATGGATGTCTCTTTCGGACCTGAGCGCTTCCAATACAGGGTTTTTTCCTGCAATCCATTGCTGGCTCATGATATCACTCCTCTTTCTTTTTCTATGACGGCTATTGCCTGCTCTATCAATTCTTCCATACGTTTATGCTCATTCGCCAAATACAGCCAGCCAATCAATGCTTCCAACGCTGTACTGTGCCTGTATGTTTGAACATCAGTGTTTTTGGGGACCGTCCCTGATTTGGCATTTCTTCCCCGCCTGGCGACCTCCAGCTCTTGTTCCGATAAAAAGCCGCCATCTATCATTTCTTTTAAAGCAGCCGCCTGAGCTTTCGCGGAGACGTAGCGGGTGGCTTCCACATGAAGTTTGTTCGGTCTCGTTTTTCCACTTTCTAACAAACGGCCACGGATATACACATCATAAACGGCATCCCCCATGTACGCGAGCGCCAAACTGTTCAATTGTCTGTATTCCACTTTCGGCGGAAGTTTCATGTGGCTCATCCCCGCTTCCATCTGGTTCCTTGTGCAGTATCTTCCAGGATGATATTCATATCCTTCAACTTGTCACGAATTTCATCTGCCAACTGGAAGTTACGGTCCCGCCTCGCTTGGTTGCGTTGCTCGATAAGCTGTTCGATTTCATCATCCAGCAGCTCTTCCGCTTCAAGCGCAAGTCCCAAAACAGGGAACAATTCTTCAAATTCCTTCATAAATGCCTGAATAACAGCAACAGATGTATTTTTTTCCATCAAATAATAATTTGCCTGTCTTGCCAATTCAAACAACACGGAAATGCCGTCCGCTGTATTGAAATCATCATCCATTTTGTCTAAAAACTCCTGGTGCAGCTCGTTGATTTTATCCGTCCACTCTTTTCCGTCATCCGCCAAGTCGGCACTTGTTTCCAGACGGTGTTTCAAGTTCTGGTAGGATGTCTTCAGTCTTTCAAGGCCAGCACCTGCATCCGACACAAGATGTTCCGAATAGTTGATCGGATTCCGATAATGGACAGAAAGCATGAAGAATCTGAGGACCTGCGGGTCGACTTGCTTGATGATATCATTCACCAAAACAAAGTTCCCTAGTGATTTAGACATTTTCTCATTATCGATATTAATATAGCCGTTATGCATCCAGTATCGAGCAAAAGTTTTACCGGTCATAGCTTCGGATTGGGCGATTTCATTTTCATGATGCGGGAAGGTCAAATCCTGCCCGCCTGCATGGATATCGATCGTATCACCGAGATACTCCCTTGCCATTGCGGAACATTCGATATGCCAGCCAGGGCGGCCTTTACCCCAAGGACTATCCCAGGAGATCTCCCCTTCTTTGGCCGCTTTCCAAAGAGCAAAATCAAGCGAATCTTCCTTTAATTCGCCAGGCTGGATGCGAGCACCCACTTTTAAATCATTAATTGATTGGTGTGACAGCTTTCCATACCCGTCAAACTTCCTAGTACGGTAATAAACGTCTCCACCCGATTCATAGGCATACCCTTTTTCAATGAGTGCCTCAACAAATTCAATGATGACATCAATGTTTTCTGTCACACGTGGATGATCATCTGCTTTTTTGCACCCCAGTGCAAGAACATCTTCGAAAAAGGCATCCACAAACCGGTTGGCAACCGAGAGTGCATCCGTCTGGAGCTCTTTGGCTGCATTGATGATTTTATCGTCCACATCAGTGAAATTGGAGACATAGTGGACATTGTAATCCCTGTATTCCAAATAGCGGCGGACTGTGTCAAATACTATCGCTGGGCGGGCATTGCCTATATGGATATAGTTATAGACAGTCGGTCCGCAGACATACATCTTTACCTTTCCGTCCTCGAGCGGCACGAACGTCTCTTTTTTCCGTGTCAATGTATTATAAATCTTGATTGTCATCCTGAATGACTCCTCTCTTTTTTCATAGCTGAAAGTTCAATATTCAAGCGTGCAATTTCTTGCTCCATAGTGGCCAGTTTATCCGAAATCGGATCCGGCAGATCGCTGTGGTTAAGATCCTTCCTAACCTTCACTCCATCTCTTATGACAACCCGGCCGGGGATTCCAACAACTGTCGAATTGGGAGGGACGTCTTTTAAAACGACCGAGCCTCCGCCGACTTTTGAGTTTTCCCCAATGGTGATGTTGCCGAGGACCTTCGCACCGGTGGCAATCAAAGCATTGTCCTTGATGGTCGGATGCCGCTTTCCTTTTTCCTTCCCGGTTCCTCCAAGTGTCACTCCTTGATAGACAGTAACACCGTCTCCAATTTCGCAGGTTTCCCCAATCACGACCCCCATTCCGTGGTCAATAAAGAAACGCCGGCCGATTTTCGCCCCCGGGTGAATTTCAATTCCTGTAAAGAAGCGGTTGATCTGCGAAATCAATCTCGCTAAAAAGAACATCTTTCTTTTAAATAATGCATGTGCCACTCTGTGGGCCCAAATGGCATGCAAGCCGGAATAGGTTAGGATGACTTCAATACTTGTGCGGGCAGCCGGGTCCTGGTCAAACACCGTGTCAATATCTTCCTTCATTCGTTTGAACAATGTAATCACTCCTCTCAATTTTTAAAAATCAAACCGAATGAATGTCCAGCTACAACGTATCAACAAACCTGCTATCTGTAGACAGCTAAACGATGTTCTCTGTTTTTTCTGCGCGTGGATGCTTTTTCAAGCAAGTGGGTTCAGAGCTCTACGATAAGTCAACATCGGCTCCTTCGTCGCCGTGTTTCCTTTATCTCATTGCGGAGTGCTCCAGTTTGTACGTCGCTAAACGAGCGCCTCCGCTTTTCTTACAAAAACACAAAAAGCGCCTCTGTAACAGAGACGCTTACGGCGCGGTTCCACTCTGGTTGGGTGCATAAACAACTTCTCACACCCCAACTTGGCCTTTGTAACGGAAGGTGCCCGCTTGCGTTTAGTTGGCGGCAGCCGTTCAACACAAGGCTCCGGGGTGCATGTTCAAAAATCGAGTGGCTCAAACCGCTCTCAGCCGGCGGCGGTTCTCTCTGATCAGCATCGATTCTCTACTTTTCCCCATCATTGCTTTTACTATGAATATAATATATTACATTTTGTTCTTTTTGTTAACGAATTAGACGCTCTAGACGCAGTTTTACTTTTTCTTTCCCTAACAATTCAATCGCATTTGGTAGCTCTGGACCTCTCATTTCGCCTGTTACAGCAACTCTGATTGGCATGAAAAGTTTTTTGCCTTTATGTCCGGTTTCTTTTTGGACAGTTTTCATGGCTTTTTTAATTTCAGCCGCTTCAAATGGCTCCAAATCAGACACTTGATTATAAAATGCCTGAAGCACTTCCGGCACCTGTTCTTCCTCTAAAACAGCTTTTTCCTCATCGGTGAAGTCAATATTATCCTGAAAGAACTGTTTGGACAACTCGACAATTTCCGCTCCGTAGCTCATCTGATCCTGGTACAGAGCGATAAGGCTCCGCGTCCATTTTTCTTCCTCAGATGTCAGCTCTTCGGAGACCAAGCCTGCTTTTTTCAAATGTGGAAGGGCTAGTTCGACAACCGTAACCAAATCCTGCTTTTTCATGTACTGATTATTCGTCCATGCCAACTTCTGTTTGTCGAACAAAGCTGGAGACTTCGACAAGCGGTTGGCGTCAAAAATGTCGATTAATTCTTGTTTAGAAAAGATTTCTTCTTCCCCTTCCGGCGACCATCCGAGCAGAGTAATGAAGTTAAATAAAGCTTCAGGAATATACCCTAGATCCGCATACTGCTCGATAAACTGAATGATTGACTCATCCCGTTTACTGAGCTTTCTGCGGCTTTCATTGACTATGAGCGTCATGTGGCCGAATACCGGAGGCTCCCAACCAAAAGCATCATAGACCATCAGCTGCTTCGGCGTATTGGAGATGTGGTCATCTCCGCGTAAGACATGACTGATTTCCATTAAATGGTCGTCAACGGCCACAGCAAAGTTATAAGTCGGTACACCGTCTTTTTTAACAATAACAAAGTCGCCAATCCCATCAGACTCAAACGAAACTTCATTTTTGACCATGTCATTAAACGCAAAGATCCTTCCAGCAGGAACTTTGAATCTGACACTCGGCTCCCGGCCTTCCGCTTCGAGCTTTTGCTGATCTTCCGCCGTTAAATGGCGGCACTTTCCGGAGTAGCGTGGCATTTCCTTGCGGGCTATCTGTGCTTCCCTTTCGGCTTCCAACTCTTCCGGTGTACAGTAGCATTTATAAGCCTGACCGCTTTCCAAAAGCTGATTATAATATTTTTGGTAGATGTCATTTCGTTCGGATTGGCGGTAAGGACCGTAGCCGCCGTCTTTGTCGATGCTCTCATCCCAATCGATGCCGAGCCATTTCAAATAGGTCAGCTGGCTTTCTTCCCCGCCCTCTATATTCCGCTTTTGATCCGTATCTTCAATTCTGATAATAAATTTTCCGCCTTTATTGCGGGCAAATAGATAGTTGAATAATGCGGTACGTGCATTTCCGATATGAAGATGCCCTGTAGGGCTTGGCGCATAGCGTACCCGTATGTCATTTGACATGTGTAAATGCCTCCTCAAATTTACATAGCTATTTTTTTAAAAAATAGCTAGCTCTCGTCTTATTTTACAACAAGACCAGCATTCTTAAAAGTAACCGAACTTTATTCATCCGATTTTGCGATTAAAACGACCGCCTGTGCTGCTATTCCTTCTTCCCGGCCGACAAAGCCAAGACGCTCAGTTGTCGTTGCCTTAACATTTATTTGATCCTTGTCAGCTTCAAGCAGCTCAGCAATCCGTGCTCTTATTTGTTCGATATACGGAGCCATTTTTGGCTTTTGGGCCATGATTGTGCAATCAGCGTTTACCAACTTATAGCCTCTTTCTTTTACAAGCTGCCACACATATGTAAGTAGACGTGCAGAATCCAAATCTTTATTAGCCATGTCCGTGTCAGGAAAATGCCGTCCAATATCGCCTTCACCAATCGCCCCCAGGCAAGCGTCCGCAACCGTATGAAGCAGGACATCCGCATCAGAATGCCCTATAAGTCCTCTATCATGAGGAACATGGATACCGCCCAAAATAAGCGGCCGCCCTTCTGCAAACTCATGTACGTCAAACCCTTGTCCAACTCTGAACATATGTATCTTGCTCCCCTTCACTCATCCCAAGTTTCTTCTTTTTGCCAAAATGGCCTCTGCAAAGTATAAATCTTCGGGAGTCGTCAATTTTATATTATCGTAATCACTTTCTATGATCATAACGGGCAGGCCCATCCTTTCTACTAAGGAAGCTTCATCTGTCCCTAAATACTGCTGCTCTTTCGCCTGCTCATGGGCATTCATTAAAATTGGCAAACGAAAAGCTTGTGGAGTTTGAATTTGCCACAAGCCCGATCGATCGACCGTTTCAACCACTTTGTCACGATCCGCCCTTTTAATAGTATCCTTCACCGGGACAGCCGCTATAGCAGCGCCATGGTCATGCGCAGCCTGAACAAGCCGGCTGATTGTGTGCCGGCGGATAAAAGGGCGGGCGCCGTCATGAACAAGGATGATCCGCCCGCCCGCTGCTTTCAATCCGTTATAAACACTATACTGGCGCTCGTCACCGCCATAAACAAATTCAATCTTTTCTTTGCCCGGGTGACTAGCCACTATATCCCTAAACTGACTTTCATCGTTTGGCTGGATCGTCAATATAATCTTCTCACAATTATCATCGGCTGCAAATACATCCAGTGTTTGCAGGATGACGGGCCGACTATCAACTTCAATGAATAACTTATTACGCCCTGCTCCCATTCTTTTTCCCGCTCCTGCAGCAGGAATGATCACCTGATAGTCCAACTGAAATTCTCCTGTCCCTATAAAGCTTTTTCGAGTAATTTAGGCTTGGCAAATATCATCCGGCCAGCAGATGTCTGCAGTACGCTTGTAACAATGACATCGATCCTCTTGCCAATGTATTCTCGTCCCTCTTCAACAACAATCATTGTTCCGTCATCTAAGTAGGCAACGCCCTGGTTGTATTCTTTTCCATCTTTAATGACCTGGACATTCAACTCTTCACCAGGAAGGACAACCGGCTTAACGGCATTAGCAAGGTCATTGATATTTAAGACCGGGATATCCTGGATTTCACACACTTTATTCAAGTTAAAATCGTTCGTGACAACTGTTCCATTCATCAGTTTGGCCAGCTTGACAAGCTTGCTGTCCACTTCCTGGACGTCTTCGAAATCCCCTTCGTACATTTCAACTTCAATATTGACTTCTTTTTGAATGCGGTTTAATGTGTCAAGTCCGCGCCGTCCACGGTTCCGCTTCAAGGCATCGGAAGAATCTGCGATATGCTGCAGTTCTGCAAGCACAAAATGAGGTATGACAAGAACGCCATCCAAGAACCCTGTCTGGCATATATCGGCGATTCTTCCGTCAATAATGACGCTCGTATCGAGGATTTTCAGCCTTCTCGAAGAATATTTGTACTCCTCATTGGCTTCTTCCGCCTCTTCTTTCTTTTTGTTTGTTCGGTTGAAAGAAAAGAAACTCGTTAACTCTTCTTTCTTTTTAAAACCGACTTGAAAACCAAGGTACCCAAGCAGCAATGTCAATAGTATCGGAACGACTTCATTCACGATGGGAAGTTCCGTTTGGTTGATGGCCAAGCCCGCCAAAAAGGCTACAATGAGCCCGAATATCAGCCCGAGGCTTCCAAATAAAATATCTGAAACAGGGGCCTTTACAATGCGGTCTTCAAACCACTTAACAAAATTGACAACATGGTCCACCGCCCAAAAAGTAATGACATAAAATATAATAGCACCTATAAGAGCATTTACTAACGGATTATTAATTAAAACGATTTGATCAAGAGAAGCCAATACTAAAAGTTCAGGGACAAAGAAAACACCTAATGTTCCCCCGATCAGCAAAAAACACGCCTGAACTATTCGTTTTAACATACCCTCACCTCCTTATTCTAATTATAAGCAATTTACCGGCTTTAAAAACATGTTGACATCGATTAATTAAAGATTCGCTACTAAAGTCATAAAAAACAAAAAACGCTATATTAGTATAATTTCTCCATATACCACTCACTACTACTTTAGCAAAATGCCTTCAGCAATGTCCATTTCACTTGTGTAACAATTTCGTTCAAACCGTATCAATTGAAAGCCTGCTGCAATGCTTCTTCAACTGTTGCCACCCCGATCAATTGAATCCCTTCCGGCACTTTCCAGCCACCGATATTCCTGTCCGGAATCAGCACTCGCGTAAAGCCCAACTTTGCAGCTTCCTGCACCCGTTGCTCAATCCGTGAAACACGGCGCACTTCCCCGGTCAATCCAACTTCACCGATGATACAATCGGCAGGCCTTGTCGGCTGGTCGCGGAAGCTTGATGCAATACTTACAGCTATTGCCAAATCGATCGCCGGTTCATCCAGCTTCACCCCGCCGGCGACTTTTAAATAGGCATCCTGATTTTGTAAAAGGAGCCCGACACGTTTTTCCAATACAGCCATCAGAAGTGAGACACGGTTATGATCGATGCCAGTTGCCATCCGGCGCGGATTACCGTAGCTCGTTGGTGAAATGAGCGCCTGTATTTCTACAAGCACCGGCCTTGTCCCTTCCATGGACGCCACGACAGTGGAGCCTGATGTACCCTTAGACCGCTCTTCCAGAAAAATTTCTGATGGATTTTCAACTTCATCCAGGCCGAATTCTTTCATTTCAAAAATGCCAATTTCATTTGTGGAACCGAAGCGGTTTTTTACCGCCCGCAAAATCCTATACGTATGATGCCGTTCCCCTTCAAAGTATAAAACAGTGTCCACCATATGCTCCAAAAGCCGTGGACCCGCTATGGCACCTTCTTTTGTAACATGTCCCACGATAAAAATGGCAATTCCCTTCGTTTTGGCAATCTTCATCAGTTCAGCGGTACATTCACGAACTTGTGAAACACTCCCCGGTGCGGAGGTTACCTCAGGATGATAGACGGTTTGAATCGAGTCGACCACTACAAAATCCGGAGATAAATCTGAAATTGTCTGGTGAATAAATTCAAGATTCGTTTCAGCATAAATATAGAGGCTGGGTGAAGATACATTAAGCCTGTCCGCCCTTAGCTTCGTCTGTTTAACAGATTCTTCCCCTGAAATATAAAGTACTTTTCTATCCGTGCCGGCCAATTGGGAAGATACTTGTAAAAGCAATGTCGACTTTCCTATCCCCGGGTCCCCTCCGATTAAAACAAGAGAACCGGGTACAACGCCTCCGCCTAGGACGCGGTTGAACTCTTTCAGTTTTGTTTCCACTCTCGGCTCATTTTCTGTTTCAATGGTCGTGATTGGCGTTGCTTTAGCTCCGGCTTCATCAGAGGAAGGGCTCAAGGATCCTTTTCGTCCTTTACCCGTGATCTCAACCTCTTCGACCATCTGATTCCATTCACCGCAACCGGGACAGCGTCCCATCCATTTCGGGGACTCATAACCGCAGCTTTGACACATAAATTTTGTCTTTTTCTTCGCCATCCTACTAGCATCCTCCCCTATCAATAGACAAGCGCAAGCTCCTCGTCAGCCTTTACAAGCATCGAGGAGGCAGTTCATCAGCTAAAGGGTGGCTTCAATCCCTCGAGTAAGCTTCTTGCAGCTTTGCTATGATGTTCTAAACTTCTTTGAATAAAATAGGCGCAGGAACATATATCTCTTTGCGCGCTGGCCGCCGTAAATCGGCAGGCTCTAGCCGCAATGTCCTCTGGAGCTCCTGTCCTTCGGAGCTAAACAATCAAACAAAGATGGGGTACACGGCTCCGTTCCCCATGTACCCCAAAATATTAGGAAATAGCAGATCCTTCTTTTTCTTTCACTTTCACTGTAAAGTCCCCGTCTTCCACATCTACCACTACATGCTGGCCCATTTTGATTGTTCCTTTCAGCAATTCTTCTGAGAGGCGGTCCTCTATAAATTTCTGAATGGCTCTTCTGAGAGGACGGGCTCCATATTCCGGATCGAATCCTTCCTCAGTGATTTTCTCTTTTGCTGCCTCTGTCAACTCCAGTTCCATATCCTGCTCCTTCAAGCGTGAAATCAACTGATTTGCCATCAGTGAGGCTATTTCTTTCAAGTGAGGCTTCTCAAGTGCATGGAAGACAATAATTTCATCAATCCTGTTTAAAAACTCTGGGCGGAATGCTTTCTTTAATTCTTCCATAACTTGGCCCTTCATGTCTTTATAGTCCTGTTCGCCATCTTGAATGGCAAAGCCTACATATTTGTTCCGCTGCAGCGCCTGGGCACCAACGTTTGAAGTCAAAATAAGAACTGTATTTCGGAAGTCAACCGTTCTTCCCTTTGAATCGGTCAAACGTCCATCCTCCAATACCTGCAGCAAAATATTGAATACATCAGGGTGCGCTTTTTCAATTTCATCCAGTAGAATGACTGAATATGGTTTGCGACGGACTTTTTCAGTCAGCTGGCCGCCTTCTTCAAATCCGACATACCCCGGAGGCGAACCGACCAGGCGAGACGTTGAATGTTTCTCCATATACTCCGACATATCAAGGCGGATGATCGCATCTTCGTCCCCAAACATGGATTCCGCAAGAGCCCTTGCAAGTTCTGTCTTCCCGACGCCGGTCGGGCCTAAGAAGATGAATGAACCAATCGGGCGTTTTGGATCTTTCAGCCCCGCTCTAGCTCTTCGAACAGCCTTCGCAATTGATTTAACGGCTTCCTCTTGGCCTATCACCCGCGAGTGCAGGATTTCTTCCAGTTTCAACAGTCTTTCTGTCTCTGTCGAAGCAAGTTTGGATACTGGGACACCCGTCCAGCTGGATACGACTTGGGCGATATCTTCTACTGTCACTTCCGTGTTTTCCTGCCCCTGCTTTTCTTTCCACGTCTTCTTCGTTTCTTCCAACTCTTCGCGCAGTTTTTGCTCTGAATCCCTTAAGGAGGCGGCTTTTTCAAATTCTTGGCTCTGTACTGCCGCATCCTTCTCTTTACGGATGGACTCAAGCTTTAGTTCCAATTCTTTTAAATTCGGTGGTGTAGTATACGAACGAAGCCTTACTTTTGATCCTGCCTCGTCAATCAAATCAATTGCCTTGTCAGGCAAGAAACGGTCGGAAATATAGCGGTCTGCCAATTTTACTGCGGCTTCAATCGCCTCGTCTATAATAGATACCCTGTGATGCGCTTCATAGCGGTCGCGAAGCCCCTCCAATATTTGGATAGATTCTTCCACTGTCGGCTCATCCACCTGAATTGGCTGGAAGCGACGTTCAAGTGCTGCGTCTTTTTCAATATATTTGCGGTACTCATCCAATGTCGTAGCCCCGATACATTGAAGTTCTCCGCGGGCAAGCGACGGTTTTAAAATATTCGATGCGTCAATAGCACCTTCTGCTCCCCCTGCACCGATCAATGTATGAAGTTCGTCGATAAAGAGGATGATATTTCCCGCTTGCCTGATTTCATCCATGACCTTTTTCAATCGGTCTTCGAATTCACCGCGGTATTTGGTGCCTGCCACAACAGTCCCCATATCAAGTGTCATCACCCGCTTGTCGCGCAACGTTTCAGGAACCTCATTATTGATGATTTGCTGTGCAAGTCCTTCTGCAATAGCAGTCTTACCGACACCCGGCTCACCGATAAGAACCGGATTATTCTTTGTGCGTCTGCTCAATACTTCTATGACCCGTTGGATTTCCTTATTCCGGCCGATGACCGGGTCAAGGCTTCCCTCTCTCGCAATTGCTGTCAAATCCCTTGCCAGGCTGTCAAGTGTAGGAGTATTAGCACTGGCTGATGCCCCACCGCCATGACTGCTAGCTTCATTGCTTCCGAGGAGCTGGAGTACTTGCTGGCGGGCCTTGTTCAGGCTGACACCCAGATTATTCAGTACTCTAGCAGCTACACCTTCTCCTTCACGGATCAACCCAAGCAGGATATGTTCAGTGCCAACGTATGAATGGCCCAGCTTTCTTGCTTCATCCATTGACAACTCAATCACTTTTTTCGCACGCGGCGTATAATGGATCGTTTGTGATGTGTCTTTTCCTCGACCAATCAAGTTCTCTACTTCTTTTTGAATTTTTTCAGGACCCAGGCCGAGTCCGTATAAAGCTTTGGCCGCTATTCCTTCTCCTTCTCTAACCAGGCCCAGTAAAATGTGCTCTGTTCCGATATTGCCATGCCCCAGGCGGACTGCCTCTTCTTGTGAAAGGGCTAATACCTTTTGAGCTCTCTCTGTAAAACGACCAAACATCATACTAATCTCCTCCTGTCCGTCTCTCTTCTAGATTCAATCTTTCTCGGATTAATGCCGCTCTTTTGATATCCCGTTCCACAGGACGAAGCGGCCCTCCTGCATATTGCTGTAAAAATCCCGGCTGTGTTAAGATCATCAATTCATTTAAAATATTTCTGGAAAGATGGGTAATGTATCCTGTATCTATGCCCAATCTTACATCAGATAAACATTCAGAGGCCTCTTTCGTTTCGATGATCCTGCTGTTGGCCAATATGCCATAGGAACGGAAAACTTTATTTTCTAATTGTATACTTGATGTTTTTATTAATGCTTCCCGGGCTGCTCTTTCCTGTGCGACAATCTGCTGGACGACACCGACCAAATCGCCGACGATATCCTCTTCCGATTTCCCGAGAGTAATCTGATTGGATATTTGAAAAATATTCCCCAGGGCTTCGCTGCCTTCGCCGTAAATGCCACGAACCACAAGGCCCAGCTGGTTAATTGCGGGAATAATGCGGTTCATTTGATGTGTTAGGATAAGGGCGGGCAAGTGAACCATGACGGAAGCACGGAGCCCAGTGCCGACATTCGTCGGACAACTTGTTAAATATCCCAACTGTTCATCAAATGCATAATCAATCTTTTCTTCCAGGATATTATCAATGACATTCGCCCGTTCCAGCGCTTCACTGATTTGTAGTCCCGGAAACAGGCATTGGATCCTTATATGATCCTCTTCATTGATCATGATGCTTATATCTTCCTGTTCCGAAAGTAAAACAGCTCCATGTGTAGCATGTTCAGCTAACCGAGGGCTGATCAAGTGCTTTTCCACCAGCACCCTTTTTTCCAGAGCTTTTAAATCGTCAATTTCCAAAAACTCCAGCTGGCCAAAATCCCGGTTAGCTTCTTGATCCAAAATAGTTCTCATATTGCTAATTATTTCCCTTGCTTCATCGTTAGTAAACAGAGTAGGGAACTTAAACTTTCGTAAATTTCTAGCTAATCTTATTCGGGAGCTGAGAATGATATCGGAATCGGGACCTTTCGAACTCATCCATGAACTGACAGCCTGATTAAGAAACTTTTCGAGACTCATTCCGCTTTCTCCTCCCCTTCAATCAATTTTTTTTCAAGGGAGCGGATTTGGTCTCTAACTTCTGCGGCTTTTTCAAACTCTTCCTGCTCAATTAGAGATACAAGTTCGCCTTTCAATTCCTGAATCTTCTTTTTCAAATGCAATGAACCGCCTATCCGGTCCGGCACCTTGCCCCCATGAACAATATTGCCGCTGTGCAGCCTTTTCAAAATAGGAATCAACTGATCCTTGAAAGCGTCGTAACAATTGGCACATCCGAAGCGACCGACATTGGCAAATTGTTGATAGGTCATCCCGCATTCATCACATTGGACAATTTGGCTTGAAAGCGCCGAATGGGGAGTCGTATTTTGAAAAGAGGGGTTCAGCAAACCGGCCAGCAAATCATTGATTGAAAAACCGGATCCCCCTTCAAGAAGAAACATTTCACCCTTTTCCTGTGCACATCTCTCGCATAACTGTACAACCGTTTTCTCCCCATTCACTACCTTCGTAAAATGCAGGGAGGCCGGCCTCTCTTTACATTCCTGACAAATCATCAAAGCCCTCCTCCAATTCCCTAATCATATTTTAACGTTCGCAGCATGGCTATAAGCATCCTGGCCCTTAATTCATCTCTATCCGGCAAATCTATATATAGTACAGAACGATCAATGACATTCAGCATGATCTTCGCTTCACGTTCGGCAATGATCCCTTCCTCCAACAGTCTCACAATGACATCTTCTGCTCTGCTTTGAGATATTTTTTGTCCGATTAAAACCTTCAATTGGTCAATCAGATGAGCCTGATTATGCAGCTTTACCTTTGAAATGCGAATATAGCCCCCACCACCCCGTTTACTTTCCACCATGTATCCCCTTTCCATGGTGAAGCGGGTATTTATTACATAATTTATTTGAGAGGGGACGCATTGAAACTTATCCGCCACTTCGTTCCTTTTAATTTCAACGATTTCACTTTCACTTAACTCAAGAACTTTTTTTAGGTAATTTTCAATAACATCGGATATATTCCGCATCATCAAGCACCTCCTTACCTCGCTTGACTTTGACTATATTTGACTTATATTATACAAAATTAAGTACTCCATTGGCAATCGGGACGTTTTTATTTTTATCTTACCCATCCATTCAGCGAATCAACACTCGAGAAACAAAATTGGGTCCAAAGACTTGTAATGCTACAGGATATTCGAATCAAAATAATTTTTTCAGGTCTTTTTCAATCTTAGTTGGATTTGTTTGCGGTGCATATCTTTTCACAACATGACCTTGTCGATTGATAAGGAATTTAGTAAAATTCCATTTAATTTCGTTGGTCAATAAACCTTTTTTAGACTCAGTTAAGAACTTGAATAATGGATGTGCTTCCTCACCTTTAACCGTTGTCTTAGTGAAAACTGGAAAAGTCACCCCGTAATTCACTCGACAAAAATCAAGGGTATGTTGCATATTGTCGAATTCCTGATTCATGAATTGACTGCTGGGAAATCCGAGAATAACAAAGCCTTTATCTTTGTATAAATCGTATAGTTTCTGCAATTCTTTAAGCTGTGGTGTAAAACCGCATTTGGATGCTGTATTAACGATAAGCAGCGGCCTTCCTCCATATTCTTTTAACGAGACTTCTCGGCCCTCCGGTGTGTGGACCGTAAACTCATAAATTGTCATACAACTTCCCCCACCGTTTGTTGTTTCACTTTATTTTAGGAGAGCATGCTGCTGAAAACAAGATTTTCGGCTTAGGTATAGTATGACAACATCATCGATAAACCGGACAAGCCCTAAATTGTATGTATAAGGGATGAAAGGTTAATTACATATTCTGCGTCGAAAATTGCGCGAATATCGTATTGCATCAAAACACAAAAAAACATGAAGCCAATTGACTCCATGTTTTTCATTTGCCCGGCGACGTCCTGCTCTCACAAGGGGAAGCC
>NZ_QYTV02000010.1 GCF_003605385.1 Siminovitchia acidinfaciens | reverse complement strand
ATTTGGCCATAAAAAAACCACACCTCCAATTGTTAGATGGTGTCTAACAATTAGGGTGCAGTTCAATATTCCCTGCCTTTTAAAGTATTTGGTTTCCTATACTGTGTGTTTATCTCTGTTCTATACCTCAGAAAAAACTCTCGAATGCCTATAGGAGCGACAAATGAAGCAACTTGTAGTTATTTACCTCTTTTTCATCCTCAGTAACACGTTACTGCTAGTTGTACATATTCTAAGGTAGAAAATATAAAATCACTTAATAGTAGATGAATATTGCCTTTGAGGGGATGAAATGAATGATATGAACAGAAACGGAGTAAGTCTTCATCTTGGAACGGCGAAACTTGATATTACCCCCCCTCATTCTGCCCCATTGGCGGGACTTGCATCACGCAAACACGGTTTTGAAGGGGTATTGCATCCTCTTTTTGCACGGATTTTACTCTTTGAACAATTGCTTTCCGACGGGCAAAAACGAAGAGGGTTGATTGTCAGTGCCGATTTGATCTGGTGGGGGGAAGAGCACATGGAGGTCGTCCTCCGGAAACTGCGCAAGAAGTGGGAATTGGCTCCGGAATTCGTTATTTTACATGCGACGCATAATCACTCCGGGCCACAGACCACCGGTCGATTCACGGAATCACTCGGAAAATATAACAGTCAATATATTTTATATTTGCAGCAACAGCTATTCAAGGGTATCAAGATGGCACTAAACAACTTGGAACCCGTTGTTATCCATAAGGGAGTTGGAGAATGTCATATAGGGGTTAACCGGAGAAAACTAGTTAAAAAACGTGTAGAAACTGCTCCAAATCCCTCTGGTCCTGTTGATCCACAGGTGAATGTTATTCGTTTTAAAACAGAAGATGGTAAAGCAAAAGCGGTTTTAATCCACTATACATGCCATCCTCTTACAAGCACGGAAAACTTGGTAACATCGGAATTTACCGGAGTAGCAATGGAGCGGATCGAGAGTGCTTTTGGAGAAAACGTGGTTGCAGCATACTTGCAGGGTTGCAGTGGGGATATACAGCCGTCGTTGATGGTGGACGGGAAATTTTATTATGACGCTGGGAAAATTGGCGAACTAGCAGATTTGCTGGTTGATCAGGTGCTATTAACGTTAAGTGGACCTATGAAGTCCTTATCTCCCTGTATGCTTACAGCGAAAATGATGGAAGTGAACCTCCCATTTCAGTCCGTACCCACAGTTCAGCTACTAGAATCTGAACGGGGATATTCAGGTGTAAAAGGAGAATGGTGCAGACTGCTGCTGAAAAACCCTGAGCGTAGGAAGAAATGCATACCTTTCAAAATTCAATTGCTTAACATCGCTGATGAATTTTCTCTCTTGACGATGAATGGAGAAGTTGTTGTGGAATATGGACTGGCGATAAAAATACAATATTCGGAAAAAGTGCTTCCGATCGCATACAGCAATGGAATGATTGGGTATATACCCACTGCAAAACAGATAGAGGAAGGAGGATATGAGGCTTACGAATCATGTTTTTATTTCGGGCTGCCATCCCCATTTGCACCTGAAATAGAGGATACCATTCAAATGAACATAGATTCATTATTGAATCGAGGTGAAGAATGATGAAGATACTTTTAGTCATGACGGCGGACGTTTTCTACCTGTCCTTCGGCAGGGCTTTGGAAAGCCTTGGGCATGAAATATTTCGTCTAGTTACGATAGATGAAAAACTATTGGAAGAGGCTATACTGACATTCAAGCCAGACATGCTGGTGGATATGGGGTGGGATGTAGAACATTGGAAGAAGGATATTTTGGCTAAAGTATGTAAACGTTACAATTTATTCCATTTATATTTTGCAGAAGAGGATTGGCTTCATTTCAAATCCTGGTCAAAGCCCTATGCTTTAGAGGTCTCGCCTGATTTTGTTCTGACACGGAGTGCGAGCTGTATCCCCAAATATGCCAGAATAGGCATAAAGTCGGCCCAATTAGATGTAGGCTCCAATCTGGAGCTTCATCGCCCTGTTCCTTTAAATTCAGACTTTGCCTGCGACGTGTCCGTCGTAGTCAATCCGCAATTTAAATTTAAAATTTTTCGACGTAAGAGCATAGCCAACCTAGTTATCCCGCTATTCGACGAATCCTACAATGTGAAAATATGGGGAAAGGGATGGAAAAGGGTCAAAAGGTATTATAAGAAATCACCTAAACCTGAAATGCTTCAAGGGATTCTCCCCTTTCATTACACACCACATGTGTACAATTCATCAAAAATAAATATAAGCGTACAATCTGTACGAAAACAAATCAGCAATCGAACATACGATATTTTAGCATCCGGTGGTTTTTTGCTAACATCAGATACACCTGCAGTCCGGGAAATATTACGTCCCGGCGTTCATTGCGAAGTATCGAGCTCCCCTGAGGAAACCCTGGAGAAAATATCCTACTATTTGAAGCATGATCAAATTAGAAGGGATATTGCCAAAAAGGGTTATGAATATGCGAAGAAAAAATTCGGATATCAAAATACAATACCTCAGGTATGGCCGGAAGTCGAGGAAGCTTGGAAAAAATATCAACAAAATAAGGATAAATGAAAGGGGGTATAATAACATGTCCATGCCCAAAGGAAGTAATATAGGGCAATTTGTCGTAATTGAAGAAGGAGTAAAGCTTGGAGAAAATGTTACCATAGGCCATCATACCGTCATCCTAAAGGATACTGTAATTGGTGATAACGTAACGATCGGTTGTAATTGTGTGGTCGGTGTAAGGAAAAGCCGGAACCAAAACATGCGAATATCCAATTCTTCTTTAGATCCTTTAGTCATACAAGCCAATTGCAAAATTGGAAATCATGTGTCGATATACAGCGGTACTACAATTGCGCAGGATGTTTTTATTGCTGATCATGCAAGTATTCGGGAGAATGTTGAGGTTGGGCCCGGAACAATCATTGGCCGCGGGGCCATAATCGAATTAAATACAAAAATTGGGCATGACTGTACTATTCAGACATTGGCTTATGTTACAGGTGATACTACAATTGAAGACCATGTTTTCATCGGGCCTTGCGTGTCTATGTCCAACGATAAGTATATGGGTGCAAGAGAATATACCCTTAAAGGGCCTTACATTCAAGAAGGCGCTAAAATAGGCAATAACGCAACTTTATTGCCAGGAATCACAATAGGAAGTTCTGCCGTTGTCGGTGCAGGATCAGTTGTAACCAAAGATGTGGCTGATTTCAAAACCGTAGTCGGCTCTCCCGCGAAAGACATAAGATACTTGGTTTCCAAAGAGGTGAGTGAACATGATACCACTACTTGACTTAAAGGCTGAATACCGGGTACTTAAAACGGATCTTCAAGCAGCGATTGAGGAGGTTTTACAAAGTGGCTCTTATATTTTAGGAGAAAAGGGAACGCTGCTTGAATCGACCATCTCCCAATTTATTAACACTTCCTTTTGCCTGGGAGTGGCTAATGGCACCGATGCGCTGCTGCTTGCTTTGGAAGCTTTGGGGATCTCGCGAGGTGATGAGGTCATCACCACCCCATTTACATTTTTTGCTACGGCCGAAGTGATTGTCCGTGCAGGCGCCATTCCGGTTTTTGTTGATATTGAACCAGAATCATATAATATAGATCCTGATTTAATAGAGAAGGCTATTACCGAAAAGACAAAAGCGATCATGGTCGTTCATCTTTTTGGTCAGGTAGCAAACATGGATCGCATTATGGATATAGCGAAACGTCACAATTTTTACGTAATCGAAGATGCCTGTCAGGCAATCGGTGCCTCTTTTAAAGGAAAAATGGCAGGAACGTTTGGCGATGTCGGCTGCTTTTCTTTTTATCCAACGAAAAATCTGGGAGCTTTTGGTGACGGAGGAATGGTTGTCACAAATAACCCAGCACTCTATGAAACAATCAATTGTTTAAGGAATCATGGCAGTGTTACAAAGTATGTTCATCATAGGGTCGGAATAAATAGTCGATTGGATGAATTGCAAGCGGCAATCCTGTTAGTAAAGTTTAAGAGACTATCAGAATGGAACCAAATCAGAGGAAAACTTGCCGCCCGATACACCGAGCAATTATCCGATTATGTCCAAACACCGGCAATTTTGAGTGGTAGAGAGCATATCTTTCATCAATACTGTATTGAGACAACACGACGAGACGAACTAGCTGCATATCTCCTACAAAAACAGGTGATGACAGCAGTCTATTATCCTGTTCCCCTCCATCTTCAGGAAGCTCTCCGGTACCTCCATTATAAATCTGGGGATTTCTCCGTGGCAGAATCCGTTTCTAACCGTATCTTGGCCCTGCCCATTCAACCCATGTTATCCGAAAAAGAGCAACAACAAGTGATTGACTTTATCAAGGAGTTTTGTGAACGGGATGAACTATGGATAAAATTAAAATAGGGATCACCGGTGTCGGAAGCATGGGCTTGAATCATTGCCGTATCTTATCCATGATGAAGGATGTGGACTTTGTAGGTGTTTATGATACAGATCATGAAAAGTGCCGGCAAATGGCGGAAAAATTTCAGGTTAAAGCTTATTTATCGTATGAGGATCTGCTAAAAGAATTGGATGCAGTTATTATCGCGGTTCCGTCATCCTTTCATTTTCCTTTAATTGTAGATGCCGTCCAGGAAAATAAACATGTTTTTGTAGAAAAGCCTTTTGTTACCGCTATGGAAGAAGCTGAATATATTGAAGAAATGCTAGCGAAAAAAAACCTAATTTTACAAGTTGGCCACATAGAGAGATTTAACCAGACGGTTACTCAATTATCGGAGGTCATCCAGCAGAAAGATATTATTTCTATAGAAACAAGGCGCTTTGGTACGCCAGGACGTGAAATCGATATTGATGTCATTCTGGATACAATGATTCATGACATTGACATTGTACTGCATCTTATCAAAAGTCCATTGATCGGCGTATCGGCTAATGGAGTATCGCTAAATAAGGAAGGGCAATTGGACGCCGCTAATGCTTTGCTTACTTTCGCAAACGGCTCGATAGCAAACTTGGCGGTAAATCGAAAATCGCAGGAGAAGATGCGTAAGATTTTTATTACGGAAAAAAGTAGGTTTATTAAAGCGAACTTGATAACGAAAGAACTTTTCCTGCATCATAGTATAAACCAAAACTCCAAGGGGAAAAAAGTCTATATTTCAGAAGGATTAATAGAAAAAATCGCTATACCTTACGGTGACCCGCTTTTTGAGGAAATCAGCCATTTCATCACATGCCTCAAGTCGGGGAGAAAACCTATAGTCGGTGTTTCAGAAGCGACAAAAGCATTGGAAGTAGCATTTAAAATCAAAAATTCAATGAGGTATTAAAATTAGATATAAAATAATAAATCAAGCTCCTGTTAACAGGAGCTTGTTTACTTTGTGCGCCCGGCAGGGGCTATAACTTGGTGGTGAAGTTTACTACAGGCTGGGCAGAGGAACTGTTAGCCAATGGCAAGGGTGTCCACCGTGAGGTGTAATCTGAAGGAACCGGAGGCAAAGTCCTGAACTGACGAACAGAAACTGTATATAAGGCTGAAATTGGAATGGACGAGTTTGCAAGTCAAAACAAAGTCCGATACTGCACGAGTTCCATACAGTAAATACAGCAGTTACATGGGAGGAAGGTTATAGTTTTACGGGGAGGTCTTACATGGGTTCCCGGCAAGAGGGATGGAATATCCTACAGGAACAAGATTGTCAGTGATAGCAGATCATCCAGAGAGTATTATTGAAAACGCGTGTTAGTCGTTGAGGATGGTCCGACGTTGACACATGGAGAAATGAAAGCTTGGTGCAGGTACAGGCGCAGTTGAACGTTTGGGAGCGAAGGAAATCATTGACCCACGCCAATGTGCAGTAGGGCATTAACCGAAACGATAAACAAATTCCAACATATTGGAAACGTCCCTCCAGCGATCCATGTTATGTAGGGAGGCAGATTTTATAAAAATAATTTCGTTTAGAAGGGATGAAGGCTTTCAAGGGAATCGTCTATTTAACGGCCGTGACAGTAACAGCAAGTTCAGGAGCAATTTCCTTATAAGAACATTCAATTTGACGAAAACTGCATGATTGAAGGTCCCGTTGAATCTGTTCACCAAATTCTTTTGTTCTGCCACGATCGGCATCTTCCTGTCTCGGCTGCATGGTAATAACAATTCTTCCTTCCTTTACCATTGCTCTGTAAATGTTATTCAGGATATCCAGCTGCTTGTCCCATAGCGTATAATTATTTACAGACAGGATTTTATTATATCGATTTGAAGGGAGTCTTCTCTGATTGATATCGCCAACGATAAGGTTTACCTTCTGTTCGGCGATTTCATCCTTTAGTTTTTTGCTGGCTAATTCTTTCATATCCTCTGACACGTCAATCCCATCTACAACTGCTTCCTCGTGGTGGTTTAATAAATAAGCAATGCCATAGCCCGGCCCATAGCCAATCTCAAGGATACGCTCTCCCGGTTTAATATTTAACAGATTAACAGCCCATTCGTTTAGCTCACGGTTTTCCATATCCATAATTTTACCTGCTATTTTACCGATGATCCCGTGTGGCTCTTTAAAGTTGTCTTTGATCGACTCAAACAATATTGTCTCCTCCATGTCCTTAATTGATTTCTATATTACAAGGAAATAATCATCATTTACCTTCCCGAAAAAACATGCAGCTAAACGACCGTTGAAAACATGGGATGTGAGTAATCTAACTCTTGTTTAACTTGGCAGTTCAATAAAGTAACGAGCTATAATTGGAGGTCAAATTTTAGAGACACAAGGAATATAAGCACGTTCTCTTTAGAGCACCCGCCAGCCATTAAAATAGGACAAAGGAGTTACTCTCCCTTGTCCAATAAGTTTTCGTTGATTTTCCTGGTAAGCTTATTTTGTGTAGTTGTCGAAGTAGCCTTGAATAAAGACAATCGGTGTACCTTTATCGCCGCTGCCTGAAGTTAGATCGGACAGTGAACCGATTAGGTCTGTTAGTCTCCGAGGAGTAGTTCCTTGGGCTTCCACTGCTCCAACCAAGTCTTCCTCCTGTTTTTCATCAATGTATTCAGAGATTGCTTTTTTTAGTTCTTCACCTTTTAAGTCAGCAAATTGATTGTCGGCCAAGTATTTTAATTTAATTTCATTCGGTGTTCCTTCTAATCCCGCTGTATAAGCAGGGGAAACAACCGGGTCCGCCAGCTCCCATATCTTTCCTACAGGATCTTTGAATGCCCCATCACCATAAATCATAACCTCAACCGTTTTACCTGTCTTTTCTTTCAGGATTTCTTGAATGTTATCAACGATAGGCTGACAATTGCGCGGGAATAACTTTACACTATCTTCTGTTGCTGTATTCGAGCCTAATAAGCCATAGGTCTCATTGAAACCACTGCCGTCAATTGATTCAGAAAGAATATTATCGAGACTATAAATTTTTTCGCCGCCATTAGCCTTTAAAATTCTTTTCGTTCTATATCTTGAGTGAATATCACAACAAAGTACACTCTTTGTGTGCTCTAAAATTGTTTTTGGATGATTTGAGAAGATTACTTCGCATTCTACTCCATATTCTTCAACAATGGATTTGTAATAATCGATATAATCTACGCCCGTGAATGTATGTTTGTTGTAACCAAAATGCTCACGAAATTGCTTTTCTGTTAAAACATCTGTCCAAGGATTTATCCCTTTTTCATCCAGTGTGTCTAAATCCACTAAATGATTGCCTACTTCATCGGAAGGATAGCTTAGCATTAACACGATTTTCTTTGCACCTTTTGCAATACCGCGAAGACAAACACCAAAGCGATTACGGCTAAGGATAGGGAAAATTACACCGATTGTATCATCGCCAAATTTAGCTTGAACATCTTTGGCAATATGGTCAATGGTGGCATAGTTTCCTTGTGCACGTGCCACAACCGACTCAGTAACGGTCACAATATCTTTATTCTGAACTGTAAAGCCTTCAACTTCGGCTGCTTTTAATACGCTATCAACAACGATTTCTTCAATGCGATCTCCCTCATTGATTATGGGACAACGAAGTCCCCTGGCAATAGTTCCTACAACTCTTTCCACAATAATTCGCTCCTTCTTCGCAATCTAACTATATTCGATAAAAAATGTTCGCTTTTTTTAAAGTATGATATTAATACATTAACAATCTAAACAGTCTCTCCTTGTAATATACGGTTTTTAATGATATAAGTAAAGTTAATATATCTAATAACGGGTATAAGGACTGATTATATGGTAAGCAAATTGGATTTATATCATCTTTTTTATACTGTTGGTAAAAATAAAAGCTTTTCCAAAGCTGCAAAGGTGCTATATATGTCACAGCCGGCAATAAGTCAATCAATTGCACAATTGGAGAAGGAATTAGATACAAGGCTTTTTAATCGGCTATCTAAAGGTGTAACGCTGACCGATGAAGGAAAGTTATTGTTTGAATATGTCAGTTCAGCACTTCAATTTATACAAGCTGGTGAAGAAAAGCTTTTAGAATTTAAAAATTTAATCATTGGTGAGTTTAAAATAGGGGTTAGCGATACCATTTCGCGATATTTTTTACTTCCCTATTTAGAAACTTTTCATAATCGATATCCAAATCTCAAATTCAAAATAGTCAATGGGACAACGTGGGAAATCATCGCTGCCTTAAAAGCAGGAAAAGTGAACATTGCCATCTGTAATCTCCCCATTGATGACAAGTCATTATCAGTAAAGCCTTTATTGGAAATTCAGGATACCTTTGTATATGGCGAAAAATACCGAAAAGTATTATCTAAGCCGATCAAACTTGAAGAATTGGTTAAGTTCCCGCTTATTTTATTGGACAATTCTAATTCCCGGAGATATGTTGAAGAATTTTTCCTTACAAAAGGAATTAAAATCCAGCCGGAATTTGAGTTAGGTTCACATGAACTGCTGTTAGAATTTGCGAAGATTAATCTTGGTGTTGCTTGTGTTACAAAAGAATTCTCTGAACAGTTTTTGGGCAAAGGCCTGCTTCGTGAAGTGACCTTAATGGAACCTATACCTAAAAGAAGTATTGGCATATGTTATTTAAAAAATGTTCCTTTAAATAGAGCTGCGGAAAGGTTTGTTGACATTATTGAAGAGAATGTAAGAAATTTCTTTTAGCAATAAATGTACTATTAGTTTGGTTAAATTTAGAAGATGTATGTAGCATAAATAATATGATTCATCTTGAAAATATCTTAAAAACCACCGACTGGAAGCCGGTGAAGATCCTCATTTAGCTGCGTGACGGGAAACCGCACCATAAATAGTGGTAAAGCAGAAAGTAGATGTTGCTTGGTAAGAAAGTCTAGATAATTTTAAGTCCAATATGATCCATATTTTGATCAGAGCAGGAAATATGACTGCTCTGATTGTTTATATAAAAAAACCGCTATTCTACCTTAACATTAATTTTATCAATAGCATTGTATCCATAGCCTTTTTTATTCCAAAAAGGTATTTTTGGTTGGGTTCGACCATATGAATCTGTTGCTTTTGACATAATCTTATATTCTCCTTTCTTTGATATAGTCCATTCATAAGACCAATATTGCCATCCATAACCAGTATTTTTTGTAGGCTCTAATTTTGTATTCAGCCAGGTAATCCCACCGTCTACACTTACTTCCAACTTTCTAATAAAGCCCTTACCTGTCCAAGCAATCCCTTTAATTACATCCTTGCCAGTATTCAAAATTTCCTTATCTAAAGGCTTTTGAATAGTTGAGTTTACATTTATTGTAGTAACAGGGAAGGCATCATTATTATTTTCTTTATTTGGATAATACACATAATCGATTGTCTGAAAGGGCCCTGTAAAATTAGAATCAATAACATTAATCTGCTTTACCCATTTAATCGATGCCATTGCATACCATTGAGGAACAATTAATCTTAGTGGATAACCATGTTTAAAGGGAATTGGCTGATGATTGTATTCATATGCAATGATGGTATCAGGGTGGAGCGCCTTCTCTATAGGTAAACTTCTGGCGTAGCTGAAAACCCGATTTAAGTCTTTTCTTTCTCCAAAATCATATCCCTCTACGACAATTTCTTTTGCTCCTTCTCCTATCCCCGAAAGTTCCAGTAGGGTACTTAACTGTACACCCTTCCAATAGCCTTGGCTGATAGCACCCTTATCCCATTGTTCTCCAAATACTTTAGGTTCGAAAAGGCTACGCTTATTTCCTGAACATTCAAGTACAACTCGTATTGTTTTTGAAGGCAATTGAAGAATATCCTGTAGGGAAAGCATTATTGATTTTGAAACCATCCCATTGATCGGGAGCCGATAGTTTGAGTAAGAAAGAGTTGGATAATGAAAGTGGTTCCGCCTATAGAATAATTTATTATCCATAATGTCGCCCTTTATAAATTGAATGGGTGTTTCCTGATTTTCTGGTAACAAACTACGCGTCATTAAATATGGTTTCACTTTATGTTGGTTTGAGCGGTCCATAACTTCCTCCTAATTAGAATGCATTGTTCGTATAGATGTATATGAACAATGCATTCTAATTAGATGATTCTAGAACGAATTAAATTAATGCATCACACTTCTTTAATCCTTATGACGGGAGAAAACACATAGTAAAGTTCAAGTAAAAAATTTGTTTCTTTAATCGAACTGCTTTTGCTGATTTACCATAATCCCAACGGTGAACCGTACCATAAGTAAATGAGGTTTTTATTTTTTATCTGAGGTGAAGGATAGATGACATTTTTCCTTTTTAAAAAAATAAAATGGATTAGATAACTTTTAGGGAGGAAAAAGGAGGCAAAATGAAGAAGTAAAACTACTAAACTATTACTTATTACCTAATAAACTTCCTTGATTGGCGATACATCTTTTTATTAATCTCCCTTTATATTTTCCACAATATATTGTCAGGACTTTAATAAATGGAAATTCGGATGTAATGGTTTATAAATCCTTTCTTACAACCTGGATGAATCTCTAAAAAGCCATGTCCGTTCCAGAAGCCTTAAATAGAGGTGGTCAAAATAAATAGTAAACTTGAACGCGCTTGGGAATGAATTATGCGTAGGGTAGGGGAAATAGTTTTTAAATAGAATTGACCTAATGTTCAAAAAAACAAGGGAGTGACAGGCACTGCTCTCGCTAAGAAGAAAAAGAGTCGAGATAAGTAAAGGGGGATGGGAGATGGAGAAGACTAATATTCAAATGGAAGTTGAACAGCTTTTCAAGAAAAGAGTGGAGAGAGACCCGAAAATACACAATGCATATTTACGTGTCCATTCAGAAAAACACGGTATAGACATCAATTTGGCTGCTGGAAAAGAAGCTATAGACCCTCAACAACCATATTATATCGCTAGTGTGAGCAAACTTTTTACATCTGTTCTTTTTGGTCAGTTAGTAGAACAAGGGCTTTGTTCATACGATGACAAAATTTCACAGTACTTAGAGGAAGATGTATTAAGTAACCTGCATATTTACAAAGGAAAAGATTATACAAACGAAATTAAAATCAAGCATTTACTAAATAATACATCGGGTTTACATGATTTCGTAGAGGATAAGCCGGTAAAGGGAAAGTCAATGCCTAACTTACTCGTTGATGAGCCAGATCGAACATGGACTCCGCTTGAAACAATCAATTGGGCGAAGGAAAATATGGATAACCACTTCCCGCCAGGTGAAAAATTCCATTACTCCGATACAGGATATCACCTATTGGGATTCATTATTGAAAAAATAACAGGGTCACCTTTCCATGAAGTGCTGAGGAAAAATATTTTTGAACCGCTAGATATGAAATATTCCCATTTCTCTCGTACCGAACCAGCAGAAGCCAGTCCATTCGAAGTAGCAAAGTTGTACATGCATGACACGGACATTACGAATAACAAGAGTCTTAGCATCATGTATGCTGGCGGCGGAATTGTATCGACTACTGATGATCTGTTAAAATTCATGAGAGCCCTAGTACATGATCAGATTTTAAAAAAAGAAACCATTGAAAAAATGAAGGGCGATTGTGGGAAATTCTTTTTAGGGATTGACTACGGATATGGATTAATGAACATTAAAACGGTTCCTGTGTTAATGCCAGCAAAATACAACTCTTGGGGGAATGCGGGTTCTACCGGTTCGTTTATGTTTTACCACCCCGAGACGGATGCTTATCTCATTGGAACTATGAACCAGTTTGGATATGGTCAAAAAGGAATTAGGTTCATGCTTCAAATAGCGGATAAGCTCCTAAAAACTACAAAAAAGTAGAGGCATCATATACTCTACATAAAAAAACTCATTTAGATGTATTACGGAGAACCCTACCGCAAGTAAAAGATGTTTTTGTGAAAAAAGTAACAGCACTCTCTAATTTAATGGAGAGGTGCTGTTTTTTAATTTGAATTTCTCGCTGACCATTTGTTGCATGAATGTTTGTTTTTGATCTTGCGATGAGTTTAATTTTTGCTCAATCAGGACTTTTTTATCAATTGGAGACTTGCGCTTTCGCTTACTTTAATATTCTCCTTTAATTACAAAAAACGAGCCCCGAATTGTTCCAGCCAGTTTAGATTTCTGCCTGGCAAACTTAAACTTTCCTTCTAGCTCCTTTGGTATCTCCATACCCTCGGAAAGCTTAAAACCAACAGCCCGCTTCTTAGAGTCATCAACCGTATACATGACGTTAACCTCAAGACCATCCTCATAAAAGATGTAGGCCATTTTGATATTTTCCACTTGAAAACGCGAAGTTTCTAAAGGTTTGGCCGTAAACTCAATATCACGTTCATCATTCAAAATCCTGTTCACATGATCAAGTGTCTCACAGGACTCATTAGCTGGGACAACCGTAAATTGATGCTTGTATTTGTTCATAAAGTAACGGGCTTCATGAGCACGTAAACCAGCAAGCGCTTCTGCTACAGGTGAAGACTCTAAACCAACCGTAGATACATTTTTAAAATCTACGATATAGGACATTTCCATTCCACCTTTTATCTTTATTTCCTAACAACAGGAATCCACATTTCACCATAAAATAAACCGTTTCGCTGCCCCATCACAACCGCTGCATTTGGCCCGCCGACATAGGCAAAATCCTTTGCTTCTGGTAAGGCTTGACCAAAAGCAATACCAGTAACTTTATTACTTAATTCATCAACCGTCTTCCCTTCGCCTTTAACAACCAGGTATTCCCCCTTGGGAAATTGGATGACTCTAGATTCTTCTAGTTCTGGTGCCGGTGCCTCTGTCATAACGCCAGCATAATGCATCATCTTGTTATTCACTGCTTCGTTTACGATAAAAATGTAGTCGTTTGTGGCTATGGATTTTAAAGTGTCAAGCCTTCCATCTTGGTTGACGGCCTGCCAAAAGTCTGCCTTTTCATTGTTTATTCCAACAAAGTCTGTGTAATCGCTCATAAGCTCAGTTCCAGTACCTAAAACCGTAAAGCTATCTTTTTCTTCAAGGGTATAATCTGCCATATTTAAAACACTCCTCTTTTTTATTAATCAAATGATTTGTTTTTCCATTTGATGAGTTTATAATAGCCTTAAATCATGTCAAAAACTGATACTGTTTAGGAGTTCCGATGAAAAAAGTTGAACGGATTAATACCATGATGCGGTATATCAACAACCGCGCTCACTTTACAATTTCTGAAATCATGCGGGAATTTAACATCTCTCGTTCGACAGCTATTAGAGATATTAGAGAAATTGAGGCCATGGGGATGCCACTCGTCTCTGAAGTTGGAAGGGATGGCGGTTATTTTGTCATGAACAACTCTGTCCTGCCCACTGTTCGCTTTACCGATAATGAGATTAAAGCTCTTTTTATTGCCTTTATGGCCACAAAAAATAAACAACTCCCTTATCTAAAGAGTCGTCAGTCTTTAGCTGAAAAATTATTGGGTCTCATCTCGGAAAACCAGCAAGATGACCTTGTTCTATTAAATCAAATCTTGCTGTTTGAAGGGACCAACCCCAATAACCCCGACCTACTTGATCTGTCAGACCTACCCCATCCTATGTTAGAAAAACTCATCCAAATACTTCTTTTGGATAGCTATTTGTTGATTACCATCAAAGAAGAGAAGGTAATAAAGTCTTTTCCGATTTATCTCTTGCACCTTTATCATGAAAAAGGCCTTTGGCTAATTGATGGCTTTGATTTAAAGAATAAAAAGAGAAAGGTTTTCCTTGTCGACAATCTTACCGATGTCAAACCAAACCCTGCGAAAAAAAGAGCAAGTAGGAAAGAAATTTTAGAAAAACTAAGTAAGCAAGAAGAAGCAATTAACCTTGTCCTTGAACTTGGTCCCAAGGCGATTGCCCAGTTCAAAAAATACCATCCTTTAAAAGTATCAATTTCCTATACGAATCCTTACCAAACCACAGCCATTCTAGAGACTTTTATCAATGTTAATAATTCCGAAGAATTGACTGAAATAACAAATTGGTTACTTTTCCTAGGTGGGGATATCAAGGTCAGGGAAGTGCCAAAAGAAGTCTTAGAAGTTTTACAAGAAAGATTATGTTTATTCTGCCCATAAGCAGTGACAGTTAAAACCTAAATAACTTTGAGCTAGGCCAGTTGCCAGTTACGCCTTTTAGTACAAAGGGTTAAACCTCATTTAGATCGTTACGATAAACCGTATCATAAGTGTGTTGCAGGAGGTATGTAACAGCAGATGTTCGGAAAAAGGAAAAAATGGTTCAATAAACATTTCATTTATGTAGAAACCTTTAACCTTATGTTTAGAGGTTTTTTTAAATAGACGGGTTATCAGTCATACAAGAAAGCTCCGATTGACCCAAGTGGGGCGTCAAGAAGAACAGCGAAGGGAAAACGTCTACAGGTTCGGTTACAAAGGACATCTGGCGGTCGGTACAAAGAGCAAATACATCGTTACGGGCATGATGAAGTACGGCAATCTGAACGGCGGAAATCCCGGAGTTTAAGAAATTCAAGCGAGATCTCCCGGACCGCAGTTGAAAGGGTAGACGCGTATCTAAAAGAATTCTTGGACTCAATAACTGAAGAGAATGCGAAGCGTCACTTCCAATTATTGAAGCTTGTTTACAATGCCTCCAGATTGAACGATCGGATTAGAAAGATGAAAGCATACAAATGTCCAAGGCATCATGCTACCAAGCACTTTTATTTTAAAAAACATCAAGGACTATAAGGGGCTACTCTGCACTTTTTTAAGAAGGGGACTTATGAACGGGATGCATTTTGCCAAGTTCATCGACATTATTTAAGGAGCGACACTATTTCTTATGATGTCAGTTTACGGCGACGAAAGTATTATGATTTTGTCAGCATTAATTTCTGATTATTCATATAATATATATCTATAGAAATGTTACCAAAGGCCCGGAATGCAAAAAGTCATGATGTATTAGGGGGAGATTTTTTGGCTATGGGAGGGAAAAAAGTGAAACGATTGGGCAGTTTGTTGGTTTTTTTGTTGGCTTTCCTTTGCTTTAGTACGGTAGGCTTTGCTGGAGCTATTTCCTGGGGGGAGACAAAGAAGGCAAACTATGACACTTCTATTCCTGGCATTAAATTGCCTTGGTCAGGTCCGCTTAGTCTGGGAGGAATGAATTTAGAGACAGGAAAAATGACTCGGGGGACAGATGCTGATGTTGCTTTTTCTCCTGAAGGTGCGGAGATATGGGGGAATGGGATTGTCGACCTAGGTAAGGTGAAATTTGACAGTGTTAGTCCAACTTCAGCCAAAGGTTCTCAAGAGGCCATTGATGCTAAGCAGGAACATGTGTATATATTTAAATGTAAGAATGGAACTTGGGCTAAATTACAGATCACCGGTAAATCAAATTCTGGTGTTTCATTTAATTACGCTCTAGAAAAGTCATCCGCTCAACCACCTAAGCCACCTCAAGTGACTTCGATTAAGTTTAATAAAACGCTTAAATACAGTCCAACTCCGGTTACGTTGTCGGTTATTGCGAATTATAGTAACAAGACCAAAGCAGCAGTAAAAGCCAGCTCTGTAAAGTGGGTAACTAATAACAAAAATGTCGCCACGGTATCAAAAGGGAAAGTTACCTTTACTGGTAAGCCTGGTAAGGTGACAATCACAGCAACTTATAAAGGGAAAAAGACAAGTGCGACTACAACTGTTGGAAATGTGGTAAAGAAACTTTCAACAACAACGAAGTTGAAGTATACTAAAAAACCAATCAAGATCAACGTTACTGCAACCTATATGAATGGTAAAAAGGTAAAGCTTAAATCAGGAGTGGTCTGGAAATCCAGTAATAAGAAGGTGGCAAAAGTCAGCTCCAAGGGCGTTGTTACCTTCACAGGGAAAAACGGGAACGTCACCATCACAGGAACTTATAAAGGGAAAAAGCTTACTTTAAAAACTACTGTGGCAAGGGTAGATCCCTATTATGGAAAGTGGAAACTATGGATCCCAGGTGCGATGGTTGACTATTTTTATAATGGTAATAACGCAGGAAGTGAGTATAGTAAAGGTGCTTATAAGGGATCGTTAACCATTAATAAAGGTGGAACGTATAACTTAAATGGCAAAAAAGGAAAATGGCGTGTCGCAAAAAAAGGTGAAGTATTTAATCATCCAGCTTCAATTATCCTTTTGAAAGCGGAGGGAAAAAGAGATATTGCCGTAACTGCCCATGATAGAAAAAAAGGATATATTAAGTTAATGGTAGATAGTAGAGGCAAATATACCGATGGATCTAAAATTTGGATTTTCGCTGCAGAGGGATATAAATAATGAAGCATTTAATTGAACAAAAACCGCTTCTTTGGTAGGTGCGGTGAACCGTACCATAAGTTAATGAGGTTATTAGTAAATGCCTCTCCTTAAAGTTGGGGAGGCTGGAACATTATAAGTTTTCTTAACGGTGGGATCAAGAGGATCTACCCTTATTGGTTGGGGGATCAGGTTAAGTACTTGATCTGATAAAATAGACGGGAAAATTCCGCTTAATTTTAATTATCATTAAAAATAGCTTAAATAGACGAAGAGATTCTGCCTATTGACTCGAAAAACGTGAAAATGAGGGTTTTGCTTTGCATAGTCGGAAAACCTCCCCTTATTTAACCCAAACAAGCTCTATTCTGCATTTAACCGAAAAATCTCCGCTTAAAGTAAAATTTCTCCTTCTTGGCTGATCACTTTGAAACTGTCCCATTCTTTTAAAGAACACAAGTGCACGTAGTTCTTGGCCCTGGGGACGTGGATTAGGTAACCATCCAGCAAATCCATTTCTCTTTTCGATAGTGTTCTCTTTGGCGATCTTCGATCAGCCTCCTCTTTAGCTTTTCGGCCAGGTCATATAGAGCAACACAGCTATTAGCCAGTTATCAACTTTTAGCTCGTAAACGGACCCGTGATTATGTTTGGGATTCTGCTAGATTAGTATTACAATCTGCGAAAGATATGAATAATTTATAGAGATTATCTCACTATTGTTCAAAAGGCCCCTTTCAGGCAAATATCTTCCATTCATTTTATTACTCTAATAATAAATAATCATAAAAAATCACAAAAAACCATAAAAAACCTGTATTTACATTATATATACTACGTTCTAAACTATAAATATAGCATAAAAAACCTGAAAACTTGAAATCATGTGTAAATATTCCCGGTAGATATTTCACGGTAGAAATGAATGAAATTGTATCTTACCTACCAAAATTAGATTTAATGAGGTGAACGGAGAATGTTGGTTAAAGATAGCGTAAATAAGCAAACATTACAGATGCTGAAAGAAAAGTTGGATAAGGGCTTAATGCCTCAATGGGTAGTGACAGATCCGGATATTTATCAATTGGAACGCAGAAAGATTTTTGGTCAAACGTGGCAATTTATAGGGCATGAATCTGAACTAAAAGAGCCCGGAAGTTATGTGACGCGTTGGATTGCGAATGATCCAGTATTACTTGTAAAAACAAATTCCGGAGAGATTAAAGCTTATTTAAACTCCTGTACGCATAGAGGCGCACATCTATGTACAGCTGATTTCGGAAATAAGAAAACATTTACTTGTCCCTATCATGGATGGAGTTTTAACCTTGAAGGGGAACTGATTGGTGTCGTATCCGGTAAAACGGTATACGGAGAAAAAATGAAAAAGGACGAGTGGGGGCTACGTCCAATTCCGAAAGTAGGGATGTACCAAGGGTTGATATTTGCAAGCTTGGATCATCAAGCCATGCCTTTGGAAGATTACCTAGGGGATATGAAATGGTATTTAGACATCCTGCTAGGCAGAAGTGATGGCGGAATGGAAGTTATAGGCGTTCCTCAACGTTGGACAGCACAAGCCAACTGGAAGATGACGCAAGAAAACTTTGCTTCAGACCCATATCATGTTCAAACGAACCACCGTTCCACTGTTGAATTAGGAATCAGTCCAAGTGACCCAAATTTTGCGAGTTATGGGCATCAGATCGTTTTAGGTAACGGTCATGGTCTAAGTATTATGACATCTAAAACAGGCGTCTCACCGTATAAATACCAAACATTGCCTGAATCGATGTGGCCAATGTTTGAAAGAAATTTAAGTCCTGAACAAAATGAAATCTTATCAAATGCGACCGTTTTTGTCGGTGGTATCTTCCCTAACCTTGCTTTCGACAGTCCAGTGCATGGGATGGAAGGCGAGATGTGCAACTACCTAAATCTTCGGGTTTGGAGACCTTTAGGGCCTGATAAGGTAGAAATATGGTGTTGGTGTTTAGTTGATAAGGCAGCACCCGAGGAATACAAGGACAAAGCATATAAGGCTTATGTCGGTTCCTTTGGTCCCTCTGGAACATTAGAGCAGGATGATACAGAAGTTTGGGCTCGTATTATTCAAGTAAACGACGCGCTCATGATGGAAGATAAGGAATTAAGCTATAATAATCTGAACAACTACCTATTGGGAGAAGACGTATTTGAACCAGTTGATAACTTCCCTGGACCAGGTATTGCTTACCCATCTACTTACACGGATAACTTAGCAAGAAGTATTCAAAGTCGTTGGTTTGAACTAATTTCAAAAGATCTTTTGGACGAAGAGGAGGATAGCCAGTGAGCATGGAATTATACCTTCAAAACACTCCAGTGAATTCAGAATTACAACATGAAATTACTCAATTTCTGTATCATGAAGCCTATTTGTTAGACCACCATATGTACCAAGAATGGTATGATTTATTAACCGATGATATTATATATCGCATGCCGTTGCGTGTGACAACGGAAAGAAGAGACGGTTCAAATATCGTTGATGATATGACATATTTTGAAGAAACGAAAAAGTCCCTTGAGACAAGGGTGAAACGGCTTTATACGAGGTCCGCGTGGGTTGAAGATCCACGAACAAGGCAGAGGCATTATATCACCAACATCATGGTAAGCCCTGGTGCTAATTCTGATGAATATAACGTCCGAAGCTATTTTCACTTCAAACGCAACAGAGCTTCCGAACATCAAATAGAAGAAATTATTGGCGAACGGGAAGACATCATTCGGAAAGTGGATGGGCAGTGGAAGATTGCTGCAAGGACCATCATTCCTGATCAGGCAGTATTAACGGTTATG
This sequence comes from Siminovitchia acidinfaciens, assembly GCF_003605385.1. Lineage (GTDB taxonomy): Bacteria > Bacillota > Bacilli > Bacillales > Bacillaceae_C > Siminovitchia > Siminovitchia acidinfaciens. The sequence goes on along the minus strand of NZ_QYTV02000010.1, from coordinate 131,699 downwards.
AATTTGAGTATGTTTTTGTAGAATTGCGCCCTTTCGAGTCTCCCCATGGTGATGACGCGAACACCTTTTCTATATAATCTTATCTTTGGATTTGTTGTAAAAGATTTGGATTGATGGTGCAGAGGTATGCCGAAACCAGATGGATTTGTCTAAATAGTTCGGAAAATGAGGTCATGCTTTTAGGAGCATGACCTCATTTTTTATGTGCGCCCGGCATGGGCGATAACTTGGTTGAAAGTCCACTACAGGCGCAACACTGCCCGAATCCCATACCGTAAATATAGCAGTTACATGAGAAGAAGGTTATCGTTCTTACCTGGGGAGGTCTCACGGACGAGCAAATTACGCTCAGTTGAATCGGATATGTTTTGGACTTTAGACGATAGGAATCCCTCATTTGGATATACCGATTTTTTGTAAGTTTTTTCATTTCATTTGAAAACCCTATTGTATTAATATACAAAGAAAGTTATAATTATAATAATTCATTGTAATTATAGGAGAGAGTTCAATGGAAAGAAAAAATATTATTATTATAGGTGCGGCAGGAAGAGATTTTCACAACTTTAATACGTATTATCGTGATAATGATGCATATAATGTTGTTGCTTTTACAGCAGCACAAATTCCAGATATTGATGGACGTAAATATCCGAGTGAATTAGCGGGTGAACTTTACCCTGATGGTATTCCCATTTATTCACAGGACCAATTACCAGAGTTGATTAAAGAATTGCAAGTGGATGAATGTGTTTTTGCGTATAGTGATGTTAATTACGAAGATGTTATGGGCGTGGGTGCGATCGTAAATGCAGCGGGTGCTAACTTCACATTGCTAGGTCCAAACAGCACGATGTTAAAAAGTAATAAGCCTGTCATTTCTGTTTGCGCTGTGCGAACTGGAACAGGAAAAAGTCAAACGTCGCGAAAAATTATCGAAACGCTGTTGGAGCATGATTTAAAAGTCGTTGCAGTGAGACATCCAATGCCGTACGGCGATTTAAATGCACAACGTGTGCAGCGCTTTGCGACAGTTGAGGATTTAAAGAAACATAATTGTACAATCGAAGAAATGGAAGAATATGAACCTCATGTGGCACGAGGAAATATTGTGTATGCCGGCGTAGATTATGCAGACATTTTGGCAGCAGCTGAAAATGATCCAGATGGCTGTGACGTTATTTTATGGGATGGGGGAAATAATGATTTCTCATTCTTTGAGCCTGATTTAGCTGTCACTGTCTTGGACCCGCATCGCCCAGGTCATGAGCTGAAATACTATCCTGGCGAAGTCTGTTTAAGAACAACCGATGTGGCCATCATTAACAAAGTGGATAGTGCATCAGAGGAAGCCGTTCAAATCGTAGAAAATAATATAAAATTCGCAAGTCCAAATAGCACAATTATTAAAGCTGAATCAAAGATTACAGTCGATCATCCAGAGAGTATCATTGGAAAACGCGTGTTGGTCGTTGAAGATGGTCCGACATTGACACATGGAGAAATGAAACTTGGTGCAGGTACAGTTGCAGCTGAACGTTTGGGAGCGAAGGAAATCGTTGATCCCCGGCCATTTGCGGTAGGTACATTAACCGAGACGTTAAACAAATACCAACATATTGGTAACGTCCTTCCAGCGATGGGATACGGCGAACAGCAATTAAAAGATCTTGAAGAAACGATTAATAAGGCCGACTGTGATGCAGTGATCATTGGGACGCCGATCGATTTATCTCGCGTCATTTCAATTAATAAACCGTGCACACGTGTACACTATGATTTAGATGAAATCAGCAGTCCGAATTTAAAGGGTATTTTAAAGGATTTTATCCAAGAACATAAGCTTGTGTGATAATATCCGATGCTTTAAAGATTAGTATTAGACTAGCGACAGATCAGTTGCTAGTCTTTTTTTAGAAAGTGAACCACTTTAGCCTGGTTTCATGAGTATGAATTATAAACAAGTATATGGTTTAATTGTGGATCTTTTTAAAAAAAGATCATAAAAATATTAAGCGGCTTACCTTAATAAATATCAACGATAATAGCGATAGAAAAAAGGTATCAGTTCACCGATAATCCCAACCAAGGCCTCACCTTCGCAAGCAGATAGGTAAGGCCTTGGTTTTTTGAGTTTCGATGCCTCCTATGGGCAAACTTCCCTCTTTTTTATCGGCTTTAAATAGGGTATAATTATCATAGAATAATAATGATTTTAACAGATAAATAATTTTAGTACACAAAGATATGGGGTATAATTAAGATAGAAAAGGTGTGTTCCTATGGAGGCGCCTTGTTTTTTGTGACAACTACTCTTTTTTGCAAATATAGGGATAAGGAAGGTTGTAATGGGCGAGATACATGAAAAAACAGACGTTATCTTAATTGGCGCCGGAACCATGAGTGCGACTTTAGGGGCTCTGCTAAAAGAATTAGCACCAGAATGGGAAATAAAAGTGTTTGAGAAACTCTCAAATGCCGGAGAAGAAAGCTCTAACGAATGGAACAATGCAGGTACGGGGCATGCTGCGCTGTGCGAGCTCAACTATACTCCCGAAAAGCCTGACGGATCTGTAGATATTAAAAAAGCCGTGAAAATCAATGAGCAGTTCCAGCTTTCAAGACAGTTTTGGTCTTATCTTGTAAATAGCGATCTGATTCGAGATCCACAAGATTTTATTATGCCAATTCCTCATATGAGTTTAGTAGAAGGGGAAGAGAATGTATCGTTTTTGAAAAAACGTTTCGAGGCATTGTCGAACAATCCCTTATTCCAAGGAATGGAATTTTCCGATAATCCTGAAAAGCTGAAGGAATGGATTCCGCTAATCATGGAAGGCCGTACATCGAATGAACCAATTGCGGCAACAAAAATTGATTCAGGCACAGATGTTAACTTTGGTGCTTTAACACGCATGCTGTTTAATCACTTGAAGACGAAAAATGTTGAAGTCAATTATAGGCATAGTGTTGAAGATATCAAACGTACAAGTGACGGTTTGTGGGAAGTGAAAGTGCATAATATCGATAACAAAACATGCGAATACCATGCGGCAAAATTCGTTTTTATCGGTGGAGGGGGCGGAAGTCTGCCTTTACTGCAAAAAACCGGTATTCCTGAATCAAAACATATTGGAGGCTTCCCGGTAAGCGGACTATTTTTAGTCTGCAACAATCCGGAGGTTGTAGAGAAGCATCATGCAAAAGTTTATGGTAAAGCTAAGGTTGGTGCTCCTCCAATGTCTGTTCCGCATCTTGATACCAGATATATCGACAACAAAAAAACATTGTTGTTTGGACCGTTCGCCGGCTTCTCGCCAAAGTTTTTAAAAACAGGTTCAAACCTAGATTTGATCGGTTCTGTAAAACCGAACAATGTTCTCACGATGTTGGCGGCTGGGGTAAAAGAGATGGCCTTGACGAAATACCTGATCCAGCAAGTGATGCTATCAAATGAACAGCGCATGGAAGAACTACGCGAGTTCATTCCTAGCGCTAAAAGCGAAGATTGGGAAGTCGTTACAGCAGGACAGCGTGTGCAAGTCATCAAAGATACAGAGGCTGGTAAAGGCACGCTTCAATTTGGTACGGAAGTGGTCAATGCTGCCGATGGTTCAATCGCTGCATTGCTCGGCGCTTCTCCTGGTGCTTCTACTGCCGTTCATGTCATGCTTGAAGTAATAAAAAAATGTTTCCCGGAACACGTGTTAGAGTGGGAACCAAAAATAAAAGAGATGATTCCATCTTATGGCGTTTCACTTGCGGAAAACCCAGAGCTTTTCCGCGAAATTCACGCTTCGACATCGCAGGCGCTTGGTCTGGGTGAAGACTTGTCGCTAGGTCAAAGCGTATCATAATAAAAACGGATCGTGCATTTCCTAGGTTGGAAGTGCACGACCCGTTTTTTTATTTGTAGATTGATCAGTATGCTTATGTGTGATGGTTAGCCCCGGTTTTCCACCTCAAACGTTCCGAATAACCCCCACAGCAAAAGCAGGTGGAACCTATCGTTTCCACCTGCTATCCTTATTCAAATTTTTATTGTTTTGCTTAGTAGATAACAACTGGATCATAAGCGCTTAGGTTGTCATACACGGCTTTCATTACACCTGGAGGTGTGTTGACGCAGCCTGCTGAACCTTGCGAAAGATAAGCGTTGCCTGACCAGTTGGTCCGCCAGCCGGCATCGTGGAACCCTTGGCCATCGTTTGTGAACGCAGCCCAGTAATTAACCTTCACGGAGTAATTAGGATTACCTACTGCACTGCCTCGAAGTGTTCTTGGTGACTGTTTAAAAAGGATATACCAAACTCCCGGATGTGTTCCTTCATTGGTGCTCATTTTGCCGGTCACGACATTCGTTGTGACTGCCAACTTTCCATTTTTATAGATCCATATACGCTGATCCGCAATCGAAACTTCAGCATACGTGTCTCCAATGCCATGGTTCGACGTTGTTTCATAGCCAATCGGTTCATAGTCCCATCCATTTCCGTAAATATTGGAAGCGGAAATGGATTCCTTTCCTTTTTCAAAAGCTTTCTCGATAACCGCTGTTTCTTTCTCGGTATCTATTGCCCACCCATAGCCCTGGCCTCTTACCGAAATGACCTTGCCGGAATGGGTCTTGAATGTAAAATCTTTGTTTAATGTTGATTGAGCCTTATTAATTTCATCTAATTTGTCCTTAATGACGCTTTCGGTGATTGTAACCTTTGCATCATTAGAAATAGATGCGCTTTTAATCAATTCACTTGCTTTTAAGGTGTGCACTTTGTCCTGTACCTTATAGTCAAGGGAACCCTGCATGAAAGCCTGCAGCATTTCCTCATTTTCTTTTATGATCTTACTGTCTGCTTTAATCGGTTCGATAAATACAGGTTTTAGGTGGATATCACTCGTATATATCTGTTTGTCATAATCCTTTAATAAAGCTGCGATATCATACTGTTTTCCATCAATGCCCTCAGTAACGACAATTTTGCCCTTTTCCCACTTTACTGTTGCATCTTGGGGTGCTTTTAGGCTCTTATTCATGGATAAAAGCTTTTCTTTTACTTGTTTTTTCAGCGTTTCGCTTCGGAACTGGTCCGTCTTTTCGGGTATCAACGTATAATCTTTCTCTTTGAAGGAAGGGAAAAACGTCCACTGTTTTTTCAACAGTTTCTTAACCTGTGGCAAATCTTGATCGGTAAATACCATTTGCGTATCTTTTTCATTTATTATTTGTTGTTTTCCTATATAGACTCTGTTTTTTAATATAGATGTTTTTAATTTATCAATCACTTGGTCAGTAGTCAGTCCACCAACCTTTACACCATTAATCGTAACTTTTGAATTGAATCTGGTTGCCTGATAATAGCTCATACCTGCAACTATTAGTGCAACGATGATGGCAATACCAATTACAATAAATTTACGCTTTGACGGCTGCTTGGATCGCTCACTCCGCTTAATAAATTCTTCAACGGGTTCATTAACCGCACTCATTTACATTCCCTCCACTACTGGATAATCCAGCAATACTTCCTTTGTCTATCTAGGTTTTTTGATTCGCTTACCTTCTATTTGGTTTATTACAATCTATTACAATTATATTACAGTATTTTAAGTTTGGAGTTTGTCGGAATTTGTAAAAGTGAAGAACTTTTAATCGGCATATTTAGTAACGCTTCGTTTTTGGCGCTCTCTTTTAAAGGCAGCTCGGCTGTGTTAAAATTTTTTTAATGGTTCCACTCCTGTTGGGTCTAGTTTTAGTTGACTCGGATTCAATTGAGGGGTGGCTTTTTTATGTGAAATTCGGACGAAGAATGTTTTTTTTGAAAATGAATAAAAGCTAATTGCCATTCTTAAGAAAGGAACCATAAATATGAAAGATGGAAGTATGGAACAGGATAAACTAGTGGAGGGCTTAAAAAGCCTTGGGATAAAGATTGAAATCATCCCAAAAAATGGGGTGGAAGTTAGTGAAGATGCTGTACTGCACTCGTCTTTTCATCATTTAGGAAAAGATTATACTGTCTCTCTATCATTGCCCGAGAATATGATTGATTCAATGGTGGAATGCAGCAGTAAGTATAAAGATCTTAAACTCGACATGGATGCAATTCTAGAGGTCATTCCGGAGTATATTTTTATTTGTGACAAAGAGGGAAAGGCGCTAAGGGTAAGTGCTTCCTGGAAAAATCTCTGGTGGCACGGAGGAAAGGATTTCTTTGAAAAAAGTGTTTTTGAAGTAGAAAGAGACCAGGTGATTTCCCCCTCCGCCTCCAGATTGGCGCTTGAACGGAATGAACAAGTTCAGATTGTCCAAGAGACGAACAGCGGCAGGACATTAATGGTGATCGGGACACCCATCCGTGATGAAAATGGCGAAGTCATCAAAGTGATAAGTGTTTCAAAGGACATTACTGAACTTGACCTGCTAAAGAAGCAGCTGGATAAAGAGCGGGGGAAAAATAAGAGGCTCTCGCTGCAGAATCCCGGAAAAGATGAGGTACCCTTGATTTATAATAGTGACGCCATGTCAAATGTATTGGTTACGGCTTTTAAAATCTCCAAGTTCGATTCAACCGTTTTATTATTAGGTGAGTCCGGAGTCGGAAAGGAAGTTGTCGCTAATCATATTCAAAAATGGAGCAAACGCTCCAGCCAACCATTTGTAAAGGTCAACTGCGGCTCCATCCCTGAGAATCTCTTGGAATCGGAATTGTTCGGCTATGAAGCAGGATCCTTCACAGGTGCTTCCAAAGAAGGAAAAGCCGGTTTATTTGAAATGGCGGATAAGGGGACCATTTTTTTAGATGAGATCGGTGATATGCCGTACAATCTTCAAGTCAGGCTGCTGCGTGTTCTGCAGGAAAGAGAAGTCACTCGTGTCGGGGGAGTGATGCCGAAAAAGGTGGACGTTAGGGTTATTGCGGCAACAAATAAAGACTTGGAGCGAGAGGTAAAAGAAAACAGGTTTCGTGAAGATTTATACTACCGCTTGAACGTGGTGCCGATTGCCATTCCGCCCTTACGGGAAAGGAAAGAGGACTTGCTTCCTTTGATTGTACATTTCACTGAACTGTTCAACCGGAACTTTTCCGATAAAAAGATCTTTTCTCCCGAAAGCATTGATATTCTCCAGCGCTATGACTGGCCTGGTAATATCAGGGAGCTTCAAAATATGATCGAGCGGATTATCTTGACTGCGGATTATGATTATATCGAACCGTCCAATTTGCCGGCAATTTTTCATACTCTTAAAGAGGACCCGGATGAAAGTCACGTACTGAAAAATGAACAAGCTGTTCAGGAATATAAGGAGGATACGAGCAGGGCCGATTCGCTTGTTATCCAAAATTATCGGAAAGTTGGCATGACACATGGTGAAATGGGGCTGTATTGCAATATCATCGTCAGCCAGCAGGAAAACAACGCGAGTCCGACCGTGGAAGATTTAGCGGAGACCCTCCAATGCAGCACCCGCCAAATTAGGAAATGGCTCCAGTCGCTAAAGGAAAAGGGGTTTCTGATTATCGAGCAGTCATTTAACCCAGATACAGGGACTGCGAAAAACCATTATAACTTCCAGCCGCTTCTTGAAATTTTATCGAAAATATAATGGGCAGTCTTTTTTGGAAATTGAAGCCCCTTATTTGAGGAACCTTAAGTTCACTAGTTGTGGAACTTAGGGTTCCTTTTTGTATAAAAGGTACCGTTGGTATCTCCCGTTGCATGTAAAAAAGCAGCAAGGATACGATATAGATAGTTGGCACAGAACTTGCAAATAATTTTTATAGAAGTAAAGATGACCCCATTTCTTAACCGAAATGAAATCGTCTTCAAAAATAGGAGGACTATAAGCAATAGTAGTCTGACTCATATTAAGAAATGTTGGAGGGAATTGTAGATGTGTGAATTCTGTTTAAAGCAAGCGCGTTCATTGAAGCCAAGCAAGAGTCCGTGGGGGCCGGAAGATGAAATCGGCAGATTGAATTTGATTACACCTGAATCCAGAGCAAAAGTTCTTGCTTCAATTGATATCACTCAGTCTTATGACTTATCCGTTGATTACTTTATGGGCATGCCATCCTGGTCAGCTGCAGGAGACCCGCCCTATCAAATTTGGATGACGCATACACCGACAGGAAATGTGAATGACGACCTAATGGGTGTATCCAAGGAAAGCAAAGAGCTGATCAGCTATTCAGGAGATGCCATCTCCATGTATACACACTGCGGAACTCATATTGATACATTCAACCACTTTGGATATCGCGGGGAAATTTGGAATGGCTTTAACGAGAAAGAGCATTTGGGCAGCAGACACTGGACAAAATGTGGACCGGAAAAGTATCCGATGATTGTAGCCCGTGCCGTCATGATTGACGTTGCAGCGGCAAAGGGCGTCGATATGCTTCCCGAATCATATGGAATTGGTGAGGAAGATTTGAAAGACGCTCTTAACAAGCAGGGAACGACTATACAAGAGGGAGACATTGTTATGGTCAGAACTGGCCGCATGACGGTTTGGCCTGATCGTGATAAATACTTGACCAACTCACCAGGGCTAAACATAGAGGGAGCGGAATTCCTGGCAGGCGAAGGAGCCATGATTATTGGTTCTGATAACATCGCGCTAGAGCAGAATCCTTCTCCAGAGCCTGACAACTATTTCCCTGTTCATACGTACCTCTTCTCTGAGGTGGGTATTCCGATTATTGAATTGCTGTGGCTTGAGGATCTTTCAAAAGCAGGAATCTATGAAATGGGTATTTTCGGTACAGTTATGCCTTTAGTTGGGGCAACAGGAGCTCCAATCCAGCCAATGGCATTCCCGATTAAAAAATAATGACTGCTGGCGCTGCATCTCCGACAGGTGCAGCGCTGATATATAGAAAAAATTAGTTAAATTCCAAGTATAAAAATCGAAATATTCCATTATTTTGGTGGGGTGGAGGGAAGAAAATGGCTAGTATCAGTCAAGATGTAAATAAGGAAGTGAAAGATGACTTTGCCTTGGAACCTGTTCCGGAAAGTAAAAAAACGCTAAGATACGGGTCTTTGGTCAATACCACTATTGGGGTAGCGACCGCCATGGTGTTCATGCAGCTAGGAAGTATCATGGCAATCAGCTTTGGATCAGTCAATGCAATAATTGCGTTGGTTTATGCAACCGTTGCAAGCTCACTGTTAAGTGTAGGCACATGTTATCTAGCTGGGAGATCTGGCATGAATGTCAATTTGATGGCAAGAGGCGGAGGCTTCGGCTATATCGGCGCTTCTTTGACATCCATCATTTATGCGCAAAACTTCATCATGTATTGTGCAATTGAAGGAGCAATCATGGCAGCGGCTGTATATGAATATTTGCCTATTGTTCCTATTGAAGCTTATATGATCTTTTTTGGACTGATTGTTATCCCTCTAAATTGGTTTGGAATCAAACAGCTGGATAAAATCCAGAAATGGACTCTTCCCATTTACATAGTCCTTTTAGTAGCTGCCATTTATTTGTGTTTTACAATGGCGCCCAAGTATTCAGGAAATCCATTCACCTTTTTGCCGGAAGGACAGGCTGTGGGCGGATTAGGCCTGTTGGCATGTATTGCCATCATGAATGGGTTGGTTGCGCATTTGGCGCTGGTTATCACTGATTATGCGAGATTTATTAAAAAAGATGAACTAAAGGCCGGCTCTGTTGCCTTGGGATCAGCCATACCTGTTTTAGGAATCTTAGTCGGCGGTGTCATCGGGATTTATTTTGGCGTCAGATTTATGGAAGGCAACCCTGGCATCTACTTCGTTAATATGCTTGGAATCGGGGGCGCTTTGTTTACGATCCTGACCCAACTAAGAATCAACGTAAATAATCTATACAGCGGCTCCATGTCATTGGCGAACTTCTTCGAAAACGTCTTCAAGTTCAAACCTGGCCGGAACTTTTGGGTGGCAACAGTGGCGATTGTCGCTATTATTCTTATGCTGCTCAACGTATTGGATTATTTGGATGTCATTTTAACCTTCCAGGGTGTCTTTGTATTTGCCTGGGTGTCTATCATTTTGGCGGACGCATTTATTGTGAAGAAGTTCATGAAAATAGGAACAGTGCATTATGAATACAGGCAGTCAAAATTGTACGCCTGGAATCCGACTGGTGTAATCTCAATTTTTGTTGCAAGTATGGTCGGAACGTTTGCTGTCTTCGGGTACTTCGGAGATTTTATCATGAATATCGCAGCCTTTTTATCCGGAGTGATAGCGGCGATTATGTATGTGGTTGCTGTTAAATTGACAAATGGCAAATTCTATCAGAAACAAACAGTCAACTTAGAAAACGAGTCATTGACAGAGGCTCAATAATTAAAGGAGAGATAAACCATGAGTTTGAAAGAGAAAGTAGCAGTGATCACAGGAGCGGGTTCCGGAATTGGAAAAGCGATTGCCCTTAAATTTGCAGAGCAGGGTGCCAAGGTAGTCATCGCTGAAATCAACGAAAAGAACGGTGCGGATACAGAAAAAGAGATCAAGGAGAAAGGTTTTACTGCTGAATTCATCAAAGCGGATGTATCTTCAAGCGACAGTGTCAAAAGCCTCATTTATCAGACAGTTGATACATATGGAACGGTTGATATTCTAGTGAACAATGCCGGCCTGGAGTACTTCACTACGATTGAAGAAACGACAGAAGAGCAGTGGGACCGCACGATGAACATTAATCTAAAAGGTGTTTTTCTGGGAACGAAATTTGTCCTGCCGATCATGAGGGAAAAAGGAAAAGGAAATATCATTAATATCGCTTCCGTAACGGGATTGTCAGCTTGGCCCGGATTAGGCATTTACTCGGCTTCCAAAGGAGGGGTAGTGCTATTGACCAAAGCTACCGCAGCGGAAAATGGCAAATATGGGATCCGGGTGAATAGCATCTGTCCTGGCATTATCCAAACACCATTATTCGAAGAGCAGTATATCGGTGCAACGGAAAATCCAGAGGCAGTACAGGAAGAACTTTTTAAGCAAAGCCCTTTAAAAACGTTCGGAGATCCGGCAGATATCGCGGATGCAGCGGTATATTTAGCAGGCAATCAGTCCCGATTTGTAACAGGACATTCTTTAGTTGTGGACGGGGGCTTAACTTCTTTTGTCGGAGAACTGATCTAAAGAACAAATCGTAAAAGAAAGGTGAGAATAATGAAATTAAAAGGCCAAAAAGCGTTGATCACCGGCGGCTCAACCGGAATTGGAAAAGGTATTGCCGAAGCGTACGCAGCAGAAGGTGCCAATTTAGTCATTAATTATTTGAACAATGATAAAGAAGCAGCGGTACTGAAAGAAGCGCTGGAAAAAGAGCATGGTGTCACCGTGGAAATCAAGGAAGCCGATGTAACAGATGAAACGCAGGTGGAGGAGCTGGTCAACTTCACTATTGAAAGACTGGGCCGAATTGACATTTTAGTCAACTCGGCAGGTATTTTGACACAGTATCCTTTCACTGAAATGCCAATCAGTGCATGGGACAAAATGGTCGCCATCAATTTAAGAGGGCCGTTCCTGATGATTCACTATACATTGCCGCATATGATTGAAAATAAGTTCGGCCGGATTATTAACATCGCTTCCCAACTGGCACAGATCGGCGGGAAAGAACTTGCTCATTATGCCGCCTCTAAAGCGGGCGTCATCGGTATGACAAAGTCCCTTGCCAGAGAGGTTGGAGTCCATGGAATTACCGTTAACTGCGTTGCTCCGGGACCGATTGAGACTGAAATGATCAGCCACCTCGATCCTGAATGGAAGAAAATGAAAGAAAGCGAACTGGCAATTCCAAGATTCGGCAAAGTGGAAGAAGTGGCTCCGTCAGCGGTATTCTTGGCGAGCCAGCCGGACGGTAACCTGTTTACCGGACAGACAATCGGTCCAAACTCAGGCGACGTCATGCTCTGATTGTGAAAAGGTTTAGTTTAGGAGATGCAAAAATTGAGTACAACCCAACAGCTTAGAAACAATGTGCTGGAGAATGATTTAATCAGCATTGCAGCAATGATAAAAGCGAAGGAGCTATCGCCAAAAGAGCTCATAAAAGAAACTATTCTTAATATAGAAAAGACCAACCCACAGATCAATGCCTACATCACTATTCTTGAAGAAGATATGCTGAAACAGGCGTACGCAGCCGAAGAGGAAATTATGAAAGGAAGCTATAGAGGCCTTCTTCATGGGATTCCCGTTGGCATCAAGGATTTGATTTTTACAAAAGGCGTCCGAACAACGATGGGATCCCGATTGTTCAAAGACTTTGTACCGGATAGGAATGCCGATGCAGTGAACCGTTTAATCGATGCCGGTGCCATTATTACCGGCAAACTAAACACACACGAATTGGCTTTCGGTACAACTGGCGATCAATCTTATTTCGGTGCGGTGAAAAATCCGTATGATCACGAAAAGATCACAGGCGGCTCCAGCAGCGGGTCAGCAGCAGCTGTTGCCGCACATATGTGCTTGGCTGCCATTGGTACGGATACTGGCGGTTCCATTAGGATTCCAGCGTCTTTTTGTAACGTGGTCGGTATGAAGCCGACATACGGCCGGGTTAGCAAGGAAGGCGTTCAGCCGCTGGCACCGTCGCTTGATCATGTGGGTCCTATTACAAAAAATGTGAAAGATAATATGCTGATTTTCAAGGCTTTGCTCGGAGAGGACTTGAATCAACCATTTGAACAACTTTTCGCAGGTTTGGATGGAAATCTTAAAGGAACGCGGATTGGGCTTCCAAAAGGCTTTTTTGTGGAATCTGCTGAAAATGAAATCCGGGGTAAGATCGTCCAAACTGCAGCAGCGTTTGAAAAGCTGGGTGCTGAAGTTACCGAGGTTAAAATGAATCATATGGAAGATCTACGAACGGCCCATCGTATCGTTTTGGTTTATGAAGCCTATCAGGTTTATAAGAGCAGGTTGGATGAAATGGAAGAGGGCGAAGTGAAGGAACGGCTTGAATCTGGAAGAAACATCAATCAGCAAGAATATCGCCAGGCAAAAGAGATGCAGGCAAAAGGAAAATTGATTTTCCAGGAAGCTTTGAAACAGGTGGATACATTGTTAACGCCTGTTACCCCAATTACCCAAAAGGATTTGTTCGCGAGAGAAATAACTTGTGATAATAAGAAAGTTCATATTTTCTCAGTACTGAATAAACTCACGGGGATTACAGATTTGACTGGTTCCCCTTCACTTTCGGTGCCGTGCGGGATGACGCGGACAGGCTTGCCAATCGGTTTTCAATTGATTGGAAGAGACAATGACGAAGAGACGCTATATCGAGTTGGTTATGCTTTTGAACAGACTATATAAAAAAGCCGTATGGCCACAGATTATAATACTGTGGTCATACGGCTTCTGCATTTTCGATAAAAATCAGGGAGTGACAACACTTACCTAAAATTAATCATAAGGACAGAGTAGGACCGAATATTTTACCTTGAAGGCATATTTAAGGGGCCGAAGATGTTCGGAAGAAGGGGGCTCTTTTGAAATGGGGAGGAGTCAATGGAATGGTTACCTTGATGCGATAGACGCTGCTTTAGACCAAGGGATGGCTGCCAAGGAAGTGGTTTGTTCCATTACGACTGGCTTTCGATTGATACCTTCGTTGCGGAATGCGCCGGGATTGAATCCGTATCATGCGACTGTGGCTGATATCGGCTACGGATTTGATGCGGTCAGAGGGACGATTGAACGGGTTCGCAAGGGTGAAATGATTTCTCTTGTAAAAGAAATGCTTGTTTTTGATCTGGATACATTGCGAATTAGTGAAATACAAATGGGTCCCAATTTTGAGTTGGTAGCAAAAGAAGCGACACCGGATACCTATTATTTAATTGAGCAAAGTCGGCTTTTAAACAAGCAGATTGCTCAAAAAATTAATGAGGCTAATCAGTTTGGAAAGGCCCTTTTGGGAACGGAGTGGAATGTCATCTTGAAACGCGTTCAAAACGTTCAAGCTATTCCACGCCTATAGGCTGATTACTTAAAGGGAGAGAAGGGAATGCCGCATCAATCTTCCGTTCAAATGAGTGAAGTGCAGAAAAAGCGCTTGTTGGAATGGTGGGAAGCGACCGAGAAAGGAACAGTAGTGGTGATGCGTTTAGTTTCGTATATAACGGAACTAAGATTGAATCCTGAATCAAGTCATGCGGATGGGATGATATTATTTTATCGCGCTGCTTCGGAAGTTTCCTATGGTTATGCTGGGATGAGGGGTTGTATCCGACGTAATTTTACACCTGAATATTCTGAGTTTCTCCGGCATAATATTGTCAGGTGCCATAGCTTTGCGCGGAAGTTTTCTGTTGATACAAAGGTTCTTCTGGAACGGGTCACTAAGCAAATCAGTGGGGCAGACGCGGTGCGGATTGTAGACAGAATTCGCGAAACACTTCGGGAAAATGACGAGATTCTAACAGAGATAGAGAACAAAGCGGATGCATTTTTTGGTAAGGAAACATTTCAAAACTTGCAAACCGACCTTAAGCAATCCATTACCTTGCCGCCTTCCAAGTAAAGCGTCTGGGCAAGGACGGTGTAAAAAACAGCTATAACCATGAAGTCTAAGACTTTTCAGGTTATAGCTGTTTTTTGATGCCTTACGGTTCTTTTTCAACAGAACTCGAGCAATGACACCTATTTGAAAGCAGGAATTTTCTTCAAAACGATACAAACTGGAATAGCGACCGCGATGCCGATGACACTTTGCAAGATGTCCCCAGGAATGGACGTCAAGGGTACAATCCAGTTGCCATAGATGATGCTTTCCCAAAGGTAATAGCCGGCAATCATTGGAGGAACCGAAAGGATGATTCCAAATAGGTTGTATGCAATGCTGTTTCCGTTGCGGCCTTTGGACCAAGCGATTTTTCCAACGATATAGCCCTGCAAAGCGCGGGTTAGAATAGTAATAGGGGCCCATAATGCCCAGCCGGACACCAGGTCAAACAACCCCATACCAACAGCCCCGGCGAATGCACCCTTTTTCGGCCCGAATACAATGGCTGAGATGAAAAGCATGGCTGAGCCAAGGTGAACGAGGCCGCCATTTATCGAAATAGGCAGTTTAATATTTAAGAGCATGGTGGCCACGAAGACGAGCGCCGTCAGCATGGACGTTATGATGAGATCAAAAGTTTTAGTTCTGGAACCTGAATACGTTGCTGTTCTTTCCATCATGAAGACCTTCTTTCTTTGCTATTTAATAGGTATTAAGTATAGTGTTCCATGTTTCTTTGTATTTACTGATAATTTAGCAAACCTGTGGTCTCTTTGAAAGTGCCACTTTTTAATAATTTGTAGGGGTCAGTTTTTAAAAAATGATGTATCCCTAGAGAATTTTTAGTCCTATTACAAAAACCGTTTCTATAACTAACAATCGGGATTTCTTGAATCTCTTTCAAATAAGGTAATGAAAAAAACTAGTTCTCTTGTTATAATGAAGTTGTTCTTAATAGGGAACGGAAAGGGTGTTGGTTGATGGAAATGAAGAGGAGATTTGCCAGTTGTTTATTAGCCGCGGTTATAGTCGTTTTTTTACCGCTGACAGCATTTGCAAAAGGTCCGGATAAAAAGGTAGTGGATTATGTTGCTCTGGGTGACTCTTTAGCAGCAGGAATGACCCCTACTGGTGGACTTGACTTGGGTTACGCTGATTATCTGGTCAGCCGTTTTGAACAGTCGCAGTATACTGTCGGTTATACGAACTTTGGAGTACCCGGATATACCTCAACACACCTGATGCAAGATGTACTTACAAGAGCAGATGTACAAGGGAAAATTACAGAGGCTGAATTCATTACGGTTGATATCGGCGCAAATGATTTACTGAAGGCTCTTAATACCCCGGATCAAATACCGGCTGTAATGGGAACTGTGGCAGTGAATTTACAAGCTGTTTTAAGCACTATCGACCAACTGAATCCCAAAGCCAAGGTTTATGTGATGGGCTATTATAATCCATTCCCACACTATCCCCAAGAACAACAGGATGCGCTGCTGCCATTGTTGGGCACTTTGAATCAGGTTATTGAATCAAGAGCCGCTGCGAATGGCGATACCTTTGTTCCTACAGAAAAAATAATAGCCAAACACTATGAAGTTTATCTTCCAAACCCATCCAACATCCATCTAAGTAAAGAAGGCTATCAACTGGTGGCGAAAGAGTTCTGGAAAAACATTGATAAAAGTAAGAATTAATAATAAGGAAACAAGAGTGGGCTGTAAAAAATGGCCTGCTCTTATATTTTTGGAATTTGAAGCACGAGAAAAGGGCTAGTATATAAACCAGCCCCATCTATGATCAATTTTTCGAAACAGCAGTTGCAGAATAGGTTTGTGTAGTAGGGTCGTAGTGTACTGTAACAGTGTAAACAAATTCGCTAATAGTGTAATCTTTTGATGAATTTTGGCCTTGTGTATTCGGTTTCCCGATATTACCGCCTTTTAAATCATCGTTACTTATGTTCTCTGTCGAACCATCAGAATAGACGATGGTATATGATGCTCTTACTCTAAATTGATTGTTATTGTGAGATACTAGGGTCAATTCCAGATCCCTTAACTCAACAGGAACCACTCCAACAACCGGAGCTTCCGGCGCTGTAACTTGATGGGTTTTTGTGATTGTGCCGAAACCATCAGAAAGAGTGTGTGAGACTGTGGTTTCTTCTCTTGGTGTTAAGCCGGATTTTGTTACTGATTCGGTACTGATATTTCCTTTACTATCCGTAATTAAAATGTTAAATGTGGCAGTATAGGTGCCGGTGTTTGAATCGAAATCCCAAGTCGGATCATCCGATGAAAAAGTAAAGTATTGAATGGCGGCAGGGACTGTAAGTTCTTTATCTAGAACTGCCACTGTATCATCTGTTCCGTTCACAGCCAATGTTTTCCCCGTAACTACAGGGTCACCCACTGACCAATTTTCAACTTCGTCATACGACAATGTGAATTGATTGCTTGAGCGGTCATACGCAACCCATTCTGTGTTTTCTGCAACTGTAGATGTTATATAAGGGACGTGAATTTTTTGGGTTGCCACGGGAGCGCTTGTATGGACGCTGCCAGCGGGCTTCCCATTGGCGTATATCGTATATGCTGAAATCTCCAGCTCTGCATCGCCTTGCATGGCGGAGACATCGACGGTTGCTTCATACCGCCATGTCTTATCTCCAATTTTGGTGACGACTGTGTTTGTTGATCCAGGAATTGCTACGACTAATTGGGGTCCATCAATGACAACTGTTCCGGTTAACTGTATCTCCTCTGCATATCTAGGTACAGTTACATCTTCAAAAGAAACGACGCCAGACTGAACATTTTGTTCGGTTCGGCCAGTTGGTTTCCCATCATTTTTTGGGGCGGCGCTTACTGCACTGCCTAGACAAAAGATTAGCGAACTGGCTGCAATAGTAGAAATAACCTTTTTTGATAACATTCACTTTTCCTCCTCTTAATTTTAAACAAGAGGGCCGGTTACACTACTCGCTCAACATAGTCCAAGTGTCCACATAAAGACTATGCGTCATAGCGTCCCTTAACTCCGGATCTGGTTTTCTTTCTCTATCAATAGATGTTCGTTTAAAAACGCGGCCGCATTCGTTATATAGAACACCTCATGAAATTATTATAATTTAGCTCTTAGGCAAATGGTACTGTTTCTCTTCGACAATATTAAGCAAAATTCCCAAAAGTGCAATAAGTGTGGGAAATGATGCGGAAAATGAATAAAAACGTAAGTTTTAAACTTATGTAAGGCTAATAATTTTAAATGGATGAAGCAGATGCTGACACAAATTGAGGGCAAGATTAGTCTGTCAGCTTCAAACTTAAGCGAGCGAATAGAAGATAATTTGACAGGAAATATTTTCAATTTTTACGGTATATTCCTTTTTCGGAAGGAGGGGCAAGGTGCCTGTTAATGGAGCTTTTCCCAGTTTAATTGTTGAAGAATAAGTAGAATCAACAACAGTGTTGTTATAAAGGGAGTGACCAAAACAGAACTCTTTTTTACTTTCAGCAAGCAGGATAAGGACTAGCTTTTTTTGAACTACACTTGACCGTCTGACCCTCAATCAGGCCCGCTTTCGACATAATTCGGGGAGCGTCAGGCACTAAAAAAGCACCAAAAAATCACTACCCAGCTGGTCGAGTGGATAGTGATTTTCAGAAAGGGGATCTATATAAAATAAGCTGAAGTACCAGGGAGTTGATTTTTTTCGACTCGGGGGAATTTTGATGGTCCTCAGCTTATGATACAGGGTTAATTTCGGACGAGATAATCGAATGCACCCAAGGCAGCGGTAGCACCTGATCCCATCGATATGATAATTTGCTTATAGGCACTGTCTGTACAGTCGCCCGCAGCAAATACACCAGGAATGCTCGTAGCACCTTGCTTGTCTACCACAATTTCACCCATTCTCGTGCGTTCAATTGTGTCACCTAACCAATCAGTATTTGGCACAAGGCCAATCTGTACAAACACACCTTGCAATTCTATATGATGTTCTTCTCCTGTTTCGCGGTCAACGTAGGTAATGCCATCTACTTTGTCAGTACCGGTAATTTCTTTTGTTTGCGCGTTTTTGATCACCGTTACATTCGGAAGGCTGTAAAGGCGCTCTTGCAATACAGAGTCAGCCTTCAGCTCCGGCGCAAATTCAAGAACAGTTACATGCTTCACAATACCTGCCAAATCAATCGCCGCTTCAATACCGGAGTTTCCGCCGCCAATGACGGCTATGTCTTTTCCTTCAAACAATGGTCCGTCACAGTGAGGGCAGTAGGCGACACCTTTGTTTTTGAACTCCGCTTCGCCTGGGACGCCGACATTGCGCCAGCGGGCACCTGTTGAAAGGACCACAGCTTTACTCTTGAGAACAGCACCGTTTTCAAGTTCAATCTCAATGAAGTCCTTCTTTTCCAAACGTTTCGCACGCTGTGAATTCATGATGTCAACGTCATATTGTTTGA
The DNA here is from genome assembly GCF_003605385.1 of Siminovitchia acidinfaciens. GTDB lineage: Bacteria > Bacillota > Bacilli > Bacillales > Bacillaceae_C > Siminovitchia > Siminovitchia acidinfaciens. Next base: position 112,691 of record NZ_QYTV02000010.1, on the reverse strand, counting down.
CATGTTCTTCGAGGCTTGCCGCAAGCTTGGAGCCTTCCGTCCGCGTCACACTAATAAAGTTCTCAATGCCGACGGTGTCCATCACCTGGCCGCCGAAGCGCTCAGCCACAACACCTGTCCGAATACCTTTACGTGCGGCATAGACAGCTGCACTGGCGCCCGCTGGACCGCCGCCAACAACGAGCACATCAAACGGCTCCTTGGCAGATAGTTCGGCGGGGTCAACTGTACTGCCCATTTTTGCAAGAATCTCTTCAAGTGTCATGCGGCCGCCGCCAAATTCTTCTCCGTTTAGATAAACAGTCGGTACAGCCATGATGCCTTTGCTTTCCACTTCTTCTTTAAAAGCGGCGCCGTCAATCATCGTATGCGTAATGCCGGGATTGAGAACGCTCATCACATTCAGTGCCTGTACAACATCAGGGCAGTTGTTGCAGCTCAGGCTCACATAAGTTTCAAAGTGGTATTCGCCTTCTAAGCTCTTCACTCGGTCAATCGCTTTCTGATCCACTTTTGGAGCTCGTCCGCTCACCTGAAGCAAAGCCAGAACGAGGGAAGTGAATTCGTGTCCAAGAGGGATACCGGCAAAAGCTACGCCGGTATCTTCTCCAATACGGTTGACACTGAAACTAGGTGTTCTGTCCAATGTTGTTTTCTCTACTTTTATTTTGGAAGACATGGCTGTCAGCTCGTCCATCAGAGCCAGCATGTCTTTTGATATATCATCGGTCCCTGCGCTGACTTTTAACAGTATATCGTTTTCCATCAATTGTAGATATTGTCTAAGTTGTTCCTTAATATCTGTATCCAGTATCATTTATTGCACTCCTTAAATTTTACCTACAAGGTCTAGGCTTGGCTTAAGTGTTTCAGAGCCTTCTTTCCATTTTGCCGGGCAGACTTCGCCAGGATTGTTGCGCACATATTGTGCCGCTTTAATTTTGTCAATTAGAGTACTTGCGTCACGTCCGATGCCTTCAGCATTGATTTCAACCGCTTGGATGACTCCGTCTGGATCGATGATGAATGTTCCGCGGTCTGCGCGGCCTTCCTCTTCAACAAACACTTCAAACATTTGAGAAAGTTTGTGGGCAGGATCACCAATCATTGCATAAGTGATTTTACCGATAGTTTCGGATGTATCGTGCCATGCTTTATGAGTAAAATGAGAATCTCTTGAAACAGAGAAAACTTCTACGCCGAGTTCTTGCAGTGCAGGATATTGATCTTGCAAATCTTCCAGTTCAGTTGGGCAAACAAAAGTGAAGTCTGCAGGATAGAAGCAAACAACGCTCCAATGACCTTTCAGATTTTCATCTGTTACCTCAATAAAATCACCGTTTTTGTAAGCCTGTGCTGTAAATGGTTCTACCTGTTTTCCAATAAGAGACATAATATAAGTTCCTCCTAAGATGTATTTTGATAGTTAGTGAGCTCTATATCACTAAACTATCTATAGTGATTACTTATTTACAATTATTATTATATAGGTGATATTATTATTTGTCAACAGTTAATTAGAATTATTTTAATTAGATGCTTATTATAATGTGGAATAGTATAGTGTGAATTGACTCATAGTTTGTTAATGATAGGTGCAGTAAATTTAAACAATTAAGAAATAATAAATAAGCGGCTATTAATGGATAAGATGCATTGTTTTAAGTTAAATGAGAATTGTTTATTGTAAATGAAAAAGTAAAACAATAAATTAAAAAGTAGATTGATGAATAATGTTGATATAATAAGGGAGTGTCTATGGCAGGGTAGATTCCCTTTTTTTATTTCGACAAAATTCGGGGAGTGACAGTTGGTCGACCCCAAAAAAGGAGTTGTACTTCCATGAACAAGAAGGATGTTGCGGACATTCGCAAACAATTCAAGTTGGATAATGATTTATTGAAGATCACCGATATTTTTAATGTCTATATAAGGAAGGAAAGCAGCGATATTTATCATCAGGAAAGCCAACCGTTTCAAATGATGGACCGAGAACAGCAGGAGTTATTCATTACCAACTTCAAAAAGGTGCTGACAGGTCAATTGGATGTGAAGTTGTTTGAGGTAAAGTTTCAGGAGCAGGCGGAAGATCATTCCCGTTTTATTCTTCATGAAGGTCTGCAATCTGATGATGTGGACGATTGGAAAGAGCAGATGCTTTTGATTGTTGAAAAAATGTTTAAGGATGTCCAGTATGAGAAGGATATGGTCGTCACGTTCATTCGCGGGGAATATTTTAAACCGACGAAAAGGAACAGTGAGGAAGCGGAAGTGAGTGATCGGGATGAAGTGTACACACATCCTTTTATCCTCTGCAGCATCAACAAGACGGAACAGCCGAAACGGTCGCTGGTTTTTGATTATATTGAGAAGGAATTCAAGTCTAGTGTAGTGGTCGATTCCATTATTAATCTTGCATCGCCGGTGGCAGGGTTTTTGTTTCCATGCTTTACGGACAATTCGGCTGACGTGAACCACGTCCTTTACTCGGCTGGTAAAGCGAATCAGCCGGATTACAACTTTATCGAGAATGTGTTGAACGGCGAAGAGATTATGACTGCCCAGGAAGACAAGGCTATTTTTGAGTTTGTTGTAAATGAAGTGGTGGGAGGTCAGGTGGATACTCATACGCTTGCCAATGTATATGAGGAAATCAATCGAATCATAGTGGATGAGGATGAAGAGGCAGAGGAAGAGACGCCCACATTGGATTATAAAGACGTTGAACGTGTCTTAAAGGTGAGCGGAGTGGAAGATGTCAATGCGGATAAGGTAGAAATGGCGTTTCAGAAAGTCGTTGATGACGAGAAGTATGAACTGAAAGCAAGCAGCGTTGTACCGAAATACACATCTAAATCTATCAAAATCGAAACGAAGGTCGCAAACATTTCTATTAGTCCAAAAGACTTGAAATATGTCAGACAGGTAAACATCGACGGCAAACGTTATTTATTAATAGAAGTTGATGAAGATACAATGATTGAAAGTTTTACATTGATTCCGGAGACATCGTTGAGTTGACAGATAAGACCTCTCTTCCTAAACCCTTGGTTACGGTAAAAACCGCAGCCAAGGGTTGTTTTTTGTGTTGGGCTAGTCACCAAAAAAGAAGCCGGCTTGGTGACTATGCCTTCATTCAAATCATTTCTTTTTGCCGCTCTAAGCGGTCAATTTTCGTTTCAACTTCCTATTTCCGCCTGAGAAATTTACGAAAGTGATGCTCAGAACAATCAAAATCAGTCCGGCAAGAAGTGTTAGGGTAAAGGGTTCGTTCAGAAAAACAGCTCCCGTCAACACCGCAATGAGCGGGACAAGAAAAGTAAAGGAGGCAATTTTACTAGCGTCTCCTGCGTTTATCAATCTAAAATAAAGTGTAAATGCAACAGTAACCCCAAACACGCCGCCGAATACTAACCCGATTAAATATGGAGTGTTCCAAACAATATCGCGCAAGTTCTCCGTTACGGCTCCCATAATTGTAAGAATCACTCCTCCAATGAGGAACTGTAAAGCCGCCATCCATAAAGCATCAGCCCGCTTGCTTTCCTTTTTTACATAAATGGTCCCCAGTGCCCAGCTTGTTGCTGCCAATAAGGCTACCATAACGCCTATGAGAGATATTTCACCTGTAAATCCATCCAGGCTGATAATCAAAATACCTAAAAAACCTACTATCATTCCGACCATTTTCAGGACGGACATTTGCTCGCCCAGCCAGAACCAAGCAAATAGGGCAATCAGAACGGGTTGAAAGAATACTAAAACAGAGAATAATCCACTTGGCAAAAAGATTAATCCCACTGTTTGAAAACCATAAAAGCAAATGGCATTTAATAAAGCTGCTATACAATATATCCTCCAGTTTTCATGCCAGTTAACTTTTTTCCATGTTGGCAGTAGAAAAGCAGCTAATAATACTCCTCCCATTAGTGCGCGCATGCCAGCAAATAAAAGGGGTGGAGTAAACGGCAGTGCAGCTTTATAGATAGGCCAGGAGATACCCCATATAAACACCAAACAACCAATGGCCAAAGCTGTCTTCAATTGAGTTTTCGACACACGCGGTCCTCCTTGTATGTATGTAGATAGAAAAAATTTCTTAGCTAGTTTTGGGTACATTAAGGTCTTAATTCATATAAAAGTGGAATCCTCCCACAATTCTTACTTCTTTGGCTAACTATACTCTTGAATGACAATAATATCCAATAAGTGAACTAATCAAAAAAACTGACAAGCACACGGCTTGTCAGTTGTTAATTTTGTCCAGCACCTCGTAAAGGTCCGTTAATTGTTGAATCTCGTAGGAAGGCACTACTTCGTTCCGTTCCTTTTGCTCTCTGTTGATCCATACAGATTTGATTCCGGCACGGTTGGCCCCGAGGATATCAGTATTCAGGTTGTCGCCGACCATGATGGCCTCATCTGCTTGTAAGCCCGTTAGAGACAAAGTATGTTCGAAAATCCCTTTGTCAGGCTTTCCTTTTCCATAACCGCCGGAGATAATGATCTGGTCAAAATATGGCACCAGTTCCGGAGTGATCGTCAGCTTTGTATTTTGCAGGTCTGGAGATCCGTTTGTAATCAGCACCAGACGATAGTCTTTTTTTAATGTGTCCAATACTTCGAATGTATCGTCATAGACAAAGGGGACTTTTCGGCGGTTTTGTGGAAAAAGCTCGCCCAGCTCGGAGCCTAGATCCGGATCATCTATGCCCAATTGTTTTAATCCCAATGTCCACGCATTTTTACGGTATTCAGGAACAATTTCGCTCATCTTTTTAAAATCTTCCGTCTCATCCAGGAAGTTTCCCCATAACCCTTCAAAAGGGTTGATGCCGATCATTTGGGTAAAAGGGAAAGTTTCATAGGAAGAATAGAGCTCCCTTGCATTCTCTCGTACTACTTCTTCCAATTGGTCCGGATCTAATCCGCACCGTTCTTCGGCAACTTTACAAGTTGCAGCAAAAGCTTCTTTTACACTTTTTTGATCCCATAAAAGTGTGTCATCTAAATCGAAAAAAATAGCTTTGATCATTATTCTCCCCACTTTAAGTTGTTAATTTAATCTACATTCATTTTACCCATAGAATAGGCAAAAGTCATGGGCTAAAAAAATATGTATTTGTTAGTTCGATAATTTTAGATTATATAAAATATAACAATTTTTACACTTTAAAGTATAGTTAATATAATTACACCCTTTCTTATTGCAAAATACTGGTTGATTTTAATACGGCATAAATTTTGCATGTGATATAGGTAGAATTAAATGTAATCGCTTTACTTAAAGGTGAATTGTGGGACTGTAGGAATAAAGTATGTCCAAGTAAAAAGGGAGGGGATTTATAAAAAACGAGGATTTCCAGTTTTCGGAATATATTAATAAAGGAGAAACCATATGAGTCTATTATCTTTAACTTGGACAGTTACAATCGTTCTCAGTGTTTTCTTTATTGGTATGTCATTACTTTTTACAAAAAAGGCCAGCACCAGTTTTACCAATTTTGCTATCGCCGGTGGAACATTGCCATTCATCCTGCTCTTATTTACTGACATTGCCACAATTATGGGTGTAGGTAACTTTGTGGGCCATTCCTCCAAGGGATATGAAATCGGTTTGGCCAATATCCCGTTTGTTGTTGGGGAGCAGGGGGCAAAGATTTTGTTTGCCTTGGTGTTTGCGGGTTTCGCTGCAAAATTTACTTATAAAACACTGGCAGAATTAATGAATGACCTGTTGCTACGTGATAAAATTTCCCGTGCGTTGGTCGGGCTTTTAACCTCTTCCATTATGATTGCATGGGTTGGAGGACAGGCAAAAGGAATGGGAGACTTATTTTCAGTCTTTACGGGAATGGATCCGATCCCTATGATTGTGGTATTTTCAGGTGTGTTCATTCTCTATACATTAATTGGTGGTATGTACTCTGTGGTATGGACAGATTTAATCCAGGGGGCGTTGCTCATTGCCATTGCCATTTGGATTTATGTAAAGGTTTTTGCCAAAGTTAATTTTAGCATTTCCGAATTAAAAACAAGTCTTGGGGATGTAGGTGCCGGACAGTTGGCAGAAATGACCTTGTCTTTCGGAGAAGTATTCACTTTATTTTTGACTGGAACTTTGGGAGTACTTGCCGCGCAAGTTTATTGGCAGCGCTGTTTTGCTGCAAAAAAGCCGAAGGATGCCAGTCGGGCAATGTTTTACAGTGGAATCGTTGCAATTATTTTTACATGTTTAGCGACCTTGTCCGGTTTGGTAGTAAAAGCCACTAATCCGGACCTGGATGCCAGTCAGGCGATCTCATGGTTGATTTTAGAAGAGATGACTCAATTTGTAGCGTTGGGTTTCTTTATCCTTATTTATCTTGCGGCTATTTCGAGTGCATCTTCCCTGCTGCATTCCGCTGCAGTTGTTATTACAAATGATTTGGTCATTCCCAATTCAAAAGTAAGAAATGATGACTTTTATATTAAATTTACGCGTTGGTGTATACTTATCGTCGGTATTTTCTCTGTAGGGGCAGCGGTTTGGGCACAGTCAATTATTGGCTTGTTCAGCCTCGCCTATACAATGGCCGGCGGGGGTGTTATACCTGTCCTGATCATCGGATTGCTTTGGAAACGAAGAAAACAGGAAGCCTTTGGTATGGGTAGACAAAATAGTGGAGTATCTGTATGGGGCGGAAGGGTCGGCTTGGTTTCTGGTGCCGTTGCATCCCTAGCTTTTGGGATTTTGTGGGGAGTGCTCATTTCAGCTATTTTGACTATTATGCTGTCTCTTTTACTTCCGACAGACCGTGACTCCCAATTGCCGGAAGAATCTGTGGCACAATAGTACAGTTATTTTAATGGAAGGTGATAAAAGCCCGCTACTTAAATAGGGGGCTTTTCACCGATTATAGCCAACATGGATTAAAAGATCTTAAATGCTCAATCCTTTTAGTTTAATAGACAAAGATTGTTTAAAAAAATTTGCATTAAGATGTTTTAATGGGATTTTTTCTATACAGCTAGGAGAATTCGCTCTTGAAAATTTTAGGGAATAGTATAATTGCAACTTTAATTATTGCGTTTATCATCGGTCAGTTTTTTCCTAATCAATTTTTGGTTGTTGTTTACACGGTTTTAACAGCGGTAGTAGCTATTGTCAGTTTAAAATATAGTAAAGGGCTTCCGCGAATGTTTGGGATTGTCATGGTTCTTTTGGGTAGCAGTATTTTTCTTTACCAGCAGCAACCTCTTGGTATATGGGCAGAGGGAATAACTAAAAATTTGCCTCTTGTTTGCTTGGTTGTTATTGTTCCAATTTTAGGTATTCCAATCGGATTAGGTAATTATCATCAGCACTTGGCGGGGGCCATATCAAGATTTAATCGAAAGCCGGATTTATTGTATTTGTTAATTACAGGTCTCTTTTCGCTTATCGGACCGATTACAAACCTTGGTTCTTTGTACATCATCCATGCGATGCTGGAAAATGTAAAACCCCCAAATGCTTTATTGGGAAGGGCTTATGTTCGTGGATTTACATCAGTTCATACATGGTCACCATATTTTGCCTCAGTTATTTTAGTCGTCTATTCACTTAACATACCGATTTACCAATATTTGCCATATGGAATCATATTAAGTTTCTTTCAAATATCCGTAGCGTATTATCTTTTTAGATATGTTGAGATGCGACACATTAAAGTAAAGGACTTTGAAAGTGGCCAATATATCAATATTAAGATGTTGTATGAGCTTTTTGCCGTCCTTCTGTTATTAACGGGGTTTATTTTTTTATTTGAACCGTTCGTTCAACTGAATGCAAGTGTGCTTATTTCAATAATCGTTCTTGTCTTTGCTTTTCTTTGGACTGCCTATTTATGTTTTCTGAAGCATTTCTTTAAGGAAATCAATGAATATCGTAAAAAAATACTCCCGGGTAAGGCGAATGAAGTGAATCTGCTATTGACCGCAGGTTTTTTTGGAGTGGTGTTGTCAAAAACACCAATATCCAATTATATTCACAGTGTGTGGGTTGGCTTGGCAAACAAGTCAGTTTTTCTATTGATTATTATGACGATTACCATTATTGCCTTTTTTTCTTTTATCGGTGTCCATCAAATTGTGACGATCAGTGCGATTGTGGCAACGGTTTCATATGATCAATTAGCGGTGCACGGCTTGGTCATGGCCATGATGCTGCTAAGTGCATGGGGTGTTGCGACGACTATTTCCCCGATATCACCGGTAACTACGGCTGTTTCATCCCTTATAAAGGAGAATGTATTTAAAATTACCATCAGGTGGAATTTGCTTTATGCAATATTCCTTTTGTTGGTCCATTCCATTGTTATATACTGTATCCATTTATTTTTGTTCAGTTGATGAAGCCTTCTGTACTCTTGTTTATGAGAGAATAGAAGGTTATTTATTGTTTATAAAAAATGTAAAAAAATCCATAAATATTATATTTTTTATAAAAAGAGATTGCTTAACCTCTTTTTCAATAGTGTAATCCCTTGGCATAATTTTTGCATTGAATAATATTAGGTATTAAAAACAATTCGTTCTTTGGAGGCGGCAGCAAGTGAGTTATAAGGTAATTGTCGCAGGCGGTGGGTTGATTGGAGTTTCAACCGCCTATTATCTAGCAAAATCAGGAGTGGACGTTACCCTTGTTGATTCGAAAGATATTGCAGCGGGAACTTCAGGGGCTTGTGACCGGGCCATTATGCTCCAGTCGAAAAAGCCGGGGCCTACGCTAAACCTCTCCATTAAAAGTGCCAATCTGTATAAAGATCTGGAAGCGGAGCTTGAAGCGGATCTTGAATATAGAAAATGTGGTGGAATGATCATTATTGAAACAATGCAAGAAATGAAGGCAATGGAGGATATGGTCGAACGGCAACGGAAAGCTGGAATTGATGTCCGTCTTATATCGGGGGATGAAGCTCGCCAGCGACAACCGGGTTTGTCAAAAAATATTCTGGGTTCAACCTTTTGGGAACATGATGCGGAAGTAAACCCGTTATATGTTTGTTTTGCCATGGCCAGGGCAGCTCAACGATTGGGTGCCGAAATCAGATTGCAGTCCCCGGTGACAGGCCTGATTACTGAAAATGACCGCGTCATTGGAGTTGATGTGTCCGGTGAAAGGCTATATGCCGATGCTGTGGTAGTGGCGCTGGGTGTGTGGACTCCATTACTGTTAAAAGAAATAGGGATTGACGTCCCGATCATTCCCCGTCGTGGTCAGATCCTTGTCTCTGAAAGGATTGATGCTTTTGTTAATTATGGTTTCTTGAGTGCTTCTTATATTGCAAACAAGCTAAAAGGGAATCAAAAGGATGACCCTTTTGGGATAGGGTTGGCTTTAGGACAAACCCGCAGTGGAACATTGTTGATTGGCGGTTCCCGCCAGTTTGCCGGATATAATACGGAAACAAATCCAGAGATCACGCGGAAAATAGGAGAGGCAGCTGTACGTGCTTTTCCACAGTTGGCCAATGTGAGGATTATCAGGACATTTGCCGGCCTTCGCCCCTTTACACCTGATAATATGCCTATTCTCGGACCGGTTGATGGGATCGATGGTTTGTATATAGCCGCTGGCCACGAAGGCGACGGAATAGCACTTGCTCCGATTTCAGGAAAAATAATGGCGCAAGTTGTATGTGGAGAAGAGTCAAATGTTGATATAAGTCCATTCTTATTGAGCCGCTTCAACAAAAACAACTCTGGTGCTAAGGGAGTGGATGAAAAATGCATGGTTCCTTCCGATTAAACACCTTGGAAGAAAAACAAAAGATCGAGTTCTATTTTAACAATGAGAAACTGATTGGCTATGATGGCGAACCCATAGCTGCCTCCTTGCTTGCCAACGGTATTAAAACTATCCGGAATTGTACCATCACCGGGGAAGGCAGAGGGATATTTTGTGGAATTGGCCATTGCTATGAATGCCGCGCAGAAGTAGATGGAGTTCCCAATGTCCGCACGTGCCTTACCCCAAACAGGGAAGGGGCCAGGGTGCTTTCGCCAAGTTCTTCTCAAGTAAGGGAGCAATCGGAAAATGAAAGTTGATGTTGTTATAATCGGAGCCGGTCCCTCAGGCCTTACCGCCGCAATAGAATTAATCCACCATGGTTTATCCGTAGCCGTTATTGATGAATACTATCGGCCAGGTGGCAGACTGCTTGGGCAGCATTATGAGGATCCTAAAGCGCCGCCGGATGAAAGGATTTGGAATGGAAAGGAAATTGCAGAACAGCTGGCAGAAAAAGCTCGTAATCTTGGTGTCCATATTTTTACTGAAGTGACCGCTTGGTCCGTTAGTCGAGAGTGGAAGATAGATTTAACCGGTGCCAATGTAAAAGCGGTTTTTTCAAAAGTACTGTTATTGGCCACTGGCTCTATAGAAAAAGCTTTGCCTATTCCCGGCTGGACATTACCGGGAGCGGTGAGCATTGGAGCGGCCCAGACGTTTACAAATCTGCATCATGTGGCTGTCGGAAAAAAAGTGATGATTGTAGGGGTCGATCCATTATCACTGTCTGTCATGATGGAAATGAAAAATGCAGGAATCGATGTAGCTGGTATGGTGCTGCCGCCGCTTTCACCCGCTTTGGGCCAAAATGATTCACCCAAGCGGGCGCTCAAGCGGCTTAAGGATGTTGTTGACCTTGCTCCCAATCTTTTCATGCGTGCCGCTGGGAAGATCGCTTTGAGCAAGTTCCCGAATTTAACAGCCCAGGCGTTGAGGTTCAATTTTTTAAAGGTGAATGGTGTTCCTATTCATTTCCGCAAATCGATTGTAAGGATTGAAGGAGATAAACAAGTAGAAGCCGTAATGCTGCAATCCATATCTGTTGATGGACACCCGACAGGGAAGGTTGAACGGGTCGAAATGGATGCAGTCTGTTTATCCGCCGGCCTTTATCCAATGGTTGACCTGGCGCAAACAGCGGGCTGTCCACTCGTCGAAATCCCTGAATTGGGAGGTGCGGTCCCGTTACATGGTTCGGATATGTCTACTCCAGTAAGAGGATTATATGTAGCAGGAAATATTACCGGCATTGAAGGGGCAAAAGTTGCAATGGCACAGGGGAAGCTAGCTGCAGTCACGATTCTCAAATCTATGGGTAGGCAAAGTTCATTGACAGTGAATGAAGCAATGGTGGAAGTAAAGAAAGCAAGGGAAATGTCGCCGCTTCGTTTTCTTCCTAAAATCGAGGAAGGGCGTTCTAAGATGGAAGAGGTATGGAAGAAAGAAGGCATTATATGAATGATTTAATTATTTGCCGGTGTGAAAGCGTCTGTTTATCGGAAGTTTTGGATGCAATAGCTGGAGGAGCCAATAGTGTCCCTGGAATTAAAAAAAGGGTCAGAATCGGTATGGGCTATTGTCAAGGAAGAGTTTGCCAGCCGATTGTCCGTGATATTCTGGAATCAAATATAGATCATGAAACAAAACCGCCGCTTCAGAGGGCGCAGACCCCAGTCCGACCTGTGTTGTTAGGTGATATTATTAGGAAATAAAAAGAAAATTAATTTTACTGTTTGGAGGGAAATGGATGTACTTACATGGAACCGCATCGATCAATGATGACGGCCATCTTGAAATTGGCGGATGCGACACAGTGGAACTTGTAAAAGAATATGGTACTCCGTTATATATCTATGACGTAGAGCTGATCAGGGCTCGTGCGCGTGCTTTTAAAGAGATGTTTGAAAAATATGAGGTGAAATCACAGGTCGCATACGCCAGCAAAGCCTTCTCATCTATCGCAATGTACCAGCTTGCTCAAGAAGAGGGTCTTTCGTTGGATGTCGTCTCGGGAGGAGAACTATATACAGCTATGGCTGCGAAGTTTCCTGTAGAAAAAATTCATTTTCACGGAAACAACAAAAGTGAAGAGGAATTGGAAATGGCGTTGGATTACAAAATTGGCTGCATCGTCGTTGATAACTTCCACGAACTCCACATGCTTCATCATTTATGCCGGCAGAGGAAGCAAAACGTGAATATACTGCTGCGGGTAACACCCGGTATTGAAGCCCATACACATGATTATATCCTCACCGGGCAGGAGGATTCGAAGTTCGGCTTTGACCTAAAGAATGGCCAGGCAGAAACAGCGCTCGCCATCTCCCTAGATAGCGGATATTTGAATCTGCTTGGAATCCATTGCCATATCGGATCGCAAATTTTTGAAACGGCCGGGTTTGTGATGGCGGCCAAGAAGGTTTTGGAAAAATTAAATGAATGGAAAGACGAATATGGCTTTATTCCTGAGGTTCTGAATCTCGGAGGTGGATTCGGAATCCGCTATACGGAAGAGGATAAGCCGCTGTCTCCGGAACAGTATGTCGAAGAGATGATCATCGAAGTGAGGAAGGAAACAGAACTGCTATCGTTCCCAATGCCTGAAATCTGGATCGAACCTGGAAGGTCGATTGTCGGGGATGCAGGCACAACCCTGTACACTGTGGGCTCCCGAAAGGAAGTGCAGAATGTAAGGAAATATGTGGCGGTTGACGGCGGGATGAGCGACAATATTAGGCCGGCTTTATACGACGCAAAATATGAAGCGGTGCTTGCCAACAGGCCGTTTGATAAACAGGACGAAGTCGTCTCAATCGCAGGGAAATGTTGTGAGTCCGGTGATATGCTCATTTGGGATCTGCCAGTTCCGGCGCCTGATAAAGATGATATTTTGGCCGTTTTCTGTACGGGCGCCTACGGTTATGCCATGGCGAATAATTATAACCGTATTCCAAGACCTCCAATTGTTTTCGTTGAAAATGGAAAAAGTGTCCTCGTCGTCAAGCGGGAAACATATGAAGATCTTATAAGGCTTGATGTCCCTTTAGGGAAAAGGTCTACATTTAACATCTAAGTTAAAGAGTTTTGTTCCAGTGTGTTAATATAAATTATATAATTTATATTTTACACTGGGGGAAATAGGATGGCTGTAGGGAGCCCTATGTCACTATTGGTCGTTGGCTATCAAAAAGATATGCTGGATAAAATGGTAGAGTGGAAGAATGCTGGGATCGTTTCGCTAGTTGGCGTGTTAGATTCCTCTTCTAATCAACCGTATCAAGATATTCCCATTTTTAATTCAGCAGACCCATTGGATGAACAAGAAATTGATATCATTTTAATAGTTGGAAACGAAGAAACATTCCATAAAGAGATTGAAAATTGGAGGAAAAACAATAAATTGATATTAAGTGCGAAAACATTATGGGTTCTTGATAGAGTGGCCATGCAAAAAAGAGAAATTCAAATACTTACCGGGAAGCAAAAGTTTTATCAAACAATCTTGATGCATTCGCACGAGGGAGTGCAGTATGTTGATTCTAAAGGGATTATTCGATTTATTAACCCCTCTTTTTCGAGAATTACAAACGTGTCTTCGGAAGAAAGGCTTGGCAAGCATATTGAAGACGTATCGCCAAATGGTTCATTGAATAAAGCGTATAAAACCAGGACGCCAGTTTTTGGATATAAGTCTTCCAGTGTAGGGTCAAACGTAGAAACGGTTGCTAATGCTGCCCCCATTTTTGTTGACGGCAAATTCATCGGTGCGGTTGCCACCTTTCAAGACGTGACTGAAATAAAATACCTGACAGAAAAACTGATGGAACATGAGCAAGAGCAGAAAGTAATCAATCAGCAATCAAGTGATGGATATGAATCCAAATTTTCAATTGATCATATTATTGGGGAAAGTGAAGAGATCAAAGAGCCTGTGAGTTTGGCGAAGAGAGCGTCGCGCACCCGTTCCACTGTTTTAATAACCGGCGAAAGCGGAACGGGGAAAGAATTATTTGCCCATGCGATTCATACGGAAAGCAAGAACCATGATAAGCCTTTCGTGACCGTGAACTGTGCAGCGATTCCGGAAGAGCTGCTTGAAAGTGAGTTATTCGGGTACGAAAAAGGTGCATTTACGAACGCGATCAAGCAAAAGGTCGGCAAATTTGAGTTGGCCAATGGAGGGACCTTGTTTTTAGATGAAATTGGCGAGATGAGTCTCGCGTTACAAGTAAAGTTGTTGCGAGTTTTACAATATAGAGAGTTTGAAAGAGTTGGCGGTCTAAAAAAGGTGCATGTGGATTTTCGAATCATTGCTGCCACCAATGCCGACTTGGAAAAGTTGATATCAGAAGGCAAGTTTCGTGAGGATTTATATTATCGATTGAATGTCATCCGGCTTGAAGTGCCGCCATTGAGAAAAAGAAAGAAAGATATCCAATTATTGGTCCAGGATTTAATGGATAAGATTGCTGAAAGGATTGGATTAAATCCCATGCAGTTGACAAACAAAGGAATGTCTATGTTATGTGAATACGAATGGCCCGGAAACATTCGCGAGCTTGAAAATGTTTTGGAAAGGTTAATGAACGAGAGCAGTGCGTCTGTTATCTCGGATTCTCTTGTATTGAAACATATTCAATCGTTAATAGGCGTTACATCTTCTCAGGATGAAGTGGATTCTATCACATATCCATCAGATAATTCACTTTTACCTCTGAAAGAGGTTGAGAAAGAATATATCCGAAAAACCTTAAACCATTACGGCCATTCGTTGGAAAGTAAGAAAAAGGCAGCCCATTCCTTAGGAATATCCATTTCAACGCTTTATAATAAAATAAGAGATTATCACTTGGAATAAGATTATTTTTCAGATTGAAAGGCGGTAGATTCAATGGAAAAAAACGTGAATCTTTTGATCATGGGAGGCGATCCGCGATACCTTGAAATCATCAATCAACTGGCTTCAAAAGGAATCCGCATTTTTTTGGCCGGATTTGACCAACTAACCTTCTCTCATCCCAATATAAGCAATCAAAAGCCGGATCAGGTGGATTTTGAGCAGATCGATGCCATTCTGATCCCGTTGCATGGAACAAGTGCGGACGGTGAGATTGATGCTGATTATTCGGATGAGAACATACATTTATCTATAGAGATGCTAAAGCGGACACCGGATCATTGTGCTGTGTATACGGGCATTTCAAATGACTATTTGGATCGTATTACGAGGGAGGTTGATAGGAATCTCATCCGGTTAACCGCCCGCGATGATGTCGCTGTTTTGAACTCAATCCCTACAGCTGAAGCAGCGCTGAAAATTGCCATTGAGGAAACGGATTACACAATCCATAATGCCAATGTGATGGTACTTGGATTTGGCAGGGTTGGCGAAACTTTGGCAAGGCTGTTCTCTGCGGTAGGTGCCAATGTGAGTGTGGCTGCCAGAAAGGATGGCGACCTTGCACGCATAATGGAAATGAGACTGCGCCCTGTTCATATGGCTAACGTTGCTGATCATATGTCCGAAATCAATATATGTATTAATACAGTGCCGCATATGATATTGGATGCAGCGGTCTTATCAAAAATGTCTGCTTCCAGCCTGATTATCGATATTGCCTCCAAGCCAGGAGGGACAGATTTCAAGTTTGCCGAGGAAAAAGGCCTAAAAGCGATACATGCGCTTGGGCTGCCTGGAAAAACTGCCCCCAAGACGGGTGGTGAAATTATTAGCAAAGTATTATATAAGTTATTGGTTTAAAATTAACTAATAGTGCCTGCCATCACTTGAAACGTGTGGAAGGCACTTATTAGCGTTGAGGAGCTTAAGAAGCCAGCCAAGGGTTGCTATCTGGCAGTCCGAGATCTCTGCGGAAACAGTCAAAGCTCCCAATACCTTCGAAGCAAATAAGAGATCCATTTACAGTGAGGATGGTTGCGTAAGTTTTCCAACAATCCCTTCACTATTGCAGGGCTGAAAGTTTGCTCCAGCAGATGCTCCTTCAACAGAACCAGCGATTCCCTTTCAATCGATTCAGCCATTTCCTCGGTTTTCTCCTCAATTATTTCAAGGATCTCTTCCTTCGATGTTTTTTCATTGACGAAAAACATCTGGGTCATCTCTTTTGAAATAAAAGGTATGGTCGTATGCTTGGCCAGTATATTCGTTTTCTCTACGAGTGACTGGGACAGCATTTTCAAATCCACCGGTGCTTCACTAAATAAAAGAATCTGTGAATAAGTATTCAAAAAACCTTTTATGCAATAAATCAAATCATATTTTGTCGTTTCGATCTCTTCGCCATAAAGCCGTTCAACCATAGTCAAAATCATTTGCTCAAGTGATTTATGGTAGGAATACATTTTATTTACAAATTTCTCGTTGAGCGTATGCATCTGTTCTTTGAGAAATAATTTGGCAAAGTCCGTTTGCTGTTGAAAAGAATCAAACATTGTTTGATAAAAATCATATAAAAGGGTCTTGTTTTCTGTATTTTTGACCAGATAGTCAATATCCGATAAAACCTGCATCGTGAAATGATCAATTATCGCCAATATCAACTCATCTTTTGACTTAAAAGAAAGGTAAAAAGCTCCTTTAGAAATACCACATTGCTCTGTAATTTGCTGAATGGAAGTAGCCTCGAATCCTTGCTTCGCAAAAAGCTCCAGCGCCTTCTCCATAATCAGTTGTTTTTTTGCCATATTATCCGATCGCTCCCAACTATTCATTGACAAATGACCAGTCGGTCATTATTATAAATAACTGTAATGAACAAGTCAATTTAGGGCAGGTGTAATAGTGAACGGGTTAGTCAATTTTGTTTTGAAAAATAAACTTGCAGTATGGTTACTTACAATTATTGTTACGGTATCTGGTATTTATTCAGGGACACGAATGAAAACGGAGACGATCCCTGATATTTCCATTCCTTTCTTAATGGTGACGAGTGTGTATCCCGGAGCGACTCCTGAACAGGTCATGGAAGATGTCTCAAGGCCGATAGAGAAAGCTTCGGAAGGCCTAGACCATGTAAAAGCTGTTTATTCCAATTCCTATGCCAATATGGCGAGCATCCAGGTGGAGTACGAATACGGAATCGATATGGATGAGGCCAAACGGGAATTGAAATCTGCGTTGGAAAACGTAAAATTGCCGGAAGGGGCGGAGGAGCCGACAACATCCGCAATCAGCATGAACATGATGCCGGTGGTTGCCCTCAGTGTCAGCAGTTCAAAAGAAGACATTGTTGAATTGACTTCAACAGTAGAGGAAAGCCTGCTTCCGAAAATCGAAAAGTTGGATGGCGTGGGTTCTGCCACCATTACCGGTCAGCATATTGAAGAAGTGGACCTGACTTATAATAAAGACAAGATGAAACAATTGGACCTGACTGAAGATCAAGTCAAAGAAATGATCCAAGCAAGCAACATGGCCGTTTCATTAGGGCTTTACGAGTTTAAAGAAGGCGAGCAGGCCGTATCGATTGACGGCAAATTCATGACGGTTAAAGAACTAAAAAATATGCTAATCCCTGTCACGCCGTCAGCCGCGAATCCAACGCCATTTGTGAAACTTGGCGATATCGCGAAAATCAAGACAGTCGGCAAGGTTGAATCGATTTCCCGTACAAACGGAAAAGATGCCATTGCGATTCAAATTGTCAAAGATCAGCAGGCAAACACCGTTGACGTTGTCGATAAGGTGAAGAAGCTGATAAAAGAAGAGAAGAAGAAATACGATGGTCTTACGATTGATGTGACGCTCGACCAAGGAAAACCGATCGAGGACTCCGTGGCTACAATGATTGAAAAAGCGTTATTTGGCGGATTGATTGCTATATTGATCATCCTTCTTTTCCTGAGAGATATTAAATCAACGCTCATTTCTATCATCTCAATTCCAGTATCCATATTCATGGCGCTGCTACTCCTCCACTGGATGGACATCACGCTGAATATTATGACGCTTGGGGCGGTTACAGTCGCGATCGGCCGGGTCATCGATGATTCGATTGTCGTTGTTGAAAATATTTACCGGCGTTTGCATTTAAAAGAGGAAAAATTGACAGGTCGCGCTCTTATACGTGAAGCGACGATTGAAATGTTCAAGCCGATTATGTCATCAACATTAGTTACGGTTGCTGTATTTGCCCCGATGATTTTTGTCGGCGGTATGGTCGGTGAATTGTTCATGCCATTCGCTTTGACGATGGCATTTGCGCTCGGTGCTTCGTTACTTGTGGCGATTACGATTGTGCCGGCACTTTCACATTTCTTGTTTAAAAAGAAATTATACGGTGAAAAAACCGACAAGAGCCATAAAGGACCAGGTAAGCTGGCAAATGGGTATAAAGGTTTCCTTAACAAGGTGCTTAACCACAAAATCATTGCATCAATCCTGGCCATTGCCTTATTGGCGGGCAGTTTGGCATTAACGCCGCTCATTGGTTTCAGTTTTATGGGAAGTGACGAAGAGAAAGTGATGTACTTGACGTACACGCCAAAAGCAGGTGAACTTCGTGAGGACACCCTAGAAAATGTTCGAGTCGTCGAAGATAAGATGTTGAAACGCGATGATATAGATATCGTTCAAGTATCCGTCACGGAAACCGGGGACCCGTCAGCTGTCATGATGGGCGGAGGGGCAGGCGGTGCCTTAATGTACCTGATTTTTGACCCCGACATGGAAAATTTCCCGGAAGTGAAAGAGAAAGTGGAAAAATATATAACTACGCTGGATCAATCGGGTTCTTGGAAAAGCCAGGACTTCTCCTCAATGTCTGGCTCAACCAATGAAGTGAGTTATACACTCTACAGCGAAAGTTTAGATAAGCTGAATGAATCGGTTAAACAAGTAGAAAAGATTATGGAGAAAAACACTGGGCTGAAAGATGTTACCTCCAGTGCCGAGGAAGCTTTTGTGGAATATACATTCCGCGTTGAACAGGCTGAGTTGCTTAAATATGGATTAACAACGGGTCAGCTTGTAATGATGCTGAATCCGCAAAAAACTAAAGACGTGTTAACGACGGTGGAAAAGGACGGAAACTCTTTAGATGTCATCGTCCAGCAGGAACAAACCTCCCAGCCGGAATCCGCCGATGAAATGTTGGATAGGAAAATCCCGACAGCGCTTGGCAATACAGTACCGCTTTCGGATCTTGTCGAAGTGAAGAAAGGGTCTACGTACAATACGCTTGACCGCAGCAAGGGTGAATTCTATGCAACAGTTTCGGGGACAGTTAAAGGAGACGATATTTCAAAAGTAACTTCCCAGATTGGTAAAAAAGTAGATCAGTTGAAATTTCCGAAAGGTGTAACAGTCGAGACTTCCGGAGTGCAGGCGGATATGGAGGAAACATTTACACAGCTGGGTGTGGCCATGGCCGCTGCCGTTGCCATCGTGTATTTTATCCTTGTAGTCACCTTCCATGAAGGTGTAGCGCCGTTTTCGATTTTGTTCTCACTTCCGTTTACCGTTATCGGAGCTTTTGCCGGCTTGTATCTTGCCGGAGAAACCATATCAGTCTCCGTCATGATGGGATTATTGATGCTGATCGGTATCGTTGTGACGAACGCCATCGTTCTGGTCGACCGGATCGTCCGTATGGAAAGAGCAGGATTGACGATGCGCCAGGCGGTTTTGGAGGCTGGGGCAACACGTCTCCGTCCAATCCTGATGACCGCAATCGCTACAATTGGTGCGCTTATCCCATTGGCACTTGGCAATGGCGGTGGAGGCCTGATTTCAAGAGGCCTTGGAATTACCGTTATCGGCGGGTTGGCAAGTTCAACGCTACTTACTTTGATTGTGGTACCGATTGTCTATGAAGTATTATCCAAGCTCTTCAAGAAAAATCGTAGAGAAATAGAAGAGAATTAATAGAATAAGCCCTGCAGGTGGAAATAGACCTGCAGGGCTTTTTTATTGTGGGAATGATGGCTAATGCTGTGTCAGGTGTATGCGTAATAATGATATTATAGAAATAGTGGAATAGTCTGCAGAGTTGTTTTATTATTTTTACAAAGTTTGCCGGCAAAAAAGCCGGTACACTATTAAGAAAAAGTTATGGCAAGGCTTAAAAATATAATGAAAAGGGGATTCATATGGAACTAGGATTAGCAGGTAAGGTTGCACTTATCACAGGTTCGAGCAGAGGGATTGGCTTGGAAACAGCTCTTTTTTTAGTGAGAGAAGGGGCTAAGGTAACCATTTGTGCACGAAATGAGGATCGATTAAAAGAGGCCGCGGCTCATATATTGGAGCAGACTGGGAAAGAAGTGTTTTACATAGCAGCGGATGTTACTAAGGAAGAAGATTGCCAAAAGGCAGTGGCTTCCACGGTTAAAAAATATGGACGCTTGGACATTTTAGTCAATAATGCGGGGACGTCTCAGGCACATCCGTTTGAAAAAGTGGATGCCGATCTATGGCAGCAAGACCTTGATTTGAAGCTTTTTGGTGCAATTCATTGTTCCCGATCCGCTATACCGCATATGAGAGAGGCTGGCGGAGGGGCAATCGTCAATGTGACTGCTGTGCTTGGAAAGACACCGCCTGCTTCCTCATTGCCTACCACGGTAAGCAGAGCGGCGGGCATGGCCCTAACAAAAGCAATGAGCAAGGACCTTGGTCCAGACAACATTCGAGTAAATACAGTATGTATTGGCTTGATTCGAAGCGAGCAGGTCGAAAAAATGTGGAAGAACCAGAACCCGGAGATGTCATGGGAAGAATTTTCAAAGAGAGAACGTCAAATTCCGCTGGGACGTATCGGAAATACTGACGAAGCAGCTAAGGTCATCACTTTCCTTGTTTCAGATGCGGCTTCCTATGTCACAGGTACATCCGTGAATATTGATGGTGGAATGGTAGGAACTTTGTAATTAAAAAATGTTTGCTGCTTGCCAGCAAAGGCCTTCAGATGATGAAGGCCTTTTTTAGTTAGTGAGCAAGGCGCTTGCGCCTTTTTTGGAGTGTGGTAATTGATGTAACCGGGTATCCTATGCAGCAAGGAGCGTGATGATATGGACACTTTTTGCCCGGAAATCTGGCCGGAAGACTCTACCCCGGCATCCCAGAAGAATTGCAGGGATTGCGGTTTATTCGAACAAGGGTCGCGGATGATATGGGGAGAAGGGAATCCGAAAGCGCCTATCATGATTATTCTGGATAATCCCGGCGCACGCGAAGATCGCGAAGGGAACCCGATGGTCTGCGGAACGCGGCAGACATTGCAGAGAGCGGCCCATGAAGCTGGTTTGGATAAAGATGAGATATATGTAACCTATATTTTAAAAAGAAGGCCTATCCGCGCATATGACAAAGAGAAGACGCGAGCCATCTGCATGCATCATTTAGAAGAACAGCTGCAACACCATAAGCCCAAACTTCTTGCCTGTCTGGGGAATGTCGCTGTGCAATCCTTTTTTCGGAATCCGGAGCTCGATGTAAAAGAATTGAGAGGCAATTGGTACGAGGTGAATGGCTTCTGGACAACCGTGGCTTACCATCCGCTTGCTGCTAGACGCAGACCCAATTTATACCCTCTACTACTTCAAGACTTTCAGCTTGTTGCGGAGGAGTGGGATAAGTTGAAAGTATAATCTTTACTTGAATTTCCGGGTTTGCACAAACGGGTCATGGCGAGAATTGCACAAACCAGGTGATCAATTGCACGAACTGGATGGCTAATTGCACGAGTTTGACCCCGTATTGCACGAATACCATAGCTAATTGCACGAATCCTGCTTGGGATTGAACGCTTCTGTTATAACTACTGCAGATTTAATCTGTATATTCAAATGTTTGCATGCTATCATTCAATTAATACGGAGGTATAGAACTTTGAATGAGCAGCGTTGGCTTTCCCAGAATTATTTTGTGTTTTTTATTACATGGGGTGTATTTTTACCATACTGGACAGGGTGGCTTGTACAGGCAAAGGGAATGGATGTGACAGAGGCAAGCCTGATCATGGGTTTCGGTTTAGTTGCTCGAGGAGCGTCTACGTTGTTTGGCTTCCCCATTTTGTATAAATATTGGAGCAGCCACCGTGTGATCCTTTTTTTGACGTTGATGTCACTTGCGGCGACCGTCCTTTATATTCCTTCCTCTTCATTCAGCATACTTCTGTTTGTGACCATCGTGTTTAATGCCGTTTATCCTGCCTTGCTGCCCGCGATTGAAAGTGCAGCGGGTGTGTTGGTGCAGCAGGGCAATGTTCATTATGGAAAAAGTCGATTGTATGGATCGGTAGGCTTTGTTGTTTCCGTGTTTATCATCAGCCTGATCACTGGGCTATGGGGAGAACAAGCAATTTTATGGAGCATGGTGGTCGGTCTTTCATTTGTGCTTATTATGAGCAGTCTGCCGACACCGGCTGTGCTGATGGAAAATCCTGAGATGAAAAATCCTAAGGAGACACGATCTGCACGGGGGTTATGGAAGGTGAAAAGCTTCCCTATTGTGCTGCTGGTCGTCGTATTACTTCAAGGGGCGCATG
Organism: Siminovitchia acidinfaciens; assembly: GCF_003605385.1. Taxonomy (GTDB): domain Bacteria; phylum Bacillota; class Bacilli; order Bacillales; family Bacillaceae_C; genus Siminovitchia; species Siminovitchia acidinfaciens. The sequence continues at coordinate 90,368 of NZ_QYTV02000010.1, read as the reverse complement.
CCTCTTACTATAATTACGGATATATTTATTTGCAGGATTTAAATGTAAGCACTTATTATATTGGAATTATCCTTAATGTAGCGGTCATTTTTGAAATATTCTATTTTGCAAAGGCAGATCATTGGTGTAAAAACTTGCGGACTTCTTCACTGCTGTTAATAGCTGCTGCAGGTTCCACTTTGCGTTGGCTGCTTGCATTCGTCATCCCGAATGTATGGGTCTTTATTTTATCTCAAAGCTTGCATGCCGTCTCTTTTGGCGTGGCGCATTTTGCATTTATCCGCTATGTCACGGATCATCTGCCGAAGCAGCAAATTCCAAATGCACAGGGGATCTATTCTGCTCTGGCATTAAGCTGGAGCACAGCGGTACTGACTGTGGCAGGAGGGTTTTTGTATGATATTTCTCCGGGGTTATCGTTTTTGGGGATGTGCGCGTTTACTGTGCCTGCACTATTAATTATCTTTGTGACAAGAAAAAGGTTCTCATATTAACCTCTAGCACTTATGAATATTCGTCAATGCCAAAAATAAAGCAGGTGAAGGAAAAACGAATGGTTTTCTGTCACCTGCTTTGAATGTCTACAAGCCAGATGGAGGTATAGCCGCTCTAAAGCGACCGGATGAGCAACATCCTGCGCGTAGTACAGCTATGCAATTGTTGCTCCTTGAACCAACCCCGGATTATTTATTCTCCATTTCAAACACTTGCTGGACGTCTTTATCACCGCGTCCGGATAGGTTTACGATGATGACATCGTCTTTGCTCAGTGTCGGAGCAAGTTTTAGTGTGTAGGCAATCGCGTGGGCACTTTCCAGCGCGGGGATAATGCCTTCTACTTTTGATAATAATTTAAATGCATCAAGCACTTCTTCGTTGGTGACAGCGTGATATTCGGCGCGCCCGGACACCTTCAGGTGGCTGTGCTCCGGACCAATTCCCGGGTAGTCCAGCCCGGCGGCAATGGAATAGGTTGGCTTTGGATTTCCTTCCTCGTCGATCAATGCCAAGCATTTGAATCCGTGCAATGTGGCAGGGACTCCTTGTGTTAATGAAGGAGCTTGATCAGGCTCGACGCCAATCAGGCGCACATCTTTGTCATCAATATAATGGGCGAACGCTCCGATTGCGTTGCTTCCGCCTCCTGTACAGGCTACGACGGCCGTAGGCAGTTTTCCTTCTTTTTCAAGTATTTGCTTTTTGGATTCTTCACTGATGATGGCTTGAAAATGTTTCACCATTGTCGGGTAAGGATGCGGGCCGACAGCAGATCCCAATAAGTAGAATGTATGGTCATGGTTTTGGATCAAATCGTTTAACGCTTCGTCAACAGCATCTTTTAAGCGGCCTTGCCCTTTATCGACCGCAACAACCTTGGCGCCCAAAAGTTCCATTCTGAACACATTGAGTGCCTGTCTTCTTGTATCCTCGGCCCCCATGTAAATGACGCACTCCATTCCGAACATCGCACATGCTGTGGCCGTGGCCACACCGTGCTGTCCCGCACCGGTTTCAGCAATGATCCGCTTTACGCCCATTCGCTTGGCGAGCAAAATCTGGCCGATGGCATTATTGATTTTATGGGCACCGGTATGATTCAAATCTTCCCGTTTCAAATAGATTTTTGCCCCGCCAAGTTCATCCGTTAGTCTTTCGGCTAAGGTAAGCGGGTTTTCTCTTCCTACATACTCTTTCAAATAGTAGGCAAACTCCCTATTAAACTCTTCATCATTTTTATACTTTTCGAACTGCTTCTCCAAATTTTCCAATACGCTCTGTAAATTAGGAGGAACAAAACTTCCGCCAAACTGGCCAAAATAACCTTTTTCTTGTACTATGCTCATCTCATCTCAACTCTCCCTTGTTTTGAATTGTATATAAATTTTAACAAGCAGAATTATTAAAGTACAGGCTAATTGTGTGGCATTTTTTAAAAGAGTGGGCAAAATAACCGAGTATTTCGGAAACCGCTGCATTTGATTTCGAATAAATAGTATAGTTCAATGTTTGTGTATTTATGGTTGCAGCCCTGCAATTGAGGTGAAACTGCAGGCCCGGCTGTTTTTGGGCGGCAATCATTTGCTCTACATATTATCAAAATGAGAAAATATGATTATAATAAGCAGAAATGATAGGAAGACTGATAGGTTCGACTATATCCCATCCCCAAGGGGTGATCTGATGAAATTATCGCTTTTGAGTAGTATTCGTTTGGTTATGATGCTGCTGCTCAGTTATTTTTACTATCTTTCCGTTGAGGATCATACAACACTTCAGACTACATATGTGATTATCGCTGCTCTTGGGTTCTGTATCAATCATTTTTTGATCCATACGCCATTTGCGAAAAACTACTTTTCTTTAGCTATTGGGCTTGATTCAATTCTTATTCTCGGTTTTGTTTTCCTCTTTCCAGAATCGACGCTTTATTTGATTTTGTTTGGTGTGAATGCGGTAACTCTCTTTTTAATTGCTGATAATAAAAAGATCATTTGGGGATTTTCCCTTGCATTTTTTATTATGTGGGCGGCTTGTATTCTCTATATTTATCAAGAGACTGGGATATTTGATATACCGTCAAACATTATCAACTTCACTTTTATTGTGTTTGAAGCCATTGTTGGCCGTCTAATACATAAACTTTTGCACGCACAGGAAAAAATCAAGGATCAATATGATGAGCTGCAAGAGACGCATCAAGCTTTAACCATAGCACACGAACAACTGCATGATTATTCCATGCAAGTGGAAAAGCTGACACTGGTCCAAGAACGGAATCGGATTTCAGGCGAAATCCATGATACTGTCGGCCATAAAATGACGGCACTGCTCGTTCAGCTCCAGGTCGCCAAAGAACTCATGAATATTCAGCCCGAAAAGAGCAGGGAAACGATCCTCCTTTGTGAGGAGCTGGCAAGAAATGCTCTTCAGGAGCTGCGGCTTTCTGTCCGGACGTTAAAGGAAGACAATCAAAACCGGTCATTTATTGTTGTTGTGAAAAAGATTTTAGAAGACTACCAGGAAATGACGGGATTGAAGTCCAATATCTATGTTAAGGGAGATGTCTTGCAAATACCCCCTTCGATTCAGTTGGATTTGACCAGGATGATACAGGAATCCATAACAAACGCTGTCCGTCATGGCCAGGCAACAGAATGCCATGTATCCATTGAAATAGCAGATTCGGCGATTGAGACATCCATTAAAGACAATGGAACAGGATCACCGGAAGTAAATCCCGGTTTTGGAATGAAGAATATGCGGGAAAGGGTTCACCATCATGGCGGCCAAATTGTTTTTGAAAGCAATCCGCGAGAAGGTTTTATTGTAAAAGCAAGTTTTCCATTGAGGGAAATGCATTGGGAGATGGGGGGAGCATAGTGATCAAGGTGTTAATAGTCGACGATCAGGAATTAATGAGGGATGGTCTTGCTACGATTTTGAATTTGAAGCCCGAAATCGACGTGGTGGGTGTCGCGTCCAATGGTAAAGAGGCATTTGAAAAAGCGAAGCAGCTTCGTCCGGATATTGTGCTAATGGATATTCGCATGCCTGTCGCCACCGGGGTGGAAGGCACAAAGCTGATCACTGCCTCATTGCCCGAAACAAAAGTATTGATGCTCACTACATTCAATGACAGCGACATCATTTTCGAAGCCTTGGAAGAAGGGGCTAGCGGCTACCTGCTAAAAGACATGCCCACAGATGCAATCGTACAGGCCATAATGACTGTCCAATCAGGAGGCATGGTCTTGCCCAAAGAATTGACTGCTGAGATTGTAAAAGAGGTGAGAAAGAATCAAACGTCAGGTCATGTTGTCGAAGCTGTTCCTTCGGTCATAAATGAATTGACGGAACGCGAGCTGGAAGTGTTAAATAAACTAGGCCTAGGCTTAAACAATAAAGAAATTGCTACAGAACTATTTATTTCCGAAGGCACTGTCAAAAACCATGTGTCCAATTTAATAAGTAAGCTTGAACTAAGAGATCGGACGCAGGCAGCGATTTTTGCCGTCAGGCATCATATTACTACCTTCTGATAGATGACTTTTGGCATAGTGCCCCATGACATACAGCTAATTTAGCTGTATTTTTTTATGGAAAAATCTATCTGCTGGGAGATTTCGTGTAAAAGAATCAGCGATATACTGAGGTCAATAAGAAAAGCGTAAGCGCCTTGCTCAGCCCCGACAAGCACAAGACGATTCCCGAGGAGGCAGTTCTTTAGCCACCACAGGGAATTGGCTTGTGACCTCGAGGGGCTAGGCGCTGAAGCTGGACAGTCATTTAGTCTAAAAAAAAGATTATATAGTTTTAGTTTTAAAAATAAACGGATCTTCTAAAAAGGGAGTGGCGCCATGTTACAGGTAACGGATCTTAAGAAAATCTACGGAAAAAAAGAAGTGGTAAAAGGTGTTTCTTTTACAATCAAAAAAGGTGAATCATTTGGATTGCTCGGCCCGAACGGAGCGGGAAAATCAACGACGATATCAATGATTTGCGGACTGATTCCATTTGATTCCGGAGAAGTGTTAGTTGAGGAACAGTCTGTTAAAAAGTCGCCCATGCAGATTAAGAGAAAAATTGGTGTAGTTCCGCAAGAAATTGCACTCTATCCGACGATGTCAGCAAGGGATAATCTGCTGTTTTGGGGAGCCATGTATGGACTGACAGATACAGAAGCAAAGAAACGCGCGGAGGAAGTGCTGGAATTTGTCGGTTTGAAAGACCGGGCGAAAGATAGGATTGAAACGTTCTCCGGTGGAATGAAACGAAGAATTAACATCGGCGCAGCGTTAATGCATGAGCCGGAGTTATTGATCATGGATGAGCCGACGGTAGGGATTGATCCGCAATCAAGAAACCATATTTTAGAGACAGTCAAGAAGTTGAATGAAAAAGGGATGACCATCATTTACACGAGCCATTACATGGAGGAAGTAGAGTATTTATGCAATCGGGTTGGAATCATCGATCACGGAGAAGTCATTGCGGTGGGTACACAATCCGAACTTTGCGGCCGGCTGGTTGGTGGTTCTGTCGTTCAGTTAACAGTGGAACAAGATTCTCCGGAGGCAATGCATGCGATAAAGAAATTGGAAAATGTCAATAGCGTGGTCAAAAAGGAAGAATCGGATGTAATTGAAATTTTTACAACCCGGCCACATAAGATGCTGGGCTCCATTGTGGCTGCCGCAGTGAATCATGGAATGAAAATTGGATCAGTTGAAATAAAAGAGCCGAATCTTGAGGCGCTTTTCTTACAATTAACCGGGCGGTCATTACGGGATTAGGAGGAATTATGGATGAAGGCTTTTACGATAGCAAACAAAGACATGAAAGTTCGTCTGCGGGATCGAAAAGGATTCATTACGATGTTGCTAATGCCACTTGTTTTAACGGCCATCCTTGGTTCGGCACTCAGCGGCCTGTTTAGTGAAAGCGGCTCAATACCGGATACATCAGTTGGAATCGTTGTATCCGCGGATGATGATTTGACTGATCAATTTATAAATAAAGTTTTACAAGGCGATGAATTAAAAGAAAGTATCATACTTGAGAAATTTAAAGCGGAAGCAGACTTAAAAAAGGCTGTCGAACAGCAGCAAGTAGATGTCGGTGTTATCCTTCCCGCTGGCTGGGGCGAGGGATTAATGGCAGGTGAAGTGAAGGAAGCAACCCTCGTAACGGACCTTGAAAAAGAAATCCAAGCCACGATTATGAAGTCGATTTTGTCATCTTTTATTGACAGGGTGACCTCTGTAACGATTGCTTCTGAAGTCGTCTCGAAAGAACTATTAACGTCTGTACCTGTATCCAGCCGGGAGGGTGATGTTGTAAAAGCTGTATCAGGGCTTGCCAACGAGCTTTCCGAAATTGCCGGATCCCAAATAAATGCGGTAACGACAGAAGAAGATGGCAAGGAGCCGATTTCCGGAATGCAGTATTATGCAGCTGCGATGTGCGCCATGTTTGTTTTATTTAATGTGACCTTTGGTGCCAAATCGATTGTCCAAGAACGTAAAACGGAGACCTTGGCCCGATTGATGAGCAGCCCGATTCATCGTTCTTCCATTGTGATAGGTAAATTTCTAGGAACTTTATATTTCTCCTTTCTCCAATTTCTAGTGTTTGTCACTGCAACCCATTATTTGTTTGGCGTCAATTGGGGGAGTAATATTTTTCAAGTTCTCGTAATCGGGGTGGCGTACTCCGTTTCAGTGGCTGGCTTCGCCATGATTATTGCAGGAGTCATTACCGAAGAAAAAACAGCCGACACTGTTGGCGGAATTGGTGTTCAAATATTAGCGTTGTTGGGCGGATCGATGATTCCGGTCGCGGCATTTCCGAACAGTCTGCAGCAGCTTTCGAATATTGCTCCGAATAAGTGGGCATTGGAAACATTATTAGAGATTATGAACGGCACTGCTTGGGGCGCCCTTATTTTACCAGTTGTTGTGCTCGTTTTCAGCGGGCTGCTTGCACTGGTGATCGGATCGCTGAGATTAAAGCCCAGATAGGAGTGGAGAGTATTGGGGAAAGCAAGAGCCATTGCAGTTTTTGAGATAAAAAGGATTTTTAAAAGGCCACAGTCATACCTCCTGATGTTCGGAATGCCTCTTTTGTTTACGTTCATCTTTGGCGGGCTTTTTTCCAGCGGAACGGACGATAAGCCGAGTATTGCTGTGATAGATCACGATCAATCTACTTTATCCCAATCGTTGATCAATGAGTTGGAAAATAAAAATATCATGAACATGAGTGTTGAGAACGCTAAAAAGGCGAAATCAGAGTTCAAAGACCAAAAGATAACAGGATATATCAGAATTGATGAAGGCTTTGAGGAACAGATACTTAAGAAAGAGGTTCCAAAAATAGTATTTGTCCATTCACCATCATTTAATGGAGCGACGATGATAGAGCAAGTCATAAACGACAACATAGTGAAACTGAAAATAGGGGCGGCTGCTTCCAGTGCCTATCAGGATCTAACTGGCGACGACTGGAAAGGGGTTCAGAAAGAGATTACGGGAGAGCTTGCAACAGCCTCTGGAGGAATAACAAGCGTCGTGGTAACAAAGAGCAAAGAGCTCGATTCTATAAACAATATGACGGCCTTTTCTGCAGGATTTACGATTATGTTCGTCATGATTGCGATGCTGATCAGCACAGGAGTGTTCCTTGAAGCCAGGCAGACAGGAGTGTGGTACCGGATGATGTCTGCACCTGTATCAAGAAAAGAAATCTTACTTGGGTATTTGGGAGCCTTTTTTCTGATTGGATGGATTCAATTTGGCGTTTTGATGCTTATATCTAAATTTGTTTTTAATGTTCATTGGGGAAATGTATTCGGAAACTTCATCCTTGTTTCAAGCCTGCTTCTGTGCATCATAGGCTTAGGCCTTTTTATCGCCGGTCTTGTAAAAACTACCGAACAGCAAACCGTATTCGGCAACTTGATCATTGTTTCCACTTGTATGCTTGCAGGCGTCTATTGGCCTGTTGAGGTCATGCCTGAATTCATGCAGAAACTGGCCATGTTTGTACCGCAATACTGGGGACTGGAGGGCTTTGCAGAATTATCCGGAAGAGGCGGTTCGGTTATGGATGTCCTCTTGCCTAGCGCTGTTCTGCTTGCTTTCACTGTTGTCTTTTTAACTGTTGGAATGGCGAGGATCCGTTTTGAATAGATTAAAGGGATCGATTCTGGCGTCATGTTAGTGGGTCCTTGGTTAAAATTAGGGGACTTCTCCAAACGAAAAATAGCTGGGGAACCTATTGAACAAATAGAAACGCTAATCATTGGTTAATAGATGCCTGCCGCACCTAAGATGTGTGGCAGGCACTTTTTACAGGAAGAAATGCTAGGACATGCCAAAAGGATGCATCATATGTGAGAGAGGGTATAATACAAGGAAAGAGACAGACGATACAAGGTAGATTTTTTATGTAATTAATAAAACAGAAAGGAGCAGTCCATGCAAAAAGAAACAGGATGGAACTTTGACAATAGTTATGCCCGCTTGCCGAAGATGTTTTTTTCAAGCGTAAAACCGACTCCTGTAAGGTCCCCGGAATTGGTGGTTTTTAACGTGGAGTTGGCAGCGTCTCTCGGTTTGAACGCCGAGGCATTAAGGGGTAATGAAGGTACATCGGTGTTTGCTGGTAACGAGATACCGGAAGGGGCGGAGCCGTTGGCACAAGCCTATGCCGGGCACCAATTTGGCCATTTTACGATGTTGGGCGATGGCCGCGCTGTACTATTGGGAGAGCAGGTGACTTCAGAAGGAAAGAGATTTGATATTCAGCTGAAGGGTTCGGGCAGGACGCCATATTCCCGCGGTGGCGACGGCCGTGCGGCGCTTGGACCGATGCTGCGCGAATATATTATAAGTGAGTCCATGCATGCTTTGGGAATCCCTACTACCCGCAGCCTGGCGGTTGTGACGACAGGAGAGCCGGTAATCCGAGAAACGAAGCTTGAAGGCGCCATTTTAACACGCGTGGCTGCCAGCCATCTACGTGTTGGCACTTTTGAATATGTTGTCAGATGGGGCGGTGTTGAGAATCTCCAAATATTGGCTGATTATGCGATCAACCGCCATTATCCGGAGATCGTAGGGGAAGAAAATAAGTATCTCTCTTTGCTCCAGGAAGTGATCAACCGTCAGGCCAAGCTTATTGCCAAATGGCAGCTTGTCGGTTTTATCCATGGAGTGATGAATACTGATAACATGACGATCAGCGGCGAAACGATCGATTATGGCCCTTGCGCTTTCATGGATACGTATGATCCGGAAACAGTATTTAGCTCAATTGACCATCAAGGTCGCTATGCTTACGAGAACCAGCCGCTGATCGGCGGGTGGAATCTGGCGCGCTTTGCAGAAACACTGTTGCCGCTCTTGCATGATGACAAAGAAGAAGCTGTAAAACTGGCGCAGGAGAAGGTATCGGGCTTCAATGAAATTTTTTACTCCCATTGGCTGGCGGGAATGAGAGCAAAGCTGGGGCTGTTTAATGAAGAGGAAAAAGATGAAGATCTCGTCAACGATTTGCTCGACTTAATGAAAAAGCATCGTGCGGATTTCACGAATACCTTTTATGCTTTGACCTATGAGAAAATTGATGCGCCTGACCTCTTTAAAGCGCAGGAATTTGCGGAATGGAAAAAGCGCTGGGAGACCAGATTGGAAAATCAGGAAGAATCAAAAGCTGATTCAAACGAATTAATGAAAAAAAGCAATCCTACTGTGATTCCGAGGAATCACCGGGTGGAAGAGGCGCTGGAAGCTGCAGTGGAAGAAGGGGATTTAAGTGTAATGGACCAACTCTTGAAGGTGCTGTTGAATCCCTACGATTATTCTTCGGAAAAAGTGGAATACACGAAGGTGTCAGCACAGAACATCCCTTACCAAACGTTCTGTGGGACTTAAGGGGTCAGACCCCCGACGCGTTAACGCGTTACGGCAAGATAAGGGGGTTAGACCCCCTTACTTTTTTCTCATCACAAAACTCATATGCCTTCCGCATTTTTTATCTTGGCGGTAAGAGAAGCCTTCCGCACTTGTAAATGTACAGGTTCGGCCAATGGCAATCTGCTCCGCCGGAATGCCCGCCAGCTCGCATTGCTTCTTCACCGTTAATTGATTATCAATATGGTATTTTCGCGTCTGGTCATTAAAGTACATGAAATCTTCTGCATAGCCTAAATCCTTGAACTTCACGTACACATCTTCATCCACTTCAAATTTCTTCTGGCTCAATGCTGCCCCAATTTGAATATGAAAGCCCTGCGGCTCACACTGCTCCATCTCAACTAAATGCCGAAATAATTTCAAAGTGATCTCTTTGACGGTGCCCTGCCACCCCGAATGGATGACGCCAACCAGACCATTCATTTCATTGTAAAAAATAACTGGTACGCAATCAGCAGTAAAGCTGCATAGTAACAGGTTTGGCTCATACGTATACAGGGCATCTGTATTATTGATGGCGGTGTCCATTCCTTCAGCGCCTCGTCCTTTGTCGGCAAGCGTCACTTTATGGAAATTTGAACTGTGGGTTTGGTTGGCACATACAAAAGTCTTCAGCCCGCAATTTAGCGTGTTGGCCAACCTTCTGCGGTTTGCCAGTACTTGGTTAGGGTTTTCGCACACATGGAGAGCCATGTTATTCTTTTCTGCTTTAAATTCATCTTTCATCGTCATTCCTGCCAAAAACTTATCGTTATTTAAATACATTTTCATAAAATCACCTGATTTTAATATATGTGAGAGCATCAAAGATGTATAGGTAAAAGATTTTACCGAAGTATCAGTGAATAATTGAAAAGGTCCTTATCATTATCATGGAATACATGTAAAATATAGGTAACAATATGCGACTTTTGTAATCATGGCAAATCCAATGATTGGAGACTGAAAAATGGTAAGGGAACAGACGAGATACTCTCGGCTTGCACATATAACAAAAATTATTAATACGAAGCTGGATCTTCATGAGGTCCTTATGCATGTCACAAAGGCAATTTCCGAAGAAATTGTTAAATGTAGTGCTGTGGGTATATATTTACCACAAGAAGATGGGACGTTTAGGGGGTTTGCAGGAAAACCTGAAAAGATCAATGGTGTTACACTGGATATGCTCGTCATTGACCCTAAGAAAGACAGACTGGCTAAAGAATTGATTGAAACGAAAAAAACCATCTATATTCCTGACACATCTAAAGATGACAGGCCAGACCCAGAACCGATAAAGGCATTTAATATTCAATCTTTATTAGCTCTGCCAATAGCTCATAAAGAGGAATTGTTCGGCCTCATTTTTTTATTTGACTACGGCACCCCAATGAGTTTATCAGATTTAGAAATTCAAAATGTTGAAGCCTATGTAAATATGGCTGCTGTGGCCATTCAAAACGCCAATATCCTTAATGAGAAGGAATCTTTGATTATAGAAAATCAATTGCTGCTTGGTGTATCACGTGAATTATCTCATTGCGTAACAATAGAGGATAGTTTGCAAACATGTTTTTCTTACCTGGGGAAAGTATTAGGGGAGAATAACGAATATGTTGCCTGCTTGGTAGATTCTCCAGATAAAAAATCATTCAGAATAAAGACTGTAACTGCAACTGAACCTGCTCTTTTAGAAAAGCTTCAAAAGGATCAGGGTTGTAATGAGATCATTAAAGAAGTCATTCAAACTAAAAATCTGCTTTACATTCCGGATATTTACAAAGAAAATAGGTTAAACCACGACATTTGCCGATATTTAGATATAAATAGTCTGTTGCTGATTCCATTTGTTTCAATGGGGAAAGTTATTGGCGCTATTGCTGTAGGAAATAAAGAAAAAAGAGAACAGAAGTATTATGATTGCCACCTGCAAATTGCGCAATCTATCGTAGACGCCACAGCCCCTGTGTTTTTAAATCTGCAGTATGTAGGGCAGCTTAAGAGCATGGTGGAAGAACGGACTGAGGAATTGGCCGATGCCAATGAAAGATTGACCAGTGTCATTGAAGGAATAACAGGTGGTTTCTTTGCCTTGGATGAAGAGTGGAGGTTCACCTACGTCAATAAACATCAACTTCTTCCGGAGAATAAAACGGTAGAGGAAGTGTTAGGTAAAAACATATGGGAGGTCTACCCTGATTTAATTGATACCGTCTTTTATAACGAATTGCACAAAGTGATGTCCGAGCGTACTCCTTTACAATTTGCAGTCCCTTCGGTCTATGGAGACACTTGGCATGAAGTTGTTGCCTACCCTTATGTTGAGGGAATTTGCTGCCTCCTTAAAGACATCACGGAAAAAAAGAAATATGAAAAGGAATTAAAGAGGCTATCGAGTTTGGATTTAATAGGACAGATGGCAGCCGGTATCAGTCACGAAGTCAGAAACCCAATGACAACTGTCAGGGGCTTCCTGCAGCTGTTACTAATGGAAAATGGTTACGAAAAGCACAGGCATTACTTTGAAGTCATGATTGAAGAGCTTGATCGTGTGAACTCCATTATTACGGAGTTTCTATCCATGGGTAATACGAAGACCTCTGACTTGCAAATGCTGGATTTAAATACAATTATTTTTGATATGGCACCTTTGATGGAGATTGATGCGGTTACTCAAAATAAATCGATTGAAGTCGTTACGGAAGATGTGCCGAAATTACTTTTAAATCATAATGAAGTCCGTCAATTACTAATCAATATGTACCGTAATGGCCTGGAAGCTATGGATGAAGGGGAAAGTCTGACGATCAGGACATATACGGAAGCTGATGATGTGGTCCTTGCAGTTCAAGATAGGGGGAAAGGAATCCGTCCAGAAATTATGGAAAAGTTAGGCACCCCATTTTTTACGACCAAGGATAACGGGACAGGCTTAGGATTGGGTGTCTGCTATGCGATTGCTGCCCGCCATAATGCAGAAATTGAAATAGAGACCGGAGCGGAAGGGACGACATTTTATATAATATTTAAGATAGGTCAAAGGTTCGATTAAAATAACTGTTAAATGAAGTAAGATAAACAAAAGCAGTCAAAGGAAAGGAAGGGAAAAAGTGATTAACCAAGTCGGCCAAATTATGTTGTATGTAAACAATCAGGATGAGACATTACGGTTTTGGACGGAAAAAGCAGGGTTCGTAGTGGTTTCCGAAGAAGATAATGGCCAAGGGATGAGATGGATTGAAATAGCTCCGACAAAGGATGCGGCAACAAGTATCATTCTGCACAATAAAGAGTTAATCGCCAAAATGGAACCTGAGTTGAATCTCGGTACACCTTCGTTAATGTTTTTTACAGAAAACCTTGATCAATTATATAAGGACTTTTTGGAAAAAGAAGTCACAGTCGGTGAAATGGTGAATATGCCTTCCGGCAAAGTTTTTAATTTCGCGGATAATGAAGGAAATTACTTCGCAGTCATGGAGAAAAAGTAAATTGTTAAATATCGGGCACTTCCTAGAGTTATAGGGGGTGCTTTTTTGGATTAAAAAAATCCCGCTTTCTTGTCTCAATCAAAGCCATAATTTGCGGATTTTGAATCCTGAAAATTGAATATCATCCAAAGGACAGAGATTACAAACCTCCCTTATACCAAATAGCCAATACGAAAAGCCGAGTTCTAATGAAAGTGATTAGAGCTTGGCTATTTTTTCTGTTTAACAGTTCTGCCGCCTCTTAGGATACTTTTGTAAAAGAAAGAGATACTAAATTAATGATAAAAATTAAGGAGTGTAAAAAAGTGGAAGAAACTATGAGTTTTAAGTGTGCGCATTGTGGGACAGAAATCCCAGACAAATCAAGTGTTTGTTCATTCTGTAAATACAAAATATGTAATAAATGTGCTGAAAAAGATTGTCCTAAGACCTCATAATCATTAATTACTTTAGGCGGCCTAACAAGCCGTCTATTTTTTTTATCCATACACCTACATGCATATTTATTGGAGGTTATATTGCAAATATTAAAAAATTTTATTTTAATCCGATATTTATAGGCAAGTGCCCAAATAGCCAACGGGTTTCAACATATAGTGAATGAATGGATAAGGACTCTTGCAAGGAAGGTGACAACCATGAAAAGCATTAAAGCGGTCCAGCAGATGAAGACAAAAATAATTACGCATAATGGGAGTATTAATGTTGGCTCCAGCTTGCACAATAACCATACATCGAATATAAAGATGGCGGGAGCCACAATAGCTTTCGGAGATTTCTCAAATATTTTGGAGATCCAAAAACAAACGGCAACCATCGTTATAAATAAAGGAAAAAGCGGTGAAACGCTGGATTAAGGTCTGTATTTTAACCAATTGAAAAAGGTGGGCATATATATAACCAAAGACGTTCTGGAGGAGAGAAAATGCCCACAAATATTAATATATACAGCCTAAAAATAAATAGCATCTCAAACAATGGCTCTCTTAATATAGGCGACGTCCTTCACAATTCCCACACGGCCAACTCGAAATCACAGGGAGTCAACTCCTCTTATGGGGATACCTCTCCAACCACTGCGGGTATGGAAAATGTATATATAGATCCGGATGTCAATGATCAAGGAGATATTGCGACTCCTGCTAATGTGAATGCCACTCAGAAGTAGGCTGATTTGACTGCCTAAATGAAAGGAGTATATCATGCCTTATTTTATTAATATCTTTAACATTAAAACGAACGGAATCAATCAAAATGGGAATATGGATATTGGTGCAAATATCCAAAATAGCCACACGGCAAATTCAAAATTTATAGGGGCAAATCTTTCACTGGGAGATCTTTCTCCTTCCACATCGTTAATGGGCAACAGCAGTATTGACACAGATATAAGCGATCAGGATCAAATTGCCAACCCATCTCTTCCTATCGCCAACCAATTTTAAAGACTTATAGGGGAGACCGAATATGCTGCCATTCCCATTTAGTAAAGGCGGGCTACCGAAATGGTTAAGTCAAGGTTACTTTAACAATGATATACAGAAGTATGTTCAAGATGTGATGGAGAAATCTATTGCCTCTTCCATCAAAAACGCGAAGCTCATGGAATCGGCGTATATGGACATGGGAGACGATGAAGAGCAAGTAATAATTGAACCGGAAACAAAAGAACACGGAAAACAGGAATCAGCTCATGGATCATTGCAGGCAACAACTTTTGAAAGCCTGGACCATGTCTATGTTAAAGTACTGCTGACAGACACCAGTCAATTATCAAACTTAAAGGTCTACCATAATTCCAATCAATTGATCCTTGAAGGGGTCCCTAACCAGGATGATCGGCATGTCATTACACTTCCTTCGATAGTTACACCGAAGGACTCCATTTCAGAGTACCGCGACCCCTTTTTACAAATAAAAATGCGAAAGAGAAATGATCTGCAATTTACAGAAATAGCTGTCCCACCCTTGGAATAGCGGAATTTCATTAGGCGAGGGGGTACATGCAATTGGAATTTGATAAATTAAAAAAATGGATGGAAGTCACACAAAAATACCAGAACGGAAAGTTTTGGGATATGGTTTTTGACGAGCACCCTCCAGGAGAGACCGACCTGGAGGAAGAGGATGAACTTGAAGAAAGACCTGCTTCCTTAAAATACCCTCAAACGGACATCTTTCTGACAGAGCAAGAGGTGATTCTGTTAATGGAGATTCCCGGAGCGAAAAAAGAAGATATATCCTTGACGGTCTCAGGCAGCAGACTTGTAGTCAGAGGGGATTTGCAGCCTCCGCTGATCAATGGAGTGACCGTGCAAAATGAACGACTGTATGGCGAGTTTCAAAGGGAAATTGACCTTCCGGAACCCGCAGAAAGTAAAAATATGATGGCCAGGTTCGAAAACGGGCTCCTTGTTATTTCCTATCCAAGAAGCTTCATAAGGGAAGAAAATATTATCATTAGATGAATCATCCATTCTGATTATAAGGTGTGATAAACGGATGTCTTTCAAAAGAATGGTAAAAGGAAGTAAGGGAAAGAATGAATCTGCTGATGTTTACCAGAGGTTGGAGGCGCTGGAAAGTCAATCAAAGAGAATGAATACGCTGGATGTTTATATCAAAAAGGTGTTGGAGATGGAAAAGCGTCTGAGCCAAGCGATAGAAAAGAATGACCCCAGGCCTGGAAGTAAAAAAATAGGTAACGCAGAATTAACAGCCAAGGATTTGAGAAAAAATCTTGTGCCCTTTTTTGAAGAGACAGTCAGAGCAGAATTCGCACCCTTTCAAAATGCACTAGAGGACTTATTTAACCGCATGTCCAAGGTAGAGAAAAAGATGGTTGCTCTAGAAAATTGGATTACAGAAGCAGTGGCTCCAATTGAAAGGGGCATAGATGAAAAGAGAGATGACGACCATGAAATGAATGGAATAGATCATCATGTTATTTTTCAGGAGATCAGGGTAGACACACTGTTTGTAGATAATTATGAACAACTCAATAGTATAGGTAGTCTTGGTGTCAAAGAACTTAGCGGGCAAATGAATATAGGCGCTACTTTTGAAAACAGCTCCAACCCGAGTGAAGAAATATCCAATGAATCCAAGGAAAAGTTGAAAGAAAAAATGAAGAAGTTAAAAAAAATGAAGGAAAAGTACGGAGTGAATAATGACAAGGATCAGCATGAGAGCTCTCAAAATGAAGAATCCAGCGAACAGGCCGGTGAAAGGCAGCAGAGCGATGAAAAATAAATGCCGGGAAGACAACAAAAAGACTTCCCGGCATTTTTATTGTATTGGATAATTACTTTTATGAGGAAAGACGAGGGGCTGCAAATTGAAAATAATTGTAACAAGTGACACACATATACGAAATAACAACAAACAAATACCAGAATGCCTTTTAAAGGAGTGCGAATCCGCCGATTTGATTATCCATGCGGGTGATTGGGTTACGATGGAGGTCTACAAGGAATTGTCAAGTTATGCCAAGGTGGTCGGCGTGCATGGGAATGTCGACGGCGAAGAGGTACGGGAACACTTTAATGCGAAGGAACTCATTGAGGTGAGCGGTTTTAAAATCGGCATTGTCCATGGTCATGGTGAAAAACTAACGACTGAAAAGCGGGCGTTGGAAGCTTTTGAACAGGAAGGGGCAGACATCATCATTTTCGGACACTCACATATTCCCTTGATTCGCTACTTTAACAAGGTCATGTTGATGAACCCGGGGTCTCCGACAGATAAGCGGAGGATGCCCTATTACTCTTATGGAATTTTACATATTGATAAGGTTTTTCGAGCCGAAATCGTGATGTTTCAATAAAAACAATGGGGCCACTGCTGACCCCATTGTTTTTTCTTCTCGTTAGAAAACTATAAAATTCTATGCTTGCGATAACTTATGCTACGTCCAGTTCCAGCGTCTATCGACTAGCAGACTTCGCGCCTCCGCACTTGTTCTTTATGCGCTTGTCCCATCCGTCGGAAGGCTGCTCCCAAGGCCTCCGATGATGCCTGTTAGAATAGCGAGTAATTGCTGTAATTGTTCGGCAGTCAAGCTACCTGGAGAAGTAAGTCTAATACAAGGGAGTTCTAATTGAAGCTGAAGGCCTAGAAGTACAACAGTGACAGGGCATGGGATGGATACACAAAGGATTTCAGTGCCGTCACAGCAGCCCGCCGGGCATCCAGGTTGTTGTTGAAGGTTTTTTTTTGCCATGAAGTTTCACCCCCTTTTTCTGAAGCTACTTTACTCTATTGAATAAAAGGGGGAGAGGTATAAACTATATACTGCCATTTGAATAAAATATGTTTACGTACTATAGCAAATGCTCTATTTTCTGTTCCATTTAACTAGAAATCCCCGTACAATATTCATTTCGATTAGTATGTCGGAATTGTCAGTATACAAAAGCTGTTAATGAAGCTAGTAGAGATACAGGTAGAAATCGCAAGCTTTTTGAACCCGCTGACAGGGTTGCCCGGAAATCATATAATTGAGGCAAAATTAAAGGAAGTACTGCACCAGGACCGGTTTAGCGTTTTGTATTTTGATCTGGATAACTTTAAGGAATACAACGATACATATGGTTTTAAACGGGGGATGATCTCCTTCAAGCCACTGGAGAACTGCTAAAAGGTAATTTCAATCAGGAAAATACGTTTTTAGGGCATATTGGCGGAGATGATTTCATTGCTATTTTAAATGGCTTTGATTACGAAAATTGTTGTGAAAGAATCATCGAGGAATTCAATGAGAAGATTATTTCTTTTTATCATCCGATTCATTTTTCACAAAAGTATATAGTGCGGAAAACCGGATGGGTATTAAAGAAAAAATATCGATTGTTTCGTTATCGATCGCCGTTGTAACAAATCAAAGCTACCAATTCCGGAGCATAGAAGAGCTTGCTGAATATGCAGCCGTTGTGAAGAAAAGATGCAAGATGGTGGAAGAAAGCGTTTATTGTGTCAACTGCTAAGGCCAAGCCGCTTTTCCTATGCTTGGCCCGTAAATCATTATTTCACCTGTTGCTGCTTGATTTCGTTTATGATGCTCTCCAATGAATGAGCGATTCCTCTATCGTCCTTGAACATCACGTTTTTTGGTGAAAAATGCACGGGCGAGTTCAGCCCGGCGGCAGCAGATATTCTGAAAAGCGCCTTCCGGAGGGTAATAACATAATTTGCAGCACGGTGTTTTTTCTCATCGATGACGAGAGCCTTTTGCAAATGGGGGTCCGTTGTCGCTACTCCGACCGGGCATATGTTTGATTGGCATTTCAATGTTTGGATGCAGCCGACGGATATCATGAACCCTCTTCCAATTTGAACAAGATCCGCACCCATCGCTAGTGCTACAGCGATTCGGTCAGGGGAAAAAAGCTTTCCTGATGCAATAATTTTGACGCGGTCACGGACACCGTACTTGATAAGGGTTGCAACTAAAATGAGCAACCCCGATTTAATTGGGAGGCCGACGCTGTCCGCCAATTCCTGATAAGAGGCCCCAGTTCCACCTTCGCCTCCGTCAACTGTTATGAAGTCAGGGCCTCTGCCGGTCTCGCTCATAAACTTTGCCAATTCCACGGCACTGTCGTTACCGCCGATGACTATCTTGATTCCCACCGGCTTGCCAGTCGTTTCACGGATTTGATCAACAAAATCAAACATGGTTGGTACATCATGAAATTGATGGAAGCGGTTTGGGCTGTCCACTGATTTATAAGGCTCGACTTTTCGAATTTCAGCCACTTCCAGGTTTACCTTTTCCGCGTCTATATGGCCGCCACGGACCTTAGCCCCTTGGGCAAGCTTAATTTCAAAAGCTTTGACTTGCGAAATTTCACTTTTCCTTTTTAATTCGTCCCAATCCACTTCGCCGTATTTGTCACGGATGCCGAATAAGCCGGGACCGATTTGCATAATGATATCGACATCGCTCTCCAGGTGGTACGGGGACAGACCGCCTTCGCCGGTATTCATCCATGTCCCTTTTGCCATGGCAAGCCCTTCGGATAAGGCAGTAATTGCATTTTTTCCCAATGCTCCGTAGCTCATGGCTGACATTCCGACAAGCCCTTTCAGAACAAAGGGGTGCTCTAGATGAGGGCCGATGATAACAGCATCATCGTCGTGAAGCAAATATGCCGAGGATTCATCTACTTCAAGCTTTTCCACCCTCTGGGTAAAAAGGGGGTCCTTGATCAGCAGGTATTTATGAGTCAAAGCCATCGTTTCCGGATCGACTTTCAACTCTTCCGTCAGTTTAGGAAACATGTCATTTCTGACATAGTAGCCTTCTTCTTCAAAGTCTCTTCTTGATCCAAATCCGATTACATCACGCTTATATTTCGCACTTCTGACAATATGTTCATACTCATCTCGCGAAAAGGGTTTTCCCTCAGTATCACTGTTAAACCAATATTGGCGCATTTCGGGTCCGATTTTTTCAAAAAAATAGCGGACCCTTCCAAGCAAAGGATAATTTCTTAAAATGGAATGCATTTTTTGATTCCGGTCGAGAACGATCATATATAAGAAAAAAACAATGAGTACCGCCAGCACAAGGGCGCCAAACGTAAAAGCGATGATCATTAAAGTGTTTGTTATTTCCATATTGCCCTCCTAAATAAGTTACTCCTTGATGGGTATTTTGTCCTGAAATACTTTTTCTTATCAAGCAGAGTAATTAGTTAAATAACCTATATACAGCTTGCCCATTTAGTAGTAACATCAAGGAAACTGGACGGCCTTATTATTCTCATCCGGACAGGTTTGGATGAATAATATAAGATAAACAAATCCCGCGGAATAAAAAAGAAAAGGTGATGCTGATGAATGTGGTCAAAAGCTTACGGAATAAGCTGATTGGCCTGATACAGGCTATTAATCGCTATCCATTGACGATGCTCTTTTTGTTGGCTGCCGCTACAGTGAATGTGAATATGATTAATAATGAAACGGAAAATTATTTAAAATACTTGTTCACCTTTTTGATTGGTGCATTGCTGAGCGTGGTTGCGCAGCAAGTTTTTGAACGCTTTTTTACGAAGTTTAGCGAACGTGTCATGCTCATGGGTGGTGCGGTTGTTTTAACTGCCGGATATTTCTTTGCCATCCAATCCGCATCCACTTTTAACATGGAAATCGGTACGAAGACCGGTGTCACCATTTTTGCCTTGCTCATGGGTTTTATCTGGGTGCCATCCATCAAAAGCAAAATCACTTTTAACGAGAGCTTCTTGTCTGTCTTTAAGGCGTTTTTTATTACGGCTCTCTTTACAGCAGTTATTGCAGGGGGGCTGAGCTCTATTGTTTTTGCTGTGGATGAGCTTCTGTTTTCTCTCGACCATAAGGCAAACGCACATGTCATGAACATTGTTTACTCCTTGTTTGCGCCTATTTTCTTCTTGTCATTCACGCCTCCATATCCAGGTAGAAGGGATGCAGAAATTAAGGGCGAGGAGTTAGTCTGGCAAGAAAAGAAAGTAGCAAAGGCTGTGGACTGTCCGAAGACCTTGGAAATTTTGATTTCATACATTATCATTCCGTTGACGGCAGTGTATACGGTAATCCTTTTGGCATATGTCCTGTTAAACATCCGCGGAGACTTCTGGACGAATAATCTGCTGGAACCCATGTTGGTTACGTACGCCATTACGGTCATATTAGTTTATTTGCTTGCAAGCAATCTTGAAAATAGATTCGCCATTGTATTCAGGAGGGTCTTTCCAAAAGTATTAATTCCTATCGTGCTGTTTCAAACGATTGCTTCCGTTTTAAGGATCGGAGAGATGGGTCTTACCCACGGAAGATATTACGTCATCATGTTCGGAATTTTTGCTGTTATCGCAGGAGTCATATTCAGTTTTTTTCCGATCAGGAAAAATGGATGGATAGCTGCTGTATTAATAATATTTTCAGCAATTTCTATCATACCGCCGATTGATGCTTTCACAGTGAGCCGCACGAATCAGATCAATTTGTTGAAAAGCACGTTGTCAACAAACGGTATGCTTGAAAATGGGGAAGTGGTCCCCAATGCTGACATTTCTACAAAAGACAAGAAGACTATTACGAGAACGGTCAGTTATTTGAACAGCATGGATTATATTGACGACATTGATTGGCTGCCGGATAAGGTTTTTCATTACGATAACTTTAAAAACACTTTCGGATTTGAAGAGGTGTACGATGAAACAGGTCACGGGGGTGACAGCCAATTTGCCCACCTGGACTGGGACCGCAGCCCGACGGTTAATATCAAAAATTATGACCGCATGGTTCACCTGTATTTTGATCCTTATCAAAGGGAAAAAGATGCAGAGGCTGCAATTCCTGTTGAAATAGATAACAAAAATTACAAGTTGAAGCAAGTATCTGACGGGGAAGACATCTATCTGAGCATTGCTGATGATAAGGATCAGGAGCTGATCCGGTTTGATGCGAAGAAAGCTTTTGACCAGATCCTTGAAAATCAAACGGAACTTAAAGGAGAAAACGACAGTTTGACCGTTGAAGAGGCAACCGTGACTGAGGAAAATGACGCGGTCAGGATGAGCATTGTCGTTAATAATGTCGACTACTACAATTCCAATTATAATGCAGATCTTTATGTACTTATTCAGTTAAAATAGATAGCAGCGAAACGCCACAGTAAGATTGTGGCGTTTTTTTATCGTTTTCCGGGGCTGGCCAAGGCGTTTCGCAATATGCTTAGTCTGAATAAGAAGCTTGTCAATATGTAAATACTGTGACACTATATAATGTGTGTGGGGGTATTTCCCCATACGCTTTTTTGTATATTGATGCAATTGAATGAATAAATAGGGGGTAAGTGATATGTCCAATTTGCCTAATTGTCCGAAGTGCAATTCTGAGTATACATACGAAGACAGGGATCTGTTTGTTTGTCCGGAATGCGGGAATGAGTGGAGCGCGGAAGAGGCTGCGGAAAGCAGCGATGACCAAAAGCTGGTCAAGGATGCACATGGCAACGTGCTGCAGGATGGAGACACGGTGACAGTGATTAAGGACTTGAAAGTAAAAGGAAGTTCATCGGTCGTAAAAATAGGCACGAAAGTGAAGAACATCCGCCTGGTTGAAGGAGATCACGACATCGACTGTAAAATTGATGGATTTGGTCCGATGCAGCTGAAATCAGAGTTTGTTAAGAAGGCGTAATGGTCAAATGAAAGCAAAGCCCCAGTACAAGCATGAATTGGGGCTTTGCTTTTGATTTTTTATAGGGAAGCTGCATTGCATTCTTTAATCGTCTTTAATTTGTTGATTAAAGATAAATATAAATCTTTGACATCTCTTGAATCGGGAACTTTCCGATTCGTGGTAATTCCGTTTCCGCTTAACGCATCCTTCACCAAAACCGGGATACTTTCTTCAAGATCAACCAAATCGATATATTTCAATCCATCTTTCCAAATGTCGAAATGTTCATTTAGCTCATTTACATGCTTGACGGCACTTTCAGCAAGCTTGCTGCGGCTTTCTACCTCTTGAATTCCAAGGTTCTCTGCAATATCTCCGAACCTTTCCTCAGCTGCCTTTAAGCTGAACTCCATGACAAAAGGAAGAAGCAGGGAAACGCTCAATCCATGAGGGATATTGAATCTTGCGCCCAGTGGCCTGCCTGCGGCATGGGCCAAATTTGTAGAAGCGTTAGAAAAAGCTATGCCTGCATAGCAGCTTGCCATCAGCATTTCCTCTCTTGCTTCAAGGTCCATTCCGTTTTCATATACTTTTGGCAGGGCATTAGCAATTTTTGAAATGGCGAGTAGTGCATAACTATCGGTAATCGCTGTTGCGTTAGTCGAAACATAGGCTTCAATGGCATGGGTCAACGCATCCATACCGGTATAAGCGGTAAATTGCTTTGGCAAACTGCATGATAATTCCGGATCCAAAATAGCTGCATCAGGAATAAGGTCTCTATGCCCCGGGTTCATTTTATACTGCGTCTGGCTGTCAGTGATAACCATGACCTTTGTTGCCTCCGAACCTGTTCCTGCGGTAGTAGGAACAGCGATTAACGGAAGCCTTTTCAACCGGGTCTGTGAAGCGATCTCCTGCCACTGGATATTGGGATTTAAGGCAAACAGCGAAACTGCTTTTGCTAAGTCGATGGCGCTGCCTCCTCCGATGGCAACTACGCAATCTGCCCCTGTACCTTTCATCTTATTTAATGCTGCACTTAGATGATCAGTTGTAGGCTCCCCGCGGTAATCTGAAAAAAATGTGACTTCCAGCTGGTGCTGTTTAGCAATATTTTTGATTTTTTCATCATATGAATACGGCGAAGACACCAGAAATGCATCTATCACAATCAGTAAGTGCGTGCCTCCTAAATTTGATGCCACTTCTCCAAGCTGTTCAAGGCAAGTAGGGCCGATTTCAATTTGTCTTGGGAAAAATGCGGTTGACATGATGTACTCTCCTTTATATGTGTATTTTCATAGCGGGGGTTACGCCGCTCAGCACTGTTACTTCATAAACCCTACCAGCCACAAGCTGATATCTGGGATATATGTGACCAAAGCCAACACAACAAGCATAGTGACCAGAAGCACAGAGTTTCCTTTGATGACTTCTTCGATTTTCACCTTTGCAGTACTGGCGGCCACAAACAAGTTCACTCCTACCGGAGGGGTGACGAAGCCGATTGCAAGGTTGAAGATCATGATTAAGCCAAAGTGAATAGGATCTACTCCGATGGCAAGCGCCATTGGCAATAGAATCGGCGTTACGATAACAATGGCCGCCAAGGCTTCCATTACAAGGCCAACGAGTAGCAAGAAAGCATTTAACAACAGCAAGATAACAATTTTATTGTCACTTAAGGACAGAACAAACTGAGCGACAGTTTCTGCTACTCTTTCCAACGTGATCAAGCGTCCAAAAATGCTCGCCATTACAATCAACAAAATGATAATCGCGGAAGTGACGCCTGCTTTGGACAAGCATTGATAGAGAGATTTTAAGTTCAAATCTTTGTATATGAAAAAACCGACGATCAGTCCGTAGGCCGCTGCCACAGCCGCCGCTTCCGTCGGCGTCATGTAACCGCCGTAAATTCCTCCAAGTATGATCACAGGCACTAACAGTGCAAGCTTTGCATCCCATGCAGCGGAAAGCATTCTTTTCATATCGAATTTCGTATTTTCGCCGCGCCAGCCTTTTTTCTTGGAGATGAAGTAGGTTACGATCATTAATGCAAACCCTGTTAATATACCGGGTAAAATTCCTGCTATGAACAACTTAGAAATGGATTCTTGGGATACGACTCCATAAATGACCATGGGATTACTCGGTGGGATAATGACTCCAATGGATCCCGATGTTGCAACAATCGCAGTAGAAAAACTTGCGCTATACCCCTGTTTTATCATTGCTGGTATCAATATCGTACCGATGGCTGCAACGGTAGCGGGGCCTGACCCACTGATAGCCGAGAAAAACATACTCGTTGCAATGGCCACCAATGCCAATCCGCCTGGAAGATAACCGATGAGTTCATCCGAAAGCTTCAGCAGTTTCCTGATGATGTTTCCTCCACCCATGATAATGCCGGCAGCGATGAAGAAGGGGATGGCCATAATTGGAAAGTTATCGATACTTGTAAATGCCGTTTGTGGGAAAAAGTCAATTGGGATGGCGTCTGTGGCCAAGACCGTTGCCAGCGTGCTTACCCCGAGGGAAAAAGCAATCGGCATCCCAATCAAAATAAATAATATAAAATATCCGAACAATGCCAGAGTGATTTTGTGATCTGGCATAAGAATCGCCGGCGCAATAATCACCATAGCTATTACAGCACCCAAGACTCCATCTTTTAAATGAATTCCTTTCGTATCCTTGATAAATTTCTGTACAAGTCTAATCAAAATAAGAGTAAAGCCTATTGGGACTGCGCTGTACGGGACTGCCATCGGCATAGCCAGTGCAGGGGACGACTGGTGAGTCTCTAATTGGAATGTGATTAAATCGTAACCGTAACGAATCATGATATAGCTGAAATAAACCATGAATATGGTATTAGCTATATTAATTGAATTCCTGAGACCGGCCGACATCCTGTCCAGCAAAAAATTCACCTGAATTGATTCGCCTTTTCTGATGGCTAGGCTGGCACCGAGAAATGAGACAAAGATAAAGAGATAGCGGGAAATTTCTTCTGTCCATGTTGTAATATTGGCTATGTCTACAAAAGGAAGCACGTAGCGGTTGATCACCTGAAGGTTGATTAATATTATGAAAGTTAAAAATCCGGCAACGATGAGTACTTCCTCAAAACGCTGATCAATGACACTAAGCAGTTTATTGGATTCCCTCGAATTTTTTATATCCGGCGACTTTCCTTCCAGTTCTTCTACAGCAATTGTAGGTTCCACCTTCATCCTCCTCAAAGATAGGATTTTTCCTCAAGATTTCCTGTTTATTTAAAGATTTCTTCTTTTGATTTGCCAAGGGTTTCCAAGATAATATCGACATATTCAGGGTCTGCAATGCCAGGAACAACAAATTTGTCCCACACCGGTTCAGCTGTTTGTTTCCAAGTTCTCATTTCTTCCTCTGTCGGTTCATAAATTTCGATGCCGTAGTCAATGAATTGTTGTTTGGCCTCAGCTTCGCGCTCATTGGCCAGGTTTCTTTGCCACTCAACTGCTTCTTTGCCTGCGTCCATGATGAGCTTTTGCTGACTTTCATTTAATGAATCAAATAGCTCCTTATTCATGACAACGATGTCCGAGCTATAGTTATAATTAACTTCGGCAGCATATTTCAGGACCTCTTGGTGCTTTGTGTCCCAGAGCAGGGAATAACTGTTTCCTTCGCCTTCAACCGTTCCTTGCTGCAAGGCAGTGAAAACTTCAGACCAAGCGACCGGAGTAGGGTTGGCGCCGAATGCTTCGAAATCAGCTTGTTCAATCTTCGAGTTGGTGGTACGGATTTTCATGCCTTTTAGATCCTCGGGCAATTTGATGGGCTTTTTATTGTTTACAACCTGTCTAAATCCATAGTCAGGAAAGAAAATGACTTTGAATCCTGATTTCTCCATTTCTTCCCGGATAATGTCTCCAGGTTTACCATCGATAGCTTTGTAAACTTCCTCTTTGTTTTCAAAGATATAAGGCAGATCCCATGCTGTGAAGTAGTTGGTGAAGCTAGTCATGTTGGGGGTTGAGGAGCTGGCAAAGGCGATACTGCCCCTTTGGGCACTTTCGATTACTTCTCTGTCATCTCCAATGAGGCCGTCGTGATATGTTTCAATGATGATTTTTCCATCAGATTTTTCTTTGACCAATTCAGCAAACTTGCTTATTCCCTGTGACACCGGGTGATTGCTGGCTTTCGATTGTGCTACCCGAAAAGTTATCACTTCGTTTTGACTTGAGCCGAAGCTTTTTGCCAAAGCGGCATTCCCAAGCAGAACCAGTGTGATAAAAATCAGGAGAGCCAAAACAGGGGTAGCTGCACCCTTTATTATTTTCATTATTTTCCTCCTTTTTGATTGTCGGCGCTTTCATTTTTTACCTTTAGTAAGAGTTCCTTCTCGACTTGACTCTGAAGACGTACATATCCGGACGGTAGAGTCCAAAGTAAAATTCCACTGGGGAGCCGTATTGGTCTGTGATGATCCTTTCTACTGTTAGAACATTAGAGCCTTTGGGTATAGTTAGTAAATCTGAAATCCTTTCATCTGCATCTTCCGTTGAAATAAACTGTTCTGCTTCGAAAAGGTTGATGCCGATTTCATTTTCTAGCAAATCGAATATCGTTTCATTATGCAGGTCGTAATCAGTCAATTTTATGCCTATGTCCAATGGATAGAACTGTTTTTCAATGGCGATGGGAATGCCATCCGCGTACCGAAGGCGCTCGATTTTATATACTGCTGCATCGAATACCTCGATGTTGTGCTCGCTTTTTTCTATTACTTTTTCGCAAAGCAGCCGGCTTCCGGGCTTCATTCCCATTTCTTCGACAGTCTCAGTCAGGCTGTTCAGATTGGAAAGCGATTTATGGATTGGTTTCTTCTTGTTAATAAATGTCCCTTTTCCCGGTATTTTCTTTATGATGCCGTCAGAGGCCAATTTATTTATGGCTTGCCTGACAGTCGTTCTGCTAACAGAGAACATTTCCACCAGTTCTCTTTCACTGGGGATTTTTTCCTCATAAACTCCGGTTCTGATTTTCTTATCCAATATCGTGCTGATTTGAATGTGAAGCGGAATCGGCAGTTCCGTATTTATCAAAATTACACCTCCTTTTCAAAGCGGTAGTAATGTCTAGACCAGTTGAAGTAATATTACTAGAATTTAACCACCAATCAGAAGGGATATCAATATTTTTTGTCTATTTAGATTATTTAATTAATTTATTAGGTATATAGAAAGTGATAATAATTTAAGTGGAGGGTGATTTAAATGCTGGACCGTATAATCCTGTTATGAGTCCGCCGAATTTAAGGGAATTCATTAGTAATCCTTAATAAAATTTGTAGTTTTTAAGTTTGTATCATAAAATAAGTCTATTACTTTTAGTAACTTCATTGAGCTTCAGATGAAGGAGGATGACCATTGGAAATAGGCATAACGACATTTGTAGAGACGACACCTGACCCGGAAACCGGCGAAGTGATCAGCCATGCACAGAGGCTGCGCGAAGTGGTCGAAGAGATTGTTCTTGCGGATCAAGTAGGGTTGGACGTTTTTGGAGTAGGCGAGCATCATCGGAAAGATTTTGCGGCTTCGTCACCAGCTATACTGCTGGCGGCCGCCGCGCCTCAGACAAAAAGGATACGGTTGACAAGCGCGGTTACGGTGCTTTCCTCAGACGACCCTGTACGTGTGTTCCAGGATTTTTCCATGCTTGACGGAATATCAAATGGCCGCGCCGAGATCATGGCGGGTCGAGGGTCTTTCATCGAATCATTTCCATTGTTTGGCTATGATTTAAAGGATTACGATGAACTATTTGAAGAGAAGCTGGAGCTGCTATTGGAACTGTGCAAATCTGAGAAGGTGACTTGGAGAGGCGGACACCGCCCGGCCATCAACAATCTTGGGGTTTATCCACGGCCTGTACAGGATCCATTGCCTGTATGGATTGGCAGCGGTGGGAATACAGAGTCTGTCATTAGGGCAGGTCTTCTGGGGCTGCCGCTTGTTCTCGCGATCATTGGAGGCAGGCCGGTGCAGTTTGCGCCGTTAGTGGAAATTTATAAGAGAGCGGCCGCCAAGGCAGGGCACGACCCGTCTAAACTGCCAGTGGCTTCACACTCTCATGGCTTCATTGCGGAAACTACCGAAGAAGCTGCTGATAAGTTTTTCCCATCTACCCAGCAGGTGATGAATGTGCTCGGGAGGGAAAGAGGCTGGGGCCATTACGACCGGTCGAGTTTCGATGCGGCAAGGAGCTTTGAAGGCGCTTTGTATGTAGGTGACCCGGATACGGTGGCGGAAAAAATTATCCATCTTAGAAAAAACGTAGGCATCACCCGATTCATGATGCATGTGCCGCTTGGCACGATGCCCCATGACCAGGTTATGAGAGCCATTGAGCTGCTTGGAAAAGAAGTGGCACCGCGCGTGCGTGAGGAAATATCCCGGTGGGAAGCGGAGCAATAAATATGGCGCCTTTTGCCAGCTGAGCAAAAGGCGTTTTTGTGCTGATTATCATTGTCCTCGTTGAGCTAAATGCTCTTTAAAAATAGACTCAGCAATATTCTCGTTGACTAATCCAGTCATATTTAACAGCATCTTAATGAGTCTCCAAGTCCTTAATTGAATGGTTGAAAATATAACGACACCAATTTGCTCTTTTTTAAGAAACCCACAATACGTGTGGAATCCCATTGTTGTACCTCCATGATGCAGAAGCGGGGATTCGCTCCACTTTTTCTGTTCAATAAACCAGCCAAGCCCCATCTGAATTTTTTTCGAAGAGGATTTTCCGTGAATTTGATGAGTTAATTCTATAGCCTCATTTAAAGGGCTTTCTTTTAATCCCATTTGAAATTCTAAATAATTAAGCATGTCATGAATACTGCTTTTTAATGCTCCTGCTCCGTTAATGGCAGGAAGCTCCATATGCGGGAGTTGAACTCCTTTTTTATTATAAGACCTTACATAGCGGCTGTTTTGTTCTTCGGTCCCATGAATAAAAGTATCCTTCATCCCTAAAGGACTTAATATGTGTGACTGGATCGCTTCTTCATAGGTTGCCCCAAGTATTTCTGCAAGGGTGTTGCCCAAGAGACCCACACCTATATTGGAGTATCTCCACTTTTTATCTATCTCTCTATTTAGATCATAGTCTATAAAAAAATGGTGAAGATCATCTGCAGAAAAATGTTTATATGGATTGCTTTTATCCTGTTTATTTTCCTTGATTCTTTGGCGAATCTTTTTCATATCTTCTCTCGGGAGGCCGGATCTGTGAGTGGAAAGGTGCCGAAATGTTATCTCTTTCCCGTTAAATGCTAATGCATTTTGGTATTCCGATTTATATGATTTTATTGGCTCATCAAGTGAAATCAGCCCATCACAGACTAACTTTGCCAATAATAGGCTTGTGAAAGTTTTAGTAGTGGAACCAATTTCAAACAAACAGTCCCCAATTTCTGTATCTAAGATTT
The DNA here is from genome assembly GCF_003605385.1 of Siminovitchia acidinfaciens. Taxonomy (GTDB): domain Bacteria; phylum Bacillota; class Bacilli; order Bacillales; family Bacillaceae_C; genus Siminovitchia; species Siminovitchia acidinfaciens. The sequence goes on along the minus strand of NZ_QYTV02000010.1, from coordinate 60,756 downwards.
CGTCGTATGTTTTTCCTGAGGTATATTTTCCATCTTTTGTTACGACGCCAATGGCAATGCTTGCTTTTTTCGCGTTATCCAATTCTGCTTGAACAAGTGCATTTGAATGATTTGTAAGCAAAACTTTCCCCCTAGGTTTTTTTATTAAAAAAGAACGGGGCTCTCCAATTTAAGCCCCTTAGACAATGTTCCAGCTTTTCAATAACAAGAGGATCGCTTCTGCCAACTCTTCCTCCGGTATTCCCGCAAATCCCAATAAGATTTTTGGAGGGTATTCATCTTTTTTCTCCAAGGTATAGTACGAAAGGGGGTGAATTTTGACACTGGCTTCCAAAGCTTTTTGGACAAGCTCTTTTTCGTTCATCCCATTTTTTACAGCGAGGAGCATATGCAGCCCGGAATGTTCCCCAATCACTTCCACTTTATCTTGGTAGGGCTTTAAAACCTCTAACGTTTTTTCCAGTTTTTTACGGTATATTTTCCTCATCCTGTTTAGATGTCTCTCAAAGTCTCTTTCTCTCATAAACTGGGTTAATATATGCTGATCAATTCTTGACACGGAGCAATGATAGAAAGATAACGCTTCTTGTTTATATTTTTTCAGCAAAGGTTTTGGTAAAACCATATAGCTGATCCTAAGTGAGGGAATAAGCGACTTTGAAAAACTGCCCAAGTAAATCACTTTTTCGCTGTGATCCATACTTTGCAGCGATGGAATGGATTTCCCGCTATAACGGAACTCGCTGTCATAATCATCCTCAATGATAAAATGATGATCGCCGCTTGCTGCCCAATTCAAAAGCTTGATCCGGCGGTTGACCGAAAGTACGGACCCATAGGGGAAGTGGTGGGACGGTGTGACGTAAACAACATTGATGTTGGTATTTTCAATGGAATCCGTCTTAACACCCTCATCATCCACTTCAAGCGGATGCACTTTATGGTGTGAACTTTTTAATATATGTGAAATCACGTGGTAGCCAGGGTCCTCTACGCCATACACTGTTTTTTTATCAAACAACAGGATGAGCTGCTGCAGGAGGATGTCACTCCCGGCTCCGATTACGACTTGTTCTGGGGAGCACTGAACTCCTCTGGCATGATACAAATAATGGGCAATTTCCCTGCGGAGGTCCAGCTCGCCTTGCTTGTCACCCAATAAAAGCAAGGAGTGATGCTGCTGATCAATTGTATCTCTGGCATATTTTCTCCATTTATCAAAAGGGAAGTTCTTTGTATCAATCCATCCTGGGTGAAAGTGGTATTTCACCTTCTCCTTTTCTTCCACCAATTCATCTGTTACAGCTGCTTCATTTTGAACATATTCGAGGTCTTCATAGGCAAGAACAAAAAATCCTCTTCGCGGTAGGCTTTCAATATATCCTTCAGCAATTAATTGATCATAGGCAGTTTCTACTGTATTTTGGCTGACTTTAAGAAACTCGGAAAGTTTCCTCTTGGATGGCAGCTTGGAGCCGTATTCCAGGCGGCCTTCCGTAATTTCTTCTTTTATATATAAATAGAGCTGTTCGTAAAGCGGAACATCGATTGAACGGTTCAAGTTGCATGACAACATTTCCATTCTTTTAGCCTCCTAAAATATCTGACCCTGTCATTTTGGTGGAAACTGGTACTTTTAATAGAGTCACCTTATTTCTATAATAATGGCAAATGAATGAAAATACAACTTTGAATGGAGTGGGAAGCGTGACACAGGTAGTTAGCGAAAGAGCAAAGACGTTTTTGGAAAAGGTAAATGGTGGCGTAATCATGGATGTTGTCAACGCGGAGCAGGCAAGGGTTGCTGAAGCTTCAGGCGCTGTGGCAGTCATGGCATTGGAAAGGGTTCCTTCTGATATTCGGGCTGCAGGCGGAGTTGCAAGAATGGCAGACCCACGCATCGTTGAAGAAGTGATGAGTGCCGTTTCAATCCCGGTCATGGCAAAAGTCCGTATTGGCCATGTCGTTGAGGCTAGAGTACTAGAGGCGATGGGTGTTGATTTCATTGATGAGAGTGAAGTGTTGACTCCAGCGGATGAAGAGTTCCATCTTTTAAAAAGTGACTTCAGCGTGCCATTCGTATGTGGATGCCGTGATTTAGGAGAGGCTGCACGCCGTATCGGTGAAGGCACTGCGATGCTTCGTACGAAAGGCGAGCCTGGAACAGGAAACATTGTTGAAGCTGTCCGCCACCTGCGTAAAGTGAATGCACAAGTCCGCAAAGTGACAGCAATGAATGACGATGAACTTATGACGGAAGCAAAAATTTTAGGAGCTCCATACGAAATCCTCAAACAAATCAAAGAAGAGGGCAGACTTCCGGTAGTCAACTTCGCAGCAGGCGGGGTAGCTACACCGGCTGATGCAGCGTTGATGATGGAGCTTGGAGCGGACGGAGTATTCGTAGGGTCTGGTATCTTCAAGTCCGAAAGCCCAGAAAAATTTGCAAAGGCAATTGTTGAGGCGACAGCGAACTACACTGACTACGAATTGATCGGCAAGCTTTCAAAAGAATTGGGAGCTGCTATGAAAGGAATCGACGTCAACCAACTCAGCCTGGAAGAAAGAATGGCGGAGCGCGGCTGGTAATTAATTTTTATTACGGAACTAATAAAAAAACCGCAGTCATCATTTTCACTGACTGCGGTTCTTGCTTTAAATATCAAAATAGAGGAAGCATTTTAGGGTGAACCTCCACCCAAAAACAGATGGGGTTTTCGATCAATACCTTCAGATTTTCCAGTTTCAGCGACGCCTGCCTTGTTCTCGGAAGTTAAGGTGCAATTGAATTAAGCTCGCAGCTCATGTCCTTTTGTCCATATTGCAATTTCTGCATTATTAACAGTCAGATTCCAAAGCTTGGCTACGAGATGTCTATGCCTCTTCTTCTTCATTCACCGCAGCCATTCCGCCGGCTCCGGCCGAATCCTTGTCAGGGTGGGTAGGAAAAGGTTGCTGCGTAGCTTCATTCGGCTGTTCAGCATCTGTCGGTGCGTCGGACAATGGGTTTTTTTTGTCTTTCAGCATACGAATTCCTCCTTTGCTTCCCCGTGTTTTACTTTTTCCCCTTCTTTTTAACCGATAAACCGCGATCTTCCCGATTTCCCTGGGGGGTGAAAGTGGCAAACAATCCGGCAAGACTTCTAAGGTATGTTTCCTACATTATCCATTAATAAAATAAGCCAGGAAAATCACGATAATTGCCGCTGGTGCGATATATCGGACAAGGATTTTCCATAAAGCATGTAATGCTGGATTCATCCGCAGTTCATCGGCTGTCTCCGATTTTGTCAATACATATCCGGCGAACAGGGATACGAGCAGGGCATTGATCGGCATGCCGATTCTGCTTGTCAAAATGTCTGCGAAGTCGAAGAATGTTCCGCCTGGAAGCTGGACACCAGCTAATTTTCCAAACGATAAGGCGCTTGGAATCCCGACAAGAAAAATAAGTATACCGAATATCCAGGACATCGGGCGTCTCATGTCATATCTCTTTCGGATTCCGGTCGACACGACAATTTCCAACATAGCGATGGAAGATGTTAGTGTAGCAAATAGCATTAGAATAAAGAAAATAATCATAAACACGCTGCCAAGCGGAATTTCATTAAAGATGGCTGGCAAGATTACGAAAACAAGGCCCGGGCCTTCTTCGGGAGAATGGCCCAGCGCAAAGACCGCGGGGAAAATGACAAGTCCCGCCAGTAAAGAAATAAATATATTTAATATGGTTACGTTCAAGGCTGACTGGCCCAGACGCTCTTCTTTCGGCAAATAAGATGCATAGGTCATCATGGCGGTAACACCGACACTCAGTGAGAAGAAAGCCTGACCAAGAGCAAGCAAAAATGTTTTCCCTGTTAAAAAAGACCAATCGGGAACAAAGAGGAATCGGACTCCTTCCATCGCGCCTTCCAATGTCAGGGAACGGATGGCAAGGACAATGAAAAAGATGAATAACAGGGGCATCATCCACCGGCTAGCCCGTTCAATTCCGCCCTTGACGCCGCCTTGGACAATCCAAATCGTCAAAAACATAAAGGCTGCTTGGGCGATTAACACTTCAAACGGGTTCGTGATGACTGCGCCGAACAGTTCCCCATAATCTGTGTTGTCCAAACGGAACATCAACGCTCTCGCTAAATAGGAAAGAATCCATCCTCCCACCACACTATAGAAAGATAATAGGATAAAAGACGAGACCAGTCCCATCCAGCCGATCCAATGCCACTTTCCACCAGGAGCCAATAGCTTCAAGGATGTGACCGCGTCGTGTTGACCTCTGCGCCCGATGACAAACTCCGCCAGTAGGATAGGCAGGCCAATAGCCAGCGTTGAAAGTATAAATAAAAACACAAAGACACTGCCGCCATTGGTACCCGCCATGTACGGGAATTTCCAAATAGCGCCAAGCCCGATTGCGCTGCCCGCTGCAGCCAATATAAAACCGATCTTAGATGTCCACTGCTCTCGTTGTTTCATCAAAATCACTCGCTTCTTTACACAATGTTTCCATTATAGCTTTTTCAACTAGAAAAAAAAACTATTGTTTTAAGATAGCGGAGAGAAGAACTATATTATCGAAGCGTGGCCAGCATTTTCAATGTTCAGGCAGTATTTTGCAATGTTGGAAAGTATTTCAGATAAAATTTGAAAGTACTGCAGAGAAATACCGGGAACTTATAGAATTCAAAAAAAGCTGCCCTGAGGCAGCTCTTTCAAAGGTTTTCTGCTTTACTTTCATCAATGACTTGAAGCGTTTGCTCCTGAGCTTTTTCTTTGGCGATCGTTATGCCAAGATAGCCAAAAACGATGGCAATGACAGGCGATAATATGTTCAGGAAAGCATATGGGGCATATTCAAATGGATGCACCGCCAGTGTTGTCATCATGAAAGCTCCGCAAGTATTCCACGGGAAGAAGGAGGAGGTCATTGTTCCAGCATCCTCTAATGTTCTGGAAAGGTTTTTTAATTCCAGCTTTTTTTCCTTATATTTCTCTGCAAACATTTTCCCAGGTATAACATGGGATAGGTATTGGTCGGCTGCAATGGCATTGGAAAGGACGCATGCTCCTACTGTTGTAGCAATCAGGTTTCCTGTTGATTTGGTGAGCGAAAGAAGTTTTTCCATAATCGCCTGAAGCATTCCGGTTTTTTCCATGATTCCGCCATAGGACATGGCAATGATAATCAATGAAATCGTATACATCATTCCTTCAAGTCCACCGCGTGTTAGCAGGCTGTCGATCATTTCAACACCGGTTTCACTGGAAAAGCCAGCGTACATCACATTTACTGTATCTCCGAAGCTGCCTCCCTGCACGAAAACATGGAAGACGGAACCCAAAAGTCCGCCAATCATCATGCCAGGAAGGGCAGGCATCTTTAGGACCACTAGGAGAATGACAACTAAAGGCGGTATAAACAGCCATGGGTTAATTAAAAAGCTTTCGGAAAGTACGGTTTTGATCAATTGAATTTGTTCGGTATCAACAGCTTTATCCGCAAAGCGCATACCAAGCACGCCGTATATAATCAAGGCAATGATTAGCGCCGGTCCGGTTGTATAAATCATGTGCCCAATGTGCTTGTACAAATTGACGCCTACGATGGCAGGTGCCAGATTGGTAGTATCCGAGAGCGGGGACATTTTATCACCAAAATAAGCTCCGGAAATGACCGCGCCGGCAATCATTGCCATTGGAATGCCCAGACCTTGCCCGATTCCCAATACTGCTATGCCGACAGTGCCCGCGGTTGTCCAAGCACTACCGGTGGCGAAGGAAACGATTGAGCAAAGTAAGCATGTGGTGACAAGGAAGAAGGTAGGCGAGAGCAGATCCAACCCGTAATAAATCATTGTAGGTACGACGCCTCCGGCAATCCAGGTACCGATTATTACCCCTATAACCATCAAAATCAGAATGGCTTGCATGGCTATTGAAATACTCTGAATGATTGATTTCTCAAGGAAATCCCATTTGAAGCCGATGCTTAAGGCAACGATAGCGGCAACTGCCGTGCTCAAAAGAAGTGGTATATGTGCTTCGCCACCGAATTTAATGAGCGTAACAGCCAGGCTAACTACAAGAAAAACGATAGGGATGAGGGCCGCCCATAGGCTGACCTTTATTTTTTTGTCCATTGGTTCGTTTGTGTTTGTTGCTTTCATGATAGTCCCCCTGAATTGTATGTTTTGATAATCGCTAGTTAATTTTCTCCATTACGATTTGGACAAGTCTTTCACCCAGACACTCATATCCTCAAACTTTCCGAAGATATCGCAGTTTTTGATTAACCTTCCTGTATATGTGTAACCAAGCTGATGGAATGAAGCATTCATCCCGAAAGAAAGAGACCTTGCTAATGAGTAGGCACAGAAGATATGTTTGTTGAACAATTCTATTTCCAATTCAGTGATTAACAGTTTCATAAAACCGTGCTTGCGAAATTGAGGCAAAGTGGCACAATCTGTTATTTCAGCGTTGCTGTATTCGTAATTAATTTCTGCAGAGGCAGCACTAATGATTGCATCATCCTTTTTGATGATGTAAAAAATAGTTCCTTCATCCATTACCTCTTCAATGTAGTCCTTCTGGTTCATGGGAGTGGGATAGCTCTCGAATACACTGCCATATAGTTCAGCCAATTGTGCGGCGTCTTCGGTTTTCCCTAAATGCATTTCAAAGGCATCGTCAAGTTCTTTTGCTGCAGTAGATAAAGGAAGCTTCAAAACATCGTTCAGGATAGTGTCCTCTTTAATCCACTCTTCGCTCGTCCGGCGCTCGATGTCATAGTAGAGGGACATGCAGTATGCGTCATCCCCTCTGTAATATTGCTTTATGATTGCTTCAATGATGTATCCCCGCGATAAAAGCAGCTCCACATCGTTCCTTTTAGCTTTTACAATGGCTTTTGTCATGCCGTGTTCTTTAGCCATTTCGTTGATACGGGTCATCATGGAAGCTGGATTTCCCAAATATTCGTCCACTCGCAGGCGCTTATTTGGCGGATCGATGCAAATGGTCATATGGAAGTCCTTTTCTCTTATTGCTTCATAGGTGGCGAGCATTGTATTTCCCCCTTGATGTTATTGATACTTTTCGATCAAATGTGTATTGCATGGGAATGCGCTTACAAATTTCCTTTTTATTTAAAGTGCCGGGAACCTCCGGCACTTTGGTTTAAGCTGTTTTAACTGATTTCACACCAATCAATGATGGTGGCTGTAATGACTTTTGCTGCTTCAAATATCTTTTCAATCTCGATGGACTCATTTGGGAAATGGGCGAGACTTGTTATGCCGGGGCCAAAAACGATCCCTGGTGTATCCCCGACCTGCGCCAGCAGGCCACCGTCTGTGCCCCATGGCGCCGCTTCGATGATCGGATCTTCATTTAGCACATCTTTAAAATTGCTGATCAGCGAATTCATCAGCGGATGGTCCGTCTCAATTTCGCCTGGAACCCATCTTGCCCCGAACCACTCGACCTCAACGGGATGATCTTTGAACCAGTCATCTTTTTCCGCCAGTTTTTCAAGCCATTTTTCCATTTCCGCCTGCACATCTTCCATTTTTTCGTTCGGGGCAATTCCAATCCGCCCCTCCAATTGAACGATATCCGGAACGGAAGAAGGCCAGTCACCGCCTTTTATACTTCCGATGTTAATGGGCACCGGAATAGGGACTTTCTCATACAGCGGATCCGTAATCCGGTCATTGCGCAGCTTTTCCAACTCTTTTACGTGTTCGGTGACGATGAATGTTTTATCAATCGCACTGACGCCGTGATATCTTGTCCCGCCATGGGCCGTTCTGCCTGTAACGAAGAGGCGGAACCATTTGGACCCTTGCTGCTTCGGAAAAATTTTCATGTTCGTCGGCTCGGGAATGAGGGCGGCGTCCGCTTTATAGCCTTTCAATATTGCATCCAGCGTTCCCGCACCGCCGCTTTCTTCTTCCACAACACTTTGGAAAATAACGTCGCCTTTTAAGCGGATATTAAGTGATTTGAGGGCATCGAGTGCGATCAAAAGAGAGGCGTTGCCGCCTTTCATGTCTGTGACTCCGCGGCCATACATGATGCCGTCTTCGATTTTCCCGCTGTACGGATCGTCATCCCATTGATCGTGATCACCTTCAGGAACCACATCGACATGTCCATTTAAAATAATCGATTTACCTCCGCCGGTCCCTTTTAAGACGCCAATCACATTGGGGCTGTTTTCAAATGTTTCCCGATTTGAAAAGAAGTAGGGATGCTTTTGTAATCTTTCCCCGTCTAAGTCCCATACATCGACTTCCAGGCCGAGTTTGTTTAAAAAGCGCGCGACATTTTCCTGGACTTCTTTTTCATGTCCTTGCGTGCTTGCAAGTTGAACTAACTTCTGTAAAAAATCGATATGTCCTTGTCTGTTTTCATCAATCCATTGATTGACCTGTTCTTTGAGTGTCATAGTTTGCCCTCCTTAAATGGATATGTAGACGCGGCATGAAGCCGCTTCACTTTATAATGTCATATTTTCATAGATAACAGTTATTCCCATACCGCCGGCCATACACATGGTGACCATGCCATACTTCGTTTTAGAGCGAATCATTTCATGAATAAGAGTGACGCTTAATTTGGCGCCCGTTGCTCCAACAGGGTGTCCAAGAGCAATGGCTCCGCCGTTGACATTTACCCGGCTTTCGTCCAGCCCCAATTCTTTTATGACGGCAATCGCCTGGGCTGCAAAAGCTTCATTCAATTCGACTAACCCAATATCATCCAGGGTTAGTCCCGCTTTTTCCAAAGCTTTTTTGGTTGCCGGAACCGGACCGATCCCCATGACTGAATGGTTCACACCTGCACTTGCATAAGCTTTTACTTTCACAAGCGGCTGCAATCCTTCCTGCTCCGCACGTTTTGCTGACATCATCAGAAGAGCGGCGGCCCCGTCATTCATAGGGCAGGCGTTGCCTGCTGTTACTAGACCATCCTTTTTAAAAACCGGCTTTAACGAAGATAATTTCTCTTTTTCAATAGACTCTCTGACGCTTTCATCTGCAGAAAAATATTGGATGCCATCCCTTGTTTGAAGTTCAACGGGAATAATTTCATCTGAAAACTTATTTTCACGGATTGCTTTGGCAGCCTTTACGTGACTGTTAAAAGCAAATTCATCCTGCTCTTCACGGGAGATTTGGTACTTTTCAGCGAGCCGCTCGGCCGTAACTCCCATATGTTCATTGCCAAGCGAGCAAACAAGGCCGTCAGCCATGAGTGCATCTTCCATTGTAATATTTCCAAACTTTGAACCCCAACGATTTTTGACAAAGTATGGCACGTTGCTCATACTTTCAGTTCCGCCAGCTACAATTACTTCATTTTGCCCTGTTTGAATGGAAGCTGTGGCATTCGTGATGGCTTTCAGGCTTGATCCGCAGGCTTTGATGACGACATATGCCGGCGTCTCTTCAGAGAAGCCTGCTTTCTGGGAAGCGATTCTAGCGGAGTTCAAGCCGCCGCCGTGCACATATCCATGCCCGAAAATCACTTCTTCCACGTTATTTTTAGGGAAGTTTGTTTTTTTCATCAGTTGCTCGAGAACTTGTTTGCCCAGTTCTGCGGCCTCAACTGTTTTTAAAGACTTTCCAAAAGTGCCGACCGCTGTTCTGACACCTGCTACGATTACTGCATCCTGCATAGTTCATCCTCCGTTATTTCCAAAGTAGGCACTGTGAGAGTCCTGCTATTTTACATAGTCGGGCACGTGAAGCGGTGCACCCGTGGCTTTGATCACTTCATCGACTGAGTATGGTTCTTTCACTTCGATTAATTGCAATCCTTCATTAGTGATTTCAATAACTGCCATGTCCGTAATGATCAAATTGACGCATTTCTCTGCTGTAAGTGGGAGCGAACATTCGCGTACAATTTTCGAATTGCCGTATTTGTCTGTGTGGTTCATCAGTACAATCACTTTTTTGGCTTTCTGCGCCAAATCAACTGCACCACCCATTCCTGAAACAATTTTTCCAGGAACAATCCAGTTGGCCAAATCGCCTTTTTCACTGACTTCAAATGCACCCAGTATTGTAACGTCAAGCAATCCACGGCGAATGATGCCAAAAGCCATTGTGCTGTCAAAATAAGAGGCCCCTGGCACGACAGTCATTGGAATCCCGCCGGCATTGCAAAGATTGGCGTCTTCCTCGCCTGTTAACGGAGCAGGCCCCGTACCCAGAACACCGTTTTCAGCATGGAACATGACGTTTATGTTTGGAGGAATATAATTGGCAACCAGAGTAGGTATGCCGATTCCAAGATTTACGACCATTCCGTCTTTGATTTCTTCCGCAGCCCTTTTCGCGATGGCTTCACGAACATTTACTCCCATGCCCATGTCCAATTCACTCCTTCGCTTTTTACTACAATGTCCACAAACGCACCAGGTGTGACAATTTCCTCTGGATCGAGTTCGCCGACCGGTACAATTTCATCCGCTTCCGCAATGGTGATGGTTCCCGCCATGGCCACTAACGGATTTGTATTCCTTGCACTTTTATCAAAAATTAAATTCCCAAACTCATCGGCTTTTTTGGCATAAACGATGGATACATCTGCTGTGAGGGGCTTTTCTATCAGGAAAGTCTTTCCATCAACAACGACTTTTTCCTTGCCCTCGGCTATGAGGCCATCCACTCCGATGTCAGTTAAAATACCGCCCAATCCAACGCCGCCCGCACGGATTCTCTCAACCAGCGTTCCTTGGGGAGAAAACTCAATATCCAATTTATTCTCATGCATGAATCTGCCGGCATTAGGGTTGGACCCAATATGCGATGCCACAAGCTTCGCTGCTCTTCCTTCCGTAACGAGCTGGCCGATGCCTATATGTGGAAACCCTGCATCATTGCAAATCAATGTTAATTCGCCGATGCCATTATCCAAGATGGCTTTAATTAAAGTAGGCGGATTCCCGATTCCTCCAAACCCGCCGACCATCAGAGAGGAACCGCTTTTTATATTTTTCACTGCTTCCTGGACGGACCGTACCTTTGTCATCGTCAACGCTCCTTTGTGTCTATATTTTTCGGATTTCAGTTTTTTGGCAACACTTTTGCTGTTCTTGAAAGCTATCCTGTGAAAATACTGTCTGCTTTTCCAAAATACTGTCCGCATTTCAAAAATACTGTCTGCTTTCCAGAAATACTGTCCACATTTCAGAAATACTATTGCCTTACCGAAAATACTCTCCGCTTTTCAAAAACATCCAACATTTTTCCTGGTTTATGGGCCTGCACTCAACTTTTAGACAGTTCACCCAAAAGCTCCCGCTCAACTTTCCCAAGAGCCATTGCAAACCTTCTAACCAGTTCATCGACTTCTTCTTTCGTTATTGTAAGAGGGGGTGACAGGATGACTGCGTCTCCGGTTAATCCTTCTGCACCTGCGTTTGCCGGATAGACGAGAAGGCCTTCATCAAAGTTCAATTGGACGATTTTATTAACGACATCCAATTCGCGCGCAAATGACTTTTTCGTCAATTTGTCTTTTACAAACTCGATGCCGACAAAAAGGCCTTTTCCGCGGACATCGCCAATGATTTCACTTGTTCTGGCAAGCTCATTGATTTTTTCTTTTAAATAAGCACCCATACGGGCGGAGTTTTCAACAAGGTTATTTTTCTCGATATAATTCAATACTGCCAGCGATGTGGCGGCAGATTGCGGGTTGGCGCTGAATGTGTGGCCGCTCATAATGATTTTTGATCCGTTTAAAATCGGCTCCATCACTTTTTCGCTTACAATGGTTGCGGCCATCGGCGTGTAGCCGGCGCTCATGCCTTTACCAGTCGCCATAATGTCAGGTATCACGTTGAAATGTTCCATGCCGAACATTTTTCCGGTTCTCCCCATTCCGGTCATGACTTCATCAGCTATGAATAAAACGTCATACTCATCGCAGACAGCCTTCATTTTCTGGAAGTATTGGTCTGAAGGGATAAGCGCTCCACCTGCTGCTCCGATCATTGGCTCTGCGATAAATGCGGCAACATTATCTTTACCGGCTCGTAATATCGCTTTCTCCAACTCTTGTGCATAAAAATCGTCGCATTCCTCTATCGTTTTATGAGCGGCGTCACGGTAATAGTAAGGAGCTGAAACGGATGGATACTTTTCTAGCATCGGTTCAAAGAGCTGCCTGCGGGTGATATGACCCGACATGGACAGGGCGCCCATAGTGATACCGTGGTAGCTCATCCATCTGGAAATGATTTTATTTTTTGTTTTCATTCCTTTTTCCTGCCAGTATTGAATGGCTACTTTCATCGCAGTTTCTGTAGCTTCGGAACCACTGTTCACAAAAAAAGACCAGTTTAAATCTCCAGGGGATATTTCACTGATTTTTTTCGCCAGTTTTTCAGCCGCTTCCGTGGAAAATTGAGACCTGTAAACGAAAGACACTTTTTTGGATTGTTCGGCCATCGCATCAATAATTTCTTGTACACCATGTCCAATACTGGCTGTTACGGCACCTGAAGAACCATCAATATATTGTTTTCCTTGTTCGTCATATAAATAAATGCCTTTTCCGTGCGTAATTAACGGGTATTCATGATCTAGGACAGGTTTGATTAAATTTGTTTGATTCATAGGTATCCACCTCAATTATTATCTGAAATTCACATTTAATCACCATGATGGAAAGCGTTTACTGTGCTATCCTCATGCGATCAATGGTAATATGTGTATAATAAAATTATAGCTAAGGTCAAAGAGTCATTCTATTCGACCAAATTGTAAAAAAAAACAGTGTTCATTGTACGCCGTGTATAATCTTTGAAAATAGGGGATGGTTACAATAGCAATCAGTATTCAAAAGGCGCTCCAGTTGCCTGTTATGAAAAAAACAAGGTTGGCAGCGGGGCACAAAGGGATCGAAAACAATATTAAGTGGGTAACCATCGTGGAAGTATTGGAAGATATCGAGCGATTACAGCCGGGGGAGTTTTTAATTACAACCGGATTCGGATTAATGGAAAACGAGGAACAGATGGAGGTATTTCACAATTTACTTAAATCAAGGCTATTATCCGGAATCGCTATATACACGGGCTTTTATATGAAAGAAGTTCCGGCCAGTTTCATAGAATTAGCCAATGAAAATGACTTGCCATTAATCGAAATACCAACAGATATCAATTTTTCTGAGATCACGAAAGCTTTGCTGGAACAAATCGTGAACAACCAGATGCATTTGCTGGAGCAGGCGGAAAATATTCACCGTGAACTAACGAATCTAATTTTAAATGATCAAAGCCTTACGGATGTCACGGAGCGGCTGGGGCAGCTTACAGGTGCCAACATTGCCATCTATAATGAGTTTTACGACGTGATATACGAAAGTGGTGATTTGAAGCTCGTTCAAACGAAATTCCATACCGATAAAGACTTCGACATTTCTAAACATCTGATAGACAGTTTAAATAAGGAGACCAAAGTCAATTTTACAGTTGAAGATCTTATTTCAACCGTCTATCCAATCATTGCCAAGCAGTCTTGCTACGGCTGGATTGTCATGACAAAAATGGTGTCCGATTGGCAGGAACTTGATGACATTGCGATTGAGCAGGCAGCACCTATCTATGCCATGGAGTTTTTGAAAAAACAGGCAATAGAAGAAACGCAGCTGCGGATTCAAAGCAATTTTCTCGAGGATATTTTTAACAGAAATTATATAAACGAGAGGGTCATTATTGACCATGGGTTGAAGCTTGATTATGATCTGACATTAGATCAGTCAGTTTTCCATCTGGCTTTTAAAAACAGTAAAGATGCCGACGTCAATGTGATTGATCGGCTGTACCATATAACCGGCCAGATCCTTGGTCAAACAAAAAAGCAGCATCTGATCCAGACAAAATTAAATTCCATCATTTTTTTGACCAACGTAGTAGGGGAGAGCAAAGAGGAAGAATATAAATATTGCATGAACCTTGCAAAAGAATTATTGAAAAGTTGGACGTACTATTTTCCTAGAATCGAGTTGATCATCGGAATTGGACAATGTTACAAGAAGGTGGATGAACTTGGAAAAAGTGCACGGGAGGCGCAGCATGCTGTAAAATTGAGCGGGCTGATCGGTAAAAATGTGACTATCGTCCATTACGAAGATTTGGGAATGTACGATTTGCTGTTGGAAATGGAGCGTTCTGGTATTGATTTGAGATCAATTTATGAGAAGCATATAAGCGGTTTGATCGGCGATCACGATAAAGAAATCGATTTGATCGAAACGCTGGACAGTTATTTTAAAAATAACCAAAGCATCCAAAAAGCTGCGGAAGAATTGTATATTCACCGTCACACGTTAAGATATAGGTTGAACCAGATTGAAGTCCGGACAGGGCTGGACATAAAATCCACAGAGGATTTGCTAAAGCTGCAGCTGGGTATCATGGCGTATAAATTAGTGAATGTATTGAAAAAAGAGCCGTAATGGCTCTTTTTCAAGGGCGTGGCGTTTTCACTTTTCAGACCTTAAGGTGCCTGTCGCTCCCCGAAATTTGTCAAACTTATTTGGAAATATCCTCACCAAAATATTTTTCGCTGATTTCACCATATTTTCCATTCTCTTTAAGGGTTTGCAAAGCTTTATTTACGTCTTCCAACAGCTTTTCGTCTTCTTTTCTAATGGCAATTCCCATTTTATCCAGGTAGATTGGCTCATCAATCTGCTTGATCTTCAAGTTGTTTTCATTGACTGCATACATTCCGACGAGTTGGTCAGTGATTACAGCATCCAAACGTCCTTTTACTAAAAGATCCTGCAACGCCGTTACGTCACTGTCATATGTTTTTACATCGTCTGTATACTCTTTGGCATTTTCTTCAAACGTACTGGACACAACAACGCCGATTGTTTTGCCTTTCAAGTCATCAACAGTTTTAATAGAGTCATTGTCTTCACTTATGAATACTTGCGCGCCTGATTCATAATAAGGGTCAGTAAAATTAACTTCCTTCAATCTTTCATCCGTAATTGCCATACTTCCGATGATGGCATCGAATTTTTCAGCTTGCAATGCAGCGATGATCGTTTGCCATGGATTTGTTACCGGCTTCGGATTCATACCAAGCTCCTCAGCAATCGCAGTACCAATTTCCACATCAAATCCGACAAGCTTATTATTGTTCTGATAGTTGAACGGCGGATACAGTCCGCTTGATGCAAAGACAAAATCTTCTTTTTTCTCCTCACTGGCTGCGGGTTCGCTGTTTTTTGACCCGCATGCTGCTAAAAGACTCATTAAAATTAAAACCGCCAACATTAAATAAATTGACTTTTTCAAAATAATTACCCCCTGTTTTTATAAAACTTTTCCCAAAAACTGTCTAGCTTTCTCGCTCTTTGGATTTGTAAAAAACTGCTCAGGTGTGCTTTCTTCTGCGATAACTCCGTTATCCAGAAATACAACCCGATCGGCCACCTCTCGTGCAAAGCCCATTTCATGTGTCACTACCACCATCGTCATGCCTTCTTGAGCAAGTTCCTTCATAACATTCAATACTTCGCCAACCAATTCGGGATCCAGCGCAGACGTCGGTTCGTCAAACAACAAGACCCTTGGATTCATAGCTAATGATCGGGCAATCGCCACCCTCTGCTTCTGTCCTCCGGACAGTTTCTCTGGATAAACGTGCGCCTTGTCAGCCAATCCCACTTTTTTCAAAAGCTCCATCCCTTGTTGGCTAGCTTTCTCCTTGTCCATTTTTCGGACAATAAGGGGCGCCTCGATGATGTTTTCAATCACCGTTTTATGGGGAAACAGATTGAAATGCTGAAATACCATTCCGATATCTTCTCTAACCTTGTTAAGCTTTATACTTGCTGGATCGACCTTCGTTTCTTCAAACCAAATTTCACCGTCGTCTTTTACTTCCAGATAGTTCAGGCAGCGGAGCAACGTGCTTTTTCCTGACCCGCTCGCTCCAAGAATGACGACAACTTCCTGACTTTTAACCTCCAAATCTATTCCTTTTAATACATGTAAGTCCTTGAAGTATTTGTGCAGATTTTTAACTTTGATCATCTTTATACTCTCCCTGTGTCTAGGCGTTTTTCAATTTTGTTCGTAATGAGCGTGAAAATAACAATCAAGACTAAGTAATAAATTCCTGCAATCGTGTAAAACTCCAGCTGTCTGAAGGTGGCGGCTGCCTGACTCATAGAAAGGTTGAAGATTTCAGTAATACCGATGAAGGCGACAAGTGAAGAATCTTTCAAACCGATAATGAATTGATTGCCGAGCGCAGGAATGGAACGCTTGAAGGCCTGAGGAAAAATTATCCTTCTCATTGCCTGCTTTTTCGTCATACCCAGCGATTCGGCTGCTTCCATTTGCCCTTTGTCAATCGATTGGATGGCGCCCCTGAAGATTTCAGCAATATAGGCCCCGCTATGGATTGCGAGCGCAATTGCCCCGGCCCAAAATGCGGATAAAACAACGATTTGCGTTATTCCAAAATACAGCCAC
This sequence comes from Siminovitchia acidinfaciens, assembly GCF_003605385.1. GTDB lineage: Bacteria > Bacillota > Bacilli > Bacillales > Bacillaceae_C > Siminovitchia > Siminovitchia acidinfaciens. The sequence continues at coordinate 44,225 of NZ_QYTV02000010.1, read as the reverse complement.
ATAATTTGAACAATGAGCGGAGTTCCACGAATGACCCCTATATAAAGATTCGCAATCCAAGAAAGGACCTTCTTATTCGACAGTTTCATCAATGCAACAAACAATCCTATAATGCTGGCAATGACCAACGATACGATTGTGATTTGCAATGTCACTAAAGCAGCCTGCATAAAGCCATTAAAAGTCGAAACTAAACTATCCGTAAATTGTCCCATAAGTACATACACCCTTTTTAGTTTGCTATGGCTTTTCACGAGATGGAAGTAAGCCTTTACAATTGATTCTTCTAGATTTTGCTTGAAATATATTTATATATTAACAGTAGACTGACAGCGATTTCATTATCCAATTCATCATAATGTTGAAAGGATTTTTATACATGTTGTATAAATCCGAAAGATAAGCGGAGGGTATATTCTAAGAATGAGTATTTCGGGAAACCGAAGAGTATTTGAAAAAGGTGACTAGTATTTTCGAAAATTTACTATCCTGAAACCGAAAAATATAAAAAAACAACTGCCAAAAAAGCTCAAGAAGCAGATGGAAAAGGGAACTTTTTTCCATCTGCTCTTGTACTCAGTGGCCTAACATTTTAAAAACTAACTTTTTCGAAAGGGTAGTTACTCATTCGTTAATCAATCCGTTGTATGGTCATTAGATAGTGGCGGCATTTATATGAAGTTAATATAAAAAATAAATTAATATACTCGTCACAACACCAACTAATGTACTTAGCAAAATACAGTAACCCATAATGTCGCGGATATGAAGTCCAACGACTGATAGGATCGGCAGTGCCCAGAATGGCTGGATCAAGTTGGTCCAGCCGTCTCCCCAAGCAACCGCCATTGCAGTTTTTGCCGGATCGACGCCGAGCTCGATGGCTGCCGGGATCTGTAAAGGACCTTGCAATGCCCACTGTCCACCTCCGGATGGAGCAAAAATATTAACGAAGCCGGCTACCCAATATGTGAAGACGTTGAATGTTTCAGGAGTTGCAACCGAAATCATACCATCAATGATTAACTGGCCAAGTCCCGAATTGGACAATATTGCAATAATCCCTGCGTAAAAAGGAAATTGCAGGACAATAGGAGAAATTGACTTGGATACATCCACGAAAGCCTTTGCATATTGGCCTAAAGAGCGATGTAGCAGAAGCCCTAACGATAAGAAGAATATATTAATAATATCCAAATCTAAATCTCGGCCGCCCTTAAAGGATATAACTGTGTAAATGATTCCAACTGCTCCGATTAGCACACCTAAAACAGGAGTATATTCCAATTTCAGGGCAGGAGTGAGGGGACCTCTTTCAGAAACATTAATTTTCTGCGGTTCTTCTGGCTCTTCTTTTGGTCCGTAATTAATGATGTCTTTCTTTGGGGCCATCAGAATAATAAAAATGGACATGGTAGCAACCAAAGAAAGGAAAATGATAATCGTTGCTGGGTCAAATAATGTCTCAGAAGTTGGAATAACCCCCATAACTTCTTCCAAAAAATGCCCTTCAGTCGCAATGGTTAATCCTATGGAACTCGATATTCCGCCAGGAAAAAGTACTGTTGCCGAGTACGCACTGGCTACCAAAAGGGGAAAATGGGCATGTTCATTGCGCTTTCCAATTTCCCGTGCAATGATTGCTCCAACAACTACAGCCAACCCCCAGTTTATGTAATAGGCAGTAGCGGAAACTAGAAAAGTAATTAAATAGGCTTTCCACGGTTTGTTCGCTAATTTTGCCAGGCCGGCCAGACCTCGATTAATGAAAGGTACGGATGCGAGAGTCATTCCGGTCATTAATAAAAGGACCATTTGCATTGTAAAAGCTAAATAAGTCCAAAATCCGTCGCCCCATGCTGAAAAAATCATCCCAGTTTGATTTGGATTCATCGCTAAAGCTATAGCAAAGACAACCAATGTCATTAATACAGCTATTACAAATGCATCTGGGAGATATCGTTGGACAACTTTTGTAAAACGATCTGCTATTTGAGCTAACACACTTTATCCTCCTTCAATTTAATTTAAATTACATACTACAATACAGTTACAGGATTAGGAATTATCTGAAAGTATGAAATGGATGAGGATTTTTATACATGCAGTATAAAGTGAATTGAATTAGTGGGAGAGAGCAGATCTTAGGATATTAAAGCCATTGGCATTTTTTCGGCTAAAAGGGTTTTCGGAGCTTTTGAATAGTCAGAAATAAAGGCCGCCCCTGCTAATCTAGCGGGCAGCCCTCTACTTTATATTATTGATTGACTTCTGCAATAATTCCTTCCTCGTCATCAAGGACAAGCTTTATTCCAGCGAACGGATCTGTGTCCAACACTTCGTCCAGCCATAAACGCAACGCTTCAATGATATGGATCGTTTGTAGTCTATGCGGTAGTCCGTTAATATAGGCTTCTGCCGAAAAGCCATTGTCATCGTCATACAATAGTTCAACTTCGACTTCTTCGGGCTGGACATATTTTTTTCTAGCTTGATCAATGCAGATAGCATTAATGATGTCTTGCTCGGAAATGATTATCTGCCCCACGGTCCCGTATCCTCGCTTCTTTTCTGCCTTGTTAAAGCAGTGAATACTTTACGAATCACGACAAACAACACGTAGATAGCAATAAGGTTAATCATTAATCCCAATAAGGACCCTAGCGCACCCATGTTTGCGAAAAGACTTCCGAAAAGCAATCCGGCTAATCCGCCGAACATTAGACCTTTCATCAAGCCTCCGGAAAAGAGTCCGCCTTTCGGGTTCATCTGCTGTTTGGTCGAATTTGTTTTTGGAGCTTCCTGTTTTTGTTTTTGTTGGAAATTCGACTGGTTATTATTCATGTTGAAACCTTTTTTGCCAGATTTATAGCCTTTGGCTTCAACTGTTGTGGCATGGTCTTGAAAAATAAAGCTTCCGACTGGAGACAATAGAAGTGTTGCAGTAAGCAATGCTGTAATTATTTTTTTCATTTTAATCCTCCGTTAATTTTGTGTACCATTATAATTATAACTTAATTTTTATTTTTTCTTAATAAAAATGGCTTGGCATTAAACGATTTCAACTGGAGATTCATGCTGGGAAATGCAGGGCGCCCATATAAAGAAGCAGCCCAACAACGCAGGCGTTTGGAAAATCGCTTCGCAGTCATAAAAGTAAAAAGGGTCTTTCTGAATCAACTTCAGAAAGACCTTTGCTTGAAGTAGCAATTTTAATTAGCTGGCTACATCTTCAGCATCCATATATTTAGCCTTTTTTAAGTTGACAACGGCCACGATAGCAATCAATGAAGCAACAACAAGATAGATGCTGATAGGCGCCGTGCTGTTAAATGTATCTAATAGGTACACACATAGCATAGGAGAAATTCCTTGGATGGCAGCTGAAAGCTGGTAACCCAGTGAAGTTCCGCTATACCGCAGCTCGGCAGGGAAACACTCAGCAATGAGCGCAGCTAAAGGACCATAAACTGTTCCAGCACCAATTATGGCAAGGCTCATCGCAAGAACAACCAATCCTGCGACCTTTGTATCGAAAAGCCAGAAGAATGGGAAGGCCATTAATACAGTTATGAGAGCCCCGACATAAAATATAGATTTTCTATTGTACTTGTCTGATAAATGTGCTGCATAAAAGATTACAGCAATCTCAACTATTGATACAACCATAAGTGTATTAGTCAAAAACTGTGATTCCAATTGTAGTTGCCCTGAACCATAGCTGATGGCAAATGTAGTAAAGACGTAAAAAGGAACTCCTTGCGCTAAACCAGCCAGAATGACCAAGAATAATGTTTTGGGGTATCTTCTAAATACATCCCGAACAGGTTGTTTGGATAGACGATCTTCTTTCTGCATTTTTTTAAATGACGGTGAATCTTCAACGCCACGACGAATGATAAAGCCGATGATCACAAGTATGATACTAATTAGGAAAGGAATTCTCCATCCCCAAACATGGAAATTATCCCCTGTCAAAAAGATTGTGGCGGAAACAACGGCTGACGATAAGAGCAGGGCAATAGGCGATGCAACTTGCGTCATACTTCCCATTAAACCTCTTTTACCCTTAGAACTCCATTCAACAGAGAGAACAACTGATCCTCCCCACTCACCACCGGCACCGAAGCCTTGGCAAAAACGGAAAAACACTAACAGAATTGTTGCAGCAACACCCCAGGTTTCGTATGAAGGCAATAATCCGATAAGCGTACTGGCGATCCCCATTAGCAGAAGTGTTGTAACTAGTGTTGCTTTACGCCCGATACGGTCACCAAAGTAACCGAAAAAGGCAGCCCCAAGCGGACGGGCAGCAAATCCTACAAATAGTGCTGCGAATGACTGCAGCAGTCCAGCGACCGGATCAGCTCCCGGAAAGAACAATTGTGGAAAGACCAAAGCGGCCATTGTTCCAAACAGGAAGAAATCATACCATTCAATCGTTGTTCCGACTAAGCTGGCAAGCCCGGCTCTTCTAGCCATGCTTTTTCGCTCTTTTTCAGTTAAATTATCGTGATTTATTTCAGTTGACATCTTTTTCACCATCTCTTTAGTTAAAATTATTTGCTGAATCATTACTTTTTATTTAATAAATACCGATTATAAGGTTTCCAATTATAGATAAATCTCTTCAACAAAGACCAAATCGTGGGATCACTCAGCTTTTTCGCTCGTGACTCCCCAACAATCTACTTACTATAGCCACACCACTTGAGCAGAAATGCAGCGTATGTCTTTGTTACTGTTTTGACACTATCAAGGTCAACCCACTCATTTGGTGCATGAAGCCCATCGCCTGTAGGACCATAGCAAGTGGAAGGAATATCGTAGTACAGGTTATAAAATCTCGCATCAGTCGTAGCTGTGAATGATCCCGTTTCCATTGGTTCGTCTACAACAGCTGTATGAGCCTCACCTAAAACATCGAAAAGCTCTTGATTCGGATCAATTGAAAATCCTTCTGCATGGAAGCCGTAAAATGAGATTTCCGGCGGATTTTCTTTTAACCACTCATCCTTTCCTGCAGCTGCTAACAAGAAGGCCTTTAATTCGTCCTTTACATTCTGCGGGTTGACCCCCGGAGGAAATCCTACTCTTGCTTCCACAATACATTCGGAAGGAACCGATGAAGGCCAATCTCCTGAATGGATTTTTCCAATATTGACGTTATATGGATGAGGGTGATCAGCAAAGTCCTTATGCCTTTCCCAGCTATTCAGCTCTTTTTCATAGTCCAAGAGGGCGTTGATCATTTTATAACCTTCCATAATGGAGTTTACAGCTTTGTCAGCCCTTTCAGTATGCGCACCTAAACCTTTGACTTTCACCTTGACCCATATCACTCCAACTTGAGCGGTTAGCCCTCTTTGTCCTAGTACGGGTTCAGGAATAAGCGCTGCATCTGCTTTAAATCCTGCTTCTATTGCTGCAAGTGCACCATTTCCTGTACATTCTTCCTCAGTTACTGTTTTGATTATGACGTCGGATGAAAGCTTGATTCCTGCGTCGCGAACGGCTTTTAACGCAAAGATCATAGCAGCCACACCAGATTTCATATCAGCTGTTCCACGACCGTACATTTTATTGCCAACGATTTCTGCACCCCATGGATCATGTTTCCATAACGAAACAGGTTCCGGGCTGACAACATCTATATGCCCCTGAAAGATCACGCTTTTGCCTTTCTTTTCTCCTTCAGTGCGATACTCTCCGATGACAACCGGCCTATCCTCATATGACCAGTCGGATGCTGAATAACCGGGATGAGAGGATAGTTTTTCAGGATCAGGAATCACCTTTGATACAGCCAAGCCTACTTCTTTTTCCAAAAAATCAGCGATAAAGTGTTGGACCGGTGCCTCGTTGCCAAGAATTGACGGGAATTGGCAAATCTTTTGTAAAAAATCTACTTCTTCATCCCACGACGCGTCTATTTGTTGGAATACATTTTCTAAAGTCATATCGGTTTCTGTTTTCATCGCATATGTCTTCTCCTTACCTTTGTAGTCTTTCTATACGGTTTTGAAATTGCAAAACCAATTCAAGCACTATTTCTATCTTCATCGGTTCTGACTTCCTCTTTACAGGGGCTGCTGCTTATTCGGTACGAATATCATCCCGATAGGAACCAATTGGCTCATATATTTTGCATCATGGCTGGCACCGCTGATCAATCTCATTGATCTATTCCAGGCTTATCTGCTGAGATTGGATTACATCTGAATTTTCTACGGTAAAATTTTCAGCTTTATATCCATGAGCACCTTGATAAGGCTAATATTTTCAATGAGGGCAAACTTGTACTAGGCTTTTCTCTTAATTCTTATGTGAACAACATCCTAACGGTTTTTTCGGGGAACAATTAGCAAATGAAAAACCTTGATCTGCAACCGAATTCGCTACAATGGAAAACGCTTGAATTTGCCTGCCGTCAAGGGAGCGCTTTCACGCAACTTATAAACATACTGCATCAACTTGTCCGTGCTTAACATGGCATCAATCCTATTTTCCATCGGGGGTAGTGCCTGCATGACTTGTCGTCCGTTAACGGTGACTCCCAGGGTACCGATACCTTGACTATCCGTTCCGGTACATAGTTTGACTGTTTGTTTCGAGAACCGGTCTTTGCTAAATACGAGATACCAATATAACTCATTCAGTCTATTGTCAGCAGAACCTGTATCTCCAATTCACCTAAAAATCGTAAATGATTTTATCTCCAATAATTAATATTTCTTCAGTTGGAATAGAATTGGCTGCGATTTCAGAGCCGAGCATGTAATAATTTACTTTTATGTCTGGTAAGCGAAATGCAATTTTTCGCCTAGAATCATACGTCACCTCCCGATATTGTTTAATATTGCAAGATGCGTGCCAATTAAAATTTATATATTAAAACGTAATATCAGTCTTTTTAACGTCTATTGCTCAAATATTATTTGAAAGTCCTGCAATAAAGAGGTACAATTTCAAAAAATCAACTCGCCTGATTCGTTACCGATTCGAATTTTTTGTCGAATATATCCTTTTAAATCATATTGAATCGAAATAGACTCGATTAGAGGAATGGAGGAAAAAGATTTGGAGAAGTTGTTTGAACTAAGCCATCAAAACCCGGCATTATTTGTTGATATTTTGGAATCGATTAAAGATGCAATCTTTATTTCGGATCATGAAGGAACAACGCTATGGTTGAATTCCGCGAGTGAAGCGATGTGCGGTGTCCCTAAAAATAAAATTACTGGTAGAAATGTAAGAGATTTGGAAAAAGAAGGCCTATTCAAACCATCCGTATTGCGCATGGCTCTTGAAGAAGGTAAAAATGTCAGTACTGTACAAACAGTGGGCGAAGGTAGGAAATACATTGCAACAGGGCATTTAGTCAAAAATAAAGAAGGGAAAGTAATTGCTGCTGTCGCACATTTACGTGATATTACGGACGCAGTAAAAAACACTTCAAAACTTCAGGAAATTGAAGAGTTGCTGGAAAAATATAGTGCCCAAATAAGAAAGCTGACAAGCACGAAAACTAATATAAATGGTGTGGAAAATGTTAAACTGGGCGGGAAAAGCAATAGCCGGATACTTGCTAAAAAAATTATAGAAAAAATTGCTGCTGTAGATACAACAGCCTTAATCGTAGGTGAGACAGGTACCGGAAAAAGTTTGGCTGCTGAAAAAATTCATTTGTTAAGTAAAAGAAGAAACGGGCCTTTCGTACAGATTAATTGTGCTTCCTTACCCGAATCCTTATTGGAGTCTGAGTTATTCGGGTATGAAAAAGGATCATTTACAGGGGCAACTTCAAAAGGGAAAACGGGATTAATTAAGGCTGCTGAAGCTGGCACCTTGTTTTTAGATGAAATAGGAGAAGTGCCGTTACACTTGCAAACGAAAATTTTACATTTTCTTCAATCAAAAACATATATGCCTATTGGAGCCAGGGAGCCGAGAAACGCGGATGTGCGTATTATTGCAGCTACTAACAGGGATTTGGAACAAATGGTTGAAGAAGGCACGTTCCGCTCGGATTTGTTTTATCGACTAAATATACTAACAGTCAAGATACCGTCTTTGCGAGAAAGCCGCGATGATATTGAGGATCTGGCCACGTATTTTTTAAATATGTTTAATGAGAAATATAATAAAAATAAACGCTTTTCAAACGAGGTTTTAAAAAAACTTATTCAATATTCCTGGCCGGGAAATATACGTGAGCTGGAAAATTTAATTGAACGCCTGGTGATTTTATCAGAGGATGAGTTTATTGAAGAAAAAGATCTGCCACAAAAAATGGTTGAGCAACACATGAGTTCAAACTCACCATATATATCAGATCGTGGGACAATGACGGAGATACTGGAAGAAATGGAGAAAAAGATGATTATCGATGCTCTTGAAAAAGAAAATTCGACAAGAAAAGCAGCCAAATTTTTGGGCGTGTCACAATCGCTGCTCATGAGGAGGATAAAAAAATATAATATCCAGCTTGTGGTTGAAGAGAGCAAAACATTTGTAAAATAGTCTCGTGAATTGGCAATAAAAATTCATTAATTTAGACTTATAATCTCTTTGCCGGCCGTATTTCATTCACTGAAAGTTTTATATATTATGGTCTCAAAAAAAAGAAAATTCTCTTCGGGAACCCTTCTTATCGTTTGCCTATCTTGGTCAGGTTTTCTACTCAAATGCTATATATATTAGAAGGAATAAATAAAGAATAGTCATTTTATGATATACTTTTTACTAAGAGATTGAGATGATCTATTTAATGAAACTGTAATTGAAAATCTTAATATAACAGCAAACATAATGCGGTTTTATAAAGAAAGATTAAAAAAAATGTGGCCAGGGATTTCGGATGTTGGAGACCTTATACAAAGAAAGACATGGATTCGATTTACTTCTTGGTTAGTCTGATAAGCCAATAAAAATCATCGAAAAAAATACCGTTTTTTCAGAGGAAGGTACCTATGTCAGAAGAAAATATTACGAGAATAGAATTAAATGGCAAGGAATTCATATTGATAGGAACAGCCCATGTATCCAAGCAAAGTGCGGAGCAGGTAAAAGAGGTCATCGAAGCTGAAAGGCCGGATTCAGTCTGCGTTGAACTGGATGAACAAAGATATGAATCGATCAGAAATAAAAACAAATGGAAAGACATGGATATCTTTAAGGTAATTAAGGAAAGGAAAGCTACTTTGCTTTTGATGAACCTGGCAATCTCCTCTTTTCAAAAACGGATGGCTAAGCAGTTTGGTATCGAGGCCGGGCAGGAGATGATTCAAGGCATTGAATCTGCGAAGGAAGTAGGAGCCGACCTGGTTTTGGCTGACCGGAATATTCAAATCACGTTTGCCCGCATTTGGAACAATGTCGGTTTTTGGGGAAAGGCACAGTTGCTTTCACAAGTGTTCTTCAGTATTTTCAACAAAGAAGAAATTACGGAAGAAGAGCTGGAAAAAATGAAAAACCAGGATACAATCAATGCTATTTTAAAGGAATTCACTGAAAGCTTCCCCAAACTGAAAACCCCGTTAATCGATGAACGTGACCAGTATCTGGCGCAAAAAATCAAAGAAGCACCTGGGGAAAAAGTAGTAGCGGTCTTAGGGGCAGCCCATGTTCCGGGAATTATGAAAGAAATTCATAAGGAACACGACCTTAAGCGCCTGAACGAACGTCCGCCGAAGTCAAATGTCCCTAAGATCATCGGCTGGTCGATCCCGGTATTGATTTTGGCTATCATAGCCTATACATTTTACGCCAATCCCTCTGCGGGCTGGCAGCAGGCCATGAGCTGGATCTTATGGAACGGTTCCTTATCTGCCATCGGAACAGCAATTGCGTTTGGACATCCATTGGCAATTGTTACTGCATTTATTGCTGCACCAATCACTTCTTTGAACCCTTTGCTCGCGGCCGGCTGGTTTGCTGGTGCAGCCCAAGCATATATGCGGAGGCCTAATGTGAGTGATTTTGAGAAACTGTCTGAGGATGTCTTCAGCTTGAAGGGTTTTTGGCATAACAAAGTGACTAGGATTTTGCTTGTTGTCGTGCTGGCCAATTTGGGAAGTTCTATCGGCACATTCGTGGGTGGTGCGGATGTCATCCGGCTGTTTTTTGAAAATATGAAGTGAATACTATGAAAAAATAAAGCTCCGGCAGAAAACTGTCGGAGCTTTTTAGATTAGAAAGATTGCGTAAAAAAACTTCCCGAGAGTCCCTTTTATAAAATCAACCCATCCTTCATAGTGATAATACGGTCGGCAAATGGGAGCATTTCTTCATCGTGGGTCACCATCAAGGTAGTGATATTTAATGACTTGGTCAAGTCCCTGATGAGCTCCATGACATCTTTGGATCGTTTAGAGTCCAGGCTTGCGGTAGGCTCATCAGCAAACAATACTTTAGGTTTATGGATAATAGCCCGAGCTATTGCTACCCGTTGCCTTTCTCCGCCTGATAATGAAGCCGGGTAAGCAGTTTTACGATGGTCCATTCCAACCATTTGGAGTATTTTCTGCACTTCTTTCTTTTGTTCCCGTTTTCTCATTTTTGTTTCAGATACTTCCAACATAAGTATAAGCTGCTCCTCAACAGTAAGAAAAGGGACGAGATGGGAAGATTGAAAAACGAATCCAAACTCGCTTGCTCGGATCCTTCGAAGCTCCTCTTGCCTCATTTCCGTCATATTCTTCCCTTCAAATATTATCCGGCCGCCTGATGCACGCTGAAGACCCGCCGCAATGGTAAGGATAGTGCTCTTGCCAGATCCTGAAGCACCAACCAGTGCGGTAATCTCACCCTCGTGAAGGGAAAGGTTAATTCCCTTCAGTATATGTTCATCTACTTCGCCATTTGTAAATGACTTTGTCACTGCCTCAACGATAAAAGTTGTCATGTCACATCTCTCCTTGCTGAATGGCTTGTAAAGGCTCTACTTTTTTAATTTGTATGCCGGAGAGAGTGGCTCCGGAAAAGCCGATAATCAAAAATATGGTGGATAGCTGAACAGTTGTTTCAAAGGTCAGGCTGAATGGCATTCCTTCAGGTGCAATCATGTTAAAGCCTTGGCTCAATCCAATGGACAACACAAGTGCTATGACTGTAATGAAAAGCATTTGTGACCACATGATGCTGAACAGAGAACTTGTTTTTAATCCGATTGCTTTCAGGATTCCGTATAATCCAATCTTTTGAACGTTCATCATGTAGAAAAATATGGCAAACAACATACCGCTGATGATTACTAAAAACCAGACAATCATATTGAGTGACATTTGTTCAGCGTTGTAGCTTGGAATTGTATTTAGTAATTCTTTATTTGAAAATGACTGCAGGCCGGCAATGGACTGTCCTTGATTTTCGTTTGGCACGAAAATCAATTGCATTTCATTCACATGGTAAATTTCTTTGTAGTCTTCCATATTAATATAAGCTACGGGAGCATGGCTGTATTTCTTTTGATCCACAAACCCTTTCACCCTGAATTCACCGCTGAATTGGTTGTTTGTCAAAATGTCCCCTTTATGGATACCTTCCTTTTCCAATGTGCGATCCAGAATAATTTCTCCCGGTCCGGCTTTTTCAAACAACCTGGAATCGGTGGAAGTCACGAAGGCAACACTGTGCTGTTTATCGCGAGAATCATTCACAAAACCCATTTGGATGGAAAAGGCGACTGCATTTTCCTGTTTATTCAATATCTTGCTTTGGACGCTCTTATCTATTCTAGATAGGTTATAGGTTTCATTTGCATCTTTAGCCATATAAAATTGCCCATCGGGCAGATCTTTTATCAAAGCAGCATTATCCTGGGACAAGCCATTGGATAAGCCTGAAATAATAAAGGTCAAAAGGCTGACTAGAAAAACGATGGATCCCAAAATCATAAACTTTACTTTACTTTTCTTCATTTCTTTCCATGCCATCTTCATTTGTTGTACCTCCGTTTCTATCTGATGTTTTTAGTGTAATCAGCTTAGATGAACGGAAGATTAACAGTTGATTACAAATTTAAAAGCTATTGACGGGTCCCAAATGGAAAAGCTCCAGGCATTATTAGCCTGGAGCTATTCAAATGGTTAACATTCAACGTCCAACGGGCGCTTCCGCTTTTCTATTGTCCAGCTCCAGCGCCTATCGACTAGCAGACTTCGCGCCTCCGCCTACGATAAGTCAACATCGGCTCCTTCGTCGCCGTGTTTCCTTTATCTCGTTGGAGGCACTCCAGTCTGTACGTCGATGGACAGGCGCTTGCGCTTTTCTTGTTATAACGCCCCTCTAATCACCTTTTTATAGTAAAGGACAGACAGCAGGCCAAATATAGAATACAGCGCTGTGTACAGAAGCATTACCGCGAACATCGGTGTCCAGAGCTCGGTTCCGAAAAAGAACCATCCGGATTTGACAGCGAAATAGCCGTGAAGCAGTCCAATCCCGAGAGGGATGCCGAAATTGAACAATTGCTTGGCCCGGATGCCCCGCAACAGGTCGCCGCGCGAGAACCCTAGCTTTCTTAGGATTGTATAATTCGGTTTTTCGTCTTCACTTTCGTCCATCTGTTTGAAATACAAAATGCAGCCTGATGTAATCAGGAAGGTGAGCCCCAAAAATCCGACGATAAACATCGTGAGGCCAAAAAGTTGCTTCTGGGTTTTTACCATTTCATAAAGCGAATGGTATGTTCCATTCTCATCAAAACCAAGAAAATTAAAGATATCGTTTGCCTTTTCGATATCTTTTTTGTCTTCGATATCGATCCCGATGTAGATCGGATTCGTCTGTATATCCGGATCCAAATCTTTCTTCAGACGGTTAAACACGGTTTCGTCCACGATAGCGACAGGCATGCCTCCGTTTGTAAAAGTCCAGGAGAGGAGGTGCTCCTTACGCATGCCTTTATAATTTTGCGTAATTGTTCCGTTTGGCATTGTCCACTTGATTATCCCTTGATCTTTGAAAGGTACAAACTTCTGCATCGCGTCGGAATACCCTGTAAAAAGGGTATCGTCAGGGGAAACATCAATATCATCAACCTCTTTGTCACTTACAACAGATAAGGCTGTTACATTGGGGTCAAACTCCATTCCCTTCAGGTCGCTGTCCAAAATATCCTTAATATTAACCTCAACCTGAAGTACATGAATCATCGTTTCACTGAAGGCGATCTTATTGCTTTTAAACGTATCCTTTAGTTCCTTCGTTTCTTTTATATCTGTTAAGACAAAATCTGCAGGGACATTGTCACGCGCGGTTTTTTCTGCCGAGTAATACGAAATGTAACTGAGAGACAAAAGTCCGATTGCCAGTGCAGAAACTGTTGTAATGATAGTCAGCAGCAAGGCATTAGATTTCATCCGGAACATGATAGAAGAAAGGGACAGCACCTCGTTAATATTCAGGTAGCCGTTCTTCCGTTTCCGAATAAGATGAAAGATAAAGCTGACAGATCCTTTATAAAAAAAATATGTCCCGATAATGACAAAAGCCAAAATAAACAGCATAGCCCCAAATAATTGCGGCATAGTCGTGAAGTCACCACTAAACAGCTTTGATGACACATAGTAACCTGTTCCAATCATAATGATTCCAAGCACTCCAATAATTACTTGAAGCTTGGAAAGATTTTTGACTTTTGATTCGCTTGATGAAAGGACATGGAACAAAGACAGGATGGTTTGCCTTTTGATAAAAATATAGTTCATCAACAGGATGAAAAGATAGACGGCTGAAAAAACAATCACTGTCTGAGTCAGTGCCTTTGATGAAAATGTTAAAGTGGCAATCGAATTAATGCCGGTTATTTTATAAAAAATCATAATGATTAACTTTGACACCGAAAATCCAATAAAAATGCCTATGACAAGAGAGCCGAAGTAAAGAATCGAGTTCTCGGCGCTCAAAAGGCGGAAAATCTTGCTTTTTGTCATTCCAATCAATTGGAAAAGCCCTATTTCTTTGCTTCTTCTTTTGATAAACAAATTGTTGGCATACAAAAGGAAGACCGAAACGATGGCTACAAGAATGACCGATGCTGCACGGACAGCGGCTCCGCCTTTGATGGTGCCCTTTGTCTCATCCATTGAAGGGTCATATTGCAATGTGACAAAAGCGAAATAAAGGGCAACACTGAAAATCAACGCAAAAACGTAGAGATAATAATTCTTTATATTCTTTTTCAGATTGCGGACTACGATTTGATTAATGTTCATCATGAACACCGCCCAGTACGCCTTGGGTCTTCATAATATCTTTAAGGAAAGACTGCCTTGTTTCTTCCCCTTTGTTCAGCTGCGTATAAATTTGTCCATCTTTAATAAAGATCACTCGGCGGGAATAGCTGGCGGCTACAGGGTCATGGGTGACCATGATGATTGTTGCACCGAGCTTTTCATTTAAGCCACTTATTTTATTTAAAAGATCAGAAGCGGATTTGGAATCCAGCGCACCTGTCGGTTCATCAGCAAAAATGATGCTGGGTTCATGGATAAAAGCTCTGGCGGCTGATGTCCGCTGTTTCTGTCCACCGGAAAGTTCATTCGGATATTTGTCTTTCAGATCAAGGATGCCCAGTTCTGTAGCCAATTGACGGAACTTTTGCTCTGCTTCCTTTTTAGGCGTCTTTGTAATGGATAAGGGGAGCAGAATGTTTTCTTTCACAGTCAATGTATCAAGCAAGTTATATTCCTGAAAGATGAAGCCCAGATGATTTTTCCGGAATTCGGCCAGTTGCTTTTCCTTCATGCCGACGATGTCTTTTCCCTCAATTTTTATCGTACCTTGGCTTACTTTATCGATGGAAGAAAGGACATTCAACAATGTCGTTTTTCCAGAGCCTGACGCCCCCATGATACTGACAAAATCGCCTTTTTCCACTTGAATGTCTAATCCCTTTAAAACTTCCTGTCTATTGAATTTATTCCCGTAGCTTTTGTGAATTTTTTGTGCTTCAAGAATACTCATATATGTTCACTCCTTTATTCGATAATCTCATCATAAAAGGATTGAATGGCTTTTTCCTTCGATTGGCCGAACAAAAGATAAAAGCATGTGACAATCATGTCACATGCTTGTGAGTTTCACAAATTCATTCGGTTTTGGAAAGACCATGGTAAAAGTGGTTCCTGCGTCCGGCGCAGATTTCACTTTAATTTGGATCAATAGGGATTTAGCCGCTTTTTTGGCCAAATACAGCCCCATTCCTGTTGCGGCCTGATCGAGATGTGTAGTTGAGGTGAAACCTTTGTCAAATATTCGGGGGAGGTCCTTTGCATTGATACCCCTCCCAAAATCCTGCACTTGAAGGATTGCATGATCATTTTCCATCCGGCTCCTAATGGTGATATCGGAAGCTTCGCTGTATTTGACTGCGTTCGTCAGTAGCTGCCTCATGATAAAAGCAAGCCATTTGTCATCGGTGAGCACCTCGTCTACTCCTAGATCCACATCAAATCCGATTCCTTTTTGCATGCACCAAGACTGCAAGTCCTTGATCTCTTTAAAAATCAACGGTTCCAGGGAGACCTTTTCAACATGCAGGTCGTTTTCAATGAATGAGATCCTCTTTTGGTGAAGCTGTTGGTCAAGCAATAGGTGGATCCGCAGCCATTCATACGTCAGCTGGGTCCTCATCTTTTCGTCCTCAAGCCGCTCGATCATCAAATGCATGGCAGTCAAAGGCGTCTTTACTTCATGAATCCAAGGTAATAAATCATCCCTTTCCTGTTCCAATGCCATTCGATTATCATTGTTTAATTGTGCTTGTCTTTCTGTTTGGTCCGTGATACTTTTTTCTACTATTTTCTCAAACGGCTTTGTCGCTTCGGAGATACCCGATAAATCAAGACCGCTTTCCCATTCTTCCAGGCTTTTGTAAAAAGGCGTTTCTTTATTGTAGCGGATTGCCAAAAAGATGACGAAGATGATGATTGATAAAAAAACAATATACACAACGGACATGATAGGGATCGATGAATCAATATAAGCGATAAAAAGGAGCAGCAGCTGCATAAAGAGAAACAGTAAAATCCAGCTGCACCTTTCAATCAAAAATTTTTTTAACATCTACTAATCCTCTTCTTTCGCCATATATCCTTGTCCCACTTTTGTTTCAATGAATTGTCCGAGGCCTATTTTCTCAAGGCTTTTTCTTAAACGGTTCACGTTGACTGTCAATGTGTTGTCACTGACAAATCTCTCATCGTCCCATAAACTTTTGATTAAGTCGGAGCGGCTCACAATGTTATTTTTTCGCTCAATAAGAATCTTCAAGATGAACATTTCATTCTTAGTCAATTCAATTGTCCCATTTTCGTTGGAAACAACGTTTTTGGCGTATTCAATCGTGGCGCCGCACCAGCTTTTTATGTCTAAAGTTTCGGTATTGTAGTTATAGACGCGGCGGAGGGTAGCCTGTATTTTTGCAATCAATACGTCAAAATGGAAAGGCTTCTGGATAAAATCGTCCGCACCGAGCTGCATCGACATGACCATATCCGTTGGGTGGTCGCGGGAAGATAAAAATATGATCGGCACGTTGGAATGGGAGCGGATCATCCGGCACCAATGGAAACCGTCAAACTTCGGCAGCTGGATGTCAATGATGACCAAATCAGGCTTGATGGCGGTAAACTCCTGAAGAACCTGGCCAAAATCTGTCACGCCGTACACATCATAGGACCACTGTTCCAGCCTGTCTCTGATTTCATTGAATAAAGTCGAATCATCTTCAATAAGAAAAATCTTAAACATGGGATCACCATACTTTTTTCACGTATTCTACAAATATTGTATACGAAAAGAAGTTTAAAAGCTTTTTATCAAACCCTGTTAGACGGAAGAGTCGTTCGTTATAGTTATGACACTTTTGAAACATAAAAAAACCGAATTAAATCGGTTTCTTGTTGAACTAAAGCACTCGTTTGTTAAATATAATATTTCACACACTTTTGATTCCTGGTTTTTAATAATTTTCGAATCTGTTCATTCGTTATTCCGTATTAATAAAAACAACACTTCACTATCTTTGATATAGGACTTTTTATGCCTTTGTAAATACAAAATAAATCTAAGGAAATTGGGGGCATTTTATGAAAGCTATCGTTTGTAACAAATATGGTTCACCTGATGTTCTTGAATTCAAAGAGATAGAAAAGCCTTTGCCTTTAGAGAATCAAGTATTGGTAAAAGTGCATACCGCATCCTTGAACTTTGGTAACTTGGTTCTTTTAAGAGGTAAACCGTTCTTAGCTCGCTTTGCTTTCGGACTACTGAGACCAAAATACTCCATACCGGGAGGTGACATTGCTGGTATAGTTGAAGATGTTGGCAAGAATGTTAAGCAGTTTCAACCAGGTGATGAGGTATTCGGTGACCTCTCAGGTTGTGGCTGGGGTGGTTTTGCTGAATATGTGACTGTCCCGGAATATGCTTTAGCTTTAAAGCCAACCAACATCTCCTTCGAGGAAGCTGCTGCCACACCTATGGCAAGCGTGACAGCCTTACAGGGACTACGTGATAAAGGTAAGATTAAGCCGGGACAGAAGGTATTAATTTGTGGGGCATCTGGAGGTGTCGGTACTTTCGCGGTACAAATAGCCAAATCATTTGGGGCTGAAGTAACGGGTGTATGTAGTACAAGAAATTTAGAAATATTGCATTCGATAGGAGCAGACCAAATCATTGACTATACAAAAGAGGACTTCACCCAAAAAGAGGAGCGTTATGATTTGATTCTTGGTGTTAACGGGTCTAATTCCATTTCAGCATATAAACGTGTGTTAAAACCAAATGGGAATTTTGTTCACGTAGGAGGGAGCGAGTCCCAAATGTTTCAATCTTTAGTTTTTGGGCCTTTTATTTCAATGACTGGAAGTAAGAGAATAAGTAACCTTTTACAGAGAGCAAACCAAAAAGATTTAATTTATGTAAAAGAATTACTTGAAGCTGGCAAGGTAAAACCAGTAATTGATAAACGGTATAAGTTAAGTGAAATATCTGAGGCATTCAAGTATTTTCAGGAAGGTCACGCTCAAGGTAAAGTTGTCCTTACTGTATAATCATTATTAGAAATAAAAACTTACAATAATAAACCTATACCATTACTAAGTTATATAAAATTATAGCGAACGCACACTTTTAACATACTAAAAGTGTGCGTTCCAATTGTTCCTTACTTTTTAAAGGAAGGTGAAGATTCCTCTTAATAAAAAAATGACCTTTCTTATTAGTTGAACAAGGATTGTTTCGTTACCAGTGGGTTTTGACAACGAATCATAAAAACATCAAAATTGATGGAAAGTGTAAACGAAATTGGAGGGCTTTTATGGAGTTGCTGGCCGTACAGCCATATGTCAAAGTCGACAAGCAAATCATCGATGCTGAAATCATATACAGTGAAGAAAATCGTAAAATTTATCTTTATCATGACCGCCTGGTTACGAAGTACCGCGAGTTTTCGACAAGGGACATTTCCGATTTATCATTTCGAAAAATGGGTGATGAAGGCGGATTGCTATATGTACATACGATTAGGGGGGTATTTTCGTATACCGTCCCTTCGTCTCCGGAGTCTTTTATAAAAGCCTTCAGGGTTCATATAAAGAAGGAATATTTTTAGGGGAGTGAGTTCCGCTATGGAGGTAAAGGGGAGCCACCGTCTGCTCGCATTGAAAAAAATATTGTTGGAAGAAACGGATGAGGGCAATCAGTTAAGCATAAAGGAATTAGCCGAAAAGCTAAAGCTAGCTTTTTCAAGTGAAGCCGAATTTGATCCGCGGGCGATTAAAAGGGATTTGGAAGCACTTGATGAGCAGGGTTTTGAAATTATAACCAATAAAGGCATTTATGGAAAAGTCCTGTATAGCTATCATGACCGCTTGTTTGAAACTTATCAGCTCCGTCTCATGGTAGATGCGGTTCTATCAGCCCGATTTATCACAGAAAAAGATAAGAAAACAATCATTCAAAAGTTGAAAAAGCTGACGAGCAGGCACATCGCCAAAACATTGCCAGATCCGCTTATTTTTAATCCCTCGTCCAACATCGACTACAACCTGATCAAAATAAACATCGACCGCGTTCATAAGGCTATATCGACCAACAGAATATTGGAGTATCAATATGGAAAATACAACATTGACAAGGAATTTGTTTTTAACAGGGAAGGTGACTTTTATCAAGTAGAGCCGTACGCATTGATTTGGCAAAACGACTTTTACTATTTGATCGGAAAGTTTCTTCAAACAGGAGAATTTCGCCACTACCGTCTGGACCGCATCCGAAATATCCGGGTAACGGAAGAAAAATTCCGCCGGGAAGACTTGGATATCACTAAATATGTCGATAAGTCCTTTCATATGTTTGCAGGGGAAGATGACTGGATCAAAATTAAATTTAAGCATGAAATGATCAATATTATTATCGATAGATTCGGCCTGGATGCGGATATCAGGAAGCTGGACGAAGAACACGTGTTGCTGACAACCAAAGCAAAGCTCAGCCCAGGGCTGGTCAGCTGGATCATGCGCTGGGGGCACAAAGCGAAAGTCCTTTCTCCTGAGTGGCTTGTGGAAGAGGTAAAAAAAGAAATAGAATTGATGCAGGATCTATATTAAGGGCTTTCCTCTATTTTCTAGGGTGTACCGTTTTTGGTACACCTTTTTCTATAGTATAGGATATAGGAGGGGGAACCAATATGAAAAAAGCATTTTTATATATCATTGCTATTGTTGTTATTGTTTTGGCAGGGTGTGGTGAATCAAAAACCACTGGCGGAAATAGTGATTCACCTAAAAAAGAGAAAACATCCGAAACTAAGTTGCTGACAAAAGAAGAATTTGAAAAGATGTATTCCGATCCCAAAAAGTATAAAGGGTCTACCGTTGATTTTTATGCCAAAGTTTTTGTAGAGCCTGAGCGTGATGGTGATGGGACCTATTTGCAAGCTTACGCAAATAACAATGACGAGCGAAATACCATCATTGGCATAGAAGACCCGGACTTCGATATTGCTGAGGGGGATATTATTCACGTAAAAGGAAAAATCAAGGATGTTTTTGAAGGGGAAAACGCCTTTGGAGCTCAAATTACAGCGCCCGCAATATTGGCAGATACAATTGAGAAGGCAGATTATCAAACTGCCTTTTCTCCGACAGAAGAAACGATTGAACTGAATGAAGAACAAAATCAGCACGGGTATAAGCTTGAGGTGCAAAAAGTGGAACTCGCAGAAAAAGAGACCCGTGTTTATGTAAAAGTGTCGAATGAAATGGATGATAAAATTAGTTTTTATTCATTCAACGCAAAATTGACAACTGACGGAAAACAGTATGAAGAAGAAATGAATTATGATGCCGATTATCCGGAAGTGCAATCTGACATTTTACCAGGAGTAGATACAGAAGGGATCATTGCTTTTCCCGCTATTCCAGAAGAGGCTGAACAGTTCAAGTTATATTTTGAAGGATCTTCCGAGAATTGGGAGATTGATATAAAGCCATTTGTTTTCGAAGTGAAAAAATAAAAGTTAAGGGGAATTTTTTATGAGAAATGTTATCACGTTGTTGTTTTCGTTGTTATTAGTGGCCACTTCCGCATGTGGTAAGGACACGACATCAAATAAAAACGAAGGAGCGGAAGAAAAGGCTGCTGAAGAAAAAGAACAGGGTGTCGAGGTTGATAAAGGGTTAATGAATGTTGAAGTGACACTTCCAAAAGATTTTTTTGAAGATGAAAATGTAGATGAAATGATCGCCCAAGCAAAAGAGAATGGGGTAAAAGAAGCAACAAAAAATGAGGACGGGTCAATCACCTACAAGATGTCAAGGGCTGATTATAAAGAGATGATGAAGGAAGTGGATAAGAGTGCCCTTGAATATATTGATGAATTAAAGAATGGCGAAGACTTTCCTTCCATCAAAGATGTCAGCCATAACAAAAAGTTTTCCGAGTTTACTCTAGTTGTCGATCAAGAAGCATTCGAAAACAGCTTCGATGGATTTGCTGCTCTAGGGTTGGGAATGACTGGATTATATCACCAAGTGTTTGCAGGGACCCCAGCCGAAAAAACCAAGGTGACAATATCCGTTGAAAATGCCGATACAGGGGAAATATTCGATACTATTGTCTACCCGGATGATTTAGAGGAAGAAAACGAGGAGTAAGAGCAGCAGATTGCTGCTCTTTTCGTTATTGAAAAAACTATATAACCCCTATAATGTGGAAAACTTGTTATTGCATTATGCCACGTCTAGCTCCAGCGCCTATCGACTAGCAGACTTCGCACCTCTGGTGCTCCTGCGGCGCAGCCTATTCGAGGATGTGGCGGTCTGAGGCGGCCTTCGTCGCCGTGTTTCCTTTATCTCGTCGAAGTCACTCCAGTCTAGCTGCAACGCCTAGCCCCTCGAGGTCATAAGCCAATTCCCTGTGGCGGCTGAAGTANGGTCATAAGCCAATTCCCTGTGGCGGCTGAAGTACTGCCTCCTCGGGAATCGTCTTATGCTTGTCGGGGCTGACCAAGGCGTTTCCGCATTTCGGCTCAGTCTGTACGTCGATAAACAGGCGCTTGCGCTTTTGTTATTGATCTGGATAAGTTTCTCTTAAGTGTTTGATGGAATGCTCTATTAAATCTTTTAGAACAGACACGTCAATATCCGCTAATTTGTTAATATAGACGCACGATTTCCCTGTAGTATGCTTGCCTAATTCATTCAATAAGCTTTCCCTTGCGGGGTCACACGCCGAGAGGTACAGGCTTATTTTTGCTTTGCGGGGTGAAAAGCCGACAAGCGGCGCTTCTCCTTCATGTCCGGATGCGTATTTGTAATGATAGGAACCGAACCCTATAATGCTGGGCCCCCACATCTTGGCTTCAAATCCGGTCGTTTCTGTAAAAATATCCAACAATTGATAGGCATCTTCCCGTTTCTTTGGGCTATCCACCTTTTCTATGAACTCAATCACGCTGTTGTCATTTTGCTTTGTTTTTAATTCATACATTTCCGCTGCCTCCTTCTCTCGAAATATTCTATTAATGTTAGTCTATATTAGATATGTATTGTTGACTATAGTTATTATGGAAGTAGGTTCCGGGACAGTAATGTTTTCTTTTTTTAGGAATAAAGAATTACAGGAATGTTGCGTGCTTCCGTCGAAACTAGTATTTACAATCTTTTTTAAAAGAGGAGGAGCATGATGAAAAGGTTTTTTGCAGTGATTGCAAGTCTAGTTCTGACTTTATGCCTCTTACCGTCAAATGATAAAGCGGAAGCCAGCAATGAAAAAGAGCAGCGTTATTCCGTCTTGTTCAGCAAGAATAGTATCCCGGCCAACTTTGAACAGCAAGTAAAGAAATTGGGCGGAGAAGTTACATATACCGTTCCTGAAATTGGGTTTGCGCAGGTAAAAGCTCCATCGAATACATTCTCTAGATTAAAAGGGATCGCCGGAGTCAGTGCGGCCAACCCATCGGTCAAATGGAAAATGCCTAAATCACAAAAAATTAAAGCCAGCAATGTAGACCCTTCTAAAGCCGCCCTTTGGAATTTGCAATGGGATATCCAGCGCATCACTAATAACGGTGAAAGCTATAAGCTAGGAACGGGCTCCCATGATGTCGTAGTTGGGATTGTAGACACAGGGATTGACCGTGATCATCCTGACTTGGTGAAAAACTTGATGCCAGGATCAAAGAACTTTGTCCCTGCAGGAGGGTTCCAGGGGACAGAGCCGTATGAAAGCGGAAATCCTAATGCTTTTGACGACCTGCATGGGCATGGAAGCCATGTAGCCGGATCCATAGCCGGAAATGGTGCAATGCTTGGCGTTGCTCCTGACACAGGAATTCGTGCCTACCGTGTATTTGGAACAAGTTCAGCTGAAACCTCGTGGATTGTTGATGCAATGGTTACAGCTGCCGATGATGGAGTAGATGTCATTTCCATGAGTTTGGGCGGATTTGATGTCATCGGTCAAGCCTTTTATATTGATCCTGTTACAGGAGAAAAGCAAAACCTTGGTAACGATGTAGCAGACTTCAAAGCCTATAAGCGCGCAGTAGATTATGCAACGAATAAAGGTTCTCTTGTAGTTGTTGCAGCAGGAAACGAAGAATTGAATGCGACAAACAAAAAAGAAGTTATGGAGTACATGAACGCGGAATATGCGGAAGACGGGTTGTACTTTGTAGGAGCCGGATTTGAAGTGCCTGGAACAACCCCTGGGGTTGTCACCGTTTCAGCCACTGGCCCTAATGATGTGCTGGCAAACTACTCAAATTTTGGACCAGGGTTTATTGATATTGCTGCCGTAGGCGGAGATGCCAGATTGTATGACCAATATGAGCAAGAAGGAAGATTTGATGAATATATTGGTAAACGCCTATTTGAACGAGAATTTAACCTAAGTGCAAGCGATGATGGCGGCTACTATTGGTCCATCGGTACATCCATGGCAACTCCGAAAGTTTCTGCTGTTGCTGCATTGCTGATTGACAAACACGGAAAAATGTCACCGAAGAAGTTGGAAAATCTTCTGTATAAAACAGCAGTGGACCCTGTAAAGAGTACGGATAAAAAGAACTTTGGAAGCGGGCACTTGAATGCGTATGAAGCTTTACAGTAAAGGATGCCTACTGTCTAATATCATTTGAATCTGCCAGTATAATTGTTAGGAGTAAGCTTATGGAAAATAACCGAACGATAAGGTTGTACGATTATCATGTCTGGGCAAATAAACTAGTGATTCAACACTTGAGGCAATTGCCCAATAAGGCTTATAAAGAAACTGTTAAAAGTGTTTTCA
This sequence comes from Siminovitchia acidinfaciens, assembly GCF_003605385.1. Lineage (GTDB taxonomy): Bacteria > Bacillota > Bacilli > Bacillales > Bacillaceae_C > Siminovitchia > Siminovitchia acidinfaciens. The sequence continues at coordinate 20,417 of NZ_QYTV02000010.1, read as the reverse complement.
CATCAATCCATGATGTCATGATTCATCTTTATACAGTAGATATGATTTGGTTGGGGACGATGAAAGGAAACAGATTTCAAGATACTATAAAAGAAATAGAGCGACGAAAGTCGGAAGTCTCGGGAGCATCATTAGATGAACTGGAAGTGTTCTATGACGAACTCTCAAGTGAATTTTACGATTTTTTAGGCGAACAGCAGGACTTGGAACAGACCATCGTTGCGGAGCATCCCCAATATGGCCAATGTGAATTCGTGCTGGCAGATCTTATTCATCATGTAGTCAACCATGGGACGTATCATCGTGGAAATGTATCAGCGATGCTCCACCAACAAGGTAAAAAAGGCGTCCCGACTGATTATGTATTTTTTCTATTAAAATAACACAGGTTTTCCAAAATAAATTAGTCCATTTCAAGAATCCGCTTTAATGGGTGGGTTCTTTTTTTGTGCTTTTTGTTGAAAACTATTGTAATGCAATTGTAATACTTGAAACCCGGGTGTAAAATTAAGAGAGTTAAAGATTCATAATTTTAGCGGGCAAACTTTATAAAAAGGGGAAGTATTTCAATTGGCTGGACGGATTAAATTAACTTGGTGGATTCTTTTGTTTTTGGCAATTTTCCTGTTTATTGGTGGAATTGGCAGATTGGTAAACGCCTCAATCAAATCAAAAAGTCAGGAAGAAGTTCAAGATGAAAAAGTAATCAGTAAATATCCAAAACTCAACCTGAAAACTACAACGAAACAGACAGACGAATATACATATTCCATCAATGAACCTGATACGGACAGCGAGAAACTCAATCAAGTCATTGATCGATGGATCAATGGGCAGAAAGAGAAATTTTTAAAAGAGGTAGCACAAAACAAAGAAGGGCTTCCAGATAGCATGCGTGCCGATCTCAACATCCAGATGGAGACCCACCGAATTACGGATGATTATTATAGTCTCGTATTCAGAACCTACATGATCACTGGCGGAGCAAACGGCCAAAACACAGTGAAGGTTTTTAATATAGATATTGAAAACAACCGCTTTTTGGAGATAAGTGACATATTGGATTTGAACAAGGAAAATTTGGCTGCCATTCAAAAGGTTGTCTGGGAGCAGCTTCATAAAAGTAAGGACATCCAGCCATACTTGATTGTTGAAGAATTTAATCAATGGATCAAACGTCCGGAAGTCTGGGAATGGTCCATTGATCGGAAGAGTTTTTCCTTATATATAGATGAATATGAAATTGCTGCAGGAGCGGCGGGGGCGATTGAAATTGATGTTCCCGTTGAAAAGATGTACATTTTTCTCCAAAAAGACGTTGATTCATTTTTAAAAATGCCAAAAAAACAGAAGCTGGAAAAGGAAAAAATAATTCAGCAGGAGCAAATGAGGTTAGCACCGGATGGCAAGTATGTCGCTTTGACATTTGATGACGGGCCGAGTGCAGAAGTAACGCCTAGAATCCTGAAAACATTGAAGGAACACAATGCAAAGGCAACTTTTTTCATGCTGGGAAACCAAGTGGATTATTATCCTGAACTTGCTCGAAAAGTGGCGGAGGAAGGACATGAAATTGGAAATCACTCCAAAAGTCACCCGAACCTTTCAAAGCTGGGGTCGGAGAAAATTAAGCAGGAAATGGATTATACGAAGGAGAAGATTGAAGAAGCGACCGGCATTACTACTGATGTGCTTCGTCCTCCTTATGGAGCATACAATGATAATTTTATGGAATATGCAAAAGAAAATGGTGCCTCTATCATTCTTTGGTCAGTCGACTCGCTGGATTGGAAGATACGAAATGCATTGTCCGTGAAAAATAAAATCGAGAACAATGTCGCTCCCGGGGGAATTGTCCTGATGCATGACATTCACGGTTCAACAGCGGATGCATTGCCTGATCTTTTGACTGAATTGGAAAAACAAGGATATCAGTTTGTCACTGTCTCTCAACTGCTGAATTGGAAAGAAGATCAGGGCGCAGGGCCACATTTTGGCAGTTTGAAATGATTATTAATTTGAAGGGAAGGAAAAGAGCCGGCTGTTATGTTGTATTAACAAGTAAAAATGGCCACTGATAGATGCCCGTTACCTGGAGGATACAGTAAAAACGGGCATCAATAGAAGTGTGCCAGGGCGCCCTCTTTAATACTACAGTCTATTTTTTGGATAAAGCCTGTTTTTTACCGAAGTTCAATTTTATATTCATTGATTTTCCGATAGAGTGTCGTACGGCTAATGTCCAATAATTCTGCGGCTAAACTCATATTGCCGTTGGCCAATCTTACATATCTTTTGATCGTTTCTTTTTCAACGTCCTTTAATGGTGCTATTTCACTAGAGTCTTCTACTGGGAAGTGATCAATTCGCAAGTCATGGGCATGGATTGTATTTTCTTCGGATAAAACTGCGGCTTCAAATAGGACGTTCATCAACTCCCGCATATTTCCCGGCCAGTCATGGATTAAAATTCTCTCCTCTGCTTCTTTTGACATTGTTTTATTCTGATATCCGTTGTCATTCAGGAAGTAGTACGCCAAGTCAATCAAATCATTACGCTTGCGCAAAGGGGGGAGCGTAATTTGAATCCCCTTCAACCGATAATATAAATCGGCTCTAAAATGGCCTGCTTCTATTTCTTGAAGCAGGTTTTTATTTGTTGCTGCTACCACCCGAACATTTATTTGTTTGCTTGTTGTGCTTCCGACAGGCGTTATTTCCTTTTCCTGCAATGCTCGAAGTAGGCTGGCCTGCGACCTCAAAGACATGTCCCCGATTTCATCGAGGAAAACTGTCCCGTTTTGAGCTGCTTCGAACTTTCCCATGCTACCTTCTTTGCTGGCGCCTGTAAATGCCCCCCCGACATAACCGAATAATTCACTTTCAATAAGAGATTCAGGAATGGCACTGCAATTGACGGCCACAAAAGGATGGGGTGAACGCAAGCTTGATGTATGAATCGATTGGGCAAAAAGCTCTTTCCCTGTACCGGTTTCTCCAATAATGAGAATAGGAATGTCAGTGGTGGCTGCTTTACGGCCTACTTTTTTGGCTTGCATGATACTTGGACACACACCTTGAATGTCTGAAAATGTATATAATTCCCTGTTTATGGCGGAATGTTCCGTCCTCTTTAACGCTGCAAATCTATGTAAATTCCGATTAGCGCTTGGGATTGATTCTATGAAAAAGTAATGTTTGTCTTTAAGTTTTTCACCGGTCAAATCTTTGCCGAGCTCACGCCTTGCGGCATCGTTCGCACGGATAATGCGGTGTTTGGCATTTAAAGATAGATAGGGAACTGTAATCAGCTTATTTGTAATATAGTCAATTTCTATTTCGGCCAGTTTTTTTTCATCCTCTACATGGCGAAGCATGAGCTGATGATGGATAGAATCAGCAATCAGTTGCGCCAATACGTGGTTATGAGGGTGAAACAAATCTTTTTCCCCGCTAATATTAATGACGCCAATCACCTCACCGGAAGGGGAAAAAATTGGGGCTGCTGAACAAGAAAGGTAATGGGCATTTACATAAAAGTGCTGGTCACCATAGATACAAATTGAATTTTTCTCGCGTAATGCCACTCCTATTGCGTTCGTTCCTCTTTCTTTCTCCAACCAATTGGCACCAACTTGCATTTGCAATTTTTTTGCCGACTTTTCAAATGCTGTGTCCCCCTTCGTATAGATGATTGTTCCATTTCGGTCTGCAAGGGAAGCAAGATGTCCGGGTTGAGTTAATAATGGAGACAGATTATTTATGAGGGGAATGGCAACGTTGGTAAGATCGGCATTTTTCTTTAACAGCTGGTCAATTTGCCTATCGTTCAGAATTTTACTTAGTTGAAATTGTGTCGGAGATAACCCAAATTCATAACAACGTCTCCATGAGAATGTAATCATCCTTTTCTTTTCACCTATCTGTTGCATGAAAAAATCACTCCCTATCCGATTAATAGAGCTACTGTGATTTGACTGATTGTCCCTAAATTATACAATGGATTGTTTAGAAATGAAACAATTTTCAGTCATTGGTTGCCACCTTACCTCATTATGTCAATGATTTGAAGAGTGGCATGCTAATTGCATCATATTTGAAGTGAAGTTAAAAAATATTCAGGAGGTAATGTCATTGTCAAACCGTGCAGTCGTTTATAAAGGGCCAGGAAAGGTAGCTGTGGAAAACATTGAATATCCGGATTTGGTTTTAAGAGATGGACCAGGTGTCAATCCACTTAACGTGGGCCGGAAGTGTGATCATGGCGTTATCCTCAAGGTGATTGCAACAAATATTTGTGGCAGTGACCAGCATATGGTGCGTGGACGAACGACAGCTCCAAGCGGCCTTGTATTGGGACATGAAATCACGGGTGAAGTCATTGAAGTGGGCAGTGATGTGGAATTCATGAAAGTTGGAGATATCGTTTCTGTTCCATTTAATATTGCATGCGGACGATGCCGAAATTGTAAGTCGCAGGATACCCATATATGTACAAATGTAAACCCTGATCGTCCCGGATCGGCTTACGGCTACGTTGATATGGGGGGATGGGTCGGCGGGCAATCAGAGTATGTGATGGTTCCGTATGCAGACTTCCAATTATTAAAATTCCCTGATAAGGAACAGGCATTGGATAAAATTCAAGACTTGACGATGCTTTCTGATATTTTCCCGACAGGCTTCCATGGGGCGTTCAGTGCAGGGGTTGGAATCGGATCCACGGTTTATGTTGCCGGTGCCGGTCCGGTCGGTTTGGCTGCCGCTCATTCCGCCCAATTATTGGGGGCTTCGGTCGTCATTGTCGGAGATTTGATTGAAGAGCGTTTGGAGCAGGCGAGAAGCTTTGGCTGTGAGACGGTCAACCTTAGCAAGCATGATCGCTTAGGGGAACAAATCGAGCAGATTCTCGGGGTGCCGGAAGTCGATTGTGCTGTCGATGCAGTTGGCTTTGAAGCGAGCGGCCATGGCCCTGGCAGTGGTGAAGCCCCTGCAACAGTATTGAACTCCGTTATGACGGTGACACGTGCCGGCGGCAGGCTGGGAATCCCAGGGTTGTATGTAACGGGTGATCCAGGCGGGATTGACGACGATGCGAAAGAAGGAACTTTAAAAATTAGGATTGGGCTTGGCTGGGCGAAAGCACACCATTTTGTGACCGGACAGACACCAGTCATGAAATACCACGAATTCTTAATGAAGGCGATTTTAAGTGAAAAGGCACAGATCGCAAAAGCTGTAAATGCAACGGTCATTAGCTTGGATGAGGCTCCTTCCGGTTACGAAGTATTTGATAAAGGGGCTGCCAAAAAGTTCATCATTGATCCGCATGGGGTCATAAGGAAAAGGACTGCCGCAGCAAAAGACGCAATTAAAATGTCTTAAAAAGCAACCACTCCGTTCTCGTGAAGGGAACGGAGCTTTTGAATGTAGAAAAAAAAGCGTGAAAGTGAAACTACGTTCAGCTTAGGAGGATGCATATGTCTGCATTTTTAGGCGAACTGGTAGGCACGATGATACTCGTTCTGCTCGGCTGCGGTACAGTTGGAGGAGTTGTTCTTAATAAAACGAAAGCACAAAACTCCGGCTGGATTGTCATTACGATGGGATTTGGATTTGCGGTGGCGATTGCGGTCTACGCGGTTGGCGGAATTAGCGGAGCGCATCTCAATCCCGCTGTCACTCTTGGCCTTGCCTTCATCGGCTCCTTTCCATGGACAAGTGTGCTTCCTTATATCATCGCACAAATAATCGGTGCTTTTATCGGGGCGGTTATACTGTATTTTCATTATTTGCCGCATTGGGAAGCGACTGAGGACCAAGGAACAAAGCTGGTTGTTTTCTCTACGAATCCGGCTATTAAACAGCCTCTGTCCAATTTTATCAGTGAGATGATCGGTACTTTTATCCTTGTTCTTGGAATATTGGCTATTGGAGCAAACGAATTTACCGAAGGTCTGAATCCGTTAATTGTAGGATTTCTTGTCCTTGGGATTGGGCTGGCGCTTGGGTCAACTACGGGCTTTGCGATTAACCCGGCGCGTGATTTAGGTCCGCGAATTGCGCACTTTTTCTTGCCGATTGCCGGAAAAGGGTCATCTGACTGGGGATACGCCTGGATTCCGGTAGTTGGGCCCTTATTGGGAGGAGTATTTGGAGCATTGTTTTACCAACAGTTTTTCCTGCGCATCAATTCATGGGCGTTTTGGGCATGTGCGGTTCTCATATTGATACTTCTGATTTCAGCCCATCACTTCGGGAAGTCGAGTAAATTGAAAAAGGCCGATGAAACGACAATTGGAGCTTAACATACGTAATATATGATCACGATATCCGCCGACCATCACAGGTCGGCTTTTTGGTTTTCTTTATCGGGGCCCAGTGCCGTTTTGGCTTTATATAGCTTCAAAACTGAGCCCCGCAAAAATCAAGGCGTTCTCCTATGGAGGCTGCGGGGGTCATGCTAATGCTTTTATTTTGGTTGACAAGGATAATCCTGTATGATATTTAAATAGTAATTAGCACTCACTCGTACAGAGTGCTAGCAACCGAGGGAAGGGGTTTTACAGATGGCAAAACAAGCTTTTAAAGCAGAGTCCAAAAGACTGCTAGATATGATGATTAACTCCATTTACTCCAATCGCGAAATCTTCTTAAGGGAATTGATCTCCAATGCTAGTGATGCGATTGATAAGATGTACTATAAGGCGCTGACGGATGATTCACTGACGTTTGACCAAAAGGATTATTACATAAAAATTGATGCTGACAAAGATAGCCGTACCCTGAAGGTGATGGACACAGGGATTGGCATGACAGAGGAGGAGCTTGAAAATAACCTCGGCGTCATTGCCAAGAGCGGATCCCTGGCTTTTAAAAATGAAAATGAGATAAAAGACGGCCATGACATCATCGGCCAATTCGGAGTCGGTTTTTATTCGGCTTTTATGGTAGCGGACAAGGTGACTGTGATCACTAAAGCTTTTGGAAGCGATCAGGCTTATAAATGGGAATCAACAGGCGCAGACGGCTATACGATCGAGCCTTCTGAAAAAGAGACTGTCGGAACAGAAATCATTTTAACAATCAAAGAGAATACGGAAGATGAGAGCTATGACGAGTATTTAGAGGAATACCGTTTAAGATCAATCATCAAAAAATATTCTGACTTCATCCGTTATCCAATTAAGATGGAAGTCACTGAAAGCAGGCTGAAGGAAGGCTGCGAGGATGAATTCGAAGAATACAAAGAGGAACAGACGATCAACAGCATGGTTCCTATTTGGAAAAAGAACAAGAACGAGCTGACCGACGAAGATTACGTGAATTTTTATCAGGAAAAGCACTACGGTTTTGACAAGCCGCTCAAGCATATCCACATCAAAGTCGATGGAACGATCAGATACAATGCGATCCTGTTCATTCCTGAGAACATTCCTTTTGATTACTACTCCAAGGAGTTTGAAAAAGGGTTGGAGCTGTATTCCAGCGGCGTACTGATCATGGAAAAATGTGCGGACCTGCTTCCGGATTATTTCAGTTTCGTTAAAGGAATGGTAGATTCCGAAGACCTGTCATTGAATATTTCGAGAGAAATTTTACAACAGGACAGGCAGTTGAAGTTTATTGCCAAAAATATTCAAAGCAAAATCAAACGGGAATTGGAGAACTTCTTAAAGAACGACAGGGATAAATACGAACTGTTCTACAACTCGTTTGGGCGTCAGCTCAAATTCGGCGTGTACAACAATTTCGGTCAGGATAAGGACGTATTGCAAGATCTGCTGCTTTTCTATTCCTCGAAGGAAGAGAAATTGGTCACGCTTGACGAATATGTGTCAAGAATGCCGGAAGCCCAGAAATATATTTATTATGCGACTGGCGAAACAAACGAAAGAATCGCCCGGATGCCGCAAACTGAGCTTGTAGCGGATAAGGGATATGAGATTCTATACTTCACGGAAGATGTCGATGAGTTTGCGATTAAAATGCTGATGTCCTATAAGGATAAGGAATTTAAGTCCGTCGCAAGCGGCGATTTGGACATTGATGAAGAAAGCAAGGAAAAGACAAAGGCGGAGGAAAAGGAAAACAAGGGCCTCCTGGACTATATGAAGGAAACCTTGTCTGGCAAAGTGAAGGATGTAAAGATTTCCACCCGTCTTAAAAACCACCCGGTATGCTTAACGGCAGATGGCGAGGTTTCCATTGAAATGGAAAAAATCCTCAGCGCAATGCCAAATAATCAGGAAGTGAAAGCAGACAAAATCCTGGAAATCAATGCGGATCATGAAGTTTTCCAATCCTTGAAAACTGTATTCGAACAGGATACGGAAAAGGCAGGCCTGTATACAAATCTCCTCTATAATCAGGCGTTGCTCATTGAAGGGCTGCCTATTGAAGACCCGATAGAATTTACAAATGATATTTGCAAGGTGATGGTTTAAACTAGATTGATGAGTACTTCTGTAAGGCGGACAGTATTTCCGTAAACCGGCTAGTATTCTTGAAAACCGAAAAGTATATCGCTAGGTTGGAGAGTATACGCAATTTCCAGCAGGCACTCTTCGCGAATTTTGCACACACAGGGGATATGGAGCTGCTACAAAAATAGGTGGCAGCTCCCTTTATATATAAAAATGGAGGAATGGACATGTCAAACCCTTTTGAGAACTTTACTCCGGACTTTTGCACGTCAGGCACTTTTATGCGATTGCCTTCCCAAAGAGAAAATACTAAATTAGCCATTTTAGGGATGCCCTTTGATACAGCTGCGTCTTACCGGGCAGGTGCAAGATTTGGTCCGCAGGCGATCAGACAAGCATCTTTGACTCTATCACCGCGGAATGAAATGTTAAAAGTTTCACCTTTTGAAGATACCCAAGCAATCGACATAGGCGATTTGCCTGTTATTACCCAAAATATTCATAAAAGTTATGATATTATGGAAAATGCCATGTTAGAGCTGATGAAGAATAATATTGTCCCTATTGGGTTAGGCGGAGATCACTCTATTACACTGGCTAGTCTGCGTGCGGCAGCCAAGGTGCATGGACCTGTTGCTTTGCTTCAGTTTGATTCCCATACAGACACTTGGGACACATATATGGATGAGAAATATTGGCACGGCTCTCCTTTTATCCGCGCGTATGAAGAGGGACTCGTTCAGCCGGATAAAGTTATTCAAATTGGTATGCGCGGTTGGGACATTGATTCCAGCTTGGAGTTGGGTTATAACGTAGTCACACAGGATGAGTTGTTTACCCGGGGAATTGATGACGTTGTACAACAAATCAAAAATGTAATAGGAGGCACTCCGTGCTTCTTAACCTTTGATATCGATTTTGTAGATCCTGCTTATGCGCCGGGGACAGGAACACCTGAAGTTGGTGGTTTCAATAGTCATGAAACCTTGAAAATGATCCGTTCCCTTACAGGCATGAACTTTATCGGGTTTGACCTGGTTGAAGTGCTGCCATCATATGATCCGGCCGAAATAACAGCACTGTTAGCGGCAACAATCGTCCACAATTTTGGGAGCCTTGCAGCAGTACAAATAAATCAAGACAAGGTAAAATAAGAATTCAATCTGGAGCCACTCCTTTTCGAGTGGCTTTTTTTGCTGGGTGTGCAATTGGTGGATAATATTTTTATTGTCGAGCAATTTTTTCGAAAAAGAACTTAACAGTTTGATATTGTATAATAGAACTGTATGTACAAGAGGAGGTCAAAAAGGAATGCCTACTGATACTAAATTAATTACCGAAAAGCTTCCGGATCTTTTTTCCGGGGACGCGGTTGATATAGCAAATAAAATAGATAAATCTCAAGACTTCATGGAAGGTGTTAGAAACCTGATTGAACTTTGCGGAGATGATCCAAACCGTGAGGGTCTCGAGGAAACGCCGTACAGGGTCTTAAAAGCTTTCTTGGAATATACGGAAGGATATAAGGAAAATCCGGCTATCCATTTGGAAAAGACATTTGATGTGAAACACAAAGAATTGGTTTTAGTAAAAAACATCGAGTTTCATTCGATGTGTGAGCATCACTTTGCACCATTTTTCGGTGTAGCTCATGTCGGCTATATACCTGACGCCAAAATTACCGGGTTATCCAAAATCGGCAGGATGGTTGAAGGCTATGCGAAACGTTTCCAGGTCCAGGAAAGGTTGTCAAACGAGATTGCAGACGCAATAGAGGAAGTGTTGCACCCACAGGGGGCAATGGTAGTGATTGAAGCAAAGCATATGTGCATGTGCGGAAGAGGGATTAAAAAAACTAGTTCTTCAACGACAACAACTTCTGTCAGGGGATTATTTGAAGACAGAGCTGATTTACGTATGGAATTTTTGTCCTTAATTAATCGATAATTTGGGCGCAGGTTTTTTGAAAGGGTAGGGGTGAAGGATATGAGACATGCAGTGATCACGGCAGGATCGAAAGGGATTGGCATGAAGGTTACTGAGGAATTCCTTCGTAAGGGCTGCTCGGTGACAGTGAATTACCATAGCGACAAAGACAGGGTTGATGAGCTAAAAAGCAGGTGGGAACCCTATAAAGAGCAATTGCAATTTATCCAAGGGGACGTCACAAAAAAGGAAGACATCGCAAATATCGTTGAGCAAGCGATGAACAGGTTCGGCCGCATCGATTATTTAATCAATAATGCCGGTCCCTACATTTTTGAACGGAAAAAATTGATGGATTATGAAGACAGCGAATGGTATGAAATGATTGATGGGAATTTAAATGCTGTTTACCACTTTTTGAAATTGACCATTCCTGTCATGAGGAAGCAGAAATTCGGGAGAATCATCACTTACGGGTTTCAGGATGCGGAAAGTTCACCTGGATGGATGTATCGTTCCGCCTTCAGTGCGGCCAAAGTGGGGCTCGCTTCTCTAACGAGGACGATCGCACTGGAGGAAGCGGAATATGGAATCACGGCTAATATGGTCTGTCCAGGGGACATTGTCGGTGAAATGAAAGAATCCGATATTGAGACGGCCAGAGAAATAAAAGACGGGCGGACTCCAATCGGAAGATCTGGGACAGGAGAGGATATTGCACGGCTGATCAGCTTTATTTGTGATAAAGATTCAGATCTGATCACCGGCAGTATCATTTCTGCTTCTGGCGGAATAAATGTGGTCAATAGAAATAAAAAATAAGTCAGGCTCCGGATGCGGAGCCTGACTTAATTCATTAGATGGTTGGACCAGAGCAAAGCTTCCTTATATATTTGGTAAACTTCACTTTCCTCAATTTGAAAGGTCTTGCACAATTGATGAACTGTTTCCCAGTCTCCATTTTCCGCAGCTGCCACCAGGTTCAATACCTGTTTATAATGATTGTTTTCACCTTTTAACGCATTGCAAATATCGTCACTCAGGGGCAAATCATTCAATATTTTTTCCATGGGAATTCCCATAATACAATCCATTAAAGAAAATATCCCCGTCATAAAATAACCAGAGTTCGAAGAGGAACTATTGAACAGCTTTCCGAGGGATTCGCACATTTTCCCCCTTATTAAGCAAGTTTGCATCAGCTCTTTTGATTTTTCACTTTGCTTGACTGGAGTATCTCTTACCGCGAGCACATATACCCATTTTCTGATTTCAATCAACCCTAACAGGACAATGGCCTGTGTGATGGAATGGACTTTATTTTTCGTACGGATAGCTGGCGAATTGATCAGCTTTAATAGCTTAAAAGATAGAGAAAGGTCGCTTTCAATCAATTGTGCAATGGCTTGGATATCAGGCTCCTTCTCAGACAGCATCTGCATAATTTCATAATACGAGTGAAAGTAGGAAGGGATATCGTGAGAAGATAAAATGACCGGTTTTGAAAAAAAATACCCCTGAAAATAGTCGTACCCTCTTTCCCTCGCTTGTTCAAATTCTTCTCTTGTTTCGACTTTTTCCGCTAGTAATTTTATATTGTTGGATTTCGCCACAGTTTCAATCCTATGTCTCATTGAAACGGAAGTATTCAACATATCTACTTTTATAATATCTATGTACTTAAATAATTCGGCCAAAAACGGGTTTTCCTCATCAATGATAAAATCATCCAATGCGATTGTATATCCATGCTTCCTCAAGTTCTTGCAAATGCGAATCAGCTCCATCGTACGAGGAACGTCTTCCAATATCTCAACGACAATATCCCGCGGTTCAAAATAAGTCGGCACCTTCAGTTCCAATAATTTCTTTGTGAAGTTAATGAAGCACGGCTTTCCCTGCGAAAGCTCGTTAATTCCAATATTGAAAAAACTGTTGATAATAACCTCGGCAGTAGCTTTATCCCCATCAATTGAGGGGAACCTTATTAACTTCGTTGCTTCGATATAAAAGCTCATAAGCAAAAACATCCTCTTTTTTGTTGAAAATAGGCTGCCGTGCGACAAAGACTTCCATTCTAAGAACCTCCCACTAATTCGGACCTTATGTATAAAAAATATTAAAACTATTCTATCTAAATTATATAACGATAGGTCAAAGGATGCATTATAATTTTCCTGTCTTTTTATATTGTTTCCCGGGAAATATTGGCGGGATTTGTCGAAATCAAGCGGATAGGGGTGTTTGGAAAAAAATCTAAAGCGGATGGAAGTAATATTTTTAACGATTGAAACAGAAAAACCCGAACACCATATAATGGTATTCGGGTTTATATATTAATAATAGACTTTGATTTTAACAGTTCTTACGCCCCAATTAAGAGCCTTCTTTTTAGTTGGCATGTGCAAGTCGATCTTATTTTTCTTGATGGCACCGCCAGTATCTCCTGCGATCGCCATTCCGTAACCTTCCACATAAACTTTAGATCCGAGAGGAATCTGTTTTGGATCAACAGAGATGACTTTCGCATTTGGGTTTTTCTTCAGGTTGATACCTGTGGCTGTAATGCCGCTGCACCCTTTACATCCCGCTGTATAGGCGGTAGCCCTTACTGTCATTGTTTTATAAGCAGCTTTTTTAGCCGGCGCTTTTTTGGCAGGTGCTTTTTTAGCAGTTGTCTTTTTAGCAGTAGCTTTCGCTTTAGGTTTAGTAATCTTTAAAACTTGATTTATTCTGATTGTATCGCTTTTTAACCCGTTCCAGCTTTTAATCTGGTTGACGGTAACCTTGTTCTTAGTTGCAATTTTCCATAATGTATCGCCTTTTTGTACTTTATATGTAGTGCCAGCGGCAGAAGAAGCTCCAGAGAAACCAAATACTAGAATTAAAGCTGTAATTGCTGATAGTACAATTTTTTTCAAGATAATATTCCCCTTTGTTCTTTGTAGGGCTAGTATAACAACCGAATGTAACAATAATGTTTCAATGGTATAGTATTTGTGTTACAAATGGTGAATATTGGTTTTTCTTCCAAATATACATCCGATAGCAAAGGTGATAATACTGATAAATAAATCTTCTAAATTTGGGTAAAACACTAGTACTCTCTATTATCTATTGAAATGAAAGTACTAGGAGTTGACAATATATGAGATTGGAAGGAAGAAGAGCCAGCACAAACATTGAAGACCGCAGGGGCCGTGGCGGGGGCGGTATGATTTTCGGCGGAGGGATCGGCGGCTTGATCCTTGTCCTTATATTTACCTTTCTTGGCGGGGATCCCGGCGCATTGTTGAATGATATCCAGTCAACCAGCTATGATCAATCAGCTCCTTACGAAGCATCGAGGGAAGAAGAAGAGCTTGCCAACTTTGTGTCAGTTGTTTTAGCTGAAACGGAAGATGTCTGGACAGAAATATTCAAGGAACATGGACTAGTTTATGAAAAGCCGAAGCTTGTTCTGTATACAAACAGCGTTCAATCTGCCTGTGGTTCAGCAAGTTCAGCGGTAGGACCTTTTTATTGTCCAGGCGACCAAAAGCTGTACATCGATCTTAGCTTTTATAATGAGTTGCAGCGAAAGTTCAATGCACCCGGTGATTTTGCGATGGCCTATGTCATTGCACATGAAGTCGGGCATCATGTCCAGTACCTTTTGGGAACGAGTGATAAAATGGCAGCTCTTCGGCAAAGGCTCAGTGAAAAGGAATATAATAAGTACTCCGTCAGATTGGAGCTGCAGGCTGATTATTATGCAGGTGTATGGGCCAATCATGTGCAGGGAATGAATCTGCTGGATGAAGGAGATATTCAAGAGGCAATCCAGGCAGCAAGCGCTGTCGGTGATGATACCCTTCAGAAAGAAGCAAGAGGGTATGTAGTGCCTGAGAGTTTTACTCACGGTACCTCTGAACAGCGGATGCGCTGGTTTTCCAAGGGGTATCAAACCGGTACGTTAGAAGGGGGAGACACGTTCAACACTCCGAATCTCTAAACTGATGCGGGGCCGGGATTGTTTTGGACAAGAAGACGAACAAATACCTAAGATAAAAGCCAAAATCGGCTATTGACCTTCCATTGTATTGATTGATAAAATAACTTAGCAACTAAAAAAATAAGCGATGAGTGTTATGGGTAACACTATAACAGGAGCAGCTTCTGGAGAGACCGCGAAATGAGCGGCGCCGAAGGATTCACAATCTCAGGCAAAAGGACAGAAGAGTAACTTACGAACGATTTTTGTATGTTATTCTACTATCTTTGAGATTGGAGCTAATCCAATCTTTTTTTGTTTTTATTATACATTAGAGGTGACTTGCGAATGGAGAAGAGACGTGCAGTAGTTAGTGTAGTTGGAAAAGACCAGGTAGGTATCATTGCAAATGTAACAAAAGTTTTATCAGATAATCATGTAAACGTCCTTGATATAAGCCAGACGATTTTACAGGACTTTTTTACAATGATGATGGTGGTCGACGTTTCCGAAATTGAAAACTTGGACTCTTTGCAAAAGCAGTTTGACGAGCTTGGCGAAAAGATTGGCCAGAAGATCAACATTCAGCGGGAAGAAATATTTCAATCCATGCACCGGATATAAGAAGGGGAATTAATCATGAATATAGCGATAAATGAAATGATGGAAACAATCAGAATGGTGCAGATGGAAAATCTGGACATACGAACGGTCACGATGGGAATCAGCCTGTCGGATTGTGCAGATTCTGATTTTGAAAAAATGAACAAGCGCGTGTATGAGAAAATCACGGGCTATGCCGGCCGCTTAAAAAGCGTGGCGGAAGAAGTTGAAAAAGAGTACGGGATTCCCATTGTAAACAAGCGGATTTCCGTAACACCCATTGCTGAAATATTAGGGAATGCCACAAAAGAGCAGGCGATTGAATTGGCCAAAACACTTGATAAAGCGGCGAAGGTACTTGGTGTCGATTTTATCGGAGGGTACTCGGCTCTTGTACATAAAGGGATCACAAAAGGAGATCAAACACTGCTTGATGCGCTGCCGGAAGCGCTCAGTGTGACAGAGCGTGTCTGTTCATCGATCTCGGTGGCGACAACGAGGACAGGGATCAACATGGATGCTGTCGGTTTGATGGGGAAAATCATCAAAGAGGCAGCGGAGAGGACGAAAGACCAAAACGGACTTGCCTGCGCAAAGCTGGTTGTTTTCAGCAACCCTGTTGAAGACAATCCGTTCATGGCGGGCGCTTTCCATGGAACAGGAGAAGGGGAAGTCGTCTTGAATGTGGGGGTCAGCGGTCCTGGAGTTGTTTTGAATGCCTTAAGGCGCCATCCGGATGCGGATCTTGGCCAGGTGGCGGATGTCATTAAGAAAACGGTCTTTAAAATAACTCGTGCCGGTGAATTGATCGGGCGTGTTGTGGCGGACCGATTGGATGTGCCTTTCGGAATCATGGACCTGTCATTGGCCCCGACCAATGCCATGAATGACAGCGTGGCGGAAATCTTGGAAGAAATCGGCCTTGAGCGTGTTGGAACTCACGGAACGATTGCTGCGCTTGCATTGATGAACGATGCAGTGAAAAAAGGCGGCGCCATGGCGAGCTCCTATGTAGGCGGCTTGAGCGGAGCGTTCATCCCTGTCAGCGAGGATGAGGGAATGATCCGCGGAATCATGGATAATGCTTTAACGCTTTCCAAGCTTGAAGCCATGACTTGTGTTTGCTCCGTCGGGTTGGATATGATTGCCCTTTCCGGAGAGGCAACGGCGGAGACATTGTCCGCCATCATAGCTGACGAAGCGGCCATCGGCATGATCAACAAAAAGACAACTGCTGTCCGTGTCATCCCTGTCCCAGGCAAAAAAGAGGGGGACATGGTTGAATTTGGAGGATTGCTCGGGCGGGCACCCGTATTGGGAGTCAACGCCTTCAGTTCAGAAAAATTCATCCGCCGCGGCGGGCGCATCCCTGCACCGCTTCAGTCACTGATCAATTAATCCGAAACATAAAATATTTAGCTCCCGCTGGAACACTGCCGGTCAGCACCGGATATTGTTCCGGCGGCTTTTTTATTGTTATTTTTTTAATCTTCAAAAAAGGGATTGAGATTTAAGAAAATTAATTGTATAATTTGGTAAGCGCTTACATTATTTTAAAATAATATAATCAAGGAGGGGGAAATGATTGGTACAGTTTGTGGAGTGGCTTAATGGAGTGTTGTGGAGTTCGCCAATTATTTATTTTTCACTCGGAGTAGGGATTCTTTTTTCAATCATGACTCGGTTTATGCAAGTCCGGTTAATTAAAGATATGGTGACTCAACTTTTCTCCGGAAAAAGCTCGGATGCCGGGATTTCATCTTTTCAGGCAATGTCTGTCGCACTTTCCGGCCGTGTTGGTACAGGTAATATTGCCGGAACGGCAACGGCGATCGCATTTGGCGGACCGGGTGCTATTTTTTGGATGTGGGCGATCGCATTCCTTGGTGCAAGTACAGCCTATGTCGAATCTACGTTGGCGCAAATCTACAAAGTGAAGCAGGACGGACAATACCGCGGTGGACCAGCCTATTATATTGAAAAAGGGATGGGGAAAAAGTGGTATGCGGTCATTTTTGCAGTGGCTTCAGCCATTGCCATGTCGCTGCTTATGCCAGGTGTCCAAGCAAATTCCATTGCGATGGGACTTGAAAATGCATTTGGTTTAAGTACATTAATTACAGGCATCATCATCATATTATTATTGGGATTTATCATTTTTGGCGGAATTAAAAGAATTGCCGCAGCTGCACAATTAATAGTTCCTTTCATGGCGGTTGGTTATGTTCTCGTTTCCTTAATTGTTATTGCTTTCAACATTACGGAATTACCAGCAGTTCTTTCATTAATTTTTAGAAGTGCTTTCGGTTTCGACGCAGCATTTGGCGGTATTATCGGGATGGCGATTTCATGGGGGGTCAAGCGAGGAATCTATTCGAACGAGGCAGGTCAAGGATCAGGCGCACATGCTGCCGGGGCAGCGGAAGTGTCTCATCCGGCAAAGCAAGGGATTGTTCAAGCTTTTTCCGTCTATATTGACACGCTTGTCGTCTGTTCCGCCACTGCTTTCATGGTTATTATTACAGGAATGTACAATACTGTTCGGCCTGACAAGACGTTTATTGTGAAACGCTTGGGTGATGTCGAGCCAGGTCCTATTTATACACAGGCTGCTGTAGAAACAGTTATGCCAGGATTTGGTTCAGGATTCGTTGCTATCGCTCTTTTCTTCTTTGCATTTACAACGATCATGGCCTATTACTATATTGCAGAGACGAATGTAGCTTATCTCACCAGGGGAAGAGACGGAAAGCTGGCAATGTTTTTTGTAAAAATTGTTCTGTTAGCTGCTTCTTTCTATGGAAGTATAAAAACCGCGAAAGTGGCGTGGGATCTTGGGGATATTGGCCTTGGAATCATGGTCTGGTTAAACCTGATAGCTATCTTGATTTTATACAAACCGGCGATGCTCGCCTTAAAAGACTATGAACGGCAACGTAATGAAGGTAAGGATCCTGTCTTTGATCCAGCGGAGATTGGCATTAAAAATGCGGATTTTTGGGAAAGTGAAGATTTTGATAAGCGAGATGTAAGCTAATTGAAAAATCAGGGGTACCCTTCATGACAGCGGGGTACTCCTTATTTAATGTTTGGGCGGGTTTCCATTTGAACCCGCTTTTTTTAATTCTTTCTGCGCTTCCTTAGGGAACACGTTACTTTTCCAACTTTGTCATACAATCGATAATTTTCTAAAGAAATCTCATAGAAGGAATCGTTTAAAATAAAAGTAAATAAAGTCAAAGGAGGCGTAGATGATTAAAATAAAGGATTTAACTTTGGTACAGTGGATCCCTAAAATACTGCAGGCTGTATTGAATATTTCTCTGGTTTTCCTTGCATTGATTCTATCCGTTCTGCTTGTCCAGGAGCTGATCATTTTCAGCAAGATCCTGCTTCAGGAGGAAAACATTGATTACCAGCTATTCCTGGCGAATATTCTTCTGTTCTTTTTATACTTTGAGTTCATCACTATGATTGTCAAGTATTTCAAGGAGGATTATCATTTCCCTCTAAGGTACTTTCTTTACATTGGCATCACGGCTATGATCAGATTGATCATCGTCGATCACGACCATCCCATCAACACATTGCTTTATTCGCTAGTTATTCTTATCCTGATCATCGGCTATTTCATCATGAATATCACACCCCGCGAAAGGCCTGACAGCAGATGGTTTTTTAAAAAGTAGAATAAGAAGATTGTCATTCGAAAATTTGTGATTGACAATCAATCTTCGGTGTATTATTATCAAAAGTGATAAAGGTAATAACACTCTTTTTTTAAGCCCATTGTTATCATTATTGATAATAATAACAATAAGAAAGGGATTATCCATGAAAGAATCAAAAGCAGATATCATATTGCATCCAGTACGGATGAGAATTATTCAAACATTAGTTAACGGAAGAAAGCGGACTGTGCAGCAAATTGGAGAAAAGCTCTCTGATGTGCCCCAAGCAACTTTGTATCGACATTTAAAAAAGCTGCTGGACGCAAAAATAGTGGAAGTAGTAGAAAAAAATCCAATCAGGGGAGCAGTAGAAAAAGTATATGCTTTACCCGATCAGGCAGGGGTTATTTCTCTTGATGATATAGAAAAGTGGACAGCAGAGGAACATATGGATGCATTTCTGAAGTTCATGTCAATCGTTTTGGGTGATTTTGAGAGATATGTGAATCAGGAAGATGTCAATTTTCAGAAGGATGGAGCCGGATATCGACAGGTATCTTTTTATGCTAAGGATGAGGAATACCGAAATTTTATTGAAAAAATGGGCAAGGAACTGGCAAAGCTGACGTCGAATAAAGAAATACCTGGAAGGCGCAGGCGGATGATGACAACGATTGTTACTGCAGAAAATAATTAGGCAGCTGAAGGTGGTTTTCCGCCCTCATCTGGAAAAAAGGAGAGGAAACGAATGAAGATGGAAATGGAACAACAGAAGGTTGTCATTAAAGGTGATGTTGTATTGAAAGGGACGCTTACTTTACCGAAAACAGATGAGGGATTGCTGCCGGCAGTTATGCTTCTTCCGGGCTCAGGAAATATAGATAGAAACGGAAATGCAGTAAAAGGGAAATTCAAATTTAATATTTATAGAGAATTGGCGGAGTACATTACGACCTTGGGTTTTGCAACTCTTCGGTATGATAAGCGGGGAGTCGGTGAAAGTGAAGGAGATTCTCTTAGAGCGGGGCTGTGGGATGCAGTGTCAGATGCAGAAGCGGCCGTTGAATGGCTTGCATCCCATCCGCAAGTGGACCCGGATCGAATCTTGGTGATGGGTCACAGCGAAGGGTGTATAGTAGGAACGGCTTTAAATGAAAGAAGGCCTGTAAATGGACTGATCCTTTTGTCTGGCGGTGGAGGCGGGCTCCGTGAGAACCTTGATTTTCAAAGGAGCCAGCTTTACCAGGACATGAGACAGGCGAAGGGAATGAAAGGATTTATTTACAAAAGCCTTAAGGCCCCGGAAAAAAATGAGAAACAAGCAAAGAAAATGTTTAACAAAATGACTTCAACAAACAAAGATGTGATCAAGGTCGTCGGTTTCGTCAAATTACCTGCAAAGTACTTCCGTGAACACTTCGCGTACGATATTGTTGGAGGTCTAAAAAAGATAACATGCCCGGTGCTTGCAATCAACGGATTGAAGGATTTCCAGGCAGGTCCCGACTTTTTAAAAAGAATACCTGAACATTCACAAGGTGTATCAACATGTGTTCTTGTTGAAAATATGGATCACGGTTTAAAGGAGCAGTTGAACCCCATATCAGCGTTAAACTTTAAGAAAGAATATCTGGCTTCAATCAGCAAACCTATTCACCCGGAATTGATTAGGCATCTGTCGTCCTGGTTGAATGAATGGAAAGAAAATAAAATAAAAGTTTCATAAAAATGAAAAGGTGACATCACAATTGTAAAATGTACCCTTTGTAAAGGACATTTTTGAAAAAGGTCATGCCGCATGGAGAAGATGATTTCTGT
>NZ_QYTV02000001.1:389936-923337 GCF_003605385.1 Siminovitchia acidinfaciens | reverse complement strand
AAATTATTGACGTTTCGTTTCGTTCAGTTTTCAAAGATCAAACTTGCAGTTGCTCTCTCGAGCAGCTTTTCCATTGTATCACACTCAAGTCAACTTGTCAACAATTTTTTATGATTGTTTTTTTCTCGCTGTTTTGAGGCGACTTTTTCATTGTAACTCGTCATCCTCAGTCTGTCAAGAACTTTTTTAAGTTCTTCCGGAAGTTTTAAGCAACTTCGTTTGAGGCGACTTTTATATAATAACTTCTGTCCGGAAGCTTGTCAATCCTTTTTTTGAAATTCTTTTTTTGAATTTCTTTTTGGATGTTTAACTTCTCTGTCGGACAGGTAATAATATATCACGATGTTTTAGAAGATGCAATAGTTTTTTTGAAAAAAATTATGTTTTCATCTTCCTCTCTCACAATACATAGATATAATAGCAAACATCTATACATTTGGGAAGGTGATTTCTATATTAACTACTATTGCCCTAATCATTTCTTTCTTAATGGCTCTTTACCTTTTTTCTTATTCTTATATAGAAGGACTTCGTATAAGTAATGCCGAAGAGAAGGTAGAAGCCGGGACATTTATTTTCATGTCCTGCATGGCTTTTGTTTTTTCTGGCTTTACCTACATCTTCATATAATGATTCAACTTTTTCTTTCGTTACTAATGAATAAAGAGACACTCAAAATAATGATTATTCCTCCTATTATTTGTGTCATGAGTACTTTCTCGCCAATTATGATGTAAGCAAGAATAGTAGCTCCTACAGGTTCAAACAATATGGCCATAGAAATGACTGACGTACTGATCCACTTCAACGCCCAATTAAATACGGAGTGTCCAAGCAAATTTGGCAATATCGCAAGCAGCAAAAAGTAAACCCATTCTGATGAAGGGTATGGATACAACGCTTCCTGAGTAATTAAAACATAAATCAATAAGGCAATCGCACTGAATAGGTAGACGATAAACGTATAAGTCATTAATGAAAGTCTTCGCCTGATCGTTTGTCCGATTAACAAATATCCGGTAATCAATGCACAGGCCGCTAAAGCGAGCATATCGCCGAAAAGCGCACTGCCGCTAATCCAAAAATCTCCCCAGCTAATTATGATACTGCCAATCACCGCAACGATAGCGGAAGCAATCGCCTTGAAAGAGAACTTTTCTTTGAAAAAGATAAACGTCCCGAAAAAGGCAAAAAGCGGCTGCAACGTAACAAGAACAGTTGAGCTTGCAACGGACGTATAATTAAGAGATTCGAACCACAGTATGAAATGAAAAGCCAGAAAGATTCCGGCAACCGCAGAATATAGCCAGTCTTTTTTTGAAATTCGTTTCAGTTCCTTTGCATAATTAGGAATAAAAACGGGAGCCATAATCAAAACAGTAAACAGCATTCGATAAAAGGCAATAATTCCTGCATCTGCTGTAGACAGCTTCACAAAGATGGCAGAAGTGGAAATTGATACGACAGCCAGAATAACGGCTGCATACGGATTGATTTTTGGTGTTTCCATATATCATCTTTCCTTTATGGGTTGCTTTTAAAATATGATAAAGTAAATTAACGTATTTTTTTTCATTTCCAATTCTATAGAGACAGGGAGAGAAGCTAATGGAAATGATCGATATAGAACTACTAATAAAATTATGTATTTCCGCAGCCCTTGGATTAGTCATCGGTCTAGAGAGAGAGTTAAAACGAAAACCTCTCGGTCTGAAGACAAGTCTCGTCATTTCAATCATCAGCTGTCTTTTGACAATTGTATCGATTGAATCGGCCTATCTTTTTCCAGGAAGCGACGAGGTAAGAATCCAAATGGATCCACTGCGCCTTGCGGCCCAGATTGTTTCGGGCATCGGTTTCTTAGGTGCCGGTGTCATATTAAGACGAGGCAATGACCATATTTCCGGATTGACAACAGCAGCAATGATTTGGGGAGCAGCAGGAATTGGCATTGCCGTCGGAGCCGGATTTTATACGGAAGCTGTAGTTGGAGTCGTATTACTCATCATTAGTGTGGAAGTCATTCCCTATGCGTTGACAAAGATCGGCCCAAAGAAACTTTTAAAAAGAGATCTTCTTATTAAGATTACAGTAACAGAAAGAGAAAGTGTTGAACACGTTCTTTTGAATCTACAAAAAGAGAAAATCCATATCACCCACACCCGTATCAAAGACTTAAGAGAACAATCGGCTCATCTATTAGAGTTGAAAACACGTGTCAGTGCAAAAAGATCTGTTACAAATATCTATTATACGCTCTCTCACATAGACGATGTTCAAGAAATTGAGATAATGAGCTAACGTATCCAACATAGGCTACAATCGATAAATCTATTATAGTTGAAACTTAAATAGTAATTGATGTAGAAAAACATCGAGCAACATATATAACCACTAAAAAGAATCACACACAATTTCAGGAAGCTTAAGCAGTATATTTCCATACTTTATCTAGCTTACAGAGACCCCCGAGTACCCGGGTATGCCAAATGTGTCGCCATTTGCGTTGTTGCGTATGCTATTAGTCCAATTGATTTAATACCAGATTTCATACCAATTTTGGGATATTTAGATGATTTGATCATTGTTCCTATTGGGATCATAAATGCCTTGCTACTAATCCCACGGACAATTATAGAAGAATATAGGAATAAAGCTGAAGAAAATGGACAAATAGAAAAACCAAGGAATTGGATTATCGGTACTTTTTTCATTGCTGCATGGATCATTTGTTTCGTATGGTTGACTCTCATGGTGCATCAGATATGGAAGGTTAACTAATTTCACCAGAAAGTAGTAATGTCAGCGTAAGTGAAACGACAGGACAGCTAAGAGTGATACCGTCACTTCACATTAAAGCCCGCTAATCACGGGCTTTTTTTATTACCATTCAAAACGTGCATGTCTGTGCCTGTGCTCTCATTCGTGTTCTTCACAACATTCACATCTTGAACGTCTCTTCTTCGTTCATCATTAAAGCAAATACCTACTTACACCTTCTTCAATATCTACTTAAAGCCGGCTTTGTTAATAATGTAGTGGAGCATGTCGAATTTGATTGAGAGGATTTATATTGCAGTTTTTCTGAACTAGGAAGCCGCAGGCGGGTGTTATACCCGTCTAGGAACAGAAAATGAGGGTCAGTCCTGATAACCAGTATTGGTTAATATCCATTTTATACCCATTTTTAATATTTGTCCGCATATCCCTAGCTCGTTTCACTTGTACCTGCATAATTTGTATTAATCCTATAAGGTGGTGAAATTCATGTGTTGTTTTGGCCGTAGGTATGGCGGTTATGGATATGGGGGAGGATACGGCTTGGGTACTTCCTTTGCGTTAATCGTAGTACTGTTCATTCTGTTGATCATTGTTGGCACGGCATTTCGTTACTAGCTTTCCCGTGGACAATACCACAACCGAACCGACTTCCGAATCCATTTCGGCTCACTTCAACCTCCTAGAGCGCTTTAATCAAGCGCTCTTTTTTTGGAAAAATGCAAGTCAGAGTCGAGGATTATCAAAAAAAGTGTGTTAAGATCAAGAATGTCAATTATGAAGTCACCCATCCACAGACCCCTATACTAAGGCCATATTGACTTTGTTCAAGAATTTGAGATAATTAATTTTAAATTTCTCTTGCACTTTTTATAAAAGTTTATATAATAGATATTGTGTTCAATTTTAACGGGGCATTAGCTCAGCTGGGAGAGCGCTTGCATGGCATGCAAGAGGTCAGCGGTTCGATCCCGCTATGCTCCATCTATATTAAACGCTTGATCCATATAGGATCGAGTGTTTTTTTTTGCATAAAATTTCTTCGTATGTTTTTATGCGCTGTAGTAATAATATCATTCGAAAGGAGAGATGAATATGGAAGAACACAATTTTTCAGAAGCAGCATTGCAGGAATACAAGGATGGCATTGGTTTATTTACGAAAAAAATGCCTGAAATCGCAAAAGCGTATAATCATTTTACACAGGCCTGTTTCGAGGATGGCAACCTTTCCCAAAAAGAGAAACAAATGATTGCTCTGGGAATTAGCATTTATGCACAGGATGAGTATTGTATCATTTACCATACAAAGGGATGCCTTGACCAAGGATGCACCGAAGAAGAAATTTTGGAAACAATCGGTGTCACTGCCGCATTCGGAGGCGGGGCAGCTATGAGCCAAGCAGTCACACTCGTACAACAGGCAATGGAAGAGTTACGGAAATCTCCCCACTGATACGCAAAAAAGCTGCCTTGGCAGCTTTTTTGCGTATCATTATTTAAATGCCTCAGGATATACGGTTAAATCCACTCCCCAAAGTACAGGAAGTATTAAGAACACAAACGCGACGATTAAAATTAAAACAAATACATTAACCCAAAATCCGGCCCTGATCATTTCTATTAGTTTTAATTTGCCCGTTGCAAACATAATCGCATTAGGCGGGGTTCCGACAGGCATCATAAATGCGCAATTGGCCGCCATTGCAGCTGGAACCATCAATGCAAACGGATGAACGTTGATTGCGAGTGCCAACGAAGCCAAAACAGGCAAAATCATCGTAGCTGTCGCAGTATTGGAAGTAAATTCTGTCAACCCAAGGACAAGTGCTGTCGAAAGTAAGATAATTAGGATGAAATGGACTCCTTGCAGAACTGTCAATTGCGTTCCCATCCACTCAGCTAAACCAGTATCTATAAATCCGCCCGCAATGGCCAAGCCTCCTCCAAACAATAACAGAATTCCCCATGGAATTTCTTTTGAGTTTTCCCACTCAAGCAATCGTCCTTTACCTTTTCTTACCGGGATTAAAAATAATATTACTGCAGCAAGGATGGCGATCAATGTATCGGATAGCGTGGTGATTCCAATGATATTCTCCCACAGGAATGTTCGGGTAATCCACATGAATGCAGCAAATAAAAACACTAGTAGAACCATGGTCTCTTCAAAGCTGATTTTACCCAATGCCGTTTTTTCTTTTTCAATCAACTGTTTCCCGCCCGGCAATTCTTTCAATTTGACCGGAAAAGCAATCTTAGTAATATAAAGCCAAGTTGCAAAAATCATGATGATCACAACTGGAGTTGCAAAAGCCATCCACCCCGCAAATGAAATTTGGATATCAAAAAGCTTGTTGACCGTTGCGGCCAAAATGATATTGGGCGGTGTTCCGATCAGCGTACCAAGTCCGCCAATAGTTCCTGAGTAACCGATTGCCAAAATAACGGCTTTTTCAAAGTTGCGGTTATCTTCGGCATTTGTCTCACTGTTCCCTTTCATAGCTGCAGCCGCCTGATATACAATCGCAGTTCCAATCGGAATCATCATCATGACGGCAGCGGTATTAGAAACCCACATTGATAAAAAACCTGTTGCCGCCATGAATCCCAAAACGATTCTTTGAACATTTGTCCCTATAAGAGAAATGATCGTCAGCGCTATTCGTTTATGAAGATTCCATTTCTCCATGGCAATGGCAATAAAGAAGCCGCCCAAAAAGAGAAAGACGATTGGATCTCCGTATGAAGCGGTTACATCTGATCCAGCCATCGCTCCAGTCATCGGAAGCAAAATGATTGGCAATAAAGATGCCGCAGGAATCGGAATAGCTTCGGTAACCCACCATGTAGCTACCCACAGCGTTACAGCGAGAACTGATTTAGCTTCAGAACTTAACCCCTCGGGTGTAAAAAACAATTGTGTCAGAATAAATAATAATGGGCCTAATATCAATCCCACTTTCTGGGGGGTTCTATATGAAACAGGACCTTTCCCGCCATCCTGGTGATCGAAACCTTCTGCCTT
Source organism: Siminovitchia acidinfaciens (assembly GCF_003605385.1). Lineage (GTDB taxonomy): Bacteria > Bacillota > Bacilli > Bacillales > Bacillaceae_C > Siminovitchia > Siminovitchia acidinfaciens. The sequence goes on along the minus strand of NZ_QYTV02000001.1, from coordinate 917,532 downwards.
TCTCATACTCCTTTTATTTTCATTTTCCGCTCTTTTCTTAGGCATTGCAAACATCAACAAATTCTTCGTTTGCCGATGTGATTTCCATAAAGTCTCCCATGCGGATAATATATGTGATTTTCCCATGGCCGCCGTCACTCCTTTTAAATTAATGAAAAAGCGCTTTCACTAAAATTAGGTTATCCGCATTTCCTTAGTTAATGAAGTCTGTTAAATTAATTTAAAAGTTTAGTAAGTAATGTAAGTGAACGAAGGTACTTTAAGGTACATCAATATACTGCTTGATCACCTCCAACTTTTCTTTTCTAAGGCAATACTTGTTTGCAGGGCGCCCCTTTGTTCCATAGTCTACCCTCTTATCAAGGAATTGAATCTCCCACAAAAAGTTTAAATACTTCCCCATTGATACACGGGAAATACCGACATCCAGTGCAAGTTCCTCTGTGGAAAAAGATTGCTCCTTTTTTTCCATAATTTCTTTTGCAATCATCTCCAATGTGGTCCTTGTCAGTCCCTTTGGTATATCAGCTGCGGCAGTCTGATTTTCTTCCCGCTTGAAAAGCTGGTCAATTTCGGATTGCTTTAGCCTTTCTTTCTGCTCACTTAACAACTGTTTTGTTTTTTTATATTTTCTTAAAGATGACTGGAAGCGTTCAAACTCAAACGGCTTAATCAAAAAGTCAACCACTCCAAGATGGAGGGCCGACTGGATCGTTTGAATGTCATTTGCAGCAGAAATGATAATGACATCAATATCATTTTTTTCTCTTCTAATTTGTGTTAGCAGCTCCAGCCCCAGCTCTCCTGGCATAAAAATATCCAGCAATAAGAGGTCCGCTCCAGTATTTTGCAGCATACCCAGAGCTTCCTCTGCATGGGGGGCAATGCCTATACATTTAAAGCCGGGGATAGCTTCCAAATACCGCTTATTAATTTCAGCAACCATTGGATCATCTTCCACGATTAATACGTTAATCAAAATCATTCTCCTCTTCCTTATAAGGAAACTTCACGATGAATGAAGTTCCTATTATGTCATCTGATTCAAATGCGATTGTTCCGTCCAATGACCGGACGCTTTGCATTACATTATATAACCCGAACCCCTTTTCAGAGCCTTTGGTAGACTCCCCTTTTTGAAAAATATGATCTCTGATTTCCCCGGCGATTCCCTTTCCGTTATCTTTTACAGTGATAGCGCATGATGCACCGTCATAATGAAAAGAGACAGAAACCTGTTTTTCGATATTATCCTTCACAGCGTCAAATGCATTCTCTATTAAATTGCCCACAATCGTTATCATATGATGGGCGGTATTCGGATCTGCAGATGACGGTAAAGGAGTATTGGCCCTGTAACGGAGTTTGACTTGATTTTCCCGGGCATAGCTTCCCTTACTAAGCAAAAACCCGGCGATTACCGGATCTTTCACAATATTGGACACGCATCCGGTTTCCGCTTGAAAAAGTTTGGTTTGTTTTCTCAAATATTTTTCGAGTCCCGCATACTCTTTGATGTGCAGCATTCCTGTGATAACATGCAGGATATTCATGAATTCATGGGTTTGGGCACGCAGTGCATCCGCATACGTGCGAACACCCGTCAACTGCTCTGCCAACGAACTGAGTTCAGACTTGTCCCTAAAAGTCGAGATGGCACCCACCGTTTGACCATTCACTTTCACCGGCACGCGGTTCACGAGAATAGGCAACCCGTTTATGTCACTTTCCTGATCATATTCGGCCCTGTCCGACTGTAAGATTCTAATTAATCGGCTGACCGGCAAATATTCATCTACCTTTTTGCCAACCGGATTAAGCGGAAGGCCTGCCTTCCTGAAAATCCTTACTGCCTCCTTATTGGCCACAACGATGGTGTGTTCAGGGTTGACTGCGATGATTCCTTCACGGACCGATTCAAGCATGGCATTTCTTTCTTCAAGTAAGCTAGCAATCTTATAAGGTTCCAGCCCAAATAAAATCCGATTGATTCTCCTTGCTAAGGATATCGCCCCAATTATCCCCAGCAAAATCCCGACGCCCATGCCGGCGTAGATGATATACCTGCTTTTAGATACGGTATCCTTTACAGTTTCAAGAGATATCCCCACTGAAACAGCGCCGATTTGCTGACCGGCATCATTGAAAACTGGCTTGAAGGCACGAAGCGAAGGACCAAGAGTTCCTTCCGCAATGGAAGTGTATTGTTCCCCCTTTAATGCCCGAGTCTCATCCCCTCCAACAAAAGGTTTTCCTATTATATCGGCGTTTGGATGCGTCTTTCGGATTCCATCCATATCCATGACAACTATAAAAAGCAAATTTGTATCGTGCCTGATCTTATTAGTAAAGAGTTGAACTTCTTCTGATCTTTCATTTTCATCCAATGATTCTTTCACCAGAGGAACTTCACTGACAGTCTGTGCGATTCCCATGGCCTTTTCCGCCTGATGCATTTCAATATTGTCAGCGGTTACATTTACAAGTAGTATTCCCGTTGCAGAGAGAGCAGCAATGACGACAACCACCACAAAAATGATAATAGCCGTCTGAAGTGATATGTATCTTTTTCCGAAATTCATAATTATCCCCGCTTTATCAAAGATAAGAAAAGGCGCAAGGCGCCTGATATCACACTTTTTAATCATTGAAAAGACCGGCAATCGCCGGCCGGATAATTTCTATTAAGTAGAGTGCCTGACTTTCCTTTTGGCTTGTCCTCTTTTATTTGTCATATAACCTGCCAAAAGAATGAAGACTGTAATGCCACCAGTGGCTAAATACGTTTCCGTTTGATTGGAAATTTCAGTGATGCCTTGGATCAATTTGTCTCTTAGAATCATCTCCCCGGCTGTCCACGCCAGAATACCAGATCCAATATAAGCAATCCAACTGTATTTTTCTATTGCTTTGACAATAAAAACAGATCCGTAAATCATGATAGGAATACTGATTGCCACTCCAATAGCAACCATAATGACGTGGCCATTCGCTGCGCCTGCAACAGCCACCACATTATCCAAGCTCATGACAACATCAGCAAGGATAATTGTTCCCACAGCTTTTTTAAAAGTGCCATGGGCCGATACGGTTGTTGAGTCTTCCCCGCCAACAAGTACTTTAAAAGCAATCCAAAGAAGCAGGAGGCCTCCGATGAGATCAACATAAGGAATTTTTAAAAGCCATACAATAAGTACTGCAAATACGATTCTCAAAACCACCGCTCCTGCAGTTCCCCAAACAATCGCTTTATTTCGCATCTCCTTAGGCAATTTCCTCGTCGCCATTGCAATCACAACGGCATTATCCCCCGAAAGTACGATATCGATCGCGATAATTTTTAATAAAGCAACCATTGCCGCTGTTGTAATAGTGATGCCGAATATAGTTGCGGCTATTTCCATATATCTTCCTTCTTTCTCTAAAAGCATACCTCAACATTTGATTATTTCATTATAGCACAATCTAATATCGTTAGAGATTTTTAACTTTAGGCATCACTATTAGAAAATGGTTATTTTCACCGGATTATTTGTCCAATCAGTCGTATACACACATCAATATAGTAATAACAAAGGTAAAAAGTCTTAACAAAATTATTAAGGAGTGATACTTGTGGGATTTGAGGAACGTGAAGAACAAGAGTGCAGACACTGCAGAAGCTGTATTTGCGATCGAATTAGACGATTGGAGTTCAACGAAAAAGTAACTCTTTTTTTAAAAAGTTCGAGAAAAATTGAAGATGTCAGATTCGTTTGCTTTAAAGAGAGAGAGTGCTGCGCCGAATTCATAAGACATCATGAAGGCCATGACGAGCTTTTCCTTGTAAAATGCAAAGACATTGTGGCAATTCGTATTAAATCATCATCCTATCATCCACCGGCTTAAGTGTCAAATAATGCCCGACTGTTCCCCAGATGGGCATTATTTGACGTTTTTTACTGTATTAGATGAATTAAAATTTCTCTTATGATTACAGCAGATGATTAAAGTAAGCCCTAATAAACCAAAGATCTTTTTATATAGTCAATATTATTAAAAATGTTTGTTTTCACCAGACTATCTGTCCAATCAGCCCTCTGTATACATCAATATATTAATACTAAAGGTTAAAAGCCTTTAAACTAATATAAGGAGTGGTGAATGTGCGCTTTGAAGTAGGTGAATTCGGTCTGGAAGAATCACGCAGACATAGAAGAAGAGAACTAAGATGTGAGTGCGGTGATGTGAGATGTGATTGGGATTGGGGTTGGGATGGTGATTGTGGTTGCGAACGTGAAGAACACCGCAGACATCGTCGGGAAGAAGATCGCGAAGACAGACATCATCGGGAAGAAGATCGCGAAGACAGACATTGCAGAAGCTGCATTTGCGAACGAATCAGAAGATTGGAGTTTAACGAGAGAGTGACTTTATTTTTAAAAAGCTCAAGTAAGATTGAAAATGTAAGGTTCGTCTGCTTTAAAGAGAGAGAGTGCTGTGCCGAATTTGTAAAACATCATGAAGGCCACGATGAACTGTTTTTAGTAAAGTGCAAGGATATTGAAGCAATTCAAATCAAATCTAAACATTAAATCTGTATGTATTTATAGGGTGTGCTTTTCGTGGCCACCCTTTCATTAATCACTCCCACATTCTTGAATGTAATATGGCTTAGACGAGGTAGGGTATGTACCTCGTTCTCTTTTTTATGCATCTTTTTAGGAATACTGGTTGGGGAGCACTCCTCCCCATAATAGACCTCTTATATAGATAGCGCTGTTTCCAGTTCTCTGACAAGCTCTCTCCCTTTTGCAACGTATTTGTCATCCACCGAACCATCCGGATCTTCCGGTTCTGCAAACTGATTGAAAGAAGCAGTCATGTTTCCAGGATCAGGCCCGTCATCAAGTCCTGCTTGATACACATGGTTAAGCACGAACGGCGTACCCAGTTCAACAACAGCCCCTCTTTTATCCAACTGACCGTCGACAGCTGAAAAAGGCACGCGCAAAAATTGATACCCTTCATCATTGGCCATTTTATAGTCAAAGAACCCACGATCATAATCCCAGTTTCCCCCAATCGTATAGCCTCGTGGTTTAAGTAGTTGCTCCAATTTATGTAAATTAAAACGCCTTCCCTCAATAGCAGACTCAATTTGAATCATTATTTTCACTCCCAGGTGTGTTTTATATTATTGTTCCTAGGAAAGAGTTATATATACAAAAAAACTGCCGCTGCAAAAGCAGCGGCAGTTAAAATCATTTTTTATATTTATATTACACCCAGCCCCTGAAGCGGGACGCTTCAGCGACATTGCGAAGTCCGAGCATATATGCAGCAAGGCGCATATTGACTCTGCGGCTTTGGGAAAGGTTGTAAACATTATTAAATGCTTCAACCAATTTTTCCTGTAATCTTTCGTTTACTTCATCTTCTGTCCAATAGTAGCCCTGGTTGTTCTGCACCCATTCGAAATAAGAGACTGTTACTCCGCCGGCACTTGCAAGCACATCCGGAACAAGGAGGATTCCACGCTCAGTCAAAATCTTCGTTGCTTCTTCTGTAGTTGGGCCATTGGCTGCTTCAACAACGATGGACGCTTTGATATTCGGAGCATTTTCACCAGTGATTTGGTTGGCTACTGCTGCCGGAACGATAATATCACAATCAAGTTCGAATAATTCCTTATTCGATATTGTATTTTCAAACAATGTGGTCACAGTACCAAAGCTATCTCTTCGATCCAATAGGTAGTCGATATCCAGTCCGTCAGGATCATGCAATGCACCGTAAGCATCAGAGATACCGACAATTTTTGCGCCTGCATCGTAGAGGAATTTAGACAGGAAGCTTCCTGCATTACCAAAACCTTGAATGACGATTCTTGCATCCTTCAAGTCAAGGCCTCGCTTCTTTGCCGCCTCTTCAATACAGATTGTCACGCCTTGGGCGGTTGCTTTTTCCCTTCCTTGCGATCCGCCTAGGACAATCGGTTTTCCTGTAATAAAGCCTGGGGAGTCATTTTCACGGAGACGGCTGTACTCATCCATCATCCAAGCCATGATCTGGGAGTTCGTTAATACATCCGGTGCCGGAATGTCCTTTGTCGGACCCACAATCTGGCTGATTGCACGAACATATTCACGGCTGAGGCGTTCGATTTCTCCCATTGACATAGTACGAGGGTCACAGATGATTCCGCCTTTTCCGCCGCCATATGGAAGATTCACAATGCCGCATTTTATCGTCATCCACAGGGACATCGCTTTCACTTCTTCCTCCGTCACTTCCGGATGATAGCGAACTCCTCCTTTTGTGGGGCCTACTGAATCATTGTGCTGAGCACGAAAGCCGGTAAAAACCTTGACCGATCCATCATCCATCTTTACGGGGATTCTGACGGTCAGCATACGAATCGGCTCTTTTAATAATTCATACATTTCCTCGCCAAACCCAAGCTTGTTAAGGCTATCTTTAATAACATGTTGTGTTGATGTAAGTAAATTAAGATTTTCTGCCATCTCTTTTTCTCGCCTCTTTGTTTAGTAATCGACTATCATTATAACATTAGGATAGAACTTTTTTAATACGTTCAAGCGCCCAATCGACTTCTTCCCGGGTAATGACCAGGGGCGGTGCGAATCTAATGACATTTTCATGAGTTTCTTTACAAAGCAGACCTTCGTTTTTCAACGCCTCGCAATATTTGCGGGCTGCTTCATGTAATTCTACTCCGATGAACAACCCTCTCCCTCTCACTTCTTTAATTATTGGATTATCAATCTCTCTTAATTTTGACACAAAATAGTCACCAAGTTCAAGTGAATGGTCTGAAAGATTTTCATTTTCAATCACTTCCAGAGCAGCAATTGAAACTGCACACGCCAACGGATTACCTCCAAACGTCGACCCGTGTGAGCCAGGGTTGAATACACCAAGTACATTTTCATTGGCGCAAACGCATGAAATCGGGAATACTCCTCCTCCGAGCGCCTTCCCCAATACATACATATCAGGTTCAATTTCCTCCCAGTCGGAGGCAAACATTTTCCCTGATCTTCCAAGCCCTGCTTGTATCTCATCTGCTATGAACAATACATTGTTTTCCTTACAGACATCGTAAGCGGCTTTTAAAAAGCCCTCCGGAGGTATCACCACCCCTGCCTCACCTTGGATGGGCTCTATCAAAAATGCAGCGGTATTTGGCGTAATGGCGTTTTTCAAGGCCTCCAAATCTCCGTAGGGTATCAGTTTGATTCCCGGCAGAAGCGGTCCAAATCCATGTTGGTATTCTTTTTCTGAAGAAAGCGAAACGGCTGTCATTGTCCGCCCGTGGAAGTTGCCCTCACATGCAATGATTTCTGCTTGATTGTCCGGTATCCCCTTAACATCGTAGGCCCATCTGCGGGCAGTTTTAAAAGCCGTTTCAACTGCCTCTGCACCGGTATTCATTGGCAGAGCCATTTCTTTATTTGTCAATCGGGTAATTTTTTCATACCATGGTCCCAATTGGTCATTATGGAATGCCCTTGATGTCAATGTGACCCTCTCTGCCTGGTCTTTCAATGCCCTGATGATTTTCGGATGACGATGGCCTTGGTTGACCGCCGAATAGGCGCTCAGCATATCCATATAACGATTCCCTTCAGGATCGTGGACCCACACGCCTTCAGCTTCAGAGATGACGATGGGCAGCGGATGATAATTTCGCGCTCCATATTTTTCGGTCTGCTCAATGATTTGATCTGTCTTCGACATTGACCTCAACCCCTATTAATAAAATGATGAAAGCCTGTCTATTGAAACAGAGGGATGGAACAAATGCAACTTTCCTACAACATTTCCGATGTCGTTTTGGCCTGCATATGAAGGAGCAGGTAATCCGGTCCTCCCGCTTTGGAGTCAGTGCCCGACATATTAAAGCCGCCAAACGGCTGATAACCTACAATCGCTCCTGTACAGCCCCGGTTAAAGTATAAGTTTCCTACATGAAAGTCTTCACGAGCCTGCTCCATATGCATCCGGTTATTCGTAATGACAGCCCCGGTCAATCCATATTCTGTATTGTTGGCAATCTCAATAGCATGATTGAAGTCGTGCGCTTTTGCAAAAGCGACAACAGGACCGAATATTTCTTCTTGCATGATGCGGGCTTTCGGATCAACTCCCGCAATAATAGTCGACTGGATAAAATAACCTTTTGAATCGTCCCCTTCTCCACCAATCATCAATTGGCCCTCTTTTTTGCCTATTTCTATGTAGCCCATTATTTTATCAAAAGCACTTTGGTCGTTTACAGGCCCCATGAAGTTCCCCTGATCAGCGGGATCCCCGACCTTCAGTTCCCTGGTAAGTTCCACCGCCCGCTCAAGCACCCGATCATATACATCAGCTACAATAACCGCACGGGAGCATGCAGAACATTTTTGACCTGAAAACCCAAAAGCCGAATAGACAATCGATTGGGCCGCCAGCTCAAGGTCTGCCTTACTGTCGACGACTATCGTATCCTTTCCGCCCATTTCAGCAATCACACGCTTCAACCACATTTGGCCTTCGTTAACGATCGCCGCCCTTTTGTAAATACGGATTCCGACTTCTCTTGATCCTGTAAAACTGACAAAACGGGTTTTTGGATGATCAACAAGGTAATCGCCTACCTCTGCTCCACTTCCCGGTATATAATTTAAAACACCTTTCGGAAGTCCTGCCTCTTCCATCACCTCAACGAATTTAGCTGCAATTACAGGTGTGGTTGATGCAGGCTTCAATAAGACTGTGTTTCCGGAAACAATTGCCGCAACAGTTGTGCCGGCCATGATGGCAAAGGCGAAATTCCATGGAGAAATGACAACCCCTACCCCCAGCGGAATATAATCATAGCGGTTATACTCCCCCGGACGGCTCTCGACTTTCTTCCCATCTTTCAGTTCCAGCATCTGCCTTCCATAATACTCCAAGAAGTCGATGCCCTCAGCTGTATCGGCATCAGCCTCATTCCACGGCTTCCCTGCTTCCTTGACAAGCAAAGCAGAAAACTCATGCTTTCTCCGCCTTATGATGGCGGCGGCTTTAAAAAGAACGTCCGCACGAATTTCAGGTTTTACCTTTTTCCATGTTTCAAAGGCAGACAACGCACTGTCCATAGCTTTTTGAACCAGATCTTTATCAGCTTTTGAAACACGCCCAATGACCTCTTCTTTGCTTGCCGGGTTAATGGAGACGATTTTTTCATGAGTAGTAATCCGCTCTTCCCCGATCACAAGTGGATAATCCTTTCCCAGATACCCTTCCACGAGATCTAGCCCCGCCTCGAACGCTTCTTTATTTCCCTCCTTTGAAAAGTCCGTGAATGGTTCATGTCTGTAAGGAATCATCTTGTTTCCTCCCTCTATAATCACTTTATTAGGTTGCCTTAATAATTGAGTTATAAACGCAGGTCAAAAGTAAGACTCTTACATATATAAGAATGAAGAATTAAACGGTATTTTTCAAGTTATTTCGATTATGAATTTAAAAAATTTAATCAAATTTGATTTTTGTGCACAAACATATGTTTCTTTCCTGGATGCGGCATTGTGAAAAAAGCTATTCATACATATTTAAATCAAAACAAAAATTTAAGCGCATGTTCATCCAGGTAGAGACTGTTCAGAAAAGCGGAAGCCGTCAGCTTAGAGGCAACAAGTTCTGGCCGCCCAAAGTCGAGACATCCTGTGCTGCCAGCGTCACTAGGATATCCTATCCGTCGGAGGTCAAGCCAGTGAAGTCGCTCTTTGATATCACTTACTTGACAGAAGCGACCTCGTGTCCCTGCCGACTATAGCTAGATAGCCGAATGCGGAAACACCTTGGTTAGCGGGCAAATAAAACGATCCCGAGGAGGCAGTACTTCAGCCGCCAAGGAAATTGGCTTATAACCTTAAGGTGGTGGCACTCGGCAGGCTCAGGGCAGCGACGTCCTGTCGCTTTGCTTCACTAGCACATCCTGTGCGTTGCAGCCGAACAATAGGCGCTGCTCGAGCCGGACGTAGTATAATCCGATTAGCAAGTTACCTACGGGCATTAAATTTTATTGTAAGAAACCACAAAAAAAGCTGAATCCATAATTGGAAGTCAGCTTCGCTTGAAACATATTATTTTTTAATCAAATCATCGCGCTCGGATTTTTCAATCCATTCTTGAAGCTTGTCTTTTAACGTGTTAAACCCTTCACGGTCCACCTCATCCAGCTTAACGCTTCCTTGACGGCGTGCACGGGGCTTCTTTGCTTCCTCTGCAGGCGGCTCTTCTTCCAATGCCCGGATGGAAAGGCTGATTTTTCCCTGTTCTTCATTGATTTGAAGTACTTTAACTTTCACTTCGTCTCCTACAGTAAGTACTTCGTTGATGTCTTTGACAAACCCATGTCTAATTTCCGAAATATGGACCAAGCCCTGGGTATCATCGTCCAGTGCGACAAATGCTCCGTATGGCTGGATTCCTGTCACCTTCCCAGTAAATACGTCACCTTGATTATATTTTGCAGTCATGAAAACACTCCTAATTTAAATTTAATTTTCTCCTATGAACGCAATAGAAAATACTAACATAAAAATGGTAAAAAATCAAAGTCATATTGTATCATCTTCTTTCCCAAAATAAAATTTCTTAAACTTTGCAAAGAACTTTGAAATGATGTTTAAAACAGATAAAAAAGGTAATAATCATACTGTAGGACATTCCAATATTCCCCCTTTTTATGAATGGTCGTGGCTTTTTTAAGCCACGAATTTTTCTTTTATCGGGGGATTCGCATCAGGAGGGAAGTTTCTTGGAGGGCAAAAAGGAATTCATCAACGGCATTCACATTTACTATGAAGAATATGGAAATTTCCGCGCAGCACATACGATTGTTCTCCTGCATGGATTTTTATCCTCTTCATTCAGCTTCCGGATGCTGGTCCCCTATTTAAGCAGAGACTTTCATGTCATCTCGGTGGATTTGCCGCCATTCGGATTTAGCGATAAATCCAAAACATTCCATTACTCCTATAAAAACATTGCCGCAACTGTTTTAAAATTATTAGATAAAATCAATATCCAGAAATTTTCGGTTGCCGGCCACTCCATGGGCGGACAGATCGCTTTGAATATGATGAGTCAGGCACCGGAAAAAATTGTTAAGGGAATTCTCCTTTCAAGCTCCAGCTATTATGCCCGAGCAAAACGACACCACATTTTAGCTTCCTACCTTCCTTTTTTTCCGGCCTTTGTCAAATACTATTTGGGAAAAACAGGTGTAATCGGGAATTTGAACAGTGTTGTTTATGACAAGTCAATAATCGATGAAACAATGATTCAAGGTTATGCAAACCAATTTGAGGACCCAAGAATTTTTTCTGCACTTGCCCTTTTACTAAGACACCGCGAAGGTGACTTACCTAAAGAAGCCTTACAGAATATACAAACACCGTGTCTCTTAGTTTGGGGAGAACACGACAAAATTGTTCCTGTCGCTATTGGAAAGAAGCTTTCCGAGGATTTGCCGCATGCAAAGCTCGTAATCTTAAAACAAACCGGCCATCTCGTACCTGAGGAACAATACCAGGATGTTTATCAAGAAATCCGCTCTTTTCTAAATGTTGAGACATATTAGCTGACACCCTTCTCATCAATAGCATATAATGATGGCTAAAAATGAGAAGGAAAGGCGTGCGACAATTGATTAATTTTGATGTAAACATCGATCGAAAAGATACCCGTTCTATGAAATGGGATGGGATGAAAAAAGTGTTTGGCAGGGACGACCTCCTTCCCATGTGGGTTGCAGACATGGATTTTCGCCCCCCTCAAGAGGTTATCGACGCTTTTAGAGAAAGAGTGGATCACGGAGTTTTCGGATATACGATTGTAACCGACCGTTTGGCCGCGGCAATTTGCAATTGGACAAAAATGCGCCACGATTGGGATATCAGGTCTGAGTGGCTGTTATACAGCCCTGGAGTGATTCCATCCGTACATACTGCAATCCAAGCGTTTACAAAGCCGGGGGATAAAATCCTTGTCCAATCACCGGTGTATACGCCTTTTTTCCATATGATTGAAAGAAATTCAAGAGAAGTAGCCAATTCACCACTTGTCTTGAAAAACGGCCGATATGAAATAGACTTTGAAGATTTTGAAGAGAAGCTGAGCAACGGAGTGAAAATATTCTTGCTGAGCAACCCGCACAATCCGGCCGGAAGGGTTTGGGAAAAGGAAGAGTTGACAAGATTGGCGAAGCTTTGCAAAAAGTACAATGTATTGATTGTATCGGATGAAATTCACGCCGATCTTGTCGCTGCTCCTTATAAACATATTCCACTCGCGTCATTGGATGAGTCATTTGCCGACTTCACACTGACACTCATGGCGCCGACTAAGACTTTTAACCTTGCAGGGGTACAAGCTTCATTCATGGTTGTGCCAAATAAGAACTTACGGACTAAAATGGCAGTTGTTCAAGCAAGTGAAGGATTCTCCATGTTGAATACGTTTGGTGCCGTTGCAATGGAAGCAGCCTATACACATGGCGGCAACTGGCTTGATGGAGCGTTGAAATACATCCGGTCCAACATCGACTATGTTAAGGAAGAAATCGGCTCACAGATCCCTTTATTGGATGTCATTGATCCGGAAGGAACCTATTTGGTTTGGATTGACTGCCGCAAACTAGGGTTGTCAGATGCTGAGTTGAAAAAACGAATCCTGGAAAAAGGAAGACTGGCATTGAATTTTGGAAACGCGTATGGCCCGGGAGGGGAAGGTTTTATCCGGATGAACGTTGCCTGTCCAAAAGAGACAGTGATAGAAGGCGTGAGAAGATTAAAGATAGCGCTTGTTGACTAATATTAAGAGCGGACCTATATAGGCCGCTCTTTTTGTCCTGGTTCAGGAAATTATAAAATTCTACACCTGTCGATAATATTTCCCTGTCTAGCTCCAACGCTCAGCGACTAGCAGACTTCGCTAAACGAGCGCTTGCGCTATTCTTACTTCGCCGGCTTTTTATTTTTTGTAATTTCACCACAGGCAATCCTGTTTCCAGAGTCACCCGCCGGCTGCGACATTCCATCATCAGCTTGCTCATGAATCACAAGGGACGTTCCATCTTTCGTATAAAGAGAGCTTTTCTTTTGTTCGAAAGTGACATCCTTCGCTGTCACGTCCATTTTCACTTTCCCGTCTTCATCTACGCTGATATTCGGCAGGTCACCTGCATGCGGCCCTTTTTGATTCAATAGCCCATGCTCTTTTTTATCCGGATTAAAATGGTCACCGGCCGAAGCAAAGTCAGGCGGCTCACAGGATCCTTTTTCATGAATATGCATGGCATGTTCCCCGGGAGGCAGTCCTTTTAATTCGCCTTTGAGCTTAATGCCTTTGGTCTGTTCTTCAAAAGTGATTTTTCCGAGAGAATCACCGTCCGGATTTTTCATATCAACATCAAATTTCTTTGGCGGTGGATTCTGACAGCCTGCCATTAATAAAATAAAAATTAAAATAATAGTGTATTTCCTCAAGCTCGTCCCCTCCCGGCTTTGTTTCTCCCCATTTTAACCAAGGGCAAACTTGTTTATTCGTTCAGAAAAGCTCTGCCGCAAAATCCTTTGACGAGGAAGTGTTTGCGCATCATTGCTTCCGCTTATAATAAATGACAGGAAGTTAAATCTGCCCGGGTTATTGATGTTGGGAGTGAGAAGATGTTTTCTTTTCGAGGCGACGGACATAAACTATATTTACAGTTACGAGAAAAAAAGGACATAAACTCTATAAAAGAGCTCAGAGAAACAGAAGAAATCATTAGCTTTTACGAATCCCTTGACAGCTACACACTTAAGTTGGCCCGCTCCCGCATGATTAAAGAGAAAAATGGCGTGGGTATAATTCCAATCTTTGTGACTGCTATTCCCTGGCTCTTATTTTTATTTTCAAGTAAACTCCAAAAGGTCTTATTTAAGGATGGCAGTATGCTTTGGGCCGTATTTGCATTTCTATATCTCATTGCATTAACCGGGAGTGTGCTGGGTCACTTTAAAGAAAAGGCATGGACTGCCTTTCACCTGCAAATCATCCAGGACATTTTGGACGACAGAGGCAAATAATTGGTGTCTGACCCCATAAAAAAAAGCACCTATCAGGTGCTTATACGTGTTTGCTGTTTCTTTCACGGTTGATCCGCTCTTCTATTTCTTTCGTTTTCAATTCTTGTTTCTTCGATACTCTTTTTATGAGTACGAAAGTTAAAACACAAGCGACGCCAAAAATGGCCATCGAAATCGCGGCTGGAATATATTCGGATTTGTCTTCCGGAAAATATAGAAACGGCATGTACAATACGAATGACTGTAATACGGACAGCACGTTAAACATCCCTTCCTCATTAAAGCGTATACCCTTATTATAGCCAAACTCTTGTCTCACTTCCAACAGAGGAAAGATGGCAATTGTGTGAAAGCCGCCCTAAGGCGGCTTCTTTACACTTACTCTTTAATGATATCAATGCTTTCAATTGTTACATCTTCAACAGGCTTATCAGCCATACCGGTCTCTACATTAGCAATTTTATCGACAACATCCATGCCTTCGATGACCTGTCCAAATACTGTATGACGGTGGTCAAGGTGAGGTGTTCCGCCATGCTCCATATAAGCGTCAACGATTTCTTTCGGGAATCCCGCGTTCTCCATTTGGCCTTTCATCCCTGAATCCATATGGCTGTTTTGGACAATGAAAAATTGGCTTCCATTTGTACCAGGTCCCGCGTTTGCCATAGAAAGAGCTCCACGCAAGTTAAAAAGATCTCTGGAAAATTCGTCTTCGAAAGGCTGACCGTAAATGCTTTCTCCGCCTCTGCCCGTTCCAGTCGGGTCGCCGCCCTGAATCATGAAATCCTTAATGACACGGTGAAAAATAATTCCGTTGTAATAACCGTCTTTACTATGTTTAATGAAGTTTTCAACGGTTTTCGGAGCTTGTTCAGGGAACAATTTAATTTTAATAGATCCGAGATTCGTATTCATTTGAACAACTTTTTCATTTTCTGCAACCTCAGTTGTCAATTGTGGGTAAGTCACTTGTTCTGACATTTTTGCATCTCCTTTTTTCTCTTCTGATTTTTCTTTTTGGCCGCATCCGGCAGCCAGAAATAAAATTATCCAACAACTAATTAAAAGATTCCACTTTTTCAACTTGCAAACCTCCACTGATTACTTTACAGCATGCAGGCCGAAAATTCATCATTCTTCCATTTTAACCATAGGTCAGCCATAATAGAAGCATAGAGGTGATCAATCGATGGAAAATGGTCAAATAGTCAGGGCTTTTAGAAAAACCGGTTCATACATAGGGGAAATTACCGAAGTCCGGCAGGATATATGTATTGTACGGGTACTGGCTGTATTGAAGCATCCAATGCAGGGAAATCTTCATCATCCCAGGGAAGTGGAGGTCCCATTCTTCCATGAAAGAAAGGCACATGCCTTCCGGGAACAGATTCAGGTGCCGTCCAATATGGTGCGCCCATATGAAGATGAAATTCCAAAATACGAAGACAGTCTAAAGGAAGCAGTCCAGAAACTATATGAAGAACTGGCCTCGAAGCCCGAGGATCCTTTCAGTAATCGGAGTCTCGAAGCTTTAAAGGTATTAATCCGTGAATATGAATTGATGTACGGCCTTGAATGGCCAAATATTGCCAAAAGCTGAATCTGTAGGATTCAGCTTTTTTATGTAGGTAGGCTCATTTCTGCACTTGGGGGACTGGGCTCGGTAGTTCATATTGATGGGACGCAAGCTCATTTTTTTCAGCTTACTCTTCAATTTTTATGAATCTCTTCGCTATTACTAACTTACTCTTTGCTTTTCATGGATACTCTTCGTTTGCGCTAACTTACTCTTCTTTTCATGAATACTCTTCGTTTGCGCCAATTCACTCTTCATTTTGATGAAATAATCTTTGCTGTGGCAAGTCTACCATTCGCTTTAACCGGAACACTCTCCCCCTTTGGGGTATTGCCTTTTGAGCACTCCCAAAGTTTACCTGCAGCACCTATTAACAAAGCTCCCTAAGTTGAATTTTCCCTTGGCCGGGTTATAATATGTTTAGGTACACGAAATAACTTTCAATTGAGAAGGTGTTTTTTATCAGTATTGAAAAACGCAATTTATGGATCATGTGGATATGTAATTTTATTATTGCAGCAAGCATGACCATGGTGTTGCCGTTCCTTTCTTTGTACATTAAGACATTTGGAGATTTCAGTGCAGAATATGTCCAGCGCTGGGCTGGCTTCATTTTTGGAGTCACTTTTTTGACAGCTTTTTTTATGTCTCCCATTTGGGGTCGCATCGGAGATAAATACGGATTTAAGCCGATATTAATTATTAATGGTCTAGGGATTGCTTTAAGCATCTTCTTAATGGGGTTCATGCATCATGTTCATGGGCTTTTTTTATTGCGATTGGTCATGGGAATCGTCACTGGTTTCATTCCGACTTCTGTTGCACTTATCGCAAAACAAACCCCTAAAAAAGAAGCGGGGGAAACCCTTGGAACATTGCAGATGGGCACAGTGGCTGGAACTTTATTTGGGCCTCTAATCGGCGGATTGATGGCTGATTCATTCGGATTCCAATATACGTTTATTATTACTTCACTTGCGATTGTACTGGCGACGATTGTTGTCATAATCGGAATCGTTGAAAAGCCACGTGACGATCAACAAAAGGGAAGGATACGTCGATCGAGGAAAGCTGTCATTCAGCTTATTTTACAGCGCAGGATGCTGGTCAGTGTCATGGCTATTGCATTCATTATCCAGGCAGGCTTATTCAGCATCCAGCCGCTTCTATCGCTTTACGTCAGTGAGCTTACAAGGGCGGATAGTGTCGCTTTATTGTCTGGACTCGCTTTTTCCGCCACCGGATTTGGCAACCTGCTCCTAACAAGGAAGTGGGGAAAGCTTGGCGATGATATCGGCTATGACAGAGTGATGATGATCCTCCTCATCCTAGCCGCCATTTTGATTGTTCCACAGGCTCTCGTCACTGAGCTTTGGCAACTCGTCATTTTGAGATTCCTATTTGGAATGGCTATTGGGGGAATGCTTCCATGTATAACGGCTTATATCAGGATGGAAGCACCGTATGAGCTTCAAGGGGAAGTCCTTGGATATAACCAGAGCTTCCGATTCCTAGGTAATGTGGCCGGCCCACTGATAGGCGGCATAATTGCGGGATATATGGGCATATCTTCTGTATTCTATGTGACCGGCCTGTTATTTTTACTGGCTTTCGGGCTGCTTTGGTGGAGCATGAAGCAAAGCCATGCAAAGGTAAAAGAAATTTATTGATTGATAGGGAAGCATCCGGTCAACGGAGCTTCCTTTTTTTGTCTAAAAATGCTGAAATCCCCCTATTTTCTCCTGCTATAATTGTGAACATTCTATGACACTTTTCATCGAAAAAATGCGTCTCTACCTATTTAATATCTTTAGAAGCAAAAAAATGCTTTTCAAACGACTGCAATGAAACAGGTGAATAACTACGTTATAATTTCTGTGGGCCAATAGATAAATTATTTCAGTGGCTTGGGAATCATACTAGGTAGAAGGGGGAGATGATTTGTCACTTTTACATTTCGCAATTATTGCACCGCTGTTGTTTGCATGTTTCATTCCGTTCCTGTTTAAAAGATTGAACCTCATACATACAGGCTGGTTTGTCTTAGGCCTGTCCATCATCCTTTTTATTTATTTCCTGCGGTTTTTGCCGGACATTCAACATGGCGGCATTCAAGAAACCGTAAACTGGATCCCTTCACTTGGCATCAACTTCACTGCCTATGTGGACGGACTCGGTTTACTATTTGCCCTGCTGATTACAGGGATCGGATCGCTTGTTTCGCTCTACTCGATCTATTACCTTTCAAAAGAAAAAGAAGACTTGGGCAGCTTCTATGTCTATTTGCTCATGTTCATGGGAGCCATGCTCGGTGTCGTACTCTCAGATAATTTGATTGTCCTTTATACGTTCTGGGAGCTCACTTCTTTCTCTTCTTTTCTTTTAATCGGCTATTGGTACCATAAAAAACGCTCGCGATACGGTGCTCAAAAATCCATGTTGATCACCGTTTTCGGCGGATTGGCCATGCTTGGGGGCTTTCTGCTTCTCTATTTGATGACTGGATCTTTCAGTATCAGGGAGATCATATCAATAGCGGACGGCATCTATGGGGACCCTTTATTCATCCCTGCATTGATTTTAGTATTATTTGGGGCATTTACTAAATCTGCGCAATTTCCTTTCCACATTTGGCTGCCGGATGCAATGGAAGCGCCGACACCTGTAAGTGCTTATCTTCATTCGGCAACGATGGTAAAAGCAGGAATCTACCTTGTGGCACGCCTAAGCCCTGTTTTTGCTGAGCATGGACTTTGGCTTTGGCTCGTAGCCGGTTTCGGCATATTCACTTTAGCGTGGGGTTCTTTTAACGCGGTAAAGCAAACGGATCTAAAAGCGATTTTGGCATTTTCTACAGTAAGCCAGCTCGGTTTGATCATGTCACTGCTCGGAATTGGTGCGGCTGCCCTCCATTATGATTATTTGGACGATAATTTATATATGGCCGCAACCTTTGCAGCTGTATTCCATTTGATCAACCATGCGACATTCAAAGGGAGCTTATTCATGGTTGCCGGGATTGTCGACCATGAAACAGGTACTCGCGATATCCGCAGGCTTGGCGGGTTAATGCAAATCATGCCTGTCACTTTTACAATCGCCTTGATTGGAACTTTTTCGATGGCTGGCCTGCCTCCTTTTAACGGCTTTCTTAGCAAAGAGATGTTCTTAGCAGCCATGGTGAATGTTCTATCACTTGATATTTTCAATATGGAGACATGGAGCGCATTGTTTCCGGTGCTGGCTTGGGTCGGAAGCGTTTTTACTTTTGTTTACAGTATGATGCTCCTGTTTAAAACTTTCACCGGGACTTATCAGCCGGAGAAATTGGAAAAGAATCCGCATGAGGCACCTGTTGGGATGCTTGTTTCACCTATTATTTTAGGAGCACTTGTCATCGTTTTCGGACTTTTTCCAAACATCCTTTCCACATCGATCATTGAGCCTGCAGCTAATGCCATTTCGCCTGCACTTATCGATGCTGGTCAGTCGTTCAGTACACATATCAGCTTTTGGCACGGGCTTACACCCGAATTGTACATGACAATTGGCATCGTTATTGTTGGAGCTTTCTTATATGTGACACTGCCCAAGTGGGAAAGAATATACGGTTTGTTTCCGAAAAAGCTGGCGCTTAACCATTTGTATGACCAAAGCCTGATTCGGGCGGAAAGTGGATCACTCAGTGTGACTAACTCTTATATGAATGGTTCCATTCGGACGTACATGATTTATATATTTGTATCCATGGTGGGAATATTGAGTTTTTCCATTATCCAAAAAAATGCCTTCGCATTTACGACAGATGGCTTGGCCCCCATGGGATTATATGAAGTAGTACTTGGGGTAATAATCGCCGGGGCATCCATTACCATTTTGGTTGCAAAATCAAGATTGACGTCCATTATTGCATTGGGAGCCATCGGATACACTGTGGCATTGTTCTTTGTCCTTTTTAGGGCTCCAGATCTTGTTTTGACCCAGCTTGTTATTGAAACCATTTCCGTGGCTCTATTCTTGCTCGCCTTTTATCACTTGCCGAAAATCAACCGCAAAGAGGAGCGGATGGGTTTCAAACTGACAAATGCCCTGGTGGCGGCGGGTGTTGGGGTAATTGTTACAGTCATTGCCTTTTCGGCGTTGAGCAACAGGAAGTTTGAGTCGATAGCACAATACTATATTGAAAACACAGCCGAAAAAGCCGGCGGGTTGAATATGGTCAATGTCATCCTTGTAGACTTCCGGGGCTTTGATACAATGTTTGAAATTGCGGTACTCGGTATCGCCGCCCTTGGTATTTACGGTATGATCAAACTTAGGCTGTCAAGGAGGGAGGACACATGAGAACGAACGACATCATTTTACAGACAGTAACTAAGATTGTTTCCTTCATCATTTTAATGTTTGCCCTCCATATATTTTTTGCCGGCCATAACAATCCGGGCGGCGGCTTTGTCGGCGGGCTGCTGACTTCGGGGGCTATCGTTCTTTTGCTCCTGGCTTATGATATTAAAAGTGTTGCCAACAGCCTGCCGATCGATTTTAAAATAATGGTGGCTGTCGGCTTGTTATTCGCGGTTGGAACCGGGGTGGGTTCCTTCTTGTTCGATGTTCCATTTTTAACGCATGCATTCGGGGAATTTACCCTCCCGTTACTTGGGAAAACACATCTCCATACGGCGGTGCTGTTTGATATCGGGGTATATTTAGTTGTCGTTGGCTCAACGCTGACCATTATTCAAACGATAGGAGAGGGAGAATAATGGAAATCTTCATGTCGGTATTAATTGGACTCTTGTTTGCAAGCGCCGTTTATTTGATGTTATCGAAAAGTCTGCTCCGCATCATTATAGGGACCGGTTTATTAAGCCACGGGGCCCACTTGATGCTTCTAACCATGGCCGGTTTAAAAAAAGGAACGGTTCCCCTTCTTGGTGAACAGGCGAAAGCATATACGGATCCCATTCCACAGGCATTAATTCTAACGGCAATTGTCATCAGTTTCGGCGTGACCGCTTTCTTCCTCGTTCTGGCCTACAGGGCATACCAAGAGCTGGGGACAGATAACATAGATGAGATGAGAGGTACGGAATAAATGATCAACTTGTTAATTTTGCCCATCATCATTCCATTCGTAACAGCGGTCATATTGATTTTTTTCAAAAATAAAATTGCCGTCCAGCGTTGGATTTCCACGCTTGCAACAGCTGGAACCCTTGTGGCATCCATCATTCTTATTCAGACAGTCTATAATGAGGGAATTCAAACGCTGGACCTTGGAAGCTGGCAGGCCCCATTCGGCATTACACTTGTTTCTGACATGCTGTCTGCCCTTCTTGTGACAGCCACTTCCTTTATTACACTTTGCTGCATTCTCTTTTCTTTCAGCTCTATTGGAAAAGAAAGAGAGAGCAACTTTTATTATCCTGTTGTACAATTCCTGGTTGTTGGTGTCAACGGGGCATTCACTACCGGCGATATTTTCAACATGTTCGTCTTTTTTGAAGTCATGCTCATGTCTTCATATGTACTACTTGTTATTGGCGGAACAAAAATACAGCTGCGGGAATCGATCAAATATATTTTGGTGAATATTACTTCATCTGCTCTGTTTGTCATTGCAGTCGCCTATTTATATTCCATTGTCGGGACATTGAACATGGCGCACATTTCACAAAGGATTGCAGAAGTGGACCAGCCTGCCATATTGACAGTTCTTGCGGTCCTGTTCCTAATCGTGTTCGGGCTGAAAGGGGCCATTTTCCCTTTGTTCTTTTGGCTGCCGGGATCTTATTACGCACCGCCCGCTCCTATCATGGCCTTATTCGGCGCATTGCTTACGAAAGTTGGAGTCTATTCGATCTTACGAACATATACACTCTTTTTCTATCACGATATAGGATTCACTCATGAGCTTTTAACCATCCTGTCATTGGTGACCGTTGTCTTAGGGTCAATAGCTGCCATCGCGTATAAAGATATGAAAAAAATTGTTATTTACAACATTATCATTGCCATCGGAGTCATCACATATGGAATTGGGGCGATGAACGCCGACGCTTTGACCGGATCTGTTTTTTACCTGATTCATGACATGATCATCAAGGCAGTCCTCTTCCTTTTGGTGGGGCTTATCATTTTTATTACCGGATCTAGCGATTACTCTAAATTCAGCGGCTTGATCAAACATTATCCGCTAGTAGGATGGTCTTTTTTCATCTCAGTATTGGCGCTTGCCGGGATTCCGCCGCTTAGCGGGTTTGTCGGTAAAATCCTGATTGTAAACGGCGGTTTTTCAAACGGCGACCTTGTTGGTGCTTTGATTAT
This sequence comes from Siminovitchia acidinfaciens, assembly GCF_003605385.1. Taxonomy (GTDB): domain Bacteria; phylum Bacillota; class Bacilli; order Bacillales; family Bacillaceae_C; genus Siminovitchia; species Siminovitchia acidinfaciens. The sequence goes on along the minus strand of NZ_QYTV02000001.1, from coordinate 895,515 downwards.
CCTCATGTCCAGCCTGTTTGTACTGTATTCATTGATGCGGGTGTTCATCAATGGATTCTGGGGAGATCCTGCAGGTAGCGTAAAGAAACCCGAGCTGAAAATCGGCAGCATGTTATTACCGATCATCATACTCGTCATTTCAGCCATTTCCTACGGTGTCTTCTCCGAATGGATGAATATGTATATTGTTCAGGCTGTTGAAGCATTAATCGACCCTAGAGTCTATATTGAGGCCGTGTTAAGAAATGCGGAAGCGCCTTGATCAGCCCCGACAAGCACAAGACAATTCCCGAGGAGGTAGTTCTTAAGCCACCACAGGGAAGCTACTGACTTCAATCACCTCATGTGAAGCGTCCCGGAGTATGCTACGTGGAGCTTTGCGACGAGCTGAACAAGACTTCCGCGAATAAGCTTTGGCGCAGGAGCACATTCTTCCTGAGTCTACTTCCTTGCAGCTTGTGACCTCGAGGGGCTAGGCGCTGGCCGCCGACGCCACATCCTGTGGCGTCGGCGGCACTAGGACATCCTGTCCGTCGGAGCTGGACAACTTTTAAACTGAAATGAAAGTATACTTTTTAAATTAACTCCAAATCTCACCGTGCAAAGGAGGAAGAGGTCCGTTGGCATTTCAAATATTACTGAACTTTTTGCTCGCTTTCACGTGGATGTTTTTTGAAAGTTCGATGGAGACGTCCACATTTATAATCGGCTACCTGCTTGGAATGCTTGTCATATTTTTTATGCGCAGATTTTTTTCATCACGATTTTATGTTTATCGTATCTATTCCATTATCAAGCTCATCTTGATTTTTTTAAGGGAACTTCTATTATCCAATCTGGCGGTCCTCAAAGTGGTTTTGCAGCCAAAGCTGAACATCCGCCCTGGTATTTTTGCAATGGAAACAAAGCTGACATCCGATTGGGAAATCACACTTCTGGCAAATTTGATTACGCTGACGCCTGGAACGCTTGTTGTCGATATATCTCCCGATAATAAAATCCTTTATGTGCACGCCGTGGATATAGAGGATGCAGAAGAAGCGATAGAAGATATTAGAGGTTCGTTTGAAAAAGCGATCATGGAGGTGAGCCGCTAATGCTAAGTATAGTTATCAAAATGGCTCTGATCGGGTTTGCGGTGTCTTCTTTTATTCTATTGGTACGCGTTATTAAAGGACCCTCGACTCCAGATCGGGTCATCGCGCTGGATGCAATGGGAATTAATTTGATTGCCATTACCGGCCTCATGTCCATGCTGCTCGCGACAACCGCATATCTCGATGTCATTTTGCTGCTTGGAATCCTATCCTTTATCGGAACAGTGGCTTTCTCTAAGTTTCTTGAGAAGGGAGTCATCGTTGAATATGAGCGCAACCGCTGAAATTATCGTAGCCGTGTTTATACTGATCGGTGTATTTTTAAGCCTGGTTTCCTCTTTTGGTGTTATGAGGCTCCCGGACGCTTATACAAGGAATCACGCAGCCTCGAAGTCGACAACGCTTGGGGTGATGTCGACTTTATTGGGAACATTGCTTTTCTTTTACTTTTATGAAGGAATCATCCATTCACGGATTTTGCTAGGGATTATCCTTATTTTCGTCACTGCTCCTGTGGCAGGACATATCATCAGTAGAGCTGCGTATAATTCTGGAGTCGAATTGTCAGAGCGGACGGTGCAGGATGATTTGAAAGACACGAAGAACATACCAAAATAAATTGAGTTAATAAGCCGTCTTCTCTTAAGAGACGGCTTATTTTCATTATCGCCGCTTCCTGCCTTGTGATACAATATCCATAATCTTTAAAAAGGAATATATGCTGTGGGAGTGGATGAGTAATGCTTGAAAGCGCCAAACTTCAACAATATGAGGATGTTTTTAATAAACTGCCAATAGGCGTCTTGGTTATTGCTGCAAATGGACTGATCACAGTATGTAATCAGACAGCTGCGGAATTAATTGGACTTGCCGTACCGAAAATTATCAATCAGCCTTTTTCAGGAATAATTCCTTTAAATAAATTGCCCTCTGATAATACTTATCATGAACAGCAAATTTTGATTAATAATAAATCTTTTTCATTTTCCGCCAAGAAAGATAATGAACTGCAGCAAACTATATGCATCATTCATCCTACGGAACCTATGACGGAGCTAAGGGATACAAAACTAACAGATCTGCCAATTGAAGATATTCTCAATTCTTCACAAGATGAAATATTCATTACGGATTCTGAAGGACATACTCTGTTTGTCAACTCAGCTGGAAAAGCTCTTTATGGAAAAAAGCCTGAAGATATTATTGGCAATGCTGTCAACCAACTTGTTAAAAAAGGACTTTTCTCTCCTTCCCTATTTCCGGTTGTTAAAAAACGAAATGAAAAAGTGTCCATGATCCAGCGGACGATTTCAGGGAAAACCGCACATGTCATCGCCAATCCTGTATTTGACGTGGACGGCAACATGACACATATCATTTTTACCGGAAGAGATATTACTGAGATTAAGAACTTGAGAAAAAAGATTGAAAGAAGCGAAGTTTTATTAAATGCATATAAATCCGAATTGGAAAAACTTCAAGGCTTTAACACTCCACCTGAAACAGACATTGTCGCCATTTCTCCCAAGATGCGCAAGGTGCTCAATATGGCGAATAAAATCGCTAAAGTAGATTCAACAATATTGATTACAGGTGAATCAGGTGTCGGAAAAGGAGTAATCGCCAAGTTCATCCATGATAATAGCCCGCGTAAAAACAATCCGGTCATTCATATAAATTGTGGTGCCATACCGGAAAACCTGATGGAATCCGAGTTATTTGGTTATGAGAGCGGAGCCTTTACAGGAGCGGATAAAAAAGGAAGAAAAGGGCTTATAGAACAAGCCAATGGAGGAACGCTTTTTTTAGATGAAATAGGTGAAATGCCTCTTAATCTGCAAGTGAAGTTGTTGAAAGTTTTGCAAGAGCGAAAATTTGAACCAGTAGGCAGTTCAGCTTCCGTGAAAGTGGACATACGAATTATTGCCGCTACAAATAAAAATTTAAAAGAACTCATAAACAAAGGTACTTTTCGAGAGGATTTGTACTATAGATTAAATGTCGTTCCAATCCATATTCCTCCGCTCAGAGAAAGACCGGAGGACGTCCTCCATCTAATTGATTTTTTCGCGGAAAAAATGAAGGAAAAATATCATACATCCACTACCTTTTCTTTGGAAGCGGAGAATGCACTTGTTCAATATCACTGGCCAGGAAACGTAAGGGAATTGGAAAATTTAATCGAGCGGCTTGTTGTGACTTCTGAAAACGATGAAATAACCTTTGATGACTTACCCGAGGAAGTTCGGTACAGGGAGGCCAACGATGCCATCGTCGTCGTGAAGGATATTGCACCCCTTAAGCAAGTAAGAGATGAGATGGAAAAGCAATTAATCCGAAAAGCCTACGAAGTTCATAAGAGCTCATATAAAGTTGCAGAATTGCTTGGTATCGACCAGTCGACGGCAAGCAGAAAAATTAATAAGTTTATTAAATAATTAAACTAATTAAGGGCATCCATTAGAGACGGATGCCCTTTTTCTTTATTTTACATTGCTTTTTGCAGCTGTTATTGCTTCATCAATGATTTGAATCATTTTTTCTACTTCTTCTTCGTTGATATTAAGCGGCGGTGCAAAAATAAGAGTATCAGCACCTTCATAGATTACACCGCGATGGATCAAGCCGCGCTTCAATGATTCCGCTACTATTGAAGGGGCAAGCGGCTCAGCAAATCTTTCGCCTGTTTCTTTGTCTTCGACAATCTCGATTGCTCCCATGAGCCCTAAACCACGTACTTCTCCGACAATTTCATGCTTATCCTGAATACGCTTGAAGCCTTCAAGCATTTTTTCACCCATCGCTTTGGAATTGTCGATCAATCCTTCATTTTCGATAATTTCGATGTTTTTCAATGCAACAGCACAGGCTGTAGGATGACCGCTGTACGTATAGCCGTGCATGAACAATCCATCTGACAGATCGATCAAGTCTTGGTGGATTTTTTCAGAGATGATTACGCCGCCAAGTGCCGCATATCCGCTTGTAATTCCTTTTGCCACTGACATGATGTCCGGGACAATACCGAATTGCTCAACGCCGAAGTATGTTCCTGTCCGGCCAAAACCTGTGATAACTTCATCCGCAATAAAAAGGATGTTGTTCTCTTCACAGATACTTTTGATCTCTTTGAAATAATCCTTTGGAGGCATGATAACGCCGCCTGTTCCTTGAATCGGCTCAGAAATGTAAGCTGCAATTGTCTCCGCACCCTCAGCTTCGATAAATGCACGGAACGATTCTGGTGTGCTTTCCACATAATAGAAATCAGGAGCCAATGATGTTGTAAAGTCACGAAATGGCTGTAATCCAGTCGCACTTGTTGCTCCCATTGCAACGCCATGGTAGGATTTTCTGCGTGATACAATTTTCTTTTTCTCAGGCTGTCCCTTCAGCTTCCAGTAGTGGCGGACCAATTTGAATGCAGTATCGTTGGATTCAGATCCACCGGAAGTAAAGAATACAGTGTTTAAATCGCCAGGTGTAATTTCAGCAATCTTAGCTGCTAATTCAATAGCGGGCTCGTGACTGAATGTAGCGAACGTGGAGCTGAAAGCAAGCTTGGACATTTGTTCAGCTGCAACCTGTCCCAACTCTTTTCGGCCATGTCCTATGTTTACATTCCAAAGTGAAGAAAGGCCGTCAATCAATTCCTGGCCATGTATATCTTTTAAGTAAATGCCGTTTCCTTCGGTGAAAATAAAAGCAGGTCCATCTTCCTGCTGTTGCTTAATTGGAGATGTTGGATGCAAGAAATGTTTTTTATCCAGTTCTACCAAAGTTTCATAATCTCTCTTTGTAGGTGCTGCTTTATTAATAACCTCTGCCATTCATAATTCCTCCCTAATCAATTAAATATAAGGCAGTTCAAAAGCCTTGCTACATAATATTGCAACTTCTGTGCCAAGATCAAAAGCTGGCTAAATCCATTGGTTTTCGTCATTGGGGTAGGAAAAGGATGTTTTTTTGCATTGTTTTAAGGTTTTTTTCCATTACTTTAGAATAAAAGCGGAAGGCGCCCGCCCACCGGCGACAAGCACAAGGCGAATTTTGATGAGGGAGTTTTTCAGTCACCACAGCAAAGCCCCTTACTTAATTACATCATGAGAAACATCTCTGAATATGCTTCATGCTGCTCTGCGACGAGCTGAACAAGACTTCCTCGAATAAGCTATGCCGCAGGAGCACATTTTTCTTGAATTGCTTTCTCGCAGCTTGTGACCTCGAGCCGATGGCGCCTGGAGCTAGACATAACGGATATATCCCTGAAATAAAAATTAGTCCGATTTTATACTTTCTTACTTTAGAAAAAAAGCGCAACTGCGAATTCTGCTACTTGACAGACACTGGAGCTGGACGCGGCTTTTAGCGATAAACATGTTATTCACAATTTCCTATACCTAAAATAGTAAAAGCCAATGCCAGCCTAAAAGAGGCTGGCATTGGCTAGTTATTAATTTTTTGGGTAACAACGCAACTTTTTGTTGTATTCGGTAGCACCTGTATAGGCAAAGCGCCAACCTTTTACATTACAAGGAAAGCCTGTTTTCAAGCACCGATGCAAACCGGTAAATATTAGCCTCGTCAAAGGCTTTACCAGTCAGTTGGATCCCAATCGGGAGCCCTTTATCCGAATATCCACACGGCATGGAAAGACTTGGCAGTCCAGTTATGTTAAATGGTCCTGTATACCGGTTAAGGACAAGACTGCTATGAATCTTTGATCCATTGAGGATGATTTCTCTCTCCCCGATATTGACAGGGAGAATCGGAACAGTCGGAGTGATTAGGAGATCAATTTCTTCAAAAATTCCTTCAAACTCCCTGATAGCCTGTCTCTTGACCTGCTGTGCATCAACATATTGTGTAACATGTGTGTCTTTTGAAGTGACCAAGCGTGTCCTTACTTCATCATCCCAAAGATCCGGGAAATCTTGCAGTCTTTTTTCGTGAACGGTATATGCTTCGCTTGTCAAAGTCGTCCTGAATGCAGCCAGTATCTCCTCCATATCCGGAAGGTTAACCGATTTGATTACTGCACCTGCTTCCTCAAATTTTTTGATCGCTTGAAGATAGCTTTTCTCGACCTCCGGATCTCCCCCTTTGAAAAAATCACTCGAAGGAACCCCAACTATCGCTCCGTTTATGTCTGAGCCAATTAAAGCTGTATAATCCTCCGTTGCTTTATCGATTGAATACGGATCGTTCTCGTCATATCCCGCGAGCACATTCATTAAAATCGCATTGTCATGGACAGTTTTAGTCATTGGGCCTACGTGATCGAGTGTCCAACTCAGGGGAAAGACTCCGAAATTACTTACTCTTCCAAATGTCGGTTTCATACCAACTGTCCCCGTAAATGAGGCTGGAATCCGGATAGATCCTCCTGTATCAGTTCCAAGCGCTCCATAACATAATGAAGCCGCAAGCGCAGCCCCCGAGCCGCTGCTCGATCCGCCTGTTATTTTATTCAAATCATGGGGATTTTTAACTGGGCCTGCAAATGAACGGTCTCCAGACGTTCCGAAAGCCACCTCATGCATATTCAATTTCCCTAATATGATGGCTCCTGCCTCTTTTAGTTTTTTTACCACCGTCGCATCATGGTCAGGGATGTGATCTTTGAAGATGGCAGAACCCATCGTCGTTGTAATGCCTTCCGTATAAATATTATCCTTTATTGCAATGGGTACACCATGTAGCGGCCCTCTGATGTTACCTGCCTGAATTTCAGATTCAGCCCGCTTGGCCTGCTCCATCGCTTCTTCAGCTGCAACGGTGATAAAGGCGTTGTATTTTCCATCTTCCGCTGCGATCTTTTCTAGGAGTCGTTTTGTCACCTCAACTGGTGAAAGTTTGTTTTCTTTAATCTCCTTAGAGAGTGATGCCAGATCCCATTTTAAAAAATCTTCTTCATATGTATCGTTTTTTTCTTGTTCCGGTGTTTTCACAAATGTCCCACCCTTCAAATAATCTATGATTAAATTATACCAACTGTTTTCCCTATTACCAGGATGCCGGCAAAAAAAAAGACTCCCTCAATAGGTTTTACCTATCACGGAAGTCTAGCTACTTCTAATCATACAACCTCTCTGAAACGGACCCATCCGCCTTATGGACAACCAATATTCCTTCATGGTCATTGACATATTCCCTGGCACCGTCTAGTAATTCTTTCTTCGTTTCTTCCCTAAAAATGGCTTTTTTTCCCTCTTTCTTTTTTAAAACCCAATCTTCCCCGTCAGGCTGCACATGGTATTCCGTTCTCTCAACTTCGCCTTCAATATATTTCCTTGCTTGGGCAATTCCAATGGATATTGCTCTTCCTTCCTCATAATCGTCATCCAATAGGGCGTTGGCAATTTCAATCGCTTTTTTTCGGACGGCATCAGGAAGATTTTTCATTGATTCCGGATAATCACGCTTTGACCAAGGCATGTTCATAACCTCCTTTTTCCTTATCACCATTTCCCTTATCAATTCATTCCAAAACAAAAAGGGCTGTACCTAATGGCAGCCCTTTAAATGATTATTGTCTGAACTCCGTCCACACGCGGTCATACATCTGCGTAGCTTCTCCAACATCCTTCAATAATTCTCCCTGTTTGAACTCCTCGACAAACTGCGTTTCTTTCCTAACCTCTTCAGGTAAAAGCTTTGCCGCTTCTACATTGGATGTTCCGTATGGATACTCAAGCAGAAGTTCTTTCATAATTTCTGGACGATTAATAAAGTCTATGAACTTTTCGGCATTCTCTTTATGAGGGGCGTTCTTAGGAATAACTAATCCCTCTTGCCAAGTCAAGATACCCTCTTTTGGAAAAATGACTTTGATGTTCGGATTTTCACGTTTTGCGATATATGCGTCTCCACTGTATGTAATAACCGCCTTCGCTTCCTTGCTCATTAAAAAATTTTTGGATTCCGTGTCCACTGCTTTGATATTCGGCTTCAGTTCTTGCAACAATTCCCCTGCTTCTTTGATTTCTTCCTCATTTGTCGTGTTAGGCGAATAGCCTAGAGCCTGCAGCGCGGATCCTATTACAGGTCTTGGATCATCCATGATCGCCAGATTGTTTTCAAATGAAGGATCAAATAAATCCTTAATACCTTCAACTTTCTTATCTGTTATTTCCTCATTGACCGCAATCGGATAAAAACCCCATAAATAAGGCACTGAATATTCATCATTGGGATCGGCATAATTCCCGGAAAATTCCTCTCCGATATGTTGTAAATTAGGAATGTTATCCTTATTGATCTTTTCGACTAAGCCTTCTTTGATCAGCAGTTCAATAAAGTTGGTTGTAACGACAGTCACATCGTAATTTGAGTTTCCTGTACTCAGCTTGGCGTACATTTCCTCATTTGATGAAAAAGTACTGTAGTTTACCTTAATGCCTGTTTCCTCTTCAAATTTTTTAATAACGGAATCCGAGAAGTAATCCGACCAGTTAAACACATTTAAAACTTTTTCGCTGGATTCACCGCTCCCACCAGCGGAATCCTTGCTTCCACAAGCTGACAAAGTAAGAGTAATTATTAATACTAACAGTAGTAAGCTAAAAAGTGACTTTCGAATACCCTGCATCCCTTCCACCTCTTCATTATTTTTATTAATTAAAGCCCTCTCCCAATCCTCCTTTCCCGCATTCTAATAATAGACTTGCAACTTATGTGCCATTCACACAAAATAAATAAAATATATTTTATCTTCAGATATCTAACTACAGTGGAATGCACTATTGCACTGCCTATTTCTTAAATGAGTGCATTCCCAAAATATATTTGAGAGTTACTCGCTGTCCACCTTTTTCGGCACAATTGCCACCGTACATCTTGATATGGAAATCAAGCGGTCTTGCTCATCCTTGATTCGGATATCCCAAACCATTGTTGTTTTTCCACGGTGGACCGCTTCTGCGATAGCTGTGACCAGTCCTTCCTTTTTTGGGCGTACATGATTGGCATTGATCTCCAGCCCAAAGCAAATTTCCTTCTCCAGATCAATCAAAGCGGCCGTTCCAACACTTGCAGCGGTTTCGGCCAATGCTACAGATGCGCCGCCATGCAAATAACCGTAAGGCTGTCTTGTTCGGTCGTCGACTGGCATGGTGGCCCTCACTTTCCCCTCTACTATATCAACAACTTCAATTCCCAAAGATTGATGTAATCCCTTTTCTTTCATATGAAGTCCTCCAACCTATGTATTTTCTTTTTATTTTAATTCTATACTAACTCCATAATATCCTGTTTTAAAAAAGAAAGCCCACCAGCATATCTATCTACCGATGGGCAGTTTTTCCATTATCTATTATGAAAATGAAACATTTTCGGACATTCAGTCGACAAAGACGTATTTAAAAGCCATATGGGACGCCGTATGGTGCACCGAATCCATAAGGCGCGCCATAACCATATGGGACTCCTCCATAAGGGACTGGATATGGATAGAACGGGCGCGGCCTGAATACAGCACTCCCGATGCCGGCTCCGATTCCGCCGCCTATTAAACCGCCGATAAAACCGCCTAGTAAGGGAGCGCCGAAGAAAAAGCGGTTTCCGGCATAAGGTTCCAGATTTCGATAATACATCATTACAGGTAGCCTCCTTTATGCAAGAGCTCAAAGCTCCTCTTTACCTGTGTATGCGGGAAAGGCATAGATGGCATGGGCGATTATTGTATGAACAAGCCCGTTCCTGCCTTAATTCCAGTTCTTTTCCTCGATTACAAGCAGAGCAAGCGTCCTTACCATTACCCCTGTAGCTCCTGCAGGACCAAGCTCATACTCTTTGTTAGTTGTAGCAGTTCCTGCTATATCCAAATGAACCCACGGAGTGTCTTCTACAAATTCCCCGATAAATGCACCGCCCATAATAGCGTGGCCTTCCCTGCCTGGCGAATTATTCAAATCGGCTATCTTACTTGAGCGAACTCTTTCTTTATCCTTCTCCGTGTATGGAAGGCGCCAGATAAATTCTCCAGTTTTAGCCGAGGCCTCTTTTACTTGCTGATAGAACTTCTCATTATTTGATATCGCCCCTGTTTTATCAAGGCCAAGTGCAATAATTACACCACCGGTTAAGGTAGCCACATCAATGATCCGGTCAGCACCATGCATTTTTGCGTATGTGACCGCATCTGCCAGAACGAGTCTTCCTTCCGCGTCCGTATTTAATACTTCAATTGTTTTTCCGTTCATCGACGTAATTACATCATCAGGCTTGAATGCTTTTTCACTGATTACATTATCCGTAGCCGGGATCACCGCAACAACATTCCGCTCAGGTCTAAGACTGCCAATCACATCCATTGCTCCAAGAACAGACGCCGCTCCGCCCATATCTGTTTTCATACCGACAATCCCATCCTTCGGCTTGATGGAGTAACCGCCAGTATCAAATGTGATCCCTTTTCCTACCAAGCCAAGAACATCAGTCCATTCTCCTTTTCCTTGATATTTTAAGACAATCATAAATGGTGGTTCATTTGATCCCTGGTTTACCGCTAGAAAAGCACCCATTCCGAGCTTTTCAATTTCCTCTTTTTCTAAAATTTCAATTTCAAACCCATACTTATCAGCCAACTCCGCTGCATACGCAGCCAGATCGGAAGGCTTCAGCATGTTGCTTGGCGTGTTCACGAGTGTTCTCGCATGGTTGGTTCCCGTCCCAAATGTCCAACCAGTTTGAAAAGCGGCTTTAGTTTCCTTCATATCCTCATTTGTAAAAATAGTTATTTCCTCAACGATGATCTCTGGTTCATTAGATTTTTGCTTATATCCATAAAATTCATATGTTGCCATGGTATACGCCTCACTTATGATCCAGGCACACTTTTCGGTAGTAATTCCCCCTCCCACAAATGAATCCAATGCGATAGAGAATGACTCTACACGAAGCTGTTTCAATTCTTTGGATGCCTTTCCGACCGCTTCGCGCAATCGATCAACTGTTAAATCTTTTTCCCTGCCCAACCCGATAAAAACGAATCGTTTGATGGAGGAACAGCCCAAACTATGTATAACCGCAACCGATTGATATTTTGCAGATATATCACCTTCTTTTACAAGATCAGTCAATCTTCCATTAAACGCATCATCAAGCTGCTGCAGATCTCCCGAAAATTTCTCAGGCTGATCCATCAATCCGATCAGCATGCATTCCTGTTCACTTTCGTATGGGTTTTCATTTGAAATATGAAACATGTGCAACTCCTCCTTTACTAAAAGTATAGACCAAGTTTTGTGGAGTTTCGAGATTTCCAAAAGTGTGATTCCTTATCGGGCTGTTGTGGTAATATAAAAAGAAAGGAAAAGCACAAGTGTCCCATTTTGCGAATTCCTAGTTAAGCTTTCAAAGGGAAGCTGCTAACTTCAATCACTTCAACTTTTCTAAGATTACATCATGGATAAACTGAAGAAAACGTTGGCAGACCTGCTTTCCTGTATTGTATGCTTAGAGAAGCTAAAGCTAAAAAAATAATGCATTGTTTATATTAATTTTTCTTTCCATTTATGAAAGGATGTAAATTGATGGACCTGTTTTTGAACTTTCCTCTTTGGTTTGCACTCACTGCTATTTTCTTTGCTCAATTTGTAAAAGTCCCTCTCCATTTCATTGTGACAAGAAAATGGGACTGGTCACTATTGACCTCAACAGGCGGGATGCCAAGTTCCCACTCCGCCGCGGTTACCGCCCTTTCCACAGGTATCGCCCTCAAGGAAGGCTTGGGTTCGCCCCTATTTGCAGTTGCCGCAGTATTTGCGATTATCGTTATGTTCGACGCAACCGGTGTCAGGAGGCAAGCCGGTGAACATGCTATTGTCTTGAACCAGTTGACTTCTGACTTCCAGCGTTTTATCGAAGAAGCTAAAGTTTGGCCGGAAAAACCGGAGCAGCAAAAAAGAAAAGAATTAAAGGAGCTGCTTGGACACAAGCCCGTGGAAGTGTTTTTTGGAGGATTGACAGGTGTCTTTTTAGCGCTGATTCTTTATTATTTTCTAAATCTATAACTAAGAAAAACGCAAGGCACCTGGCCGACTTAAAGCACCACCTCCTGTGGCGCCGTCGGAACTGGACATATCGAGTTGGCGTCGTATAATCTATCGCGTTTTTTACTACGAAAAGGCTGCGGTTTGAAAATCCCGCAGCCTTGTAACTTAATCTGAAGTTTTTAAATAAGTTTGCCTGAATACCTGCATGGCCTCATCTTCATTCAGGGCAATCAGCTCTTCTTCTGTTATTTTCCCAGTACCCATTTCAATGATGTGGATATCCAGCGTACGTTTTCCCCAATTACTGTATACCTCATCAACAGTTTCGTAATAAAGATCAATTTTATTCCCTTTGATGGCTGAACCTGTGTCAGCTACCACACCATATCCGTAACCCGGAATGAATAAAATGGTGCCGATGGGAAATACCTTCGGATCAGCGGCTACCGTTGAATATAAATCCCTTTTCACTTTCACACCGGAATATGTTATTCCGTAAGACGGATGTCCAGGTCTTTTCCCGGTAGATTCTACCCCAGCCGTATACCCAGTAGCAACAACTTTTTTCATCGGATATTGAGACCAATCAAAAGCCTCTTCCAATGGAGGAATATCCGTTGGATCTGCTTTCGCGGCCTGAATTGCCGGTTCTGCCATAAGATTTTCCTCTGCTTTTTTTTGATTTGAATCTGAAAATAGCATTTGAGCAGTTGTCCTAATATCCAAACCGGACAACGCTTCAAAAGTTGCTCCCAAGGCTGCTGTAAATAAAAGCAGCATCAACAGCCTCCGGATGTATATGTAACGCGTAAACATTCATTCACTCCTCTCATGGGTATTGATTCCCTATTTTGAGAGGGTTTATTCGTAGTGAATTAAGAAAGCTAGAGACTTTTGACGAAAAGTAAAAAAGCCCCCTGACTAACAGAGCGCTTTTTTACTACTAAAACATTCTATAACCTTTTTTACGCAAGACCTGCATAGTAAACCCAGCAACTAATGCTCCTGCCAAGCCGCTAACCAGAATGATTAGATCAGCTGCAGCGAGATTAGAGATGCTTGATCCAAGACTGGAAAAAGAAGAGGACGGAGATGTAAGATATTCCGTAAACTTCACCTTATCAACGATCAATATGGCGACGACCGGATAGACAACCGCCATAATCCAAGTCATTCGTAATAGCATATTTAGTAAAAATCCAATCCCGAAAAACAGGACAAAAAATAATAACATGGATATAAGCAGGACTGGAAGTGGCATTTGCATAGCTGTTTTCCCCCTTGATTTTACCTTCATACCAAGTTTACTGAATGGTTGACAGAGCGTCAATGCCGAAGACTCGGACGAATTCGTGACAATTAGAAAAGCGAAAGCGCCTGTCCATCGACGTACAGACTGGAGTGACTCCAACGAGATAAAGGAAACACGGCGACGAAGGCCGCCTCAAAACGCCACATCCTGTGGCTTTGGTGGCACTAGGACGTCCTGTCCTTCGGAGCCGATGTTGACTTATCGTAGGCGGAGGCGCGAAGTCTGCTAGTCGATAGGCGCTGGAGCTAGACAATTAGAAAAGCGAAAGCGCCTTGTTCAGCTCCGACAAGCATAAGACAATTCCCTTAGAGGATCAAAGAAATAATTTATAAGCCGTATATCCAAATTGACTTCCAGGGTTGATTGCAACAATCTCTTTTTGAAACGGCCTGTATCCCCCTTGGATCAGCTCAGTAATCATGACAGAGGTTTTTTTATCCTGTAACAGACTTTCAGGCATCATCCAGCTGGCTTCCTCAAGTTCGTCTTCCTGAACTAGGATTGTTGTGTTTTTTGGTTTGCAGGCAAATATCATCATATTATCACTGATGCTGGAACGCAGCACTCCGGTTCTTAAGCCGAGCAGACCGTCAATAGTACAAATAACCCCTGTCTCTTCAAGTACTTCCCTTTTGACCGCCTCATCCAGAGTTTCCCCCGGTTCTACAAAGCCTGCCGGCAACGTCCATTTGCCTTTGGCTCCGCCGTATTTCTTTTTCACGACAAGCCAGCGGCCCTCCTCATCAATAACCACGCCGCAAACTGCCAGCCAAACCTTGCCCCGATTTTGACTCATACTCTTCTCCCCACACTTTCTTAGAAAAGCGCAAGGCGCGCAGCCTTAGGCGACAAGCACAAGACGAATTGCGAGGAGGCAGCTTTTCGCCCCCCACGCAAAGCCGCTCACTTAATTACATCATGAGAAACATCTCTGAATATGCTTCATGCTGCTTTGCGACGAGCTGAACAAGACTTCCTCGAATAAGCTATGGCGCAGGAGCACATTCTTCCTGAATAATCTTCCCTGTGGCTTGTGACCTCGAACCGATGGCGCCTGAAGCTAGACATTAACGTATTCTTGTTTAAATAGAAAACTTTATCTAAGTTTATACTTTCTTTAACTTCCAAGAAAAAAAGCGCCCTTCTAAGCCCCGACAAGCGCTGAGTTATACTTATAACCACTAGGGGCTAACCGCTGGAAATGAAGAACACATACGCATTGTTATTTTCACTCTCTAAAAAAGGCAGAATCCATATAGATTCTGCCTCTCTCATCATTTCATTGTATTACTTAAGCAAATTGAATTTCCCTTTTTTCATTGTAAGCGGAATGCCGCCAATCATGTAAAGGGCACGGTTGTCGATCATCTTTTTCATAAAGGAAGCTTTTGTACCTGTCACTTTCTTTCCGAAGACAACACCGATGGCATCGTCATCTCCAAGTGAACAAACAGTTCCTTTGTTATCGAATGTAAAGCTGTCAAGGTTCGTTTTACCTTGAACGAGCTTCGCTAAGTTGCTTGCTACCAATTCGCCTTGTTGCATAGCGATTTGAGCGGTAGGAGGATATGGGCGGTTGATTTCTTCGTTAATCACGAGTGAGCAGTCGCCAATAACAAACACATCAGAAAGCCCTGGTGCACGCAAATCAGGCTCTACTTTTACTCTGCCGCGCATATTTTCGATTCCAGATTCAACAATGATCGGATTGCCTCGAACACCTGCAGCCCATACAACCGTTGCTGCTTTGATTTCCTCTGTATCATCTTCGCCTTTTGCAACGACGATTCCTTCAGGAGTAGCTTCTTTAATTGCCGTACCAATGCGGAATTCCACATTTTTTCTTTCAAGCAACGCTGTAGCGTACTGAACCAATTCAGGATCAAATCCTGGTAGAGCAGTTGGAGCAGCTTCCACACAGACTACTTTTACCATTTCTTTGTCGATATCATATTCTTTGCACCATCTTGGAATCTGATTGCCCAGTTCGCCAAGAAACTCCATGCCTGTAAAACCTGCACCGCCGACAACAATTGTTAAACGTTCTGGCTTTTTGTCGACTTTGTAAGTTGCGAATTGATATTCAATATGTTCGCGGATTTGTCTCGCTGTGTTTACATTTGTAATGGAAAAAGCATACTTATCAAGGCCTTTGATTCCAAATGTTTCAGGAGCGCCTCCCAATGCTACTACAAGGTAGTCATATGAAAGCTCGTCTCCTTTTTCAAGGATTACTTTTTTCGTTTCAAGTTCAACTTTTACAGCAGTATCTTGAACGAAGTCAACCTTGCTTCTGTCAATTACGCTTGAAATATCATAACGGACCTGGTCAGGGGACAATGTTCCGGCAGAAGCTTCATGCAACCATGTTGTTTCATAATGGTAGTCATTTTTATTAACTAAAACAATTTCGGCATCGGTGCTTCCGAGTTGTTTTTGAAGACGTGTCACTGTCATTAATCCGCCGTAACCAGCGCCTAATACTACAATCTTTGGCTTTCTCAATCTAATCACTTCCACCTTTTCGTCTTATTATAAAACATTCGTACGACTGAAATGCATTGTAAAAAATAATATGATATATAAATAAATGTGATGCACTTCACGTACAATAACAAAAAAAATGTCATAAAAAAGAGATATATGTCTCAATACATCATATGGCTTTTATTCTCCTTTTTCAAGCGGTTTCACAGAAGAACAACAATTCTGAATTCTTAAGGTCAAAACTCATTCAAAGTACTGATTCCCCGCATTTTTGGGTCATTTCATATGACAAAACTAAGCATTGTGTGGCACAATAGGAACGTGTAAAATGACTTATTGAAGCTGTTTATGAACAGGAGGGATTTTCTTTGAAAGAAGATCAGCAAGTTTTTGACATGACAATCATCGGGGCAGGTCCTGCTGGGATGTTCACTGCCTTTTATGCAGGTATGAGGAATTCATCGGTTAAAATTATAGAAAGTCTTCCTCAATTAGGCGGGCAATTAGCTGCATTATATCCAGAGAAATATATATACGATGTGGCCGGCTTTCCAAAAATAAAGGCACAGGATCTCGTCAATAATTTAAAAGAACAGTTGAAGTTGTTTTCCCAAACTATTTGTCTTGGTCAATCTGTACAAAATGTGGAAAAACTGGACGACGGAACTTTTAAACTGACTACCGATCAAGAGATCCATTATTCAAAATCGATTATTATCACCGGCGGAATCGGAGCTTTTCAACCAAGAAAACTGGAGATTGAAGAGGCCGAACAATATGAAGGGAAAAACCTCCACTATTTCGTAGATGATATGAAAAAGTTTGAAGGAAAAAGAGTCGTAATCCTGGGTGGGGGAGATTCAGCTGTTGACTGGGCGCTCATGCTTGAACCGATTGCAGAGAAAGTGACCCTTGTCCATCGCAGGGATAAGTTCCGCGCTCATGAAAGCAGCGTGACTCAATTGAAATCTTCTTCAGTTGAAATTAAAACTCCTTTCGCCGCTTCTGATATCATCTGTGACGGCGAGTCTATCAATAAGCTTGTCATCCAGGAAGTCAGAGGCGATGCTGTGGAAGAAATTGAACTTGACTCTCTGATTTGCAACTACGGCTTTGTGTCATCACTTGGACCGATCAAGGACTGGGGCATCGAGATTGAAAAGAACTCCATTGTCGTCAATTCAAAAATGGAAACGAATATCCCGGGGATATATGCCGCAGGTGATATCACGACATATGACGGTAAAGTAAAATTGATCGCCACCGGATTTGGCGAAGCGCCGACAGCTGTCAGCAATGCAAAAACCTATATTGACCCGAAAGCAAGAGTGCAGCCGATGCACAGTACGTCTTTATTCGATAAATAATAAAGCAGATACAACAAAGGCCCGGACAGTGATGTCCAGGCCTTTTTTCCATTTAACAATCTTCCGGCTTACCTGCAACTGTCGCAGTTCGGAAAGAGGTTCCACAGCCACATGAAACAAGGGCATTCGGATTATCAATCGTAAAACCGCCTCCCATGAGAGACTGTTTAAAATCAATGACAGTTCCTGAGACAATCGGAGCTGTATCTTCATCAATGACGATACCTATACCGTGCTGCTCAATGAATGTATCCTTTTCAGATCTTTCATGGTCTAGACTCATGCCGTACGATAAACCGCTGCATCCGCCTCCATTAATGGAAAAACGGAAATAAGCACCTTCTTCTCCGTTCTGTTTGATCATTTCCTTGATCTGCAATGCAGCCGCTTCAGTCAATATTACAAGGTCACTCATGAATCTGCACCCCCCTCTTGCGAGAAATGAAGTCTTCCTTTATTATAAACTCCGGATGTTCTATTCACAACTAAACGGCTTATTAAAACATCGGATTGTCTTCTAAATACTGGTAAATATTTTTGACAAGATCCTCTGGGCTATCCCCAGTGACCACTTCTCCATTAACGAGGGCGTATAAAGTTTCTGCGCATAAATCACAATGATCTAGACATCCATATTCCACAATATCCAGATCTGGATCATCCTCCAATTTTTGCATTGCTTCATATCCACCCATGCCTAGATTGCTGATGCAAAATTCTATGATAGGATTCATTTAATTCACCTCATTACCAGTCTTAATCCTACTCTTTTCGCATGGGTTAGTCAATTTGAAAGGCTGAAAAGAACTCTGTTCTTAAATTAAATAATGCGAAGTGAACATCTTAATCCTGTTGTATATCAGTGTAGATTCCGCTATACTTTACGTTGGATATAGAACTGATAAATACATATTTATAAATGTGTTTTCTTATATTGTTTAAATAGATGGCAAAAGGAGACTGTTTGCATGAAAAAATTAGTGCTTCTTGGCGGTGGATATGGGAACATGCGGGCGTTGCACCGTTTGCTGCCAAACAACCTGCCCGAAGATGTAACCATCACTCTGATTGACAGAGTGCCATACCATTGTCTTAAAACTGAGTACTATGCATTGGCCGCCGGAACGGTTTCAGACCAAGAGGTCCGAGTGCCTTTTCCTGAACATCCGCGCCTTGAACTCAAATACGGGGAAATAACGAACATCGACTTGGAAAACAAACTTGTCCATTTAGCCGAAGATGAACCTGTGGCTTATGATGATTTAATTATTGGCCTCGGCTGTGAGGATAAATATCACAATATTCCCGGTGCAAAAGAATACACACATAGTATCCAAAATATAGGAAAAGCCCGGGAAACATATCAAACCTTGAACAACTTGCCTGCAAATTCGGTTGTCAGTATTGTAGGCGGAGGCCTGAGCGGAGTCGAACTCGCAAGTGAGCTTAGGGAGAGCCGTGAAGATTTGGTCATCAAATTATTTGACCGTGGAAAAATCATTCTATCCGCATTTCCGGAAAGAGTCAGCCGCTATGTACAAAATTGGTTCCAGACAAACGGCGTCGAAGTCATTAATGGAGCTAACATTACGAGGGTAGAAGACCGCACACTCTTCAATCATGATGAGCCGGTTCATTCTGACGTCATTGTTTGGACTGCCGGTATACAGCCAAACCGGATTGTACGTGATATGGATGTCGAAAAAGACAAACAGAACAGAGTAGTATTAACGAAATATCACAACATTCCTGTTGATGAGCATGTTTATGTTGTCGGAGACTGCGCAAGCCTCCCTTATGCTCCAAGCGCTCAGCTTGCCGAGGGACAAGCCGATCAAATAGTGCAGGTCCTTCAGAAACGCTGGAGCGGGCAGGAGCTCCCGGAAGAATTGCCAACCATCAAATTAAAAGGTGTGCTTGGCTCACTTGGTAAAAAACAGGGCTTCGGGCTGATGGCTGAGCGGGCAATCACAGGCCGTATTGCTCGGATCTTGAAGTCTGGTATCCTGTGGATGTACAAGTATCATAATGGGTGAGTAGAAAAGCAGAAGCGCCTCGGTCAGCCCCGACAAGCATAAGAAGGGTGCTGCCTGAAGGCGTTTCTTGCCTTCAGAAGCAACTGGCTTATGACCTCGAGGAGCTAGGCGCTGGAGCTAGACACTGGACGACTCCTGACGAGATAAAGGAAACACGGCGAAGCCGCAGGCAAGCCGATGTTGACTTATCGTAGGAAAGCTACTGACTTCAATAACATCGTGTGTATCTTCCTCGAGTAAACTTCAAGCAGCTTTGCGACAAGGTAACATAGCTTCCTGAATAAGCTTTGCCTTGGAGCACCCAGAGAAGGAAGTCTGCTAGTCGCTGGAGCCTGAAGCTAGACAGTAGAAAAGCAGAAGCGCCTCGGTCAGCCCCGACAAGCATAAGAAGGGTGCTGCCTGACGGCGTTTTTTGCCTTCAGAAGCAACTGGCTTATGACCTCGAGGGGCTAGGCGCGGGAATTGTGTTATAAATACGAAAGCGGCTGTCCATTTACATTTCTCGATATATCGAAAATGCCGGAATCAGGGTTTTTATACTGATTCCGGCATTTTTTATTCTGCGTGGTATCCATGTTCTTCCAACTTCTTATACACATCTTTTAACCTTGGGTTCCCCTCACCGATGATTTCGTCATCCATGGTGACGACCGGATAAAATAAGTCTTCCTCGACTACCCGCTCTGCAAATGCTTTTGCAGCTTCATCTTCCGGCGGATTAAAAATATCGATGTAATGGATTTTAAACGGCTGTCCGGGATATTTCCGGGAGATGGCAGCTTCCAGCCATTCATATGTTTCTTTCGAAGAAGGGAGATTCACACAACTTGCGCAAATCTGCTCTGCCCCATATACAAAAATCTCTGCTTCCTTTTTCATTGCTCCCACGCTCCTTTCCCTTTATTGTACCGATTTTATAAAGAAAAGCGCAAGGCGTTCAGCCTCGGGCAACAAGCACATGACGAATTGCAAGGAGGCAACTAAGCCACCACAGCAAAGCAACTAACTTATATTACACCATGCGAAGCAACTAACTTATATCACACCATGCGAAGCATCCTTAGCATGTATATTTTTCATCCAGTTTGTGACCTTTAGCCGATGGCGCCTGGCGCTAAACATAACTTATAAATAAAGATCACGGAATGCCGTTAAGGATTCCAAATAATTTCCCCAACAAATGGAAGCCACCTTTTTCTAGACCAAAAAGTTGCCTTCATCTAAAACCAAACCTTAGAGGCTGCCCTCGAAAAACTGCAACAGATGGGCAAGCCCAAACAAACCCATAGATTTTTTTTTCATTTCTGCTTATAATGGGTAATAGGAAGGGAGTAGATCTGAATGTCTGAACAAACAATGATCAGTCAAGTTCAAGAAGTACTCGATAAATTGCGTCCATTTCTGCTTCGCGACGGCGGTGACTGCGAACTCGTTGATGTAGATGAAGGAATTGTAAAACTTCGCCTTTTGGGTGCCTGCGGTACTTGCCCAAGCTCAACTATTACATTAAAAGCCGGCATAGAGCGAGCATTAGTCGAAGAAGTGCCTGGCGTCATTGAAGTAGAACAGGTATTTTAATTCGCGATTCGGATTTTCCGGATCGCTTTTTCGTTTTAGCAAAATATTTTAAAGCCATTCAACCGCCGGCAATTTTTTTTTCACGCCCACCATTGTATAAAAAGAACGCAGGAACTGTTCATAATCCTTCGTATCCCTTAAATATCTGTCGAGGGTTTCTTCAAGATGCTTTTTTACTGATTGTGAATGTGTATTGTAATATTCTTCCACACAGACAAAGTAATGCAAGGGAAACAATAGTCTTGCATAGATAAGTCTCCAGGCAAAAGGAGATATTGGGGAAACGGATTGGTAGTCGTTTAAAAAGCTCATCATATCAGGACGAAGTATCCGGCTTCCTTTAAAGTATCGGTCCCTGACCCATTCGGAAATATCCCTGGATGGATGGTCAAGCACCCAATCAAATGGATTTCTGATCTCTTGTTCATTTTTCCAAAGATCTTCATGAAAGCGTTCATGACAAATTGTTCCATAATCAAAATGCTGCGGCTTCTCGTCCAGTTCTGTATCAGTTACATATTGAATTGCATTTTCACAAAGTCCCATATAGTAAGGGAAAGATTCAATGAACATCTTGTCAAACTCTTCCCTTGGGGGCTCTTGGCTCAAGCCACCCCAAACCTTTTCCATTTGGTCAAGCCTGGCAGCCCAAAAATCCTTCCATTCGCCGGCCCGATTCAAAGTCTTGATGGGGGCCTGAAGATTTTTTCCACGGTTATGGAATTTAGCCAGTTGACGGCCAGTCTTTCTGAGTCGGTTTGTCGTATGAAATTGATTTTGTAGGAGTACATAATCCTCATTTTCATGAGTAATTAAGTACTTACCTTCTTTGCCTGAAACAAATCTTGCAACTTTTTTGTCAGAATTCTTTGCCATGTGCTCAGACATTTCATATAATTCTATTAGAACCTCCTGTTCCACATGTGTCACAGAGACAATAGTATACAACAAACCATTCGAAACATGGCGAATTTGCCGTCCAATCCGGATCGATTGATCCGCTTTAATGTTAAAATACTTCTCCAAAATGTCCATCGCCATAAAACATCCCTCTCTTATCACATTTTCCTCTTTTTTAAATATATGAGCGAGATCAGCTAATTTGCTGAAGGTTTGTTTTTTACATGGAAATGGCTGGGAAGGAAATATTTAAATAAAAAAGATGCATCGAGATCAAACATTTAATAAAGGGTGAGATAAATGAGCATAGAAAGAAAAATGACAAAACTGGAAAAGACAGCACGCCGCCTATTGAATGAACGCGGTGTGACCATTGAAGATATCGCAGAACTTGTGATGTATTTGCAAAAAAAATACCATCCCGAGCTAACAGTTGATGATTGCATTTTTAATATTGAGCGTGTCCTGCGTAAACGTGAAGTCCAAAATGCCATATTAACAGGAATTCAATTGGATATGCTGGCTGAACAGGGCAAACTGGATGAACCGCTTCAAACCATCATCAATACAGATGAAAGCCTGTACGGCGTGGATGAAATATTGGCTTTTTCAATTGTGAATGTATATGGATCGATCGGATTTACAAATTATGGTTACATTGACAAACAAAAACCTGGTATTCTAGCACATCTGAATGACCATTCAACTGGTGAGGTCAATACCTTCCTGGACGATATCGTCGGTGCGATTGCTGCAGCCGCTTCTAGCAGGCTGGCGCATAGTGCAAAGGGTGAAGAATAAATATCTAACAATTATCGAGGCGGCCATGAGGCCGCCTTTTCTGTGACTCATCACCCCTTCTCTTCCCCTTTCCTCCTGGCCCAACCTTCAGCTATAAAAAAATTAGTTAACTTTATTAAGCTTTTGTAAAGTTTACTGACTGCATTGTTAAGTTCCTGTAAATAACCTTCAATCGTGATTGTTTATGCCGATTTTAAAAGTGACATTTCCCATAAATGGCTCTGTCATGATCTAAAGTAAAATAGCAGGACGGTGTAAAGTGATGAACTTAAAAAAACTGTTCAATTGGTTTTTGAATTTAAAAATCGGTGTGAAATTGACATCAGCTTTTCTTATTATCGCATTGTTTCAAGTCGGTACAGGTATTATTGCACTATCGCAAATGAGCAAAATAAATGAAGAGATAGAAAAGATATACAGTGAAAGCCTTATACCTGGCCAAGAGCTTGGAGAAGCCAGGAACCTTGTCCAACAATTACGACTATCTAGCCAGGATTTATATTTATACCCGAACGAAGTGGACAAGAAGACAAAAGAAATAGAGCAAATCAGAGAAAAAATTGATACACACATCGAGGCGTATAGTAAAAGCCATTTGACAGAGGAACAGAAAGTTAAGATGGCACGATTTAATAATCAATGGGAATCTCACAATATTTCATATGATCAAGCTGTTCAATTGGCACTTGACGGGAAAAGTGCCGAATACCTGTTAACCCTTAACGGAGGGTTGCTCAAATTTCAAAATAAGATGTTTGAGGAATTGAATGAGTTAATGAAATCAGAAGCTATTTTAGCCGCAAAAGGACAAAAAGCTGCTGAGAAAACTTATTTAACAACATTAGTTGTAACAATTGGTATTATTTCGCTTATTTTTATCCTAAGTATTGTATTCGGCATTGTCATTGCAAGGGGTATTTCACAACCGCTGCGCCAATTGGTTGATTTAGTTGAAAAAGTGGCAGAGGGCGATTTATCCGAAACAACAAAAATACACATGGAGGATGAAGTCGGAGCCCTGGCTCATTCAACAAATAAAATGATTAAAAACCTGAGAGAGACAATCCAAAATATTTTAAATGCCGCAGAAAATCTCTCCGCATCCTCGGAACAGGTTTCAGCCAGTACCGAAGAGATAGCAAATGCAAGTACAAGTCAGTCAAATGCTACTCAAACAATGAATGAATTGTTTAAGGAACTGTCGGGGGCCATAAGCTCTATAGCACAAAACACTGAAGATGCTGCAGGTTTGGCGCTTAAAACAATAAAAATTGCCGAAGATGGGGAAAAAGTCGTTCAATCCTCTGTGGAAGGCGCCGGCTTAATCAGCTTGCAAATGTCACGGTTGGAAGAGGGTTCGAGGAAAATTGGAGAGATCATTGGGGTCATTGACGAAATTGCAGATCAAACAAACCTTCTTGCTCTGAATGCAGCAATTGAAGCAGCCAGGGCTGGTGAACAGGGACGAGGGTTTGCAGTCGTCGCAGATGAAGTGCGCAAGCTTGCAGATAGAAGCGCTGAAGCGACGAATGAAATTTCGAGTATCGTAAAAAACATGCAAGAAGCCACTTTTCTTAGTATAACCTCTGTTGAGGAAGGAGCAGCCAAAACACAAAAATCCCGAGAGGCCTTTGAAAAAATCATTAGCATGATTAATCGCACTGGAGACAGGGTGACAGAAATTGCAAGTGCAAGCGAAGAACAGGCTGCACAGTCGTCAGAAGTCCTCTCTCATATTGAGAGCATATCCTTCACGACCGAAAAGACAGCTGCCAGCAGTGAAGAAACTGCGTCTACCGCTAATGCATTGACAGGTTTGGCAGGTAAACTAAATGCTGTAGTGGCAGGATTTAGATTAAATTAGTAAGCACGGAGACAGAGCCTTAAATAGGCAAATGATGGAGAAGGTAATTCACCAGCAACCACACCAATGCGGCTGATTTTCATCCCACGTTGGGCTGCACTATTGAATATCCTCCTCGATTAACGAAAGGTCACATTCGTCATGAATACTCCGTATGTTCTTGCGCTCGGGGACACGCTGAAGCATTTTTATGTAATTTTTAAAGGCCTGACCCCAGTAATCAACCGGGATCAGGCCTCTTCTTTAACAGCTACGGAATTTAAACCATCCAATGTGCAAGTGTATCTAAAACATAGGTCGGTTGGCGCTTCTTTTCCTCTAATATCTCTTTTGTCGTTACGCCTGTATGTACAAGAAGCGTGTCCATTTCAAAATTGATGCCTGCCATAATATCGGTATCGTAATTATCACCAATCATCAATGTTTTATCTTTTGGAGTGCCAAGAGCTTTTAATGCCTGCTCCATGATGATAGAATACGGCTTCCCGATAAAGATGGGGTCTGTTTGGGTCGAAACTGATATTACGGATGTAATAGCACCGTTTCCAGGCATCAATCCCTTTTCCGTCGGAAGGGCTACGTCGCCATTTGTCGATATAAACAAAGCGCCATTTCGGACAGCAAGGCATGCCTTAGCAAGCTTATCATATGTTATTTCCCGGTCAATACCGATAACAACTGCCTCGGGATTCTGTTCATCAAATTTGAATCCTTTTTCACGTAAAGCTGTTGTCAGTCCCTCCTCACCAATAACATAAATTGAAGTTTCAGGATGGTTTGCATACAGATACTCGACAGTTGCCAATGAAGTCGTGAATACATCCTTCTTTTCAGCTTCAATTCCAAAATGGTTTAAGTAATCCGCCACTTGTTCCGGGGTTTTGGAGGAATTGTTCGTCACAAATAAATAAGGTACCCCTTTTTGCTTCAATCGCTTTACAAACTCGATAGCATCCGGGATACTTTCTGTCCCCCTATACATTGTACCGTCCAAATCAATAAGATAGCCATCATAGTTTTTCAATGGACTTCACCTTCCCACATCACTTCTTAAATGCTGAAACGGGCCCCAATTCATTTGTTAAATAATCCCTGACTTTCGGCGAAAATTGTTTAAGAGATGCCAATTCTTCTTTCAGCATGGACTTTACCTGGCTATGATCAACTTCAATATATTGTTGTACGAGCATTTTTCTGAATTTGATGACTGATTTCAAGCTTTCACTCATATCGTTAGTGATAACTTTTTCATCCGTAAGAATATCAATAATATCCTCATAACTTCCGGGATCCCGCATGATAAATCCGTCGATCATTGCATTACCTGTATCTAATATGGACTCGATAATAGTCTGCGCAATCCTTTCAAGCGCACCTTTTTCAATGTCTGTAGCCCATTCATCTTTTTCTTCAAAAAGCAGAATTTGTTTTTCCATATACGTTAATGTTTTCTCAATTTTTTCGCGATCTACAAAATACACGTTCTGATTACCTCCAACATTTGTTATACCTATCTTATCAAATAAATGAACTATAAACGAATAGCAGCAACGATCAGGGGCATTTTAAACATAAAAAGGTGGTCACTTACATGGACGAAACCCGCCGCGATGGCGATCATCCCGATAAAGAGGAAATCACTTATACTGATGTATCTAATGTTGAAACCCAAAGAAACTTTATTATTCCCGAAGATTTTCCCGAGGGGCCATATGGAGCACCCAGTGGTAAACATACAAAGGTTGAAAATAAATCCACCCCCTGGGAAGAAGGACAGCGACCGTACAGTGCATTTAACTATGAATACAAATCCATGCACCAAAACAGGCCGCGGGAGTTTCCCGGTGCCCATCCGACACATGATGATCCAAACAGGGATACGGAACCCCCTTATGAAGATAGCTGACTAAAAAATGGCCAAGAACAAAGCTTGGCCATTTTTTAATGGGGAGGAATTTTTCGTATATCGTAAACGGGTATTTCAACTTTTCTCATTATCCAGCGACGCACAGGATGTGCTAATGCAGGCGAAGCGACAGGACGTCGCTGCTTGAGCCTGCCTGCGGCGCCTAGCCCTCGAAGTCATAAGTCAAAATCGTTGCTAAAGGCAAACTGCGCCTCTTTCAGCGATTGCCCTATGCTTGTCGGGGCTAACCAGGCGCCTCCGCTTTTCTATTTATCCACTTTTCTCAACACAAAATACGCGCAGCCAAAGTTACAGTATTCGTATAAATAGTCCGACATTGTGCTTATTTTCGTATCAAAAGATGCCTTATTGTTATCATCTGAAAAGAAGCCCTTTAAACGGAGTTGGCCATATCCCCAATCACCGACAATATAATCGTATTTTATTAATATATCGCTGAAGCGAGCCCTCAAAGCTTCCTCATTGAAGCCGTCCCGGAATTCTTCAACGAGCTCATATTGCTTATTTTGTATTGCAACCAATTATCTCACCCGCTTAGTTTATTAATCACTTCTTTAAATTATAACTCAAACGGCAACAATTTCTAGTAAAAAACTTGCTTTTCAGTACATCCTAATGTAGAGGAGGTGTATTTTTTGAAAAAGTCAAAGGTTGGAGCGATCATTTTAAGTGCCATGATACTGGGTGCCTGCGCCGTAAATGAACGCCAAACTGCAGAAAATGACGCTGTTTACAAGAAAAGCGGGAACACGATTAACAGGGATGACAGGCATGATTTATATAACCCGTCAAATAACGATAATAATTTTGGATTTGTTCGGGAAGTTAAAAGCCCTGTCCCTGGTGAAACGGCAAAATTCAACCGTAATGACGCTATGGATCGCGAAAAAACAGCCAGTATGATCAGTAAGATGACGGTGGCTCTACCAAATGTTCTTGACAGCAGTGTTGTCGTTACAGACGCTGAGGTATTAATTGCCTATAAATTAAGTGAAACAGATAAAAAATCCCGTTTCGATACGGCTGATCAAGTCAAGAAAACAGCTATGTCTGCCGTACCACGCTGGTATCATGTGTATGTTACTGATGACCCGGCTTTAAGACAATACGTTGAAAACATTGCTTCCATGAAACCTAATTCTGCCGACAAAGATCAAACGGTCAGAAGTACAGTCCGTATGATGAAAGAAAGCTCTCCACAAGGGCGAAAAATGAGTGATACTGAAAATGAAAATGGTGAAAGTAGAGAAGATCGCATGATCAATTCCAGATAAATTCGAAATATCGGCCCGTGTTCATCATGGGCCTGCTTATTTTTCACCAAGGAGGTGGAATCCATTTGAGAACAATATTACTCTTTATCATACTTATGTTTTCTTCAGGAATTCTTATTGAAGCCGCAGAGCTCCCGCAAGCAGAGTTGTACCAAAAAAGAATGGAACTGTATAAAAAAACCGAAATGTCTACAGGCGTTCCATGGTTTTATATTGCCGCTGTCGATCAATACGAACAGAGCATCCGTCATGTAAGAAAAGACTTGCCCAAACCGGACGGCTTGGTGGGAATATACATTAAACCCGAATACTGGGCAGGAATTGCCAATCCATATATAGAAGATAGCAATCCATTGTCCATCAGCTTTTTTAACGGTAAGGGGTTAGATGGAAATGGTGACGGTAAGGCGGAGAGAAAAAACGAAGAAGACCTTTTGTATACAGCGGGAAAATACCTTGCCAAATATGGTACAGATGACACAAGAATTCGGATTGCTTTATGGAATTATTACAAAAGAGATCAAGCCGTCATCGCGATAATGACCAATGCAAAAGTTTATAGAAAAATGAATCGGATAGACTTACAAGAAAAAGTCTTCCCCCTCCCCAAAGGCTACAATTATTCATACAACAATACTTGGGGTGACCGCCGTGGCTGGGGTGGGCGGAGAATTCATGAAGGAACTGATATTTTTGCCGGATATGGCGTTCCCGTGAGATCCGTTGCTTATGGAGTTGTAGAATTAAAAGGATGGAACAAGTTCGGCGGCTGGCGGATAGGTGTTAGGGACTTAAACAATACCTATCATTATTATGCACACTTAAACGGCTTTGCCAAAGATTTAAAAATTGGAGATGTTGTAAAGCCTGGCGATATTATTGGCAGCGTGGGCAGTTCAGGATACGGCCCTCCGGGGACTGCCGGAAAGTTCCCCCCACATCTTCATTTTGGAATGTATAAGGACAATGGCATCAACGAATGGTCATTTGACCCGTACCCGCATTTAAAAGCCTGGGAACGGTCACAGTCAAAAAAATGAAGCTTTGGGAGTCACGCCCCAAAGCTTCTGGTATTTCATGCTTTTCTTTTTGCTTCCTTGGATTTGGAGATTGCCAAAGCGACACTCGCTCCAAAACCACCCCAAATAATGACAACACCGATAATCATCATTGCTATTGCGCTGCCGCTCATTTTATCCCGCCTCCCTTTCGTCCACTTTAGTTTCATAATTGAGATCGTGGCCTTTCCATGGTTTCAAGGACATCAAGATGCCAAAAAACATGGCGCCAAGAGCAACAGTCCATCCGTACTTGAACAGGAACTCACGAGGGTAATCACCGCCGCCGTAATCTCCAACTAGGTTTTGGCGCAAGTTGTCGAACATCATGTAACCGAGAACAACAGGGGTAATGATCGATAATGAAATCCTCCACCATGCACCTAATCTGATATCCGACACAGAGTCCGCATAAGATTGAAGCGGTTTCAATTGTTTCGCAAACCATGCAATAAAGATAACTTCAAACAGGCCAGCCATGGCAACTCCAAATTGGTTTATGAAATAGTCTGCAACGTCAAGCAGGTTCAAACCGTTCTGTGTTGCGAAAGCAAGGGAAATGATGGCTGTCAACCCTGCTCCAAATGTAACCGCTGATGCCCTGGAAACATTGAACTTTTCCTGTATACCTGCAATGTATGTCTCAACGATAGAAATGAGCGATGTCAAGCCAGCCAGCGTTAAGGAGACGAAGAATAGGATACCAAAGGCTTGTTGGAATCCTGGCAACTCATTGATTATAGTAGGAAAGACTGAAAACGCCAGTAATACTCCGCCTTGAACAACTTCATTTACTCCTACACCCTGCTGGGCAGCCATAAATCCTAAAGCAGCAAAAACACCAAATCCGGCAAGTAATTCAAATCCTGAGTTCGCAAAACCTGTAATAAAAGCACTGTTCGTAATATCGGATTTTTTTGGTAAATAACTTGAATAAGTAATCATAATGGCAAATCCGATTGATAAACTGAAGAATATTTGTCCATACGCTGCAACCCAAACCTTACCGTTGGTGATCGTACTCCAGTCCGGTTTGAAGAAAGTATTCAATCCCTCAACGGCTCCATCCAGCGTAAGTGCCCGGATTACAATAACTGTGAATAAAACAACCAAAAGCGGAATCATGATCTTTGTAGCTGCTTCAATGCCCCTTTTAACCCCGGCATACATGATAGCCAAAACGATTACCCACACAAGGATTAATGGGATGAGAACCCCGGGTACAAAGCTCCCCATGGAAGCTGTGTCTCCCACTTTTAAGTAGTCTGCAATCAAGAAATTAGTCGTATCAGTTCCCCAGTCCAATTTAAAGGAAAAATAGGTATAGGCCAATGCCCATGCAATGATGACCGAATAATATGTGGCAATAACAAACGAGATGCCGATTTGCCACCATCCGATCCATTCGCCGCCTCTTCGGACTCTTGCCAGAGATAGCGGTGCCGACCCTCTGTATTTGTGGCCGATGGCAAATTCCAAGATCAGCAATGGAATTCCTGCAGTAAGCAGTGCGAACAAGTACGGAAGAAAGAACGCCCCTCCCCCGTTATCATACGCAACAGCCGGGAAACGCCAAATGTTTCCTAGTCCAATCGCCGAACCGACAGCGGCAAAAATAAATCCGGCTCTCGAACCAAATTGCGCACGATTTTCCATTAAAATACCCCCTCATAATAAATTTTTTCTTGCGAAGAGTCTGAATATTATTCAAACTTTAAAGTTAGTATATCTATTCATTCTTATTTTGTCAAAATGAAATTATGCAATAAATCTATATAAATTTTATAATAAAACTATTCTAGCATAAAAAAAAGACAGCCAAAAAGCTGTCTTTTTATCTTCCAGGATTCGGTTTTTCCGTAACCATATTACCCTGAGGCACTTTATTCTTTTTTGTAGTCAACGCGAAGATAATCAACAGGACAATAACCGCTGCAAGTCCCATCATCCCATTATCAGTCAAGCCCATGACAACGAATCCGATAGCAGCTATCAATGCTGACAATAAGGCATATGGAAGCTGAGTGATGACATGGTCCATATGATTGCATCCGGCCCCAGTAGAGGACAGGATTGTTGTGTCTGAAATTGGAGAGCAATGATCTCCAAAGACGGATCCAGCAAGGACAGCGGCTAGCGCCGGCAGCATCATTGACATATCTGTTGCAGCCACTACTTGTCCCGCAATCGGCAATAAGATTCCAAATGATCCCCAAGATGTACCTGTTGCAAAAGCCATTAAGCCTGCAACGACAAACATGACCAACGGCAAAAATGCAATATTCATTTGAGAGTTTGCAACGACGTTCCCCAGGTACACCCCAGTACCTAATTCATCAATCAGGGTAATGATTGCCCACGCAAATACTAAAATCAACACCGCCGGGAGCATGGATTTCATGCCAACGCCGATTCCTTTCAAAAGGAGCGAGGAGTCCATCGAACTGTTTATAGCCTTTTGGCGGAAAAATGAGATAGCAGAAACAACGAGGCCTAACAGTCCTCCATATACAAGCGCCAATGAGACATCTGCATTTCCGAAGATGTCCATAATCGTGGCTCCGCCTTCGCTTCCTTTCAAACCGCTCCAAACAATAGCTGCAATTGTTCCAACAAAAAGTGCAACGATCGGCCAGAGCAAATCTCCTACCGTTCCTTTTTCACTAGACGGCAACTCTTCTTTTATCTCACCAGGAATTTCCTTATCCGGATCATAAGGAATACCTGTTTCCATCGTTCTTTCTTCATGCGCTCTCATTGTCCCAAAGTCAACATTGCGAATCGCAATAATAAAAACAACTCCGAGCGTTGCCCATACATACAGGTTCATTGGAATAATCTTCAGGAAAGCTGTAAACGCGGATATATCTGTAATATTATGCGTCGCAAGCACTGTACCGATAATTCCAATGATGAAAGCCCCCCAGCTGGAAATCGGTGAAATCACACAAATCGGTGCCGATGTTGAATCAATCAAATATGCAAGCTTCGCCCTGGACACTCGATGGCGGTCCGTGATTGGACGTGCCACCTGGCCAACCGCAAGCGCGTTAAAGTAGTCATCGATAAAGATAATAATTCCAAATATCGCAGTTAAAATTTGTGCGCCTGCACGGGTTTTCACTTTTGTCATGGCCCATTCGCCGAAAGCCCTGCTTCCCCCAGCAATATTAACAAGAGCGGTGATTGCACCCAGTAAAAACAGGAATACCAATATATATAAGTTCCAAGTGTTTAATCCACCATCTTCAACAAAAATCCCTTTAACGGCATCCCATAAAATTGAAAAAGATTGTACGATATTTCCTTTTCCCAATAAAAAGGCTGAAACAATAATGCCGGTTCCTAAAGAAAGCAACACCCTCCGGGTCAGGATAACCATCAAGATAGCCAATAATGGCGGCAATAGTGAAAAAATCGACTGCTCCATATTTTCCTCCATTTCTCACACAGACAATTGCTGTGCACTGCTGCATCGGTTTCTGCAAATGATATGAACCGGAATAATTTTATAGAAATATAGAAATTGCATTTTTCATAAGCTTCACTTTCTTGCAGAACCATTGTTAAAAAAAGAAAAAAACCACATCATGCGTGGCCTCTTACAATATAACACCAGCGAAGCTTTTTGTTAATATTTTTTATTGTAACTTCCTCTGTTTTCCACCCCTCAATCACTTGAAAAGGTTTTCATACTGTTATACAAGTATAATATCATTAAACGTAATTGTTGACAATCCTAAGGTGAATTTTGAGAACCAGGATACTGAATGGACGGGTTCATTGTCCCACTGTTGTTATAAAATTGCGGAACGTCCAATGGATAGAGTCCAATGGCAATCGGCACTTCCTGATCGACTTTCGCCTGTCCGCTACCAAAAGGGATAATAATCTGGACGTTGACACTGACCTGGACTGACACTGTTACGAACATGTTGTTAATAGGATATTGTTCAACCTTTGTTTCAACATTCGTATTTACACTGCCGACAGGAGTGAACCGAATCGGTATCCGCGGGCCTAGGTTGGCCAACAAGGCATTATTCGTTGCCTGGCCAAGAGGAAATGAATATACGATTCCTTCGCCTTTTGCAGATTGATCGTAGGAAAATTGCACACCTGTCTCCTGATGAAATGAGGCCAGATTTCCTGCTTCTGCTTGTCTGAGATTCAATTGAATTGCTCTGGATATGTCCGCCTGAGTCTCATTGATAATATCGGTCTTGAACTGGACTGTCTTTCCACCGACTCCATCCGGGACAATCTCCGTTATTTCCCTTAAGTCTTTTACTTCCGGAATCACATCCTTGACGGCTTTGCTGACCACCATCGGCGCAATTTTCTTTGTTTGGGATTCTGCATAACTTATTAATACGGGCTTGATCCCTTTATTCACAATCCACAGTCCAGCAGCTGTGGAAAAAATAAAAAAAACGAATGATATTAACATGACATAGCGGAAAGGTAGTGGTCCCCGCCGGTACTTACGAGCATGAAATCGAGCCAACACTAATCCCCCCTTATACAAATATATGCGTACAAGGAGGGATATAGCGCACGTTTATAAAATTGCCCGCTGCCGTCCATCAAAGCATTTTTAACAATGCGTTGCGGCCCGTGGTTCCGGGTGTGATGCCAAGCTCTCGTGCAGCAAGCGTTACCGATTCCAACGGTGCATCCAGCAATTGGCCGATCGTTCTGACTCCGACCGCCCTGCCTGCAATAATACCGCGGTCTTTCAGCTTGCTGTTTAACAACCCGACATCAAGGGCACCGCACATAATGTATCCTTTATCATTTGATACAGTAAGAAGTGTTGTTTTCGGCAAACGAACAGTGGATGCGACAAACATATGCCCGTCAATCACCACGGGCTCAATACTAACCATTGAATCCACCCCTTCCGGTACCCATTATATGAAGGGGCGAATGAATAGTTGCACAGGGTGTTACAATATGTTTTCCATCTTGTTATTCGTTACGAAGAACAGGCTAAACTTGAAATTCGAGAACGAATAAGCGGCTTTCCTCACCGATATACAGGTTAAACCCGATTCTCGGGCACGAATTCAGCCGATGCAAGGAACGGGATATTAGGGGATCATCTAAAAAAGCTTAGCAAATTAGTCAGTTCAGAGATAGGCTGACTGGTTTTTAATAGGAGCTATTGCCGCCCAGTTCCCCTTCCTAGACTGGAAGGTCAGATATAACGGTTTTTCAATTCCCATTCCATAAGATCGCGGACAAATTCCGGTAAATAGTATATCTTCCTTCTGGCATTTTTTATAGGTGGCAAAAACACACCAAATGTGAACATATCTAAAGTTGCCAAGTGATAGATTTTTTCCGGGATAAGCGGTTTTCCGGCAATTTTTATGGATTGATTATTGTTTTCAATTTCAATTTTATGGTAGACAAATTTGCCCATCATAATGCCCCTGAAGCCAAGCCCCTGGAATTCAAGTTCGGACAAGGCGCTGTCTTCAGCCTTCCGGATCACTTCCTCAAGCTCTGCGCCCGTTAATTCAACGAGACATGGATTGATGGGATGAGGAAGCATACGATGAAGGTCGTATTTCGTCACTTTTCCTTTCTCAAGCGATGAGAGGATAAGACCGGAGTTGACCAGAGCACAATCCCCTTTACACCATTTATACAGTGCCTCACACAATATAGCCGGTAGTTCGGAATGCTCCTGCCAGGAATAATTCAATGGTTGGGGAAGCGTGACTACTTCAGTTTGCAGC
Source organism: Siminovitchia acidinfaciens (assembly GCF_003605385.1). Taxonomy (GTDB): domain Bacteria; phylum Bacillota; class Bacilli; order Bacillales; family Bacillaceae_C; genus Siminovitchia; species Siminovitchia acidinfaciens. The sequence continues at coordinate 861,070 of NZ_QYTV02000001.1, read as the reverse complement.
AGCTCTTTTCCTATCGCATCCAATTCCTTAATATATTCCCCTGCATTCGGAGGATTGTCCAAAATTGCCGTCTCAAAAAGTGAAGCTGTGAACTTTTTCCACAAAAATGGTCCCGTATCAATTTCCGCTTCTACGTAGCCGATATATTCTCCGTATCTTCCCGCAGCCCCCAATGTCGTATGGTTCACTTTTTTCCCGTTCATAAAAACGTGGTGAGTATGGCCTCCCAAAATCAGATCAACACGCGGATTGTGCTCCGCAATGGTTTGATCATCATGCATGCCCAAATGGGATAGTACGATAATGATGTCAACCTGCTTTTGCAAATCGGAAATTTGCTTTTTTAGCTCTGCTATCGGCTCAGACAATTCCCAGCCCAATAGCTTATATAGTGGACGGTAATAGGCGGTTGCTGCCGTAACACCGATTTTTGTTCCTCTTGATGTCTTATATATTTGATAAGGCAATGCCCATGAAGGCCTTGTTCCGCCTGGCAAATATACATTTGCCGCCATAACATCAAATTCCGCTTGAGCATATACATGATTTAAAACATCGTGGGGCAATGTAAGGCCTTCATTATTTCCGATGGTGACAGCCGTATAGCCCGCATCATTGAACAAAGCCACATTCCCTTTTCCAAGGGTCCCTTCCGTAAACGAATGCCATCTGTCAATAAAGTCTCCGGAGTCAAAAATAAACACATCTTCCTCGTTGGCCTCATGAAGGTCTCGACGTTCTTTTAGAAACTTTCTAATCCGCGGCCATTTTTCAAAATGGCTGTGAATGTCATTCGTATGGTATATATGAATTTTTTCTCTCACAAATACACTTCCTATCAGTCATTGGAAAAGTGGCAGCATTTTTTATCAGCGGCCTTGCTTTGTCCTGGATAAGCCCCCTAGCCGTATTAAGTGGACTATCAGAACAAATCCAATTGTTTTGCGGCAAGTCCTTCATATCTTATGTCCATCAATTGAATAAATTCTTTAGCGTTCCCGGCAGCATCTCCGCCTGAATTATTATTAAATAGGACATAGATATCCTTTGTTTCATTTTGAAGCTTCAGTATGTTTTCTTTCCATTCCAAAAGCTCTTCTTTATTATAACGATATAAATAGCGGACCTCCCGCCAATTTTTTCCGTTTGGCTTCATCCATGCAGCTGTGTTCCTTCCGTGCATTCGGACTAGCGTTTTTTCCTTATCCGTCGCTTTAAGCACCGTCGGGATCGATCCTTCACCAACCTGTGGTTCATCACAAATGCTGTGAATCCACCCCTCCGCTTCCATAAACCTCAGCGTTTGCGCACGAAACTTAGCCGAAAACCAAGACTGGTTTCGAAACTCAAGGGCAACTGGATATCCATCCATCTTGTCACGGCAATACCGCAAATATGCAACGTTTTCCTTCTTGCAGTCAAACCAAGGCGGGAATTGAAACAGAACCATCGCAAGCTTGCCGCTCTCAACGTATGGCGTTAGTGACACTTTAAACGCATCAAACATTTCCTCTTTTGACGAAAACGGAATTTCTCCGCGCTGATGACCAGTCATCCCTTGATAAGCCTTGACGACAAAGCGAAAATCAGCCGGCGTATCCTTCACCCATTTCTCCACGTTACGAGCAGGCTGAACCGCATAAAAAGACGCATCCACTTCCACTGTTGGAAAGTGGGCCGCATATTCCTTCAATTTATCACGCACAGCAACCCCTTGGTGGTAAATATCATGGTCGCCCCATCCGGTAACTCCAATATAAATCATAAAATCACCTGCATTTAGTGTAGCATGATTCAAAGTCCGTCTACCAATACTTCATCTCATATTAAAGCCGAACTTACTAGGTAAAAAATGCGGCTCTTAGTGCAAATAAAGTCAAAAAAAAGAATGGAGGCCAGGCTCTCCATTCTTTTTCACTCATATTATTAACCGATGGAACCTTCCATCTCAAACTTGATCAAACGGTTCATTTCAACCGCATATTCCATCGGAAGTTCTTTTGTAAATGGCTCGATGAAGCCCATGACGATCATTTCTACTGCTTCCTGTTCGCTGATACCGCGGCTCATCAGGTAGAAGAGCTGCTCCTCAGAGACTTTGGAAACTTTCGCTTCGTGCTCAAGTGAAATGTTGTCATTGTAAATTTCATTGTAAGGAATTGTATCTGATGTGGATTGGTCATCCAGAATCATTGTATCACATTCGATGTTTGCACGGGCACCGTCAGCTTTACGGCCGAAGTGGACGATTCCACGATACGTTACCTTACCGCCATGCTGGGACATGGATTTGGAAACGATGGAAGACGTTGTATTCGGAGCCAAGTGCATCATTTTCGCTCCTGAATCCTGATGTTGTCCTTTCCCTGCCAGTGCAATGGAAAGAGTCAATCCTCTTGCTCCTTCGCCTCTCAGCAGAACTGCAGGATATTTCATCGTGAGTTTTGAACCGAAGTTGCCGTCGATCCATTCCATTGTTGCGCGCTCATCACAGACCGCACGTTTTGTTACAAGGTTATATACGTTATTGGCCCAGTTCTGGATTGTCGTATAACGGCAGTACCCATCTTTTTTAACGATGATCTCAACAACTGCACTGTGGAGCGAGTTTGTTGTATAAGTTGGTGCTGTACAACCTTCAACATAGTGAACGTGTGCACCTTCGTCAACGATGATCAGTGTACGTTCAAACTGCCCCATGTTTTCAGAGTTGATTCTGAAATAAGCTTGGAGCGGTGTATCCACTTTTACTCCTGGCGGAACATAGATGAAAGATCCTCCGGACCAAACAGCAGAGTTCAATGCGGAAAATTTGTTGTCCGTTGGTGGAATCACTGTTGCCCAGTGTTCCTTAAAGATCTCTTCGTTTTCTTGCAAGGCGGAATCCGTATCTTTAAATACGATTCCCATCTCCTCCAGATCTTCCTTCATGTTGTGGTAAACAACTTCTGATTCATATTGTGCAGAAACCCCTGCGAGCCATTTTTGCTCAGCTTCAGGTATACCGAGCTTATCAAACGTCTGCTTAATTTCCTCAGGCACTTCGTCCCAAGAACGCTCCGCATTCTCGGACGGTTTCACGTAATATCTGATTTCATCAAAGTTAAGGGAATTTAAATCCCCACCCCACTGTGGCATTGGCATTTTGTAAAAATGCTCCAATGATTTAAGGCGAAAGTCGAGCATCCACTGAGGCTCTTCCTTCATCTTTGAAATCTCTTCAACAATTTCACGTGTCAATCCGCGCTCTGAACGGTAAATGGAAACGTCCTTATCCCTAAAGCCATATTTATATTCGCCGCCTATTTGAGGTGCTTCTTTAGCCATTGATCCATTCCTCCATTCTTTTATTGTTGTTCCTTGATCCCCTTTTCCATCGCTTTCCATGCCAATGTGGCACATTTAATCCGCGCCGGAAATTTGGATACTCCCTGCAGTGCTTCTATATCGCCAAGATCCAGATCCTCATCGTCAAAATCTTTTCCTTGGATCATATCTGAAAAAATTCCCGAAAGCTTCATAGCTGTTTCCGTATCCTGCCCGATGATGGCCTGCGTCATCATGGAAGCGGAAGCCATTGAAATGGAGCATCCTTCGCCATCAAACTTGGCATTTGTCACTTTTCCGTCTTCTACGTTCATCGTCAAATGGATCCTGTCTCCGCAAGTAGGGTTATTCATATCGACGGTCAAACTGCCGTCTTCCAGACTCCCTTTGTTCCGCGGATTTTTATAATGGTCCATGATTACTTGCCGATAGAGGTTGTCGAGATTATTAAAAGACATTCGTGAAATACTCCTTCGTTTTAACAAGGCCTTCAACAAGTCTGTCAATGTCTTGTTCAGTGTTGTATATATAAAAGCTTGCCCTTGCTGTTGCTGACACATCCAGCCACTTCATAAGCGGCTGTGCACAGTGGTGACCAGCCCGTACGGCAATGCCCTCAGCATCAAGAACTGTTGAAACATCATGCGGATGTACTTCCTCGATGTTGAACGTGATGACACCAGCGCGCCTTTCAGCTTCCATCGGTCCATAGATTGTCAGATTTTCAATCTCGGACATTTTCTCAAGAGCATAAGCAGCCAGCTTATGTTCATGATCCAAAATGGCTTCAGAACCGATTTCATTTAAAAAGTCGATGGCAGCCCCAAGTCCGATGGCACCCGCAATAATCGGCGTACCGGCTTCAAACTTCCATGGAAGCTCCTTCCATGTCGACTCATACAATCCGACGAAATCGATCATCTCGCCACCAAACTCGATCGGTTCCATTTTTTCCAAGTGCTCTTTTTTGCCATACAATACTCCAATGCCCGTCGGAGCACACATTTTATGTCCGGATATAGCGTAAAAATCACAATCCAGATCCCTAACATCCACCTTCATATGTGGAGCACCCTGGGCTCCGTCAACAACCATCACCGCTCCATGGCTGTGTGCGATGGCAGCCAACTCCTTGATCGGGTTGATGACACCAAGAACATTGGAAACATGAGAGGTTGAAACAATTTTTGTCTTGTCCGTGATTGTCTTTTTCGCTTCATCCATATTGATGGAGCCGTCTTCCAAAAGCGGAATATATTTAAGTTCCGCTCCCTTTTCCTTCGCCAACTGCTGCCACGGGATAATATTAGCATGGTGTTCCATGTAAGTAATGACGATTTCATCGCCTTGTTGGACGTTTACCCGTCCGTAACTCGCAGCAACCGTGTTGATTGCCGTAGTAGTGCCACGGGTAAAAATGATTTCTTCTGTTGATGAAGCATTGATGAAACGCCTCACCTTTTCCCTGGCTCCTTCATACTTATCCGTAGCTTTTGTTCCAAGTGTATGAACACCCCGGTGAACATTTGAGTTATAGCCTCTGTAATATTCATCGATGGCTTCAATGACCTGGACAGGCTTTTGTGAAGTAGCCGCACTGTCAAGGTATACGAGCGGATGTCCATTTACTTCCTGGTCAAGGATGGGAAACTGTTTCCGTACGTCGCTCGCATTCATTATTGCATTTTCCTTTCGATGATTTCTGTGAGTTGGCTTTTAACTGCTTCAATTGGTAACTTTTCCACTACAGGCGCTAGGAAACCGTGGATAATTAAGCGTTCCGCGTCAGCTTTAGAAATACCGCGGCTCATCATGTAAAAGAGCTGCATTGGGTCAACGCGTCCGACAGATGCCGCATGGCCCGCCATTACATCATCCTCATCGATAAGCAATATTGGGTTTGCGTCTCCACGAGCTTTTTCACTTAACATTAGTACGCGTGACTCCTGCACGGCATTCGACTTCGAAGCACCTTTTTCAATCTTGCCGATACCGTTGAAAATGGAAGATGCAGCTTCCTTCATGACTCCATGGTTTAAAATGAAACCTTCTGTGTTTTGTCCAAAATGGATGATGCTTGTCGTAAAGTTTTGCGTCTGTTTTCCTCTTCCGACAACTACTGTTTTCGCATCGCCTTTTGAGCCTTGTCCAATCAGGTTAGTCGTATTTTCGGCAATAGTATTTCCGTCGTTCATCATGCCAAGTGCCCATTCTAATGTGGCGTCACGTCCCGTGATACCTCTACGGTTCACATAAACTGTTGAACCTTGAGCAATTGTGTCGACCGCCCCGTAAACTACTTTTGCATTCGCATTCGCAAATACTTCCGACACGATGTTGACAACACCGTTTACTTCCTCGTCCGTAGATAAATAGTTCTCCACATATGTGACTGAACTGTTATCTTCTGCTACGACAATGACGTGATTGAACATTGCCGCCTCTTTATCATCAAATATATAAACAGCCTGAATAGGCTCCTTGATTTCCACATTTTTAGGAACGTACAGGAACGCTCCGCCATTGACAAGTGCAGCATGGAAAGCAGTCAGCTTGTGCTCATCAACTTTCACCGCATCCGTCATGAAATATTTTTTTACGAGATCTTCATGCTCAGACAGAGCTGTAAATAGATCCGTAAAAATGACTCCCTGCTTCTTCAACTCAGCAGATAGTGATAAATAGGATGCTTTTTGATTATGTTGAATGTACAGGTTTTGGTTAGTTGCATCCACATTTACAACTGATTTGGCAACTTCAGGCAAGTCGGCCAGCGACTCATAAGTACTGCCTTCAGCTTCGTGTTTGGCGAATTCCGTGAAGTTCCAGTTAGTAATCCTTGTTTTGTCCGGCTTTGGCATTGGCAGGTCTTCGGCCTTTTCCAACGCTTGAATCCGTAAATCCGTAAACCACGCCGGCTCATGATTGTTACTTGAAAAAGAACGAATGTACTCTTGATCTATAGTCATTTTCGTATCAATTGTCATTTCAATCCCCCTACCACTTATGCTTCTTGGCCAACAGTCTCGTCTTCGATTCCAAGCTCTTCCTTAACCCAGTCATAGCCTTCCGCTTCCAGGCGCTGTGCCAATTCTGGGCCGCCTGATTTCACGATCCGGCCTTGCATCATTACGTGTACAAAGTCAGGAGTGATATAGTTGAGAAGCCGTTGGTAGTGAGTGATAACGAGGCACCCAAAATCGCTGCCCCTCATTTTGTTAATTCCGTCGGAAACTATTTTTAATGCATCTATGTCAAGACCTGAGTCAATTTCATCCAGAATCGCAAATTTTGGTTTTAGCATTAATAATTGAAGAATTTCGTTACGTTTCTTTTCTCCGCCTGAGAATCCTTCGTTCAAATAGCGCTGTGCCATATTCGGATCCATTTCAAGCAGTTCCATTTCCTTGTCCATCTCGCGAATGAATTTCATTAAGGAAATTTCTTTTCCTTCTTCGCGGCGGGCATTGATTGCTGTTCTTAAAAACTCTGCATTCGTCACTCCGCTGATTTCGCTTGGATATTGCATAGCTGAAAACAATCCTGCACGCCCACGCTCATCCACTTCCATATCAAGGACATCTTGGCCGTCAAGCGTAATGCTTCCGCTTGTAACCGTATATCTCGGATGCCCCATGATAGCGGCGGATAAAGTCGATTTTCCTGTCCCATTCGGGCCCATTACTGCGTGGACTTCTCCACCATTTATGTTAATGTTTACACCTTTTAAGATCTCTTTGTCATCGATGGACACATTAAGATCTTTGATTGTCAACGTTGAAGCCATCCTCATTACCTCCAAATATAAAAAAATATTTGTTATCTCTTTCTCATTTGTTTCTCACTTATAATCTTATCTCATTTTAAAATAATTATCAACAAGAGCACGTATGAATTGAATTTTAGTTCATTTTATTTGAGAAGGTTCTCAAATACGAAAGCGATTCGACTGATTTTACAGATTTTTTGTTTCTTCATTTCGCGACCCTGTTTTTAATCTATACTGCTTCTTCGGGAGGCGTTGGACCGTGGGTATCATGTTTACGGTTTGAATGTTCTTTGGGAGGCGCTCCAATCAACTGCCGTGTTTTCGCTTCGGCCATTCTTCGGGAGGCGTTCACTTGGGTCACCAATCGCGTTCCCGTCAAGCTCTGTGTAAGTTCTGGACACCGTATCTCCTTTTCAGTTAAAACGAAAAAAGCTGATCTGTTTATTTTGAACAGATCAGCCTGATATTATTAGTTTCCTGACGAAAGGTTACCACCTATATTCGCTGCCACTATCCGCGACTCCACATACTCTTTTTCACGCCTCTTCTCAACCTCGATTCTTTTTTCGCAATCGTGCCTGTAAGTTTCATAACCGATTCCGTGGGCTCCGTGGAGTGCTTTTTCCATATCATTTGTGTACTGAATCTTCAGGGGGTTGATAGAAAACCATTCCTTTCGTTTTTTCATCGCCGTCTTTTACGGTACACCCATCATTTTCCCTGATGGATCAAGGCTAAACATAAATTTAAATTAATGTACACTTTACAGGTACTTCTTGACGATTCCAAGCAAGTTGGGAACCGACCGAAAAGCATAGACTTTCTCAACCGGCAAGCCGTCCTGGAAGACCATGAGACAGGGTACACTTTCGATTTTCAAGTCGATGGCCAAATCGGGCATGTAGTTCAAATCAGCTTTTCCAAAAGTTGATCCGGTTATTTCTTCTACAATACCCAACATCCTACCCGCCACCTGACACGTTCCACATATTGGGGTGTAAAAATAAATAATGGCAGATGCTTGCTCCGCCATTATTTCATTAATATCTTTATTAGTCCATTCTTCCATATGAAAATTTCATCCTTTATGAAGATACTGCGCATGAATATCGATGCGTGCCCTTAATAGAATTTGGGCGAGGTGTTCCAATGGGGCTGTTGCCACTTCTTTAAATTTACGATCAATAAAAAGATGACGGGCTAAGGGGAATTCTCGCTTTAGCTGCTTACGCAGTTTATCCCCGGAAGAATCAGAATCAACCAAAATGAATAAATCCCTACCTTCCAGTTCCTCAACAAGTTCATCCAACTTTGACAAACCGATCGTTCCGTTCGTACAAATGACCTCAACGGGCTCTTTTACCAACTGCATGATTTTTTTCTTATCAGACAGTCCCTCGACAATAATGACAATTTCTGTTGATGGATTCATTTTATGCTACCCCGCTTTTATCATCAATGGAAAAAAATGCACCTTGGCTATGGGTCCAAGGCGCATTTATTTTTATTTTCGTCCAGCTGCAGCGCTCAGCGCCTTCCGCTTTTCTTTATTACTCTTCACTCGTCATTTTCACGTAGTCTTCAGCAGACATCAAGTTGTCGAATTCACCTGTGTCGGAAGGCTCTACAACGATCATCCATGCTTTCTCATATGGTGATTCGTTTACGAACTCAGGGCTGTCTTCAAGGTCTTCGTTCACTTCTACAACTTTACCGCTCACTGGCGCATACAATTCGGATACAGTTTTTACTGATTCAACGCTTCCGAAAGGCTCGTCTGCTGTAATTTCATCACCAACTTCTGGAAGTTCAACAAAAACGATGTCGCCAAGCTCAGATTGTGCAAAGTCCGTGATCCCGATCCGCACTTTTTCCCCTTCTTCTTTTACCCATTCATGTTCCTCTGAATAACGTAATTCTGCCGGTGTGTTCATGCAAATCCCTCCATCATTTTTTTCTCATTTAAATGTACAAAAAGAAAGCTGTTAAAGCAAGAAAACGCTCTTAGAGGAAGTTCCAAAAGTCGCCAAGTGATAAGCCGCGAAGTTCTTCACTGGCTCGTCTCTCCGCTGCTTATGTATTTTAATCCATACATTCCGCTGCATAAAACCAGCCGTCCCGACCTTCTGATTTGACAACTTTTTGAACCCATACTCTTATTGATTATTTCCATACATCATTGAAAGTTTCCTCTTTAAAGCCGACTGTCACTTTCTTTCCATCCGTGACAATCGGGCGCTTGATCAGCATGCCATCCGAAGCAAGTATATCAAGCAATTCATCATCCGAGGCTTCTTTGACTTTATCCTTTAAACCAAGCTCCCGGTATTTCTTTCCGCTTGTATTGAAGAACTTCTTCAGTTCCAATCCGCTCTTTTCATACATATTTTTCAACTGATCCTTTGACGGCGGCTCTTCAACGATATGTATTTCATTATATTCCACACCTTGATCATCCAGCCATTTCTTCGCTTTGCGGCAAGTTCCGCATTTTGGGTACAGATATATGTCAAGTCCCAATACAATCACCCCTTTCTGCAAAAAATACATCATTATTATAATCCATATATTCGATAGTTCTTGCAAAAAACCTCTTAAAAGTTTATTTGGCAAGTTCTTCATTCGAAATAATCAATACGACACGGCGGTTTTTGCTTCGGCCTTCATCGGTATTATTCGTAGAGATAGGTTTGTATTCTCCGTATCCGATCGCTTTGAATCGATTCGGGTCAAGCTTATGTTTTTCGGTCAAATGGCGGATAACGATATTGGCCCTTGCTGTTGACAGATCCCAGTTGGAAGGGAAGCGCTCAGTGGAGATAGGACGGTTATCCGTGTGCCCTTCGATTTCAATGATATTGGAAATCTCCGCCAACAAAGGCGCCATATCATCTAAAAAGAGGATAGCTTCTTCTTTGAGATCCGCCTTGCCTGAAGGGAACAGCATGATTTCCGGCAGTATGACTTCAATTCCTTTTTCAGTCGGAGTCACTGTCATTTTACCTTCCAAATCATGTTTGGTGGCATATGTTTTTACATAATCTAAAATTTCTTGGATATGTTTCTCACGTTTTATCATCTCTTCCAATTGTTTTTCGTACTCTTTGGGTACTGTTTTTTCTCCTTCGCTTTCACCATCTGAAGGTTTTTCTTCGCCGTCCCCAGCGATTCCTCCGCCACCGGATTCTTCAGGTGCCGAGCCACGATTATGATTTTGGAAGGAATTCGTAGCAGATTTAAAATCTGTATCCGAATAAGAATACAACAATACGAAGAGTATCAGTATAACCATCAGCAAATCTGCAAAAGTGATCAGCCACGGCTGGGTTGTCCTAGGCACTTCAAATTTGTTTCTCTTCATGGGTGCCTTCTCCTATGTAATCATCGATGATGGTAGTCACCTGTGTGCTTTCTGTGAGGAACATGTGTAATTTATCTTTTAAAATAGTAGGACCTTCATTATTGCGGATACTGATCAAAGCATCAATGACAACTTCTTTTAAAAAAACCTCCTCTTCGGTCAGGAGCACCAGCTTGTTGGCAATCGGAATAAATACAAGGTTTGCCATCAGCACTCCATAAAATGTCGTTATCAGGGCTACTGCGATTGCCGGGCCCAAGTCGCTTGGATTATCTAGTTGCTGCAGCATCAGGACCAATCCGACAATGGTACCGATCATTCCCCATGCCGGTGACAACTCCCCTGCTTTCGTAATCAACTGCTGGCCGCGGGCATGCCTTTTTTCCATAGCCCGGATATCCATCTCCATTATCTTTCGGATCATTTCTTCTTCATACCCGTCAATGACCAGGCGGAGTCCTTTTTGAATGAACGGATCCGCTGTCCGTTCCCTCTCTCTTTCCAGCCCCTTGATCATCCCGTCAACTCTTGATGTTCTTGCCAAATCCACAAGACTGTTGATGAAATCTTGGATTGGAACCTCCCGGCGTCTGAAAGTTGTATGTAAAACATTAAACATACTGCCAACTTCCTTCGCCCCGAAACCAACAAATAAAGAGGCAAACAACCCTCCAAAAACTATAACAAAGGAGGAGAAGCTAATAAAAACCAAAAAGCTATCATATCCCCCTGCAAGATAGATAGCAAAAAATATTACCGCAAAGCCTAATATAATGCCAATGGGTGTCAGAATATCTTTCCTGAGCACAGATGATGCACCTTCTTTCTTTGATAGGCGGATGGCCTCTATCATTAATATCGGTTTGTGTGATTTATTTTTAATAGATTGGAAAAGCATGGGGGGCAAAAGTAGGAGAGGACTGATAATATTTGATTGGAGTAAAAATAAACTGCACATTTTTTATAATGACAATTGGACTAATTCAGATGGTAATTGCGCGAGTTTCGATGACTTTTCAAAGAGCTCAACCGTTAATTTGCACAAATCCCATTTTACTTACAGAAAACAGAAAAAATGAGCGAGTCTGGTGGCTCGCTCATTTTTTCTATTAAACGACGTACCTTTCAGCGGCAATCAGCTGTTCGGCAGCTTCCCGCTTTTTCGCAATCGCGTTGATCGGCGTATGGCGCGTCAATCTGCGAAGAGCGGAGTTCATCATACGAAACGTGTCGCCCTCTTCGATGGCTGCGAGACTTTCGCGCGCAAACTGCTCCACTTTTACGATGGAATCTTGGCAGAAAATCTCTGTATAAAGCAGTTTCTGTTTGCTCTTTTCCAATCCGCTTCGGCTAATCGCCTTTTCTGTCCTTAAGACAACGGACTCCATTGCATAGGCAAGAGATACAATATCGGCGATTCGGGAAAGGATTTCCTGCTCATTTTCTAATGCTTTTCCGTACTTCTGGGCAGCAAGCCCTGCAATCATGAGGGCAACTTTCTTCGCTCCACCCGTCAGTTGTTTTTCCTGAGCCAGCGGTTCGTCACCAGGCTCTTCCAGCATAAGCATCATCAGTTCTTCCTGAAGTGTTTGTGCCTTTTCGAGGAGCGGCAGTTCTCCCTTGAATGCCTTGCGTAAATAGGTTCCCGGAACAAGCAGCCGGTTGATTTCATTTGTACCTTCAAAGATCCGGTTGATCCTTGAATCGCGGTAAGCACGTTCTATCTCGTACTCTTCCATATAGCCGTATCCGCCGTGAATCTGGACACCTTCATCTACGACATGGTCCAGGACTTCCGTTCCGAATACTTTGTTCAAGGAACATTCGATGGCATATTCCGCGATAGATTTCGCGACCTCCGTACCATCTTTGATCTGTTCCTCACTAAGACGGCTCATGCGGTCTTCAAATAGGCCGACTGTCCGGTAGACGGAGCTTTCGGCAGCATAGATTTTTGAACCAAGCGTTCCAAATTTTTCTTTTGTCAAATTGAACTGGGAAATCGGAGTTTTGAATTGTTTCCGCTGGTTGGCATATTCCAATGTAATTTCAAGCGCGCGTTTGGAAGCTCCTACCGCACCTACCCCGAGCTTATAACGGCCGATATTTAAAATATTAAAAGCGATTCGGTGTCCCTTTCCGACCTCACCGAGCAGGTTTTCAACCGGCACCTCGGCATCATCTAAAATGAGCGTCCGTGTCGATGAACTCTTGATCCCCATTTTCTTCTCTTCCGGGCCTGTTGATACTCCGGGATATTCCCTTTCGACAATGAAAGCCGAAAAATGCTCGCCGTCCACTTTTGCATAAACAATGAATACATCTGCAAACGCAGAGTTGGTAATCCACTGTTTTTCACCGTTCAAGAGATAATGAGTGCCCGCCTCGTTCAGCTTTGCTGTTGTTTTTGCACCAAGCGCATCTGATCCCGATCCCGGTTCTGTCAAAGCATACGCAGCGAGCAGTTCCCCTGTCGCCAAAGACGGCAAATATTTCTGTTTCTGCTCATCCGTACCGAATAAAACGATTGGAAGCGACCCAATTCCAACATGCGCCCCATGGGAAATTGAAAAGCCTCCGGCTTTAGCCAGCTTTTCCGCAATCAAGGCAGAGCTGATTTTATCAAGAGCAAGGCCCCCATATTCCTCCGGAACATCAGCTCCCAAAAGACCAAGCTCCCCAGCTTCTTTTAATAGTTTGACAGAGTGCTCAAATTCGTGATTTTCCAGATGATCCACCTGTGGCATCACTTCGTTTGTTACAAATTCGTCCGTTGTTTTCGCTATCATTTTTTGCTCATCGGTGTAATCTTCGGGAGTGAACATTTGATCTGCGGTAATATCCTCGATTAAAAAAGCTCCGCCTTTGATTAACTTTCCAACTTCTTCCGCCATTGATCATTCCTCCGTTTCTTTTAATTAATAAAGTCGTTAAAAGCGTCTTATACCTTTCTTATAACAGTTCAAACACACCAGCAGCTCCCATGCCACCGCCTATACACATCGTCACGACTCCGAATTGAACCTGTCTCCTCCTCATTTCATGGGCGAGCGTCAAGGTCAGTTTCGCACCTGTGCAGCCGAGCGGATGTCCGAGCGCTATGGCGCCACCATTTACGTTGACGATCTCTTCATTAAGATTTAGCCCGCGAATCACTTGAATCGCCTGGGAAGCAAACGCCTCATTCAATTCGAACAATCCGATATCCGCCAACTCGAGTCCTGCAATTTCCAATGCTTTCGGTATCGCTGCAACCGGACCGACTCCCATGATCTCCGGGGCCACTCCCGCAACAGCAAACGAACGGAATTTCAACATCGGCTCAAGCCCGATGGAATACGCTTTTTCACGGTCCATCACCATTACGGCAGCCGCTCCATCGCTCGTTTGCGAAGAGTTTCCTGCCGTCACCGAGCCTGTGACAGAGAACACCGGTCGAAGCTTTGACAATACTTCCATGTTCGTATCTGGGCGGACTCCTTCATCTTGTGAAAATTGAATATGCTTTTCTTTTAATTTATTATCAGGACCTACCGTTCTCGCAACCACATCGACCGGTACGATCTCATCTGCAAATTTCCCTTCCGCAATAGCTTTGGCTGCTTTTTGGTGGCTGCGCACAGCAAAAGCATCCTGGTCTTCCCGGGATACACCGAATTTCCTGGCAACTTCTTCAGCTGTATGTCCCATGCTCATATAGTATTCGGGAGCTGATTCTACAAGCCGAAGATTCGGCCTGACAACATGCCCCGTCATTGGAACAAGGCTCATCGATTCAGCGCCTCCGGCAATGATTGTATCCGAAGAGCCTACCATGATCCTTTCGGCAGCGTACGCAATGGACTGCAGACCCGATGAACAAAACCGATTAATCGTTATACCCGGCACATCATCGGACAGGCCTGCAAGCCCTCCGATGTTCCGCGCCATGTTCAATCCCTGTTCGGCTTCCGGTACAGCGCAGCCAATAATGATATCATCGATATTCCCTCCATAATCGCCTGCCCGTTTTAAAGTTTCTTTTACGACCAGCGCCCCAAGATCATCTGGACGCGTATGGGCGAGCGTCCCTTTTTTCGCTTTCCCAACAGGCGTCCTGGCACCAGCTACGATGACCGCTTCACGCATAAATGATCCTCCTCATTTCCTAGTAAACTTTGGTCAGTTTCTCAATGGTTTCCCTTTGACAAGCATATGCTGCATGCGCTGCTGTGATTTCGGCTCTGCCACAAGACTTAAGAAAGCTTCCCTTTCTAGATCCAGCAAATATTGCTCATCTACTGTCGTTCCATATGGCACTTTGCCGCCCGCAATCACATACGCCAATTTTTTTGCTATTTTCATATCATGTTCGGAAATATACCCTGACAGTTTCATAGCTTCTGCCCCCAGCAGCAAGGTTGCGTAACCCGTCTCTCCCGTAACCGGAATCTTTTCTCTAACCGGAGGTTTATATCCTTGTTCGTGCAAGGCCAAAACCGCCTGTTTCGCATCAAAAATGAGATGATCTCCGTTGATCGATATTCCATCGGCGTGATTCAAGAAATTATTTTCGGCCGCTTCTTCCGCTGAAGTGGATACTTTTGCCATAGCGATCGTTTCAAACACTTTGTTCGCCACCTGCTGCAAATCAAACTCCACGCCATCAGCCATGCTTTTTAATGTTTTTATATAAAGCTCTTTATTTCCTCCTCCGCCTGGTATGAGTCCAACCCCGGTTTCCACCAGACCCATATATGTTTCCATGGATGCCTGTATGTGGTCAGCAGGCAGGCAGACCTCCGATCCTCCGCCGAGTGTCATGCCAAATGGTGCTGCCACAACCGGCTTTTCGCTGTATTTGATTTTCATCATCGCCTGCTGGAATTGGCGTACGACCATATCGACTTCGAAAATGTCATCATCCTGGGCCGCCATTAAAATCAAGGCAATATTTGCTCCTACACAGAAGTTTTTCCCCTGGTTGCCGATGATGAGTCCTTTATAGTTCTTCTCTGTTTCTTCAATCGCATAATTAAGCATTTGAATGATATCAAACCCGATTGCATTGTTTTTGGAATGGAATTCAAGAAGTAGAACCCCATCTCCGACATCGATTACGCTTGCTCCTGAATTCTTTTTTAACACTTTCCCTTGCTTTTTCAAAAGCTTCAAATCTATCACTTTAGGATTTTTGGTAACTTCTTTATATTCACCGTTTGAATAATAATGTTCGATTCCTTCATTCTCCTTATAAAAAGAAGAATGGCCGTTTTCAATCATACTCTTCACCCAGCCAGGAACTTCGATGCCTTCCTGCTCCATTTTAGCGACAGACTTTTCCACTCCGATGGCATCCCACGTTTCAAATGGTCCAAGCTCCCAGCCGAATCCCCATTTCATCGCCTGGTCGATTGCGACGATATCATCCGCTATTTCCCCGAGGAGCTCTGCAGAAATTGTCAATACTGGCGCCGTGATGCTCCAAAGCAGCTTCCCTGCTGGGTCGTCTGAATACATAAGCGCTTTCATTTTCCCTTTTGTCCCTTGTTCCTGTTTAGCCATTTCAAGACCAGGCGTTTTGAACTTCTTTCGCGGTTCATATTCGAAAGTTTCCGGATTGAGCTCGAGAATCTCCTTGCCCTTTTTCACATAAAAGCCCTGGCCGGATTTGCTGCCAAGCCAGCCTTTTTCATGCATTCTTTTCATAAAGTCAGGGACTTCGAACACTTTCTTTTCTTCGCCTTCCACCAATTCATACACGTTATTGGCCACATGGATGAAAGTATCAAGGCCAACAACATCGAGTGTCCTGAACGTCGCGCTTTTCGGTCTGCCGATCAAAGTGCCTGTAATGGAATCCACTTCACCGATACTGTATCCGCCTTTTAACATTTCCCTCACAGCGATAAGAAGACCGTACGTTCCGATGCGGTTGGCGATGAAGTTTGGCGTGTCTTTTGCAACAACGACTCCTTTACCCAGTACATCTTCACCGAACGTTTTTATAAACTCGAGCACTTTAGGGTCGGTCTTTTTCGTCGGAATGACTTCCAGCAGCTTTAAATAGCGCGGCGGATTGAAAAAGTGCGTCCCAAGAAAATGCTTTTGAAAATCTTCCGATCGTCCCTCGGACATCGCTTCCACAGAAATGCCTGATGTATTAGAACTGATGATCGAGCCATCTTTTCTGTACTGATCAATTTGTTCAAACACTTTCTTTTTCACTTCAAGATTTTCCACTACTACCTCAATGATCCAATCTACATCTTTGAGCTGATCCAGGTCATCTTCCAGGTTTCCGGCTGTGATCAGATTAATATTCTTCTTGCTTGTTAAAGGAGCCGGCTTTTGTTTAAACAGTTTTTTCAATGCCTCTTGCGTATTCCTGTTTCGCACTTCCCTGTCTTCCAGTGTAAGGCCCTTTGACTTCTCTTTTTCCGTCAGTTCCTTCGGAACAATATCCAGAAGCAGGGTTGGTATTCCAACGTTGGCCAAGTGCGCAGCTATGCCGGAGCCCATGACTCCTGAACCAAGGACTGCCGCTTTTCGAATTCGAAATGACAATGAAATTTCCTCCTTCACAACTTTGAATGAATACTCATTCATTTTGTTTTTAAAAAAAAGCTCATGAATGAAGTGAGTTTCGTTAACTATTAATATAACGGAATTGTAAAATTTGCGCAATGATTTCTAATTAAAAATTCAAAAAATATCATTAAGTTATGCAGCCTGACTGTAGAAACAGGCTGCCACTCAGTTCTTGAATATTCCTTTTAAAACAAAGGTGACATTCGCCGGCCGCTCAGCAAGCCTTCGCATGAAGTAACCGTACCAATCGGTTCCGTACGGGATATAGACCCGCATCGTATAGCCTTCTTTTGCCAACTCCAGCTGACGCTCGCTCCGAATGCCGTACAACATTTGAAACTCAAACTGATCATTCGGAATCTCGTGTTCTTTCACAAATTGCTTGGTGAATTCAATAATCGCGTCGTCATGTGTGGCTACAGCCGTATAATGCCCATGTAAAAGATGCATTTGAATGATTTTCTTATAATTATCATCAACATCTGATTTATCAGGAAATGCCACTTCCGGGGATTCCTTATATGCTCCTTTGACGAGCCTTAGATTGGGGGCATATTCATCCAGATCTTTCATATCCTCCTGTGTCCGGAAAAGATACGCTTGGATGACAGTTCCGATATTGTCATACTCAAGCCTGAGCTGTTTGAAAATCTGGAGTGTTTTTTCACACCGTTCATAATCTTCCATATCAATGGTGACAAACACATTGTAGTTTTTTGCTGCTTCCATGATCCTCTTCATATTGGCCATGACAATCTCATCTGAAATATCCATGCCCATCGACGTCAGCTTCAGCGACAGTTGCGAAACAAGTTTTTCCCTTCCAATCGCTTCGATTGCCGTGATGCAATTGTCTGCCATATGATCCGCTTCCTTTTTGTTGTCAACAAATTCTCCCAGGTAATCAATTGTCACTTTCAATCCTCTATTATTTAAATCTTTAATGACCGCAACCGCTTCCTCGATTGTTTCGCCTGCAACAAATTTTGCAGCTCCGAACCGGAGGCCGTATCTTTTTGCCGACCTAGTAAGGAATTTATTTTTTGATAAGAACAAAAAGAAATTGCGCATTACATTTTCCATGACATTATGCTCCCCCTTGATGTAACCGCTTACTAACATCATATCATTTTTCACTTTTTTTGTTTAGCATCAGTATTTATATGAATAAAATTCCTGCGGGCACACAAGCTATTTTTGTAAAGTTCAAGGAGGGAAGGACATGCAAAACCAGCAAATGAACCCGCAACAAACGCCAAATCAGCAACAGCCGGGCATGCAGCAACCACCGCACGTCATTACAACAAAAGACCTCTCTTATATAAATGATATGATGGCGTGGAACCTGCTGGCAATGAAAAAAGCTCATTTTTTTGCAGGGCAGTGTCAAGACCAGGAAGTTAAAATGGAAATTGAAAAGTGCGGACAAATGCATCAGCGCCATTATGAGATGTTGCTTGCCCATTTACAGGAAAAACAGCAGAACAACCAAATCATGTGATAGAAGAAAAGCGGAAGGCGCGCAGCCTTAGAGCGACAAGCACAAGATGAATTTTGATGAGGGAGCTTTTCAGTCACCACAGCAAAGCTGCTTACTTAATTACATCGTGAGAAACATCTCTGAATATGCTTCACGCGGCTTTGCGACGAGCTCAACAAGGCTTCCTCGAATAAGCTATAGCGCAGGAGCACATTCATCCTGAATAGGCTTCCTTGCAGCTTGTGACCTCGAGCCGATGGCGCCTGGCCGTCGGAGCTCGACATTACGTACCCTTTATTTAAAGCGATAATTCGGTAAAATTTTATACTTTCTTTAACTTTGAAAGGAGATTCTCTTTTCCATGAACAACCAAAATCAACCAGGGCAAATCAAAAACCCGTCCACGCAAGTACCAAAGACGCCGCAGATGAACGACCGCGATTTCATCAATGACATGCTTGCAACGGAAAAGTACATGACAAGCAGCTACGCGGTTGCACTTCATGAAGCAAGCCACCAGCATCTTTATGATGATCTGCTTACCATTTTCAATGAAACGCAGCATGCACAGCGGAGCCTGTTTGAACACATGTTCAAAAGCGGCTGGTATAAAATGGAGGCTGAAAGTGAGCAGAAAATCCAGCAATCATACAAGCAACACGCCGGGTATTCCAATCAATTCCCGTATGGAGGCGGAGTTCAGTGAAAGTTGAAAAAGCAGGCCCTGACCGGTCTGCTTTTTAACGTTTCAGCCTAGTAATTGTAAATTTTTAGGCTGAATTGCGTGAATCTCTGCCGGGATTGCACGAATCTATGTTGGGATTGCACGAATGTAACCCGAGATTGCACGAACTAAGCTGATAATTGCACAAGTTTAACCCAGGATCGCACGATTGCTTTTTCAAAGAAAATATACTCTGTCTTTCGTCTTCCCCGTATGACGAAGATTCATTGATTTTAAAATATTGGTCGCAATTGTCCGGGCATTGTCAAGGAGAAGAAATTCGCGAAGAATTTCGTTTGTAAGCACATTGCCCAAAAGTAATTTATAATCTGAATCGAATAAATATGAGCATCTGCAGAGGCAAACCTACAAACACGGCATAACCATTTTCCGTGTCCCCGTTGCATAGGTATGGCAAAACATTTTGGACAATGTACGCCTCTAATCAATTCATTTGGATGGATGCCAAAATACTCGAGTACATTGTAGTTAAGTGGAGTATCTTTTTTCTTTAACAAATTTCCCAGCCTGACTAAATCTTTAGGTGTAATTACATCTATTGGATATTTATCCTCAAAGGATTTTATTTGAAACGGAAGATTGATGCTGTGGGTGATATATTTGAAATGTGAGGAATTACCTGTTGTCTCTATAATAGTGGATTGATTGCTGATCACAATGAGAGGCTCGATGGGAACATCGGGGAAATAATGGGCTTTCAGCCATTTCTTTAATTGCAGTTTCTGCCTCCTTATTTGTGGAATAGGATCTTCCAGCGATCTTTTTTTCCCGTCTGTAACTTGTATAAGTTGATGATACTGATTGTCAAATTGGATTACGCCCTTATAATTCTTCACGTCAATCAAAGTAATAAAAGGAGAAGATAATATAACATTGTCAAGTTGGAAATAATTTGACCCGAAATGATTCAGCAGTCTTAAGTCATGGAGTATATGATATCGATTGTCTTCCAGAAAACTTAAGTGATAATCGATTGAATGCTCGCCTCTATGGTCCAGCCTTCCTCCTATTCAAATCCTCCAAAACAGCAAGTTTTCGCAAATCCGTCTTTGAAAGCCTTCGATTTAGGGCCTCAAGCTTCCGGATTAAGATTGGAACGGTTTTCTTTTTTACAATCATGTTCACAACTCCTTAATGGTGGCTTAACATAGGCTTCTATATATTTCTTAAAAATCCTTCATAGAAAAAAAGCAGACCTTGATGATCTGCTTTTTTACGTTTAAGCCCATTATTGTAAAACTTTAGGTTGGATTGCACGAATGTAACCCGGGATTGCACGAACCAAGTCAATAATTGCACGATTCGAGGAAGGAATTGCCCACAATAGATTGTTAATTGCACGATTTCACTTTTATAGATTTCCCAATTACTTTTTTAATTGGGTTCCGTCCGGAATTGCACAATTTTCATCAAAATTGTACACCTCGAAAAACTACCCAACCTTTACATCCATTTCACCTTTATCTTTTTTAGTCGGATAAAGAGACAGCAGTATTATTGAAATTAGGCTCACAACCAAACCGTAAACGATTGGTTCAGTTGCAGTAATTCCCTGAATTCCCAATCCAGCAAGGATTACAGCTGCACTTAAAATGATAGAGTAAAAAGCAGCTCGGGCATTGACTTTCTTCGTAAACAGTCCGAAAATGACCGGGAAGAATAAGGCACCTGACAACACTGCATATGCCACATCTAAAGCCACTAGTATATCTTGAATCCAAATGGCACATATGATCGAAAATATTCCAATTCCTACAGTTGTCAAGCGGGAAATCCGGATGAAGTTTTTATCACTTATATCCGGTTTGAAGAATCGCCTGACAACATCGTTAGATATGAGAGTCGAACAGGCAATGATTGTTCCGGATGCTGTTGACATGATTGCGGCTGCAACACTCGCCAAAACGAGACCCAAGATACCTGGAGGCAAGGAGATCATAGCCATCTCGGCAAAAACGTTTTGAGTATCTTCGATATTTGGCAGCATAACAAAAGCACACATCCCGATGATGGCCAATACAATTGCGTAGGCATAGGCGTAGAGTCCAGCCGCCACTGTACCGTATTTAGATACTTTTGGTGTTTTTGCGGTGAACAGCCGCTGCCAAATGTCCTGACCAACCATCAGTCCAAGTGTAAACAGGATAAAATATTGAAAGATACGGTCTCCGCCGATATTGCCCATATCAAAATATCCGGAAGGCAGGTTAGTATTTAAAGCGCTAAAGCCACCAACCTTGGAAAGACTAAGCGGAAGCATGAGAAAGAAAACCCCCACAGTCATCACGACAAACTGGACAATATCCGTCATCGTGACGGACCACATTCCTCCAAGTGTCGTATATAAAAAGACAATCCCTCCGCCGATGATTATGCAAAGTGCCAAGTTCCACCCTAGCCATACATTCAGCAATGAACCGATACCGATCATTTGAACGACCGTCAACATCAATGTATAAATAGCAGCAACGATTGCACTAACCAGTCTTGTCTCTTTACTATAGCGCTTTTCGAGCATTTCGCTGATTGTCAGCACTTTGAATTGGGATATTTTCTTTGTTAAAAATAATCCCAGAATGACTACACCCGTACCAATCGCAACAACCATCCAAATTCCCGAAATTCCGAATTCATAACCCAGTCTGGCTGTCCCCATTGTCGAGGCCCCGCCAAGTATGACAGCGGCCAAACAGCCGAGATACATGAAAAAGTTCAAATTTCTGCCAGCCACCATATACTCCTCTGCGTTCGTGGCCCGTCTCGCTCCATAAATCCCAACTCCAGCAATCACTGCAAAATAAAGAATAATAATGACTATATCAATTGCTCCCATAATAATCCCCCTTTTCACCTTTAAAAGTAATCGTTTTCAATAGAGTTTTTATAAAATATAGCATCGCTTCTGGCCGATTAAAAATCGCTGTTTCTTATCGAATAAATAGCCCGCTTCTATCGTTTGGAGAAGCCCGGCTTCGTGCCGGGCCTTTCAACTACATATTCGTTACTGCTGCTTTTTTATTCAATGCGGCCAAACACATCATTTCAAACATGACATTCGCTGCCAGTGCAGATGTAATCTCGCCATGATCATAGGCAGGAAGGACTTCCACCACATCAAACCCGATAAATGAAATATCCGTCAATTGCCGCAAAATTTGAAACGCTTCCCGCGGATAAACACCATTAACCTCAGGCGTTCCTGTTCCTGGAGCAAAAGCCGGGTCAATGAAGTCCACGTCAAAAGAAAGAAATACGCGTTGGCCCTGGACTCTATTTTTTATTGCTGAAATAAGTGAAGGTATCCCCATTTCCACCAATTCATCTGTTGTGATCACTTCAAATCCTAATTCTCTTGATTCATCATATTCATCCAGGCTATTGACAGGCCCTCGCATCCCTACTTGAATGGAACGAGTTGGATCAATTAACCCTTCCTCCACTGCCCGCCTAAAAGGAGTGCCATGGGTATATTTTTGTCCAAAATAGCTATCAACCGTATCAGTATGGGCATCAAAATGAAGCAGTGAAACAGGCCCGTAAGTTTGAGCTGCCGCCCGCAGTTCACCGAGTGTAATCGAATGGTCCCCACCCATGACAATAGGTACGATTCCTTTTTGATACATCGGTGCAAGAACATCAACCATATTCTTATATGTTTCCTGGATAAATCCTGGAACAACAGGAACATCACCGTAATCCACTGCTGAAATATAGTCAAATATGTTTATTTTATGATAATCGGAGGCACAGCGTACGAGAGATGAGAAATTACGGATCGCCTGCGGCCCAAGCCTTGCTCCTGTCCGGAATGTTTGTCCCGTGTCAAATGGAACACCAACGACTGCTACATCCACATCATCCAATGTTTTAACGTGAGGCAGTCTCATATAGGTACTGATTCCGCTGAAACGCGGTTGTGAAAATGTAGGATCTTGTTTATATTTAACCATGTCTTTTCCTCTTTTCTTCTGATTTAACCTATCTATAAAGTGACTTTGTTTATCATGTCATCAAATTTTTTCATTTGAAAATGTTGATAATTTTCAAGGAATAATTTGATTGCCCGATTCATATACATATCCGTCCTGGCAGAAGCATGCGGGGTAACCAGTACGTTTTCCATTGACCAAAAAGGGTGCGCTGCCTCAAGCGGCTCATTATTAAATACGTCTAAGGCTGCACCACCGATTTTTCCCGTTTTCAGTGCTTTTACTAAATCCTCTTCAATGACTATGTCTCCTCTGCCCACATTTATAAAAATCACTTGATCTTTCATTAAGCCAATGATTTCTTTGTCTATTAAGTTAGTTGTTTCCTCCGTGGATGGAAGTACACAGCATATATAATCACATTGCGGAACCGCTTCTTTTAATTGTTCTATTTTATAAATTCGATCAAACTCTGCAGGTCGGCGTCCGCTGCGATTCACACCAATGACATTCATGCCAAATGCTTTCGCCTTTTTGGCGATACCGCTTCCAATTGAACCGGTTCCAAGAACGCCTAAAGTTTTGCCATGAATTTCGAACATGCCCATAGTGTATGACCAATTCATTTCATCTTGCAGTTTACGAAACTCTGTATTTCTTTTTGCAAAATGCAAAATCGCATAGAGGACATATTCGCTAATCGGAATAGCATGAATTCCTTTGGAAGAGGTAACAAGAATATCCTTGTCCTTGATCACACTTTTCGGCAGTTGTTCTGTTCCGCTGCTCAACACATGAATCCATTTTAAGTTAGGAAGCTGTTTCAGTTCTTCAGGATTAATCTCATCATCAAAATTTCCGTACGTTAAAAGATATTGCGCTTCATATTTTTCAGTGGATTCGAGCATCGGGAGCTTTTTTCGAACAACTTTACACCCCGTTTCTTCCATCACCCTATTTTGCAATTCTTTGGATATATCAGCAGTTGTACAAACAATCACCCGATGACCCCCTTCTTTTTAAAATTAGCATAGGAATTTCTCGTTGAGAAATTGATAAAATCTATCGTATGCATAGTATCTTTCGATACTTCAGCATGTGAATCTTGGCAAATATGATAAAATGATATAAAGAGACGAATACAGGAGTGGGATCGATGGAATTAAGGAACTTAAAAACGTTCCAAGTTGTGGCAGAGTGCCTGAACTTTACAAAAGCGGCAGAAAAACTGAATTTTACACAGCCGACGGTTACGGCACAAATTCAGTCGCTAGAAAGGGAACTGAATCAATTATTGTTCTTTCGAGTTGGCAGAAAAAACCATTTGACTCCCGCAGGCAAACTGTTGAAAAAATACACTGATGAACTTTTTCATATCGTTGACGAAATGGAAGCTGCATTTTTGGAGCTTGAAAAACCACATGGCTACCTTAAAGTTGCGGCTCCTGAATTTTATTGCACCAACTATTTCCCTATGGTCATTTCGGAATTTTTAAAGACCTTTCCTGATGTTCATATTAATTTAACGTCATGCAATAGTGACGAAGTGTTAAAAGGTGTTGAAAACAATACTTACGATTTGGGCGTCGTTGCCGGAGAAGTTTCGAAAAGCGGTATAAACAACATCATCCTGGATGAAGAAGAGCTTTTGCTCGTTATCTCGAAAGATATATTTGATTCAGAACGAATTAATCACATATTAAATACATTTCCCTTTATTAGGTATAGAGTCGGGATTATCCTTCAATCAATGATTAATCAATATATGCAGCATGCCAATTTTTCACCCAGAAAAGTTATAGAAATCGGTAGTGAAGAGGCTATTAAGCGGGCTGTATTAAACGGTACTGGCTATGGTTTGCTTTCCAGCAACCTAATAAAAAGAGAGATCCAAAGTGGCGAACTCATACCTATTGAATTGACGGATCAAAAGATAGGCCTTAAAACTTCTCTTATTTATTTAAAGAAAAATGAAGAGAAGGATGTACTTAAATCATTCAGCGATGTGATCGAATCATTATGGACAAAATCGGATATAGAATAAAACTCAACAATGCATCAGCATTGTTGAGTTTTTATTTACCAAGTACCATATTAATCTTCTTAATTCCCTGAAAAACTTCCAACCTTTATTGCCAGATTGATAACTTCAGCGAAGACTTACTTTAATCATTCGTTGCTATACATCTTTAATTGCCTCAAATTGTAATAACAGCCTTTTTCTTTCCTCCATTTGCCGTCTTTTTTTCAGCGCAACCAGTGTAATCATTTCATAGATAACTGCCGAAGCCAGCACGGCCGTAATTTCGTTGGCATCATAAGCTGGGAGCACTTCCACTAGGTCAAAACCGACAACGTCCAGTCCGTCCAACCCGCGGACGTATTCCAACGCCTCATAGCTTGTCGGCCCTCCGACCTCAGGCGTTCCTGTCCCCGGTGCGAACGCCGGATCAACAAAGTCGATGTCGTATGTGACAAACACCGGGCGATCTTTTACGCGGTCATGAATTCTTCTCATGACTTCGTCAAAACCGATTTGGCGAATTTCCTTCATCGTAATTACCTCGAATCCAAGATCCCTTGCATCTTCAATGTCTCCCGGTCCGTAAAGCGGACCTCTCATGCCAACCTGGATTGAATGCTCCATATCCAGCAGCCCTTCTTCAGCTGCCCGCCTGAACGGGGTGCCGTGCATATATTTCTCTCCGTAGTAATGCTCCCATGTATCGCCATGTGAATCGAAATGAACAAGTGCAATCTTTCCGTATTTCTTATGGAAGGCGCGCAAATTCCCCAATGTGATAGAGTGGTCCCCTCCCATGATGACAGGGATGACGTTTTTCTCGAGAAGCGGCGTCAAGCCTTCAACTATGCTGTCATATGTCCGGAGTGCATTTCCCGGGATGACGTTGATATCCCCGTAGTCAACCCCTGAGCAATATTCAAATATGTCGATGTCCATATCCGGATTGTACGGACGGAGCAATACGGAAAAATCACGGATATGCTGAGGACCCAAACGCTGCCCGGTCCGGTTGGATGCTGCTGTATCAAAAGGTACGCCGAGAACGGCAAAATCTATATCATCAGTCGTTCTGACCTGTTCCAACCTCATGAAAGTCCTGTTCCCTACAAAGCGGGGAGATTGTGATGAATCTTTCGGTTTGTACTTTGGCATTATTAAAACCCTCCCGATGTATATTTATATTTCCATCGCAACAGCCCTTACAGGCGAGCCATCCCCGTTTGCAACTTTTAAAGGAAGTGCGATAATCAGCGGTTTGTTAAAGGTGATTTGATCAAAGTTAGTAAAATTTTCTCCGATGATTCCATTAACAACAGTAATGGCTTCATGCGCAGGAAACTGCTCTCCGTTAGGCGGGTCAATATTCAACGCATCTATAAAAAACGTTCGGACACCAAGTTCAAGCATTTTGACAATGACCTCAATATCCACGTAAGGGTGGTTGAAGTATTCCTCTTCCTCCAAATACTTAGTCCAGCCTGTATGGAATAAAACGACTTTTCCTGGACCCAGCTTATCGAAATACGGGGCTGCATCTTCAACCGTGATTGCCTCTCCGCTTTTTTTATTAGTCGCAGGAATCAACACACCTTCTCCTATAAAACTCTCCAACGGAAGCCGATCAATCGTTTTTCCCTCTTTCCTAAAATGGAAAGGGGCATCCACATGGGTTCCCGTATGTGAGCCTATATCTAAGTGTGAAGTATTATAACCATGCTTTTCTATAGTCGTAGCAGGACGCACATTCGGTTCCGGATCACCCGGAAAAATCGGAATGTTATTGTCCAATGGCAAGGTCAAATCTACTATTCTTTTAAATTCCACAGCTCTCTTTCCTCCATTGAATCTTATATAAATCTCTTCGTTCATCTGAACGCATCGAATAAAAATTTTCTTTAAGCTCTTGCCGTTTTTCTATATCTATTTCTGCTGTAACATCCCCGGTTTGTGAGCTAATCACTTCTCCATCCGGTCCAAAAATGGCGGATCTTCCAAAAAATTGGATATCTCCTTTCCCGCCGGTATAATTGCAAGTCGCCAAATAGACCGTATTATCCATCGCCCTAGCAGATGCCATACGATGATACGGAGCCTCATACGGACTTTCCCATGCACTTGGTGCTAGAATCACATCTGCTCCTTGTTTTTCCAGCAGGCGAGCCAGCTCCGGAAATGCCATATCCCAGCAGATCATCATACCGATTGTTCCCAGCTCAGTTTTTACAGTGACAAGTCTATCGCCTGCCGAAAATAAATGTTTTTCCAGAGGCGTCAAATGTATTTTCTGATAGGTGTCCAAAAGCTCACCCTGAGGACTAATCAAATTCATAGAATTAAATATCTTGTCGTCCTTCTTTTCAATAAAACCGTAACCTATATACAGTTTATATTTTTTTGCCAACACGGACAGGAAGCTAAAAGCATTTCCATCCGCCGGCTCGGCTTTACTCCTTACATGCTCTTCTGAAAAGATATATCCGGCAGCCGCGGCTTCCGGGAACAAAATAAGCTTTGTTTCCGGTTCCTTTTGCATACAGGCCGTTATGTGTGATTCCATTAATTCCAAATTGCCTTCGCCGTTAAAATCATCTTGCACAACAGCCAATTTCCACTTTGTCATGCTATTTTTTCACCTTCCACATTTTCTACTGCACTAGAGCGCATCATTTTTGCAAGAACAGTATAAAGAATTCCTGCTACAAAGAACGTCAACACGGTAGACCCAATAGACAGCGGGCTGACATATGTGAAGAAAAGCGCAAAAGCAGCACTTAACACATAGGCAATATATGCAGCCGGATGAACACCTTTTACATAGCGGTACAAACCTTTCTTATCAAGGGCGATATCTTCTTCATCATAGCGCCTCTTTTTTACAAGGTAGAAATCCGCCAGGACAATAGCAAAAATCGGTATATATAAAGTTGCGATAAAAAGTACGAAGTCAAAGAAATGCGTCATCAGCCTTTCCTTCAACAATGCCCCTGAAATTGTAATGACACCTAATACGAGTGCTGTTTTCCAAAAAGAAGCTTTCGGGAATACATTCAAAAACGACATATTCGCACTGTACAACGCCATCGCATTTGTCGATACGACCGAAAGAAAAACAACAATTGCCGCAATCAAACCAAATCCATGGGCTGCAAGCAAAACAACAGGATCATATGTCTGCTCCATTCCAAGCGCCAGACTGAAGCCGCCGACAGCTGCTCCAAGACCGAATGCTACCATCGATGCCAGTACATATCCCAAATAAGTGGCAATCATTCCGCCCGTTTCCGACTTGGCACTCCGGTTATAGTCGCAAACCGATGACATCCAAGAAAAAGCGGTTGCAATAACGATGTCGAAAGCGATAATAAATGTTATTTCAGGATTTTTAGATAATTGCAATTGGATTAGAGAATGAACATCATATGCGGTGAACAATTTATAAAAAACCATGAATGACAAAGTTAACATCGCGGTTGAAATAAACCGTTGGGCTGTATCGATACCGCGAATTCCGTAAATCGTAATAAAAACAACAAGACCCTGGGTTAAAATCGTAAACAAATTAACATTGCTGTACCCCGTCAAATAGTTAAATGCGTAATCGAAACTTAAACCTGCCATATAAGCCTGAATCCAGCTCCAGCCAACAAGTATGATTGTATTAGCTGCTGCTGGAAGCAAAGCGCCTTTCTGTCCAAAGGCGGCCCGGGTGATTACCATCGTCGGAAGC
This sequence comes from Siminovitchia acidinfaciens, assembly GCF_003605385.1. Classification (GTDB taxonomy): domain Bacteria; phylum Bacillota; class Bacilli; order Bacillales; family Bacillaceae_C; genus Siminovitchia; species Siminovitchia acidinfaciens. The sequence continues at coordinate 832,136 of NZ_QYTV02000001.1, read as the reverse complement.
CCTGTCGTCGTTCCAATCCTTCCCATGAGCGCAATTGGAATAGCGCCAATTGCGGACCCTAGGAAAATCACTTTTAATGCATCAAAAAACGAAATATCCGGCAAGAAAAGCATCCCTGTTAAAATTGTTGTAATAACAAAGTTAGCCGCTACCCAAATTGAAAAAATGCCAAAAAAACCTACAGAACGCTGCTGCATTGACAGCGGGCGTATATTATCGTTGCCAAGCACAGCTTGCAAACGCGCCATGTCATTTCCCCCTTTTTTTCTTTTTTATTTTTTCTATATTTTTATAATATTCAATGCAAGAAGCATGCCATAAAGAAAAACACAAACGCCTGTCCATCCACGTACAGACTGTTCAGAAATGCGGAAGCCGGCAGTTTAGGGGCGACAAGCGGTGGCCGCCTTAAAGCACCACGGCTTGTGCATTGGCAGGCTCAGGACGCGACTTCCTGTCTGTCGAAGCTAGGCAAAGAATTTTTCAATTGGATATCTATTCTTTCTCTTCTAAAAGGTTTATTTTATTTGTTTTGAACCACTTCTGCATTATATTGACATATATCGATGCGAAAGTGAATTTTAATTTGTTAGTGCATCAAAAAAAAGTCGCCCCTTAACAGGGGCGACTTTACTCGTCATTAGATGAAAACATATATTTTCTATAATGGTACCGTACAGACATGATTATCCCGATAGCCAACATATTAGAGAGGAGCGAGCTTCCTCCGTAGCTGATAAAAGGAAGCGGAATTCCGGTAATCGGTAAAAGACCGATGGTCATGCCGATATTTTGGAACACGTGAAATGCGATCATCGAAATGACACCGACACAAATATAGGAATAAAATGGATTCTTAGTGTCCAGACCCACTCTCGTAATCTGATAAATCAGCAGGAAAAAGAGACTTATAACGATACTTCCACCGATAAAACCAAACTCTTCCCCAAGGGTACTGAAAATAAAGTCCGAATGGCTCTCCGGCATGTACACTTCCCTGTTGCCGAACCCTTTCCCACTCGTCATTCCTGAGCCAATCGCAAGGAGGGACTTCACAAGCTGGAAGCCTTCGTTTGATTGATATGTATATGGGTCAAGCCAGGAATAGATCCGTTTGAATTGATATTGCTTAACACCAAGGAACTTTAAATACTGCGGCATTTTAATCGCAATATAGAGAACCGTTCCTCCAAGCAGGGAAACACTTGCAAATATCGGAACAAGCAGTTTCCAAGTGACCCCGGAAACCAGGACCACGCCCAGGAATATCGCTAAAAAGACGAGTGACGTTCCAAGGTCAGGCTGTTTTAAAATGAATGCTACCGGAACTGCTGTTGTCAATCCCAGCTTCATCAGTAACCAAAAATCTGTTTTTGTTGTTTTATGGATGAATTTCACATGGTGATCAGTAGCAAGTCTCGCCAGTACCAAGATGGTAAATACCTTCATGAATTCTGAAGGCTGAATGGCTCCCGCTCCGGGTATGAAGAACCAGCTTTGTGCCCCGTTCACTCTTCTTGTAAATGCAATATTATCTGGTGAAAGAAATAGAATAATAAGCATGACAAGGCCAGCACCATATAGATACCAAGAAATTTTTCTCATTTGTTCAGAATCAAGTTGCATAACAAAAGCTGCGACAACCGAGCCAATCGTATACCACATGACCTGCTGCAGGACGAAGTTTGTTTTATATTGCCCTGTTGTTTGGGCGCTAAAGATAATGATAAGGCTTGCTATCATCATCAACATCAAAGTGAGAATTATTCCGTAATCAATTTTAGGGATTTGCTTTTTCTGTGAGGTCATTCAAATTTCTCCTCTTTAATCAAAAAATAACACTCTAACCATCTTAACATTATACTGAATGATGCGTGATTTAAAAAGGAACAAATTATGTCTATTCTTAAGAATACGGACTATCGGAGAAGCGAATGACCACCGCATGCGACAAAGGAACGTGGTACTGGCACAATAATTTGACGGGGTGCAATAGTTCAGAGTTATGATTCCGCCCCACTTTTTACCGTAAGTCATATGACAAAATGTAAAAGAAGACAGTCCGCTTTATGGACTGTCTTAACCAATTACTGTAAAAAAGATTGTGGATTAGCCTGTTGTCCCCCAAATAATGGAGGCTGCGGGACAATTTGATACATGCTGCTTACCATTTGAATATCTTGCTGTGGTGCAGGGGAAAGTGGATAATACCCCTTTTGAGCCATATACTGCCAAACCTCGTAAGAATGCCTACTGCTGTTTAGAAAGGCATTTTCAAGAAATGTCCTTAGCTCCGGATTGGCGCATTCCAGTACGGCTGACGCATAATTTTTTGCCGCCGCCTTTTGGTTAAGCAGATAGGCCAAAGCAATTTCACGGTCAGTGTGGGTTGTCGCATCAGTTCTTGGGGCTGATGCACTGACTATTTGTGGCGGGGCCGTATAATTGTCAAGCTTCTTTGTTAAGTCATCCGGCTGGAACTTCGTTATGTCCGGTGTCGAGACACTCTGTACAAAATCCACCTTCAAATTATAGTCCGCAATATGCTTGGGATAATGCCTTTCCAGCATCGATTTTAGCTCAGGATCCTGCGCCTGATTGATAAACGACCCCATACAGGTAACCGTATTATAACAGCTGGCGATCAATTCACTAAGATCACGAAATTCATGGGCTGCCAGTTGCATCGTCTTTTCACCTCCATCTGTCTGCTCTTATTGTTGTTTAATCCTCTGGTTTTATTCGAAAAAAACACCTCATAAAAATGAAGTGTTCTATGTTTAAAACGTAGTGAAGCTGAATACTTTTTGTAAAAAATAAACTACCTGCTGTCCGAAGGTCAACGGACTTAAGCTTTCTTTTACATCGACAGTAAATTGCCCACCTTCGTTTCTCCATTGCCTTTGAAAAAAGTTGTCCAAATCTATAACAAGTGGAGAATTTAAAGGCGCTTCTATATACACATTCGTTTCCAAATTGTAATTATCCAAATTTCTTGCAGTGTAGTTGGTCGAACCGCCTGTAATAAGGACCTTATTCTTTTTCTTAATGTAGAGTAGTTTTGAATGATACTGTTCCTGTCCAGTATTATACCAGCGGATTTTTATTCTTCCTTCTGTTTTTTCCTCAAGTTCCAGAGCAACAGGCTTATTTGGGAGTCCGGTTTTCTTCGACCCAAAAGCATTTTCGTTGGGATCCATGATGATTCTAACTTTTACCCCGCGGCCGTCAGCATCAAGCAGAGCATCAATGATTTTTCGTTCGGCAAGGTAAAACATGGAAAGCCATAGTTCGTCTCCCTTTTCGGCCGACTTGATGGAAGTGAGGGTTTTGTCAAGCACCTTCCCTTCCGTTATAAGTTGTACCTTATGATCTCCCGATGAATTTTCATTGCCATGGTACACTGGAAGCTTTTCTCCCCCTGCAAGATTGACCGCAGCCTGTTCGGACTCAAGCAAATTCTTGACAAACGGCCCGTCAATCTGGAATCCGATATTCGAGTGAAGAGCACTGGCGTCGTGAGGATTTCCCGATAAGACGAGAGAAGTTTTATCAGTCGCCACAGTCTTCCGATGATTAGCTTTGATATTTAACATCTTCAAATAAGATCTGGCTGTCATTTTTGGTGCAGTATCAGCCATGGCATTAGGAATTGTTCCATTTCCTTTTTGGCCCAGCCACTGGAAAAACATTCTCCAAACAGCTGAGTACAGAGGATTCGAGTCCCTAAGCGGATCCACATCAGTGATCAGTACATCAATCCCATTCTTCTTCAGCATTTCAAATTGCCAGTTTTTATGAGAGCCATATGATGTATTGATTTCATCTGTTATAAGAACAATCTTAATATCAGGATTTTCTTTTTTCTTGGCAATCAATTTTTTCGTCAAGGTGGAACTCAACGGAGGAAATTTCTGGTCTTGATCGTAATAATCGTTATATAAGAAGAAATCCATGACAACGAACTCCTCCGCTTCATCAATCGCTTCAAAAACAGCTTTGAACATATGCTGGTCAGTTTTTTGGCGCTCTCCACTTTTATATGTTAAGTCATATAAAAAGGTAATCGATTCCGCCGACACATGATGAACCTTTCCTTCATACGGAATTCCTTCTGGTAAGGGCTTCGTCGTTTCATAATAGATGATTGAAAAAAGCACACATAAAAAAAGGGCCACAATACTGAACAACCATCTATTTTTATTCCTCATACTTTGCCCCCTTAGTGAACAACTTAGATACCAACTACTTTCCCCGTATCATTTTTACAAAACCTCAAGAAGCAAACTTCATTTACCATCAACAGATTTGTTTGAATGGCCTTTCGTCGGGTAAATATAAAACAAGCAAGTATCTTATTGAAAGGAAGTGAATTGAATGCTCTGGACAATCATTGGAATATTACTTGTGCTTTGGATACTTGGCCTTGTTGCTAAAGTCGGCGGTGCACTCATTCATATTTTGCTTGTTGCAGCTGTCATTATCTTCATCGTCAACTTGGTGACAGGTAGAAATAAAGCTGGATAACTAGAAGGACCTGTTAAAAACCTCCCCAAAAAAACCAGACGGAAAACATTATGTTTTTCCGTCTGGTTTTTTACTTATGGTACCTCTTAAAAGGTGTCTTGGCAGGTATATTGGCATGCAACTGGCTCATTCGTTACCGAGGAAGCATCAATGACACGAGTACGGTAACGAAACTAGCTTATTTGTTACCCTGAGAGCACATGTAGCAGGAATTCGGGCACGAATCTGATTGGCAACCTGTTATTTGGCCAACATAAACCTATAATCATAAAATATTTTTTAGTCCGCCTTCTTTTGGAGGCGGTCTATTTCACTTCCAATATCATATCGGCATGAGGGATACCTTCGTCCAAATACACTTCCGAAACCGCTGTAAATCCGAATGAAGCGTAAAATGGGAGTAAATATTCCTGAGCCTGTAGCTTTACAACTTTCTCCTTTAGTTCTGTACGAATAAAATCGAGTGCTCTAGTCACCAATTCAGTTGCCAATCCATTCCCCCTATACGGTTCCTTCACCAACACCCTTCCAACTGACAACTCTTTGTAGGCCGTACCAGGAAATAATATCCGAGCATATGCGATAATCTCATTTTGATTGCTTGCATACAAATGGTACGATGCTTGATCAAAGCCATCAAGCTCCCTGTATATACATTTTTGTTCCACGACAAAAACATCCACACGCTCCTGCAATATGCTGTATAACTCGCCTGTTGTCAATTCATCAAACGTTTTTACCATCCACTCCATTTTCAGACATCCCTCTTCTTTTTTATGAAATTATAGCATTTTTAATGGACATTTATGTTTAACTTTACATCTTTTGGGGTATTTACAATGCGGAGGGATTGACATGATTTGGATGATTATGGGTGTTTTACTGGTGTTATGGTTAATCGGAGCCATCACCAATTTAGCAGGAGGAATCATACATATTCTTTTACTTACTGCGGTTATTTTGTTTTTAGTCCAATTTATCTTAAACAGAAGAAGTATCTAGTAGAGGACCTCATGTTTTTCGAGGTCTTTTTTCTGTTGACGTTTTATGTATAAGATAGGATAGAGTTTTATTAAAAATATCATTTTTTTGTTTAAAATAGCATACTCTAATATGAGTGAACACTACTTATATCCCACGGCCTCCATCTACAGTCCTAGGAATAGACCATATTACTCATGTTTTTTCAATTGAAAAATTGATATAGTTATAGTTAACTTACATAAAGTAGACTAGTTTGCAGTTACAATTACCTGAATACCGCAAATATTTTTACAGCAAAGGATGGTGGCCTGAAATTGACTGCATTGCTGGATGTAAAAAATCTAAAAACTCATTTCTTTTCAAATAAAAAAGTGATTCCCGCAGTGGATGGTGTCGACATTAAAATTAATAAGGGAGAAACCGTTGCACTTGTCGGTGAATCCGGTTCGGGAAAAAGCATCACATCCCTCTCCATCATGAGACTTGTACCAAGTCCTCCAGGGGAAATCGTTGAGGGGCAAATTCTCTTTGACGGAGCCGACTTGGCAGCGCTTCCAGAAGAGGAGATGTATCATATCCGCGGAAATGATATATCTATGATATTCCAGGAACCGATGACCTCTTTGAACCCCGTTTTGACAATCGGCGAGCAAATTTCGGAGGTTTTAATCTACCATAAGAAACTTTCAAAAAGGGAAGCTGACAAAAAAGCTATCGATCTGTTAAAAATGGTTGGCTTTTCCCGTGCCGAAGAAATGCTCAATGAATATCCTCACAGGCTATCGGGCGGAATGCGGCAACGCGTCATGATTGCTATTGCCATGAGCTGTAATCCGAAGCTGCTTATTGCCGATGAGCCGACAACTGCACTGGATGTAACAATCCAGGCTCAAATTCTTGATTTGATGAAAGATTTGAGCAAGCAGTTTAATACCTCCATATTATTAATCACCCATGATCTTGGGGTCGTTTCCGAAATTGCAGATAGGGTTCTTGTCATGTACTGTGGACAAGTTGTGGAAGAAGCTTCTGTTGATGACTTGTTTAACGAACCCTTGCATCCTTATACAGTGGGTCTTATGGATTCAATACCATCCATTGATGCCGATGCCGAAAGGCTTATACCTATCGAAGGCACTGTCCCCTCTCCTGAGCATTATCCAAAAGGGTGCCGCTTTGCCTCCCGCTGTCCTCATGCATTTGACCGCTGCCTGCAAGAGGTTCCAAGTTTGTTGGCAGTCGGAAAGTCACGGTCAGTAAGGTGCTTTTTGTATGACAAAGGAGAGGGTAAAGCATGACCACAACCTTAGAAGCACAGAAAAGGGCGCTTATTAATCAAACTGATTATATGCTTGAAGCTGTCAATATGGCCAAACATTTCCCTATCAAAACCGGCATTTTCCAAAGGACTACCGGACAAATCAAGGCGGTGGACGGCATCTCCCTGTATGTAAAAAAAGGAGAGACACTTGGAATTGTCGGAGAATCAGGCTGCGGAAAATCAACGGCCGGAAGAACATTCATCCGCTTATATGAACCGACGGAAGGCAAAGTACTTTTTAAAGGGCGGGACATTTCGCGTCTATCCGAAAGTGAACTTAGCCGCACGGTCCGAAAGAATATTCAAATGATTTTTCAGGATCCCTACGCGTCAATGAATCCAAGGAAGACATTGAAGTCGATATTAAACGAACCTTTAATTACCCATAAATTGTATGATCGAAAAGGCAGGGATGAAAAAATAGCGGAGCTATTGAACCGTGTCGGCTTCAACCCTTCCTTCATCAACCGGTATCCGCATGAGTTCTCAGGAGGCCAGCGCCAGCGGATCGGAATAGCACGCGCCTTGGCTCTTAACCCTGAATTGATCATTGCTGACGAGGCTGTATCCGCATTGGATGTATCTATTCAGGCCCAGATCATCAATTTAATGGAGGATTTACAGGATGAATTTGGGCTTACTTATATTTTCATTTCACATGATTTAAGCGTCGTGCGCCATATAAGCGATCGGGTCGCCGTCATGTATCTTGGAAAAGTCATGGAATTTGCCAGAAAAAAAGACTTATATGAAGACCCTCTTCATCCTTATACAACTGCTTTGCTTTCGGCAGTTCCTGTTCCGAGAAAGCGTGGCATACAGCAGCGCGAAAGGATTGTTTTGAAAGGTGATGTGCCGAGTCCGGCCAATCCGCCTTCCGGTTGCGTTTTTCATACCCGGTGTCCGGCAGCAATGGATATTTGCCGAAAAGTCACTCCTGACTTTCAAGAGGTGAAAAAAGAGCACTATGTCGCCTGTCACTTATATCAATAAGGAAAAGCGCAAAGCCTAGCCTTGGGGGACAAGCAACAAGGGGAATTTTGATGAGGGAGTTCCTCAGCCACCAAAGCTACTGATCCCAATTACTCGTGAGAATCATCACCGAATTTGCTTCATGGGGCTTTGCAACGAGGGAAAACATGAGCTTCCCTGAATCCACTATGCCGATGGAGCACACTCATCCCGAGTAAGCTTCCTTGTGACTTGTGTCCTTAAGCCGATGGCATCTGGCAGCCTTGGGGTGCAACATCCTCGAAAAAGCTGACGCTTTTCCTTCGTGGATGTAACACTGCCGAAGCTTTCCTTGACCGTCACTTCGCTGGCACTAGCGTGGTCTGCGCGTTGCCGCCTTAGAGCGAGACATCCTGTACGTTGGTGGAACTAGTACTCCTGTACGTCAGAGCTAGACACAAATCATAATTTGGAGAAAATATTTGATTTTAAGCTTTCTTATCTGTTGAAAATAGATGAAAATACTTGAAAGGGGTGATTCATGAACAGATTGGCGTTAAGTTCATTTGAATTCCGAAAAATTTTTAGAGGGGGCATGACAATGAGGAAACCGGCTTGGTTATTTCTGAGCATGATGCTCGTCCTTTCGCTGTTTTTAGCTGCGTGCAGCGGCGGAGATAAAACAGCTACGGACGGAAAAAAACAAGAAGACGATGATAAAGTGTCCGAGAATACAGAACCGGTGGATGGTGGCGATCTGATCATGGGGTATTCCGGATCACCTACTCTTTTTAACTCGCTGTACTCCGATGATCAAATAAGCGCAGATGTTGAAGATTTGATTTTTGAGGGCCTTGTCGGCTCCAATAAAGAAGACTTCACTCCCAACACAGATGAGCTCGCCGAAAGTGTCGATGAATCTGAGGATGGACTAACGTATACAGTCAAATTGAGGGAAGGCATCAAATTCCACGATGGAGAAGATTTGACTGCCGATGATGTAGTTTTCACATACAATATTCCACTCAATAAAGATTATGACGGAATTAGTAAGTCTTATTTCGAAGCCTTGGAAAGCGTTGAAAAAGTCGATGACTTGACAGTGAAGTTCAACATGAAAAGGGTGGACGCCCAGTTCCACACTGTCGGCCTGAGTTTCAAAATTTTACCTGAGCATATATTAAAAGACGTTCCTGTCAGTGAACTCGGAGAGCATGAATTCAATACAAAAAATCCGATCGGGTCAGGTCCATTCAAGTTTGTTGAATGGAAGGACGGCGAATATTTAAAAGTTGAAGCGTTCGAAGAATATTATCAGGGCCGCCCGCATTTAGATACAATTACATTAAAGTTTGTACCTGACGCCAATGCCATGCTGACGCAGCTTCAAAACCGTGATATTGATTTCTGGGCCGGCGTTCCGCCGTCCGATATTGAAACGGTTAAATCTTTCCAGGATAATATCGGTATCAAAATCGAAGAAGGATTGGCCCTACAATATAATTACCTTGCCGGTAATTTGAGAAATGACTTGTTCAAAGACAAGGAAGTACGTCAGGCAATCACTCATGCGATTGACCGTGAGACAATTATTAATGAAATTGTGGAAGGACATGGAGAAGTGGCGCATACTCCTGAAAGTCCTCTAAGCTGGGCATACAATGAAGATGTTCCTCATTTTGATTATGACCCTGAAAAGGCAAAGAAAATGCTTGCTGAAGCAGGTTGGAAACCAGGTAGTGACGGAATTCTTGAAAAAGACGGCAAAAAATTCTCATTCGAAATAAAGACAAACCAAGGTAATAAAGCAAGGGAAGATATCGTCGTGCTGCTGCAGGAGCAGCTAAAGGAAGTCGGTATTGAAGCGAAGCCTAAAGTTGTTGAATTCAGTTCACTTGTCGCTGATTTAGACCCTGGAGTCTGGAACTTTGACGCAATTGTGCTGGGCTGGTCACTCGGGACTGATCCCGATCCAAGCGGCATCTACCATACGAAGGAAATTGAAAATGGGCTGAACTTTAACGGATACTCAAACCCTGACCTTGATAAACTGATGGACCAGCAGCTTCAAGAGAAGGATCAAGAAAAACGGAAAGAATTGATAGGCCAGATCCAAGCAGGACTTGCCGAAGACCAGCCGTATACTTTCCTATACTACCCAATTGAATTCCGAGCCATGCCTACAGAATTGGAAGGTTATGAATTCCATGCAAAAAATGTGATGTACAAGCCTCATCAATGGTGGTTAAACAAATAAAGGAATTCTCAAAGATATGGGAAATGGGTGCCCCATTCCCATATCTTTATATGTTTTTCTATTCTGAACGCATTCTGCACTTTATAACATATACAGCGGAAGGAGCAGGACGAATGATTTCATATATTATTCGGCGGGTCCTCATGGCAATACCATTGTTGCTCGGGATCACTATTCTTTCATTTGCCATTATTAAAGCCGCCCCCGGGGGCCCTACATCTTTGTTAATGGACCCAAACACAAAGCCTGGGGACAGGGCAAAATTCGAAGAAAAATACGGACTAAATGATCCAGTCCATGTTCAGTATGGGAAATGGCTGGGGAATATGGTCAAGGGAGACTTCGGTACATCCCTGATCCGGAGAGGTGTGCCAGTCAGTGAAATGATTTTGAACAGGCTTCCGAATACCTTGTTGCTTATGGTAACCTCCACAATATTAGCTTTCCTCATTGCTGTACCGCTCGGTATTTTTTCCGCTATGAGACCATATACAAAGCTGGACTATACAGTCACTGTCGGTTCTTTTCTTGGCGTAGCCACCCCCAACTTTTGGCTTGGTATCATGTTAATTATTTTTTTCGGGGTGCAGCTTGGGTGGTTCCCTACCGGCGGGGTCGCAACACTGAATGCCCCATTCAGCATATGGGACAGACTTCACCACTTGATCTTGCCCGCATTTGTATTGGCTGCAGCAGATATGGCTGCCTTAACTCGCTATACGCGTTCAAGCATGATGGAGGTTCTGCAGCAGGACTATATCCGAACAGCCAAATCGAAGGGGTTTAAAGAACGGACAGTCGTTTTAAAACATGGATTACGCAACGGATTGATTCCCATTATTACAATGTTCGGCCTCATGCTTCCAAATTTTATCGGAGGAGCAGCTATCACAGAACTGGTTTTCAGCTGGCCAGGCATAGGCAGATTGTTCATTGAATCGGCCTTTACCCGTGATTATCCAGTGATCATGGCATTAACGGTTTTGACAGCCATATTTGTTGTGATAGGAAATTTATTGGCGGATATCCTATATGCAATTTTTGATCCGCGGATTGAGTATTAGGGGGGGTAAATTTGGCACAAACGAACTATGAACCTACAATCAATAATTTGAATATGAACCCCGGAATCCAGGAGAAACCTGAGACACTCACTAAAGTATTTCTTCGTAAGTTTTCAAGAAATAAATTGGCTGTATTTGGTTCTGTTGTACTGTTCGTCATCATACTTTCTGCTGCGCTCGCCCCTTGGATTGCCCCTTACGACCCAGCAACGACCAATCTGGCCAATAAACTGGCTCCGCCGAGTTCTGAGAACTGGCTGGGAACCGACCGTTTTGGGAGAGATATTTTTACCAGGCTGTTATATGGCGGAAGAATCTCACTTCTGGTAGGGTTTGGCTCTGTTGCGGGAGCTTTGCTCATAGGTACGACTATAGGCGCAACTGCAGGCTATTACGGCGGGGTTGTTGATGCCGTATTAATGAGATTTGTGGATATTATTATTTCGATTCCATCCATTTTCCTGTTAATTACGATTGTAACAATTTTCAACCCCAGCGTGGACAAGCTCATTCTTGTGTTTGCGGTTACCTCTTGGACAACAACCGCAAGAATTGTGCGGGGGGAATTTTTATCTTTGCGTACAAGGGAATTTGTACTGGCCTCAAGGACAATAGGAACGCGTCCTGTCAAAATTATCTTCAGCCATATATTGCCTAATGCAATGGCGCCCATTATCGTTACTGCTACTTTGCTGGTAGGGTATGTCATCTTGGCTGAAGCCGCCTTAAGTTATCTTGGACTCGGCGTTCAGCCCCCTACTCCAAGCTGGGGGAATATGTTGGAGGATGCCCAGAACTTTACCGTTCTGCTGAAAGCCCCATGGTACCCGGCATTCCCGGGATTGCTAATCTTGATTACCGTACTGTGCTTTAACTTTGTCGGTGACGGACTAAGGGATGCGTTGGATCCGAAGGGGAACTAGAAAAGCGGAAGCGCTCGGTTAGCGACGTACAGACTGGACGAATCCTGACGAGATAAAGGAAAAGGAAGTGCGGAGAGTGCTTGCTTATCGGCGACAAGCATAAGACGAGCGTAGCTGAAGGCGTAGTTTGCCTTCAGCTACGCTTGACTTATGACCTCGAGCCGATGGCACTCGTAGCCGGACAACACGCGAAGCAAAGCGTAGCGATGTTGACTTATCGTAGGAAAGCTACTGACTTCAATAACATCGTGTGTATCTTCCTCGAGTAAACTTCAAGCAGCTTTGCGACAAGATAACATAGCTTCCTGAATAAGCTATGCCTTGGAGCACCCAGAGGAGGGAAGTCTGCTAGTCGCTGAGCGCTAGAGCTGGACAATGAAAAGCGGAAGCGCTCGGCTAGCGACTTACAATCTGGATTTTCCCTAAATAAAAAGCGTCCCATTCATGTTCTTCTAAGATCATGAGTGGGACGTTTATTTTTTAGGAGAGAATTCATACGGACAAGGGTTCCATAGTTACCGAATTAACAATTTTTCCACATAATCGGTAACCATGAACACGTTATAATTACCGTGGCAGTGATATTTCCACATGCACGGTAACCATAAACCAGCCATAGTTACTATCGCAGTGATATTTCTTCTTGATCCGTCACCATGAGCTTTTTAAACGTAGAATGTTCCTTGCAAGTATCACCAATCATAAAGCAAGTTTAATCTACTAGAAAAAAATCCATGATTTGATATTTTCAAAGCCTAGCATTATTATTACAGGACCCTTCCCAAACCAATTATCTGCTACTACTTCTTTTTATTCCTTGCCATATAAAGTTTTGCACTCTCTTGGGCCACATGGAGGCCGACCGCCTGGTTTTCTCTCCATGCTCCGTTGAACTCAGAAAGAGGGGGATTGGTTTCATATACATATCTTGAAATTTCCGGTGTGAATCCCGGACGTTTTCGCTTCTGGATAAACCAATCGGTAAAGCCGCCGCCCGAAGGATTCGGCCCCGGATATACCAATCCGTAACCTGTCATCTTGCCGATGGTCTTTGCATAAGCATGATCGCGCCTATAATCGGCACTTTTTTGCTTATAATTCCAATAGAGAATTTTTCCGCTGCTATGGTAGGCCACCGCTATTTCAGGCCTGATTTCCGCCTCCAGTTTCAAAACTGCTTTTACTTCCGAGGCAGTTGCCGGTGCCTTGCCTTTATAATTTTTATAGCTGGGACGGCCGGGATTGCCTTTTATCGTTTTCCAGCCAGCATCATATTGGCGGTTCAAATCTACTCCCTTGCCATTCGCTTTCCACCGCTTGAAGTTTGTACTTCCGTTGTTCATGACAATTAACGAAGCATGGGTGTTTTTAGGAAATGCCTTTAGACCCTGCTGCTGAAGAGTGACTCCATCCGGATTGACCATAGGGATAAACCAGATCGTTGTCTCATTCAATATTTTCCTAACATCATAACCTTTAATTTTGCTATTTTTTTGATAGGCCTTGGCATATTGCTCAACCATGTACATATTCAAGTTTGTGGTCAGCCACTCCCTGGCATGATGGGAACCATTAATAAAGGTCGTAGGCTTTCCTTTTCCAAGCGATACAGCATAAATATTCCTGCCATACTCCGACTTCCCTACAACCTTGTATTTGATTAAGTCGGGATAGGCTTTCTGAAGCTTGTTAATATCTTCAGCCATGTGGTTATAGGAATATACCCTATTTGGATTTACAAAAGATATATCTGTTGCCTTGCCTACATCTTTGACATGAATATAGCCAGTTCGCTTTTTTCCCTTCACAACAACGGTTGACTTAAACCAACTGCTGCTATGGTAATAATATTTTAATTGGTGGCCCTTTTTATAAGTTTTAAGTTTTGATGATTTGCGGTCAGGCTTGCTGTAAACATATGTAGAAGCGTTCTTCGCAAAGCCGGTAAAGACAGGCGGCTTATCCCCGACATCTTTTTTATGGACATAGCCTTTTCGAGATTTTCCACTTACTTTAACAGTCGCTGTATACCAGTTGGAATTGTAAGGACGGTATTTTAAAGATTGCCCTTTTTTATACGTCTTTAACTTGGAGCCACTTTTACTCATACTTCCGAATACATAAGTCGAGTCTTTGAGGGCGTAGCCCGTTAAAAGCGGCGGTTTATCGCTTACGTCATTTTTATGGATATATCCGGTTTTAGATTTTCCGTTTACTTTAACTGTTGCTGTATACCAGTTGGAGTCATAAGGACGGTATTTCAGGATGCTCCCTTTCTTGTATGTCTTTAATTTGGAGCCCTTTTTGCTTCTGCTTCCGAATACATAAGTTGAATCTTTCAGTGCATAGCCTGTTAAGAGCGGCGGCTTATCAGTCAGATCCTTTTTATGGATGTATCCAATTTGGTTCTTCCCCTTGACCGCCACATCGATTTGGAACCAGCTTGCATCGTGTGCCCGAAATTGAAGTATCGAACCTTTTTTATAGGTTTTTAACTTAGTAGATTTTCGATCACCCTGTTCGTAAACATAGGCAGGATCAGCGAGTGCATACCCCTTTAATTTCGTTTCAAGTTTTCCTATATCTGCAGCTTGTATGTAGCCATTTTGGGCTTTTCCATTCACCTGGACCGTTACTTCATGCCAGCCTTTTGTAAAAGTCTTATAATCCAAGATGGTTCCATACTCATATGTCTTCATCACTTTCGAAGCTATGGAAGCTGTTGAATATGCGCGTACTGGGCTTTTAACAGCCACGCCTTTTTGCGATTTCTGCGGTGTAACAGCTGTTTCAACGTCGCTTTTGCTTAAGAATCCTGTTTTGCCATTAATAGGTACTGCTGTCATATACCAATCTTTGTCAATATCATGAAATTCTAATATATAACCTTTTTTATATGTTCCTAGAATTGTGTATCTATCTTCATCATAAACCTTCGTCTCGTCTCTAAGCGCAATTCCCCTTAAAAGTACCTCTGATTCAGAAGTAACTGAAAAAGCTTTTGGTGCAATCAGCTTTTGGCTGTTCTTTTCCGGCTGCTCTTCAGGTTCATTCGTTTTAGGATTTAATGTAATCTCTATAGTTTTATCATTGCTTTCTTGCTTTTTTGTCTCTAAGTCATTATTATTACTCTCTTTATCTTCTTCCATTTTTTCTGCCTGGTATTTTTCTATATCAAAGCCAGGCTTCAACCGCAACTTTCGAAACTCCTCCGCATCATCGCTCGGTATAATATGCAGAATATTAACATAGCCACTCCATTCAGTCCGCCCCTCGGAATCTTGCAAATAACGAACGAATGATACTTGATCCTCAGTCTCTATTAATTCCACCGTTGTATCGTCCGGGATGCTCACTAATACTTTGTCTGATTTTCCGTCCTCAAACAGCTCGATTTCCTCATTCGGCTGCTTCGCAAATAACACTACCTCTTCTATTTCTTCCTGTCCGCTCTCCTCTTGGGCGAAAGAAGATTGTGGAAAAAGCTGAATAATCATTGCAAATAAAATAATATATATAATTGCACTGTTATACCGTCTTGACATATAGTCACCCATCTTTCCTTAATCTCTTGTCCTGCAAAATGGCCAAAATAATAGCCGCTCCACTATGCAGGCATTATTATTATCGTAAAAACTTCGTATTTATTTAGGAATAGAACAAATATTTCGTTTTGCACTTTTCAACAAATTTCGCGCTAAAAAAGCCGAGAATTCATCCTCGGCTTTTTCCTTTCTCCGGCTCTTGCGTTTCTCCCGTATTTACCTTAGGAGACACAGTGGCCGGCTCGTTTTTTTCCAATTCACTTACATCCGTTCCCATACCTTTTAAAAATTCGAGAAGCAAAGTGATGGACCGATTGATCTCTGGGTCCTTTAGGGCGCGCGCCATGCCTAGATAGCTCGTCTTTTCACCCTCTTTGTCTTCAAGTTCAGCAACCCGGGCAATTCCTGCATTTAATTTCAACAATACAGGCTCGAGTTGGGTTACATTGATCATTCCGATAGTTCCCACGAGCAGCAAAAGGTTTTTAAGCGAATTTTTATTTTCAGGCATATTAGCCAGGTTGACTGCGATGTCCAGCACTTTATCCCCTTGCCCGAGCAGACCTTTGGCCATGTCAAGAATTCCCCTTTGCTTTAGATAGCCCATCACTTCCATGACTTCCAATATGGAATCTTTGTTGGCCAAAAGTGCATCTTCAATTTCCAAAAGGTCCTTCTTTCTTTGCTCTTCCTCATCAACAGGCTTGAATTGAATGTTTTTAATCGGCTCAGCCATTCGTCTTCAGCCCCTTTCTCTTTACAAGGTCACCTGGAAATACATAATCTTCCCTTGCCCACTTCCTCTCAACCTCCACGCCTTTTTGAGGATTCGGATTTCCAAAACGGTGGTTGTTACTTGGCAGAGGATCTTTACCTCTTTCTTCCACTACTTCCATTTTCACCATGATATCCTTATAAGCTGGCGTATCCGTGTCTTTATCAGCGTAACTGCTCGTCAAAAGGTTAATCGCCGCATTACCCATGTCGTTCATCGGCAGATAGACTTCCTTCCCTTTCACCCGGTCTGTGACATGACACCTGACGACTACCTGTCCGTAAGGGGAAATCAATCTGACTTCTGTGCCACTCGTAAGCCTTCTTTCTTTTGCCAGCTCTGTGGAAACCTCAAGGAAAACACTCGGTGTCTTCGATGAAATCCCTTTTGAGCGGTAAGTGAGATTTCCTTCATGGAAATGCTCCAGCAAGCGGCCATTGTTGACATGGATATCGTATTTATCTTCGTATTCAAGCGGTGTCGTCCATTTGACCGGGAAGAGCCTTGCTTTCTTATCCGGGAACGGGAAGCCGTCCGTAAACAAAAGCGGCGTGTCCGTCCCGTCTTCTCTGACCGGCCATTGAAGCGAATTATAGCCTTCCAACAAATCATATCTTACGCCGGCAAACAGCGGCGCAAGCTTTGCCGCTTCTTCCATGATTTCGCTTGGATGCTCATATTTCCACTCTGCGCCAAGCTTGTTGGCGACGTCCATAATGATTTGCCAGTCCGGTTTCGATTCTCCGAGGGGTTCCAACACCTGATAAAGTCTTTGAAAACGACGCTCTGTGTTGGTAAAAGTCCCTTCCTTTTCAAGGCTTGGTGAAGCAGGAAGAATGACATCTGCATATTCTGCAGTTTTCGAGAAGAAAATATCCTGAACAACAAAGAAATCCAGTTTTTCAAAACCTGCCCGGACATAGTTCACGTTCGAATCGACAAGGGCCATTTCTTCTCCTTTGATATACAGGGCTCTTAGTGTGCCATCATGCATCGCATCAACCATATCATGGTTATTTAAGCCCGGATGCTCAGGAACTTCGCTGCCCCACGCTTCAGAGTATTTGGCGCGCACATCCGGGTCAGCCACTTTCTCATAACCCGGCATTCTGTCAGGCATGCTGCCAAAGTCGCTGGCCCCCTGCACATTATTATGGCCGCGAAGCGGATAGGATCCGCATCCTGGACGCGTGTAATTTCCGGTGACTAGCAAAAGGTTGGAAATGGCTGTACTCGTATCGCTTCCGCCCAACTGCTGAGTGACGCCCATTGCCCAAAGTACAGCAAGGCTGTCAGAGTCTCGAATCATTTCGGCGATTTGGATCATATCTTCCTTGGATATGCCCGTTACTTGTTCGGCATATTCCAATGTATATTCTTCAAGACTTTTACAGTATTCGTCGTAGCCATTTACCTGGTTATCTATGAATTCACGATCAGCCCACCCTTGGTCGATGATGTACTTCGTCACCGCGGACAGCCAGACAAGGTCCGAAGAAGGATTCGGTTTCACGAACAAATCCGCCCGCTGGGCCATCTCATGCTCTCTTAAGTCCGATACAACAAGCTTCTGCCCTTTGAGCTTATGGGAACGCTTGACACGGGTGGCAAGAACCGGGTGCGATTCGGCTGTATTTGATCCGATGATCAACACCATCCCCGCTTTTTCAATATCTGTAATGGAGCCGGAGTCTCCGCCATAACCCACTGTGCGGAACAATCCCATCGTTGCCGGAGATTGACAGTAGCGAGAGCAGTTGTCGATATTATTTGTTCCGATGACTCCCCTTGCCAGCTTCTGCATTAAATAGGACTCTTCATTCGTACATTTGGAAGAACTGATAAAGCCGAGCGCATGGGGACCCGATTCCTCCTTGATTGCACTCATCTTTTCAGCGATCAGATCCAGTGCTTCGTCCCATTCCGCTTCTCTGAACACATCGCCTTCACGGATAAGCGGCTTTGTCAGACGGTCTTCGCTGTTTACGAAATCCCAGCCGAATTTCCCTTTGACGCATGTGGAAATGCCGTTGGCAGGAGCCTCTGCATTGGGCTCCACTTTCAAAACTTTTCTCCCTTTTGTCCAAATGTCGAAACTGCAGCCAACTCCGCAATAGGTACAGACCGTTTTTGTCTTTTTAATTCTTTCCTCCCTCATGGCTGCCTCCATGTCTGAAATCGCCAAAATGGAGCCATAGCCCGTTTCTATGTCTTTTGTAAGGTCAATCATCGGACGCAGGGTTTCCCGCTTGAGTCCAGTCAAATATCCGGCTTCGCCGGTCATCCCTTTTTCCATCATCGCATTGCACGGGCAGACAGTGGAGCAGTGTCCGCAAGACACACAGGATGATTCATTGATGGGAACGTCATTATCCCAGATGACGCGCGGCTGTTCCCTCTCCCAGTCAATGGAAAGCGTTTCGGTTACCTGGACATTTTGACATGCCTCTACACACCGGCCGCACAAAATGCACTGATCGGGATCGTAGCGGTAAAAAGGATGTGAATTATCCACCTCATATGGCTTCGGTTCAAAAGGGATGCTTTGGTGATTGATTTGCATGTCTTTTACTGTGTTATGTATTTCGCATGTGCCATTATTGTAGTCGCAGACGGTGCAATACAGCTCATGATTATGCAGTATTTGATCCATTGCAATGACTTGGGCTTCCCTGACTTCTCTGCTGCCCGATTCAACTACATCCCCGCTCTTGATTTCTGTTGAGCATGACCTGACAAACTCCCCGTTCACCTTCACTATGCAAGTGTCACATGTTTCGATCGCTCCCAGGCTTGGGTGAAAGCACACATCCGGAACAGAAACATCAAGCGCTTTCAACGTTTCCATTACAGTGCCTGTCCCCTTCACCTGAATCCTCTCTCCATCAATAGTCACTTTGAATTCCGATGCCAACTCAACCTCTCCCTTCTGCAATCATTTGAATGTTCTGATTATAAAAGAGTCTACCACTATAGCGTATATTTTTCAAAGAATGCATTGACAATCACTTACTAATTTACCCTATTCATTCAGCCTGCAAACATAGAGAAAGGCGAAACGCGCGGTAGCTTTAGGCGACAAGCACCCGGAGAATTTTTGGGGAGGGAATTCCTCAGCCATCACAGCTAAGCTACTAACTCTTAATACCCTATGTAAAGCATCATTGAATAAACTATTGTGCAATTTTTGACCTCGAGCCATTGGCACCTGGAGTTATAGATATCGAACTCTCGTTTTAAATAGAAAATTCTGTCCATTTTTATATTTTCTTTTAACAAAAATTAAAGGGATCTTTTCTCCATCAATCAAATGGAGAAAAGATCCCTTTAACTTGGCAATTCCAATAAATTTTCCGCCTGACTTTCACTTATATCTTTGATTAAAGCCAACTCGCTAACAACCAGTCGCTTCGCATTATTAAGCATTTGTTTTTCACTGGCGTTGAGCGGCTTTTCCTTATTCCGATACAGGAGGTCACTCACCACTTCAAGGCTGGCTTCAAGCTCGCCCGTCTTAATCTTCTCCATGTTAGAACTGTACCTTTGTTTCCATGGAAGCTCGGATCCATGCCCTGCATCATAGAAATCCTGAAGCATTCTCTTTGCTGTCTGTTGATCAACAATTGAGCGCAAACCGGCTTTCGATGCTTTTTTTACGGGCAGCATTACATCCATGCTGCTGCTTGGGATAGTGATTAAACAATAGTTCTCCATCTCACCGCGAAAATCTTTCTCTTCAATGGCTTTCACAACACCTGCTCCGTGCATCGGATAAAATACTTTATCACCAACTTGGAACAAATTGTCCACCTCCAAATTTGCTAACATGTTCATTATATCACAAGTTAACAAAATTGGCAAATTTATTATTTTAACACCTATCATATACATAGTCAATACATTTTTTCAAAGAATGAGTTTTCTATATTTTCCCCAATTTAGCTGCAATCCATGCTCCTAACGACAAATTCAAGACCGTGTTAATAACTGCCGGAACAGCTGCCAAGAAACTAATATGATTTATCGCTAAAATGGCCGCAAGTGCCGTGTTGCAAAGTCCAGCTTCAAACAGAATTGCTTTACTGTCCATAGGGTTAATCTTAAGTTTTCTTGATACCGCAAAAACTGCGATCATCGGGAGAATAATTTGCGCAATCGTAATAAGTATGAGTATTGGCAGCAGCTTCAAGTTAACTTTTATTAGTGCCTGCGAACCTGCCACTACCGACAAAACAATGGCAATCAATGTGATGGAAGAACAGAATCGGACGGCTGGACGCACTCTATCTACAAATGAGGGCAAATACCTTTTGATAGCCATACCGGCCAGAATGGGTAGCAGTACAATCATCAGCATTTGTGAAACCAAAGACAAATAATCGATTGGGATCAAATGTCCGACAGCGTGTTCCATAATAAATGGAGTAAGGATCGGACTGATCAAAGTATCAACAACCGACATGGTGATGCTTAAAATCACTGTTCCATCGGCTATAAATGTATATAAGCTGGCAGCCGTTGCGCTGGGCACACTTCCTGCAAGTATGAATCCGGCAAGGATTTCATGGTGTTGACGCAAAAAAAGCATTCCCAATCCAATAGTTAACAAGACGGTAAAAGTCCATTTAAATACAACGCCAAACAAAACTGTCCTAGGCTGCTTAAATACATAGGAGATACTTGCCGCTGGAATGGTTAATCCCATTAAAAATAAAATAAAGCCCAACATAAACCCAGTCCAGTCCATCAAAGGATTAAACAAGGATGGAACCCAATAAGCGAACAAAGCGGAAATAACTATCCATGCCGGTAAATATTTGGTAACTGCATGATTGATTAAAACTATAAACTTCAAGCTAAATCCTCCAATATAGAGCTTTAATTATTAACGGCAGAGCTTTCGGTATACTGCCTGTTAAGCTGCTATAGACCTCTTTAAACTTCCAATATCGTTTTGAGTGCTGGACCCTTGGTCGTCATTACCTTGCGAATTGGCTGAAAACCTGCTGGCTTTCTATTGGTGTAACGCGATTGCAATTCAAAAGACGGCGACCTCATTTCAGGTCGCCGCCATCAAAACAACTTGGAAAATCAACCTGAACGCTGTCTTTTCCTTCCAATCAAATTAGTTACTTGCAGCATTGTAATCGGCAACGATGACTTTTTCCTATAGGCCATATATTTTGAGTCCCACTCATCCACATACTTCTCTTTAAATTGTCTCAGACCCTTAAAGTGATAAAAAAATTGCCCGTGAAGATAAATTTGGGAACCAATTTTTTCACCCAAAAATGAATACTTGGAAAGCCCTACATTGGAAAGAGGAGCCATTCCCAAATTAAATCTTCCATACCCCTCCTCCTTTGCCCATTCAAACAGTGACAGGAAAATAAAATCCATTGTTCCAGAAGGAGAGTTCTGCTTAAAACGCATCAAATCAACTGAAATTGTGTGATGGTCATCATAAACAGGCATTAGGCTTGAAAAGGCCGTTACATACCCATTTTCATCTTTTAAAATAGCGATATCAGATTTATTCAAATAGGACTCTTCAAAAAAACCCAAGGAATAGCCTTTCTCTCTTCTACCCTGAAGCCAATCATCTGAGACTTCCTTCAAATTACTAAGTGACTCAGAGCTGAAAGGCGGTTTTATTATTTCAAAAGTATAATTTTCCCTTTTAAACTTATTGATTACAGCCCTTTCTCCCTTCATTTTTTTGCCTGAAAGGGAGAATTCATTTAACTCTACAAATCCCTCTTCACCCAGCTTAAAAAAGTCAAATCCGCTTTCATGTAAATATGGTAGCATGTTCATGCTGACTTCATAAAATACAGGCGTATAGCCGTAAAGGTCCGACACCTGTTGAAACTCTTCTATGGCCGAAGGCATATCCTTTCGATCCCCAACCGGATCTCCTAAAATGATTAGTTTATCGGCATACATTTGATAAGGAAAAAGTACGGTTTTTTTGCTGTTCCAAAACAGATATTTATCATGCAAAAAAATTAAATGGGTGAGCACATTGCCCCCATATTTGTTAACATGTTCGTAGACTTCCTCTTCTTGAAAAACGGACTTTTCCATGATCATCTTCCGCGGTCTGCCGATAATATACCCAGCAATGAATACAAGTACCGCAATCCAGAGTCCGATAAAGGCACTAAAAAACAAATCTTGATAGTCTGTTATGACATATGGCAACAACTTTGTAGGCAAGCTTACTTTTGCTTCCGGTAAATTTAAATAGCCAATCAATACATACATGAATGTAATAATGAAAATGATTGCAACATCAAAAATTGTTTTACTCCATGACAAAACATAGCTCTGCCTATAAAATCGATCCTTTGAAATTCTTAAAAGCAATACTACTACAAGAAGAAAGATTGCCTCCTCATAGTCCAGGCCTTTAAAAAGAGAAAGAACCGCAGCAATCGACAAAACAGCCATCGCTATATGATATGCCCGCTTTACCTTGTACTCAATTCCCCTTGAAAGGCCTAAAAGCACAAAGCCGGCAGCTACCGTAAGTTGATGAGAGACATTCATGATCGGAAAAGATAAAAATTCTTCAGCAAGCCTTAATCTCTCGACAATTCCAGGAACTGATGCCGACAAAAGCAACAGGAGGCCCGAAATAAAAACCAAGACGGTAAGGATAAAGTGGCTTACCGTCTGAATAACGCTGTTCGGTACGTTATCCCATGCCTCATTCCATCTGTCCCAATAATCTTTGAGAAATAGCGCACCAGCAATTAAGAAAGGTATAAAAAAGTATCCAATCCTATACAGCATCAAAAGAACAAGCACTTTTTCATCCTGTATCCCTAAATAATCTGTTCCCCAGATGAAGACAAGATCAAATGAGCCCAGTCCGCCTGGAATCATACTGACAATCCCCGCACAGCAAGCAACGATGAATACGGAGAATAAATCGTGAAAACTAATTTGTATATGGAGCATCCTGACTAAAAAACATATGACAATAAAAATGGCTCCCCACTCGCAAAAAGAAACTAAAACCAATTGCGCGCGGACTTTAATACTCATGTCAGTGCCCTTTTTATGAATGACAAATAATAAGACTGGAAGATAGAGCGCTACTACAATCACAGCCAAATAAAGCCATTTTGTATTCACCAGAAGTGGAATGTCCCTGTATCCCGCTAGAATAATCCATGAAAACAAAGATATCCCTGTCAGGTAAAACAAGGATACAGAAGCGATTGTTGTTAATACTTTTTTCTTTTCTAACTCACGAGTTCGATAATAATAGGTTCGGATCATCAATCCAATCAGTCCGCCAAAACCGATTAAGTTGGAAAACGTATTGGCAACCAGCGACTGCTTCACCAGCTTCTTTTTCGGAGTGTCAATACCCAACAATTTGACCATGATTACATCATAGAAAAACATGGGGACGATAGCTGCGGCTACTACCAATAATGTGACGGCCATATCCCAAAATTGAATTTGAGCCATTTCTCGTTGAAGCAGGGGATAATCCAAGCCCTTAATGAATTTTTGGATTTCATAACCGGCCAGAATTAATAATGCAAGAGGAAAAATGACCTTAAGATAAGATAAAATCCTGTTGAATAATGAGTTTTGCATATACATCCCCTATTCTGGACAATAACAGCAGGATAGTTTTATTATTAAAGTTTCGAAAAGCTCATCCTTTATTTATAAAGTATCACCTGAAAAGCTATTCAAACTATTTTCTCATTATATCAGTATTTATTTTTTATAGAGGAAAAAAATTGAAAAGCATCCCTGAATGAATACCGCCAATGATTGAATTCAACTATAGCCGCTTTTTTCAGCCTTTGATTCAACAAGTTCAAGCACCTGTATGAGAGTGATCATTGATCATTATATCGGTTTCGTAAAATTTGGGTCCTTAGTTACTGTGTTATCAATTTTTCCGCTGCTTCGGTCACTTAGAGCTCCTCTTAGTTACCGGGTTATCAATTTTTCCGCTGCTTCGGTCACTTAGAACTCTCCTTAGTTACCGGGTTATCAATTTTTCCGTTGCTTCGGTCACTTAGAACTCTCCTTAGTTACCGTGTTATCAATTTTTCCGTTGCTTCGGTCACTTAGATGAATACTGCCATTGATCGATTTATGAATGTACCTAAAACTACCTGCGCACATTACATTCATAGTCGTTATCAAGAGGGTTTGAATATATAAATTAAGGTTACATTAATAAAAGTTTCCTTTTAAAAAGGGAGAAGTTTATATGCAACTATTGACAGGGTTAATAGAACATTTCGGATATACAGTCTTATTTATGTCCCTTATGCTGGAACTTATTGCCCTCCCATTGCCGGGAGAATTTCTAATGGGGTATGCCGGCGTTCTTGTTTTTCAGGGAAAGATGAATTGGACGGTGAGCATATTAATAGCTGGAACGGGCAGTTGTACAGGTATGACACTATCATATTTGATAGGTCATAAATTGGGGGCTCCTTTTTTTTATAAACATGGTCACCGGATTCATTTTGGGCCGGAACGACTTGAGAAAACTTCAAGTTGGTTTAAAAGACACGGAAATAAGTTATTGATCATTGCATATTTCATCCCTGGAATTCGTCATGTTACCGGCTATTTTTCCGGTATTACCCGTCTGCGATTTAGTACATATTCAATCTATGCTTTTACTGGGGCTTTTATTTGGACAAGTACGTTTATTTCCCTCGGGAAGTTACTTGGCCCTCAATGGGAGCAGTTCCACACCTCAATTAAGAAATATCTGCTTCTGGGAAGTATTTTTTTGCTTATCATTTTTACTATGGGCTATCTTTTAAAAACATACAAATTGAAAATCAAAGTTCTCTTATTATTAGGGCTTGGTAAAGGCGCCCAAAGATTTCAATCTCTCCGGCGGCTAAGATTTTTAATCGGAGCGATTACTGTCATATTTTTAACATTTGTCATTATAATGGGAAGCTTAATTGAGAATTACTTAAATAACGAATTTAAGCAATTTGACGATCTTGTCATGACCTTAATCCCTCTAATCTTCAATGAAAAATGGGGAGTATGGATGAAATATTTTGGGATGTTTTCAAGCGTAAAAGCATTAATATCACTTGTGGTGTTTTCAGTCATTTGGATCTTGATTAGGGGAACAGAAAAGAGAATAGAATCTTCATTCTTGCTTATCATCGTTATTGGTGGAGAAATTTATGAAGAAGGAATAAGGCGTTTATTTCATCATTTACATCCCGTTCATGCACTCTTGCCTAAATATGTTTTATACCCTTTTCCAAGTGAACAAACCTTAACAGCTTTTGTTCTCTATGGTTTTTCAGCATATCTTTTAATAAGGCACTTAAAAAAAGGGGCATTCAATATCCTTATTATAATCATGACTGGCATCACGATTATGATGGTTGGATTAAGCCGAATTTATTTTTTGCAGCAAAGCCCGAGTGATGTGGTAGCCGGCTACGTTTTTGGAGGCGTTTGGCTAAGTCTTAATATATTAATTTTGGAGGTTTTTCGTTTCTCCCATAAGCTTGGTAATATGCCGGACTTTGAAGCGGGGGAATGATTTAAAACATAAAAAAACTGCAAACATTTAGTGTCTGCAGCTGGTTTACTTTATAAAAATAAAAACCACCAAATTATGTATTTGGTGGAGACGGTGGGAATCGAACCCACGTCCAAGAATATCGGCACTCAAGCATCTACGAGTGTAGTCGATATATTAGCGTTTCGCGTCTTCTTCAGCCTATCGACGGGCTTCCAAAGCGCTAGCCTGATTAGTCTCTTCCATGGTCCTCAGGCGGAGGACGTCCGGCGTAGCCCACTGAAAGTGAGACCCTTACCCTACCACATGGGCGATGGAGGGAGGATCCGCGTTAGGCCTTAATTAGGCAGCTAAAGCGAGGTTATCGTTAGATTTGCCAGTTATTATTGGCGTTGACGTTTTTACGAGGACGATCCCCTCGACTCGCAACTCGAGCTCGACCTATCCCTGTCGAATCCAAAACGTCCCCATATAAGAGAAACACCTTTTTCTGTAAAAAGGATCGTTTCGGGGTACCCTGTCTATCGGGTACAGCTTTATTATAGCAGAAAATGATAAAATTTCAAGGTCTGCAGCCGGTATTTACATTTTTTGCCGTTCCCTGAACGCTCTTTCAATATCGCGTTTTGCTTCTTTCCTCTTCAGATCGTCACGTTTATCATATTGCTTTTTACCTTTACCAAGGCCTATGAGTAATTTGGCAAAACCGTTTTTCAAATAGAGCTTTAACGGCACAAGCGTATATCCCGCTTCTTTTGTTTCACCAATCAGTTTATTGATCTGCTTACGGTGTAAGAGCAATTTCCTCGTTCTAATCGGGTCATGGTTGTAACGGTTGCCATGTTCATATGGGCTGATATGCATGTTGTGGATAAAAACTTCCCCGTTTTGGATGCGGGCAAACGAATCTTTCAAATTGACCCTTCCCGCGCGGATGGATTTAATTTCCGTCCCTTGCAAAACGATTCCGGCTTCATACGTATCCTCTATGAAATAATCATGGTTCGCTTTTCTGTTTTGTGCAACCAACTTCCCTTCTTGCTTAGCCATCTGGTATCCCCCCCTGCATTCTACATGATAAACCATTATAACATGTGAAATAAAGAAAAGCGCAAGCAGCTTGCTCGGCGAGGGCAAACAAGTTGATTCCCGAGGAGACAGTTCTTCAGCCAAGCAGCCTACTTGAAAGCAGCTTGAGAAGCTCCTTTGAAGATGCTCCTTGCAGCTTTGCGACGAGCTGAACAAGACTCTCCTTCAAAAATGCTATGGCGCGGGAGCACTTTTGCTTCCTTGCAGGCTCGTGACCTCGACTTAAGCGTCACGTACTGCGGTGCCGTCGACACTAGGACCGACTGTCCGTCGGCAGGCTCAAGCAGCGACGTCCTGTCGCATCGCCTGCACTAGAACGTCCTGTTCGTCGGAAGCTGGACAAAGAAAAGGTTAGAAGCTTCCACTTCTAACCTCAACGTCTTTTCCCACGTTTGGCATTTCTCACATTGGCAGGTTTATTATCATAGGACTTTTTCTTTTTCCGCGGTTTTCTTGTCGTCCACTCACCGTCATCACTGTTTCCCTGCGGACCCCTGCTCTTTTTCTCGCCGCCTTCTTTCAATTTGACGATTTTTTTCGGACCATCATTAGCAGCGCGCCGTTTGCTGCCCTTCATTCCTGCAATCTCAAAGTCGATGGAATGCTCGTCCTTGTTGACATTAATCACTCGGACAGTCACCTCATCGCCGATACGGTACACATTACCGGTACGCTCGCCAATCAAAGCAAACTGTCGTTCATCATAATGGTAGTAATCATCCGTCATATAGCTGACGTGAACAAGACCCTCGATTGTATTCGGAAGTTCAACGAACAAGCCGAAGTTAGTCGCGGAGCTGATAATTCCATCGAATTCCTCGCCAATTTTATCTTCCATGAACTCCGCTTTTTTCAATTCATCCGTATCTCGTTCCGCATCGACGGCACGCCGTTCTCTCGAAGACGTATGCTGAGCGATTTCATCCAACTGTGCATTCCACTTTTCACGGGTTGCTGGATCGACTTTTTCTTCAAAAAGATACGTCCTGATCAGCCTGTGTACAATCAAATCCGGGTACCTTCTGATCGGTGAAGTAAAATGCGTATAAAACTTCGTCGACAGCCCGAAGTGACCGATGCTTTCCGGAAAATATTTTGCCTGCTGCATCGAACGGAGCATGACCGTCGAAACGACCAATTCTTCCGGTTTTCCCTGTACAGATTCAATAATCTCCTGCAGCGCCCGCGGGTGAACAACATTAGCAGTTCCCCTCACAACCAGTCCAAAATTCGTGATGAACTCAAAGAACCTCTGCAGCTTCTCTTCTTTCGGGTCTTCGTGTATACGGTAAATAAAAGGGACTTCCATCCAATGGAAATGTTCAGCCACCGTTTCATTCGCCGCCAGCATGAATTCCTCAATGATCCGCTCACCAATTGACCTCTCCCTTATAACGACATCAATGGGTTTGCCATCTTCATCAACAATAACCTTTGCTTCCTTAAAGTCAAAGTCGATGGCCCCGCGTTTCATCCTTTTTTTCTGTAATATCCCCTGCAGTTCCTCCATCAGCTCAAACATCGGAACAAGCGATTCATATTTTTCACGCAAAACCGGATCTTTGTCAATCAGGATTTTATTAACGTCAGAATAGGTCATCCGTTCAGTTGTTTTTATAACAGCTGGAAAAATTTCATGGCTGACAACCTCTCCGCTTGAATTCAGTTCCATCTCACAGGATAATGTAAAGCGATCTACCTTAGGATTAAGTGAGCATATCCCGTTCGACAGCCGGTGCGGAATCATTGGGATAACACGATCCACCAAATAGACGCTTGTTCCGCGTTCATACGCTTCTTGATCGATTGACGATCCTTCTGTTACATAATGACTTACGTCCGCAATATGAACACCAAGCTTGTAATTTCCGTTATCGAGTTTCGAAAGAGTTACCGCATCATCGAGATCCTTCGCATCTGCGCCGTCAATCGTTACAATTGTCTGATCCCGCAGATCACGGCGGTTTCCAATATCATTCTCATCAATGGTTTCCGGCACGTTATTGGCCTGCTCCATCACTTCGTCCGGGAATGCGAGCGGCAAACCATGCTTATAGATAACGGATAAAATATCCACCCCAGGATCGTTTTTATGCCCTAGTATTTGGATGATTTCACCTTCCGCATTTTTGCGATTCTCCGGATAGGTTGTAATCTTGGCTATGACCTTATGGCCTTCGACGGCCCCCATGCTTGCATTTTTTGGGATAAAAATATCATCGGCTATCTTTTTGTCATCCGGGATGACAAAACCGAAATATTTACTTTCAGTGTAAGTTCCAACTACTTGGACAGTTCCACGTTCTAGAATACGCACAACTGCCCCCTCTCGCCGTGCTCCTCCAGTTGACGGGGATACCCTTACAAGGACCTTATCTCCATTCATGGCTCCGTTAATTTCATGCGGAGGGATAAAAATGTCATCCATCCCCGGCTCATCCGGCAACAGGAAACCAAACCCTTTGGCATTTCCCGACAATGACCCCCGGACAAGATTCATTTTTTCCGGAACACCATAGCGGTTGCTTCTCGTCCGGACAATTAGCCCTTGTTCTTCCATGACCACAAGCGCTTTTACAAAATCCTTGAAGTTTTCCGAACCCTCGATTTTGAATTCCTCTTCAAGCTCTTTGACAGTTAACGGCTTATATGCCTCATCTTTCATATAGGTCAAAATTTGATCTATATACTGTTGCAAATTTTCTTCCATTTTGCTCCTCCTCTCTTCTATACTGTCCAATCCAGTCCTTCCAGAAAATGAAGGACATCTTCATGGAGCTGTTCTTTTTCAGCATCCAGTGTGATAACATGGCCGGAATGTTCATACCATTTCAAATTTTTTTCGATGGATTCCGCCTGCTCATAAATATACTCTGCACTTCCGGGGCCAACAATTCCATCGTGTCTTGCCTGTACCACAAAAAGTGGAGCATAAATCATATCCACCTGACTACGGACATCCTCGTTCAGCTTCCACAGTGCTTTCAATGTTTTCATGGGTTTTTCCCGAAACTCATCCATTTCCGTTTCGATCTGTTCTTTAGATTTTCCTTCGAGCCGTTTATATTCTCTCGCGTAATCCAACACCCTTTCGTACATAAACTCTTCATCTTTTATGTACATTGGAGCACACATCGGAACAATCCCTTTTACAGGTACAGTGTAGCCCAATTTTAGGGAAAATACTCCGCCCAGGGATAATCCCGCAACGGCAATTTCATCGTAGCCCCGTTCTTTTAAAAATTCATACCCGCCAAGTGCATCAGCCCACCAGTCTTTCGGGCCGCTTTGAACAAGTTCCTCAGGCGGTACCCCATGCCCTTTATATTGAGGTGCATGGCATGTATAGCCGTTCTTTTCCAAAAACCTTCCCAGCATTCTTACATCGGCTGTATTTCCTGTAAAGCCATGCAGCAGAAGAACCGCACGCTTTCCCGATTCAAAAGTAAATGGCTGAGGAGCTTTGATTTTCATATGATCGATCCCCTTTTTGTCATTCCATCATAGGTGTATTACCCTATTTTACGCAAACTATTGCAGGACAATCCAATGATATACACCAAATTATGCTTGATGTCCGAATGGGCCGCCAAAAAAAGGAGTTCGCGCAAAAAATTCAATCATCATACAATCATTCAAAATACCGCGTATTTCCTTCCATAAAAAAATAAAAAACCCGGTCCTTCACGAACCAGGTTTACATGCCATTATTAAACTTCAAAAAAGGCCACGGCCATCGTAAGCAAGAAAAATAATACTGATAAAACGATCGTGATGCGGTTGAGGACAAGATCCATTCCGCGGGCTTTCTGCTTTCCGAAAAGCTGCTCCGCACCTCCGGAAATTGCCCCGGAAAGCCCGGCACTTTTACCGGATTGCAATAAAACAACGATAATTAAAGCGATCGAAACAATGATCAATAATGTAATAGCTATCGCATGCACTGAAAAACACACCTCCAGGCCCTTAACAATAATTTAAATGTAGCATAATCAGCCCCTCCGGACAAGAGGGGCTGTAAAATTAATTAACGTTATAAAAAGCTTTCATGCCAGGGTAGATGGCAGTTTCTCCAAGTGTATCTTCGATGCGGAGAAGCTGGTTGTATTTGGCCACACGGTCCGTTCTGGACGGAGCTCCTGTTTTAATCTGACCGGCATTTGTTGCTACAGCGATATCAGCGATCGTGCTGTCTTCCGTTTCACCGGAACGGTGGGAAATGACGGCAGTATAGCCTGCACGCTTAGCCATTTCAATCGCATCAAATGTTTCAGTCAATGTACCAATTTGGTTCACTTTGATCAAAATAGAGTTGCCGACGCCTTTCTCGATTCCTTGGGCAAGTTTTTCAGTATTTGTAACAAAAAGGTCGTCACCCACAAGCTGTACTTTGGAGCCGATACGCTCAGTCAACAGCTTATGGCCTTTCCAGTCGTTTTCATCCAAACCGTCTTCAATCGAGATGATCGGATATTTGTTCACAAGCTCTTCGTACCAGTCAACCATCTCTTCGGAAGTTCTGACGACGCCCTCACCGCTTAAATGGTACTTGCCGTCCTCTTTATTATAAAGCTCAGAAGAAGCGACATCCATTGCAAGCTTGATTTCCTCGCCTGGTTTGTAACCTGCTTTTTCAATGGCTAACATCAAGGTTTCCAAAGCTTCTTCGTTGGACTCCAAGTTCGGTGCAAAACCGCCTTCATCACCAACAGCAGTATTTAAGCCTTTTTCTTTCAGGACCGCTTTCAGGCTGTGAAAAATTTCTGTACCCACGCGAAGCGCTTCTTTGAAGCTGGGAGCTCCGACAGGCATAACCATGAATTCCTGGATGTCCACGTTGTTATCAGCATGCTCTCCGCCGTTTAAAATGTTCATCATCGGAACTGGAAGCTGTTTGGAATTGAATCCGCCTAAATATTGATAAAGCTCAAGGCCAAGCAAGTCAGACGCCGCATGGGCAACTGCCATGGAAACACCCAAGATGGCATTAGCACCAAGCTTACCTTTGTTATCAGTGCCGTCAAGCTCAATCATAGCCTTGTCGATTCCGATTTGGTCTGTGACATCCATGCCGATAATTTCTTCGGCAATCTTTTCGTTTACATTTTCAACAGCTTTTTCTACACCTTTACCCAGGTAGCGTCCTTGGTCACCGTCACGCAATTCTACCGCTTCATACTCACCAGTGGAAGCACCACTTGGTACGAGCGCACGGCCAAATCCTCCTGATTCTGTAATGACTTCCACTTCTACTGTCGGATTGCCGCGGGAATCCAATACTTCGCGTGCATATACGTTTGCTATGAATGGCATGAAAATCTCTCCTTGTTTTTAAAAGTAAAAGCATTTTATGTAAAGCTCGGAACGCAAGCCTTTTGTTTGTTCGTCGATAGACAGACGTTCTCCACTTATATCTAGCTTCAACGGACGGAATGTCCTGGTACCGCCACAGGTCGCGGCGATCTAAGACGGCTGAGCGCGCATAGCGCAGGATCAAGCCAAGCGCTTCTGAAGGCAAAATACGCCTTTGCCAACGCTCGTCTTGTGCTTGTCGCCGATAGCAGGCGCTCTCCGTTCTTCTAATAAATCAAACTGCTGCCTGTCATTTCAGCCGGTTTTTTTACATTAAGCAAGTCCAGCATCGTAGGCGCCAAGTCAGCAAGGATGCCTCCGTCTCGCAGTCGAATCCCGTTCTTTGTAACAATTACCGGTACCGGATTCGTCGTGTGAGCGGTCATTGGCGTACCTTCCAATGTCAAAACTTCGTCCGAATTTCCGTGATCCGCTGTAATGATGGCTGTACCGCCTTTTTCCAAAATCAGATCTACTACACGTCCAAGACACTCATCCACTGCTTCAATGGCGTCAATGGTCGGCTGCAGCATACCTGAATGGCCAACCATATCAGGATTTGCAAAGTTCAGTATGACAGCATCAAAACGATCATTCTCAATTTCTGCACATAAAGCATCGGTAACTTCATAAGCGCTCATTTCCGGTTTCAAATCATATGTTGCCACTTTTGGCGAGTCAATCAAAATTCGCTTTTCTCCCGGAAATTCATCCTCTTTACCGCCGCTCATGAAAAAAGTGACGTGAGGATATTTTTCCGTTTCTGCAATCCTCAGCTGAGTTAATCCTGCTTTGGAAATGACTTCACCAAGCGTTTGATCCAGGTTAACCGTTTTAAACGCGACATATCCATCTACTGTTTCGGAAAAATGGGTCATGCAAACGAAATGCAGATCCTTTGGACGATTCTCACCGCGATCGAACCCATGAAATTCTTCATTAGTAAACACATTTGAAATCTGAATCGCACGGTCTGGACGGAAGTTATAAAAAATGACAGAATCTCCGCTTTCAATCGCGGCATTCGGCTTTCCATTTTCATCTGTTATGATGGAAGGTATCATGAATTCATCGAAGATTCCATGCTCATACGAGTCTTCTATCATTTCCAGCGGATCGGAATATTGCGGTCCTTCGCCGAAGGCCATCGCACGGTATGCTTTCTCCACACGATCCCAGCGTTTGTCGCGGTCCATCGAATAGAACCTTCCGGATACGGTGGCAAACTTGCCGGCCCCTATTTCATCCATTTTTTCCTGGGCTGCTTTAACATATTTTTTAGCTGTTTGCGGGCCGACATCCCTGCCGTCCAAGATGGCGTGTACATATACCTCTTTCACACCCTGATCAGCCGCAAGCTTTAAGAGAGCATACATATGGTTAATATGGCTATGTACCCCGCCGTCTGAAAGCAAACCCATCAAATGGAGCTTTTTCCCATTTCCTTTCACATGCTTGACAGCGTCCAGAAATGTTTCGTTTTTCTCAAACTCTCCGTCCCTGATTGCAATATTCACTCTTGTCAAGCTTTGGTAAACGATTCTTCCTGCACCAATGTTTAAATGCCCCACTTCAGAATTTCCCATCTGTCCTTCCGGAAGGCCGACCGCTTCCCCGCATGCCGTCAATTGGGTATGCGGGTACGCATCCCAATAGCGGTCATAGTTGGGCTTTTCTGCCTGTGCCACGGCATTTCCCTTTGTCTCTTCCCGAAGACCGAAGCCGTCAAGAATGATCAAGGCTGTAGGTGATTTACTCATTGGCGGATGCCTCCAGTAATTTCAGGAATGAGTCAGGATCCAGACTTGCTCCACCAACAAGCGCTCCGTCAATATTTGGGCAGTTCATGAATTCTCGGATGTTTTCCGGCTTCACACTTCCACCGTATTGAATCCTTACAGCATCAGCTGCACCTTTTGAAAAATTGCTTTCAATCACTTGGCGTATATGACCGCACACTTCTTCTGCGCCATCAGCCGTCGATGATTTGCCTGTACCGATTGCCCATATAGGTTCATAGGCAATCACAAGGCTTTTCACCTGATCTTCAGACAGTCCCTGAAGCGCTTTTGTCACCTGGCTTTTGACGTGTTCGTTCGTTTCTCCGTTTTCCCATTGTTCCAATGTTTCACCTACGCAGACAATCGGAGTCAAGCCATATTGAAAAGCCGATAGGACTTTCTTATTCACGGCTTCATCCGTCTCATTATAGAGTTCACGCCGCTCGGAATGTCCTAATATGACATGGGAAACGCCGATCCCTTTCAAAGCCGCAGGACTGACTTCACCCGTGTATGCACCCTGTTCTTCGTAATGCATAGTTTGAGCGCCGACTTTCACATTATACCTTTTAACATCGTTCACAAGGCGGTCGAGAAATAGGAATGGTGCGCAGATAACCGTTTCAACCTGGGCACTTGATGGTACCATGCCTTTTACTTTCTCGGTAAAGTCTACCGCCTCTTCCATTGTTTTGTGCATTTTCCAATTACCTGCGATAATCGGTTTTCGCATGCAGTTTCATCCTTTCAATCTATACAGGTGCATATTTTAGTGCTACGAAAGTATAAAATATTAATTTTTTTCGGACAGAAAGTCCTAGTGCCGACGTCGTACAGGAAGTACTAGTGCAAGCGAAGCGACAGGATGTCGCGTTCTGAGCATGCCGGCGCCACAGGACGTAGCGCTTTAAGTCGGCCAGCGCCTAGCCCCTCGAGGTCACAAGGCGATTTCGCTTTTCTTATTCATCAAGCGCCGCAATTCCCGGCAGGTCTTTCCCTTCCATGAACTCAAGGGAAGCTCCTCCGCCTGTGGAAATATGGTCCATTTTCTCAGAGAGGGAAAAATGCTCCACTGCCCTGGCAGAATCTCCACCGCCGATGATGGAATATGTATTTTCAGCTTCAGCTAGCGCTTCGGCTACAGCTTTCGTTCCTTGGGCAAATGGTTCCATCTCGAACACGCCCATCGGTCCGTTCCAGATAACCAGCTTGGAATCTTTGATTACATTGCTGTACAATTCCGCCGTTTTTGGTCCAATGTCCAATGCCAACCAGCCGTCTGGAATGCTATCTATGTCCACAACTTTGACATTCGCTTGTTCAGAAAAAGCATCAGCAACGATTGCATCAATCGGCAAAAGGAATTTCACACCTTTGCTCGCAGCTTTTTCCATAAAGGTTTTGGCTAATTCAATTTTATCTTCTTCCAATAAGGAATCCCCGATTTCATAGCCCTGGGCTTTGACAAAAGTGAATGCAAGCCCTCCGCCAATGATGAGGTTATCCACTTTATCCAGCAGGTTGTCGATGACTCCGATCTTATCTTTCACTTTTGCACCGCCGATAATAGCTGTAAACGGTCTTGCCGGATCAGACAGGGCATTCCCAAGAACTTCTAATTCTTTTTCTATTAGAAATCCTGCTGCAGACGGCAAATGCTTGGCCACTCCTTCTGTAGAAACATGTGCACGGTGAGCAGTACCAAACGCATCATTAACATATATATCAGCAAGTTCAGCAAATGCCTTGGCTAATTCTTCATCATTCTTTTCCTCACCCGGATGGAATCTTACATTCTCCAATAAAAGAATATCGCCTGCCTCCAACTCGGAAACTTGCTTTTTTACGTCTTCTCCGATTACTTCTTTAGAGTAACGAACATTTTTCCCTACTAACTCTTCAAGCTTTTTCGCAATCGGAGCCAGCCTTAGCTCTTCAACCACATTCCCTTTTGGCCTTCCCATGTGGCTGGCCAAAATGACAATCGCCCCTTGGTCGACCAAATGGCGGATG
The DNA here is from genome assembly GCF_003605385.1 of Siminovitchia acidinfaciens. Taxonomy (GTDB): domain Bacteria; phylum Bacillota; class Bacilli; order Bacillales; family Bacillaceae_C; genus Siminovitchia; species Siminovitchia acidinfaciens. The sequence goes on along the minus strand of NZ_QYTV02000001.1, from coordinate 796,010 downwards.
GTCGGCAGCGCCGCCCGAATTCTTGTATCATCAGCAATAGTTCCGTCATTCATTGGAACATTGAAGTCCACTCGGCAAAAAACTTTTTTTCCTTGTACATCCAGATCCTTGATTGATTTTTTCCTCACTGGGTAAGTCTCCTCCTAACGTGCCTTTAAACGCAGAAAATAAGAGAGTGGGTTTCACTTTCCCGCTCCCTTTTCTACACCCCTCTATATTATAGATGCCAACCCGCGAATTATCCAATACCAAATCTGATTTTTTGACTATAATCCTCTTTTTTTGATATAAGCAGCCAAATCGACAAGGCGGTTTGAATACCCGGTTTCGTTGTCATACCAAGATAGAACCTTGACCATATTACCTTCCAGGGCCATGGTTGAAAGGGCATCAATGATGGAAGAGTGCCGGTCTCCGTTATAATCTACGGAAACAAGAGGCTTATCACTGTAACCTAATATCCCGTTCAGTTCCCCTTCTGAGGCATCCTTCAGGGCGGCATTCACCTCTTCAGCTGTAACATTCTTTTCCAACTCAGCAACAAGGTCGACAACCGATACATTTGGTGTTGGCACACGCATGGCCATCCCATTAAGCTTGCCTTTTAATTCCGGAAGCACAAGTGAAACTGCCTTCGCGGCGCCTGTCGTTGTTGGTATGATCGATTCAGCGGCTGCCCGTGCCCGGCGGTAATCTTTGTGCGGCAAATCAAGGATCTGCTGATCATTCGTATAAGAGTGGACCGTCGTCATCATGCCGCGCCGGATACCAAACTGCTCATTCAGCACTTTGGCAAATGGTGCGAGGCAGTTCGTTGTGCAGGAAGCATTAGAAATGATATGGTCTTTTTCCGGTTCATACTTTTCTTCATTTACACCCATCACAATCGTAATATCTTCATCTGTCGCCGGAGCCGAAATGATAACTTTCTTTGCACCTGCTTCCAGATGTTTCGCAGCGTCATTCCTTTTTGTAAAACGGCCCGTGGACTCAATTACAATATCAACACCGAGGTCTTCCCAGCCAATGAGGGATGGATCCCTTTCGGCTAGCACCTTCAATGTGCGTCCTCCCACGTTGATTTGATCACCTTCCACAGTAACCTCTTCCTGAAGGGTTCCATGTACAGAATCGAACTCTAGCAAATGCGCAAGCATCCCGGCATCCGTCAAATCATTTACAGCCACGATCTCCACTTCAGGATGTCTTAAGGCCGCGCGAAAAACATTTCTCCCAATTCTTCCGAAACCATTTATTCCGACTTTTACTGTCATGTTTTCATTCCCCCTTTAAAATTTCCATTGCAGCACCTTCATCAGTAACCAAAATGGTGGATTTCGGCGCGTTTTTCATATATGAACGGATGGCTTTTGCCTTAGAGTTTCCTCCTGCGGCCGCTATGACATGCTTAAATTGCGGAAGTTCCTCCAGCTGCAAGCCGATTGTGGAAACTTTGTGCACAACTTTACCTTCGCAGTTAAAATAATACCCAAATGCTTCTCCAACAGCGTGTCCCTTTTTTAGTTTATTCATGCCCTCTTCACCAGTATTCCGCCGTTCAGCCATTTTCATAGCTTCTCCTATGCCATGCATTACAATATCTGCTGACTCGATTAAAGATAAAACCTCTTGGATGGAAGGTTCTTGTAATAAGGTTGAACGAAGCACATCACTTACTTCATCTGGAACGTATAGGATACGATGATTCCCGCCTGCATTTTCCGCCATTGCTGCACAGATGGAATTGGCTTGGTCGCTTACCTTGACACCTACTCCGCCCCGTGCAGGTACAAATAACAGTTCTTTGCCCATGACATCCACATCTGCTAGCGCTTCAGCCACGGAAGCCATCGTAGATCCTCCCGTAACCGCTATGATGTTTTTTTCATCTAGCAATCGTTCCAGTTGCCGGGCACACGCCTTGCCGATCTCGTTCTTGATTAAAGACAGCTTATCGCTGTCCCCCGGTACAATAATTGTTTCTGCAATGCCCAAAACGCTGCACACTTGTTTTTCTATTTCATGAATCCCGGAGATGTCTTTCATCACATCTTCAAGCCCTGTCAAAAGCTGTCTTCCATTTGTAGTCAGATGCATACCGGCTTTTTGAAAGTTAATCAGGTGCAGTGATTTTAAAAGTTCCACTTCGCTCCTCAGCACTCTTTCGGTCATATCAAGCATTGAAGCAAGGGACCTTCTGCCAACCGGCTCCGTTAGTCGGATCGATCTCAGAATAGTGTACCTCCTCTCCATATCGTTCAGGAGATCAGGAACCAACTGTTTCTGCAGCTTTAATAAATTTTGCATATTAATCCTCCTTTCACCCCTTTGTCCCTTTGGGTCATTTTTTGTCCCAGATGAATAAAAAAGAACCTGCCTTCATCTGTATAGTAGCAGGTTCAATCAGCTCATTTCAAACTTTCTTTTAATATCTCTTCCAATGAAACCAAATCAATCTGGCCATATTGGATAATTTCCCCGTTCATTTCTACTACAGGAATCATCAGCCCAAACCTTTCCGTCAATTCGTCGCTGGCGTCGATGTCCTTTTCGATGATATCAAAGGGGTAATCTTTTTGAAGAAGCTGTAAAAGCAGCTTGCCTTCTTCACATAGTTCGCATTTAGTTCTCGTATAAAAATAAACTTCCATATGTTTCTCCATTTCTTACTCGTACCGCTTCCTTTTCGTTGATGAAGGTATTCGCAACTGCTCCCTGTATTTGGCAACAGTTCTCCTTGATAAGGTAAGCCCTTTCTCTTTTAACATGTTGGCGATGGCTTGATCGGACAACGGTTTGCTTTTATCCTCTTTATCAACGAGTCCTTTGATCAGGGCTTTCGCCTGGCCGGCCGATGCCTGTTCACCGTCGCTGGCTGCATTCGATTGAAGTGCTTGTGAGAAGAACTTCTTCAGTTCATGCATACCGCTAGGCGTTTGAATATATTTACCTCTGATGGCACGGCTGACAGTCGACTCATGCACCTCAATTTTTTCCGCGACATCTTTTAACGTCAATGGCTTGAGATACTTTGGCCCCTTTAAAAAGAAGTCCTGCTGTTCTTCAAGGATCGCCATCCCCACTTTCATCAGCGTCTGCTTTCTCTGCTCGATGCTGCGCATGATCCAGCGGAAGTCCTGGCGTTTATCATTCAAGTATTGCTTCACTTTATCATCCGCAATGCTTGACATTTCATTATAGTAATCGGATTGATAACGAATGGCCGGCAAATGTCTTTCAAACAATTGCAGTTCCAACTTCCCATCAACGATTTCAAGAATGAGGTCAGGAATGACGTATTGTGGTCTCTCGTAGTCAAAATGTGTCCCTGGCCGCGGGTCCAGAGTTGTAATGAAATCGGCTGCCTGCTGGATCTCTTGCAAACTGACAGACAGATTATCCGATAGAAGTTTCCACTTTTTCTCCGCGAATTCATTGAAATATTCAGTTAATAATTTGACAGCTAATGGGGGTACATCCTGTCTTCTATCCACTTGCAATATCAGGCATTCCTGCAGCGACCTTGCTGCTACTCCCGCAGGTTCAAGGCTTTGAACAAGCTGAAGGATTTCTTCTGCCTCTTCAATCGTTGTGCCGCATGCATCCGCAGCTTCATCGACTGTTATTGTCAAATATCCATTCGGATCTAGATTATATATGAACTGTTCCACCAATTTTTCCTGAAAACCGGACAGCGCTTTCATCACGAGCTGAGAAAACAAGTGATCTGCAAGCCCCTCAGTGGGCTCAGCCATTTGCTCCAGCCATTTTTTTTGGTCATTTTCAGGATTCGTGACTTTTCTTTTCCTCACTCTGTCGTAGCGGGGATCAACAGATCGAACGATCGGTGATTCTAGCTGGATGAGCGGATTTTCCATTTCTTTCGATTCCAGAAAAGCTGTCAATTCATGGGCGGTATATTGTAATATCGTAATCGCCTGCTGCAATTCCTGTGTCATCGTTAAATTTAAAGTCTGCTTCTGCAACAAAGCTGGTTCCAGTTTCATTGATCCTCTCTCCCCCCTCCTGCTATTCTACTATATTACCATAAAACCGTATACATTTTTGAGAATTTGTGAATTTTATAGCCAATCCCAATCCTTTTTTCTCCCTTTACTGATGAGAAAACCCAAGATATTCCATTACAGAAAAGTATTCCCGCCTAATTTGTCGCATTCTGGGTAGTTGTCCATTCGTTGGACGGTTGTCCTACATAGTATTTAGTATACGATTTATAAAGGAGGTTTTTGTCATGAGACACTATAAACCTTGCGGCTGTTATAAGAAATGCACCTGCGGCTACCCGCAGGTCTCACCCACGCAGCAATTGCCCGCCAAAACAATGCCTGCTCAAATCAGCCCAACAAAACAGCTAAATGAATATGTAGGCCAGGATGTTTATATTCCGGTAGTGCATCCTTCCCATACGACACAGGTGAATCATACAACTTACAAATACATGCATTCCTACCCGCACACACAATCAGTCGTAAACTCCGTTTCAGAAGAGCATTACTGCGTTTGCCCACCTAAAAAGCATTGCGGATGCAAACCTAAACATTACTGGTAAAATAGGAGCGGAAAAGCGGAACTATCTGCTTTATCCTCCTTAAAGAAAAGTGCAAGGCGCGAAGCCTTAGGCGGCAAGCACAAGGCGAATATTGATGAGGGAGCCCCTCAGCCATTACAGTTAAGCAACTAACTTGAATCACGTCGTGAAAAGCATCTCTGAGATACTTCATGCAGCTTTGCGATAAGGAAAACATTAGCTCCCTCGAATAGGCTATCTCGCAGGAGCACAAATTCTTCATAAGCTTCCTGGCACCTTGTGACCTCGGGCCGATGGCGTCTGAAGCTAGACTGAGAAAAATTCCATAAAATGGACCTTATGGCGCATTGTTTGATTCCAAGCTTTTGCGATACAATAAAAACAAGGTCAAATTTCGACCTGATACCCCCTTTTATTATATGTGGAAGACCTTTCTTGCGAAGGGTTTTCTTTTTTTTCCGGCGAGCCCGGTTTTTTTTCGAGGAGGCTAATCATTAATTGATTAGCCGACCTCTCACACCACCGTGCGTACGGTTCCGTACAAGGCGGTTCAACCTTTTAAGTATCAAGACTCATAAAGTTGGGATATGTCTATTAACCCCCACTTTATGAGTCTTTCTTTTGTTAGTGCTATATGCAGGACTTTACTTCGTAATATTCGCCAGTATCCCTTTCGGGAATTTCGCATATTTCATGGCGCCATCATGGTTTATTCCATAATTCCGAAGCATCCTGTATATTGTTTTTACCTTTTTCCATCTTTTCTGGATAAGTTGTCTTAATCGGTAGTTTAACCATTGCCGGGTTTCCATGATGAAATGTTTCATTTGTGAACGGATCGATTAATTCCACCATGCTTAATTGTTTTTCGACTATACCACTTCTATTTGATTTCGAATGTACTCTTCAATTACTTTCTTATTTTTTCCTACTGTATCCACATAAAATTCTTTACACCTAAATTTCCTGTTCCCGTACCGTTATTTTAATTAGGCACGCCGATTAAAAATCATCAAGCTGCTTTTTCCCTTTAAATATCCCACGAATGAAGAGACTCTTATTTTCGGCGGAATACTTACCAACATATGTAAATGATCTTTACATGCGGTAGCTTCAATAATTTTCACGCCATTTCTTTCACACAATTGGCGTGAAATTTGTCCTATATCTTGTTTCGTTTCCCTTAAATGATTTGCTTCTATTTTGGTGTAAACTGTTTAAGTCGGAAGACATAACGGGCCCCTCCTTGGTATCTAAATTTGGTTGGCGAACCAAAATTTAGATACCAAGGAGGGGCCTTTTTTAATACATCGCTATAAGCTTTCCTGAACCATACGTCTAGCGTATGGCTTTCATTTATCCAATAAAAAACATCTCCTTTGAGATGTTTCGGCAACTCCTCACAAAATATACAAATGCGTCATCAAAAGCAAAAAGATAACCCCTGATCTAGCAATCATTTTGTCACCTTTTTCCATGGTTTTGGTCAATGCATATAATACATGTATTCATAGTCAAACTCTTCTTCAGTTAATTCATAAAGTGTTTCCCCTGCCCATTCGAATAAATCTTCATCGCAGTCTATTTCGCAACTAGATTTTCGATTGAAATAACCAAAGAGTTTTTTGAGCAATTTTCCACCTCCATTTTGTTGTTAAATATAATGTAACATCTGCTTGTAAATGGGGTGTTAAGGCCATGTAAAGGTTCTGTTTAATAATAAGAATTTTTCCAAACATGTTTATTGGTTGAAAAAATAATAAGGATGACTTCATTTTAGCCTTTAATGCGGAACCGGTGATCCAAGCCTGTTTTAACTGAAGCCAGTCCCTCACAAACCAATTCAAGGGCTTTCGCGTCCTTGAGTATATTAAAAGTCCCTATGACATAGTTGTAAGGACTTTTCTATGTTTTTTTAAATAAGCCTTCAGCTTTTCAATCCATTCTCATTTAACTCTCCATCTATCTTAGAGTACTATCCTCTCTATGGGACAATCATACATTTAGACAATTTTAGTCTACCATCTTTATGGTACTACCATCTCTATGAGATAAACATACAGCAAGACAACTCTAGTCTGGCATCTTTACGGTACTACCATCTCTATGAGACAAACATACATTTAGATAAATCTCCTTGTAGTACTACCATCTTTATGAGCAAAACATACAGCAAGACAACTCTAGTCTGGCATCTTTACGGTACTACCATCTCTATGAGACAAACATACATTTAGATAAATCTCCTTGTAGTACTACCATCTTTATGAGCAAAACATACAGCAAAACAACTCTAGTCTGGCATCTTTACGGTACTACCATCTCTATGAGACAAACATACATTTAGATAAATTTAGTTACTTATCTAGTACCATCTACTTCTCGACGAATATATATATAAGCAAACGAACATATAGAGACAATAGACTCTCTCTATCTCGTTATCAAAGAAGGGAGTGGTATAGTGTTTGAAATAGGAATTACCTTTTCTGTATTCCTTACGACCATGTTGGTGATCTTTTGGAGGCCAGGAGGTATGAATGAAGCAGTTCCAGCGACTGCAGGAGCAGTAGTCATTTTGCTGGTAGGGATAGTATCAGGAACAGACCTTCTAGATATTATCGATAAGATTGGTGGAGCATCCGTAACAATCATCGCAACGGTCGTCATGGCGGTAATATTAGAAAGTTTCGGTTTTTTCCATTGGGCAGCAGCGCGGCTTGCTAATTTAGCTAAAGGATCAGGGTATCGCCTATATTGGTACATCCAGCTGCTCTGCTTTTTAATGACACTTTTATTTAATAATGATGGAAGTATCCTGATTACAACACCAATATTAATTCTGCTCCTTAAAAACCTTCGCTTAAAACATTATGAGATTATTCCATACTTATTAAGCGGCTGCCTCATTGCAACAGCCTCAAGCGCCCCTATCGGTGTAAGCAATATAGTCAATTTAATCGCATTAAACATTATTGATATGAGTCTATACATGCATACTGCCATGATGTTTGTACCCGCGACGTTAGGGTTGCTCTTTATGTCTTGGCTCATGTTTATGGTTGTTCGAAAGAAGTTACCGAAACACATACCGGTCACTTCAGATGGAATAGAAGAAAGCTTTTTTGACAGACAATATCATCCACTAAAAGAAACAGCGGTTCCGATAATAGCACAAGAAAAGCGAACGAAGTTTATGTTGAAAATCCTACTGTTCGTCTTCTTGATCCGATGTCTCTTGTTTGTTGCCTCCTTTTTCTCCATTCCAATTGAATTGGTTGCCGTCTTCGGCTCCATTATATTGCTTATATGGAGATGGTTCAGTCTCGGTATAACCCCTATTGATATTTTGAAAAAAATTCCCTATCACATTCTGATCTTCGCTTTTTCAATGTACGTTATCATTTACGGATTACACAATGTGGGTTTGACAGCAACGCTTGTAAACATATCTGAACCAATTGTAAATCAAGGATTGGTTTATGCGAGTTTTACCATGGGAGGATTGGTATCCATCCTGTCTAACTTCTTTAATAATCACCCTGCCTTAATGATTGGAACGATTACCTTAACAGAAATGGGACTAGAACCTATCACTTTAAAAACCATTTACCTTGCGAACATTATTGGAAGCGACATAGGGTCCCTTCTGTTACCGATAGGAACACTGGCATCTCTTATCTGGATGTCTATTCTTAAACAATATGGGATCAAAGTGAAATGGAAAGACTATTTGAGCGTTTCTGTGATTGTAATTCCAATAACTACCTTTGTGACCTTGTTCCTTTTATACTACTGGGTACAAATGGTTTTTGCCTAACTGGCATGAAAAATACAAGAGATACCGCTCATTGAAAAAGGAAAAATAGTTTGGAGAAAGGTTTTCAAATTCAAAGGAGAATGTGGATATGAGAAAAATACAAAATACAAATAAAAAAAGAGGCAAAAATGATTGCCCCTTAAAAAGTCCTTCCCTAATTTAAATTAGACACAAAGAAAATTTTTTCTTCCCATTTATTATATGCTTTAGGACACGAACATGGACCAGGAAATCCGCGCAATTTAAATTTTAATCAGGTTTTTGTCTGTACTGATGCAGCAGTAAGAGAGAAACCTTTTCTTCTCCAAGGCACTTTTAATAGAAAACTTACATTGGCAGCACAGACCAAGGCCAAGGTTTGTTCTGCTAATTTTTCATCGAACTTATCAATCAATTAACTTGAGAATAGCAGACACAAGTTTTATCTTTTTAAAACTTTTTTTATGTTTAAGTAAGTGCCCCCATCAAATTGACAACTGTTTTCTCCATTATCTCTATAGACAGCGCTGAATCCGTTGATTCTTCCATTGTGCCCAAGCCTCTTCAACTTGAGATAATTAACATTTTCCGGTTTATCAGGTATCCTGGCATCCTGTTTTCATAATGTTTTTACAAAATAGTCTTCAAATGTTAGTGAATTTGCTGTATCCATTTATTTGGCGTCTCATACGATATATTAAATTATTGGAAATGGGGCGATTAAATGTCAGATATTAATTTAAATGAGCATACAACTGGTTCAACCAGTACAAGTTCAACAGGAACAAGCACTACCACAGGTTCAACCAGTACTGGAGCAACCGGCACAAGTACTACCGGTACCAGCTCTACAGGTGGCAAAGGTAAAGGTAAAGGTAAAGGTAAAGGTAAAGGTAAAGGTAAAGGGGGGTCAACTGGAACCAGCACTACCACAGGTACAACTAGTACTGGCACAACAAACACTGGTTCAACCGGCACCAGCTCTTCGGGAGGAAAAGGTAAAGGGGGATCAACCGGAACTAGCACTACTACAGGTACAACTAGTACTGGCACAACAAGTACTGGCACAACAAGCACTGGTTCAACCGGCACCAGCTCTACAGGAGGCAAAGGTAAAGGGGGATCAACTGGAACTGGCACTACCACAGGTACAACAAGTACTGGTTCAACCGGCACAAGTACTACTGGTACCAGCTCTACAGGTGGCAAAGGCAAAGGCAAAGGTAAGGGTAAGGGTAAGGGTAAGGGTAAGGGTAAAGGGGAGGCAACAGGAACTAGCACTACCACAAGTACAACAGGTACTGCTTCAACCGGCACAAGTAGTACAGGATCGCGTCGTAGAAGAAGGAGCACTAGTTAATTATAGAGGGGTATATAAACTCCTCTTTTTGAATACAAAAGAGGTGAAAAAACCGTGGAGAGCCAAACACCAACTTTTTCCATAACTATGGAAGAAAAGGATTTGGAAGAACTTCGGAGTGATATTTGGAACGACTTACCTTTACCTGCCAACTTGGTTATCGATCATACCGCTTATGATGTTGATATTGCTTACAGAGGTTCATATACCCGTGCGTTTCGTAAAAGGTCCTATTTTATAGAATTTATTGAACCCGATATGTTTGCTGGAAGTCGGGAAATCCATCTTAATGCTGAATATAGGGACCCATCTCTTATCCGAAATAAGTTATCTCTTGACTTTTTTAACGACATTGGTGTTCTATCACCGAAAAGCTACCACGTCAACCTAATACGAAATGGTGTCCCTAAAGGCATTTATTTATTATTGGAATCCGTTGATGATTTGTTTCTCAAGAAGCGGAATCTGCCAATAGGTCCTATTTATTATGCAGTTAATAATAATGCAAATTTTTCATTTACAAGGGATGGGCACAAAAAAAGATCAAGGATTTCCGGATATAAACAAAAGATCGGGAACAAGGATGATGATGAATCACTGAGGAAACTAATTGACGTAATCAATACTACATCGGACTTGAAATTTTCCAATGTTATCCCTGATTATGTAAAAATTGATAAGTATTTGGACTGGATGGTTGGCGCGGTCTGCACCATGAATAATGACGGATTTACACATAACTACTCACTATATCAAAACACACATACAGGCCTGTATGAAATTATCCCTTGGGATTACGATGCAACATGGGGACGGAAAGTAGATGGAGGCAGAATGGCATGTGATTACGTACCGATTCAAGGAAAAGAAGGAAATTACCTGTGCTTCCGTCTTTTACAAATGCCGGAATTCAGAAAACAGTATAAACAGAAATTGGAGAAAGTGCTCGACACAAAATTTACTGTTCACAATATGGAAAACAAAATAAATAAACTACACCAATCACTGCGCCCCCATATCTTGAATGATCCCTACAAAAAAAGGAAAATAGATACCTTTAATAACGAACCAGAATTCATCTGTCAATTTATTAAAGATAGAAGTCATTATTTAAAAGAGCATTTATCAGAACTTGATTAAAACCCAAAGGAGGGATTTCACTGCAGAAGGTTTCCGTACAAGATACAGGTAAATATGGAAGAGGTGTTTTTGCATTGTGTGATTTCAAGAAAGGAGATCTTATTGAATCCGCACCTGTCATAGTTTTATCAAAATCTGAACGAAAATATATAAAAAAGACAAAACTTAATGAGTACTTCTTTAACTGGGGGAAAAAATATAGAAACCCTGCAATTGCCTTGGGGTACGGTTCATTATACAATCATTCCTATACACCCAACTCAAAATTTGTCAATAATCTTGATCAGTATACAATTGATTTTTATGCTCTGAAAGATATAAAAAAAGGTGAAGAGATTACAGTTAACTATAATGGTGATCCGGATAGTGAATCTAATGTTTGGTTTGAAGTGATTAAGTAGTGGAAATCTTTGGATTTAAAACATGTAACTTATGAACATCCCATTGCGTTTATAAAAATCTCTATTTGCTTTTCATTTTTCAAGATTACCCCGGGAAAACCTCGGTCAAATACAAAAAGAATTCAGGATTACCTGGAAATCTCATCTAAGGAAATTTTGAGAGGGCAAGCATGCTGTTAGGCTTGGCCTTATTTAAGCATGTCCTCAATAGACAAATGAGACCGTCATTGCCTCCAGCTTCTTGTCATGAACCTTGAAAACATCTTGCGAGTTACGTCATTACCTTTTCCCATTTGTTCATTGGTTGATAGTATTTATTTCTTAAAGTCAGAACAGCAACTTTTTGAACAAAATATAGGTTCCTAAATAAGCAACTACAACTGCAGAAGGATGGTTTTACACATATCTTTCTGAAACTTTCCTTCACTTAGGTTTAAAAAAGTATCAGTACAAACCATGGCCTTGGTCTGTACTAATGATGGATTCATACTTTGTAGTTTGTACATTCTTTCTGATAAAAAACTACACTTGATGAAGTGTTTTAATGTGGTGAAGGTTTATTAAGATGGGTTCGTCTCTTGCTGTTTGAATCTCTACCATTTGTTCGGAGATGTTATTTATTTTGCCTATATGAGTATTATTCTCCCCCAGATTGATTACAACCATTTTATTTTTAAATTTTTCCATTTGAACCTCAAATGATCTTGCTAATAATGTATTTGTTGGTTGAATGGGGAAATTATGGCTCTCCAGTCCATACGGGCGTTTCTCCTGTGTGTATGGAATAATCCATTTAAGATGATTGAGTGTGATGTACATCGTTTTAAAAACAGGAGAATGGAACACAAAGTAATTATTCATGATACTTGTTAAATAACCGTGTAATTCTTGTTTACCGGTGACATAAATTTCAACAAACATTCCTTTCCCTTTAGTAAGAACTTTTCGCAGTGACAATTCATTATTTCCATCTTCCGAAACTAGTACTGATGGTTCTGTGGGCCCCGATATATTATACTCATTTGCATCAGCCATTTTTATACTTTGTATATGAACCAAAGGAATATACACATAATCTTTTCCGTCGAAAATGACAGCTATATCACTTCCAGCATCAATAAGAGTACCATTAATATATTTTTTTCCGGAAATTTCTATATTAACAATTTCGTTAATAAGTTTTTGAAAAATTTTATTCATACCTACTCCTCCATTATTTAATCAAATAAACCAATTGGAATAAAGAAATATAACTTGCATGTACTGTCTCCATATAATGTTGAATGAAAGCTTTTTAAGAATAAACATCCTTATTAAAGTAGCTATGCAGTCATAAACTTAATCCGACAATCTTTTACGCTATTAGATTGGAAGAATTTCTGACTGCTAGCGGAACTTTGCTGCAGTTGTAATGATTGCACCGATATTAGATAGGGGAAAAACTGGTGGGGATTTATCCGCAGAATTGTAATAATAAGAATGATTATTGGTGTTGTGATGGGTATACTGCCGTCTTTATAAAAAAACATGGTCATAAAAAAGAAAAGAAGATTAGTATAAATATATATAGTGTAACTCCTGATCCTCTTGACTAATTAACTACAATAAATGCACCCCACCTGAATAGACCTATGTTGTCGAACACTATTGTCATCATGATGATGGAAAATATAGTCAGAGACATTTAGTATTCCTAGAACATCGCCCCATAAAAAATACCTGCAATAAAACTATTACTGCACCAATTGACGTCGGTTATCCCTGGCGGACTGAGTAAGCAATTCATTTTCCTTATTTATATCTAATAGCCTATCACTAACTTTCATGGGATCCTTTATGAACTGAATATTCTTCAGTAAAATTATTAGTTATATTTGTTGCTGTAACTTCACACAAGTTCTTTCCACTTTTGAAGTAGGCGTCCTTTAAATTTTCTTCCATTTGAATAACGCGACTTTAGGCTGTTCTTCAAATACATATTCCGGATCTTCTTGGGAATCTTCCTCAAATTCAACTATGGAAGAAGCTCGCTGAACGGGATATTATTATTCATGATTTTCTTCTTTCTTAAAATCGCGAATCACCTTCAGTTGGGAATTGCACATGATTTCCAATGATGTGCCTTCCAGCCATACTATTACTTACCTCTTCTTGGAAAGGCTCCAACTTGTCTGTTGATTAAGCACTTGCATTTAAATGAGGAGCCTTGAATACTTCCTTATTAAAATTTGATTGCACCGACCCTTAATATCATAAATCTCATTTAATTTATTCGATATTAATAGCCTTTGAATAAACAGTTGTTCCTCATTAACAAGATGTAATCTTCCGAATTAGTGGTAGGTATCCCAACGAATGCTAGTTTATTCAAACCATTGAGGGTTTATATTTCAAATGGTCAAGATATCCCAAATTGAACTCTTTCAAGATAAGGAACAAATACAGGCTTAAAATTGTAGCTTTTGGCATTCTTAGAAAGTGCAAGGATTTGATGAGACGCTAAATAAAAAATATGATTATTTACAACAGCAATAAGGTGGTCCGGTTTAACACCTTGCAAAACCCCCTCAACAAATTGGCAGTTTTGAAGAAACATACCAACACTCGTACCTTTAAGGATACTCAGCACTTGCGGTAATTTTTGTTTCTTCCATTTTAGAAGCCCCTCTAAAGGACTTTGTCGCTCCACCTTATTGAAGCGACATAAATAAGTTATACCAGTTAGTAAGTTCCACCTTTTGAACCATCTTCCTGCTTTTTTGCCTTTTTTTCCGCTGTGTTCTTTTGATTATTTTGCTTTTTTCCATCCTTATCAGCTTTTTCAGACTTTCCTTTTTCAACCTTAGCCCCGTGACTGATGTTGCGAATATGAAACCTTGAAACCCAAACGACTTCTTCATTCGATATAACTTTTATGAAATCGTCATTGGCTTCCTCAAGCACACCTTCAAGCATTTCGGGGCCACCACGATTAATTTGTACCCAGCGGGATTTTAGGCCGCGTAAAACACTTTTAAAATCCCCCGCTTTTATATAATCCAATTCCTCAGGAGTTTCAAGTTCCAAATTCAATCCTTTTTTAACATTTTCAGTCAGACTCTTGATATGGTGTGTATTATAATAAACTACCCCGTCACCTTCTGTAAGAACTGTAATATGATCGTATGCTACTTCGAGCATTTTACCAACACGGGACTCGGGTCCTCCCCGGTCTATTTTAACCACTCTATCTTGTAAGGAACGCATCAAATCCTTATTCATATTTTTTTAGCCTCCTAGAATATTTTCCTTATATTTATATGTGCCATGCAGTGATATTGAAACAGCAATACGCCCATTTATTTACCCGACGTGCTTAGCCTGCCGACAAAACTTGAAAAATTGCCTTTTCACTGAAGCTATTCCTTAATTAATTGATGGATTTGTCATAGTTAAAAATGACTGATGTGTTCCAAAAATATGGGGGGAAATTTAAAGCCTTGCCGGATCAGAACGTTTAGAAATCCTTGTCAGGGGGGGGAAAACATATGATTTAATGGTAGAAAAGTTCAAAGTGGGTCATGTCAAATACTTCTGGTAAATCACATTTTCCTCCTTTACCGGGTGTTACATCTATTTAACAAGGGGTGGGTCTTTTTCCCTTTCTAAATATACCGTAGGACATACTTTAACATAGGTTATTTTAAAAAAATTTATTTGGCAGGGCTTTTTCGTGAAAGGTTAGAAAGGAAGGCATCCCTAATAGCTTAATCAAAACGGGAAGAGAATTCTATTGAATTAGCGAATCAAAATGGGGTGGTGTTTTTTAACCCATAAAGCGAGAGCAAGGTTATTAATAACAATAATGCAAACAAAATACTTGAACATATGTTTAAAAAGTTTAAAATAGAACCAATCACCATACTTGGATTTCCACACACGTCTCGAACCCTGCACGACTTATGACGCGAGTATTCTCGGCTATTTGATAAAGGAATTGCGTGAAGAAGATACAAGATCGCCATAAAAACATTCAAGAATATGAGAGTTGCGTAAATTTTGTATAAAAACGTTTCAAAACCTATCGTTTCCAATCAAATTCTTCAAAAAAAAAACACCCGAAACATTGATATAACAACATTTTCGAGTGTTTTATGAACATATTTACCTGGAAGCGCCCTCGGCAGGAATCGAACCCACATTTTAAGAACCGGAATCTTACGTGTTATCCGTTACACTACGAGGGCAATTTTTTATCGTACGATATATGATTATAAGCGATAAAAGTAAAGCTTGCAACCCTTATTTAGTTTAAATTATGTCCAGATGGTTAATATGATTTGTATGATATCTATATTGCACAAAGAGTCGAATCGTTTGACCTTTATTGACCATCAATGTATGATATCATTACATACAAAGTTTACCAAAGTGAAAAACGGCTGATACCAGCCACTTTAAAGAGGAGGAGAAAGATGAATTTAATTCCAACAGTTATTGAACAAACAAACCGTGGGGAACGAGCATACGACATTTATTCCAGACTATTGAAAGATCGGATTATCATGCTTGGAAGCGGGATAGACGATAATGTCGCGAACTCCATTGTCGCGCAGCTATTATTCCTTGAAGCGGAAAACCCTGAAAAAGATATTTCCATCTACATTAACAGCCCTGGCGGAAGCATCACAGCCGGAATGGCGATTTACGATACAATGCAGTTCATCAAGCCGAACGTACAGACAATCTGTATCGGAATGGCGGCTTCCATGGGTGCCTTCCTATTGGCAGCAGGCACAAAAGGCAAACGTTATGCCCTGCCAAACAGTGAGGTAATGATCCACCAGCCGCTTGGCGGTGCTCAAGGGCAGGCGACGGAAATTGAGATCGCAGCAAGACGTATTTTGTTCATGCGCGAAAAACTCAATAAAATCCTTGCTGAGCGTACTGGCCAGCCACTTGAAGTGATTGAGCGCGACACAGACCGCGATAACTTCATGACTGCGGAAAGAGCGAAAGAATACGGTTTGATTGACCACATCATCGATCGTAACGAAGGAATCACAAAAAAATAAGAGGTTAAAGAAAAGCGGAGACGCCTGGATTAGCCCCGACAAGCACAAGACGATCCCCGAGGAGGCAGTTTCTCAGCCACCACAGGGAAGCGGCTTGTGACCTCGAGGGGCTAGGCGTCGGAGGCAGGCTCAAGGCTAGCGACGTCCTGTCGCTTCGCCTGCACTAGCACATCCTGTGCGTCGCTGGACAATAGAAAAGCTTAAAGCGCCTACTTTGGCGCTTTTTCCTATTTTTCATAGTTAAAAGGGCTTCCCATAAAGTCGGTTAAAAGACTTTTTATAAGGGTAGCCCTTTTATCATTGAATCAGCGGTCATTTTCCACGAATTCCGCCAGCGTTTTAATCGCATCTTCTTCGTCTGGACCTTCAGCAATCAATTTGATGGCTGCTCCTGTACCAGCCGCCAGGCTCATTAATCCCATAATGCTTTTCGCATTTACTTTTTTGCCATCTTTTTCAATGAAAATATCTGATGAGAACCGGTTTGCTTCCTGAACAAATTGTGCTGCAGGCCGTGCTTGTAAACCTGATTTCAATCCTACTGTAACTTCTTTTTCTGCCAATGTACTTCCTCCTTCAAATCGGAAATCTTATTTTTTATTAATCAAAAGAGATGGATCGCCAGAGCGAAGTTTATCCGCAATTTCATCGATTTTTCGCAGGCGATGATTGATGCCTGATTTGCTGATTTGTCCAGTTGACACCATTTCACCCAACTCCTTGAGGGTAACATCTTGATGCGTCATCCTGAGCACTGCAATTTCCCTAAGTCTCTCCGGCAAGTGCTCAAGCCCGACTGTCTCCTGGATGTAGCGGATGTTTTCCACCTGTCTGAGGGCCGCGCCAATCGTCTTATTCAGGTTGGCTGTTTCACAATTGACAAGCCTATTGACCGAATTGCGCATATCTCTGACTATCCGTACATCTTCAAAGCGTAGCAGCGCATTATGAGCGCCAATGATATTCAAAAACTCGGTTATTTTTTCTGCCTCTTTCAAGTAGGTGATAAAACCGTTTTTTCTTTCGAGCGTTTTACTGTTTAACTCAAACTCGTTCATGAGTTCACATAATGCATCATTGTGCTCTTTATATAATGAAAAAATCTCAAGATGGTAAGATGATCTTTCGGGATTATTCACTGATCCACCAGCAAGGAAAGCTCCCCGCATATAGGATCTTTTGCAGCATTTATTATAAATGAGCGCGGGAGAAATTTCACGGATGGACATGAAATTGTCACCAAGAATCATTAAATCCTTCAGTATGTTTTCAGCATCTTCTCTCAGCCTGACAATATACACATTATTTTTCTTCAGACGCATCTTCTTCCGCACAAGCAATTCTACTTCAGCATCGTAGATCCTTTTTATTAAAGTATAAATCCTTCTTGCAATTGCTGCATTTTCAGTTTGGACATTCACAATCAATTCTTTATTGGAAAAAGACAGTGAGCCGTTCATTCTGATAAGCGCTGAAAGCTCCGCCTTTGAGCAGCAATCCTTTACAGGCAAATTCGTAAGTTCCTTTTTCGTTTCCGAGGCAAAAGACATTGTTGCTTCCTCCTTTTACCAACGTCTAAGTGCTGGCAACCCGGCTCAAATTACTGCCCAGCAATGAGTAGAGTATGTTTGCCACCGTTTCAGTGTCATGTCGAATATAACCTTTTTCAATGGTGACGATTTTGTCCTGGACAACCTCCATACCAAGGGCGATGAGTTGGTCAACATCGAAATAAACGGGAATAGCCATTTCTTTTTCATATCGATGCTGGAGATCGGGAGGAATCTCTTCGTTGTTTACAAGTATCGTATCGACAAATGAACAGTCCATGTGTTCATACAGGGCTTTTACATGCCTGCTGGCAGTGAATCCCGTTGTTTCTCCCGGCTGTGTCATCAAGTTGCAAATATATACTTTACGCGCCTTTGCGTTGCAGACTTCCTCACCTAAACCAGGAACGAGTAGATTGGGCAGAATGCTCGTATATAAGCTTCCGGGACCAATCACTATCATATCCGCCTCTCGGATGGACTGGATCGTTTCCGGCAATGGCTTTATTATTTCTGGCGTCAAAAATACCCTTTTAATTTCTTTTCTTAAGGAAGGAATTTTGGATTCTCCTGAAACAAAGCTGCCATCCGTCATTTCTGCATGAAGGACAACACTCTGGTTGGCCGCAGGAAGGACTTTCCCGTGGACGTTCAATACCCGGCTCATTTCTTTTACTGCCTGGACAAAATCACCGGTGATTGACGTAAGGGCAGCGATGATCAAGTTGCCCAATGAGTGGCCGGAAAGCTCGTTTGACGTATTAAAGCGATGCTGAAACATGTCGATGATCAGAGGCTCAGCTTCCGACAAAGCAGCTATGACATTCCGTATGTCTCCAGGCGGTGGAATTTCAAGCTCGGTCCGTAATCTTCCGGAACTTCCTCCGTCGTCGGCTACTGTTACAATCGCCGTGATATCGACAGGATACTTCTTAAGTCCCCTTAACAGAACTGGCAATCCGGTACCCCCGCCAATGACAACAATTTTAGGTACATATTGAGTCGTCATGTGGCTATTTCCTTTCTCTTATGAATATCACGGTGTGTAATCCTTGTATGATAATCTTTTTTAATATAATGGGCAATATATTCAGTCAGCGCTACAGACCTGTGCTGCCCGCCGGTACACCCGATGGCGATCACAAGCTGGCTTTTCCCTTCCCGTTTATAATGCGGCAGCATGAATGTCAACAGATCAGTCACCTTGGCAAGAAACTTCTGTGTATCGCTCCATTTGAGAACGTAGCTTGCCACCTCATCCTCCAGTCCCGTTTTCGGCCTCATATGATCGATATAATGGGGATTCGGCAAAAACCTTACATCAAATACAAGATCGGCATCAATGGGAATGCCGTGTTTAAAACCGAACGACATGACATTCACCATAAATACAGCCTGTTTATTAGCTGAAAACTCGGTAAGAATCTTTTCACGTAATTCTTTCGGCTTCATTTGGGAAGTATCATAAATATACTGCGCCCTCCCTTTCAGCTCCTCCAGCAAATCCCTCTCCTGCTTGATTCCTTCAAGTGGAAGGCCCAGCGGAGCAAGAGGATGGGATCGGCGCGTCTCCTTATATCTTCGGACAAGCGCTGCGTCATCAGCATCAAGGAACAGGATTTGCGGCGCAACCCAATTAGAATCTGACAAGTCATCAATAACACGAAGCAAGGTATCAAAAAACTCCCGGCCCCGCAAGTCCATTACAAGCGCAACCTTGTTCATCTTATTACCAGATTCCTTCATCAATTCCAGAAATTTGGGCATCAAAGCTGGCGGCAAGTTATCCACACAAAAGAAACCCAAATCCTCGAAACTATGAATGGCAACAGTTTTACCTGCTCCTGACATGCCTGTTATGATAACTAATTGAATATCCTCCATGGATACGTTATTCATGGACTTCACCCTCTCTCACTCTAAAAACAGGGATAATACATATGTATATGCGGAAACAGCTTGGCCGCTCCTCATTATTATGTGTAGTTTTAGAAATTAATTGTAAAAAATAGACGATGTTCTACATATTATACTATTTTCTTGACAAGAAGGACAGCGCCACGGGCAAGTTTCCATGGCTAAAATAATACAGTTCATTATTTGAACATAGGCCGTGCGGAACAGGAAATTCGCATTGCCATTTGATTTCAGATAAAGAATTCGATTTTCTCTCAATTATTTTGAAAATAGTATGTTAGATTTACCCTTAGGTACTGTAAATGCGAAAAAAATTTAGGCTTACATTGAAAATCATTAGTTACCGTAAAAGCGAAATTAACAGTTCTTCGGTAACTATGACGAGTTCTTAGTGCCCGATAAGGAGAAAAGAACAACACTTTGGTAACTTTAAAGACGCCTTTTTTATAGATAGGCTGGACCTCGCATCTTGTTATTGACACAAAAAAAGGCACAGGATAATTCCTGTGCGTCAAAAAGGGATATTGTATAAAAAGGGGGTCAATATCTCATCTATAAATATACACAAATTTCATTGCAACACTGTTACAAACAGATTAAATGGGCATTACGCTTCAGCTTGTTTTTTTGCAAGCTGTTCGTCTTTCAAACGTTCAATGTAAATTTGCGCGCTTTGGGCGGCAATACTTCCGTCTCCAGTAGCAGTGACAATTTGTCTTAATAATTTGTCACGCACATCTCCCGCAGCAAAAATACCTGGTACCCTTGTTGCCATGTTTTCATTTGTTTCGATATAGCCTTCTTCATTTGTGATGCCAAGATGGGCTACTGATTGAGTTAAAGGATCCATTCCTATATATACAAACATTCCGTCTGTCTTGAATTCTTTTTCGGAACCGTCTTTAGTTGAAACAAGTGTGAGTGAACCGACTTTTCCATCTTCCTCGTTTACTTGTTTTACCGTATGGCTCCAGATAAAGTCGATCTTGTCATTGGCAAAAGCGCGGTCCTGAAGGATTTTCTGAGCTCTAAGCTCATCACGGCGGTGAATGATTGTCACTTTTGAAGCAAAACGTGTCAAA
The DNA here is from genome assembly GCF_003605385.1 of Siminovitchia acidinfaciens. Taxonomy (GTDB): domain Bacteria; phylum Bacillota; class Bacilli; order Bacillales; family Bacillaceae_C; genus Siminovitchia; species Siminovitchia acidinfaciens. The sequence goes on along the minus strand of NZ_QYTV02000001.1, from coordinate 775,158 downwards.
TAAGCGCCTTCCTCAACGGCTGAATCCCCGCCTCCGATGACAACAAGCTCTTTATCCTTAAAGAAAGCTCCATCACACACTGCACAGTATGAAACTCCGCGGCCAGTCAATTCTGCTTCCCCTGGAACACCGATTTTCCGATATTCGGCACCTGTGGTCACAATGACTGCGTACGCTTTGTATTCTTTGTTCCCAGCTTTTACAACTTTATATTCATCGCCGTCAACAATTTCTTTAATGTCGCCGTACGCATATTCAGCACCGAATTTTTTCGCATGCTCAAACATCTTCGTTGATAGATCAGGTCCCAAAATATGATCGAATCCTGGGTAGTTTTCCACATCTGCCGTATCCGCCATCTGGCCGCCCGGCACACCGCGTTCAATCATAAGCGTTGATAAGTTTGCACGGGATGTATAGACGGCGGCCGTCATTCCCGCCGGTCCCGCTCCTGCGATAATCACATCATAAATTTTATCTTCTGACATAGCTGCTACACTCCTTCGGATATTTAAAGGGTTATTGTTTCTCTTCGAAATTACGTCGAGAAAAGAACAGTTTTTACTTTATAATGTTTTTAATTAGTCCCTTAATCATATCGTATTAAAGTATTTGCTGTACGTCCAAACATATGCTCATTTAAAGATAAAGTTCTATTTTTGTAATATATTTCCGAAGTGTAGAAGGGGAAACCCCGTATTTTTTTGCCACTTCGCGCTGTGTGATGGCCTGCTGATTGTCAAGACTCCAGACATACTCTGCCGCAGCTGCAAAGGCTGCAGGATTTGCAAATTTACCGCCTGATTCAACAACTTTTTGAAAAACTTCAAACCACATCTTCAGAAGTTCAAAGACATCAGCGGGATGTCCATCGTATCTTTCATATAATTCAATTGCCGTTTCGTGAGCCTTATCAATCTTCATTCGTGCGTGGACACCCTGTCGTTTGTCCACTTTAAGAATTGTTGCCAAATAAAGCTTTTCCGGATAAGTGAACTCATCAATTGATTTAAAGGATGGATGAGTCAACAGCGCCGGCTGTCTATCAGATATCGAAATGAAAAAAATAGCACACAACCGCTCAGGTATATTATCACTTCTCAACAACTTCAAAAGGGCATGGTCCCCACCGCTTTTTTGATCAGCTTCTTCCTTTGATTCATTCCATGGCTCGGAGCCGGCCTTATCAGGTTCCAATAGGACAAGCTGATTCCAGGCGCTCTTTGCGGCTTTCTCATTCCCTGTAAAAAAGGCCGCCTTGGAAAGCCAGTAATAGAAACCTGAATTCCCCTCATATCCTGACTTTTGAAGCTGTCTTAACCAATAATAAGATTGTTCATATTTTTTTGTCAGTGCGAAGGTCGCACCCAGTTTATAGCGGTGTTCGGAATTTATCGGCTTTACTTTTTCTAAAGCTTTAATTAATTTTTCAAGATCCTCTGTCTGCTGCTCATAGTAATAAAACACAGCCAGATTGCAAAGGGCATGCAGGTTCCCTGGATTATTCGCTATTACTTTTTCTGTCATTGAGAAGGCTTTGCTCGTTTCCCCCTCATAAAAATAAGCCAATGCCAAATTGTTATGAGCAGGCCAAAAATCCGGATGTGCTTTTACAATATCCTCGAGCATTTCCACGGCCTCGGCATATTTTCCATCTTCAAGCAGGGCTCTTGACTCTTCCTGCATGTAAAGAAGCTCCTCTTGCTCTTTCAGCAATGAGATATTATCGTCATCGTTGATTCCAATCCACTCAATCAGTTCTTCCGCATCGACGGAAAACTCACCTACTTCATCCTTTTCAAGGTAAAGCCGGGCATAGCGGTATGCTTCCGTGTACAGACCCATATGAGCATAGTTATTCGCTAAAAAATAGTAGCACTCCGTCATCCGTTCATCGAGTTCTTTCAACGTCATTAACAGGAGCTCATTTGACTTTTCATAATCTCCTGTTTCAGTATGAACAAGCGCAAGCTGGCAGGCAATCATCGGTTCCAACGGTTCCAGTTCCAAAGCCCTCTGTAAATATTTTTTTGCATTTATAAAATCATAGCGATCATACGACTGGAGTCCTTTATGAAAATAGTAATCTCCTGTCGGTAAAAATGTATAGATTTTCGCCCGCTCTTTTCTCTTTTTCGAGTGTCTGGACATAGTTATTTCCTCCGTTGCAATCGTCCTTTGTCGCTTTTTGTAGTATAACATAAATTTGCCTGTTTAAATCGCCCAAAATGAAACTACCAGATTCATACGCAAAATGATGATCTAATAGAACGGATGTTTAATCATTTAACCATTAAAATCCTTATTAAACACAAGCGCTGTTATTTTATACCGTTGAATTACTCTGCTGCAGGACGCTTTTCGCGAGCTACCGGCGAGCCTTCCTGTCGCTTCAGTACTAGCCCAGCGCTTATACATTTGAGTGCAATTGCCGTTCTCCATGGTGGCTTTTCCTGAGGGTCTTACCGGGTTACGCTTATCCCTTTTGTGGCTGCGAACCCCCTGCCGTTGGGATCGTTTCGGCCTTGTAAAAAGGAAGAGTATTCCAGGCAAGGCGTCGCCCTTATGCTAAAAATCATAAGAAGTCGTTTAAAACAACAAAATAGTATAACGGGGGCTAAACAAAAAATAACCCTTCGAAAAGGGTTATTTTCTATATTCGGAATCTGCCTTCCGGCGTTCATCCATTTCTTCTTTTGTATATATGATTTTCATTGGATTGCCGCCGACAAACGAGCCGGCCGGAACATCTTTATGTACGAGGGTCCCAGCGGAGACGATCGCTTCGCTTCCAATTTCAACCCCGGGGAGAATGGTCGTGTTCGCACCAATCAATACATTATCGCCGATTTCAACTGGACCAAGCCTGTATTCCTCGATCAAGTACTCATGGGCAAGAATTGTAGTATTATAACCGATAATCGTGTTGTTTCCGACCGATATTTTTTCCGGAAACATGATATCCGGCATGACCATCAAGGCAAAGCAGGTTTTCTCCCCGACCGACATTTTCAAAAAGGAGCGGTACATCCAATTTTTCATGGCTAAAAAAGGGGTGTACCTGGCCGCCTGGATGACGATGAAATTCCGCATGACTTTCCAGAACGGGACGGTCTTGTATATATGCCACAGTGAGTTCGCTCCCTCTACCGGGAAGCGCACTGTCCTCCTCATCTCCTGCCCACTCCGACGATGTCGAGCAGATCGGACATCCTATCAAGCATATAATCCGGCTCATACTGTTTTAAAAAGTCGGCTCCCTTGATTGACCACGACACACCGCACGTATATGTACCGGCATTTTTTCCGCCTAAAATATCATGGTAATTATCGCCGATCATCATAGCTTCCTCAGGCTTGGAACCAAGTGCTGCGAGCGCTTTTTCTAGCGGCTCCGGATCAGGCTTCGCTTTCTCCACCTCGTCCAGCGTTACAATTACGTCAAAGAACTCGTCCAAGTTGGTAAGGGCCAGCCCTTGTAAAACAGTTTTCCGTATTTTCGTTGATACAATCGCCAGTTTAAAATCATTTTCATGAAGCGTCCGGATGGTCTCATAGACACCTTCAAACTCATGTACAAGCATGTCATGCTTTTCCGTGTTGAACCTACGGTAAATCTCTACCATTTCCTCCGCTTTTTCCGGATCCACACTCGCAAACGCATCAATCAAAGGTGGTCCAAGAAACGGAAGAACGTCCTCGCGCTTGAAGCGATCGGGGTAAAATTGGTCAAATGCATGCAAATAGGAGGTGATAATTAATTCATTCGTATCAAGCAGAGTTCCGTCCAGATCAAATAACAATGTATTTATTTCTTCAGTCACTATGCAACTTTCCCTTCTCTTCTTGCAGTATCCGTCTGTTTCCAAACGGAAGCAACAATCCATGTCAAAGCGATCGCTGTCACAAGTCTGATAATAAGCAGCGGCAGAACTGGGATTCCAAGCGGAATAAAGATCAGTGTGTCTTCGACAACCGCATGGCAGGCGACAAGAAAAATAAATGCCAGTGTCACATCTTTTTTGCTTACACCGTCTTCTTTTACTGCCTGAATCATGACCCCAGCGCCATAGGCCAATCCGAAAACAAGTCCTGAAGCCATAGTTGTCGATGTATTTTCCTTCATTCCAAGCATGCGGGTGAACGGCGCAACCCAGCGGGAAAAGACATCAAGCCATTTGTAGTCTTTTAACAGCTGAATCCCGACCATGAGAGGTATGACGATAATAGCCAGCTGGATCACACCGAGGGATGCCTTGTTCAAAGCGAGCATGGTGATGGCAGCAACGCCCGTCACGTGCTCATCCTGTACAGGAACCATTCCGTACTGGGCTATATCCTGGCCGCCGCTCCATACAAGATTTATTGTTATGGCCGAGATGACAGCCAAACCGAGTCGGACGACCAAAATGAGCCAAAACGGTACTCCCACCTTCATGGCGACGGACGATTCAATGAATAGGTTATGTGAAAAAGACATCATCACAGCAATGATGAAAACTTCTTTGACAGTTAACTCAAGGGACATGACCCCAGCAATGCCTGCGTACAAATTCAAGAAATTCCCGAGAACAAGCGGGATTGCAGCATCTCCCGATAATCCTAGCAATCCCATGACTGGCTCGATCAGCCGTATCACCCACGGCAAAATGGGCGTATGTTGCAGCAGAACGACAAATAAGGTTACCGGAAAAATCACTTTCCCGAGGGTCCATGTCGTTTTTAATCCGTTGATAGTTCCACGTTTCACCGACGTTTTATACACTTACCATTCTCCCCATTACAACGATATCTTCATTCATAATAGCCGGCTTTTGACAATCCTGCTTTCCTTCTATACACCCACAGGGCTATTGCAACGGCTATCAATACAAGGGAAATGACCTGCGCTATCCTTAAATTGCCTGTCAGCATCAAACTGTCCGTCCGCATTCCTTCAATGAAAAAACGGCCGATCGAGTAATAGATTACATACGACAGGAAAAGCTCTCCGCGGCGCAAATTCACTTTCCTTAACAAAATTAGTATCACAAACCCGATAATATTCCAGATTGATTCATACAGAAACGTTGGGTGATGATAAGCACCGTTTATATACATTTGGTCGATGATAAATTGAGGAAGATGCATGTTTTCGAGGAACGCACGGCTTACTTCTCCGCCGTATGCTTCCTGGTTCATAAAATTTCCCCAGCGGCCAATCGCCTGTCCGAGAATAATGCTCGGAGCAGCGATGTCTGCAATTTTCCAAAAGGAAATGCCTTTGAATCTGGAAAAAACGATTGCGGTCGCAACCGCTCCTATGAGTGCACCGTGAATCGCGATGCCGCCTTCCCAAATTTTTATCATATCTCCAGGGTTTTGAGAGTAATAGTCCCACTGAAAAATAACGTAATATATCCGAGCGCAAATGATCGATATAGGAATGGCCCAAATGAGCAAATCTGGAAAGGTTTCTTTATCCAGGTGATGTTTATTCCCTTCCCTCATTGCAATATATAATGCGAGAGCAATTCCCAAACCGATAATAATGCCGTACCAATGGACAGCAAAAGGGCCGATTTGTATGGCAATGGGGTTCAGCGGTTGAATATCCGGATCCATATACTTCAACTCCATCTATTTAGAATTTTCGCATCGGTCAGTCGAATTGTGCTTCTTCCTCCGTAATTACATCGGAAAGCCGATTAGCAAACTGTTCCGCCGCATTCATTCCCATTCTTTTCAAACGGAAATTCATCGCTGCCACTTCTATGATGACAGCAAGGTTCCGGCCGGGCCGTACGGGTATCGTCAACTTTGTAATTTCAGTATCAAAAATTTTGATTGTCTCTTCATCCAGACCGAGTCTATCATATTGCTTTTCTCCATCCCAGAATTCCAGGTGGATCGTCAGCGTGATTCTTTTATAGGGGCGGACAGCTCCTGCTCCAAACAGAGTCATTACGTTGATGATGCCCAAACCTCTAATTTCAAGCAGATGTTCGAGCAATTCCGGTGCAGTCCCCACAAGCCTGTCCATATCGACCTGCCGGATTTCTACGCAGTCATCCGCTACCAGCCTGTGCCCTCTTTCAATTAAGGCAAGCGCAGTTTCACTTTTTCCAACACCGCTTTGGCCGGTGATAAGGACGCCAACTCCATATATCTCTACAAGCACTCCATGAACAGCGGTCGTGGGCGCCAGTTTATTTTCCAAATAATAGGTAAGACGGCTTGAAAAACCTGTCGTCTTCATCCGTGTCCGCAATACAGGAACCGAATGAGTTTCAGATACTTCAATTAATTCTTCCGGCACATCCATTCCGCTCGTAATAATAATACACGGAGTCGAATCAGTGCATAGCTGCTCCAAGCGGAGTTTCCTTTCACCAGTCATGAGCATTTCTGTGAACTTTATCTCCGTCCGTCCTAATAGCTGGACACGCTCAGCCGGGTAATAATGAAAAAAGCCGGCCATCTCCAATCCGGGACGAGAAATATCACTTGTCGTAATTGGTCTGTGGATGCCTTCTTCCCCGCTGACCAGCTCCAGATCGAATTCCTTGATGATATCTTCCGTACGAACTTTTGCCATCGGAATCCCTCCCTAATACCGAACCTCTCGGTGCGAAATTCGCATTCTACATAAAAAAACCTCACCTTGTCTATTTTAGCACTTTCCGGCCAGTAAACTCCACCTTTCGAGAATATTTGTGTTTGAAAAACGTATTTGAGTGTGGAGGATGAATGGAGACTTTATAAGAAGGTTGGAGACTTTATAAGAAGGTTGGAGACTTTATAAGAAGGTTGGAGACTTTATAAGAAGGTTGGAGACTTTATAAGAAGGTTGGAGCAAATAACCCGGTCCAGCCAAGGCTGTCCGGGTTATTTGCTCCGATCAGAATCAAGAATTGTTTTTTGGATAATCATGTTGATTATCGCCATAATCACGGCAATCAAAGTTGTAAAACCGAACCCATCAATTTCGAATTTGCTTCCCATGATGGCGTCGGTCATCGAAAGAGTGATACCATTAATCACCAGCAGGAAAAGTCCGAGCGTCAGCAGCGTGATCGGCAATGTCAATAGGATGAGGAGCGGCCTCACCAGGATGTTCAAAATTGAAAGCACGAGGCTTGCCACGACTGCCGCTCCAAAACTAGAAACGTGAAACCCTTCAAAGTAACCGGCAAAGGCGATAAAAAGAACCGCGTTGATCAGGATTCCAATCAACCATCTCATGTTTTACTCTCCTTTTTGATTCGCTTTTCGAATAAACACAGAGCCGGTTTTCGTATCTGCCTCCAGATACATCGTATGGTCATCCGAACCGCTGCGCTTGAATTTCATTTGTTTTTGGATGACTTCCTTCTTTTCATGGAGCACATTGATGCCTTCCAGATCAAGTGTATAGCTTCCGAGATTAGATCGGACCTCCCCGTCAATGGTGGCTGAATCTGGAACATTTACATAGATGTTGCCTGTGACAGCTTTCGCTTCAACCATTTCGGTTCCGGAATGAGCCAATGTACAGGTGATGTTCCCATTAAAGGATTTCAAATCCGCTTTCCGTGAGAATCCTGTCACGTCGACTGCCCCGTTCACCGTTTCAGCCTCTACCTGATCGGTATTTAAATCAATCACTTTAATTTGACCATTCATCGTTTCCACATCAAGTTTCTTACCAGAAATCCCAGTCAGATCCACTTTCCCATTCGTCGTTTTCACAATTAGATGCTCACTTTCAAGCAACTCTCCTGTCATTTCGCCACTAAAAATACGAACGGTGATTTTTTTATAAATTTTTCTTGGGATATAAACTGTCGTCTCCACGCGCATCCATTTGGATTTCGTGGCAAAGCAAAGGAGCCCGTTATCCTGAGAGAAAACTGTATTATCAAGGAAATAGCTTCGCCCCTCATCACGGTCTTCCACCCGGTACACTTTAGCCTGGCATTCAACCCGGACCTCCTGTTGATCCCATGCGATGACCCGGACAGGACCGTTCGCAATATCAATATCAATTCTCTCAATTTGTTCGTCCGCCTGCTGGAACACATGAGGAACTTCGACAGACTGTGTAATCTGCCAGTCTAAATCCTTAATTTTGCGGAGTGCTGTGTTGACAAAATCAAAAATCCGCTCGCCTGCCTGTTCTATTTGAGTGTAGAAAGTGTCATCTCCGGAATCGGATTCCTTCGATTTGCTTTGCTGCCATGATGTATCACCAGTGGATCCCGTGGTCGATTCAGCCTTTGATTCGGCCTTTGAAGCAGTATCCGTAGATTGTTTCTCCAGACTGGCAGGTTTTGCATCAGCAGCATCTCCACCGCCGTCTTCCAACGCATCAAGCAAAATGATCGCTTCTTGTGCCGACAGCTTTCCTTCTTGCACCATTTCAAGTATTCGTTTTCGATCCTGGTTCATGGTCAATCCTCCTATTTTTTCATCTGTCATGTAATACGAGATGAACGGGAAAATGTTTCACTTTCGGAAAAAAAATTACTTGGCAATGGCTTTTTCTTTCTTTTCTTGAACGGTAATTAATCGTTTCATGCGGGCTCTGTCCCGTTCTAAAATAGGTTTCAAATATTGTCCAGTGTATGATTCCGGGCATTCCGCCACTTTTTCAGGGGTACCCGTTACAACAATGGTTCCGCCTTTATTGCCGCCTTCGGGTCCAAGATCGACAATATAATCAGTTGTCTTGATTACATCCAGATTATGTTCAATGACAAGAACGGTATTTCCATTGTCGACTAGCCGCTGCAAAACATTTAACAGTCGCGCAATGTCATCTGCATGAAGCCCGGTTGTCGGCTCATCCAAAATATAGATTGAGCGGCCGTTGGACCGTCTGTGCAGCTCGGATGCCAGCTTCACCCGCTGCGCCTCACCGCCAGATAGAGTTGTCGCCGGCTGCCCCAGTTTCATGTATCCTAGCCCGACATCTGCGATTGTCTGCAGCTTCCGTTTAATTTTCGGGATGTTTTCGAAAAACTCCAAGCCATCCTCAATCGTCATGGCCAATACATCTGCAATATTTTTACCTTTATATTTTACTTCCAGCGTTTCCCGATTATACCTTTTGCCGTGGCATACCTCGCAAGGAACGTACACATCCGGCAGGAAGTGCATCTCAATTTTGATGATCCCGTCTCCGCGGCACGCTTCGCATCTTCCGCCTTTGACATTAAAGCTAAAGCGGCCCTTTTTATATCCACGGACCTTTGCTTCATTGGTGGAAGCAAACACATCGCGGATATCATCAAATACACCGGTATATGTGGCTGGGTTGGAACGTGGCGTCCGGCCAATCGGCGACTGGTCGATATCAATCACTTTTTCCAAATGGTCCAATCCCTTTATTTCCTTGTGGGCGCCGGGTTTCGCTTTGGCCCTATGCAATTTCATAGCAAGTGATTTGTGTAAAATTTCATTAACCAGCGTACTTTTTCCGGAACCGGATACGCCTGTCACTGCAATGAACATCCCGAGCGGGATTTTCACATTCACATTTTTAAGATTGTTTTCCTTGGCACCTTTGATTTCAATGAGTCGGCCATCGGATTCCCGGCGCTCCAGCGGCAGCGGGATGAACTTATCTCCTGACAAGTACTGTCCTGTCAGCGAATCCGGTTGTTTCATGACTTCCTCTGGTGTACCGCATGCTACCACTTCTCCGCCGTGCACCCCGGCACCAGGACCGATGTCTATCAAATAGTCGGCCGCAAGGATTGTATCCTCGTCATGTTCCACAACAATAAGCGTATTGCCGATGTCACGCATATTTTTCATCGTATCAATCAGGCGGTCGTTATCCCGCTGGTGAAGTCCGATGGATGGCTCGTCAAGCACATATAAAACCCCTGTCAGACGTGAACCGATCTGCGTGGCAAGCCTGATCCGCTGCGCTTCTCCTCCGGAAAGCGTCCCCGCTGCGCGGCTCAATGTCAGATAATCAAGCCCCACATTGACAAGGAAGCTCAGCCTCTCATCAATTTCTTTTAAAATCATGTGCGCGATCTGCATTTCCTTATCAGACAGTTGAATAGTCTGGAAAAAGTTCGCAGCATCCTGGATGGACAGTTCAGTTACTTGCCCGATATGTTTGTTTTCGACTTTGACTGCGAGGGTTTCTTCTTTCAGTCTATATCCATTACAACGCGGGCAATCTTGCTCAGCCATGTATTTTTCCATCTGTTCTCTTATATAATCGGAGCTAGTTTCATGATAGCGGCGCTCTATGTTTCGAAGGACGCCTTCAAAGCGGATCTTGCTTTCCCTTACCTGGCCGAAATCATTTTTGTAACGGAAACGGATAAGCTCCACACCCGAACCGTGTAATATTTTATTTACCTGCTCTTTCGGTAACTCTTTTACAGGAACATCCATGTTTATGCCATAATGCGCGCAGACTGTTTTTAAAAGCTGCGGATAATACTGAGAACTTACCGGAATCCAGGGAGCGATCGCCCCTTCGTTCAATGTCAAGGAATCGTCAGGAATGACAAGGTCCTTATCCACTTCCAGCTTCGATCCAAGACCGTCACATTCCTGGCATGCACCGAATGGGCTGTTGAATGAAAACATCCTCGGTTCCAGCTTTTCGATGGAAAAGCCGCACTCTGGGCACGCATGATGCTCACTGAACAACAATTCCTCTTCCCCAATTACATCGATCATGACCTTTCCTTCGCCAAGACCTAGAGCTGTTTCGAGTGAGTCGGCCAAACGGGTTTCTATATCCTCTTTAATGACAATCCTGTCGACAACTACCTCGATGGAATGCTTTTTGTTTTTTTCCAGTTGAATGTCTTCCCCAAGATCAAAAATTTCGCCGTCCACCCGGACCCGAACGAATCCCTGCTTCTTAATATCTTCCAACACCTTGACGTGTGCGCCTTTTCTTCCAGATATGACGGGGGCAAGGACTTGCAGCCTTGTTCTTTCCGGATAATCCATGATCCGGTCAACCATTTGCTCCACCGTCTGCGAAGAAATTTCAATTCCATGGACAGGACAGATCGGTCTGCCTACCCTGGCAAACAACAGACGGAGGTAATCATATATTTCTGTCACCGTCCCGACAGTCGAACGAGGGTTTCTGCTTGTCGTTTTCTGGTCGATTGAAATCGCCGGCGACAACCCTTCAATTGCATCAACATCCGGTTTATCCATCTGGCCTAAAAATTGCCTGGCGTAGGCCGACAGTGACTCTACATAACGCCGCTGTCCCTCTGCATAAATCGTATCGAACGCCAAGGAAGACTTCCCGGATCCGGAAAGTCCCGTTACTACAACGAGTTGATCCCTTGGTATCGTTACATCGATATCTTTTAAATTATGAGCACGTGCACCTTTAACAATAATTTTTTCTAGTGCCATCGTTGTTTCATCCTTCCGCTTTCAATTCCAATATTGCGTCGCGAAGCTGGGCCGCGCGTTCGAAATCAAGCGCTTTTGCCGCTTCTTTCATTTCCATTTCCATTGAAGTGATCAGCTTGTCTTTTTCCTTTTTCGTTAATTTTTTCGTATTTTCATAAACGTATTCTTCTGCATCCTCTGCTGCCATCGTAGCACGGATCACATCGCGGACATCCTTTTGGATCGTTGTCGGCGTAATGCCATGCTTCGCGTTATATTCTTCCTGGATGGAGCGTCTCCGTTTCGTTTCCGAAATTGCCTTTTTCATGGAGTCGGTCATTTTATCGGCATACATGATCACATGCCCGTTTGAATTCCGCGCTGCCCTCCCAATCGTCTGAATGAGCGAACGCTCGGAACGCAAGAAACCCTCTTTATCCGCATCAAGGATGGCCACCAGAGACACCTCAGGTATATCCAGTCCTTCCCTAAGAAGGTTAATCCCTACGAGGACATCATATTTTCCGAGTCTCAAATCTCGAATAATTTCGATCCGTTCCAGGGTTTTGACTTCAGAATGTAAATACTGAACCTTTACCCCAACATCCTTTAAATAATCCGTTAAATCCTCAGACATTTTTTTCGTCAGCGTCGTAACGAGGACGCGCTCATTCTTTTCGATCCTGTCATTAATTTCCCCAAGCAGGTCATCAATCTGCCCTTCGATAGGGCGGACATCGATGTTCGGGTCGAGCAGTCCTGTCGGACGGATGATCTGCTCGATCATTTCCGGTGTTTTCTCCAATTCATACGGTCCTGGCGTGGCAGATACAAACACGATATGCTTAATATGTTTCTCGAACTCTTCGAACATGAGCGGACGGTTATCAAGCGCGGACGGCAGGCGGAAGCCGTGGTCGACTAACACCTGCTTCCGGGCCTGGTCCCCGTTGTACATTCCGCGGATTTGTGGGAGCGTCACATGGGACTCATCTACGATAATTTGAAAATCGTCAGGAAAATAGTCCATTAACGTGAAAGGTGTTGCTCCCGGCGGCCTCAAGGTCAAGTGGCGGGAATAGTTTTCAATCCCGGAACAAAAGCCCATTTCCCGCATCATTTCCAAGTCGTAGCGCGTTCTCTGCTCGAGCCGCTGGGCTTCCAGTAATTTTTCCTCGGCACGAAGGACAGCCAGCCGCTCTTCCAATTCCATTTCGATATTTTTGATGGCAATCCTTAATTTCTCTTCACCTGTCACGTAGTGGGAGGCAGGGAAAATGGCCGCATGTTCACGGTCGCCGGCAATCTCTCCGGTCAACGCGTCCACTACACGGATCCGGTCGATTTCATCTCCGAAAAATTCAACCCGGATACATTGCTCTTCACGGGCAATTGGGAAAATCTCGACAACATCTCCGCGGACGCGGAACGTTCCATTCGTAAATTCGATGTCGTTTCGTGCATATTGCAGATCGACAAGCCTTCGCAAAAGCTGGTTCCGCTCAATTTCCATCCCTGTCCTAAGCGACAGGACATGATCCCTGTATTCCTCCGGCGAACCGAGGCCGTATATGCAGGAAACACTTGCAATGATGATGACGTCGTTCCGTTCAAACAAAGCGGATGTCGCTGAGTGCCTCAGTCTATTGATTTCATCATTCACACTGGAATCTTTTTCAATGAACGTATCAGTCTGCGGAACATATGCCTCCGGCTGATAATAGTCATAAAAACTGACAAAATACTCAACGGCATTGTTCGGAAAAAAGTCTTTGAATTCGCTGTATAACTGCCCTGCAAGCGTCTTGTTGTGCGCGATGACAAGCGTTGGTTTGTTCACTTCTTTGATCATATTTGAAACAGTGAAAGTCTTGCCTGTGCCTGTCGCTCCCAATAGCGTTTGATACTTCTTGCCTGATTGGAATCCTTCGACCAAATGCTCGATCGCCTTTGGCTGGTCACCAGCTGGCTTATATTTTGATTCTAGTTCAAACTGGTTTTTCACACCGGCATCCTCCCGTTTTTTTCGATCTATCTATAATTTCTGCAGCATTTTTACTAATAATAGTCATACAGTCATTTTACCACAATCGGCCCTTTCATAACCATAAATATGCGAACGTATTTTCGATTACATAAAAAAGGAAAAACCGGCTGCAAATGAATTACAACCGGTTTTTCAGGGGTCTGACCCCCGGCGCGTTAAAATGATAAAGGGAGACCCCTTACCGCTAGTCCGCTAGTCTTTTTTCCAACGCATATAAATCTTCTTCCAGCAGCTGCATCCTTTGTTCCGCCACTTCTCTGGCGTCACGGATGCCCTCGTTGTAAAAAACGGGTCCAAGCCTGTCTTTTATAAACTCAAAACAAATCTCGGCAGCAAATTCCCCGATTTCCTCGCCGCGCTCTTTCAGAAAAAACTCTTGGATTTCTTGAATCATTTGTCTTTTTTTCTCCAGAGAAAGCTTTGACATTAACATATTTTGTCTCCTTCTATAAAAATATGAGCGGGATGGCGGAGATGATTGAAATCAAACCTGGCAGAAACAATGTAATTATCATTTTTCTTTCAGTCAATTCAAATTCCGGAAGGCGGACCGAATCGAACAGCCAGTTTGCCGCTCTGTCCACCCGCGATTTACGCATGGGAAAATCAGGCATATCCACATCAAATTCATCCAGTTTATCAAAAAGCTTTTTTTCATCTTTCATCCCCGTCCACCTCCAATTCTTCCTTCAACTGTTTTAACGCATGGTACAGCCTTGACTTGACCGTCCCCAGAGGAACCCCTAATATTTCCGCCGCTTCCTTTTGCGTCAAATCATGGTAATAAGTGAGAAGGACAACAGCCCTTTGTACTTCCGGCAATTGTTGTACAGCTTTTTGGACGGACAGCTTCTCATCCATCGAAAGGTCAGTTGTACTGTCAGGTGCTACGAATGGCAGCAATGACCAGAACTTTTTCCTTCTCTTCAGTTTCGTAACCATCGTATTGTACGCAATTTGAAAAAGATAAGTTTTAAACCTGCCTTTTTCAGGAGAGTATTGATGATGTTTAAGCAATTTTTCAAACGTATCTTGGACCACATCAATACTCAACTGCTGGTCTCCACTATATCTGAAGACGAACTTGTACAGCGGTTCCCGATATAGTTCATACAGCGTTTCAATTGTTTCCGAAGACCCGCCATCTAAACGTATTTCTCTATTTAAACTCATCTGGCCACCGCGCTTTTATTCCTTTGAACACATAAATCAGTTTTGTGATCAGCCAAATGAAAGTGATCAAACTAAACACAAACGTCTGATGGATGAAGAACTGTATGAGGGGGCTGTTGATATTATCTCCTCGTAACAGAAAAATCAGCAGCCCCGTAATATTAAGAAAAGTATAGATTGCAGCAACCAATATAATCGTATCCCAACGTGTCCAGTAAAAATAGAAATCTGTTTTAGTAAAATCAATCTTCCCCCATTTATCCCGGACAACTTTCCTGTTCATCGGTGCAACAATCGCAACGGATATCGAGCCCAGCACTCCAGCTACAATACTACTGATCACCCAGCCTGTCACCGGCATATATGACACTTCCCTTCCTGTCTCTTCGTTAAGTAATACAAACGGCAAGGCAAAAAGGTTCATTAAAATTAAATAATTTTTTCGCCGGAGACAGAAATGGTCTGAATCAGTTCTTCCAACGGCATATCAGCCATTGAATCCAAACGCAATCGATGACCCTCGAAGTTTAACTTACATGTCACTTGATTCGGCACAACAACAACATTAAGGCCTGCAGCCAGCGCCGCCGTTAAACCGTTTTTCGAATCTTCGAAGGCTAGCGTCTCTTCAGGACCAGCCTTCAAATCTTTGATGGCTGCTAAATATAATTCGGGATCAGGTTTGATATTGGCCACGTCATCAGAGGTTTTTATGACTTCAAAATAACCTTTTATGCCGAATCGATCTAAAAAGCTTTCCACCCAAATCCTATTAGAGCTCGATGCCAGCCCAATTTTAAGGCCGAGCTTTTGTGCTGTGCTTAAATATTCCAAAACCCCATCTCTCAGTTTTAAATCTTGTAATTGTTCGGTGTATATTGCCTCGGCTTCTTTTATGACGGACTCTTTTGTAAAAGTAATCTTCTTTTTCAAACGGTCAAATAATACATCATCGGACGTACCGATACAAAGTCCAAACTCATCTATAGTCAATTCATAGTCATAACCCCTAAAAACGTGGCGAAATGCTTCATACCAAACTGACTCAGTATCAACAATTAATCCATCAAAATCAAAAACTATTGCTCTCATCTCTTTATCTCCCCAATTTTTTTAGTGACGCTTTCCACTTCCTTTGCACGGGAAACATAACTGTGCAAAACCATTCCGGCCACAACAAGTAGCATGCCGATCAAGGAAGCAGGAGCAGGCAGTGGGGCACTCAGAACAACAATTTCTCCCAATAATGCATACGGAACCGCAAGTGACTGCGTTGCCTCGACTGCAGCCAGTTTGCCCATATCATCTTTAACGAGATCCGTCGCCTGAAAAAATAAAACAGTTGCAATAACCCCTGAAGAAACTGCCACAAGCAGGGATTGAAGCGTCTGCTCCATCGTGGGCGGAGCAGCAGTCGCCAGTTCCCAAACAACTAGAATTAACCAAAACGGCATGCTGGCAAGTGTCATGCCCAAAACTCGCTGATACGTATCAAGCCTCCCGCCGCATACCTCCATCATCTTCCGGTTTCCAAGCGGATATGCAAATGATGCAAACAAAATCGGGATAACGCAGAACAAAACATTTTGCAGCGAGAGCTGGTTCATATGTTCCATTTGCATCATGGCAACCCCAACCAAAATGATCAGCGACATGGACAGCCCTTTAAATGGAATTTTCCCCCTGACTGCAATCGAGCCGGATGATGTCTGGACTGTTTCATAAAAAAATGGCACAAGCAATGACCCTGATATGATCGTTATTTGCCAAGTGCCGGCGATGAGCCAGCCTGGCCCATATCCTGCAGCGAATGTGAGCGGTGCGTAGAACAGGCCAAACCCCACCGTACTCCAGAGAAGCCATTGACCGGGGCGTGCCTTCATCTCTTGAAAAAGCGGGCGAAGATTACCCCTGAAAAATACAATAATCAGTAAAAAAGGAATCATGAATATATAACGCAGTGAGGCACTCCAAATCCAGCTGCCCCCTGATAAATCCATGGCCCGGTTAAAAATGAAGGTGAAAGCGAAAAAGAATGCTGCCACCACACCTAACAAAATCGGCCTCATGGGGCCACCTCCTCTTGCTTCCTTCGAAATCCGAAATACTAATATAATATTATACAATGGCGGACATGGCTTTTAACATATATTTTTTAAAAAATAAAAAAATGTAACTTCCGGCCTCCCCCTAAGGCCGAGTCCGTAAAATTCGCGAAAAATTTGAGATTGAGCAGCTAACAGTGGATTTGTAAGTTCAAGACTGTTCGTGCAATTAGTCATGGATTTCGTCCAAACCCTAGCACAGATCGTACGTACAATTTACTATCATAATCGAGGCATCAGCCACTAGATCCGCTCATCCAGACATTCAAGAGTACAGATCATAACACGACTCCATTTCATCAAAAAAAGACACTTCATCTCCCGGCAACTCCTGCCAGGTCATGAAGTGTCTTTTTTTCTCCTTCTTTCCTTCATTTGATTTACGATAAACAAGCCTATAGTGAGTGAAGCCGCTTCAATGATGATCAGCCACCATTTGTGCAGATATCCGTTATATGCAGATACGATGATCAAGGCGACAACCAATATGAAAGAAACCAGCCGGCTATACGTCACTCGTACGAAAAAAACCATCATTAGGGCCGGTAAGAATATAGCGGAAAATACTTTATCTATCATGACAATCCCCCATGAGAAAACTGAAAGCCTTATCTATATAGATTGAATTTTATTATTTACTTTGAGGCACGGCCCGCCAATGTTGATGTGGACCCTTAATCTTGCCCGATGTTCTTCGGCCAAAGGTACCCGCTTTTAACAAAGACAGCATTTTTCCGGCATGTTCTTCGGCAAAGATACCCGCTTTTAAACGAAGATGTTGCCCGTTTTTTCCATTTTTCCGCTGCCACGGGGGTAAAATGCCGAAACCGCTAAAGGTGATGCCATGTCTCATGGTAACCATAGTAAAACTTTAATTCAATTTATATATAAGTCTTTCCGAAAACACCGAAAAGTGCAAGCCCCTTTTTTATCGCTTCTTGCTTTCTTCAATCATTTTTTCCGTGATAACCGTCAATTCGCTTTGTTCGATAAAACGCTCGCGGAGCATTTCGGGCAGGATTTCATCCAAGAAGTATTGGACGCATGTCATATCTTTGAACAGAAGGATCGTGCTTAACGCCTCTTCGTAAATTTCCATGAATAGCGGCTCCGGATTTTCCTTTTGGATTTCCCCGAACGATTCATACAGCAGATCGACTTTATCGGCCACTGCCAGGATCCGCCCTTCCAGCGTATCGTCTTTCCCTTCCTTAAAACGGCCCAAATAAATTTTCTGGAATTCAGGCGGGAACTCCTTTTCCACGAACTTCCTTGTCATTTCTTCCTCCACTTCATTGAATAGGCGCTTCAATTCTTTAGAGGCATATTTAACCGGCGTTTTTATATCTCCGGTAAAAAGTTCTGCATAATCGTGATTCAGCGCTTTTTCATATAGAAGCCGCCAATCGACCTCCTGTCCATCCAGCTCCTCGACCGTGCCAAGAAACTGTGCGATCTTCGTCACCTTGAACGAATGGCTTGCCACCGAATGCTCTTGAAATTTAAATTTTCCTGGGCAACGGTTGATTTTCTCCAAATCCGACAAACTTTTAAAATAATGATGAATCCCCAACTGCATCACCTGCTGCTTTCTTATTTCGAAAGATTGTATCATGAAGTACTTCGGTTTTAAAATTAAAAGGACCTTTTCCATTGGAAAAAGTCCTTGACTGGTTATTGATTCAACTCAACTTTCCGACCTGAATCCATATACACAATCCACTCACAAATATTTGTTACATAGTCGCCGATCCGTTCCAAATACTGTGCAGTTAGCAGTAGGTGTGTCGCTTGGTTCACCAATGACTGATCCTGAGTCATCAATCCAACCAGATCAGTAAAAATCTCCTTATAAAGAGCATCCACTTGATCATCACGGGTCGCAATGATTTTCGCTTCAGCTCTATCCATCTTGATGTAGGCGTCCAATGCGTCACGTACCATTTCCTGAACCAACTTGCCCATTTTCGGGATATCGATGAGCGGCTTGGCGTATGTCTCTCCCTGTAATCTTACAGTCGTTTTGGCAATACTCACCGCATGGTCCGCTATCCGTTCAAGGTCTGTCGAGACCTTCAGCGTAGTTGCGATTCTCCGAAGGTCGCTCCCTACCGGCTGCTGCAGAGCGATCAGCATAAAGCATTTTTTTTCAATTTCCATTTCTACATCATTGATTTCCCTGTCGCCGTCGATCACATCTTGAGCAAGCCTCACATCTTTATCGACCAGTGCCTTCACTGCTTGGTGAACGGACTCTTCCACCATCATTCCCATTCTAAGCAATTGATGGTGCAAGCTCTGCAATTGTTCATCAAATTGATTTCTGACTGCCATCTGACTGCCTCCTTTGTATGATTTAGCCAAATCGGCCAGTTATATAGTCTTCCGTTCTCTTGTCATCCGGATTAGAGAACATAGCAGTAGTCCTGTTAAACTCAATCAATTCCCCATTTAGGAAAAAGGCTGTTTTATCCGAAATGCGCGCTGCCTGCTGCATATTGTGCGTCACAATAATAATGCTGAATTTTTCCTTTAATTCTTGAACGAGCTCTTCCACTTTTAAAGTGGAGATAGGGTCAAGGGCAGAAGTCGGTTCATCCATCAAAATGACATCAGGTTCAATTGCAAGGCACCTGGCAATGCAAAGACGCTGTTGTTGACCGCCGGAAAGACCATAGGCATTTTCGTTCAACCGGTCTTTCACTTCATCCCAAAGTGCTGCCCCCTTCAAGCTTCTTTCCACAATTTCATTCAATATTTTTTTGTCGCGGATACCGTGAATCCGCGGGCCATAGACGACATTCTCATAAATCGACTTTGGAAACGGATTGGGCTTTTGAAAGACCATTCCCACTTTTGTCCTTAATTCTTCGACACCGAACTTATTGTCCAGAATATTCTTCCCTCTATACAAAAGCTCGCCATTCATTTTCACTATAGGAACAAGCTCTACCATCCGATTAAGAGACTTGATGAATGTGGATTTTCCACATCCGGAAGGTCCGATGATTGCCGTGACCTCGTTCTCCGCAATATTAAAATTAATATCTTTCAATACCTGCTTTTCCCCATACCAGAGATTAAAATTTTTTGCTTGGAAAACATCTTTCTTTTCCACATGATCATCTGGTCTGATAGTCGGCTCATTTCTGACCATTGTTGAAATCAAAATCATCCCTCCAATTTAATAACGTTTGGAAAATTTATTTCTAATGATAATGGCAATCGAATTCATCAGAAGTAGCATCAGTAGCAGCACAATGATTCCGGCAGCAGCTACATCATGGAATGCAACCTGCGGTCTGCTGGTCCAGTTGTAAATTTGGATCGGCATAACGGTGAAACCGGACCAAATATTTTCAGGTACAAAAGCGACAAAGGTCAATGCACCGATCATAATGAGCGGGGCCGTTTCCCCGACTGCACGTGATAAAGCCAATATACCCCCGGTCAGTATCCCTGGAATTGCCGCAGGTAAAATGACCCGGCGAATGGTTTGCCATTTTGTTGCACCCATTCCATAAGACGCTTCCTGAAGCTCCTTCGGAACAGAGCGGATTGCTTCTTGAGCTGCAACCACAATGATCGGAAGGATTAATAAGCTCATCGTCAATCCCCCGGCAAGAACACTTCTTCCCATTTCCATCATGCGTACAAATACAGTCAACCCCAACAATCCGAATACAATGGAAGGAACACCCGCCAAGTTGGAAATATTCATTTGAATAAAACGTGTAAATCTATTTTTCTTCGCATACAGCTCAAGGTAGATGGCACAGCCGACACCTAAAACGATGGATACCGGCCCGGTAATGACCATCAGCCAGATCGTTCCGAAAATGGCGGCTTTGATACCCGCTTCTTCAGGTCTGCGTGACGCAAAGTTTGTAAAAAAGTCAGCGTTCAAATAGCTGTACCCTTGCGAAACAATACGGTAAATCAATACTCCCAATACAAGCAATCCAACTGAAGTGGCGAGCATGAATACCCACTTTGATAGTCTATTTTTTAAAAGGCGGGAGTCCGTCCTTTTCGCTACCTTTTCTTCATTTATAAATTCCATCAGTATTCCTCCCTAAAACGCTTGGAGATCCATTGAGCAATAATGTTCATGATCAGTGTAAAAATGAACAGCGCCATCCCGACTGCATAGATGCTGTAGTAGATGGTTGAACCATATGAAGCATCCCCCAAGCTCACCTGCACAATATAAGCGGTCATGGTCTGGATCGTTTCCGTTGGATCAAATGTCAAATTCGGTTTTGAACCGCCGGCAATCGTAACGATCATCGTTTCACCAATCGCACGGGAGATCCCTAGTACACTTGCTGCGACGATACCGGATAATGCTGCCGGCAAAACAACTTTTAATGATACTTCCAGCTTCGTAGATCCAAGTGCCAGGGCACCTTCTCTCATGGAACGTGGAACTGCGCTCATTGCGTCTTCGGAAAGGGAGGCGATCATTGGAATAATCATGACACCAACAACAATACCGGGACTTAATGCATTAAAAAATTGCAGGTCGGGAACGATTTTTTGCAAAAGCGGCGTAACAAATGTCAGGGCAAAAAATCCATAGACAATGGTCGGAATCCCAGCGAGCACTTCCAAGATGGGTTTGATAACCCTTCTGACACGGTCACTGGCATATTCACTTAAATAAATAGCAGTTGCAAGACCGATCGGCACTGCTACAACCATGGCGATAACAGCGACAAGTAAGGTGCCCGTGATCAGCGGCGCTATGCCATATTGAGGGTCTGCTTCAAAAAACGGAAACCACTCTTTGCTTGTAATAAACTCTAATATGTTAACACGTTCAAAAAACGTAATTGTTTCCACTAGTAATGTAATGACGATTCCAATCGTAGTTAAGATAGATATGACTGCCATAACAAAAAGAAAAATAGGAACGGACTTTTCAATTAAACCTTGCTTTAACCTGGACTTTCTTTTATTTTCTTCAATGAGTGCGGCAACTGATTTCCTTTCCGCTTTTAACTCCATACGGAAAACTCCTCACTATTTTCATGTTAAAGGGAGAGGGGGACTCCCCTCTCTCCTAATGATTGTTATTTTGAAACTTCTTCCAGTTTTTCAAGAGCTGCTTTATATTCTTCGTCTTTAAGGCTGACGTAACCAACTTCTTCAGATAGAGTTCCTGCGTTTTCAAGAGCAAACTTCACGTACTCGTATACTTGCTCTTTCTCAGCTAATGCTTTATTGCTAACGTACATGTATAGTGGGCGAGAAAGCGGCTCGTATTCGCCACCCATGATAGTGTCATGGTCTGGAACGATTGCTTCTCCTTTGCCATTCACGATAGGTACAACCTTCAGGTTGTCTTTATTTTCATAGTAGTAAGAGAAACCGAAGAATCCAATTCCACCTTTATCTCCCATTACACCTTGTACCAATACGTTGTCATCTTCAGACAGAGTCGCATCTTTTCTCATTTGCTCGTCTTCCAAAATCACTTCATTCCAGTAGTCATAAGTACCAGAGTCAGTACCAGGGCTGAAGAATGAGATCGGCTCTTCCGGCCATCCATCGCGGACATCCGCCCATGTTTTCACATTTCCGCTTTCCAGCCACATTTTTTTCAATTCGTCAACAGTCAGTTGATCAACAAAGTCATTATCTTTATTCACTACAACAGATAGACCGTCATAGGCAATTTCAAATTCTGTATAGTCGATGCCTGCTTCTTCCACCAGCTGCGCTTCTTCATCTTTAATCGGACGGGAAGCATTGCTGATGTCCGTTTCACCTGCGATGAATCTTTTAAATCCTCCGCCCGTTCCTGAAACACCAACCGGCGCTTTGACATCAGGCTGCACTGCTGCAAATTCTTCGGATACTGCTTCTATGATTGGGAAAACTGTAGAAGATCCGTCAATACCAACAGAACCTGTCAACTTTTCATTAGATGTCTCTTCCACCTTCGATGAGTTGTTCTCGTTTCCTTCTGCATTGCTGCTTGTGCTTCCGTCACCATTTCCACATCCGGCAAATAATAGAGCTGAAGATAAGGTGACTGTTGCTAACGCGGTTTTGAATTTCATTCGTCAATTTCCCCCTAATTTTTTCTTTGATCAACTTCAATGATTATATTACTCTCTCTTTATCAACTTTCGATGAAGCCAATGTAAAGATTATGTAAAGATGAACAAAGCACATGAATTCAAATGATTTGTTTAACTTTCGACCATATTTTCATAGATTTAGATCATAGTCTGGATGATGAAGATGGGTAATCGGAAATCGTGCAATTCTGGTTTGAGTTCGTGCAATTCTCCATTGAATTCGTGCAATTCCGGCCCGAGTTCGTGCAATTCTCCATTTGGTTCGTGCAATTTCCGGCCTGAATTCATGCATTTCACTATGAAATTCGTTTAATAGCCACGTACTTTTCAGACAGGATTTTGAAAATCTCCCGTTGTATGCGGACGTATTTCAGCAAAGTTGGACGCTCTGCTTCTGTTCACATTTCATCCCGACTCGACTATATCCACCCCGATTTCAATTATATTTCCGCCCAGTCGGACCATACTGCGTCGAACTTAGATCATATTAAAGTTCAGATCATATCTTCACCTTTTTCGATCGCACACTTTAAAATCATAAATTTTTGCACATAAAAAATCCCCGCACCCATTCAGGTGCGAGGATCACTGTTTCTTCGGCAATATAACGGTGAATGCCGTTCCTATTCCTTCTTCGCTTTCAACTTCAATTTTTCCATGATGTGATTCAACGAGGTGCTTGACGATCGCAAGACCGAGACCGGTGCCGCCCGAGTTTCGCGATCTGCCCTTATCGACCCTGTAAAAGCGCTCGAATAGCCGCGGAAGGTCTTTTTTGGCGATGCCGATTCCGGTATCTTTGACAGTTATTGCAACGCTGTCTTCCCTTTCCGCAAGCGTCACCGCAACTTCCCCTCCTGCAGGCGTATAGGCAATAGCATTAGAAACAAGGTTCAAAATAATTTGCTGAATGCGGTCCTTTTGCCCTTCCATCCAGATTTCCCGATTTTCTGGCAAAATGAGTTCCAACTCTTTTTTCGCAACTTCTTTTCGAACTGTGTCAGCGACACGATCCACTACTTCAGCAACATTCAATGGTTCAATATCAAGCGGTATTGAATGCTGCTCAATTTTGGACAAATGAAGGATATCATTGATTAATCGATGGAGACGATCACTTTCCTTATGAATGATTCCCAGGAAATGGGTCAGCGCTTCTTTGTCCTCCATTGCCCCATCCAGCAAAGTTTCGGTAAAGCCTTTGACCGAAGTAATCGGCGTCTTCAGTTCATGGGAAACGTTGGCGATGAATTCACTTCTCATTTTTTCCAGCCGGCGGATGTCAGTGATGTCATGAAGAACTGCCACAATCCCCATTAACTCGCCGTTTTCCCCGACATATGGCGCAAGATGCGCATCAAGTATCCGTTCATTTGGGTAATAAAATTGGATTTCATCCCTGATTTCTGTCTGCTCATTCAGGCATCGATCGATCATTCTGCTTAAGCCTGCGTTTTTCACAACTTCAACATGTTGTCTTCCTGTGAAAGCTGCAGGGTCCGAATCAAGCATGCTGCCTAATGCACGATTGGCAAGCAAAATCTTGCCGTTTTTGTCCACAAGCAGAACACCGCTCATCATGTTCCTTAAAACTCCGGAGAGCTGCTGCTCATTTTCCTGGATTTTCTCCATTTGGCTTTTCAGGCTCGACGCAAGAACATTGATAGCGTTGGCTAGCTGCCCCAATTCCCCTTTGGGCTGCAGACGCACTCTAGCGGAGTAGTCCTTATCCTTTAATTTTTCGGATACGTACATCATCTCTTCAACGGGTTTGGCGATACCTTTGGCAATCCTAATTCCGATCAAAGTAGTCAACAGCAAAGCCGCAAGTAGAACAATCGTCATAGTAAGCCGAATTTGCCTAATGGCGTTTTCAATGTTTTCAAGAGAAAGGGCAACCCTGACGGCACCTTTAACCTCCCCGTCAATTTTAACTGGAATGGCGGCATACATCATGCTGTACCCCAGTGTGTGGCTGAATCTGGTCGATATGCCGGATTCCTTCCCTTCTTTTATGACACGCTTGACTTCCGGACGGTCCGCATGGTTTTCCATAAGCGCCGGATCGTCTTCCGAATCAGCCAAAACTTGTCCTTTAAGATCAATGACTGTCACCCGGGATGTCACCGGAGCGGACAGCTCCTTTACTTTTTCCTGAAGGCCCTCTCTTTCAAGCCCATTCAGCTCAAGCGACTGTAAAACAAGATGGGCTGTTTGCTTGAGCTGGCTCTCTTTTAAATCCATATATGTATTTTTCATTGTGTTGGCCAAAAAAAGGCCAGACCCGAGCATGGCAAAAAACATGAGCACCAAAAATGAGAACGTAATGCGTACCCATAGCTTATGCATCCTTAAGGCCTCTCCATTTTATAGCCGAATCCCCGAATTGTTTTAATATAACGGGGATGCCGTGTATCATCTTCTATCTTTTCCCGCAAGTTGCTGATATGGACATCAACAATCCTTGAGTCGCCGACAAAGTCGTAATTCCAGATGGCATCAAGCAGCTGCGTCCTGCTCAACACTTTCCCTTCATTTGACGCAAGATACAGCAACAGCTCAAACTCCTTTGGAGTGAGTTCCAGTCTTTCCCCATTCAATAACGCTTCGTACCTTTCCGGATAAATCGATACTTGTCCCAATTCTACTACAGGTTCAGGGGGCTTATCCATTGCGGAGCTGCTTTCTTCAAAATTTTTGGTCCGACGTAAAATAGCCTTCACCCGCGCAACCACCTCGCGCGGGCTGAATGGTTTTGTCAAATAATCATCTGCACCCAGCTCCAGTCCAAGCACTTTATCAAACTCATCGCCTCGGGCTGTCAGCATTAAAATCGGTGTGTTCACTTTTTCTTGGCGAAGAGCTTTACATATATCCATGCCATCCATTCCAGGAAGCATCAAATCCAAAATCATTAAGTCGGGACGCTCTTCAACCGCCTTTTCTAAACCTTCATTTCCGTCCGATGCCGTCAAAACGGAAAATCCTGCTTTTTCCAGATTATATTGAAGTAATGTTACAATAGATGGTTCATCTTCCACAATTAGAATTCGTTCCATTTTCTCAGCCTCCTCATTTAGAGTGCACTCCTGATCCCGTCTTGTCAATTAATATTGTCAGGCTGATGAGCGTGACAAGGACAGTAGCACCCATATCCGAAAGGATCGCAATCCATAGTGTGAGAAGGCCGGGGATAGTTAGCAGCAAGGCAATCAGCTTGAGACCCAGAGCTAAAGAAATATTCAATTTGATGACGGAATTCACCCGTTTAGCAATTTTGATTGCCCCCGGTAATTTGCCCAGATGATCCTGCATAAGCACAATATCGGCTGTTTCTATGGCGCTGTCTGTCCCTTTGCCCATGGCAATCCCAAGATCTGCAACAGCCAGAGCCGGAGCGTCGTTGATGCCGTCACCCACCATCGCTGTTTTTCCTTCATGAATCAGGTCATTTATCTTTTCTACTTTTTGATCCGGAAGCAAATTGGCATAAAAGTTCGTCAACCCTACGGCATCAGCCACTTTTGTAGCCGTTTTTTCATGGTCCCCTGTCAACATGACCGCTTTTTTGACGCCAGCTTCATAAAGCTGCTGGACAACCTCTTTACTTTCCGCTCGAATTTCATCCGCGATTCCAAAAAGGCCGAGAACCCGCGTATCATCTGAAACAGCGACGAGCGTGTAGCCAGCATTTTTCAACTGATCAATATCGGCTCGAACCTGTTCGTCAATTGCGTCTGGATGGATGCTCGCCTCATTTCCCAGGCGATACAATTTCCCGTTGACGGTCGCCTCAACGCCTTGACCAGGAATCGTCGTGATGTCGGCCGGCTCCTCCAATTGAAAATTGTGTTTTTCCAATTCCTTCATGACTGCTTTAGCCAAAGGATGAGAAGATGATTTTTCTATAGAACCCGCCATGTGTAAAAATTCAGCTTCATGGTAAGAAATCATTTTTTCTACATGGGGTTCACCTTTTGTTAAAGTCCCCGTCTTATCGAAAGCGACTGTATCAATGTGTCCAAGCAGTTCCAAGAAAACTCCGCCTTTGATCAAAATTCCGTTGCGGGCATTTCGGGTGATCCCTGAGATGATCGCAATCGGCGAAGATATGATCAGTGCGCATGGGCAACCGACGATCAAGACGGCAAGCCCCTGGTAAAACCAGCTTCCCCAATCACCGCCAAAAAACGGTGGGACGACCATGACAATAGCAGCAATCGCCATGATTAGCGGCGTATAATATTTGGCAAATTTATTGATGAACTGCTCGGTCGGTGTTTTTGTTTCTTGCGCTTCCTCTACGAGGTGGAGGATCTTTGCAAGCGAGGAGTCCTCATAAGCTTTTGTAATCCGGACTTTCAAAACGCCCTCGTTATTGATGCTGCCTCCATAAACCATTTCTTCTGCCGCTTTTTCCACGGGCATTGACTCACCAGTAATAGCAGCTTCATTGACAGAGCTTCTGCCGTCAACAACAACCCCGTCCGAGGGAATTTTTTCACCCGATTTCACAAGAACGATATCGTCAGTCTTCAAATCAGCAACAGGGATGACTTTTTCCAAGCCTCCCGCAAGGACAATCGCTTCCTTCGGCGCTGCATCCAGAAGAGTTTCCATCGACTTTCGGGCCTTTTCCATTCCTAGGCCTTCCAAATATTCGTTGATGCCAAACAGGATCGCAACAAGCGTTCCCTCTTTCCATTCCCCGATGCCAAACGCTCCAATCAACGCAATCGTCATGAGCGTATCAATATTGAACTTGAATCTAAAAAGATTTTTCAATCCCTTTATAAAAATGGAGTAGCCGCTCAATGCAGCCGCAGCTACATATAGTAAAACGGGCGTCCATCCAGGCATTGATTTTTCAAAAATCATGGCAAAGGCATACAAAACTGCAGAAATTCCGATTAAATAAAGCAGCTTCCGTCCCGAGCCGTGATGGTGGTGGCTGTGATCATGATCATCATCTTCTTTTCCGCGCTCCTTGATGATGGCGGCACCATCGCTGGCCAGTATCTTCTCCACTTTGTTTATTGGGATTTGATCCGAAACAATCAGCTTGCTTGAATTAAACAGGATCTTTGCATCTTCACCATGATTCAACTTTTGTATTTCCTCTTCAAGCTCCCTTGCACAGTTTGCGCAAGAAAGCCCCTGCAGCCGGTATTCAGCCATTTTTAAAACCTCCATCTAAGATGCTCAATGCGTCGCATGGTCGATTGTCTGTTCCAAAATGTTCATGACGTGTTCGTCATCATGTGAATAATAAAAGCTCGTTCCTTCTCTTCTATATTTAACAAGCCGCAAGTTTTTTAACGTGCGGAGCTGATGTGAAACCGTCGACTGCTGTAATTTAAGGCTTTCAGCAATCTCATTCACTGAAAACTCCCGCTCGGACAGCAGATGCAAAATCCGAATCCTTGTCGGATCCCCTAATGCTTTAAAAATTTGCGAAACAGTTAATAATGTCTCTTCATCTAATTCATCCGGAAAGTCATTTTTCATTTCATTAGCCATGTTGTGTATCACTTCCAATCTTCTTATATGAGCATATGTTCATATATTAATTTCAATGTATGGAAGTTCTTGTTTTTTGTCAAGGGAATTCGCCTAAATTGTTTGTATTTTTTTCGATGGACAGGATGCCCTAGTGTGGCGCAGGCGTAAAAAAGCTGCAACATCGAACAAATGGAAAGAGATGGCTTTGTTGCAAATTGACGTTAATCCGGATTCCGATGCCTATAAACTAACATTTTATACCACTATTTTCTTTGCCTTCATTCGAGAAATTTGTGGCAAATAGTCCCATTGCATTGAAAGTGCATGCCAGGTTTGCTATATTAGCAGTAGTTTGATTTTTTTCAGTTGAAGTTTTACACACATGCCTATATTTTTTTCATACATTAGTAAAGGGTGGTTATTGAATGGCTTACGTAATTACAGCTCCTTGTATCGGAGAAAAATTCGGTGAATGTGTCGATGTATGTCCTGTGGATTGTATTGAAGAAGGGGAAGAAATGTTCTTCATCGATCCGGATATTTGCATTGACTGTGGCGCATGCCAAGCCGTTTGTCCGGTTGAAGCAATCTACCATGAAGAAGAAATGCTTCCGGAGGATAACATATACTTGGAGAAAGCAAAGGAATTCTTCGCTTCCAAATAAACGTTTGAAAACAACAAGGACGAAACTCTTCGGCCTTGTTTTTTTGTCTTCCCCCTCCGAAGCTTTACAGTAGTCCATATCGCTCCTTTTTTAGTTTGAAAACCATACAAGCTCTCCTTCCCCCGCATATGTTATATCAACATGTCGAAAGGAGGGAGATAAATGTCAACTTGTCAACGTTTGGCGAATATCATTGGCGGCGAAGTCATCACGGCTGCACCTGTTTGCGTTATCCAGAGGCTCAGAAATTTTAACGCCTTGATTTTAAACCGGAGAACCCGCTCACCACTGGCTCTTCCCTTTGCACTCTCATTTGAAAATAACCAGGGCGGACGAACTTTGAATCTTGGAGAGACAGTCATCCTACAAAGTGAAATCAACAGGTTCATGACAGCCTTAAGAAAAAGAGGATTGATCGTAACTGCCGTTCACAACCACTGGTTATTTGACAGCCCGCGTTTGATGTACATGCACTGGGAAAATGTCGGAAATCCGTTCGAGTTTACCCATAAAAGCTTTGATGCGGCAAAAGAGGCGGGGCTCTTTAACCACAAACACTAAGAGGATTTTTTGAACTCCCTATTGCCATTTAACTTGGAAGTTGCTTGATTTGATATGAAGGCAATGGACATTACAAAATAGCACCGGAGCTTTCAGCCTTTTGCTGAGTGATGAATAAACCGTCCAAAGATTGGGCGGTTCTTTTGTTGTTTTATTTTTCTCCGCGCCTATACACAAAAAAGCCAACTGAATAGTATAAGAAAGAAACACAATAGCTGAGAGGAGGATTGTGATGTCTAGGGAAAAAAAGACAAAAGAAATCCACGTGGAAAATTTGGTGATTCATGCTAAGAATGTTGAGTTCATTCGAGAACGCCATAGAGAAAGGGAGCATCATAGAGAAAGAGAGCATCATAGAGAAAGAGAGCATCATAGAGATCCTTGGAACTTCCTTTTTGGTAGACCTCGTGAGGGGCATGAAGGGGAAGAAAGCAGCAGCAGTAGCAGCGTTGAGTAATTCATAAGCAAAATTCAAAGTAAAAAAATAAAAAATGGGTGAATATCCCTTCCAGAAGTATAACAAATGCATATTTTATGGTGAGGCCCAGCAGGGATGTTCTCCTGACTGCATTGGCTCTCACTTAGAGACATTGCGGGAGAGAGGTGAGTCATTTGTTTGGATACGGAGGCTACGGATATGGCGGCTGCGGCTACGGCGGTGTTGGCGGATTCGGATACGGCGGCGGTTTTGCGCTCATCGTCGTTCTGTTCATCTTGCTAATAATTATCGGTGCAGTTTGCTTTTACTAATATTGAAAAATGATCATCCCAGTCACTCTTTAATGATGGCTGGGATGATTGCGGTTTATAGGAAAAGCGGAGACGCCTTGATCAGCCCCGACAAGCATAAGACGCTTCCCAAGGAGGCAGCTTTTTCAGCCACCACAGGGAAGCAACTGACTTCAATCACATCTTGTTAAACTCCCTTGAATCAGCTCCGCGTAGCTTTGCGCCGAGCTTAACAGTTCCTTCTTCGAATAGGCTAGCAGGAACACATTCTTCCTGAATAAGCTTCCTAGCAGGCTTATAACCTCGAGAAGCTAGACAATGGGGCTAACGTTTAGCGAAGTCTGCTAGTCGCTGGAGCCCGGATCTGGACAATCATTGTTCTTTGTCTATCAGTGAACGGAAGCGGTCCGGCTCATCGAGGCGGATTGCTGCTTTCGTGTATGTTTTTTTAAATCCCATAAAAAAATTGGCTGTAAGCGGCTTTTTGAATTCAATAATGCAGTGCGGCGGCAATGTCTCAAAATCTTTTGCAATAAAGGTGATTGTTTCCTTTTGATTGATTTTCTCTTCTTCTGCTTCCTTCCCCCACTTGATATCCTTAATTGCTTCCATTGGTATTATGATGCGTTTGCCAAGCCCAAGCGAAACAAAAATTTTCTCTCGTTGAACAAACAGCGGGTTTAATCTTATCGATTGAATATCTCCGATGAAAAAAATAACAGTATATATATTCAAGAGGAGCGTAATTACCGAAAAAACGACCGACATTTCATGAATCATCCAGTGAACAGCGGCCGTTTCTATGACAATGGCATGAATGAGCATGACATAAAAAGCGATGAGGCTTGAATTTTTGTGAAGAGAAAAATAAGCCCCGCCTGATGGCGGCTGCTTTTTCCAAGAAGCAAATGCATAGTAGAACATGAGAAATTCCGATGCGAGAACCTGAAGCAGCATATGATTACCTACACTCTTTTCCACAGCGGGTGTAAGGGAGAACAGCGGGCTTTCTCCCTGCGACTTGATCCATCGGATGATACCGGGCAGACGCCAGGCAAGTAACGCAACTAAAGCAAGTTCGGCCAAAACGAGCAGTGCTTCAATGCCGATTGCTGCAATCGGCACGTAGGTGAATGATTCAAAATAAGCGCTTGGTATGAGAAATCTGGCAAATACGAGGCCTGCTACCATCCAAGTAATGAATGATTTAACGGTAATTTTTTTTCCACGCTTCAGATACAAAATAAGGAGCGGGGCAACAATCGCAAAGTCGATCAATGAACCGACTACAACCCAGTTGGCATCAGTAGGAAGAACGATTGGTGTAAGAGGAGATCGGTACAATAACGTATTTGATCCAAGAACGAGGAAAAGCAGGGACAGCAAAATATAAAACCGGCGGTCTCTCTGAACAGCGGTCATCAGAAGCACCCCTTTTTCTTTTATCGTAGCACAGAAAAAGCCCCGCTAATATGCGGGACTTTCAGTAATTATTTAAAATCTGTGACAACTTTTTAAAACCCTGTAAAGCCGCCGAATAACGGAATTAAGATTGAAATAATGATTGTCAACCAATCAAAGAACAGAAGTATTCCCATGACGATCATTAAAATTCCACCAATCATCATAAAGCGTTGCCCGTGCTTTTTGAGGAATGTCATTTTGTCTATAAACAAAGACATAATGATAAACGGTATGGAGAATCCAAGTACATAAACCCCCATATAAAGCAGACCCATTCCCGGGTTTGCAGCCACAAGCGCGATGACTCCCATTAATATCGGACCTGTACACGGTGTCCAGCCTGCTGCAAATGCAATTCCAATTAAAACAGACCCCAAATAACCTGCTGGCCTGTTCTGGAATTGAATCTTCTTGTCCATATTTAAAAGGTTAAAATTCAGGACACCGGTCAACACCAATCCAAAAAACACTAGAACAATCGCCCCGACCTGACGCAAAAGGTCTTGGTACCGTACAAAAATATCCTGGAAAATGGTCGATGACAAGCCCAACGCCAAGAAGATGATAGAAAATCCGATTAGAAACAGGATCGTATGAATAAATGCCTTTTTCCTGAATACTCCCCGCTCCTGCTTGATTTCGTTCACAGTCATCCCTGTAATATATGACAAAAATGCGGGATATAAAGGAAGGGCACAAGGTGAAATAAATGATAAAAACCCTGCTCCGAAAGCAAGAAATAAGTTTATTTGTTGCATTTTTTTGATCACCAGCCTCTTTTATATCATATATATCCACCATAACAAAAACAATTGTATTGATTGTGAAGTAACTGTGCCATTTTATTGAATAAAACGACCACATGCAAAAAACGAAACTAAATATACAGCAATTTCGTATGTAGAGTAAAGGATAATGCGAAGGGGGTCCATTTATATGGAACAAAATATTGCCAAGTACATTGAAGTGTATGAGGAACTTAGTAAAAAGATGAAATGGAAAGTGACGGATAACAAAATTTTGATGACTATTGCCTCTTTTTATGCGCTGAATCAACAATTGTTTCAAATGGAGCGTTATCTGATGGTGGCAGAGGAGATCAAAAAACAGGCCGGCATTTTTTCTTCAATCCGATCAGAATCCCGTTACATTACAGCTGCGATGCTTGATGTGAGCTTCGAAGATCCAGAACTGAAGATCCCTGCACTGTTTCATGCCTACGATGAATTGATTGAAGCGAAATTCAGGAGAGGCATATTCACATATATTGCGGCATCTGTGTTGATTAAAAACTCCGGCTCTGAACCCGGGGATTATGGTCCTGTCATCACAAAAGCAAAAGACATTTACGACCGAATGAAAAAAGAGCACTTCTTTTTGACATCTGCTGAGGATTACCCGCTTGCGATGCTGCTTGCTTCAAGCGGCCGGGATGATGTCATTGAACGCAATGAGCGCTTCTATGAAGATCTGAACCGTCATGGATTTCGCAAAGGGAACCACCTTCAAATGTTAAGCCATATCCTGACACTGGACAAAGAGGTAAGCGCCGAAACATTATTGAGCCGGACGATTGAAGTGTTTGACGCATTCAAAGAGGTCGGGTTGAAGCAAAAAACCTTCTATTACCCGGTAATGGGAATGCTTGCGATGATTCCACCGGAAGAATTGGATATGCACAAAGTCCATCAAGTATATGAACAACTCAACCAAACGAAACATTTCAAATGGCAGAAAGATTTGAATGTAACCCTTGCTGCCAGCTTTGTTGTAAAAGACAAACTGGAAAACTCTGCTTTCATAGAAACTAGCCTGTATACATCACTTGAAACCATTCTCCAAGCTCAACAGGCGGCCATGACTGCTTCGATTACAGCGGCTGCTGCTTCATCTAGCAGTTCGGGTTCTGGAAACTGACATATATCAAACTTTGCTTTTTGATAAGGACAAGAATGACCATTAAAATCCGCCCTCCCTGCTGCACACTTGTCATCGATTTCACTCCCGTAATTGATTACCACAACTCTAATAAATCTATGTATAAATTATTTTAGAGGATCTGTAACATGTTTCATACTATTTTTAAGCGGAGGTTCTCGGTTGGAGGTGGATTTTCATGGATTATCAAATTCAGGAATTCATTTATTTACGGCCTGCATTCATTGCCGTCATCATTTTCCTGTTTGCTCTTTTGGCCCTGATGTTTTCACAAAAAAGATTCTTTACCCGCTTTTCATTTGCTTTTCTATTTCCACGATTCTTCTGATCACCAGTGGGTATATTGTGGATGCCTTTGGACTGGGCGGTGACGCGGCTTCCTTTTATATGTGGCTGGCTATTGTAGGATTATCCGTTATAAACATTTTTGTTTTCCTAAGAAAAGAAAGCCTAAACAGCCCACGGGCTGTTTAGGCTTTTTCACGAAGCCATGCTTCTGCAAATCTCTGCACATTTCAAACACGCTTCCGCACACTTTTGGCAATGATCCTGATCATGCTTTTTACACTCATTTCCGCATGCTTCGCAAATAATTGCACACAACCTGCAGATATCCTTGGCAAATGGACTGTCCATCTGCATCGCTTTAACTGCAAATGCACACATGTCGGCGCATTCACGGTCAAGCCGGATACACTCCACCATCATTTTAACATCTGTCTCTTTCAAACAGGCATCGAAGCAATAGTTGCAGGCTTCCATGCACTCCAGACAGGCTTTTATACACTCTTCGTAGGTTGCGTTCATGTTTATACCTCCTCTAGTAGATTCTTTTTTAAAATTTCCCTTGAAAAACCGTATTAAACGAAATTTATATTTCAAACTCTGTTTCCGCTTTTATACTATAATGTTCATAGAACAAAGTTAATCTCACAAAGGAAGTGCATCAACTATTTCAACGGATTTCCAATACAAACCCGCTATCCACTTTAACGGTGTGGATTACTCAATTGACGAAACAGCAATTTTAAAAGATGTGACCGGCTCCTTTCCGGATGGCAAAATCACGACATTGGCAGGACCTTCAGGAGCGGG
Source organism: Siminovitchia acidinfaciens (assembly GCF_003605385.1). Taxonomy (GTDB): domain Bacteria; phylum Bacillota; class Bacilli; order Bacillales; family Bacillaceae_C; genus Siminovitchia; species Siminovitchia acidinfaciens. The sequence continues at coordinate 740,441 of NZ_QYTV02000001.1, read as the reverse complement.
AAAAACAACCTTGCTGAAGCTATGCAATGGACTTATCTCGCCAACTGCAGGAGACATTTATATCCACGGCAAACATATCCGTGAATACGCCCCCGTTGACTTAAGGCGGCAGGTCGGGATTGCATTGCAAAACGCGCCAATGGTAAAGGGGAGTGTATACCAAAATTTATCCCTTCCATTGGAACTTGCCGGAAAAAAGCTCTCGGAGAAAGAAGCCGTTTCATTCTTGGAAGATGTCGGTTTGGACAAATCATTTTTACATAGGGACAGCAAGGATCTCTCGGGAGGACAGAAGCAAAAAGTCTCTATCGCGAGGACACTTGTGAACCGCCCGCGTATTTTATTGCTCGATGAGATCACCTCATCGCTGGACCTCACGTCTTGCAAGGAAATTGAACAGCTCATTGTAAAAATAAACCGGCGCTACAACGTCACAATGGTGTGGATTACCCACAATCTCGAACAGGCCCGGACCATCGGGCATTATACATGGGTCATGATTGCAGGAAAAGTGGCTGAAACAGGAGATAGCAGCCTGCTTGAATCACCAAAAACTGATGAGGTAAGGCACTTCGTTGAGGGGGGACTTGCATGAGCTATACAGCATTGGCATTGACGCTTATATTCGTCCTCCTTCCGCTTCTGTTATCGAAAACCCTAAAGCTGGGTCTTGAAAAAGATACGATCATTGCTACTGTAAGATCCATCATCCAATTACTGATTGTCGGATATATTTTAAAATTTGTCTTTGAAGCTGAGCATCCCGTCTATATTTTGCTGATGGTACTGCTCATGATTGGAGCAGCCATCGAAAACGTCCGTAAAAAGGGATTGTTTATCAAAGGTATTACATGGAAAGTCGGAGCAACCATCATTTTTATCGAGATTCTCACGCAAGGAATTTTAATTGGTTTGAACATCACACCTCCAACCGCACAATATATCATTCCGATCAGCGGAATGGTCATTGGAAACGCGATGGTCCTTTCGATCTTATTTTTGAACCGTTTTACTGCAGAATTAGAAGCTCACGAAGATCAAACGGAATTAATTCTTTCACTTGGCGGCACGCCAAAGCAGGCAATTCACACGCAATTGATTTCTTCCATCAGAGCAAGCATGATCCCAACGATTGAAAGCCAAAAAACGATGGGGCTTGTCCAATTGCCAGGGATGATGAGCGGGCAAATCATCGCAGGCGCCGATCCAATGCAGGCTGTTATGTTCCAGCTGCTGATTGTGTTCCTGTTGCTGACAACGGCTGCGGTATCAAGCGTCATGCTCGGATTTTTATCATATCCTTCTTTGTTTAATGAAAGAATGCAGCTCATTCAACTAAGGAAATAAGAATGGCCGCAAAAGGGATATTCGATAGGCATTTAATGGGCGAGTGAAAAAATCACTTGAAAGGAAGTGAAGGGCTGTGATGCATTATGGGTACGGTGGAATGATGGCAGGATTCGGCTTTTTGGGTTACCTCTTCCACCTGCTGTTAACAGGGATTGTCGTCTATGTCGCAGTCAAGCTTGCTATGAAAAAATGAAGGAGGCTGTCTAGAAAGCTCCTTTATTAATCAGAGCGAGTGAAAAGGTAATGATTTTCTTTCATAGTAACCGTATCACCACTTTTTACGTTGCTTCGGTCACTTAGGGCCCCTCTTAGTGACCATATCACCACTTTTTACGCTGCTTCGGTCACTTAGGGCCCCTCTTAGTGACCATATCACCACTTTTTACGCTGCTTCGGTCACTTAGGGCCCCTCTTAGTGACCATATCACCACTTTTTACGCTGCTTCGGTCACTTAGGGCCCCTCTTAGTGACCATATCACCACTTTTTACGCTGCTTCGGTCACTTAGGGCCCCTCTTAGTGACCATATCACCACTTTTTACGCTGCTTCGGTCACTTAGGGCCCCTCTTAGTGACCATATCACCACTTTTTACGCTGCTTCGGTCACTTAGGGCCCCTCTTAGTGACCATATCACCACTTTTTACGCTGCTTCGGTCACTTAGGGCCCCTCTTAGTGACCATATCACCACTTTTTACGCTGCTTCGGTCACTTAGGGCCCCTCTTAGTGACCATATCACCACTTTTTACGCTGCTTCGGTCACTTAGGGCCCCTCTTAGTGACCATATCACCACTTTTTACGCTGCTTCGGTCACTTAGGGCCCCTCTTAGTGACCATATCACCACTTTTTACGCTGCTTCGGTCACTTAGGGCCCCTCTTAGTGACCATATCACCACTTTTTACGCTGCTTCGGTCACTTAGGGCCCCTCTTAGTGACCATATCACCACTTTTTACGCTGCTTCGGTCACTTAGGGCCCCTCTTAGTGACCATATCACCATTTTTTACGCTGCTTCGGTCACTTAGGGCCCCTCTTAGTGACCGTATCACCACTTTTTACGTTGCTTCGGTCACTTAGGGCCTCTTAATGACCGTGTTACCACTTTTTACGCTGCTTCAATCGACCCGATAGAAATTAGAGATTTTTCCAGCAGTTAACCATTCATTTAATTTTCAATAAAGGCGTCCCACAAAATCACTTTGCACTGATTTTCTGGGACGGCCTTTTTTATATGGGGATTTCTACATGTGAAATAACTGCTAAAACAAATCAGAGAGGATAGTACTTTTCCTTTGTTTCGGATGGAAGAAATACCCTATTTATATGTAAATAGGTTCAATTTCAAATTTTTAACAGGTTTTATCATTCGTGTATCGAAGGTTTTCATTAAGAAAATATTTGGGAGTGATAATGATGAAAAGAAAGCTTTTCAAAGCAACGGTTGCAGGTGCTATGGCATTAAGCACCGGTTTCATGATGGTCCCGACTGCTTCCGCAGTTGGAGAAGGCCCTGATTACGGAGGTAACGAGACCATAAACACATCTATTCTCACTACATATGAAGAAATGGTCAGTTTCTTAAAAAATCAGGAAGCAAAGCAAGAACACATGGAGCTTGAAGTCATCGGGCAGTCAGTCAAAGACCGCGACCTCTATTTGGTCAAGTATATCACCAACCCCAATAACCCGACCATCCTTTTCCTCACGCAGCAGCATGGAAATGAAACATTGAATACTGAGGGAGCATTAGAGTTCATCAAACATTTAGGTACAGGGAAAATGAAAGGGGTACTTGACGGGGTAAACATCTTGATCTTACCAAGGCTGAATCCAGATGGGGCGGCAGGAGATGTTAATTTTTCTTTGGAAGACTATGTGGCGGACGGCAGCTATAACCTAACAAGATACAACGCGAACAGAGTAGACCTGAACCGCGATCATGTGTCGCGGATCCAACCGGAAACTAAAGCGCTGCATGATAACGTGCTCGGCGTTTATGACATTGATTATATGATCGACCTGCACCACCAAGGAACAAGCAGCGAGCGGGACGGCGAGCTGGTATCCGGCTCCATCCTTTACCCGACAACACCGAATGTAGATGCTGAAGTTTTATTAAAATCAAAACAATTGGGAGCGGTTGTATTTGATGCTATTGATTCAAAAGGCTGGGGCCATCTTGGAAAATATAACGGCGGCTCTGCCGAGACAATCAGCAGAAACGGGATCGCCGTAGAATACGGAATTTCAACACTGCTCTTTGAAATGCGAGGCATGGCCGACCATTACTACGAGCCTTATGTGCTTGGGCAAAAAAGCAATGGCTACTTGATCAAGCAGACAGTGACCACCTTGGATGCCACCGTCCGGGCCATCGCGGACCGTTCCATTGAGAACGCAGATACCTCCTTCTGGGATACATTGCCGTTCCAAAATACACGACCTTCTGAATAAGTCTTTTACCGCCAATAGAGATCTCTCTGTTGGCGTTTTGTTATTAAAAAACTACCCCCTTTTGTTTTTTCAAAAAGTAAAAGGGAATATTAATCTCAGATGACCTTTGAAGGAGGATTACCGTGTTTCATTATACAAGAGATATTCCTGTCCCTGTTGACAAGGCAATCTCCAAGTTGGAGCAGTCATTGAAAGATGAGCAATTCGGCGTTCTGTGGCAATTTGACATCAGGGACAAACTGCAGGAGAAAGGCGTAGACTTTGATAAAAACTTTACCGTGCTTGAGATATGCAACCCGCATGAGGCGAAAAAAGTGCTTGAAGAAGAAAGCCTGGCCAGCTATTTTCTTCCCTGCAAAATAGTCGTCTACGAAGAAGACAACCGGACGAAAATCGGAATGCCAAAACCGACCGCTTTGATCACTATGGTGGAAAATGACAAGTTAAAAGCATTCGCTGCAGATATTGAAGAACGGTTAATCAGGTGTATTGATGCAGTACAATGAATGCCGTCCTTCAAACTGAAAAAAGATTTCCAGGTTGCTTCTGGAAATCTTTTTTCAGTTTGGTTCGACATGGACATGCACGTCAAATACCTGATGCTCTTTCATCAAGACTTCTTCTACATTATCAGAAATCTTATGTGCTGCCTGTATACCGAGCGTAGAATTGACAAGAATGACAACATCCACCACCGAGTTGCTCCCGTACCTTCTCGCTTTTATATCCTTAATCCCTTTCACTCCTGAAATTTTTAGGATGGATCCCTTATAAAGTTCCAATTTGTCCTCATCATAACCATCGGTCAAATCAAGTGACGCATCTTTAAAAATACCCCATGCGGTTTTGCAGATTAGCACACCTACAATAACAGCAGTCACGGGGTCCAGCCAAGGGAGCCCGAATTGGGAGCCGACGATTCCAATGGCCGCACCGATACTCACCCATGCGTCGGACAAATTATCTTTAGCAGCGGCTGTTACAGCCTTGCTATCAATTTTTCTTCCCAAGTTCCTGTTATATCTATAAACCAGGTACATGACCCCAGCAGAAAAAACAGCAGTCAATGCCGAAATCAAATCCGGCGATTCCTGCTTCGCAGAAAAGACGGATGTCACAGCTTCAAACAGCACCTGAAGGCCGACGACCATCATGATAAAGGAAGCAATCATTGCAGCAATCATTTCGGCTTTCCAATGACCGTAGGGATGATTTTCATCCGCCGGTTTCTGTGAATATTTTAACCCGATCAAAACAGCGATCGATGCGACAATGTCAGTCGCATTATTCATTCCATCCGCTTTTAAAGCTGCCGAATTTGCCATATCAGCAATCACTAATTTCAACGCCGATAAAAATACATAGGCAATAATGCTAAGTATCGCTCCGCGCTCCCCCATTTTCAGATCATTGACCTTCGATTGTATCATTGATGTCCCTCCACAAAGCTCTATACATACATGATATCAATCGGCATGCGTGTGGGTCTATAGCAACCTTGTTGGTGGCGGACCTGTTTGTGAGCGGACGGAAAGAAAGTTTGTCGAGGGCAAATTTTCCATATCGTGAAACCTTCGAAATAGTTGTTAATATTTTTAAAAATAAGTTGACTATTTCTAAAATGTTGATTATACTCAATTCAAGCCAATAGGTAATTCCAAAAATTAACAAATGAATAATGATCTTCTTATCAAGAGAGGCGGAGGGACTGACCCAATGAAGCCTCAGCAACCAGCAATTATTTGCACGGTGCTAATTTCAGAAGAATACTCCTGTATTCTAAAGATGAGACTGATATAGCTTACATATGTGTATCTGTATGCCCTTCTCTCATCTTTTTTGGGAGAAGGGCTTTTTGCTTTTCAAAATTCACAATGAAAAAAAGGAGATGGTTGCATGACAACCGCGATTAAAGAAGCAAAACCCTCACTAGAGGAAGTGAAAGTTCAAATAAGCAAAATCATCGATCAAGTCATCCGCCCTAATGCTGACCGGATTGATCGGGAAGGAGAATTTCCAAGCGAAAACCTTAAAGCACTTGGCGAAGCGGGATGGAACAGTATTTTGCTGCCGGAAGAATTAGGCGGCCTTGCGCTTGATTATCATGCCTACGGGCTCGTTGTACGTGAGATAGCGAAAGCCTGTCCTTCGACGGCGCTCGTCTACACGATGAATATTGGTGCTTCGCTCATTATTTATGGTTATGGTAACGAAGATCAATGGCACAGATGGTTAAAGCCGCTCCGCGAAGGAAAAATAGGAACGATAGCCAACAGTGAGAGAGCCACTGGTGGACAGCATTGGCTTAGTGAAAGCAGAGCACAGTATACAGATGGCGGTTACCTGCTTAATTTTGAAAAATCGTTTGCGACCAGCAGCGGCTATGCCGACTTTTATGTCGTTCAAACAAGATCACCTAAATCTGAAGTTTATTCAGACCTCTCTTATTTCATTGTCAATGCCAAGCAGGATGGGATTGAGACTGGGACATGGGATGCCTTAGGCGTACGCGGAAATCACAGTTCTCCCATAAGGTTAAACAATATTTTTGTTGACGAGCGCGACTTGATTGGTGAAGAAGGAACGGGAAAAAGAATCGTGGAAAATAGCAACGCTTATATTTTCGGGCTGGGAGGGGCATGGACCGGAACAGCCATCGGAATATTCAATGAAGCTGCCGCTTTTGCAGCCAAGGCTTCCGGAAAGCACCAAATCGTAAGAAACCAGCTTGCTTCCGCGAAAATTTTAATTGACAGTTTATGCGCCTGGCAGAATGACGTTGCCTCCAAGTTGAATGAGTGGTATCAATCAGGCCGGCCTCTGCCTGATAAATTGAGGACAACGCTATATGAATTTAAAGTCCATGCATCGGAAACCGCCAATCAGGTAGCGCAAATCTCAATGGATGTCGCGGGAGGGTTCGGATATAAAAAAGGGGCATTGGAGCGCCTTTACAGGGATTCACGTGCAGGCATTGTCATGGGGCCTTCCAACAATCTTGCCAGGGAACTTATTGGGAAACAAATTGTCGGGATTGATACATCACTATGGCCGGAAGAAAACGAACAATAAAGGAGATATGAAAAATGACGGGAAAACGAATTTTACTAAACGCTTTTGTAATGAATTGCCCGGGCAATCAAGCACCGGGACTGTGGGCACATCCTGAAGATCGCTCACACCGCTACAAGGACCTCGACCACTGGATTGAGCTTGCAAAGACATTGGAAACCGCCAGATTTGATGCTGTTTTTCTGGCAGATGTATTGGGACCTTACGATGTTTATCAAGGGAACCGTGACGCTTGCCTTCGCCAGGCAGTCCAGTCGCCAATCAATGACCCCCTACTGGTCATCCCAGCCATGGCTTCTGTCACGGAGCATCTCGGATTCGGTGTAACGGCATCGGTCACACATGAACATCCGTACACATTCGCCCGCCGTATGTCCACATTGGATCACCTGACAAAAGGACGTGTAGGCTGGAATATCGTCACATCGTATTTGAAAAGTGCCTCCATCAATATCGGTCTGAAAGAGCAGGTCGAGCATGACGAACGCTATAACATTGCCGAGGAATATTTGGAAGTATGCTATAAACTTTGGGAAGGCAGCTGGGAAGATGGCGCAGTTGTAAGAGATACAGAGAAGAAAATGTTCGTTGATCCGGACAAAGTACACGATATCCAGCACGAAGGCGAGTACTTCAGTGTGCCGGGCGCCCACTTGTGCGAACCGTCACCGCAAAGGACACCTGTTATATACCAAGCAGGCCTTTCATCACGGGGCAGTGCTTTTGCCGCAAAGCATGCAGAAGGTGTTTATGTTTCAATGCCGACTATTCCCATCGCAAAGAAATACGTCCAAAAAATTCGCAGCCAAGCAGGAAATTACGGAAGAAAGCCTGAGGAAATCAAAATATTCAGCTTGTTTACACCGATTGTTGGAAAAACCGAGGAAGAAGCGAATGCGAAATACGAAGATTATAAAAAGCATATCAGCCGTGAAGGTGCATTAAGCCTATTCAGCGGCTGGACAGGTATTGACCTTTCCCAATTTGATCCAAATGAAAACCTTCAGTTTGTCGAGAATGATTCTATGCGCTCACGGGTGGAAATTTTTACGAAAGCTGATCCAGACAAACAATGGACCATAAATGAAATAGCCGAATTCGTGGGACTTGGCGGTATCGGCCCCGTCGTAGCCGGCACTCCGGAAGCGATTGCAGATGAAATGGAAAAATGGATTAATGAAGCTGGTGTGGACGGGTTCAATATTACGTATGCGGTTATGCCTGGATCATTCGAGGATTTTGCCGAACTCGTCATCCCGGTATTGGAAGAACGGGGATTATTGAGAGTAGACGGAGCAAGCAAAACATTGCGCGGCAATTTATTCGGTGACGGCGACCAGTTGGCTGAACATCATCCAGGCAAGCAATTTTCCTGGAAGCTGCAAGCTGTTCCTCAGTAAGCGCCAGTATAGAAAATTTGGCCGGCTATGGGCCTGACGTAAATATTGCCGGATGAAACTAGCGGCCGATACATACATGTGGCAGTTTCATCCAATCTATTAAACTTGGGGGTATGGATGTGAAAAAGTTAGTCATCGGAATCATATTATTAACAGGGATAGCTGTTCTTGCCGCCTGCGGTTCGAGCAGCGCAAGCCAAAGCAAAAAAGAAATTAAGATTGGGGCTACCGCCGGCCCTTACAGTGATCAAGTCAAGGACAGCATCAAGCCTATACTTGAAAAAGAAGGATACGACGTCAAGGTAATTGAATTCAGTGACTATGTCCAGCCGAATAAGGCCCTTCACGAAGGAGACCTGGACGCAAACGTATTCCAAAACATCTTATATATGGAAAAATTTAATAACGAACACGATATGGATTTAGAAGAAGTTCTTCCGGTTCCAACCGCGCCCATTGGCGTTTATTCCGAAAAACACAAAGACCTTTCTGATATTCAAAAAGGTGCAAAAGTGACATTGCCGAATGATCCGGTCAATATGGCGAGAGCACTGATCATGATGGATGAATATGGCTGGATTGCCCTGAATGGCGAAGTGGATCCGTCAAAAGCTTCTGAAAAGGATGTAGCCGAAAACAAGCTGGAGTTAAAAATTGTCCCTCTCGAGGCAGCGCAGTTACCACGCTCACTGGGCGATTCCGATTTCGCGTTCATTAACGGGAACTTCGCCATCGCTTCAGGTATAGACCTGGAAAGCGCATTAGGTTTGGAAAAAACACCCTACGAGTACATGAACCAAGTGGTCATCAACAGCAAGGATAAAGACGAAGCGTTCGTGCAGGCACTCGAAGACGCGTACAAGTCTGAAAAGTTTGTTCAATACACGGATAATAACCTCGCCGGCTTTGTCAGACCCGAATACTTTGGAGAACTCGAGGCACAAAAATAAAACACCAAAAAATTCGAATGGCTATATCAGCCATTCGAATTTTTTGGTCTATCACGGAAATCTATTTTCCTCCACTGCTTGTGAAGTTGCAATTTGCATTAACCGTTCCTTGATTCTTCTTTTTCTATAAAGCATCTTCCCGGCCTCTGCCAGTTCTTTCACCGCAGAACGATTGATGAAAGCACCGAAGACCATCCCGGCAACCGGAATCATTTGAAATAGTTTTTTCCAACCGACCTGATCCCGGTATGTGAATACAACCTCCCTCCAACCTTGAAGTTCGGAAATAATTTCTCTCTGCTGCTCCTGGTCAGGGGATTCAATTAAAGATAGTTGCTTTAATATCACTTCTTTTCCAACAATGTCCGAAGAAACAAACTGAAGGATTTTAACAATATACATTCTTTCCTTTTTATCATTTGGATCATATCCGTAACAAATAGCGATATCTTGTAAAGTTTTTAACTGTAGTCCCAAAAGCAGAGGAATATCGATGGACAGTGTGAAAATGCCTCCGACTCCAGTGCTTGCACCTTGAACAACTGCCAGACGTTTGCGGTTATTTGCCAATTTGCTGACAGCATGATCCATCTCTTGGATAGAGAGCGAATCCAAATCATCCAGCGACCGGACATCTGTATGGGGATAATAGGACTTCAATGAAGATACTGAGCTCAAATACCTTCCTCCTGACTGGATATACTGACCTAGTTCATCCAGTATGACGCCGATTTTCCTTTGCAAAAAATCAGGTGTCAGCTTGTCCAGGAACTTGAATGGCAGCCGTCCAAGCTTTTCCCAAAACCATAATCCCTTCTGATCCTTTTCCCATTTCTCGCTCTTCTTCAATTCTGCAAGCAATTCTTCGGTCGTTTCCATCATTGAGCATTAACCCTTCCTCATTGAAGTTTTATATTTAAACTGCAATTGATTGCGTCTTTTCTTAATACCATTTTACCGCTTTCCCTTCAATTTCTCGACCAAAGCATTCCTCGCCATCCATATATGCATCAAATTATTTGGAAGATTGCCAGGCCAAGCTTTCCTTTAAGCCGCCATATTTTTCGCTTTGTTTGGAATGAGTACCAAATAATCGCTTAAATTCAGATGTCTCTCCATCCCATGGCTTCCATCCTCATACATATGGACGTGTTGAGACTGATTGTCTCCGCGTTATTGAAAAACCTTCTCGCTGATATACCATTTTCCCCTTTTTCTTCATAACCAATCTTCCGCATCTAAATTGTATTTATCCACTTGGCTTATCTCCCGGACTGCACAAAGGATGTCTATAACCGGCTTTGCTTTTAATCCCGGAACGGATGGCTGCCACTAATTGATCATTGATATCCGATTTAACTCAAGCCTAGATACTCTGATTCTAATTCTGTCTCTTTTACATCTCCATCAAAATACACTTTATACGCTTTAGCATCAGGTCTGGAAGTTACAATTTTTCTTATTTCCCCATTAATATAAAGAACAGCAGCGCCATCATCGGCTGCAATTCCGGGTTGTATTTTACCAGAGGCTATCAATTGCCTATAGGTCGGTCTTCTTTCCGCCTCTCCATCATAATGGGGGCAAAAGCTTCCTTGTAATAAGCCTAAGCACTTTATTGGTTCAAGGCCTTCGCCATAAGAATCAGTCACTCCTTCTTCAAACCAGCAGTTGGAGCCTGCGCTAATTCCGGCCAATAAAATCCCTTGTACCCAAGCCTTTTTTAAAATGTGATCCAATCCCCATTCCTTCCACAAAGCCAATAAATTTTTGGTATTTCCCCCGCCGACATAAATGATATCTTTTTCTAATAAAAACCCTTCCAAATCTCGTGTAGGAGGTTGAAAAAGCGACAGATGGGAAGGTTGACATTCTTGCTGCTCAAAAAAATTGTAAAAGCTCGTTATATAATGATCCGAGTCTCCACTCGCTGTGGGAAGAAAGCATATCTTTGGAGATTGTTTTCCTGACTGATTCAGGATATATGTATCCAACAAGTGATTCTCCGGCTCCATGGAAAACCCTCCGCCTCCAAGAGTAATAATTTGTCTCATCCAACTCATCCTTTCGTTAGAATGTGAAAAAACAAGGCCCTCTTAGCTACCTGAAAACTAGGGGTTATCGTGAATTGGGCCAATATTTTCTTTAAAAACTAAATTGTAATCCTGGTCAATGGTAAAACCTATGACACTCGGATTCTCAAATTGCGTATAAAGGTGGCTGAATATAGAATATTACCCTTGGCAACTGCTTTCAAAACAGGTATGTTTTTGGGTTTAGCTTTGGTTCAACCGAAAAGCTGAACACTCCTTCATTGTAGAATCCGAACCATGAGCTGGGAATTTAAACAATTGATATGAATCTCCCATTTTTCATCCTTTCTCCAGGAATGAGGGAGATATTATGCTGAAGTCCAATAACTTTTTACTTTGTTATGGTTTCATAGTATAAACCTTTAGCTACACAACTTTGCGAAGGGAGCCCTTGATAAAGTTCATTCACCTTTTACAAAAAACTTAAGTAACCATTACTTCACTGATGTTTATTGTGCGTCTTTCGTGAATATTCTTCCGACTTTCCTGTGGGGTTGCTGAGACTTTTCCATGTTTCTCCCTTTTCCGCTTACTAATATAAGGAAATACCTTTCCAGTAAATTAAACCGAAACTATTTAAAAGCGCCAATCGTAGATATTATAAGAGGGGGCGTTAAATGGTGAATATAGGAGACTTGATATTTCAATTAATCATGCTGCTTTTTATTCTCGGTATTATCATGGCTATTATTCTAGTAGTCCGTTCATCAATAAAGAATAAAGCAGATTCTCAAAGAATAGAACAAAAGCTGGACAAAGTAATTAAATTGCTCGAGAGGGAAAAACATGAATAAAGCTTACGGGCATGACCTGTCGAAACTAGCCTGTTCCGTCAAGTCATGCCCGTATTCCCTTCTTTTCATCTTTTCATCCTCGGATCCAATGCATCTCTCAACCCATCTCCCATCAGATTAAAGCCCAGGACAGTAAGCATGATGGCAATCCCGGGAAAGAAGACCGTCCAAGGCGCTTGGATAATAAAGTCTTTTGAATCAGCAAGCATCTTCCCCCATTCAGGTGTCGGCGGCTGTGCTCCCAATCCAAGGAAACCCAAGGCTGCTGCTTCGATGATCGCTGTTGCAACCGACAGTGAACCTTGCACGATGATCGGCGCCAAGCTGTTTGGCAGCACATGATGAAAAAGTATTCTGCTGTCTGTCATACCAATCGCTTTGGCGGCGGTAATATATTCTTCCTCTTTTACGCTGAGAACCCTCGAGCGCAGTAAGCGGCCAAAGGTCGGCACGTTGATAATTGCAATAGCAATCATGGCATTTTGCAAAGACGGTCCGAGAATGGCGACAATCGCAATCGCCAGCAAAATACTAGGAAAAGCTAATAGAATATCAAATATTCTCGATATGATGCCATCCACCCATCGGCCGTAATAGCCGGCAACGATACCGAGCAAAGAACCCACAACCACTGATCCGCTGACGGCCAAAAATCCGACACGCAGCGATATTCGAGCACCATAAATGACACGGCTTAAAATGTCACGGCCAAATTCGTCGGTTCCAAACCAATGTTTACTTGATGGAGGAAGATGCTTATTGGCCAGCTCTGTTTCTTTGAACCCATACGGGGCTATCAGATCTGCGAATATGGCCAACAGAATAAAAAACAATACGATGCACAATCCCAATAAAGCAGCCTTGTTTTTTCGAAAACTCCGCCACGCTTCCTTCCAAGGGGAAATGCTTTGTTCTTCTTCGTTTACAATCATGTTTGTATGGTTTGCAGGTAACTTCGTTGCTGGTTCAATCATTGCATTCCCCCCCTAACGGTATTTAATTCGCGGATCGATTGCTGCATATAAGAGATCCACAGTTAAATTGATTAAAACAAAAATAGTGGCAACGACTAGAATTCCAGACTGTATGACCGGATAATCACGAAACTGAATAGCATCATAAATATAGCTGCCGATTCCCGGCCAACCGAATATCGTTTCTGTCAGGATCGCACCGCCCAAAAGCAAGCCCGTCTGCAGCCCGATGACCGTCAACACAGGTATAAAAGCGTTCTTTAATGAATGCTTATAAACAACCCAAAACATGCTCATCCCTTTGGCGCGGGCGGTCCGGATATAATCAGAGCGCATCACTTCCAGCATACTTGACCGAGTGATCCGAGCGATAATTGCCATAGGAATTGTTGCTAGGGCAACACTTGGAAGAACAAGGTGCTTAATGACCTCAACAAACTGGTCAAACCTGCCTTGCATGAGTGTATCAATGATATACAAATAAGTAATTGGTTCGACCGGATCACGGATATTATCCCGCCCTGTTGTAGGAAATAGATCCAGTTGAATAGAGAAAACATACTGTTCCATCAAGCCAAGCCAAAAGATTGGCATGGAAACGCCAATCAACGCTAACAACATCGCAATATAGTCAAACCATGAGTTTTGAAACCATGCCGAAATAATCCCCGCATTGACGCCTATGATAATGGCAATCAGCATGGCTGCCAAAGCAAGCTCAATCGTCGCTGCCAAATACGGCCAGATTTCCTCGCTGATCGGGCTTTTTGTCCGAATGGACATACCTAAATCCCCAGTCAACAAGTTCTTAACATAATCAAGAAATTGTATATATAATGGCTGATCAAGGCCTAATTGCTTATTTAACGCCTCAACTGCTTGCTCTGTTGCCTGTTGGCCCAAAATGATTTGCGCTGGATTTCCTGGTATTGCATGAATCAGAGAAAATACAATTAACACCATACCTAACAGAACAGGGATTAACAATGTCAGCCGTCTTATCGTGTATGCAAGCATTCGATCACCTTTTTTGAAAAATTTATGAATGGCTGGTGCATGATTTTTTACTTAAAAAGGGGAGTACGATCACTCCCCTATCAAATAGTTATTTCATTGTCACTTCATCGAATACTTGAACCCCCGTCGGATGAGGGAAAAAACCGTCGATCGTACTGATTCCGGCAAGTTGCGGAACAGAGTGGGCGAGCGGTACCCATGGAGCATCATCATGAATGATTTCCAGTGCCTTTTTATATAGGTCACTGCGCTTATCTTCATCTGTTTCTGTCTGTGCCTCAATTAACAACTTGTGGACATCTTCATTTGCATACCTTGAATAGTTATTGGAGTTGATACTGTCTTTATCCAATAGGGCATATAAGAAGTTGTCTGCATCCCCGTTGTCACCTGTCCATCCAAGCATAAACATCGGAGCCTCTCCAACCCGGACTTTTTCTAGATAAGTCCCCCATTCCATTGAAACAATGTTTGCTTCCACACCAATTTTTTCAAGGTCAGCTTGGATTGCTTCGGCAACTTTTTGACCATTAGGCATGTATGGACGCGGTACAGGCATGGCCCAAAGATCCATTTTAAAACCATCTTTGAATCCTGCTTCTTCAAGCAATTCTTTGGCTTTGTCCAGATCAAACTCGTAATCTTCGATTTCGTCGTTATATCCGTTGATGGAAGGCGGAATTGGGTTTTTCGCGGCTTCCGCAGTTCCTTCATAGAAGTTATCGATAATCGCTTGCTTATTTATCGCATGGCTGATTGCCTGACGGACTTTTTTATTATCGAAAGGTTCTTTTTCAACGTTGAATCCTAAATAGCCGACGTTCATTGATGGACGTTCAAAAATTTGCAGGTTACTGTCACCTTTTACCTTCGCAACATCACTTGGATTTAAGCCATCCATTAAGTCTACCTCGCCTTTGATTAATGCATTCAAACGGGCAGAATTGTCAGCGATGACCTTGAAAATGACTTTATCCAGCTTCGGAAGTCCCTCTTTCCAATAATCCTCATTTTTTACGACGGTGATCGTATCATTTCGCTTCCAGCTATCAAATTTGAAGGGTCCTGTTCCTACAGGATTTTCGATGTACTTATCGCCAAATTCTTCAAAGGCAGCTGGACTTGAAATAGCAAACGGCGTCATGGCCAAGTTTTTCAAAAACGGCGCCTGTGGCCTGAATAAAGTAAATTCAACCTTATGATCATCAACTACTTTGACTTCTTTAATTACAGCGGCTTCTTCACCTTTAAATCCTCCAAATTGAGAGACGAAATATGGGAATTGTGCTTCATCTTTCCCGTTCATCCATCGCTCAAAGTTTTTAACAACCGCATCAGCGTTGAAATCTGTTCCGTCATGGAACTTTACGCCTTCTTCCAATTCGAATGTGTATGTCAGTCCGTCATCAGAAACCTCCCAGTCCTTGGCCAGGTTAGGAACAATGTCCGGAGTTTCCTTCTCGTAACCAACCAGTGTTTCCAGCACTTGCTCTGACACAATCAAAGATTCGCCATCTGTAACTGTTGCTGGGTCCAGTTTGACTGCATCTCCCCCGCGAGCATAAACCAATGTTCCGCCTTCAGCAGTTTCCTCTTTCTTTTCTGCGCTATCTTCTTTTCCTGTTTCCTTTGATCCTGAACAGCCCATTAAAGCTAAAGACAGAACCAGCAATAGCGAAAATATGATGGATATACCCTTTTTCATTTCTTTACCCCCATTCATAATATTTGCCCTTTATTTATTTCACACGAAAAGTCACTCATATAGGTGACAGGCCGCGTAATGGCCTTTTTCAACTTCCTTGAACAACGGCCGCTTCTGTGCACATTGCTCCATCGCCACTGGACAACGCGTATGAAATGCGCAGCCGGCAGGCGGATTCGCCGGGTTCGGGACATCCCCGCTTAAAACAACCCGCTCCTTTTTAAAGTCCACATCAGGGACGGGTACGGCAGATAATAGTGCTTTCGTATATGGATGTTTCGGATTTTCATATAATTGTTCGCTGTCAGAAAGCTCCACAATCCGCCCAAGATACATGACGCCTACTCGATCACTGATATGGCGGACGACCCCAAGGTCATGTGCGATAAACAAGTAAGTTAAATCAAATTCCTTTTGCAAATCCTTCAGCAAATTCAATACTTGCGACTGAATTGATACATCAAGAGAGGAAACAGGCTCATCCGCAATGATAAGTTTAGGGTGGACAGCCAGTGCCCTTGCAATGCCGATCCTTTGCCTTTGCCCGCCGCTGAATTGATGAGGATACCTCTTTGCGTGATAATGATTCAGCCCCACGACCTCCAAGAGTTCACCCACCCTCTTCTTTCTCTCTTTTGAATCAGCCACCCCATGGACAATCAACGGCTCTTCCAATATTTTTTCAACTTTATGCCTTGGATTTAACGAAGCGAAAGGATCCTGAAAAACCATTTGCATCTCTCTGCGCAGCCGGCGCATTTCATTTTTGGGCAGCTTCGTAATCTCTTTTCCTTCAAAAAATATTTTGCCTTCTGTAGGCTCCAAAAGTCGCAGAATCGTTTTCCCTGTCGTTGATTTCCCGCAGCCGCTTTCTCCTACAAGTCCCAATGTCTCACCTTTTTTAATAAAAAATGAAACATCATCCACCGCTTTCACTTCGCCGATTTGTTTTCCGAATATCCCACCTTGTATAGGGAAGCTTTTCTTTAAGCTTTCGACTTCCAATAAACGTTCTGTCATCCGCTGACTTCTCCTTTTTCGGATTGTAAAGAAAGTAAAAAAAGTTAGACTAAGTTTTTTATTCGAATAATATGCGTTTTGTCTAGCTGCGACGGACAGGAGGTCCTAGTGCCACCGAAGCCACAGGATGTGGCGGTCTGAGGCGGCCGGGCGCCATCGGCTCGAGGTCACAAGTCACACAGAAGCTTACTCAGGAAGAATGTGCTCCTGCGGCATAGCCTATTCGAGGAAGTTTATGTTTCCCTCGTCGCAAAGCTGCATGGAGCATCCCAAAGATGCTTCGCATGATGCGATTTAAGTTAGTTGCTTTGCTGTGGTGGCTGGAGAACTGCCTCATCAAAATTCGCCTTGTGCTTGTCGCCGATAGGCGGGCGCCCTCCGCATTTCTTACTTTCATACAACCAACATTTCACCTTATGTACTTCTGATAGATTGATAAGGTCAGGCGTTTCGGCAAAACAGCGTTCAAATGCATGTTCACACCGCGGGGCAAAGTGGCAGCCGGTTTGAATTGAACCCGGTTTAGGGACATTGCCCTCAATGGAATAAAGCCGATCCTTTTTTTGGCGCATATCAGGAACAGACTGGATCAATCCGACCGTATAAGGATGCTTGGGATTTTTAAAAATCGTTCTGACATCCGCCTCCTCAACGATGTGTCCGGCATACATAACGATTACACGCCTGCACATCTCTGCCACGACTCCCAAATCATGCGTAATCATGATAATTGCAGTGTCAGTATCCTTGTTAAGCGCTTTCATTAAATCCAAAATTTGAGCTTGAATGGTAACATCAAGCGCGGTAGTCGGTTCATCCGCTATTAACAGCTCTGGATTGCAGATCATTGCCATTGCGATCATGACGCGTTGTCTCATCCCCCCTGAAAGCTGATGGGAATAATCATTCTGCAATTGCTCCGCCCGCGGCAGACCAACGAGCTTCAACATCTCAATGGCTCGTTCTTTCGCTTTCTTTTTAGATAATTTCCTATGGATCTGAATAGCTTCCATTAACTGCTGGCCAATTGTAAAAACCGGGTTTAAACTTGTCATCGGTTCTTGAAAAATCATAGCGATTTCATTCCCGCGAATTTGGCGCATGCGTCTCTCTGACGCAGAAGCAAGGTTTTCACCTTTAAACATGATTTGCCCGTCCACTTTTCCTGATTGAGCCGGAACAAGGCCCATGATGGACAATGAAGTGACGCTTTTTCCACAACCGGATTCCCCGACAATGCCAAGGACTTCGCCTGAACGAACATGAAAATCTATGCTGTTTACAATCGGTATCTCCCCATCATCTGTATAAAAAGAAGTTCTCAACCCTTCTACTTCTAGCAATGGACTTTCCACTCCCTCGCTCCCTTCTCCTGATGAATTACTATATTCAAAAAACATTATGGCATTTATGAGGAAAATTGGCAATACAGAAAATAGAATGATATTTATGATTCATCTATTTTCTTAATAATATATTCGCCGTTTTTTCTGTAAGTCCTTTTAAGTAACTTTTTGAGCATGATTTTTTAAGGACATGGACATCTACACTCAAATCCTCTATGAAACTAGGATATTGAATCAACGGTTACTAAGTCACAGCAGAAAAACGGACCAGCCATTTCGGTCTGATCCGTTTTTTCTCCACTGTACTGCTGTTAATTAAACAAGAACCGCAGCTTTATTTTTATTATAGAACTCTACGAAGTTTTCTACGACTTGATCCAAGAAAGCGATGGTACCTTGGTCAATAAGCTCTCCTTCTTCGTTCAATTTTTCATGAATGGATCCTATATACACTTCATTGCCTGGAAGTAAAACAGGTGCCAAAGCAGGATTTGAAAGAATCTCTCTCAAGTGGATTTGAGCACGCACACTTCCCAATGCACCCATAGAAGAGCCAATGATAAAAGCTGGCTTATCCTTGATTGTGAAATCTCCGCCGCGGGATAGCCAGTCGACTGCATTTTTCAGTGCACCAGGAATGGAGAAGTTATATTCAGGAACGGCAAATAAAACGGCATCCGAATCTTTTACATTATCTTTGAAACTTTTAACATTAGCCGGTACGGCATTTTCCAAATCAACCGAAAACATCTCAACATCATTAATAAATACTGGAGTAATATCCAGTTGGTCCGCATAACGGTTTTTCATAAATTCAACCAGTTTCAAGTTGAATGAAGTGGAGCTTGTGCTCCCGATAATTGCTTTCACCTTAATAGTCATGATGTACAGCTCCTTATATGAATAGTGATTAGGTGTTTTATTCAAATCTCAGTATAATTATAGAATATATTAAACCATGGTAATAGTACGCACTTAAAAGTGGTATAGTATACAAAAAGATACTATAAGAGATTGAGTGCCTTGGTTACTCAAATTTTCCTTCCCTGAAATCCTTGTAAGCCTGGGCGATCTCTTCTTCCGAATTCATTACGAACGGGCCGCGCGCTACAACCTTTTCTCCAATCGGTTGGCCGGCATATAGCAGGACATGCAGTTTTTCATTGGCATGTATTTTAACTTCACTCATTTCGGCATCATTCCCGCGCTCAAGCCAAAGAACCTGCCCTTTCTCCCCCATCGTATTCTCCCTGCCAAACGTACCTTTTCCTTCCAATATATAAAGGAATCCATTATAACCGCCGGGAAGATCCTGCGTAACAGCAGCCCCTGGTTCTAAGATGAACTCAACCATTGTTACAGGAACGTGATTTTTCGTGTCAGCTTCGACTCCCTTCGAAGAGCCGGAAAAAACACGTATAGTTGCACCCTCTTCATAACGGACCGGCATATCCTGAGCACGCATATTCTGGTAACGCGGCTCTGTCAATTTTTTATCACTTGGAAGATTTACCCATAACTGCAGCGAATGCACAGTTTCACCGACAGCGGGATCTTCAGTATGAATAATTCCCTTTCCGGCTGTCATCCACTGAACATCCCCAGGCAACAATACTCCCCCTCCAGTTTTGTTGTCCATATGCTCTAGCTTCCCATCAATGACGTATGTTACTGTTTCGATCCCGCGGTGGGGATGCATCCCGAAGGTCCCTCTTTGGAAAAAATCTTCTGCCATTAATAGAAATGGATCATATTCCTGCCACTTTCCGGGTTCAACCACCAAACCTACCTTATGAGTAGGAGAGTGTTCCTGATAACTGACATCTCTAACACTCCTGATTCCTCTCGATTGAACATTTATGCTGTTCATATATAAATCCTCCCTCAATTTTTTAAATGAATAGGAATGAAAAGTTATATATGTTATTATGAACTAAACTAGTCAATAACAGAAGTACGCACTTTTAAGTGGTATAGTATACAAAAAGATACTAATGGAAGCTGGTGAAAAAAATGAAGACCGAGCTATGTAAAGTTGATGAGGCTTTAAGTATATTAGTGGGAAAATGGAAACCGATCATCTTGTTGCATCTGTTCAGTGAAGGAACTTTGCGATTCAGTGAATTAAAAAGGCTCATGCCGAACATCACACAAAAGATGCTGACAAAACAATTAAGGGAATTGGAAGAGGAAGATATTATCGACAGGGTGGTATATCCACAAGTTCCTCCAAAGGTAGAGTACTCCATTTCCGAGTACGGCAAAAGTCTTGAGACCGTACTCAATATTATGCATGAATGGGGGAGCGCCCATACAAAGCATATGCACGAAAAGAAGAATAAAAAAATCCTGGAGCAATCGCATTAATGCCATTGGTCCAGGGTTTTCTTTAATTTATTAGTAGCCGAATTATCGTTAAGTAAAAATAAATTGCCGAATTTTAATAGCTTCTTTAGATACTCGACATATTAGTAAAATACTATTCGGATTCCCAGGATACTCTCCAATTTAACGAATTACTCGCATCCATGAAAAATTAGCATTTATTTTATAGAATAATTGCTGCAAATTTTCCATGGCATGCCTTTGCAAGATCTTGTGGTGATAATTTAAGCTGCAAACCAATTTTCCCTGCACTGACAATAATAAATTCTAGTGACTCTGCAGTTGCCTCAATATAGGTCGGGAACAATTTTTTCATACCTATTGGTGAACAACCACCACGAACATAGCCAGTCAATCCTAGAAGATCCTTCACCGCAATCATTTCGACTTTCTTCTCACCTATTACCTTTGCTGCCTTTTTCAAATCCAATTCCTCTGCAACGGGTATGACAAAGACATAATGACGATTTGATCCGGCTGTAACCACCAACGTTTTATATACATATTCGGATGGATAACCAATTTTTTCCGAAACAGAGATCCCATCTACCGGCCGCCCAGCTTCGGTTTCGTAACTCAATAACTCATAGGTGATTTTTTGCTGGTCTATCAGACGGACTGCATTCGTTTTTGGCATTTTTTTCGCCATGCTCTCCCCCCTACTTCTCAAAACATGATTACCGAAATCAAGGACAACTAACCGCCCGTTCGCTAACTTCAACTTTGTTTCAGTGAAAAAAGTCCTTTAAGGTAATAATCTTAAAGGACTTCATAGGTTGAAATGACATCAAATCGCCCGACCCGGCTCCCGCTTTGTCCGTTTTTCAACAAAGAGAATTCCCAGTTCATGGTGATCGCCTTCATAAAGAGCACATTGCTCAAATCTGATTTCTCCATTTACATCAAGCACTTCAAGCTTGCAGTACGCACGGTTTTTCAATAACGCTTTATACAAATCATCCTTATTTGAAACTGTCGTATTGTTGCATGACTGGATAATCTCACCGGTTTTCAGCTCCATTTTACTTGCAGGCGTCCCTTCAATAACGTCTAATATCATGACTCCGCTGTTGCGCGGTGTAAAATAATAAAGTGTATTATTTTCCCTGACCCGGTGCCTGTACGAAATGAACAGCCGACCGAGAATAGCGATACCAGCTATAATCGGAGGAACGAATTTCGGATAAAACCATCCGGCTGCCGATAGGGCAAGAACAATCACGGCCAAAAGAACGATTTGTTTGCCTATCCGCTCAACCGCCTGGCCTGGCAGACCGCTTTGGACCTGGTTTTGGAAGCCAAGTGCAAGAGGAACAAGAATCAGCGAATACGACTCCGTGCCCCAGTTAAACACCGGCCACCAATCAAACGGCACAGTCAAAGGACCCGCAGGCAGAAAAAAGAGTATCGGAAGAAGCCAAACACGTTTGATCTGAAGTGCACCTACTGTCAATCCTCTGGGGCTTGTCCGTAACTTTGGTGAAACATCTTTCAGGCCGTCTTTTAAAATAAAAATCCCCTCTACCAAAAGCAGCACCCCAAGCAAAACGGGGACGCCTATTAAAAACTGGTTATTTTCTATTAAAGCGCCAGTATAAGGAATATGTACATTCAAAAGATTGATGATAAAAACAAATATTAACGGGAGTCCGATCGTCAATGCGGGCGAAAGCAGCCTGGCATTCCCAAGTACTCCGAGCAAAACAGTGGCCACGGCTACCAATGCCAGCATTTCGAGTGGAAGGGTAAATCCGGTTACCAGCGTAATGACAGATAAAATGATACCTGCCAAAAGTCCTACCGGAAGCAAATGCTTCAGTTCATGAAACTGGTCTTGCACCCTTACGTTAAAGTCCGCTCTCTCTCTTTTTATCCTTAAAAAACCGGCAATGAGTACCAGTATGATAGAAAAATATAACACGGGATTCAGAAAAAATTTTGCAATACCCTTGGCAAATTCCAGTAGCCATAATTGCACCATCTTGCAGCCTCCCTCTAGTATGTATGGTTTATCTTTCATTCTATCAAAGATTTCATCAGGGAGAAATGTAAAATTGGTTGATTCATAAGAAAAGCGCAAGGCGCTCGCTTATCAGCGACAAGCAATAGACGAATTTTGATGAGGGAGATTTTCAGCCACCACAGCAAAGGAGCTGATTTCATTCACACCGTGAAAATCATCACCGAATTTGCTTCATGCAGCTTTGCGACGAGGAAAACATATGCTTCTTTGAATGAGCTATGCCGCAGGAGCACCTTCATCCTGAATAAGCCTCCGTGCAGCTTGCGACCTCGAGCCGATGGCGCCTGGCCGCCTCAGACCGCGACATCCTCGAAAAAGCTGGCGCTTTTTCTTCGTGCGATGTAACGCTGCCGAAGCATTCCTTGTCCTGTCACTTCGGTGGCACTAGCGCGTCCTGCGCGTCGCCAACTTAAAGTGCCACGCCCTGTGGCGCTATCCGCACTAGGACTTCCGCCGGAGTTATACATAGCGCATATTTTACTGAATGAATACAAACCCAACGGTTGACGGGTTTGTTGCTTTTGACGGATCATCTATTTCCGAACACATTTTTATTTATCAGTGACCGTCAAACGACTAAAATGGAACATTATGCATGACCATATATGATGTCAATCCTGACCGAAGACTCTCCCAACAAAAGAAATAGACACCCGAAATCCGAGTGCCCAACCAAATTTCACTTCATCGATTTCAATGCTACTTGGAGCTGGAGATCATTGCTTTCATCCTGAATTTCCTTGATGATCACTTCCTCGAGTTTTTCAGCAGTTCTTTGATCGATCTTGCCCGTTACCGGCATTTTTTCTATTGATTGGAATGCTCGGACGGCGCGCTCCGTCTGTCCGTCGAAATACCCATCCGTCCGGCCTGGACCATAGCCAAGACTCATTAACAGGTCCTGAGCAATTTTCACATCCTCACTATTCATATCACGGGTCAACTCTTTTTCAACAGTCAAGGAGTGAGCATGGAAATATTCCGGCTGTTCCACTTCTATCGTCGGTTCAATACCCTTACCATGGATCCAGTTTCCGTCAGGCGTCAGCCATTTGAACATCGTCAGCTTAATATTGCTTCCATCTTCCAGCGGAATGGCCTGCTGCACTGTTCCCTTGCCAAAAGATTTCACTCCGACCAAGTCATAACCTTCCACTTCCTGCAGGGCGCCGGCCATGATTTCCGATGCTGATGCGCTCCCTTCATCAATCAGCACTTTTATCGGATAAGGCTTTCTCTCTTCCAGTCCTGAAAAATAAGGATTCTTTTTCCCGCTTCTTTCTTCAATCTGTACATATGGCTTTTTATCCGTGACCAGCTGCTGTAAAATATCCTCCACACTGGAAAGCATGCCACCGGGGTTGCCGCGGACATCAATAATAAGACCTTCCATTCCGTCTTTTTCCAATCGATTCAACTCACTCGTAAACTCGCGTGCCGTCCCTTCGGCGTAGGAAGTGATTTCTATATAGCCGATTTTCTTATTTCCATTCTCTTTCATATCGGAAAACACTGATACAACTGGCACTTCTTCACGTGTAATTCCCAGTTCAAACGGCTTGCTCGCTCCTTTACGCAAAATCTCCAATTTAACAACTGTGCCTTTTTCTCCGCGGATTTTTGTCGTGGCCTCATATAAATCCAGCCCTTCCACCGACTCTCCATCAATTTTTAAAATTTGATCCCTCGGTTTAAGGCCTGCTTTTTCGGCAGGTGTATTTTTAATGGGTGCAACAATGATCAGCTTGCCCTCTTCAATCGTGACCTGTGCCCCTATACCATCAAACGATGAGTCTAGACTATCATTGAAGCGCTCCGCTGTAGCTGCATCCATATAGACGGAATAAGGGTCCTTCAATGTCCCAATCATCCCTTGGATGGCTCCCTGAACGAGTTGTTCACGCTCCACTTTTTTAACATAAGATTTTTGAATCAATTGATACGCCTGCTCAATTTTCTCAAGATCTCCCGAAACCCCTGAGGATTTATTCATGCTTTGCTTTTCTTCAATCGGATTTTCTTTTACTTTGGCATCTTTCCACTTCATACCTCCATATGTCCCGCCGGCCCCTAAAAACAAAGAGCAGGCAGCTACCAATGCCAGCAATTTTTTGTTCATCGTCTTCCCCCTCAACGGTTACCCTTATTCCAAAATCTATGCCGTGAAGGGACAAGTTATGAAGACTTTAAAAAATTATGATAAGATGTGAAAAAGCTTGAAAAGGCGGTGAGCTGAATGATTGTCAGGGAACGGGACAAGGAGTTCGTCATGGTTGAGCAGCACCATCACGCTCAGATTTCAGGTGAGCTGATGCGCTGCTTGAAAAAGGATTTAATGAAAGGACGAGAAGCGCTGGAGTCCGTTACCTTTGCTGTGTATCAGCATGACTGCGGCTGGATACCTGCTGATAAGCATCCTTTTTGGAATGACAAAGACTTTGCTCCCCACTCGTTCATCAACTTCCCTACACCTTTAAAAGCATTGATTTATAAAGCTGGTATTGATGAGGTTGCCAAAGAAGATAACTATTCCGCGCTTTTATGCAGCGAACATTATACACGATTCATGATTCACGATAAGTCCGAAGAAGCGAAGGCTTTTGTTAAATCGGAAAAGGGTCGCCAGGAATATTTGAAAAAATCTCTCCCCGATTTCGATTCGGATTTGTTCCAATTCCATTTCGGTTTGCTCCAATTTTTCGATAACCTTTCGCTGTTCCTGTGCCTAAACGAACCTGGAAAGAATGACATCCTTTTTTCAGGAATGGAATTCCATTGTCACCTGCACTCGGCCTTAAAGAGAAAATGAATGTCCGTTGGATCAGCGAGAATGTGGTTCAATTTGAGGACTTCCCTTTTGAAAGAACATTTGTGGTGACTGTGAAGCAAAAAACTGTGCAAAAAGAGGACGTGTCCAATAAGGGTTTGATTGAGAGCTATATGGAAGCTCCATTTGAGGAGATAGATTTCAAATTGGTTCCCTAGAATTGATAGATACTATACGATATTTACATTGATTGGGGCTAATTGAAATTATCGGACGGACACAGTTTAAACAGTGGGCTTAAAGCTGCTTTTAGTGATCGGGTTACTGTTATTTCCGATGACTCGGCCAGTTAGAGCACGGCTTTGTTACAGACTTGGATTTTTTTCGGTGCCTTGGTCGCTTAGATACCTCCTTAGTTACCGACTTGGAATTTTTTTCGCCGACCCGGTCACTTAGAGCATGCCTTAGTTACCGGCGTGACGATTTTTTCGCCGAACCGGTCACTTAGAACACCCCTTAGTTACCGACTTGGAATTTCTTTCGGTGCCTCGGTCACTTAGAGCCCCTCTTAGTTACCGTCTTGGAATTTTTTTCGGTGCCTCGGTCACTTACCCCCCTGCTTAGTTACCGGTTTGATGGTTTGTTCGCCGACTCGGTCACTTAGAACACGCCCTCCTAGAGATTTTTTTCATGGGTAAGCCGTCCCATTCCGCTATCCTAACTGAACGTCCACGGTTTGAACCCCTCAGTGAAACCCTGTACTGTATTACCAAAACACTCATTTGCGCACAACTTTCAAGAATACTTCTGTATTCATAAAAAAGCCGTCCAGAAAATCAATTGCACTGATTTTCTGGACGGCCTGTTTTCACTCAACCTTATTTAGCTTGGGCTACTGCCTCAACTGCTTTTTCAATCGCTTGAGCAAGGTCAGCTTTAATGTCTTCAATAGATTCCAATCCAACAGCCAAACGGATAAGCTCTTCTGTTACGCCTGTATCCTTCAATTCTTCAGCGCTCAATTGCTGATGCGTTGTGGACGCTGGGTGGATGATCAATGATTTGGCATCCCCTACGTTGGCAACGTGAGAGAAGAGTTTGACGTTGTCAATTGTTTTTCTGCCGGCTTCTCTTCCGCCTTTAATCCCGAAGTTTACGATCGCGCCAGGTCCTTTGGGAAGATATTTTTTCGCCAGTTCATGCGCTGGGTGGTCTTCCAATCCAGGATAGGATACCCACTCAACCGCATCATGATTTTGTAAAAACTCTGCTACAGCTTTCGCATTTTCAATATGCTTTTCGATACGGACATGCAGTGTTTCAAGTCCTTGCAGGAAGATGAACGCATTATCCGGGCTCAAGCATGGACCGAAATCGCGAAGCAATTGGACGCGAAGCTTCGTTGCAAATGCTGCACCAGGTACATCGATACCATAACGGATGCCGTGGTAGCTGCGATCCGGCTCGATGAAATCAGGGAATTTCTCGTTATTCCAGTCAAATTTCCCCCCATCTACTACTACACCGCCGATAGCCGTTCCGTGTCCGCCGATCCATTTTGTTGCTGAATGAACAACGATATCTGCACCATGCTCGATTGGTTTGGACAAGTAAGGTGTTGCGAATGTGCTGTCGACAATAAGAGGAATATTGTTCTCATGAGCCACATTGGCAACCGCTTCGACATCCAATACGTGCAGGCTTGGGTTTCCGATGATTTCAGCAAAAATTGCTTTCGTTTTCGGTGTAATCGCCTTACGGAAGTTTTCCGGATCAGTCGGATCAACAAATTTTACATTGATGCCGTACTTTGGAAGTGAAATGGAGAACAGATTGTATGTACCTCCATAAAGATCCGTAGCTGCGAGAATTTCATCGCCTGCACCTGCAATGTTCAAGATGGAAAATGCAATGGCAGCCATTCCTGATGAAAGGGCAACTGCTGCTGATCCTCCTTCAAGCTCAGCGATTCTTTTTTCGAATACATCTGTCGTCGGGTTCATGATTCTTGTATAAATATTTCCTTGCTCTTCCAGAGCAAATAATTTTTGAGCATGTTCTGTATCGTTAAATACATAAGAAGTTGTTCTGTAAACAGGAACCGCACGTGATCCCGTAGCATCAGGCTCCTGTCCTCCATGTAATAAAATCGTTTCTGGTTGATATTGTTTTTCTTGTGTCATTGTTTCTTCCTCCTCAAAGTTTTTTAAATCGATTGGAACAGTTGGTAATGATAACGCACAAGCACTAGTGCCTGCCATTTGTGAAGGGGGAAATAAAACTAAAGACCCTCTTCTGTGTAAGAAGAGGGCCGATATGACGTTTCCTCCCCTTATCTTCCAAGTCATTTGACTTGTAGGAATTAGCACCTTTTCAGAAAATCTGAAGGTTGCCGGGCATCACAGGGCCTAATCCCTCCGCCGCTCTTGATAAGAGTGTTGCTTATTGATTCATTTAATTGTATCGGCTCTGTCGAGCTCTTGGATAATACTATATACCACTGCTCCATCAACTGTCAACAATAAAATGAATATTTTTTATTATTATAAGTCAATCCATCTCTGAAACGATTTTTTCAATGGTTCCCTCGTCCATAGGCCCGATGATTTTCGTGTAGATCAAACCGTTTGAATCAATCATATAGGTGGTTGGAATCGTGAAAGCTTGAAATGTTTCTCCAATCTGGCCACTTTCATCCAAAGGGACCGGAAAAGTAAGTCCATATTCTTCAATAAAATTCCCTACCTTTTCCCTGACATTGCCCCCCCGTTCAGCGCTTGTCAAATTAACTGCCAGAATCTCCACGTTGTCCCGTTCAGCTTTTGTTTTATAGTAATTTTCCATATGCGGCATCTCCGCTTTGCACGGCGGACACCAGGAAGCCCAGAAATTCAAAATGACCTTCTTCCCCTTATAATCGGACAGTTTCACAGGAGTGCCATCAAGAGTCTCCAAATCAAAATCCGGCGGTATATTGCCTTCCCTCAGACCTTCACTCGTCTGCTGGATCGATTCCGACTGCGTCAGAAACTCTTCCTGGGCCAATCTATTTTCGTCTTTCTCACGTACTTCCTGAATAATATTTGTAACAACAATACCGACTAGAAGTGCGATGAGTGCAAATCCGAAGATTTTTTTGCTCATTGTTTAGTTCCACATCCTTTCCATGCTGTCCAGCCAAGAAACAGTGCGCCGGCTGAATAAGTCATCATTTGTATGGAAAATAAATTTCCTGCCATTGAATAGACGAGTCCTTGGAAACAGATGAACAATATAAGTATTTGAATGCTCCATACAGTGTTGCCGGATTGTTTCTTCGTTAATAATAAAATAAGAATACTTCCAATAATTTGGAAGCCTGAAAGCAATATATGCCCATTGTTTAATAAAAAGAAGACAAGCTCATATATTGTAATAACCACAATCCACACTTGAACATGAAGTTTATTAACTGCAGATTTTTTTCCGGCAAAAAATAGGTAAAGGAACCCAGCCGCAATACCAAGCCAATAGCCCCTGATTCCACCATTAAAATACACAATCGACAAGGGGTTTTTGACCGTCGTTTCAAAATAAAACAGAATGACGCTCAATTTCCAAGTGAGCACAAAGATAAAAAAAGCATTGCTGTACAATTCCGCAGCCTGCTTTTCCCCTTGAAGCCTTAAATATATATAAGCAAGAATGAGGGCGGCTGCAATGGCCGCCCAGGATGCCGGGAACGATAGTGATCCAATTGAATACCATTTCACAATGATGACTCACTTTCCGTTTTAAATTTTATCAAGCTTTGGTTTTAGAGGCCATATCCAAAAATTCTCCCTGCGCAACCAAGCGATTACCTTTACAAGACAGGCGACAGCAGCCGCGAAACCGACTCTTTGAAGCGAATTACTTTTGGCCGCTGCAAATATTGTTCGTATGTAAGTTCACGGGATAGCGTGACATCTTTTTCAAATATATGAACAAGCTCCTCCACAAGCTCCTGATCATACAAAAAGGCATTCACTTCAAAATTCAAGCGGAAGCTCCGAACATCGATATTGGCCGTTCCAACACTGGCAATCTTCCCATCGGCAACCATTGTTTTTGCATGAATAAATCCATTTTCATATATATAAACTTTTGCGCCTGCCTTCAGAAGCTCACCGACATTCGAATAAGTCGCCCAATATACAAAGGGATGGTCCGGTTTATTGGGAATCATCAGCCTGACGTCCACGCCGGAGAGCACGGCAATTTTAAGGGCATCCAGAACACTCGAATCCGGAATGAAATATGGCGTTTGAATAAGAATATAGTCTTTAGCCGAATTGATCAGCTTGATATAGCCATACTTGATCTGTTCCCACTCGGAATCCGGTCCGCTAGAAACGATTTGCACGTCGGTGTCCCCAACCGCTTCAATTTCCGGGAACAGTCTATCTTCGTAATTGATTTTACTGGATGAAGCCTGGTTCCAATCAAGGATAAACCTTGTTTGCATAGCAAAAACAGCTTTTCCATAGATTTTTAGATGAGTATCGCGCCAATAACCGAACCTTTTGTTTAACCCGAGATACTCGTCTCCGATATTAAAGCCGCCGATATAACCAACTGCACCGTCGATGATGGCCAACTTTCTATGATTACGATAGTTAACCTGTAAATTCAGGTGGGGAATGATGGCAGGGAAAAAAGCGCTGACCTTCCCGCCTGCATCAATCAACGGGCGGAAAAATTTCCGCGGAAGCCTTCTCGAACCCATTGCATCATAAAGGACCCGCACTTCCACACCTTGTTTAGCCTTTTCCACCAAAAGTGATAATAATTCATTACCCAGCCTGTCGTTTCGCATAATGTAATAGACTAGATGGACATGGTCTTTCGCGCCGCGAATATCATTCATTAATGCTTGGAATTTCTCGTTTCCATCGGTAAAAATATCTACGCTGTTGTCTTGGGTTAGAACTGCACTGTCATTGACTAAAAGCATATAAACCAAATCTTTAAACTGTGCGGTTTTATTATCATGAAAAGGGAAATCGCCATTCCTAAGCATATTGATCTGAGTGTCGGTGATCTCCATGATCCCTATTTTTCTCTTATCTTTCCATTCGAAAATCTTTTTCCTGCTCAAATTTTGGCCAAAGATCAGGTAAAGGACAAACCCGACAACTGGTATAAAAAACAGTACAAGAAGCCATGCCCATGTTGCACCTGCGTCTCTTCTTTCAAGAAAAACAACGAAGCCGGCAAGCACGATATTCAAAATGAGAAATATACTTATTACAGCTGTACTGATTGCAGCAAATGTCATTGTCTCAACCTCTCAACTCATTAAGATACACAGACAAAACTCTCATCTATTTTACCATATAACTCCAACCGAACATATTATCCGGCTGTTTAAAGTAATGTCTTAAGGAACTTTTAAAGACTTTTTATGAAAAACAACACAGTTAACTGAATTTTCAATTTTAATTTTTGAAACCAAACCTGATCTGTTTCGTACTACAACTATGCGATTCTTTAATTACATTAGCCTATTATATAGCTCTTCTTTCTAATATTTTTCTAAGGGGGAGAATATGAAGAGATTATTCTTATGTTTATTTACAATATCGCTTTTGTCAGGATGTGACAACGGTGGGGACCAGAGCCTGTCTCCTGTTGAAGCGGGAACTGAACCATCGGCTGATCAACCTGCGGAAAAAGAGATGGATCCGGCATGGCAGGAAGCTGTCGATAATTATGAAGGGATAGAAGATCCCATGTTGCGGATACGTGTATTGGAAGAGCTGGGACTTGACGGGTATGTGAATGATGATAAAAGACCAACGGTCGAAGACATGGATAAGCTGGTCGTATTTAGGGCTGATAATAGAGGCTCCATCACTTCACTGAAAGGATTGGAAGTTGCTTTCAACCTGAAGATGCTGATTCTGGATGATACGGGTGTGTCTGATTTGGAGCCGATCTCCCAATTGACTTCAATTGAAAAACTATACCTGTCTGGAAATGAAATCGATGATATCAGCCATCTATCGGAATTAGTTTCGCTTCAGGCGCTGACATTATGCGGTAATGATATTAAAGACTTTTCTCCGTTGAAAGATTTGAAAGAGCTGCGGATTTTAGGATTAAGCGCCAGCGGTTTGACTGACATTTCCTTTTTGTCCCATTTAAAAGCATTGGAAACATTGAATTTAAGAGATAATCATATCAACGATATCTCTCCTTTATCGAAATTGACAGGGTTGGTAAAATTGGATTTATCCAATAACAATGTCCAAAATATTGACGCCCTATCCAACCTCGATTCATTGACAACTCTCATTTTATCAAAAAATGCCATCAGTGAAGTCGATGCATTAGAAGACATGTCTTCATTATTACATCTGGACCTTTCAGAAAATTACATTCATGATTACAGACCCGTTGAGAACTTAGAGTTGCTGGAACTCATAAAATGAGCACAGAAAAGCCGCATCCGACTGGATGCGGCTTGAATATTTTTAATTGATGTATCTGCGTGGATCTACTGCGTTTGATTTAGAACCGTTCCATCTTCCTTCATGGATTTCAAAGTGAAGATGCTGTCCGTATGACTGGCCTGTATTACCCATGTAGCCAATAAACTGGCCTTTGGATACCCTTGTTCCAGCTGATACGGAACGGCTGCTCAAATGTGCGTAAACAGTTTCATATGTTTTTCCGTTAATGCTGTGAACGATAAATATGACATTTCCATAGCTTGAAGAAAAATAGCTCTGATTTACGACGCCATCTGCAGCTGCTACGATCGGTACCTTTCCTCCTGCAGCAATATCAAGTCCATAATGGTATCCACCACTGCGTCCACCGAATCCTGAGGAGAAATAGCCGGCAGCCGGACGTGTGAACATACCTGATGATACAGGCGGCGCACTCACTGATGGTCTAGATGTGCTTTGTTGTGATGACGACTGTGTTGCCGTACTTTTTGACGTTGTAGAACCGGATGTTGAAGCTGGTTTTGAAGACTGTTGTGCTTTTGCAGCTTTCGCAGCTTCAGCCGCTTCCCGTGCTTTTCTTTCCGCTTCAGCTTTCTCAGCTGCGGCAATTTTTTCTTTTTCCATCTTGATTGCTTCTTCGATGGCTGCAGCTTGGCCGCTAAGTATTTGTTGTTCTTCTTCTAAAGAAAGCTTTTCACTTTCAATATGCTTTTTCTCTTTTTCCAATAGCTTTACTGCTTCTTTTTTCTTGGCTTTTTGACTGCTCAATTCAGCTTTCAAACCTTCAAGCTCTTTAAGCATACCTTCAATTTCAGCAAGCTTTTTCTCTACTTTAGCCTGGTTTTCTTCCAGCTTTTCCTTATCACGCTGCTGTTCTTCCATGATCTCTTTGTCCGCACCGACAATCGTATTCACTGCTGAAACGCGGTCGACCAGATCACCAAAGCTTTCAGCGCCCAAGATAACATCTATGTAATCCACTGAACCGCCATTTGTTTGAATATTGCGTGCTCTTTCTTTAAGCAATTCGTTTCTTTTCTTAATTTTAATTTTCAGCTCTTTAATTTCCGCCTTTAAACTTTCAATTTCTGATTTTGTATCGGAAATTTGCTGCTCTTTTTCTTTGATTTTGCTATTAGTCGTAGCAATTTCACCTTCGATTTTCTTAACATCAGCTTCAATGGATCCTACTTGATGATCAATGTCTGTAATCTGGCTGTTTTTTTCACCGATGGATTTATTGATGTCGGACTTTTTATTTAAAATCTGATTTTGTTCACTTTGCAAATCTGATATTTTAGAAGCGGAAGCCTGTCCTATATATGAAAATGTTCCTCCAAAACCGATGACTCCTGCTAGTGTGATTGATAGTAACGAACGTCTTTTCAACACCAAACTGTTCCCCTTTCTCCCTGGCAACAAACATTGTATGCGCATTTCAACCATTTTAAGGTCGGGTAAAGTAAATCTGTTATATTTTCAAAAAGCGTCTGACGGATATGAAGCTTCCCCAGGCACCGATAATGACGCCGATCAACAGCATCAATCCAATGACTTGATATACGAACGGTGTGTATGCAAGCGGCTGTATGACTTGATTTGGGATACGGGTAGCTAAAAAATCATAGGCATAGTAATAACCTGCTGCCACAACTACAATTGGAATTACCGCACCGATCACTCCAAGCCACATGCCTTCAAATAGAAACGGCCAGCGTATAAACCAATTCGTCGCTCCTACCAGTTTCATAATCTCAATTTCCTTGCGTCTTGCAAAAATGGTAATCTTAATAGTATTTGAGATTAAGAACATGGCAGTAAACAATAAACCAATGATCAGGACAACTCCGATATTTCGGCTCATTTTTAGCGTATTAAACAGTTTTTCGACTTTTTTCTCACCGTAGACCGCAGAATTTACATGTTCATACGAGCTGATCTTTTTAGCAACCGACGGCGTATCTGTCGGCTTTTTCGTTTTTACGATAAAGACATCGTGCAACGGATTTTCTTGTTCGTACAGCTTCCAATCTTTCCCCATTGTCTTGATTAAGTGATCCAGTTCCTGTTCCTTGGATGAAAAGGTGACTGACTCCACTTGATTAATTTTTTCAATTTTTTTCTGTAAGGCTTCCCGATTATCTTTTGTAGCTGTCAACTCAATGTGCGTGCGGATTTCGACATCATTCTCAATATCCGTGGCAAATTTATTCATATTCAGCATGATGACGAAAAAAACACCAACGAGCAGCAATGTGACGGTGACTGCACTTGCAGAGGCAAAGGTCATCCATCCATTGCGGCGCAGACTTTTGAAGCTTTCACCCAGGTGGCGCCGAAATGTTCTAGCCTTCATAACCATATTCCCCCTGCTGTTCATCACGGACAATGATTCCATTTTCAATGGCAACAACGCGGTGTTTGATCGTGTTGACGATTTCACGGTTATGGGTCGCCATTATCACCGTTGTTCCTTGCAAATTGATTTCTTCCAATAAATTCATGATTTCCCACGACGTTTCGGGATCTAAGTTCCCAGTAGGCTCGTCCGCTATAATGACTTTCGGCTTATTGACGATTGATCTTGCAATTGAAACCCGCTGTTGTTCCCCGCCGGATAGTTCCGAAGGTAGCATACGGACTTTATGCTTCAAGCCTACCAATGCCAAAACTTCCATGACTCTTCTCTTAATCTCTTTTGGAGACTGTTCAATAACTTCCAAGGCAAATGCGACATTTTCAAAGACTGTAAGTGTCGGAAGCAATTTGAAATCCTGAAAGACTACTCCTACATTTCTGCGCAAATAAGGTACTTCTCTATTTTTAAGTTTCGCTAAGTCCACTCCGTTGACAATGATTTTTCCTGAAGTGGGCTTTTCTTCCCGGTACATCATTTTAATGAAGGTTGTTTTCCCGGCCCCGCTGGGACCTACTACATAGACAAACTCACCTTGATTAATCAGGATGTCCAAAGCGTTTACAGCAATAATACCGTTAGGATATTTCTTGCTTACATCCTGCATTTCAATCATATAAACCACCTTACTCCTCTATCTTCATTATTCGCTATGTACTTTTCTAACATTGAGACGAGGGAAACTCCTTAAGACAAGCAGAATAAAAAGCAACATATATTTTCACTCAAATCGCGGCCAATCGAGCCGCGCTCATTTTGAAAAACTCGTCAAATTATATCGAAATTTAAACCCAGACCCATTATAACACTTGCGCTCCAGATTTTAAGGTACATTTATATTACATTTATATTTCATTTTGTCACGATACGGTAATATTCGCTGTTTTTTGACATGTTGCAAAAACAGCAGTTCGGCAAAATAATTGTGTTGCCAGCTTTAGACCTTCGTATTTATCAGCGGTTGGGCCTTTTTGACTATAGGTAAGAAGACTCACTCCAATTTGCTCGAACACATCAGATGCGATTTCTTCTGTTTTTGAAATTTGGATAGGTTTTTCGAATGTGGGATAGGATTTGTGGACTTTGGAAAATATTTTGGGGTTTTGGATAGTATTTCCCTTTCGGATAGTGTTTTAGTAATCAGTCCACTAATTGCTCTTATTACGAAGAACTCCAAGCTTCACCCGAAGGCTGACACAGCCTGGCATTACAAACCACTTTTTACCTGTCAGCTCCAAACAAATAGTGTCTTGCAATTTTTCCATAAAAAAAGACAAGCCGTTTTATCTGCTTGCCCTTTTTGTATTAATTTACTTTTTCTCAGCTAACCAAGCAGCCACTTTGTCTGCGTCATCACCTTTGATAATGCCAGCAGGCATTCCTGGTCTTCCGTTTTCAATGACATCGTGGATTTCATCTTGGCTTAATTTAGCACCGATTTTGTCAAGTGCAGGACCATTCCGGCCTTCCAGGTTTTCACCGTGACAGCTGACGCAGCTTGTTTGGTAGATCGATTCTGCATCATTTGTGGCAGTTTCTCCACCGCCAGCATTGTTGTTGTCATTATTGTTGCCGCCTCCGCCGCAGGCAGCAAGTCCGATGGCTAATCCAGTACTCATTACGAGAGCCCACATTTTTTTCTTCAAGACATACATCTCCTTTTCAAAAATGTTGCTCCTTTAGTATACCAATATACGGGTTTTTTTAAACAAATAAAGCTGCAGCGGATTCCTAATAAATGTAAAATTAGTGACAACTTTTATAATCGGGAACGCAAATATGCATTAATGAATGTATCGATATCTCCGTCGGTCACCGCTTGGACATTTCCAACTTCGGTATTTGTGCGGTGATCCTTGACCATTGAATATGGATGAAACACATAGGAGCGGATTTGGCTTCCCCAGCCGATTTCCTTTTGCTCCCCGCGAATGTCTGCAAGTTCTTTTTCTTTTTGTTCAATTTCGCGCTGATACAATTTTGCTTTGAGCATTTTCATTGCACTATCCCGGTTTTTTATTTGGGAACGTTCGTTTTGGCACGTCACAACAATTCCAGTAGGCTGGTGTGTGATCCTGACAGCGGAATCTGTTGTATTTACGTGCTGTCCGCCTGCTCCGCTTGCGCGATATGTGTCCACTTTTATATCTTCTGAGCGAATTTCAATTTCGATGTCATCGTTGAATTCAGGCATCACTTCACACGACACGAAAGACGTATGCCGCCTTCCGGACGAGTCGAATGGTGAAATCCTTACAAGGCGGTGAACCCCTTTTTCAGATTTCAAATAGCCATAGGCGTTATGCCCTTTGATGAGCAAGGTTACACTTTTAATCCCAGCTTCATCCCCAGGCAGATAATCGAGCGTTTCCACCTTGAAGCCGTGCTTCTCTGCCCATCTTGTATACATGCGGAGAAGGATGGACCCCCAGTCCTGTGACTCCGTACCGCCGGCACCCGGATGGAGCTCCAAAATAGCGTTATTTTTATCATAAGGCTCACTTAAAAGGAGCTGTAATTCAAATTTATCGAGTCTGTCTTTGAATTCCTTCAGATCATCTTCAAGTTCCGCCTCAAGATCGGCGTCGCCCTCTTCTTTTACAAGCTCGTGGGTAACTTCAAGATCCTCCTGGTTTTCAATCAACTCATTGTATTCGCCCACCAAATCTTTCAATCCGTTGGCTTCATTGATTACAGTCTGTGCAGCTGACTGGTCATCCCAAAAGGATGGATCAGCCATTTGTTCATCAAGCTCAGCGATTCTCGTCTCTTTTTCCTCTAAGTCAAAGAGACCCCCTAAAGTCAGCTAACCTCTTAGCCGTATTTTCTAATTCACTTCTTATTTCAAAAAGTTCCATATTAACACCTCTGATGTATTATTAGTTTTGCCAGTCAGCCATTGCCGTCATCCTAGACGACCGTGGCAATGTTTGTATTTTTTACCGGAACCGCATGGACAAGGATCATTACGTCCGACAGTTTCTTTACGGCGGACAGGTTTCTTTCTCACCTTGCCGCCTTCCTCTTTCGGATTGACAGCCTGGCCTTTGGCCACTTCCTCGCGCTGCAAATTGTTGCGGATTTCAGCTTTCATGATATATTTTGCGGCATCTTCCTCTATGGAAGCCACCATATTTTCAAACATGATGAAACCTTCGTTTTGATATTCACGCAATGGATCAATTTGTCCGTAGGCACGCAAATGAATTCCCTGACGGAGCTGGTCCATCGCATCAATATGGTCGATCCATTTCGTATCAACCGCACGCAGTAAAATGACTTTTTCGAACTCACGCATTTGGTCTGGAGTAAGCTGCTCTTCTTTTTCATCATAGCGGGCTTTGACTTTTTCAAAAATAAGCTCCGTCATCTCTTCAGGATCTCTGCGTTTTAGATCATCTGCTGTGATATCACCTTCTGGAAGAAGGTTTGCATTGACATAATCGATGATGCCTTGAAGATTCCATTCCTCTTCCTCTTCATGGCGAGGTGTATATACTTCAACAACACGGTTGATCACGGATTGAATCATTTTTTCCACAATATCACGAAGTTCTTCCGCACCCATGACCTCATCACGCTGTTTGTAGATGATTTCCCGCTGCTGTCTTAAGACATCG
Organism: Siminovitchia acidinfaciens; assembly: GCF_003605385.1. Lineage (GTDB taxonomy): Bacteria > Bacillota > Bacilli > Bacillales > Bacillaceae_C > Siminovitchia > Siminovitchia acidinfaciens. The sequence continues at coordinate 702,576 of NZ_QYTV02000001.1, read as the reverse complement.
TCATATTGAAGCAACTGCTTACGTGCATCGAAGTTGTTTCCTTCCACACGTTTCTGTGCAGATTCAACAGACCTGGACACCAAACGGCTTTGAATCGGCTCGGAATCATCCATGCCGAATTTTTCCATCATATTTTTCAGATTGTCTGTTCCAAAACGGCGCATCAACTCGTCTTCCATGGACAGGTAAAATTGGGTAACTCCCGGGTCACCCTGACGTCCGGAACGTCCTCTAAGCTGGTTGTCAATCCGTCTGGATTCATGACGCTCAGTACCGATGACGGCGAGTCCGCCAAGCTCCAAAACACCTTCTCCCAACTTGATGTCCGTTCCCCGTCCCGCCATGTTTGTTGCAATCGTAACAGCGCCTTTATTCCCCGCTTCCGCGATGATTTCCGCCTCACGCTCATGGTTTTTCGCATTTAGGACGTTATGCGGAATTTTTCGTTTCTTAAGCAAGGAACTGATCAATTCGGATGTTTCGATTGCGACTGTCCCAACAAGGACAGGCTGGCCGTTTTTATAGCGTTCCGCAATGTCATCGACGACCGCTTGAAACTTTCCGTCCATTGAAGCATAAATCAAGTCCGGACGGTCATCCCTGGCAATAGGTTTATTCGTAGGAATTGCAATGACACGCATATTATATATGTTACGGAATTCCTCTTCTTCCGTTTTAGCCGTACCTGTCATTCCAGAAAGTTTTTCATACATCCGGAAATAGTTCTGGAATGTGATGGTTGCCATCGTCATCGATTCGTTTTGAATTTCGACGGCTTCTTTTGCCTCAATGGCCTGGTGAAGCCCGTCACTGAAACGGCGGCCTTTCATGAGGCGTCCCGTGAATTGGTCAACGATGACAATCTCGCCTTCTTCGACAACATAGTCGATATCCTTGTGCATGCTCACATGCGCTTTCAGCGCCTGGTTAATATGGTGATTCAGCGTCACATGTGAAATATCAAACAAATTATCGATATGGAAGGCACGCTCTGCCTTATTAATTCCCTCTTCGGTGAGTTGGACACCTTTCGTCTTTTCATCGTACGTATAGTCTTCATCTTTTTTCAATGTGTTTACAAAAGCATTTGCCTGCAGGTACAACTGTGCAGACTTTTGAGCCTGGCCGGAGATAATGAGCGGTGTACGGGCTTCATCGACCAAAATGGAGTCCACTTCATCAATGACCGCATAATAGAGCGGCCGTTGGACGCGGTCTTCCTGGTAGAGCACCATGTTGTCACGCAAATAGTCAAAGCCGAATTCGTTGTTCGTTCCGTACGTGATATCTGCCTCGTACGCTTCTTTTTTCTCACTCTTGGACATGCTGTTGAGGTTTAGGCCAACAGTGAGACCTAAGAATTCATACAGCTGGCCCATCTCCTGAGCATCACGGCTTGCCAGATATTCGTTCACCGTGACAACGTGCACACCTTTGCCTGTCAACGCATTCAAATAAACCGGCAAAGTCGCAGTCAATGTTTTACCTTCACCAGTCTTCATCTCGGCGATATTTCCTTCATGAAGGGCAATTCCCCCCATCAGCTGTACAGGATACGGATAAAGGCCAAGGACACGGCGTGCCCCTTCCCGAACTACCGCAAACGCCTCAGCAAGCATACTGTCGAGCGATTCGCCTCCGGCATAGCGGCTCTTAAAACGATCCGTCAGTTCCCGAAGCTCTTCATCGGATTTTTTCTCCATCTCGGAGCCCAGCTTTTTAATTTCTGTTGCCATTTTATCTAGACGACGTAATTCACGTGTATTAGGGTCAAATAGTTTTGTTATGAAAGCCATCATTTATATTACTCTCCCTTTACTTATCAGATACGGGCGACAATACATTTAGTTCTGAGTGATGTTCGTTAGTTGAACATCATCTATTTATTTTAACATTAATAAATGCTTAATGACAATAACATGGAGTGTCGACCAAAACTCGGGATATGAATTTTTCATCAACAAAACATTAAGTTATATTAATGTAAAAAAAGCACGCTCGCCTTATTATGAAGGCTGCGTGCTTTTCATTTCATTTTTAGCTAGTTTCAATCAATCCATATTTTCCGTCTTTACGGCGGTAAACAATGTTAGTACCGTTTGTCTCCGCATCAGTGTAGACGAAAAAGCTATGGCCAAGCATGTTCATTTGAAGTACTGCTTCTTCGCTGTCCATTGGTTTTAAGTCGAAACGTTTTGTACGAACAATTGTCAGTTCGTCCTCGTCGTCAGCTGTTTCAACTGCAACCGCACCGTTAGCCCCAGTGGCAAATAATTGTTGCAAATCACCTTTTTCACGGAATTTGCGGTTTACTTTTGTTTTGTGTTTGCGAATTTGACGCTCAAGCTTATCTACAATCAAATCGATAGCAGCATACATGTCATCGTTCACTTCTTCAGCTCTTAAAACTAGCTGTGGAAGCGGAATTGTCACTTCAACCTTTGATTTTTTATCAGGGTTTACTTTTAAATTAACATGCACATTTGCATCAGGAGTTTCGATAAAATACCGCTCTAGCTTGCTCACTTTCTTTTCTACGTGATCTCGGATTGCTTCAGTTACCTCGATGTTTTCACCGCGGATTTGATACCTTAGCATATAAACTCCTCCTTTAAAGGCTATGTATATATACTTCTATATCTATTCCCGGAATCCTGCCAAATAAAGTGAAAGATTTTGTCGATTTTATGAGAAAACCGGCGAATCATAAAAGTCTGTGACAGAAAGCGGGATAGTACTACCTTATTGCCTTTTGTCGTAAAAAACTCCATCGTGATGCACTTGCTTATATGTATTAGTATATCGTGCCGCTGATGTCTTTTTCAAATCAATCGCATTTAAATCCCGTAAGATATTCTTATTGAGCTTCTCCAGCAAAAATTCCAGTTCTTTATTAAGCTTCAAAAGCTCCCTGCCGGCAGCTTGTTCTTGAGCTGAAAAAGGAGGTTGAATCGCTGGAAGCAATTCCTCCCTTTGAGCAAGCAATTCTTCAATTTGAACGATTAGCTCTTCTCGTTGGTCCTTTTCCATACTTTTAAGGCTGTCAACGAGTTTTCTCGTAATGGTGAGGCATTCTTGAACCGCACTCATCGATTCACACTTTCAAGAGGGGCATGCTGCCGCTGCCTGTTCAATTGAATGACCTGTTTCCAAGTGTCACGGAATTCTGTGATAATTTCTTCGACTTCTTCGAGAATGGAGATATCCTGTTGAATGTTTGCTTCCAGGAGCCTCCTGTTTGCGTACTCATATAAGGAGTGCATGTTTTTGGATATTTCGACATCTGTGTTCAACGTAAGAATCAACTCAGAAATGATGTTTTGTGCTTTTTGGATGTTCGTGTTTTTTTGCTCAATTTCTTTATTTTCAATTGCCTTCTTCGCCAAATTGATGAATTTAAGGCAGCCATTATACAGCATCAGTGTCAATTCACCCGGTGAAGCAGTTGTAACCGAGTTGTTTTTATAAGCTTCATACGGATTCCTGCTTGCCATATTTCCACTCCTCTAGAAAAATCATTTGATTAAAATTAGTACATTCCGCCGCCAAATTGCTGCATGAGATAGACCGCTTGATTATTCGCACGCTGGATAGCCTTTTCCATAGCGGTGAATTGCCGCCACAGGCGGTCTTCCTGCATTTTCAGCCTTGTTTCAAAGCTATCGATATTTTTATCAACAGAAATTAATTCCCTTCCCAAGGCAAACTGCTGGTTCGTTGAGGTCGCTCGACCGGCTCGATCCTGAATCTTTGAGATTGACTGATTCACGGAATCATAAAGCTTGTGGACGACTCCACGATCTGCATCTGTAGTTCCCGTACCTCGGAACAAATTCTCAACGGCTTCCGGATCCTGTTCAATCGCTTCTTTCAGCTTTGTCTCGTTAATCTCCAATTTCCCGCCGTCCAAATAATTAGCTGTCGTCGTAATGCCGATAGCAGCCAGCTGCTTGAACAGACTATTTGTTTCAACGGAGCTGGACATATCCAAGCGCATTTGTGACAGAACACCTGATAACATGGGATCACCTTTGAGAAGCCCGCTCTTAGCAAGCTCTTCCCATTTTTCCTGTTGTTTATCGGAAAGCTCTTCCCGCTCATCATCGGTAAGTGGCAGATATTTTCGATTGCGTTCTTCCGTCAGCTTTTTATTGATGTCATCTATCAAGGTGTTATATTGACCGACAAAGTCCTTGACTGTTTTCAAGACACCTTCTGAGTCGTTGGAGACGTTGACTGAGATTGGGGTGCCGTCAGTAAAAACCTGCTTTAATGTAAAAGAGACCCCGTTCATGGAGAAGGTATTAGACGTGCGTTCTGTTTCGAGACCATTGATGGTGAATTTTGCATTCTGGCCGCTATTTTCTGCACCGTCGAACTTTAATATCGTATTAAAAGCACCGGAAATATTAATATCATCACCCGTATTATTGAACTTACCTGTTTCTTTTCGAGTCATCGTTAATTTACTTGTATGTTCGTCAAAAAACATGGTTACACCAGCAGTCGATTCGTTTACTTTACGGATGACGTTGTTCAAAGATTCATTTCCAGTTACAAAGATATGTTCGGTTACTTTTCCTTTAGATGTATATGATTCGATAGTAAAATCCGTATAGTTTTGTTTAAATGTAACATCTAAATCTTTACCTTCCATATTCGGAAGTTCGAACATAATATCACCAGTAGCAACATTCACTTTCCCAAATACTGTTTTATTATTTTCAGCATCAGTATGAGTTAATGCTGCGAAGCCGTTTACGTCCGGCGTCTCCATCGTATAAGTTTTGCCATCTACAGAAACCGAAAGCTCAGCAATTGAACTTTTTCCCAGTCGAATCATATTTTGCTTTTCTTCGATTTTGTGAGTGGTCGCTTTTTCACTAACTGCATAATCAACTCTTATTGAACTTCCCTTTGCCAGATCTTTATTAAACTTCAATTCACCTGTACCTACATCATACCAAACCTTGTTGTCTTCCGAATTCCCGGTGTTTAGATCAGCTTGACTTGCAACAACCTCGTAGGATGTTCCATTAACTTTGACACTGAGTGAGTCAGCCACATATTTTCCGCCTGCGTCAAAATTGACTGCTGATCCTTCCCCAGAAAAAGTTCTTGTTTCAATAACACCTTTTTTCCATTCAATCCCCAGATTTTCCTGATCCTTTAAACTTATTGCCGAATCAATTCCCTCAATCTTTCCACCTATCCTAGTCGCCGCCGTCGCCAACTGCTCCACCTTCGAAATCGAATACGAAGCCTGCGATGCACCACTCGTCACAGTTGCGGAAACTTTCGCCTCGTCTGTGGAAGTCACCATTCTCGCCCTATAATTGCTGGTTAGTTTTAGCTGTGCCAACCGATCTCGGAAGCCTAGGAGCATCGTGTTTATGCTTCGGTAGTCGTCACGTTTCCATTCAATAATCTGTTTCTGTTGTTTCATTTTATCAAGAGGCATCCTTTTGACCTTCATCATATCTTTGACGATCGAGTCAATGTCCATACCGCTTGCCAAGCCGCCGATCCGCATATATCATTCCACTTCCTTTTATTTCCTATATCTTCTTATCTATAAGGATTCCCATGGCATCCGCCATTGCCGCAAACATGTCGAGAAGCTTCTTAGGCGGGATCTCCCTCACCACTTCTTCCGTCTCCTCGTTCACGACTTTTACGTAATATTTATTCAATTGGTCATGATATTCGAATTTTAAATATTGCTTGGACGTTTTCATTTGACTGTTTGCAAATGCTACCGCTCTTTCAAGCAACGCCGTCGCATCTTTTTCCGAAAGCTCGTATGATCGTTCTTTCGATGTACTTGACTCCCGGTTTGACTCTCCGATGCCGATTGCAGAGCGTATAGGCATCGCAGCACCTTCAACTGGAAGCCTTCCTCCGATCGATCCAATCATCCTCTTTCTCTCCTTCGGTAAAAAATTAAATACTTATAAGTAATATCGGATTATAATTGAATTTCTTTATAATGAATCTCCCGAAATCTATAAGAAATGCCTATTTTGCTTCTCCAGCCCTCATTCCAATGCCCTTTTTTGGGTCAAGCGCATTGGATAAGTTGAACATTTTAATAAAAAAAGATGAGGAGGACCTGAGTTGAATCATTATTATCAATCGAGTCAGCACGGATATCCTTTCATGGGAATGCTACCAGCAGATGAAAGGTTTTCTTTCGGAGGGCCGTGGGGTGAGGGATGGAGAAGTCCCTTCTTTAGACCATGGGGATTCGGATTTGGCTTTCCTTCCCACTTTTCTGGTAATAGAGAATTCGAAAGCCGGACAGATTTAAGTCCGGTTTCGTCAATTTCCGCATTCATTTCCCAGGAAATGTTCGACTTTTGTCTTTCTATCTTTAATTCTGTTTTATAATATAGATACGATGAATAGGCTGGGAGGTTAAGTTATGAATCGTATAGCCCTATCGTGGAGCGGAGGTAAAGACAGCTGCATGGCCCTTCACGAACTGACCCATAAGGGGTCGGATGTTGTTTGCCTCGTTACGACAGTACCCGAGGAAACAGGTAAAACATTTGCTCATAACGAGGACATGAAAAAAATTGAAGCTCAGGCAGATTCACTCCGAATCCCAATGGAATTTATTCACTGCACATATGATACATACACTGATGATTTCCTGAAAGAATTGATGCGGTTGAAAACCAAATATAAGCTTGATGCCATTGCATTTGGCGATATGTATTTGGATGGGCATAGGGAATGGGGACAAAAATTGGCGGATGCAGCAAAATTAGAAGCCCTCTATCCCTTGTGGGCAGAGCAATCACAAATGACGGAATCCTTAAGAAAGTTTATCGAAACCGGATATAAAGCGGAGATCATCAAAGTCAGGGAAGATGTACTGCCGGCAAGCTGGGTAGGACGCCAGTTAGATGAAAGCTTTTTAAAGGATATAAGCAAAGAAGATGTCTGTCCGATGGGTGAATCAGGAGAATATCATACGTTCGTTTACGATGGCCCTTTATTTAAAAAGGAAGTAAATATATAAGCAGATCACTCCTAAAAATAACCTGTTTATTTCCGGACGGACCCGGGAAAAAGAAACATACAACGCAAAGGGAGTGACATTACATGAACAAAAACAAAGCTATGTTGACAGGCCTAGCGCTTGGAGCCGCTTATTTAATGAGAAATGAAAAATCCCGCAACAAACTGATGGATCAATTTAAAGCCTTGGGAACAAAGAAATCCAGGTAATGGTGAACAGGTGAGTGAGTGTGCTCGCCTGTTTTTTGTTTTTTGCCATCAAAAAAATAGAAGGAAACACATTCACTTTTGAAGCAGTCCCTTCTAATGTTATTCATATCCAAAATGTCGGGTAGTCCCTGTCACTTCGCAAATTATTTATTACTAATGCAAAAACAACGACGATTACGGAACCAATTAATACAGGCGAGAACAAAAAGCTCCAATCATAATCTCCCATCATTACAACAAGCGGGTTGGCCCCTGCCGGAGGGTGCGTTGTCTTTGTCAGCATCAATGCAGCTATAGCCAGGCCGACAGCTAAACCGATTGCCCAAGACTCGTTTCCCAGCGTATGATACACGGCCAAGCCGACAAAAGTTGAAATCAGATGTCCGCCAATAATATTCCTGGGCTGCGATAACGGTGCGTTCCAGACACCAAATGCCAAAACACAACTCGCTCCAAATGGAGCCATCAACCACTCTGTTGAAGTGGCACCTGTTAATATAGCCAAAACAGAAATGGTCAAAAAACCACCTAACAGCCCTGTCATTGCATCTTTAACATTTATCGTTAACGGGCTTACGCCCGCACCCTTCATTTTGGAGGTAAATGGAAAGGGTACTGAATATTTTTCCACCTGATCTGTAACTCTTTGACTTTCCATTTATTCTCTCCTTTCCTTACGATGGTACGATTTTGAAAAGAGAAGTGAGGATCTCACTTCTCTTTATCAATCACTTATTTGTTTGGAAACCAACCTGAAGGCTGTACATCAAGGTTGATACTGATTTGCTTGATTTCTTGGAAATCATCCAAACCGTAAGTTCCAAGGCTGCGGCCAATTCCACTCATTTTGTAACCGCCCCATGGCGCTTCATTATATGTTGGGCCGAATGTGTTTACCCATGTAATTCCAGCGCGGACCTTTTTGATGACACGAAGCGCTTTTGCTCCATCGTTAGAGAATACACCACCAGCAAGGCCAAAATCTGTATCATTTGCAAGTTGAATTGCTTCCTCTTCATCTTTGAACTTTTGAATAGTGACAACCGGTCCAAAGATTTCTTCCTGAACAATTCTCATATCGGAAGTTACATCTGTGAATACAGTCGGCTCAATGAAGAATCCTTTATCCAACCCATTTTCAGTCAAACGGCGACCGCCAGTTGCCAGCGTAGCCCCTTCCTCTTTACCAATTTCAATATATTTCAGGATTGTATTCATTTGGCTTTCGCTGTTGATTGCACCCATTTGAGAATTCTCATCTAGGCCAGGACCAACTTTGATCAATTTTGCTCGTTCGACGAAGGTTTCTACGAACTTATCGTAAATGCTCTCTTCCACTAAAACACGGCTTCCCGCTGAACAAACTTGTCCTGAACCAAAGTAGATTCCCATTAGAGCATGGTCAATTGCAGTCTCAAAATCCGCATCGGCAAAAATGATGTTTGGTGATTTCCCGCCAAGCTCAAGAGAAATTTTCTTCAAGTTTCCTGCAGCTGCTTTCATGATTTCCTGGCCGACTTCGGTACTGCCAGTGAAGGAAACAAGATCGACGTCTTTGCTTTCTGCAATTGTCTGACCGACAACGGACCCTCTTCCCATGACAAGGTTGACAACCCCTTTTGGCACACCGACTTCTTCAATGATCTCAACCAATCTCATAGCTGTGATTGGTGTTGCTTCTGCCGGCTTGTATACGATTGTATTTCCTGCAGCCAAAGCTGGGGCAACTTTCCATACACTCATCAATAGAGGGAAGTTCCAAGGGACAATCAGACCGGTTACACCAACTGGCTCTTTGACAATCATGGGCTGTACATTTTCTGGAGCCTGGAAAGTTTCACCTTCTGGAGCGAGGATTAATCCTGCATAGTAACGGAAGCAAGCAGCAGCATCAGCGATATCAAATTCTGCCTCAGCCTTTATTTTTCCGTTATCCATTACTTCCAGCTCTACAAGCTCTTCTGCTTTCTCATCAATTTTGTCTGCAATTTTATGCAAAACTTCGCTGCGCTCATGAGCAGTCAACTCAGACCAAACTCCGCTTTCAAAAGCTGCTTTTGCCACTGCGATCGCTTCTTCTGTCTCTTCTTTAGTCGCTCTTGGGGCTACCGCAATCACTTCCTGGTTCGCAGGGTTGATGACTTCATTTCTATCTGTGCCAGAAATACCTCTCCACTCACCATTGATATAATTATTTAATTCAATAACATCTGCTTTTACTGTCATTGCTAACCACTCCTTATTTTATATTTTGATAACTAATTTTTCTTCCTTGGCTCTTGAGCAACAAGTCAAAATACTATTTCTTTCAGCTCTTTCTTCATCGCTGAAGAAGATATCGCGGTGATCCACATCACCCGAAACAACATCTACCTCACATTGGCCGCATCCGCCGCCTCTGCAAGAATATGGTGCGTCTACGCCTGCTGCCAACAGTGCTTCTAGCAGCGTCTCCTCTTCCGTTACTTGAATTTCCTTGCCATCCACTTCGACAACAAATGGATTCTTAGGTCCAGTATCATTATTGAAAATTTCAAAATGGATGGATTGTGTCGGATAGCCATAGGATAAAGCTGCATCCCTATACTCAGTCACCATGGAAACAGGCCCACAGAAGTAAACATGGCTTCCGATTCTATGTTCCTTCATCGTCTCAGGAGTCAGTCGGTTCGGCTTCTCACTTCTGGAGAAGTAGAACGTACATTTTCCAGGATATTTTTCATTCAAATAATCGTAAAAGGCGCATTGTTCTTTTGTTCTTGCAGCGTAATGAAGCTCGAATGTTTTACCTTGAGCTTCAAGGTCAGCCATCATTGTTAAGAATGGAGTAATCCCGATTCCTGCAGCATAAAACACATGGTGCTTAGCATGGAATCCTAAGGCAAAATGGTTTTTGGGATGGCTTATCTTAACCTTGTCTCCTTCTTTTACATGGTCGTGCCAGTAGACAGACCCGCCTCTTGAATTCTCATCACGATTGATCGAAATGGAATAATGAGTACGCTCAGTCGGATGGCTCACAAGGGAATAGTCCCGATCGATGATCTCACTTCCGGTGTCTACGTATGTGGTAATATGCGCACCGCCAGTAAAAGCAGGCAGTAATTTCCGGTCTGCTGGGTATAGATAGAATCGTTTTACATTGTCAGTTACTTGTTCTATCTTTTCTACAACCATGTCAAGGTTTCCATATACTCTCAACATTTTGTATCAGTCCTTTCTTATGATTCTCCAAGTTGGGTTAAATGAATTTCGATAAACCTCTACGCCTGTCCTACTTCTCGATAGATTGGATTAAATGGATATCCGATATATCCTTTACGCACTTTTGAGAAAAACGGCCCTACATCCATATGAGCACTACATTTCGGGCATTGAACTTCATCATCGTACGTCGTTTCGCTAGTGTGGTAGCATTTCATACAATACACATACCGTTTAGTTTCTCCGTATATAATCACTTGAATTTCATCTTCTGTAAAACCTGCTTCTACAGCTTCGTCAAAAACGGTCACAGCATTAGCCCACTCAGCTGCTATATACAATTGAGTGCCCATTTTTTGACTGTAAAGGAGAACTCGCAAATCTTGAAGATTAATAGAACCTTGTATTTCCATTGTTTCAAGTTCTTCCTCAGAACGATTGTCAATTGCTTGGTTGATGTCATCAACAGCCTTTTGATCATAAATAATCAGATGTTTTTTTCTTGTACTATGAAGTGTAAGCTCTTCTTTTATCGTTTCGGAATTGTCATAAAATACAGGGCTGCTATATACATTACTAGTACTCATAGTGCTCCTCCCTTTCTAGTTGGTTTTATTGTGCTACTTTCATACTCTCGATCAAGTTTTTCAAGTACTCGACTGATTGAGGCAAAAATGGTGCCATACCTTTATATTCCGCCATATCTTCCGGAATATCAGCGAGATTGTAGTAAGTGATTTCCAGCCAATCAGGTCTTTTTACAAGGTCTTCCAACGGCAGGAACATTGTATCAAGGACAAACAAAACTGCGTTGCTTCGTGGCATGCGAATGAACCATTGCTCCTCTACTCGGAGGTGAACCAACTTGCCGGCGTTTTCAGGTGTCACTTGATGTCTATGAGGTCCCCATTCGTCCATCGTTTCATAGTTTACATCCCAGCGGCCCGCCATCAGGTTCCAATTGACCCTTGTTTTTGGTGCTCCTGGTTCAATTGTCAATAAAAACTTCCTTACCCTATCGGCCAGATGTACACCTTCCCGATTTTTAAATGGTACAGGCGCATGGATTTCATTAAAGCTCATTCCAAGATTCCAGTTTGGCGAGAACAGGGCTGCAACAGATTCCTGTGCCACTTCAAGATAGAAGTTGTCATCTCGATGAACCATCAACATATAATCATGATGGAAATGGCGGCCGATCATGTCGTATGGCTCAAGTGAAAGACTGGATTCATCCCCAAATGTGAATTTTTCAGTTTCTCCGAGAATGTGGTTGGTAAAAGTCCATTGATCCCCATCTATTTCAATGCTAAAGTGCTCAGGGTATTTATCTACTGCTAAACCAATAATTAATTCAACAAATTCCCATTGCATTTCCATCGTGTGAGGAAATGATTGGTAGCGGACATCCGGCTGTTGATCCAACAAGATCCGTTTTCTTTTGATTTGCGCCTCGTATTCCGGAGTGATTTTCATAAAGTTCACCTTATCTTCGGGCAGCGCCACCAGGTCATTGGAATAACGGTACGTTTTGTCTTTGAAATTTACAAATGGAAATGTAAACATATCCAGATTCGTAGATTTATACATAGATTTAAACATTTGCTTTTCCTCCCTTTTAACTTCCAGTCTCTTTGAACATTTCATTTATTCGTTCATGGTCCCCATCAGGATCCAATGCAATCTCACTTTCGAGTCCCAATAATCGTGAAGCCAATGCCAAATATTCATCTTTTTTGGCCTGGTCAACTTCATCGGAAGCTATTTCTTTCATTGAAATAATAGGTTGACGGATCAATTGATTGGAAATCATTTTTGTAAACTTATGAATGATCTGCTTATCACGATCGGTTAAATCCGGAAGCTTATTTTCGATATTCCTCATTGCTTCCCTCTCAATCCGGGAAGCGTTTTCTTGCAATTCCCGTATAAGTGCAGTAACTGGAAGTGTTTTTTTCCAGTGTTTAAAATCAGTCAATTCCTCTTTAATCATGACTTTGATCTTATGCGATTCTTCCAATCTCCGTCGGCTGTTAGATTCAATCACTCCATTTAAATGATCGATATCATATAAGTGAACGTTTTCAAAGCCGGCAATCTTAGGATCAACATTCCTAGGCACACCCAGGTCGATCAGATAAAGAGGACGCTTTCTTTTTGCAATTAAGTCATGTATGCCTGCTGACTGAAGCAAATAATCCCTTTTACTTACAGAACAGATGACGATATCGACTTTTTCCATTAGTCCAAAAGAGTCTTCTAATGGGCAGGCACTTCCATCGAATAGGCCAGCCAATTCTTGAACCCTGTCAAATGTACGGTTTGCAAAAATCAGCTTGGTGCATCCTTCCGACTGTAAATGCTTGGCAGCTAATTTGCTCATCTCTCCCGCTCCAATAATCAAGGTTTGCTTTTGATTTAAGCGGGTAATATGTTGTTTTAGGAGCTGAATAGCCGCATAGCTGACTGAAACTGCCTGCTTGCTAATACCGGTAATGGTGTGAGCTCTTTTACCGATTGTAATAGCCTGCTTAAAAAGCCGATTAAACAATGTCCCGGTGCAACCGTCCTTTTGACTCTGGAAAAAAGCTTCCTTCACTTGCCCTAAAATTTGAGTTTCCCCAACCACTAGCGAATCCAGGCCGCATACAACGTTAAACAAATGGGTGACAGCTCCATCGTTCACTTTTACATACAGGCTTTTGGCAGCAGTCTTTGAATGCTTAGCCGCCTTTTGTAGGAGATGATTTTTTATAATTCCTTCTGCTAGGTACGGACTGTCTGTAACAGCATAGATTTCTGTTCTGTTACATGTGCTGAGCACGATGCATTCTAAAATACTGAAGCTCGAGGTCAATTTTATTTCGAGAAGTTTTTTCTCTTCCTCGCTAAAGTGAAGCTGCTCCCTTATTTGCAAAGGGGCACTGTTGTGGTTTAATCCAACAACTAAAATAGCCAATATATCCCTCCTTCCAGTTGATCACATGTAGCAGACAGTATTTGAAAGGATGACTAACTTATCACTTACACTTATTACATTTGCAAATACTGTGCCAACATTCAAATCGGGTTCAAACCCGATGCAATCAACTTTTAGGTTTTTTACTTTTGGCATTTGAATTTCATTTCTTAAATTTCCATTCAAAAACGAAATTCCGAAATTTTATAATTAAACAGCACTTTTTCTGTTACCAGCCATTGGGTCTTCATCGGCCACTCGATCAACAGCATAGGAAAAAATGAATTTAGCTGACAGATAGTAGGTGATCCCTGCCGCAAAGTAGGCCGGAATAGCAGCGGATATATAATAGAACAAGCCGCTTGGTGCATCCAACACCGGATTATATAAACTCCAATAAACGATGGTACCAATAATAAAGCTGACAATTGCAGAAGGGTTTATTCCACGCCAGTAATAATAATTTCCATTCGTATCATATAAGTCTTTAATAGAAACCTTCTGTTTTTTCACAAAGAAAAAGTCAGCAATGACGATTCCTCCGAAAATAGACATGATATAAGCAATGACTGTAATAAAGGATGCGAACGCTTGGTAAAAAGATGCACTCAGCAGCAATAATATAGTCGGGATGGCTGTTGCCATGGCAAGTTTCCATGATCTTTTCGGGAAAACAGTTTTAAAGCTGATCGCCTGTGAATACATCAAGAATGTCCCGGCAGTGATATTTCCGATTGTAAGTAATGCAAGCCCAATCGTTCCGGCCCATGAACCTAATATCGCAAACATCCAATCCGTTGGGTCTACCGATGCAACGACAATTGCAGCAAGGGCTCCGAGAAGAACCGCAACGTTGACGATGACACCATAGCTGAAAAATCCTGCTCTAAAAGCTGTTTTTTCATTTTTAGCAAGACGGGCGTACTGTCCCAAGTATGGAAGCCAGGAAAATCCAAGACCAACATTAATCTCCAAAGCTGTTACAAACGAACGGGCATGATCCCCCGGGTATGCTTCTGCTGGAGTTAAACCGAAAATTTTCGTGATACCTATTCCAAATATCAACGTGATGAACAACCCTACGACAACAAGCAAAATGGCCGGCACACCGATCAGGTTAAATTTCCGCATGACCAGGGGTCCTTGGAATGTTATGAGAAACACAATGGCAAAGATCATGATCGCAAAGAATGGAGCTCCAGTAGCACTGTTTGAGAAGAAGCCTGGTAATCCCATTACGGAAGCTATCTTGACCAAAGCCTCTCCCGCCATGAAAAATGCGATAGCCATGTAGCCAATTGTAAGAAACATGAAAATAAAGTAGAAAATATTAGATCCCAAATACCCTAACGCACTACGGAATCCTAAAAACGTATCGACTCCATACCTGGCAAAAAGAAGTATAATGGGAGAAATTAAAAAGAACGGTATGGCATTCCCAAATAATACCGTTGCCAACGCATCTTTTGCGTTGACAAGCATACCGGCACTACTGCCTGTCAGTATACAGATACAAGAAATACCGATCCCTACCTGAATAAGAATCAAATCCCAAAATCCAAACACGCGGTCTTTTTTTTGTGCAGGCAGAAAACCAAATGCCACATCATCTGAAATAGCAGATCTATTATCTTTACTCATTTTATCCTCCAATTTTTATAGTTATTTTCTGGTGGCAATATCTTGCTGCCTGTACTACGTGAGAAAACGCCTCCATAAAACTAAGCGTAAATAGTTTTTAAAATATAACAGCGAACAAAAAAACGGTAAAACCCCCTACTATGACGAGCTCCGGTGCAGCGTCTAACTTCGACATTTTTTTTACATTCGATTCCTCCCTCTCATAATCTTGAATTCTCCCATGAAGATCAGTGAACAAGTTCCTAACAAACTCATCCGATGACTTCATATTCTTTTCAATCATGCTTTCCCTTTTCATTTAAATTCCCCCAATAATTTATTGTGAATACCTATATTGCAAGTAGCATGCCAAACTGGAAGCCCTTACATTTCCGCGTTTCGACAAAATTCCAGTTGCATTTATGAAATTTTCATTTAAAATTGAAATCATTATTCTTTTAGAAAAGGTGGGAGTGATTAAAATTAAGAGTCTATCCTTACAAACAAACAAATCTTTTGTAAACGCTTTACAGTCTACCCTTCTAAAAATCTACGACGAAATCATCATCACAGACATTCATGGGAAGATTAAGGAGAACTTTGGGAAAATAAAAAGGTTGTGGGGTGATAGGCGTAATTTAATCGGCATGAATTTATTTGAAATTGAAAAACAGCTCTTTCATGAAGAATTACCACTAGAGGATTTCAATAATGAATATAAGAGATCGATCATCAAAACTTCTTGGAACAACAAAAGGGTTTTGGTTACTTGTTATCCGGATATTAAAACGGTAGATCAAGAGTACATTACATGGGGTTTTAAAGTTATTTCAAGAAATGATAGCGTTTTAATGGAAAGCAACACGGATGAAAAGATTGACTTTCCAAGCATTTCAAAGAAAGAGACCTCCAGACTTTTCGTTATGAAAAGTCAAAGCATGATGAAAGTTTTAAGTACAGTTGAAATGGTCGCTAAAGTCTCTTCTTCTGTTCTCTTATTAGGAGAATCCGGTGTTGGCAAAGAGGTAATAGCCCGGGCCATCCATGATTTGGGACCACGAAAAAACCAGCCGTTTATTCCAGTCAACTGCGGGGCAATACCCGATAATTTGTTAGAAAGTGAATTGTTCGGTTATGTGGATGGAGCCTTTAGCGGGGCAAAAAAAGAAGGCGTACCCGGCAAATTTGAACTTGCAAATAACGGCGTGCTTTTTTTGGATGAGATAGGGGAAATGCCGCTTAACCTTCAAGTGAAGCTGCTGCGGGTTCTTCAAGAGAGAGAAATTACACCTTTGGGCAGTTCCAAATCAATCAAATTGGATATCCAAATTATTGCGGCGACCAACAAAAATATTAAGACTTTGGTTGAAAAAGGGCAATTTAGAGAGGACCTTTACTATAGATTAAATGTCATCCCCATTGAAATTCCACCATTAAGAGAAAGGTTCGAAGAGTTACCATACCTTATTAACTTCTTTTTGCATAAATATAACAATCTGTATGACCGCTCGGTTCAAATTGAGCAAGATGCCATTGACCACATGTCCATATATGAATGGCCTGGAAATGTCAGACAACTCGAAAATACAATTGAAAGAATAGTCGTTACGTGTACGAAACCTACAGTAGATGCGTCCGCCGTTCAAGAGTATGTACCGATTGCTCAGGAGACTGTTAAAACACCTCCAGTGTTTGATCATCTCATGCCGCTCCAAGATGCAGTTAACCTTGTCGAGGAACAGCTGATCACGATGGCTATGGAAAAATATAAATCACTTAAGCTTGCGGCCAAAGCGCTGAATGTCAGCCAGCCTACTATGAGCAGGAAGTACAAGAGAATACTTAATAATCTCTCAAAACAAAATATTCCCCTTTCTGAAAAAAGAAAGATTCTTGAGGAACAATTAAATAACCGGCTGCGCTCCGTAGCTATCGCAACGGCTGCTATAATAGAAACAGACGAAGTCATGGAGCTAAGGAAAAACCCATCAGTAAAAAATCCAATTTTCCTAAAAATACAAAAACAACTGACGATGGTTATCAAGCAGGAAGGGGGAATGAAATGGGCTTTTATCTTTGAAGTAATTGACAATGAAACTCTCAGAACAATAGCAGGCGATAAAGATTTTGTAATGCAACCGGGAGATCTATACGAAGTTGGTGCCGAATTCGCCAAAGTGGCCCGTAACGCTATGAAAGGAAGAGTCGAAGTCACCCCTGTATATAGAGATGTATTTGGTGAGTGGAAATCCTGCCTCGCTCCAGTCATGGACCAGTCAGGCCAAGTCATTGCATTAATCGGCTATGACTATAGCAAAGAATACGTTGAGGCTGAGTTAAGCAAAATGGGGAAAGTATTGAAGATTAATATATAAGAAGAAAGGCGGCGGGCGAATGCCCGCCTTTTCGTGCCTGTCACTCTCCGGATTTGTCGAAACAATTAAGGGAAGCCAGCCTTAACCAGTATAACTTTGTTTAATGCTGGTTTCAGGAATTTCTTTCTTTGCTTTCGATCGTGCTTTTGCATCTTCAATGTCTTTCCAAAGTTTTTCCACATGAGCATCAGCAGGTTTGAGGAACCCGAATATAATCATAATCGCAGAGCAGACAACCATTGCGTACATTCCGCCGGTCCATCCAGATTCGACCATCCAGGCTGGCTGCGTAATCGTTAAATACATGGAGATCGGAACACCGATGATAATGGAAGTAAGAGCCCCTTGCTTATTGGCACGCTTCCAAAACAGTCCAAGCATGACGGCTGGGAAAAGAACCAAGATACCTTGATAACAAAGAAGACCAAGATAAACTAATTGTTCTTGGTTTCCTGTAGCAAAATACAAGGTAATCAAAGAGATGACTACTACAGAAATTCTTGCCACTTTCAAAGATTGACGGTCAGTGATTTTTCGGTTAAATACTTCCGCGACATCTGTGGAAACACAGCTGGCAATCGCCTGGATAATCCCTGCAACAGTTGAAACACTCGCTGCCACGACAAGCGTACTCATGAGAGCCAACGGCAACGGTCCGGCCTCTTTCGCAAGCCACATATAGGAATCAAGCGGATTTTCTCTTGCAAAGTCAATCGTATGCAAAGCTTGTCCCAAGAAAACAAATGCTGCCCAGAAAATAATACTCAAAATGGGTGCAATCAAAGTGGATTTTTTCACTGAACGAATACTGTCTGCCACCAAGATTTTATTAAATACAAACGGGAATAAGAGCGCACCCATGCCACTGGAAAGAATGATTGAAGCCCAGTATGTGTTTGGTACTTCCAATCCCGGCCCAGGGTATGTCAACGCTTCAGGAGAAACAGTTTGAATCGTGCTCATCGCCCCGCCAAAGCTATCGAAGAACAGATAAATCAAATAAAACATCAGGGCAGTTCCAATAAAAAACATATATGAGCCTTGCAGCAGGTTCGCCGTGATCACTGAACGCATACCACCAGTGGTTACATAAATCAGTACAACAATAGCACCGAGAATCATTCCCCAAACTGGCTCTACCGCTCCACCAGTAGCGTAATAAAATACGTAACCTTGCGCTACCCACTCCAATAACAGCCACGGCGCAATGAAAGCGATGCCAGTTAGCCCCATGATTAAGCGGAGCCACTTGCTTCGATACCGGAGGTCCATCAATTCGGCCTGAGTCTTGATCCCATATTTCCTTCCCCACAAATAGGTCTTTTCGCTGGCCAGATACATGAACACGAGCATGATAGAGGTATATACAAGAACATACGTCCCGATAAAACCGTATACAACCGTAAAATCAGCCCAAATAACATAAACCGCTCCTGTATACCAGGTGGCGAATATAGCCAATGCCACAGCAAACGTACCAAAGCTTCCGCTGGAGGTTGCATAATCTTCAAAGTTTTTTACTCCGAAGTTTTTTCGGTTTATTATAATGGTAATAGCAAAAAAGGCCACAATCATCAATATGGACATTTAATTTCCCCCCTTTGGATTCCAGCTGTTCATTTCTTCTTCTGTAGCAGGTTCAATATCGATATCTATATTTCCTTTTTTCAAATCAACAAAGTACCAGACGATCATCACTCCACACATGAGAGTGCAAATCAATAGGACCCAAAACATCACAAAGGGGACTCCAAATACCCAAGGATCTATACGGTTTGCCCAGCCAAAAGGAGTGGGATGTACGACTAAGGTCACCATGGCTGCTAAAATCATTACGAAGATTACATTATGGTTGATTTTCACTCAAATACCTCCCCCGGATTTATAAAGGCTGCCCCCTTATTTAATGAGACAGCCTATTTATCTGGTAAGTTTATTTTTTTAATGAAGCAAATACTCTTGCAGGAGCACCGTCGGATTTAGCCACCTTCAATGGAACCACCCATGCATCATCCAACTCTTGGTAAGCCTGTCCAGCAGACATAACAGAGTTTAAATCATACACGTTTTCAACCACAATCACATCATTTTCCAAAAGTGTTGTATGGGCAATGTCCTCATTGTTCCAGGAAGCGTCTACATTTGGAGCATCAATTCCGACCAAAGCTACACCCTGCTCCACGAGCCAGTCGCATGATGCTTTGCTGATATAAGGATGGTTGAAATACTCATCTTCGCCCCAATGTCTGTCCCAGCCAGTATGGATAAAAACAAAGCTTCCAGGCAGCTGGTCTCTGATCTCAGCCGTCACTTTTTCAAAATCTACTGGTTCCACAACATCTCTTCTGCCAAATTCTGCAAAAGAGATGATCACACCATGGCTGTTCCATGTATCGAACGGATATTCATCCAATGTCTTTCCGTCAGGAATAATATGCTTCGGTGTGTCAATACTTGTTCCGGAGTGGCTGCTCATGGATAGAGCTACTGTTGCATATTGTCCTGTCTGACGGTACTCGATATTAACTTCCGGCTCTCCAGGGTACACCTGCATGCCGTCTTCCAGAGCTTTTGTGAAATCTACATATGTCTTTTTTGTCTCTTGTACTACTATACTTGTAACCATTATAATTCCTCCTCAGCATCTTTTTTAAAAGTTTTTTTATTCAAACTTCTCCGAACCATAAAATCTTACTTTTTCACTTTTGTAGGTTCCATCACAACCTGCTTAATCTCACATACTCCTTCAACAGCATATTTGCCAAGCACTCTTCCGCCGTTTCCACTCTTCTTTACGCCTCCGAATGGAGCAAGAAGTTCCCAATAGTTCGTATCTTCATTGATATAAACCATCCCGCTTTGAATATGGTCGGAAAGGTACCATGCATTCTCCAATCCGGATGTGAAAACTGAGGCAGTCAAACCATACTTTGTATCATTGGCAATTTCTACCGCTTCTTCCCGAGTAGAGAATTTGATGATCGGCGCTACAGGTCCAAATGTTTCTTCGGAACCGACTTCCATTTCAGGCGTTACACCCGTCAAAATTGTCGGCTGGTAATAGAGATCCTCGTGTGTGCCTCCGCAAACAATTTCTGCCCCTTTTTCAACCGCATCCTGAACATGTGCGTTAATTTTATTTAAAACTGCCTGGCTGGATAGCGGTCCCATATCAGACTCTTCATCCAGAGGATTGCCGACGCGGATTTTTCTTACTTCTGCAGCCAGCTTGCTGACGAATTCGTCATGTACGTCTTCGTGTACCAAAACTCTTTCCGTACAAGTACATACTTGGCCTGCATTATAAAAGCAGCCGATGATAGCACTTTTCACTGCTTCTTCAATGTTCGCATCATCCATGATGATCATTGGGTCGCTTCCGCCCAGTTCAAACAAATGCTTTTTTAAGCCGGCTGCTTTAGCAATTTTTTCACCGACAGCCGTACTTCCTGTAAAAGAAATAGCTCCGACATCATCATGTTCAACCACTGAGCTTCCCACTTCCGCCAAGCCATGAACCATATTCAGTACACCTTTTGGAACACCGGCCTCTTCCCAAAGCCTTACCCACAGTTCTGTACTAAATGGAGTTTTTTCAGATGGCTTATAAACAGTCGCGTTTCCCATGGCCAATGCATGAGGAAGAACTTCACTGGAAATCGAAACTGGGAAATTCCATGGAGTGATGACGCCAATGACCCCAATCGGAACAAAAGTCGTCATGATTTTTTTACTGTTGCTTCTGTCGGCTGTGCTTGGCAATGTTTCCCCCCGGAATCTCAACACGTCTCCCTCTACATTTTTAGAAATCGGCAATAACATGTCGTAAATCTCTTCGCGGGCTTCACGAATGGTTTTGCCCATTTCCTTACTGATCAGTTGCGCCATCTCTTCGCCTCTTTCATCCCACAGCTCGATCGCACGATTGATAATATCCAGGCGATCCAGTACTGGAAGGGCAGCCCATTTTTTCTGCGCTTCTTTCGCTCCTTTGACTGCTTCATCCACCTGCTCTTTTGAACAAGCTTTGAATGTTCCGATCACACTTCCATCAATGGGGCTGATGACTTCTACTGTCTCCCCTTCTCCTTCGACCCATTTTCCGTTAATATAAGATTTAGCATGTAATTTTACGGCGGTTACGGCTTGTGCCATATTCCAATCTCCCCTTTCATTTTTTTCAAATGTATTGTTTTTCTAAACCGCTTACAATTAGGGTTTTTAACCCTGACTTCAATCAAATGATGCCATTAGCTACGAAGTACCTCTTTTGATTGCAGTTACTTAACTAATTTGCAAATCCCGTGCCAAACTATAAACCCAGTAATCTCGGGATTTCCACTATTAAAAATATACTTTTTTGAATATTCGATCCGAAAATGGATTGATTCCATCACCACAAAAGGAAGTGAACAACATGCCTACTATTCAGGAAATGGATCATGAAAGCACTATTTTCGCTTATCAGACAATGCTTTTATCCATTTACGATGAAGTATTCATTACAGACGAAATCTGCGTTATAAAAAGTAGTGCAGGACAGATTGAAGGTCTATGGGATACGCAGCAGGACGGATTGATCGGAACATCGCTCCTTGAATTGGAAGAACGTTTTTTTACAGGAGATGCCGTTTTGAAAACATTGATTAATAAAGAAGAGTCATCTGCCCTTTTGACTGCATGGAACAATATGGAGATCCTGGTCACGGCCTATCCTTTGAAAAAAGAAGGGATGGCTGGATTTGCCTGGGGATTGACGAAAGTGACGGATACTTTAAAAACTGAGATTCAGTCTGGAGGAGATGTGTCGAAAGCAACTAAACTTTCTTTCCCGTTGATCATAAAGAGCAAAAAAATGTTAGAAGTATACCAAACGATTCAGATGGTCTCAAAGTATCCATCCACAGTTCTGCTTCTGGGAGAATCCGGGGTCGGAAAAGAAATGATCGCCAGAGCCATTCATGAGTTGGGTCTCCGAAAAGATCAACCTTTTGTTGCAGTGAACTGCGGTGCCATTCCTGAAAACTTGTTAGAGAGTGAGTTGTTTGGCTATGTAGAAGGAGCCTTCAGCGGAGCAAAAAAAGAAGGGATGCCTGGAAAATTTGAGCTTGCCAACCACGGTGTCCTTTTCCTGGATGAAATTGGAGAAATGCCTCTTACTTTGCAGGTAAAACTTTTACGAGTCCTTCAGGAAAGGGAAGTCACTCCTCTTGGGAGCTCGCAATCGATTCCACTTGATATTCAATTCATAGCTGCTACCAATCAAGAACTAGAGAAGATGGTAAAAGAGGGGAAATTTAGAGAGGACCTCTACTATCGCTTAAATGTCGTACCCATTGAAATTCCTTCATTAAAAGAAAGAGTTGAAGAGATTCCTTCATTAGTCACGCATTTTGTTCAAAAATACAATGAGTTATATGGAAGAAAAATACGCCTTACAAAAGAAGCCATTGATCTGCTTTCCATTTACCATTGGCCGGGCAATGTTCGGCAGCTGGAAAATCTCATTGAAAGAATTGTAGTTACAGCTGTTAAAAATAAACTGAATGCTGCCTCCATCCGTCACATGATTCCGTGGAAAAAAGACGCGGTGAAAGCTACCCCGATAATAGAGCACATTATGCCGCTTCAAGAAGCCATTGATTTAGTGGAAGAACAATTAATCACCATGTCCATGGAACAATTTAAATCAGTAAACCTTGCAGCAAAAGTATTGGGTCTCACCCAGCCGACCATGAGCCGAAAATACAAAAAGATTCGTGAAAAGCTGGATAATGCCAACTTATCTCCTACCAACAAAAGAAAAATATTGGAAGAGCAGCTTAACAAGCAGCTACGCTCCACGGCTATTGTAACAGCAGCAGCCATTCAACCGGATAAAATCATCCAGTTAAAAAATGATCTATTACCGAATAGTAAAGCATACCAAGCATTGAAAAAAAGACTCTCCAACCTTAAGGAACAAGAAGGCTCCATAGAATATGTGTATCTTTTTGAATATATCAATGATTCAACATTACGCAATTTAGTCGCTGATGATACTTATCCATTAGAACCCGGACAGCTGTATAAAAGCTCTCCTGACGCGATAAAATCTGCTACTGCTGCTATGAACGGAAAAGTCGAAGTAACTAACCTGTACAAGGATGATTACGGTATATGGAAAACTTGTTTCGCACCGATTTTCGATGATTCCGGTACAGTGATCGCCCTGGTCGGGTATGATTATAGCAAAAATTATGTAGATATGGAGATTAGGAAGATAGGAAAAATGTTGAATGTCCATATTTAAGTGGAGCATATAGTTTGATTGACTAATGTGAGTTGTGACTTTATTACATTTACGGTTAATAAAGCTGTTCAAAGGAGAAAAAATCGGCAGGGAACAATACTGCGGCGTTTAAAATTTAAAATAGGCTCTCACGACATGAGGACAACTTCTTTTTCCAAATGCAAAAAAAAGCCTGAAACCAGGTTTCAGGCCTTAAGTTTATTTTACCAAGGTACCTCTTGAAATCTTTAAATATTGTCCATCACTGGCGTTAATACTGTACTTGCCGTTAAAAATTTCGTTATCGACAATTTCACTGTTTCCGACTGGTCCTGTCATAATAGCGACATAGCCTTCCCCGAAACTTTCAATAACGTACTCGCCAGGCTTCAGATCGGCGCCGATCTTGTAGTAACCCGCTTCCGTATAATCTTCCTGATCATTGACTATTTCATACAGCTCTTTAGCCCCTGAAACACCCAATTTTTCTAACGCATCTACTTTGACCAATACACCTGAAGTTTTAATATTTCCTGCTTCGTGAACATTTACATATCCGAAACTGTCAAAGTTTTCATTATCAATGATATTGCCTGCACTATCTTCTTCGGAATAATACTGGCCGCTCCCGTCAAAAGTAGTGAAAGCATACTCCCCTTTAGGAATATCACCTTTTATGTATGAACCGGCATCAAAAGCAGAGCCTTCTTCAATCAATTCTTGGATACTTTGAATCATCTTGACTTGTGGAGTCTCTTCCACATCTGGCGCCTCTTCCGCTTGCTCAACGTCAGTTGTTTCTGTATCCGTCGCTTCAGAGACTTCCTCTGTTCCTGAACCACTTTCATTGGTGTTGGCACTTTTACCTTCACTAGAACAGCCGGCTAAAACTAATAAAAATAAAAGCATAATAGATAATAACTTTTTCACATTAACCCCCCTTTGAAACTATTATAAAGTGCCTAGGAACATTAATAAAGATGCTAGTAAAAATTGGAAATTGTATAATTGTTCAGGAATAACTTTGGGCTTCCATTAAATTTCGCCGTGAAAATTAATTTGCTTATCCCACAAGCCGCGGCTTCTATTATAAAGCGGACCAAACCCCGGAATCGGGACGGTTTCGCCCTTTCATTCTGCAGAGTTGTTCAAATATTCGCCATATATTATTAAGTATTAAGGACAATACCCTGAAAAGAAGAGATATAGTGAGATTTAAGGAGAAAATGAACGATGACACTCGCTTTCATTGTACTTGTTTCCGTTTTCTTTCAAACTTTCCGAGTTTGTTTATTATGAGGAAGAATCTGATAATAAAATTAATAAGACAGGAAAGAGGGTAGGTTAAATGAAGACTTTCATCAATAGCCTAGTCAATAAGTACGAAGGTTTCGTACGCGTCAGAACAGCAAGAGTCCTCAACAAACGCAACTAAGCAAATAGATTCTTAAGAATGGGACTGATAATGAAGTTACCACAATTATGAAAGAGGTAGTTTAAATGAAGATTAGTTTCATTACTAGCTTAGTCGGTATGTTTGAAGGCTTCGTACGATTCGGAACATCAAACAAATGCAACTAAACATCAAGCATCTAGATACTGCATAAATATATATTCATTAAGCCAAGCCTTTTGGAGCTTGGCTTTTTATTATTATCTGCTTCTGCATCCCATACGGCTTTCTGTTAGGTCCATATGAATAACATCCCATTTCGCGTACAGCTATCAAGAGCGTTATATTAAGCTTACAAAAATAAAGTGTTTCATTTTATTATGACACAAGAATTGGTACACCTTTTTATATTACTGATTTTTGTACAAGGTGGAATATTGCTCTAAGATGCCATATCCACTCAGCTAAATACATCTCGGCTTCAATGGCACCAGTTTGTTAGGTTCTTTAAAGTTTCTTCAATTCTGCAATCGTCAATTCCATATCTACAAACCCTGCCGCGTCCGTCAAGATATAGTCGTGCCTTTCGGCAACGGTCATCGTTCGTCCGCTCATTACCCTGGCTGGTTTCTGCAAAGAAAGCCCCTCCTTATCCGATCTCAGCAGGATCTCCTCCATCACTTGATATCGCAACTCCCGCTTGTCCTCATCATCTGCAGCGACCACTTTCACACATAGCTTTTGCTGTTCCAGCTGGTAATAATGTTTTTCATTTCGGTCTCGCCCCCACCAAAATCCCCAAAATCCTCCCCGAGGATTAGACACATATCCCCAATCGCCACCAATTTCTTTTTGCAGTTCCTGATAAAGACCCTGCCAAGCGAAAGCACTCCACTCCGATACAGGTGTAACCCAAAATGATGAAACCTTCTTGTCCAAACGCTGCAAATGTCGGTAATAATCAAGGAAGATCGCGTTGTTTATATCCTTGCCTTTATCCATAATCTTCAGCATCATTTTACGCGTAAACGGTATGTATCCGGCAGATTCAACAGAACGGTAATGACTTTGGTCAGCTATTTTAAAATAAATCGGAAGTTGAATCAGATCGGGGTATTCATTTTTCACAGCATTTCGGTAACGGCATAACTGATTGGAATGATTTTTCGTAAAAGTCTTATCTTCTATTAAAATTGCATATTGATTATTCACTATCGCCAATATATCGAGTGACTTGAATTGCGGAATGATTTTTAATGAACGAATTTCCGGAATTGCCAAGTTATGTACAGCAAAAATGGTGGAGACAAACTCAACAGCCACATTATGTAAAAAGCGATCCATGGATTGGTATTTCTTTTCACTCCAAGATAGCAGCCAACATAAAAAGGCATCCTGCGACAGCTCACTCGTTGCATAGGTAAATAGATTAGGTGGCTCAGTCGCAGATTCTTCCGGATCATATATCCCTTCAAGCAATGCATGGACATCGTGAATCCCGCTGTATTCTTCCCAATAACCGCGTCCAAGAATCGAAAGATAGTGAATCGGCGGATAAAGCACCCTATCACGCAGATCCAAAATTCTTCCCTGTTCATTTGGATAAAGCAATAACAGCTGGTCTTTATCTTGCTGCCCAATGATTCTCGGATATTCCTTAATCGGCTCCGTATGACCGCACCCTGATTTACAGACAAGAGCCGGATACGCATCGATTTCCACCGTGCTATCCTCTCTTTCTATCAATTTCTCTGAAGCATCCTCAATCAAACCAGCCCCGCACTCAGGGCAAATCTCTTTTGTCATATAAATTCTCCTTTCTTTTCCCTATAGACGGCTGAATGGTTCAAAGGGAGCATAATTTTTCAAACAGCTTTAGTAGATGCCTGTTCTCTAATCAGCTTGAGGACGTAAATCCATATAATTCTCCCATTCTCCGCAACACTTTTTCAAACAGCCTTTTTATGATGCCCAGGCATCCGCCGTAAACCTCTCATCCCTGACCATCTTTGTTAGAATAGCTTTTAATAGTCTTTCTTCTGCAGATGAAATTGCACTTTCCATATTTCCCCTATTTATTACACCATACTCACTGAGCGTCTTAGGCTATTCATAATCGACAAACCCGATTTCAGAATCACATTTTGCGAAACCTTCCATCTCCTGTGCATAATTGTAATAAAACGGATGAGCTTCAAGCACAAACGACTGTTTCCCTTCCGTAGGCTCCCCGTTGTTCAGATTTTCAAAATAGGGCAGATACTTATACAGTTTTTGATACTCTTTCACTTGATCACTCCCATGCAATCTTTGGTATATGTAATAGCCGGAAAAATGTTTAAGAAAAGGGCATATCAGACAATCAAATAAAAAAGTAGACACATGAATTTTCCATACTCCTACTCTTTAAGCTTCCATATCAAATGTCTACACCTTGATTGCCGCTTCGTTCAACTGCTCCGCAGATGCCGAAGCGGCAATCGAGGTGGCTTTTTTCAATTTCATCCACCACTTGTATCAGCTTATTCATCTGTTCCTGAACCTTCAATACGGTCGCTCCATTTTGTTGAATGGATTGCACAATTTGCTGAAAAGACTCATGGGAATGTACTGAAGTCGAAATGCTGGACTGCACAGCATCTTCCACCTGCTCCAATGACTCTTTGACCTGCTGCTTGTATATGTCGGACGTGGAAATTAGATTATGTATTTCGTCTATGGAGCTTTTCTTTGTTCAGCGAGCCTTCGGACCTCTTCCAGTAGAACCACAAATCCTCTGCCATGTTCACCGGCACGCGCCGCCTCGACGGCAGAGTTCAAAGCCAATATGTTCGTCTGCTCTGCAATGTCTTGGACAATGTGGATGACGCTGGAAATCTGATTGGATGACTCACCTAATTGGTGTATATTATCTATCATTTTCCTAGAAAGAATCTCCATAAAATTGTTCTTTTGAAGCAGTTCATCCAATTTATGTTTGCCTTCACTCGTGTATTAATTTGCCAATACCGCCTGATCGTTGCTTTCCAAAGTAGTCAAACTGACTTTGTGAATATTTGAGCTTAGCTCTTCAACAGAATCTTCTATTTGCTTGACCATTGCCAGCAATTCTTCACTTACAGCAGCCATTTTATTTTTCAAAAAGGTTTTCCCTTCTTCAAACTGAGACTCTAACCTCTTTATTTTATAAGCTTCTAGGACAATTTGCTATATTTTCATTCTTCGTCATGACCCCTATATGTAAAAAGAGGCCCTAGCAAAGCTAGTGCCCCCCTTGAAATTAACGAAGAAGTTGCATCACCTTAGTTATTAGACTATATCTTCACCCGGTGTTTCCTAACCGCTTGTTATGACAAAATTCGAGGGAGTGCACTTTCCGAATCCTATCTTTAGTCCTTATAATAAACAGCTTTAAAACTTATCGGATTAAAGACGGTAATATCTCTTCCATTAAGCGCCTAATATCCTCCATTGCAACATCCAATAATTCTGATTTTATTTCATGTGCTTGCTGAGAGGCATTCTCTTGAGTAGGTCCTAAGTTTTCATCATATGCCTCAATATCTTGATTTATTCTTTCCGAAGCATGGTCTTGTTCATCAAAGTTTACTAGATTTGAAATTGCAGAATCCTCTTCTATCAATTCAATAATTTCTCTTGTTACACGTGAGCCACCTAGGAATTCATCCAGTTCCATAATTATATCAATTAGTCCATTAAATGTACTTATTGATATATATGGGTCATTTCTAATTAATTTCTCCGGTGCTGGATAATCACCATAAGAGTAGAACCCTTCTTCTAGTTTCTCGTAAGTTTCAGCCAAATTGGATAAGATATCATAAATACCCATAAGTTCCTTTCCCCCAATGGAAAAGAGGCCCTAGTAGAAACTAGAGCCTCAATAATATTTAATATTAACGAAGAAGTTGTAAAACTCCTTGTGGTTGTTGGTTAGCTTGAGCCAACATTGCTTGAGCAGCTTGAGATAGGATAGAGTTTTTAGTTTGCTCCATCATTTCTTTCGCCATGTCAACGTCACGGATACGAGACTCAGCTGCAGTTAAGTTTTCAGAAGATGTGTTCAAGTTGTTGATTGTGTGTTCTAAGCGGTTTTGGTTAGCACCAAGTTTTGAACGCTCAGCAGATACTGTTTGAATGGCTTGATCTAAAACTTTAATTGCCGTACCCGCTTGAGACTTTGTTCCAACTTGTAATTCTCTTACTCCCAAAGTACTTGCTCTCATATCATTAATTGATAGGTTAAGAGTTTGTCCTTGATTTGCACCAATTTGGAAATCAGCACTACCATCTGCACGTTTATCTTTTGCTTCTGTTGTAGTTGCGAAGTTAGACAATGCATTTGATGCAGCTTCTTTTCTTGTTCCATCTTGACTAGTTACTTGGATAGATAAACCATTTATTTGACCAGCAGTCCCAGCGGTAGCGGAAGTAACAACCATTTTCCCTGCAGTAGTTGCTACTGATGCTACTGACGCATCCGCTGCAATTTTATCAGTTACATCTTTAAGAGTTTCAGTTAAAGCAACAATTGTGTGTGTAGCTGAATGTTGCGTACCATTAACTGACCAAGTCATTGTGAATGTATCTCCAACAGCTAATTGTAGATTATTTCCATTTGCATCAAGAAGTCCACTTAACGCTATGCCATCTGCCATTGTTGCTTCCAATGAACCTGTAACTGCATGAGTAGTTGCAGCACTAACTCCTGTACCCAAATCGCCATTGATTAATTTTTTCGTATTAAATTCTGTTTGGTTACCAATTCTTTCAATCTCTTCACCAAGTTGTTTTACTTCATCTTGAATGTTCTTACGATCTTCTGCTGTATTTGTATCGTTTGAAGATTGAACAGCAAGTTCACGCATACGTTGAAGGATGGAATGAGTTTCATTTAACGCACCTTCAGCTGTCTGAATTAGAGAAATTGCATCTTGAGAGTTTTTTGATGCCATATCCAACCCACGAATTTGTCCGCGCATTTTTTCGGAAATTGCAAGACCTGCAGCATCGTCACCAGCTTTATTAATACGAAGACCTGAAGCTAATTTCTCCATAGATTTAGCTTGTCCAGTTGTAGCTGCATTCAACTGACGATGCGTATTCAACGCCGCAATGTTGTGATTGATTCTCATTTAATTTTTCCTCCTTGAATGTGCCGCTCACATCCTTGTGGGCGGTTTACCTTTATTGTTGGCAAAGTGACCGGTCGGCCGCCCGGTTTTCGCCTTCAATGTTTATATCGGCATGAGGAGGATATATTTTAATAGTGTTTTAATGTTTTTTCGCGTTTTTCAGGATGCTTGAGAGATCGGACACCCCTTTTAGTGCAGCCGTATTTTCGTTTTGGATTTCCACCCAAACTTCTTTGCGGTGAACTTCAACGTTTTTGGGTGCATTGATGCCGATTTTGACCTGATCCCCCTGAATGGCTGTGATGGAAATTTCAATGTCCGGTCCGATTTGGATGGCTTCGCCTTTTTTCCTTGATAATATAAGCATACCGTCAGGCCTCCACTTTCTGCCCGAACAGTGGGTGTCTTGTTTTGTATTGGAAATCGTTTAAGATCACTTGCTTCGCTTTGTTATTTCGAGCATTGTTAAGAACTGGCGCCTGCAAGTTTGCGGTTGTTTTTTCAAAAGGATCTTGCACAGTTAAAATTACAAAAACCACAGCATCTTCCGGCTTCTCCAAGCCTAACTGCCCGACCGCCGATTCATCCAATTGAAAATCATATTCCGGAAAAAATGAAAAAGGATCTGCAACGATAAAGCCGATTTCCGGGGTTTTCACTGATTGCATTACTGACAAAGTGCTTTCATCAAGCGGCAATAAAACAAACTCCTTCTCATCCGGAAACCCCGGTATCCCGCTTTCAAACTTCAAAATATCTTCTCTCTTTATTTCCTGGGTTCCGTGGTATTTCGTTTCAATGTTCATCTTCTCGCTCCCTTCACGTTTCCAAATTAATAAAATCTATTTTCAAAGATGGTTCACGTTCCATATAAATGTCCACATTACCCTGTTCGTATTCCACGACAGGCTTCTGCGGCTCCACATGAATAATCGGCTCACGTCTTGTCCACTGTATGTCCACGATAGAAGGTTCATAGTTCAGCTTCACACTGAAAGGAGATGGGATAAAGCCAATATTAAACGAAGCTTCAGGCCTTTCCGAATTGCGTTTTGCCAAGCCTGTAATTGGATTGCCTCCCTGCTCAATTCGCATCAATTCGTCTCCTTCTTCGGCTCGCCTAGCAGTTCCCTCCATTGCCTTCGACCTGCCTTCCTGCGCAAACTCCTCCATGACCTTTGGCAATGATTTCAAATTCATATCTTCCCACGCCTTCGTCTGATCAATCGTTAATTTCGAAGGCGTTCGCTCAATGTGCATTTCAGCCGGAGGCTGCTGAATGTCCAAAACCGCCTTGGGCTGTTCAATGGTTTGTCTGGCCGGCCTTGTTCTCATACCAATCTGCCCCATCACTGACTCCATCCGGATCTGCGGTATTAACCTCATGCTACACCCCTCCTTATAATCAACAA
Source organism: Siminovitchia acidinfaciens (assembly GCF_003605385.1). Classification (GTDB taxonomy): domain Bacteria; phylum Bacillota; class Bacilli; order Bacillales; family Bacillaceae_C; genus Siminovitchia; species Siminovitchia acidinfaciens. Next base: position 670,950 of record NZ_QYTV02000001.1, on the reverse strand, counting down.
AAAAGCTATCCCATAGAATAGCTTTTATCTCAGAAAATCGATCAGCGTTGGCTGGATGATTCGGGAACTGACGCTCAGTGATGCACGGAGCAAACTTTCTTCCATGATTAATTCCGTAATCACTCTCTCATATTCCACATCTTCATTGTCAGACATCATTTTCTTGGAGATTTCCTCCTGCTGGTCTACCCGCTGTTCCATCAAATCAATCCGGTTAGACCTTGCTCCGAGTGAGGCACGCTCTTTCAACAATTCATCAATCCGCTCATCCAAAACGGATAAATGGCTGCCGACGTCCCCTTCGGAATCAATGTCATTAATCAAGTTTTTGATAGAAGTAAAGAAGTCCTCTGAAAAAATTGTTTCTGGCTTTGTGTTAACAGGTATAATTACGCCTTTTCCAAGTTCAATTTTTACGTCCTCTGTACTTGATGGATACGTTCCCGCATCAAGATTGACTGGAGGTTTATCTGTATCCGTTCCATTAAAAATATATTTCCCCGCAACTTCCGTATTAGCGATATTCTCCAGTTGCTTCATGATTTGCTTTATTTCTTCAGTAATAGCTCCTAGCTGTCCTTCTTCATAAGTACCATTTGACGCTTGAACGGTTAAATACCGGATCCGATCCATTGCCTTTGTCGCATGGTCAAGGGCAGCATCTGTGTTATCTATCCAATTGTGTGCCTCCGAGAAGTTCCGTTTGAACTGCTCGGTTTGAAGCACATTTGTCCGGTACGCAATCCCTTTCATTGCAATAACCGGATCATCAGACGGACGGGTGATCTTTTTTCCCGTATTCATCTGCTCCTGTAGGTGCCCAAGCCTTCCATATGTGTTGCTTAAATGTCTAAGTGAGTTATTTGCAAGCATTGACTGTGTGACACGCATATTCCGTTACCCCCTATCTCCCAACAACGCCCATTCCATTGATTATTTTATCGAGCATTTCATCGACTACGGTTATATTTCTTGCAGCCGCATTGTATGCATGCTGGAATTTAATCATATTCATCATTTCTTCGTCCAAAGAAACAGTGGTCACTGAAAGGCGCCTTTCATCAACAGAGGATTGAAGTGTGGCCGCATTGGCCTTTTGCCGGTTGGCGTATTGTGCTTCCACCCCGAGCTTTCCAATGACTTTTTGATAACCTGTAAGCACGCTCTTAAACGAGTCTGCCATTTCCAAAGCTTGTTGGCTATCGCCGACTGAGCCGGTTTTTGAAGCTGCAAGGGCATTCGTATGCTGTAACAGCATTTTCAGCCCTAATGCTCCTACTCCTTCAGTAAAAAAAACTCCGCCATCATTGCCGTCTTTCGTTTTTCCAAGCTTGTGAACATCGTTGATACTTTTTGCAAATTCATTCGCCAAATCGTCCAGTTGTTTCATGATTTGTAAATAAGAATCATGGTCATCGCTGCCATAGCCATAGTTTTCGATTAAACTCTTCATTCTTCCTTGAGGCAGGCTTTCAATGGAAACCTGTTCCCCCCCAAATGATAACCCAGTGACAATATCTGGATCTCCATCTGTCGTAATATCCAGCTCCTTGTACCCAGAACGGTTAACAACTTCAATGTCGCCAACTTTAATCTTATAGATGCCTTCCATTGCACCCTTTGGATTTACGTAGCTGTCCTCTTTAACAACTTGTATATCTATATATTGGGAAAGTTCATCAACAAGCTTATCGCGTTCGTCATACAAGTTGTTCGGAATAAAACCGAGCGGTTCCACTTCCGCAATCCTTGTATTGAGCGCATCAATGTTTTTCAAAATGGAATTGATTGCATTCTGGTCTGTTTCGATTTGCAGACCAAGATCTTCCCTGTAAGTTTGTATGTTTGCATATATGTAATTGAATGTATCTGCCACCATATGTCCACGCTGAAGCACAACTTCGCGGGCACCGTCATTCTCGGGATGGACGCTTAAATCTTGAAGCGACTGCCAAAACTCATTGAGCACCTTGGAAATGCCAGTAGCGTCTTTTCCTGTTTCGTTTAAAATATCCTCTAGCTTGGCTAGTGCGTCGGAAGTCGTTCCGTAATAGCCAAGTTTGGCGCCTTCTTTACGATATTGACTGTCTAAAAAAAATTCCCGTACACGCTGAACCTCGCCTGCTGTTACCCCAGTTCCTATCTGCCCAGGAATTTGCGGACGGTTCAATGAAGCCGGCGGATATGCTTCGGTTGCCTGCATATTGATCCGCTGGCGCGTATAGCCAGGTGTGTTCGCATTTGCAACATTATTTCCGGTCGTGTAAAGGCTGGCCTGCTGAGTATGTAGCGCACGCTTTGCCGTTTCCAGGCCATGAAAGGTAGATGACATGTGATTTCCTCCGTTTTAATCAAGCCTTTGAATCGAAGAAAGACTTGCCTAGTTTCGTTTGTTTTCTTGTGTCCGGCCTGCCGTAAGTAGCCGTCTCTTTTTCTGGCTGCAACATGTCCAGGTTCATGTTGACGAATTGCAATGACTGGTAGATGAGCTGCTTGTTCAGTTCATTCTGTTCCTGGAGCTTGTTTATCACTGAAACCAATTGCTCCTGTAATGCCCGCAGCGTTTCCGCCGCCTCAGGGGTTGCCTCTGCTATGCAGTCCGCCATCGTTATCTGGCCGTCTCCGTTTTTCTTTAAAAACGACTGCGCAGCCGTCTGCCGCTCACTTTCCATCATAGTGATGGCTGTTGTCAGCTTTTGTTCTTCACGCATGATTTCCTGAAGGCTGTCCACATCGCCTTTTTTCAGGACTTCCGTTTTTTTGAGGGCATTTTTCAGCAAAGCCTCATGCAGTTGATATTGCTTGGTCAGATTGTTAATCAAAGTCTCTGCAGACATGGAGCAGCCTCCTTTCAATTATTGATTGAAGTAGTATTTCGCTATGCTATACGCAACTTTTTTCGGATCGACTTTATAATTGCCCTGTTCGATCTGATTTTTCAAATGATCTATGCGAGCTGACCGCTCTGCGTCATATTTGGATGTTTGCTGAAGCTCTTTGGCTTCTTTGGAAATTTGTATTTGATCCGCCTCGATACGTTCTGTGCGGGTTTGTTTTTCTACGTGATTAATCTGTTTTGAATACGGATTCGTATCAGGTCTGTTGAAAGAATTGATTTTCATTAAATAACCTCCTTGCTTTCAACGTTACGTATCTATTATATCGGTTTATCTGAATAATTGTTTAGATAAACTTCGCTGAAAAATTCAACCTCTTGCCAGTGTAAAAGAACTCACGCTTTTAGCTCCGGCTTGCATCAAAGCATGCGCTGCATGATGCAGCGTCGATCCTGTTGTATAAATATCATCTATTAAAAAAATGCTTTTTCCTGAAACGGTTTGATCCACTTTAAAAACCTGTGACAAATGAATTCTCTCTTCACGGGACTTCTTCGATTGTTTTTCGCCATGGATTCTTACGAGAGCATCAAGTGTTTTAAAACCAGCTCCGACCGCTAAGCCAGCAGCTTGATTGAAGCCGCGCTCCATCAACCGCTCCTCACTTAACGGAATCGGCACCACCAAATCGAATGATGCTTCTGAAAGGGCGTCTCGTATTTCCTGCGAAAATGCTTTCGCCAGTACATAATCCCCGCGATATTTATATCGTGCCATCAACTCTTTTAAAAAATCATTATATTGATATATGGAAACATTGCGTTCAAGAATACCTTCCCACTTTGAATCTTGTTTCCAACGAAAGCAGTCGCGACAAATGTCTTCATGAATGTACTCGGAAGCCAGTTCAGCAAGAGGCCGAGAACACTTTCGGCAAGTTGGACCGGTGATTATCGCCAGCTTCCCTGTACACGTCTTGCATAGCTTCTGCTCCGGAGCACCAAAAAGAAATTTTCTCCACGTCATTTCTTCCTGGATGACAGCATCGCAATACAGACAATGATTATTCATCGAGCAGCCCTGCCTTCCGGGCTTCCTCGTTCATCCCGTCAATATGAAGCAAAGCCTGAATCATCGCTTTCGTGCGACCATAATGAAAAAATGTAATATCACCCGCAGGATATTCCGAACTGCGTCCCACCCGGCCGGCAATTTGAACGAGGGCTGACTCTGTAAAAATATCATCTTCCGCTCCCAGAACAGCTACATCTATATTGGGAAAAGTGACGCCCCTTTCCAAAATGGTCGTCGTTAGAAGAATCGGCGTTTCGCCTGTCCTCACTCTCTGTACTTTCTCTTTCCTTAGTGGGTCCTCAGCATGAACGGATTCGACAGCCGGATGCAGCCGCTGAAAAAGAGGAAGCGATTTTTTCATCAGCTCTATATGGGGAAGAAAAATTAGTGCCTGTTTTCCCAACTTCAGCCGTTTATCCGCCCATTTCAAAACAGATGGCGGAAGCTGGTCCCTTTCCAACCGTTTTTGCCAGTTACCACACCACATAAACTGAGGAAGCGGGAGAGGTTTACGGTGAAAACGGGCAGGGATTTTAATAAATTTCCGTTTTCCAAATCGACATTCATCCTGCCACTTCCTGCTTGGGGTAGCAGTCAAATATATCCGTGCAGCTCCAGGTTTGGCTGATTTTTCAACGGCCCATTGCAGGCTTTCATCAAATGTATATGGGAAGGCATCGACTTCGTCGACGATCATTGTATCGAAGGCATGGTGAAAACGAAGGAGTTGGTGTGTAGTTGAAATCGTGATGGGGGAAAATCGATGGCGGTCTTCACTGCCTCCGTATAGAGCAGCAACGGAAATGGAAGGAAACACTTTCTGAAGACGGGGAGCCAGTTCCAAGACAACGTCAGTCCGAGGAGTGGCGATACAGACTCGATGGCCAAGCTTCAAAGATTCTCCAATGCCGTGGAACAGCACCTCTGTCTTTCCAGCTCCGCATACCGCCCATACAAGCAACTCCTCTTTGTTTTGCACAGCAGAAACTACGGCACCAGCTGCCGCTACCTGCCCCTCAGATAATTGCCCGTCCCACTCTAAATAAGATTGTTCCGGAACCCATCCAATGTCAGGTCCTATCCAGCGGTAAAAGCTCGAACACGAAGAAACTCTTCCCATCATGAGACAATGCCGGCAATACACACATTCACGCTTGCACAAAGCACACGGAAACCAGGAGAAAAGCCGCTGTATATTATTGTTGCAACGGTGGCACACCCAGCCCTTGGTATTGCGGTTCAACCCAGGCACTTTTTCAATATATCCGGCATTCAAATGCCGGTCGATTTCTTCTTGGGAAAATGGAAGTTCACTGGAAAGGAGCATTCGTCCGGATAGAAACTGTTGAAGTTCAGGAGAGTATTTTCGTGGGGGAGTTGCCGACGGGGAAAATTTCGTGGTATTCAATTTATCACCTCATTTAAAATAATGTTAAAAGGCGATTCTCGCGATTATTTCAGTTTAATTGCAATAATCATAGTGTCGATGCTAATTGTCCAGTTCATGATGGTTCACCTTAGGTGCCACCCTTCCTATAGACCGCGGCAAGGCCGAAATGCATCATGCATTTCGGCCCAAATATCAGCGTACTTCGACCCATCCATTCTTGATGGCAGTGATTACTGCTTGGGTACGATCGTTGACATTCATTTTTTGTAAAATATTGCTCACGTGGTTCTTAACTGTTTTTTCGCTTATATAAAGTGTCTCACCGATTGCACGGTTGCTTTTTCCATCAGCCAACAGCTGGAGAACTTCACATTCGCGGCTTGTCAACAGATGAAGCGGCACTCTCACTTCCGGCTGTTGGTAGCCTGTTCCTTTGTTTTGCTGGTTGGCTAAGCGTCTGTATTCCCTCACCAATTTGTGAGTGACCTTCGGATGGATGTAGGAGCCGCCACCCGCAACAACTTTGATTGCTCCAATAAGTTCTTCTGAATCCATTTCCTTCAGCATATATCCCGCAGCACCAGTCTTCATGGCATGCGTTACGTACGCTTCCTCGTCGTGGATGGAGAGGATGATCGCTTTGGAATCCGGATAATTTTCCATCAGTTGGCGTGTTGCTTCAATTCCGTTAGTATTTTTCATATTGATATCCAGCAGGACAACATCCGGGGAATATTCCTCAACAATTCCAACTGCATCACAGCCGTCTGCGCCCTCCGCGACGACAGAGAATGTCTTCTCGAATTCCAATATTCTCTTTACACCTTCGCGAAACAATTCGTGATCATCAATAATGGCTATTTTTGTTTGCATTCGTTATTCCCCCTTAATTTTTTTGTTTTTTTAAAAACTGCTTACTCTCATTGCGTCGAGGGGTATCTTGATTGAAATCACTGTTCCCGCTCCCAATTTGGAATGAACAGTGAACATACCGTCCAAAATCCCCACACGCTCTCTCATTCCAATCATCCCGTAGCTGTCACTCTTTTTCACGTTGACGTCAAAGCCGACGCCGTCATCTTTTACAAGTACATATATCTGCTCCGGCTGAATTTCCAGTTTCACCTGAATAGTCCTTGCCTGAGCATGTTTTAAGGCATTATGTACAGCTTCTTGGATGAGACGAAAAAGAGCTACTTCATATTTTGGCGGAAGTCTTGTATCCTTCCCTAAATATAGGAACTCGATAGCTGTAGTTTTGTGATAGTCTTCGACTGTCGCCAAGTATTTCTTCAACGTCGGGATCAACCCGAGATCATCGAGTGCCATCGGCCGCAGGTCATAAATGATGCGCCTGACTTCATAAAGAGTTGTGCGGATCATTTTCTTCAGGCTGCGGATTTCCTCAAGCGATTGCTCCGGCCCTTCTTCATAATGCATTCTCTCCGCAAGATCCGAACGGATCAGAACACTTGCGAGCAGCTGGGCTGGACCATCGTGAATTTCCCGGGATAACCGCTTTCTTTCTTCTTCCTGTGCCTCGATGATACGCAAACCGAAATCCTGCTTCATTTTTGCATCTTCCAGGGCCTCGCCCATTTCTTTTATGTCACTGACCAAATAGTTAGATACAATGGAGATTTGCGAAACAAGGGTATCTGCCCGTTCAATCGTCTGCTGTAGAATGATCAGTCGTCTTTCAAGGTCATCCCTGCGCTCTCTCAGCTGTTTTTCCTGTTGTCGGTTAATCATTAATTTTGTCTGCAGACTATGGGCCTGTTCGTACGCCGTACGAACCTCTTCCTCGCTGTATTCTTTGAAGTGCATGCTCAAATTGGATAGACGCTGCCTTGAAAGCCTGGATTTCACTTCCAATTGATCGCCTTCATCGATAACTTTCATGACTTCTTCCTTGATTTTTTCCAGTTCATTTAATATATTGTCATGATCACGGCGGCACTGCTCGGCAATTTCAAAAATCTCATCCTTACTGCGGTCCACGGTGCTGATCATCTGTTCGACAATGTTATCCAGTTCTTTTATATTTACTTTTTTCAGTGCCATTTTTTTCCTCGAGGGCTCCCCCTTTCGGATTGGTATAATGGTAAGAAAGCGCAAGCGCTTAGAAAAAATAGGCGTTAAGACATACCTACCATTCTACTAAAATTATTATATCATGTATAATTTCATTAAACACACTATTTTAGTTGGGAAAATATTTAGCATTTTGAAAGGAGCAGAGTCGTGCTTCCACAATATTTGACAGTAAAAACGGAAGGAACACATGAGATCAACATTCAAAAATCCAGGTTCATTACACATCTAAAAAGGGCTGAAACGGAGGAAGAGGCTCAAGCCTTTATACAGGAAATCAAGAAAGAACACTGGAATGCCACCCATAACTGCTCAGCCTATATGATCGGTGAGAACGACCAGATTCAAAAGGCGAACGACGATGGCGAGCCAAGCGGGACGGCCGGCGTTCCGATGCTCGAGGTGCTTAAGAAAAGAAATTTGAAAGATACGGTTGTCGTCGTGACGAGGTACTTCGGAGGCATTAAGTTAGGGGCCGGAGGACTCATCCGCGCCTACGGCAGAGCGGTTTCTGAGGGATTGGACGCTATCGGGACCGTCCAAAGAACGCTCATGACAATCATGCATGTGAAGGTCGATTATACATGGCTCGGCAAGCTTGAAAATGAAATCCGTTCCTCTGTCTACCAATTGAAAGAAATCCATTATGCGGACACTGTTGAAATTGAAGTGTATGTAAAAGAAGATCAAATCAACGAATTTCAAGAATGGATGACTGAGCTGACAAATGGACAGGCCGACATATCCGATGGCGAACAACTCTATATGGAATCAGATGTAAAATAATGTTATTGGGAAAGATAGGAGTAAAGACTCCTATCTTTTTTATTAGGGAAAATTTCTTTTTCGACCGTTACTTTTTACATTTTTTGCCATCATAAATTTCTTTCGCCATCATTAACGCACCCATAATGCCGGAATCATTCTCAAGCATTGGCGGCACGATATAGCTTTTCATCGCTGGCAGTGAAAGGAAGCCGCTAGATAATTGCTCGACTTTTTGATGAATGCGGGGAAATAAATGTGCCTGTTTCATTACCCCGCCGCCCATGATAATTTTTTCCGGCGAGAGAATTAAAATATATTGCATCAAAGCCTGTGCAAGATAATAGGCTTCCATTCCCCAAGCGGGATGATCTTCTGACAGCCCGGTCCCTTTCGTTCCCCATCTTTTTTCAAGTGCCGGACCGGCCGCCAGCCCTTCCAGGCAGTCTGTGTGATACGGACAAAAGCCGGCGAATTGGTCTTCGGGATGCCTGCGGAGGTGGATATGCCCCATCTCCGGGTGGGAAAGACCATGAAGAAGCTTCCCATCAACAACGGCTCCTGCACCGATTCCGGTTCCAACCGTTATATACAGACAGCTGGCAAGCCCTTTTCTTGCACCAAAAAGGAATTCCCCCCAAACCGCTGCGTTCACATCTGTATCAAATGCGACAGGCACATTCAGAGCCTCAATCATAGTCTCAACAAATGGAAAGTTGACCCATCCAGGTTTCGGTGTCGATGTAATATATCCAAATGTATCGCTGCTTTTATTCAAATCAAGAGGACCGAAGCTTCCGATTCCAAGAGCAGAGATCTGATGCGCACGAAAAAATTCAATTACCCGCGGGATTGTTTTTTCCGGTATTTCCGTCGGAAATTCCAAACGTTTGATCAGTTTCCCATCCTCGGTCCCTATAGCGCAGACGAACTTGGTCCCTCCGGCTTCAATCGCTCCAAGCATATTATAAATCACTACTTTCCTGGCGGTCTTTTCCTTTTATTCTATCATCATATTTATCTGTTATGAACATACAACTAATTATAAGAAATGGGGAAGGCGCCGGGAGCTGGACAAATAACATTATCGTTTAACTTTTTTCTTTCTTAATCACTTAAGAAATGCGGCAGCACCTTGTTCAGCCCGGGCAAATAAGCCGATTCCCATGGAGGCAGCTTTTCAGCCTAGCAGCTGAATTCAATCACATCATGCGATGCCCCTTTAGTATGCTTCAAGCAGCTTTGCGACATGCTGAACAAAACGTCCTCTAAAAAATTATAATGAAAAAGTACATTTTTTCCGAATCTACCTATGACATCGAAGGGCTAGGCGCTGAAGCTGGACAGGATAAAGACAATTTGGGGGGACGGCCATGGAAGTCAAAGTACGGTCAGGGGATACACTTTGGCATTACAGCCTGTTATTTCATATTCCATTCATTTTAATCCTCGATTCCAATACGAATCTAGCCAATCCAAACGCCCTTCAAGTTGGGCAGACGATTCAAATTCCCGGATTTCGAATAGGGGCTTATACTATTCAGCAAGGTGACACTTTTTGGAAAATTGCACATAGCCGTAATGTTGATATTGACGCCCTATTGCTTTTAAATCAAAATATCAATCCGAATGAACTGGCTATTGGCCAGTTAATCCATATCCCAGTGAGAGTCATGTCTAGGGTGATCAATGGAAATGAACCGTATGATTTTCAAAAAATGACCCGTGACATGAACAAACTTTTAGCCATCTATCCATTTATCGGACGTCGGGAAGCGGGAAAAAGTGTCCTTGGCCATCCACTATATGAAATGCAGATCGGACGGCTAGGAAGAAAAGTTCAAATCAACGCTTCCTTTCATGCAAATGAATGGATTACCACAGCAATTTTCATGAGATTTTTAAATGACTATATGGTTGCTTTGACAAATGGATTGATGATCAAAGGCATACCCGCTTTAACGATGTATACAGCCAGTCGGTTGTTTGCCATTCCCATGGTGAATCCGGACGGTGTCAATCTTGTGCTGAACGGTCCTCCGCCTGAAAGGGAGGAGAACCTCGTCCGGCTTAATAAAGGAAGCCGTGACTTTTCAGGCTGGAAATCGAATATACGTGGGGTAGATTTAAATAAACAGTTCCCCGCGAATTGGGAGTTTGAAAAAGAAAGAAAGCCCAAAGAACCCGGGCCTCGCGACTTTCCAGGCTATACCCCGATTTCCGAGCCTGAAACGAAGACGATGGCGGAATTGGCCAGAACCGAAAAATATGACCGGCTGCTCGCCCTTCATACGCAAGGGCAAGAAATATATTGGGGCTATGAAGGGCTGGAACCGCCGGAATCCCAAATTATTGCAAGTGACTTTGCCAGGCTCAGCGGATATGAGGCCGTCCGCTATATTGACAGCTATGCCGGATACAAAGATTGGTTTATCCAGGATTTCAGAAAGTCGGGCTTTACTATTGAGTTGGGCATTGGCCAAAACCCACTTCCTTTGTCACAGTTTGAGGAAATCTATGCCCACATGCTAGGCCTTTTTGTAAGAGCGTTGATTTAATGCTTTGATCAAGCCCAAAACAATTAGGGCTCCGAGCGAATCCAGGCAGACATCCCATATGGAAGCGGTCCGGTCAGAAACGAAGGATTGGTGGATTTCGTCCGTTGCCGCATAAATGGTTGTAATGAACCAGGCCAAAAAATATTTTCTTTTTTCAAAGCTGTTATAAAGAAGGAAGGCCAGCAAGCCGAACGCAGCAAGATGCACGAACTTGCGAAATGCCAAATTGATTAGGGCAGCCTGCTCTGGTGTCAGCCTTAAGAATTTCTCTATTAAAAATTGGGTATTCCCGCCGGTCGAAGACGGGGATTGGGTGGCGATAAAAATTGCCGTGGCCCAGGCAACCGCTGCAATGAGCCAGAGATGACTTTTTTTCATAAAATAACCTCTTTTTTTGGAATACTGGATATCGGACAATCGTGCGGTAAAATCTTAGAGACTTGATTCAAAAACGAATAGTATCTCAGGCTTTTGATAAAGCTGGCTTTTCTGTGTGCGTTCAATTCCTTTAACTTGGGAAATACATGCACCTTAAAGTTACTTAATTTTTGCTTGGACAGTCTCCTCATCATAGTGACCACGGTAACGGTTTTTTCACTTGCCTGGTCGCCATGAATTCTTCATAGTGACCATGACAACGAGCTTTCTGCTAGTTCGGTAACTATGAACCACTCATAGTTACCCTAACAATGTTTTTCCCGCTTTCTCGGGCACCATGGACTTTTCAAATGACGAATAATAATCCCACAAAGCATAAAGTATGTAGGATTTGGTATTTCAAGGTCCCTTTCCACACTATCTTCTGAATGTCCGAAATAATAAAGGCGGGACCCTATTTTGCATAGGCAGTCCCGCCTTTTCATTGTTTTTATTACATATTAAGATGTTCCCTCAACACGCCCTGGACTCTTTCCCTTTCCTCTTGGGGAACGATATAGTACCAGACATTATTGATCATAGAACCTTGTCCTTCAATTTGATATTGGTCGATATTATGGCGCGCCTCTTTATAATTCTTTTGAATCTCCACCATTTCATCCAGTGAGAGGTTTGTTTCCACATTTTTTCCAAGTGCTTTTAGCACATCGTCGTATTTCCAAAGCGCAGAAATGTTGGCACCTTTGTTAATTACCCCTTGGATCACTTGGCGTTGGCGAAGCTGGCGGCCGAAATCCCCGCGTGGGTCATCGTAACGCATCCGTGCGTACGCCAAGGCGTCTGCGCCGTTCAAAGAGATTGGACCTTGATTGAAATGTTTATTGCCGACTGAAAAGTCGATATCATTATTTACATCGACACCGCCGACTGCATCCACGATTTCCTTGAAGCCTTCCATATTGATTTTAATATAATAATCAATTGGAATATCAAGGAATTTTTCAATTGTATTCATGGACATTTCAACACCGCCGAAAGCATACGCGTGGTTGATCTTATCGTCAATGCCTTTGCCGACAATCTCTACCCTTGTATCCCTCGGAATGCTGAGCATGTCAATCGATTGTTTTTGCGGATTGACTGTCATCACGATGATGGAGTCGGATCGGCCACGGTCGCCAGGACGTTCATCCACCCCTAGCATAAGGACTGAAAATGGCTCTTTTTTATTAAGTGACAGATCAGCCGGCCTTGCTACTTCGGGTGTCCGGTCAAGCGGGCTGTGCATATTTTTAGCAGCTTTATTAATGCTATGATAGATCGCAAACCCAAATCCTGCCACGACTACAACTAAAAGAAGTGCAATAATCAGGAAAATTCTCAAAACTCTTGATTTCTTTTTCGGTTTATGTCTGGACATACATTTTTCCCCTTTGTATTGGTTAAATCTTCTAAATCTACCAACCTTAATTATAATCGACAATTCTCATAAATCAATATAATTTAAGCAGTTTGATTCACTTTGCCATCCCTATATGCTACTATATCAGATAAATTATGACTAGAAGCAAATTATGGGGAGACGTTGATATGGTTAAAGTATTATTTGTCTGCTTGGGTAATATTTGCCGGTCGCCGATGGCTGAGGCGATCATGAGAGACTTGATTGAAAAAGAAGGGTTTAGCGGTAAAATTTCTGTTGATTCTGCCGGAACAGGTTCGTGGCATATCGGGAACCCGCCGCATAAAGGTACGCTGAAAAAGCTGGCAGAATATAATATCAGCACAGAAGGCCTTGTCGCTAGGCAATTTTCAGAAAAAGATTTTGATGAATATGACTACATTGTAGGAATGGACGAATCGAACATCCGGAATATTTATGAGATGACGGGCAAGCCTGAAGCCCCGAAAATCATCCGGCTCCTTGATCTGACAGAAGCAAAAAAGGACGTTCCAGATCCATATTACACCGGGGATTTTCAGGAAACGTACGATTTAGTGAGTGAGGGCTGCCAGGTGCTTTTGGAAAAAATTAAATCGGAAATGTAGGTGCTTGTCACTTCCCGGAATTTCTCGAATATTGTCGAGTGAAAAAGAGCGGACCTGTGGAGGTCCGCTCTTTTTTCCACTTTCTTCTTATAAGTTATCGTTCCTGTTTTCTTCAGAGTACGGGTTGTAATTTTTAGCTTGCATTTCAGCTCTTCTTTTTTCAAGTTCTTCATCCAGCTTATTCATTCGAGCCTGCTCCTCATCATGAAGGCCCATCAGATTATTGCTTGTCCCATTCAATGTCTCATTCAATGGTTGATTTACATCTATTCTGGAATCTTGACTTGTGTTTTCGATGTTTTGATTTTGTTTTAAATCGGCATTCATCGAAGCCTGATTGTCGACTTGGCCATACATTTCATCCGCCCCGTCAATATCCGCCTCTTCACGGCGAATGGTTTCGCTGATCGTTTCGGTATCGTCAACTGTTTTCTTGCCGATGATGAGTTCCTCATTGACGACAGGCTTCTTCGTTACTTCAACTCGCTCTTCCCTCAACGGTATACGGATGTTCTGTCCATCATCATCAAAGGCAGCGGAAGCTTCATTCATTGCCTCCGTTTCATCCACAGGCCGTCGTTCGATATATATTTCTTCACGGCTTACCGGGACATCGACAGATTGCTCTTCTTCCACGACATGTTTACGGACCCTTACTTCACCTGTTTCCACTTCTTCTTTATCCACGCGAAGCTTTTCTTCATGGAGTTTCATGCGTGCTTCGTCAGAAGTCTCGACATCATTGTGCAATCGATCTGCCTGATGGCTTGTGTCCAATTCTGTATGAGGAAAAAAGTTGGCTTCTGTATGCATCTCGGAGTCAACATTATGCACATCCGTCGGGTCTTCATCCATATTACGGATGGTTGAACCGTACATACTGTCATACTCCTTGTCTACATAAAGTAGGATTCCGCCATCATCGATCTCATGGTAATATTCATCCATTTCCGGCCCCGTTAGTCCGACATTGTGCAATGCTTCTCTTACCGGCTCTTCTCCTGTAAGGAATCCGACAAAGCGATCAAACCAGTTTCCGCCTGTCGACCTCACATCAATATTCGTTCTTCCGCGTACCATTGATATATCATCTTCATCTTTTGCCACTGCATATATATCACTTACGTCACAGCCTTGCGTTTCCAATTCTTCAACCTTCCGGATAGCATCTTCTTCTGAGTGAAATACACCTATGATTTTTTTATTCATGAATGTGTTCCTCCTTTGGGTTGACTTTTTGTTGTTCGTTTTAATGTATACCCGGCTGTTTTTAATGGAAACACACATATTTGCTTGAAATTGGAATGCAATGAAAATGTAAAATTTGGAACAAAAAATAAAAAAGCCCCAGTAGTCTGGAACTTGTCCAGACTGAGTTGAAGATGAGCCTACTTTTATGAAGGATTTTTTGGCCCGACTTCACCCTGAAGTTTTGATCGAAAAGAGCATATGGTCTTTGTTTGAAATTAAATGATTTTGATGAAGAACCTAAAAAAGCAAGGGTACGCCTACTTCAAAGAGGCTCCCTTGCTTTTTCACTTTTATTTAATTGTTATTTTAGCTGAATTAAAGTTGTTGCCATTCCCCAATGGGTTGTAATTCTTCTCAATATTTCCAGCTGGGTCTACTGCAAAGTAGTTAATCGTTGTTGACTCCGTTACACGGATGCTCTCAGCGCCTTCCCTTGTTCCGCTCAGCTGAATTTTCTCGGACTCGAAGGTCGGCTTGCTGCCGTCCAATGTATAGTACACTGTGGCCGGTTCGCTGAGCTCAAATGTTACATCAACTGGTCCGTCAAAAGTTCCTTTCCCTGGAACTGCTTTGGATTTCGGCGGCTGCTTGTCTTTTGCATGATTGTAGGCCACTTCCATCAAAGCAATCAAACCGTTGGCAAACTCCATCGCTTCTTCATGCCCCTCTGCATAAGTTGGCTGGAATCCAACTGCCTGCCATCTATTTGTGCTTGCATTCCAGAGATCAGCGCCTACTTCAAAGTTCCATGTATAGATCCCTTTTTCATACCATAGATAGTCCGCAGAGTTTCCTGCCGCAGAATAAAGTACGTCCGGAATTGGGCCAGTTCTGCTTGGTAAAATTACCGTTCCACGGTGGTCCTGAATTTTATTTAAAATATGCGTGGATGCTGCCCAGTAAAACGATTCTTCCCCTGCAGTTGGACGCGGTAGCGTCTTCCGCTGCGGGTCATACGCTCCCGGTGACCACATGAAATATCCTCCGTACGAGTGAATGTTCATACCGAACGCCAGGTTTGGATATTGGTCTGCCAGCCAGACAATGTTTTTAGCTTCAGGCTCTGAATTCTCTGAAGGACCGGCAAAAGTACTGCTTGTACAGCTGGCCGATGCTCCAACAAATCCATCAAACATGGAACCTACCGAATGGTTGCGGTTCAAGTCGACTCCCCAGCTGTCACGGTAGCCCGAATCTGATTGTGTCGGACCACAGTGGTTCGTCATATTCTTCCGTTGCATATTGTAATCATAGAAACTGTAATGTCCGCCGTCCGGGTTTACCGATGGGATTAAAAAGATGTCGAGATTATTGACCAAACGCTTCGTTTCCCCGTCTTGAGCGTAGTTTCTTAGCAGACGCTCAGCAGTTTCAATGGTAACAAGCGGTGTGACCCACTCGCGTGCGTGTTCCTGCGAATATCCCAGTACTCCAGGTTTGGAACCGTCTCTATGCTTTCCGATCCGAATCGCTTTTACTGTATTAGGATCCCTGGAAATATGGTCAGGTGCACTCAAGTTATCCGTTAATTTGGCATTGACCGGAGTTACAACTCCCGCTCCGGCGTTCCCGCGGTAGGTTGTCGCAGATACAAGATTCCCAGCTTTTGAATTCAACGCCGATACAACCTGTGCTGCTGTGCTTGTTGTACTTCCCGAGGCGTTTGTTGCCAGCTCAACAACAATGTTGGTTCCATTGACAGATACGTCGAGCGGTGAGCTGTTCTTTCCTGGATTCTTGAATTCTACGGAAATATCATTTCCACCTTCGTGGCCCCACGATTTCGATGTAACAACAACTGCGGTATTTGTAAAACCTCCCATTGTCGCTTGGGCATGACGTCTATATCCATTTGTTTTGTTTGGCATTTCTATAATTTCCACGAGATCAGGAAACTCTTTGGCTAATTGTTCGATGCGCTCATCCACTTCGGTCGGATCCATATAATGATCGACAAAGTTTGTCACATAGTGCTTCTTTGGATTGCCGGGCTTGTCCGCTCCAAGCCACTCTGTAATATCGGCACTTGCCGAACCACCGAGATTACTTGTAATCTTTACCGTGTCAGGCTTTGCCTCGATAGGCAAAAGAAGAAAGTGATATAAATACTCTCCATAGTCCACCTTGCGGGACATAGCCGCGGACTTCTGCTCTCCATTCTCCGTCCATTCCGCTCTTAAAGCAGTACTTGCAGTCGAACCCGCACTTGATTTCACTTCGAGATAAAGAAACGTCCCTGATTGATTAGTAAAATGGTTGGCACGCAAAACTTTCAATTGATCCTCAGCCGCAGCAATAGCCGACTGTTGCTGAATGGCCCTTTCCCTTTCCGCTACCCGTTGATTCCACTGTTTTTCTGTCAACAGTGTGTCTTTCACCGTAATCCCATGAACTTTCAACATCGCAATCTCCGAAGGTGTCACTACTGCATCCACTTCCCACGCGCCGTCATGCTCAAGGACCCGGTGTGCCAGGTCGATATCAAGCTGCATCAATTTTTCCATGGCCTGCTGGTTAGGAACATTAAGCTGAACAGTGGAAACGGACTCTTCTTCAGCAATAGGTTCTGCTTTTTCATCAGCAGCCGACACTTGAAAATCATTCCCTGATGCTGAAAAAGTAAAGCCGAGCATAACAAAAGTTGTCAAAATAACAAAGGAGCTCCTTCGCTTTTTCTTCATGACCATTTAAACGAACCTCCCGTCTTTTGTTAAATCAACCTTATTATAAGACTATTGATACCACATTTCATTAGAAAATTCTAAATTATTTTAAAATAGTTCTTTCCTCTCGTAATCTTTGTCGTTTCAAGTAAAGACATACGACTATTCATCTACCTTTTTCACAAATTGCGAGGGCTTTTGGCACAGAAAAAAGCCCCCTCCAAAAATCAGGGGACTTTATTTAGAATTAAGTATTTCTCTCGTATCGTTTTTCGGACTGTTTACAAGCGTGGACACAGGGTAGGCAGCCATTTTTTCCATATCGTAAGGCAGCAAAATCCCTTTCAACCTTTCTGTATCTTCAACGGAACGATCGAGCCATATTTCTTCCGCGTCTTTCGTCAGAATCACCGGCATCCGGTCATGAACTTCCTTCACGAGATCGTTCGCTTCCGTTGTAATGATTGTACAGGAATGAATGACTTCATCTTCACTCTCCCACCTGTCCCAAAGACCGGCGAAAGCAAAAGGCTCTTGTGTCTTCAATTCAAATCGGTAAGGTTTCCGGACATTGTCCTTTTGCTTTATCCATTCGTAGAAACCGTCGGCTGCAATAAGACACCTCCGCCTTTTCAGGAGCCTTTTAAAACTAGGCTTTTGATCCGCTGTTTCAGCTCTTGCATTAATCATTTTAAAGCCGATTTTTGGATCATTCGCCCAGGAAGGAACAAGTCCCCACTTAAGAAACCCTGCCCTGTTTCCATGTTCATCTTTTACTATGGCGAGAACATTTTGGCTCGGGGCTATATTGAACCGCTCTATCCATTCCAGATCCTCCCCGTTGATGATTTGAAATCTGTCAACAAGCTCATTTCTATTTGCAAACAAGCTGTATCGTCCGCACACGGCTTTCCACTCCCTCGTCCATTTCCTACTATCATACAATTACTTGCGGCTCAATGAAATGGTGAGGGGTTGTTTATTCTACCTTAAAACAGGAAAAATAATATTTAACACTATGGAAAAGGAGCGTTGTCCATGAATGTATTGATTGCCGGAGCTTGTGAACATACCGGGCGCTGTCTTGCAGACTTTTTAGCTGACAATACAGATCACGAAATTTATGCCGTCATTAAGAATGAAGAGTTAAAGGGCGCTTTCGATCATATAAACGAGGAAAGAATTGCAATCAAGCCTTCGGACTCTTTGATCGCCGAAATGGATGCAGTGGTATATGCAGGCGGTTGTGATGTTAAATCGAATGACCGTAGGGTGATCGACTCCGTATTAAACGATACGAAAACGCTGATTGATGCATCTGTCCGCAGCGGCGTGAAAAGCTTCATTCTTCTCAGTGCGATGGGGGCGGATGATCCGCAGGGCTCCATTGAAGATTATTTATATATGAAACGGGTAGCGGAGGATTATTTAAAAAACTCTGGAATAAACTTTACGATCATTAGGGCCGGGGAGATTGCCCATAAAGAACCCTCGGGAAAAGTGAACCTCAAGGAGAATATTCATTGGATTGATGATCCAACCATTTCTTGCGCAGATCTGGCAAAAGTGATTTCCGCCTCCCTCGAGTCCGACCATGTTAGGAACAAAACGGTTGAACTAAGCTCAGGGGACACTCCTGTGGAAGATGCTGTACAAAAAATATAAAGGCGGGCTGAGTGCTTCTAGGATGGACTACCCCGCCTCTTTTCTTAAAAGAAGACAAATCTAGAGTAAATTTTGGACTCGAGGTCACAAGCCACGAGGAAGCTTAGCTTACTCATGAAAAAGATGCTCCTGCGGCACAGCTAATGTTGTATCCCTCGTTGCAAAGCTGCATGGAATTTATTTGCTGACACTTCGCATAAAGTGTTGATGTCAGCAGCTTTGCTGTCGTGGCCAAAAGCTCCCTAATCAATATTCGTCTTGTGCTTGTGGACTAAGGCTGCGCGCCTACCACTCTTCTTATCCCAATTTCATTTCCTTTCTGGCCCGCCCTGACCGGATCAGCCACATGTGGACGAAAAACTCTACTAGAGTCAGCAGCAATGCAGTGACTACTGCTCCGAAAAGCGTTACCTGCGCCGTATAAAAGAAGTAACCCAAAATGTAAATGATGAGGGTAGAAGCTACAAAATCAGTAATTGTACTGAACCAAAATGTGTTTCTGGACAGCAATGCCCATTCAAGCAGATGCCCGGCGACAGCCAATGTAACGCCAATGATGATCGGCTGGTAGGCATGTGAAAAGTTCACGCTCGCCAGCATGTTTCCCGCGATGCTTACAACGATTGGGCAAATAATCAATTTCATAATGAGATTCAACATAAAAAGGCCCCCTTTAATGAAAAGGATGCCATGACTATTGCTTTTTTATTCCTATTCTTTTCTAAGCGTCACCGCAACAATTTCAGGACGGTTAAAAACCCTGTATGGGATGACGCTGTTACCTAGTCCCCGACTCACTGCTATAGTAGTGATCCCCCTTGTATGGACCCCTGCAGTATATCTCGGAAACCATCCCTGGCCAGGTGCGATAAGGCCTCCGATTCCCGGAATCCGGACTTGCCCTCCGTGAGCATGCCCCGTAAATATTAAATCAACCTGTTGGTCAACATAAACATCAAGCACCTCGGAGCGATGAGAAAGAAGCAGGCGATAATTTTGATCAGATATACCATCCAATGCGCGATCGATCGACTGTGCGACAGTTTTTTCAGGCAGCTCCAGCGGATTCATTAATGGGTCCTCAATCCCTGCAATCACCAACTGTTCACCCTCCCGCTCCAGGATGTTTGTCTCATTATTCAATACATGAACACCCAATGCCCGAAGGGAACCTGTGATTTCGTCCACGCGGTTGACAGCAACTTCATGGTTTCCTGTTACATAATAAACATCTGTCATCTTCACCAATTGCCGTACAAGATTCAGGCTTCTTTCCAGGTCGTACCTGTTGCTGTCAATCAGGTCTCCTGTAAGAAAAATAAGGTCGGGATTGAGGTCTTTTACTTTTTTTGCCAACCTCACCTGATTCTCGCCAAATTCGGCATCATGCAAGTCCGAAAGCTGCACGATGACAAGACCGTCAAATGCGCTCGGGATTCTGTCAGAAGTTATTTCATAGGAGGATACTTGCAGCCAATGATTGTTTCCATATAAAAATAACCAAATGAATGCAATAAACAGAACAAATTTGAATAATTTACTTTTCATCTTTTTCATATACAGATTTTTTTATCGGTTTTCATAGACAAAACTTCATTCCTTTCTATGAATATTGTATCACTTTCCATTAAAAATCTTTGATAAAAAAATGACTATACATTGATTTTTATGCGAGGATATTACTGGGCAATTACAAAAAAAGCCAGTCAATTTACTAAATTGACTGACCTCGTCTTCATTTTGTTGATTGTACTTGTTTGTTGTAATAGTCAACGCTATATTGCGCGCCTTCCCCAACCATTTTAGCATCTTCCAAATCATGAGGATCGGGACGTCCGGCCTTTTCCAAAAGATCTGGGTCCGGATTGCTTGTATTTCCCCAAAGATCCATCGCCTTGTGTTTTACTTTTTCTACCATTTCCATTGCTTTGTCACGGTTTTCCTTAGACGATAAGAAAGCTCCGGCCACGCCGAGTCCCAACAGTAAATAAGGGTTCATTTTTCTGGTTTTACCCATAAGAGGTTTCCTCCTTTATTCCCTTTCCCCCTATTTACCCGTTTTCCAGAGAATAAAGCATCTTTTTTAAACGGTTTTCGGCTCTGCCTGTTTCGCTGCGCTAATAAGCTCTGTGATGTCATCCAGTTTTCCTTCCGCAAGCGACTGGACGATTTTACTTCCGACAATGACGCCGTCGCAATGCTGCGCCAATGTCTTCACTTGTTCCGGAGACGATACGCCAAAGCCTGCCAATACCGGAGTGGATGATAAAGATTTCAGCTCCTCCAAATATCCCGCGACTCCTTCTTCATATTCGGATCGGGCTCCTGTCGTCCCTTTGACAGTCACCGCATAAAGGAAGCCTTCTGTCCGTTTTGCGACTTCCTCCAGTCTGCTTCGAGGACTTGTCGGGGCAGCAAGTCGGATCAATGCGATATTATGCTCGGAAAGTGCCGGAACAGCCAATTCCTCTTCTTCCAACGGAAGATCAGGAATAATGACGCCGTCAACGCCGGACGTTGCACAGTCCGCTGCAAACCGTTCGATGCCATAGGCGAAAATAAGGTTGAAATATGTCATTAACACGATTGGAATGGTGCGTGTCTCCTTCGTTCCCTTTACTGTCTCCAGCACGGCTTCCAATGTAGTTCCATTGGCCAGCGCTCGGATTCCAGCTTCCTGTATGACGGGGCCGTCGGCGACCGGGTCGGAAAACGGAATTCCCAGTTCAACGACTGTCGCCCCGCTTTTTTCTAAGAATGAAATTTGCTCCGGTAATTTTTCAAGACCACCGTCTCCCGCCATGATGTAAGGAACAAAAGCTTTATTTCCCCGATCCAACACGCTGCGTATTGCCTCAACGACCCGTTCTTTACCCATTCAATCCGCCTCCCAACGCTGCTCTTACAGTTTCAACATCCTTGTCGCCTCTTCCTGACAAGCAAATGACCAATGTTTCCTCCGGCTTCATCTCTTTTGCCAATTTAACTGCATAAGCCACTGCATGAGAACTTTCAAGCGCAGGAATGATCCCTTCTGTTTTGGATAAATACTGAAAGGCTTCCAGAGCCTCTTCGTCTGTCGCAGACGTGTAAATAACACGCCCAGAGTCCTTTAAATAAGCATGTTCCGGACCTACTCCCGGATAATCCAATCCAGCAGAAATGGAATGCGCTCCCTGAATTTGCCCCGCTTCGTCCTGCAGTAAATACGTTAACGTGCCGTGTAAAACTCCCGCTCTTCCATCCGTCAGTGTTGCCGAATGCTTGCCTGTTCCAATTCCGGATCCTGCCGCCTCAACACCGTATATCTTCACTTCCTTATCCTCTACAAACGGATAAAACATCCCCATCGCATTGCTTCCGCCGCCAACACAGGCAACGACTGCATCAGGGAGTTTCCCTTCCTGCTCGATCATCTGCTTTTTTGTCTCGTTTCCAATGATGCTTTGGAAATCGCGGACGATTTGCGGAAACGGATGCGGACCAACGACTGAACCCAAAATGTAGTGGGTATCCTCTACATTTGCGACCCAGTAGCGCAGCGCTTCGTTCACCGCATCTTTTAATGTCCCGTTTCCTTGAGAGACGCCTCTTACTTCAGCACCAAGCAGTTCCATCCGGAAAACATTCAGCTGCTGGCGTCTGATGTCTTCTTCTCCCATGAATACGATGCATTCCAAACCAAGCAATGCGCAGACTGTAGCCGTTGCCACCCCATGCTGGCCGGCTCCTGTTTCCGCAACAACTTTTTTCTTACCCATCCTCTGCGTCAGTAAAGCCTGGCCGATTGTATTATTGATTTTATGGGCGCCAGTATGGTTCAGATCTTCGCGCTTCAAATAGATTTTGGCTCCGCCCAACTGCTTCGTTAAATTCTCGGCAAAATATAAAGGTGTTTCTCTGCCGATATATTGTTTTAAGTAATAGTCCATCTGTTCGGCGAATTCGGGGTCAGTTACCGCCTTTTTATACTCCTTTTCCAATTCCAATACTGCTGGCATTAATGTTTCTGGGACGAAACGTCCGCCAAATTGTCCATAACGGCCTTTTTTATCTGGTAAAATATTGGTAGCCATAGCCATTTCTCTCCCTTGTTATAATTGTTTTGCCGTTTTGACAAAAGCAAATATTTTCTTTAAATCTTTTTGTCCGTCCGTTTCCACGCCGCTTGATACATCCACTCCGGAGGGCTGCACCATATCGATAGCTTCTGTTACATTCGCTTCATTCAAGCCACCCGCAAGGATCATTTTCCCCCTTGGGATGTTTTGATTTTGTAAAAGACTCCAATCAAACGGCATCCCGCTTCCTCCACGGTAACGGATACCCGGACTATCCACTAAGTAATAGTCACATTCATATTTGAACAACTTTTCAGCGTCATCTTTTTCTCTAATTGTAAAAGCCTTGATAATAGGACGCGAAAGCTTTCCACAAAATTCCGGAGGTTCGTCCCCGTGAAGCTGGATGTAATCGAGTCCAGCAGTTTCAGCAATCTGCTCAATGTTTTCGACTGTCTCGTTTACGAAAACACCGACAGCCGCTACATGCTGTGGGAGTTGATCCACGATTTCCCGCGCAGCTTCTGGAGTAATCTTCCTCGTACTTTCTGCAAACACGAACCCCAGCATGTCAGCACCCGCTTCACACGCTGCCTGTGCTGATTCTTTTGTAGTGATTCCGCAGATTTTTACTTTCAATCAGCGCACCGCCTTGCGAAGCGGAATGCGGATTTCATTCATCGTTGCAGTAATATCATCTGTTCGCATCAATGTTTCTCCCACAAGCACCGCCCTGGCTCCTGCGGCTTCGGCAAAAACAACATCTTCACGTGTCCGAATACCGCTTTCGCTGACAACCGCAATATTCTCATCTTTTATTAAAGCAGACACCCGCTCCGTCACTGCCAAATCGACGTTGAAAGTTTTCAGGTCGCGATTATTGATTCCGATGATATCCGCTCCGATCCGTAGGGCCGTTTCCGCTTCCTTCTCATTATGAACTTCAAATAATACATCCAACTCAAGCGATTTGGCGTAGTCGTACAAATCTCTGAGCTGCTCCTCCTCCAAGGCCGCTGCAATGAGCAATATGATGCTTGCGCCATGATCGACGGCCGTGTCAATTTGAATTCGGTCAATCATGAAATCCTTGCAAAGCAAAGGCAGTTCGGGAACAGCTGAAGCCACCGCCGATAAATCCGCCATCGAGCCGTTGAAAAACTGCCGGTCCGTCAGCACTGAAATTGCCGTGGCTCCCGCGATTTCATATTGCTTTGCTTGTGCAACCGGGTCCACCTTCTGGTTGATGTCCCCTTTTGATGGAGAAGCACGCTTCACTTCCGCAATCACGCTCATCGTATCGGATTGTTGAAGACTTTCATATAAAGACTTTCTTTTCACAGGCTTTTGCTGTTTGAAGCCGTATATAGCTTTCAATTCATTTACTTCTATTTCTTTTTGTGCAATGATGCGATCCAATATTGTCATTTTATACCACTCCCCGCGTTAAACGCTCATTCTTTTTAATTAAAAACTCCAATTTCGATAAAGCTGCTCCTGAATCGATGCTCTCTTTTGCCAACTTAATCCCTTCCTGAATCGTATCCGCCTTGCCGTTTGCAAAAATTCCTACGCCAGCGTTAAGCAGTACCGTATCACGGAACGGACCGTCGTCGCCACGCAAAATGCTCATCATGATGCTGGCATTTCTTTCGGCATCCCCGCCCGCGATTTCTTCAAGAGAATACGTTGGAAGGCCAACTTGCTCCGGAGTCAGGGTGATGGATTGTATATTCCCTTGATTCAGAATTACGAGATGATTTTCACCCGCAAGTGACAATTCATCCATATGTCCTGCCCCGTTGACGATTACAGCTCGTTTGCGCCCTAGCCTTTCCAGGACATTCCCCATCAGCTGCAATTTATCACGGCGGTAAATCCCCATCAGCTGAGTATCGAGTTCAATCGGATTGGTCAAAGGGCCGATCAGGTTAAAAATCGTTGGAACCCGCAGGTCCTTTCTAACCTTCATCACCTGTTTCATTCCAGGGTGAATATACGGCGCAAACAAAAAGGCGATATTATTTTCTTCCAGCAATTCCTCTGTTTCCTCTGGTGTACATTCAAGGGCAACTCCCAAATATTCCAACACATCTGCACTGCCTGTTTGACTGGAAACACTTCTGTTCCCATGTTTTGCGACTTTGATTCCGGCTCCTGCAATGACAAACGCTGACGTCGTGCTGATATTGAAGCTTCTGGATCCGTCTCCGCCTGTGCCGCAATTATCCATGACACTGCCTTGTATGGATCGAATGGGAACCGACCTTTCCCGAATGGCTTGAACCAAGCCGGCAATTTCATCGGCAGTCTCCCCTTTCAATGCCAACAATCCGAGCAATGCTCCAGCTTCACTTTCCGTGGCTTCGCCAGTAAACAGAAAACCGGCGGCTTCTCTCATTTCTTCTATGCTTAAATTTTCACCAGCCATCAATTTTTGCAATTGAAATTTCATTTGAATTCCTCCTTTTTATTCAAGCGCAAGCGCGACGGCCTGTCGCTTTTCATCCTGCCTATGCGCGATAATTATAAATACAAAAAGCCCCCTATAAATACACATAAGTGCATTTATAGAGGGCGAAAGTACGCGGTGCCACCTCTTATTGAAGACATGAAAATCTCCATCTCTTTCGGGTACAGCGCCAGCTTATCCGGCCGATACCCTATCCCTTTAACGGGGGAAACCGTCTTTCCCTACTTCTCTTCAGGAAACCTCTCATAAGCCCATTCCACAAAGCGGTCCGCACCGGATTCCCACCATCACCGGTTCTCTGTAACGTACGTGCCATGTGTACTCTTCTTATTCATCGATTTGGTTTATGTTGTTATAAAAATTATTAATTGCTACTAATTTGTGATCCGAATTAATGTTGCGTCTAGCTTCAGCGCCTATAGGCGCCTGCCGCTTTTCTTTATATAAATACATAAAGGGCCCCTCATCCAAAGGACGAGGGAACCCGTGGTACCACCTTTATTAGCCGAAATTCGGCTCACTTTGCCGGCAGCAAGCACATACGCTTATTGCCCGTCTCTTATAACGTTGAGACTCGCACGTCTAAACCTACTGACTGCCTTGCGGCAAAGTTCAGTTTGAAGGCTCGGAAGTCCATTCACCATTCCCACACACCAGTTCACACCACCCACTGGCTCTCTTAAGTGTTGAAAAACAGCTACTCCTCTTCGTCACAGCCGGAATTATCCGTAAAGTTTTAATTATTTATGATAATATCTTTTTCATAAATGGATGTCAAGACCATTTGGTCAATTTTTTAATAAAATCAGACTTCAGACGCCTTCAAGTCTTCTTGTTTATTAGAAATCACTCGTCCAATAATTCCCGTCACAACGATCACTGGAAGGACAGGTACTAGCCAGCCAAGGCCTTCAGCATACATTGGAAGATTGCTTTCATAAAAATCAACAATCGGAGCCATCCAGCCCCAATATGGGATTTCAAACAAGGCACAGAATGTTTTTAGCCCGTCGATGATGCTGATGCAGAAAGTCACTGCAGTTGCAGCCACATATACCAGGCGTGAATGCTTGAACAATGGTGACAAGAATGTAAGCAGCATTAGAACAATTGCCAAAGGATACAGGAACATCAACACTGGAATCGAATAGTTGATGATATTCGCCAACCCGAAATTCGCGATTGTAAAAGACAACAACGAAAAGAAAACAACGAATGCTTTATAGCTGATTTTTGGAAAAAGAGTATGGAAATATTCCCCGCAAGCCGTGATCAATCCAATACTTGTAGTTAAGCAAGCTAGGATGATAATTACCGCAAGCATAATCAATCCGAACGTACCAAAATAATAAGAAGATGCACCACTCAATACAGGTCCACCTGTATCAAAAAGGCCGAATTTCTCCGTACTGGTCGCACCCAAATAAGCGATACCTACGTAGATGATACTTAGAAATAGTGTTGCAACAATACCGGATTTCATTGTTGCTGACAGGATGTCCTTTTTGCTAGTAACACCTAAAGCGCGGATTGCATTGATGACGATAATACCGAAAACGAGTGATGCAAGAGCATCCATCGTATTATATCCTTCTGTAAAACCTTTTAGGAATGCGCCGCTGCTATACGCTTCCTGAGGTGCTTCAAATGAGCCCATCGGTTTGACAATGACTGTTATAAGTAAAACAGCAAGAAGAATAATGATACCCGGTGACAGAATCTTTCCGACACGGTCTACCATTTTTGAAGGATTCAGCGAAAGCCAGACAGTGATTCCGAAAAACGCAAGAGTGAAAATGAACAGCCCGATTTTTGCAAAATCATCGCCGACAAAAGGAGCAATCCCGATATCATAAGCCACTGCTCCTGTACGCGGAGTTGCGAAAAAAGGTCCAATTGTCAGATAAAGAAGCGATGTAAAAATCACTGCATAAATCGGATTGATCCTACTCGCAAGTTCCTGAAGATTGCGACTTCCTGAAAAGCCCATGGCAAGTATTCCAAGAAATGGCAAGCCAGTTCCTGTAATTAAAAATCCAATAACAGCAGGCCAAAGATTTGTTCCGGCATTCTGTCCAAGCGACGCTGGAAAAATAAGGTTTCCTGCCCCAAAGAATAACGCAAATAACATCACACCAATAATAAAGTATGATGAAAAAGAAAGTTTTTTCTCCATAGTAATTGGTTCCCCTCCAAAATGTTGAAAAAGTAAGAATAATGTCGAATATAATAGAGACTCTACTATATTACCTTTTTTACTGTTGGTATGCAATAAGTGGAATAATTTTCAACTTTTATTATTTGACAATAAGTTTTCGGCGATATAAAATATTCTCAATTCATATAGTTTGAATTCAGAATAACTTCGTGGAGGTTTCAACATGGGTGAAAACTTGGGCTTAAAATCATTCGTTGTCCTGATGAAAGCCGCCAAGTCGATTGAAGAAAAGGTCAAACAGGATGTCGCCAACTACGATGTCAACCTTTCTGAATTTGCCGTCTTGGAAGCTCTCTATCACAAGGGACAGTTGACGGTCCAGCAAATTTGCAGCAAAGTCTTGATTGCCAGCGGATCAATGACATATGTCATTGATAAGTTGGAGAAAAAAGGCATGCTCGAAAGGAAAACGTGCCCAGTAGATAGAAGGGTAATCCATGTGATTTTAACGGAACAGGGAAACGCATTTATGGAAAAGGTTTTTCCTGTGCATCAACAATTGATTGATAAGATTTTTGGCGATTTAGGCGAGAAAGATAAAGAATCATTAATCAGCATGTTAAAGAAAATCGGACAGAAAGCCGGAAGCATTTAAAGGAGATGAGCTTGTGAAAAAAACCGCAGGGATACATCATATCACAGCAATTGTCGGACATCCTCAGGAAAACGTGGATTTTTACGCCGGTGTACTGGGTTTGAGAATGGTCAAGAAAACAGTCAACTTTGATGACCCGGGCACGTACCATCTGTATTTCGGAAATGAAGGCGGAAGGCCCGGTACAATCATTACATTTTTTCCATGGCCCGATGCGTATCCGGGAAAAATCGGTGACGGTCAAGTAGGCGTGACTTCGTATGCGGTGCCTTTAGACGCAATACCATTCTGGGAAAAGCGTCTGGAGACGCTTCAAGTGCCTTTTACCAAATCCGAGCGCTTTGGAGAAAGTTATCTCTCGTTGACTGATCCGCACGGCCTTCAACTGGAAATTGTCGAAAGGGAAGCGGGAGAGAAAAACACTTGGGCTTTTGATGGGATCCATCCTGATGTCGCCATCAAAGGGTTTGGAGGTGCAACACTTTTATCTTCGCGTCCGGAGAAAACGGCGGAACTGTTGGAAAATATCATGGGTCTTGAAAAAGTCGGGGAAGAAGGCGGATTGATCCGATTCCGCTCATCTGCCGATATTGGAAATGTCATCGACCTGAAATCAACCCGGAGCGGTCCCGGCAGAATGGGCGTCGGCACCGTGCACCATATCGCCTGGCGTGCAGCAGACGATGCCGATCAGCTGGACTGGCAAAAATACGTCGCCAGCCATGGATATGGCGTGACGCCCGTCCAAGACAGGAACTATTTTAACGCCATCTATTTCAGAGAGCATGGAAATATCCTTTTTGAAATTGCGACTGATCCGCCGGGATTCGCCCACGATGAATCGTTCGAGACGATGGGTGAAAAATTGATGCTTCCACAGCAGTATGAAATGTATAGACAGCGGTTGGAGGAGAGCCTGATTCCAATTAAGGTAAGGGAACTGAATTAAGGGGAGGGTATTGTAATGATATCAATCGATCCATTTCAAAACAGTGAAAGGGATAATTACAAACTTCTGATTGGAAGCATTATTCCAAGACCCATCGCTTTTGTGACAAGCCAAACGAAAGACGGCACGATCAACGGTGCGCCGTTCAGCTACTTTAACATCGTCTCTTCCAACCCGCCGATGATTTCGCTGGCAATCCAGCGGAAAAACGGAATGCCCAAAGATACCGCGCACAACATTCAAGAGCGGAAAGAATTCGTCGTTCACATCGTTGATGAACAAAACGTGACTAAGATCAATGAAACAGCAGCCTCTCTTCCACCTGATGAAAGTGAGCTGGACGTTGCACAATTGGCAACGGTAGACAGCAGGATGGTCTCAGTTCCTGGGATAAAAGAAGCCAAAGTGAGAATGGAATGCGTATTGGAGCAAGCCGTGGCACTTGGAGGTAACGGCGACACGCCTGGCGTCGATCTGATCATCGGCAAAGTGGTCCAATTCCATTTCGATGAAGAAATATATTTTGATGGAAAAATTGATCCTGATGCTTTGAGAGCAGTGAGCCGTTTGGCTGGGAACAATTATGCAAAAGTAGGAGAAATCTTTGAGATTGAAAGACCGAAATGAAAGGAGAAAACTATGAAGCATATTTTTAAAAAAGGGAAATTATCAAATCCGACCTTGCTTTTACTTCACGGGACAGGAGGAACTGAATCCGACCTCCTACCTCTGGCAGAAATCATCGACAAGGACGCCTCGGTATTGAGCGTCCGCGGTAATGTCCTGGAAAATGGGATGCCCCGTTTTTTCCGTAGATTGGCAGAGGGTGTATTTGATGAACAGGATTTAATTTTCCGTACAAATGAATTGAACGAATTTTTGGATGAGGCAGCAGGACAATACGAATTTGACCGGAATAATGTTGTAGCCATCGGATATTCAAACGGCGCCAACATTGCAGCAAGCTTATTGTTTCATGATAAAGATTCATTAAAAGGAGCGATTTTACACCATCCGATGGTGCCGAGAAGAGGAATTGAACTTCCGGATCTGACAGGCAGGCATGTTTTTATAGCGGCTGGTAAAAATGACCCAATGTGCCCGCCCGAAGAATCTAAGGATCTTTATGACTTGCTTACCGGGGCCCATGCCGATGTGACGGTACATTGGGAACATAACGGGCACCAATTGACCAGGACCGAGGTTGTAGAAGCCGCTAAATCGTATGAAAAAATCTATCTCTAATTCATCTTCCTTTTAAGAGGATTGATTTTTGCCCAGCAGGGAAAACAAGAGTTGTAATAAGCTCTAGGAGGAGATGGAATGGCAAACGTTAAACTCGCAGTCATTTATTACAGCTCAACTGGAACAAATCATCAATTGGCAAAATGGGCAGAAGAAGGAGCGAAAGAAGCAGGTGCTGAGGTAAGGGTGTTAAAGGTGCCTGAACTGGCCCCACAGTCGGCCATTGAGTCCAATCCGCTCTGGAAAGCCCACGTAGAGAAGACAAAGAATGTCCCGGAAGCAAAATCTGAGGATTTGGAATGGGCGGATGCCATCATATTCAGCGTTCCAACCAGGTTCGGCAACCCTGCCAGCCAAATGAAGCAATTTCTTGATTTGCAGGGCGGCCTCTGGGCAAAAGGCAAACTCGCGAACAAAGTTGTCAGCGCCATGACTTCTGCGCAGAACCCTCACGGCGGACAAGAGGCAACAATTTTATCTTTATATACAACGATGTATCATTGGGGCGCTATCGTAGCGGCTCCGGGTTACACGGACCCTGTGTTGTTTGGCGCGGGAGGAAACCCTTATGGGACAAGCGTCTCCGTCGACCAGGACGGGAATATGGTGGAGGACGTTAAGGATGCTGTCAACTATCAGGCGAAACGTACTGTGACCGTTGCAGAGTGGGTGAAAAACGGGAGTCAGTGACCGTGGATAACAAACTCGATCGGTAGCGTACCTTTTGAAGAACAATGTTACCGCAAGTTGTGCTGCGAGGGCATACTTGAATAATGCCTGTTTACGCGCACAAGAGCGGAATTCCGCATCTATACGTATAAGGATTCTGCAATAAAAACTGCTTTAAAAAAAGCTGACCTTCAACGGTCAGCTTTTTACACTTTATTCATCTTTACGCGGTCCATAAGAAGCTTTCTTATCATCCTCAAACTCTTCCCTTTTTTCCACCAGTTCGTTAGAAATATCATCGACTGGCATGACCAGCTGATCACGCTGCGCCTGCTTCACTTTGTCTTTGTAAAAAGCTTTATCCTTCTCATTGCGTTCTTCCAGGGCCTTCGCCCTGTCTATCTTATTTTGTGTCGGTTTAGATCCCATGTTTACTCCCTCCACTTCTTTATTCTTCTTTTTTCCTTAAAAAGGGAGTTTAAAACATGTTCAATCGATAGAATTTGGCGGTGTTGTCATACAGCGTTCGATACGCCTCTTCCCGTCCGCAGTTTTTTATCGAAGTAATGGCGGTAATTGTATCATGGATCATTATTGGCTGCGTCATTTTCCCTGTAAAAGGTCCTTCAAAACGCCACGGTCCATCGGTTTCCACCATCATTTGTCCGAGGGGGTACTTTTTTACCAGCTCCTGGATTTCCTTCTCATAAATAAGATCAGGAGTCACGGAAATAAACCATCCGTTTTCAATCATCCGCCCCACAGTCTTTGAATCTCCTTTAAACCAATGGAAATGCGCTTTTTCCACTCCATGCTTTTCCAATAAATCACAGGCGATCGGCGCATCATCGTACACGGCATGTAAAATGACCGGCTTGTCCCATTGCTTAGCCTTCACAATGAATTGTTCGAGTAGGTCAATGTGCTCATCAATTGAAAAACCGGTTCCCTTTTCCGTACGCAAATAATAAGGTAGTCCCACTTCCCCGACAGCGACCATTTGCTTCTGATATTTTTCCATCCAGGAAAATAAATCCTGAAGCTCTTCATCTGAAGGCAATTCCTGCTCCGGGTGAAATCCGAATGCCGGATGCACCTGATCATATGTTTCGGCCAGTTGTAAATTACGCAAACAAGAATCCAAATGGAAAGATACCGAGATCAAATCCGTACACTCGGCAGAGTTCAGCCCCGCCATGATCTCTTCAATTTCTTTTTGCTCGTACAAATCCAAATGAATGTGGGAATCAATCACTCGATTCATTTTAGTCACCGCCATTCACAATCCAGCGGCTGATTTCCTGCTTCCAGTCAAAAAACTCTCTCGAAAAAAACAGCTCCTTTTTTCGTGGCCTACCGAAAGGCAGCTTATATTCCTTGACTACAGTTGCCGGTTTCGTTGACAGGACTACGATCCGATCAGACAGGAAAAGAGCCTCTTCAATATTGTGTGTTACGAAAAGAATCGTCTTTTTATACTCCATCCAGATGGACTGAAGCCATTGCTGCATATCCTGCCTCGTGAAATCATCAAGCGCTGAGAACGGCTCATCCAGGAGAATGAGAGATTGCGGGCTTAATAATGCCCGAATAAAAGCGGCTCGTTGCTTCATTCCGCCTGATAAAGCATCCGGCAGTTCATTTTCATAGCCTGCCAGCCCGGCTTTTTCAATCATTTCCAATGCCCGGGCTTTATCAGTTTTTCCGGTCAGCTCCTGCCCCAGAAGCACATTTTGTAATATCGTCCGCCAAGGAAACAAGGAATGCTGCTGCGGCATATAGCTAATATGTCCGCGTTCTCCTGTAATTTCCTGGTCGCTCAAAAAGACACCACCCTCATCAGGTGTCAAAAGACCCCCAATGGTATGAAAAAGTGTACTTTTACCGCTGCCGGAGGGCCCGAGTATAGTGACAAATTCCCCTCCCTCAACTGTAAGGCGGATATCTTTCAATACTTCTTTTCCAGCGAAGCTAATGGACAAATTTCTGATTTCCAAATGACTCATTTATCCAACCTTCTTTCTTCTCCATTTAACAAGCTTCGCTTCGATAGCCACGATAATTGCAAAAAACAGCAAGCTCAAGATCATAATGATAATTATGGCTACAAAAACCCGATCTGTCCGGAAAGAGGAAGAAGCCAGTGTCATATAGACGCCGATTCCGTTTTTTGCTCCGAGCCACTCTGAAATGACCGCTCCCATCACACTGTACGTCGCTGAAATTTTCAAGCCTGAAAAAACCGAGGAAAGAGCGTACGGCCACTCCAGCTTGGAAAACAACTGGGTTTTGGAAGCGCCGGCCATAAGCATATAATGCTTCATATCAGAAGGGACATTGCGAAACCCGTCCATCGCAGCCACTGTCACCGGAAAAAAGCAGACAAGCGTAATGACGATGATTTTTGGAAGCAGACCGAAGCCGAACCAAATGACCAAAAGCGGAGCCAATACGATGATCGGGACGTTTTGGGATAAAATCAACAACGGATAAACAGATTCCTGCACACCTGGCAGCAAATGCAAAATGACAGCAGTCAGCAGTCCGATGGAACAGCCAATTAAAAAGCCGCCAGCCGCAAGAGCAGTGGTCGACTGCAGATGCGGCAGAAGCCCCTCATAGCCAGCCAAAGCTTCCGTTATTATAGAAGAAGGAGCCGGTAGGAGCCATCCCGGAATATCGAGCATTTTTACAGCTAATTCCCATATACATAATAAAAGGAGGAGGACCGCTGCCGGCCTCCATCCTTTTTTTATGACCCAGTTCATTTTTGGTATTTCTCCGTCAACTGGTCCATTGTTATTCCTTCCGGCTGATATAAAATTTTCACTTGCGAAATGACGTTTTTGCTCCCCATTTCAATCATCCGCTCATTCATTCTCCTGATGACTTCCATCAATTCTGAGAATTCCCCTTCCATTGTCGTTTCCAACGGATGCACCTCATACTTGACGCCCGCTTCCTGAATCACTTTGATCGCTTCATCCACGTATGGAATGACATCTTCGCCGTTTTTCGTTTTCGGGATGATTTGTATGCTAATCAGTGAGTTGGCCATTTTCAGCCCTCCTATTTAGGTAAAAATTCATTGGTGAACGCTTTGTCCACATCGATCTCTTTTTCCAGCAATCCTTTTCCGAGCATCCAATCCATATAATTTTTCCAAACTTCGGCTTTTTGTTCTCCCCATCGCGGAGCATCATCCTGATACTTCGGCGATAACCATTTCTGGCTTGCCTTTACAAGCTCAGGGTCCAGATCAGGAACAGCAGTGATTAAAATATCAGCGGCCTTTTCGGGTTCATCGATGGCAAATTGATACCCTTTGGTCACCGCGGCCATGAAGGCTTTTACCGTCTCCGGATCATTCTCAATCATTTTTTCACTCGTCGAAATGACCGGCGTGTAATAATCGAGCTTATCGGTGTAATCCGTCAAGTAAACCATGTTGATTTTTTCTCCGCGCAGCTCAGCTTCCACGCCTGTCCACGCGTAATAAATCCAAGCAAAATCAATGTCTCTTTTTACAGCTGTAAAAAAGTCGGAGTCGCCCATATTAACGATGTCCACCTTCTCCACATCCGCTCCTTCAGTCTCCATCAAAGAGCCCAAAACCGCTTTTTCAAGCGGGGCTCCCCAGCCTCCGTAAGCTTTTCCTTCAAAGTCTTTCGGCGATTTAATGTTCTTTTCAGCTGGAGATGCAAACCCGGACGTGTTATGCTGGATCACTGCTCCAATGGAAACAAGCGGTACATCCTGTACGCGCGCTTCAGTTATGCTCTCCTGGTAGCTGACCCCAAATTCAGACTTCCCTGAGGCTACAAGCTGGTCCGAACCGGCTTCACCCGGTAGGATGATTTCCACATCGAGCCCCTCATCTTTAAAATAACCTTGATCCTTTGCAACATATAACCCTGTGTGGTTCGTATTCGGCGACCAATCCAGGACAACAGATACCTTTTTCAGGGCGTCCTCTTTTTCAGCGTTCTCAGCGGAATCCTTTTTCTCATCAGCATTCCCGCTGCATCCGGCCAATAGTAATAAGATAAAAGCAAAACTTGCCAACCACTTTTTCATTGAGTGTCCTCCTAGATGTTATGTATATTAGAAAAGCGCAAGGCGCCTTGATCAGCCCCGACAAGCACAAGACGATTCCCGAGGAGGTAGTTCTTCAGCCACCACAGGGAAGCTACTGACTTCAATCACACCGTGTGAAACTTCTTTGAATATGCTTCGTGCAGCTTTGCGACGAGCTGAACAAAACTTCCTCGAATATCTATGGCGCAGGAGCACATTCTTCTTGAATCAGCTTCCTTGCAGGCTTGTGACCTCGAGGGGCTAGGCGCCTGGCAGGCTCAAGCAGCGACGTCCTGTCGCTTCGCCTGCACTAGCACTTCCTGTGCGTCGGAGCTAGACATACCGTTTCCTAATTTGAATAGAAAATTTGGTATGATTTTATACTTCTTTAACTAAAAGAAAAGCGCCGGGGAAGTTGAACCCAGGCGCCAAGGCATTCATAGTTTGACGTTCCCTTCGCTGGTATGAGCCAGATCAGGTTCAAAGGGTCAGCAATTCCCCGAAAGCTTTCTCAACCGGCTTCACCGGTTCCCCTACAAAAATAATTATTTAATTCAACATCATTATAGCAGAAAAAAATAAAAACTGCCCCGTAAATGGAGCAGCTTCCCCTGTCTTGCATTCTAATTACAATGGAGGGAAAATAGGCGGTGACTGCGGAGTGATTCCGCCTCCAAAAATCGGAGCAGCGTATAATACCCAGGCAACGCCTGCTGTAAGAATAAGCTTTTTCATGGTTCATCACCTTTCTGCAATTTTTTTATAATAATAAAGTGCTTTATCCGTATTTTTTGCTGAATAATATTTAGCTAAGGATAAAGCAAATTTATTATAATCCTCAATAAAAAAGAGCTTATCTAAATAGGGTAGGACTTCTTCTTCCAAATAGCTCATCGCTTTATCCTTTTGATCCCTCAATAAGTATTGATAATACTTGAAAGTTAAATGCTGTTTCCTTGTTGCACTTGTTTTTGTTTCACGCAATATTTTAGATATATTACGAAGAGCTTTTTCCTTCTCCCCTTGAGTTATCAACAATTCGGTGTAACTACACAGGCTCATCAAATATTCTATATCACTTTTTGCATGTTCCATGGAATGAAGATAATACTCAAAGGCTTCTTCCATGTTCCCCGTCTTTTCCAACAACAGGGCATAGTTGTTATACATGGCTGAAGTCAGTTCTTCAGCATTTATTAGATTCATGTTTTTAAAGATAAATTGATACTGTTCCTCGGCATTATCGTAAAGCCCTAAATCCGTGTAAGCTATGCCTAGCAAAAATTGAGTATGCAATATCCTCAAATAGTTGAACGTTCTTGAATACTCTTCCAGTGCGTTGAGACCATATGCTACACAGCTACTGCTGTCTTTCAGATTGCCAAAATTGAAAGCAATAAAATAATATAGCTCCGCTTTCCAATTTGAGGGCAGCAAATCATTGGCTTCGAGTCTTAACAATACATCCAAAGAGGGCTTATACTCTCCCTTGAACATTTGCAAAAGCGCATTCAAATACTCATAAAGTTCCCTTTCCTGGGCACTTAACGAGTTTGCAATTTGCCTGAGGATTTCCTTTTCCTTCTCGGCGTTCTCAATGTCGTTGACAAGCAAAAAGTAACGGTATACATAAAGGTGGTAGCGTGCTATGTAGTTGGAGAATGTAATGTATTCACGCTGTTCTTCCACACGTTTGAAGCATTCTGTCGCCCGTTTCTTATCATAAGAAAGGACAGCATCGAGCAATTTAGTGAGGTCGGCAGCAATGGACTTCGTCGCTTTTTGAATTGATTCCAACGAAATGTCCAAACGGTCGAGCAGCAGCATTATAGTTTCCTGATTCACTTCTTTGTTGTAGTTCTCAAACTTGCTCAAATGGGTAACAGAGCAGATGCCATTACAAAGCTCGGACTGAGTCATGTTCCGCAGCTGGCGATGATACTTGATCATTGCACCAATATTCATTTTCTCCAAATTCATCTTTTCATCCTCTAGTCATGCTACTTTTATAGATAAATAGTAGCACAATTTGGATAATAAATCTATTTTTTCATGAACTTGTAATCTTTGTCTTTAAAAAAATATCTTTAAGTGCGCTTTCCAGTTCAGGAAAAAGATACTCATAATGATGCACCTTGGCTTTTTCCGGAAGAACGCGTTGGCCCCGGATAATCATGCTGCTCATTTCGCCCAAAATCACCTTCAAAGCAGTTTCAGGTACAGGGAGCCAGTGCGGTTTTCTTAAAACAGAGCCGAGCACTTTGCCAAACTCCTTCATCATTACAGGCGTCGGGGCGGTGACATTGAGCGGCCCTTCTATGGCATGAGTGTCGATGGCAAATTTGATCATCTTGGCAGCATCGTCAACATGAATCCATGACACCCATTGCCTTCCAGTACCAATCGTTCCGCCGATTCCCACTTTGTAAGGAAGCGCCATCAGAGGGAGTGCCCCTTCACGGCCAAGGATGATCCCAAAACGGGCAAAAACTGTCCTGACGCCATAGCGGCTTGCTTCAGACGCTTTTCGCTCCCACTTTTGTACCGTGTCAGCCAGGAAATCGTTAGCGTCACTAGGACTTTTTTCCGTAAAAACTTCTGTGTCCGACATTCCATAATATCCGACAGCCGAAGCATTAATTAGCACCTGTGGCTTCCTCTCCAATTTGTCAATCAGCTTTATGATTTCCCCTGTTGCCTCCATCCTGCTTTGCAGGATTCGTTCTTTCTTTTGCTTTGTCCAGCGAAGTCCGTTTATTGATTCTCCGGCCAGGTTGACGATAGCATCCACGTTTCCCATCTCTTTTTCCGGGTGGCTATTTTCCTTCAGCCACTCGACAGCCCTCAACCTGTCCGTCTGTCGGATATTTTCAGGGTTTCTTGTTAAAATAGTCACACGGCTTTCTTCGGATAGCAGCTTTTCCTGCAAAACCTGCCCGACAAACCCGCTTCCACCGGCAATGACAACATGCACTTGTCCCCACGCTCCCTTATTACGAAAATATTTCTTTCAACTTTTCATTCCTATATGTAAACATCTCCGTCATTTTCCTTTGGACAAAAGGCTGAAAGGCGGATCCAATCATGCCTAACGGCAGAGCATAGTTCAGGTGGTCACGTACTTCTGTCCCTATAGCTTTTTCATAAAACAGATGCTTATGCCGCCAATAGGCGAAAGGTCCTTTTCTCTGTTCATCGATGAATCGTTCAAGTTCGATAACTTCTGTTATTTCGCCTTCCCACCTAGTTCGGAAGCCTGGAAATGGAGACAGGCAATAGGTAATCCGTTGGCCGGGAAACATACGGGAAGGCGACTCCTGCATAAATTTGAATTTAAGTTTCGGTGGTGTAAGAACAGCCAGATTGCCGGGATTTGAAAAAAAGCCCCACACTTCCTCTATTGGCGCATTCACGATCAGACTGTTATTCATATGATATATCTTCAAGCCGGATACCCCTTTTTTCCTCTTTAAATGATACATAGCTTAGCTTACATTATATTCAAATAACTAACTAACCAAATCTTCTAGCACTGTTACTTTATATTGAATTTGAAGAAATTTGGAACATGCAAAAAGCCGATCAATAGATCGGCTTTTTGTATTATGATAAGTCGATTGTTTTTAATTCTTCCTTCTTTTTCTCAGTGACCGTGAATCCCAGCTTTTCAAGCGACTGAATGATGTCGCTGCAATAGTCTTTGTGGGTAATGAGAAATGTTCGGTCGGCTTCAATTTTTTCTTTTACATTTGACAGCATTGAAAAAAGCGCCGCTGTCTTCTCATAAGTTTCATCTTTTGGCATGTCTTCCAAAAGTGCTGTCGTCTCTTCCGTAACCGGCAAAATCCATACTTCGCAAGGGTGGGGTATTTCAAGCAACTGATTGAATACATCCATTTTTTCTAACGGGGTTCTAAATGTAAAATCGGTTAGTTCGTAAACACATGAATGAGAATAATCGATATCGGGAAAAGGTGAAGGATCCCCTTTAACAAAAGATTTAATTTTTAAATTGGTTTCTCCAACTAGCATATGGTCATCCGAGTGAGAATAAATCGTACTCACTGTTGTGCCCCCTCTCCATTTCTTGCTTGGTTTTCTCTTTAGATTGATACATACCCTTCTTTCCCAATTCTTAAACGTAATGCATTGCTAATATGCCTTTATTTTATTATTTTTATATGCAAAAAATGCTGCAGGTGCTATGACATGGAAGGGAGATTTATTTAAAATATGTTCGGCAAATCTGCTCAGCGGTATGCTCAAGCAGTTCAGAGGCTGATTCCATTGCTTCATCAAGCGCCATCGGCCTTGTCATGATACTATGTACACTGACCACCCCGTACTGATAAAGCTCCTCAATATTTTTCCCGACGGATCCAGCGATAATAATCGTTGGAACGCCCTGTTCCTTTGCTGCCTGCGCAGCCCTCTTCGGCGTTTTGCCAAAGGCTGTTTGAAAGTCGACCTGACCTTCGCCTGTTATTAAAAGATCGGCACAGGTCAATTTTTCTTTCAGCTTCGTGTATCCTATAACAACCTCGGCACCTTTTTCCGTTACAGCGGGGAAAAATGCCTGGAAAGCCCCTCCTAGACCACCTGCCGCTCCTGCACCTGGCATATCGTGCAAATTAACCCCTGTTACTTCTTTCACTTTGTCTGCCCAATGTGTCAGGTTGGAGTCCAGCTTTTGGGCGATCTCTTCCGTTGCTCCTTTTTGAGGGCCGAAAACAAACGAAGCACCGTTTTTCCCGACAAGAGGATTTTCAACGTCCGAGGCAATGACAAAGGAGCTTTCTTTTATACGCAAGTCTAGCCCTTCAACGACTATTTCATGAATCTGGGCCAGTTCACCGCCTCCAAAGCCGATTTCTTCTTTTTCTCCATCTAAAAGCTTTATCCCTAGTGCCTGTAGCATTCCGGCTCCGCCGTCATTTGTGGCAGAGCCGCCTAGAGCTAAGATGAAGTTCCTATAGCCTGCTTCAAGAGCAGCTTTAATCAATTCACCTGTTCCATATGTTGTTGTTACAAGCGGATTTCGTTCCATTTCTGGAACGAGATCCAAACCGGAAGCAATTGCCATTTCTATGACGCATGTTTTTCCATCGCCAAGCACGCCGTAAAAAGCTTCGACTGGCTTTCCAAGCGGTCCTGTTACTGTGGCGGCAATCTTTTTTCCGCTTGTGGCGGACACTAGGTTTTCCATTGTTCCTTCACCGCCATCTGCCAACGGAACTCGGATTGTTTCCGCATCCGGAAAAGCCCTTTTTATTCCTTTTTCAATCGACAGTGTTGCCTCCAGAGCGGTAACGCTGCCTTTAAACGAATCAGGTGCAATTACGACTTTTATGATAGCCGCCTCCTTTATTTATAAGCATTAGGCCTAGTATTCAACTAAAACCCCCGGCAAGCCGAGGGTTTTAGGAATCACCTTTTACTTTTTATAATTTTTCACCTTGATTTTTGCAGCTTTGCTTGTATTTCCAGCTGCATCTTTTGCTGTCACAGACAGCGTGGTTCCGGCTTTTTGTTTCTTGATTTTCACCTTGAACTTGCCTTTTGCGTCTGCCTTTTTCTTTCCAAGGGTTTTCCCTTTATGTTTTACATAGACAACCGCATTCTTTTCTGTTTTACCGGTAATAAATTTGTCCCGATCTGTCACCTTGTTTACCTTGGGCACCGCCGGCGGGGTTTTATCCTTGACCGTCACTTTAGTTGCCTTGCTTTCATTTCCTGCGGCATCCTTCGCTGTCACCGAAAGAACAGTGCCCGCTTTTTGCTTCTTAATCGCGACTTTAAAAGTACCCTTTGCATCGACCTTTTTCTTTCCGATTGTCTTTCCTTTAAGCTTCACAATAACGGTCGCTCCGGGTTCCGTTTTACCACCGACGAACTGATCCGAGTCACCGACCGAATTCACTTTCGGCTTTGCCGGAGGTGTTTTATCAATGACAACAACTTTCGCAGTTTTGCTCACTTTTTTGGAAACACTTGTGGATGTAATTAAAAGTTGCGTACCGGCCTTTTGCTTCTCAATTTTCACTTTAAAGTGCCCTTTGGCATCGACCTTGACTTCGCCGAGCAACTTCTTCTTTGATTTAACAGCTACAGTCGTCCCTTTTTCCGCTTGGCCTGTCACAACTGTATCACTGTCACTTACCGGTTTTACTATGGGGATTTCAGGAGCCGGTGTTTCCTTGACTGAAACCCTGACAGAAGCAGCTCCGTCATTTGCCACAAGATGAAGAACTTTATTCCCCTGTTGGGGAGTAATTTTAAAGCTGAATTTCTCGTCCGCTTTCGCTACGCCTTTTCCTAAAGAAGTTTCGCCATCCATTAATTCAAGCGGCATTCCTTTCACAGCTTTTCCTGATATATTCATATCATTGTCTGTTAAAGGATCAACAGCAAGTCTCAAGCCAACCGTATTAAAGGCACTCCATACATTCAGCCTGCCCCACCCGGAAACTTCATCATATCCAGGCTCCAAGACTCTCACTGGAAAATCGTCATCATAGTAATCCGGTTGACTCACAGGCTCTTCAACAGCAATATCCTCTGCTGTTTCGGTCAATATCCTTCTTACTTCTTCCCGTTTCAGGTCCTTATTTACTGAAAGCAATAATCCTGCAGCCGCCGCAACATGAGGGGCAGCCATTGATGTACCGCTGAGATAAGTGACATTTCCGTTCGGAAGCAAGCTTGGGATATCCGATCCAGGAGCAACGAGATCCAATCCCTCTCCGTAACTTGAAAAGTCGGAAACGATATCGAGCCTGTTCGATGCTCCTACTGCAATGGAGTGTTTTGATGCAGCTGGGTAATCTAACATATCAGCCCCATCATTTCCGCTTGCAGCGACTATGGTCACATTTTTTGATGCCGCATACTTCAATTGTTCCTCAATCACTCTACTATATGGTCCGCCGAGACTAAGGTTGATGACATCAGCCTTACCTTCGTCCACAGCGTACTTAATACCCAGAGCAATTTTTTCCGTATCACCGCTTCCGCTGGCATCAAGGACTTTGACTGGTAAAATTTTTGCATTCGGATGTATACCCGTCATGGAATAATTATTATCCATTCCTGCTGCAATGATTCCCGCAACGTGGGTCCCGTGACCTTCGTCATCGTATGCATCCTCATCCCTGTTCACAAAATCATACCCTTCGTCCCGCAAAACTATTTCTTCCAAGTCAGCCAGGGTATAATCAACCCCTGTATCTACGACCGCAATAACCACTTCTTCTAGTTGTTTATTATTAATAGTTTTATAGAACTTTCTAAATTGGATATCGGCTCCCGCTTTCCCGAAACCCTCTCCTGTATTTTCCAAGCTCCATTGAGAAGAGTATTGGGCATCGAAAACGGGTTGATCTGTAGCATTTTTATGATATGTATACACTGGCTCCGCATACTCTACTTCCGGTAATTCTTCCAGATTTTTAGCCAGTTCCTCCGGTTTTTTAACCTCGTCCAGGACATACATGTTGTTCAGGCTTGTCCCGTTTCCCTTAACCGTTTTAAAAGAAGGGGATTTGGCTAATCGCTTAGCTTTGTTTTCTAATACTGATTTCGTTTTTCCACTCTTCAATTTAACGATGACCCGGTCTGTATCCGATTGTGAAACAGCCATTTTATTTTCTTTTAAAATTGCAGAAACTTCTTTTCCTATTAACTTGTCAATGCCAATCTCTTTTGCAATCTTTTCAATTTCCGGCTTTAGCCAGTCAGGTACATTT
Source organism: Siminovitchia acidinfaciens (assembly GCF_003605385.1). Classification (GTDB taxonomy): domain Bacteria; phylum Bacillota; class Bacilli; order Bacillales; family Bacillaceae_C; genus Siminovitchia; species Siminovitchia acidinfaciens. Next base: position 628,194 of record NZ_QYTV02000001.1, on the reverse strand, counting down.
TGGATGACGATTTCATACAACTCATTTATCGCGATCTGATCTGCTTTGTTCAGACGATAGCTGCTGGCATCGCCTTTTTCCGCTAACTCACTAAAAATCGGTTTCAGCGTGACCAGACTTTTGTAAGCTTGATCCCGAGTCTCTTTATCAAAAGTCATTTTCGTAACAAGGAAGGGAGCTATCTTGTAGTACAGGGATGTCACTTCTTGTCCCTTGTCCGTTTTTGACAACAGTTCGTCTCTCACCTGGCGAAGTTCTTTTAAGATCTCCACGCCTGCCGCCCGTTTATTCACACTTAATTCAACCGGACAAGCCTCCTCAGACAAGTCTGACGGGGTAAGCCTTTTTCCTTCGTAGCTGATTTCATAGTCCGCTCCCTGAGGTTCCTCTGTTTCACCTTCAACTTCGTCTATTTCTTCAATATTGCCGTAATATTCCACTTTTATAAAATAAGGACCTGTCCAGGCGTGCGGCATGTAAATGACTGCCGGTGCACCTTCAGTGATTTCTGCTCTATAGTCATCAAATGTAAAGTCCTCTTCAGCCCTGTCCTTATCAGGGTAAACCGATATATTTCCCTCAAAAGTCCCAGAGAGTACTATTTTCATATGTGTATCTCTTTGAATTTCCTCGTTCGTCGGCTCTATCTTATACCATTGGACATCTCCAGGCTCGCTGAAACTCCCAACAACCGCATCGCCTTTAACAAGCTGAATCGCCTCATTGGCAGTTGCTGGACTGGCTTTCGGAGCAAGCGGTTGAACTATGCTCAGCAACAGCATGATAGCCAGCAAAAAGGCCGTATATCTGATTTTCCCCTTTTTCATGCAATACACCCCATTATATTTAATATAATAGGATTATAAGTTAATCCAAAGTTAATAAATAGCTACTTTGGAAATATTTTCTTTTCATTTTTGCAAAACTTTCCATTCTTTTAATAAACATTTTTTTGAAAAAATTGCTTTTCCTATTATTAACTCGTTCCCTTTTTTAACGCCACATATAAAACAAGGCATTGTTCAAACGACTGCGTATCAATATGGAAAAGCTCGCTTATTTTATTCAAGCGATATATGAGCGTATTCCGGTGGACATACAAATTGCGAGCTGCCTGGCTGATGTTCATACTGCTTTCACAGTAGGCAATAAATGTTTCTACAAGCATATCGGCCTCGGGATGATCCCATATGACCTCGATATCATCACTGAACAACTCCATAAACGACAAATCGATTCCTTCGAGGAAAATATCCGGTAAAATCGTCCAGCTGTCAAACGAATACACAGTATCCTCCGGTCTTTTCTCCAGCCCGACCATCAATGTTTTATGAGCCTGGCGATACGAACGCGAGACGCCTCCAAAGCCTTCGTAGCTTTTTCCATAAGAGATGGACACTTTGCAATGAAGATTTTGCTGGTCCATAAAAGAATTCAGCTTTTCAGCAGCACGTTCACACAGCTTCTTTAACCTTAACAAGTCACGGGCTTTGACTTCCTTTATCACAATCCATTGATCTTGGCTGATGGGGCAAATAATGTCCTCCATGCTTTCCTGAAAAAGATGGCAAATGAGATTGTTCAGTTCAAGCAGCGACAGCTTGGCAAACTGCCTCGCTTCCGTATGTGTTCTGACAAGCGAAGGAAGATGGATCAATATGCAAACTTTAGGCTTGTCAAATTGAACCCCGAGCAGCTCACTGTAACTCTCAAGGTCTTTCTTATTTTCCCACTCCTTGTAGTGAATCAAGTGCTGCACAAAGACCTCCGTCGTTTTCATCTGTACGAAAAAAGATTCTGTCTTGAAGTTTTCCTGCAGCATCATTTCAACATGATTCCGGACAAACTTCACATACTTTTTCACTTCCGACGGTTCCCCAATAATCCCGAGCACACCTATGATCTGCTGATTAAATCGAATGGGGACCGCAACTCCCGGCAGCACATTTTCAAGCGTCGCCGCTTTTTCTTTTGTAAAAATAGCCTCTCTTCCATCCTTGATTACTTGAACGGATACACGATGGAGTGTGCCGACACGTTCTTTCCGGTCGCATCCGATAATCAGGCCTTCCGCATTAGTGATACTCATGGAAACGCCAAGTAAAGACGATGTTTGTTCTACAATTGATTGTGCAACCTGCTCAAGAATCTTCATGCTCCTACCCCCAAACAATATCAAGCTTTCATTGTTTATATAGTAATTATACCAAATTCCAAGTATTCCGACATTCTGAAATTTGTGCACTTTGATTATTGATTGATTGGTTCAGTCATCTATAATACAAGTAAAATCAAGCGAGGAGGGAACTTTTTGAAAGATCACATCATTATTGTAGGTGGAGGTGTCATGGGGTCGAGTACCGCCTATCACCTGCGCAAAATCGGCTACGAAGGTAAAATTACAGTTTTCGAAAAAGATCCTGTCTATGAATACTCTTCGACTCCTCGGAGCGCCGGGGGCATCAGGCAGCTTTTCACCACTGCCATCAATATAAAACTGAGCCGCTACAGTCTCCAGCAATATAAGAATTTCCCGCAAACGATGAAAATTAACGGCGACCCTGCAGAAATTGATTTCAGACAGCGCGGGTACCTTTTTTTAGCAACAAAAGAAATGCTTCCTGCTATCGAAAAACAGAAAAAACTTCAAAATGAAATGGGCGTACCTTCTCAGCTTCTTGCTCCCCAAGAATTGCTGTCGATCATTCCGGAATTGAATACCGAGGATTTGGCCGGCGGGCTTTATTGCTCGGAAGACGGCTATTTGGATCCTTATTCCGTCATGCAGGCATACAAACATCAGGCACGGGAAAGCGAGGTGGATTACATTTCGGAGGAAGTCGATACAATTCTTTGTGAACAAGATCGGATTACAGGGGTCCGGACAATCAGCGGCGGCCGCCACGATGCAGACATTGTTATCAACTGCGGAGGTGCATGGGGCCCGGAATTAAGTGAAAAAATCGGTCTTCCAGTTCCAGTCGTGGCTTTAAAAAGACAAGTATTCCTGTTCGATACATCCGTCCCGTTGAAAAACCCGCTGCCCCTTACTGTAGATACGACCGGCGTTTACTTCCGCCATGAGGGCGATCGCGTCATCACCGGTTTTTCCGAAAAGGTCAAACCCGGCTATGACTTCAATTGGAAGCGCTCTTATTTTGATGAACTATGGCCAATCCTCGCTCATAGAGTAGCCAATTTTGAGAGCCTGAAGCTAGAATCGGGCTGGGCGGGATTGTACGATCACAACACAAAGGATCAAAACGCCATCATTGGCGGACATCCGGACATGAAGGGCTATTACATGGCCCTTGGATTCAGCGGCCACGGGATGCAGCAGGCGCCTGGAGTCGGCCTTGGGTTGGCTGAGCTCATCGTAAAAGGCCAATATGAAACACTTGATTTGACACCGCTTCGCTTTGAACGATTTGCTGAAAATGATCTGGTACTGGAGCAAGCCATCGTTTAGAGAAAAATAGCGCCTTGTACAAGTAAAGTACAAAGCGCTATTTTCATTGGATATCACAGGCTTCCGCCAAAACTTCAACGAGGTGGAGCGCCCTTGCATTTTCGAGGCCGCTTCTTTCCACTCCCAGTTTCATTTGCAGCAAGCAGCCCGGATTCGTCGTGACAATTGTTTGGGCTTTGGTCTCTTTTGCTTTGACCATTTTGTCATCCAATATTTTCATGGATTCGTCAAAATGAATAAGGTTATAGATTCCGCCTGAAGCACAGCAGCGGTCGCTGCCTTCCATTTCCACAAATGTTGCCCCCGGAACCGAACGAAGAAGCTCTCTCGGCTGTTCCGCTACTCCCTGAACATTTCTTAAATGGCAGGAATCTTGGTAAGTGATGATTCCATCCCATTCCTTCTTGAACGGAAGGGGTCCCAGTTCAAATAGCACCTCAGTAACATCGCGCGTTTTTTCCACGAAGGCTTTCGCACGCTCATGCCACTCGGCATCTCCCTTGAAAAGATGATCGTATTCGCGAAGCATCGCTCCACAACCGCCGGCATTATTGATAAAATAATCCGCACCTGAAGCTTCGAATGCCTCGATGTTTGATTTTGCCAGCACTTTGGCCTCATCCATGATTCCCTGGTGGGCATGCAATGCGCCACAGCAGTTCTGCCCTTTTGGGATGAACACTTCACAGCCGGAGCTCTGTAGCAGTTCAATCGTCTGACGGTTAATCTTCGACATCACCGCATCCATAATACAGCCCGGGAAAAAAGCAACGGTCATTTTTTTCGTACCGTGAGCCGGGAATACATCTCCGAATTTATACCGTTTCAAAGGCGACTCCACCGGCGGGAGGATTTTTTCAAATTGCCCCATCGGTTCTGACACCTTATTGACAAGCTTCATCTTCTGGGCAACTTTGTTCACGCCTGTTTTTTGATAGAGCCACGTTGCATTCCCGAGTAACCGGAGGCGCTTTTGATGTGGAAAAAGATTGTTCAGCACTTGATCCCGGACTTTCTCTCCGGCAGAAGGCTTCTTCTGTTCCTCTTTTTGCTGGAGAGTGATTACCTCCCTGGCCGCTTCGTATATTTGGCCGTAAGGCACATTTACCGGGCAGGCGACTTCACAAGCGCGGCAGCCGAGACAAAGATCGATCGGCTCAGCGAGATCCTGCTGCAAATCTATTTTTCCTTCAGCAGCCATTTTTACTAGATTGATGCGTCCTCTTGGAGAGTGCGCTTCATTCCCCATCGATTCGTACGTCGGACAGGCAGGAAGACAGTATCCGCACTGAACACACATATTTGCAGCTTCATAGGAAAGGTCATGTAGCAAAGAAACATATTTATTGTCTTGAGTGCAGGCTGGTTTACTCATATTAACGCCACCTTCGTCTGTCCAGGCTCCGGGAATATTTTACCTGGGTTCAAAATACCGTTCGGGTCCCATGCATCTTTGATCTTTTTCATCATTATGAGCCCTTCTTTCCCAAGCTCCATTTCCATGTACGGTGATTTCAACGTGCCGATTCCATGCTCTCCTGAAAGTGTTCCTCCAAGTTCGACGGCTGCCTCGAAAATTTCGCTGACTGCGTCTTCGACCTTCTTCATTTCTTCCAAATTACGTTTGTCTGTGATGATGTTTGGATGAAGATTTCCGTCACCGGCATGGCCGAATACAACGAGGTTCAATTGATATTTATCACGGATTGCATGGAGCCTTTCCATCATTTTCGGAATTTCGCTCCGTGGAACAGTCGCATCCTCGGAAATTTTTGTCGGTCCCATTTGAGTGATCGCGGGGGAAACCATTTTTCTCGCTTTCCAGATGCTGGCCCGGGATTTTTCGTCCTGCGCAACTTTAACTTCTGTTGCATTTTGTTTCAGACAGATTTCTTCACATCTTTTAATTTCTTCTTCAATGGCGGCTTCATGCCCATCAATTTCAATGATGATGATAGCTTCCGCATCGACAGGAAGCCCGCTCGGTGTGTAATTTTCCACCGCACGAATGCAGGCATTATCCATCAATTCCATCGCGCTTGGTAAAATTCCTGCCGCTAAAATATTCGTAATCGCATGTCCCGAATCTATTAATCTACCAAAAGAAGCAAGCAATGTCTTTTGTGCCTGCGGCTTCGGAATCAGCCGTAAGGTCGCTTCCGTCACAATTCCAAGCGTTCCTTCCGAGCCTACAATCAAGCGGGTTAGATCGTACCCAGTTACATTTTTCACAGTCTTTCCGCCCGTCCTTATAATCTCCCCGGTCGGTGTAACGACTTCCAGCCCGATCACATATTCCTTTGTGGTTCCGTATTTCAATCCCTTCGGACCGCTGGAATTCTCAAGCAGGTTGCCACCTATTGTAGATACGTGTGAACTGCTTGGGTCCGGCGGGTAAAACAAGCCGACGGCCTCTGCCTGCTTGTGAATATCTCCTGTGATGACACTCGGTGAAACAATGGCCAGAAGGTTTTCCTGGTCAATGACCAGTTTCTTTTCAAACTGAGACATATCCAGGACTATACCGCCTTTGACAGCCAGCGATCCTCCGCTTAATGAGGTCGCTGCCCCTCTCGGATAGACGGGAATCTTGTGCTCATTGGCAAGCTTTATAATTAAAGCAATCTCTTCTTTATTTTTCGGCTGGATAACAATATCCGGCAAATATTCCCCGAACGAAGCATCAAAACTGTATGAATAGCGATCAGCCAAGTTTGTTAAGATCCGATTTTCAGAAACAATGGACTGGATCAACTTAAATAATTGATTGGTTTCCATGTGGGGTCACTCCATCTATAAGAAAATAAAATCACTGTAATGTTATATATGCAATTATTATGCCAACACAACAACAGTGACTTCATTTATATATTCTATCACACAAAGAAATATAATGAGTTATTTCGTTTCACAATTGTTTCAGTTTGTTTCAATGTCCCACTTTTTTAATTTCCTCCAAAATGTTGTTCGGCTCATTCCCAATTCAGAGGCGGCTTTACCTTTATGGTAGTGATGCTTTTCAAGCGCCATGAATATTCTTTCACGCTCAGAAATGTAGACTCTTCCAATCTTAGCTTCCACGGAGCTTTTCGGAAGATGTTTTTCTATCTCGGAAACATCTATCACCCGATCCTTGCAAAGCACCGTCATCCGTTCGCAAAAGTTTTGGAGCTGCCTGACATTTCCTTCCCACTCTTCTTCTTTCAGCCTTTCTTTCGCTTCTTCTGTCAACCTGCTGTTTTTGATAAAAGCCTCGGCCAGCACGGGAATATCTTCACGATGTTCTCTTAACGGGGGTAATTGAAGGTCCAGGACGCTCAAGCGATAAAACAGATCCGCCCTGAATTCGTTGTTTTTCACCATGTCCATCAGGTCTTTGTTGGTTGCAGCGATGATCCTTACATCAACGGGAATTACCTTATCGTCCCCGATGCGCATGATCTCCCGCTCCTGTAAAACACGGAGCAGCCTGCTTTGGAGCTTGGGAGAAACTTCACCGATTTCATCCAGGAAGAGCGTCCCCCTATGTGCAAGCTCAAAGAACCCTTGCTTTCCACCTTTCATGGCACCGGTAAAAGCGCCTTCCGCATATCCGAAAAGTTCGCTTTCCAGCAGACTTTCCGGAAGGGCCGCACAGTTGATTGCAACAAAGGGATTTTTTCTGCGTTCACTATAATTGTGGATGCTTTGTGCGAACATTTCTTTCCCTGTTCCGGTCTCACCGACAATTAAAATATTCGAATCAGCTTCACTATACAGCTGCGCCGTTTCAATCGTCTGTCCGATCAAATCACTTTTATAAAGGATATCATCGAAGCGGTACCTCGCCACATGTCCGCGCAAATGAATCTTTTTCCTGATTTCCCCTTCCATTTCCTGAATACCTGTTACGTCCTGAAATGCGACCATGTCCCCGGTTCTTTTACCCTTTAAAAAGATCCCCGCTTTTTTCACTGACAACTGAATGGAGTCATAGCTGACAATCTCCTCTTGGTAATCATTTCCGCTTAATAAAAGATCCAGGAATTTTCCCTTGTTTAAAATACCTTCTATAGACATTCCAATCAGGTTTCGATTCGTGATGGACAATATCTCTTGCGCAGAGGTATTAAAAACAGAAATCCGCTTTTGTAAATCAACAGCAATCACGCCTTCATAGGCATTATCGAGAATCGTTTGATAACGTTTCGCCTTCTCCTGTTCTTTCCTGCTGACGATCGCTAAACGTTTCGCCTCAACTAATGCCTGGCGGAAGGACTCTTTCCCAGTTTCAATGAGCATTGTCTGCAAACCGATCTGTTCGGCATATTTATTTGTATTCAGCCCGCTCATGACAATTTCACAGCCATCTTCTGCCGCTTGATCCACAGTCCTGTCCGAAGCCGTGATATCATCCAGAATATATTTTTGTATCGGCAAATCAATGATCGATTCCAAATTTTCCACACCGTATATCATATTTGCCGCACCAATAACGGCCACCTTTTTTCTGCCAAAACGCTTTTTGCATTCATCCAAGCTGCGAATCAGGTCGATGCCCTGAACAGGTATATCTACTATTGGAATGGATTCATTATTCTCTTTTAATAGTTTAGTCACCAGGCCTCTTGAAATAATGACGTCCGCATCAAGTTTAGTAGTGCGGATCTTATCAGTCGGGATTACGACCTCCTCTAATTCAAACGCAACATTTTCCTCCGGAGAATCTATTTTTTCCTGGAGGTTAAACTCTTCGAACCTTTCCTGGGCATGTTTTATATAATCCTTACGTGGTACAACGAGTTTTATCTTGATCAATGGACTCTCCTCCAATAACTCTTCTACATATAAGTGTAAACCGTTGGCACGAATGCTTCCAGTCCAATAATTGGGAATGTGTTTGTGTTTGAGCGGGGCAACTCTAGGGAGATAACTTTTTCTTTTTGTCCTGGTGAGAATATTAAATCCAGGAAACTCTGTAGACATTTAAACACTTTTCATGTTTCGGTAAGCACTGTCCAATTTTTGGAAATACTATTCACTTTTTAAAAATACTATCCACTTTGGAGAAATACTGTCCACTTTCAGGAAATACTATCCACTTCTCAGAAATACTATCCATTTTCCAAGAATACTAGCCGCTTTACTAAGTACCAGCACCTGAGCTCACAACCAGACCAAAAAAAGCAAACATCAATCAAAATCTCAATAAAAAACGTTTGAACCACCATCATGGCGGAACAAACGTTATCCATCAAAATACTTTGCTTAAAAATTCGCGGGTACGCTCCTCTTTGGCATTTCCGAATATTTGTTCAGGGGGTCCCTGTTCCACGATCCGTCCTCCATCAAGGTATACAACTTTATCTGCAACTTCCCGGGCAAATCCCATTTCGTGTGTTACGACGACCATTGTCATTCCTTCTTCTGCTAAACCTTTCATGACGCTCAGCACCTCACCCACCAGTTCGGGATCCAAAGCCGATGTAGGTTCGTCAAACAGCATGACTTTAGGCTTCATTGATAGTGCACGGGCTATAGCCACTCTTTGTTTTTGACCTCCGGATAATGTCCCGGGATAATTATTCGCTTTATCCAGCAGTCCGACTTTTTTCAAATATTCCTCCGCAATTTCGGTTGCGTCCTGTTTACTCATTCCTTTTACATGAACGGGGGCTTCTATTGTATTTTCCAAGACGGTCATATGGGGAAAAAGGTTAAAGTGCTGAAATACCATACCAACCTGTTCACGGACCTTATTTAAATTATCCTTTTTCGTATCAATCAGATTATCTTCCAAATAGATTTCACCGCTGTCTTTCATTTCCAAAAAGTTGAGACAGCGTAAAAAAGTACTTTTTCCTGATCCACTCGCTCCAATCAATACAACAACCTCGCGCTTTTTCACTTCGAGATCTACTCCTTGCAGGACATGCAGGGAACCAAAGCTTTTATGAAGTTGATTTACGCGGATAATAGCATCAGTTTCACTCATTAAATTAACCCCCGTTCACTTTTCGACATCCTGTGTTCCAACCTGTTGACAAGGAAGGTTAATATTAAAACTAATATCAAATAGTAGATTCCGACTATTATATAGTTTTCCATGGCAAGGCCTGTTGAAGAAGTTAGCCTTTGAGCACGGTTAAACAAGTCCTGAAACCCGATGAATGCCACCAAAGAAGAGTCTTTCAATGCAATGATAAACTGGTTGCCAAGTGGAGGAAGTGCACGTCTGAAGGCCTGAGGCAAAATAATCCGCCTCATCGCCAAACCGGATGTCATTCCTAGGCTTCTTGCCGCTTCCGCTTGCCCCTTATCGACCGATTGAATCGATCCGCGGAAGACTTCGGCTATATAAGCCCCATTATGTACACCAAGTGCTATGCCGCCCGCCCAAAGACGACCAAGATCTACGAACTCCACCAAGCCGAAGTACAAAATAAAGATCTGTACGATTAACGGGGTGCCGCGAATAATGTATATGTAAATATCCGCAATAATGGTTAATATTTTTATGTTGGATACTTTTAAAAAAGCGAAAAACAAACCAATGACAAGACCAATGACCAATCCAAGCAACGTTATTTTAACCGTTGCGAGAACGGCATCCATATAACCGGGAATAGTTTGTATTAATAAGTCCCAAAAGCTCAATAGCTGTCCCTCCCCAGCTGCATTTGATTATGCGAGCGTGTGACAATGAACACACACCCGCACAGCAGAATTTCATTGAAAAAGATTATTCCAGGATATTTTCACCAAACCACTTTTCGCTGATCTTGTCGTAAGTGCCATTTTCAACTACCGCTGCCAATGCACGGTTGATCTCATCCACCAGCTGTTGATTTCCTTTTTTAACTCCTGCACCTATTTCTTCATTATTAAGCCTGTCTCCAACAGGTTTAATCTTCATCCCATCCTCAATTTGCAAATGTCCGACAAACTTGTCTACAATGGCAGCATCTAAACGACCCTTTCCTGCCGCCAAATCCTGCAAAGCAATGATATCGCTGTTATATGTAGCAAGGGTATCTTCGGTAATGAATTTCAAGGCAGATTCTTCATGTGTGCTTGAAGCAATAACTCCAACCGTTTTACCTTTCAAATCATCTGTAGATTTAATATCATTATTACTTTCGTGAACATATACAACTCCCCCGGATCGGTAATATGGATCTGAGAAGTCAATAGCCTCGGAGCGCTCTTCCGTAATTGTCATACTCCCCATGATTGCGTCCAAGCGACCGCTGTTCACTTCCTCTATCAACGCACCAAAGTCTTGCGTCGCTACAGGATTAGGCTCCAAGCCCATTTCTTTCGCCAAAGCTTCGCCAAGCTCTACCTCAAAACCAGTCAGATTTCCATCGATGTCCTCGAAATTAAACGGCTTATACAGACCACTGAAGCCGAATGTAAACTTTCCTTCCTCGATCGTTTCCACAGTCGGCTCTTTGTCACTTGCTTCTCCGCCGGTTTCCTTTGCCTCTTCTTTGGATCCGCAAGCCCCCAATAAAAGCACTAGACCCATCGCTAACATGATCATCAATCTCTTTGTCATGGTTATTCCCCTTTCGATTTTTATAAGATGAAAGAACAGAACATCTGATAGCTACCGATAATCACCTCCCTAAATTCATAAAGCGCTTTCAATTTAAAGTTTCTTGATAAAACGCTCCAGCCGATTTGCCCCTACTTCCAAGTGTTCCATGGAGCTTGCATATGAGATTCTAATATACCCTTCTCCGAATTCGGAAAAAGCATCGCCTGGTACGACTGCCGTTTTTTCCTCTTGTAAAAGCTTTATGGCGAAATCCATGGAAGAAATCCCTGTACTGCTTATAGATGGGAATAAATAAAATGCACCTTCAGGCTTGTATACTTCCAATCCCATGCCTATTAACCTCTCGTACATATAATCTCTTCTTTTCCTATACTCCTTTACCATTCGAGGAACATCACCGGTTTCTTTAGTTAAGGCTTCTAAAGCTGCATATTGGCTGATGGAGCTTGCGCAAGTTACATTGTATAACTGCACTTTGGACATTTCGGCAATAATTTCAGATGGCCCCATGGCTATTCCCAATCTCCAGCCAGTCATCGCATGGGATTTGGACAATCCATTAATAACAATAGTTTTGTCTCTCATTTCTGGTATGGAAGCAATGGAAGAGTGTTTGTTTTCATAGAGTAATTCACTGTAAATTTCATCCGATATTACAAATATATCCCTTTCTTTTAGAAGATCTGCAATTTCCTGAATTTCCTGTTTATTCAATGTGCGCCCGGTTGGATTTGATGGATAAGAAAGGATCAGGCAGCGTGTATTATCAGTTATTTTTTCTTTAATCATATCGGCACTTACTTTAAAACCATTCTTGCTTGTGTCTATATATATCGGCACCGCTCCGCACATCTGAACGACAGGCTCATATCCCGGAAAAACAGGCATAGGAATAATGACTTCGGAGCCTTCTTCCAAAATGGTACGCAAGGCCGTATCAATCGCCTGGCTGGCCCCGGCGGTGATTAAAATTTCATCGTCAGGCCGGTAATTAAACTGATACTTTTTTTGCATATATTGATTGACTGCTTCCCTTAACTCAAGCATGCCGGCAGTATGCGTATAGGCAGTTTTATTATTGTCTATCGCCCTTTTCCCTGCCTCTTTTATATAGTCAGGTGTTGGAAAATCCGGCTGCCCAATTGTCAAATTGATTACATCCGGATCTTTTTCTGCCATAGCAGCAATTGTTCTAATTCCTGAAATGTGTATTGAACGCAATCGCGGATTCATAACCCCTGTCATAAGCTTCTCTCCATCCCCCATGGAAATAATATGAAGATCTATAGTTTAAAATATTTTAATATTTTTAAAGAGTATATTCTCTCACTTTCAAAATGTCAATAACTCTCTAGTTAATACGAACTATTGGTAAGCAAATCATCATGACTATTATCATGATGATTTGCTGTTTTTTATTGCAAAAAATTATTTTGCCGCCTGCGCAGCTGATAATATTTCAGGATTTGTCCTTATCTCAATGACGAACGGCCTGTCGCTTTGCAGCGCACGTTTGAATGCCGGAAGGAACTCTTCATTTTTCGTCACTGTTTCCCCTTCACAGCCAAACTGCTTGGCAACCGCTGCAAAATCCGGATTTGTCAGGGGCGTTGCCATCACGCGGCTAGGAAAGTGCTTCTCCTGATGAGCACGAATTGTCCCATACATATTATTATTGACGACAATAGCAATCACCGGAAGATTGGCCCTTACAGCTGTTTCCAACTCGACCATCGTCATCATGAACCCGCCGTCCCCTGAAAATGAGATGACTGTATGATCAGGCTGTGCAGCCTTAGCTCCAATTGCTGCAGGCAGTCCGTAGCCCATCGCGCCTGAAGTTGGACCGACGTATCTCTTTTCATTTGTAAAACGGAAGTACTTGGCAAGCCAGCCGTAGAAGTTGCCTGCATCACTCGTAAGTATGCTGTTTTCAGGAACTTCGGCCACAATATCAGCCATAACTGCGTTCATTTCCGCAAACTCCGTTGTTTCTGATGGAGCAGGCGGGGTAGAAGAAGCTAAATAGGCTTCATGGCAGGATTGGACTGCTTGTTCACGATTTTCGTCTTGGACAGGTCCTGTCAGCTTCAGACACTTCTGTAAAAACTTCTTTGCATCCGATACAACGCCAAGTGCCGCAGAATAAGCTTTTCCAATTGAATCCGATGAAATATCCACTTGGATCAATTCAGTTTTATCGTTTAATAAGGTGTAATCCTGAGTCGTTATCTGTGAGAAGCGTGTACCGACCGCAAGAACAAGATCTGCTCCCTGTATGAAGTCGACCAAACTTTTATCCAAGCCAAATCCGAGCCAGCCTGCATAATTAGGATGGTCATTAGGTATGACATTGAAGCGCCTGAACGCAGAAGCTACCGGGACTTTCATTTTTTCAGCAAACCCAGCAAGCTCTCCCTCTGCATTGGCTGCAATTACACCGCCGCCCGCAATGATGATCGGCTGTTTTGCCCGAGCTAATTTTTCAAGCACCTTTTCAACAGTTTCGTCACTAACTTCTGGAATGCTGTAATCTAAAACAACGCCTTCCTTATATTCGACGACATCCTCGAGCATATCGTGCGGCAATGAAACGACGACAGGCCCAGGCCTTCCTGACCGCGCAATATAGAATGCCCGGTGGAGAATTTCCGGAATCCGCTCCGCCGAATCGATTTCAACCGCCCATTTGCACAGGTGGCTGAAATAAGCGGCAAAGTCCACTTCCTGGAATGCTTCTTTTCCTTTAAAAGGCCTTTCCACCTGGCCAATCAATGCAACCAGTGGCGTAGAGTCCTGCATGGCTGTATGAAGACCAATCGATAGATTCGTAGCACCCGGTCCCCGCGTTGCCATACACACGCCCACCTTTCCGGACGCTTTGGCGTAGGCCTCAGCCATAAAGGAAGCACCGCCTTCATGACGGGTGGAAATCAAATCAATCGTCGGGTGCTCATATAATCCGTCAATCACTCCCAAATAACTTTCACCGGGTACGCAAAAGGCCTTTTCTACCCCTTCCTTCTCTAAAACTTCCACTACGATATGTCCGCCTGATAGAGTTCTCATTTTTTCTATCTTCCTCCGGTTACTAAAATGATTGTGATCCACACAAATTCTTGCTCATAACCCGCTCAATACTTTTTCATAAAATATCAGTAATTTCTCCCAACTTGCTGTTTATTAAAAATGAGAGGGGTGCTGGCATAACTGCATCGGTGCCATCGTATGTGACCGAACGGCAGAAAAGAGCCAGTTTGGCCCCCCCTCCGCAACTACTTGCGAAGATTTAGGCGTTTCAAGCCTTTCGTCTGTTTGCCCGTTATATCTCCACAAGATTTTTACTATAGACAACCTTTCCCCCAATTAAAGTCATTTCCACTTCTGCTTTTTTGATCTCTTTGGGTGTATAATTCATAAAATTTGGAGGCAAGACCGTCATATCGGCTAATTTACCTTTTTCCAAAGTTCCTTTGCTGTCTTCTTCAAATGCAGAATAGGCAGCATATATTGTATACATCCTTAATGCTTCTTGAAGTTTAACCCTTTGTTCAGGTATAAAAACATTATTATTGACTGTAGTCCTATCCATTGCAGCCGCAATGCCCAACAGAGGAGAAGGAGGAATGATCGGGCAATCCGAACTTCCTGCCGGCTTCAGATCAAAGTCAATGAAATTTTTGTTGGCGAAAACGTTATGCACAGCTGGTTCATCCAAAGTTTCTTGATAAACATCGCCCGAAAAGTAAACGAGAGACGGCTGGGGAACCGGAATGACACCCAACTTTTTCATTCGTGCCAATATTTCCGGGTTCGTTACAGTAGCATGCTCTACTCGATGCCGCAAGTTTTCCTGCGGATATTCTGAATAAAGCTCCTCATACACATCAAGAACTTGTGTAATGGTTCGGTCTCCGATCGCATGAATCGAGACTTGACTGCCCTTTTTATGGGCGATTTCAACCATGGCTTTCAATTTTTCAAAGGTGTGAAGGAGCATTCCTTTTTCACCTGGTGAATTCTTGAAGTCGGATAAAACGGCCGCTGTTTTTCCGCTGAGAGTGCCGTCGGCAAATAATTTCATCGGCCCCAGTTCCAGGCGGTTATCCCACTTGTAGGATGCGGTTTCCTCCAGAAACTCTTCGAAATACTCTTCCAAAACCATCAGATACATTCGTACATCAAGAGTTCCTTCCTCTTTCATTTCCTTTAGAACCCCAAACTCTTTGAATGCGTCGCTGAAAAAGCCCAGCCCGGCTTCATGTACACTTGTAATGCCTTCTTTGATATATTGATCGTTTGCTAGCTTGACAGCCTCTTTCATCTGCTCCTTCGTATAAGGAGGCATGACATCTTCAACGAGACCTTTAGCTGCTTCTACCAGCACTCCCGTAACCTCACCGGATTCATTTTTCTCTATAATACCGTTGTTCACTGACGTTTCATTCGTGATGCCTGCGAGCTTGAGAGCAGCTTCGTTGACCACAGCTGCATGGTGGCAATATCTCATGATGTATACCGGGTTGATAATCCCTTCAAAGTCCCTTTTATCCATCTTTCTTTGTTCCGTGAAATTTGCCTCATCAAACCCCCAGCCAATAATCCAGTCATCGGGATTGCTGTTGTTTGCCCGTTCTTTGATTGCCTCTACAACCTCAGCAATGGAAGACAGCCTACAATTCACATTCAATAAATTAAAGCCGAAATTGACCATATGCTGATGGGCATCAATAAAACCTGGAAGGACTGTTCTTCCTTCCAAGTCAATCACATCTGTATGGTCGCTTTTGAGTGCCTTTATTTCTTCATCCGAACCAATTGCTGCAATTTTTCCGTCTTTCACCGCAACAGCTTCGAATATATGAAAATCATTATCCATTGTAACTACTGTTCCATGATGCATAATCAGATCCGGATTCAATGTTTTGGTTCACTCCTTCAATATCTATTTCATCAGGTTAGGGAGCCACATTGATAATTGTGGTACGTATGTAATGATTGCCAAAGCAACAAGCATCGTGAAAAACAATGGGACAATCCCTTTTGCCACAGTATCAAACGGCACTTTCCCCACCGCAGATGCTACAAACAGGTTAACTCCCACTGGCGGAGTGATAAATCCGATGGCCAAGTTCACCACCATGATAACGCCAAAATGAATCGGGTCTACACCTATCTGCACCGCGACAGGCAATAAAATAGGTGTAAGGATCACGATAGCAGCAATCGTATCGATAAATGCTCCAACTACCAACAAGAAAAGGTTGATCAATAGTAATACAATAATCGGGTTGTCAGATGCCCCCATGATACCTTCCGCAATTTTGGAAGGAATCCGCTCAATCGTCAGCAAATAGGCAAAAGCGATGGACAAGCCGACCATGTATAAAGTGGCACCGGTAATTTTAACAGTTTCTACTATACTGTCATAAATATCTTTCAATTTCAGTTCACGGTAAATGAATACCCCTACAATAAGTCCGTAGACAATGGCTACAGCGGCTGCCTCGGTCGGAGTAAAAATTCCCGCATAAATTCCGCCAAGTACAATAATCGGTGTTAGCAATGCCCAAATGGCCTTATAAAAAGTTTCCCATACTCTTTTCAATTGCATTCTTTCTTTTTCATTATCTATTTTTTTCAACGAAATAATGATAAAAGAAGCAATCATAAGGAGAACACCTATTAAAATACCTGGGAACACACCAGCCATAAACAGATCGCTGATTGAAAGACCTCCAGTAACACCCAACAATACAAACGGAATACTAGGCGGAATGACCACACCTATGGAACCAGCTGACGCTGTTAAGGCCGGGGAAAAACCGTCGCCATATTGTTTTGCCTGCATGGCGGGAATCATGAAAGAACCGATGGCCGCAACTGTTGCCGGACCCGATCCTGAGATTGCTGCGAAAAACATACAAGCAAGGACCGTCACCATGGCCAAACCGCCCGTCATAAATCCGACAAGGGAACCGGCAAAATCCAAAAGCCTTTTGGATATACCACCTTTTCCCATCAGAATCCCTGCCAGAGTAAAGAAAGGGATCGCCATCAGCGGAAATGAATCCAATGATGTAAATGATTTCTGTGCAATCGTACCAAGATTAATATTATCCGCGGAAAATATAATGGTAATCAAAGTTGCCACACCAATGGATATACCAATCGGTACACTTAAAAAGAGTAAAAGAAACAAAGTTCCAAATAAAACCGCTATCGTCAAGGGGATCCTCCTCGCTTGTCATAACCTAATGGTTTAAATCGTGTGGTGATGTACTTTCTAATTGCTCTGGGTCTTTAAAAATCAGGATCGCCTGCTGAATTAAGCGAATGCCCATTAATATTCCGCCGACAGGAACTGCCAAATATACGATCCACATATCAGCCCCTAGAGAGGGACTTACCTGGTTTGTGGCCTGAACCTGTAAAACAAAGTTCGTTCCCTCAATTGCTAAAAACGCGGCAAACCCAAACCATATAAGTAGAACTATCAGCTCTATAACTTGCTTGATACGCTTGGTGAAGCGGTCTTTGATAATTTCAACCCGTATATGGGCATTTTTGGTCACGGCATAACTGGCAGCGATCCACGCTATCCAAATTAATAGATAGCGTGCCAGCTCCTCGCTCCAGCCAATTGAAAAATTCATTACATACCTAACAAACACTTGTCCTACCACTAAAATGACCAACACAGTCATAGCTGCCACTAATATCCACTCTTCAAGCTTCTCATTTAAAATCTTTTTGAGTTTCATTGATCAAACTCCCTCTTCATTTAAGAAAACAAAGCAATGCCTTATTCGTTCGCTGCTCTGGCCATATCGATGAGGTCCTCACCAATGTCACCGGAGTACTTATCATAAATTGGTTGTAATGCATCAACAAATGCCTCTTTCTGATCTGGAGTTAATTCGTTGACTTCCAATTCTTTTTTCAACTCTGCCAGTTTCTCTTCATCTTGTGTTTGAGTTGTTTCACGCTGTGTTTTGTTATACACATTCGTCATGGATTCTTGCAGGATCTCTTGCAGGTCTTCAGGCATACCTTCAAAATATTCTTTATTAATTACCGAAACAAGCGGGGCAAATGTATGGCCACTCAATGTCATATATTTTTGAACTTCATAGAACTTCATGGAAGAAACGAGTGAGATCGGATTATCCATTCCATCATAGACACCTTGCTGAAGAGCTGAATAAAGTTCGCCAAAAGCAAGCGGAGATGAATTAGCTCCTAGAGTATTAAACATATCTTCATATACTTTATTTTCCATAACCCTCATTTTAAGGCCTTTCATATCCTCAGGCTTTTCAATCGGATGCTTGCTATTCAAAAGATGCCTGAAACCATTCTCACCATATCCAAGGTTGACTAAGCCAATTTCGTCTACTTTTTCGTTTAGAGCATTACCCAAATCCCCATCCATCGCTTTATAAGCCGCTTCTCTGGAATCAAACAAGAAAGGCAAGTCAAAAATAGAAAACTCAGGTGCAAATGTAGCCATGGTTGGAGTCGCAACAACTGTCATTTCTATGTTATTTAATTGAACCGCTTCCACTGCTTCCCTGTCAGATGCATACAGTTGGCCGCTTGGATACAGCTCTACTTTAATTTTTCCGTCGGACTTCGCTTCGATATCTTCCTTAAACGCCAATCCAGCGATATGAGATGCATGATCTTCAGGAACAGAATATGCAACTCTCAGTGTATATGTTTTATCGGAATCACCTTCACCGCTGCCACTCGTTTCTTTGGAACCTGAAGAGCAGGCTGCCAAAGATAGAGATAGAATCAATGTGAGCATCATAATAAAAAGCTTTTTTGTGTTTTTCATTTTCTTTCCTCCATATAAATGGTTTTTAGTTTTAGTATCCACGAGCAGCATCTACCACGAATGTTAAATCTCTGCCCTCTCTATGAGCTTTGAAATTTTCTTCGAAAATATTTATGCTTCGTTCAAAAAAGCGGACAGATTTTCCTGAGAGATGCGGAGTGATCAGTATGTTTTCCACATCCCATAAAGGGCTGTCTTCCGGAAGTGGTTCTACGTCAAAGACATCGAGTGCGGCTCCGCGAATTTCGCCGCTTTCAACGCTGTGAATCAATGCCTCATCATTGACAAGAGGACCGCGGCCTATATTAATCAAGTAAGCATCATTCTTCATCAGTTTAAGCTCTTCTTCACCGATGAAATTGCGGGTTTGCTCCGTTTCCGGAAGCAATAACACGACAAAATCGCATTGCTCAAGCATCTGATTCTTACTGTCCCACGTATACACTTCATCAAATGAAGGGATAGACCTGCCATTTGAATTGAACCCTAATACCTTCATATCAAATGCTTTTGCTTTTTTTGCGACTTCCTGTCCAATCGTTCCGGTTCCAAAAATACCGATCGTCTTGCCATTTACTTCTTCAACTAATTCTGTTCTGTCGTACTTGCGCTGTTTTTGATTCCGGATGAACCTTTCGATATCACGCGTCACATAAAGAACAAGGCTCATGACATATTCTGACATAGGAGAGTTGTATATCCCCCTCACATTAGTGAGCAAAATCCCCCTTTTGCTAATCTCATCCAGGGGAATATGCTCCACGCCTGTCTGAAATACCTGAATCCATTTCAAAGCTGGCATGCGATCGAGCAAATCGCTATTGATATTCTCCAATCCGTAAGTGATTAAGATCTCCACTTCATCCAATGGAACGTTATCGTTTTCCAAATTGGGATCTACATGTACGGGCATATTTGTAATCTCTTTTATTCTTGAAACATGTTCATCAGGCAAATCAAAGACTGTGATCAGCAACATAGGTAATTCAACCCTTTCACCAACGATTGATTAATCGAGCATATTTAGACAATATTTCTTTATCAAGGAAGGTAATGTACCGAACGTATACGGTTTATAAACACGCTCTGTCATTTTATGGGCATCCTTTCCCCATGCACCGAAATTCAGGGCCGGTATATTCAGCTTTCTGATTTTTTCAATTGGAACAGGGTACAGTGTGTCCATTCCAGGGTAGTTATTCTTTAAAACTTCAATCTCCTCATCCGTATCATCCAGGCATAAGTAGCTGCTGTCCGTTAAGGATGGGAAGAATTTGTGGACAGCAAATGTATCGCCTGTCTCTGACCCTGTTTCTTGTAAGATGGAATCCAGTTTTTCAAGTAAGATCTGTTCTTTTTCGGTCTGCCCCTTTACAAAATTCCTTGGAACATACGGCGTTGCAAAGAACAGGACGATAACTGGAGCCTGGTCGTCATCCATGAGCAGGAGCTCCTCCACCATCAGGCGTCCCACTTCTCTCGGATCTATGTCTTTTGCATGTTGGTCTAAGATTTCATTCAAGCGGACATTTACTTCTTCGCCATGTAAACTGTACACTTTATTGTAGAGCTCGGAATAGGTTGTCACCCTTGATTCCCAAGGAAGTCTTTCATATTTCATTCCAGCTCTGGCACAATGCTTTTCAAATTCTCTGTTCAGTTTTTCAACAACATGGTCGAAAGAAGCTTCTGCGATTCCCCTCAATTGATCCAGTATCCGATCAGGCGTAATCTGATGGACGTAATAATTAAAATAAACAAAACTTGAAATCGGGGTTTGTACGTTATAAGTAGGTTTCAAGTCTTTTTGTTTCAGCGTTACCGGCGGCTGCGTCACTTCGCCTTCCGCCTCATCCGCCAGTTCCGCGTTCAAATCTATTCGACTTGTCAACTCCGAAGCTATTAAGTTCGGATCTAGGCCTTCGTAGGCCTGCCCCACATGCGTTTCTTTCCCCCGTATGTAAAAAGCCGGTAGAAGTTTGCCGACAGAGCCTAAATATATATATTTTGTTTGATCTCCACCGTATAACGGACCGACAAAATCCGTATTGATGGCACATTCAAACTCCAATTCTTTCTCTGACTGGAGACGCTCCAATTCAGGAAGGGCATCGATAATTCCGCCGTGGGTCGTTTCCTCAATCGGGTTCGCCATGAATAAGATATTTCCTGAAAAAACATCCCTGTTTTCAGATAAATATTTCAGGACTACCAGATGGGCAGCCATCCCGCTTTTCATGTCGACAGCACCGCGTCCGAACAGCCAGTCCCCTGACTCCAGGTCAGCTTTTACATCAGGCAGCAACTTGACATCCTTTAACTTTTCCATCAATTTATACGGCTGTGTAGCCAATTCTTTCAAGGCTCCAAAATCATCAATTGTGACAGTATCAGAGTGGGCATGAAGCAAGATCGTTTTATTGGATGGCCTTTCACTCTTCAATAATGCAAATACGCTTTTTCTTTCCAACGCATCATTATCAACTGTTTTCGTCCATACTTGATCCGGGTTGGATGTAAAATAAGGAATGCCTCTTAAAATGCTCTCTATTTTTTCCGCAATCCTTACTTCTCCTTCCGTACCGTTTACACTTTGAACATTGACCAGTTCAACAGTCAGCTCTTCCATCTCTTTTGCAATTTCATTTGTATCCCAAGTCAAAACGACTCACCTCTTATACTTAATCGACACTAATTTCTCTTCCAAATATCCCTCGATGCCATGGTGGCCGCCTTCTTTCCCCATACCGCTTTCTTTGACTCCCCCAAACGGGCTCTGGACAACAAACGGAAGCGGATCGTTGACTCCAACCATGCCGTACTCTAGTTTTTCCGATAGACGGATGACCCGTGACATATCGTTTGAATATAAGTAGGCAGCAAGCCCGTACTCTTCGTGATTGACTACTTTTAATAACTCTTCCTCAGAAGAGAATGCAATGATCGGCGCAACCGGCCCGAACGTTTCCTCTGTAAAAATGTCCATTTCCTGGGTGACGTTTGTCAATATCGTCGGGTTGATGAAGTTGCCTTTTTCCAAGTCATCCGCCAGATCTGTTCCACCTGTAATCAAGTTGGCCCCTTTTGTAACAGCATCATCAATCTGTGATTTAATTTTGTCGACCGCGTTGCCGTCGATCACAGGTCCCACGGAAGTCTCTGGGTCTAGGCCATTTCCAACTTTAAGCCCTCTTACTTTCTCAGCCACTTTTTCAGTGAACTTCTCAGCGACACTCTCGGCTACAAAAATACGGTTTGTTGATGTACACATTTGTCCGGAACATCTGAATTTTGTTGCCAGAATGTCTTCTGCCGCCTGATCTAAATCAGCATCTTCAAACACGATGAATGGTGCATGGCCGCCAAGCTCCATGGAAATCCGCTTAACTGTTTTGGCCGCTTTTTCCATCAGCATCTTGCCGACTCTTGTGGAACCGGTGAAGGTGATTTTCTTGACGTCCCTGCTGTCCATTAATTCATCCGTAACCACAGAAGATGGAGCCATTACAAGATTGAAGACACCTTTTGGAATCTGGACCTGTTCAAAGATTTTGGCCATTTCAATCGCTGATTGAGGTGCTTTGCTGGACGGCTTTAAAACAATTGTACAGCCGGCCGCAAACGCTGGCGCTACCTTTCTTGCAATCATCGAGAGCGGGAAATTCCACGGAGTGATTGCTCCGACAACACCGATGGGCTGCTTGATTACTAAAATCCTTTTATCCGGAGTGCTTGCCGGGATCGTCTCACCATATACTCTCCGTGCTTCCTCTGCGTACCATCTGAAGTAATCGATGGCTGATTGAACTTCGCCGCGGGCGTCCTTGATCGGTTTCCCCATTTCCTTAGTAATCACTTCAGCGAAAAATTCTTTTTTCTCAACCATTGCATGGTAAATTTCAAGCAGGAGATCTGCACGCTCGATAGCTGCCCGGTCCGCCCAGGCTGGAAATGCATCCTTAGCTGCCTGAATAGCCGCAGTTACATCACTTTGGTCCCCAGAATAAACCTCATATTCCTTTTTACCTGTAGCCGGGTTGATAATATCAATCGTATTATCCGTTGTTTTCCATTCTCCATTAATAAACATCTTTGATCATTCCTCCTTAAAAATTCCTTGTTCTTTTAACATTTTGATTTCTTCTCTCAACAAGCCCATATGTTCCTTAATGACTGAAACAGCCTTTTCTTTATTTTTAGTTTCAATTGCCTCGATCAATAAAGCATGGTGTCTCTGCGCGTCATATACACTTTCCGGAGTATAAGTGGTTATCCGGAAAAGCTCTCTTTCGGTCAGGTTGAAAAAAGAATGTACAAGCACATACAGAGCTTTATTTTGCGTCGCTTTGGCAATTTTCAAATGAAATTCGGCATCTTTTTCAATATATCTTTGAACCAAATGTTTATTTACTTCCATTTGTTCATAGATTTGCTTCAATTCACTTATACAATCTGGACTAGCTTGTTCAACTGCCTTTTCTGTAATCATGATTTCAAGCTTTTCACGAACATCTAAGATATTTTCAAGAGTGACATCATTTGTACGCAAGACCCTTTGAAGCGACTCTGTAACGATGTCTTCACTTGGCTTTGTCACGTATACGCCTTTGCCTGGCTTGATTGTCACCAAACCCTTGACGCGCAATTCGGTCAGCGCTTCCCTTACTACATTTCGGCTGACATCAAATTGTGCAGCCATTTCCCTTTCGGAAGGAAGCTTGCTGTCTTCTTGCAATTCATTCGTCATGATCTTCTTTTCTATTTCCTTTACAATATCGCTATATAATAAGTTCTCCATTCTATTTTCTCCTAAGCTCACAACCACTCCTACCTATTGGTCCAACTGGTCAGACCACTATAATTGCAGTTTTAAAAAGTAAAATAAGAACAAACCGGGATGTTTATTTTACTTTTAAGAAGTGGCACATTTTGTTTACCCTAAACTTGCTTTTCTGTCTTAATTTCATTTACCGCCCATTTCGGATTTTGGCCGTTTAAAACCTGATCCACTTGCATTGCGGCATGAAGCGACATTCTTCCTGCGCCTTCTTTTGACAAAGCAGCGCTGTGCGGCGTAACAATGACATTTTCCAATTTAAAAAGAGGGTTGTCCTTATTAGGAGGTTCCTGTTCAAAAACATCTATTCCCGCCCCGGCAATCTCTCCTCGCTTTAATGCATCCGCTAAATCGCTTTCATTTACAACACCGCCTCTTGCAGCGTTGATAAAATATGCTGAAGTTTTCATTAACGCAAACTCCCTCGTACCGATGATCCCCTTCGTTGTATCAGTCAGCGGAAGATGCAAACTTACAAAGTCGGATTCTCTGAAAAGTTGATCAAGATTATCCACAAGTTCGATATCCGGAACAGAGGATGAAAGATAAGGATCATAACCTATTACCCTCATATCAAATCCATGCCGTGCTTTTTTTGCAACGAGGCGCCCAATCCTTCCCAGTCCAATAATTCCAAGTGTCTTTTGGTCTAAATCCACGCTGAACATTTCACGCCGAAAGGCAAAATTCCCTTTTCGAAGCTCTTGGTCCATTGGGAGTAAATTTTTAGAAAGCGCCAGCATAAAAGCCATGACATGTTCCGCGACCACATTGGCATTCGCTTCAGGTGTATTCGTAACATAGATGCCCCTTTTAGTTGCAGCTTCGATATCAATGTTGTCCAAACCCACTCCGTATTTTGCAATGACTTTGAGTTTCTTTCCTGCCTTAATTACTTCCTCAGTTATCATAGCGTTGGATCTTGTTAAAATGGCATCGCAATCTTCCACATCTCTTATTAAAGACTCCTGAGAAAGATCCGACCCAATTTTATATTCATAGCCTTTTTCAGCTAAGAATCTTTTTCCTTCTTCTTCAATATCCTGAGGTATGTATACAAGAAATCCCATAGGATTCTCCTCTCTGTCATAATGTCTAATAAATTAGTACTCATTTAAACCTTTGGTGTTTTCAGTCTCTTTAACTGGTAGGACCGGTATTACATGTAATAATAAACACTTCCCCCTCCGCTGTCAACGCTTACATTCAAATTTTTTTAAAAAGAGAGAAATATAGATTTAGACAGGTTGTATGATAGATTCGTAGAAAATTATTAAGATAAAACTTTACATTCATAATAAAAAGCTTCTTTCTGTGAATCCTCCAGAAAAAAGCTTTTTAAAAATAATTTTATTCTTCAATAATAGCTACCGCCCTCATCGGCGCACCGCTCCCTTTGCCGATTTTTATCGGGAAGCCCGCAAACTTGCAAGTTGTCCCGGGGATTTCTGACAATCCCGTCATGTTTTCAATCATGTACCATTCATACTTTTTCATCAGACAGTGAGCAGGATATCGTTCTGGGGCATTCGGAGCAAGCCCCGAATCGGGATCGTGAATGTAACGGTCCAGTTCAATGGTGACCATATCCACCCCAAGAGTCACCATTCCCTTGTTGATCATCCACTCAATCGTCTCTGGTAAAATATTGAGCAGATCGCGGAAATATTCTGGAGTTCCATACAATTTATCCCTCTCCGTTTTGAGTAGAACAATATGGTAATCTTCCAAATTTACCTGCGCCCTTTCCGCCGCTTTTTCAATATCTTCAATTGTGACGTCGGCATGAGCCTCCATATGCGAAAGATCGAGGATGCAGGCCTCGCCATAGAAAGCGTCCAATGGAACTTCATCCGTATAAAGGCCGTCTGGATTAAAGTGTTTCGTCGCGTCCATATGTGTGCCGGCATGATCGCCGATATACAAGGCGCATTCATAAAAGCCGTTAGCCTCATATGTAGCAAAGGTCCCTATCATCGTTCTGGCATTTTCGCCCAGTTGCTGATATGGATTATCTCCGTAGCTAGTTAGAGTATGGGATAAATCTATTAATTTTTCCTTTCGTTTGCTCATTCACGATTCCCCTTCCATATTTTCTTCTAAAAATTTAATTCCAAGATTTAGGTTCCAGGTTATCTATACATCCCCTGCTGTCGATTGCTCACCGGTTTTTCGTTTGTTGTACGAATACGGATCAATATTGCGCAAGTGCTACGTTAAGTTCGAACCTGAACCTTATTGCACGAATTGCCCGTTAAGTGCACGAACTTGGAACACTATTGCACGAATTCCACATTATTTGCACGAACCTGAAGCACTATTGCACAAATTCCACGGTAATTGCACGAACCTGGAACTATTGCACGAGTTCCCAAATACACGGACCAGCCCATTTACATCATTATTCGCTGCCCAATATTTTCCCTCAGAGCTTTTTCATAGAAGTATTTGGCCACAACAATATCCGCAGCTGCAAATCCGACAGATTTGAAAACAGTCAACTCTTCGTCGCTCTCTCTTCCGGCAGCTTCATCGCTGACGATGAATCCCAGCTCCGAATGAATTCGGCTCGGGGTGAATTCCCCTTCCTGAATTGGAATATACAGACAACCTGCTTCTTCCAATGCAGCTTCCGCCGATTCCACAACCACCTTATCTGCGCTTGATACAACATGTGTCGGGAGCTCTTGCATCGTCGGCTGATATGATCCGATCGCGTTCACATGAACACCCGGCGCGAGCCTGCTTGAAAAAACAGGGGTCGTTGAACTTGTGGCAGTCACCAAAATGTCTGCACCGTCGATTGCCCGATCCGCATCCTGGCAGACGATAACTTCCACGTCAAACCGAGCCCTGAGTTGTTTTGCAAGGTCATAAGCCTTCTTTTCACTACGGTTATATAAATTGATTTTCTCAATATTCCTAACCGCCATAATCGCTTCGCATTGCCCGATTGCCTGTGCCCCCGTCCCGATGACAGCAAGCACCTTTGAATTTTCCCTCGCCAAATATTTTGTAGCTGCCCCTGACAAAGCCCCCGTTCTCATTACCGTCAAATAAGAACCTTCCAAAAGGGCTTGCGGCTCACCTGTTTGAACATCCGCCAATAAGACCACACCATTGATAGCAGCCTTTCCAATCTGTTTATTATTAGGGAAGCTCCCAACATACTTCATACCAAGGCTTCCGGCATTTTCAGCGACCGAAGGCATGAATATGGCATGTCCGCCCGCTTTTTCAACATTCAACACAGTCCTTACCGGTGTCTCTGTTCTCATCGCCGAGTACTCTTCCAATGCAATAGAAACCGCATCGATCACCTCTGGCATTTCAATCAGCTTTTGCTGGTCGTTAGCACTCAAAATTAACATTTGCATCCCCCTCTATAGACATGCTATTCTCCCTTTCATATTTACGAAATGCCGTTTCATCAAGCTTTCTGCTTTTTCCGCATCCCTGCCTTCAATCGCTTGAACAATTTCATAATATTCCGTTTGTAAAATTTGCCTTTCGTTTTTGTCGTATGGAGCTTTATAGTCTCTTGAAAAACTTTCCAAAAGCATATCCACAATCCTGAGCAACGTCGTATTTTTTGTAGCTGCGGCAATGGCCAGATGGAAGTCACGTATCGCTTCCACCTTTGAGTAAGATGGTTTTTTCATCCCTTCATAAGCCTTTCGAATTTCCTCCAACTCCGAATCTGTCCGGCAGATCGCGGCCAAATATGCACCATGTCCTTCGATACCCTGCCTTATGTCCAATAGCTCGGAAAGCCGCAACACATCATTATTCAAGATTTCAGCCAAGCGATTCAATATCAATGCATTGCTATCCTCAATCAGAAATATCCCTATTCCCGGAAAAATCTCAATGATACCTGCCGACTCAAGTACACTGACAGCTTCCCTGACTGCGTTCCGTGAAACGGACAGGCTATGGGCCAGTTCCCGTTCAGAAGGCAGTTTATCACCTGGCTTTAAATCGCCCTTTTTGATCAAAATCTGTATTTGTTCAATAATCTCTTGATAGACTCTCTTTTTTTGAATGGGCTTCAAATTCATTTGTCCATCACTCCCTTTCAGGGCGTCCGGCCATGTTGAAATACACAAACAATTCGCAATGCAAAGATTGTGAGGTTAAGAGGTAACTGCTTGGGATCAAACTTGACGAACGGAAATGGAATTGGGCGCTAAGAGACTGTGCTTTCTTTTTTAACGCCTTCATGAAAGATTCACAGTGACCGTTCGAACGGGTTTTCTAACGTTGTGGGCGTCATGAACACTTCATAGTGACCGAGCTATCGGATTTTCTAACGTTACGGGCATCATGAACGCTTCATAGTGACCGAGCTATCAAATTTTCTAATATTACGGGCATCATGAACGCTTCATAGTGACCGAGTGATCAAATTCTCAGACATTGCGGGCGTCACGAACACTTCATAGTGACCGAGTGAACGGATTTTCTGACGTAGCGGGCATCATGAACGCTGCTTAGACCCTTTCTAAGTAACCCGTCATCTAAGTTTTTACGCTGGTTCAGGCACTTAGATTTCCTTTGTGACCGTTGCCTCGATTTTTACTCTCATTCGGACACTTAGAGCATCCCGCAAAAAACGGTACCTAAATTGATCGCCTAGGCCGCAGCGGTGTGAGTCTCAGCCGCCACACTCCTATAAAAGACTCACGCTCCCAAATATGCCTTGATAATCCTGTCATCATCTCTTAAGACATCTGCCGAATCCTGCAAAACGATTTCTCCTGTTTCAATGATATAGCCGCGATCGGCCAGGCCGAGAGCAGCTCTCGCATTTTGCTCAATCAATAAAACTGTCGTTCCCTGTTTATTGATTTCCCGGATAATCTTCATGATTCCTTCCACGATTATTGGAGCCAGGCCCATGGAAGGTTCATCAAGCATCAGAAGCTTTGGCTCGGCCATTAATCCTCTGCTCATGGCGAGCATTTGCTGTTCACCGCCGCTAAGGGTTCCCGCCAATTGATCTTTCCTTTCTTTTAACCGTGGAAAAAGATCAAAAGACCGTGTGATCCCTTCCTTTAAAAAGGCCTTGTCTTTTCGTTTGATAAAACCGCCAAGCTCAAGGTTTTCCATGACGGTCAGCCCTCCGAATATCCTCCGCCCTTCTGGAACGTGAATAATTCCTGCTTCAACAATTTGATGGGGCGGTCGACTAGCGATATTCTTTCCGCCAAATTCCAGTGTTCCACTTTTTGGCGCTACCAGGCCGCTGATCGTCTTTAGCGTCGTGCTTTTTCCTGCTCCATTGCTTCCCAGCAACGCAACAATCTCCCCTTCATTAACTTCCAGGGAAATGCCCTTCAAGGCATGTATTTTTCCATAATATGAATGAACCTGATCAAGCTTTAACAATGGGCTCAAACCGCATCCTCACCCTTCCCCAAATAAGCTTCAATCACCTTGGGATTCCTTAACACCTCATCCGGTGTTCCTTCAGCAATTTTTTGACCGTAATCTATCACAATCACTTTTTCGGAAATCTTTTTAATCAGCCCCATATCATGGTCAATTATCAGAATGGATAATTTGTATTTGTCCCTTATTTTTAAAATAAGTTCGACCAACCGCTCTTTCTCTTCATAGTTCAGGCCGGCAGCCGGTTCATCCAATAACAAAAACTTTGGTTTTGTTGCGAGGGCTCGTGCGATCTCCAAGGACCGCTGAACCCCGTATGGCAGATTCTTCGCAGCCCGATGAGCATATTCGCGGATTCCGACGAATTCTATACACTCCATCGCCACTTCCTCAATCTGTTTTTCCTCAGTCCGCTGCGCCCTTGTTTTAAAAATGGCGCCAAAGACCAATTGTTTTGTCCGGCAATGCATGCCTGACTTTACATTATCCAAGGCGGACAGGTCAGGAAAAAGGCGTAAATTTTGAAAGGTGCGCGCGAGTCCCATTTTCGTGATTTTACTCGGCTTCTTTTTATTTAGACTATCGCCATCCAAAAACATCGTCCCATCCGTCGGCTTGTAAAATCCCGTGATCATGTTAAAGACAGAAGTTTTTCCTGCACCGTTCGGGCCGATCACACTGACGATGGAATTCGTATCAATTGTAAAAGACAGGTCATTCACCGCGACCAGTCCGCCAAAGCGAAGGGTTAAATTTTCCACTTGTAAAACGGCCATGCCGACACCTCTTTTCTAATCACTGGCTTTTCACCTTCAAATCTGGACTCTCTTCCACAATGGGCGGCACAGGCGGGTCCTCCGTTTCAGGTTCCGTTTCATACCTCGCCGGCCACAATCCTTGAGGACGGAAAAGCATCATGACAATCATGATTAAGCCAAATATCAAAAATCTCCAATCAGAAACATTCCGTAAAAATTCCGGAAGCACGATAACTAAAATGGCACCAATTGTCACCCCGGTCACACTTCCGATTCCGCCAAGGACAACCGCAAGCAGAATCATGATCGATTGAAGCACCTTAAAGCTGTGCGGAGCCACGGCTCCCATTTTCACCGCAAATAATGAACCCGCAAAGCCGCCGATGATGGCCCCGATCACGAATGCCAGCAGTTTCATCCGAATCCGGTCAACCCCCATGGCTTCTGCTGCATCTTCATCTTCACGGATATACGTCCATGCCCTTCCAATTCTTGAGCGACCCAGCCGGGATGTAACAAAAATGGTGATGATAGCAACAATTAATATGACAAAGTAAAAATCAAATTGGCTTGTTAATTCATAGCCTCCTATGTTTGGGCTTGGTATTCCGAAAATCCCTGTAGCCGTCCCCGTAATTTCCAAGTTTGTTGCCGTAATCCTGATGATTTCGCCAAAACCGAGTGTGACAACCGCCAAGTAGTCACTTCTCAGCCTTAGCGACGGGGCTCCGATGATAACACCGCTGATTGCCGAAAATACGGCAGCAACAGGCAATGTCATTAAAAACGGCCAATCATAGGCTGTCATCAAAATTCCAGTCGTATAGGCGCCAATCGCAAAAAAGGCAGCATATCCAAGATCCAGCAATCCGGCAAACCCTGCAACGACATTCAATCCCTGTGCCATGATGATGTACAACAGGGCTAGTGTAGCAACATCAATCCAATAGTTATTTGTTATGAACGGGAACGCCAGCGCTGCGATAAATAGAACGGTCAATACGGTTGTCCGTTTCTTTAGCACACTCATCGGCTACATCCTCTCCGTCACTTGCTCACCCAAAATGCCCGTAGGCTTAAACACAAGGAATAAAATTAAAATGGCAAATGCAATTACATCTTTCCAGGCCCCGCCAATCACCATCGTGCCGGCCGTTTCCAATATGCCGAGCATGAACCCTCCGAGCATGGCTCCCTGGATGTTTCCGATTCCGCCCAAAACGGCAGCAGTGAAAGCTTTTAAACCCATGATGAACCCCATGAGAAAATTGATTGTTCCGTAATATACGGCAGTCATTATCCCCGCTGATGCAGCCAACGTCGTTCCGATAAAAAATGTCATGGTAATCACATGGTTGATATTGACACCCATTAAGCTGGTTGCCGTTTGATCCATGGAAATCGCCCGCATTGCCTTGCCGTAAATCGTTCCGTGGACAAACTTTTGCAGCCCATACATCAATCCCCCCGCAACCACGACTAAAATGATTTGCGAATAGGTGATATTAGCTCCAAGAATATTAATGCCCGTAGTCGGCAAAGTGATAGGAAAAGTCAAGTAGTTCGGGCTCCAAATAAGCATGGAGCCATATTCCAGAGAGAGGCCAACTCCAAGAGCCGTAATCAGGAGAGAAATTCGCGGAGCGTTCAATAAAGGACGGTAAGCCACCCGTTCAACACCCATGCCGACCATGCCGACCAAAATAATCGAAACGATAAAGACGATTCCAATTGCCAACAAGCCAGGACCGGCGGAGCCTCCCATTAGTAATGACAGTCCGGTATAACCGATAAATGCTCCAAACATATAAAAGTCGCCATGTGCAAAGTTCAAAAGTCTGATGATGCCGTACACCATTGTATAGCCCAAGGCAATCAGGCTGTAAAAAGCCCCCAGCACAAGACCGTCCCCCAGTGCCTGAACGATAATTTCCATTTGATAATCACCACTTTCCCCTTTTTATTTCAGAAGGATCCCTTATACCAAGGGACCCTTCCCCTGTTCTTACATTCGGCTATTCTACGATTTCAAAAACACCGTTGTTCAATTGAATCAGCAAGAAATCGGCATTTTCCCTTGTTCCATCCTCTTTGAATGTGTATGTTTCTCCAAAAGCAGGAAAGTCTTTCGTTTCGCTCAGCGCCTTGATCAGCGCTTCTTTGTCAGTTTCATCACCGACACGTTCAATTGCATCGGCGGCAAGGCGGATGCCATCATAATGCCTATGGCCGAATGTCAAAGGATTGTTTCCGTAAGTTTCTTTATACTCCTCTACAAACGCCTTGGCTTCCGGTGTATCGACATAGTTGATTGTAACCGCCTGTGAAAGGATGACACCTTCAGCGTCTTTTTCTCCTGCCACTTCAACGAACGGCTCCGTAGGATTTCCATCTCCGGCAATAAACGGACCGGTCACACCCTTTTGCTTGAACTGCTTCATGATCAATCCTCCGGCATTATAAAAACCTGTGAAGTAAGTTGCGTCAGGATTCAACGACTTAATCTTTGTGGCAATTGCACCAAAATCTTTCTCTTCCGGGTTGATCGCTTCAAAAGCAACCACTTTTCCGCCATTCTTCTCATGCAGCTCTTTTGTGATGTCAGCTAGATCTCTCGCATAGTCCGAGTTATCGTGAATAAGGACAAGATTTTTCATGTCGTGTTCATTTACATAATCTGCAACCCTTTTCCCTTGGTCAAAAACCATACTGTTAATAAAGAAAAGGTTGTCGTATCCCTGCTCAGGGAGCTGAGGTGAATTCGCCGCCACCATAATGGTCGGTACTCCAGCTTTATGAAGCACACCGCTTGCAGGCAAAGCAGCCGCTGAGCAATAGTGGCCTACAACGATATGGACCTCATCTTGGACCAGCTTGTTAGCCCCGGTAACCGCCTGCTGAGGATCACAGGCATCGTCAACCATGACCAGCTCGATATCCTTTCCGAGCACTCCGCCCGCTTCATTGATATGCTTGGCAGCGAGTTCCGCACCATTTGCCATATCCTTTCCTTCAGCAGCACTTGGACCGGTAGTTGGAACAGAGACGCCGATTTTTATCGTGTCTCCTCCTTTCCCACCCCCTGAAGAGTCGCCTCCATCACTGCTTGTACTCTTTCCACCGCCGTCAGAACCGCATCCGCTCAAGATTAACCCGACCATCAACAGGGCTGCCATAATAAGCGAAAATCTTTTTCCCTTAAACATCAATGAACTCCCCCTTTGCTTTTATGAAAAACTTTTGTGACAAACGGCAAGTTTTGGATAAAAGAGTAACCACCTCCCTAAAGCTCAAATGTATACGCTTACAATATTGTGGGTATGCGAGATCTTGTCCGAGGCAAATCTAAGTTTAATAATTTATTCATTTTAAATCTTCAGATAAAATTAAGTGGATTCATAGAGGTGGACTGGAGACCGGATGGCCCGGTGGTATGATTAGGACAAACTTACTGCAATTTATACAGCATGTCAACATTTTATTTAAAGATTCCCAAAATTATATAAAGTTCGACATATAAACTTACAAAAAAGGCAGAAGGCCTTCAAATTTCGCACTATGGCCTTCTGCTGTATCAGTCCAGCGCATACGTCGATGGACAGGTGCTTACGCTTTTCTTTTGTCCAGATACAGCGCCTAGCCCCTCGAGGTCATAAGCCAATTCCCTGTGGTGGCTGCGGAACTGCCTCCTCGGGAATCGTCTTATGCTTGTCGGGGCTGACCGAGGCGCTTACGCTTTTCTATCTGTCCAGCTACAGCGCCTATCGACTAGCAGACTTCGCGACTCCTCCTACGATAAGTCAACATCGGCTCGCCTGCGGCTTCGCCGTGTTTCCTTTATCTCGTCGGAGCCACTCCAGTCTGTACGTCGATGGACAGGTGCTTACGCTTTTCTATCTGTCCAGCTACGGGCGGCAGGGGCTCGAGGTCGCTTCAGAAAAACCATTGAAGGCAAAGAACGCCTTCATTGGTTTTTCTTCCAGCGCTTGTCGCCCCTGGGCAGCCGTCTTCCGCTTTTCTATTAATAATTATCAATCTGCGCACGCTGGATTTTTCCGCTGTAGTCCACGTAGACAGACCTCCACTCAGTGAACACATCAAGTGAAGCAACACCGGAATCACGGTGGCCGTTGCCTGTTCCTTTTGTTCCGCCGAATGGCAGGTGGATTTCTGCGCCTGTCGTACCGGCGTTCACGTAAACGATTCCTGTATCGAAATCACGCATAGCGCGGAAAACTTTATTTACATCTGCTGTAAAAATGGAGCTGGAAAGCCCATATTTCACGCTGTTATTCACTTCGATCGCTTTATCCAGATCTTTAACCGGAATGAAAGATACAACCGGTCCGAATATTTCTTCCTGGCCGATCCGCATATCGGATTTTACATCTGTAAACAGAGTCGGCTGATAGAAGTTTCCTTTGTCCAAGCCGTTTTCAGTGACAATTTCTCCGCCTGCAAGTAGCTTGGCTCCCTCTTCCTTCCCGATTTTTACATATTCATGGATTTTTTCCAGAGCAGAACGGTTAATGACAGGCCCGACATCGACTGACTCATCTAAGCCGTCGCCCAGTTTCAATCCCTTCATTTTTTCAAGAACCTTTTGTTCGAGGGCCTCTTTGACAGATTCCTGGACAATGACACGGCTGCACGCAGTACATCTTTGTCCGGACGTACCAAAGGCGCTCCACACGATTCCGTCTGCCGCCAAATCCAGATCAGCGTCTTCAAGCACAGTCACTGCATTTTTCCCGCCCATTTCAAGTGATGTGCGTTTCAACAGCTCACCTGCGCGGCCATTGATTTTTGCCCCAACCTCGTTGGATCCGGTAAATGAAACGAGGTCGATCTCCGGATGTTCCACGATGGCGTTCCCGACAACACTTCCGGAACCAAAGACAAGGTTGACCAGACCTTTAGGCAGCCCGGCTTCCTCATAAATTTTCACGAATTCCGCAGCAAGGAAAGGTGTTTCGGACGCAGGCTTCCAAACGACAGCGTTACCCGCAACCAATGCAGGAAGTGACTTCCATGAAGCGATGGCAATCGGGAAGTTCCAAGGCGTGATCAATCCTGCAATTCCCACAGGTACGCGCACACTCATGGCAAATTTATCCCTTAATTCCGATGGGACCGTTTCCCCGAACAGACGGCGGCCTTCTCCAGCCATATAAAAAGCCATATCAATCGCTTCCTGCACCTCACCGCGTGCTTCCGCAATGACTTTCCCCATCTCTTTCGTTAATATTTGGGCCAAATGCTCTTTGCGTTCTTTGAGCAAGTAGGCCACCTCGTATAAAACATCTGCCCGCTCAGGAGCCGGCACAAGCGCCCATTTCTTTTGCGCTTCTTTCGCAGCTTGGACAGCCCGATCTACATCTTCGGCGGTGGAAACCGTAACTTCGCCAAGCACCTCACCGTTTACCGGATTCGTATTTTTCGCGAATTCACCTGACTCGGAAGGAACCCATTCCCCATTAATATAGTTTACATATCGTTCCATTCGTCTGACTCCTCCTCCATTTTTCATGTATGAAATCAAAGGTGTCTTCCTGCTCATTCACTCAATTATATTAATCCAAGCGCTTTCATACTATTACTTTAACAATTTGATTTTCATCATTCTATGGTCAACATGTACAAAAAAGGGAGGTTTGAGAGCTCCCAATTTATCAAATATATACAAGAGAAAAGCGAAATTCCTTTACCTTAATTTTCCTGCCTATTGAATATTTCAAACAAAAAAAAGACAAAATATGGTTTGGAGGTGATTGGATGGTTAAAAGAACAACAAGCAATATTGAAGGCATGAACCCGGAGAAAAAGCAGGACTTTGGTGCAAAGATTGATCCGACAGAACCGTTGACAGCTGCACAAAGGATGAACAACAAGAAAAGGAAAAAGAATCAATAAAAAGGCTTGGAAGCGAGACCAAAATTCGCTTCCAAGTCTTTTACACTTATACAATCTATTTAAAACATACAGTTTATTCAACAAACTGTATGTTTATTGAAAACAACGCATTGATTTCCGCATAATACAGGAGTATAATAAATATAGATATACAAATACCATTCACTTTTTCTTTAGTTTTTCGGAAATAAATATATAGAGGTGTTGCTGTTTGTTTGCTGATGATCGATTTCGCGATTACCAGCCTGCAAGCCTCCGCAAAGATTTCATTTCTGGGATCACTGTCGGTATCGTAGCCATTCCTCTTGGGATGGCTTTTGCCATGGCTTCCGGCGTTAAGCCTGAATACGGTATTTACACGACGATTATCGCTGGATTGATTGTATCTTTGCTCGGTGGCTCCCGCTATCAAATCGCGGGTCCTACGGGAGCGTTTATTCCGATTCTGCTTGCCGTAGTACTTCAATATGGTTACGAGGATCTATTGATCGCCGGCTTGATGGCCGGGGTCATGCTTGTGGCAATGAGCTTTTTCAAACTCGGTAGTCTTGTTCATTTTATTCCGAGGTCGGTTACGATCGGGTTTACGACAGGGATTGCTGTCATCATTTTTTCAGGGCAGCTGGGCAACTTCTTCGGGTTGGATCTGGAAAGCCATGAATACTTCCATCAAAATATGGCGGAGTTTTTCAGCCATCTGGGAGCAATGAACATCTACAGCATCCTGACCGCCGCTGTCGGACTCCTTGTCATCATTCTCGTGCCAAAATTTTTTCCGCGTGTTCCGGTACTGCTTGTGGGATTGATCATTCCAACCATATTTGCGGCTCTACTTTTTCCAGGGCATGTGGAAACAGTTGGCTCAGCGTATGGAGGTATTCCGCAATCTTTGCCGAAGCTCCAATTTCCAGACATCACTTTGGCCAAAATCGGAACATTGCTCACCCCTGCGCTGGTCATCGCTGCCCTTGGGGCAATTGAATCACTTTTATCGGCCGTTGTTGCCGATGGAATGACCGGCGATCGCCATAAATCCAATCGTGAATTGTTTGGACAAGGAATTGCCAACATCGTTGCTCCATTATTCGGCGGGATCCCTGCTACTGGAGCAATTGCACGTACGGCAACAAACATCAAATCCGGTGCCGTGAGCCCGATGTCCGGAGTCATTCACAGTGTTTTCGTCCTATTGACTCTGCTTTTATTTGCACCCTATGCATCATATATTCCACTCGCAGCCATGGCGCCGCTTCTTATGCTTGTTGCCTGGAATATGAGCGGGTACAAGGCGTTCAAACAAATCCTTCAGTTGAGGACAGGTGACTCACTTGTTCTTGCCGTTACATTTTTACTAACAGTGTTCATCAACTTGACGGTTGCCGTACAAGTCGGACTTCTGCTCGCAGTTCTTTCCTTTGTAAAAAAGAAGAGCGAACAGCTTCAGATTGATGATCCTGATAACACTCAAAGACAACGGCAGGAATCTTTAGATTTGACAGCACATTTTCAAATTAAAAAGTTTACCATCAGAGGGCCTTTGTTTTTCGGGACTGCCCAGAGCTTTGAACATTCCCTGATGGCTTCCATCAGAAGAATGCCTAGAGTAATTCTTCTCGATATGCAGTATGTAACGGTCATCGACGCAACCGGGGAAGATAAACTGGCGCTGATTATAGACAACATCAAAAAAGCTGGCAGTACAGTCCTTGTTTCAGGTTTACCGGATTGGGGAATCGATTTGTTCAAAAAAAGCGGCTTATATGAAAAAATCGGCGCTTCATCCTTTTTTCCTGATGAAGCAAGCGCAAGGGATTCGCTTTTTCATAAAGAAGAAACGGTTGAATCAGCCGCAGGGGAATCATTCCAACGGAGAAAAAAATCCGCGGAGTGATTCCCGCTTTTTTTATAAAAGACAAGAATGTATCAATCATACTGCCTCCTCGCAATTCGCCTTGCGCTTGTCGCCTAAGACTGGCGCCTTGCGCTTTTCTTTGTTTGTAACGCAGACACGTTTCCACGATGATATAATTCTCGATTCGCACGCTTTCCATATGTTAGAGTAATCATAGAATTATTTTAAGGAGATCATCATGGAAAAATTCGGACGATTTATATACAAAAATAGAAAGCTTGCGCTGGCTGCTTGGGCTGTAATCATGATTGCTTTAGGTTTCTTTGCCCTCAAGCTTCCGTCAGTATTGGGAGGCAGCGGCTTTGAGTATGACGGAACCTATGATGAAGTGGAGAAAATTCTTGATAAGGATTTTGGAATCCCCGAATCGTCGATTATTCTTTTATTTGAAGGGACCAAAGATGCAGACGAGGATTCTTTTAAACAATACATAGAAAAAACCATTGAGCGTGTGGACCGCCTGGAAGGGACGGATATTTACCGTTCTCCTTTGGATTCTCCGGATATGATCAAGAAGGACAGAGCCTATGCTTTGCTCAAACTCAATGGGGACAAGGACAAAATCGGCTCCAAGATTGACAGCATCAAGAAGGAATTGAAAAAAGACGGCAATTTTTCCGCAGGATTAACCGGCGGGCCGGTGATTGAGGAAGATATGAGCAAAGCCGCTCAAGATGACCTGGTAAGGGCTGAGCTGATTGGAATTCCAATTGCCATCATTGTTTTGCTCCTCGCATTCAGAGGAGTGGTTGCAGCAGTCATTCCGTTTCTAACCGGGTTCATCAGTGTGATTTTTGCTCTGGGGCTTTTATTTTTTACTGGACAGGAAATGGACCTTTCCATATTTGTTCTGAACACAGCTCCGATGATCGGGCTTGCACTCGGCATCGATTTCGCCCTCCTGTTCGTCAACCGCTTCCGGGAAGAACTGCAAAACAAGACGGTGGAGCAGGCCGTGATCAAAACAGTCGCAACGTCAGGGAGAACGATCATTTTTTCGGGGCTTTGTGTCCTGCTTGGCATGATCGGCATGCTGTTCATCGATGTCGGTGTGTTCCAGGCGGTGGCGCTTGCCGGGATTGCCGTCGTCCTCACTTCCGTTTTGGCCGCCAACACATTCCTGCCGGCTGTTCTTGGAGTGCTGGGTCATCGTATCAACAAATGGATGATTCTCAAATCGAAGGAGAAAGAAATTAGCGGATGGCACAGGTTCGCCGCTTTTGTCATGAAACGGCCTGTCATCATGGCTGTCCTAGCAACGGCAATACTTATTACCGGCGCCCTTCCGGTCGGCGAGATGAACCTCGCCATCCCTGAAGCAGACGCGTTGCCAAAATCATTTGATTCAAGGGCTGCCTATGAAAAATTCGAAGAAACATTCAGCTCGAACGACACAGTCACAGTGCCTGTCATAGCTCGTACCAAAGACGATATCACTGAAAAAAGCTCGCTCGAAGAATTGGAAAAAGTTATTAATGAAATTGAAAAGGATCCCCTCGTTACGAAGACGGAATCCATCTTTTCTGCAACAAAATTGAATTCGGACGAAATGTACGCATCATTAGGGATTCCGGATATGGCCGCTGCCATCCAGCCTGCCATTGATCAATTGACTAGTAAAAACCAGGCTCTCATCCAGGTAACATTGGATGCAGATGCGTCTTCGGACAAGGCTAAAACATGGGTGCGTGAATGGAATGAAAAAGATCTTGCGGTTCCTCTACTTGTAGGTGGGCATCCAAAATTTCAAC
Source organism: Siminovitchia acidinfaciens (assembly GCF_003605385.1). GTDB lineage: Bacteria > Bacillota > Bacilli > Bacillales > Bacillaceae_C > Siminovitchia > Siminovitchia acidinfaciens. The sequence continues at coordinate 588,774 of NZ_QYTV02000001.1, read as the reverse complement.
AGGAGATTTTCGATGAAATTTTCGAAAAGATCATTTACAGTCTTGCATTTATTTTGATTTCCACATATATCGTCCTATTTTGGGCGTTCAAATCTGTTCTGATTCCGTTAAAAGCCATTTTGATGAACGTCATCAGTTTAAGCTGTACCTTCGGGATAGTCGTCTGGCTGTTCCAAGCCGGGCATCTCGGTTTCCATCCGTCGGACATCGCATTGATGATACCCGTTTTTGCCTTCAGCATCGTATTCGGTTTAAGCATGGACTACGAAGTGTTCCTCATTTCGCGCATCCATGAAGTTTATTTAAAAACAGGCGATAACGACCGGGCAACTTTGGAAGGTTTGGTATCCACCAGTAAAATTATTACATCCGCCGCAGCCATTATGATTGTTATCACAGGTGCCTTTGCTTTCACCGGCGTTGTCCCCGTACAGCAAATGGGCGTAACAGTCGCTTTAGCAATTTTTATTGATGCGACAATCGTACGTATGGTGCTAGTGCCTTCACTAATGAAACTGCTTGGCGACTTGAACTGGTGGGCGCCGTTTAAAAAGAGAAATGCATAAGAAAAGCGCAAGGCGCCCGCCTATCGGCGACAAGCACAAGACAAATTGCTAGGAGGCAGCTTTTCAGCCACCACAGCAAAGCAGCTGATTTCATTCAATCGTGAGAAACATCTCCGAATTTGCTTCATGCAGCTTTGCGACGAGGGAAACATGCGCTTCCTCGAATATGCTTTGCCGCAGGAGCACATTCACCCTGAGTAAGCTTCCTTGTGACCTCGAGCCGATGGCGCCTGGCCGCCTCAAAGCGCCACATCCTGTGGCTTCGGTGGCACTAGGACCTCCTGTCCGTCGAAGCTAGACATAACGAGTCGTCGTTCGAAGAAAGTTCTGTCTAGTTTTATACTTTCTTTAAACTTTGAAAAAAGGAGCATCGCGATTCAAGGCGAATGCTCCTTTTCGTATATGTACAACTCTCCATTTTCGAACCTTCTTTTTCGGGGACCGGCATACCCATGCTTTTCCAGCTCTTTCGCCAGGACATAGAGGAAAAAGCCGTGCGAAACTACCAATATATTTTTCTGTTCTTCTTTTGCCAAGGAGGCGATAAACTCGTTCGCCCGCTTAATTGTATCTTTTCTTGATTCCGGCTGGGAAGGATGGGAAAAAAGCCAGGCCAGCCGTCCTGCCAAATTCCAGATTGCCAAGGGCAGCTTCCTCTTTGTTTTTATAAAAGGAGCAAGCGGAATTTCACGGAGCAGCGGGTTTTCCACGATTGAACACGATGCGATCTTTTCCGCAGTATGGACTGCACGCGGCAAATCGCTTGAAAAACATATATCCCAATCTATTTCTGCCACTTTTTTATCCATATGAAAAATTTCCGATTCATCATAATGCCGGACCCAATCTTTAAACTGCTTTGATGTCATATAAAATGAGGGCTTTTCATGATTCACTCTGAAATGCCTGACCAAACCGATACGCATAGATTCACCTCTTCCCGTATTGTATATTAAAGTTGTATATAACGGGTATATAAAGTGGATAGGGAAAGGGCTGAAATCATGTTTAAAAAGAATAGATACAATCTGTCCGGTAAAAAATGGCTCATCATTGGAGACAGTATCACTGATAAACGGCATCATCCCAAAACGAAAAAATACCACGAATATATAAGCGAGAAGACCGGCTGTGAAGTGTTGGAATACGGTGTTTCAGGATCAGGATTCACCGTGAAGGAAAGCTTTTTGGAAAGGCTTCAAAGAACGCCGCTTGATGTGGACTACATCACCGTCTTCGGAGGAACAAATGATTTTCGTCTTGGCAGCAAAACATTGGGCGTCTTTCAGGACAGGAACAGCGAATCATTTTACGGCTGCCTTCATTCATTTTTTCAAGCGTTGATTAAAAAGTATCCTACTAAGCAGCTGAGTGTCATCACGCCTTTGCCCCGGTGGAGGGAGAGCGAGGGTCTTTGGAACAGCAGAGGCGAAACATTAAAGCAATATGCTGAAGCGGTCAAGGAAGTGACCAGTTTTTATGGAATTCCCTGCAAGGACATGTACTCCGAAGGCGGCATTTATGCAAAAAATCCGGTATTCCTTTCCGCCTATATGCCTGACGGCCTGCACCCAAACAGTGAAGGGCATCGCTACTTTCATAATAAAATTCTAACCTTTATGGAAAGCCTGTAGGAAGGGTACCTTTAGACATTTGCACGAAAAACGACTCATACTGAAAATGTTATTATGTTTATTCCAGTTTCCACCACTTTGAACACTAAAACCTCCTTTCGGAGGTTCAGGCGCTCAATCGGCGATAAGAAAGTTTTTTCTTATAATCCGTAAATAAGGTTAAGTTCAGCAACACAAGAGACCCCGCCATCACTAGGGGAATGACCCAAAGTTGATCACTAGAGGAAAAACCTAAAATCATGATAAGGACAGAGATCATCGGTGCATAAACATAATAAGCATTCGCCTGATACAGCCAACCGTAAGGGTACAGGTGCGCCGCCGTTATAATGGCGAATACAGCAATCATATCAGAGGGGGAATGAGCAAAAACTAGAAACAAGATTGGAAAGTACATCAACTGCGCTAAATTCAGGCCCAAACCCAAATCACTTAGGGGAAGGCCTTTGCTTTTCCAATCAACTTTATACAATTTGGATAAAGCAATTGCCAATGGAAACATGATCCCTGAAGAAAAGAGCATAAAAATATTTTTCTGGCTCATTTCAAGCGGAAGTAAAAAAATAATTGTAATGATGGTCCAAACGACGACAGCCGAGGATAAAAATGATATGCCATTTTTATTTTTTATAGCAAGTTCATTTCTTAAGTCCGATAAATTCATATCTTCCCCCCTATTAACTTTGTCCATGCTTCATTTAACATTAGTTTATCATTAGGCTTGATCTTTGAAAATAAATATTTCAATAATTCCAACGGATTTATTGTTGTTTTCGATTCCCGGACATCTTCCTATAAATCTCGGGTCAAGTAATACTTAATTCTTCTTTTCTGGTCCATGTTACCCTTTGAGACAGTCTGAAACTTACCACTAAAAAACAAAAATACCCGCCCGGACAAACGGGCAGGCATCGTTCGCATCATTAAAAAGAGGTCATTTTTTCAGCGGGATTTGTCCTTTCACGCTTTCTCCGCGCTGTGATTTCTTTGTCAAAATATCCGATGTGTAAAACACCAACAATTTTTTCTCCCGGCTCAACCCCTATAGCCGAACGGAACTTCGGATCATGAATATGGACAGGCGTTTTCCAGCAGACGCCCAGTTCTTTTTCCCAAGCCAGTAGTTGGAAGTTCTGCAGCAAACAGCTAGTTGCAGCAAAATCCTCTTCCCACACTTTTTGACGCGGGTCGGCATTCATCACCGTTACTAAAAATGCAGGAACCTCTTCAAATTTCCGTCTAGTTGAAGCATGTTTGGCTGGTTCCTGGCATTCAAGGACCGCGTCAATAAAAGCATCTTTTCGCTCGCCGGAAACGAAGATGAATCTCCAAGGTTCCCTATTTTTATGGTTTGGAGCCCAAACCGCATCTTCCAATAGTGATAATACGAGGTCCTGGCTCACTTCTTTATCAATAAAACCTGTCTTTACTGTCGTTCTATTACGAATAACATCAGCAATCGAGTTCGTTGCAAGCACCTTTACATAACCCCCAAGTCGTAATTGAGAATCTCTTTCATTTATCATATCATAGACCTCAACTATTAGAAAGGGATTTCATCCTTTAATCAAAGGTGACGCATTCGGGCGGGTATTTGAAATTTTGTAAGCTTGTAAGATTTTCTTCGCAGACTCTGAGACTGACTCATTATTACTGTGGATGGTTGCGAGCGGTTCATCCTTTTTCACTTCGTCCCCGATCTTTTTATGTAAGACAATGCCGACACTCAAGTCGATCACCGAATCCTTTGTGGCACGCCCAGCCCCAAGCAGCATCGCAGCTGTACCAATTTTATCTGCAGTGATTCCTTCCACGAAACCGGCCGCTTCGGATACTACCGGAATCTTATACTCAGCAACGGGAAGCTTCTCCGGATGGTCAACAACGGAAGCATCCCCGCCTTGTGCGGATAAAAAGGTTTTGAAAACTTCCAGTGCTTTTCCATTTTCAATAACTTCTTCCAGCATCGCGCGGGCTTCATGCTCTGATTCCGCCTTTCCTGCAAGTACTACCATTTTGCTTCCGAGCACCAGGCATAGTTCGTGCAAATCAGCTGGACCTTTCCCTTTCAATGTATCAATCGCTTCCTTCACTTCCAATGCATTTCCGACTGCATAACCAAGCGGCTGATTCATATCGGAAATGACGGCGGCCGTTTTCCGTCCTACCTGTTCTCCGATTTCAACCATCGTTGATGCAAGAGCTTGGGCATCTTCCATCTCCTTCATAAAAGCCCCCGACCCCACTTTTACATCCAAGACGATCGCATCTGCACCTGCCGCAATTTTTTTACTCATGATGGAGCTTGCGATAAGAGGAATCGAATTGACCGTTGCCGTTACATCTCGCAAACCGTAAATCTTTTTATCAGCCGGGGCCAGATTTCCAGATTGTCCGACGACAGCCACTTTATTTTCATTGACCAGATCATTAAATTGCTGCTCCGACACTTCCACGTGAAATCCTGACACGGCTTCCAACTTATCTATTGTACCTCCCGTATGCCCAAGTCCTCTGCCGGACATTTTTGCCACCGGCACACCAACTGCGGCAACAAGTGGTGCTAAAATCAGCGTAGTTGTGTCTCCCACTCCTCCTGTGGAATGTTTATCCACTTTAACTCCATCAATCTTCGATAAATCGATTTGATCTCCCGACTCCGCCATTGCCAATGTTAATTCTGCCGTCTCTTCCGGCGCCATACCTTGGAAAAATACAGCCATCAGCCAAGCAGACATTTGATAATCAGGGATTTCATCCTTTATATAACCGTCAATCACAAAACGAATTTCTTCTTGTGTCAAAATCAGGCCATCCCGCTTTTTTTCAATGATATCCACCATTCGCATTTTATTTATTCACTCCTTTGGGTAAAGTATCCATTAAAGAGATTATCGAATGATTATCTCTTATTGTCAAAAAGACACTTTACAAACAAACGAATACTAACTATAATAAAATTATAAACTTACTAAAAGTAACTTGGGAGGAATTATTAAATGACTATTTCTACATGGACACTTGATAAAGCGCACAGCGAGATTGAATTTTCAATCCGTCACATGATGATTTCCAGAGTGAAAGGAGCATTCAGGGATTTTGATGCTAAAATCGAAGCAGACCCTGCCGACCTTTCGACTGCAAACATTCAATTTACAATTGACATCGCAAGCATTGACACCGGCAACGAAGACCGCGATAACCACCTGCGTTCCGCCGACTTTTTCGAAGTGGAAAAATATCCAACGCTCACTTTCGCTTCAACTAACATTGAAAAACAAGGCGACGATTATGCAGTAACCGGAGAAGTTTCTATGCACGGCGTCACAAAAACTGAAACATTCATCGTTACATCGGGTGGAGTTGTAAAAGATCCAATGAGCGGTGCGCAAAAAGCCGGCTTCAGCGTAGAAGGCAAAGTTAAACGCAGCGACTACGGCTTGACATGGAACGCTCCTTTGGAAACTGGCGGAGTCCTCGTCAGCGACGAAGTGAAAATCACCATGGAAATTCAGGCGTCAAAAGCTGAATAAGTAAGAAAAGCGGAGACGCCTGTTAAATTAAAAACAACCATACGGAACTCCCGCATGGTTGTTTTTATTATTCTGTCTCTCGCATTCTTCTTTCATCCTTCAGCAAATCCCTGATCTCCGCCAACAGTTCTATTTGCGGATCTACTTCAGGTTCTTCCTCAGTCTTCTCCTCTTCCTTCTGGATCTTCAACTTGACAAGCAATCTAATGAACATAAATATGGCCATTGATATGATGAAAAAATCCACAATACTTTGAATGAACATGCCATATCCAATTACTGCGTCACCAAATTTTACAGACAATTTTTCAAAGCTGTAGCCGCCAAGCAAAACACCGACAAACGGCATAATGATATTGTCCACCAATGAAGAAACGATTTTTCCAAAGGCAGCTCCAATCACTACTGCGACAGCCAAATCCAAAACATTTCCTTGTATAGCAAATTTCTTAAAATCTTCCCACATTCAAACCTTCCTCTCCCGGAGACTTATTGATATTTTTACAAGAAACAGCAATTTTCGCAAGATAAAACTTTTATAAGTTGCAAGTATATCAGCTTTTAGAGACAATAATCCTATGAAGAGATATTTTGAGAGGGATTTTTTATGAAAAATAATCAAGGGACTTCGAAAAGTATAGCCAGTTGGATTCCGCCCATCCTGCTTGCAATTGGTCTTGTGATCGTTATTAGAACATTCCTGTTTTCACCGATGATTGTTGACGGTGCCTCAATGGAACCGACGCTTCATGATCATGAGCGGATCATTGTCAGTAAGACGATTTCCTGGACTGGAGAAGTGGACAGGGGAGAAATTATCATCATTAAAGGAGATGACGCAAAAACCAACTATGTAAAACGAGTCATCGGACTGCCAGGTGATATGATTGAAATGAAAGATGATCAGTTATATATAAATGAGCAGCCAACAGAGGAACCTTATCTGGAAGAAAATATGAAAGCAGCGGAAGATAGAGGCAGCAACCTGACGGAAGACTTTGGTCCGATCATTATTCCGGAAGACCATTTCTTTGTCATGGGTGATAACCGCTTCAACAGCATAGACAGCCGGAGCAGGCTGGGATTCTCCCTCGGATTAATTGAAAGGGAACGGATCATCGGAAAGAGTAAGCTTGTCCTATTCCCATTTAAGAATATCAGGGTTACGAAGTAGAATTTATTTTTTCATAACAAAAAGTGAGAGGAATCTGCCTCTCACTTTTTTAAGCTTAAAGAAAGTAAACTTGCTGTAGAAAATTATAATTAAAAGAAGCTTTTCTTTGTCCAGCGAGTGCAGGTGAAGCGACAGGACAAGAAAAACTTCGGCAGCGTTACATCGCACGAAGGATAAGCGTCAGCTTTTTCGAGGGTGTCGCTAACCGTCGCCCTCCGCTTTTCTTCCTGTCCAGCTCCAGCGCCTATCCCCTCAGGGTCACAAGCCTGCAAGGAAGCAAAAGTGCTCCTGCGCCATAGTCTACTCGAAGAAGTCTCGTTCAGCTCGTCGCAAAGCCGCATGTAGTATCTCAAAGAAGCTTCTCAAGATGCTTTCAAGTAAGCTGCTTGGCTGAAAAACTGCCTCCTCGGGAATCGTCTTGTTTGCCCGCGCTGAGCAAGGCGCTTGCGCTTTTCGGCTGTCTAGCTGCAGTCGGCAGGGGCTCGAGGTCGCTTCAGAAAAACCAATGAAGGAAAGGGCGCCTTCACTGGTTTTTCTTCCAGCGCTTGGCGCCCCTAAGAGGCCGACTTCCGCTTTTCTTTCTAACTGCTCATTTTATATATATTGAATTGATTTTTCCCGTTTTCCTTTGACTCATAAAGTGCACGATCCGCTTTATCATAAAGGCTGTCAACGTTATCTTCGTCACTTGCCATGGCAATCCCCACGCTGATTGATACATCAATATGATTTTTTTCGCGGATATCCCGGAAGCGGTGGTGCATTCGGTTGATCAGCTTTAAAGCCGAATTTTTCAATTCCTCTTCCCCGATGTCAGGATAAATCACGACAAATTCATCCCCGCCCAGTCGCGCAGCATGGTTTTCTTTTCCGGCATTCGCCAGGATTTCCTGGGCCGCAGCTTTAAGTATTTTATCGCCTTCTGTATGGCCCAGACTGTCGTTCACCAATTTAAAGTTGTCCAGATCAATCATCATCAGAGCTAGATTGCCTTTCTTTTTACCCTGGTATTCCTTGACCAGCTCCTCAAATGCCGCCCTATTCTTTAATCCTGTCAAGCTGTCATGGAATGCGAGATACATTGGCCTGGCCACCTGCCGCGCGATAATCAGTGATATGAGGATGGCCGTAAGGAAAATGACGACAAGCTGAATAAAGAACTCTCTAAGGCTTTGATTCAACGAATCATTCAAATCATCTTTGTTATATGCAATTTCAACAACCCTGTTGGTGGAGTACCCTCTTTGTTCCTCAGCTTTATAAGGGACATAATGATATGTGACCATTTTACCATCTATCTCTTCCACAGTTTCTTTTACTTCCCCGCTCTTTAGAGCTTTCTGGAAAGCCCCCCACTTTTTCGTTGAATTCCGCAGGTCCTCTTCTTCCTTTTTGGAACTGCCCAGAATGAATCCGCCGCTGCTATAAACCTCGATAGATTCAATCATGGAAAACCGCTCTTCCAACTCTTTTTCAACATCCAGGAAATTGAAATGTTTAAAAATCTCGCCCTCTTCCAGCGAAACACCTAACTCGATGATATATTTTTTGTCTGGGGTGGGAATATAGCTGAACTTCTTTATTTCCCCGCTCCCCATGGAATTGTCCATTCCATCGTGTGTAAACTTTCCTTCGAGACGGCGCTGATTCAGCAAATTGGAAAGGTTGACACAGCAGGCACGAAAATCCAGGCCGATATCCTCCTCCACATTGCTGTGGATCACAACATTCCTGTCATTAAGGACATACACATCCATTCCATACTTTTCTTTCAGCTTGTTAAAATTCCATTTTTCAAAGTCTGGATTTTTTTCATATAAAGAAATCAATTCATTTGAATTGGCCCTCATCGCTTTGGCCATGTCTTTATCAAAAAGCATATACGCCTTATCTATTGAATTCAAAGAACTTAAGATATTGTCTGCAATCATATGTAGCTTCAATTCGTGTTCATCAAACAGTTTGTTTCTGATCTTTTCCTGGTTGATCAAAGCAACGACCAGGGATATGAAAATGGAGAACGCTATCATAATCAATGTTAGCTGCAGTCTGAAGTTTTTATTCAATAAGGCTGCACTCCTTTTTAGGTACAAAGTTAGTTAGGACTATTATACTATCATTTGGATAAGGAAATCCAAAGATTTGTCAGGAGATTTTTTTCATTTTGAAAAAAAAGAGGCTGAAGCCCTACGCATCTCTATTAAAATTAAATCTACTTGAATGGAGTTTCTTCACTTTTTTATAAGCTAAAGGGAAATTATCCGACGTTTTTTGCTGTTCCTCATTAAATTAAATATTGCTACAATTTAAAATAAAGTACTATGACTTTCGTAAGGAGAGGTTATAATGGATGCAAGAGAGTTTCGAAACTGTGTGGGACACTTTGCTACAGGGGTCACGGTTATCACAAGTGGAACTGAGGATGGGACTCATGGATTCACTGCCAATTCATTTACATCGGTTTCCCTGGATCCAATGCTCGTACTTGTCTCAGTGGATCGGAAAACGAAAGCCCTTAGTGTACTTGAAAATAACCGCTTTATTGTAAATGTATTAAATAGAGAGCAACAGGACACTGCCATGCACTTTGCGGGCCGGCCCAAAGAAATCACGCCTTTTGAGTGGGAAGACGGGCTGCTTGGTAAACGAATCAAGAATTCCCTGGCTTACATAGAATGCGAGCCCTGGGCAGCCTATGATGGCGGAGACCATGTTCTTTTTCTTGGTGAAGTAAAAAGCTTTGAATATCATCCCGGGCAGCCGCTTCTCTATTATTGCGGACAGTTTTCTGAGGTTGCATCCGCCAAATGATGCAGTTCTCATTCTCTCTAATTTGTACAGGGGGGTAGGATAGTTGAGGGCTAGCCAATTATTGTTTGATGACCTGCTGGAAACGAATCCTCGCACAGGCATGATTACATTCAATCACAAAAGAATGGTATTGGTTTCCGCAGAGGCGCTTGGTTTATTAAGACGAGATTTGATCAACACCCTTGGCATGGACAGGGCCAAGGGATTCCTGATGAGATACGGCTGGGAATGGGGAAAAAAGGACGGCGAATCTGTCGCCTCTATGTACAATTGGAAAAATCAGAAAGAGTTAATGTTGGCTGGACCGGTTCTCCACACTTTAGAGGGTGTGGTAACAGTGGAACCTGACACATTACTGCTTTCAGAAGACTCCATTCACTTTACAGGATTCTGGAGGAATTCCTTTGAAGCCCAAGAGCATGTGGAGTATTATGGCATTAACAGCGACGCGGTCTGCTGGATCCTTGTCGGCTATGCAAGTGGCTATTTGACAAGCACTTTCGGTAAAGATGTGATTGCTTACGAAGAAAAATGTGTTGGAAAGGGCGATTCGTACTGCCGTTTCGACGCTAAAACGGCAGATGATCTGGAAGGAGATCAAAAGGCGCACCTAAGCTTTTATAAGGCGGAATCTCTGGTTTCTGAGCTGGACAGGGCATACAAAGAGCTGAACGAGATCAACCAGAATATCATAGAGACTGATAGAATCCACGAGGAATTAAGAGAATACCTATTGGAAGACAAGCCGCTGTCTGAAACAATACGCTTCGTTTCCGACATCCTGAACAGAAGCTTGATCATAGACTATTACAACAGGAAAATAGAAAGCGCTTTCTATCGTTCGAAAGATGAAGACATCTATAAAAACTGGGCTGATAAATCCATTTATTCGGAGGAAAAGCACAATGACATCACCACTTTTCCAATCCGGGCCAACAATGTCAACCTCGGAAGGCTAGTCGTCATAGGTCATGAAAAAATGACACAGAGAGACCAGCTGATCATCAAAAGAGCGGTGGGCGTCTTTACTGTGCAAATGTACCACGATTGGAAAATCGCCAGGTCGCTCTGGAAGAAAAAAGAGAACTTCTTTGAAGAGATCCTAAATAACTTTGACAGCGAGGATTTCGAAAAATTTTCGCACCTCTTTCAGTTTTTGCCGAATGATATAAATAGAATCCTATCAATCAAAGCTGAACCTCCTGAACATCGTCAAGATGTCATGCAGTACTTGAAACTTTGTCCCATTTTTTCCAAGAAAGATATCTTTTCCAATGACGATTATATCAATATCGTTTTGACAAATGACTCGGCGAAGCAGGCACAGGAAATTGCCTCCAATATCCTTTCCGAGCTGAACAAAGAGTTTAGCAATCTCAAATTTTATATCGGGATCGGAAGAGAATCCAATGATGTGCTCAATTTGAAGAAGAGCTATGAAGATGCACGGTCAATCAGCCATTTCATCCACCTTACCACCCCATCTGGCAGCGTGATCTCCATGTTCGAGGATATGGAAACTGTGATGATGTTCCTTAAAGGGACTGACCAGCACGAACTCATCGAATTTTATAAGAAGACTATTGGCGGACTTATTGAGTATGATCAAGCCAACCAGTCAAACTTTCTCATCACTTTAAAAACCTATCTTGACTATAATGGAAACCTGCAGCAGACAGCAGACGAGCTGCATCTTTCCATTGCAGGTCTCCGCTATCGGCTGGATAGAATTGAAAGTTTAATTGATGTAGACCTGAAAACCGGAGAAGGCCGCTTCAATTGTCACTTGGCTCTGCAAATCTATTTTGCGATTTCACTCAACAAGCGTGAAAACAAACCTTTTACTACCAATATTTGAAACTCTCCTGCCGGATTGCCGGCAGGGTTTTTTATCCATTTCACACTAATAGAACGCTGTTTTCACTCCTTATATCACCCTCACCGTAAAATATGCTGGTAAAAACCTGTATATCAATATTATTTTACACTTAAATTTATTCAGAATTCACAGCATAATTAAATCATCACTTGTAAGCGCTTTAAATTATGATGAAAAATTATCTGAGGAGGCTTTAAATGGTTACTCAAACACAGAAAACAAAACTGCCTTTAACAGGGAAAGAGTTTTTGGAAAGCTTGAAAGATAACCGCGAAGTATGGATTAACGGAGAAAGAGTGAAGGATGTGACGACACACCCAGCCTTCAGAAACTCCGCAAGATCAATTGCACGGCAATACGACGCCTTGCACGATGAGAAGACAAAATCCATCCTCACTACTGAAACAGACACCGGAAATAACGGTTTTACACAGAAGTATTTCAGATTCGATACAACTACAGAAGAGCTTATCCATTCACGGAATGCCATCGCCGAATGGGCCAAAATCACTTACGGGCAAATGGGGAGATCACCAGATTACAAAGCTGCCTTCTTAGCTACGCTTGGAGCAGATCCTGAATACTACGCCCCTTACGAAGATAACGCAAGATTTTGGTATAAGGAAGCACAGGAAAGAAATTGGTTCTTCAACCATGCGATCATCAACCCTCCTGTCGACCGCAACAAGCCGATGGAGGCTGTCAGAGACGTATTTGTCCGAGCGGAAGAGGAAACAGATGAAGGAATTATTGTAAGCGGAGCCAAAATGGTTGCCACAGGATCTGCCTTGACGAACTATAACTTTGTCGCGCATTACGGCGCAGTTCCAGTCGGTTCCGAAGAAATGGCCCTAGTATTCATAGCACCGATGGATACACCAGGGGTCAAGCTCATCTGCCGCCAGTCTTATGAAATGCAGGCTGCCGTCATGGGAAGCCCGTTTGACTACCCGTTAAGCAGCCGGTTCGACGAGAATGACGCTGTACTCATCTTTGACCGGGCACTCATTCCTTGGAAGAACGTCCTGATTTACAAAGACGTGGAAAAAGCGAATAGCTTCTTCCCCGAGAGCGGCTTCCTTCACCGCTTCACTTTCCACGGTGTGACGAGACTGGCTGTCAAACTCGACTTCATCGCCGGATTATTGCTAAAAGCCATCAAAACAAACGGAACCGATCAATTCCGCGGAGTACAAGCAAATGTTGGTGAAGTGTTAGCCTGGAAAAACATGTTCTGGTCACTGAGTGATTCGATGGCCATGAATCCAGATCAAGGACGCAATGGAACCTTGCTTCCAAACCTGAAATATGGACTTGCCTACCGCGTATTCATGTCAGAAGGCTGGCCGAAAATCAAAGGAATCATTGAAAATGTCGTTGCCGGAAACCTGATTGTACAGCCATCTAGCGCGGAAGATTTCAAAAATCCGGAACTCAGACCATTGATTGACAAACTGTACCGGGGATCCAATGGCATCACGTCGCTGGAAAAAATAAAGCTGATCAAATTGTTGTGGGAAGTTGTCGGGACGGAATACGGAGGACGGCATGAATTATACGAGCGGAACTATTCCGGAAACCATGAGAACATCCGCCTGGAGAACCTGGTCGTTGCCAATGAATCAGGAGCAGCTGACGAGTACATCGCCTTTGCGGAACAGTGCATGGCAGATTACGACCTTGACGGCTGGGTGAACGATACATGGATCAACCCGGACGATGTCAACTACTTTAAAAACTGATCATTCATTTGCAAGAGGAGGAACCACCATGAATATCTCGAAAGATAATGAGCTGGCCCTGTCATCTTCAGTTGTTTCCATCGGAGCCTTTGACGGCCTGCATAAAGGGCATCAAACACTGATCAGGCAGATGGCAAAGCGAGCCCGCGAACTGGGCGTTCCATCCGTCGTCTATACTTTCGACCCGCCTCCTCGAGCTTATTTTCAAAATCAACGGGTGCTGACCACTGTCCAAGAGAAACTCACTTTAATTGAAAGATTGAATGTAGACTATACCGTCATTGCAAACTTCAATGAGCACTACGCATCCCGGCCACCTGCCGATTTCATCACAGAACTTAGGTTGTTAGGTGCGCGTGAAATATGGGTGGGCAGCGATTTCCGCTTTGGAAAAGGAAAAGAAGGCTGCGTTGATTTTCTTTCCCGCCACTTCCATGTGAACATCCACCCTTTTGTCACCTGTGACCAGGGAGAAAGAATTTCTTCCACGAGAATCCGGAAGCTTCTGAAAAACAATGATTGGCTGAAAGTCCATCAATTACTGGGAAGACAAAGCCTGGAAACAATTGACGCTTAAATCATATTAAGGAGGAATTTTCCATGCAAAAACAAGTTGCCAAAAAGAATGCACGTGTCGAGGAAGTATTTAATCTATTCATCACGCATATGCAGGAGTTTTTGAAAGAAGCAAAGTTGAACCATGAGGAATACACCAATTTTGTCAACTGGGCAGACCGCCTTGGACGGGCTGGAGAACTTCCGTTATATGCGGACGTGTTCTTGGAAACCCATGTGCTACGAGCCATGTATACGGATAAGCCAGGTACCCAGCCGTCCCTTCTCGGCCCCTATTTCATCGAAGGGTCTCCGCTCGTGGAAAGCGAACCGGGCCAGCCCATCGTGCTGACACAGCGACCGGATGAAGATGGAGAAGTGCTGATTTTCAGAGGCAAAGTGAGCAGCACCGATGGCATGCCGTTGGCGAACACAAGGGTGGAGATGTGGCAAAACGACAATTCCGGGAAATATTCGGCCTTTGACTCCGATGCACCAAGATACAATTTGAGGGGACATTTCTTCACGGATGAAAACGGAACCTTTGAAGTACAATCCATCGTTCCGCTCCCTTATTCGATTCCGGATCAGGGGCCTACCGGGGAATTTCTGGAATATGTCGATCTGCATCCGATGCGCCCAGCCCACCTTCACCTTATGTTTGAAGCTGACGGCCATGAAACACTGATCACTCAGGTGTTCTTCGAGGGCGATCAGTGGCTGGAATCGGACGTGGCAGACGGGGTGCGCACAGAGCTCATCACCAAGCTGGAGGATAAGGGCGATCACAAGGAAGCTTCTTTGGATTTCGTCATGCGCAGGGAATAGGCTGTCAACAAAGGGGCATTGGATAATGTCCCTTTCGCTATTTACTATATAGGTTTAAATGTGTTGACTTGAGCCATCGCTATATGATTGCACCATATTTAATTCAATAATCTATATAGAAAAGCGCATGTGTTCAGCTTTAGGCGACAAGCACATCCCTATTCTTTTTTATAAAATTGGAGGAGATTTTCATGTCTGACATACGCATCAAACGCATCACCACCGACCTGCTTGATATTCCCATCAAGCGCCCCCATCAATTTTCCACCGAGAAAGTTTCGACCAAAAGCTTCGTGCTGATCCAAGTCGAACTCAGCAACGGTGTTGTCGGCATCGGGGAAGGGACGACGCCGGGAATCTGGTGGAACGGCGAGAGCGTAGAAACGATGAGGCTCGTCATCGACCGGTACGCCGCCCCCCTGCTCTTGGAGGAAAATGCTGTTTATATCGAAAAGCTGATGCAAAAGCTGAACCGGCAAATCCGTGCGAACCATTTTGCAAAAGCCACCGTGGAAATGGCGCTGTTTGACGCGCTTGGAAAAACGTATGACGTACCTGTCCACCAGTTGCTGGGCGGCCTGCACCTAGAAAAGATCCCCGTCCGCTGGGCCCTGGCATCCGGCACTCCTGAAGGTGATATTGAAGAAGCCATCAGCCATGTGGATGCTGGCCGCTATGCCAACTTCAAAACGAAGTCCGGGAAGGAGAGTCCTGATGACGATGCCTTGCGCAACATCCGGATCGCCGAGGGCATCCGCGGCAGATCCTTCATCGGCATCGACCCGAACGGCTCTTGGGATAAAATCACTGTGATGAAATGGATGGACGCCTTCTTCGAAGCGGGCATCGACTTCCTTGAGCAGCCGCTGCCACCCGAAGACATCCGAGGGCTTGCCCAGCTGGCTGCCATGAAAAAAGTGCCCATCATGGCCGACGAAAGCCTGGAAACCGTCCAGGATGCCCTTCGCCTAGCGGAAGAACAAGCGGCGGATATTTTTTCCCTGAAAATACATAAATCCGGCGGCATGATGAATACGGTGAGAATTGCCGGAATCGCCCAAGCGGCCGGCATCTCCTGTTTCGGGGGTACATCGCTGGAAAGCTCCATCGGAACTGCCGCATGCGTACATGCCTATGCTTCTATCCCGAATCTGGATTATGGGAGTGAGCTCTTCGGACCCGACTGGCTGGCCGATGACCCGGTGAAAAACCCGCTGACCATTAAGGATGGCTCCATCATTGTTCCTGATGGCCCAGGTCTTGGCGTGGAGCTGGATGATATAAAAGTGGATAAATATCGGAGAAAAGAAGAGAAAGGAGTACTGACCCGATGAGACACCTGCCTGCCCCCTCTCTTTCATTTTTATGTGACATGGAATTGACTGTTGAGAGTGCCCATCTGCCTGGAAAGACCCCGATCGGCAGCCGGCGGATCATCCGTGTTACCGGCGGCGCCTTGCGCGGTGACCGGCTGATGGCGGAAGTGGTCCCTGGCGGAGACGACTGGATCACCGTCCGGGAAGACGGCACAATCATCCAGGATGTGCGAATCTTGCTAAAAACAAACGACGGTGAGCTGATCATGATGTCCTACAGGGGCATCCGCACCGGCGAGCCGGAAGTGCTGCAGCGTCTGGACAACAACGAGGAGGTCGACCCGGACGAGTACTATTTCCGCACCGCTCCCATCTTTGAGACCGCCTCCGACAAATACGACTGGCTAAACCGCCGGCTGTTCGTCTGCAGAGGCATCCGGCTGCCCGGAAAAGTGAACTATTCCATCTACACCGTCGATTAATTCTCAGAAAGCGGGGATATGAACAATGGGACAGTACGTGACAACCAAAAAAGGACGCACCTGTTATATCTATGAAACGCCCGGTGAACTTGGAACGATCATTGGCTCCCACGGCCTCACCGGAAACCATAAACAGCTTTATTATTACCAGGAGGCCCTCTCTGATTACCGCTTCATCAGCTACGATATTCTGGGCCGCGGAAACAGCGATTCGGCACCGGCGGACAGATCGATTGATACCCATGCCGATGACCTGCTGGATTTGATCGATACGCTTGAGATCGAGCACCCCCCCATCCTTTTGGGCTATTCCATGGGAGCGTATATCAGCGCAATCGCCGCCAGCCGGCTGGAGAGGACAGAAGCGCTGGTCCTTCTGGATGGGGCCGGTGAAGCCGACGAGGCGACCAGACAGCTTGTCCTCCCTTCCCTGGATCGTTTGAAAAAGACCTTTGCCAGCCCGGACCATTATGCGCAGGAGGCGAAAAAACTGTATACCAGCCTTGGCATCGACTGGGGTTCGCATATGAAAGAAGTGGTCCGCTATGAAATCAAGGAAGACGGCGGCGCATGGAGGAACAAGTCCGACCCGGACACCATAGCCCGGGACTTCGAAAGCTTTTATACATTCCAAGCGGAAGACGTGCTGGCGCGGGTCAACTGTCCCGTTTTCCTGCTGACGGCGACCGGCAGCCTCGGGGACAAGGGTCCGCTTTTTAAAGAAGAGGGCTATGCCCGAACAAAAGAGTCGGCCCGAAATATCCGCACGGCCATGACTTCGGCTAACCATTATGAGCTCGTTTTCAACCGGCAGCCGGAGATTATTGGAGAGTTGGAATCATTTTTATCTCAAAAGGAAGTGAAGTCATGAGTGCCACCAAACAGACGGATGCACAGCAAATCATCCGAAGAATTGTAAAGTCCGGAGACACCATCATGGTCGGCGGGTTCGGCCTGATTGGTAGTCCCCTGACATTGATCGACGAGCTGACCCGGCATACCGGGGACAAACTGACGATTATCAGTAACAATGTCGGGGAGGCCGGACGAGGCCTGGGACTGCTGCTCAGGCAGGGAAAAATCAAGAAGGCCATCGGCTCCTATTTCACGAGTAACCGGGAAGTCGCCCAGTGGTATAACGAAGGGAAACTTGAGATTGGCCTGCTCCCGCAAGGGACTTTTTCAGAGGCTATCCGCGCAGGGGGCGCAGGTATCGGAGGATTTTACACGAAGACAGCCGTCGGAACGGAGCTGGCCAAAGGCAAGGAAACAAAGGAAATCGACGGGGAGACCTACCTGTTTGAAAAAGCATTGAAAGCCAATGTGGCCCTGGTGCGCGCAAAAAAGGCCGACACATTAGGCAATCTCGTCTACTATAAGACGGCCCGAAATTTCAACCCGATCATGGCTACCGCCGCGGATTACGTCATCGCGGAAGTGGATGAAATCGTTGAAGAAGGAGAGCTGTCTCCGGAAGAGATTGTCACTCCCCATCTGTATGTGGACGCGATTGTCACTAGTCAGCTCATCTTGACGAATGAAGGGGTGGTCGAAGCATGAATATGAAAGAAATGATTGCCAAGCGGGCAGCCGAAGAACTGACTCCCTACTCGATCATCAACCTGGGAATCGGCATACCTACCTTAGTTCCCAATTATCTGGACCAGAGCAAATATTACCTGCACACGGAAAACGGACTGCTCGGCGTGACCTCCGTTGATGAGGACGACATTGATCCGCTTCTCGTTAACGCGGGCAAGCTCCCAGTCGGAGAAGCTGTCGGAGCTTCTTATTTCCACAGCGCCGATTCGTTTGCGATGATTCGCGGCGGCCATGTCGATGTCGCTATCCTCGGCGCCTTGCAGGTGGACGGCAGCGGGATGGTTGCCAACTGGGCCATTCCGAGAAAAGACATCATCGGTGTGGGCGGGGCGATGGATCTGTTGTCCGGTGCCCAGAAAATCATTATTACGATGGGCCATGTCTCCAAAGACGGCTCCCCAAAATTCGTGGAGCGCTGCACGTTTCCGATTACGGCCGAGCGCATTGCAGATGTCATCATCACGGACATGGCCGTCTTTCACTGGAGAGATGGAGGATATGAGCTGATCGAGTTGATGGGAGACGCCACCTTAGAAGAAGTAAAAGAGAAGACGACTGCGAAATTCCGGGTAAGTGAAAACTTACTGGAAAAGGAGAGCAGCCGTTAACTGAACAGATCATTTCCAGTATTGTTAGGATACAGCACTGGGGTCATATCAAGAGGAAAATACTATAACTGAAAATCTAAATTTTGACACTGATCACCCTGTGACTCCAACCAAAAACCTCCCTATTTTTCAGGGAGGTTTTTCATTAGCTTTGCTTTTTATTTTTCCTTGTAACCATTACAGCTACAATACTTGCAATCAAAACTGCGCCAATGATCAGGGGCATTGTTGAAGAGCCGCCTTTATTCTCTTCCTCGGGTTGTTCCGAACTCACAGCAGCATCTTCAGCCTTTTCTTCCTCAACTTCTTCCTCCGCCGCTTCTTCTAATTCGGGTGCCGGGAAATCAATGCCGAGAATCGCCACCATTTCATTTTTGCTGTTAAACACCGGAGCGAATGCCGATTTTTGTGTACCGTAATCTTCATCATCCCATGTGTGAATTGCATAATCAGAATCTCCAGCAAAAGCTGTTTCAAATTGAGGCTCCATTTCATATTCTGTCCCGTACTCATCCGCATCATCTTCATCTGCAGATTCTGCAATAATATGGGTCATTTCATCACTCACTTTGATCAGGGTGTATACGTACGTAGGCTTGACCGCTTCATGGATTTCTTTAAGAGCATCCTGAAATTCTTTGTACTCTGATCCGTCCCTGTTGCCGTTGGCAACAATTTTTTCATGGGTGTCCCCCAATTTTCCATTGAGGAGCAAAGCTCCAACCGAGGCCATCCCCATCACTTTTTCCCCTACAAGCTCATTTGTATCTTTCTTTTGAAGCTCTTCGATCGGGTAATCGATACCGAGAATTGCTACAATTTCCTGCTTGCTGTTATAGATTGGCGCGAAAGCGGATTTTTGGGTTCCGTAATCCTCGTCATCCCATGTGTGGACAGCATGGTCCGGCTCACCTGCAAAAGCAGTCTCAAATTGGGGCTCCATCTCGTATTCGTTGCCGAATGGATCGGCGTCCTCCTCATCTGCCGCTTCTGCAATCAGATTTGTCATGTCATCATCCACCTTAATTAGCGTGTAGACATAGGTAGCTTTTGAAGCATCAAGGATTTGCTTCAGCACCTCCTGAAATTCTTTATATTCCTCGCTGTCGCGGTGCCCATCTGCAACAATTTTCTCGTGAGCGTCGCCCAGTTCTCCGTTAAGCAACAATGCTCCTGTTGCAGCCATTCCCATGACCTTCTCTCCGATTAGCCGGTTGGTCTCATCATCGTTCGCTTCCGAAACAATTGGAAGCGTTACCAAATTTAACAATAGAACTGCAATAAACAATAAAACTGCAAAGCCCTTTACCGACTTTTCACGTGGCAAAAGAAAAGCCATCCTGCATCCCCCTTTTTATTTATATACATTTTTTCATGCACTAAAAGAATGCATGACTAAAATACTAAATCATTTCCCATAAATTCCAATAGACACAATGTAAGATTTTTCTGTATTTTCCACAGCTTTGTTGTACGAAGTGTTAATTGAGTAGATGAATTCCTTGAATCTTAAAATCGCTTCTCAGCAAAACGTAAATATTAAATTTAAAAAACAGTTTTATTACAAACTGCGAGACCTTTTTCTCAATTATTGAAATATAGGACTAAGCATCACTACAATATGACAAAAAATGCTAAAATGGTCACTAAATTGGAAAAAGGCGGTGGTTATGATAAAAAAATCCATATTCTGTCTGGTCTCGCTGCTCATTGTTTTTTTACTTACAAATCATATTACAACTGCAGCAGCAAGCACCATTCAAATCGCAGTCCATAAGGCGAATATCCGAAGCGAGCCGATAAACACGGCCAGTGTCATAGCGCAAGCAGACAGGAACGAAAAATTCCAAGTGCTCCAGGAAAAATTCGGTTGGTATGAGGTTCAATTACCGGGCGGCGGCACAGGTTGGATTGCCGGATATATTGTCGGAAATGGCGGCCAAAACATTGGAGATGCCAAATTGGGCACAATTTCAGCCAATCATGTCCATGTCCGAAATAACCCTTCCCTTTCCGCCAATATTATCGGTAAATTACATACAGGCGATCAGGTGACAGTGATCAATGAAAGCAATGGTTTTGCGAACATTACATACCGCAATCAAAACGCCTGGATCAGCCAGCAATACATCCGATATTCCGGAGAAGCAAAAGCAGATAAGGGAGAGTCTTCAAGGGCCGGCGGCTTTGCCTACATTTCAACTGACCAGACCAATCTGCGGGCAAGCGCAGGCACATCGGCTCCTGTCATAACAAAAGGGTCTCCGGGAGAAAGGTATCCGATTATCGGACAAGAAGGAGACTGGTATAAAATTACGCTGGCGAGCGGCAGAGAAGCGTATGTGGCAAGCTGGGTTGTATCATCTAATAAAAACACAGCATCCAAAGCAATGCCTGCGGAAAATGCAGCAGCTGGACTTTCCGGAAAAACAATCGTACTTGATGCAGGACATGGAGGCTATGATCCTGGAACAGCAAATGGTGCTGGAATACCTGAAAAACAGCTGACTATGCAAACAACAAAACGTCTTCAGCAAAAACTAAGTGCTGCAGGGGCAAATGTCATTTTAACGCGTTCGGAAGATCAATACGTCAACCTCGATTCGCGTGCTTCAGCCGCTAACAGCAATAACGCCGATGCATTCATCAGCATACATTACGACAGTTCCACTAAGCCTGATGCAAACGGAGTCACCACATACTATCACCACGGGTACCAGTACGACCTTGCCAGCAATGTCAATCAGGTACTGGACAGTTCACTCTCCTTAAATAACCGGGGTACCCGCTTCGGCGACTATCATGTGATCCGGGAAAACAGCAGGCCGGCGGCTTTGCTTGAACTCGGCTACTTGAGCAATCCCCATGAAGGACAGTATGTAACCACAGATTCATATCAGGAGCTTGTTTCAAACAGCATTTATAATGGACTGGAATCATATTTTAAATAAAAAAATCGAGACGGATTTTCCGCCTCGATTTTTTATATCTATTAAGAAGCAACTTTTAACTCTTCACCTTGTTTCGTTACTAGCGAAACAACAATCATGACGACAAAGCTGACAGCGATTCCATAGACAATTGGCGTGGTGGCCGTAATGCCTTGGATGACAAGGCCTGCGAGTATTACAACCGTACTGGCGATAATCGCATAGAACGCTGCTTTCGCAGTGGCTCTTTTCCAAAACAATCCCAAGATGACCGGTGCAAAAATGCCCCCTGACAATACTGCATAGGCAACATCAAGAGCAATGAGAACATCTTGAATCCATAGAGCACAAACGATCGTCAAAATTCCGATAACAGTTGTCACTGTTCTTGAAAGCTTTAAATATTGCTTGTCTGTCAGATTTTTTTTATAAAAGCGCTTGATTATATCGTTTGAAATTAATGTCGATGAAGCAAGCAATGTTCCGGAAGCGGTGGACATCAATGCCGAAACAACGGCTGCAACAACCAGGCCGAGCAGCCCTGACGGCAAAACTGCAACCGCCATGCTTGCAAATGTGTTTTGAGTGTCTTCCAAACCAGGAAGTATGACGAATGCACACATTCCAATGATTGCGACGGCTATTCCGTATAACAGACTATACACTCCGGCAGCAACCGTTCCAGCACGGGCGATTTTAATCGTTTTTGCCGTAAGAATCCGCTGCCAAATATCCTGGGCAACGACCATCCCTAATGCAAACAGCAAGAAATACTGAAAAATTTGCTGGCCGCCAATTCCTGATAATGAAAAATAGGTTTCTGGCAAATTGGTTTGCAAGGAAGACCAACCGCCGGCTTTGGACAGCCCAAGCGGGAGCATGATGAAAAAGATTCCGACAGTCATAATGACAAATTGAACGATGTCCGTCATGGTAACGGACCACATGCCGCCGAGAATCGTATAAAACAGCACAATCCCTCCGCCAACAAGCATTGAAACGCTTAAATTCCAGCCCAGAAGAACATTTAAAATCGTTCCCATTCCGATCACTTGCGTAACCGATACCATCATGGCGTATGTGGCAGCGATCAATGCACTGACAAGCCCAACTTCTACACCAAAGCGTCTGCTGAGATATTCACTGATTGTCATTACTGAAAGTCCGGAAATTCGTTTGGCAAGGAAAATCCCCAATAGCATAATACCCAGCCCCAGCATGACAACAAGCCACATGCCGGATAATCCGAATTCATATCCTAGTTTTGTAGATCCGATCGTAGAGGCACCGCCTAAAATTACAGCGCCAAGACAACCGAAATACATGAAAAATCCTAAGTTCCTCCCGGCGAGTACGTAGTCTTCTGACGTTTTGGCCCGCCTTGAGCCAATCACCCCGACTACGACCAGCAAGAGCAAATAAGCGATCATGATCACAACGTCAAACGAATTAATATTCATGGTTATTCCCCCTTAAACTCTCAGAGCTTAACTCTGAGAGTCTCCTTTTTCCAACTGGCGACGTTTTTTCAAAGCAATGAGTGTGATCATTTCATACATGACAGCCGAAGCCAGTACCGCTGTAATTTCATTTGCATCATATGTTGGCAGCACTTCCACAAGGTCAAAACCGACAACATCGAGACCATCAAGTCCCCGGACATATTCCAGCGCTTCATAGCTTGTCGGACCCCCGACTTCTGGTGTTCCAGTTCCTGGCGCATAGGCCGGATCAACAAAGTCTATATCGTACGTGACAAAAACCGGGCGGTCTTTCACACGTTCATGGATTCTTTTCATCACGTTTTCAAAACCGATCTGGCGGACTTCCTTCATCGGAATGACTTCAAAACCAAGATCTCTTGCGTCTTGGATATCCCCCGGTCCGTAAAGCGGCCCTCTCATGCCGACTTGGATGGAATGTTCCGTATCCAGAAGCCCTTCCTCAACAGCTCGTCTGAATGGTGTGCCATGCATGTATTTCTCGCCATAGTAATGGTCCCACGTGTCGCCATGGGAATCAAAATGGACAAGCGCAATCTTACCGTATTTTTTGTGGAAGGCGCGGAGGTTCCCTAATGAAATGGAATGATCACCGCCCATGATGACAGGGATGACATTTTTCTCGAGAAGCGGGGTAAGACCTTCGACCATATTGTCGTACGTCCGAAGGGCATTCCCCGGAATAACGTTGATATCACCGTAGTCAACCCCTGAACAATATTCAAAAATATCAATATCCATGTCCGGATTGTAAGGACGAAGCAGCACGGAAAAATCACGGATATGCTGCGGGCCGAACCGCTGGCCTGTCCGGTTGGATGCAGCTGTATCAAAAGGAACGCCAAGTACGGCGAAATCTATATTGTCGGTCGTTCTTACCTGCTCCAATCTCATAAAAGTCCTGTTGCCAACAAAGCGAGGAGACTGTGATGAGTCTTTAGGTTTGTACATCATAATTATATCCTCCTAATATCTTGGGTGAATTTTCGCTATATCTACTTACTTTGCAAAAACCATGCCAACTATTAAAGCTTTGTTCACAGACTTTACTATAAAAAAATAATCGACATTTGCATCAAAACAAAGTTAAATAATGCAAATATGGATTATGATTCATTTATGAATTAATCCCATATTTTTGTAGCTTCCTGACAACGCTGGACTGGCTAATGCCCAAATAATCCGCCATTTCGTAGGTCGTTTTATATTGTCTGTATGCTCTTTTCAACCAACGGATTTCCACGTCTCTCAGTGCTTCCTGCAAGTTATCCGCCTGTTCTGGAAGCTCTTCCGTTTCCAGTTCAAAAACCTCGGACTGGGATTCTTTCGTATGAAAAGGGAGTGCACTTGGATAAATGACCCGATTTTCAGTCGTAATGACCAAGCGCTCCATTAAGTTCTCCAATTCCCTTACATTCCCCGGCCAACTGTAATCAAGCATTTCATTGATTGTAGCCGCATGAAGCACTTTGTCGGTCTTGTATTTTTCATTGAACATATCCAGGAAAAACTCGCATAACTGCAGCAAATCGTCTTTTCGTTCCCTCAGGGGGAGAATGGTGATTGGCACGACATTCAACCGATAAAAAAGATCTTCCCGAAACTTTCCTTCCCTTACCATCTCCTGCAAATCCCGGTTCGTCGAAGCGATGATTCGAAAGTCAATCTGCTTGGTCTGCGTTCCGCCGATTCTAGTCACTTTCTTTTCCTGAATGACCTTCAGCAGCTTGGCTTGTAGATTCAGTGGAAGCTCCCCCACCTCATCCAAGAAAAGGGTGCCTTTATTGGCCAGTTCTATCAGTCCGGGCTTTCCTTCTTTATTTGCCCCTGTAAAAGCCCCCTTCTCATATCCAAACATCTCGGATTCAAAAAGAGTTTCCGGAATGGCGCCGCAGTTCACTTCGATAAAAGCTTCCTTGCTGCGGTTGCTCTTATCATGAATAGCCCTTGCAAATACATTTTTTCCAACACCAGATTCACCCAGGAACACCACGGTTGCATCTGACGGCGCCACGCGGTGGATCAATTGCCAAACATTGCTCAACTCTTTGCTCTTTAAAACAATGCCGTCCATGTGCTGGTCCTTATCCCGCAGCTCTTGGATTTCCGATTGATAATACTCCATTTTAGCCCGCAGCTCTTCGTAATCTTCTTTGATCTGCCGGAGCTCGGTCAAATCATGGGAAAAGCTTATGACCCGAATCATTTCCCCTTGTTCATCAAAAACAGGCAAGGCGGTCGCCATGACGGAGCGGCCCGTAAGCGTGTGCTGCATCACTTGGACTTCTTTTTTATCCTGAAGCACCCTTTTTGTGACGGATGGTGACCATACATCCATTTTCTCCAATTCATCCGCCGTCTTTCCGACCAACTCTTCCGTCTTCATTCCATAGATGGAATAGCAATTGGGACTGACCCTCAATACTTTTCCTTTTCCGTCCGCAATAACGATGTTATCATTCGAAGCTTCCAGAATGGCCCTTAACTCCAATTCGCGTATGTCCTCTTCCTTCATTGTCCGTCACTCCTCGTAACAGGGGGCAGGCCCCTATTATAGTGAAGATATTTTACCACAAAAGCCGAGGATCTGACCCCATGTACGTTAACAAGTTAAGTTAATACAGTGGGGGCAGACCCCAAAAAATAACGAGCCCGGAAAACCCCTTTTTGGTTTTTTCCGGGCTTATCTTACTTTGAATCAGAAAAATGATCCGCCGCCAAAACGATACTGTTTGCAAGCAACTGAATCCGAGGAATATATGAATCGATCTCCATATATTCATCCTTGCTATGCCACTTTCCGCCAACAGGACCCATTCCGCAAATTGTAGGAATTCCAAGCGCTGCCGGAAAACCTGCATCTGCCGCTCCTTTTGTGGCTTCTTCCGTCACTTCAATCCCCAGGCTCTCCCCTGCCTTTTTAACCAAATCATACATAGCAGCGACGCCTTCATGCTTTTCCATCGGCTGAAAACTGATGCTTCCGCTCAACGTTGCTTTTGTTCCTTTTATATAGCTAGTATCGATAATCTTCTTGATTTTCTCTTCAGTTTCCTTGTAATCTTCTATTCTCCAGAAACCGACGTGCAAGGTGGCAGAGGCATGCGGGGAAACGACATTTGTATTTACACCGCCGCTGATGGTACCAACATTGATGGTGATGCCCCTTTCCATGTCCATCAACTTCCGCAGCTCTACCATTTTACAGGCTAGTTCATCGTTGGCGCTGATTCCTTCCTCAATGAAGAGGCCTGAATGAGATGCCTTCCCCTCTATTTCAAAACTCAAATGCGCCGACCCTTTCCTTGCGGTCACCACCGAACCATCTGCCCGGCCGGACTCCAAATTGAACACAGCCATTGCATCTTTCGCTCGCTCCTCAATGATGGCCCGCGATGTCGGCGATCCGATTTCCTCATCCGGCGTATAGAGAATTTCAATGTCGGGAAGATCTAGACTTGCATTTTTTACCGCCCCCGCGGCATATAAAATACTAACCAAACCCGCCTTCATATCGGAAAGCCCTGGACCAAATGCAATATTCCCATTTTCGGTATAGGGACGGTCTTTGACGGTTCCAGGAGTATGTACCGTGTCCATATGCCCCATCAATAAAATTTTTCCCGGCCGTGTCCCTTTTAACGTCGCAATGATGTGGTCTCCAAATTGTTCCTGCTCCCGCGTCACATATGGAATGCTGAACTCATCAAGCCCCTGCTTCAATAACGCTGCAACCCGGTTTACCCCTTCCCTATCCCTGGAATAGCTGTCCGTGTTGACAATTTTCTTAAGCAAGTTAAAAATTTCATTTTCATTTTGCTCGATAAAATCATTGATACTCTTTTGTTGAACAAGCATCTGAACACACCCCTAAGACTGATTTGTACGTGCACTATACCATATCTACTATTATTATATCAGACTTTTATATTAATTCAGATACACCTTGCTCTTTTGAATGAACGGCTAATCAAAAAGAGACACTGCTTCCATGCAATGTCTCTTCATCTTTATCGCTCCGATCATGACGAGATGGGAGCCTTTTCTGGACTTCTTTTCTTTATTTTTTCAATGTCCATCATTAGCCCCGTCCCCGGCAGTGTCAACTCGTTTGTCTTCTTCAGCACAACAGCCGATTTGATGTTCTCGTCCATAAAGAACTACTGACGATTACAAAAATACTACTGTTTAGGGACCACTGATCTAAATAAGAATTTCTCTGAAAATGACTTTTACCGTTAAAACTTTCACGATGACTATTTCGGATTCCCCTGCCTCCTGATTTCTTCCATTGGAAGGCCACCGGTCCCCCAATGACTGTGGTCGATTTCCGTTACCAGGACCCGAACCTGTTCAGGTTTGACGGCAAGATTCTTTACTGCAGCTTCCGTAACATCTGCGATTAAGCCCTTTATCTGTTCACGGCTTCTTCCTTTTAACACTTGCACTTGAAAAATCGGCATAATATCAACATCCTTATTCGCAATAGAAAGAGACACTGCCCAACTCATTAAATTGGGCTACTATCGTATCTCCGGAATCAAAAGAAATGGCTTCGGACATAGCACCGCTCAGGATGATCTCACCCTTTTTAAAACCTCTGCCTCGTTTGCTGAGCTGCTTGGCTGCCCAAGCAATAGCTGTTGCCGGGTGACCGAGAACAGCCGCACTGGAGCCGGTCTGTTCCACTTTTCCATTTTTGGACATCACCATGCCGACGTTACCAAGATCCAAGTTTTTCGGACTGACTAATTGGCTGCCGATAACAAACTTGATTGAAGAGCAATTGTCCGCAACGACATCTGTAAGAGTGAAGCGGAAATCCTTATAACGGCTGTCGATTACTTCCAATGCAGGTGCCACATACTTAGTTGCCGCGAGAACGTCTTCTTCCGTTATATTTTCTCCTTTCAAATCCTTGTCCAGGAAAAAGGCGATCTCTGGTTCAGCTTTCGGATGGATCAGTTCTGATCTTTTCATCGGCTCCCACTCATAGGCGAGCATATCCGCATGCAGGTAGCCGTAAATGGCTTCATTGACTCCCATCATTTCCTGTTTGGCTTTACTGGTCAAACCCAATTTGATTCCGACTGTTTTTGTTTGGTTTTCTTCCAATCTTCGGGCAAGCAGCCCATCCTGCAATTCGTAGGCTTTTTCAATTGTTAAATCCGGGTAGGTATCAGTAATTTTGACTACTTCCCGAACCTCCCGTTCAGCCGTCAACAGATACTCAATGATTTCTTGGTCGCCTTTCGTTTTCAGTATCATGTTCCCGCCTCCACTTTATCTTTTTTTGCCAAGTTGGCTGCCACATCCAAAATCATATCCTCCTGCCCGCCGACGACCTTCATTTTACCGAGCTCAATTAAAATATCCCGAGGGTCGATACCAAACTTACTTGCTGCCCGTTCGGCATGAAGCAAGAAGCTGGAGTATACTCCGGCGTAGCCTAGAACCAGACTTCCCTTTTTGATTTCTTGGGAACCGGGAATCAGTGGTCCAACCACTTCTTCGGCCAGATCCATCATTTTATATAAATCTATGCCGATATCATAGCCCATGCGGTCCATTACCGCTAAAAGCACTTCCGTCTGTGTATTACCGGCGCCTGCTCCAAGGCAGCGGACACTGCCGTCAATCCGGGTGGCTCCCTCTTCAATCGCAGCGAGAGTATTAGCCACTGCTACTGACAAGTTGTTGTGTCCGTGGAATCCCACTTCAATTTCAAGATTATCGCGAAGAGCCTTTACCCTTTCCCGAACTTCATGAGGAAGCAACGCTCCAGCAGAGTCAGTTACATAGACTGCTTCTGCTCCGTAGCTTTCCATCAGTTTGGCCTGTTCCACCAGCACTTCCACTGGTGCAGAGTGCGCCATCATTAAGAACCCCAAAGCTTCCATTCCCAGTTCACGGGCCATGTTAATATGCTGGGCCGAAACATCCGCTTCCGTTACATGGGTCGCCACTCTTACCAATTGGGCGCCACGCTTGCTGGCCTCTTTTAATTCATGCACCGTACCAATGCCAGGCAATAACAACACGGCGATCTTAGATTGCTTTGCCTCCTCAACGGCAGCTTCGATCAGTTTCATCTCATCCACAAGGGAACGTCCATACTGGATCGTAGACCCGCCAAGTCCGTCACCATGGCTGACCTCGATATAGTGCATGCCTGCTTCGTCAAGGGCACGAGTAACATCGCGCACCTGCTGTTCGGTAAACTGGTGAGCTACGGCGTGGCTTCCATCACGCAGGCAGACTTCTGTGATTTTAATATCCTTACCAGATTGATTCATGAAGGATATGCTCCTTTCTGCTAAGTTGATGTCGTATTAAGATAAAACGCTCACACTACGTGCAATATCTTCCCCGACTCGGGCTGCAGCAGCGGTCATAATATCCAAATTTCCTGCGTATGGCGGGAAGTAGTCGCCAGCGCCTTCCACTTCAAGGAAAATGGTGACAATGTTGCCATCAAATAATGGTTCCTGCTTCAGCCGGTAGCCGGGCACGTATTCCTGGACTTTTTTGACCATTGCATAGATTGATTCGCGAACGACCTGCTCTTCCATATTTTTGCCTTCGCAATAAATAGTATTTCTCATCAAAATTGGAGGGTCTGCCGGGTTCAAGATGATCAGCGCTTTTCCTTTGTCCGCTCCGCCGACTTCCTCAATGCCGCGCCGGGTCGTAATGGTGAATTCATCGATATTGGCGCGTGTCCCAGGCCCGGCGCTTTTGCTGGATATGGTAGCCACAATTTCCGCATATGCCACATCCGCAACATCATTCACAGCTCTCACTATCGGAATGGTTGCTTGTCCTCCGCAGGTAATCATGTTGACATTATCCGCAGGTGCATCTCCGAACCGGGTGCCTACTGCCGGACTGAAAAAAGGACCGACTGCTGCTGGTGTAAGGTCCACCACCTTTTTCCCCAGCTCTTTTAGAATTTTCGCATGGCTTAGATGGGCCTTGGCCGATGTAGCATCAAACACAATCTCCGCAAGCTCAGGATTTTCAATAAGCGCCTGTATTCCGTTAAAAAATGTTTTATATCCCTTATCCTGCGCCCTTTTCAAACCTTCGGAATGCTCTTCTATGCCGATAACAGCCGTCAATTCGATGACTTCACTGTTTTCTAGCTTATACATGAGGTCTGTGCCAATATTTCCGGATCCAATGATGGCGGCTTTTACCTTCCCCATAACCAATCTCCTTTCATCTATTTAAATGTCACACTGGCAGAACCCAATGGGCCGAAGTCGGCTTTTACAGTGTCGCCGGCTTCTACCGCCATGGCAGCAGAGAGGGCACCTGGTAAAATCAATTCACCCTTTTTCAAGGTGATTCCGAACTCATGCAATTTATTGGCCAACCAGGCAATGGCTTCCGCTGGATGCCCAAGTGCAGCGGCCCCTGATCCTGTGGCAATTAGCTCATCGTTTTTATAAAGTGCCATACCCGCAGCCCGCAAATCTGTATTTTCCAACCCAGTTTGACGGTCTCCCAGCACGACTTTGGCTGAAGAACCGTTGTCAGCCACGGTATCAATCAGTTTAATCCTCCAGTCCTCAATACGACTGTCGATAATTTCAAGTGTAGGGACAACATATTTGGTGGCCATTAGTACATCCAAATATGTTACATTCGGGCCGACCAAGTCTTCACTCAGCATAAAGCCAATTTCTGCCTCCACCTTCGGAGCAATCATTTCAGCTGTATCAACCGTGCTGCCGTTTTCAACCTGCATATCATCAAACAAGTGTCCGTAATCCGGCTCATCGACATTCAGCATCTTCTGCATGGCTACACTTGTTAATCCGACTTTTTTACCGATGACTGTTTTTCCCTGTTCGTTTTTTAATTTGACTGTCTCCAACTGGATCTGATATGCATCTTTAACCGTTAATGATGGGTCCCGCTCCGTGAGAGGAGACACTTCCTTACGTGTTTCTTCCGCATTTAAAAGTTCTTTTGCATAATCTGCTATCATTGTGGTCACTGTTTATCCCTCCTACAAGTATATAAGAAAAGCGCAAGGCGCGTAGCCTTAGGCGACAAGCACAAGGCGAATTGCGGGAGGCAGTTCCTCAGCCACCACAGCAAAGCAGCTGATATCAATCACATCGTGAGTAACATCATCGAAATTACATCTTGCTGCTTTGCGACGAGCTGAACAAGGCTTCCTCGAATATGCTATGGCGCAGGAGCACATTCATCCTGAATTAGCTTCCTCGCAACTTGTGACCTCGATCCGATGGCGCCTGAGCTAGACATATAAAATCTTAATTCGAACAAAGTATTTAATCTGATTTCATACTTTCTTAAAATTAAACAAAGGAAAGGTGACAGGAAATCACCTTTCTTTTGTGATATCACTTTTTAATTGTGATGGTCTTCGCTTCCGTATAAAAATCAAAGCTGTGCCTTCCGCCTTCTCTTCCGATGCCGCTTGCTTTCGAACCGCCAAATGGAGTTCTTAAATCACGAACATACCAGCAGTTCACCCAAAGGAGCCCGGAATTGATGGAAGAAGAAACCCTCTGTGCTCTTCTCAAATTATTTGTCCATACCACTCCAGCCAGGCCATAGATGGAGTCATTGGCAATAGCAACTGCTTCCTCCTCTGTTTTAAAAGGAATAATTACCGGCACCGGCCCAAAGATTTCTTCCTGTGCCACCCGCATTTTGTTATCAACATCGTATAAAACAGTGGGCATATAAAAGTTTCCTTCCTCAAGCCCTTCCACTCTTTTACCGCCATAGGCCAGCTTGGCTCCTTCTTCAAGACCAATCTGTACATACTTGTCCACTGTTTCCAAATGGTTGCGGGAAACAAGCGCCCCCATATCCGTAGACTCATCCAGCGGATCTCCCACCTTGATGTTACGGACAGCCTCGACGAATTTATCCATAAACTTGTCATACACACTTTCCTGAACGAGGATTCTAGAACCAGCCAGGCAGATTTCTCCCTGATTACGGAAAATCGCTTCTATTGAGCCGGCCACGGCCTCATCCAAATCTGCATCTTCAAATACGATATTGGCCGATTTTCCGCCAAGCTCCAGTGAAACAGGAATGAGGCTCTTCGAGGCATTTGCCATGACTGTTTTTCCTGTTTCGGACTCTCCTACAAAGGACAGACGGCGTACAGAAGGATGAGTTGACATGACCGTGCCCACCGTACTGCCCGGTCCCGTTACGATATTCAACACACCGGGAGGCAAACCGGCTTCATTGGCGATCTCTCCAAGCATGACAGCGCTCAGCGGTGTGTAAGAAGCAGGCTTGACGACAATTGTGTTTCCTGATGCCAAAGCGGCCGAGGCTTTCCAGGTCATCTGCATAAATGGCAGATTCCAAGGGATAATCAAGCTAGTGACTCCTGCCGGAGCATATTGGGTATACGAAATGTGGTTTTTCATATCATAATGTTCATGCGCCATATACTTGGCCATTTCTGCGAAAAAGCGGAAGTTTGCAGCCGCACGCGGGATATCAAAATCCCGGCTCTCTTTTATCGGCTTGCCGACATCGAGCGTTTCTACATATGCCAGCTCATCCACCTTTTTTAAAATGAGATCCGACATTTTGCACAGGATGCGTGACCGTTCTTCAACCGCCATCTTGCTCCATACACCGCTGGCAAAAGTACGCTGGGCCACATCGATAGCACGCTTCGTATCAATTTCATCCGCATTGGCCACTGAAGCCAGCTTTTGGTTGTTCGCCGGATTGAGGGAATCAAAAGTGGACCCGGAATGGGACTCCACATACTGGCCGTCTATAAACAGTTTCGCGTCCTGGATTCTTGCTTTTCCCAAAATTTCCTGCTTCGTCACTTTGCTTCCCTCTCTTCCTCCACTTCAAGGATCATTTCAATTTCAATCGCTGTGTTGTTCGGTAGTTGTGCCATTCCTACGGCAGAACGCCCATGTTTGCCTTTGTCCCCGAATACTTTTCCCAGAAGATCAGATGCCCCGTTCATCACAACCGGCTGTTCAGTAAAGTCTTCGGTACTGTTCACCATCCCCAACACTTTAACAATCTGTTTTACTTTGCTTAATTCGCCAAGTTCGTTCTTGACTACGCTTAACAAGTTAAGCATCGACTGCTGGGCGGCCTGATAGCCTTCTTCTGTTGTCAGGTCTCTGCCAAGCTTTCCGTGGTACTGATCCACACCCTGTCCGGCAGTAAACAGCAGGTTCCCTGTCCGGACACAGCTTACATAACTGCCGACGGCGGGCCTAAGGGATGGAAGTTCCAGACCCAGCTGCTCCAGTATTTCTTCAGGTGTTTTGGCAACATCTGCAATATTTTCAGTCTGATTCGTCATTTCAGCAACTCTTCCTTTACATTGATATTTAAGAATCTCAACGCGTTTTCGCCCAGGATAGCTTTCCTTTGTTCTTCTGTCAGCTGCGGAGTATCGTCAATCACTTTTCCTGGCGGAATCTCGCGCAGCAAGAAAGGATAGTCCGATCCCATGACAATCTTTTCATAACCGAAACGATCAATTAAATATTGTAGATTCGTAGGATCATAGTTCAACGAGTCAAAGTAGAACTTCTTTGCATAAAAGCTCGGCGGCTTTTCAATTTTGCGGATGTGTGGCCAAACATTCCACCCTTGATCCAATCGGGGCAGGATATAAGGGAAAGATCCGCCTCCATGGGCGAAACAGACTTTCAGGTTCGGGTGCTTCTCCATGACTGCCCCGTTGATCAAACTGGCTGCAGCCAAAGCCGTCTCGCTCGGCATTCCGACTGTATACATGAAATTATGGCGCGGAAAGCGTTCCCGGCCCAGGGTTTCCCATGGATGGACAAACAGTGGAACCT
Organism: Siminovitchia acidinfaciens; assembly: GCF_003605385.1. Classification (GTDB taxonomy): domain Bacteria; phylum Bacillota; class Bacilli; order Bacillales; family Bacillaceae_C; genus Siminovitchia; species Siminovitchia acidinfaciens. The sequence goes on along the minus strand of NZ_QYTV02000001.1, from coordinate 554,765 downwards.
CCCATTTCTCCGCCATTTCAAAAAACTCAGCGAAAGATGGATCGTCCAAATTGTTTCCGTTAACGTTGGTACCGATTTCAATTCCTTTTAAGCCTAGCTCAAAGATACACCGCTTCATCTCACGGACCGCTGTATCGGCATCCTGCATTGGAACAGTTCCAAGTCCGATGAATCGTTCTGGATATTCTTTTACTGTTTCTGCGATAAAATCATTTTGGATTTTAGAAAATTCCTCAGCCTGAGCCGGGTCGGCCCAGTAGGAGAAAGTGACTGGAATAGGCGACAGTACCTGAATGTCTACGCCTTCTTTATCCATGTCTTCAATGCGTTTTTCCGGACTCCAGACCTGATCGGTGACTACACGAAAATTCTTTCCGGAAACCATGATATTGGCACCGCACGAACAAGTTTTTTCCAACACTGGCCAGCGGCCGCCATATTTTTCCGCAAAGTCAGGTATATCTTCAGGAATGATATGCGTATGAAAATCTACTCTCATTTCCATAACCCTGCTTCCTCAGGCATCACATGCCCGCACTTTTCGCAAGTACGAAGGTCTTTGCTGCTGTCAAATTCTTCAATGGCTGCCTTTAATTGCACAGCAATATCTGTCAGTTCGAGTGTGACCCGGTGCATCTCATGATCGCAATGATCACAGTACCATACCATGTGCTCTTCGACCCCTTTGCCGCGCGGCTCTTCAATAACCATTCCGATCGTATCAGCCACACGGTGCGGGGAATGAGGGACATTTGCAGGAAGCAAAAATACTTCTCCCTCTTTAACTGTAACTACTTCTCTTTTTCCTTCATCATTGATGATCTCAACAAAGCAGTCACCCTTGATTTGATAAAAAAACTCTTCTGCCGGACTAATATGGAAATCACGCCGTCTGTTCGGACCCCCTACCATCATTACTATCATATTGGAACCCGGAAACATCTCCTTATTATTAACCGGCGGCTGCAGCTGGTCCTTGTTCTCTTCGATCCATCCCTTCAGACTAGACGCTTGAAAAGTCCTGATCGTGTCTTTTGACATCATCTTATACCTCCATTCAAAATTCTCCTAAATAAAGCGCACTCCATATAGTAAGCGCTTACCAAACTAGGAGTCTTCTATTTAAGATGAGTATAATGAAATTGTGTTTTTTATACGCCTTAGTTATTTCACCATATGAAATAGGCGAAAATTTCCCATTTTTTATTTTATTGATTATGGTTAATCCTTCCTTCACCAAAATGCTGATTTTCTCTACAGAAATAAAAGGCAACACGGTACAGGGAAATCCTATTTGTTAAGTAAGTACTTCATCCAACAAACATTCACAGAGCATCACTCTTATTCCCAGGCTTCATTTCAACATCACTGTCATTTTTCTTTTTCCAAACAAAATAGGCGATGGTTATCAAAATCAGCCACGGTATTCCGAGGATCATCGTTTCTTTAAAATCAGCCGAGAACCAGGTGGATAGTACGACCAGGAATAGCAATACAGCACCTAAAATCGTTGTATAAGGATAACCGATCATCTTTACCGGCAGTTTCCTGCCACCTATCTCACGCCATGTTTTTCTAAATGCAAGATGGGTAACGAAGATCATAAACCAAGTGTACATAGCCCCAAAACTTGAAATTGATATCATTGTCGCAAAAGCTGTATCGGGCGAAACAACCGTATATATAGTTGCAATTCCAATCCCAACAGCAGAGGTTGCCAATGCAGCAGCCGGGACTGACTTTTTATTTAACACCCCAAACCTCTTGGGAGCATAGCCTGCCCGGGACAAAGAAAACATCATGCGGGTGGACACATATAGCTGGCTATTCATGGCTGACAGCGCGGCGACTAGAACAACAAAGTTTACAATTCCAGCGGCACCCGGGATGTTCAAGATTTCCATCACTTTTACAAATGGACTTTTTTCAATTCCCGCTGCACCCCAAGGAACAATCATCAGCATAAGAGACAAAGTTAATATATAGAACAAAATGAGCCTTACAACCGCCGACCTTAATGCAAGGGGGACCGCCTTTTCCGGATCCTTCGCTTCACCGGCACTCACTGCTATCATCTCAATGCTTAAATAACTAAAAAGTGAGATAAATATGGCAATCCACATTCCCCAAAGTCCATTTGGAAAAAATCCTCCATCATTCGTGTAGTTTTGTACACCAATGCCGGAGCCGCTGTCCGCTCCAACTATTACGTAGACCGCTAAAATGATAAAGCCCGTGATGGCTGCTATTTTAATTAAAGAAAGCCAATATTCAACCGTACCAAACATATTTACACTAGTTGCGTTTACAAAAATAAGCAGTCCGGCAAAAAGAAGAATCCAAACAATTCCCGGCACTGTCGGAAACCAATATTTCATATAAATCGCGATTGCAGTTACTTCCGTTCCAACCGCGCAAACTAGGCAAAACCAATAAGAATAACGTACCGTGAAGCCCGCCCACGGGTTTAAATACCGCTCCGCATAAGCTCCAAACGAACCGGAGGTTGGATGAGCCACAGTCATTTCAGACAGAGCCCCCATTAATAGCAAAGCAATCAACGCACCGATGGCATAACTGATGATTACGCTTGGCCCAGCTGTGCTGATCGCGAATCCACTGCCCAAGAACAAGCCCGTTCCAATTGCTCCTCCTATTGCAATCATCGTAAGCTGGCCTGTTGTCAGCTTTTTGCTCAATCCCTTTTCTCTATCTATAATGTCTTGAATTTGATCATCTCTTTTCAATTATCTCTCCCCCTAACAATTGACCTTTCGTAAACTCTTTCTTATACACTTAGAGCGTGCAGGGTACTTCCTACACGCTTCCAATCAGACTATTATGTCCACCCGAGGAGCGGCAATGCCTGCTCCTGCTTCCCTTGTAAAATGAGTTCTCTTATCCTGGTAGAAGATATTCTTTCTCCTTCAGCACAACAAACAGGATTCATTAACCGGACCGGGAAATGTCTTCTCAGTAAAGCCACATCACCGGCACGTTTATTTCCAAATCTGAAATCGTCGCCTACAATAACAGATTTTGGATTAATCATTGATAATTCCTTAATAAAATTATTCGGTGTTCGTTGAAGGTAAGCTTCATCAAATTTTGCCATCACGACATAATCAACACCTAAATCCTTAAGCAGCTGAACTTTTTCATCCGGATTGGTCAGTGTTTGAGCACCTTGAAAGTACGCCCGGGGAGGTGGATTAAAAGTGTAAACCACACTGGGAACTCCCTCTGAACGGCTTTTTCTTACCATTTCACGGATAACGGTTTGGTGTCCGCGATGTACTCCATCGAATGCTCCGATAGCGGCAACCGACCCGGCCAATGTAAGACTTTCAGTCTGGTGAACTCTCAACTGACTCCCTCATTTCAGATTTATTTACTTAATTCCTTGGCACTTTTTTGATATTCGTCAGACATCAACAGCGACTCCTCCAAGGCACGCTCCACGCGAGGATAAGAAGGATGATTTCTCTTATGCACGTTGTAGAACATACCCATTTTGCGAACCGGATCACCTGAATAATATCTTTCATATTGTACAAGTCTTTGTCCAAATGCTTCTCCACACAGATCCCAGGCGAGTTTGAACAGGCGGACCCTCTTTTCGGATGGGACACCTGCACGGCCGGAGTAATACTTGTTCATGTCTTCAGAGATTTCCGGATTGATGAAATCCGCTCCCGTTGGAGACATCAAGAGACCGCCCGCTCCGATAGTCTGTAGAATCTCAATCGCTCTTGGATACATATTTGGAAGCAGTCCTCGGATCGTTTCAAGCGGCACTATGTTGGGAAGCGCCTCCCCTTGTTCCGTAATGGTATATTCCCGTTCAGCTGTACGTACCAATGCCCTGATCGTCTCCACGCCCTGGATCAATTCAGATAATTGATTTTGAACGTTCAGGAACCCATCCACTCCGATGGAGTCGGCAATGGAGCATGTCACATCTGTTACAAAAGAGATCTTAGCCAATCCCCTTACCGCTGACTGGTGGGAAGGCTGCAGGTTGGCGCCTGTTTTTGGATATAGCAGGTTGCCGGCTTCTACATTTTGGTTTATGAATACACGGTCCCAAGGAACTAGCACGTCATCAAACACCAATACAGCGTCCATTTCCTCAAATCTTGATGCAAGCGGATGATCCCAAGTGGAACGCTTTCCATCCTGCGTTTCTTCGCGGCAATAGATTTTAAGACCAGGCGTGTCAATCGGCAACGCAAACGAAATGGCAAACTTCTCATCACCCGGCTTAAAACTCGGATAGGAGTATATGATGACTTCATCTGTGATTGGTGCAAGTGTTGCCAACATTTTCGATCCGCGCACAATCAAGCCATCTTCCGTCTCCCTCACTACGCCAAGGTGGGAATACTCGGAGTCCTGTTCATGCGAAGATTTGCTCCGGTCATTTTGCGGATTCACGATTGCATGGGTAAGGAATAGATCATTGTCTCTCACATATCTGTAATAGTTAATGATATTGTCTCCATACCGATCTCCCCCGTATTGTCTGAAAAACCAATCATTCGTCGCAAAAGATGTTAGTACGACATTCAGGAAGTCCGGAGTCCTGCCCATCAGGCCGAAAGTGGCTTCCGCCCATACTTCAAACACCCGCCTGCGTGCCTGCAGGTCCTCGCCGTCTCTGGGAATCAGAAATGCATTGTTTACTCTCTTTCCTGTTTCCTCACAAATATGGGTAATCTGATCCTGATACTCAGGGTCATGCTGCATATCATATAACTTGGCCATCTCTTTAATCGGCTGTGTGAAAACCGGATGGTTGTATACATCCGTCACCTTTTCACCGCGAAGCCACACTTCCGGCTGGCGTGACTTTACTCCTTTAATATAATCTGCTCCTGTTCTGATACTCATGTTCTTCCCTCCACTTTCTTAAAATATATTAACTGCCTGCTAAAAGAGATTTATGCTCTGTTTCAAAAAACTTTCCTCTGTAAAACAGTAGACTCTCACTGTCATCGTAGTAGAAATCGTCTACTTTCCCCACAAACAGCAGATGGTCGCCACCTTCATATTCCTCCCACGGTGAACATTGAAAATGAGCAGAAGCCCCTTTTATCCTTGGCCCTTTTTCTGCATCTTCTTCCCACTGCACAATCAGGTTTTCCTGAGGACGGCCTGCAAACTGCATTGCATAAACCGACTGATCTGCCGATAAAATGTTGATTACGAATGACCTGTTCTTTAATTCCTCAAAGGCTTTTGTTTTTTTATCAATTGAAACAAGCAAAAGCGGCGGATCCAAGGATACGGAAGTAAAGGAGTTGACAGTAATTCCTCTTCTTTGTCCCTCATCATTCACCCAGGTAACCACTGTGACACCAGTTGCAAAACAGCCAAAGCAATTTCGTAACTCTCTGACATCCATTAGGTTGCTTCCTCCAATCGTAACGTTTGTATTATCAATATATTGAAAACGCTATCAACGCTCAATCTCAGGATTTCTCATGATGAAATCGTCAAAAAAGTTTTTCGATTATTTTAAGGAAAATAAGAGTTTCAGACCAATGCGGGCTATATTTTTCCATAAAAAAAGTGATCCTGATAGATCACTTAAAGAAAAGCGCAAGGCGCCTGGAGCTAGACATAACTTATACTTTTTTGAATAGAAAACTTGATCTAATTTTATACTTTCTTTAATTTTCAAATAATACATATGATATTTTTTATTTGTAAAGGCTCGGAAGCCACAATACAGCATCTTCCCAATAAGTGATAATCATTAATAGAATGATAGTTGTGATCAGGAATGGCATAATGGCCTTTACAAGAGACTCTATTTTGACTTTCGCTACGGAGGAAACGATAAATAGGCCTGTGCCCACGGGCGGAGTCAATAAACCAATGGTTAAGTTGATCGTGATGATGACACCAAAATGAACTGGGTCGATTTGGTATGTAGTCAGCAGTGGTGCCAGAACAGGAACAAGAATGATCAAAGCTGCAATCCCATCCAAGATGCATCCCAACAAAAGCAGTAATATGTTAACTAATAAAAGGAACACTATCGGATTTTCGGAAATGCTTAACATTGATTCTGCCATGAGTTGCGGAATTCGCTCATAAGCGATGATATAACCAAATAGATTGGCTGTCACAATTAAAAACGTAATCGTTGCCGTATTTACGACGGTATTCAATAAGATTTCCGGTAGATATTTTGCTTTTAACTGTTTATAGGCAAACCCGATAATGACGGCTATGATACAGGCAACAGCAGCAGATTCAGTGGGTGTAAAAATCCCACCTAGTATCCCATAAATAATAATGAAAGGGATCAGCAACGCCGGCAACACATTCAAAAAGCTTTTAAAAATTTCCGGTAGTGTTCCCCGCTCACTTCGAGGGAAATTCTCTTTGACATTCATGAAGCCGATTACGATGATAAACCCTATGCCCAGTAGAATTCCCGGAATGATCCCCGCAATAAACAAATCGCCAATGGACGCTCCTGTCAGCGTCCCGTAAATGATAAACAGCATACTTGGCGGGATCACCGGGGCCACTACAGATGATGCCAAAGTTAAAGCAGCAGAAAATTCACGTGTATATCCTTCCTTTTCCATCTCGGGCACCATGACTTTACTCATCATCGCAGCTTGCGCATTCGCCGAGCCCAATATGGAGGCTAGAAACATATTCGCTATGATGGATACATAGGCTAATCCGCCTCTAAAATGACCAATCAGCACTTTTGCAAATTGGATCAGCCGGCTTGTAATCCCCCCGAAATTCATCAGTTCACCTGCAAGCATAAATAGGGGAATGGCCAGCAGTCCAAAATTATCCATCCCTGAAAACATTTTTTGCGGGACTGTCGCCAACAATGTGAGATTGTCAGTCAGAAACAAATAAGAAAGCGATGTGATCGCCAAAACGAGTGAAATCGGGATTCCAATAATTAACAGGAGAATAAAGACGACTATGGTTGCTATTAATCCGAATGTCATAAGGCATCACCACTACTCTTTGGCGTTTGTTTTATCAGATCAATCATGTAATCCAACAGGTGGATAAAAGCAAAAGTCAGCCCCACCGGAACAGACAGATATGGAATCCACATGGGAATACGCATGGAACTTGATTTTTGTGGCGACAAGTTTAATATCCACTCATAGCTTAAATACATTAAAAGAGCCAACGTCGCCAAAATGATGATGTGGGTAATGATCAAAAGAATTCTTTTTCCACTGTCTGAAAAGCGCTCAACCAAAAAAGTAATAGAAGCTTGGGACTTGTATTTAAGTCCCAAACTCCCTCCCAGAAAAGTCAGCCAGGTCATCATAAAAATACTAGCTTCATTCGCCCAAAAAAGCGGCGCATTTAAAAAGTATCTATAAACCACTGCCGTAAACAGCACTAGGGTTATAGCGGCCATCAAGATAATTGCAGCGACTTTTTCAATCCTTTCAACCCAGTTGCTCAATGTCTTCATAGAATAGCCTCCCCTACTTACGGAACGTGTCAATAAATTCTGCGATCAGAGGATCCATTGCTTTATATTTTTCATCAAATTCTTTTGTGTATTTTTCGAATAAAGCAGGATCAATTTCGTAAAGCTCCATTCCTCTTTCCTCGAGAGTCTTTTTAAATTCCTCTTCCTGGGAAGCACGCTTCATCGTAGCGAATTCAGAAGCAGCCGACATGGAGTCTTCCACGATCTTCTGATCTTCCTCTGACATTCCTTCGTATAGCTCTTTGTTAATAATCATCACAGAAGGCCATACCATATGGTTTGTCACAGCTCCATAACCCGTTACTTCGTTATAGTTGGAAGTGATCGCTGCATCCAAATCCATATCCATTCCGTCAATGACACCCGTTTGGGCGGATTGATAGACATCAGGCAATGAAATGGACTCAGGGCTGACTCCCAGTGAACGGTAAAAGTCTTCTAAAGCAGGGCTTGGGGTTACACGCAGTGCTAGCCCATCCATATCTTCCGGTTTCTCCACCTTCTCCCTGAACATCATCGTACGGTTGCCTGAGAAGAAATAATCCAACGCTTTTAATCCTTGGTCATCCAGGGTAGCCAGAATTTTTTTGGCCACATCGCTTTTACTTGCTTCCAATGTTTCTTCATAAGATTCAAAGAGATAAGGAGCGAACCATGCACTAAATGCATCAGACTTGGAGGTCAAGAAAGCATTTGTAATGAAAGCAAATTGTAAGGAACCTGTTTCCAGCTGCTGTACCATATCGGAATCACTTCCAAGCTGTCCGCCCGGATATAACTCCATCTTCATTCTTCCATCGGAACGCTCTTCAAGCTCGTCAGCCAGCTTTTGTGCGGCTTCATTCCAAATATGGTCAGGTGGTGCAATATGCCCCAGTTTAAATTCATACGTCTGTCCCCCACCCTCTCCATCGCCATCTCCGGACGCTTTTTCCGAGTCTCCGCTTCCTCCTCCGCTGCCGCACGCAGATAAAACTAAAACAGCGATGATTGCCATGATCATCATGCGAATGTTGAAATATTTCATCACCTATTACCCCCTGATTAAGTTTTTTATTTATGTAAATATCATTGTTGCATCCTAGTGAATGTTAAGAGTATTTCAGTCTCTTGGAATTCCCACTATCTGCCCCTTTTACCTCGATATAACCCAGTTCGCGCGAAATCGCTTTTGCCGTTTTCACTACACTTTGAATGATGTGGCTTCTATGAAGACTTTTCATATAACTTGTCGGCCCTACTAAATTCACAGAGGCGATCGTTTCTCCAGCATACGACATGATTGGAGCGGCAATGGCATAAGTACACGTGTCATTTTCATTGTTGCTGACAGAATACCCCTGTTCTCTCACGGACTCCAAGTCTTTTTTAAGTATTCTGATATCTGTGATCGTATTCGGCCCTTGCTGGGACAATCCTTTTTCAATCGTTTCTTGTAAATAAGAATCGTTAAACGCAAGCAGGGCTTTGCCTGCGCTTGTACAATATGCCGGTTTTCTCGCACCTAGATAGGTGGGAACCGAATCGGCATCCTCCGAAGTAATTCTCAAAACAAAGACGACATCTCCTTGATCGAACATGCCAATATGAGCTGTCCCTCTGAATCTATCAGTCAACTCTTTAACCAAAGGCATCGCTTTATTATAAAAATCCTGTTGGAACATGACACTATTATTCCATTCCAGCAGCTTCCATCCCAATCTATATTTCCTGTCAACATCTCTCATCAGGACGCCTTCATTGCATAGTGTTGTTATCAGGTGGTGCGTAGTACTCCTGCTTAACCCAAGTTTCTCAGCTATTTCTGCATTTCCCAAGACTGGCTCGTCGCGTGTAAAACAGTTTAAAATCGCACAAGCTCTCTTGACCGAAGCAATCATACTGACCACTCCCTTTTTATTTTTCAGATCGGCAACTAATCTGCTTAATAAGTATAAAGTTCTATACATACCACCCCTCATCCGAGAAAGCGTTATCATTATTTAGAAAAAATAAAATATTACACATAACTATAATGACAAAATGAGTATCTCACAAGTATTGAGTTTAAAATAGTGAAACTTTATGAATTATTTAAATTTTTTTAAAAAAAGTCCTGCTTGCATGTTTCTCTTTTTTTGCAATAAAGACATGACACTAAACAAAAGGAACATAACGATCATCATGATAGAAGTAACGAAAAGCCATCCCATCCTAAAGGAGCCTGTCATATCCAAAATCAGACCGAATAATGGAGGACCGATCATAACTCCCCATGAACCAACAGTAATACTAAAACCAGTAGCCAAACCAGACTGATCAGGCGGAACAAGTTCTGTTGTCGCGTTCATCCAGATACCATTAAATCCGGAGATACTGAAGCCAAACAAAAATGCGATAGGAATCATCATCCAATAAGAAGTGCTTGCCGGAAGGAACGCTACCAAAACTGACACACAAGCCGCCAGCAAAGAGATGATGAACAATACAACAATCCTTTCCCCTTTAAATAGGCGATCGCTAATCACTCCCCAGCTAATTCTGCCGAAAGAGCCGCCTACTTCGGAAATAACGAGCAATGTTCCTGAAAGAAAAAGACTGATGCCGAGTCTTTCATAGGAAAACAACACTAAATAGGTGTTTAAAATCATTTGTGATCCGCTTAAAATCAATGCACTGACACTTACAAATACCAAGGGCTTATTCTTTAGCAAATTTTTAAAGTTCAGTAGAGTATTGTTTTTCTTCTTAGTTGAGAGATTGGCTTTTTTCTCCTCAGGCTCTTTGTATGAAAAATAAGTCAGCACTCCCGCTGCAAGTAAAATGACACTCGCCATTAAAACAGCCGGACGCCATCCCCAATATCCAGCCAAAGGCAGTAACACCAAGGCTGCCATGGCGGATCCAAACGTAACGCCCATTTGCTTAATTCCCATGGCCGTTCCCCTTTTGTCAGCTGGGAACCAAAACATGATTCCACGATTCGTAGCTGGGTGGGATGCACCATAGCCAATGCCACCTATCACTACAACCGCCAGCAGCGGGATGAGTGAAGAAGTGAAAGTCATGAAAAAAAAGCTTGCTCCCAGACAAACAGCCAACAACATGAGCAGCTTCCTTGATCCAATTTTATCTGCAAGCAGGCCAGCTGGCATGGATACCAATGACTGCCCCAAAAATAGGGCTGCGGGAAGCAACCCTATTTGCGCTTTCGTTAAAGACAAGTCAGCACCTATCACTACACCTAATGGAGCGAGGCTTCTTCCTACAAAAGCCACTAGGATTTGGATAAGAAGTAGCCATCCAAGCATTTTCCAAGGCTGCCGGCCAGCATTTGCCCTATACAAGCTTGTCATCAACCATCAACTCTTTTGCGAATTATTATCATTTAAAATACTTGCTTTAACTTTATCAGCTTCCTATATAAAATAACCGGCTGAATTTCAGACTGTGAAATATGGAGATAAAGACAGTAATTAATATTGATTCCTCCGATAAAAATCAGATGAAGGAAAATTAGCTACAGCAGAGTTTTCGGGGAGGCTCCTCCACCAGCGCAGACATTGATCGGGGTTACCAGCTTGGCTTTACCGGAATTTTTAATAGAAATTGAAGCCACTGTTGTCATGGACGAATCATACGAATAACACCCGGTGAAAACTAGATATTTTACTCTTATGTCATATATTCCTTCCTAGCGGATCATAAACATCTCAAAATTAAGAGCACCTTTTAAGTAAGCCTTAAAAGGTGCTCTTTGAATCCATTACTCCACAGTTGTTGCTTCACGCTTTGCAATTCCCTTGCGTGTAGAAAAATCAGGTGCAAGTTCGCGGCTATTCGGCATGGTGAGCCACAATCTTAATAAATGGCGACGACGCTCAGGCTCATCATAATCTTCAAATAATGTCCGTGAATGAAGAACAATGTTATTGTTAGCGAACTGGATATCACCTGGTTCCAGCATCATATCCATACGAATGTTTTCATCATGAAGAATAGAGTCGATCAGGTCAAATGCTTCCAACTCCACTTTCGACAACGGAAAACCTCTTTTTTCCTGTCCGGACTCAATATACTCGCGCATGTACCTGCAGCTTAGTTTACCGTCGTAATAGCTGAAAAGCGGCGACAGACCCTGTGAGCCTTCTTCACCCAGATGATCAAAATAGTACGGGCGGTAGAGAAGCCCGATATACTCCGGATGCTTTTCCAATAATTCATTATAAAGGGTTGCAGTACTGACGAGACTGCTCAATCCGCCCGACTTCGCCTTTCGGAGTGACAATAGCCCGACAACATCAGAAAGATCTGAATGATAAGGAAGATGCGTATTGGTCTGATATACGCGCACGTTCTTAGTATCTTTGGCACCAATGTTTTTGACATGGCCCAACAGGTCTCCCTTCGCATTTTGCGTTACCGGGATACCCATATGGAGACCAAGGCCATAGTAAATGATGCTCGCTTCTTCATCTGTATACCTTTCGATTGGCAATCCGCGAAGCAACAGGAAGCCTCTTCCGTCTTCCAGCTCGTCCGCAAAGTAGGCAATCTCGTATGCCAGATCTTCAATCGGGAAATCCTCTTTTGTAAAATCAGGCGCTTTTAACCCCTTTTGCTGAACATGCTCCATGGCATTTTCAAGAGATGCAATTGTTTTATCGGACAAATAGTAGATCCACGAATCATCTTTGGACAGCTCAGCCCCCTTCCAAGCTGATGGCCCTTGAATTTTCTCTCTTAAAATTATACCCATGATAGCTCTCTCCTTATTGATATATTTTTCAACAGCTTTAGCCGTTGTTGAATATCGTAAAAACCACTGGATCCCTTCCCCAGCCAAGTTTCGGGCCCTAGACTATCATTCAATTACTTTCGGACATTGGCAAAAGCGCTTTTATATTTTTTGTTCTATTCCCGCCGGCAGGACTTTCCCCGGATTTAAAATATTGTTAGGATCCAATAATTTTTTGATATCAATCATGACATCCAAGGCATCCCCATGTTCTTGTCTTTGGAATTGACGCTTCCCAATTCCGACACCATGCTCACCAGTACACGTTCCTCCGGATTTCAAAGCAAATTCCACAATTTGATGTTCTAATTCCTTCGCTTTGGCGATTTGTTCGTGGGATGCCGGATCAAACAAGATCATTACATGGAAGTTTCCATCACCAACATGGCCAACTATGCCACCCTTCAGGCCAAGAGCATCCAATTGGCTATCGGCAAATTCAACGTTATCCGGCAAGGTAGAGATTGGAACACAAACATCTGTCGTTAAACTCGCAAGCCCCGGACTTCCGTGCCTGAGTGCATAATTCATTCCATGGCGGGCCTTCCACAAAGTCGCTCGTTTAAGTGAATCAGTTTCAAATAAAAACTCCAGGCAGCCTGCCTCTTCTGCAATTGCTTTGATTAGGTCAATATCTTCCTTATTCCCCGACTCATTTCCATGGAATTCTAGAAAAAGGGTCGGCTCCTCTGGATAATCTGTCCCCTCATAGTCATTCACTGCCTTAATACTGCGGGAATCCACCAATTCTATGCGAGCAATCGGAATACCAGCAGTTAATATGGCTGCTGCTGCATCCACACTATCTCGAACCGTCTTGAAAAAACAGCGGGCCGCGACAATGTTTTCCGGAATCCCGTGCAACTTTAACGAAATTTCAGTAAATAAACCGAGAGTTCCTTCAGATCCAACGAACAAACCGTTTAAATGGTAACCAGATGAGGACTTTTTCGCCAGACTTCCAGTTTGAATGATGCGGCCATCGGCAAGCACCGTTTCCAAGTTTAAAATTTGATTCCGCATACCTCCATAGCGGACGGTCAGTGTCCCACTGGCATTTGTTGAGGCCATCCCGCCAATCGTTGCATCTGCCCCCGGATCAACTGGAAAAAACAATCCATGCTTTTTTAATTGCTCATTTAATTGCATATGTGTAATACCTGGCTGTACGATTACAACTAAATCATCCGCTCTTACTTCTACAATTCTATTCATTCGCTCAAAATTAACCGAGATTCCTTTATGTACCGGGATCGCCTGTCCTTCCAAGCCGGAGCCTGCACCAAAAGGAACGACTGGAATTTGATTTTTATTAGCATATTGAACAATTTTCACAACATCTTCTTTTGATTCTGGAAAGACAACAATGTCCGGCTCTACTGCTTCATGATCAGATTCATCTTTACTGTGGTTCAATAAAACCGTTTCGTTCATCGTGGCCTTATCCTTCCCAATTAAGGAGCAAATCTCTTCGAAGTTATTCATATGTAATCCTCCATATCTTTACTGCTGACTAGAAATCATGATACACTATTTCTCAAATTCAGAAAAGTCATTATCCGGTGGGGGCTATATAAGTGAAAATAAATAATTTCGCATGAGAGCCACTGTTGATTTCTATATGGTGCCTCGGGCTCCTGCTTGATGAGTGCACAATATCTAATTCAATTTATATAGACGAAGCAAACTTTTTTCTAATAAAAAAAGATAGATGAAAGTTTTTAACATGCTCAATCTGGAAAAGTAGAGTTAGCTCTTCTTATTTTGCAATTATATCCAAATATTGGCAAACAGGGAAGGCTTTTCCCAAAAACAATGCCTTTTTACTATTAGTTTTACGGTCGCAATACCGCACGTATAATAGTAACTTCAGACGGATAGGTAAAATTATTATAAAGAGGTGAACTCAATGAGTTCAGGCGGAGATGTAAATATTGGAATGGTATTCACTGAGGAAAAGGGTATTTTCGTAACATGGAGTAAAATGAAAAGTTATATCATCAAAAATGGTGGCCAGTTCAAAAAACTGAAATATAGCAAAGATATGGACGGCGAAAACTGGATACAGCTAGATATTAAAGATAACTCGTTAGATGAATCCTTTTTGACCGGATATTATCCTGAGCTCGAACTTTCCCGATCTTCTTTGGGATTAAATACAGAAAGGATACATCTGTCCATCGAAAAAGACGATGGTTATTTTGGATTTTTGTTTGGTATTGAATGGGATAGTTTATTTTCAAAGGAAGTGGATGTTGCAAAAATCAGGAATCACATGGTCGCAACGTTAACAGCCATATATGAAACAATACCATTTGCCTATTCGTTCATAGGCCATGAAATTGAGATCGACAGCTCCCCGGATGAGTTTGAAGATTTAATCGCTCATAACGATTCATATCCTGTCGCTTTGATTGAAAGTAAAGACGGATTAGATATTTATTACGGAAACATTGGAATTGACGGGATATCCGGCCAAATTCCGAAAAAGGATTCGGTTACGATTTAATTACCAAGGTAGGTTTTAATATTGACGATAGGACAGTCATATTCGTTATTGGCAGCCCAAACCTCCCTTCCTCCTTGAAGCCACAGCGTCTCCAAGCAAAGGCCATCCATAAATTCTAATCATTGACCGGAATCTAAATAGGCGATTCCTCCACTACATAAAAGGATGTTGTACAATGTTTTAAAAATCAGGCATCATCAAAGAAGGCACTGCACTCATGGCAATGCCCCCAACCATTAACCTAGTTGCCGCAAAACCGCCCTTACCGGACTCCCATCCGCTCCTTCAATAGCAAGCGGCAGAGCGATTAATTCATAGTCGCCCGGCTCCACTTCGCTTAACACAATGTTTTCCAATATATATACACCGTTATCATTCAGCGAATGGTGGGCGTCCATCGTTTTACTATCCACAGCATCAACGGACGGGCCGTCCGTTCCAAGGAGCCGAATACCTTTTTCTTTCAAAAATGGACCGATGTTTTCACGAAAGGTCGTAAACTTTTCCGGAAACTGGCTAAGGTCTCTCCCATCCGAAGTCTTAAGAAGCAGCCGCTCCACGCCTTCCAGGTCAAATCGTTCCAGTTCTTCTCTTCCAACCATTTCACAACCAGTGACATCAACAACTCGCGCAGGGCCCACATAAATATTGACATCCAGTTCGTGCACTTTCTCCCCGTGCTCATCAAAATGGTACGGCGCATCAATATGTGTTCCTGTATGAACGCTTGTTGTGATTTGGCCGATGTTGACGGAGCCCGTCTGCTCCTTCGTAAAACTTAATTTAAAATTAAACGGAGTATCGCCGGGCCAGACACCGATATCATTAGTCAAAGGCTGTGAAATATCAATCAACTTATGCTCGTCCAAAATTCTCACCACCATTTTTAAAATTGGCTATTGTTCGATATGTTCCGGGAAGTGACAGGCACCTAAATAAACCCTAACATGTTCAAAAACACTACCACAATCGTTAGCGGCACCACCCATGTCATTAACACCCGCCACGATGAATACAGACCGAGGGAACCAGACCCATTCAATTGGAACTCTTCTTTTACAAGAGCTTTATCCATTCGATGAATAATAAATATTGCAATTAACAGACTTCCAAACGGCAGCATGATGTTGCTGACGAGATAGTCGGTCACGTCGAATACGCTTCTTCCAAAAAACGTGAATTCCGCCAAAGTGCTTGACGACAAAGCTGCAGGAATTGCCGCAATAATGATGACCAGTCCGGCAATCCAGGTGACCGGCTTCCTTGAACGCTTTCCGTCCGCGGTGAATGCAGCGACGATAATTTCATATAGACTGAATGATGAAGTCAATGTCGCAAATAAAAATAAAATCAGGAATAAACTTAAGAACAATTCACCAAATGGCATTTGCGCAAAAACCGACGGCAATACGATAAACAATAATCCCGGTCCCTCAGCAGGCTCATACCCAAACGCAAATACGACCGGAAAAATTGCCAACCCTGCAAGCAAGGAAACGAAAATATTCATCCCTACAACGGACCCCGCGGAAGATGTCAAACTGACATCCTTTTTTAAATAAGAACTGTACGTGACCATACATGAAAATCCTACCGCAAGCGAGAAGAACGACTGCCCCAATGCATAAAGCAGGGATTCGCCCGTTATATTGGAAAAGTCCGGAGACAGGAAAAACTTGACCCCTTCCATCGCACCATCCAGCGTCAATGCGCGTACGACCAAGATGATAAAAAATACGAACAGTAGCGGCATCATATATTTATTCGCTTTTTCAATCCCGTTTTGGACACCCATGGAAATGACTAAAATATTAATCAAAGAAAATAGCAGTAATCCTAAAAGTGTCATCCCCGGGCTTCCGATAACAGAGCCGAACAGTTCCGGATAATTGGCCCCATCGCCAATCACTTTGCCAACAACAGACATTCCGGTATAAATCAATACCCAGCCGCCGACAACGCTGTAAAAAGAAAGCAGTAGAAAACAACCTAGAACGCCAAGCCTTCCGACCCACACCCAAAAACTGTCCGGAGCCAGCTTTTTATATGCGCTGATGGCTTCAACGCCTGACCCCCGCCCAATAATAAACTCAGAAATAAGCATCGGCATGCCTATCAACAAAGTAAATGCAACGAAAATGAGGAAAAAAGCCCCTCCCCCGCTCATTCCCGTGACATACGGAAATTTCCAAATTGCGCCTAGCCCGATGGCTGCACCAGCTGAGGCCAAAATAAAGCCCAGCTTGGATGACCATTGATCCTTTCTCTCCTCCATAACTCATCCTCCCACTCTTCATTTTATCCATCTTATTTATGTAATGCCATCATCAGCCTGCCTTTATTCGACAAAACTTGGGAAGTGACAGGCACCTGATGATGGGGTAAAACCGCTTTATAATTCAGTCCGCAAATCCCAAAGCTCTGGGAAAAATCGGTGATCCAGTACTTGCTTCAAGTAATTGACTCCTGAAGATCCTCCGGTTCCCTTTTTGAAGCCGATGATTCTTTCAACTGTTTTCATATGGCGGAACCGCCACTGCTGCAGCCAGTCTTCAATGTCGACAAGCTTTTCTGCCAGCTCATAGAGACTCCAATATTTGTCCACATTGCGGTACACCTCTTTCCAAGCCGCCGCTACCGTCGGGTCACCCGCGTATACTTTGGAAAAATCACGGTCCAGCAATTCCGGATTGATGTCAAATCCGACACGGGCCAAGGCTTTGATGGCAACATCGTAAATACTCGGAGCTTTGAAGGCAAGCTGAAGCGCCTCATGCACAGCAGGATCTTTCTCGTAAATTTTTAGTATATGGGTTGATTTATAACCGAGCGCAAATTCAAGCATCCTGTATTGATACGACTGGAAGCCGGATGCCTGGCCAAGGGAATCGCGGAACTCCAAATATTCGGCAGGAGTCAGTGTTGACAGCACATCCCACGCCTGAATGATTTGCGTCTGCGTTTTGGATACACGCGCCAGCATTTTTGCTGCGGCATGCATTTCCCCTTCATCAATTGCTTTGATAGCAGCCGTCACCTCATGCAGGATCAGCTTCATCCACAGTTCGCTCACCTGATGGATAATGATGAACAGCATTTCATCATGATGATCCGACAGCCGCTTCTGGCTTGTTAAAATTTTATCCAGGTTTAAATAATCTCCGTAAGTCATGTTGTTTTTAAAATCTGTATGGATTCCCTTTTCGCTTTCGAGCTTTTTATACAGCTCTGATATGGACTTTGACAATGTCGTCTCCTCCTTTTTATGTTTGCGCTTTCATTTATTCTGAAAAAGCAGGGGCCCCCGCGCAACGGCCCCAATCCCTGTTTATGCGACAACATCACGTTTATTCTCAAACTTCTTGTATTCCTCATCTGTCATAATCTTTTTCAGTATCCGGACAACCTGCCACACTTCTTCAAACGTATTATAAAGAGCGACCGGCGCCAGACGGATTCCGTTTGGTGTTCGGAAATCCGGAATGACATTGTTTTCCTTTAATGCTTTACAAATCCTTGCTGCTTCTGGATGCTCGAGGAAAATATGGCCGCCTCTTTTTTCATCATCCCGAGGATTTGCCACAGTAAAATCGAACTCACTCAACTCATCATCGATCAATGTCATCATGTAGTCTGTCATTTTCAATGATTTCTCACGAACTCTTTCAATTCCCGCTTCTTCAAATATCTCCAGCGAGCCCAACAGCGGAGCCGCGCTGAGCAGATGCGGAGTTCCCATTTGCATCGCGCCAGCATCTGGTGCCGCCGTCAATTCATGCTCCATATCAAACTGCTTATTTTTATCAGAGCTGAACCAGCCCGCAAGCCCTGGACTTGTGCCAAAATGTCTCTTATTCACATACATGCCGGCAACCGCTCCAGGTCCGCCATTCAAATGCTTATAAGTGCACCAGAAAGCGAAATCAACATCCCAGTCGCTCAACGAATGAGGGATGGAACCGATCGAGTGGCAAAGGTCAAAAGCTATCAAAATCCCGCGTTCACGCGCCGCTTTCGTCAAACCTTCCATATCCAGAATTTGGCCGCTTCTATATAAAACACCCGCCAAAACAACCATAGCCACATCGTCTGTCATGGCATCGATGATGTCATTTTCATCAAGCGTCTGTCCGTCCCGGCTCTTCACCTGGATCAAATGCTCCTCGGGATCAAGCCCATGGATTCGAAGCTGGCTTTTGATCGCATAAATATCTGTAGGGAAATTCAATTCGTCCGCTAAAATTTTCGTCCTTTTCCCTTCCGGCTTGTAAAAAGTCGATAGAATCTGATGCAGATTGACCGTCGTGGATCCGGTTACAATTACTTCCTTTGGATCGGCTCCGATTAAGCTTGCGCTCTTTTCACCCAGTTTTTCCGAAAAATAAAACCATGGGTTGTCACCTTTTAACCAGCCGTCAATTCCGAACTTCTTCCATGAATCAAGCATGGACAAAAGTGATTCTTCCGCCCTCTTTGACAACAGCCCAAGCGAATTCCCATCAAAGTAAATCGTTCCAGGTTGGATATAAAATTCATCGCGGTACCGCTTCAGTTCATCTTGCTGATCCAACTGCTGCGCATACTCTCTTGATAATTTCTCAGCCATATTACCTACTCCTTCGCCCATGAATTTTCAGTATAAATTTACTATACCCTGATAGCTTGTCAGTAGTCAATGACATTATGTCAATGACATTATATCATTCGTTTGATTGCCTATGTACTTTGAACACGGTAAAATAGGCTAAAACACCATAGAAAGGACAAATACAATGGACGGATCTGAACAATTGTCCAAGCGGCAGCTCCAAGCACTGCAGACAAGAGAAAATCTGTTGAATGCGGGACGTACGGTCTTTTTGGAAAACGGGTTTCAAAAAGCGACCATGACACAAATCAATAAGCTCGCCCATACGGGATACGGAACGGCATACGTCTATTTCAAGAACAAGGACGATCTTTTTACAGAATTGATGGAAACAATCATGCAGAAAATGTATAAAGTAGCGGCTCTTCCTTTCAAGCCCCGGACAAAAGAAGAAGCCTTAGCACAGATCCTTGAGCAGACACGACTCTTTATGCAATCGGCCCTTGAAGAAAAAGAAGTGATGAAAGTGGTCAAAGAGGCGATTGGCGTATCCGCAATCGTGGAAGATAAGTGGAACAGCATCCGTGCACGTTTTATCGCTGGGATCACAAAGGATATTGAATTTGTTCAGAAATCCGGCTTGGCAAAGAAGAATTTTGACGCAACTTTGATTGCCAAAGGCTGGTTTTACATGAATGAGCAGATGATGTGGCAGTTAGTGTTAGGGGAAATCGAGCAAGACCTTGACGCCGTTGCGGAAAATTTGACAGCATTATATACTGGCGGATTGTATAAATAAACCGCCGGTGTTGAATTAGCTACTCTTTCACTTTGTTTAAATATTATGTCACTTGAGAATAAAACTGCTTTAACAAGTTTTTTAAAAAAGGGAGCTATGAGAATGCTGATGTTTCAAAAGCAGTACAAGCAGTCTATATAGCTATGAAATACATATAAAATAATAATTGAAGCTTATAACAACAGAAGTTAAGCTGATGTGAATAACAAATCAAGCCAAAAACGCTTGAAAAACCAACGATTTTGGCTTTCTATATGTTCCAGTGGTTAAATCGGCATTTGTTTAATTTTATCTCGTTTATTGTTGTAGAGGATATTTTTAGAAGGGATGTTTTTATTTTTTCAATGATTCCAGGGAGTTGACCAATTCCGATATATAGGGCATAGCTGCTGTTTCTTCTGCAAACCTCATACCATATTTAAAATACCCTTTCTTCCTCTCTTCTTTCCAGACAATACTTCCATAGAGAGTAAAAGTCTTTCCGGAAGACTCGACCTCCAACTTCAACAGAAAATCCTTTGAAACAGGGAGTTTAAGATCGGTCAAAATACAGAGACCTCCCCAGCTGAAGTTTTGAATGAACACTTCCGTTTTCCCAACACGAATGATTTTCTCGTTTATTTTAGAAATGGTCATTTGAGCGGAAATAGGATAAGAAAGACTGCTCCTGCTTGATTGCCTTCGCTCTTCCTTCATTTCGTTTTTAGGTTTTTCTTTTATTGTTAACACCGGTTGGACCAACAGTTTCTCGAAATGCTCTTTAAGAAGAGGTTTACTGAACAAGTAGCCTTGGACCTGATCGCATCCGCTTTTTTTTAGCAGTTGGAGCTGTTCCTTCGTCTCTACACCTTCAGCAATAACTTCCATCCCGAGTTCGTGTGTCAAACGAATAATTGCCTTTGTAATCGTGCAATCCTTTTTGGACATTTGCTCGTTAATAAAACTCCGATCAATTTTTACATTATCTACATTGTATTTCTTTAAATAAAGGAGAGAGGAGTATCCTGTTCCAAAGTCATCCAAAGACAGCTTGACCCCTAACGTTTTCAACTTTTCTATATTCCGTTGAAACCCTTCTTCGTTTTGGATAAGGACGCTTTCCGTTATTTCAAGTTCAATCAGGGCCGGATCCACCTTTGTTTCTTCCATGATTCTAATAAAAGCATCCGCCCAGTCTCCCATGAGAAATCTCTTCGGAGATACATTGATCGAAATTGGGATGAGCGGCAGTGCCTGTTCTTTCCATCTCGAAAGCGTGGTACAAACAGACCACAAGGTCCAGTCTGTTAAATTATGGATAAATCCATTTTCTTCTGCAATTGGAATAAACTCATTCGGAGACACAAGCTTCCAGTCCGGGTGGTTCCATCTAAGCAACGCTTCAGCTCTAACCATTTGATTTGTCTCCAATTGAACGATCGGTTGAAAATATAAGCTTAATTCATTTTGCTTAATGGCTTTTCGCAAATCTCTCTCCAATTCAAAGGCCTTAAAGGATTCTATATCCATCGATGGGGTATATATCAAATAAGTGGACTTGCCTCTGGATTTCGAATGATGCAATGCCATTTGCGATCTTTTCAATAGGGTATCGGCATCAAAGCCATCATCCGGATAATGCGCAATACCAATACTTGCTGTGATGTGAACTTCATGTTCGCCTACATAGTATGGTCTGTTTAAGTGATGTATTAAGCGTTCGGCAATATCTTTAATTTCATGAACCCCTACAATTCTTGTAAAAAGAATTGAAAACTCATCCCCTCCCATTCGCGCGGCAATATCATAGGTAGTGACGAATTTCGTTATCCTTGAAGCGACTTCAACCAATAACTGGTCACCTATATCATAATCTAACGCACCGTTAATTCGTTTAAAGCCGTCAATGTCAATCGTCATCAATGCGAACTCGGAATCCGTCCTTTTCAAGCAGCGTTCCAATTCCGCATCGAACTTTCTCCTGTTCGGCAGCTTAGTCAAAAAATCGTGATTGACTATATACCTCATCTTCTCATAAACCTTTTTCTGCTCAGTTATATCTATGATTATTCCATCCAGCCGGGTAAGCTTCCCTGATGAGTCAGGAAGTGCAATCGTTTTATCTTGAACCCACTTTATTGTTCCCGCTTTATCCCTGATCCGGTATTCCAAAACAAAACCCGGCTCTTTTATGTCATAACGCAACGCATGATAGGCAGGAAAATCGTCCTCGACAATTAATTCGTTCCACGTAACTTCCTTGTTTAAAAACTCCTTTACCGTATAACCTGTCAACGATTCGATTCCTTGGGAACAGTAGATATACTGGTTGGTTCGATAATCTACAGCCCATGCACAAGCTTCCAAATGTTGATACAGCTGATCTTCCTCAAATCTATCTTCTTGCTCTTCCTGTTGAGGGATTACATAGGCAGAACCAATTAACCTTACCGGCTTTTTATTGTCATCCAACACGATGTCGGCATACTGGTGCACCAACTCTTCTTCCCCGTCAGACCGTATAATCCGATATTGCATCTTCCAAGGGATGCCTTCCTCAATCGAGCGTTGAAATGACTTTTTAAAAAAGTCTAAATCCTCTGGGTGGATATATTGCAACATATTGGTAGAAGTGGGGACCACCTTTCGGTTTACCCCAAAGATTTCATACATTTTATCAGACCAGGTAATCCTGTCTTCTATTATGTCATAGTCCCAAATACCCATATCCATTAACTTTTCACTTGCCTCAATATTCTTTTGCAGTTTCATCAGCTCGTCATTTTGCTGTTTCACCGCTGTTATGTCTTTCATTATTCCCATTAACCCGGTTACATTTTTATTACCGAAAGGAATAAGATGGTTTTTAAAATCTACAAGCTGGTTGATCTTTAAAATATTCTTAGTTTCAAAAATGAGGGGCTTTCCTTTTAATGCGTCAACATAGTGTTGTTTTACTTTATACATTTGCCGTAACGGGCGGAGAGTATTGAGGATATCATTTAATTCTTTCGGCTGGAAAGCCAATTGTTTTTTGAACGCCTTATTAATAGCTGTTATCCGTAAATCCTTATCCAATATGTATACAGGATTTGGATAAGCATCAAATAAAAAATTATTTGAAGGGTCAACTGGTTGATAGTTGCCTTTCTTTTTAAAAAATCTTGGTAATTCCAACAAGATTGCTCCTTCTCCCTCGTATGAAATTTAAGGATAAATTGCTCTATTTTGACATTTACCTAATGGTAATATACTAAATTCGACATAGACAGACAAGACCTATTTAGGTAAAAAGTATGACATCCTTAATTAAAATTAGTGCAATAACATAATTTAGCCATATGCCTCTTTTTAATTGAGACGGGTACTTATCACCCACCGATTAGTATGGTATCTACTAATCTTCACGCCGCCTCATATCATGCCACCAAATTAATAAGCATAGCAGTGGTAAAGGGCAGGAGGCCTCTTTTTTTTTGGTCATACAAATACCCTTCCAATTGATCGAAACTCTGACTTTAGCACTTCAGCAATTCCTGTCACCTTACAGTACTCCAGAGACCTTAGTCCTAAGTGATGCGTTATAGAACGAGAAAAGCCCTTGAGCACTTTAACCTGCTCAAAGGCTTAAAAAAATATTAATCATGTCCTACAACAGCCTCTTAAAAACAAGTCCAATATCCTACCATTTTTCATCCCTTGGGTAATTTATTCTTTGGGTGTTCGTATAATGGCATTCGGCAAAGTCTTACTGTCAATGATAATACAGAGGCAGCGGGATATTTTTTCCTAGTCGTACAGCACCCCGTATAATGTCGACAAAAAATAAGCGGTTCCGTCAATGTTATTTTTTAGTCCGGCACTTACTCATTTCGAATTACTATAAGTCTATATCCCAAACCCGACCTTCGATAAATCCTCTTCGTCCCACTCATGGGTACGGACTTTTTCATTGGCTGCTTCTAAATTGCCGATGATACCGGCGATATCAACAGCCTGATCGTAATGCCATTGGAGAGCAGCGGATGTGTACAGTTCATTTAACTGAGCAATAGAGAATTTCTCCGTCTGTTCGGCAATGTAGAGAATATCCGCTTTGGACATGAAGCGCTCCATCTCTTTTATTTTAAGCAGATATTGAAGACGAAGATCGACATCAGGACGCTTAATTTCGTACGCACGGTCAAATCTGCCGGCACGGTTGATCAATGCGGGATCAATTTTTTCCGGATAGTTGGTCGTACCGATTAAGAAGATGCCTTCCTTCGATGTCGCCCCATCCAATGTATTCAAAAACACGGATCTCGAAGATTCGGGCATGGAGTCGATGTCCTCGATCACCAAAACCATCGGTGCCATCTTCGCTACAATCGAAAAGACCTCTTTTATTGAATAGCTCGTCGTATATTCTGTGATCTGCCAATAAGCGACTGGAGCATCAATACTGCCTGCAATGGATTTTACAAGCGTAGTTTTTCCATTTCCGGGCTGGCCATAAAGCAGAATCCCACGCTTGTACGGGATATTATATGTTTTGAAAAATTCTCCGCTTTCGTTGAAAAACTCATCAATAGAACGGTAAATTTCCGACTTCAATCCTTCTTCCAACAGCACATCTTCCCTGCTAACAAGCGAAGTCACCTTCTCTTTTTCCCGTTCCACGCCATCCTCAGTATCAGTGAAGACGCTGACGCAATCTCTCATGATTTCCTTTTGGCGGTCGTAAACGTACTGCAAAAATGCGAGCAGGCTCTCATCATCTTTGGCATAAATAAATTCGTGCTGATAATCTGTAAAGCTTTGAAAAATCGGCAGCTTCACCAAAGCAATTTCAAAATCCGGGTAAAAATAAACGGCATTGTTAATGGATGGCTTAATAACAAAACCATGATGATCAACGCTTTGTTCGTAGTTGATACATCCAGTTTCCACATGGTCGTAAATATATGATAGAAGCTCTGCTTTACCGGAAGCCAAATCCTCTTCCAGCACATTCCACATTTCTTCTACATTTTCATTATCCAGATACATTTTCAGAATGAGTCCGGTCTGTTTTAAAATAAATCCGTGGACCTTATCCAGAGCCACACCGTAATCATAGTAGTTAGGCATAATTTCGCGGTTATTTTCCGGCAAACGAATAATATATGATTCTTTCAATGTAATTTCCTTCCATCTATATAAACTATATTACCTATTCAGTTTACTGGAAATTGAACATAATTACTATCAAATTTTAAAGGCGATCCGTTTGACGGACCGCCTTTATAGTCGTATTATGCCGGGTATCACGAACGGTCACCGGCCTGTTCGAGGCCCCACTTGCAAGCAGCTTTTACATGCCTGGGTGACCCTTCGGCATGATCATTTCTTCCTTAAATGGGAACAATTTCATTTCCCTCGCTTTTTCCCCATGGTTGATCATAATTTCATGGAAAATTTCCTGGTCAGTTTTTCCATCTGTATCGACGCCCAGTTTCTTCGCGGCATTGTGGATCATCGCTTTTCTTACGTCTATTGCCACCTCGCGAAGATCCCTTCCCTCGGTTTCAATCCCAAATTGTTTTGCATACTTTAGTATCTGCGTTTTTCGTACCTCGTAGGTCAGCTCTTTCACTGTTTTGCCTTCACTGGAAATACCCAGGTCAGCGGCTTCTTTTTTCACCTTGACCTCTTTGATTTCTTTCTTAAGGGTCTTGATGTCCTTGCCCTGGGTACTGATTCCATATTGCTGTGCTATCCTTGTCACCCAAACCTTTTCAACCTCTTTCTCCAGCTGATCGGTGCTTTTTCCTTTAGTCGAAATGCCCAATCCTTCCGCATGCTTCTTGATATAAACTTCGCGGATTTCCTTATTCAGTGTTTCCGTATCCTTGCCTTCCGTATCAATCCCCAGCATTTCCGCATACTTCTTCGTCATTTCCGGGTCGTTTTTAAATTGCCGTTCTCCCCACTCCGTGTCATGCATTTCTGCGGACACGGCAGCTCCCATGCCGACAATGAGCCCAAGGGCAACGATTGCTGCAAGAACATATGTAGTGAGCCTTTTCATTTTGAATTTCCTCCTTCAAGTGTATACTTCAAATTTAGCATGCCCCGTCCCGGACACAGCATGAATCATTTATGTATTTTTTAATGAAAAAGACGATACGCTTTACGCATATCGTCTTTTAAAAATCGGAATATTCCATTAATAATTTGAATAAATTACTAGCTTGCTTTATCTTGAACTTTTATTTCAGAACCAGCCTTATAATTTTTCATTTTTTCAAACAAGATATAGAACATTCCCGCGGACAGCAGCCCTACAAGCGGTGAGATGAAGAAGTTTGTCTTCAATGAAATATAACTTAAAATTCCCCCGATGATCCAAGCGAATAATGCGCTTTTATTAATCCACGATTCACTTTTGGATTTTTTTATAAAAAACCCTTCGGCAATGATAATTCCTGGGATTGGCGGGATTAATATGGATAAGAATTGAATGATCGGCATGATGTATGCGAAGATACCTCCTGCCGCAAAAACGGCAGCAGCTGTCGCTACAATTGTTGCTGTATGCTTATGCTTCACTTTCCCATGGAGCTTAGTCTCTTTGATGATATTTTGAAGCGCCAAGCTTCCTGTATAAATTTCTTTGTCTTCAGTCGTCCACAAACAGAATACCGCTGTGATAAATGCGATAAACCCAAGTCCAGACTGGATCATTGCCTGAATAAAGTCTGTTTCACCAGTACTGATAGCAACAACAGCTCCGGCGATCTGAAATCCTAAGCACCCAATAGAGAAAGCAATAATCCCCGCAATGACAACGTGAGTTTTCCTTTTGGCAAAGCGGGTCACATCCGCTGTAATTGTTGCGCCATAAATCCATCCGCCTACAATCGCAGCAGTAGCCGCTGTAAATGTCATTGAGTTTTCAGGAACGTAGTTGACAACACTTGATAAGCCGCCTTCAGAAGATGCAACAAATACTACTCCGAATATGGATAGCAATATAGCAGCAGGCACTCCGATGTTGCTCATTAATGCTAACCCTTTATATCCCCTCATGGCTGATAAAAGCCATAAGAACACTACGATTGCTGCTGTCAGCGGAATTGGTATCGGCCACCAGGAAAACAGAGAGCTGACTAATCGAGAAAATATATCACCATTCATGGAAATCCATGTGAGCGCTGACAAAAATAGCAGTACGGAAAATATATACGAGCCAATTTTTCCAAAAGCATTCCTGGACAAAAATGTACTTGAAAGTCCTTCTTTTGAAGCCAACATTCCCATAAATATTACAACTGCCATCAAAACAAGATTACCTACTACCAATGCCAGCATAGCTTTGGCGAATGGTAATTGAGAGGCTACAATCCCGCCGATGATAAAGTTGGATAATGCGATTGGAAAACCAGCTAAAACAACTGTTAAACTCAGCAAATTCTTTCTTTTATCCTCAGGCACTTTCTCAAAAGCATATTCAAAAGCCGGATCCTGTGGGATTGATTCAACTTTCTCTTTCATAAACTACACCCCCATTTATTTTTTTGATACTGGCAGGCTACTTATCTCTCGATTAGAGATATTCAAGCAGCCTGTATCCAGCACTCAGTCACAAAATCAGATCAATTATCTTAAGCCATCTTTTCCTTCGATATCTTCTTTTAACAGCCCGCCAAGTCTTGAGTTAGGGCGGCCTCCATTTGCAATGACAGAGATGATTGCAATTTCATCATCCAGTGGAGCATCACTTAAAGTAAGAGTCATACCATCCAGATGGGAACGGACATATAATGCGTCTTTATGAGCAAGCGGCACATCAATCATTGCCCCTGCGGCACCTTTCTTTTTCATTGATGGAATCCAGGCAACTCCGCCTCCTACTGCATCACGCAGCTCTTCACCAAAAATATTAGTCAACATCGCTACACCATGTTCCTGCTCGCCGGCAAGCCCTACTAAAGCACCTTTACCATAGCTTTCTACAGGGTAATCTCCCATTGCTTCAACAGCCATCACGCTGATTTTTCGTCCGATTTCTTTACTTTCCTCAATGAGATAGCTTAAATCCTCTTGATACATCCCTGCATACGGATTTTTTACAACTGCCACGACTGCTACCTTTCTTAACGGAGTATCAACCTTTTGTCCTTGATCACTATATATTTCTTCAACCATTGTATAGATTTTTCTGATTTCCATTTTCACTATCTCCTTTTTAGTCAATTACAGTTGTTTAATTGGTTAGTGCTCTTCCTGTTTCATAGATTGGCTGCCTTGCTGACGGCGGAGTGTTCCTGCTTTTGTTGACGCGGACTTCTCCATCAATCATTACCATGGAGACCGCAGGAATATCACCGCATTCAATTGCGGACAAAGCATCTTCGCCTGATGAACCGATTGGCGAGTCAATAACTACAAGGTCAGCCTCTCTTCCAGCAGCAATCATGGAAGTATTCAATTCAAAAACTTTGGCTGTGTTCCCTGTAGCACAGGCAATCACCTGCTCTCCAGGGATGTCTGAAAGGGCTGCTGTTTGAACGATGGTCCTTAACATGCCAAGCGGCATGACTCCGCTTCCAGAAGGTGCATCCGTTCCGAGGATAAGGCGGTCAAGCTGGCCTTTTTCCTTTAAGCTCCGGGCAATATGATCTGCCGCTTTCATATTGCCGCACTGGACGATTTCCAGTGGCATGTCACTTTCATCGATCAGCTTGTCGATTTCTTCGATAGAGATCGCTGTTGGCCCGCCATTTGTATGCGAAGACAATGTCGGTGACACGTTCATGACCATTTCCGCTGTCACGATTGAACTTCCTGGAATCGAGATGCCGCCAGTATGCATAGCGACCTTCATACCGTATTTTTTAGCCCATTCCACCATTGGTACCGCATCGTGGGCCTCTTTTATACTTCCAAGGCCCACTTCACCAACAAGCCAAAGCCCTTCATCAGCCAATTCTTTAAAGTCTTCTTCAACCAATCCTTTTTCGAGGATAAGGGCACCCGCATGGACTTTTATGCCCTTTGGACGGAATTTAGTAAAAGATTTATGTGTAAGAACTGCAAGGGCCTTTACGCCTGCAGGATCTGTCGGCCTTCCCGGAGTGTGCACTTCACCAGCCGAAATAATAGATGTGACACCGCCATGCACCGAGCCTTCAAGAAAGTTGAAGCTGTTTTGCCTCGGTGTGTAGTCACCAAGCACAGGGTGTGTATGGCTATCGATCAAACCGGGAATGACTGTCGCTCCCTGGACATCAATCCATACGTCCACTTGGTAGCTTTCTAAAATGTCAACTGTCCCGGCAGCCTCTATTACTCCATCCTGGACGATAATTGTGTCTCCTTCGATGATTGGATGATGAATATCACCACTTACAATTGTGCCGATATTTGTCAAAGCTGTAATTGTCATCAGCATGGCACCTCCATTTTATAAGTATTAAAATTAAATACTTCTGGCTTCCTGTTGTTGAAAGCTGTTCATTTCTTCGATAGCATCATCGGAAGAAACCACTCTTCCGAATGCCTCGGCAATAAGATTAAGCTCCATCTTGCACCAATCTTCTGCCGTGCCTCCCGCATGATCATAAGAACTGACCGCATCTGAAATAACAGTGACATCATAGTGTTTGTGATAGGCAGCGCGGACTGTACTGTCCACACA
Source organism: Siminovitchia acidinfaciens (assembly GCF_003605385.1). Taxonomy (GTDB): domain Bacteria; phylum Bacillota; class Bacilli; order Bacillales; family Bacillaceae_C; genus Siminovitchia; species Siminovitchia acidinfaciens. The sequence continues at coordinate 524,954 of NZ_QYTV02000001.1, read as the reverse complement.
CCAATTCAAAACCGTTCCTGTCACAATCAAGTTGGAGACACCTAGGCTTTTCAGGACCGAGTCCAGATCTGTTTCAGCAAAACAATCATACCCAAACTTTTTGATAACCTTTTCACTTGGAAGCGGTTTTAACTCATGGTAAATTTCTGTTTCATACTTTCCATCCCACAACTCGCAATATGGCGCTTCGACTCTCAGACCTCTTTGTTCCGCATTTTTCCAATAAAACTTATAATGAAAATCGGGTCCTATGCAAAACTCTGTATATATGACGGGAATGCCCTGCTCTCGGCAATAAGAGAGCATTTTTTTAAAAACAGGGACCTGCTCTCGAGCCATCGGCACTTCCAATGGGGATCCTTTTTCCAAAAAAGCATTTTGCATATCGATAACGAGTAAAGCACTTTTATATGGATCCATATGAAAAACGGGCTTCCAATCCCAATAATTTTTTGTCATTCCACTACCCTCCTGTTTGTTCGTCTTGCAAATAAGTTAATTGCAAGAATGATGCCAACTATAAGAAAAGCAGAAGGCGCCCGCCTATCGGCGACAAGCACAAGGCGAATTTTGATGAGGGAGTTCCTCAGCCACCACAGCAAAGCTACTAACTTTTAATACCTCATGTGAAGCCTCCATGAATATGCTTCAAGCGGCTTTGCGACGAGGGAAGCATACGCTTCCTCGAATAAGCTGTGCCGCAGGAGCACATTCTTCCTGAATAAACTTCCTTGCTACTTGTGACCTCGAGCCGATGGCGCCTGGCCGCCTCAGACCGCGACATCCTCGAAAAAGCTACGCTTTTTCTTCGTGCGATGTAACGCTGCCGAAGCTTTCCTTGTCCTGTCGCTTCGGTGGCACTAGCACTTTCTGTACGTCGGAGCTAGACATAATAATTCTTAATTCGAACAAAATATTTCGTCTGATTTAATATTTTCTTACTCTATCAAAAAGCGGTAAAATACAAATTTTCCTCAAAAATCATATGCCACATTTGACGCATATGACAAATGTGGCATGTCACAAATGACACTTATTTGAAGTTAAGCCTTTTCATTTTTCTAATTAAAGTTCTCAAGCTGATTCCCAATAGGTCTGCCGCCTTTGCCTGTGTTTTTCCAATTTCCAATGCCCGGCTGATCAATTCAAACTCCATTTGATCGTTCGCTTGCTGGAGTGAAGGTAAAGGCTGATTATTTTCTTTCATAGGATGATTCTTTAATCCAACAGCACGATGATTGGAATTATTCGGAAATCTTTCTGGAGTCAAAATGTCAGCGCTGGCCGTAACGACCATTCGCTCGATTACATTTGCCAGTTCCCGAATATTGCCGGGCCACTTATATGTCAGTAAAATGTCCATCAACTCATTCGAAATAATTTTATTGAGCGAGTATTTTTTATTGTATAAATTCAGATAATGCGCCGAAAGCGGAAGAATGTCTTCTACTCTAGCCCGCAGCGGAGGAATGGAAAGCGGAACAACATTCAGGCGGTAATATAGATCCTCCCTGAATTTCTCTTCATCAATCAGTCTCAATAAATCTTTATTTGTTGCAGAAATAAGACGGACATTCAACTTGATTGGTTTGGTTCCTCCCACTCTCGTCACTTCCTTCTCTTGAATGACGTGCAAAAGTTTCACTTGCAGTTTAAGCGGAAGTTCAGCAATTTCATCTAAAAACAATGTCCCGCCATCAGCCAGTTCAAACATGCCCGGCTTTCCGTTTCTGTTGGCACCAGTGAATGCCCCACCTACATACCCAAACAGCTCCGACTCCAATAATTCCTGCGGGATAGCACCGCAGTTTACTATAATAAAAGGCTGATCGGGCCCTCTTAGGCTGTTTTGGTGGATAAATCTTGCAATTACCCCTTTACCTACACCAGACTCACCTGTTAATAAAACCGTACTTTCCACCCTTGCTACACGCGAGGCCAGATCCAGCAAGTCTTGCATTACTCTGCTTTCTGCAATGATGCTGTCTTCATTTGTCTGTTTCAATCTGATTTGAGAAATTTCATGTTGATATCTTTCAGCAAGCTTCTCTTTGCTTTCAAGACTTTCTTTTAATTGATGAAGCTCAGTTATATCCCGAATATTAATAATGACTTGATATAATTGCCCATTTTCATCGAAGACAGGGCTACCTGTCATCATCGCCTGCTTGCCGGATTTCATCTTTTGAATAATAGTCGTCGGCTTTTTCGTCTGAATCACTTTCATTGTCACCGAATCACTGAAATACCCTGTTTCCACAAGATGCTCCAGCGGAATCCCGATAACATCCTCCCGCTTCAATCCAGTAAGCCTGTCCCATGCCTTATTGACCCTGATCGTAATGCCCTCATTGTTTGTAATCGCAAACCCGTCATAGGAGTGTTCAAGCATTTCGTTTAATTCATTAAAACTTTTCTGCAGAAGCATAATTTCTGAGTTTAGTTGATTTGCTTTATTCCTCTCATGAGTTAAAAGAAATGAAAGCTGCTCATTCATACTTTTTTCTGTAATGACCCCCAACAGGACATTGCTTTCCACTACAGGTAAGACAGGCAAAGGAAACTGCCGAAATTGAACTTCTTCTATAAAAGCAAATGGGGATAATGCCGGCAAATCCGTATACATGAGGTCCTTTACCGTCTGCTTTGATTTTGATTGGACAGCGGTCTTTGCTGTCGTTGCAAATATACCTGCATATTGTTTTTCATCATTGATCACAGGTGCATAATCAATCCCCTTTTCTGCCAGTATAGAGACAGCTTCGGCATAAGACATATCGGCTTTTAACATGCATTCGTACCTTTCCATAAAATCCTTAACGACTCTAGATTTCATAAAAACCAAAACCTCCCCTGTACTAAAATTAAGAATTAATCAAATATAAAAATCAATATTCAACTTTTTCCAACCACTTGAATATCCTAAGCATTTTATTATAAATGAGAAACTTCAAAAGAAAACACAAAAAAATCGAATACCGGATCTATTTATATCCAATATTCGAGATTTCATTTTATTTTTTTAGTCATTACTTTCTTCCTTTTCCTTCCTTTTCTCTTTTTGTTTAAGCAGAAAAAGCTGCAACGGCTCTACAGAGCCGGTCATAAGTTTGTAAACATAAGAGGAAGTGAGCTGGTAGCTGTTTTCAATTTTTTCAGCAAGATAATTGGCCCTTTCGAACAGGATGGACCGGATATTTATCACTTGCCTCAGGATTTTTTCAGTGATCGCTTCTTGGTTATCCAATCGGCCAATCACTTCCTGGTGCCTTTCCTCCTGTTTCGAAATTTGTTCAGTCATCTCCCTTTGAAATTCTTGCTGATCATTCAATTTCGTTAAAAGCTCTGCATTGGCGGCTTCCACGGATTTCAAGCGCTTTTCAATTTCCTCATTCGTTCCGCCTACCTGTAAAAGCTGTTCCATGACTTCTTTTTTAAAAAGAGTTTCCTGTTCCAGCATTTCTTCCAGTCTGCGGTTTTTTTCATCAATCCCCGTTAGATGCTCCTTTACATTTTCATGGACTTCATCTTGTTTTCTGTCATATCTTCTCAAATCTTTCAACTGATAGGAGATTTTCTTCCATTGATTCTTTCGCACCTTTTCCTGATGTTCAACTAATCTATTTAAATCCATAAAGGATTTCTGCAAAATGTAATTGGCTTTTTTCTGTGCCTCCATGAATTCGGACCATTCATCTATGTTAGCAACTGATTGGTTGGGCTCATCGATATCTTCGTTACTTTGATAAATATACGGGTGTTCCTCTTCATTGAAGTATAACCCCATTCTTCTTTCACACCCCTTGCTTTTAATACATGTATTAGCTTATGCAAATCGGCATAAAGGAGGGACGCTAAATTCATCAATTTTTGCAAATTAGTTGTCCAAAAATGTGGATTAGCTCTTTTTGCAATGTTTGTCCGGCCCTGAACATATAAATTATGAGGGGGGATGCAAATGACCACTTTGGTAAGATGGGCGGTCGCCTATGTCTTCATCACTTCCGGTGCCATGAAATTCTTGAGTCCAGACCTTGCAAACACGTTCATCCAACTAAGGCTGCCGTTTCCCAAACAGCTGATTATGGTGGTCGCTGTGGTGGAAATCGTATGCGGCATTTTAATTTTAATGAACAAGGGAGCAAGGCTTGCCACAATTCCATTAATGGGAATCATGGTGGCGGCGTTGATGTTAACAAAAATTCCGTTGTATTCAGAGGGATTTATGAAGTTTGCATTTGCTGCAAGGCTGGATATCGTGATGCTTTTGCTGCTTTTTGTTCTGTATAACCAGCGGGGAAAAATGAAATAAGCAGCCGCGCCGGGGGCGATGACCCAGTTTTTGGTCTAAATCATTTTGAGCATTGATGACGAAGGCAGGTTGGCCAATTAGGGGACAAGTATAGACTATGAGGGACCTGTTGCTTTTTTCAGCTGACACGAGTTAGGGCACTGGAGAACCGTCGATTCAATCGTAGAGACATCAATAATTTTTCATCATAAAAAGCCAGCTCCAAAATTGGAACTGGCTTCCTTCGTTTATTATTCCACCGTGACATTGACACCTGTTTCTCCGTACTTCTGATAGGCGGCATGGTAGGTGGGACCGACGCCGCGCCTGAATGTGATGGAGTGGCGAATGGCGGCTGTAATGAATTTCTTTGCCTCTTCTACGGCTTCAGGGACTGTTTTGCCTTTCGCCAATTGGGCCGTAATGGCTGCGGAATAGCTGCATCCCGCTCCATTTGTATGGATGGTATCAATCCGCGGAGCTTCAAGAATACGGAATTCGTTCCCATCAAATAATACATCAACCGCCGGTCCTTCCAGACGGCCGCCTTTTACAAGAACATACTTGGGACCAAGTTTTTGCAACTCTTCCGCCGCTTGCTTCAAGTCATCAACCGAATTGAGCTGCTGATCCGTTTCCATCAGTCGCGCAGCCTCCGGCATATTTGGCGTAATGATTGTGGCTAATGGTATCAATTTGGTTTTTACAGCCTCAATGGCATCGTCTTTTAACAACGCCGAACCCATTTTACCGATCATGACCGGGTCCACAACGATATTAGACGTATCCGATTCCTCAATCCACTTGGCCACATGTGTGATAATTTCCTCTGTAAAAAGCATCCCCGTTTTTATCGCATCCGCTCCAATATCGCGCAGCGCCGTGTACACCTGCGCTTCAATTGCATCCAATTTTAACGGGAAAACGCCCTGATCCATGCGTGGATGGGTCGCAACAATTGCCGTGATAGAACTAAGCCCAAACACGTCCATCTCCTGGAACGTCTTTAAGTCCGCCTGGATTCCTGCGCCTCCCCTTGCAGCAGAACCTGCGATTGATAATGCTCTAGGTATACTCACGTGATCAAATCCTCTCCGGCTACTAATTCAAGTAAATAAAACCCTAGTAATATTATCATGCATCCATCGAGAACTTTGCAAGAGGTTGAATCGTAGTGGAACACCCGAGCAGTTAGTTTAAGCGCTTGGAGTCCGGGCTTCTAATGGCTAAAAACGGGCATTACATTTTCCACAGCGGGGCTAACATTGATACCGATATTTCGCACGTAAACCACGGTGCTCACACATAAAACATAGGCTTTGCACGTTGAACTGCGAGGCTCGCACTTTTAAAAGACAGGATTCAAATATTGAACAAGAGAGTTCATACATTCAATTCCGGACATGCACGTTCAAACCATAATCTCGATCATCGCCTATAGCTCCTCCCACCTATCTCCTTTCACACCTTCTTCACGCTCCACCCTTGTCCAAGCCCTTTTTCACAAAAAAATCCGGTCCAAAATGATTTGATCACTTTGGACCGGATTACATTTCCGACTACTTCTTCACTGGCAATTCGAATGTGACTGTTTTTTCTTTAAACAGCGCCTTTGCGTTTTCATCTTTAAGCGGTCCGACTTGTAATTCAAACTTTTTAAAGATGTCGAACTCGTCTTTTCTGAACAGGAATACTGTGAGCAATTCATCTTTGTCCTCAGGGTTGAATGTTCCGGAGTAGTTCGGCTCAAGCATTCCCTGGTTGAACATCGTTCCACGGTTTTCATCAATTGTTAATTTTCTATCGATCAAATATTTATCAAAAGGAGTGTCGCTGCCGTTTTCGATTGTTGTTTTAAGAGTGATTGCCACCAGGCCGCTGTCGCCAAAATTTGAAAATCTTTCCGCATGGCCATCTGTTGGAGTCACGTTTGCATATTGGACGCCGTCTAGCGTAATTTTAACACCATCAATTTCTTTTGTTTCATTGATCTCGGTTTTCTCAAAAAAGATTTCCTTGTCCGCAATATTGTCTGTCACCATTTTATCCTGATACTGTTCTCCTGATGCTGCGGCTTTTTCAGCTCCCTTATCATTAAACGGCAATTTAAAGACAGCATCTTCGCCCAATCGTTTGGACGTGTCGTTATTTAAGAATAAGGCATCAATTTTCAATGTTGGTGAGCTCAATTTATCAAACTGTGCTTTTGTCATGGAATGGGCGTTCATTCCAGTAAAGCTCTTTCCTTTAGAGAATTGTGAAACATCTTCTGAATCGTCATCCTTCAGCCACTGATCTCGGTCGACAAGATGCCGTCTAGGGATGATGTAATCCGCTCCGTCATCCGACAACAGGGACACCCCTCCTGCATAATAAACGTCTTCCTTGGATTTGTTATCCAATGTCATTTTATATGTAAGGACATAGCCTTCACCCTCATCATCGAAGTTCGTCTTGCTTGATTCGTTCATATTTGATACATGGACAATTTGGTACTCATCAATTTCAATGATTACATCATCACTGAACTTATGTTTCAATCCTGGGTTTTTATTTGTAAAAATAACTTCAACATCTGCGCCCAGATCCTCAGCGATATATGGATTCAACACCGAGCCATCGTCTTCCTTTTCGGCAGATCCCTCTTCCCCATCTCTTTGCTCAGCATTCGTTTCTACAGCTTCAGTTTTGTCTGTTTTTTCTTCTGTTGCAGCCGGTTTCGCCTCTTCTTTTTTATCATCGGCCTTGCTTCCGCATGCTCCAAGCAAAAGGACCGCCAATATAAACATGGCAAACTTTTTAAGTTTCATTCCATTGTCCCCTTTTTTTACAATTTAGTTTCAAAAGTATCATAGCATTTACAAAGTGTTCTCGGAGCCGTTTCAGCGAAAACGAAACGAACGGCCTAACTGGACAAACACATACAAATAGTTCATTCGGCTTGGCTGTTTCCTTAATTTTACAATTCTGTCACTCTATTGTTTGAAACAACTCATTTACATAAAAAATTGACGAGTGACACGTTGTCATATAAAATGAATATGACAACGTGTCACAAAAGGAGCCAGTTTTATGGAACCGATAGCAGCAAATGACCTCGCCAATATGAAAAACCTTAAAGATTCGTTGGTCCGCTTTATGATGTCTTATAAATTTGCCATGGATGAAGTGAATACCAAAATTAATATTTTGAAACAGGAATTTCAATACATTGACGATTACAATCCGATTGAACACGTCACATCCCGGCTCAAATCACCTGACAGCATCATAAGCAAGGCTTATAGAAAAGGGAGTGATCTGGCGTTGCCGGCAATCAGGGAAAACATCCGGGATATTGCTGGAGTTCGAATCACATGCTCGTTCATTTCCGACATTTATAAAATAAGCCATATGCTGCAAAGCCAAAAAGATATCAAATTGATTGAAACAAAGGATTATGTGACGAACCCCAAGCCCAATGGATATCGCAGCCTGCATATGATCATTCAGATTCCTGTCTTTATGTCCGACAGAGAAGATCATGTGTATGTAGAAGTGCAGATACGTACAATCGCCATGGATTTTTGGGCAAGTCTTGAACATAAAATCTACTATAAATATGATGGCGATATACCCATCGAGCTGAAAGACGAATTGACGGAAGCTGCGTTTTCAGCACTAAAGCTGGATGAAAAAATGGAAAAGATCCACGAGCAGGTGAGCCGGATCAAGAAGCATGATGAAAGTGAAAAAAGCCATCTATTCGACGGGGCTACAATTATAGGATGAGCTTTTACATTAAATAACAAAAGAGGAGTGAAACAGCAATGTTTCCAATGGCAAATCTCCCACCTTTTATACAGAGGGAGCTTGAAAATCTAAGTGAACTCATACAGCCTTTATTAAAAAAATCGTCCAGATACGGATTTTGGGCACTGCCTTTAATTTTGATTTCCGTTTTCAACCTGGTGACCATTTTGTTTTTCATTCCTGACAGACAAAACATGGTACTGACCATCATTCTATACGCTGTGCTCGGGGCACTCGGTATGGCATTGTCCAGGGAAGCGAAGCACCACCGGAAAGAAATTCACAAAATCAGCGCGGATTATGTCATCAGCCGAATTGAAAAAAGTGATATCGCTCCCGCTTCCCTCAAAAGGAAATATACCTCTCTGGTAAAAGAGACTCCGGGCCTGGCAATCAACCACTTTGTGAAATTCTTGGAAGCAGAAAACAGGGAAAATAGCATTAAAGGATGAAGTAAAAATCATGCCAAAATTGACTTTTTACAATTTACCGGATGAAAAAAAAGAAATATTGATTCAAGCGCTCAAAAGGGAATTTTCGAGAGTACCACTGTTTGAGGCTTCCATTTCCAACATTGTGAAGGAAGCTGGCATCCCACGGGGAAGTTTTTATCAATATTTCGAGGACAAAGACGATGCCTACTTCTTTATACTCAATGAACTGGCGGAACAGGAAAGATACAACTTCCTATCTATCCTGCGCATGTATGATGGCGACCTGTTTGAGACAGCCATGGAGTTTTTTATACGCCTGTGCAATGAGGAGGAGCATTTCCACTTCTTGAAAAATGCCTTCTTGAACATGACGCAAAAAATAGAAAGCTCCTTTGCGCGAAGAATCAGCGACAATAGTAAAAACAGCGAAAACTTCAGAGCAACTGCCGCATTGATTGATAGAAGCAGACTGAACATCTCCAGCGAGAAGGAGCTTTTTCACGTCTTACAGATTATCACGTCGATCACGTTTCGTAATTTAGTCGAGGCATTCGCTCATGACTTGTCACATCAGGAGTCACTGGAGAATCTCAAGATGGAGTTGGAACTAATCAAAAAAGGGCTTGTCCGAGAGATGCCAACCACATAATAAACATTTAGCGCAATCAATTTTCGTTGGTGATAAACCCTAGCCTAACAGGTGGGGGAATTTAAAGATATTCTAGGGAAAATCCTCATTGAATTGACAGGAAATATGAGGATCAAGGGAATTATTTCTCGGGAAATATGTCGAAATCCCTCCTCTGTTTTTGACCCCTGTACAACTTGAAAACAATCACTTAGAATATGGGTACATTATGAGGAGGGAAGTTTCATCGATCCCATTCAATTGACTGTCGTCATTTCACTTGTCGTTTTTATAAAAAATCATACGTCTTTATTTGAAGACAAGAAAAATGTTCCTATTTATACTTCCATTTTTGAAGCTGGAGCTATTATCATCATTATCTTGCTTTTGGAATATTTTTTTCCCTTTTTAAAATAAGGAAGGTAGGATGTACATGAGCAAATTATCTTTTCATCCCGTTTGGGAACATAAATTGACCAACGAACAAAAAAAGGAATTCATGGAGATATTGAATTCATTGCCCCCATCGGAGATCGACCTGGAGGCAGTGCCAGTCAGGGGAAAGTATAAGAAGAACGGCGGCGTGGTCGCAACTGTGTTATTGAGGAACAGCTCTCACGAACCATTGGACATCAAGTGTGTAAAAGTGGAAATAACAGATCATGAAAATGAAGTTATTGCCACAGAAAGCTTCGCACCGGACCTGCATATAGAAGCCGATTCAGCCATGCCATGGTCGTTTGTCTTTGCAAAGGAATCTGTTCAGAAGCGAAGTGTCGATTCAATTAACTGGAAACTCAACATTTACTTACCGGAAATTGGATAATAAAAAAAGAGTGACTAATCGCCGCTCTTTTTGCCTTCTCTTTGACCTTTTCTGATTCCTCAACAAGGTTGTTTTACGTTGAAAAATAACGAGTTGAGGTCATTGACAATATAATCCGGGTAAATCTTCGCTTTATCAACATCCTCTTGCTTTGTCACTCCTGTCAAAACAAGACAGGTACTGATTTTATTAAATTTCCCCAAAAGAATATCGGTTTCCAGACGGTCTCCAATAATCAAGCACCGATCCCTGGCAACATTCAATTCCTTAAGTATTCGCTCCCCGTAAAAAGCGGAAGGCTTCCCTGTCACCTGGAAGATTGACTGGCCCGAAGCGACTTCAATGGCCCTGGCGATGGCATAGGTATCGGAAACGACCCCTCCTGGAACCGGACAGGTCGGATCCGGATTGGTCACAATGATTTTTGCACCGTTTCTGACAGCATGCATGGCCAAGTTCAATTTTTCATAAGTAAAAGAACGGTCAAGCCCAACGAGGACATGTGTCGCTTCCAAAGGGTCATCCGTCATTTTCAATGAAAAATGATCAAATTCAGTCTTGATTGCTTCTTCGCCGACAACATAAATGAGTGCGTCGGGAAAATTCTCCGAAAAATACAGTGCCGAGATGAACGGGCCTGTAAGTATCTCATCTTGATTTACCGCGATTCCAAATTCCTCCAATTTTTCCCTGCACTCTTCCCGTGTCCTGGTGGGCGAGTTGGTAATAAACATGACCTTCTTATCATTCATTCTTAACATTTCGAGCGTCTCTTTTGCACCGGGCAATATTTCATTTCCCAAATAAATCGTCCCGTCCAAATCAAAACAATACGCCTCAAAGTCATTTATATACATCCAGTGCCTCCTCCAATTTCAACAAGAAGTAAGTAAAGCCTCGCGACGAACTTCCATATTCTTTAACCGTTTCTCTGAGCTTTTGTCGAATAAGTGGATTGCATTTTCATTAAATGTAAGAAAAACTTTGTCTCCACTTTGTAAATGATCGTCCGTTTTACATTTAATTACAATTTCTTGGTTGGCCAGGCGTGTATGAACAAGCATCTCTGCTCCGTTTCTTTCTATTAATTCGACGCTTCCTTTGAGAGTGGTTTCTCGAGCGGAGATCGTAATATCCTCCGGCCTGATTCCCACAATGACACCATCACCATTATTTTGCTTAATAAGCTTTTCCTCATTTTTTGATAACTGATAGACCGCTTCGCCCAAACCGATGATAAATCGGTTTCCTTGAACCCTGCCATTCAATATATTCATCCCCGGCTGCCCGATAAACTCAGCCACGAATACATTATGGGGAGTTCTGTAGACCTCGGAAGGAGTTCCGATCTGCTGAATCAGCCCGTCCTTCATAATGACAATTCTTGTTGCCATCGTCATCGCTTCCGTCTGGTCATGCGTTACATAAATTGTCGTTTTCCCCAGTTGACGGTGTAGCCTGATAATCTCCGCCCGCATATGAACACGAAGTTTTGCGTCCAAATTGGAGAGCGGTTCATCCATCAAAAAAATGTCGGAGTCCCGGACAATCGCCCTGCCCAAGGCAACCCTCTGCCTTTGCCCTCCGGAAAGTCCTTTTGGTTTCCTTTTAAGCAAGCCGGTTAACTCCAGTATCTTGGCCGCTTCTTCTACTTTCGCCTTCACTTGATCTTTCGGCACTTTTTGACGCCTCAATCCAAAAGCCATATTCTCAAAAACGGTCATGTGAGGATAGAGCGCATAGTTCTGAAAAACCATGGAAATCCCCCGGTTTTTCGGTTCCACCTCATTAGCTCTTTTACCGTCAATGAATAAATCCCCTTCAGAAATATCTTCCAGACCCGCAATCATCCTTAAAGATGTTGATTTTCCACAGCCAGAAGGACCGACAAGCACGATAAACTCCTTTTCTTGAATATCCAAATTGAAGTTCTCCACAGAATAATCGTTGCTGCCAGGATATTGTTTACACACGTTTCTCAGCTTAATTTTTGACATCCTGCAACCCCCATTGATTCATTTTCACCTGATTCATCGAATGTTCGGCACGTTCCACAGTATTAGTTTCAAACACATACTTGAGCGGCTTGCCGTTTAAAGCTGAGAGCACAGGTTGGAAAGGAATCGTTCCTTCACCGATTTGCAAGTGTTCATCCATTTCACCATGGTTGTCATTGATATGCAGGCCGTACAAATGCGGAAAAGCTTTTTGGCATTCATCTAAAAACTGTTCACCCTCATTCATGTAGCAGTGCCCTGTATCAAGCATGATGCCTGCACGCGGATCATTGATCATTTCGATGACTGAAACGAGATCATCAATAGAAGCACCAACGGCATTTTCCGCATCAGGAACATTTTCAATCACAAGCCTTGTTTTTTCAGGCAATTCCTGAAGCATTTTTTTTGAAAAATCGGCCGCGGATTTCAGTCCGGCAACAATTGACGGATTGCTGCCCAAATGGAATAATACATACTCCACTTCCAATATTTCAGCTATCAACAAACATTTCTTCCAAATCTGTTCCGTCTCCTCATCTGGAGACGCGGGATTAAACCCTTCAATGGGCAAATGAAATCCGAAAGAAACACCGTTCTCTTTTGCATGCCTTGCCATATTTTCAATTTCTGACCTTTCCATATTCAGCAGAAGCCTGCCATGATACTTTCCTTCCCCCATGATTTCAATCGACTTCCAGCCCCCTTTTAGAATAAGGGCTTCAATAGCCGGCTCAATGGGCAATGCGAATAATGTATAAGTCGAAATAGAGTAACGCAATCTGCTTCCCCCTTTGTTCACTTGATTCCTGAATGCATGAAGCTTGAAATGAACTGTTTTTGAAAGATGAAGAAGGCCATGAGCAGCGGCAAGGCAACAAACAAAGTTGCAGCGCCAACGACTCCCCACTGGGCTCCGGAATCAGACGCTTTGGCAAACATGGAAAGTCCGACTGTCAATGGACGGTTCATATCCGAATCCGTGATAATCAGCGGCCATAAGAAGTTGCTCCACTGGTGGCACACCGAGATCAGGCCGAAGGCAATGTACGTCGGTTTAGCCAATGGAACATACACATGCCATATCGTCTGAAGTCTGCTGCAGCCTTCCATTTTTGCAGCTTCTTCTAATTCATACGGAATTCCTTTAAATGTCTGCCTCAGTAAGAAAATCCCAAAAGCGGAAATGAAATACGGGACCATGATTGCTAACTTAGTATCGTAGATTCCGAGCTGGGCAATCGTATTTGAATTAGGATAAATCAATAGCTCGATCGGAATCATGATTTGCACGAGATACAGCAGGAACATAATCCCCTGCCCGATGAAATTCATCCGGGCAAACGCATAGGCAGCAAGCGTCATCGTGACAAGCTGCACAGCCAAGATCACTACAACGATAATGATTGTATTCAAATAATATTGTGCAAAGGGAGCTGTCTTCCAAGCTTCGGCAAAATTGTTAAGTGTAAACGAGTACCCATCTGCTTTTACATCTTTAAAGGCCATATAGATGATTCCAAACAGTGGAAGGGCCCAAAGTAGAGCTAAAACATATGTCGAAATACTGATGAGGCGATTCAACTGTATACCACCTTAACTGTAATGAATTTTCCGATCCGCCCCAAAGAACTGGATGGAGGCGACCACAAGCATCAAAATTAATACAACTACTGTCGCAGTCGCTGCTTTTCCATAGTCCATGAAACGGAAAGTACTTTCATAGATATAATAGAGCAGCAGGTTGCTGGCGTTGTTCGGCCCGCCTTGCGTCATCACTACCAACTGGTCTACGGTTTTGAACGCATTCGTTGTTGCGATGATAAAAGAGAACAAGGTCGTCGGCATCAGCAATGGAAAGATGATCTTTCGAAATTGGACCCACTTGGATGCCCCATCCATATAGGATGCTTCCAGCAATTCCTTCGGAATATTTTGAAGGGCGGCCAGATAGAAGACCATGAAGAACCCAGCTTCTTTCCAGATCACCATCACCATGATGGCAATGAGCGCCGTAGTCGAGTTTCCGAGCAGATTCATTTCCCCTGCACCAAAAACCTTTAACAGGCTATTGACCATCCCGTACTCGGGCGTATAGAAAAACAGCCAGATAAACGCTGCGGTCACCATTGGTATGACAACGGGATAAAAGAAAAACGTCCGTGCCAGACCACTTCCCTTTATTGAGCGATTGACCAGCATAGCAAGGCCCATCCCGATCAGCACGCTCGTTGGAACAGTTCCTATAGCGAACCATAGATTATTGATAAAAGCCTTCCGAAATACCTCATCTTCCCACATCATTTTAAAATTACCCGAACCGATATAAACCGGATCTGCCGTTGATAAGTCCGATTGAAAAAAGCTCATGATCAGCGTCTTGATCATCGGATATAACGTAAACATAATGAGGAATATGAGGGACGGAAGGAGAAAAAGCCAGGCTGCTGCATTTTCTTTCAATTGTTTGCTTTTCCCCAATTCCTTCACCTCATCGAACGATTACTGACTTTCAGAACTTTAGAATCTCACTGCGCAGCTGAGACGACGTTTTACTTGTATGGTTTTAGCAGCGCCTCAGCGTCTTTTTGCGCTTTTTCCAAAGTTTCATCCACGTCTGCCCCATCAATGGCCGCCTGGATGGCATCGGATAAAATCTTGATGATCTTCCCTTGCTCGTAAACGGAAATTTCCTTATGGGCATTTTCCAGCTGCTGCTTAGCAGTCAACGCTTGCGGGAAAGAATCTGTGTACTCTTTTAGCGCAGTAGTTTCATAGCTTGACTGACGGGTTGCAATATATCCTGTGTCAATGCTCCACTGGGCCGCACGCTCCGAATCCGCAATCCATTTGATGAATTCCATAGAAGCGAGCTGTCGCTCTTCGGAAATGTCCTTGAAGATGTAGAAGTTCCCGCCGCCTGTCGGAGTGGCTGCCCGCTCATTTTCCGGCAAATAGGCTACACCAAATTCAAAATCAGCATTGTTTTTAACATTCGTCAGGTTCCCTGTAGTTGAGAGCATCATGGCCGTTTTTCCTTCAATGAAATCGGCAGGAACAGTATTCCAGTCAAGTACTCCCTCAGGCATCACTTTGTGTTTTTTGGACAAGTCAACCCAGTAATGAAGAGCCTCTTTGGCCGCATCTGAGTTAAAATAAACTTCTTTACCGTCATCACTCATCAAGTTTCCTTCGCCAGCTTGAAGGGCCAATGCCTGATAAATCCAATAGCCACTGATTGTAGCCGGCAACTCAATTCCCCACTTGCCATCTGTAGAGAGCTTTTTACCGTAGTCAACGACCTCATCCCAGTTGACAGGAGCCTTCTCAGGATCAAGACCTGCTTCCTTGAACATATCCTTGTTGTAGTAAAGCAAGACCGTACTACGTTGGAACGGGACAGACCATGTTTTTCCTTCTGCCTGTGAATTCAGCATGAATCCAGGGAAAAAATCATCCATCATTTTTTTAGCTTCCGGATCTTTTGCAATCATGTCGTCCAAAGGAATGATGGAGTCTTTCAATTGGAATAAATCTACGGACAAGAGCACCGCCATATCCGGAGATTTTTTGTTTTTAACAGCCGTCTGAACCTTTGTCATGGACTCATCATAGTTTCCGCTGTAGACCGGTTTAACCGTGACTTTTTTTCCATTCACTTCGATTCCTTCTTTGTTGAACTCCTCGGCATATCCGTCAATCACTTTCGTAATTTCGCCGCCGACGTTAACCGGGTAGTACCAGGTTAAGTCAATCGTTCCATTGGATTCACCGGATTTGGAATCACCTGATTTGTCGCTGTCAGCATTAGAACTCGAAGAGATGCCGCATGCGCTTAACAGACTAAAAACAAACAGAAGGAGTGCAAGAAATATTGGAGTTTTCTTCAATGATTTTCAACCTCTTTCAAAGTAAGTTATTGTCCTAGTAAAATTGGAGCTTTTTATTGCCGTCTTTTAAAATCCCCCTTTCCAACAAAAAGAGACCGCAAATATACTGTTCTTCAACAACAGATATTTGCGGCCTCTCTCATTGCGCCTGTTTGCTATGTACTTTTCAATTATCAATATACTAGACTATTGTTTATTTGTTATAAATGTATTGTAAAGATTACTTAAAGATTGTTCATATCCAGTTTCCACATTTCCGTATTGGAGGTTGTAACTGCAGCGGCTCCATGTTCCAAAGCCTCTTTTGCATGGTTAACTGTGGAAAGCAACCCTCCCGTGATGACAGGGACAGGAGAAGCGCCTGACAGCTTGTCCAGAAAATCCGGCGCCCGGCTCGGCATGATTTCTACGATATCTGCCTGCAGGTGTTCCAAACTGTTCAGCAAATGCTCGTAAACCTCTGTATCTATTAAAAAAATCCTTTGAACAACAAACATCCCTCTTGATTTAGCCCGTTTAATAATTCCAGATTTTGTCGTGACAATCCCAAACGGCTTAATATAATCGATAATAAAATCAATTCCATATTGATCCACCTGCAATCCGCCAATCTTCTCGACATGCAAAATGACAGGAAGCCCCTCACTTTGAAGCACATCCACATACTGTTTCACGTTTAAAATATTTCCCGTCATCAAAATGACAGCAGAAATGTTATCTTTGTACTTAATTACCTTCTCAATTGACTTGGGCTCTTTAATGGCAGCAATCAGCTTGTACTTCTTCAATCTCTCTTCAAAAACTTTTTCCATGTTCATAGTGCGGCACCTCTTGTCCATTAGATTTAGATGCGTCCTGAATATTAATTGTAACTCATTGAGTCAACAATGTTTTATTAATCTGACAAAGCTTGGGCCTAATCGAATTTTCGTGTAGAAAATCTGACGGACTTGATCAGAATAACTAGCTGCGGGCCTTTCGAAGTGGTTTGGACTTTTTAATTAGAAACAATTGATTTCGGTGTTTTAGAACCGTGCAATACCTATAGGGGGCACAACGTACAATTTATTTCTTGGTTACCCCAAAATCGATTTGTTCGATTTCTCGGTCACTATGAACTCTTCACAGCTCTTCTTAGTGACCGTATCAGCTTTTTTCCGGTGCGTCGGTCACTTAGGCTCATTCTTAGTGACCGTATCGGCTTTTTTTCCGGCGCGGCGGTCACTAAGACTCCTTCTTAGTGACCGTATCAGCTTTTTTTCGCAAACGTCGGTCACTTAGAGCCTTTCTTAGTGACCGTGGCAGCTTTTTATCTGGCGCGGCGGTCACTTAGACCCCTTCTTAGTGACCGTGTCAGCTTTTTTTCTGGCGCGGCGGTCACTTAGACCCCTTCTTAGTGACCGTGTCAGCTTTTTTCGCAAACGTCGGTCACTTAGACCCCTTCTTAGTGACCGTGTCAGCTTTTTTTCGCACACGGCGGTCACTTAGGCTCCTTCTTAGTGACCGTATCAGTTTTTTTTCGCACACGTCGGTCACTTAGACCCCTTCTTAGTGGCCCTGTCAGCTTTTTTTCCGGTACGGCTGTCACTTAGGGGGAGTACCCTACCAACAATTTTTTCGCTTTCTCAATCACTATGAACCTCTCTCGGTTACCCAACAAACAACTTTTCGGATTTTGCAGGCATGTCGCCTGAAGTATGTTCACCATTTCAAATGTAGAAAGGGCTGTGGCAGGTCCATTCCACAATAGACCCGCTGCCCCTCTCTGCTAGTGGGCTCCCTGTACGAAGAAGAAAATCCATACGGTCATTTTTTTCAAAAAAACCGCATGGATTTGGTAGCTTAAAATTATCCAATATATTGTCATCCGAAATTGACCCGCCTTTACTTCCTCTCAACAATCTCCGCAAATTCGTCCATCGTTGTTGAATACTTAATATATATTCGCGGTAATTTGTAAAGCTCATTCTTCGTGCCTTTTTCGGAAAATGGCTCAGGGATTGTTGCAATTCCGAACTTATAGTACTTCTTCGTTTCCGATATGACCTTGTCATTAAATTTTCCGTACGGGTACGCAAGTGCAATGACCGGTTTGCCCGTTATTTTTTGAATCTTTTCTTTGGACACTCCCAGTTCATAATCGAAATTTTTTATATTTGTTAAATCTGGATGTGTAGCCGTATGGGACTGGATGGAGAGCAAGCCTGAATCTGCCATCATTTTTAGATCCGTTTTTGATAATCGATTCGATCGGCCAATAAAGTCAGAGATGACAAAAAGAGTTCCCGCAGGCTTAAAACTTTCGGTCTCCAGCTTTTTAAAAGTCGAAAAGACATGTAAATTATTCTTGTAGCCATCATCAAACGTAATAAAGATCGGTTTGTTTACTTTATGAATGTCCCTCCAACGTTCAAATGTTAATAATGTGAATCCATGGTCCCGCAAATACATCATTTGTTTCTCGAAATTTTCCGGGGTTACATACAATTCTTTCGCACCGACTCCCTTGTACTCATCGATTGAGTGATAGATCAAGATAGGTATTTGCTGTTCTGCAAATGCTGGCGATGGCAGGAATGAGATAAAAAGGACAAAGATGAACAACGCTAATTTTTTCATATAAAACACCTGACCTCAGATTTCTAGTTGTTATGTTTCCACAGCAAACCTGGTCTACTCACTCCCCCTGCTCGCCTTTACCTCTTCCATTAGGTAATTAACAAATGTCTCATCTCTTACAAGCCATACGCCATAATTTCTTTTTAGAAAAACTTCTGCTTCATCGAAACTGGAAAAGGTCTTATCCAACCTATTGTTATAGTGATCGATGGCCCAGTCGGTTTCATTTAATGGATATAGGAGAAAGACCTCCTCTTTCGAGTTTTTGTACAAGGAGCCGAATAAGGAGTGTTTCAAGTTATAGCGATTCCTTTTAGCATCCTCCCGTAATGGCTCTATATGAAAAGTTTCCACGACAAACTGTCTATAGGCTTCTTCATTTAAGGAGCAGCCAGCGGCTTTCGCGTGACCGCCGCCTCCAAAATGTCCTGCAACCTCAGAGACGTCCACATGATCGTGGATCGTTCGAAAACCCATCCTTTTTCCACCCATATTTAAAATAGCGATGTAATCAAGATGTGGGTATTCTTTACCGAGTTCATTTCCAAGTTCCGAATGATATGATTCCGCATAAACGACTCCGGCAAAAAGGCCGCCCACTTGTGTCTGAACAAGCTCATGCTTTTTTCGCCGGATATAGCGATCCATTTTATGCTCATCCATGTCCAAAATCTTCTTTTCAAACTCATCAAAATCAAAGTGAGCGCTTGTTTTCAGCCTGCCGATCATTTTCTCTTCAAATTCCTCAATCGACACCAAAAAAAAGAGCGCGTTCAATCGATGGGCCTGGTGATTGCCGTTTTTCTCCCATTCCCAGGTATCATACTGTCTGACAAGCTCGACAAATTCAGCTACAACCTCGGTCGGCTCCAAGAGGTTATGATCAACGAGATATTTATAAAATAAAGAAGTCGCAGAGGTTAACTTTCCTTCATCGTCTTCGACTTTGACCTGGCCCCATTCATAATCGTTAAAATGCAATGCCGTTTTATGATGATCAAGGAGCCGTACCTTCCCACCCGCCTCATGAAATGTTTGAAGTCTTTCTTCATTTTCTTCATTTACGGACAAATCCGTAATAAACAAAAAGGTATCACGATCATCATTTTCAAAAAACCATTCAACTTCGCGAGCGAGTCCCGCCCCGGAACTGTAACGGACCTTGACATCTTTTCTAAAAGCGAGTTTCGCCAAAATACCGCATCCAACTCCGTCCAGATCATTATGAGTCAACAGCTTATACATGTTCTCACCTCAGCATGTAGTATCGGTTTAAATGATAAAAATTATTGAGGTAAAAACTTAATTTTCCATTGACACCTTTCAGTGCTCCACTCATTAAGATCACTTTTAAGTACAGCGTTTTCTTTCATTCCTTTTCAGTGTTGCATACAATACAAGGCACTGTTCAAACCATTATTTATTCTTAGGGAAAAACAAACCTGATAGTTCTACTTTAGAAGGTACCATCATAAAATAAAAAAGGGACGCCAGCTGCTGCTGGCATCCCGGCATATGAGCTACATTGTAAGAAGTGCAGTTACCTGATAAGAAGAAATGACTCTCCTCGCCGGTCTAAGCAAGGGAGAGTCATTTCTTTTTGTATTCTTATTAAAAGCCAGGAAAATAATAAGATAATACTATAATTATCTTACTTGGTTTATATTTGTTGATAGTCATAGTAACGAAAGCATCAATCAGCATATTAAAGAATTTGTATTAACATCATTTTTATTTGAAATGAAAGCACATATGGCAGTTTGCGACTGTGAAAACTCAATGTGCAGCAATTACCGAACTAACGAAAGATCGTAAGGAAGGAGAGTCGAAAAACACAAACGAATGTTTTATAATATTTCTTCCGGAAAAATCATAGAAATGTGGATTATGGAGGGATTATAAATAATATGTATGTAACGATTGCAGATTTTATTAGAGAATGGAATTGGGAGGCAACGCTAACTCAAAAGGTTTTGGATGGTTTAACTGATGATTCATTGAAACAAAAAGTTTACTCAGAAGGGCGTACTTTGGGAAGAATTGTTTGGCATTTCACAACAAATATTCCAGAATATTTAGCTCACTTCGGGTTGAAAGTAGATGAAGTAGAAAATGCAGAAAATGTCCCTAACTCGGCTAAAGAAATTGCTGAAACCTTTAAACACATAAGTTCTTCTGCGATCAAAGTAATCGAAGAACAATGGACAGACGACTCTTTGAAGGAAGTGCAAACTGCATTTGGCAGGGAAGAAACTAATGCTCAAATTTTAATGGGACTAATCAAGCACATTGTTCATCATCGTGGACAAGCTACAATTCTTATGCGTCAAGCAGGAATAAAACCTTTTGGTGTTTATGGACCACCAAAAGAAGATTGGATTCATTTAGGCGTGGAAAACCCACCACTGTAACGAACAAATTTGTTAGTAAAAGGAATGGAAAACCCTATATCCATAGGGTTTCCCATTCCTTTTGACCAATTATCAACCTTGTAGTTTAACAGAGACTTCCATTAAAAAGGGCCGATTGTTTTAATAAAGTTAAACAACACTCTTCAACTGAGCTGCTTCGTTCCTATTGTAAGGTCAGCCAGAAAAGAAAATATTTCTGGTTGACCTTTTTTTATGGTTTTATCATAACGATAGCCGGGGTAAAACATAACTTCCCGTGGGGCATAGATCCAGTCATCTAAACAGTTTGCCCACAGCCCTTCTCCTCGAGAGCGGCCGCTGCCCACCCCGCTTTTATAGATGTATACTCACCCTGTTTTAACGCAAAATTATAAATTTTCAAGCCTCATTCCTTCGGATTCTTTCTTTTCCTTCGCACTAAATAATAAACTCCCACTCCAATCAATCCCAAAAGAAGAATGATCGGCAGGTTCCCCACAAAAAACACAACCACCCCTGATGCTGTAGCAAGCAAAAAGTTCAGGCTGACAGCCAATTGCTTTTTCGTTTTCTCCCATGTATCCAGGTCACCGTCGCCCACGCCAGGAATAACGACCTTGCTTTCATTCGCGAATATTTCCACAGTTGAAAAGGCCGTCTGATTTTCAAGATATTTCATTTTCCCGACAAGGACTTCAATGTCTTCCTGTACTTTCGCCAAGTCACTGGAAATTTTCAAAAGATCCTCGGTCTTTTGCGCTTCCTTCATAAAATCAAGCAGCCGTTCCTCCACGGCCCGCTTCGATCTCAAGCGCGACTCCAAATCCACGTATTCCTCCGTTACGTCCTGCCCAGAGACATTTCTGCTCAAAACTTCAGCAGCGGCTTCCTCTGCGTTTTTCAAAAATGCCTGAAAATGTTTTTCCGGAATCCGGACGATCATATGGCCGCTCATCAGTTCATTTTCATCTCGATATTCATTAGCTTCCACGACGTAGCCGCCATATTCCTTCACTTTTCTCTCGATATTCTGCTGGGCTTTTTCCAGACTCTTCACCCGAACATCCAGGTTTGCGCGGTGGATGATCATTCTTTCGTCCAGCATCTTTTCCGGCTGATCAACAGCCTTATCTTCTGAGGTAGACATCTCCTCTTGGTTCATCGCAATCTCATTCGAACCGGCCGTCGAATCCATCTTGGCCATTTCGTTGGTTGACTTTGATTCTTCGGAACTACCTGAGCTGCACGCACCCAAAAAGATGAGAAGAAAGGCAGCAAGCAAACAATTCAAGCATCTCTTTTTCATCCATTGATCCCCCTTTCTATAAATGTCTAGCTCCAGGCGCCATCGGCTCGAGGTCACAAGTCAAATTGCTGTGGTGGCTGAGGAGCTGCCTCCTCGCAATTCGCCTTGTGCTTGTCGCCGATAGGCGGGCGCCTTACGCCTTTCTTAATTAGACGGTTCAACTTGAAAAAAGTTACAGAGTTAGTCGTCCAAAGCCATATCCGTCTCCATATTATATTTGCTTAGCGAACAAGATTTCTTCGCTTGCTGAACTGATCCTATCTCAGCCTCCGTCTTGGCCGGGCACGTAATAAAAGTTTCAATACCTTCTTTTTTATCAATAAAATCGAACGAAGCATCAATTGCGGGTGACAGCCCCTGCACTATTTCAACCAAATCGGCTACCTTACTCCATTGCTCATCCGATTCCGAAAAGGCTCCCTCCACTTCAAGTCGAACACTTAGCATGGCTCCTGCTTTATCGAAAGGAGGGATATCTGGTCCTTTTACAATGTCCAAGCTTTCATAGGTGACGTAACCCGTATCAACTTTTTCAATCTCTGGATAAACTTCCTTGGCTATTGGCTGGACCACCTCCTTCAATTGGCGGGCCCACAATACTTCGGGATAAATATCAACATATGTATACTCCGCAAATCCTTCCTCAGCGTAAAACTCGAGCTTTGGATCCTCAGTAGGATAAAACCATGCACCATAACTTCCATCCTTGAAATTATAGAAGGACTCTTTCAAAGTGAACTCCTGATCATATTTTTCCTCTAAATAGTTTTCAAGTTTGGCAGCAACCGCCTTTTCCTTCCACGGCAAGCCATTAAAAGCGACGGTAATCCAAGCTGCGATACCCACAACAATAGCCACAAACGAAAAAATCAATATCCGTTTTCCGATCTTCATATTATTCCCCTCTTAATAACTTCTCTTTTTTTATAGTATATAGGAAAATAACGGAAAGAAGACTTCATAGTATATAAAACTTAATTTAAAATCGGAGGTGATCGCAATGCAAAAAGCGGCAAAATATATAGGGGTAATAAGCGGATTAGCCACCATCACCTTGTGGGCTGTGCTCAACTTTTTTAACCCTCATTCAAACATTACGGGGACTGATACAATCGTAATCTCATTTCTTATGCTATTTCTTCCTGCCTGTTTAGCGGTCATTTCATCCTTAACATCTAAGCAATCGCTAATGATGATCGCATTCGTATGGTCATTGCCGTTCAGTTTATACTTAGTCTTCACGCCGGGAGTCTTTGCTTTGTTCGGGGTTACTTGCATTGCTTATTTAGGGTGTTTTTTACTGATGAAATTATCCACTAACAGAAAAATATAAACGAAGAATCCGGGAGGATTGGAAAAGCATAGTCTGTTAGAACTGCTGAAAAAATATCCGGCCTAATAAAAAAAGCATTCCTTAACGGAATGCCTAGAA
This sequence comes from Siminovitchia acidinfaciens, assembly GCF_003605385.1. Lineage (GTDB taxonomy): Bacteria > Bacillota > Bacilli > Bacillales > Bacillaceae_C > Siminovitchia > Siminovitchia acidinfaciens. The sequence continues at coordinate 501,349 of NZ_QYTV02000001.1, read as the reverse complement.
TAAATTAATTTTTAAAACGAGTAGCGCATTAGTTTCCAGATGTACTCGAAACCGCTACACCGAATTTTATATTGTCTTCATCTCTTTATGGGTAAACGGACATTTTGTAGTGATTGGTTCAGCGTCGTCCCCAATGAAAAATTGCTTCCATTCGTTATGAGTAGGGTCACCGAAATGGCTGATATCCGGATGCTTTGGCAATTGGTCCCAAACCTCTACACGCTGGCGCACTTTTTCCCTTGACATGATTCCGTCTTTTTCCGTGCCTTTCAGCCCCTCGAAAATGCGCCTAGGCTGGAAGCCAAGAACCATTGATTGCCCCAAGTCCCTCGTTTTACGCTGTTTATACGCGGGAGCATTGCCGAACACAAAAATCGGTTCGCCATCAAAATGGAAATCCCATAAGTAGTGATTTGGATTGCGCGGCCGATCTGAAGGCCATTCGACTTCATCAATATCATGCAAATACTGTAAAATGTCCCAGAACTGCCTGCGGTATTCTTCCAAATCTCCTTCCCTCTCAAAAGGCTCTACAAAAACGAACAAACCATGCCTTTTATGGTCCGGGTCTTTAAACAACTTCAGGAAATCCAGCAGCGCAGCAGGCAAATTCGACCAATCATCCTGTGATATGTATGCATAACGTAACTCACCCCTCAATTCACCGCTCATGCCGAAATAGCAGGGAAACGTCTTATCCGTCACTGTCTGATGAAAGGTGGCATAGCTTTCCGGTAGCCATTCTGGTAAATCTGCTTTCTTGTTAAAGTCTTCCTTTGTCATCAATGCTCTCATAATCTATCACCTCATCTAGCAATATCTACTAATGAGATTGCCTATGAAAAACAATGTTAACCCTCATTTGATTGCCCGTTTTCGAGTCTGAATCCAAGAATGAAACGGTTCAACCATTCTAGCTTTGAGCCTAGTTTTTAAAAGGTTGCTACTTCCACAGAAAAAATGCACTTTTTTTAAAAAAATAATCCCTAGTTCAATCTTTGAAACCTAAATACCCAAACAGCCGTATTAATAAAATAATAGGAATCGCCTTCGGAAAGGTGGTGCTTTTTTGAACAACAAACCGACGCCCCAGAAGAAACATGGAATCATCAGTTTTTCTGCCTTGGCAATCGGCATCATCTGCTTTTTCATTGTCTTTGTCACTCCGACCAGAATCGCCAATGTCGGGAACCTGATAGGAGACTATATCACCTTTGCGCTGACTGGAATAGGTATCGTACTTTCTGTTATCGGATTGGTGAAGAAAACGGAAAGGAATACACTCCCTTTTATCTCACTCATCCTGTCATCGTCTTTCTTCATCTTTTGGCTCATCATCATTATTCTGCTGATCACCGGGCAGATTGATTTTGCTCCATAATTCCTTCCTCTGCCTACAATAAAAGGACATTCCTCACCGGGATGTCCCTCGCTTCACTTGGACAGCAAGCGCCATCCATATTATGATGGAAATATTGAATGAAAGAAAGATCAAGCGATTTGTTGCACAAAACTGCGCTGCATTGCCGGAAAATTTATTCGAACCCATCCTCTTCGGATCAGAAAAGACGCTTTTACAGGTGCTTTAAGCAAACCAGAACTGATTTAAGAAGCGCACAGGGTACTTGGTCTGTCCGGTGCGCATAAAAAAAACAGGCCCTATAAGCAGGGCCTGTTACTGGTTGTTATTAAGCTTTTTGAACGTTTGTAGCTTGTGGGCCACGTTGTCCTTGTTCAACATCAAAAGTTACGCTTTGACCTTCGTCTAAAGATTTGAAACCTTCACCTTGGATCGCTGAGAAATGCACGAATACGTCGTCTCCACCTTCACGCTCGATGAATCCAAAACCTTTGTCTGCATTAAACCACTTAACTGTACCTTGTTCCATTATTACATTGCCTCCTGGTGCGGATATCCACACATTGTGTTACTATCCTTGCTCAAATACCTTAGACGAAAAACAAAACCTCTTCAATCTGAAAGAGAGCAAAAATAACTCTTCCTAAGAATAACAGATATATCCTAAGATAGCAAACTTTTTTGACGGATATTTCAAAAAATATTTTACGACGGTTTTTTTCGACATGTATATTATAACCCTACGCGGAATGATCGGATCTCCAATTTTAATCCGCCTACATATAGGTCTATCCCTATCCGAAACATCATAATCGCCTTAGCCGCTCTTTAATCCGAACCGTGATTTTTACGGTCCAACTTCGGTAACATGCGTAAAATTTTTTGACAAGGTGACAGATATCAAGAATATGCGGAACAAGGAGCTCAGCTCGTAGATACAGCAGCAGAAGTATTTGAAAAAGCGGACTTGATCTACAAAGTCAAAGAAATCTTACCGGAAGAATACTCATTGCTAAAAGAGAACCAGGTCGTGTTCACCTATATCCATTCCAACGCCTACAAGGAACAGACCGACGTGTTGCTTGAGAAAAATATCACAGGCATCGCTTACGAAGACGTTGACGATGTTAACGGAGAATTCCCGCTATTGAAACCGATGAGCATCCTGGCAGGAAAAGGCGGATTCATCTCTGCACTCAACTTCTTCCAAAAAATCCATGGCGGAAACGGTGTGCTCCTATCCCGGGTGGACGGCGTAAGGACACCTGAGATCACCATCATCGGTGCGGGAAATTCCGGTTTGGGCGCTGCCGAACTGGCCGCCGCCTTCGGAAACAAAGTGACCATTCTGGACATCGATGGCGACAAACTAGAAAAGGCAAGAAAACAATTGCCGCCAAACGTCGAATTCCTCTACTCCAACCAGAGCAACCTGGAAATGTGCCTGAAAAGAACCGACGTACTTATCAACTGCATCCTGTGGCCGAAATGGCGGACAGACCACCTGGTTTCAAGGGATATGCTTGGGTTAATGAAAAAAGGCTCCCTAATCGTCGACTTCGCCTGTGACGAAGCCGGAGCCATTGAAACGACGAGATCCACAACTCACGACGATCCAGTGTATGAAGTGGACGGCGACAACCACATTATGCAACGTGACGCTCCCTTACCTGCTGCAAATGGCAAACAAAGGGGTCGAGGAAGCGTTGGTGGATAACAAATATTTAAGAAGAGGCCTTACAACCTACGAAGGGAAATTGACTTTAGAAGAAACAGGCAGAAAGCAGAACCGGCCGTATGTGACGCCGGAGGAAGCGTTGGGGATTTAAAATTTTTATCACCAAATTTAAAGTAAGTTGACTCATAATCAAAATCAATATAGCCAGTGGAAATAAAGTCTTCCACTGGCTATTTCTTAATCTAAAATCTGTACGCACCAGCTCAACAGCACGCGCATAAAAAACGAAGCTTGGACTTCCTCCAATTCCTAATAGGATATAAAACCCAATAGGTTATTAATTGGAAGGAATTCGTCAAGTTAGCCGCAATAAGATGTAACAACTTTTCCTCTACATCCTCGTCTTCTTTTAAAAAATCTCCTAACCCTCAACGACATTTTTTTTCCAAATTAACTGCCAAACCTTACGAATACCGTAAAAGGGTTTTAATAATGTAGCGATCACTATTAATTCCAACCCATCCGTTAAGCCCTATAAGATATTTAGTCCAAGCGACTCACACACCAGCATAAAGGAACTACCTTTGTAAAGTAGATGTAAAATTATTGTAAATATTTCCATTTTAGTCTATCCGGAAAATTATTAATCATTTATACTTCTAATCGGTTGCTGTTTAGGATTTTTATATCAAAAAAGGAGGAATTTGGAATGGGAAATCAGAAACTCAAGAAGCTAGCCATCGGTGCAATGATTATGCTTATCACAATTGCTAGCTTTCCCCCTACCCCAAGCAATACGGTCCATGCAGAACAACCGGTGCTGCTTGAAGAGAATTTTGATCAGGTTGATGGCGACTTGCCAAATGGCTGGAAAGCAATTGAAGGACAAGCCAAGGTTGAGAATGGAAAGTTAAAATTAACCTCACCTTCTTCTTCATCGCCAGCTAGAGTAGCAGTACCCCTCCCTGATAAAAATGGAAACATCGTTTTTGAAGCAGATATGACATTTGTCTCCGCTGTCGAAGACACTCGCTGGGCATCTTTAATGTATAGAGTGCAATCTGAAAACTACCCGTATTATCAATTTGCCATTCGAAGAGGAACCACCGCATTAAATGGTGTTGAATTTGCTGAACGAAACGCCCAAAACAGATGGGTTGTCCCTGAAGCAACCTTTTCCACGGAAAATTTTGAGTACAATAAGCCGTACCGGCTCAAAATCATTGCAAGCAAAAACCGCGTACAGCACTTTATTAATAACAAACTTGTCATCAATACCGACCAAGCAGCAAATTGGTCCAATGGCGACATCGGATTTCAGGCAAACGGATCCACTGTCCTTTTCGACAATGTGAAAGTATCGACATTCGACCAGGACTTGCCGCCAATTGATAATTCAGGCGCTTTCCTCCCGGGAGAGACTGAAACAAACATCATTAATGCACCTACACTGATCGGCAGCTCTCTTTCAGAAGCATCGAATTCAAATACAGCATCCGTTCTTCTGGAAGTTGAACGGAATGGCGCAGGAAAGTTAATGACAAACGGTCTGCCGCTTTCGGAAACACTAACTGCCGTTCAAAATAAACATATTCCAATCCTGCAAATTGAGCAGAAAGGACTTGAAGAGGAAGTTGTTGATATTCTAAATGAAACGCAGACAACAGACGTACATATCGTCTCTTCCAACCCGACCATAGTAAAAGCAATTACAACCATGATGCCAACAGCCCGTGGCGGCATCGTATACACTAAAAATTCCTTTAACAAACATGACCTTAATCAACTTGTCAGGACTGTCCATTCAAGTAATGCCAAAGTTGCGGTAATCCCGCAAAAATTACTCACGCTGGAAACTGTGCACTACCTGCACACAAGAATGGTCGCGGTGTGGGGATTGGGAGCCGAAACAGAGAATGATTCTCATGAGCTTATCCATACGGGTGTGGACGGAATCATCACAAGCAACCCGGCTGCCACTGTTGAGGCACTGGACAAATACCCGAAAAATACAATCGTTCAACGGCCAATTGTTGCAGCACATAGGGGAGTTCCGTCAATGGCTCCGGAAAATACAATGGCTGGTTACCGACTTGCTTACGATCTGGGTGCGGATCAAATAGAAACAGACTTGCAGATTACAAAAGATGGACACATTGTCATCATGCATGATACCACTGTAAACCGGACAACCAACGGTACAGGGGCTGTCCGTGATCTTACCTTGGAAGAAATCCGCCAGCTTGATGCCGGAATTAAGTTCAGCGAGGAATTTGCTGGTGAAAAGGTTCCAACCTTCCGGGAGTTTTTACAAGAATTCAAAGGAAAGGATGTCATTCTTCTCGTTGAATTAAAAGATGTGGACATTGAAGAACAAGTGATGGGGGAAATCGAAGAGGAAGGCATGGTTGACCAAGTGGTCCTTCAAAGCTTTAATCTTGGCAGCATGGTAAAATCTTTCGAATTAAATCCCGAAATTCCAGTCGGATACCTCTATTCCGCGACAGTTCCAGGAACACCAAGCACAAAGATCAAAAACGCACAAAAAATGATGGACTATGGAACAACTTACAACGTAACACTGAATGCAAGCTACGGAAGCGCCTATAAAGAGTTCATCCAATACATGAGACAGCGCGGAATGCTCACAATGCATTGGACATTCCGCAACGAGGAACCCTTCCGTGACAAACTGGCACAAGGACTGATCGGGCCAATCACAGACTACATGCAATGGCTGACGGACTCGCCAATCAGCCTGGAAACGCCAATCAAAAAAATCAACCTAAAACCAGGTAAAACTTCTGCCGTACAGGCAAAAGCTTTCATAGACTACCGTACTGCCAAAAAAGAGAACATCGAATCTGAGTTATTCGTTGCTGAAAAAACCAATGTGGTCAAAGTCAGTGGAAACACAATCGAAGCTGTCTCACCTGGCACTGCCCAAGTCTTTGTGAAGCATACATTTTCCATGTTGGGGCAGGAGTGGAATGTTGTTGGTGAGCCAATCGAAGTTCATGTGAAGGAATAAAACTTAAGACTATAGCAACATCCGGAACGATTAGCTGTTTTTCTCGTTCCGGATGTTGCTTTATCTAAAACCTGTGAAATGTAGCTTTAAATTCTCACTTAGTATTGTTAGCAAGCGTAACTAAAAACGTAGGACAGTCACAGTCTCTATCTCCGTTGCCATTTGCGCGGTTGAAGCAACCTATAAAAGCACCCTTTTCCCGCAACCATTTTTCAGGGCTTGGGTGCTTTATTTTTTCCTCTCATCTAACACTTCCTTGGTCAATCACCTTTCTGTGAAGCGTTAGGCTCAAAGAAAGATTTTTAAGATAAAGGTTATGTAGAATTCTCTGAAACTCCTTAGATTCGAGCGATAACTCTTTCATGTCAAGGCTCCTTCTTTTTACCCCTCAATCACCCGGTAATCCTTTTTTCGAGAAAACTGGTTATTCAGGCAGGAAATCCAGCAGAAAGTGAGAATTTAATAGGTAATTGTATCTATAAATTAGTGTTCTAGCTATTTTTGTAATCATAAAGTATAAAAAGGCGTGTGGGGAGGAGCTTGTTCATGAAACTCGTCCAGTCTTTAGATCAGATGTGGTTTCTATCGAAAATCGCTTTTTTTTGATTTTCTAACAGAAGAAGAAATTCAACAAGTTTTTCCTCTCATCGACTATCAACAAATCAAAAAAAATACCATTGTTCAAACCCCCGAAAGCTCAGAAGAAAAACTATATTTTATAAAAGATGGCGCGGTCAGAATCTACGATATTACTGAAAACGGGAAGGTCTTTACCATCAGTATTCTGGGGCCATATAGCATATTCGGGTATATGCGTCCATTATCTTTTGGAACCGAGGGAATTTATATAGCCACAATCACCGACACAATGCTATGCTCCATCTCCGAAGATAACTATGAGCAACTCCAACTGGCCTATCCGCAAATCACCTTGAAAACGATGGAAATTCTGTCAGCCCGGCTACATGAAAAGCAACAACTTCTCAAAATGATGGCTACCGCAAATGTCAGGGAGCAAATTAAACATTTACTGGTAAGCATGGCCGATACATACGGATGCAAAGGACCCGCCTATGTCAAAATTCCTTTTCCATTGTCTCACCAGGAAATTGCGAATATGCTGGGCATTACGCGGGAAGCTGCTTCTATTAATATTCACAAATTAAAGAAAGACGGGTTTATCCGCAATCCCCAAAGAAAAATCATTGAGGTCCAGGCAGCTTTGTGTGATTCAGATTACAGAAAAATCAAATAACTGTCTGTATAATGACTCTAGGCAGTTCGGGGAGGAAATATCAGAAGCTGAATTGAGTTTTGATCCTGAATCGAGAATGCAAATAACATTAATGCCTGCGTAGTTTGCCGATACGCTCAATACTTAAGAAATAACCTTTTATGTAAAAAGTTACTGCTTCAAGTTGGATGCAGTCTATTAAGATCCACTTATCTGGAGGTGATCCCCTATTCCTCCCACTCCATTTCTGAACTGGCTGACACTGAAGTGTCATAAGAAAATTCTCTAAGGAGGAGAAATTAGTGAAGAAATTAACAGGCTTCATCATAGGGGTTGCCCTGCTGTTTGGCATGGCTGCGGCTGCCGGGGCACAAGGCCAGGCGGACTTGGCGGAGGCCCGTCAGGGAACGGCCAAGTACCATAATGTCGAAAAAGCCCTCCAAGACGGATATTTACCAACAGATGAATTCGTCGCCGTTCCAGGTCTGGGCGTAATGGGATTACATTACGTAAACCCTTCCCTCATCGATTCAAAAGTATCCGCATCGGAGCCTGAAGTTTTGCTGTATGTTCCTAAAAACGGCGGTGGTGTGCAGCTGGTGGGCGTTGAGTATATATCGACAACACCAAACACACTTTTCGGCCAGCAATTTGATCCTCCCGGCGCCATCCCGGAATATTCACTGCACGTCTGGATTTGGAAAAACAACCCGAGCGGCATGTTCTTCCCGTTCAATCCAAGTATTAAGGTCAACTGATTAAATGCAGGAAACCCGCAGAGCTGATTGCGGGTTTTTATTATTTTTTCCTCCTCTTTTCAATTCCGCCCTGCCTCCATCCCCATACTTTTAACATGGAAAATGCTCCCTTTCATTCATTAGCGACTTTTACTACCGTTACCCTCATACCGAGAATGTTCCCTTGATATACCCCAGCTTCTTGGAGATCTCATTGGCAATTTCTTCTGTTCTGCGCTGGGCATACGCCATGTGTTTGCCGGATAAGCGGGAATCAGGCCCACTCACGCTAAGCGCGGCAATCACATGAGCATCCCGGTCGAAAACAGGGTAAGAGATTCCGATTGTCCCCTCATCCTGTTCACCATAACTTAAGGCGAAGCCCTGTTTTTTCGTCCTTTGGATTTTTTCAAGCAAATCGCTGCTGCTTGTTATGGTGTTCTCGGTAAATTTCTGGAATGTCATCCCCGAAATAATCCTTTGCTGCTCTGACTCGGGTAAGAAAGCAAGAAGGAGTTGGGGACCGGAACCCAGCGAGAGCGGCGACCTTCTCCCTACTCTCGTGTACAGCCGCAATGCATGATTGCTCTCCACTTTCTCAATGTAAACCGCCTCATCTCCTTCCCGGATAACAAGGTGGACGGTCTCGTTGATTTCCGACTGAAGTTGCTTCATCAAGGGTTGGGCCACCCTGCGCAATTCCAACTGATCCGCCACAAGGCTGCCCAGTTCCATCAGCTTCAGTCCAAGCCGGTAGCGGACGTCCTGGTCCGAATGTCTTAATTTCACAACAAAACCCATATACTCCAGGGACGACAGTAACCGAAATGCAGTCGCTTTTGGCAATTTTGAGCGTTGCGCAAACTCGCTCAGGGTGAGGTCAACCTCATTTTCAGTGAAAAAATTTAAAAGCTCCAGCGCTTTAATGACACTTTGATTCATCTACATTCCTCTTTGTTCGCATATTTTTAATGGAACCATAAAAAGCCAACATTTCATTTCTAGCTTCCCATTTTTTCGAAAACTGCTATCATTTTTTTCGACAGCTTTGTCAGCTTGCTAATTCATGTAACTATTAATGTTGGAATCATTGGGTCAATTCCAGCAGAAATAAGGCCAAATTTCTGCGTGAGCTTCCATTGATGACCACCTCGGTTCTTATTGCTTAAGCAAACGGCGATTTCACTTCTATTCCAGCCTCTTTCAATCTGCTTTTTATAATTTTAATCATTTCCAATGCTGTCGGCGTATCTCCGTGGACACAGATTGTTTCCCCATTCACTTCTATCTCTTCCCCTGTGATTGCTTTTACCTTTCCTTCTGTGACCATCCGGATAATCCGTTCCGCTACGAACTCCGGATCGGAGATCACGGCCCCTTCTTCTCTTCTGGATACTAACGAGAAGTCCTTATGGTAAGCACGATCCGCGAATATTTCCAGTTTAAACGGAAGCCCCTTCCGCTCGGCCACCTTGTGAAGCTGAGAATGCGGCTTTACAAACACCGGAAGATCGGGTCTGACAGATAGGATAGCATCAACGATATTAATGGCCAGCTGTTCGTCGGAATCAGCCATGTTGTTCAAGTTTCCATGTGGCTTTACATGCGTCATTTTTACCCCGTATTTTTGACAAAAAATATCCAGAGCGCCGATTTGATATATAATCAGGTTCATCAGTTCATCTCTAGGAATGTCCATGTTCCTTCTCCCAAATCCAGACAGATCCGGGAAGCTGGGGTGGGCTCCGACTCCCACACCATGCTCTTTGGCGATTTTGACGGTATGATCCATAATATTCGGGTCTCCCGCATGAAAGCCGCAGGCCACATTGGCCGAAGAGATGTATTGAATCACTTCATCGTCATTTCCCAGCTTGTACTGGCCGAAGCTTTCACCCATATCACAATTCAAATCAATCGTTTTTTTCATAGTAGAATTCCCCTTCCCTATTAACAAGTCGCTTGTAAAATCCGAAAGTCATGTTCCTGCTTTCTTAGCTCTTCCTGTGCTTCCTCTATTGGAATCTCAGAGAAAGTGATGGTATCCCCCGGCTTTACCTGCCCAAGCTTCGGAAGGTCAACGGCAATTACTCCCCCGATTTTGGTGTAGCCGCCGATACTCTGCCTTCCGACAAGAAAAATAATGGGCTGTCCATTTTTGGGCACCTGGATGGCCCCGTAAAAAATACCTTCCGAAATGATATCAGCCGAATCCACATGTTCAATAACAGGGCCTTCCAGCCTGCATCCCATTCTGTCCACTTGTTGTGTAACCTTGTAAGTGGAGGAAAGGAACGTTTGAATTCCCTCTTCTGTAAAAGATTCATCCTGCGGTCCGAGAATTACCCGGATCTGGATATCACTTGTATACTCGGGGATAAGGTCATCAGGCAGGCGTCTACCCTTCAGGCGGTCACTTGATTTCGGAAAGACCCGGAGAATATCCCCTTTTTTCAAAGCCCTTCCTTCCATTCCACCTATTTTTCCAACAAGATCAGTTGCCCTGCTTCCCAATACCTGTGGAACATCAAAGCCTCCGGCCACCGCCAGATATGACCTGCATCCCGAGCGTGCGCCCTTGAATTGGATTACGTCTCCCTCTTCTACTTTGATAGACTTCCACATCGGCACCTCTTTTCCGTTTATATCCGGACTGAGGTCACCGCCGGTGATGGCAATGATTCCCGGTTCTCTCACGAGCAATTTCAGCCCCATGAGAGTCACTTCCAACAGTGCTGCCTTTTCATCGTTTCCTACTATAATATTGGCCATTCGGTGGGAATACCCGTCAGCGGGTCCCGATACCGCCAATCCGTATTTTTGATAGCCGTGCCTTCCCAAGTCTTGGATTGTCGCCAACAACCCCGGCTTCAATACTTCAAATATGACAATCTCCTCCTTTCCCTTGTTGCATCATCCCTTTATGCGATGGGAAGAGTGATGTTCCAGGTTTCATTGTTTTTTTCTATTTCTTTAAACTCTTCTTCAGTAATTGCCTCGAAAAACACCCTGTCTCCCGACTCCAGGAGGAAAGGATCCTCTTTCTCCGGGTTGTACAAGCGCAAAGGCGTACGTCCGATCAGCCGCCAGCCGCCGGGACTCTGAACAGGATAGATTCCAGTCTGGTTGTTGGCGATCCCTACACTTCCTGCGGGAATGGAAACCCTTGGGGAAGGCAGCCGCGGCGTACTAATTTTCTCCGACATACCTCCCATAAACGGATAGCCCGGAGTAAAACCCAGAAAATAGACCAGATATTCTCCTCCTGAATGGATGGAAATGACCTCCTCCGGACTTAGGTCGTTATGTTCGGCCACATCCTCCAAGTCCGGTCCCCATTCGCCGCCATATAAAACAGGAATGTGAACCTCTCGCCCGCCGGATGAACCGGCGGGCGAAGCATCCTTTCCCCATCCCTCCAGCTTTTCCTGCACCTCCGCAAAGGAAAGCTTCACAGGATTGTAGTGAATCAGCAAAGATCGATAACCGAGAATGACCTCGCCCAGACCATTGTCCGATTCCTTCTCCGCCAAATGGGCAAGCTGACGTACCATTGCGTTTGTCTCTTGATCAATCTTATTTTCAAACTCGACCAGCACAGCCTGGTCACCCGCTGGCTTACATATAAAAATCATCGATTATCACCCTAGCTCTTTTTCGTCTTAATAGAAGTTCGCGCGTTCGAATCCCGCTTTGAAATTCTTCACCTTGCCGGTTAAGTACATCGTCATATATGTTCTGCCATGGAAACCTCTATCAAAAGAGATGATCCTCGGACGTCCTGTATAGCGTCTGGCTATCTTGATGGCATTCTCAACCACATCCGTCACTAATGCGCCAGAAGCTTTCAGCGTGCCAATCGGGATATTCGTAGAGAGGCCATTCGGAACAGCCTTCTGCCGCGGATTTAACAAAGCCTGCGAACTCGGCCCCGATACCGGTGTGTTCAACTTGATAAATTTCAAGAGAGAATCCCCCTTTTAATAAAAACATGATAACCCTAACATTATCCTTTGAGCAAGACGCTTTACTGTTTCACTATACGAACCACCATTTCAATTTATGAATTCAGTATAGCAACCGTTTTTTCTAATTTCAATTTATTTATAATATTTCATAAAAGACTTTTCCCGGAAACTTTCATAAAAACTTTTCTCTCCCTTTTCTTCATGCGATGTAAAGGACCAAACACTTTACAAACGATTGGGGATCGATTCCACTCAGCTCACAACACCCTACACAGACAACTTCCTCCAACCTCCTAATTTTTTCAATAAAGCGCTCGCAAAAGGTAGAAAATGATACTATAATTGCCTTAACATATTCAGAGAAAAAGTTTTCCAGGTCCAAATACAGGAAAGAATGTGCCATTTCGGAAAACATTCATTTACAACTGGAGGGTTACAGAATGAGATTACAAGATAAGGTAGCAATTATTACCGGCGGAAGCCAAGGAATAGGTGAAGGGATTGCCCGGACGTTCGGCAAGAATGGAGCAAAAATTGTTATCGCCGATGTGAACGAAGAAACAGGTAAGCAAGCAATTGATCAGTTTGTAAACGAAGAAATTGACTGTCTTTTCGTCAAAACGGATGTCAGCAGCGAAGAGGATGTAAAGAACTTGATCAGCACAGCTTCCGAACATTTTGGCGGTCTGGACCTCCTCGTCAATAATGCCGCAGTCAATATCCGGAAATCAGCTGTAGACACCTCTTTTGAAGAATGGAATAAAGTGATCGGCGTCAATTTGACAGGAGCTTTCCTCTGCTCGAAATATGCAATCCCTGAGATGGAAAAGCGCGGCGGCGGAGCCATTGTCAATATCGCTTCCTGGCATGCGGAGAAAACGATCACAAGACTGGCAGCCTATGCAGCTTCCAAGGGTGGAATGACGGCCCTTACAAGACAGATGTCCCTTGACTGCGGTCCTTTAAATATCCGCGTAAACGCAGTATGCCCGAGTTCAGTTGACACTCCACTGTTGCATCAGACATTCGCCAGCCTGGAGGATCCTGAAACAGCGTTTGAAGAAACGCTCAGATTCCAGCCGATGGGGAGAATTGGAACAGTGGACGACATTGCCAACGCCTGCCTGTTCATGTGTTCGGACGAAGCCTCTTATGTCAGCGGCCAGACGCTCATGGTGGACGGGGCAGCCATCAACAAAATCGCACGCCCATTGATGTTTGACTAATTCCTGTCTTCCTTTTACCGCTAGACCATTGAATGTAGAAAGATATTCCTAGTCAAGGATGGTCCAAAAGAATACATATGATGTCATTGATCCTTGTGAATGTATTCGGGCGAAAGAAGCTGTTAAAAGACAAGAAAAGTGGAATCATCCATGTGATGTTTTTCTATGGTTTTATCCTGGTGCAGTTCGCGCACTTGATTTCATGATCAAAGGGATTGTCCCTGTTGCCCATCTGCCGCTCGGCAGCTTGTACGGTGGCTTCAAGATTTTTCAGGAAATCGTGACCCTCATGATCCTGGTGGCAGTTGTCTGGGCTTTTTACCGCCGTTATATCGAAAAGCTTGTACGCCTGAAGAGAGGCTGGAAAAGCGGACTTGTTCTCATTTTCATTTCCGCTCTGATGGCTTCCATCCTAATTGGCAACGGAAAATGGGCTGCCCCTCATGCTTCCAGAACATGTTGAGTTATTAAATCATCTTAACGTTGATTTTACACGTGTACAAAAAAACCATTGGACGAGCAAGATTAAAATTTAATCTAACCCGCAGAGCTAATTGCGGGTTTTTTTAGTTTCTTATATCTTTGTAGCCCAGGCATAATAACATTTCTATACTGCTTCTATTTCTAACTCGCCTCCTACCTTACCTGCCTTCAAAAGCTAGACGCTTTGCTTCATAATAAAGCACTTGGATAAATCTTTTCGTATTAATTCGGGTACCAGACGTTGATGGTGTGGATCCGCTTTTTATTTCCATCATTCTTTGTCGAACAACTTTGAAATCAAAGAACTTGGAGGCGTAGTCCTGGAACGTCGGATTGGCAAAATCCGTAACCCCAAGTGCAGCCAGGTGATTCAATGACTGGTAAACGATCCTTCGAACACGCTGCTGGGAAGCTTTGACCTCCCTGCTGATTCTGGAATGGGATACAGTGGAACCAAGTTTTGTTTGGGCAAGGAAAATAAAAATATCTTTGAGTAAGGGAGGGTCGGCCTTGTACCCTTCATTCTCTTCACTTTCATGTAAAAAGTTTAAAATTTCCAATAAATCTTCACAGCCGTTTTCCCCAATCACTCCTAATTCTGATAAAAGAAATCGACCGGAATCAGTAAGTTTATCTTCCTTTTGAGCGCTTCTCTTTTCATGTAATTGTAAGCGTGGCCCTACGTTCATAACGTTACTTAATGACTTATGTATATTAGCAATGGATCTCTCTAATTGGATCCGTTCGATCACCTTTTTTATCACTGTCAGCACTTCAAACCTATTAATCGGCTTCATGACATAGTATTCTATTCCAAGAGAATAGGCCTCGGCTATTAATTCCTTCGTTTCCACCTGCGAAATCATGATAAATTTCCCCGGGAACAAAGGGCCGATTTGGCGGATCGTTTCTATCCCATCCCTCATAGGCATTAATAAATCAATCAGTACGATGTCTACCTTTTTCACGTGTAAAAAGGGGATATCGACTTGAGCGCCATTTTCTGCTTCCCCAACCATTTCCCCCAAATCCTCATCTTCGATAATTTCTGCCAATATGGAACGGATTGCTTCATCATCATCAACGATATAAAAATGCATATGCACCCCTCCTGCCTGAGAGATTACTAATAATATTAGACACTTCTCTTCATAATCCTTTATTCCCCATTAGTTTTTGACTGTAAAAACCCTAAGCAACTCCAGACAATCCCCACTGTAATCCTTAAGATACCCGCCAATATAACCAATTGACTGCATTACCTTGATATATTGTAGATTGCTGTATCATCATGTAGTTCACTATGTATCATTACTTATATTTGCAACAGGTACATTCTTAAAATTCAAATGAAAGTGAGGGGAATATTTTAATGGCCTGCCCCCTGTCATGACCAACGGGGGAAAAAGACGGACAGCGAAACGGAGGAGATAAACCTAAAAAAATAATGTATTTGAGTTTCTACCTCATCACTTTTCTGATTATTTACAATATAACCACACTTATTGCGTCGAAGTTAGCAAATAGGGATTCAGCATAAAACCTCTTGATCTATTACTGAGGCCAATTTAGAAGTTTGTCTTAAATTGTATATTCATATTTAAGGAGGATAATTATGAAAACCTTTGTGAAAAGGGATATTTGGAAAAAATTGATGTTTTTTGCTGCGGCTTTACTGTTAATGTTGGTCCCGGTAAGTGAAATATCTGCTCAAGCTGAAAAAGATTCAGTTGACCGGGATTGGATGACCAATGAAGAATTTCTCCAAAAACTAGACGATATTGAAAAGGCTAGTTCCGGAAGGGTTAAGGTTGACGTCGCCGGCCATTCATCACAAGGAACTGAAATCATGTCTGCCCGTGTGGGTACCGGTGACCAAGTGTTATTAATCAATAGCAGCATACACGGCAACGAAAAGAGTGGCGGCGAAGCAATTGTGGAAATATTAGACTACCTTGGAACGAGCGATGACTCCTTCGCACAGTCTGTCCGTGACAATGTTACGATCGTTACCATTCCGCGTTTAAACGTTGACGGTCTCGAAATCCCGCAAAGACAGAATATATTTCCGTGGGAAGAGGTTGTTTCTGTCTACCCACATCTTGCTGGTGCAGCTCAAGCTTGGCACTACAATGCGAGGAATCGCGGCTTTGACATCAATCGTGATTTTCATGCTGATTTGAACTATCAAGTAGTACCGGAAGATTTACCTGGAACCACTCTAGATTTTGGTTTTTTCATAACTAAAGAGGCCCAACTCCTTAGAGATCTTTATGTAGATTTGCAAAAGGAGTTCGGTAAAGTCGAAGCTTTTGTCGATCTTCATCACATGGGTACTCCAAAACTTAATAAAACTGGTGAGGAAGTTACAATTGCCATAGATTTCCCGCCATTAGGACCAGAAGATAGTACAAAATATGATGCTTGGCCATTATTGGATCAGGATAAGTCCAAACGCTACGCGCTGGCTGCAGCTCTTGGCGTAAAGGAATTCTCAGATAAAGAGGAACCTGGTGTATCTCAGTATATTCACTTCCAGGAACGTGATTATCCTGGACAAGCCAGATCTGCCTTTGCTCTTAATGGATCAGCAACGGTCCTATTCGAAATGCCTGGACAACAGCCTCAATTTGGGTATGACCAAGACCTGGTTAATCGCGTGGAAAACGGATTATGGGGTATGATTTCGCGCATGGCTGATGGTTCTATCGATGATTTGAATGGCGACGAATTTCTGACTGAAGTACCAAGGTATTGGACAGACAACATCACTGACATGAGAGATGTTTTGGAACGCTTTACAAAAGAGGGGCAATTAAAGAACGCTGGCCTTTCCCGTGCATTAGCGAACGACTTAAAGAATCTGGAAGTTTATGAAAAGCAAAAGAATAGCGAGAAAATGGTCAAGCACCTGGAACAATTTAAAGTTGCTCTTGATAAACAGAGGGAAAAAGAACTGATCGAACGAGAGGCATATAACAGACTCAACAGCGATGCTAACACACTACTTGAAAGGTGGAAAAAGAAATAGTTTTATAGATTTGCGAGATTAGCAATTAAGCACAGCTGCCCTGGCACTCAAATAATCCCCACCTGGTTTTCAGCTGGGGATTTCCTTGGGAACACGCTACCTCCGTCGCTGACTATAGCAGGATTATTTTGTCCGTAGCATCGACATTGGGAAGCCGGCTGCTGTTGTCGCATTCAGCTCAGCGAGTAGTGCAGGAACATTGACAGTAACGTTTAAACTTACACAATAGCCTGAGAAAACAAATCAAAGAAACAGAACGACATTCCAGAATCATAGGAACAGCAGCATATTTCTACTGTTTAAACAATTTATATCACGGATTCAGGCTTTAAGAATCATTGTTGAGTAACTTTAAAAAAATTTTGGGAGTGAAATGAATGAAAAGAACAATGGTTGCCTTTTTATCAATGATTCTCCTAATTTCCATCGCGACCAGCTCATTAGCTGACAACAACAAAGAAAAGCCTAAACCTGCTGCCACTACTGTACTGGAAGAGGAAGAGCTTGTAAGGATTTTAGCACCTGGCAGCGATGTCTTGGATACTCTGCAAAACAAGGGTTATGATCTAGCTGGCGGTGTCAAGCGCGTGCCCGACGGCATTGAGGTAGATGCCTTACTGACAAAAGAACAACTTAAAGCACTGCCTGAATATGGCGTCCTATTAGCAGATGATCCAAAACGGGCAGCTCCCAAACAAGCACAGCGTTCATTAGCAGCGACACCTGCTAAAGATAAAGTCACGATTGGGAGAGTAGACTGGTTCACCACGAAAGGACAAGGTTTCTTGTCAGTGGAAGCAAAAACGACTGCAGAAGATGGAGCAAATCTGACGCTGCATTGGGGTGACAAGTCTCAGAGGATGGAACTATACAGAGATTCTGGTGTTTATATGTACCACCGAGTGCTTGCGAAAGTCGACGGGCCCCGGCCGGATACGATCAAAGTTTCCAGCTCGCTCGGCACTGAGAGCAGCGCTGAGGTAAGGGATTGGCTCTATCCTGTAGAAGCCGATATTGACCGTTCCGGATACAAGAGCGGCTTTGCCGATGAATACAAAAATCCGACACAGCTGTATAAACGGATTGAAGAGCTGGCTGCGGAACATCCCGAAATCACCGAAATTATTGAGCTGCCGAACAAGACGAACGGCTATCGCCGACACGCACAGGCTCAATTTGGTAATGGAACAAGCGGTGCAAACGGAGATCTCAACAGTACTTTCTATGTCACGTCGAAAAAATACGGTCATGAAGGAGGCAATGACGTTTCCGTAGCGCTGGATCGCCAGTCAGACGGGGACAACACTTCGGTGTCAGTCAACGGGAACGAAATCACCGTACATCTGGCTGCCGACAAAAATGACCCAAGCAAAATTGGAACGACGGCAAAAGAAGTAGTTGATGCCATTAATGATGACGCGAAAGCCAGCTCATTAGTAAGCGTAAATCTGTATCGCAA
Organism: Siminovitchia acidinfaciens; assembly: GCF_003605385.1. GTDB lineage: Bacteria > Bacillota > Bacilli > Bacillales > Bacillaceae_C > Siminovitchia > Siminovitchia acidinfaciens. The sequence continues at coordinate 483,142 of NZ_QYTV02000001.1, read as the reverse complement.
CGGAAATGGCAGTGGAATTGTAAAAGAGTATGCAGCAACTAAGCTGTCCGACTTCTTGAGTGCACCGGAGGAGATTTCCCGTGAGCCATATACAATCAAAGCCCTTCGCATAGGCAAGCATAGTGATGGCTCAAAGCCAGGTGTTCTGATTCAAGCACAGGATCATGCACGGGAATGGGTAACTCCCCTTGTAGCACTTGAGTCAGCAGAAAGACTTCTGGCAAACTATAAAACTGATAAAAAGACAATAGAGATCGTCGATAACGTAGACATTTTCATCATTCCGTCCAATAACCCGGATGGTTCCCACTATAGTTTCTTTGACCGAAATGCACAGCGACGCACTATGACCAACCACTGCGGTCCGGAAAATGGAGACCCGGGACGCCGGCATAACTGGGGAGTCGACCTAAACCGTAATTTCTCAGTCGGTTCAGTTTACGACGGGTTTTCAGGAGGTTCAACTGTATGTACATCCGATACGTACGCCGGGCCTGGAAAGTTATCTGAGCCGGAAGCTCAGAATGTTGTCTGGCTTGCAGAAAACTTCTCAAACATCAAGTTTTTTATGACCGTGCACAGCTATGGTGGCCAATTGTTCTGGCAGCCTGGTTCTTACAAAGCGGACGGCCGAATTACAACACCGCGCCCTCCACTTCGTGACGAACAGTACTACTGGCAGATGGCCGAGCAAATCCTATCAAATGTTAAAGGCTTGCGTGACTCTGTTGTTCAGCCGCGCAACATCGGAGGCTCTTCGGATGTACTTTATTCCTCTGCAGGTAATGTTCGCGAGGAACTGTATAACAATTACGGCATCTTCGCATTCGGATGGGAAGTCGGCGGCGAGCAGTGGGATCCAGACGCTCAGAGATGGCTGGCTCCAGGTGGATTCCAGCCTGCATGGGAGGAAGGAAACCTTCAGTACCAGGAATATGCCAGCGGTGTCATCACAATGTTTGAAATTGCAATGGAGTACGGGCGTGATAACGAGCCGGCCACTACAGAAATCGAACAGGATAAACAGCCGGATGGTTCCGTAAATATTACATTCTCGCAAAATAAACCGGCCAGCATTCACTTTACGACTGACGGCAGTACACCAACAACAGATTCACCAACCTATGAGGCTGCAAATATCCGTGAACCTGGTAAAATCATCAAAGTTTACGAGAATACCACGTTCCGCTGGATTTCTGTCGACGTTAAAGGCAACGTCGAGAAGGAACGAAGTGTCGATGTAAAGCTTGAAGTAAGTGCGGCTAGTATGAAGAAGCTTATTGAAAATTTCCAGGATGAAGGGGAGTTTTCAAATAACAATGCTGTCAAATCCTTGTCAATGCATCTGACCGCCCTAAGCCATTACGAAGAAAAAGGATTAACGGAAAAAGCCCATAAACATATGAATGGATTCAAAGTGTTGCTGGACAACCATAGATCAAATAACTTCATCTCCGAAAAAGCCTACAATATATTGCAGGCACACGCAGATTATTTGATCAACCAGTGGAAATAGTGGCTAGGAATAGAATATCCCTCCATTTTGGAATGGAGGGATTTTTTGGGGGTCTGACCCCACTTCGCTAGACAGGCACTTACGCTTTTCTCTTATGATTCCACTTTTAATTCAACGGCTTCTTGCAGGTACACATACTGGTCTTCCGCATGATCCATTGATTGAACTAGACTCATAATGGGCAAGCGTATTTTAAAACAAGTTCCATCAATCTCCGGCTTGCTTTGCATCGCAATTTCCCCTTCAAGGCTTTCAACAAGTTCTTTTACATAGGTAAGCCCAATCCCTGTGGACAATTTTCCAGCATCATCGTATTTGGTCGTAAATCCCGGTTTGTAAATTAACCGTCTGTGTCTGGAGCCTATCCCAGGGCCGTTATCCCTGATCTGAAATTCAACCATTTCCTCATATTTGGAAACATATATATGGATGGCTCCCTCCTCTTTAATCGCCTCTATCGAGTTGATCACAAGGTTATTGACGATGGAGAGAACCTTATACACATGATACTTCGGATGTTCTCCAATAATATGATAAATAATTTCAATGTTCTTCCCCAACAACTGCGCGTATTTCTGGTTAGCCTGCGCTGTAATGCTCATCAGTTCATGTGTATCCATATATTCCGAGAAGCCTTCATCTGATATGAGCTTTGACAATCCCGAATAGATTCTTTGGTTATCTTTTTTCACTTCATGGCTCTCCCCCGCAATCTTGAGGGCAATTTGACAAAGCCTTTCAATTGGCATGGAAGTATGTTTAGCTTCAACTTCTTTTAAAAGCTGATATAAATTATAGGCTTCCTTCGTGACATTCTCACTGTTTTTCAAAGTCTTATGTAAGTGAATCGCTTCCTCGTACAGGTTGGAAATAATCATGACCAGCTTGGTATTCAGTTTTTGCATCTCCTCTTTCCTCAATCGGGCTTCGTACAACATGATTAAATTAAAAAAGCCCACGGTAAAAAAACCCCGGAAAACGGCGATGATACTCACTTTACGAATGTCCTCGTAAGTCACAGGTGATTGGAAAGCAATGTATTGAGAAGTCAGCTCGGCACAGCTTGCTAAAATATCAAACAAGACACCCAAAGATCCGATCAACAAAGGGCGCCGATAAAAGCGGTGAACTTTTAAGAAGTAAAATAAACACCCAAAGGTAAAGTAATAGAAAAAGGTCGGATAATGAACCTGAAAGGAATAGGGGAAATGTTGAATATCTATTAACGTACGAAAAGCCACTACAGAGAATCCAACAAAAACACCCGATAAAATGGCCGGATACCTCTGCAATATCAATATGAAAAAGAAAAATGTCGGCATTCCAAAACTTACTCGAAAAGTGTTGTTGAAAGGATAGAATTTTAGTTCACCAGCAAGCGGAACGATGATTAACATTAAAATAAAAATTTGCATATTTCTATTTTTCGATAGACTCAAAGCTGGTTCACTTCCTCCTTTCGGCAATTTCTTTAAGATGTAAAATATTCCAAGATCATTTTGTTACTTTTCGTATCTTACTGTAGTTCGGATTTTATAATGGAAAAACAAATTTGTAAAGGAGTTGTTAAAATAGTGTGAATCTTTGGTTATAGGTCTTAACATGAGAATTTCCGGAAATTTACAGAATCAAAAAGCTCTTAGTAGGTTTTCGGGACTAAGTAGTCAGTTTCCCTTTGCTTGAAATCCTAGTGTCGAAATTGACTCGCTATGTAAGGAAGGCTTGGCTGTCATGCTTTTTTGCTCCGAACGAACAAATTGAATGAGGAGGAAATATGATGAGGAGGATTGCAAGATTAGGACTATTAACTCAAATTTTAATAGCTTTTGTAATCGCTGTCATTTTAGGGGTTGTTTTTGGACCTGCTATCAATGTTGTTCAGCCTTTGGGCGACCTGTTTTTACGACTCATCAAGTTCATTATTGTACCGCTCATCCTGTCGACTCTGGTAATGGGAGTGGCAAGTACAGGTGATATTAAAAAATTAGGAAGAATAGGAAGCAAAACCATCGCGTACTTCTTAATCACTACATTTGGCGCGGTTTCTATCGGATTGATTCTTGGCAGTATATTTTCTCCAGGAAAAGGGGTCAATATTTCCGTCCCCTCCGAGGCGGCACCTCCCCCTGAGACAGAAGGCGTCATCAATATTTTATTAAACATTATCCCGACTAACCCTATTGCCGCTTTGACAGAGGGCAACATCCTGCAAATTATCTTCTTCGCCATTTTCATCGGGTTAGGTATAACAATGGTGGGGAAAAAGGCGCAGCCACTGCAGGATTTCTTTGTTGGACTGTCCGAAGTCATGCTCAAGATCACCGGAATCATCATGAAGTTTGCCCCCATCGGCATATTCGGTTTAATGGCCCCCATTATCGGGGAATACGGGGCTTCCGTTTTGCTTCCTTTGATCAAGCTGGTACTAGCTGTAGGAATCGCCTGCATTTTTCATGCAGTGGTCGTCTATTCCCTTGCGGTAAAAACCTTTGGGAAAATGAGTCCCATCAAATTTTTCAAAGGAATCTTGCCTGCCAGCCTGGTAGCTTTTAGCACACAAAGCAGCTCGGGAACTTTACCTGTGACCATGAAAAGCTGCGAAGATAACCTGGGTGTTTCCAATGAAGTCAGCAGCTTCGTCTTACCGCTGGGTGCAACCATCAATATGGACGGAACCGCAATCTACATGGGCGTCGCAACCCTATTTATCGCTCAATTTTACTCCGTGTTATTAACGTTTGAGCAAATACTTCTGGTCATTCTTATCGCTACCCTGGGATCGATTGGAACTGCTGGGGTACCAGGTGCCGGATTGGTCATGCTAACAATGGTGCTAGCAGCTGTTAACCTTCCATTGGAAGGCATTGCCCTCATTGCCGGAGTAGACCGTTTCTTGGATATGTTCAGGACTTCTGTCAACGTTACGGGCGATGCTTCAGCAGCTGTGATCGTCAACACTTCGGAAAACAAATTGAATGTGCCCTTGGAGCAAAGTACCAATAAAGTGGTTTAGCGCTAGAGACAACTATACAACTCACTGAGTTTGCTCCTAGAATAAATTGTCACTTTATAAAGTGGACATTCTGCCGAAGAAGTATCACTTTTTCCATTTATGCAAGCCCAAAAAATCAGACTTGTTGTTTTTTGGGCTGCTTAATTCTGTTTGAATCCAGCTAAAAGCGTTTATCGGAGTCTCAAGGTCTACTCTACTACCCCAAGACCCTGAAATAGCTTCCTAAAATGAGTATCTCACAAAGGAAATCCATTGTAGGAATCGTTCTATCCGATATAGGATCGGTGAAGAAAATAAAATATTGATAAATCGTTTACGGAGCGAAATCAATTTGCCGATTAGCTGAATAATAATGATGATGGTCCATAATATGAAAAAAGACGATGACCGAATCGAAGGTCAAGGGTTTATGTTTTTCTCAATGATTCGTTTAGGCGAAATAGATAAAATGATGCACAAAAAAACAGACCCCGTAACAGGGCCTGCCAGTTTCAATCAGTAAACTTTTTGAACGTTTGTAGCTTGCGGGCCACGCTGTCCTTGTTCAACATCAAAAGTTACACTTTGACCTTCGTCTAAAGATTTGAAACCTTCGCCTTGGATTGCTGAGAAATGTACGAATACGTCATCTCCCGCTTCCTGCTCGATAAATCCAAAACCCTTGTCAGCATTAAACCACTTAACTTTACCTTGCTCAAATACCTTAGACGAAAACCAAAAACTCTTCTCAATCCGAAAGAGAGCAAAAATAACTCCTCTTAAGAGTAACAGACCGTTAGATAATTAGCAAAATATTCCGAACGCAATTTCCGACAAAACAGGATGAATACTAATGGTCAAATGGGTGCTATATTAAGGGTTCCAACATTGTTTACTTCTAGAATAAGCCAAAAAGGCTTTCCGTAAATTCAGTCAAAATTGACTTTCTGGAAAGCCTTGTACAATGGTAACCTCTGTATGGCATGCTCCCTGACATGTCACCTATCTTTTTGAAAATAATAAGCGGCTTTGTCATGCATCTATGTTTCTACCTTCTCCTAATCTCATACCCCAATGATATGACCGTTTTTAATGTTTCCATCGCTGTATTTCTAACATAGTCTTTCTCATCTTCTTTTAATTGTGAATAAGGAAGCAAATTCGGATGATGCTTTTGCTGGTCATCCCGTTTTTTACCGTATGTCCAGCCCTCATCCACACGCTGTAAAGCCCACACTTCATGACTGTTTTCGGCCTGCTCTCTCAGCTCCATAATTTCCTGCGGCAAAAGCCACATGATCTGTGTTCAAAGGCTGCGGGTGATAATTTACAATAGAAGATTTTGAAGAAGATTTGATCAAAGAGCATTTAAAGGAGAGTAAAAAAGGGGCTGAGGATCGGAACTCAGCCCCTTCACTTTTTAGAATCCTTCATGGCAGTGGCGACTGGACATGACGACTTGGCGGTCACTTCCCTCGCCCCAAATTTCAAAGCAAAATCAGTAAAAGGCAAAGTGTTTCTTACACGTCCTTATAACTAGTATCATTCAATTTATTTTTTTTCCTCCAACTCTATGAAAAATTACCCCCTATTAAATTACATAAGATTGACGAATGCCGGTACATTCTCACCCCACTATGAAAAATATCCTTCCTGTCCCTGATCCGTTTCGACTATTAACATCATTTTAATAATCCAATATTTCGCCCTATATAAAACCTTAAGTCGGAATAGTATAATTATTTGTAATATATGTAAAAGGAGGAACTATTTTGAAGAAAAAACTGTTTTACCTTGTACTGACAGTTCTTTTTGTCCTCTCTTACTCTACTTCAGCCTTGGCTAAACCCGCATCGCCAGAAGAAATACATTTTAATTCTATCATCACGGACGGCCATAGCGACACCATGAGCAATGTTGTTGATTCTAGCACTTGGCTTCCAAAGGTGGATATCGGAAATGGTACACCCTTTGAGGTTGACATACCGAAACTTCAGGCAGGAGGTGTAAACGTTCCTTTCTTTGCTGCCTATACATCCGGATACTATAATAATACCCCTCGAAGCATCAGCCGGACGCTTGCCTTAATCAATGCGTTATATTGGACGGAGAAAAACAATCCTGACACCTTTAAAATTTCATCTTCTTTAAAGGAAATTGAAAAAACAGTCCATGCTGGTAAAATAGCCGCTGTCCCAACAATAGAAGGTGCCTATTCTATGGATGAAGAAAATGCGATTGAGCTTTTGCATCAATATCGGGACCTGGGCGTTACATCGATCGGCTTTAACTGGAACTATTCCAATGCCCTTGGTGAAGGAGCCAACAGACAATACAATGATCCAAACAGAACCCCTTCAGAAGGCGGCTTAACGGAGCTTGGAGCTAACGTTGCAAGGGAAATGAATCGTTTGGGAATGGTGATCGATGTATCCCATATGGCCGAAGGTACATTTTGGGATGTCATTCAAGTTTCCGACGCGCCTATTATAGCCTCCCATTCAGGTGTTAAAGCCTTAAAAGACCACCAGCGAAACCTTTCAGATGACCAATTGAAGGCTCTGAAAGAAAATGGTGGTGTCATCAACATCGTATTCTATCCAGCATTTTTGACAAACAAACCTAACACTTATATTGCAGACGTTGTCGATCATATTGACCACGTTGTGAAACTGATTGGCATCGATCATGTCGGGCTCGGTTCAGATTATGACGGCGCCACCCTGCCAGAGGATCTCCCGGATGTATCCCACTTGCCAAAATTAACAGAGGAATTAGTGAATAGAGGCTACACAAAGCAGGACATAGAAAAAATCCTTGGAAAAAATATGCTCCGTGTCTTGAAGGAAGTAGAGAAGGCAGCTGAGCATGATCCTGCGAATGTCGGCACAGGACTTACAATCACTCCAACATATGAAATGGGTGAAATCATTCAGGACAGAACGCCGGTCCTTACAGCAAAGGTTGCCGCAGATAATGGGGCAAAAGCTGATGAAAATAGCCTAAGAGTAATTGTTGACGGCATCCCATATACACCTGCTTTTGACCATGAAACATCTACTATTTCATTGGCGCTAAATGAAGGCTTAAAAGAACGATTCCATGTTGTCACCTTTGAAGCAGCAAACAATGCCGGAAAAGTTACAAGGGAAACGAGAATCTTTTATATTAATGATTAAAGAGTCGGAACAGGATGGTTAGAGCATCCTGTTCTTTTTCGTTACTTGGAAACTTTATTCTTATTAACGGAGACGAATCTAGAGAATCAGTGTATCTAGCATTTAGGTAATGTATGTTTTGGCAGTATGTTTATTAATTTTTATGAATCACTTTTTTTAAAAAAACCATATTATACACTAATATTCAAACATAATTTTAAAATTATACTGATTCAACAAACGGGCCATTTAATGCAATAACTTTTTATAGGAAAGTGGAGATTGTGAAAAACTGTACTTAAGCTAACGGGCAGGTTAGTGGAATAAAAAATGAATTAATCCATTATTATCTTATGTTAACTGCATAAATCAGTTGTACAGAGATAATAAAGTTGTTTAATTTGCAATTATTTTGCGGTAATGAAATTAAATGTCAAAAATAAAGGAAATATCTTTTTGACAGTCGAATATTAGCCTAGAACCATACTTAACTATTCCGATGAGGAGGATTCTTGTGCGTCCACGACCATTATTTATTGAAAATCCAGAGCATGATAGGTATGTTAGTCTTGTGCCAGATGGAGATATTGAAGAAATACTTAGTAAGCAACGAACTAAGACCATTACCCTCTTAAGCAGCGTATCAGAGGAGTCAGCAAGGAAGGCGTACGCACCAGGGAAATGGACTTTAAAAGAAGTGATTGGGCATATGACCGACTCGGAACGTGTGATGTCGTATCGAATGCTTGCCATTGCACGAAATGAAAGTGCACCACTCCCAGCAATGGATCAGGATCAATACGTTTCTGCGGCAAACTTCAACAAATTATCCTGGGAGCAGTTACTAGTTGGTTTAGACACGGTACGCTCCAACACGTTAAGCCTTATTTCAACCATTGATGATGCAGCGTGGGTTCGTAATGGAACCGTAATGAACAGCCCAGTTTCAGTAGGTACCATTGCATATGGCATTGTCGGGCACGAGTTACACCATATGAAAGTGATTAGTGATAAATACTTATAAGTCTTTTTCTATTAATGAAAAACCTAATTTCTCATTTTTTGCTGAAAAATTAGGTTTTTTAATATTGAAACTCCCTTAACGTTGTAAATTCGGAATTTTCCTGACGCTATTGTACGGAGATAATAAAGTTGTTTAATTTACAATAAAGTCATTAAAAAATAATAATGTTGTTTAAAAATCCTTATGTCACTAACTGGCAGATTTGCTTAATAAAGTAAAGGACGAAAATCAATGACCGAAAGGCATTAGAAATCTTTTTAAACTAAAAATCTGTTGGTATTTGTTCTTTATTAAGCATTGTTTCGTTCCCTAGAAAGAACTATAATTAACTTGTTAATGCAAATTTTCCATATTAGGAGCTGAGCTAAATGATTAAAAAAGTATTATTAACCTCTGTTTTATTTTTATCTTTTGCTTCTCCCTCGTTCGCGCATTATTGTTATGTTGAGAAAAAGCCAAGTGGTGCAGGAGCAGTAACTCTAGAAGAATTAGAAGCTGCAAAAGTTAATCCAAATGGTAAGCCGATTATAAAGGGCGCATTTTTACAGATGGATTTTCTACCTGAAGGTACAACGGATTTAAATGGTACCCCTGTTACAAGTGATGTCTTCATTAGGAAAACCCTTCCAGAAGGTGCAATCGCTACAAATGGAAAAGAGCGCGGAGTCAAGCATTATGTTATCCCAGATGGTGATTAATAAATTTTAGGCTATCTGATTCCTTTATATTTAGATTGACGATCTTGGTATATTTTTAAACAAAAAATTATTGCACTAATGGGCGCTTTACTTCAATAACGATATTCAACAATCGGGCGCTATCCTCGAACAAGGATAAGCGCTTATTTTTCATTTTAGGGCCAAATTGTGGAATAAGTTAGATCTAATAAGATTGTGAAGAAATATACTTAATTTAAAGAAGCTGTTTAGTGGTACAACAAATGATATAAGCAGAGGAGAATATTATACTTAGGCCATCTAACATTTGCTCCGATAAGAAAGGAATATACGACATTGTTCTAGATAAATTTACTTTTCCTTGAGTGGAATGATCAATGATTCGATGATGCCGAGGTAGATACCTTCATGCCAAGTGACAAATCGAGGCTGGGCTTCAACCGTATCTAACATTTACGAGCGGATATCGAGAACCTCGGCGGCAGATGGCACGTGATTGTTCCAATCATCTTGATGTGTGCCGTCTAAGAAAAGGCCTTTCCATTCCGAGTGAGTGATTCCGTAAAAAAGAGACTCCTATATTTAGGAATCTCCTGGTACATTTTGATTAAACTTTTCTTCGAGTATTTGTAACGCTTCATCAATCTTCTTTTCGTTAAGTGCTTTTAACTCCTTTTTTAATTTATTATATTCTTCTTCAATCCAGTTGTGGTATTCAGGAATTATGCCTTTTCTTTATGTTTAACAGCCATTTAGGGGAGTGTTTTCCAATGCAAAGGAATTATTGGTTCATAGCTTTGGGTATTGTTTGGACTATTATTTTTTCAGGTATGAGCTTTTATTGGGCAATGGGTGGCTTACTTGGTGTTAGATCTCTAGGAGGGTCTATTTATGAGATGTCCCAAAACCCTTCCCCCTCGTTTATTATGATTGTTTGGCTGACCGGTTTTATTAAATTACTTGGGTTAATATTATTGTTAATACTTCTTGTTCAATGGAAGAAGCCTATAATAACCAAAATTCTTTATTTCGTTGCAAAAATCGTAGGCTCCTTATTGTTCTTATATGGATTTCTTAATTTCATTACAATTACATTAAGTAAGTTTAATATTTTAGACTTTGATTTAGATTCATATGCAACTTTTTGGAGGTTAATTTTCTGGGAACCTTTTTGGATGATCGGTGGAGTTTTTTACTTTTTTTCTCTTAAAGGAAATAAATCTTTGTTCAACTACTGAGGGATTTTCTTTAATAAGCTATTCTGAGACCCTCTTCCAGAATAGGGCGCTTTAACGGAAGGAACACCACCCTAATTTTAGCGAGCCATATAATTGAACAACAGAATAAAATATAAACAATAATGGGGGAATGAAAAAACAGATGAAGAAATGGATAATTACTTTAGTGGTTGTAATTGGGGTGGTTATATATTTTGTTTGGCCTAAAGCAAGGTTAGAAAAACCCATTGTGATGTCCGTTCAATTTGAAGAAGTAACTAAAACACTAGCAGTTTCATATATAGTTGATCAAGATGATGAAACGTATGTAATGGAAGTTGGACATGGCACAAAAGGTTTTTATCCCCCCCGAACGAACGGAAATTGGGATATGGAAACTAATTTTACAAAAGTATTGGCAGTACAAAATGGCTATGAGCTACGAGAAGACGTAGTTGAACTAACAGATGACCAACTTGCTTACTTTCTTTCCCTTGAAGGTCGTGCGTTGCCTGTACAAATTTCATTTGATAACTATTCCCCAATTGAAACAATACTTGTTCTCATGATGAATAACGAGGCAGTTAATACGACAAAGAATGGCAATACACTTCGCTATACGTATACATCCGAGAAAGATGTAACAATTGATTCAATTGGTCATTATGATAGTGTAGCAACGATTTCCTTCGAACAAAATAATAGGGAAGTTTTTTTCCCCCATAGACTTACGCAAGGAAGTACAGTAGATATTATCATCCATGAGCCATACAAACTTAGTTCAAAGGATATGATGCTGCTTGAAATTAGAACAACAGAGGATCAGTCAGTTACGAGGAATATCTTAATGACTGAATCTATTCCTAAAGGATACTTAAAGCAAATTGTGAAAGAGTCAAATGCTAATAGTGATTGAAGGCGTTAGTTGAACTCTACTAATACCTCCTTCAGGCTTTCATTAAACGTCGTGGGAGCTCTATCTGTCATTCTACTAGGGAGCAATCACATGAACTTATTCCAGAATCGGGCGCTATTGCTGAATAAAGTTGGTCAAAAATCATAAAGGGTATTGGTTTTATTAAGGATGTGGCGGAGTAAATGAGGAAAGTAAATTGGTATTGGTTTTTTATATTTATTGTAATGATGACAATCGTTGGTTTTCTTTTGTTTGATAATATGGCTTCAAAAATCATATTTGGAATTGCTGTAGGTGGCATATTTGGTTGGGTCTTTGCCATTAATAAATCTAAAAACAAGCAGTGATGTTTACAATACCGAAGACGATGTTTGCAACGAAATTTGAGTCGTATCTAAACCAAAAGCCGGTAAAAAGTATGTGGAGTGAAGAGGATTGAACTTGACGACTAAGCGGGAGATGTTTTCGGTGCTGTTAAAATAGGAACGGCAGGCCTTGGCCTGCCGCTTTGTTCATAAGTATGCACTTTTAGGTAGTCGCTACCAGGAACTCCTCTCCGCTCAGCAGCCGCAGACCATCTGTCCGGCCAGTGAAATAGCGCTTGTTCAGATCCGCTGCGGACACATGCCGGGCCTCCTTAAAACCTGCCTCCCGCGCCATATCTAGCATTTCCTGCGGCGTGAAGAAGCTGACGAAAGGTGTTCCGCCTTCTTTCGCTCCCTTCCTTGACGCTTCCATTCCCGGACGCAGCTCAGATTGAACAAGCTCCGGTGGTAGAATGAACGTCATGGCCAGCGTGGAGCCAGGTGCGAGTCCCGCCACCTCTCGCAAAGTGGCCGCGACCGCATCTTTCGTGAGATACTGGGTGACACCGGTTGAAGCCACGACAGCCGGACGCCCCGCATCAAAGCCGGCGGCCTTCAGCTGTTCCAACCAAGACTCGTCCGCCTCGAAATCGACCGGGACGAGATGCAGCCACTGAGGGATGTCAAAGCCAAGATCGATCAGCCGCTGCCGCTTCCAGGCCTGCGTGCCGGGCTGGTCAACCTCAAAGATTTGCATATTGGAGGCAACCTCCGGCCGGCGCTGGGCGAAGGTGTCGAGGCCGGCACCAAGAATGACATATTGCATGACGCCACGGCCGACCTGCTCCACAACCAAATCCTCGATGAAACGGGCACGGGCCACGATCGAAGCCCGAAAGCTACTCGTAAACTCCGGGTCCATGTCCGGGCGTTCGCGCCAGCCATCATCCAGATCCGCAAGCCGCAGGCCGACCTCGTCTTCCAGCACATGCGGCGGTGAATCGACCTGAACGTGCAAAGCCCGCCACAACGCAACTCGAACTGCTGTGTGGTCTGGTTCCGTAATTTTCTTATCAGGCACAGTCCTCACTCCTTTTAAATTATTCAAGATTAACCGTATGGCTTGATTTTAATATAACCATGCTGTTTGAACCATCATTTAGAATCTCACAATCATGCGGTTTCATACCTTTTGAAAAAGGATTGCTGCACGTGCGCCCCATCTATTTATGGAAATGGCAGGCACAACAAACGCTCTACAAGTTCTCCTCTTTCTTGGATATTGCTTTGCACTTCTACTTATTATTCTAAGTTTCGGGATGAAAAAACTACTAAGAAAAATAGAGTTGCTGTAATGTGGCGCACCTTTTCTATTGAAAACTACTACCAAATATTAGACAATGTTACCTGCAACTATTTTTTAGGGGGAATATATTTTGAAGAAGCTATTTTTATTACTAGCAGCTGCTATGCTTTTTTTATCAGCATGCGGTGATGAAACAGCTGCACCAGAGAAGGAAGAGCCTAAAGAAGATGTAAAACAAGAAGAGAAAGAGCAGCCAAAAAAGGAAGATAAGGAACAACCAAAAGATGGACCCAAAGAAGAAGATTCGAGCATTGATACCAGTATGTATGAGTACTCAAAGAGTGTGGAAGTAACGGACGCTATTGACATAAATAATTATGTATCACTGATCATTAGAATGAATGATAATCTACAACCTGGGCTGGCATTTCAGCATGCGACAACTCAAACGTATGACTTTTTGCACCAGCCTGCAATCAAAGGGGCTGACAAAGTCGGCATCAATATTATTTTGAATGACAAAAAAATTGCGATGTACGAAGTTGACATTAGCAAATTTCAGCCTAATGATGATGAACCAATGGCAGATGTAGTCATGGAAGCATCAGTTGTAGAGATGATGTCACCAGAAGTAGAAGAGTATGCAAACACTATGGACATACCATTGAATAAAGAATAATCATAATAGCATCTATCCAGTCGGGTAGATGCTATTCTTATGCGTAAGGATTAATGGATCAATGAGTATATATGGAGACTACATTTAACTTGCTGATTTGAGAAAACAACCCGAGCGAAATGTTTTTCCCGTTCAATCAAGTATTTAACCAACTGATTTAACGCAGGGACCCACAAAGAATATTGCAGGTCCTTTTATTAAAAGGAACCAAAACCCAAAAAAGCGAGAGTCTCTAGACCCTCGCTTTTTTGTATTCTCAAATAACTTTTAACTATTTTGACAGAGCAATAGCTTCCGCTTTAATTTTCTCTCTTTTCTTTTCCCAATCAACACACCAATCTGAGCAGAATAATGCTAGTTCCTCTTTTATGTTTAATTTTTCAATTCGTTCCTCATATACAAGTTTTCCACAGACAGAACATTTTTCGTACTTCTCTACATAATAACCGTTACTTGAAAACTTCATCAGAACAGCCCTCCTAAATCTTTAATAGATTGTTTCTGCTGCTTTCTTGGATATAAATCCATCCAGTACATCTTCCATGATCATGTCTCTATCTCTCTCACTCGGTGAACCGTATCCACCGCCGCCAGGTGTGACAATTTTCACTCTGTCTCCACGTCTGATTGGGATATTTGAAAATTTACTTGAGGAGACCTTTCCATAAGCTTCAACAACATCTTTCCACTCATCTTCTCCATTTTTCTTAATCAATGTAGCTCCGAACCCGCCTTCTTCTCCTTCAAATAATCCGTAAGGAGCAATATGATGGCGATCTGTCATTTGGCTTACAGTGATTAAGTCCGCATTACACTTTAATATCTTCTCAGCACCCAGGCCGCCACGGAATTTCCCTGCACCACCGGAATCTTGATTTAGATGGAACGATTCTATAAGCCAAGGGAATCTAGTTTCAAATACTTCTACCGGTGTTGTACGGCAGTTTCCATTGATCGAGTCAACCATATCGTTCCCATCAGCATAAGGGCGAGCTCCCCAACCAACGGCTTCTAGGTCGTAACATACGTAATATTCTTCATAATCCTCATGATACCCGCCAAAAACAAAGTTAATATGAGTACCACCTTCACAGGCAATGACCTTTTCCGGAACAGCTTTAGAGAATGCTCCAAGCACTGCAAATGCAATTCTTGGGTGAGTTTCCGTATTTCCTCCTACCTCTGGTGCAGGATAGTCTACGTTTACGACTGTTCCCGGCGGTGCCACGACATGAATGGGTCTGAAACAGCCGGAGTTTTTCGGAATGGAAGCATCCGTCAAGTTCAACATCGCGTTATAGGCAGCTGACTTGGCCACTCCATATGTTGCGTTGATTGGACCTCTTGCCTGAGGGGAGGTCCCTTCATAATCAATGACCACTTCTTCATTTTCCACATATACATTCGCTTTGATGGTAAAAACTTTATCCTCGATCCCGTCGTTTTCAACGTAGTCTTCGAATTGGTATAAACCGTTTGGAATTTCTCTTATTTCTGCACGCATGCGGCGCTCAGAATAATCCATTAGGTCGTCCACTGTTTTCATGAAGAAGTCTTTTCCATACTTATTGATCAGGGCTTCCAGCCTTTGCTCACCCAGATTAGCAGCACTGATAAGAGCTTTTAAATCTCCAAAGTTATATCTAGGTGTTCTAACGTTGGCAAGCATAATTTTCCATACTGCCTCGTTATCTTTTCCTTGTTCTACGATCTTGACAGGCGGCAATCTAAGGCCTTCCTGGAATATTTCTGTTGCTTCTCCTGCAAATCCTCCAGGGGTCATTCCGCCGACTTCAGCCAAGTGGCCGATTGCAACAGCATAAGCAACAACTTCACCATCAATAAAAATCGGCTTAAACACTGTGTGTTCGGGAAGATGCAGCCCTCCTCTATAAGGGTCGTTATGTAGAATAACATCGCCTGGTTTCATTTCTGTTGCAGGAATTTCTTTAATACAGTTTTCTATCAAAGTAGGCATACCGCCGATCATTGCCGGACAATAGTCCGCAACCGCGATAAGTTCCCCTTTCGCATTGGCGAGCCCGCAAGTGAAATCCAGCGCCTCATTAAAAATAGTAGAATACGAGGTTTTCATTAGCGTAATACCCATCTCACGGCAGATTGATACCATTGAAGAGTTAATGATATTGACTGATACTACATCCATGTTGTTAGCCACTCCTATCTTTTTTCGATGTGCATATTTCCGAACGAATCAACCGTTAATTTATGCTGTGGTCCTACAATCGTAGAAGAAGCATTTTCCTCAACAATAGCCGGTCCATAGATTTCATGCCCGTCCAAAAGAGTGTCCCGGTCGTATATAGCCGTCATAAGAGACTCTTGATCAAAGTGGACCAGACGCTCATCTTTTGGTACAGCTTGGCTGCCATTTGCTTTTTCAATATTCTTCCCTGCAGGTTTCTCTGTTTTACAAATGATGGTTACCTTGAATGTAACAACTTCCATTGCCTCACCATCAATTTTGAAGCCGAATCTCTCGTCGTGCATTTCATGGAATGTATTCCATATTTGCTGGACGTTCTCTTCATTAATCTCTTCTTCGTTAAACGGAACATCCAACTCATAGTTTTGGCCAAGATAACGCATCTCAATAGAAGTAATAATATTATAGTTATCTGTATAACCCTGGGAAGATAAGTCGTTAATTCCCGTTTCCTTTAACTGCTGGAATACTTCATTCGCCCTGTCTATATCAAACTTGCTTGATGTCATTTGAACAGTTCTCTGGAGATCAACACGTGCATCCGAATACATGAAGCCAACGGCAGAAAATTGTCCGGGATGCATAGGAATCACAGCTTTTGGTATTTCTGCAATTTCCATCAGATCACATGCATGCAATGGGCCTGCGCCGCCAAAGTTCATCAATGTGAAGTCCCTTGGATCATGACCTTCTTCTACCAATACCATCCTTAGTGCCCCCACCATGCTGTTGTTGGCAATTTTGATAATAGCGCTCGCTGTCTCTTCGGCCGACATGTTCAGTTTCTTACCCAATCTCTCCAAAGCTTGATATGCCGCTTCATAATCAATCTCCATCGATCCGCCAAGGAAGTTATCCGGACTTAGCCTTCCCAAAATAAGGTTGGCATCAGTAACCGTTGGATTTTCTCCACCTCTTCCATAGCAAACAGGTCCAGGATCAGCACCTGCACTTTCCGGCCCAACGTTCAGCATGCCGCCATTATCTATCCAAGCGATACTTCCTCCACCTGCACCAATCGTTCTAATATCAATCATTGGTACCTGAATAGGAACGCCCCATTCAATTTCAAAGTTAGTTGTGAGCTCTTCATTTCCGTTTTCGATGATGGCAACATCCGTACTGGTGCCCCCCATATCTAGGGTAACCAGATGATCAATATTGCATTGTTCCGCAATTCTCTTTGCTCCTACAACACCTCCTGTAGGCCCGGATACAGCGGTATTTATCGGTGCTTGTCCAGTAGCAGCTAAAGTCATAATGCCTCCATTAGACTTCATAATTCCGATATTATTGGTAATGTCTTTTTCTCGAAAGCGCTCACTTAATTGCTTTAAATAGGATGAAACAATTGGTTTAATGTAAGCATCTGCAATGACAGTACTTGCTCTCTCATATTCCTTCCACTTCGGAAGTACATCATATGAAATAGAGATTGGCATACCAGGCAAGTATTCCTCTAACAAACTCCTTAACTTTTCTTCATGTTTTGGGTCTACGTAGGAAAAGAGTGTACTAATAGCCACAGCTTCTATATTTCCTCTTGCCTTGATCTCTTCGGCCACTTGCTTGACTTCATTCTCATCAATTTTGGCCAGCGTTTCGCCTTTATGCGTCAAACGCTCATCAATCTCAAAGCAATTCCGGCGCTTCACAAGCGGTTTAGGCTTAATCCAGCTTAAATCATAATGCGACTTTCTATTAGCCCGTTGGATAAAAGGAACGTCTCTAAAGCCTTTTGTGGTTATATAAGCAATTTCTGCTCCTTTTCTTTCTAAAATGGCATTTGTAGCGATTGTTGTACCATGACGGATTTGCTCAATATCCTGCACATTTTCAAATTCTTCTAAACCAGTTAAAACTCCATTGATTGGCTCGCCAGGAGTCGTTAAATTTTTCCAAACCTTCACTTCCTTTGTTTCCTGATCAAATGAAACAAAGTCAGTAAATGTACCCCCTACATCAATACCGCTGATATAATTACTCATCGATGTTCCTCCCTCATAAACTAGTAAATATTCTTATACAAACAATCCTATATATTTATCAATGCCTTCGATAAAACTTATCAAACAGCAAGGCAACATAAATAAGTGATAATAATATGATTGAAGTAATTACCCATTTCCAGCCGGCCGCATCTGAGCCTAGTGGTTCCCACCAGCCATTTGCAATGATAATAATAAAGGGAATTACAAAAACCATGGAACTTAGAATTACTCCTACAGCCAGATATTTATGCTCACTTTTTGTAAGCTGTAAATATTCATCTTTTAATTGATCCATTTATTTGACCCCTTTCTATACACACTCAACTTCGTAATTTAGCAATTAGTTTGGCTGGCCTTAAAAGCATTACTCCAATCCCAAGGAATAAAATTAGACTTCCAAGCATTAAAGATGTACTCCATTTACCCCCATAAATAGTCATGGATAGGAAAGTTGTCCAAACAAATCCTGTGCTCGCAAGTAAACCGCCGCCTACAGTGCCTGCCGTATTAATACCTATATAGAGGGAAACTATCATAAAGATACCCCAAGCTCCTCCAGTAACAGCCGCATATGACCACCACATTGGATCTTTAAACATAACACTTGCAATATCGGTGAATTTTGGCATAATTGCAAAGTTCAGAATGATTGCTCCAACTAGCGCCCATCCTGCCCGCCAAAATAGGGAACTTTCTTCAGGCATCATATCTGAACCTGCCGCTATGGCAAAACTTTCAATACCATATATTATTGCTGCAAGCAGTCCCATACCTGCGCCAATAAGAATTGCCGTAGATGAAACACCCGCAGGAGCTGCTAACGACATACCCCCTGAAGCTACCCAAATTCCAATGACAATAAAGGCTACCCCGACCAAGGTCCATTTTTGCATAATTTTTTCCCTATATACGATGGATGTGACTACCGCTCCCCAGAATCCGAACAGCCCGGCTAGAGGGCCCGCTATTGCGCCACCGACAATTGCCGCAGACGCGAAAAACAAAAAGTCTCCAATCATACCTGTCATTGCCATAAAAACACCATACCAGGAAATTTTCGATCTAAAGATTCTGAAATTATCTTTTGCAGTTCCCACTACAAATGAATAAATGAAAATCGTCAAAACCCCGAACATATACTCAAAAAATTGAAATGTCAGCGGACCTGTCGGATATGCCATATCAAAGGGATGCAGGGCGCCAGCTAATCCAGCAAACCCAAAAGCCAGTCCAAGCATAGGTGCACCCAGCGCAGCATAAACCATGCCGATTCTAACTTTTCTGGACTCTTGTGTTAATTTAATTTGATCTAGCGAATGCGCGTTCATGACTCACCCCTCCTTTTTCATTGATGGAATCTAGCCCTAATTCCTTTACGATTTTAAGAGGTGATAATTGATACTCTACAAATTCCCTATGTCGCTCTTGTAATTTATATTTTCTAAAAATGGTCTCTCCATAAACCTCCGCATCAACTTCATCTGTCCAGCTCTTATTATGTAATTCTAGTAGGATTGATCTTAATTTACTTAATGCTCGCGGGTTATAATGCCCCTTTAATTTTTCATAAATCTCATATTCCCAAATTCCTTCTTCAGAAATGTACAAGGTAGAATATAAGGCAAATTTTAACGGTGGTTTCACGTCCATCCCTCCAAATTACAGGTTCATTATAGTAGAGAGCCATTTTGCACAAACAATACCAGTTATTAAAGCAAAAATAATACTAATGACCGCCGGTATACCCGGATGAAATATAGGAAGTTTTTTCTCCATTACGAAAAGTTCCTCCTTTCATTAGAATAAAAACAGTTTCTTGCCTGCGATTACCTCACCTCCTTAAAGTTAATATTGTTAAGCTTTAAAAGATCAACTTCCTCTTTAAACAATTCCATATGCTCTGTCATTGTTTGTATAGCCAAATCCAAATTGCGTGTTTCTAAAGCTTCAATCATTATCCAGTGCTGCTTCTGTGCGGTAGTAACGATATCCAAAAAGTTGCTTGTATACTTCGTTAATAAAAATGGGGATTCCTCAGTCATTTCAAAAAAGGAATGAACTAACGCAGCAAGGATTCGATTTTGGGTGGAATCAGCCAAAGCTTTATGGAACTTTAAATCCGACTCTAAGAATCCGCTTACATCAATGACCTGATCCATTTCTTTACAAATTCCGATAAGCTCATCTATATCTTTTTGTGTTGCCTTTGAAATGGCTTTAGAGATTACCGATAATTCAAGTTCCTCTCTCACCTCTAAAATCTCTTCAATAGTAGAATCATATTTTTGAACAACTCTCTTGAACGACTCCGTTAAAATATCTTCATTGTAAGAAGTAATATAGGCGCCTTTTCCAGGTGTGATCTTAATTAGCCCCTTTTCCTTGAGGACTGTTAAGGCTTGTCTCACTCCATGTCTACTAATTTCGTAAGCCCGTGTTAACTCTCTCTCCGAAGGTAATTTATCACCTTCTTTAAGTTCTCCGTTGTTTATCTTTTCTTCAATATCCAAAATCACGCTATTAAAAAGACTGTTACCGCCTGTCATATGATCACCTTTGTCTATTGTAATTGTTGAATCTTAGTTGCTTTTCAACTCATTGATAACGCTTGCAAAAAATTTATATTTTGAAATCTTAAGGTGGTGGAAGTGGTGGAACCAGTTCAACCGGTATGAGGATTAATATACTATACTCTTTTTGTAGTTTCAATACTTTTTTGTTTTTTTATTTTTAAAATTTATAAATCTAATAAAATATTCAATTAAATAATTCCCTGAAATTCCATCAAAACGCTTTTATCAAGTGGGTCAAGATTATAAAATTCAGTACTTATCGCTGCGTTAAAATTAATTCTCCTCTAGCCTTTGGCCAATCACTATAGCGTCAAATTCTTATAATGGGATGGAATGTTCTCCTAGGCTTTCTCCATCCAACTTGTAAATTCCCCTCGAATTTCCATTCAATCCAGCCTATTACCCACACAATAAAATATAAAATAATGGTCCAATTGAAAGAAACTGTATGACATATTACCAACGGATCTATCATGTTTATACTTCTTTCTCTATCGAATTAAGGAAGTAAACTTACTTTTATGGAAAATCATGTAAAATCTACAAGAAAAATAGGGGACGATACATTACTGACATCCACAAAATACATGATAAACTCAAATTTGTCAGAAATTTCTAAAGGAGGCCATTAAATGATTGTCAATGAACAAGCACAGAAGGTGTATTTGGAGAAAGACAAGTTTATTCTTGAAAACAACATCAAGCCGCTTGTCACCGAGGAGTTAATTGAGGAACATCGACGTACTCCCGTGGGGAAACACAGCGCCCACCTGCTCAAAGTCCTTAATTACCTTAGAAGGCATCATGAAGAAATTGAAGGCAAATATTTAATCATTAATCTGGAGCCACATAAGAAGTGGTGCCTGGGCCGCCATCCAGGAGGCAGAGGCGTCCAATATGAGGTCTTTGATGATGAAACTTTTGACAGCCGGGAAGCCGCTGAGCATGCACTATTTTTAAGACGCCTGCGAAAATTTGGTTTAGTGGATGAAAATCACAATGCTTTAGGGGGTAATGCTTAATGGCTATTAACGGTTATACGGATAAAATGAGTGTTCAGCCGGGACAGAATCTAAAATTCATGGTGAACAGTGAGAACGGAAAATATCGGACAGAGATCGTTCGGTTGATCCATGGGGACACAAACCCGGAAGGCCCCGGATTTAAGGTAGAAAAAGTGAATGCGAAAGTTAATAGAGAATATAATGGCAAAAAACAAGAGATTCATATGGGATCGTACATAAAGTTTGACGATCACCCTGCATTGCAGAGCCTTGAAAGCTTTTCATTGCAGGCGATGATTTTGTCAACCACTCCAGACCTCGGAGAACAGGCAATTTTATCAAAATGGGACCCTAAGGGAAACAAAGGGTACGGGCTGTTTATTGATAAGGAAGGCTGCATCTCTCTATGGATTGGGGACCAGGACGGCAATGTGGAAAAGGTCAGCACGGGGAAACCATTAATCTATGGTGCATGGTTCTTTGTCGGCGCATCCTTTGATGCAGCGACCAGGAAAGTGACTGTTTTCCAAGAAGCGCGAGTGACAAAAACAAACGGTAAGTTTTCACTTGCCTATGGAATTGAAGAGCACAATGCCAGCGTAGAAAAGCAAATTGACATCGAGCCAGAGGCAGACAATGGTACCCCCTTCATTATCGCCAGCTTGATTGACAAACAGGTTGACGGGAAGTTCAAAGCGATCAAACGCTACAACGGCAAAATCGACAGACCAAGAGTAGCTAGCACAGCATTGTCCAAAGAGGAAATGGAAGCATGGATCGAAAATCCTTCCGGTGCCAACGTTGCAGCAGCTTGGAATTTTTCCAAAGGCATCTCAAAAAAGGGCTTTGATGATATTAGGAGAGTCTTTGACACGTCCCCTAATCAGATCCACGGGGAAACAGTCAATATGCCAACTCGGGCAGTAACAGGATATAACTGGACCTCCGAGGAGCATAATTTTGTCCATGCCCCTGAACAATATGGAGCGATCCACTTCCATGACGACGATCTGACAGATGCCGGCTGGGATGTGGACTTTGAATGGACGATTCCTGATGACCTGCCGAGCGGCGTATATGCTGCACATGTAGTTTCCGGTGACGATGAGGACTATATCACATTCTTCGTCCGACCGAAAAAAGGAAAACCGACAGCAAAAGCTGTACTGATCATGCCAACGGCAAGCTACCTGGCCTACGCAAATAACCGATTCCAGGATGTTCCGCTGGCGCAGGTCATGTTTGGAAGGGCTCCGGTTGTCCAACAAGATGACATGTACCTTGGAGAGCACGCCGAATACGGACTTTCCACATACGATTTCCATAACGATGGAACCGGTGTCTGCTTCTCCTCCAACCTGCGTCCGATTTTGAACATGAGGCCTAAATACCGCCATACGCTGTCGCCGTCATTGTGGCAGTTTAACGCGGACCTCCACTTGGTCGACTGGCTAACTGAAAAAGGTTTCAAGTTTGATGTCGTGACGGACCAGGATGTACATTTTGAGGGAGCAGACTTACTGAACCAATATAATGTTGCCCTAACAGGATCCCATCCTGAATACTATTCCGGACCGATGATGGATGCTGTCGAGGACTTCCAGGCAAATGGTGGACGCTTCATGTATATGGGGTCTAATGGTTTCTACTGGATCGTTACATTTGATCCAAACAATCCAAGTATCATGGAAGTTCGGAAAAACTTCGGGAACAATGCGTGGAAAGCATGGCCGGGAGAAGTACACTTAAGTTTGACAGGTGAATTCGGCACCATCTGGAAACATAGAGGACGTGCCCCGCAAAAAATCGGCGGCACAGGCTATGTAGCCCAAGGCTTCGAAATTTCCTCTTACTTCCGCAGGACGGAAGACAGCCAAGATCCGAGCGTATCATGGATCTTTGAAGGCATTGAGGATGAGAAAATTGGCGACTTCGGCCTAGTCGGAGGCGGAGCTGCCGGGCTTGAACTCGACATCTACGACAATGAACTCGGAACTCCGCCGCACGCCGTTATCATTGCGTCTTCAGAAGACCATTCGAGCGTCTACATGCCGGTAGCTGAAGAACTGTACTTTAACGTTCCTGGTATGGCCGGAGATGAAAACCCAAGGGTAAGAGCCGACATGGTTTATTATCCGACACCAAACGGAGGCGCTGTTTTCTCCACCAGCTCCATCTCATACTGCGGCAGCTTGTCCCATAACAACTATGACAACAACATCTCCAAGCTTACGGAGAATGTGTTGAAGAAGTTCATCTCTGACGAACCATTGCCAGGCAGCACCAAGCGTGAAAAAGTAGGACTGGCATAAGAAAAGCGCAAAGCGCGCAACCTTAGTCGACAAGTCCAAGTCAAATTTCAAACTTTCTTTAATAATAAAAACAGCCCGGAAAATCAGTTTTTGCTGATTTTCCGGGCTGTAAAATTTTCTATAAATAAAATCCCTTAGACATAAAAACTACCGCCCAAAAGTTGAATAAGTGTGTTAAAACTCAGAATAAGAAAATTGCCCTGAGCTGAATTTAAGAATGGTGATTAAAAGATTTCTTTTTAAATTATTGTTGATGCGCTCTTCATCAAACGGGCCAGATTGTGAAATAGAGATGTTCAAACAACACAAAAGTTTAATCATTTCCTAAGCAGAAGGAAATCTGTGTTTTCGGATCATGTGAATTGGCCCTATATGTCATCTGATTATTATTGCTTTAAAGCTCCGTTCGCCTCTGGGATGTTATCCATGTCAAGGACATTCATCTGGCAGAAGTATTCCAGAAAGTTTTTAGCTTCTTTGATTTCCTCTTCATCCGTTTTTAATGCAATGATGTCTTTTAGGATTTGAGCGGTCCAAACATTATCATAATAACGATATTTACCAGTATTCCATGTGGTTCGATGAGGATAGTTCTTATTGGAATAATAATTCCAGAAAAGCATTTTCTCTGCTTCTTGGTCCGTGAGCTCAATTCTAAATTCCGGATGGGCCGGGACGATTCCATCATCGCTAAGATCGCCGGAAAACGTTTCACTTACCATATAGAGGCCGAGGATCTGTCTTTCTGTTTCTGGTTGATCCGATTTTCTAGCAGTCAGAAGACCTGCGCTGTTCGGACGCAAACGAGCTGCTCTGTTTAGCTGACCCTTATTTTTTCCGCTTTGAACCTGGCCAGTAAATACTTGCCAGTCGGTAAATACATTCTGCTGCTCTTCTTCGTCCAGCCAGAAAACAATTTGTGAGCTTTCATGAATTCTATGGTTCTTCAGCTTTTCCCTACGCTGCTGTTCAAGCACCTGCCGCTCTTTTTCTTCTTTACGTTTCCTCTCAAGTGCTTCTTCTTCCATTTCCCTTTTCAAAAGGATTTTCTTCAAAGATTTTGCAACATTCCGGTCATTTAGTGTGATAAATTTTCCAAAAGCATCAGGGTAAACGAATTTTTTTATATCCTCATTAAAATCAATGGTGATGACAGCTCCATTATGATCCACGATATTTCCTTCACCAAAGACTTTATGAGTTACTTCTTTATTAATTAAATTCACTAACCCACTCTCCTATTTAAAATATTTAGGTATTTATTTTGATACCTATTATTCCACTTTCAATCAACATTTTGACCAAATAAAACGAAAATAAGTTTTCACATAAAAAAACCGTACTCAAATTCTATCCAAAAGAAATTGTGCACGGTTATCAAATACTGTTTCAAAACTGTTCTAACTATAGAGTATCATATAATCTAAATTATTGCAAATTTACGATTGACAATTGCAATTTGTTTGTCGTATAATAATCTGTTTGCTTAATCTAAAGGTGATCAGAGGGGACGAAACAAGTGGTAGATCCGTTTTGGGATTTTCCTAAAATCTTGATGTGTCATACATTCACTGACATCTCAAAGGGGTGGTAACAGAGACCTGGGGAAGCCTTTCAAGCACCTGGAATAGTAGCCACTTTAGGATATTTCTCTGTTAAAAACTGTATAAAAGTAAGTCCCTTGTGGATTATGTGTTAAAAGAGATCATCTCTGAAGAACGATATTTTAAATATAGGTTTTACGCAGACCTTCTTGAACTTCTAATAAAAATAATGACCTATGTTTACTTTATTAAATTCTTCTGTTTATTGGTGGTCTAATCTGGTATTTGCATTGCATCCTCTGTAACTTAATAGATATTCATCGAATACTGGTAGAGCACATGGACAAAAAAAGAGGCTAAATAAGGAACAATCATGTCCTTATTTAGCCTCTTACTTTTTAACTTATCAAAAAACCTTTTCTCTAATTGACTTAAAACACCTGGCCTAAACAGTTTATTTCCAGTGTCAACATTTGACAATCCTATCCCATGGAGGAGTTATGTCTCCGATCAAGCACAACAGATTCATGCAATCAGCTATACCTAAACTTTATTAGTACAGTCAATCAATGGGAAACCTCCCACTCCCTTTCAATACTTTAGGTGTCTCCCTCAATAACAAGATTGTTATTGTTTTAACAGCCACTCCTGAAATCTCTCATTGACTTCATCAAAATTTTCAGCCCAAAACTCTTCGTTCACTAAGACTTGCTTTTCCGCAAGTTCTGGTGATTGGCCCAGTCGATTTTTTACATCTTCAGGTAATAGTTCAATCGCCTTTTCATTAACAGGAGAGTAATCAATGGACTTAGAAAACTCTGCCTGGACCTCCGCCTTTGTTGCAAAATTAATAAATTCCATGGCTAATTCCTTATTTTTAGCCCCTTTTGGCACCGACCAAGATTCACTGTTCAATAAAGCTTGATTATATTCAATGTCCACTGGTGCCCCATCATTCTTTGCAGTAGTTATTCTTCCATTCCACGCGGTAGAGACTGTGACAGTACCACTGGACAGTAATTCAACAGGCTGTGCTCCCGCATCCCACCAAACAATCTCGGTTTTTGCCTTTAATTTTTCAAGACTCTTAAAGGCCCGGTCTATATCAAGCGGATACAGTTCTTCCGGTTTTACACCATCAGCCAGCAGTGCTACCTCCATGGCTTCATATGGCATTTTCCATAACCCGCGTGCACCAGGGTATTTTTCAACATCCCAAAAGTCTGCCCACGTTGTAGGATGGTCATTCTCTGAAAACTGTTCAGTGCTGTATGAAATAGCAGTTGAATACATTTCTGCTCCTACATAGAATTCCTTTGCTAATTCAGTTTTTACATTTTCTTTATTGACTATGTCATAGTCAATCGGTTCAAAGAGGTCTTGGTCAATTGCTTGTGCTCCCCACAAGTTACCTACATTTACAACATCCCATGTTACATTTCCACCTTCAACCATTGCTTTAAACTTTCCATAGTCTGTCGGGGATTCGACTTGGATTTTAACGCCAAACTCTTTTTCAAAAGGCTCAAAAATGGATTTCTTCCTTGCCTCGGTAATAGCTCCTCCCCAGTCAACAACAACAAGGGTGTCATTTGAAGACTTTTTTCCACCAGATTCACTTGCTCCACCGGCGCAGGCTGATAAAACTAATGCTATAATTAAGAATAAACCAATAATGGAACCTTTTCTAAGCATAGAATTCTCCCCTTCACTTTAATTTTCTAATGAGATTTCTGTATCTCGTTATTAGGCATTTTGCGAAAACACTTTTGATCACTCTGAATTATATACCTTACTTTTTCTCTATTAGGTTAATTAACCCCCCTACTTTTTAAATAGAATATATTTTCAGATAAATTTATCTGCATTATAACATTCGTTGATAAGGGAAAAGTTATACAAATAGTTAAAAAACAGCCTATATACATTAACACATCGTCCATTTTAAAGATGAATTAATTGATCATAAAATAAGTCCATCGGTTAAGGCTATATTGCAAACGGACTTATTTGCTGATGCCCAGCCGATGGATATTTAAGCCTCATTACAAGGAAGTTTAAGATTATTCCTTATCCAATTACTGAAATTTAATCATAGCATGTTTAATATTTGTATATTCTTCAAGGGAATATATGGATTGATCGTTTCCGTATCCTGAGAATTTTGAGCCTCCATGCGGCATTTCGCTAACGATGGATAAATGGGTATTTGTCCATACCGCTCCAAAGTCCAATTGTTTGGTCATGTTCATAGCCCGGTCAATGCTGCTTGTCCAAACTGATGCTGCTAATCCATATTTACAATCGTTAGCCTTTTCGATTGCTTCTTCATCATTTGAGAATGGTATCACTGTAATTATGGGACCAAATACTTCTTCCTGAACAATTTCATCTGACTGCTTAACCCCCGTAATCACTGTCGGTTTATAATAAAAGCCCCGTTGATTGAGTTCTTCGCCCCCTGTTAATACTTGGACATTAAGATTTTTCTTTGCACGTTCAACAAATCCATGGACCCTTTCGCGGTGCGCTTTGGATACTAGCGGCCCCATCTCCACCCCTGGTTCCATAGGGTCTCCTACATTAATGTTCTGGACGGATGAAACAAGCTCATCAATAAATTGATCGTATATTTTTTCCGAAACATACAAGCGTGTAGCTGCTGTGCAATCTTGGCCGCTGTTATAGAAGGCTCCAGTTTTGATTCCAGCTGCTGCTTTTGAAATATCCGCATCATCAAAAATGAGAACCGGGGCTTTACCGCCAAGCTCCAAGTGTACCTTCTTTAACGTTTGAGCTGCTTCACGAGCAACTGCCATACCTGCCCGCACACTCCCTGTCAGGGAGATCATTTGAACCTTCTTATGTTTGGATAAGGCAGCTCCAACAATTTCACCGTAACCCGTAACAACGTTCAATACGCCAGGAGGTAAAATCCCATCACTTATTTCTGCTAATAAAAGGGTTGTTAACGGCGTGAGCTCAGAAGGTTTCAAGACTACTGTATTACCTGCTGCAAGCGCGGGGCCAATCTTCCACCCAGCCATGGCAAGCGGATAATTCCATGGTGTAATCGAAGCTACTACACCAACAGGCTCCCGTCTAATCATGCTTGTGTGGTTTTCAAGGTATTCCCCTGTGCTTAATCCCTGAAGGTTCCTTGCTGCACCTGAATAAAAGCGAAGAATATCAATAAAGCCATTTACATCACTTTTTGCGACATCAACGGGTTTGCCAACATTCTTTGACTCTAAAAGAGCAAAGCGGTCGATATTTTCTTCGACTGCTTCTGCTAATTTTAATAGCACTAAACTTCTCTCTTTAGGAGTTGTATCCTTCCATGTTTTAAATGCATTTCCTGCAGCCTCTACTGCCTTATCTACATCACCCTCCCCACATAGGGGGATGTCCGCGATTATTTCTTCTGTAGCGGGGTTTACTACATTACCGTATTGGCCTTCTATACTTTCCGTCCATTCTCCGTTGATATAAATTTTGTATTGCCTTTTCGTTTGTATTGTCATTTTTTTCACCTTTTTCTACATCACTTTTTTTAAAAGCGGCAAATGTTTTTTATGATTTTAATAGATTACCAGTTATAGTTTCACACTATTTTAATAATTGTGCGCAGTCCTTCACCCTTTCCCATTCTCTCAAAAGCTTCATTTATGTCTCCCAAACTAATGACATGGGAGATCATTGAATCTACATCCAATTTTCTCATCATGTATAAGTCAACTAACCTGGAGAAGTCTATTTCTGGCCTTGCCGAACCATAATTGCATCCAATTAACTTTTTTTCGCGGTCCGACATTTCAAACGGATCAATAGATACCGTCTGTCCAGAAGCTGCCTGACCAACAATTACCGCTGTGCCGCCTGTCCTAATCGTCTCATATGCCAATTCAATTGTTTTAACATGGCCTATGGCTTCAAAAGCATAATCCACGCCCACATTATCAGTTATTCTCATTACTTCTGTTAACAAGTCATGTCTTCCTGAATGAATGGCGTGTGTTGCTCCAAATTCAATCGCTTTCTCAAGCTTATCTTCATTTAGGTCAGCAACGATTATTTTGCCTGCAGAAGTTAGGGCCGCCCCTTGAACGATCGAAAGTCCAACACCTCCACAACCGACAACAAGAACAGAAGAACCAGGTTCCACTTTTGCAGTATTAATCACCGATCCTACCCCAGTCATGACACTGCATCCAATTAGGCAGGCCTTATCCAGCGGCATATCGTCGCGTATTTTAATCGCTCCGGATTCCGGAACAACTGCATATTCAGCAAAAGATCCTACTCGGAACTCTGGATAAACAGGTTTGCCATTTAGCGAGATATGCGACTCTATTTTAGTTTTGTACGATTCACACAAATTGGGCCTTCCCGAAACACAGTGGTAACATTTTTTACAGCTTGGAATCCAGGATAAAATAACGTGGTCTCCAACTTTTAAATCTGTCACATTTGCCCCAATTTTTTCTATCGTACCTGCCCCTTCATGTCCTAGGACCTTCGGCATCGGATATTCCCAATCCCCTGTCAAAACACGATAATCACTGTGACATATTCCACTATAATGGATTTTAACAAGCACTTCTCCAGGTCCGGGTGGTCGTATATCTACATCTTCTACCGTTATCGGAATACCTGGTCCATAAAACACAGCGGCTTTCATAGACTCCCTCCCTTAATTCTCCTTTTTATATTTTTGAATATTCAGCATGTATACGGTTACATAATAACAACAAGGTATACTTCATGTCAATATTCCGATTAACCTCCATGTGTTTATTTTGAAGTGTTGAGCGAACTGACACTGGAAAATTTAAAGTCAAAAGGGTTGATACTGTAAGATTTACAGGATTTGATTTAAAATTTTAAAATTATTGACAACTTTTGTGAAAGCGCTTTAAAATGGTTTGTGTATTCATTGTATTTTTTATTTTATGTATACAAAGAAAAACTAGCATCACATGAGATACAGAATTAGATTCATAACTTTATTGATTGAACTTTAAAATTTAATGGAGGTGTTCCTATGAACGAGAATGCTAAAACCCCCTATTATCATTCAAAAAGTTATTGGTTGGAGACATGTGAAGAGCGATTATCACCTCGTCCCTCGCTTAATGACTCCATTAAAACAGACGTGGCCATACTTGGGGCTGGATTTACCGGACTGTGGACTGCATATTATTTATTGGACAATAATCCATCACTATCCATCACTATCTTAGAAAAAGAGATATCTGGCTTCGGGGCATCCGGACGAAATGGTGGATGGTGTTCTCCCAAGCTTTCTATCAGCCCAGCCGTTGCAATCGAACGATATGGCAAGGATAAGACGCGCGAGTTGTTCCAAGCTATGTCAGATACTGTTTCGGAGGTAGAGCATATTATTCTAAAAGAAAATATAGATGCCGACTGGGAAAAAGGGGGCTCGTTGGGAATTGCATTGGGCAATTATGGGCTCCCTGCACTCGAAGAAACAATTTCTTTATATGAAAATCTGGGGTTAAAAAGCGAATTAGAGTATTTAAATAAAGATGAAACTGAGAAGCGAATTCGTATTGCCGGAGCCAAAGGGAGTGTATTCACTAAAAATTCAGCTGTCTTAAATCCGGGAAAGCTCGTAAGACATTTAGCAAAAATTTTAGAGGATCGCGGAGTAAACATCTTTGAGCAGACCGAAGTACTGCAAGTTAAAAAAGGGAGCATGGGGAAATCACCCGAACTTGTTACAGCAAATGGAACGGTGAAGGCAAATGTGGCAGTAGTTTTAGCCGGAGAAGCATATTTAAGCCAAATCTCAAATTTTCGCCGTCAGTTAATCCCTGTGTATTCATTAATTACATTAACGGAACCTTTGACTGAGGAACAGTGGCAATCAATAGGATGGGAAGGACGTGAGACAGTAGGATCTACTCGTCTTTCTGTAGATTATTTACAAAAGACAGCGGATGGAAGAATTCTTTTTGGTGGAAGGGGTCAGCCTTATCGTTATGCTTCCAAAATAAAAGATGAATTTGACTTCTACAAACCGACTCATGACATGTTACAAGAGATGGTGAAAAAATGGTTTCCGTCTCTTTCAAATATTAAATTCACTCATTCCTGGGGAGGGCCGCTGGGGATTACGCGCGATTGGACACCAAATTTTGTATACGACACACAAACAAAAATTGCCGGTGCATGGGGCTATGGCGGGCAAGGGGTTTCAACCACAAATCTGGCCGGAAGGATATTAAGCCAACTTATTAATGAAAAGAGAAATCCCCTTACGGAATTACCAATGGTCCAGCATACCTCGAGGAAATGGGAACCCGAGCCATTACGTTGGATCGGCGCACGATTTGTACAATCCAGCCTTGAAAAAGTCGATAAAAGAGCAGAAGCAAAGGACATTCCTCCAAAAGGCAATACTCTAGGAGAACGTTTAAACAGACACTAGACTAACTTTAATGCTACTGCAAATGCAGGGGTTTTTATAAATTTAATATTTACTATAGCCAATGCCTCTTTACTGCATGTGGAAATCAAAGGATGAACGTTAAACGGAGATAACCACATTTTTAAAGGGGTTATTGGCAGTCTGCAAGGATACCTTCAAATGAAGAGGCCCCCCTTATTTTGCTCATTATTCCCGTGCACAGGCTC
The DNA here is from genome assembly GCF_003605385.1 of Siminovitchia acidinfaciens. Taxonomy (GTDB): domain Bacteria; phylum Bacillota; class Bacilli; order Bacillales; family Bacillaceae_C; genus Siminovitchia; species Siminovitchia acidinfaciens. The sequence goes on along the minus strand of NZ_QYTV02000001.1, from coordinate 451,038 downwards.
AACAATCCAAGTGCCTATGGTTGTTTACTGTATGGCTTGAATATTTTATCAAATTCAACGGTATTTTCGCTTTTATTTCTATTAAGATTATCTTTGATACTTTTAATATGCTGATCGAACAATCTCAGCGCTTCTTTTTCATTTCTCATTTGAATCGCTCTAACAATCTCTCTATGCTCTTCTGGAGAACGAGGACTCTCTTTTTTTGCGGTTTCATGAAAAACCAAATAAATATTCGTTATATTGATTAATTCCTGGCTATACTCGATCATTAAATCATTTTTTGTAAGTTTTATCAAACTCTGATGAAACTCTGAAGTAACCCTTAATCCATCCGCATACTCACCGCTTCTAAATAATTCTTCCTCCTCGTAAGTCAATTCTATTAAAGCATTCAACTGCTTATCCGTTGCTTCACTGCATGCAATCTTAATAGCTTCTTTTTCTATAAGGATTCTTAATTGAAAGACGTTTTCTATTTCTTGAAAGGTTGGCTGATTAATATATGCTCCTTTGCGGGGAATGATTTGGATAATTTTTTCGTGCTGCATTCTTTTTAATACTGAACGAATGGGTGTCCTGCTAACGTTAAAGGCCTCTGATAGCAACTCCTCATTTAGCTGTGTATTTAACGGAATTTGCCTATTGAATATAGCTCTTTTTAACTCAATATAAACATAGTCTTCTAATGATAATTTTTTACCCAATCCAATTCCTCCCGCTTTTAGAGTAAACATCCGTCCAAATGATCAGACTGCTTCTTGATTAAAGAGCTTTAACCCATAGAACAGGGCTAAAGCTCCTCAGACATTTCTCTTGCCTATTCAGTACAAAAATAATGAACTTTGTTGCCCATAGGTTCTTTTTTACTCTTACTCACCTTTACACAGGATTCTTTTTAAGAAACCTTTTTGGGGAAAGATGGCCTAATTGAAATTCCGTTTTCCCATCCTGCGATAAGTCTGCAGCGATTTTCCCCATAGCGGATGCCATCTTAAAGCCATGCCCTGAAAACCCTCCCAGAAGAACCACACGGTCTTCTTCATCAATACTGCCAACAAAAGCATGCTCATCCGCAGTAAAACCATCCATATAAACGCCTATCCTGACAGGCTCGGGATAAAGGTCCGGCAGGTATTTTTGTACAGTTTCACGCAAAATTCCGAGATCATCCGGCATCATTTTACGCTCTAGCTCATCAGGATGGTCAACAGCGCCAAAATCATGGTATACAGCTGCTTTCACCATACTTCCCTCAAATGTCGGTGTGCCATAAAATTTATCTTCTCCCGATTCTCTTATGTAAACGGGAAAGTTATTTCGCTGAAACCTCTTAATATCCTTGGCTGCGAACCACCCCATGACTAATCTCTTAGCGTGAACCTGACGTTTGTCATTTGACAAGAAGACACCTGTCCACGGGCCTGTAGCAATCACCACTTTTCCAAATTGATATTCCTTTCCGTTTGCTAAGACCTTTACTGTACTTCCTGAATTACTAATGCTCTCCACTCGGCAATGGCTATAAACCTTTGCTCCCAACTCTTCTGCCCGTTTAACTGCAGATACTACCGCCAGTTCGGGCCGTAGCCCTCCTGCCAGCTTATCTAATATCATCATCTCGCCAGGAAGAAGACGGTGTTGCGGGTATCGCCTTTTCCATTGCTCTTCATTAAGTATTTCATGTTCTAAATCAAATGTTTGAATACTATTTAATACATTAGACATAAATGGAGTGTCGGGTTCTCCTATCATCAAGGCACCAGTTAAATGGAGCAGAGTGTTTCCTGATTCCTGTTCCAGTTCTCTCCACAGCCTATAGGCTTCCTTCAAGATGGGTACATATTCCGCTCCTTCTCCGTATGCGGTCCGAAAAATCCTGGACTCACCGCCTGCGGCAGAGTAGTCATGCCCAATTCCAAATTGCTCAAACCCTATAACAGAGACACCCTTCTTAGCAATCTGCCATAAAGCCATGCTGCCCATAGATCCCAAACCAATTACACCCACGTCTGCATCCATAAAAATCCCCCCTACATGTAGCTGTTAGCCTGACCTCCCTTTAACTAGACGAGTTCAGACTAAGAGATTCTATACAACCGCCCATTACTGTTTAAGGTGCCATTCCTGCAGTCTTTCGCTGATTTCATCATAGTGTTCAGCCCAATATACAGGGTCCATAATTACTTGAGTTTTTGCTAATTCCGGAGACTGGCCAAGCCTTTCCTGGACTTCTGTTGGCAATAATTCAATCGCTTTCTGGTTTACCGGCGAATAGTCTATGGTCTCGGAGAAAGCTGCCTGAACCTCCGCGGTAGTGGCAAAATTGATGAACTCCATTGCCAAGTCTTTGTTTTTGCTCCCTTTTGGAACCGCCCAGGATTCACTTGCCAAAGTAGCCTGGTTATAATGAAGATCTACAGGTGCGTTATCTTTCTTGGCTTCTGTAATTCGGCCATTCCAAGCCGTGGAAATCGTTACGGTTCCAGTGGAAAGAAGTTCAACAGGCTGCGCTCCTGCATCCCACCATACTATTTCTGTTTTGGCTGCCAATTTGTCCAGGCTCTCAAATGCCCGATCGACATCCAGAGGATAAAGGTCTTCAGGTTTTACACCATCTGCAAGCAAGGCAATTTCCAGAGTTTCATAAGCTGAGTTGTAAAGCCCTCTAGCCCCTGGAAATTTATCTACATTCCAAAAATCCTCCCACGTTTTAGGATGGTTGTCTTCTGAGAAGGCATCTGTGCTGTAGGCGATCACAGATGAATACATTTCAGCTCCGACAGAATATTCATTGGCCATTTCTGTGAGGATGTCTTCTTTATCGACAACCTCGTAATCAATCGGCTCAACAAGTCCCTGTTTTCCTGCCTGCTCTCCCCAAAATGTATCAACGTTTACCACGTCCCAATTTACATTTCCGCCTTCAACCATTGCCTTAAATTTTCCATAATCGGTAGGCGACTCAACTTCTATTTTTACATCAAACTTTTCTTCAAACGGTTTAAAAATGGTATCTTTTCTTGCTTCTGTTACAGCCCCGCCCCAGTCAACAACGACCAGTGTCTCCTTCTTGCCACCCTCTGTTCCAGAGCTTTCCGTTCCGCTACTTCCACAAGCAGCGGTAAATATAGCTAAGGTTGATAGAATTCCTGCCAAAACTACTTTTTTAAACAATCAATTCACTCCCAGTATTTATATCTCTATTTTATCCCTATTGGGCTTTTGCTTTGGTCGCCCGCTCTGACAACCATACCTGAAGAATATAAATAGTAACTATACTAATAATCAAAATAGATGAAATGGCTGCAATAGTTGGATTCACCTGGGTTCGAAGATCTTCCCACATCTTAACAGGCAATGTTTTGGTTGTTGGTCCTGCCAAGAAAATAGTGACCACCAATTCATCAAACGATATTAGAAAAGCAAACAGAGCACTTGAAAATAGGGCCGGCCGAATAAATGGCACGGTTATTTTGAAAAATGCTTCAATAGGTGTGGATCCAAGTCCCATCGCTGCTAGCTCCAAGTTTCGGTCCATCCCTTTCAAACTCGCCAAGACAGTGACAAACACAATCGGTATAGACAAAATGGAATGTGAAAGAACCATTCCTGTTATAGTACCCGTCATCTGCAACGGAGCAAAAAAACGATAAAGTGCAATACCGAGGATAATAACAGGAATAATCATGGGGGCAACCATAAGCGCCATAAAAAACTGTTTGCCTGGAAAGTCCAATCGCATGACAGCATTAGCCGCAATAGTTCCAATGACTATTGCTAAAATCATAGTAAAAAAAGAAATCTGCAGGCTTCGGAACAGACTTTCCATCCATGATGCGTCACTAAAAAATGCTTCATACCACTTGACGGAAAATCCGGGTGGCGGAAATTGAAAATAGGATACAGAGGTAAAAGACATAACAAAAATAATTAGAATCGGTGCAGTTAAAGCGCTAAGTATAAGAGCAACAATGGTTTTTAACCACATAATTACGTCACATCCTTTAATACAGCGTGATTCCGCAAAGCAAGGAAAGCCAAGCCTAAAATAAGAACGGTGACAACAAACAATACTAGTGATAATGCCGATGCCAGGTGCCAATTCAAGGTTTTGTTAATGTAGTTCTCAATAACCATGGATATCATCATTTCACCGGATCCTCCAAGTAAAGCCGGTGTAACAAAAAATCCAAGGCTCATGACGAAAACGAGAAGCGATCCTGCCAATATTCCCGGCAACGACAATGGTAAATTAATCTGTAAAAATGCTGTCAGCGGACGAGCCCCCAGCCCTTCAGCCGCCTGATGTAATCGTTGGTCAATCCCTTTCATTACAGAAAAAAGGCTAAAAAACATGAATGGATATAAGACGTGCACCATTCCGATGACTACTCCTGTAGTCGTATACAATAGTTTAATAGGTTCATCAATGATTCCTAACGCCATCAGCGCCTGGTTAATGGCTCCACGGTCTTGGAGCATCACAATCCAGGAAAATGTACGGACAAGGAGGCTAATCCAAAAAGGAATCATGGCTAAAGCAATAATGATACTTTTCCATGTATTGGATTGAATCCTTATTAATAAATAAGCAATTGGATAGGAAATCAGTAAAGTAATAACTGTTACCATAAACGAGATTTTTAGAGTAATCAAAATGACATCCAAATATACTTTGTTCAAAAAAATGTGTTTTATATATTCAAGAGTAAATCCGTCGCTGTTAGTTACCCCAAGCTTAAATAAGCCAATCATTGGATAAAGCAGCAAGGTAAAAACATACACGATCGGTATAACAACAAGCAGCCATTTCAAACCTGGAATTCTTGTAAAAATACCTGGCGTTGGAACACTATAAACGGACATTGGTTGCTTTTCTTGCTTAGCCTCAATCATTCACATCACATCCTTTGTTATATATTTATTAGTTTGAAGAAGATGCCACTTGTAATAGAGCGCTCTCGGCGGCAGCCGATTCATCTTTTAAAATGGTTGCATCTTGCGGATTCCAGCCAATGGCCAATTCTTCGCCCGGCAAAATGGCATGCGATAATAATGATGGAACTTTTATTTTCAACTCTTCTCCCTCTTTCGTCCGCGCAAGGACAATCAATGCCTCCCCGACATATATGACGGATTCCACTTTGGCTTGAAGTTTGTTCTTCAAATCTTTTCCTGCTTCCGCAAGTTGAATGTTCTCTGGTCTCAAAGCAATCAAGTAGGATTTTGTATCGAGGGTCTGGCCCCTTGTTTGGTTTATCACCACTTGACCATTTGACAGTTGGAAATTGGCATAGCCTGATTCCTCTTTTATCAATACCGCTTTCAATAAGTTAATTTCACCGATGAACTCGGCAACAAATCTATTTTTAGGATATTTGTATAAGTTTTCAGGTGTATCAATCTGTTCAATTCCTCCATTGTTCATGACACAAATTCGATCGGACATTGTCAATGCTTCTTCCTGGTCATGGGTAACGGAAATGGTGGTGATACCCAGATTTTCCTGGATACTCTTAATTTCAATCTGCATACGCTGGCGCAAGTTTTTATCCAATGCACTTAACGGCTCATCCAGCAGAAGAAGCGGCGGACTAAAAACAATCGCTCGGGCCAAGGCCACTCGCTGTTGCTGGCCTCCACTCATTTGGTTTGGATAATGATTGGCGTACTGTTCTAAATGAACAATTTTCAGTACTTCTTCCACCTTTTGTTTTACTTCCTGTTTTTTTACTTTACGGCGTTTCAGTGGATAAGCAATATTTTCGGCGACTGTCATGTGTGGAAAGAGGGCATAGTTTTGAAACACCATTCCGATATTTCGTTCATAAGGCTTCTTAGATGAGATGTTTTCATTCCTTAGCATAATGGTCCCTGAACTGATTTCCTCAAAACCGGCTATTAATTTTAATAGGGTTGTCTTGCCCGAGCCGCTGGGGCCCAGGATTGTAAAAAATTCGCCTTGTTCTACAGTTAGGTTCGCATTGTCGACCGCTTTGAATTTCTTATAATACTTCGTGACATTTTCCACCTTTAAATTGCTTTCCATTAGGTTTGACCTCCCTTAATATTTAAAAGACTTTAAGATTTATTTGAAATTTAAAATGCACAGCCCTTATAGTAAAACGCTTACATTTTTTTGTTTAACTTTTAAAAAAATGAACAAAGGATGTGTTTTTCGCTGTATTACTTTCGTGTATACATAATATTATAAATAAATGTTAATTTCAATAAATTTTTACTATTCCCCCTCCTTTTGCTTCTGGTAATTATTTTAAAGAAAAAACAGTCAATCCTATTTTGTAGAAAAGACTGTTTATAATCGCTATTTTTTTACAGCACTGCTTCTTTTTGCAATCCTGGTATTCTAGCATTCGGCCGTCCGCCAGTTGTAATCGCCAAAGCGACAAGAATTTCATCCTCGTAAGGCGCATCTGGGACCATTACAGTAATCGTATCAGCATGAGTCACGACCCACTCGGAGTCCTTATAGTGAACCGGCACGTCAATCGATGTCCCTGGCCCTCCTATTTTTCCAGTTGAAGGGATAACCGCTCGCGCTTTGTCCGCTCCTCCTATGGCATTTCTAAATGGAGCACCAATCTTCGGATGGATAATCGCATGTCCATGTTCTATTTCACCTTTTAACCCCACGATAACTGCTTTTCCATAACTTTCAACTTCGGAGCCATCGCTGATGCCTAATCCCTTTAAAGCATTGGCTGAAAGCAGTTCTCCTAAGGGTTCTCCATAGTTTGATAGTGTACTTAAATCATCTTGATAACTGTTGGCAAAAGGGTTCTTAATTACAGCAATAGCTACAGCCCTTTTAATAGGAGTTTCCAAAGTAAGGTCTCCTTCACTCAGCACCTCATCCATCACAGTGTACAACTTTCTTATTTTAAGTTCTTCAGTCATTCATGTTACCTCCTGTTTTTCTTGTTATGATATTAAATCTTTTAATCTAAAGTAATTTGTTGCCAAATTTAAAATTAGTCCCCTTTGATTAAGGAATGGTATTTCTTTAAGCGGCAATTTCTCCAAACTACATTTTTCTCTATCTGAAGCAGCTATATTTTCAGCAATGATCTGCCCCATTAATGTTGAGAGTGAAACGCCATGCCCGCTGTATCCCAATGCAAAGTGTGCGCCATCTTCCATTTTTCCTACATGTGGGAACATACTTCTTGTTACTGCCAACTTCCCGCCCCATTTATAATCAATTTTACTTTCCTTTAGCTGGGGAAATACGTTGAGCATACCCTGTCTTAGCTTTTCATATAAAATGTCGTTTTGAGGGCCCGCTATCCTGCTGCCAAATAACAAACGGTTATCAGAAGATAACCTAAAGTAATATAGTAAATTTTTAGTATCAAAAGCCCCACGTTTTTTAGGTATCAGCTTTTTGGCAATTGTTTCATCCAATGGCTCGGTGGCAATCATATTGCTATTCATCGGTATGATAGACCTAGCTAGTTGTTTTGTAATCGAAGTCGTATACCCATTTGTAGCGATAACTAATTCCTTGGCCACAACTTTTCCATTAGGAGTGGTTAAGTAAAACATTTGATTCTTTTTGTCTATTGAGATTACTTTTGAATTTTCATAGATGGCTCCTCCTACACTTTCTACTAATTCACCTAAACCTACAGCATATTTAAGTGGGTGAAAGTGATAACTATTCGGATCCACAAGACCTCCATGATATAGATTTGTATCTAATTCTTGCTTTATGTCGTTTGCCTCAACAACAGTATTTTCGTAATTCAATTTTTCTGTCATAAATTCTTGTTCTCTTTTTAAATTCTCAAAATGAGCGGGCTTAAAAGCTGCATAAAAACTTCCATTGTTCTCAAGTTCACACTCAATATTGTGTTCCTGAGTAATACTTTTCACCAGCTCAATCCCATCCAATGAGATTTGTAACATTTCTTTTGCTGTTTCTACACCAAACCGGTTAGCAATATTTACAAGACTGTGCTTATATCCAACCAACATTAAACTTCCATTTCTGCCGCTGGCCCCTCCTCCAACAGGTCCTTGGTCAAGCACAATCGTTTGATAACCGCTTTTTTGTAAAAAATAGGATGATGAAAGGCCGGTAAAACCTGCTCCTATAATGGCTACATCCGTATGTTTCTCACCGCTTAGTTCAGCTCTCTTTTGTGTTTGTCTAAAAGAGGCTGCCCAATACGAGTTGCACTCCATCCTAGCCCTCCTCTCGACACTTTGACAATAAATTATGGGATTGTGTACAATTATACATATAATTCTAATAATTCTTTTTAACAATATGTTAAAAGTTATTTGTTTATTTTTAACCGGAGGGATCAATTCAGTTGAATAATCATCTTGAATTTACTGTGAATGATATTTTGAAAAGGGATTCATTTAAAAATGTAAAAGTCATTTCCGGAAAGATGGGATTAAATAATGCGGTAAAGTGGACACACATTATAGAAAGCGAGAAGTTTATTAACTACCTTAATGGCGGGGAGTTAATTTTAACAACTGGAATTGGGCTAGATTCCGAACCTTATGCAAATATTTCATTTATCGAACAGCTGATAAAAAAAAATGTGGCCGCCATATGCATTGAACTGGGAAACAAATTTAGAGATATTTCTCCCGAGATCATAAAGTTGTCAAATGAAAAAAACACACCAATCATCACCTTCCCTAACATAGTAAAATTCGTTGATATCACCCAGGACATACACAGATTAATGGTTAATAATCATTACCAAATATTAAATAGCCTGTATACACTCTCAAAGAAATTTAATGCTCTATCACTGTTACCCAATGGCATATTGAAAATTCTTGAAGAATTACATAATTATTTTAAGACGCCTGCTTTTTATATTCAGCCAGGAAGTTCATCTGTTTACTATCCTCCTCATGCAAAAAGTATTGAGAGAAAAATGATTGATTACATTCATGAACACGGCTTGAAAGATCATTACATTCAAATTGAAGACAATAATTTCATTTGCTCAAAGGTTGAAAATACTAGCCGAACACCAGGTTATTTATTTCTACAATTAACCCAAGAAGGAAGCTCGGATTTTTTACACACCGTTTTGGACCATGCAGGTTTAGCGGTTTCACAAATTACCTTAAGAAACGAAATGGCAGAGGAAAGAAAGCAATATACCGAGGTCGAAGTGGTTCAAGGTTTTTTGCATGACCGTTTTCATGATTATAATAGACTTGATTCATTATTGCCTTTCTCATATAAAAGTTCTTTTTTCAGAGTGATTGTTTTCATTATGAACGAAATAAATGACGAAATCTGGCATGAATGGAATGAAACGAAGCTAAGAATCACTTTAACAATCAGGGGAATCTTTAAGAGATATAACTTGTTTCCATTAATTTCAGTTAGAGAAAATGAAATCAGTATCATTTCTTTCATGATTTCAAGGAATAAAGCTTCCGATAATAAAGCAAAGTATGAAAAAGCTTTGAAGCTCATTACTGAAGACGAGGAACTCCAAAAATTATTAAATAATGAATACTATGTGGGAATCGGTAAGAACTATAACAGTGTATCAGAAATATCTCAATCGTATATAGAAGCTAAGCGTGTCATTGAATTACGGCAATCTAATATTGCCAGTGATTTATTTTACGAAGATATCGGGATCTATGAAATACTGTTTCAACTTCAAAACAGACAACAATTAGAATCCTTTATCCAATCTCATTTAGGAAGAATTCTGCAGTTAGAGCCTAAGGCCAGGCTAGAGCTTTTAACTACATTAGAAGTATTTCTTGATCATAATGGCTCTTACAAGGAATCTTCACAGAAACTATTTGTCGTTCGCCAAACACTTTATCATAGAATCAACAAGCTCCAAGATCTTTTAGGCAAGGACTTCTTGTCCTCTCCAAATCGCTTAGCGTTAGAGTTTTCCGTAAAGGCTTATAGATACTTTTCAAGCATTGATAATTTGTACACTTAAGTTAAATAGACCGTTAATTTCCCGATGATTGAAAGTTCCCCTCCTTGAAGAGGGTGAATAAGGACCGCTCAGGTCCTTTCTTTTCTTTAAACCTATTAAAAGTTCTCTGGATATTGCTTTTTCTTATATTGGATATTATTGTTGCAGTTCAAGGAATTCATTAACTTTAAAGATTGTTTAATCGTTTTATCCTATTGTCTTCTCCCTTCTTAAATTTTCTCTCTATTAAATGGCAGCGTGCCAAGACCCGCCCTTTTTACCTAGTGGATATGAAGCCATTACTCCTTGTCGCCATATTTGTTTGGGTTTAACCTTTTATAATTTCATGCATGAATATACTAATTAATGACGTGCTAGATTCTCTCCAAGCAATAGAATAATTGAAGGATACATTCCACAATTAACTAAATAAATTATTATTTATTTAAGATGCCTATATATTTAATAGGACTCCTCTTTAAATTTATACATTTACTTTTTATAATATTTAGAATACTATTGACAAAATGACACTTATCTTTATAAAAGAGCATTGTTTGCCTTTCTATTTTATCAATGAATTGCTCATAACCGTATTCTAGGCAGAATCAACATCAAAATCTTGCGTTAAAATGTGAGAGGTCTCCGTACACAGGTTGAACCAACGATTGCTGCTATCTCACCCACCTTCAACGTAAGCATCGTTGTCATATACCTTCTGCAAGGCTATATTGCCTTAAATGCAGAGGTTGCAAGGAACAAAAAATATAAGACAGGAGTGGTCTCATGCTAAAAAGAGTATTCATGGCAGGTGCAATGGTAGTCGTGATTTCTATGATTGCCGCATGTGGAAACAGCGAAAAAAGCAGCGGCGGTAAGGAAAAGGCTAAAACATTAGTCATCGCCGACTGGGGGGGAGCCATCACCGAAGCTCGGGAAGATTCCATCTTCGAGCCTTTTGAAAAAGAATTCGGTGTCAAAATTCAAGTAGAAACTCCTACCGATTATGGCAAATATAAAGCGATGGTCGAAGGAGGAAATGTGTCATGGGATGTTGCTAATGTGGGATCCATGTGGGCTGCACAGGCAATAGAGCAAGACATGTTTGAACCAATCGATTATGACGTGGTCAGCAAAGAAGGGGTATTCCCCAACATGGCAAGAGAGTTTTATGTAGGCGCAGAGATGTATTCTACTGCTATCTCATATAATACAGAAGCTTTCCCTAACGGTAGCCATCCGAAAACGTGGGAAGAGTTTTGGGATACGGATAAATTCCCCGGGGCACGCGCGTTGAGCAACCGTCCATACGATACGATAGAAGTTGCCCTTTTGGCCGATGGCGTTAAGCCGGAAGACCTCTATCCGCTTGATATCGACCGTGCTTTTAAAAGTCTGGACAAACTGAAATCCAAAACAGACGTTATATGGTGGGAAGCGGGAGCCCAGCCAGCTGAAATGTTATCCTCTGGAACGGTTGCAGCTTCCTCTGCCTGGAGCGGACGTATTACAGCTGCCAAAAATGATGGGGCTCCTGTAGACATTGAATATAATCAAGCCCTGCTGAACAGTGAAGCCTGGTCTATTCCGAAAGGAAGCAAAAATAAAGAGTTGGCTATGGAGTTTATTAACTTTGCTACAAGAGCAGAACCACAGGCCGCTTTTGCTGAAAACATTGATTACTCCCCAATCAATGAAGAAGCCATTGAAATGCTTCCTGATGAGGTCAAACAAAGACTTGGCCAATCACCTGAAATGGCTGAAAAGCAAATTCCAGTCAATGAGGAGTACTGGGCTGAAAACTTTGAAGAAGTGAACCAGAGATTTCAAGAGTGGATGCTCCAATAAGCCTCCACATCAAATATTTAACCATCTCCATAGAAGAAGGTGTCATGGATGAAAGAAGAAAATAGCGGAAACGCCATTAGCTATTGGCTGGATACAGCAAAAGACGATATTAAAGAGCGTCCGACGTTAAAAGAATCCATAACCGCAGACATCGCCATTATGGGAGCAGGCTTCACAGGGTTATGGACCGCCTACTACTTACTCGAAAAAGATCCTTCACTCAAAATCGTCATTATGGACAAAGGTTGCGTTGGTTTTGGAGCATCAGGCAGAAATGGCGGCTGGTGCTCATCAAAATTCTCGGTCAGTCCCGCCACCTGTATAAAAAGATACGGAAAAGATATCGCCCGCCAAATACAATTGTCCATGTTTGACTCTGTGACAGAAATTGAAAGAGTTATAGAAAAAGAAAATATCAATGCAGATTGGACATTAGGCGGATCGCTGCAAATCGCACGAGGAGACCACCATCTTCTTACATTGGAAAAAGCAATGGCCACCTATCAAAAGCTGGATCTAGAGGAGCATTTCCAGTTGCTTGACCAGTTGCAGACAGATCAACGGGTTCGAATTAACGGGGCATCCGGCAGCCTATTATCCAAAACTTCCGCCGTGCTTAATCCTGGTAAATTGGTAAGGCGATTGGCCGAAACTCTCGAACAGCGTGGAGTGCAGATTTACGAGAATTCAGAGGTCGTGAAAGTCGTTGAGGGTAATGGAAGAAAGTCTCCTAAACTCGTCACCCGCAATGGGGCTGTCAATGCCAAACATGCCATCGTTTTGGCAGGAGAAGCCTATATGACACAAATGCGGAATTATCAACGCAATCTAATTCCCATGTATTCACTTATTACGCTTACTGAGCCATTAACAGAAGAGCAATGGAGCTCCATTGGATGGGGTGGCCGGGAAACTGTAGGCTCTACACGCCTCTCGGTAGACTATCTGCAGCGGACGGCTGACGGAAGAATTCTTTTTGGAGGAAGAGGTCAGCCCTACCAATACAAATCAAAGATCAGCAACGCTTTTGATCGGCACGAAAAAACACATAATGCCTTGAAAGAAAGGCTTTATACATGGTTTCCTTCCTTAAAGGGCATTAGTTTTACGCATGACTGGGGAGGGCCAGTCGGTGTTACGAGAGACTGGACGCCCAATTTTTTATATAACAAAAAGACAAAGGTCGCTAGTGCTTGGGGATATGCCGGGCAAGGTGTATCGACAACAAACCTCGGCGGAAGAATTATGTCTGACCTTCTATTAGAGCAACAGACCGAAGTAACTAAATTGCCAATGGTCCAACACAAATCAAAGAAGTGGGAGCCTGAGCCATTTAGATGGATGGGCGTACGCTTTGTCCAATCCGGCCTTTCTCGCATAGATGAAAAAGCAGAATTAAATGGAAAAGCTCCAAGTGGAAAAACTTTAGTAGAGCGGTTAGGCCGAAATTAACCTCAGTGAGGGCCTTTTTAACTTTTGAGAAAGGGGATGAATACTCGGCATCTATTTATCCCCTTGTTTATTCGCATATCACCTTATGTATTTTTACTTAATCGACTACCCGTTAAAGCAACTGGTCTGGCACACAGACTATAGCAGTATCTTGCTTGGTTGCTTTTTGTATTTCCCTTAACCAGCAATAACGCTGCCTATACAGTTCTTTTGATTCTTCGAAACTTGGTTCGACCTTCTTTTTTGTAAAAAATTAAGGGGGCTTTATTCAACATGCTCCCTTTTAATGGAAAGTGGTACAATCGTTTTCCTATAGGGGATGCTTTACGCATAAGCTTCCCCTATTTATGGGCGATTCACCTATTTTCTCCGCCACCTCTGGTTCACATCACATCTTGTTACGGGCCGGACTTTACCAGCAGACCTTTCAGATACCCCTTCACAGAGGACAACCCTATCAATCCTACTCATTTATCGATGAAGGATCTCTGTTCGGCTTCAGCACATTAAAGGGCAAACATGCTGAGTGGATTTAAACCATTTAGATTTTGTGATTGCGGGGCACATCACAAAATCCGGTAGATCTCTCTACCGGATTAATGGATAAATGACATATAAGATCTTTTCACAGCATTTGAAAAGCTTCTTCACCCTAATAAGCTTTTTCAACAGTTTTATTAATACCTTTGATGGATTGCAAGCCTCCGCCAATAAGGTATCGGTAGTCTACATCCAGGTAATTGTTCCCCTCCTTTATAAGCCGTTTGTTATTTGTGCTTTTATATCAGTAATCTCTCCCCCATTAAGAGGTGTTAGATCCATTGGACACGCAGAAAGACCGATAAGCAAATCTTCGTGTGCCTTTAGAACAACGTAATCCCCAGCCTTAGATTTCGGCTCTAAAATTGCCCCAAATGTTCCATCATCGTTTAGGGGTGTGTTCTGAAAAAGGTTTAAGGGATCTGGAACATGCGAGTATTTTAACCCATATGCCTCAAACGCCTCTACAAAGTTTTCCCTGCAGTTTCTGTGTTCGCTTACACCGAATCCGTATAGATACCTTTCACGATCACAACATGGATAAAGTGTATCATGAACCCCTACAGTATCCTCTATAATTTCCAGCAATGGCTCTTTATAATTGCTATATAAACAATCTCCCTTTGTTACATGCATCTTGCCTAACATTATTCTAGTCTGTGCTGTTGACAAATACCTATCAAAATTATTTGGGCTAAATGCTACTAAATCCGCAACTTGCTTCCCTTCTATGTCAGTAACGGTTATAAACTCGCCCTTAGAAACCTGAAATGCTCTTCCATAACCGCCAGGAACTAAAATTTCGCGTTGAGGCATTACCTTATCCTCCCCTATATTGTTTTTTTCTGTCAGCAAACTTCATGAACCATATTTAAAGAAGTCTCCCAAGACCACTGGACATGAAGAATTCCAAGTCGATATCTCCCAATATGTTCAATGGAATGGTTGAAAAAATTCTGTAATTTATAGTTAATTTGTTACACTATAGCTTGCTCTTAATTGCTTAATAACCAATTGTCAAATTTCTCATTTATCTCTTCAAAATTCTTTGCCCAATATTCAATATCAACAGTAATTTGATTCTCTGCATCCTTTGAAGAACGTCCGATATTTTCCTTTATTTCGTCTGGTAATAGATCCAATGCCTTTTCATTAGGTGGTGCATAATCAATGAGCTTAGAGTATTCTGCCTGCTGTTCAGGCTGTGAGACAAAAGAAATAAATTTCTGTGCCAAATCTTTATTGGGAGCACCTTTCGGGATGATCCATGAATCGGCCATTGCAAGCGCTTCGTTAAATTCATTCGCAACTTGTGCTCCCCCAGCTTTTGCCGCAGAAACGCGGCCATTCCAAGCAGCAGCCAGGACTACCTCTTTTGTTGCGAGTGATTGAGCAGGTTGAGCACCAGCATCCCACCAAACTTTTACTTCACTTTTGATTTTATCCAAGCTTTTAAAAGCGCGCTCTACATCTAATGGGTATAGTTCATCAGGGGAAACACCGTCAGCAAGAAGTGCAATCTCTAATGTTCCCATAGGGCTTTTATGCAGAGTGCGGCCACCAGGGAATTTTTCCGTATCCCAAAACTCTTTCCAGGTTTTTGGATGATTGTCCTCATCAAAAACATCTGTATTATAGGCTATATTTGTGAAGTAAAGTTCATTGCCGATCGAAGAAGTTGTAACTAGTTCCGGCATAAAACCTGATTTATCAATTATGTCAAAGTCTAAGTCTTCAAGCAGGCCCTCTTGTTCTAAACGGAGTGCAATGTCACTGTCGGCCACTACTGCATCCCATTCAACATTTCCACCATCAACCATTGCCTTTAGTTTTCCAACATCAGTAGGGGAAACAATGGTAATTTTAACATCGTTCTCTTTTTCGAATGGCTCATATTTTGATTTTTGCATGGCCTCAGACATTGCCCCTCCATAATCAACAACAACTAGTTCCTTTGAGGAAGCTCCTGATTGATCATTATTAGCAACCTTACCACTGCATGCGGTTAAATAAAGTAATGATAGAAAAACCATAACCGTTAATATTTTCCTCATTTTAGATACCCTCCAACTAGTCAATTTAACATCTCACAATGGCTCAGCAGTCCCACCCATTTGCCTGAAAATGCATGTGGCGAAGCTTTTACGAAGACCGTTGCCTTCTTCTTACGCATAGTTTCAACTTAAAAGTCATTCCTTGAATGATTACTGCAATCAGTGAGGTTTTTACGCACATGTTTAATATTTTTGAGCGTATAACGTAAATCTTTTGATAAGGTCTGTATTCCCAATAGAGGAAAATAGCTTTATTATTAGACACCGTTTATTCATTCTAATCTATTTTTTGTATGTACCAGATGCCTCTCTTTTATTAAAGGCTATCAATGAAATGAACTCAAAGCATACATTTGCAGCAGCAAGACTAGTAATCTTAGAAGGATCCCGATCCGGAAGAACCTCTACTACATCGAAGCCTTTTATATTCAGCCCCTTAAGAGTCCGAATATATTGTTGCGCCTCAAAAGTGCTGAATCCACCAATCTCTGGAGTGCCTGTTCCCGGAGCATAAGCCGGATCTAAGAAATCAATATCAAAAGTAACAAAGGCCGGACCGTCACCTACTCTTTCTTTAATTATTTCACCAAGCCTAACCGGATCTATGCCTCTAAGCGCTTCAGTGGTAATCACTTTATAACCCAGATTTTCGGCGTCCCCAATGTCTCCAGGTCCATACAGGCTGCCCCTCATTCCGATCTGTATAGATTTAAATGGGTCTACAATATTCTCTTCTACCGCCCGCCTGAACATAGTTCCATGGGTATATTTTTTTCCAAAATAGGAATCCCACGTATCTCCATGCGAATCAAATTGAATAAGGCTTATTTTTCCATATCTTTTGGCCATTGCCCTTAAATGAGGCAACGAAACTGAATGATCACCGCCAATTAAAATGGGGGTTATATCATTATTTAGAAGCGTCCCTAATTGAGTTTCAATTTGTTGATAGGATTCTTCAATATATCCTGGATTTACGGCAAAATCACCATAGTCAATACCAGAACAATACTTAAAAATATCAATTTCCAATCCGGGGTTATATGGCCGGATTAAAGACGACATAGACCGAACAGCTTCTGGCGCAAATCTCGTACCTACTGCAAAACTTCCCCCAGTATCAAAAGGGACACCAGCAACAGCAAAGTCAACTGCTTTTTCCTGCGTTTCATGCGGAAGCCTCATAAATGTCTTAATCCCGCTAAATCTTGGATAGACTTGAGAATCAATAGGTGCGTATTTTTTATTCTTAATCATCAACCTGCCTCCTTTATTTAGTATTTATTAAGTGCAAGTTTTGTTCCAAATCGTATTCCCACTAACAGGGTACTCTCCCTACCAAATGTAATCATTTTTGATTATGACTCCGCACTGCCGTTAACCCTTTTACTAACGATTGCTATTCTGCATTATGAATCGTCCATCTATAGCAACATAGAATTGGCTATTCATTACATGCACAACACCTCATCATTTATGAATATTTTATATATTCAAATGATATGCAATACCTAGTTAATTTTAAATATAGTATAATCAAAATTGACTACCTTTATAGAAAGGGTGTTTACTATTGGACTCCATCCTCCTAAAAGGGATTATCAATTATTCCTTCGATGAAATTTTTATTATAGACCATAAGGGTGTTGTATCGGATGTCAGTCCTGCTTCTGCAGATTTATACGGGGTCGACTCTCAGGACCTAATTGGACAGACAGTATATGACCTAGAAGAAAAAGGCATACTGAACCCCTCTGTATCAATTATTGTATTGAAAAGTAAAACCATTGAAAATAGGATTCAATATACAAGAACAAACAAAAAAGTGCTTGTTGCAGCTTACCCAATTTTTGATAAATGCGGGGCTCTTGCAAATGTGTTAAGTTTTTCGAGGGACATTACAGAATTGGAAATGCTTAAAGAAAAGAATAATCAAGTTGCCAAAACCATTTCTTTATATGAAAAAGAGTTAGAGAACTTAAAAAAACAAAAAGGTTTATTTTATGACCATCAAGAAAAATTAATGAATCTAGTTGAAAAGGTCGCTGACTTAGATGTAACGCTACTCATTCGGGGAGAAACCGGAGTGGGCAAAACGAGGTTCGCACAGGTAGTACATGAAAGGTCTTTTCGTAAAAACATGCCTTTTATCGAGGTGAATTGCGGTGCGATACCTGAAACCCTTCTGGAATCTGAATTGTTTGGGTATGAGGAAGGTGCATTCACAGGAGCAAAAACAGGAGGTAAAAAAGGATACTTCGAACTGGCTCATAACGGGACTATCCTATTAGATGAGATTTCTGAGCTTCCATATCATTTACAGGTCAAATTATTATCTGTATTGCAAAATCGAAAAATAACCCGTTTAGGAAGTGATAAGGAAGTATATGTCGATTGTCGGATTATTTGTGCAACCAACAGGAACCTTGAGGACTTGGTAACAAAAGGGCAATTTCGTGAAGATCTATTTTTTCGTATCAATGTAATAAATATCGATATTCCGCCTCTTAGGGAGAGAAAGAACGAAATAAAAACTCTTATTGATGTATTTACGGAGGAGCTTAATCTAAAGCATGGATTAAATAAGTCATTTTCTGAAGAATTGAAGGTATGGATGAGCCAACAACAGTGGCCGGGGAATATAAGGGAGCTTCGAAATTATATTGAGAAGACAATGATTTTATCAAACAATGAAATTATTACTTTGGCAGATAGTAGTTTCAATGACGCTGAAAAACAAAAACAGGAATTGACACTTAGTGAATACATGGAAGCTATAGAAAGTGAGTACATTAACAAAATGTATAAGAAATATCCCAGCAGTATTAAACTCGGTAAGGCATTAGGTATTAGTCAAACAACAGCAAACCGAAAAATCAAACAATATGTTCAAAAAGCAAGCAATCTTTGATTGGAATATTTCAGGTGCATGACCTGCATGACATTTCTAAAGAGGTAACTCTCAGAACCTTGGGGAACAGCGCTTAGTGAATCATTATCCACGCTATTATGCAAAACCCATTACAATTAATGGCGCTAGTTACTTTGTTACAAGCGAATGGTATGATCGAAATAAGAGCTATACATAAAGTGGTTGGCGGCAAAAGGCGTCGAAGTTAACCAATGACCTAAAAGTTTGAGAGCCCTTTCAGGGCTCTCAACAAATTTAGAGTTAAAATGGGTTGTCACACCTACTGTTTAGCCAACTACCTAAATATCTCCCCTCTAATCACCTTAAACACCTGGCTAGGCTGCCTCTCCAACATTTCCAGCGACAACCGCTGTCGGACTTCATTTCCATGCAACACCTGAATTTCCTGCGCTCCTTGGTCAATCACCACGGAGTCATGCCCGATTTGATAGGCCTGGATTTTCCTTGCTCGGTCAACAAGCTCCTCATCAAGCTTCGTCCGAACCTTCGTTGTCAATCGCCTGAGCATTCGCCATAGCTTTACTTCCTCTCCAAACTTCATGAACAGCTCCGGCAGCTCCTTTGCCTGATCCAACATATTTTTCGTTGTTAACATATAGCTTTGAAGTCCATAGCCAACAGGTCGGATGGTTTGGTCTAATGTTTCCCAGCGATCAACAAAAATTTGGACGAGCGTTTCCGAACCGAATCCATCCAAAATTTCTACGTCAGCTATTTCTCCATAAAACTGAATGCCATTTTCCGCACCACTTGTATTAGCCGCCTCCTGCGTGACGTATAGCGCAAGGTACTTCGACTTTTGCCAGTCCCCTTTTAACTGGCTAGCCTCGATTTCAAAATAGCGCCCCTGTTTAAATCGCAAATAAGCATCTGAATCACTCACCGAACCAACCAGCACCTTCTCATCCAACTGGGATTCCCAATAAGAGATGGAGCCTTGCGGCAGGATGCCCTCTTCCTGCAACTCCTCCGGGTTGCTCTCCACCAATCGGTCAATCAATCGCTCAACAAGCTTGAAAGAACCAGGCAAAAATGGCAATCCACCAATATTTACCTTATTGATACTTTGGTAAAATGGATGCTTCTCATAATTATCTTCATCTTGCCAAGGGAACAGAACATAAGCGCCAAAAGCGAAACGCTCGTAAGGACCTCCCTGCTTGACCACATGAGCATCACGATAACGATGCATTGTATTAATATCTTCCTCCAGTGGTCCAGGGTCTTCCCGGGAAAAATCGATCCGGTATTTTGCATCAAAGATATAATCATACGAATACGTCTTGCCCTTTTTCTCAATCTCCAACATGATATCCGGTTTTTGTGGAACAGTAGGAAGGTTTCCCGTCCTTTTCTGAAAAGACAAAGTGATCTTCTCCTTTGTCTGGGGATGCCTGAACACCTGATTCGCTCGCTGATTCTGTAGCAAATTAACAAACAACTTACCCTGCGTTACCTGCAGCACACTTTGATCAACGGCTTCATATTTCTTCCGTAAAATCTGCCCCACTTTGAGAAAGGTCCAGTATTCATACAAAGTCGCAACATCTTTTACGGACATTTTTAACAACTCACCTTGGAGAGCCAGTCCCCGATTGATGATCAAATAAATTCGAAAAGCGTCACGGTATCCGGGTTTCATCTGCATGACCATATTCAATACGCTCTTTCTGATCGGACCCATCCGCTTCCAAAACGGCTTCTTCAAATAGCTCTTCAACTGAAACAATTTGCGATCAATCCTACCAACAAGCACCTCATCCACTGGCACATCATAGAGGCCGCTCGGCCTCATGACTCTCTTCTTCAGATCCATCAACTGATACACAAGCCGCTCCATCATCCACTTCACAAAGCGGTTTTCTACTGTATCAAAGGAGAGGGACTTCTTCACATTCAGCCCTTTCTCTGGTAAAAACGACCGGTCTCCAATCGGAGTTCCGTTTTTTGCCTCATAAAACAACTGAGGATTCTTCCTTAAATAGTTCCTTCCCTTTTGATCCAGACGTTTAATGCGATCGGCACGTACCCTTTCATAGCTTGTCACCAATTCGTGGTGGGGCTGTGCCTCAATACGATCAATTGCCCGGCAAAACGATGGGAAGTAATGTTCCACCAGCCTGAAAAACTCCGTTGGTGACGGTTTTTCTGAAAGGGTCGTGGAAGCTCCGAGAAAGGTCTTTTTGATAAAATGGAAAGCCAAATTATAAATCTCTTCATTGACCTCATCCAACAAGCGGAGATAGTCCTCTTTATAATTCAGCTTCGATGGAAAAATCTCAAATGTAACTTCCAGCAGTTGCTCATGTCCGCTATAAATCGAGAAGGTAGTCAATCCTACCTCATTCATGAACTGCAGATTCCCCATCAGGATCTGATGCGGCTTCTTCCCCACATAACTGACAGCCTCACGAATACCGGGATGCTCGTGATAAAAGTGTAGCTCCTTGTCTGTCTTTGGGGTGATAACAAGCTGATAGACGCGATTTTCGAAAAAGATCGGAGCAAATTCTTTTCCTTCGAAGGAAGCAAGTTGATCCGTCTCCACATCATACAACTCGATGCTCTCCCACTGCCGCGCACCATAACGAAACGTCATCGTCTCTTTCTCCAAACCGGCTTTCATGCGGTATTGCTTGAGACTCTCATACCGCTCATCGTACGGAACACCCTTCATATAAAGTGAAAAGTCAGGCGTCTCCACTACCAGCAATTCCTTCGTTTCATTCATATGAGCAACCACTCCTTAGCCCATCCAGAAAGAAGTGAAGCCTTCATGCTCCGCCTTCTTGATCATGCTCGCAAGCTTCGCGGCGGACTGTGGAAAGCGACTCTCCCGCACCACGTGAACATCAGTTTCCTCATTCCATGCATGCCCTGTACAAAAGGCATATAACTCTTTCAGTACCTTCACGGTATCCGCATCGTTCCCTGATACGCGCGGCAAAACCTTCTGATGAAGCTGCAGGTCAAACGCTTGCTCTTTATCCATCAACTGCCCTTGCTCGTTGTAAATCATGTAAAAACAGACCTCGTCCCGGACGCGGTAACCGAAATGCAGCTTTACTTGTTCCAAGATCTGATTCACTTCCACCAGCCAATCCGTCACTTCGCGGATCAACTCCTCGTGGTCAGCGAACGCATCTTTGAGCGTGATATACTCCCCGGCCAACTGCTCATTGGAGACAACAGCCACTTGAGGTTCCTCCATTTGATCAAAAATAGCAAAATTAGCTAATTGAACATCGTTATACTCAATTGTATTCGCACGGTCCAAAACCTTCGGACTGAAAGGATGCGTCGTCTCATCCATATTCACCGTACCAATAATGAACACATTATTCCGCAGCATCAACCGCCCAACCTCAGGGCGATCAACCACAGGTACGGAAACATACTCTCCGTCCACCTTCTGCCTGCTCTCCATTACACTCAGCAAATCACTGAAATAGTACTCCACCCGTGCCAGATTCATCTCATCCAGCAGGATAAAATAAGGCTTATTTCGATTCTCAGGCTTATTTGCCTCCACAAGAACGTCCGTTAGCGGACCAGGCTTGAACTCACCCTTAATATCCTCAAAGCCAATCAAATCCGAACCGTCACTCCAATCAGGCCTTACAGGAATCAACTTGAATTGCCCATTTTCCTCCGTAGCTCCGACACTCTCGGCAAACAGCTGGACAATCTTTGTTTTACCAGTCCCTGAGATGCCGGACAGGATGACAAATGGTTTCGTCTTGAGGGATAGATATAAGTTCTTGATGTTTTCTTCTGTAAAATAAAAGCCCTTGTTGGTTATGTAGGAGTGGATAATATCTCCTAACTTAAGATTGGAAGTGCTACTTTCTTTTTTTCCATTCATTAGTTGTTGAACAAAAGTGAAACCTTCTTCGGGTATTTTAAAAATAGTGGCAGAACCCATAACAGTCTTAGGTTGGAGACCTAACCTGTTTTTTAACTCATTTCCAGTGTAAACAACAGGTTCCTCTAATATTTTTAACCATTTAACACCTATTCGTTGCCGCCAACTTTCTCCATTTACACTAATAAATTTACTCTCCTCAACCTCATTAAAAAACTCCGTTGTTACTTCACCAATAGCTAAGAAACCTCTGTTTCCCGTATAAGCGATTACATAATCACCGACAGCGATTTCTTTTATAAGGTTTAAATTTCTAGTAACTGCTGCTTGGTTTTGCTTCCCTTCTTCATACTGCATTGCTGCAACCTCATATGCTTTACAATTCTCCCAGACAACTGGGTTTTGAGAGTAATAAACATTGAACAACCAATAATTCCTGTTAAAATCTACATCATAAGTTTTCTTATATATCCCCTCTAGTTCCTGTATAACATTTGCAATTTCTTCCTCAGCATTTTCCCACTGAATTACCTCTCCTTTTGCAAAAACTCTACCTATCCTTATCCATTCATCTTCTGAATCTTCCAAAATCCTTTTATATTCTTCTCTAATTTCATGATCCTCTAAAAATGTCTCTAATGTAGAATATTTTTCATAATCACTTTCTAAAGAGGTCCACACGCTATACTCACTCATGTCAATATTTTGACTTTCTATCCATGAATCAATATGATCAATCCACTTATTATGTTGCTTAACAGAGTTAAGTGAACTCTCACTTTTGTGATCATGCCATTCTAGGTACACTCTTAAACTATCTTTATTAATCATTGCAGCAATACAAGAAGAAGAATTTACTCTATCTACATACTTAAACCTAGTCCAAAATCTGGTTCGGACAGACCAACCGTTAGTCCAGTTCTCTGTATCTGGTTCATCAAAGTGAGAACCTAGTTGTTTAAATGCCTCATTCACAATAGTCTTCCAATGTTGCCAAGAATCTTTATAAGCGTCCTTAATGCTGTCATTTTGCTCTGGTATGAATTCTTTTATCTTGGTAAACAGGAAGTGTTCTCTATTAAATAGATCGAAATGCTGTTCTAAAAGTTTCATTATAGCACCTCTATTTTCTCAATATTTTTAAGCTGATAGCTAGTTTTTGACCGAAAAAAATAGCATTCATATAACTTATATATAGTTCCATTATACTATTGTATGGAAACTAATTTAAGCAAAGCGTTATTACAGGGATAGTTAAAATATACATGCCTTGCTGTAAGATCCTTTACAATTAATACTAGAACTGTTCCGAACAATAGTAAAAGAAGCTTTTGAGATATATTCCTGTAACTTGCAACACTTGAAAAAAAAGGAAATCGCCAAGTGCATTTACAATAATAAGAGACCTATCGAAGTGTTCGCCCTGGGCAAGCCACACTTGCGAAAAGCCTCCTAAATCGTCGCTTTCAAGATGAATGTTTGATGGAAAAACTTCACGCTCATAACCGAAAAGTTCACGAATCAGTGTAATTATCTTCCAGTCTTCGTACCCCTGCTGTTTTTTTACCATCTTTCGTCTATTGAGGTGTTCTTCGCTCTCCTTAAGGGAACAATACACATATACGGTTAAATTCAGTTTTTAATCAGTTCCTGAAATTCATAAAAGGGATGGTAAAGATGACTGATATAATGTCCAAGGAGCAACGTAGTAGGACAATGAGCAAAATCAGGGCGAAGTCCAAACTTGAAGATCTATTCGCTAGCGCACTTTGGAAAAGAGGTTTGCGCTTCAGACGAAATGTAAAATCCCTCAAAGGCACACCAGACATAGCTATAAAGAAATATAAAATCGTCATTTTCGTAGACTCTTGTTTTTGGCATGTATGTCCCGAACATTTCAAGAGGCCTAAAAGCAACCAAGAGTTCTGGGATGAAAAATTCAAGAGGAACGTCGAGAGGGATGCAGAGATAACTTCCTATTACATTGAACGAAATTGGCATATAAAGAGAATTTGGGAACATGAAATAAGACAAAACCTAGAGAAAACAGTTGACGAGACAGTTCGATTCATAGATATGGCCAAAAACCTGCATCCCGCAATTTTGTCGAATCATAGAACCTAAAATGATTTAAAAGATACAAAAGTACCTTGATGTAATATATAATATAATGAGAGCCTTTGTTCGGAGGGGACTTAATATGGCACATGAAAAACTTAAAGTTATGGAGTTATTCGCCGGTGTCGGGGGTTTTCGTCTAGGCTTGGAAAAGGCCAATCCCCAACTTTTTGATACCGTTTGGGCAAATCAATGGGAGCCTTCACGGAAAGCTCAGGATGCGTTCGAATGCTATTCCCGAAATTTCCATACAGGTATTCATAGTAATGAGGATATAGCGACAGTCTCTGACGATTTATTTAGGGAGATTTCCCCGGATCTGATTGTTGGCGGCTTCCCATGTCAAGATTATTCTGTAGCCCGCACTTTATCGGGTGAAAAGGGAATCCAAGGCAAGAAAGGCGTGCTTTTCTGGGAAATCAAAAGAGCACTTGAAAATGGGAATCCCAGGTATGTACTTTTAGAAAACGTTGATAGACTGTTAAAATCCCCCTCTTCCCAAAGAGGACGTGACTTTGCTGTAATGTTAGGCACTTTCCGGGATTTGGGCTACAGTGTGGAATGGCGTGTAATCAATGCGGCCGAATATGGATTTGCTCAAAGAAGAAGAAGGGTATTCATCTTCGCCTATAAGAATGACATTGTTTATGAAAATGACATACGTGAATTGGAACAACATGATATTGTGTTTAAACATGGCTTTTTTGCTGAATCATTCCCTGTAAAAGAAGACCCGTATAAAGATAGAATGGATTCAGTCACTCTTCCGGAGGATATTGTTGAAATATCCGATTCATTTTCTTATACCTTCCATACAGCTGGTATTATGAGAGATGGAGAAGTCTTTACAGCTCATGTAGACCCAATACAGAAGAAGCCTACTCCATTGTCTGACATACTCATAGAAGAAGAGCTTGTAGACGATAAATTTTATTTGACTCCCGAAGAAGAAGAGAAGTTCCGTTATTTGAGAGGCCCAAAAAGAATTGAACGTGTTTCTGCTAGCGGCCATAAATATAATTTTTCAGAAGGGGGAATGTCTCCCACTGACGAATTGGACAAACCGGGAAGAACAATGTTAACAAGTGAAGGATCCATAAACAGAAGTACACATATTGTAGAAGTAAATGGCAGGAAACGCCTTTTGACACCTATTGAATGCGAAAGACTAAATGGATTTCCTGACAATTGGACATTTGGCATGACTGACCGCATGAGATACTTCTGCATGGGAAATGCCTTAGTCGTAGGATTGATTGAAACCATGGGAAAACGAATAGAAGAAATAGAAAAGCTTGAACAAAGAACTGTTCAATTGGAATTGACCTTTTAGCCGATACAATGTATCGGCTTTTCTATTACGAAGGGGGAAAAACCTAAAATGCTTTACAAAAATGAAGAGGAGCTATTATACAAAGCTAAGCAGGCCGAAAGAAAGTCATTCAGAGAGAAAATTCTTTAAACAGAGTTACATTAAATGTTGCTTCGGCTACACATTGTCAGAGTCATTGATATACTATATTTAACATTTGTTGTTCATTGTATTGGAGGAGAAGAATGATTTGAGTAGTGTCTATAATACGAAGGAGAAAGTACATAAGAGAGCATTAGAAGCAGTTGGAAAGACGCTTGGAGAAATAGATGTGAAGAGCACTATGAATGTAAAAAATAAATCTTATCCAGGCAATGTGATAGAGCAAGTCTGGTTTAACCATCCTGCAGATAATTATGCCGAACCAGATTTTCCAGAAGCCGGTGTGGAATTAAAAGTTACCCCCATCGATAAACAAACAAATAAAAAGAGCAAAGCCAAAAAACTTATTGCTGGGGAGAGACTTGTATTAAATAAAATTAATTACCAAAATGAATATGGTAAATCATTTGAACAAAGTTCATTCTGGCATAAGAATAAGCTTATTGAATTAATACAATATTATAGACGTGATGTTTCACATAAGAAAAAAATCTCTAGCGGAGAAATGATTGAAGATAAGACGAAATTTAAAGTTGCATATGCGAATCTGCTTTCTATGACAGAGTTGAAAGACTTCGACTTGCCTAAAGATACAGTAATAGAAATATCAGAAAAAGATTTGGAAATAATCAAGCAAGACTGGGAGAAAATCTCTGAATATATAAACTCAGGTAAAGCCGAACAATTATCAGAAGGCCTTACGAATTATCTAGGAGCATGTACAAAGTCATCAACTGGTGATGATTTCACAAAACAGAAGCATACAAACGTTCGTGCAAAACCTAGAGCCTATTCATTTAAATCAAAATTCATTAATGAACTCATAAATAATCATATTATTGGACAAGACCATACCGAAGCAATCAATAGTATTGTGAAAGATGTTAGTGAACTAGAAAAGAAAACTCTCGAAGAGATTATTGTCTCCCGCTTTACTCCCTATTATGGTATGAAACAAAGTGAGTTGATCCAGGAACTTGGTATAGTAGTAGGGAAAAGTCAGTCCCAAAAAAATATTAATAACATGATAATCCGTGGGATTCTTAATTTGCCTACCACTGCGGATGAAGTCACATCAGAAGAAATTGAAAAAGCTGACATTAGTTTAAAAACGGTTACTTTAAGGAAGGGGAAACCAAAAGAACATTTTAAATTCATGGGAATTCCTTCATTTCTGGAACTAGTTAATGAATCTTGGGAGGAATCAAGAGTTTATGATTTCTTAGAAAGAAAAAAGTTTTTACTACTAGTCTTTGATGATGTCAATAAGATGAAAAGAAATAGCTCTTCCTACGAAACAAATCCGGAGAAAATTACCTTTGTAGGAGCTAAGTTTTGGAATGTTCCAATCACTGATATAGATGGGCCAGTAAAAAGAGTATGGAAAACGGAGGTAGAAAAGATAAAAAACGGTGTTGAATTAACTTTTACCAAAAATAAAAATAATGAAGTTAGAATAAATAATAATTTCATTAAACCATCTTTAGAAGATATTTTACATCTTCGTCCCGATGCCCAAGTTGCTCAATACAGATCAAAATACTATAAAGATGTTGTAGAAAAAGGAATTTCGAAAAAGAAATTAATGAATAATTCTAGGAAATTACCTCACCCTGCAAATTGGGGACTTCGACCAGAAAGTGAAAAAGAGAATTTTACAGATCATTATATGACAAAACAAGCTTGGTGGTTAAGTAAAGAATATATTTATGAACAAATTAAAGATTTGTTGTAAAATCATGCTTCAATCTAATAAAAAAGCTTATCGAAATGGTAAGCTTTTTTATCAACCTTTAATTTATCAACTTATATGGTAATTGGTAGGTTTGTATTGCTACTCGCCCCCCAAAAACCTCATTTTCTTATGTTATGGTTCATGGTACCATATACTAATTTATTTTCATTGAAATCTAATGTGAAATCTAACCTCCCTGCTTCTCCTTTAACTGTTCAAACAACTTCTCCAAGTTCAAACCACCAACATTTTCATATTTGGCAAGGATAACTGGTTCCCTTGGTAGTTCCATTGTCTTAATCTGATTCTGATTCAATTTCCTGAAAAGACTTTGTCAACTTTTGGGTACCCCTCATCGTGTTCCGATTTTTCTCCTTAGCTTCTATTGGTTATAAAAAGAGGGAAAACACCTATAGATTAATGGAAGTTGGAGTATATTGTTAATACAATTAAGAGGCTGAGAATGATGAGTCAACTATCTCAAGAAGACCCTGGCTTACCCCGCTCTCTTGACAGAAAGACAATAAATAAACAAACAGGAAACCAACCAACAGGAGCCCATTGCCAGCACAATCAGTGGTCTCACTGCCGCTTTTGAATTGGATTTCTTCCGAGTTTATGAAAGAAGTTTAAGATGATATTCTTCGCAATAAGGATTCAAGAAAAAAATGAAATGCCAGTTTAGTAATTTCGAAAATTGACCAAATAATCCTTGAATTAAGAAAGGAGAATCCCATGTTAAAAATTCATTGCCCCATATGTAGAAATGTCTTCCAAGAAACAGACGTCGTGTTACTGGACTTTATCAATACCCTTACACATGTATACTGCTATAAAGGTGAATATGATTCAATCACTGATAAAGGTACGTATAAGGAGCTTACTGAGAAGTATTCATTTCTTCAGGAAGTTTTACATTAATCAGCAGGTTAGTATAAAGGGGAGGCGCTTAGTCGTTCTTCTGGGCAATTGACAAACATCTTCCGGATGAATGACTGATGCCACAGTCAGTAGCATTTTTGCTCCCCTATTCCCTGCAGGCTATAAAACATTTTCAATACCATATATTAATCTCATGTTCTTTATTAAAGCGCCGCACTTTCAAGAGCTTCACACATCTCCGAACTTCCCGTATTCCTTGTCAAAGGTGAGCCTAATGGTCCCAATGGGGCCATTCCGCTGTTTAGCTAGTATGACTTCCACAATGTTCGGCTGATCCGTGTCCTTCTGGTAATAGTCCTCACGGTATAAGAAGGCGATCACATCGGCATCCTGTTCGATTTGTCCGCTCTCCCGCAGATCAGGAAGGACAGGACGTTTATCCTGCCTATTTTCCACTCCCCTGCTGAGCTGAGAAAGAGCGGCCACTGCCACTTGGCATTCCCTGGCAAGATGTTTGAGCATCCGGCTGATTTCGCTGATTTCAGCTTGCCGGTTCGATCTATGCTTGGTATCTCCAGCAATGAGCTGCAAATAATCAATGATGACGAGGAACCTCTTTTCGTCACCATATTCTCGTCGAAGCTTCCGAACCTTTGCCCACATATACCCGATATCCATCCCCGGCTTATCGAAAATATGCAAGTTTGCCTCAGATAACATACCCATGGCGCCCGTCAGCTTCACCCAATCAGCCTCCTCGAAACGGCGCCTGGGATTTCTCATTTTTACCGAGCTGATATTTCCCGCCAGGCCGACCGCTCTTTTTAACAGCTGATGCTTGGACATTTCCAGTGAAAAGATAATCACCACATCCTGTCGTGCCGCCGTCATAGCGAGATTTAGGGCAAATGCCGTTTTCCCCATGCTCGGCCGCGCCCCAATGACAATCAGCTCCGACTCCTGCAACCCGCCCGTCAAGCGGTCCCAATGTTTAAAACCGGAAGAAATGCCGGTCACCTCCCCTTGATCCTTTCCTGACTCCACATACAGATCGACAAGGCCGGAAGAGATATCGCCCAGCTCCTCATCAATCAGCCCCTCTTCAAGCACAACCAGATTCTTGATCCCATTACTCAGTACAGAAGAAATGTCCTCTTCCTGTACCTCTTGCTGAATCCGGCTTGCGACTTTCACTGCTTTTCTCTTTTGGTCATATTCCTGTATCAGCTTCTCGTAATGCCTGACATTGGCTGTTGTATGTACACGGACGGCCAGGTCCGTCACATAACTGATGCCGCCGACACTTTCCACATTATCCAGGCCGACTTCCTCGATGACTGACACCGGATCAATTGGTTCTCCTTTTTTACACAAGCGCTGAATCGCCGCAAACAGCACCCGCATTCTGGACATATACAGTTGCTCAGGCTTGATGGTACTCTCTTTTGCAAGATCACCGTCCAGCAGCAATGCTCCCACAAAGGCCTCCTCCACTTCCCTGCTGTAAAGCGGCCTCCCCTCCATCAAGATTCTCCTCTGCCTATCCCCAAAATGGTCCGCACCTTCTCCAGCTCGCTTTGCATGGCTTCGCGGCTGGCAGGCTTCTCTTTCCCGGACATGATTCTTTCCGTTTCTTCAGGACCTGGAACCACCCGAGCCTTTTGCGGCCTTTTCAGCAGATTGGCGATTTTTGGAGGGTACACAGAGGCTGACACATGCGCGTGCAGTGCGGCTTCCAACTCCTCCAGATTGCAACCCTTTAGCACCTCATGCCATGAATCCAGCTTTTTCTGATCCAGCTCGAATTGTTCGTAATAGACCGCAATCCTAGCCATCAGCGAAAACGTCTCCCGTTTAGTCATCAAAATTAAACTCCTCCTCCCACAATACCTTTGTGGCCGGTTTTTGGTTCAAATACGATTCAAACTTTGTCCCAAACAACGTCTCTGGACGCAAGTATTTCCTCCAATCAGAATCATGTAGCCATTCCGCTGTCTTCAGGTCAATCACTTTTTTCATATCCTGCAAGGTAAACCCCTCGTTCCAGCGTGCACGGATCAGCTCCCGTGTACGCCTCGTGTTCGGCTTGTAGGCAGATCCCGTTTTTGCATTCAAGTATTCAACGACCTCGGAAAAAGGAATATGTATTTTTTCTGTTGTAGTCTTTGTAGTAATCTCTGGTATTGGTTTGGTCAAACTGGCCTGCTCAGGCGCTCGGACTGGCTCGGTCACTATGCCATCCGGGGCAGGGAGATGTCCATCTTGATCTTCTCCAGCTAACTCCTCCAATTTTTCATAGTCCAGAGTGTACCATTTCGTTTGGTCCATCCTGGACTGATTGAACATCGCGGACATCACCAATCCCTTCTTCTCCAGCGAATTAATCGTGCGTCTCAGCGTGCTCTCCGACCAAAACGGTAGCTGCTCATGCCACTGGCTGTATGTGTTATACACCCACTTTCGTCCGTCCTTAATATGTGTGCTTTTCATCACCCAATAATGCATCTGTTGCAACACCACTGCTTCATTTACCCCCAGCTTCACAGCTAACGATGGAATGATCATTACGGGATGCTCTTGAATCAACAATCTGCTCATCCAAACTTCCCCCTTTTTAGAAAATCAACGGCGCTGAACATCGTTCAGCCTCCTGCATCTGCCGCTGTTGTCATCTTTTATATAGAGGGATTCTTTAAAAAAGGACACCCTGAGGGCGAAAAAATAAAAAAAAGCGTTTCTCACTTGTATTTTTAAAGGCTGGATTGTAGTGGGATGTCACGTCGAAAATAAAAAAAACTGCAGAAACAGATTGTATGAGCAAGTTTTAAAATACAGACTGGAGTATTCTATTCATATCGATCCTTGAAAAGCTGTCTACCAGCATCAACATGGTACTTTTTCTTGTATACAAAAAGGATGGGATAAAGGAACGAAACCCTTATCCCATTCTTCACAACTGCTAAACTCCCTGCTTTTCCTTCAACTGTTCAAACAACTTCTCCACAGTACCAACGCCAACATTTTCATATTTGCCAAGGATTACAAGCTCCCTTGGCAATTGTCCCACTGTTTAAATTTGATCCTGACTCAACTGCCTAAAAAGACTAGGTCCTCCAGTAATTCATCAGTTGTAAGAGGCACTTTTGCTAATTCTTCTGTGGCAATGACATAGTCCTCTTTATAAAATAAGAAAAGTTCTCCATGCATTATTTTACTTCTAGCTGTCTCTTCTTTTATGTAGATTTTTAATTCCTCAAATAAGTTTTCAGCATACTTCTCGTTATATGCTCAAGTAAATAAATTCCTCATATTCCTCAATTGTCTAAGTGAGCCACTTCTTCAGCACAAAACTGAGAAAATTCTCCCAACAAATCACTATACGGTGAGAAAGATAAATTTTTTCCTTGAAAACAGAAATATGCAGGTTATTTGGGGAGTAACCTTTCAACTTTCGTCTTTATTTATATATGGGCATAAAAAGAATTTCAACCAGAAGTAAAGCTCCGTTGCTAGGTAAAACAAAGTTCGGCCAAAACACTGTTAAAATATCACGATCAACCCTCTATAATGCTTATGAGAAAAAAACCTTTCTAACCTAGCTTTATCCTCAATCAAAATCTATTGGAGGAATATTAAATTAATGAGTCAATAGTAATCGCAATTATAGGTGTTTTAATAACATTAATCCATGCATTGTTTCCAACTCTATTCCCAGTGATAGGTAACTTTTTAAAAAATTTATAATGGTATGTATGGATTATATCTATCCTGGTTCTCATTACTTTGGGGCAAACATATTTTATCATCTTCAAAGGGGGTGTATTATAACCCTCTTCTTTTAAAGACCATTCTTATCTATATGCAACGATTATTTCAGCAAAAGTTTCTACAATTTAAAAAAGTCTCCCCATAGTTCTCTGACTACCCCATAACACTCTAAATAAAAAGAATCCCTAAGTTATTGAAATAATTAAACAAAAATTCTATAATTACTTCAGTGAGGTAATCTATTTTTGTAAAAGGAGTTGATCACCATGATTGAAATAAAACGTGTGAATTTTGTTCAAAGCTACATTTATTGTAGAGCAAACAATTACGACGAATGAATTAACCAATTTTAAAAGTTAATCCATTTTATTAAAAAGGTTTACTTTTCACTGGGTAAACCGCCAATTTTTCGTGTTATTTGTTTCCTCCTTTACTAAGATTTACCTCACAATAAAAAGTAAGAAGAAGCTCTGTTCCAATCATTCATTTTTTCCGCCTAAAACACTGGGTATATACTGTTACGAAAATTTTAGTATTGCCCAGTGAAACACTTTAGGAGGAATTTTAATATGAAAAATTGGAATCAAACAGTGGCTTTAAACTTCTTACTGGAGTACATATTTTTCTTTATAGGTGCTTATGGACAGACAATCTTTATGGTCGTACATAAAGTAATTGTTAAAAGTAATCCTGAAACCTTTGGAATAGTATGTACAATGATAACTGCCTTCACCTTAATATGCTTCGCATTTAAACTAAGGAATAGGTAAGTGTCAGAAGCAAAAAAGAGGTCTGATCAACCTCTTTTTTGTTTTGCCTACTTCACATTTTAAACCGAATGTTGAACAAAGACTTAATGGTACTCTTCAACAGACCTCCCGTTTGTATAAGTACAAAAGTTCCCATTCTATACTTTAATTTTAAATCTAAATTACAATTTTTTATATAACATAAAACACCATAATATTAATTACTTTTATTTTCGTTTTTCTGCCTATTCAATATTTATTTAATAGGAATCACCATAAACACTTTAAAAACTAACCTCGGCTACTTTAAACAATAAAAAGAGGACGGATTAATTCCTTCCTCTTTTTATTTATACCTATTTATCTTATTTCTAATTTACAAATCTCAATAGTACACTCTAATTTTTGATTTACCATTACTTTTGATACGGTTCACCTTATCAATCTAATTGTGAAAATGACCTGTCAACTTGACAGGTTTTTTTATGAAAAAAACTTTGACTTCGTGGGGAGGGGGGTAATTCAATAAAAATAAATGTTATTTGAGTAAATATTCATTATGCACCTTAATATATACAATATGGCGTATTTCGGTTGAAAACCAATTAATACAATATTTCGCATTATGCTATAATTTTGTTTAAGGGGGCAATATTATGGAGACAAAAGACGGAATATATATCTTTAATGGAGGAAAATTTCTGGATTTCATCGACGTCGACAAATTTAAAAATGATGTTTCCATTAAGTATGAAATTCCTAAAGAAGTTCAAAATCTGGATTTTCCAGATTACTATAGTTATTTGATAGATAACTTTAAAATAGAAGATATAGGTTATATATTTTTTGAGAATATTCTTTATAGTCATTTAAAAAATGTTTTTGTTGAAAAAATCTCTGGACATCCAAATTTACAAGTCAACTTCTTTAAAGAAAAGGTCAAACACTTAATAAATGAGTTGAATATTAAAGATACTATTCCTATTAACTTTCATAATCACATGAGTGAAAATGGCTTTTATCTAATGGATGTACTGAATATAACTTCACCACGCACTACTTTTATTGCTGGGTTTGATTATACTGAGGAGAATGGTTTAGTAACATCTGCTAGGTTCCTATTTGTAGAGGTCGTGCCTAAAAAAACGCAAGGAATTGCTTACTTTATTGCTGGTATTGATCTCGATTTCAGAAATAATTTGGCTCTAACCATGGTAAGAAACATCTCAGAAATAAAAAAAGAAGACGAAGAAACAAATACAACTATTCATCAAATGCATAAAACTGTAATTAATAAAGTACTATATACCTTAGGTATTTCATTAAAAAAACCTTCTGTAAAAAAAGATCGTACTGGTATGTACAACTTTTGCAAAAGCTTAGATACTGCTTTATTAGAAGACATACGTAATGAGGTAGATTTACGGACAAATAAATCAATAAAAGATGCGGTAAAAAAATTAGACAAAGCTTTATTTAAAAACGATGAGGGACTAAACAATGCTGATAAAGGGGATTTGAGAAAAAAAATTCAAGCATTGCTGCTATCTTATTACATTGAATACAATATAAAGGCCATCGAACTCGTTAGAAAAGCAAAAAAGCAAAAGCTTGTTGGTTATCCAACACGAATAAAATTCACATCAAGCAAATCAAGTAGGAGCTCGACTCAGTCAAGTAATTCTAAACACCCTGTCTCAGCATCAGATATGTTTCATAGTCTTTATTTTAATTTTGAACAAGCATTAGGACTCGATAACTGGTCAATCTCATGGTTTACCGATTACACTTTTAGTGATGACAAGGATATAGATGTCATCCAAACAACTGTATACTCTACAAGCAAAAGGTTTAGAATAGTTTTCCTTCCTAATAGACCTTTAGATAAGGAGATAATTCATTATGTTGTTAACACAGTTAATTCATACCGTTAGTACCAAACTTCAAAAAAGTGAAGAAGAAGTACTTGAGCAATTAAATATGCTTGCTGAAGTAGTAAAAGATGAAATTTTCCCAAAGGAAAGATTGATACACTACAATATTGAAATAGATACCCTTAATACAATTCTTACTGAATTATTAAGAACCAACTTTATTTCTAAGTATTTTACATACGATTGTGAAGCAACAGACTCGGTTGATTTTGCAGTTAGTCTTAATGAGGAATGTGGACATTGTGGCGAAACTTTATTAGATTCAGAAAACCATATTATAAGTGAAACTTATAAGCTTAATTCTAACTTTTTAAAATTAATTCATGAACATAAAAAGAATCAATTAAAAAAGTATTTAATTGAAGACTATAGGCATAACTTAGATAGACTAAAAAATCGCACTCATAAATTAATTCCTTTTCTAGGAGCGGGGGTTTCTATTCCTTTTAATTTACCTAACTGGGGGGAACTATTACTTGAATTAGACAAAGGTCTATCTGATACTAATAAGGAAAAATATACTGAATTAATTGAACAAGGTGATTATCTAAGAGCACTAAGCTTCTTAAAACAATATTCACTTTTATATCAAACCGAACAAGTACTAAAACGGGACATTAAAGATATAATAAAATCACGCTATAAAAAGGAATCTAATACTAATCATCACAACATCTTAGATATCTTAAAACTTGATACAGAATTTATTATTACTACCAACTATGATAATGCAATTGCTGATTACTTAAATGACTATCGGGAAGAGTTTGTAATGCCAATAATATTAGAAAACCTAGAGGATCTACAAGACTTTTTGGATGAAGATGAGCAAAATGTTATTCATCTTCATGGTCATATAGTTCAATATAGCTCAATGATAGTAACAAAAGAGGATTATGATAACCTCTATCAATCTGAGAAAATAATGCATATTCTTAATGGAATTATGAGTAATAAAACATTATTGTTTATTGGATTTTCTTTTAAAGATGAGTATTTCAAAAATCTTTATGATAAAATTCTTGAGCATATAAAAGGAGAGCATTTTATTATTGTCCCAAATTTACATGCTTTTGATGCAAAAGAATTATTGGATAAAAACCTTATACCTATAGGTATTAATGTAAATAAAGAAGACAAACATGATCATGTAAAAGCTATAAAAACCATTTTAGAGGAATTATATTAAAGTGCTTATTTTCAAGCACTTTTTTATATTTTTCTGCGGTCCTTCCTGTTGCTGTTGCAGTGAAGTTCTGATTAGGTTCTCCATAATTTTCAACCTTACTTCCAGTTCGGCTATCTCATAACCCTTCCCAGTGTCTGGTACCGGATCTTGGTACTCTGGTACAGCTAAGTTAACGGGAACATATACCTCTACATACCATTGCACAATGATATGAATGGCTTCCCAAGATAATAAGGCCTCTGCTATTCTGAATCTGCAGTATCATGCGCTGGAGGCCAATCTTAACCCCTGTTTCTCATTTTAAAGGAAAAATCCTAACAGTTTATCGTTAGGATTTTCTCTTTTACTTATGATACGGTTCACCGTGGTGATTTAAGATGCAAAAAAATAGCATTGGGATTTATCTCCTAATGCTGTTTTTTGTATCTATTTTGTTTTATTAAATAAAATTTTAACAGATATATTTTAGGTTTTTTCCCTTATCAAAACCTAAAAACTCATCAGAAAAGAAATACCTTTCTCAATTAAAGACTTATGAATTAGATAAAGAAATGAACAATAGATAATATAAAAGTTAAAATCACAATGCTAAAATTTACTTTAGACATTTTAAGACTAGCTTTCGTATCTAACTGCTTTTTTAAATTATTTACTTCATCAGTAAGCTTTTGGATTTCTTGAGCTTGCACTTCAATGGTTTCTTGGTTAGACTTTATTTCCCCATTCATCCTACTATCTATTTCATTCAAACTATTTAAGCTTTCATCATGCTTATTAACGTTACCAAACAGTATATCCATCTGTTCTTGAGAATGTTTTGATTGAACCTTGAGTTGACTTTCAAGATTTTCAACCATCTTAGCGCATTCATTTAGTGTTTCACTGTGTTTCTCATTAATCTTTTCATGCATTTTAAGTATTTCATCGTGTCTTTTATAGATTACTTCGTGAGCTTTTATCAGTTCATTCTGATGTTTATGAAGTTCTGTATGCTTGTTTAACTTTTCACGATGTAGTTTGATGATCTTAGCCTGGTTTTCATATTTATTATCTAAATTTTTATCTATGACGGCATGAGCTTTTAATTGTTCTTCAAACTCTTCACTCACCTCAGCTTGTCTCTTCCACTGCTCGTCATTCCATAACTCAGCTTTCACAAGTTCGTCGAATCGGCTGTCAACGTCTTGATTGAATTGAGATTGCCTTTGTAAGATACGGTCTTGTTCTCCAATGTTTTTTGAAAGGTTTTCCAACTTAATTAATAAATCTTCTTGCTCCTTTAATTGCTTAACAACTGTAACGATTTCTTGTTGAGCTAGCTCCGATAATTCTTCTTCTGATGCGCCTTTCAATTTCAATTCAAGTTCACGCACAACAAATCGGTTACTCGCAATATTACTAACACCTAAACCAAATAAGTACTTAGAAATCTCAGCGAGTTTCGTTTGGAATTCAAAGGATACTTTTTGAGCCACCGTTCCTGATTGAACAGCTTTCGCTAAATCATAACTGGCTGATTGCAACTGTTCGATTGCTACTTTCTTCTTACCAAAACCTGCTGATTGGTCTTTTGCTGTTCTTGCAGATTTGTTTGCAAATTCAGCAGCTTCAATTGCCTTTTTAATAGAACTATCCAATTGGTTGAGTTTTGTAACTTGTTCGCTAAGCAACACCGGCAAATCTTCTTCACCGATTTTTGCCTCATTTGTTAATAAATGTCGATCCGACTTTTCAAGAGTTTCTTGTACCACTTTCATTACCCCCATTTTAAAATATCGCTAATTTCATCTAGCAATTTAGGGTTATGCCTTTCAATCCCTTGACGATACGCACCAATATTTTGCATAGATTTTCGATTTGCTTCCCAATTGTCTACAAAATATCTTGTTGTTTCTTTCATTTTTTCGAGTGCTTCATTAATTGTTTTTTCAGTTGTCTTTGCTGTTACCCAAGCACTCGCCTGTAAATAGTAAATTTTACTATTCATCAAATGAAGTTGCTCACCAAGAATGCCTATTCGTTCATTTCGCCGCTTTTGTTGTTTCATCCCCATTGTTGCATCTGTCCCAATCGCAATAGAGAATCTTCCAATTCCTACAAAATTCACGCGTAAAACAAATTCCTTTAGGAACAATGCTTTGTTTCCACCAGATTTGTATAATCCGCGAATTGCAGCATCACCTAAATCAACCGCAGCTAATGTACCTGTCGAAATTGTTAACATTCGAACGATGGTGCGATTCTTAAATGGTAAAGTTCGCTGCCATTCCAACTGCTTTAAATCTTTCACTCGTTTCACATCTTTTTCTTTTATCTCTTCTACCAATCTACGGATAAAATAAAAGCCACGTACGACACATTCGTTAATTACTACAGGAAGTGCTTGCCGACTTAGTTCATAACCAATCCCTATCTCGGCTCGCAAATCAAATCTTAATGGTTTATCAATTGTTCCATCGTCATTACGTTCTGCTAATAAAGTTCCATTAAATAACTTAGAAATCCATACGGAAAGACGCTGTTCCCCTATTTTGATATTTTGAAAAATTGAAAAAGTAGATAACTCTTTTGCTAAGGAGAGTAAAGGTCCCGGAAGACCTGTCCCTTTTCCCGGTGTAGAACTTGACCCCGCCATATCGCTTACCATATGTAAAAACCAATGCACTACTCCTAATAAGAACTTATCGGGGATAGT
Source organism: Siminovitchia acidinfaciens (assembly GCF_003605385.1). GTDB lineage: Bacteria > Bacillota > Bacilli > Bacillales > Bacillaceae_C > Siminovitchia > Siminovitchia acidinfaciens. The sequence continues at coordinate 411,853 of NZ_QYTV02000001.1, read as the reverse complement.
TTTTCCAATCAGTTTCTTATTATTTACATCGACTACTTGAAATAATCCATTTTCATCAGTTCCATAAGACTTCCCAGTAAATTGTGTAAGCAAAGAGAACATTAAACCAACAAGTGTTGGATGATGAGCAAAATCTCGTAAATGATGTTGTAAGGATCCTCCAAAGTCCATTGTATTACTATCGCTTGGCGTACCAAATTGTTCTAAATTCCTAATGGCACCTTGAAGATCGTCCCCTTCATAGCCATTAAATTCTGCAACTTTCTTCACAAACTGGTTGACTTTATCTTCTCCCCAGTCTCTCCCACGCTCTAAACTAAATTCATCTACCCAAAAAACATCTATCAATCCAGCAAGTACTCCACTCCCGACAGCAACCAGATAGTCGGCACCTTCAGAATGGTTCGTAAGCCTATCAATTTCTTTGTTCAGCTTATCTAACCGATCTTGGTTTAAAGATATATGTTCGTCAAGTTCGTCAAGTTTGCCAATCTCCTCCTTAATTTTATCTTCTCTTGCACCGTTTTCCTCTAGCACAACGGCTTCAACTTCGTATTCAACTTCTAAATCATCTTGTACAACTTTTAACTCAGGAAACTGAATCAAATTTTCTTTATGTATCATCTTATCAATACCTTTCTCTACCAATAAGAAATTAGAACTAGAACTTTTTCTCTATATCTTATCATAATCTAGTATGGAATTATATTCCTAGTCACACTCAGGGTCGTTTGCTGCATATTGGGGCATCTGAAGAATAGTTTTATTCCATTCTTTCTCCCCTATTTAAGCAAATTTACTAAACTAACTTTAAGAATTCAGATTCTCAGTCAAACCCTTTTTCTTGGCTTGAATTGTTTACCGTGATGATTTAGGCAAAGCTCCATTGACTTGAGAACTGGATAAATTGATTGAGTTGAGAGCGTTCCGAAATTCTTTTTTTGTGTTTATCATCGGCTTTCTTGTGGCAATGGGATTGCTGATCATTTAGAAGTTGAGTTGCTATACTGAAACCTTCTTTTGCTTGTTCTTCTGTACTTACGCGGGCGTAGATGGCTACTGTCATGTGCCAAATTCCATCTTAATCTGCTTGGAAAAATCGTATTCCAAGGAGTTTAAACATCATTTAGTCATTATTATTATCTTGATTAATTCGATTCTGATTAACTTTTTATACTCCCTGATCGCAATTTCGTCATCTAAAATTTAGAGGTGGAAATCTTACTGCCCGTTCATGCGACATAAACAACTAAACCAAGTAATAAATTTCTAATTGTAAAGGGATCCAAAAATGGTATTTCATTTAAACTGACCCCTAGATTTTAGGATAAGTTGATACTTTTAAACATACCAATTATTTGCTAAGGTTATCCCATAAAATACACTAATTGAAAAGGAACGATTTATATGAGATTTAAACCAAGCTATGCACCAGGACCAACGGACGTACGTGAGAATGTACGCTTGGCGTTTGCTAAAAAAACAAATAACCCTGATTTTGATAACGAATTCATCCACTATTACCATGAGGTATCCCAAAAAATGGGGCGGGTTATGGGTACTACAAATGAAGTACTGCTGCTTGCCGGGGAAGGGATTCTAGCTTTGGAAGCTGCCTGTGCGAGCTTAACTGAACCTGGCGACCGTGTCCTTGTACTCGATAACGGTATATACGGTGAAGGTTTTCAAGATTTTGTCAGAATGTATGGAGGAGAACCTGTTGTCTTAAGTTTTGACTATCATAAAGACATACCTGTTGAAGAAGTACGTGACTATTTAGAAAAAGATCATGACTTCAAATATGCAACATTTGTTCATTGTGATACACCAACGTCCATCTTAAATGACGTCAGCCAACTCTCTCCCTTACTAAAGGAGTATGGCATTCTAACAGTGGTTGATGCAGTAGCCAGTATGGTTGGTGAACCCATCGATGTTGACCAAAATCAAATCGATATTTGCTGTGGAGGTTCTCAAAAGGCGATCTCAGCACCTACTGGCTTAGCTATCGTTTCCATTAGTGAGGACGCTAAAAAAGCGATGAATGACCGTAAAACACCAATTGCTTCCTATTATGCAAACCTGCAAATTTTCAATGGTTATGTTGAAAAAGGAACCTTGCCTTATACAATGACCGCTAACATTGTTGAGGCTTTAGATGTTGCCTTGGACAATATTTTAAAAGAAGGACAATTGGCGGTTTATGAGCGACATGCAAAAATTGCGAACGCCGTCCGAAAATCTGTACAAGAATATGGACTAACATTATTCTTAGAATCAGGAAGCTCCAATACAGTGACTGCGATCATCATTCCAGAAGAAATAGGCGCATTACAATTACAACAACACATCCAAGAAACATACAATCTATACATCGCCACTTCTTTGGCGCAATATGAAGATGTCATCTTGCGTATTGGTCATATGGGTGAAAATGCCTTCTATGAAAAAGTCTTATCAGTATTAACAGTGATCGATAATGGCCTACGTGATTTAGGTTTCAAAGGGAAGGGTAATCTTGGACAACTATTCCTAGATGCCTATAGAGCAGAAAATTAAGGGGATTTTTTGTAATGGCAATGGCCGCTAAGGAACCCACTCTTCATTAAAGGAGTGGGTTTAGTTAATCATTAGGGATTTTTAAAGAATCGCAGAAATTCCTGCCAATTTTAAAACTTGGACCATCTGTGATTTCCTCTAAAGTGAAATAAAATTTGTATTTGTTTGTTTATTTTATTGTCTCTATAAAATGTTTCAATATCCTAGCTGTTAGCCCCCAAATGGTATATTCCTTATAATCATAAAACCATTCCTCCATCACCCGAGTTCCCCATTGATAATCGGCACCATTCATGATTTTCTCAAAAGGGAAATCAGGTGCAGGTATTGGTTTAACTGAAACAAAATGCATATAAGGTTCATAGTGTAATAGCCATTTAACCGGCACGGTAAATACTTCTTCTACTTCTTCTTTATTGTGAGAATCGATTATTTGATCGCGATCAATAATTGCTACAAACGGATAGACGACAAATGAAGGAGAAGCAATATAAGGGCTTAATTCCTGTACAAATGTAACTGCCTTAGGAGAATAGTTTCCTCATCCAACTTCCTCCTTTTTTCAGCCTCAAAAATCGGTCGGCCTCCTGCATCTGCCGCTCCTCTCAACTCTTATATAGAGGGATTCATGGAAAATGGACACCATGAGGAAGAAAGAAAAATTTCTTTTCAATATCAGTTTTAAAAGACGATCTTTATAGCACCCGGGTGAAAAGCTATCTTGAAAAAAATTTTTAAGGCTAGGACATCTTAGTGACAAATACACATATGCCTAGGAGGCTGCCTTAAAAAATGTGTACATGGAAATAGTATCAAACAAACAGGTGGTGAAATTATGAAGGGCAGGGTGTCGTCCGATTGCTGCGCGGCCACACAGATACGATCGTGCTCGGTATCTTAATGAAAGGGGACAGCTACGTGTATGAGATTTATAAACCGATCCTTGAAAAAACAGATGATCAGTATGAATTAAAAGAGGCAACGCTTTATTCAAGCTACCATAGGCTGGAGAAAGAAGAATTGATCGTCGCCTACTGGGGCGGATGAATCCCAGGGTGGCAGGCGGAAGTACTACAGGATTACCGAAGAAGAAAAAAGAATACCGTCAAAATAAGCTAGACTGGGAGTTACCTAGAAAATTTTAAACCGATTGCTTGAGGAGGATTAAAATGAATAGTCAGATTCAAAAATATGTGAATGACTTGTTTCATGGTTACGAGGCAAGTCCCGAACTCACCGATTTCAAAGAAGAAATTATAATCAATCTGATGGATCGCACGAAGATTTGAAAAGTAACGGCCTAGACGATGAAGCAGCCTTTACCAAAGCGGTAGCCGAATTGGGCGATATCACCTCCACTGCCGATATATCAGCAAGAAAAAGAGGAATGAAGTCATCGATCAGATGTATGTTCGTCTAAAAACTCAGATTGGCATAAAGCACTGCCTATGTAATCGCGGGGGCCGCCTTACTCTTTGGCATCATCGGACCAGCTATTTTGCTACTGTTTCAGTATCTAATGACACCTTCTTCTTAGATGCCATTTCTAGTTCCTTCCGGCGGTGCTTTCGTTTTCTTTGCCTTAACGTAAGAAACAGGCCGCCATTTTCCGATGCACTGGATTTCCCACTCATGTATGCCGCTGCTGCAAGTCTTCTCTTATTTGGACTGACGACATCCGCCATGCTCTATTTCATGGATAGCATGGAAATGCATGCTGTCTTCGGTATATTAATCCCATTTGTCGTTCCCCGGGCAGGCATCTTGGCGTTTTTACTGTTAATGGAAAATGGGCGGCTGAAACCATGGATCCTTGAAGATCAAAAAGTATGGATGGACCATTACGCAAAGAAGGATCTTATCCGGACAACACGGGGCGGCTTATTATCGGGTGCCCTATGGATTGCTGCCATTGCCTTGGCATCTTGGCCAGCTTTAAACCTGGATTCCTCTATGTTATCGTGTCTTTTTACTGGCCATCGCCTTGCAGCTCATCGTTGAATTTTGGGTGCAGGCGAAAAGCAAAGTTTATTGATCCCCTTATATTATTGAGATTTTCATTGGATACATCATATTAGGCTTTACGTTCGATTATTGAACGTTGAAACAATTTTTCATTATAAAACTCAGGGCGAGACAGGTGAACCATCGTTCAAGCGTGTTTTTCTTAAAGGAAATCCAGATCTCCATTTAACACACATTAATTATAGGAATTTCCTTGAAGTTTCTGTAAAGAAAGAGATAAAGGTTGGTCTCATGAAATCTATTGATTTATGCTCCTGTGTTGGTGATTAAATAGGTAGAGCATTTACATCAGGTACGATCACTTATTGAATTATACAACTCTATCATCAAAAGTCGTTTATACGTTCCTTTAATTCTGAATAACTAGTATAATTTAATTGGTTTAAAAGTAATAACTTCTCCTACTTAAATTAAAATTTCCATTTAGCAAAGGTGGATAAAGATGACAATCACTATTCGTGAACTACTCAATAATCCCCATTTAAAATCTTCTGTTATTGCTGGAAATGACGGTCTTGATCGTGAAGTTACTTGGGCCCATGCATGCGAACTCAGTGATCCTACCCATTGGTTAACTGGTGGTGAACTTATTATGACGAACGGATTTGCCATCCCTTCCTCCGAAGAAGAGCAGATAGTTTACTTACAAAAGCTTATTGATAGTAATGCTAGCGGATTGGCTATTGGGAAAGGGTTACATGCACCTAAGCTATCAGATGGGTTCAAGTCTCTGGCAGACCAAAAGGCGTTTCCAATATTGAACACAGATTATGATGTTCCATGGATTGCTTTTTCAAAAACTGTTGCAAATGCATATGTAAATCAAGAACATGCACAAGTTATTTTAACTATGCGCTTATATGATAAATTAAGAAAGACCATTAACCACGATTCGCCTAATCAAATACTTCGTAGGCTAAATGAGATCATTGGTTGTAAGTTATATATTATTGATGCTAAAAACAAATGGATCCTGTTTGAACAGGAGAAAGATCTTAATATTGAAGAACTTGCATATATCAAGTCAAATGAACTGCCTTATTATATCAAACATATAAAAACAAAAGATAAATTAATAGCTCAAGTATCAATTCCGTCTTCACGTCCTACTATTTTATTAGTCATTTCAAATGCAGGTTCTCTTCCTGACAATGTTGTACTTAGACATTTGGCTACGATAATAGGCATAATCGTAGAAAAAGATATGACAATATTAGAAAAACAAAGGCGGATTGGAGCAGAACTGTTAATAAGGATGGTCGAAGGCAATGTTACTGATGAAGCAGCGTCTATTTTACTAAATGACCACGGACTTGGAAAGAAAACACTGCAAATTGTCGCTTGCTCCGGTAGAGAAGAGAAATTTAACTATGAGTGGCTGCATTATTGGCTTCATGATACGGGAATTCCTAATTTAATTACGTTACATCAAGGTATCCTTCTTATATTACTTCCCGAAAAATGCAATATTCTCAGTAAATTACAGACCGAATCCCCCAATCAGACACGTATCGGGGTTAGCGATTCCATAAACCGGCTCAACAGGACATCAAAAGCATACCAGGAGGCTATCTGGGCATTGCAATCAGCCGAAACCCACGGCAGAAAGGTTGTATTTTACAGCGAAAGCTTTCCCGTTTCTCCCTTTATTCCAAGAGACCGAACTGATGCTGAAATGCTGATGAAAGATGTGCTCGGAGATTTACTTGATTATGATAGACAAAATAATAGCGAATTGGTCAAAACATTATACGTCTATTTATACTATAACCGCTCATGGAAAGCTTCTGCGAAAAGCTTGAATATACATAAACAAACTCTGGTTTATCGGGTAAACCGAATCGAAGTCATCACTGGTTATCGCCTGAATAATATCAGCCATATTTCGGAGCTATGGATGGCATTGCAGACAGCCCTTATGCTGAAAATGATTCCGGATTTCGCAGAAGCTATTACGATGTAATATTCATTTGAACTAACCAATGTTAAAGGCTAGACTAAATGCTGGCCGCGTGTTCAAATCCTTCCAGGATTGCCTCTTCTACTGTACGAGGAACCATGCAGTCACCTATCCTTTTGACGTTGGGAAAGTTCTTTTTGATTTCATCGTACAAGGATACGTTTTGGATATTTCCATAGGCTAATACTAAAGTGTCAGCATCTTTTTTATGTACTTGCCCTGTATATATATTTGTAAATATTGCTTTTCCGGGCTCACACTTATAAATTTTGTATTGAGGTGTGACAGTTACTCCACTCATATACAATTGACCAAGAAGCATATCCCTTACATATTGCTGCAGGGAATACCCAGCATGAACAGAACTAGTCACCAGTTCGACTACATGACCTTTTTCGGCAAGATACAAGGCTGCACCAATGCCAGGCATATCTCCCTTCCAATCAGCAATGACAACCTTATGCCCAATATCTTTTGTTCCCTCCAGCACGTCCCATGTATTCATAACATGCGGAAGATCTAAACCTTCTACTTGAGGATAAAACGGTTTTCCTCCTGCAGCCAAAATAATTTCATCTGGCTGCTCTTTCTTGAGCAGCTCATTGGTAACTTCCTTGTTTAAGATGACATTTACTCTAAAAAGGTCAAGCTCTCTTTTTAAATTAGGGACCAATTCGCCAAACTCTTCCCTTGTTGGGATTTTTCGCGCAAGCTTCACCTGTCCGCCTAACTCACCACTTTTTTCAAAAAGAGTAACATAGTGGCCTCTTTCGGCTGCAATTACCGCAGCCTTCATCCCAGCTGGACCACCGCCGACTACGACTACCTTTTTTCTTTTCTTTGCTTTCGACATAATAGAATAAACGATTTCCCGCCCTGTTACCGGGTTTTGGATACAACTGATCGGGATGTTATCATGCATGTGCCCAATGCAGGCCTGATTGCATCCTATGCATACACGGATTCTGTCCAATTCTTCTCGGAGCGCCTTGTTAGGCATATGAGGGTCACAAATCATTGCCCTTGTCATGGCCACCATATCCGCCTGACCATTGGCCAACACCTTTTCGCCGATAACAGGATCATTGATCCGTGATCCTACCATGACCGGTACGGAGACCATTTCACGAATTTTCGCTGCATAAGGAGCAAAATGTGCAGGTGGTATGGTTGCGGGCGGCACGATAAATACTGAACTGGCCAAGGTAGCCGAGCTTCCCCCTATCAGATTAAAATAATCTAACCCACCAATATCTCTGTCAATGAACCTGATGATATCCAGGACCTCATCAAAAGTGGAGCCTTCCTTTTCAAAGTCATCCACACTGAGACGAATGCCTACTGTAAAATCCGGACCGGTCTTCTCCCGGATAGTATGAATTACCTCCTTTAAAAATCGGAGCCGGTTTTCAAGCGGTCCACCGTATTCATCCTCGCGCAGGTTGAGCCGCGGCGACCAAAATTGACTTGCCAGATACCCGTGGGAAGCCACAATCTCAGCCCCGTCCAGCCCTCCCTTTTTCACTCGAAGCGCTGTTTCTGCATAGCCGTTAACGATTTCCTTAATCTCCTCTTTTTCTAATGCCTTTGGCATTACGCCAAACCGGTCTGTCGGTACCATAGAGGGGGCGACCGCCACCGAAGTACCTGAGGGAAAAATTTCTCTGCCGGGGTGAAACAGCTGGATAAACATCTTACACCCGTATTCATGGACTGCCGCTCCCATCTTTCGGTAATGAGGAATAATCTCATCCGTAAAGGCACTAATTGTATTGGAGGTAAAAGCAGCCGTGGAATGGACGGCATTTGCTTCCACGATAATCAGTCCTGCTCCTCCTTTTGCACGTTCTTGGTGATAGGCAATCAGCTGATCTGTCGGCAAACCATTTTCCACATAGGTCGTCATGTGTCCCGTGCTAAATATCCGGTTTTTCACCGTAGTAGCTCCAAGCTTTTGGGGTGTAAACAAATATTTGAATGCTGTCATCATCGCCGCCCCCTTTCTGTCAGTTCATTTACAATCTCGGCAATATCACGTGTAAAAAAGTTCTTCCCCTCTTTCTGGTTAATGGCCTCTATTGCTTCTTCCATCATAACCAGGCAGAATGGACAACCGGTTGCCGTTGTAGAAGCTCCTGTTGAAACTGCTTCAGATGCCCTAATACTGTTCATTTTTTCACCTTTATTGACATCCTGGAACATCATCCCGCCTCCAGCACCGCAGCAGAAAGACTTTTCTTTGGTGTGCTCCATCTCCTTAATTTCATAGCCAAGGATTTCAAGTATGTCTCTTGGCTCCTCAAAAATGCCGTTTTGACGCCCGAGGTAGCAAGGATCATGGTACGTAATGATTTCTTTCTTTTCAGTACTGGGCACTTTCAGCTGGCCGGATTGAATGAGGTTATATATAAATGTCGTATAATGTTCTACTTCAAACGTCCCGCCGAGTTTTGGGTATTCATTTTTAAAGATATTGAAACAGTGCGGGCAAGTCGTGACAATAGAAGTAACGCCATGCCTATTTAATGTTTCAATATTTGTTTTAGCCAGGTTTTCATACAAATCTTCATCGCCCAACCTCCTAGCTATATCACCTGTGCACCTTTCTTCATTTCCCAAAATGGCATAGCTGACACCAGCTTTATCCATAATCTGCGCAAACGCTAAAGCAATTTTTTTTAACCGTGCGTCATAAGCCGCTGCGCAGCCAACCCAAAATAACACCTCCATGATGTTATGCCTCCTTCCTTGGGTTTTCAGTATCCCGCAAAACAGGGATATTCAGGCCTTTTGCCCAATCTTCTCTTTCAGACCATGGTGCGCCCCAAATATTTTCATCTTGTTCCAAATTCACCATTGCTTCCCCAGCGTGCGGATTTAACAATTTATCCGGCAGCGCTCCCCTGCGCATTGATAAAATTAAATCGATATGATTTATCGAAACAGGGCAAGCTTCAACACAAGCACCGCAGCTTGTGCACTGTTTTAATTCTTCCGCTGATATAAAAGAAGAAATCGGCCCATTTTCCTGCATGTTATCTCTGATTTTCATAACGATATTTCTAGGGGCCAAGTCTTTTCCGCTTAGGTTAGCAGGACAGACATGGTCGCACCTTCCGCACTCAGTGCAGGCATCAGTGCTTAAGAGCTGTAGATTGGTAAAGTCATAGATATGACTGACGTTTCTCCGCCGCTGTGTTCCATCTTTCATTGCTGATTCAACCTGGAAATCTCCCGATCTTTTTACAGGAGAAAGCAAAAGGTTCAGTGGGGCAGTAAACAAGTGAAATAGCTTTGTAAATGGAGTAATCGCAATGAGGATAAAAGCAAGTATCGAATGGGTAAGCCACCAAAACAAGTACGTATCCCCTTTAAACACCCGGCTTTCATTAAACAACAGGCTAAGCACATATCCTACCGGAGACCAATGGGCATAATCGACCTTGGTTTCACTGAGCCGGATCCCTTCCGCGATATATCCACCAACCCCTATTACAAACAGTAAAATCAAGAATAAATAGTCCATCTTTCCCCGAAGCAATCTTTTCCGAAAATTTCCGCCCCTGATTAACAGAAACCCGGCAAGCCCTACGAGAAAGGCAATTCCAAAAAGGTCTAATACCAGTTCATATACCAGATAAAATCCCCCCTGTAGGATGGGGATCTTAAAGTCTTCATCAATAAAAACAAGTACCGTTCCAATAAATAAAACGATAAAGCCATAGGCCACTAACTTATGCATGACCCCCGGCATCCGGTCTTTTTGCACCTTTGTCTGCCGGATGGCGAACTGAAAAAAATATCCGATATTATCTTTTACATGTTTCCATTCCACTTTTTCCCTTTGACCCTTATTCCATAGTCTATACCTTCTATAAAATCCATATAAGAAAGCGATAATGGACATTCCTGCAAGAATGTAAAAAACAATTTGTGCATCAGATGAAATATTCCAAAAGGTGTCTCTTTCAATCTCCATTTTTCTCTACTCCTTTAGCCATTTCATCAGACGCTCTGCTGTGTAATAAAGATGTTCTTCTGACAGAGTTTGTGTCCTTTTAGCTGGTCCTGCATTCCCTTTTGAACTAAAACCCATAATATGTAAAAGTCTTGACTCTGCAGATTCCTCGTCTGGGATGTCGTCACTTATAAATATATTGGGTTCAGGGGCACCGATTCTTTTAATAGAGCTGCTATTCTTTAAATCTCTTTGTTTAATAACTGTTTTCATTGGTCTTTTAGGTTTGTATTTCCTGTAACTTAGTTTCGAAATTTGCGTAGTTACGGATAAAGCAGCAGGAAGTTGTATTTTAAATACTTGCGTCATTCCCCTCTCCTCTTTTCGATGTGCAAGAAGATTGTTTTTTTCATCTGCTTCTATATGGTGTACAGAAGTTAAAGAGGGAATGTTCAGTGATGTCCCTAGCAACGGAACTAATGACCGATCATGGTCGTCTTCTGTCTCTTCCCCCGAGACAATCAGGTCATACATATCGCAGCTAAGCAAAGTCTCCATAAATGCGGCATCTTCCTGATCACTTTCACCACGCTCAATATGAAAGCAGAGCTCTATGGGAAATCCATTCAAGATATCCAGTGTTTTTTTCTCTACTTTTTCCCTTGCTAATAAAAAAACATCCATTTTACCATTCTGCTTAGTTGCATATTCGTAGGCCCATTGTAAGGCATGAAAATCTGCCCTATTAATAGTTGCTCTCTTATACCCCAATTCTCCTTTTTGATAATCCCAGCGAACAGACTTCTGTTCATACACCTGCCTGATGATGACTAGTAATCTCACTGTTATCCACTCCACTTTTTTCCTTAATGATGTCGACGAGCTTGGGCAACACCTCTTCAAAAGGGGAGATAATCCCAAGTTCACAACGTTTAAATATAGGAGCTGCTGCATCACTGTTTATTGCTACAACATGCCTTACATTTTTTATACCATCTAAATGTTGGGAAGAGCCTGATATTCCAATAGCTATATAGATGTCAGCCTGATCAATGTAAACCCCGCTTGAACCAATCCGCTTTTCCCTAGGAGTAATTTGGAGTTCATCAGCTACTTTACTACCGCCGATTGGTGCATGTAAAATCCTGGCCAATTCTTCAACTTGCTGAAACTGATCTTTGTTAAAGGCGCTATGAACACCCCTTCCAACACCAATTACACAACTTGCTTCAGTCAGTGCGACCTCATCCCAATTAAGTTGCTTTTGTTCAACTAGTTGAATCGAACTGACTTGGCAAGGCCCTACGTAATCAATATGTAAGACTGGCATATTAGTTTTCTTCTTTGTAGAAACGGGAATGTATGTTGGATCAAAAGTGATCAAGCTACCCTGATCAATTATTTCATTGGAACACGCCTTACCGCCGTATATTTCCTTTTTAACTGACAGTTGATTCTGCTGTACCACCATATCCATTGCCTTGTTAATCATTTTTTTATTAAAAATGTAAGCAAGTCCGGATGCTATTTCTCCGTATAGTGGCGAATCAAGAAAAATAATAGTTTCGTTGTTCCTATCTTTATTAAATGTCTGGAAGGCGTGAATATGGTTAGCAGCGACGGGCCATTGATCTTCATTCAGTTCAATCATATAAATCTCATCACAATCGAGGTCCATGTCACTGACTTTCATGCCACAATGTATTACTATGGCGGTTACGTGATTAGCCAATTTTTTAGTTTGCTTGATAAGGCCACGCGCCTCTGGTTTAATAGATTTTCCGTTTATTAAAGGTATATAGCATAGTGCCAAATCCATACCTCCTTAACACAAGAGTAAATATATGTAATTAAGGGAATTATTCTATTAAATAACCTCGGATAACTTCATCAGATGAAGTACGGTTCCGAGGTTATTTTGGTCAAAACCCTGCTGACTTTATGAATTCAATTGCCTGACCGGTTACCGAGCAGCGGAAGCCTTTCTTTTTTCTTGCGTTAATTCCACTTCCAGTTCCAAGCTCTCCGTAAGGACAACCCCGTAGATCTCTTCTGCCTGCTTTTTTGAAACCAACTCATTCCTAACATCTTCAGCTACAGCTTCTGGGTCACGTTCCATGGGATTACCCCATCCGCCTCCGCCAGTGCTTTGAAACACAAACGATTCACCAGGTTGGAAATGAACTCCACCCAGCATTTGCGGATACCAAGTGCCGTCATCGGCTAAGCCTCCGATTGTTTTAAATTGGCCATCCGCTGTTTTCAACAGCTGTCTTTGAGGTGCAGAATGCTTCCCTCCGTTCACTCCCGGAGACCCTTCCAATGTTCTGGATGACTCCATCCAAATCAATTCACCCCGGTCGATAAATTCGACTTCCATCCGAACCCCTACACCGCCTCTGTAACGTCCAGCCCCTGCAGAGTCCGTTCTCATTTCATATGCGTTATAACGAATAGGATACAAGATTTCCGCTATTTCAGCCGGCAAATTTTGACAGTTCCCTAAAGGGTCCATTGTTACATGCATGCCGTCACTGTACGGTGTCCCACCCCATCCTCCAGCAGGTAAGTCCGTAAATACGTGTGTCTCATTGGTCTTTGGATCAGTAGCGCTAGCTACGAACCAGTTAGCATCCGAGCATGTTGGAGCTACAATCAATTCCGGAAGTGCTTTTGACAATGCCTGCCAAATGGAAGAAGTGATTTTAGACGATGTTGCAGTTGTACACCCAAGTGTAGGCGCTGGCCACACCGGATTTAGCCATGTTCCTTCAGGTATGGTCAAATCAATTTGCCTATACATTCCAGCATTGGCAGGAGCATCAGGATTAAGAAAGAACTTTAATGAATAATAGACAGCGGAAGCCGTATTAGCATACGGTGAATTGATCGGCCCCATAGATATTGGGTCACTTCCAGTAAAGTCAACGCCAATTCTATCCCCCTTCACGGTTAGCCTAACTTTTAGGCGAATAGGTTTATCACTATAGCCATCACTTTCTATATAATCCCCGGCCTCATAAACGCCATCTGGAATTTTCTTAATCGCTTCCTTGGTCATAGTTTGTGTATAATCCAAAACTTCTCGCATTCCTTGCCTCACTGTATCAATTCCGTATTTGTCCGCCAAACGGATGAGTTCATCCTTGGCTGCCCGCAAGGCGCCCATCTGCGCTTGAATGTCCCCTTCAACATAATGGGGTGTCCTTGAACTGTTTTTAATAATGTCGATAAGATCTTTATTAGGTTCGCCTTTTCTATAGAGCATTAATGGAGGCAGTCTCAGCCCTTCACCGGCTACATGTGTATCCATTCCTCCTCCAACATCCGTCCAGTGGGCACGGCTCACCGCAAACCCCAGTAGTTCCTCTTGATAGAAAACAGGCATGACCATCGTTACATCTGGTGTATGAGTACCTCCATTATAGGGGTCGTTTAAGACAACCACATCCTCTTCCTCCAGCTCATCCAACGGAAACTTTTCTAAGGCAGCTTGGGCACTAAAATGCATGGCCGCAATATGAACAGGACAGTTTGCAGTCTGGCCTATTAACTCAACATCCGGACTAAAAATAGCATTTGAAAAGTCAACCATATCGTAAATAATTGGAGAAAATGACGCTTTTTTCAAAACCAGACTCATTCTCTCACATGTGTATACAAACGATCTTCTTAACACTTCGAAAGTAATAGGATCCAGTACACGCTCTACAGTACTCTTTACAGTCATAGGACAGCCTCCTTCATTGTTATCTTTGCTTCCTTATTTACCGAGATATGGATAAATCCATATTCATCAATTACCGCTGAGGCTTCCGGCGGGAGAACAATCTCGCTGTTTGGATGGGCAATAAAGGCAGGCCCTTGAATTTTCTGCCCTTTTGAAATTTGATCAACTTCATACAAATCTGCTAAATATTTTTTACCATTAAAATAAGATTCTCTTTGCCCACTGATTTGATTAGACGCTTTTTCTCCTTTTGGCCCTAAAATTTTCCCTAGATGATCTTTTAGAGGCTGTTCTGCCTGGCTTGCCCCTGTGACTCGCAATGTAACGAATGCAATGGGGAAGTCCTCCGAATACACACCGTATTCAAGTTTGTGTTGGTTGTTAAACTCGTGTGCAATTTCTTTAAGTGTTTCTTCATCAAGTATTCTGTTTGGAACTGGGGTCGCTACCTCATACGATTGTCCAACATAGCGCATTAATGCCGTTCTCTCCAGATTGATTTCTTCAGGAGCAACTCCGTCGTTGACCAACATGTCGGTACAGTCTTTTTCGAGTTTTTCAAAGGCCTTGGTCAGTTCCGCTGGATCGACCTCTAAGAGCGCAGCATAGAAAGTTCCCTCTACATCATGACGAACGTTCATTGTTGTCGCTCCTGCTGAGCAATCCACCCCAACAAAAGGAGGTATCAAAATTCTATTGATTCCTGCAGACTGCGCTACTTTATAGGCATGCAGCCCGCCTGCTCCCCCGTAGGATACATATGTCTGATCCCGCGGGTCTCTACCTCTGTCAGTAGATACCATTCTGATGGCATCAGCCATATTTTCACATGCAATTTCAATAATTCCTTCTGCACACTCAATGACTGAAAGTCCTAAAGGTTCTGATACTTTTTCAATCGCTTCAACCGCAGCATCATAGTCCAGTTGGAACTTCCCGCTTAATGTTGAGTTCAGTCTACCCAATACCAAATTAGCATCTGTAACGGTAGGAGATACTCCACCTTTGCCATAACAAGCTGGACCCGGATCTGCCCCTGCACTTTGCGGTCCTACACGGAGGGATCCTCCTTCGTCTATCCAAGCAATGGATCCGCCTCCAGCTCCAATGCTCCGAATGTCTAGCATAGGGGTGATGAGCGGCATCTCCCATTCAAGCTCATATTCATCAGTCACTAACCCTTGGCCATTTTCCATGAGGCAAGCCTCAAAGCTTGTACCCCCTACATCCGTAATAATCATATTATTTAATCCGAGCATGCTATGGATGAAATTTCCCGCCGCAACCCCGCCTGCAGGTCCTGACTCTATTAGCTCTTCCGGCCGTTCTTTTGCTGTCTGGCTCCGCATCATGCCGCCGTTGCTCTTAACGATAAAGAGAGGAGCTTTACATCCTGCTTCCTGTAAAGTTTTTTCCAATCTTACGACATAGTCACCTACTACAGGAAACAAGCACGCTCTAATTGCTGTCGTCATAAATCTTCCTAATTCACGGATCTTTGGCCGAGTTTCAGATGATACGGCAATCTTCGCATCTGGAATGACCTCTAAGATAATATCTCGCATTTCCTGCTCATGGCGCCCACTTACGTAAGAATTAATGAAGCAAATAGCAATATTTTTTATGCCTCTTTCAGCAATTTTCCTTGCTACTTGAAGGCCTTCCTCTCGGTTTAATGGTTTGACTGTAGAACCATCAGCTCCCATTTTCTCACTAACGGTAAAACGTTGTTTTCGGCTGATAAGTGGAGATGGCTTCACCGCATAGGGGTCATAGAGATGGTGTCGGCTCTGTCTTTTGATCTCAATCGTATCCCTGAATCCAGCGGTTGTAACCATAGCAGGTTCGGGATATTTACGCTCGATCAACGCATTTGTTCCAATGGTAGTTCCATGGATCACTGTTTCAATTTCTGAAGGTGCGATACCTGCCTTTGAGAGCGCATTCATAAAACCGACCACTGGGTCCTCTGGAGTTGACAATACCTTGGCCATCCTGACTTTTCCTATACTCCCCGAATCTCCCACCCACGCAAAAAGATCTGTAAAAGTTCCACCGACATCAATTCCGACTCTGTACATTTGCTTCCTCCTCTTAATCATTAATTTAAAGATAAATAGAATCTATTTATCCTTAATGAGTGATATAAGTATGTATATCACTAGGCCTATAAAAATTCTATTTGTTTTTTTAAACAATTCCAATTATTCAATCATACTAAATTTAAAAAGATATTTATACGAAAGTATGAACCGGATACGTAGAATCATTGATGAAATAATTTCTTTGAAACCTTCGAGCGTATAATAATTGCTGATATAAGATTACGTAAGAAGCTTATACTAGGGGGCCCCCCTGTTGCAAGTGGTGGTTTTCGTAGAGGCGAATTTGATAGATGAACACCGTTCATTAAAGTATTTCTGGTAGGACGATTGCGACTTCAAGTTTTGGGCAACCTTCCTCCTGGTCAATGGAGAGATTTAACCAAGAAAGAGCGAGGTCGATTGTTCAGAGACTTAGACTATGAGCCGAAAGAATGGTGAAAATCATAGATTATAGCTTAGATAGAACGACAAGCATCTTTATTTTCCGCATTAAAAAAGAACACGGACAGGGTAATTGATGAACATCAGCTTTAGACTGTAAACAAACTTACATATTGTCTACAGTCTTTTTTCATTTCTAAGGAAACCTATTTACACACAATCACTTCGCGTGTGAATTTTCCTTTGCTGACGACAGCACGGTCTATAATAGAAAATCCCTCTTCTAGCAGGATGTCATCGATTGGTTCAACAGTTACCAATACGGCCCTCTGGGCAATCCTGCGTGCATGACTGATAATTTCTTTCTGCTACTCAGGGGTGATGGCGCAACATAAATTGTAAGGTAAATCGATAATTGCCACATCATAGTGACTCGTAACGTCACGGATGTCTGTGAAGGTCACTTTTCCCGAAAGCCCGAAATAAGCGATATTCTCTCTGACGCCATCGAGGATAAGAGGGTTCTTGTCACTTCCCACAATATCAATCCCCATAGATAAAGCTTCCACCAGCACAGTCCCGATTCCGCAGCAAGGGTCGATGGCCTTTATTCCGCTCGGTTCAGGAACAGCGATGTTTGCAACGGCCCTGGCTACACGTGTGTTCAGTGCAGTCGAGTAGCTATGAGGCTTTTGTTGATGTCGATGCCATACCGATTCACTCTTAACATATTCATCGAAAATCCATCTTCCGTTCACAACCATGATACCGAACAGTCTTTTTGGATGTTCAAGAGCAGCCTCACCATTGATGTGTAATCCGACTCCCTTCTCAATTGCACGTCTGTTCTCAAATCCTATCTTTTCCGTTTTTGATGAGCCTTCATTNCGGCCCTGGCTACACGTGTGTTCAGTGCAGTCGAGTAGCTATGAGGCTTTTGTTGATGTCGATGCCATACCGATTCACTCTTAACATATTCATCGAAAATCCATCTTCCGTTCACAACCATGATACCGAACAGTCTTTTTGGATGTTCAAGAGCAGCCTCACCATTGATGTGTAATCCGACTCCCTTCTCAATTGCACGTCTGTTCTCAAATCCTATCTTTTCCGTTTTTGATGAGCCTTCATTTTTCACATAAACTACTTTAAACGTTTCACCCGTTATTTGTAAGGCCTCCACTTGCTTGAGCAGGTCTTGAAGGCTTTCCCCCTCATACATGACGTGCATTCTTTCCTTAATTGCAGGAGTAGGTATATAAATAAGTCGGCAATTTCTTCTCTGTATGATCCAATTTTTTCCACCCTTTAAAAAACAATAAGTACGACTGTACTCATTGCCGTCTGATCAATCTTTTTTCTATAAACCTTGTCTATATTATACATTGTCTTATTAATGTATGTTCTGTAATTTCCCGATGTACAGGGTTTTCAACAACACAAACCTTTTATTAGTAATTTGATCTTATTCAGGGAGTGACAACGGATTGTTCAGGCCCTACTAAAACATCCTTTACTTATGATACGTCCACGGTAATGAATCTAAATGAGGTTATCAAAAATCTTATGCTATAAAAGATAAATTATTTATTGGAATATTTAATTTAAACTATTATATTTAATATAGAAGGGGGATGAAATATTTGGAAAAGGATTATTTTTTAAATTTTAATAACTTAGATTTATCGCCGACTGAAAGATCCTACTATTTCGAGAAATTTATTTTGTTAAATATTGAAGAATTGGCAAAAGCTAAAAGAAAAGTATTATTTATTGAACCTTTATTAAAAACAATTTCTAATAGAACTTTAAGATTCGATGCTATAATTCCTGAAGGAGTTTTAGAACTAGAAGGCCCTGTGTTATTAGAAGTTAAGAATTCATTTAACTACATAAATATTTCCAAACTTATCAAGTCTATTTTTGAATTAGAAAATAATATTCATTTTGGAACGTTTTTAATTTGTATTGGCACAGAGCTAGATTATAATACCAAAACTAAAATATATGATATTTTAGAAAGTAATAATTCAAAGAGCTTTAATCTAGTAATTTGGGATATTAATGATATAAAAAATCAGTTTAAGAAAAATATGGTTTTTAATAAAATTAGCGAGGAAAACGATTTAGAAAATCTCGATTTAATATACTATACAAAGCAAGCAGAGAGGCCAGATAATAATAGTAGAAATAATTCAGAAATTCTTAAGGGTATATATAATAATGAACATATATCTCTTTTTCTAGGTTCTGGTGTATCAAAAGATTGTGGATTGCCATTATGGGATGAGTTAATTGGGAGATTAAGCAGTGGAATCATATCAAATTTAATGGATTTAGATTTACATTATACCGAAAAAAATTTGTTAACAAAAGAATTAAGTGATTTGCTTAGCAATAACCCTTTATTATCTGCTAGTTACCTTGAAAGAGGTTTTTCAAATACTTATTCTAAAAAAGTCAAAAAAGGTAAAGGTAAAGGTAAAGTTTCTTTCAATAATAAAATTCATGAAAATCTTTATAGTCAATTTAATAATTTAGAAAACAAAGAGTCTCAGATATTTAAAATTGCTGAGAGTATTTTGCAGTCAACTTCAAATAAAGGAATTAAAAAGGTAATTACCTATAATTATGATGACCTTTTACAACTATGTCTAAATAAGCTTAATCCTTCTTGTGAAGTGCAAACAATATATAAAGATTCCAATAGAGAGCCTAGACAGTTCCCTATTTATCATGTACATGGTTTTTTACCTCAAAGGATGGAGAACTATCCAGAATATAATATAGATGAGCAGGAGATTATCTTTACTGAGGATTCATATTACAAATTACAAAATGAACCCTATTCTTGGAGAAATCTAACTCAAATAAATGCCTTTAGAGAAGATACTGTTTTAATGATTGGTCTATCATTAACAGATCCTAATATTCGAAGATTATTAATGCAAACCAGCCAACAAACTGATAAAAAACATTTTATTTTACTTCATCGTTATTCGGGTTCAACATCTAAAAACTTAGAAGATCTCATTCCTAAGGTAACTAATAAATTTCTTGACCTTCACCATCATATTCTTGAAGAAAACTTCAAAAAGCTAGGTGTAAATGTTATTTGGTATGAAAATCATAGTGATATTGCCGATCTTTTAACAGACATATTTGGACTCCCGGTAAAAGTATAAATGATAAGGTATTTTTAGAACAAGATATTACCATTGAACAAATAATTTAAAAGCCTGCTTGGAAAATATACCTACCAAACAGGCTTTTAAATAATAGATTTTTGAACCTCATTTACTTATGATACGGTTCACTGTAGCATATGCAAAATTGTACCCAAAAAGTCGGCAAAGCCTCACACAAAGTCTATACTCCCTGCTTTTCCTTCAACTGTTCAAACAACTTTTCTACAGCCCAACCCCAACATTCTCATACTTGGCAAGAATGACAAGCTCCCTCGGCAGTTGCCCCACTCTCTCAACCTGATCCTGGTTCAATTGCCTAAAGAGACTGGGGCTTCCGGTAAACTCGTCTGTCGAGAGAGGGACCTTCGCCAGTTCTTCTGTGACTACAACATAGTCATCCTTATAAAATAAAAAGAGCTCCCCTGGGCGAGCCAACATGATTTTTCTTCTGGCCACCTCTTTGGCAATGTAAGTTTTTAGCTCCTCAAATAAGTTTGCATCGTTATTTTCATTGTAACGTTTGACATGTTTGTGCAGGCCTTCTAAATCACTGGGCAATCCGCTCATGATTCTGGCCTCTTGCTACTGGTCCGCATCTAAAAAAGGTAGGTTACTGAAACAGACTTTTATCCATTCCCTTTAATGTAGGTGTTTGAGATTTTATTCGAAGAATACTGTATAGTTAGGTGATTACAATCATCTGATTAAGGGTGTGTCAACATGCGTATTAATAAATATATAGGTGAGGCCGGAAAAGCATCCAGACGAGGTGCGGACAAGTTAATTGCCGATGGGAGAGTTACTATTAATGGGAAGCGTGCCGTAATAGGCAGCTCAGTTGAACCTGGGGATGACGTTCGAGTAGATGGAAATCCCATCCGAGTAGCAAGGAATAATGTCTATATTGCCTTAAATAAGCCTGTGGGCATCACAAGCACAACTGAAAAAGGTGTAAAGGGGAACATTGTTGATCTGGTCAACCACCCATTGAGAATATTTAATATCGGGCGCCTGGATAAAGATTCAGAGGGCTTGATCCTCCTTACGAACGATGGCGATATTGTGAATGAAATTCTGCGGTCCGAAAACAGGCACGAAAAGGAATATATCGTTTCAGTAGATAAGCCGATTACTCCTGAATTCCTGAAGGGGATGTCTGAAGGTGTAAAGATTTTAGGTACAACAACACTTCCTTGTGAAACCGAACAATTATCAAAATTTGATTTTAAAATCATTTTAACGCAAGGGCTGAATCGTCAAATCCGCCGCATGTGCGCCGAATTAGGGTACAACGTTTACAGATTGCAAAGAATTCGGATCATGAATATTCATTTGGGCAATCTCCCTCCTGGGCAATGGAGAGATTTATCCAAGAAAGAGCGAAATCAATTGTTCAGAGACTTAGACTATGAGCCAAAAGAATGGTGAAAATCGTAGATTATA
Source organism: Siminovitchia acidinfaciens (assembly GCF_003605385.1). GTDB lineage: Bacteria > Bacillota > Bacilli > Bacillales > Bacillaceae_C > Siminovitchia > Siminovitchia acidinfaciens. Next base: position 390,504 of record NZ_QYTV02000001.1, on the reverse strand, counting down.
GTTCTGATAGAATGACTGGCATCTTTAGTTTTCCGCATAAAAAAGAACACGGACAGGGTAATTGATGAACATCAGCTTTAGGACTTATTTAATAGTCTGTCCTTATTCAAAGGCTACAAAAGATAATATCGAAGTTACCCTGAGGACACTATCATTTCAATAGGGCTTTATTTATCATCAGCTTTAGACTGTAAACAAACTCACATATTGTCTACAGTCTTTTTTCATTTCTAAGGAGACTTATTCACATACAATCACTTCGCGTGTGAATTTTCCTTTGCTGACGATAGCACGGTCAATAATAGAAAATCCCTCTTCTAGCAGAATGTCATCGATTGGTTCAACAGTTACAATTACGGCCCTCTGGGCAATCCTGCGTGCATGACTGATTATTTCTTTCTGCTGCTCAGGGGTGATGGCGCAACATAAATTGTAAGGTAAATCGATAATTGCCACATCATAGTGATTGGTAACGTCACGGATGTCTGTGAAGGTCACTTCTCCCGAAAGCCCGAAATAAGCGATATTCTCTCTGACGCCATCGAGGATAAGAGGGTTCTTGTCACTT
>NZ_QYTV02000001.1:346468-389923 GCF_003605385.1 Siminovitchia acidinfaciens | reverse complement strand
AAGGGTCGATGGCCTTTATTCCGCTCGGTTCAGGAACAGCGATGTTTGCAACGGCCCTGGCTACACGTGTGTTCAGTGCAGTCGAGTAGCTATGAGGCTTTTGTTGATGTCGATGCCACACCGATTCACTTTTAACATAATCACCAAAAATCCATCTTCCGTTCACAACCATGATACCGAACAGTCTTTTTGGATGTTCAAGAGCAGCCTCACCATTGATGTGTAGCCCAACTTCCTTCTCGATGGCACGTCTGTTCTCAAATCCTACTTTTTCCGTTTTTGATGAGCCTTCATTTTTCACATAGACCACTTTAAACGTTTCACCCGTTATTTGTAAGGCCCCCACTTGCTTGAGTAGGTCTTGAAGGCTTTCCCCCTCATACATGACGTGCATTCTTTCCTTAATAAAAGGACTGCGGCTTGGATCAATCATTACTTGGCTTTTCACCAGGTTATCTTGGGGCTCAGCTCCAAACAATGTACGGGCCTCCAAAGCACATAAAGAATGTTCTCCCCCATTGCAGGAGTAGGTATATAAATAATTCGGCAATTTCTTCTCTGTATAATCCAATTTTTTCCACCCTTTAAAAAGCAATAAGTACGCCTGTACTCATTGCCGTCTGATCAAGCTATTATCTAAAAACCTGTCTATATTATACATTGTCTTATTAATGATGTATGTTCCTAATTTCCCGATTAACAGGATTTTCGACAAAACAACGTTTTATTACTTATTTGATCTTATTTACGGAGTGACAACGGATTGTTCAGGCCCTGCTAAAACATCCTTTACTTATAATACGGTTCACCGTAGTTATTTAAGATGTAAAAACAATAGGGAGATGTTCCAGAATCACTACTCCATGGATTATCTTGTAATTTTACATCACAAAAAGTCTGGATGCCTCTGTGTTTTTTAAACCACTCGGGAAGGTGATATTACATTAGCAAATTTCACATTCGAAACTTTATCCTGCTTTCATTCGTATTTACTATGAAAACAAGTAAAAGGTTGATTGTTAATAGACCATGCATGAATGAATTAGGCGAATGAGAGGTTAATTGTTATGAAGGAGAGATCCCGAAAATTAAATAATAAACAGAATAATAAGCGACTAAGAATCATTTTTCGCTTTTTAATAATCGCATCTGTTATGGTAATGATAGGAAGCACTTGTATTTTATTGAATGGGTTTGTGACGAATCTTTATACAGCGTTCGTCCTTGACTTCATTGGAACGTTCTTTTTATTTACCGCTCTTTTAACAATCTGTTCGTTTTTCCTGTATTCCATCTTTGTGATAACCGTTTTTAATCCTCAGAGGATCAAAAAATCATCGGTCATCAAATTCGCCTTGGGTGGGATATTTACCGCAATATTAACCATACTTTTATTATTTTTCGGCATTACTGAGGCAAAAAAGTCGACTCAGGGTATGAAAGATTATGCAAATGGCAAATGGGAAGTCGAGGACTTATTAGTTATGGATGTATATCGAGGATCTCGTCATCATAAGGGGAGACTGATTCGTCCTTCTGAGATGGTACTGATTGAAACCAGTAAAGGCGAGATGACACTCTTTTTTGAGGATTTCCGAATATATGTAGGGGAGAAGTATCGTTTCACTTATTTAGATGCAACTAACACTATTATTAAAGTTGAAAAAGTTATAGATTAAGTATTCCAATAGTCTTCTAATTTTCGATAGGATGTTGGATAGAAATTATGTCATTTACAGTTATTGAGTTGGGATTTGAAAAAACCGCAAGGTATTATTAAATATTTATAAAAATAGAATTACCGTTCAAATAAAGTTGGTAATTCTATTTGTGATACGGTTCACCGTGACTCATCCAAGTGAGGTTTTTTACCATAAAATCTCTATCTTCTTTGCAAAGTTAACCTTAGTCTTTAAGTATTCATTAAAAATTGAACAATTATATTGAAATATCAAAACCCAATTTTGGGCCTCTTATTTAAGAGTCCCCGAAAATCGGGTTTTATTTGGAATTAGATCCGGTAAGTTCTAATCCCACTGGCTAATTCCGAATTATATTGTCTACATTAAAGATCTGGACGCACAAGCACTTATTTCATTCTTCAAGAACAATCGCCTCTTTAAACATCTTACTTTGTAGATACGCTAATTTTTTCGCCATCACTTCAGGAGAATCTTTGAAATCCCGCTTAATCCAATACAAAAAAAAGCCAAGACTTCCGTATGTTAAGAAATAGTTTAATGCAGGAATTTCAATTTCTGTTGTCTCACCTAGTCCTAGCTCGGTGCTAGATACTTGTACTAGACTTTCACAAAATTGATTTTGCGATCCTGGGACCACTTCTCCTTTTAAAATGAGTGAAAAAACAAATTGATTTTGATACATAAATTCAAAAAGAGGGAGATGTCGGTGCTCATCATCTGACGAAAAGCGCTCTAAATTTTGATAACTTTTACGAAAGTAACTAATTAATTCTTTTAAATAATCATCAAATATCGCAACTAATAAAGCGTGTAAATCCCTATAATGCGAATAAAAGGTGACGCGGTTACATTGAGCATATTGCGCTACCTCCGTAATGGAGAGATCATTTAACTCCTTTTCTTTCAATAATTCCAATAACGCATGCTTTAATTTTTTTTGCGTCCTCGCGGAACGGCGGTCTTCGTTTTTTGTCATAGGTTATGGTAATCCCCCCTATTATTTATTAAAAAATAGACGTATTAATTATGACATCAATCTTTTTAATAGACAAACCCCCTATTATCTGTTAATTTACAAATGTAGTTTATTTTTATTATTTAACCATAGTATTTATAGGAGGATAAAACATGACTCGCTTAGACGGAAAAATTGCGATTATCACTGGTGCTGCTCAAGGGATGGGTGCATCACATGCACGAAAATTTATCGAAGAAGGCGCGAAAGTCGTTTTAACGGACTTAAATGTTGAAAAAGGAAATGCCCTTGCAGCAGAACTTGGCGAAAACGCTTTGTTCGTCAAACACAATGTCACAAGTGATGATGATTGGACAACGGTCGTAGCTGAAACAGAAAAAGCCTTTGGTCCGTTAAATGTTTTAGTCAATAACGCTGGGATTACTATGGCAAAATCAATATTAGAAGTAACGGAAGAAGAATACCGCCGCATCGTCGACATTAACCAAGTTTCTGTATTTTTAGGAATGAAGGCCGTTATCCCGTCCATGCAAAAAGCCAGCGGCGGTTCCATCGTCAATATTTCCTCCATAAATGGACTTGTTGCCGGTACAATCGGTTATACGGATACAAAATTCGCCGTACGTGGTATGACAAAAGCAGCTGCAATCGAAGTTGCTCATTATGGAATTCGTGTAAACTCTGTTCATCCGGGAGTTATTGCAACCCCAATGGTTGTTCAAGAAGATACAAAAGCATCAGTAGAAGAATTCTCTAAACATATTCCTTTAAAACGTATTGCTCAATCAGAAGAAGTTTCAAGCTTAGTGGTTTACTTAGCCTCTGATGAGTCAAGCTATTCAACAGGAGCTGAATTCATCGTTGATGGCGGCTTAACAGCCATGTAATGCAATATAACCCTTAAGTACTCTTATGACTAATATACGAGGAGAAATTAAATGAAAAAACTACAGGAGAAAGTTGCAATTATTACAGGAGCTGCTAGTGGAATCGGTGCAGGCATTGCTACAGCTATGGTTAAAGAGGGAGCAAAAGTTGTAATCGTTGATGTAAATGAAGAATTAGGTAAACAAACTGAAACTGAACTTAAGAAATATTCACCTGAATCATTTTATTTAAACTTTGATTTAATGCAGCATCAAGAGTTGCATAAAATTGTAGAAACTACAGTTGAAAAATTCGGTAAATTAGATGTTTTAGTTAACAATGCTCATGCTTCTAAACAAATAATGTTTGAACAAACAGAACAAGAACATTTCGATTTTTCATTTGGTACAGGATTTTATCCCACTTTTTATTTAATGAAAGCAGCAATGCCTTATTTAAAAGAAACGAAAGGTAATATCATTAATTTTGCTTCTGGTGCAGGACTACTTGGCCAACCAACACAAACATCTTATGTCGCAGCTAAGGAAGCAATCCGTGGCATAACAAGAGTTGCTGCAAATGAATACGCTCAATTTGGTATTACAATTAATATCATTTCACCAATTGCAAATTCTGAAGGTGTTCAACAATGGGCGAAAGACTTCCCTGAAATGTATAATAGTGTGTTACAAACTATACCTTTAGGACGATTTGGTGACCCTGAAAATGATATCGGAAAAGTAGCCGTATTCCTAGCATCAGAAGATAGCAAATTTATTACAGGTCAAACCATTATGGCTGATGGCGGTTCTATTATGCTTCGATAAGGATCACATATATAAGGGTGTATATTTTTATTACTTGTAGCTTTAAAGAAAAGCCTATTCAAGATTTATTGTTCTTGAGTAGGCTTGTTTGCTATTTTGAAAAAAAACTTCATTTACTTATGATACGGTTCACGGTAGCATGTGCAAAATTGTTTTCAAAAAGTGGGTAAAGCCTCATATAAAAACTATACTCCCTGCCTCCCCTTCAACTGCTCAAACAACTTCTCTATGGTGCCAACCCCAACATTCTCATATTTAGCAAGAATAACCAGCTCCCTCGGCAGTTGCCCCACTGTCTCAATTTGATCCTGATTCAACTGCCTAAAAAGGCTGGGACTTCCAGTAAATTCGTCGGTGATAAGAGGGACTTTCGCCAATTCTTCTGTGACAATGACATAGTCCTCTTTATAAAATAAGAAGAGTTCTCCTGGGCGATCCAACATTGTTTTTCTTCTTGCTGTTTCTTCTTTTATGTAAATCTTTAATTCCTCAAATAGGTTTTCATCATTTTTCTCATTGTAGCGCTTGACTTGTTTGTGCAGCCCTTCTAAATCTCTGGGCAGCTCGCTCATGATTCTGGCCTCTTGTTCTGCCCCCAGTTTTACCAGGAACCGCTCCGATTTTTCAAACCTTTGCGGGAGAAGAAATGCATCCCGCAAAAAATAAGGGACCTCGAGAGACTTTTCCTTATAAGTGATGCTCCTAATTGTTGTGAATCCTGGAAGCTCAGCTTCCTGAGGTGGTTCCTCTGCTGTAGCAGCAACTTCATCCTTGGCCGTTCCTTCTTGTTGTTGATTAAGCGACGCTTTGATCAGGTTTTCCATATTTTTAAGCCTGGCTTCCAGTTCAGCTATTTCAAAGCCATTTCCTGAATCGGGCTCAGGGTCTTGATACTCCGGTATATCCAATTCAACAGGGCCATACACTTCTATATACCATTGAACGATGGTATAAATGGCTTCCCATGAAAGCAAAGCCTCTGAGTATCTGAATTTACGGGTATCATGCGCTGCTTTATTTCCGCTCATCCTGATAAAATGCAGTGCATCGATAATTTCCTGGTTTAAATATTCATTGTCGCTGAGCAAATCGATCCTTTCTTTCAGGGTAATATAAGGGGTATCAGCTACTTTTTCTATGAGCATGACCTGCTGAAGAATCGCTTCTGCAAAAGTCCGAGCATGTGTCAGCATCGTTCGTGGGCTGGAATATATGCTGTTTTCAAGTTCTCGTGCCAAGTAGGCCAATTCCTTTGATATTGGTTCTAAAAATTTATAAAAATAAGTGTTGTTCTTCCTCACAAAAATCCAACTTTCCGTATAAATTAGTCCTTAACCGATAACTATTCTATCATAATATGAATTCTGGCTAGATGATAAAAGAGAAAGACGCCTGACCTACTCAATGAAGAAGGCAAAGCGTCTCAAAGACTTTATTTTTTAGTTAACTTTTTTTAAAGAAGCCTCAATAACAATACTTATCGGCTCAGATGTATCCGCGCAGCGGTGGCACACCCAGGAATACCGATCCGGCTCCGTCGTACATGCTTTCATTGAGAAATGCGTGCTGAGTCACGACCATTGCATCGCGCAGATGGCGCTGCAGCGGATGACCATCGTAGATTGCTGCGGTGCCGGCCAGCAGGTAGGCTGACTGCACGGCATTCGCACCTTCACGGGCAGCTTGAGCAGCTGCTAAACGAAGTATGCTAGTTCGGTCATCGGTTACACCGTCACCCTTAAGAATTGATTCCCACGTGGAATCAGTAGCTTCGTAGAAAAAGGCCCGTGCAGACCTTAGTGATGCTTCTGCCTTTGCCAAAGAGATTCGCAGGTAAGCGCGTTCGGCCATCTTCGGTGCCCCAGTGATGCCAGAACGGGTACCTGCCATCTGGGAAAATTCATCAAGCGCAGCACGCGCTATGCCAAGATTAACTACCGCCAGCACCTGTGCTGCATAAGCGATGGATGGGTACTGGTAGATTGGCTCTTCAATAGATGGCGCACCACCGCGGACAAAGGTCCATTCATCAGGAACAAAGGCGTCTTTCACTCGCAGGTCATGGCTGCCCGTACCGCGCATCCCAATCACTTCCCAGTTCTCGACGATTTCCACGTCCTTGGGTTGAAGTACAGCGGTAAGTGGTTTCCCCCCTTCTCCAGAACCAATACCGACACCGAGAAGGTCGGCTCCCATACAGCCGCTTGCGAACTTCCAGAGCCCATTCACGCGCCAGCCACCCTCAATTCTCTCCGCGGGCTGAACCGGAAACAGGCCGCCCGCAAAGGCCACGTCCGGCCCATTTGCGTACATTCGTGCGAGTGTTTCGCGTGGTAAGGCCGCCAGGTAGAGCGACGAAGAACCAAAGCTTGCCACCCATCCGGTGGAGCCGTCAGCCTCTGAAATGGACTCGATCATCTTAAGAAACTCCGATGGCGAGAGGGCATCGCCGCCAAAGCAGCGCGGCGTGTGAGCGCGATAGACGCCCAGTTGTTTTAGTTGTTCCACCATGTCCCGGGGCACGTGCCGCTTCGCTTCAAATTCGTCCCGTCGGGTGCGGATTTCAGTCAATACACGATTAAGCAGGTTTTGACTTTTCATTTTGACAGTCATGATCCTTCCTCCCTATTTCTTATCTAATTTTCGCCTGGCTGTTTTACTAAAAAAAGCTTATAAATTTAATAGATTAAATGTATTGATCCTTTACCTCATAAGCCTGCCGCCATTAATATCGAACGTTGCTCCGGTTGTAAATCCACCAGAATCAGAGGCTAAATAGGAGACCAAGTCTGCAACCTCTTTCGGTTCTCCTGCACGTTTAAGTGGAATGGTCTCTATCATTTGAGCCACTTTTTCCGGATCCATTTTATCCATCTCCGGTGTACGGACAGAAGCCGGGGCAACAGTATTGACTGTGATTCCATAAGCAGCCAACGATCGGGCAAAGGTTTTGCTCAAAGCGATTTGTCCTGCCTTGGAAGCAGAATAATGAGCACCTGAAGTCAGTGGACCTGCCTGCCCTCCAAACGAAGACATATTAATGATTCGTCCCCACTTTCTCTCCTTCATTACAGGAATGACAGCCTGTGAAAAAAAGAATGTGCTTTTTAAATTTACATCAAGAACTTGATCCCATTCTTCCTCATTGATTTCCTCTATGGGGGTTTCAAATCGAATTCCTGCATTGTTTACCAGAATATCTATTCTGCCCCACTCGTTTAAAACCTGGTTGACAGCTTTTTTAATCCCGTTAAGATCTGATACATCCAATTGTATGAACATCACTTGTTCTAGCATTACTTCCTCTTGAAACAGATTTTTTGTTTGTTCGAGGTTCTCCTTATTTCTGATTACGAAAACGGTTTTCTTTCCTTCCTTAACAAAATTTTCGGCTATAGCTAACCCGAGACCTTTATTTGCTCCGGTAACTATTGCAACTCTTTGATCGTTCATTGCCATCATCATCTTCCTCTCTTTCCCAATAAACTGGAAACTTTCTAGACCGTTAGGAAGTCTATTCCTAACAGCTGCCATAAACAAGATTTCGTAATAAAACTTATAAAACAATAACGATACCCACATGCTTATTAATCTAGATTTTGGTATATCGAGATTTATTGAACACGTTTTCATAACTCATCTGATTTCATGCAGGCCGCTTTTAAAAGCATCTTCTATTGCAATAGTAGAATATTTGAAAAACTCAAACCACCTCACATTAGGTTTGAATACTCCGCAAAGTTCAGTACGATTCGTACCATATAATTATTTGGGAATTAAAAAAGGGCAATCTAAAAAAGGGGTTATCTACCGCAGAACGATAAATCGGAAAGGACTCCGGAAGCCCCTCTCCCAATGGGTTTTGCTAATGATTTCTGACCGAGCACCATGCCACTTCGACGAGGACTATATACATTCTGGAAGGGAAGTTTTATGGAAAGCTTATGCAAGTGATCCAATCATGCAGAAAGAGGCAATTGGGAGCGCAGGGGATTCCGTATATAAGACGGTTGCAGGCTTAGTTTCCTGCTTGCCCAAAAAAAGCAGGCGTATGATTGAAAAATCTCCCGAAAAGGTAATGCACCCCAAAAGTTAGAGTAAAAATCTATCTTTTGGGGTGTTTTTGTTTTAAAAAGAGTTTTCAACAGCAACTGATATTCCTTGGCCGACACCGATACACATGGTTGCCAGTCCACGCCTGGCATTACGCCTCCGCATCTCATAAAGAAGAGTGGTCAGTATTCTTGCTCCGCTGGCTCCCAAGGGATGGCCGAGCGCGATGGCTCCACCATTGACATTGACCTTATCCGGATCAAGGCCGAGCTGCCGGATGCATTCGATAGACTGGGACGCGAACGCCTCGTTCAGTTCCACCAAGTCAAAATCTCCAGCAGACAGTCCTGTCCTTTCAAGAAGCCTGCGGGTGGAATGAATGGGGCCGAGCCCCATGACCGCCGGCTCCAGTCCGGCTGCCGCAGACGCGGAAAACCGGGCCATCGGCTTCAGTCCGAGTTCCTCCGCTTTTTCCGAGCTCATGACGAGCAGGGCGGACGCGCCGTCATTCACCCCCGAGGCATTTCCGGCCGTGACCGTCCCGCCTCCAAACAGGGGACGGAGGTTCCCGAGCTTGTCCAATGTGGTATCCGGGCGCGGATGTTCGTCGGTGTCCACAACTGTTTTCCGGCCCTTCCGGTCCATGATCGTTACAGGCACGATCTCCTCTTCGAAGCGCCCGGTTTCCATGGCATCTTTAGCCTTCTGCTGGCTCTCATAAGCGAACTCATCCTGCTCCCGGCGTGTGATGCCGCATCTTACAGCGACATTCTCCGCCGTCTGCGGCATGGAGTCCGTCCCGTACATCTCCTCCATCTTCGGGTTGACGAACCGCCAGCCGATCGTGGTGTCAAACAGTTCCATGTTTCCGCGCGGGAACCCATGCTCCGGTTTGCCTGTCACGAGCGGGGCCCGCGTCATGCTTTCTGTCCCGCCAGCGATTAAAATATCCTCTTCACCGGCCAATATGGAGCGGGCGGCCAGACTGACGGCATCCAGCCCCGAGCCGCACAGCCGGTTGACTGTCGTCCCGCTGACAGTTTCCGGCAGGCCTGCCAGCAGCAGTGACATGCGCGCGACGTTACGATTGTCCTCTCCGGCGCCGTTCGCGTTTCCAAAGATCACGTCTCCGACCAATTCTGTCGGCACATTCGGATTGCGTTCCATCAATGCTTTGATGACAACCGCCCCCAGGTCGTCCGGGCGAACGTCCTTTAAAGCGCCGCGGTACCGGCCGATCGGCGTCCGGACCGCGTCGACGATGACTGCCTCACGCATCAGCCCCCCTCCTTCTGAAGGAGCGCTTCGCTAATCCGGAAAGCCGCGGTCGTCTTCTCCCTGACTTCATCAATCGTCGCATCCCCCATCAGCTCGGTCAGTTCGTACCCGCCGTCTTTCCAGTGGAAGACGGCCAAGTCAGTGATGACGACGTCCGCCACTCGGGTCGAAGTGATCGGGAACGTGCACCGCTCCACGAATTTCGGCGATCCGTCCTTGGAGACATGGCCCATCGTGATGATGATCTTTTTCGCGCCCGAAAGCAGGTCCATCGCGCCTCCTACCCCAATGATGTCCTTGCCGGGGATGGCCCAGTTCGCGACCTGTCCGCTTCCGTCCACCTGGAGGGCGCCGAGAATCGCGACATCCACATGCCCTCCGCGTATCATGGCGAACGAGTCTGCGCTGTGAAAATAAGCGGCTCCGATAGCTTCCCCGACAGGAAGCTTGCCCGCATTGACCAGATTCGGATCGATGTCCTCCTCAGCGACCGATGTCACGCCGAGCAGCCCATTTTCAGTATGCAGGTAAAACTGGCTTTCATCCAGGTAGTCGGGCACAAGCGTCGGGATGCCGATCCCCAGATTGATAACTGAGTGGGGAGTGAGCTCCTGCGCAGCCCTTTTGGCAATCAGTTCCTTGATTCCCATACTTCCTTCACCCCTTCTTTTGTCAGTATCAGGCGGCTCGTGACAATGGCATCCACGTACAGGTACGGGGTCACGACCTCCTCTGGGGACAGGTCCCCTTCCTCCACGATCTCGTCGACTTCGGCGATCACATACTGGGCCGCCGTCGCCATCATCGGATTGAAATTTCTAGCGGTTTTGTAGTAGACGAGGTTACCCTTGGTGTCAGCTTTTTGAGCGCGGATGAGAGCGACATCAGCTTTGAGGGCTTTTTCAAAAAGATACATCTGACCGTCGATCACCTTCGTCTCCTTGCCTTTGGCAAGCTCCGTGCCGACGGCTGTCGGTGTGTAGAATCCGCCGATTCCCGCGCCGCCTGCCCGGATCGCTTCGGAAAAAGTTCCCTGGGGCAACAGCTGGAGCTCAAGCTTCCCGTCGTTGTACCACTGGGCGACTTCCCGGTTACTCGTAAAATAGGATCCGATAGCCTTTTTAATTTTCCCCTGGCGGAGCAGGAGGCCAAGGCCCCGCCCAGCTTCCCCGACATTGTTGCTGATGATGGTCAGCTCGTCCGCGTCATGCCGGGTCAGTTCGTCGATCAGCGTCAGCGGGCTGCCAATCAGGCCGAACCCGCCGACCATGATGGCGTCGCCCGGTTTAACAATCTCGCGGATGATGTCCTGCGGTTCTTTGACTTTCATGGCATTCATGGTGTCACTCCTTTATGTGATAAAAATGACTGCACCTGTTCGTTGATCTCCGGCTGGCGATTGAATACCAGCTCATAATGGTTGACCGGCGACGTTTCCGCATGTACGTCAGAAAGCAGGTCCTTTGTCTTGGCATAGCCTTCTTCCTTAAAGAGCGGACCCTTGTTTCCGAGGGAGCCGGTCGCGATTAGCAGAAAAACCGGGCAGCGGACCTCAGGGATCACTTTTTCCGGCCTGAAATCATAGAAACTGTCAAAGTCCTGCCTAATCGTGCCGGCATCCGCCTTATTCCGCCAGACGCCGTCGTATTCCCGGATCTCATAGCGCACGACGTCCTCCATATGCGCATTCCAGTGAACGCCAAGCCCGGTATAGAGGGATTTTGCCTCTTTAGCATACTGGTCCGGCGACTCATACGCCTTTACCAGGCGGCCAAGGGATGGGAGGACCAGGTTTCTTGTGTCTTCATCGGCTTCGCCCGCGCCGTCCAACAGGATCAGCGCTTCCGGATCGGCTAGGCGGCTTGCGGCCACCGCGCTGATATAGGCGCCCATCGAATAGCCGAGCAGGATCGGCCGCTGGATACTGAGCGTATCGATCAGATCAAGCAGGTCCTGCGCATGGGCATTAATCGAACTGTCTTCCGGTGCCAGCCCGCTGTTTCCTCGCCCCGGCAGGTCATAGCTGATGAACCGGTATCCGGCAGAGACCAGTACTTCCTGGTAGTAGTGCAGCTGCTTGTGGTTGCCGGTGAGTCCGTGGACTCCGATAACGGTTCCCCGATTCCCCGGTGTGTCGTGAATATAAAACGTGCGTCCTTTATCGGTTGTCACATACTGTCCCATTTCTTCATCTCCCCGCTTTCCGAGTGTTAGTCGACAGTGTAGATGGAATAGTTCACCTTGCCAGGCAGCCGGATGCCCCTGGAGACAAACAGCCGGCGGTTCAGCCAGTCATATTTGTCCGAGGCGGTCTCAAAGATGGGCGCGGTCCGAAAGTAGTATTCGTCCGGGTCGACCTCTTCGTTGTTGTCCAGACGCTGCAGGACTTCCGGTTCCCCGGTGCGGATGCCCCGGTAGCTCATCATGATCAGTTCGCCGTCATCCGTCTTCAGAAGAATGCGCACATCCTGGATAATTGTCCCGTCTTCGCGCACGGTGATCCAGTCGTCCCCGCCGGGCACGACTTCAGCCGTCAGCCGATCTCCTCTGAGGGAGCCGCCGGTCACACGGATGATGCGCCGGTTGCCGATCGGGGTCTTCCCGGGCAGGTGCGCGCCTTCAACGGTCAGTTCCATGTCACATAAAAAGGAAAGGGAAGGAGCGGACAAATGTCTCATCGGATCAACACTCCTTTCTGTTCTGCCCTTCTATACTGTTCTATCTTTGCTTCATCAAGCTCCACGCCAAGGCCTGGTCCATCCGGAACAAGAATATAGCCATCCTTGATGGTTAGCGGGTTTTTCACCGGGTCGTCTGCGAGCCAGCCGGGTCCGAACAGTTCGCAGCCATAGTCGAGGTTAGGAATCGACGCGTAGGCGTGGAGGCAGGCGGCCGTGCCGATCGAGCTTTCCAGGGACGTGCCCCCGAAGCAGGAGATGCCCGCCGCTTCAGCAATCCCCGCGATTTTGACGGTGTTTTTCATCCCGCCGGATTTATGTATTTTCAGGGAGAAGATATCCGCAGCCCTCGCTTCCGCCAGTCGCAAGGCGTCATGCACGGAGCCCAAGCTCTCATCAGCCATGACAGGCACCTTCTTCATCGCGGAAAGAAGCGCCAGGCCTTCGATGTCTTCAGGAGGCAGGGGCTGTTCCAAAAAATCGATACCTGCATCAAAGAAGGCGTCCATCCACTTCATCGCGGTGATCCGGTCCCATGAGCCATTCGGGTCGATGCCGATCGTGGACTGTCCGCGGATGCCTTCGGCGATTTGGATGTTGCGCTTCGCGTCATCCTCAGGCGTCTCTTTTCCGGATTTTGTCTTGAAGTTGGCGTACGTGCCGGAGCCGGCAAGGCTTTTTGCCTCCTCGATGTCACCTTCGGGCGTCCCGGACGCCAAAGCCCAGCGGACAGGGATCTTTTCCCGGTTCAGGCCGCCCAGCAGCTGGTGGACCGGCACACCGTATGTTTTTCCGAGCGCGTCAAACATTGCCATTTCTACGGTCGCCTTGGCAAAGCCATTGCCTCTGATCTGCCGGTTGAGCTTCTGGAGCAGGCGCTCATTCTGCGTCGGATCTTCCTCAAGCAAAAGGGGGGCTGCATACCGGTCGATAACTAGCTTCATCGTCTCGACGCTTTCACCGTTCCACCAGATGCCCGGCGTTGTTCCTTCCCCGATTCCGACCACGCCGTTGCTCAGCTCCAGGCGGATAAGGACAAAGCTCTTGTCCGCCACCTTCTCCGTGGAAAACTGGTGCGGGCGTTTGATAGGGATGTCCAATAGTTCTGTAGTGATCTGTTTAATTCGCAAGGTTGCCAAAACTGTCTCCTCCTCTACTTTTTAAAAACAACGAACAAAGAAAAAAGGGGACAAAGAATATGCCCCCGGCAGCCGGGTATTACTCCCGGCGCATAACGAAATCCAATGAAGCCTCTTTATGATCACCTTTGTCTTCAAGCGTCGTTACTAACTCCGTGCGGACACCGTCGGCTACGTCTGTCTCCAGCCACTCATCTCCCTCGAAGAACACCTGTGTGATCAAAGTTTCATGGCCGTCGGCGATGAACATGAAGTGGAGGTGGGCCGGGCGCATCGGATGCTGGTCCACATACTCCAGGAATTCACCGGTAGGGCCTTGGTCCGGAATAGAGTAAGGTAGCGGAACAATTGACTTTACTTCAAAGTCTCCATTTTCGTCTGTATAAAAGTGTCCTCTCAGGTTATACCGCGGAGCATCGGCATCAAAAGCGGAATACTTTCCGGTATTGTCGTTCTGCCACATTTCCACCTTGGTGTTTGCAAGCGGCATGCCGTCTGTGGAGCTGACATTTGCTTTAAAAATCAGCACCTCTCCCGCTTCATCCGGACGCTGTGTCAGCGTATAAGGTTTCCCCGACTCTTTTTCCAGCTCAGGCGAACCTTCGATAAAGTAAGGACCAAGCAGGGAAGGCTGTGTGCCAGGCTTGTCCGTGTACATCGCCCTCAACACATGCGTCTCAAGGAATACGTCTGCATACAGCGGCAACTCTCCAGCTCTGCCCAGGCGGTCCGCCCAGTTGACAAAGTTAGTGTACTCCTCATGGTTCAGATTCGCTTCCTTCAGGAAATTTTGAATGTGTTTAACAAATAAATTGAAAACCTCTTCTACACGCTCATTCTTTCTCGCTACCTGTTTTTGCAAGATCATTACCTCCATTAAATTCACTATTAACCCAAACCTTGAGTACGGTGCCAGTTTATTTTAAGACAGCGGTTACATAACGGGCCGGTGTATATGTAGAAAGACCTGTACGAAGAAATATTCTTAGAGACCCCTTCCTGCTGATCAAGGAATCAAGATTCAAGTTATTAAAATTGTAGCAATATTCTATTTAGAGCGGTACCGCATAATCCTACTAAAAATAGAATGGTTCACTATACGCTTAGTACTAAATTTAAGTTGGGAGAAACATGAATGTTGCATTCTTATATATTAAAATCCTTCTGCATCCGGAAACTTGTACGGATCACCATTAAAACGTTCACCTGATACTTTAATTGACTCTGTCGGACATCCTTCGTGAGCATCCTCCAAATCATCAATCAAGTCCTCTGGGACTGGCGTGTTCCCGCTGTTGTCATCCAATATGACAAAAGACAGACCTTCCTCATCGTAATCAAAAATATCAGGTGCAGCTGCGCCGCAGGCACCGCACGCTATGCATGTATCTTGATCAACAATCGTATATTTCGCCATCGGCTCCTCTTTCCTCCTTGATGATTCTTTATGTGGTAATTGACTGTTTGTCTTCTCTTTCTCTCTTTTCCATGATCGTTGTACTATGAAGTGATTGGACTCTTGCAGTCGGATCAATAAACACTTTGGCATTGCTTACAGCAGTTGTAGCCTCTCCAAAACCGGAAGCGATCAGCTTCACTTTTCCAGGGTAGGTGGTAATGTCTCCGGCAGCATAAATCCCTTCAATATTCGTCTCCATTTTGGAGTTGGTGACAATTGAATTCTTCTCTATATTCAAATCCCAGTCTAAGATTGGTCCAAGCGAGGAGATAAATCCATAATTGATCAACACGTCATCTACAGGAACATTGACCTGGCGGTCGCCCTTTGCTTCCTGCAGCACTACCTCTTCCACCCGGTTATCCCCTTTTAGTTCGATCGGGTTAAAGGGAGTCAAAATTTCTGCCGATGAATTCTTCAATAACTCTACGCTGTGTTCGTGAGCCCTGAATTTGTCTCTGCGGTGAACGACGGTGACCTTCTCGGCGATCGGCTCAAGCATCAATGCCCAGTCCACGGCCGAGTCTCCCCCGCCGAAAACAACTACCCGTTTATTCCTGAACTTTTCAAGGTCAGTTATAAAATAATGAACATTCGTGCCTTCAAACTTGCCGGTTTCTTCAAGCTTCAGCTTTCGCGGCTGGAAGGCTCCATTTCCCGCTGTGATAATGATAGTTCTTGAATAATGTAGCCCGGCAGTAGTCTCAATCCGGAAAACTCCATTCTCTCTATCGATTGATTGGACTGCCTGGTTCAGGCAAATAGATGTGTTCTCCTTAAACATCTCCATCTGATCAACCAGATTATCGACAAGTTCCTGTGCCCGGATTTTCGGAAAACCAGCCACGTCATAGATATATTTCTCAGGATACAGCGCGCTTAACTGCCCCCCCAATTGAGGAAGACTATCAAGGATTTTGGTGCTTGCCTGTCTCAAGCCGGCATAAAAGGCGGCAAATATTCCAACAGGACCCCCTCCAATGATGGTTATGTCGCGTACTTCTTTGTCCTCCTGCACTTCGATCCCTCCTTATGCTTTAGAAAAAAGTGTATATTTTTAATTTTAGATATATTATTTAACGATCACAACATCCCATTAGGGTGAAAAAACGGGCAATTTCAACACGATACCCGCAGTGTCTGTTTACATGAAGCTCGGAAGCCACAGCACCAGCTGCGGAAACATAATAAGCAATACAAGGCAGACTACATTTAATAAAATGAACGGAATGACTGCTCTATAAATCTGTCCCATACTCACTTTATCGGCCAACACACCTTTCATGGCAAACAGATCCATTCCAAAGGGAGGCGTGATGGTCGCCAATTGCATATTCAGTAACAGAATGACCGAAAACCAAATCTTATCAAACCCGACCGCTCCGATAATCGGCATAAGCAACGGAAGTGTCATCATCATGATTGATACCGGCTCAAGGAAACAACCAAGCACAATAAGTACCATCTGCAGCAGAATCAATACCAGAATGGGAGGTATGGAAAGTTCGCTGAAATAGAGGATAAGATTTTCAGTGATTCCGGTGAAACTGAGCACCTGGCTGAATATAGAAGCTCCCGTCATAATCATTAATATCATGGCGGTTGTTTTCAGCGTGCCTTGGAGTGACTCGTATAGCAGGCGATAGGACAGTCTTTTGTAGAAGGCGGCCAGCAGAACGACGGCTACTGCACCCAACACTGCAGATTCAGTGGGAGTTGCGATTCCCAGCATG
This sequence comes from Siminovitchia acidinfaciens, assembly GCF_003605385.1. GTDB lineage: Bacteria > Bacillota > Bacilli > Bacillales > Bacillaceae_C > Siminovitchia > Siminovitchia acidinfaciens. The sequence continues at coordinate 373,210 of NZ_QYTV02000001.1, read as the reverse complement.
ATCAAAGAAACAATGGCTGCAACAATGAGGCCGATTGGAAGAATGTACTTGACGGTGTCTTTTATCCTTTCAGCCATAGATACTTTCTCCACATGATAAGAAGGCGCCAACTCCGGCTGAAGAGCACAACGGATTGTGACATATACAACGAAAATCGACGCCAGCAGCAGGCCCGGAATAACGATGGCCACTAAGAAATGACCAACAGGTATTCCTGCCAATGAAGCGAGTATCACTCCCAGCGCGGTCGGCGGTATCATTGTGGCTAACCCCGCACTCCCCAGAATCGGACCGATAGACATATTATGGCTGTATCCCTTTTTCTCCATTTCAGGTACTAAAAGTGAGCCAAGCAAAGCAGTGCTTGCTACACTTGAACCGCTCAAAGCGGAAAACAGCGTTCCACTGCCGACGGCGAGCAGGCTGAGACGGCCGGGCAGCGCACCCAGCCACTTTCCAAGCGCTTCAAAGACATAGGCTCCGATGCCCGTCCGAAACATAATTTCTCCCATCAGTATAAACATTGGGATTGGAAGAAGAGAAAACAGGCTGACAGATTGAAACAGATCCATTGTCAGCAGCTCGATCCCGCTTGTCCCATTCCACAACAGGAAGACCGCCACCGTATTTACTGCTAGAAAGGCGAAAGCGACCGGCACGCCAATTCCAAACAAAAAAGCCAGCCCCAAAAATATAAGTGTCAACACGATATACCACTCCATCAGGCACTCTCCTCCTTTTGCAAGGGGACCTCATTCACAGCGTCAATGATCCTGAATAGAAATTGAAGAGACGCGATGAGCAGGCCGAGCGGCACAATGGCAATGAGAAGCGCCTGGGGCAGTTCAAGAACGGTTTCTGTCACAATCCCCCGAGCCAGCAGATTTATCACTTTATAGAACCCGAACACCGTCAATAATGATGTAATTAAAAATCCAATGGATGAACTCAGTATCCGGGCAGCTCTTTTGTACCTTTGTGGCAGTCTCTCGGTAATCATGTCAAACTTGATGTGTCCATCCGCTTTCAATAACCAGCCGGCTCCGCAGAAAGTGATAAAGGCCAGCATGTACTCCGTCATCTCAATCGTCCAGTCCATTCCCAGATGGATCATATTCCTATTAATAATCTCCAACAATACAAGCACACACAATGCTATGATCAGGAAGATGCCAACTATTCCAAATGCATCAGTCACACGATCTACCGCTTTTCGCAATCTGCCCCCTCCTCAATTTTTGTTTTTCGCAGTAAGTTCCCGAAGCCTTTTCACTTTATCCGGCACTTGATCTTCCAGGTAGCCCCACTCTACCTCATAGGCCCGGTCAATGAATGTCTCTGCCTCCTGTGGAGATAATTGAATGAATTCGACGCCGGCTTCAGTAAGCTCTTCTTTTTCCGCTTCATCTTCCTCCAGGTAATGCTTCACCATATTTTCTTCATAAGCGGCGGTCGCCTCAATAATAGACTCCTGATCTTCTGGAGAGATCTCATTCCATTTGTCATCATTCATTAAAATAGTGCAGTTCTGATTCCAAAAAGGATGATCCAGCACATATTTCGACGCGTCTGTCCATCCATTTCTCTTGGGGCCTACGAGCCCTCCATATACAAACCCGTTAACCACACCCGTTTGAAGCGAGGTATATACTTCTGTCGGGGCAACCATTACCGAAGTAATCCCAATTTCATTAAAAAACCGGCGGTAATTAGGAGCAGAACGAATTTGCATTCCATCCAGTTCCGCCAGTTCCTCAATTGGTTCGTTCAGCCAAATGCGCGGCGATCCCGACAGCCACCTGCCGATATAATGAACACCGAGTGATTTATGTTCCTTGACCATTTCCTCATACAGGCCATTCTCCCTTTCCTCCCATGGTGACAACTGGGAAAGAGGCAGTGCAGAGACAGCAGGTGCCTGTGAATGATATTGTCCCGTATAAGTGAATAACACATCGACAATTTCTGATCTGAGTGCTTCGAACTGGAGATTTACCGGAATGATATTGGCTCCGCCTTTCCAGTCGATTTTGACCCTGCCCTCTGTCACTTTCTCGACTTCTTCGATCCACTCATTTAACGTGATGGTCAAAGGATCATTTTTGGGAAGGAAACTGACAGCGGTAAAAGTTACAGGCTCCTGACTGTGTTCGTCGGATGCCCGGGTGACAGTTTTCTGGGCGCAGGCACTTACAAAAACAACGCATAATAACAAAAGACCAACGAGCAGTTTTCTCATATAACCACCTTTTTATATAAAAATTCTCTCTTATAATTGCTGCGTGATTAAAAGTCACGGTGATAAAAAACGTTCAGCTCCTCGGACAGAGCTGAACATTTTATCGTTACTCCTTTACCGACAATTGCTCTATAGCCGGCTTAGGCATGAGTCCCAGATGCTCTAACAGATCAATGAATTTTTGGATTGTCTCTGCTTGATACTGATCTATACTTTGCTCATCGAATTGATAAAAGCCTTTTTGCGCTTTAATTCCAATTTCCCCCTGCTCTATTTTTTCCCGAATGATCTGAGGAGGAGAAAATCTATCCGTGTCCAAGGATGTCTGCAAGTGATTGCTGGCATGGTAAAGTGTGTCTGCCCCACCCCAGTCAATGAACTCCAGAAGGCCCAGTACGGCAAATCGCAGGCCAAATCCGACTCTGACAGCTTTGTCGATATCTTCTGGAGAAGCCACCCCATCTTCAACCAGTCTGGCGGCTTCGTTCATGGCCAGCGCCTGAACCCTAGGGACAATATATCCTGGAGACGGTGCACATTTTACTGGGACTTTCCCAATACTCTCAAGGAGTTGGAAGACACCCCTCAAAACCTCTTCGCTCGTCTCGGTGCCCGGGCTGACCTCAACCAATGGTATGAGATAGGCAGGATTCAGCCAGTGAGTATTTAAAAATCTTTCCTTCTGTGAAACCATTTCTGCCAGCTCGTTAGCAGAATACGCTGAAGATGTAGATGCAATTGGCACCTCTTTAGGCGCTTGAAGACAGATAAATTCAAACGCCTCTCTTTTTGCCTCGGCTATTTCCGGTACCGCTTCAAATACTATATCTGCGTGCTCCCATCCACAGTCCTCATCCTTCGTACGGATATGTATCCGATCCAGAACGAACTCAACGGACTCCTCGGGCAGGACACCACTGCGAGACAGAATAGACAGCTGGCCTTTGATTTCCTGCTTTGCGCTGATTGCATACTGCGCAAACTCCTCGTTGGTCCTTTGCTTGAAGTCAACCAAATTTACTTGATAACCTTGATAAGCAAATGTCAGCGCGATGCCCCTGCCCATTCTCCCTGCGCCGGCAATCAAGATGGTTCCATTAGCTGATTTCATACTGAACTAACCCTTTCTGGAGCAGTTCTTTCATCTCTTCCGGTTTTTTAGACGAAAGCCCGATGTTCTCCAATGTTCTCCCTGTCTTCCTTAGATCTTCCCCGACCATGCTGCTGGCTACCGAAAGCAATCCTGCTGCCGTAGGTACTGGGATATTCAGCCAATCACCCAGTGAGACCAGAAAAGCCAGGCCACAGGCAATATCTTCTGTCATATACCGATGTGTCTTCAAATCCAATGGCTCATACCAATCTTCCCCGTCCACCAACTCCTCATGGGCCCCATTCCCATACATCCACTCGTCGCCATCCAGATTATAGTGGTCATCCAAAGGAAAATGTGGAGCTGTATATCCGAGTGCTTCTCTAATTTTGATCCGCTCGGCATCAAGCGCTTTATGGACATTCCTGACTGATGGCTGCGTCCCTTCATCATGGATATCCCATCTATCGAAATGTTCGATAGGACCTGCGTTCATAATAATAAGAGGAGGGTGGATAATCGGTCCTGCATTCATTAAGGCTCCATCCAATGCATCCTGTATGGGCTCAATGGATGGATAGGCCTCTTTCAATATTTGAAAAGCTTGCTCTGATTGGTTCGCAGGAAAGACACCTGTCGGGAGCCTCGTCGCACGCCCAGAGATCGAAACCGTTTCTTCATCATATTTCCTGGCCAAATAGGGCAAGGTTCCGGTCTCTGCAAAAGCGATATTTGCCTGACAGCCTTCTTCAGCCAATGTTTTGGACATCAAATAGCTGCCAAAGCTGCCCGGTGGTAAAAAGATTACCTGGCCATCCTCCAGGACAGAAGCCAGCTGCTTTGCCAAAGAAATCTGAGTCGTCGCAGGCAATGGAATTACAATCAGTTGCGCATCTTGCACTGCTTCTTTCAGGTCACTTGTCGCCTTATAGAGCGGCACCTCCCGTGTTCCCTTCCCGTCTTTCACGGTAATAGCCTGTTTATTGAGCACTCCTTTGAATGCTTCCTCGTTCCTTCTCCATAATTTGACCTTGTGTCCCTGTTCTGTTAAATCAACCGCTGCCGCGTAGCAGCCATTTCCGCCTCCAAGTACCGCAATTTCCATGTAAGTTTCCCCCTTTTTGTTATTTGCTCGTGTATTCTTCAATCAGTTCATACAGCCTTTCCTGGTACTCTTTTGCCGGCAGGCCTTTTGCCTCTGCCTTTTCAACAGCCTCTTCCTGAGTGTTCTCCAATAGCTCATTCCACTTCTCTTCATCAGACAGTGAGACTACGCTTAGTCCTTCCTCTTCTTCACTCCATTTCATCGCCTCTTTGACGTGCTCATCAAGGTATTTTCCAGTAAATTCACTCATTTCACTGCTTAATTCCTCAATGACCTTCTGTACATCCTCTGGCAAGGCATCCCATTTATCCTTGTTCATCACTGCCACAAATGAAGTGATCGTCAACGGATAGTCAGTGACAAATTTTGCAGATTCAGCAAGTTTCAAGTCTTTTAATACTTCTCTTGAAGAAATATTCCCCTCTATAATACCGGTCTGTAGCGCCTCGGGGGCTTCAGCCTGCGACATTCCGACGGGTGCCGCTCCAAGCTTTTCCATGACCGGAGTCAAACCGCCGGATATTCGCAGTTGTTTTCCCGATAAATCTTTCAAACTGGATATAGCCTCTTTGCTTTGGATGTAAGACGGCTCTGTGGCAAATGCTGTTATGATTTTAAAATCTTTCAAGGCTTCTGGTGGATACTCCTTGATCAAATCATGTACCACTTGACTTGCGACTTCCGAGTTGGGATAACCGGAAGGTAAATCTGATATTTCTAACAATGGAAAACGCTTGGGTTCATAAGTTGTCGCGGTAAGACCTATATCAGCGGTGCCGGTGGCAACCCCATCAAACATGTTGCTGGCTTCAAGGAGTGTTCCGCCGAAAAACATTTCTATTTTGACTTGCCCATCAGTTCTTGACTCCACTTCTTCCGCCCATTTTTTCATTTGAACAGCGGGAAAAGTATTGTCAGGTGCGAAAAAAGCATAAGACAGGGTAATCGGTTTTTTGTCTCCAGATGCATCTCCCGCAGTTTCTTTGGAACCGCATGCTGCCAATAGAAGGGCCATGATACAACTAACGAAAAGAGCAAGGTATTTCTTTTTCTTTACGAACCTCATCACATTCTCCCCTTTGTTTATTAGTGATTTAACTGCAGGTAATTCTGATTCTCTTTTAAAGCTGCCGTCCATGATTCCGACCGCTCGTAACAATTGGAAATCTCCATTATGCGGTGATCGGAAAATGGCTTTCCTATAATTTGAAGGCCTACAGGGAATTTATCTCTCGTAAATCCACAAGCAACGGATAGCGCTGGAAAACCCAAAATATTTGCTAACGGAGTTTTTCCAAGAACAAACATGTTGCTTATGGCTTGTTCGGGAACCATCGTTCCAATTTCAAATGGAGGCTGAACATTGGTCGGTCCGATTAGAGCATCTATTTCCTTCATTTGAGTGAGAGTTGATTGAATGAACTTTTTTCTAACCCTTTGCGCGTTAATATAAGCAGTTGCCGATATATCCCGTCCATACTGAAAACGATACTTTAGATCATCTCCGTATAGATCTCCGTGTTTCTTTAACAGAGGTTCATGGTAGGCGACGACTTCGGATTGAGCGATCGTTTTCAAGCCTTCAAGGGCACTATCGATAAACGGTAACTCAATGGGATTGATTTCGGCTCCCAATGATTCCATCTGTTGAAAAGCTTTTTCAACGACGCTTTTCACATCAGGGTCAATACCCGAATACATATAAGGCTCATAGAATCCTAGCTTGATACCTTTTAGATCCTCCAATTCATTAAAAGCGGATTTCGGTTCCTTTGAGCCAATCATCGCTTCCAGCATAAGTGCCGAGTCTTTTATGGTCCTGGTCATTGGTCCTACATGGTCAAGTGACCAGCTAAAAGGAAGACTGCCCTCGCGGCTGACCAAGTCATAGGTAGGTTTGATTCCCGCTGTTCCGCACATAGCTGCAGGCAGGCGTATGGATCCAGCCGTGTCAGTCCCTACTGCACCGAATGCCATTCCAGCCGCAGTTGCAACCGCCGATCCTCCGCTGGAACCGCCCGGAATGTATTTCTGATTCCAAGGATTTCGGGTACTCCCATAATGAGGATTTTCCGTTGTGGCTCCCATGGCAAATTCATGCAAGTTCGCTTTGCCTATAATGATGGCACCTGCCTCTTTCAAGTTTCGAACCACAGGAGCATCCTCATCAGGAACCCAGTTCTCCAGAATCTTTGAGCCTCCAGTGGTAAGAATATCCTTAGTCTGCACCATATCTTTGACAGCAATAGGTACTCCGTGCAAGGGACTCCGAATGTTTCCTTGCTGCGCTTCTTTCTCTAACATTTTTGCCTGTTCAAGGGCTTGTTCTTCCAACACTGTGATAAAAGCGTTCAGAGCAGGTTCCACCTGCTGAATACGCTCAATGGTAAGTTTCGTCAATTCCACCGGTGACAGGTCTTTCTCCGCAATTCGCCTGCTGGTGTTATCAATGGTGTCAAATAAAAGCTCACTCATTTTCATTCTCCTCAGCACCCTCCAGTGAAAAAGAAAAAGCCGGATCGATTAATAATAGATCTTCTTTGTTTACATCCAATAACTCACTTACGTAATCTTCCAACGACAACTTGTACACCCCATCCTTAATTATTTCCAATTGTCTTAGACTAAAAATAGAATGATTTGCGGGAACAGCAACAGCAAGCCTATGAAAATTAAATATGTGACCAAGAAATAGGCTGCCCCTTTAAAAATGGTCGTTACCGGTGTTTTGGGAGTAAGCCCCTGCACGACGAACACATTAACTCCAACAGGCGGGGTGATGGCCCCCATACTAGTCACAACACATAAGACCACAGCAAACCAGACAGGATCATATCCCAACGCCAAAACAGTCGGATAAAACACCGGGATTGAAATAATTAAAAATCCAAGTGCATCCATAATCGATCCACCAATGATATAAATGATCAAAATCGAGATCAAAACGAAAATCGGCGGGACGGGCAGGTTGCTCACCCACTCAGATACATCATATGGAAGGCGTGTAATAGTCAAGAACCGCCCAAACACCATTGCGCCAACCACCAACATCAAGACCATCGCCGATGAACGGAGTGCTCCTGCAATAGCGATCTGGAAATTCTTACGGTTCAGCTTTCCCATGGCCAATGATAGAAGGATTGCCCCAAAAGCTCCGAATGCCCCTGATTCAGTCGGCGTGAAAATTCCTTTGTATAAACCGCCGATGACAAAGATGAACAACAGGGCAATAGGGATGACATCTTTAAGAGACTTTACTTTCTCTCCCATGCTGAATCGCTCTCCTGCCGGTCCGAGATCTGGGTTTCTTTTACATAGGAAGACAACGGTTAATATCAGGAGGAGAGTAAGAAAGATTCCTGGGACAATACTTGCGATAAAGAGATCTTTAATCGATTGCTCCATCTGAAGCGCCAAAACGATTAATACAGTACTTGGAGGAATGATAATCCCGAGAGTACCTCCTGTTGCAATGCTTCCAGTACTGAGAGCTTTGTTGTATCCATATTTGTCAAGTTCAGGGAGTGACATCGTCCCCATCGTTGCTGCCGTTGCTGAATTGGAACCGCAGATTGATGCAAAACCGGCACTCGCCAATATGGTCGTGCTTGCCATTCCTCCGCGATAATGTCCAACCCACTTGTATGCTGATTCAAAAAGCCTTTCGGCAATGCCCGTTCGAAAGACCACTTCCCCCATTAATATGTAAAGAGGGATTACGCTTAAAGAGTAACTGGAAAACTGATTCCATAAGTCTGCGCTTAACACGTTGTAGGCAGCTTTCGGCGATGCTGCCAGCAACAGACCTACAAAGCCCACAATAAACATCGCAAAGCTTAACGGCATCCGTAGGAACATCAATACGAAAAGAACGCAGATTCCTAATATAGCCAAAAGATTTGGATCCATTATTTTGCCCCCTTCCACACTTCAACAGTTTCTTTTACTATGGCTAACACCAGGCTGAAAAAGCCGATGGAACATAAAATGACCAAGGGGTAAAAAGCAACCTGCATTGTTTCTGAAACGACGCCGCTCTCTTTCAAACCCATGCCATACAAGGTAATTTGCCAGCCAGCCATAGTAAAGAACAATATGCTGAATACATTTACCATTGAGTGTGTCAGCTTTTGCAGTCCCGAAGGAAATTTCACAATGAGCAGGTCAATGAACACATGGCCTTTGTGCAACTGTGCATATCCAAGAGAAAAGACGGCTGTTATGGCTCCAAGCCAACTGACCAACTCAACAGTCCCGGCAATAGGGTCAGAGAATAATCGCTTGATTGAATTAAAGACTACCAACAGCATCATGCAAATGAGAGATAGACCGGCTATAAAAGCCAGTCCCCGATTTAACGAATCTGTTATTTTGAAAAAGATATTTGGTTTTCCTTCGTTTGATAGAGCATCAGCCGAATCTTTATGCACCGTTACCTTCGGGTTTTCGGTGTCTAATTGGATGGACTGTTCAGTTCCCATTGCTTCAACCTCCTATACTCCATTACTTGAATTGCTCGTTGTATTTTTCAATTAAAGCCCTCATATCTTCGAGGTACTCCTTTGCAGGCTGCCCATCCTTCTCCACCTTATCAACATACTCTTCTTGCATTTTGTTCAATCGCTCATCCCATAACTTTTTCTCACCATCGGACAATTCAACAATTTCAAGGTCATGAGTTTCTTGGCTCCATGTGATGGATTCTTGGACATGATTATCTAAATAATCACCAGTAAACTCCGTCATCTCCCTGTTCAGCTCATCAATTGCTTGTTGAACATCTTCAGGCAGGGAATCCCATTTATCTTTGTTCATAACAGCAATAAAGGTGTTAAGCGCCAAAGGATAATCAGTTACATAGCCTACCATTTCTGCCAGCTTCGTATCTTTTAAGATTTCTCTCGATGAAACGTACCCCTCAACAACCCCTGTCTGTAATGCTTCAGGAACTTCAGCCTGTGACATTCCAACCGGTGCAGCTCCTAGCTCCTCCATGATCGGTGTAAGTGCACCAGCAATTCGAAGTTGTTTCCCCTTTAAATCTCCAAAAGAAGAAATTGGCTTTTTGCTCTGTATATAAGCAGGTTCGGTTGCAAAAGTTGTGATGATCTTAAAATCTTTCAGTGCTTCCGGCGGGTACTTCTCTACCAGGTCGGCTGTCACATGACTCGCCGATTTAGCATTTGCATAGCCTGATGGCATATCTGAAATGGCTAGCAGGGGAAATCTTCCTGGCTCATAGGATGTGGAGGTTAGCCCGATATCAGCCGTTCCATTCGCTACCCCATCATACATATTGTTCGCTTCCAATAAGGCACCACCTGGAAAGAGCTCAACTTCCACTTTTCCATCTGTCCTCTCTTCAAGCCGCTTTTTCCACTCTTCCATCTGGACTGCAGGAAATGTACTTGGAGGGGCAAAAAAGGCATACGTTAATTTGATGACATCGTCCTTACTTCCGGTTGAAGCCTTTTCGGCGTCACTGCTTCCTCCGCAAGCGCCAAGAAGGACAGCCGCGAATAAAAATGCGATAACAACTAACAATCTCTTCATTTTTCCACCCCTTCTTTTTATGTGTGCTGCGAATTATTTTTCCACTAGGAAAAATGGGCGTCCGATCGAGGCTTCCAGTCGAAAATAACGGTCCAAGCCCGCCTCACGAAAGGAATGCGTCATATTTGTAACCGTTTGCAAGTCTGGGATGTTGAACAGGAAGCAAGCATGCCAGTTATTCGGACCTGCGTGTCCGGCTGTAAAAATATCCCGGTCAAAGGTTCCTAACAGCTCCGATCCATTATGTCTCCAGCTCTCCAATATGTCATTCAGCGCTGGCAATATCTCCCTTTCTTTCTGCTCTTTTGTTGTATCGAACCAACCGGTAGATTCAAATGTCATAAACACTCTCAATGGATTAGGAATTTCAGGTGCACCATGTTTAATTTCGCTCATTTTTTTGCTACCTCCAATTGTTATTTTTAACTCATCAATAGACCACCGTTTATATCAAATGTGGCTCCGGTGATATAAACGGCTTCTTTCGTAGTAAGGAAGTGTAGTAGTTTTGCAACTTCCCCGCATGTCTCAACCCTTTTAACAGGAATGCTTCTTTGCCCTTTACGCCAATATTTCTTCCATCACACGCATGGCGTTGCCGCCGGCAGCTTTGATGATCTCAGCAGGAGCATATCCTTCTTTCACCATCCAGCCAATCATGTTTTTCATGGCTTCCGCTGGATTTTCCAATCCCTTTACGTAGGAAGCTTCTTGAAACTCCTCTCCGCTGTGCGAGTCGGCAATGCCCAGCATCTCATCAAACGCATGCTGTATAGCCGTATGGTCCCCGAAAAACGTATCCGGCCCCAAGCCCACATGATCAATTCCGACCAGATCAACCAGATAAGCGAAGTGTTCCATCACTGAATAGATGGAGTGTTCAGGGTGGTTTCTTGTGAGCGTCGTATTAGGCGCCGCACATACTCCTATGATTCCGCCTTTTTCGGCACAAGCCTTTAACACTTTATCGGACTTCATCCGGGGAGTATTCCATAACGCCCTCGCTCCGGCATGTGTGATGAGGACCGGTTGTTCGCTTGCTTCTATTACATCAAGGCTTGTCCGGTCGCCGCAATGGGAGATATCGATCATCATCCCTAAGCGGTTCATTCTTTCAATGACTTTTCGCCCGAAATGAGTAAGGCCGCCGTCAACTTCTTCTCCAAGCCCTGACCCTAAAGTATTTGACTGGTTATATGTAATTCCCATGCAACGGATTCCAAATCCATACAGGATGTCTACACGGTCGACTTCATTTTCCAATGCACTTGCCGCCTCCAGAGACGGCAATAGTGCAGTTTGCCGGTTTTCTTTCGCTTGCCGGATGTCTTGGAAATCACTGGCGATATACACTGTCTCCTGCTTCTGAATATCCGCATACCTGATTCCGAGCAGATAGATGACATCGTCCCATTTCAATCCATTTTTGGATGTAATAAGGGAAATTCCATCCATGAAATTCTCAAAAATGACATCGATGCCTGATCGGGCTATCCCTTCATAATGGAAATGTGTGTGAAGCTGGCGGCAATACGGAATGATATCCCTGTATTTCTTTGGTGTGATAAACCCGTGATCCCGCAGCGACACGATGTGCTCCTTCTCTAAAATCTCCTGAAGAACTTTCTCTTCTTCTACGGTCATCTCAAGGGTAAAACGGGGAACCCGGTCAAGTTCGTAAGAGAGTTCATACTCTCTGTAATCTTTGCCGGGCTCTAAATAATTGAAAGAGCGGTACCCGTCATACTTTTTCACGTTCACAGAAGCGATTATTGTCCTACCTTCTTTCTTGGTTCAAATTGTTCTTTCATCGGAAAAGCTTCCTGCCATGTTTTCTTGTTATCGTCATACAGACCGTCACTGTACAGTGTCTGTAATGATTCATTATCCAAAGGCATCGGATCTTTCCCGTCCCTGAACGCTTTTGCCTGAGTCAGCAGCAGGCGGCGCATATGAATGATTGGTACATCACTTGTTCCCAATCGCTCGCGCGTACGGTCAACAATCGTTCCCATCGTTTCAGTTGCCGCGTGGTCTTGGTTGGCGATTCCCCGGATACCAGTGAAGTTACCCGTCTTCTGCAACTCCCGGTCTTGGCCATATTCGTTTTCCATGCTGATCTTCTTTCTGTAATTCTCATCCAAATCCAAGCCGCGTCTCTCATGCTGGGCTTGCACATCAATCGTTCCCTTATGAGTGAACTGGACATCCCATGTCCATGTGCTGTGGTCATCTCTTGGAATAAAGGCATGCCACATGCCGTCTTCCCCGCCAAACCGTGGTGGATACGTGTAAAACGGAAAAATATAATGGATTTCCATAAAAGCATTCTCTTCTTCAGTTCCAATTCCTACCGCAATGCATCGCTTTCCATAGTTCGTATCCTGGACTGACTGCTTGACCGGCGGGTTTTTAACGAGCGGATGGTTCGGATCAATTCCAAGATCGCTGCTAAGGATCCCTTCTTTTACACTTTGTTCCATGTGTGCTTTATGTAGGAATGCTGCGTGAACAAAATCAAGGTCATTCTCCATCGCCTGAGCGTAGTTGCACTCCTGCCAGACGCGCTCTACCAATTTGCTCTCTTCTGGCAGCCCCATCCAATAAAACTCAGGGAACGGCGGCATCTTCTCTTCCGGTCCCATATATGTCCAGATGATTCCGCTTACTTCTTTCACCGGATATTTTTTCAATTTAATGGATTGCCTGAATTTTCCGTCCGTAGGTTCGGAAGGAATTTCTGTGCAATTGCCTTCTGTGTCAAACTTCCAGCCGTGATACATGCACCGGATTCCGCAATCAGCGTTGATCCCGTAATACAGAGACGTTCCTCTGTGCGGGCAACGCTCATCAATCAAGCCGACTTTCCCTTCAGTATCACGGAAAGCAACCAAGTCTTCTCCCAGAAGTCTTACACGCTGCGGCTTGCCGTCACTCTCAAGTTCTTCTGATCGCAGGGCAGGGATCCAATATCTTCGGAACATGTCTCCCATCGGTGTCCCAGCTCCTGTTTGAGTCAGTAGTTGATTGTCTTCTTTTGAAAGCATTTTTTGTTCCTCCTAAAGATAAGTGATTTGATAGTTGATTCAATTGATCAGATAACAGCCAAATCCTTTATTTTCCGTATTTCTCCCCTGAAAAATAATAGAGGGTTCTTTTCCTTGTCGTAATTGGCTTTCTTCACTTTACCGGTAATGATATAATGGTCTCCGCCTTCAAATATCTCATCGACATGGCATTCAATCGTAGCTAGATTTCCTTGTAGCACAGGGACCCCGTCTTCAGAAACTGTGTAGGTCACACCGGCAAATTTATCCTGACCCTGTTTGGCGAATCCCCAGCATTCCGCTTCCTGACCCTGTTGAAGAATATTTACAACAAATGGCCGGTCCTTTTTAAAAGCTTCTATACTTCTGGCTCTTTTGTCGATACAAACAAGTATCAAAGGCGGCTCCAGCGAGACAGATGAAAATGCATTCGCTGTCAAGCCGATATTTTCGGTCCCATTTTTTGTCGTAATGACAGTTACACCTGTGGCAAAATGCCCCAATGTGTTTCTAAATTCTCTAGAATCCATATTGCATTCCTCCATTATTTTTGTCGGGTATTTGCTAAGCAATTGTTAAGTGATCCACCTTACCAAGCAAAAGCAATATTTGCAGGGAAAGCTGTACTTGAAACCGGCTATTCGAATCAGATAAATCTGTTTCCAGCAGTTCCTCAATCTTTTGAACCCTATACCGCATTCCACTGATGGAAATACACATTTCTCTCGCAGTTTTATGAAGATTAAACTCGTTTTGAGCATACTGCATAAGGGTATATAACAATTCCGCATTTCTTTTTTCATCGTACTCAATCAAAGATTCCAAGTTTTCATTTGCAAAGGCTTCCAATTCTTCGGGGTCTCTTGCACTTAGGAAAAGGGTCAAGTGCCCCAATTCATTAGAAAGGACGACTTTATTATCCGTTTTTTTCCAGATAGCCAGTTCTACTGCCCGTTTGACTTCTTGGAACTTTTTATAGAAATCAGATATGTCCTTTGTCTGATCGCTTAATCCAATATACACGTTTGTAACGCCCAACTTTTTTATCAGCTGTTCACCAAAGTGTTTTGGAGATTTATATTTTTTATCAATTGAATTTTTATCAATAATAGCTTGTATACAATTTAACTTGGGCAGTAATAAAGGCTGGTTATCATCATATAAAAAATCTTGATAGATATATTCAGAGATTTTGTTTCTAATAGTTAAATATCCATAATCATCAATCTCTTTAGCGTGGGCTTCTTCCTGGATTACTACATACATGACGTAGTGTTCGGTGGAAAGGTTGTAGTCCAGGTATGAAAACCTGTCATATATCTCATTTTTGTTAATTCCTTTATTATTAAGCAGCTGCTCCAGGAGTTCTCCTTTTAAGCGTTGCTCTGTTTCAATGGCAACTCTTTCATTTTGCATATGGAGGGCTGAAATAATTGCTGCCCTTTCTAACAAGTCCTTATAAAAATCGTCACTCTCCCGATCAATAACGATCGTTATATAACCGAAGATCTTACTTTCTATTAAAATGGGAGTGGTTAATAACTTAAAAGTCTTATCTTCAAGTGACCATTCAACAAAAGAATTGCCCGCCAGGTCTTTTAATTCATTTTGTATATTAGTAACACTCATATATTTATGTATCCCTGGGATGTCTCCGTATTCAGCCAGCTTTTCAAAATGCCTGCCTTCAATCAAGACCGGGCAATGGAGACTTTTACCTATTGTTTCTGCAAATCCCGAGAGCCCTTTTCCTTGAAGCATGTCCTGGGTAAGATTTTGACTGAGTGTATATCCTATTTTGAGCCGCTCTTTCTGCTGTTCGAGTCTTTTGTACATCTCGTCCAGTTCTATGGCCATGTCCGTATCTTCATAAAAGAAAAGGTCTTCTGAAACGTCTTCACCCCATTCTTCTACTGTCTTTCCAATATAACTGCAATGGTCATCTCCTTTTCCTTTGCAATTGATCTCTTTAAAGATAACCTTTTTGCCCATACATTCACTTGTGTATCCGCTTGCATAACCAATTAAATAATAGCAGACAGGTTCATGGTGCTTACCGGAATGAGTCAAGTGCTGATTCGCCTCATAAGAATCTATCCAGTTTCCTGAAACATTAAATCTTCCCTTTTTCATATCCACTTGGAAATTCTCAGGGTAGGATAAAACCCTCCCTGTGAGGTGGTGCACTTTTGAGCCGGCGATCAGCCAATCCAACTCATCTTTCCACTCGAATGCTTCTTTTAGAATTCTTGCTTCATGGACACCGCAGTTCCATCCATAACGCATCAAAAATCTCTTTGCCCTGCTAACACCTAGAGCACTAGTTAAGTCCTTCCGGAGTAATCCCCAGGCATCTGCACTCGTGAAAAATAGTCCTAGATCCTTTAGTTTCATTCCGGATTTTTCTTGAGTAGTTATTAAATGGCCTAATGAGAGTTCATGTGCTTTAATTCCCAAAAATATCACCCTTATTCATGTGTTTGATTCTGATTTAAGCACTTATCGGTGAAATAATAAAGGTGATTTTTGACTCCACCCTTTCCAAACTGCAGATACATCTCACTTTGCTTCGGCTTCTTCTTTTCATACACATAAGCTAAGAATTGTAAAATTGTTTTCCTTCTGGCAGCTATGTTGGTCATCCCATAGTTGAAAAACCAATCGTCAATGACATTAAACACTCCGCGATTGATGGAATACTTTCTTCTGCATAAACTGGTGAATTTCAGATCGGGTAAGTTTACCAGTCGATCATATCGTTCATATTCGGATACAGAAACAATGTTTACCTTATCGATATTCATGTAAGATAACCTCTCTATCAATATTTGAAGTATTCGGAAATATCCTCAGGTAACCTACGCGTGTTTCTCAATCGCTCATGTGGGCCTCTATACTGCTCCTGGTTTTGTATTTCGGCGTAAAGATCAATTTCCATGCTCTCACCATTTAATTAAAAATGAATGCAAATAATGTTTTTTCTTAACTATCTCAATTTTATGTCACAATATTTTCACAAACAATGAATGATTCAGTCTAAAAAGTAACTATTTTCTGTATTATTCGTACTATTGTGCTGAATTACGGAAATAAAATTTAACCATTAAATAAAAAAAGGTTCCTTACTTAAAGTTCAGCTCTGCAAACCTAGGGACTCGCCTTAGCCTAATTATCCGAAGGTATAAGGAATTTCCCCCTACAGTTTTAATTGAAGACAGTTTATTAAATACCTAATTATTAACCCGTTCAACGAGCTGTAAAAGCTCCCGACTCGGCCCCCAAAAAAGAATCATGCGTCCACCTTCAAGAGTTGGCTTAATTTCATCAGAACAAAATTCTACACTTTTATCCTTTAAATAGCCGATGGCCGTCTCTATTTCGTTTACAGTAAATGCAAGATGATTCACGATCCCGTCAGCGTTGTAGCATACTACTGAATCAACATCACAGATTAGCTCAATTTCCATATCCGGCTGGGATTCAAGGTAGAGGAAAGCCATTTCCCGATCAGGTTTACGACCTCTAAGGCGTACTTTAAATCCGAGCACTTCACAGTAAAATTCAATGGATCGCTCCATATCATGAACCATGATCGCCGTGTGTTCCATTTTTTGTATCATGATTTATCCCTCATTTCATGTGAAAATTCCCTTAAAAGCTTACTAGTACTTGGTTTTCTTTTGCTTTGTATTATTGGTGTTAGTCCTGTTGTAATTTGAAGTTTACTTTTGATGCCTTACACCATGGCACAAATGTTTGACAGGGTGGGCAATCGGCTTTCAATACCTCTAGTCGGCGAAAAGCCTTATCAATCACCTATCTTACGCATTCACCGTTCCGGTAAACATAAGATTCATAAATCCTATTTTTTCACCCCTCTTAGAAGGTCTGCAATGTATTAATACATGATAGATAAATGATTTGATCTAATCAATGTACGAATCGATTAGACTTCTACATGTTTCACAACCTAATAGTAGGGATGGAGCAGTTGTCTAGCGTTGCCACGACCACGGCTGTAAATGTGGGAACCTTGAAGCAATCATGGTAAAAGATAAGCTTAAATGCGAGTTCGATGCTTTTATTTGCGTTATTAATATTTCTTAATCCCTTGGCTGCTGCGTATACAGTAACTGGCAGGAAGGTTTACCCAGAATCTATGCGGGAATAAAAAAACCAAAGGTACGATGGAGTGGACTCAAAATTTCTATAAAATGAGGTGAATACTATGGCAAAAGATGTTTTATGCGATGTGGATTCCTGTAAATATTGGGTGAAAGGAAACAGATGCGATGCGAACGAAATATTTGTCACCTCTCATGTACCTGAAGCTGAAACAGTCAAGGAAACGGATTGCCAAACTTTTGAATTAAGATAAGGGTGAATGAGGAAAACAGGTTGCACAAGGGATTGTGCGGCCTGTTTTTTGGTGGCATTAATTAAGGTCGGATATGCGCCATGATTGTCGGCATAGCAAAAGCCGGTGATAAGCTCGTTTTCAAAAACATCCAGCTGCAGCCGGTAAACTAGGCGTTGGTTTACCAAATGAAAAAGAGGAAAAATATAGAGTAAGAGGAAACAAAGGAGGAAGTCGTATGTTACCAGACAATAAACAAAAGTCGCCTAACACTTCCAAAGAAGCCGAGAAGCAAACTAAAAGGAAACAGACGTCTTTTCCTACTGACCCTGAAAGGGATGCAGCTGGGGCTGGCGGAATGGCGCCAGTAACTGAAAAAGATAGTGAAGAAAAAGAGTCGTAACAAGCATTTCCACCTTTTAATCAGGTCCCTAATAGGCTTGCCATTACCTTTTCATGAATGAGACAAAATAAAAATGATGTTATTCCGGCATCAGCTAAAAACCAATTGTTAAACCAATAGACTCCCCGCTATTTTTAAGGCGGGGAGTCTTTATTTACAGATCCCTGTTGAAAAAATTCAAGCAGTTCGGCGACTCCCAGATCCCATTTCACCATAGTTAGCCTCTAGCATCCGCTTCGCTCTGTACAGTACAGCCCTCCACAGAGGATATAGTCAAAAGAAGCTAAAGTAGATACATATAGTTGGGCGTCTCTGTGGGTAAACGTACCGGCTACTTTAATTCACAAAGCAAAAGATTTGGCTGACGCAGTATGGTTAGACCAAAATTAACCATACTGCACGGCCAAATCTTTTTTGTAACTGGGGATGTATTCACCCGTTAAGAATTCATTCCCACTTCTTAAGCAAACTATCAGCCTCTTTCATTAGAGCATTGCGGGCTTCCTCTGTCACCAGGTCGTTTTTCTCAAATTGGTTTAGCAATTTTTTAAACCCTTCCGTATGCTTAACGACTTTTTCACTCGATTCTTTACTCTCAAATCGACTGATGGCAGTCAGATGGACAGTTAAGGCACGGGCTGTCCCCTTATTTTTGATATCGCCATTTTCCGCAAAATAGTCAACATGCTTGATGATGCTGGATGCATTGATTGTTTGGGCTAACGCAGCTGTTTGAGCCGCCTCTCCCAAGGCTTTTTCCAAGTTTTTTACCGCGGCATCAATGGCCTTTGCATCTCCGCTTTCCAAAGCCTCCGACAGCTCAGGAAGTGGCAATGCCGCATAACCGGTAGTCAATCCCGGAGCCCAGATCACATGTTTATACCAAGGCCGGGATGGCAATCCTTCCTCGTTTATGAATGTTCTTTCTTGCTCTATCATGGCCCGGTTGACAGCACTTAGGCTCTCGCTTTCTGCCTTGCCCAAGTTCCCAACAGATAAGACCCTTTCATTTTTGGCCTCTAAAAAGGCAGCTTCTTCCTTCCATTTTTCAGCTAGTGCAATGACACCGGAAAGGTCCACGTCTTCTTTATATTCTTCGCCTTTTTTGGCAAGAAGTGCAGATACTTCTTCAGCATAGGTTGAATAACGAAGCGGAATTATGTCAGCATTTGCAAGCCTCAATGCCATTTTTCCGACAATCTCAACTGTGGCTCCGTGATGGACGTACCCTGGATCTCCAAATCGTTCCAAGAAATCCGTATTATCGTAAGCACTGTGATAGGCACCGCCTGGTGAGCTGAACCCAACCCCGCCAGATGGAACTCCGATATGATCGATGAATGCGGTGTAGTCTGACCCGCTTCCAAGCTGTCCGATATTCGGCATGCGGTTTCCGGATCTTTCGTACCAATCATCGAAGACGGATGTACCCGTTCTCGGTTCAGTGACGGTTTTCATCACAGAATAGATCAATTCCTTCATGGAAGGCACCGCCGCCGAATTTACGAACTGGCCTCCCACACTGTCCATATTCAAATAAGCGACAGCATTTTCCGTCAATTCTTTCTTTTTATCCTCCACCCATTCTGTGGAGCCTAACAGACCATATTCTTCTCCATCCCATCCGGCAAGGACAATTGTCCGATCCGGTTTCCAGCCTTCTTGATACATTTCTCCAAGTACACGGGCAATTTCCATCGTTGTCGCCCATCCGGATGTATTGTCATTCGCACCAAAAGCCCATGTATCACGATGCGCTCCCAATACGACCATTTCATCCGGATATTTTGCACCCGGTATTCGGACAATGACATTATTGACCGGTCTTTGGTCGTAGTCGATATCAAGAGACAAGCGCACCTTTGCTGCACCCGCACCGAAATGGTATTCGAACGGAAGAGCACCTTGCCACGCTTCAGGCACCTGGTCTCCATCCATCGCTTCCAGTAAATGGCGGGCCTCGCCGTATGAAATGGGTTGTGTAGGAATAGTTGGCAGCGATTCCGCATCATCAGGATCTATTCGTTCCACACCAGGCTTCGAAGGCTCCCCAGGCGTGAGCGGATCACCGGGATATTTAGAAAGAGCCACAATACTTCCCCGTTGGATGCTGTCTGCCGGACGCCACGGTCCCTTCGGATATACTTCCCCGCGTGCATAGCCATCGTCCGCCGGATCAGAATAGATCAAAACTCCATTTGCACCATGCTTGGCCGCTTGATCTGTTTTTACCCCGCGAAAATTTTGTCCATACCTCGTAATAACAATCTTGTCCTTGACCGAAATTCCTCTTTTCTTTAATTCTTCAAAATCCTCCGGCCTTCCGTAGTTAGCATAAACAAGTTCCCCTTCTACCGTCCCTGATGGGGAATAAGCCGCAAATCCCGGGATTACTTTGGCTTTAATTTCTGGGGGTAAATCTTCCATTACCTTCAGTTCCCTTACCTCAGGTGCGGTTTGTGTGACGGAAAGTTCGTTAGGCCTGGGTAGATATACGTCATATGAATCCACTTCCGGATTCAGCCCCGCCTTGCGTAGTTCATTCACTGAAAAGTCGACGGCATCCTTGTTTCCCTTCGTTCCAACTTCCGCAATAAAGCTGCTCAGATTCCGAGAATAGTAGCCAATATTTTCCAGATCAACCCTTTCAGATAGCATCTCCTCAAATTCCCGCTGCCAGTTTACCCTTTCCTTTGAAAAACCGAAATAATCACCTTGGGACGTCTCAGCCTTACTTAAGCCTGTTGATGTGACAATTAGTGTGAATGTTATAAGGCCAGACATTAAAAAGCCTAGCTTTTTCTTCAAGAAAACCATCCTTTCCTTTTTATATAAATTGTATCATTATTTCGAATATTGTCATGATTAGTAAGTATGATTACTACAAAGGCCCATTGTCGTCCGCGATTCAACCTAATCCGCAAGTACTATATAAAGCCTTATATTGAAACGTCTATTCCCCATTCAATTCTGACTTGCCGCGGAATAAGTTTTTTAGTGACGATTCGTTCTTAAAGTAAATAGTAATTTTTTTACATTCCCTATCGTACTCTATTAAATAATCTGTTAAAATATGGATGTGGAATTTTCAACAAGGGGGAACATCATGAAAAGAAGGTTTGGGTTAGTAGGCCTCATTGCGGTTTTATTTATTTCTTTATTTTCCGGGGCAAGCTTCACAAGCGCTGCCTCAAAGAATTTGGATGTCCATTTTATAAATATAGGCCAAGGCGACGCGATATATATAAAAACACCTAACGGTGAAAACATCATCATTGATGCAGGAAATCGGGCGAAAGGCCACGATGTGGTTAAGTACCTAAAAAGTCAAAAGGTCCAGACCATTGACTATTTAATTGCCACTCATCCGGATGCGGATCACATTGGAGGATTGGACGAGGTCATCAACTCCTTTAAGGTTAAAAGTGTCTATGCGCCGAAGGTATCTCATACAACGAAAGCTTACAAAGATTTCTTACAAGCTGTTAAAAAGAAGAAATTAACAATCAAAACAGCAAAAGCTGGCGTTAAACTGCCATTAAAGCATAAATCGGTCACCGCAAAGTTCATTGGACCGGTAAAAAGCTATTCAAAGAGTGATTTAAATAACTGGAGTGCGGTGTTGCATCTCAAATATAACCAAAACACCTTCCTCTTTACTGGAGATGCTGAACAAAAAGCGGAGAATGATATGATTGCTAAAAAATACATCTCAAAAGTTGATGTATTGAAGGTCTCTCATCATGGGGCAAGCAATGCCACTACCCAGAGCTTTTTGAACAAAGCTAAGCCAAAATACGCGGTCATCAGCGTCGGTAAAAATAATTACAAACATCCGACTACAGCCACCCTTAACCGTTTAAAGGCTGCAAAGGCAAAGGTTTACCGAACAGATAAGGATGGCACAGTAAAAGCTTCATCAAACGGCAAAACAATTAAGTTCAGCACTTCTAAAAAATCAAGCAGCAACAACAGTACAACGACGCCAAGCACATATAAACTTACTGCGAGTCTCGATAATAGGACTCCTAAGCAGAATGCTACCGTGAATTTAACAGTCAAGGGATTGCCGAAAGGCACCAAATATAAAGCAGCCTTTCACTATAAGAGTACGGATACAACCTATTCAGGAAAAGTCGGTGAAAAACTTCCTGTTAAAATAGGAAGAGCGGCAAAGGGCTATACTGTAAAGGTGAATGTTACTTCAACGTATAAAGGAAAAACCTATAAAGCATCCACTTCTTTTACACCAAAATAAGGATGGTGTCCTATGAAAGGCATTATTGATCGGTTCGAGGGAGGCTGGGTTGTTGTTGAAATCAATGGAGAAACAAAAGATTTCAAGAAATCCATCTTTCCTGAGGAAGCTGCGGTTGGCGATGTAGTCCAAATAAAAGGAAGTCAAGTTACAGTATTAAAGGAAGAGACTGAAAAACTCAGAAAAGAGATCGAGGATTTAATGGATGAGGTTTGGGAGGATTAAGGAATAAGCGTAAGCCCGGTCAACGCCGGGCTTTTGATTTTTGCTCTACTTTGCTCCCTCTCCCCGGGAGGATTTACATCGGAGGGCCTGCCAATCGGTTTTCAATTGATTGGAAGTGCCGATGATGAACGAACTGTATCATTCTAAAAACTGCTCCTATGAACTTGAAAATAATGCTATAAAAAATACCTGGCATCCATAGCGTGGATGCCCAAACTGATATAGTTAGTTTTTCAATATTACCGCCCTAGTTTAATCCATGATATATGCACATATAAGCCCCTGCTGGGTCAGCTCCTTCTACCCAAAACACGGCTCCCCCTTCAACTGTGCCTCCATCCGTTCAAGCCATTGGATCCTGTTTTTGATGACAGGCGGCTTGGGGTGATAGTAGAATGGATGCTTTGCATGCTTGACCCCATAGATATTTCCGCGATCACCGAGAGAAGTTAACGCTTTTTCAGCTAAACCTTTAATTACAACTCCCGTTCCCCACCCCAGAATAATAGGTGTGTCATGCCCAATAATCTCTTTCACTTCATCTGCTCTCTGCTTTGAAAATATTGAATGGGCATTTGAGCCTTGGGATTGGAAATCCTTCATTAGACGGAAGAAGTTTGTAAGATTGCTTTCGCATATATCGGAAAGATTGATAATGTCCAGCCGGTTATAGCCCACCCTTTCCATCAGACGCATCATTTGGTGCTGGGTCTGATCGTCTTTCACTTTTACAAACTCGCTCTTCCCATGGTGTGATGGATACACGTACGTTTCCGAAGGAGTCCGGCTGCCCGGATTGATCATAATCACGATACAATCAGCCTGTTCAGTATCAGCATCTTTCCGTACAATCTTTGCCTGTCCGCGCATCTTGAGGCTGCGGCCATCTATATGATATTTATAAAATTTCCCATACACTTCGAACGATTCTCTTAACACCTCGGCAGGTGTAAATAGCATGAAGTTGACCTCCTCATTATTCTGTTTGCTCTCCATATTATACAATGGGATTCTTTTCTCCTCTTTTTAATACATTAGCCCTCAAAACTGCTATGTCTATACCCTTTTGCTATATTAAAAGAAATGAGTTTATCAGAAAGGAAGTAAAGCCATGAACCAAGCCGCCGAAAAATATTGGAACGAGTATTGGAATTCTAAAGAAAAACCAACATCAGTCAGCGCTTGGCAATTTGGAGACGACGCCGATTATATAGCCCAATTGGTGATCGACGGCGTAAAAGCAGCCACTTGTTCCGGGTTAGTTTTTTATGAAATCGAAAATGAGCCCTTGCCTGCAGTCGGTGACTACAGCATTGTCTTGAACAGCCGTGATGAGCCTGTGGCCATCATCCAAACAGTCGAAGTTCAGGTTATGCCGATGAACGAGGTTCCAGAAGACTTCGCCATTGCTGAAGGTGAAGGCGACAGGACGTACCGATACTGGTGGGATGCGCATGAAAGATTTTTCACCGAGGAATTAAAAAATCACGGATTGGAATTTTCACCAGACATGCCGCTTGTGTGTGAAAGGTTTACATTGATTGATGTTAAGGACAGTTAGGAGTTTGTACGGGCTTTTTTTAAAACGCCAAAACCGCGCGCAATCCATGCACGCGGTCTTTTTTAGGCAGCTTCAAAACCTATTAACCCTTAATTCTTCGCTAACCTTTTCTGCTTAGCCTGTCCCTCACCCTTTATCACTCGGATTTTATATATCACAAACAAAAGGATAAACCATCCAGGAGTGACGAACAAGGCAATGCGGGTGTCTTCCCCAAGTGCAAGCACTACCAAAATAAACGCGAAGAAAGCAAGGATTAGGTAATTGGCAAATGGGAAAAGCGGCATTTTAAACTTACTGGCTTTGGCTAATTCCGGCCTTGTTTTGCGATATTTTAAATGGGCAAGGACGGTAATTCCCCAAATATAGATGAAACAAAAAGTGGCAACACTTGTGATTAGCGTAAATACTCCTTCCGGCATGATGTAGTTCAAAGCAACGACAATCAGTACAATACCAGCTGAAAAGAGCAATGCATTGGAAGGCACTTTATGGGATGTCACTCTTTTAAATGTTTGAGGCGCCTGTTCATTTTTTGCAAGTGAGTAGAGCATCCGGCTTGTACTAAAGATGGCACTGTTACCAGCCGATGCAGCTGATGTCAGAACGACAAAATTGATAATGCCGGCAGCTGCTACAATACCAATCGCCGCAAATACTTGGACAAATGGGCTTTCATTCGGTTTAACAGCCGTCCACGGATATATGCTCATAATCACCGCTAGCGCCCCGATGTAGAAAATAATGATTCTGATGGGGATATTATTGATCGCTCTTGGGATCACCCTTTCAGGGTCTTCTGTTTCACCAGCGGTTAGTCCTACAAGCTCAATCCCCGCAAACGCGAACATGACCATTTGGAACGAAAGGACAAAACCGAGGATACCATTTGGGAACATACCGCCGTGGCTCCACAAATTCGTGAAGCTGGACGGCCCCGCATTTGTAGAGAAACCTTTAATAATCATAAAAGTCCCGATCACAATTAACGCCAAGATGGCAACGACTTTAATGATTGCAAACCAAAATTCCATTTCCCCAAAAAGTTTTACGGTGGCCAGGTTCATCAATAACAAAATAACTAATGCAATGAGCCCCGGCACCCACTGGGCCACGTTGGGAAACCAATATTGTGTATAGATTCCAACAGCTGTCAAGTCAGCCATTGCGATCATGACCCAGGAGAACCAGTAGGTCCATCCAGTGATAAAGGCTGCCGTATCGCCAAAATAGTCCTGTACGAAATCAACGAAAGAATGGTAGTTTAAGTTGCTCAAAAGGATCTCTCCCAGTGAGCGCATGATTAAAAAGCAAATGGCGCCTGTAATCAGGTAAGCAAATAAAATAGACGGCCCTGCAAGATGGATCGATTTACCTGCTCCAAGAAACAATCCCGTTCCGATTGCTCCGCCTATGGCAATCAATTGTACGTGTCTGTTTTTTAAACCTCTTGATAGATTTTCTTGCTGCATGATTTACCTCTCCTATTTAGGATTTGTGGAATTATTCCAGCTATCCTGAATGTATTCCCGTGAAAATAAATGTTTAAGCTACCCCGCCATGAGGAAACGGTTACATTATATTAAAAAAATTATTTGATAATTATTCAGACTGGAAATAAAAGTGCTTTCAATTTTCAGTTTGCCCTTAACCTCCTTTTTTAGCTCCCCAATAAAAATAGAGTAAAATAGGTATACTTCTTTTTTTCTTATACACTAGTATCGTGGGTATTTGTTTTATTTTCAAGGTCTTTTTCACTGTCAATTTTAACAATTTATTACAAATTTATCCATACCTATTCGAAAAAAAGTTATTTCTTGGCGTTTGAAAGGCATAGCCTCGATCTTTTATTGTGTGGAGCTTGGGCAATGGCAGAAAGCCCCGGATTGATTGAGTTGGAACCGCAACCATATTCTAATATAACATTTCTCGCGAAGTTTGTGTCAATTTTTTGTTTGGGAACTCTTACAAAAAGATGCGAAACTATCATATTTTTGATTTTAGGGTGAAAATTTACCATTTGATACAACCACCTTCATAAGTTAGTGTTGAAGCCTTTCTCCTTTCACTTCTAACTGGGGGATTGTGCTTTCAAGGACTTCAGTTTTTATTGAATGTACTTTTCTCCTTTTATCAAATAAACTGACAATAACCGAACTGAAAGGAGAAGTAATTTAATGATTCACTTCCCACCATCTTTCCCGGAAATTCAGACTAAGAGATTGCATTTAAAAGAAGTTAGGCATACGGACGCCAAGGATCTTCATGAGTTTTTATCTGATGGAGAGGTCAGAAAATACATAGGAATCCCTCCGTATACGAAAATGGAAGAAACGTATAAAGAGATTGAGTGGTACGATAAGATTTTTAACACGAAAACCGGAATCAGATGGGGGATTGCTCTGAAAGATGACCCCACAATTATCGGCAGCTGCGGATTTCTCAACATAAGCCAGTCCAATTTCCGGGCCGAGATTGGCTACGAGCTGCATAGAAGCTATTGGAGACAGGGCATTGTCAGTGAGGCGCTGGAAGCCGTCATCAAATATGGTTTTGAGGAAATGAAACTAAATAGATCCGAAGCATTGATTGAGCCCGAAAATGTTGCTTCTGTAAAATTGGTGGAAAGGTTGGGCTTTTTACAGGAAGGGCTGCTCCGCGAATACGAATACGGCGCGGGCAAATTTGATGATCTGTATATGTATTCGTTGCTTTTGAAAGATTACGAGGCTGCGTTGTAAAAAAGCAACTTAGTTTCTGCGTCGTGTGAGGTTGAGGGGGGTTATACGTGGGTTGGAGCTCTTATAAGAAGGTTGGAGCTTTTATAAGAAGGTTGGAGCTTTTATAAGAGAGTTGGAGCTTTTATAAGAGAGTTGGAGCTTTTATAAGAGAGTTGGAGCT
>NZ_QYTV02000001.1:0-346437 GCF_003605385.1 Siminovitchia acidinfaciens | reverse complement strand
GTTGGAGCTTTTATAAGAGAGTTGGAGCTTTTATAAGAGAGTTGGAGCTTTTATAAGAGAGTTGGAGCTTTTATAAGAGAGTTGGAGCTTTTATAAGAGAGTTGGAGCAACTCCCCCGATCCATCCAAGGATGTCCGGGGGAGTTGCTCCCATTAAGATTTCCTAACTCTTCAAAACATCGTGATCCACATAACGCTCGCCGTTCAATTCGGAGATGACGTTGATGGCCACTTTTGCCCCGTCGCCGGCCGTGATGATTGTGTGGACGCTCACGCCCGCGACTGTTCCTGCAGCCCAGATTCCGTCGATGTTTGTTTTCCCGTTGACTCCGGCGTCGACGATTGTTTTGATTCTTGGCTCTGTGCCTGGTTTTGTGTTCACTCCGATTTTTTCAGCCAGCGCAGCCAACGCACCGGTTGCCAAGATGACATGCTTGGCTTCGTATGTTCCACTTTCGCCTTCAACCTTGAATCCTTCATCGGTCTTCGTCACATTCACTACTGTATCCTGAACAATTTCCGCTCCAAAATTCTTCGCTTGCGTTTTTCCTGTTTCAATCAATTCAGGCCCAGTGATATCTTCAATTCCATAGTGGTTTCTAATCCATGCGCGCTTTGTCATGCTTTTATCAGCATCAATGACAATTGTTTTCTTTCCGGATTTGGCCGCAAATATGGCTGCACTTCCTCCGGCCGTCCCCGCTCCAATGATTGCGATATCGTACATATGTATCCACTCCTTTGAAGGTTATTCAACAGCTCTGAGTATATCATATTTTCTGAAAAGTGAGGCGGCAGATGCTTAGACGTGCATCTGCCTTTTTTTAATCAATCACTCTTGATCGTTAAAATACTCAGAGAAAAGGTCCAGAGCCGGCGCCCTGTATTCACGCAATCTCTTTATCCGTTTCTCCAGTAACTCTTCAAGCATACTCGCACTCACGGTACGGAGCAGGTCAATATCAATATCCCTGCCGAACCAGACAATATCGTCGTACCAGAGAACTTCAAATCCATGCAAACCCTCCACAACTGTGAGTTCAATATCCTCTTTCTTCTCAACAATCTCAACTATTTTTCGCAAGTATGATTCGGCATCTGCGTTCCCTCTGAACATCGCCGATGCCAAGCTTTCTCCACCCTGAACCCGCTGTTCCCGGAGCCAGGATCTTACCTCACTCATATCTGTTCCCTCCTATATTTTTCCCAAACGCTTGTGATGAAATAAAAAAATCCCTCTTGCAATGGATGCAAAAAGGGTTACGAAAATCCGTTCTATCATCCAAAGCGCTTCGCTTTGCTGGTAGGAGCACCTTGCTTTTCGCAGGTTGCTGTGGTGTCGTCGAGCCAGATCTCTCAACCACTCTGGATAACTATTAAATTACCATTATTATAAGTAAACGTTTCACTTTTTGCAAGTTAAGTCCTCGGACTCGCCCAAACCTGATGAATCATACTCATCCAGTGGCTTTCCGCCCTGTGGACGGTTAATCCCGAATCGTTCACAAGCCTTAATATGTCGCGCGTTTGGTGGCAACCGATCATTTTATATAAAAGTGGATTCAATACCCTTTGAGCCCCGGAGACGAAAACATTGGTGCTTAATCCATGCTCCAACAGTAATATTTTCCCTCCAGGCCTGCACCAGCGCTGAATTTTGCCCAGCATCTCTGAAGGATTTTCGTAACAGCAAAAAGACAATGTTGAAACGATCGTATCGAATGAGTGAGGTTCGAATTCCATTTCCTCTATATCAGTACAGATGAATTCAACCTTCATATTGAAGTTGGAAGCTTTCTTTTTTGCCTTGGCCAACATCTCTTCACTGAAGTCAGCAGCAGTTATCTTAACACTGGATGGATAATATGGAAAATTGGCTCCCGCACCGACAGCAAGCTCAAGCACTTCACCCTCCGCTTGGCTCAGAAGTTCTCTTCGCCACTTTCTTAAATTCGAAGGTTCTCTGTTTGTTCCATATCGTGCTGCCTGTTTGTCAAAAATACGTACCAGCCTCTCTTTTTCCAACTGATCACTTCCTCCGCTCTTGTTTTAATCAATTTAGCATCTATTAGGTAAAAAAACACCTGAAACGTCGCCCTTTTCCAATCTTTTAGAAAAAACAAAGACACCTTTTTAACAGAAAGATGTCTTTTCAGTCGCTCTTGATCACGGACCTAACCGCTTCGTTGATTTCCTGATAGCTTGTGCACCTGCATATGTTGGATGACAGCCAGCTTTTTATCGTCTCACCAGAAGGATTTGGGTGGTTTTGAAGCAATGAATGGCAATTGATGATGAAGCCTGGCGTACAGTAGCCGCATTGAAACGCGAAGTGTTCAATGAAAGCACGCTGGATCGGGGTATCGTGCAACCCTTCGATTGTGGTAATTTTATGGCCGACCGCTTCCACAGCCAGCATGATGCAGGACTTAAATGGGAGTTCTCCCACCATGACAGTGCAAGCTCCGCAATCTCCATTTAGGCAGCCGGGCTTTGGACCTGTCAAACCAAGCTTATTTCGGAGCACATGAAGCAGGGTTTCTCCGGCACGGATTTCAATTTCTGTCATTTCTCCGTTGATCTCCATCTCAACTTGAAATTTCCGGGTTTCCACTATGTCCCCTCCAGTCCTATCAAAAAATCCGTCAGCAGGTTCCGCAGCACAAACAGCCGATACTCGCTTGACCCTTCGATATCATTCAGCACAGGTTGGGGTACATGCGTGACGGCGCGTTCGATTCTGCTTTCAAATGACAAATCCGTTCTGTTTATTTCTTTCTCCATTGCAGTCGACCGAAATGGGAACGGACAAAGCCCGCTGAATGCCGCTCGGATTTGGCCGGCCGCTTTGACCGCCGCACCGGTAATAAGAGGGTAGCCAGTTTCCCATTGCTTCCGGATTTTTTGCGAAATATAAGGAAGTTCCAGGAAGTTTGCATCCGTCCGAATATTTACGAGCAGCTGCCCGTCTTCAAGCACGAGGTCATTGATAAGGACTTCATTTACCCCTTGAAAATCTGCTATGGTGACATGGCTTTCGGCCAGAAGAAAAGGTAAAATCGCTTCCCGGTAAAAAATTTTTCCGCAAATGTTCCCTCCGATTGTAATTTTATTTCTTGCTGTCCTGTCAGCGATCCCGCTCGAAACCTCCGTTAATAGCGGGAAACTGTTATCGTCTTCAAGGACGGTCAAAGGAACAGAGCTGCCTATCGTGAAAAGCTGCGATGTTTTTTCCAAAACCATCGTTTCCGGAATTCCTTTTACATCAATAATGGAGCGCGGTGAGTCAATATCAAGCCGGCCGAGCGTTAAAATTTCAGTTCCGCCGGACCAGTACATCGGCTTTTTGTTTGCCTTCTTCAATTCATGGAACAATTTTACAGCTTCCTCCAGCTTGGCCGGACGGTAGTATTCAACATTGGCTGGGAGCAATGTTCACGTCCTCCCTTCTTTCGTTCGCCATAACAGTTCAGGAGTGAGAGGCAGATGATGAAGGTCCATTTGCAGCGCCGTGGATAAACCGTTCGCCAATGCCGCCGGCATGCCGATTAGACCATGCTCCCCAACTCCGCGAGCACCGTACGGGCTATCGATCTGAGGAGTTTCAACAAAACCCACGATGTATTCAGGCTGCTCTCCAAAGCGTATCGGCCGATACGTCCGGAGCTGAGGATTGAGAACCCTGGCATATTCGTCAAAAATAAAGGTTTCCCGCCCCCCAAAAGACAATCCGATGTTCATCGCTCCCATCACTTGACCTTCTGCCGCCTTTTGGTTCATCACCCTGCCGATATCAATGACGGAAACAGCTTTTAACAAACGGTACCTGTATGTTCGCGTATCAATTTCGATTTCAACGCCTTGCGCACCGACAGTCCATTCGGGACCAGGCTTGCCCGCACCCGTTTCTTTATCCAGCCGGGTTAAATGTCTGAGTGTGTATGTTCCGCTTCCGATGATCTGGCCGCCAACCGTATTTCCGTTAGGAAACATGTACCCGTAGCCAATATCTTTTACTGCGATATTTATGTCAGGATCATCTCTTAAAAATACTTTTTCATAGCCTACTTCCAAATCCTCAACAGGGGCACGCAAAATACAGGATGCCCTTTCTTTCAATTGAAAAATGACATCTTCTGCCGCGTTTAACACAGCCCTCCCGGCCATGAAAGTTCCCCTGCTCGCAACGGTTTTCCAATGTTCCGGCGTATTTAATGTATTAACCAACATTTGAACATGAATTTTTTCAATGGGCATTTTCAATCTTTCTGCTAAAATTTGAGCCAGAACCGTTTTGGTCCCCGTTCCGATCTCCACGACGCCGGACATTAAGTTGATACTCCCATCCGGATTGAACGTTAAAATGACTCCTGAGCTAGCGTTTGTATCGATTGTTGAAGTTTTCCAAATGCAGCTGATTCCCTTCGCCCTGATGATGTGCTCATCAACCTTGATTCTCTGCCCCTCGCCCCAGTTGAACAACTCCTTCAGCTTGGTAATACATTTTTGCACATTTCCCACATTGCTTCTATTCAATTTTACTCGTGTAGGCGACGTATCCCCCGGCTGGATGGCGTTTTTATATCTGAAATCAAGCGGGTCCATGTTCAATTTTTTTGCGAGCATATCCATCGTCCGTTCAAAAGCGAAATGGACTTCCGAATGGCTGAAGCCCCTGAACGGAGCGGGATAGGGATGGTTCGTATACATGGCCAGCGAATCGCAGTAAATATTATCAATTCGGTAAGGCCCGGTGCAGTCAACAGCACCTGCCCTCGCCAGGT
This sequence comes from Siminovitchia acidinfaciens, assembly GCF_003605385.1. Classification (GTDB taxonomy): domain Bacteria; phylum Bacillota; class Bacilli; order Bacillales; family Bacillaceae_C; genus Siminovitchia; species Siminovitchia acidinfaciens. The sequence goes on along the minus strand of NZ_QYTV02000001.1, from coordinate 341,654 downwards.
CGATCGATTTATCTGAATAGGCGCCGCCATCCCATAAATAAAGGAGCTCTGCAGCTTTTAAAATTCCTTCCTTTGTACATCCGAGTTTTACTGTGGCCTCCAGTCCAATATGCCCGGGGGCGGTGACCATATCCTCTTCCCTGTTGTTGACGATTTTCACAAGCCTTCCGTTTACCGCCTTTGATGCGATATATGCGAGGATTTCAAGCTGCACCGATGCTTTTCCTCCATATGCCCCGCCTACCAACGGAGTTTTTACAACAATGTTTCCCGATGGAACGCCGAAGTATTGGGCAATCAGCCTTTTTATCATAAAAGGTGCTTGCGACGTTGAGGTGATTTCTATCGTTCCGTTTTCATGGATTTGCGCAAAGGAACATCGGGTTTCCATTGCCGCATGGTCTGAAGGGTTGAAGGAAAAAGAGGCCTGTACAGTCAGATCGCACTCTTCCCAGCCTTTTTTGATATCACCTTTACGGATTTTTATTTTTGAGGCGATATTTGTCCCAGGTACCGGATAAACACCGGCTATTTTTTCATAGCTTCCAAGGTTTTCGTGAAGCAGCGGCGCATCAGGCTGGAGAGCTTCACTTGGAGAGTTCACAACCGTAAGGGGGGTATATGTAATGTGGATGTTATTTGCCGCGCGCTGGGCTATCCCAAGGTTATTAGCAACAACAATAGCAACAACTTCCCCATAATACCGCACCCGGTCAACGGCAATTGGCGGGCGGTCACGCATCTCTTCACCTGTTAGCGGAAAATTTCCGCCTGTAATAATAGTGCGCACTCCCGGGATTTCAAGCGCATCGGACAGATCGATTTTTTCGATTCTGGCATGACCGTATGGGCTTGTCACGATTTTTCCATACAGCATCTCCTTCGACTCAAAATCATTCGTATATTTCGCTTTTCCGGTCACCTTTTCCCAGGATTCTTTCCGATACACACTTTGTCCCAGTATTTTCATGATTCTTCCCCCCCATCCCCTTTTGGGCATGCTATTTCATTTTATGACAGTAGTGGAGGTTTAATGATATTTCACTGAATGTATTGCGGCAGGAGCCCTATATGAATACTTTATACATGAGTAATTGGCAGGTGACACACTGAAAAAAACATTGCAGAATAGAATTATCTGGGTATTAACCTGATGACCCCTTTCCTGTTGATCTCGGGTCAAATAACGATGAAAGGGATGTTCGTTATACCGGCCGAAGGATTTTACATACCGCTACAAGGGCCTATCACCGGAGGAAGCAGATTGGCTGGAAAGTCTAAAATAGCCACGATTGTTATAGATTCAATTGACCTAGTTCTTGCTCTCCTATTGATATTTGGCCTTATCAGCGTCAGGGGTACGTTGATTGGCTCGGGGTATTTTTCCATTGTTGTCAGCGGTCCTATTTTCGGCGCACCGAAACAAAAACGGCAGATACGGTGCCTTATAAATAATCCGGAGGCTTCCGCTTTTTATAGCGGGAGCTTCTTTTGGGGATCGGTGAAAAATGTGATGACATGCCTGCTTTTTAGATATAATCAAATTAAGAGTTTGGCAGGGAGGGGGGGAAAGGTGAGCAATAAAGAAACGTTAACGCTTCATAACGTTCCGCTGTTCCACGATTTGGACGAAAAAGAATTGGATCGGCTGAAGGGTATAACGATTACGCGCTTTTTTCCAAAAAAATCGATTGTATTTAAAGAAGGCGCAAGGAAAGAAGCAATCTTTTTCATCCAAAAGGGACTGGTGAAAACTTTTAAAACGGACGAAAACGGCCACGAACAGATTGTCTCTTTCCTGAAGACTGGCGACATGTTTCCGCACACAGGTTTTTTCAACCAAAATCCTTATCCGGCTACAGCCCAATCGATAGCGGACTCAACTTTGTTGGCCGTTCCGATCCAGGCGTTTGAACAATTAATAATGGAAAAACCTTCAATCGCTATCAAAATGATGCGAGTTATGGGTGATATCATCCGTGGACTGCAGGAAAGAATTCAAGTTTTATCCGGAAAAGACGTCAGGCAAAGAGCCCTGTCCTTTCTCCTTACACTCGCAGGTCAGCACGGACGAACAGCCGGTGAAAAAATCATCATCGATTTCCCGATGACCCACCAGGAATTTGCCAGGCAGAAATAGTCTATCTAGACTGGCTGCTATGTTTTCCAATTCTTCTTTGGTAAGTTCATTAGGATCAGCTTTATTTTTATCATAGGTGAATAATGCAACGGGCAGGATTGGCAAGCGGTGCTTTTCGCAGAGGCGGTTGTGGTAGATGAACATGCGTTCGTTGAAATGATCTTGGCAGTATGATTGTGGTTCTACTTGTATTAATATTATGCTGTCTTGTCCGCGGGGTCTTGTTTTAACCAGCAGGTCGACGACTTTCTTCTCACCTTCCATTAAATCGTTTAAGAAGGTGATGTCCGAAAAGTCAATGGCTTCGGCTGCTTCCAGTAAAAAAAGCATGATGAATTCCTCGAAAAATGTTTCGATCAGAAGCTTGAATAAACGATCATGATCGAGCAATTGGACTCTCTCCTCCCACCTAAAGAACGAGCGTTCCCCATTTGTATTATCATATATCGCGGAGGAGAATCCGTCAACCTAATAAATTATAAGAAAGGAGCTGGCCGCCGTTCAAAATCATTTTCGCTCAAAATTTATATATGAAGTCTGCATGATCCTTTTCGCTGTCGCCTCCGTAGCGACGATTTGGGTTCAAAGCCGCATTGGGGTTTTCATTACCTGGACGGTTTGGCTTGTCTTCTTTCTCGACTTCTCGACACGCTTTTTTCAAGCTCAAGATAAATGGGCCTTTGTGAAAAAGAACCCCTTTTTATTGATTGCGATCATTCCGCTGGACAGCATTTTTCAGCTCGCCCGCATTACCCAAATCATACAATTATTCCGGTTAAAAACGATGACGAAATACTTTGCTTCACCTTTGGTAAAGAAACTAAAAAAGAGAAGGTTAATTCTGCTCTTGCCGTACAATTTACTCCTTGTATTTTTATTCACCATTCCTTTATTTCACTTGGAGCCAGCTGTCCATTCATACAAAGACGCCTTTAAGGAATGTCTCTTTGCACTTGTATTCTTTGGAAAAAGCGACCTTCAACCGGTGAAAGTTACGGGAAATGTAATCATTGTTACGTTGACGATCCTCGGTGTGGTTATGCACGCTGTTATCATTAGTTACATATTAGCCGCGGCACTTGAACTGCGGGTGGTACAGATATTTCTGAAGAAGTTTAGATCCAAGAATAAAAACATGTAAAGCAGCCCCTCCGGATTTAGAGTTGGCTGCTTGTCTTTACAAAAGTATACTAAGTTCTATCAAATTATATATTAATCCATTATTAAGATAGTTGCATGGTATACATGACTTGCAGAAGGTAAAAAACGGACCAACCTATAAATACAACCTTAGCCTCTCTTTACAGCCAAAGAAATCCCCTGTCCAACACCAATACACATCGTAGCCAGGCCGCGTCTGGCTCCCCGCCTTTGCATTTCATAGATGAGCGTGGTGAGGATCCTAGCACCGCTGGCACCCAGCGGATGCCCGAGCGCGATGGCACCTCCGTTGACGTTGACTTTTTCAATATCTAGCCAAAGTTGCTTTACGCATTCAATCGCTTGGGAGGCGAACGCCTCATTGAGCTCCACCAGGTCGAAGTCGTCGGCAGTCAACCCGGTACGTTCCAACAGATTGCGGGTCGAATAGATTGGGCCGAGCCCCATGACAGCCGGTTCCAGTCCGGCTGTCGCGGAGGCGATGAAAGTAGCGAGCGGCTTCACTCCAAGTTCTTTTGCCCGTCTGCCACTCATGAGAAGTAAAGCAGCCGCTCCGTCATTCACGCCGGAGGCATTGCCAGCTGTGACCGTGCCCCCGGGAAACAGGGCAGGGAGGCTACCTAGTTTCTCCAGTGTCGTCTCCGGGCGCGGATGCTCATCTGTGTCCACAACGGTTACTTTGCCTTTGCGGTCCTTGACTACAACAGGTACGACTTCCTCGGCAAACCGCCCAGCTTCCATAGCGGCATTTGCTCGTTGCTGACTGAGATAGGCAAATTTGTCCTGTTCTTCCCGTGAAACCCCGTATCTTTTAGCCACGTTTTCCGCTGTCTGCGGCATGGAATCGGTCCCATACATCTCCTGAAGCTTCGGATTGATGAACCGCCAGCCGATTGTCGTATCGAACAGTTCCATATTTCCCCTTGGAAATTCTGCTTCCGGCTTTTTCATGACGAACGGCGCCCGGGACATGCTTTCCGTCCCGCCAGCGATGAGTATGTCCGCTTCCCCCGCAAGGATCGTGCGGGCAGCCATGCTGACGGCATCCAGGCCGGAACCGCACAGGCGGTTGACTGTCGTACCGCTTACTGTTTCGGGCAGCCCTGCCAAAAGAAGCGACATTCGCGCTACGTTCCGGTTATCTTCACCGGCCCCGTTGGCATTGCCGAAGATAACGTCCCCGATTTCTTCAGCCGGCAAGCCGGGGTTCCGCTCCATCAGCGCCTTGATCACTACAGCCCCCAGGTCATCAGGCCGCACCCCTTTTAAGACCCCACGGTACCGGCCGATCGGCGTCCTAACCGCATCCACAATGACGACTTCATTCATCGGCTGCTCTCCTTTTGAAGCAAGCTTTCGCCGATGCGGAAGCCTGCAGTCGTCTTCCCTTTGACTTCTTCCAAGGTGGCGTCTCCCATCAGCTCGGTCAGCTCATATCCTCCATCTCTCCAGTGGAAAACGGCCAGGTCCGTAATGATGACATCCGCAATGCGCTCGGCTGTAATCGGAAACGTGCAGCGCTCAACGAATTTTGGGGAGCCGTCTTTGGAGACATGGCCCATCGTAATAATGATTTTCTGGGCACCGGACAACAGATCCATCGCCCCGCCCACACCGATGATGTCTTTTCCCGGAATGGCCCAGTTGGCAACCATCCCGTTGCCGTCCACCTGCAAGGCGCCGAGGATGGCGACATCGACATGGCCGCCGCGAATCATCGCAAACGAATCGGCGCTGTGGAAATAAGAAGCTCCGACCGCTTCTCCGACTGGGAGCTTGCCCGCGTTAACGAGGAGCGGATCAACGTCTTCCTCATCCACGGAGGTCACGCCGAGCAGTCCGTTTTCCGTGTGCAGGTAATATTTGCTCTGGTCCAGATAATCGGGAACCAAAGTAGGAATGCCGATCCCCAGGTTGATGATGGAGTGGGGAGTCAGTTCTTCAGCTGCTCTCTTGGCAATCAATTCCTTCATATTCATGCTTCGACCACCCCTTCATTCGTCAAGATGAGTTGGCTGGTAACGATCGCGTCCACATACAGGTGCGGGGTGACGATCTCTTCCGGAGACAGCTCTCCCTCTTCAACAATCTCGTCCACTTCCGCAATCACATAATTGGCCGCTGTTGCCATAATCGGGTTGAAATTTCGGGCTGTCTTATAGTAGACTAGATTGCCCTTTGTGTCCGCTTTTTTTGCCCGGACAAGGGCCACATTGGCTTTCAAAGCTTTTTCAAACAGATAGGTCTCCCCGTCAATTACCTTCGTTTCCTTGCCTTTGGCCAGCTCCGTTCCGACGGCGGTCTTCGTGTAGAACCCGCCGATTCCCGCCCCGCCTGTGCGGATGGCCTCTGAAAAAGTCCCTTGAGGGAGCAGGCCAATCTCAAGTTTCCCTTCGTTATACCACTGGGCGACTTCCCGGTTACTCGTGAAATAGGAGCCGATGGCCTTCTTGATTTTTCCCTGCCTGAGCAGCAGTCCCAGGCCTCGTCCGGCTTCCCCGACATTGTTACTGATAATCGTCAGTTTGTCCGCGTTATGCCGGGTCAGCTCCTCGATCAATGTCAGGGGGCTGCCAATCAGGCCGAACCCGCCGACCATGATGGTGTCTCCGGACTTTACAATTCTTCGGATGATTTGCTGTGCATCCGTCTGTTTGGTGGCACTCATGACTTCACTTCCTTTTGAGATAAAAATGAATCCAGCTGTCCGTTGATTTCCGGCTGCGGGTTGAACACCAATTCATAATGATTGGCTGAAGTCATGGCCGTACGAATGTTTCCGGCCGTTTCTTTTGTCCGGGCATAGCCCTCTTCTTTAAAAAGAGGACCCTTGTCTCCAAGGCTGCCGATCGCCGTCAGCAGGAAAACGGGGCAGTTGACCCTCGCCAGCACGTCTTCCGCTTGGAATGTATAAAAGCTTTCGAAGTCCCGGGCGATGGTGTCCGGGTCGGACTTGTTCCTCCATGCGCCGCCGTCTTCCTTGATTTCATAGCGGACCACCTCTTCCATATGCGAACCCCAGTCGATGCCAAGGCTGGTATACAGTTTTTTCGCCTCCTGCGCATAATGGTCCGGGCTGGCAAAGGTCTTTTTCAAACGATCCAGGGAAGGGAGGACAAGCTGTCTGGTAACTTCGTTCGCTTCGCCGGCCCCATCCAGAAGGATCAGCGCTTCTGTCCTCTCCATTCGGCTGGCGGCGATGGCGCTGATATACGCTCCCATGGAATAGCCTAAAAGGATAGGATGTTCGATCTCAAGCGAATCAACCAAATCCAGCAGGTCATCGGCATGGGTGTCAATCGAGCTGTCCTTCGGAGCCGTATCGCTGTTTCCGCGGCCCAGGATATCGTAGCTGATGAACCGGTAACCGGAGAGGGCCTCCTGGTAATAACGAAGCTGCTTGTGGTTGCCGGTGAGGCCGTGGGAGCCGATGATTGTCCCCTGTTCACCGGGCGTTTCATGGATATAAAAGGTGCGTCCTTTCTTGGTCGTCACATACTGTCCCATTGTTCATATCCCTGCTTTCTGTTTTTTAATCGACAATGTATATGGAATAGTTCACTTTGCCGGGCAGCCGGATGCCCCTGGAGACGAACAGCCGGCGGTTCAGCCAGTCGTACTTGACAGAAGCAGTCTCAAAGATAGGAGCGGTCCGAAAATAGTACTCGTCGGGGTCGACCTCCTCGTTGTTGTCCAGCCGCCGTAGAACTTCCGGATACCCGGTGCGGATGCCTCTATAGGACATCATAATCAGCTCCCCGTCGTTTGTTTTTAGCAAAATTCGCACGTCCTGAATGATCGTGCCGTCTTCCCGGACGATGATCCAGTCGTCACCTCCGGGAATCACTTCCGCCGTAAGCCGGTCGCCTCTGAGCGACCCGCCGATGACGCGGATGATTCGCCGGTTGCCGACTGGGGTCTTACCGGGCAGGTGGGCACCTTCAACAGTCAATTCCATGTCACATAAAAACGAAAGGGAGGGGGCAGGCAAATGTCTCATATGATAAACCTCCTCATCACTGTAAATTTCATAGATTTCAAATAGTGATCTATATTAACTAACATTCACTTTCGCACATGCAAAGGCCTTTTCACTGACTTTAATCGATTCAGTTGGACAACCATCATGTGCATCCATTAAATCATCTTCCAGTTCTCCCAAAATAGGAGTGATCCCTTGGTTATCATCCAAGACGCTAAAAGAAATACCTTCTTCATCGTAATTAAATATGTCGGGAGCTACTTCTCCGCATGCGCCGCAAGCAATACAAGTCTCTCTATCTACCATTGTAAATTTAGCCATTCTAGCTCCTCCCTCTAGTAGGAATTTTATTGCTGCATTTTTAATCCCTTTCTTCTATGGGACTCTCACATAAAATCAGCGACAAGCTCGTGAAATAAATCTGAGTTTAAATCCAGCGGGATTTGTGCCAATGGTTTTTCGGCATATCCTTTCACCATCTCCTGATACGAGGGACGTTCCTCCTGAAAAATAATCCCCGTGACCATACTTTTATTTTCCAATAAAGTGTTCATTGCCATTTTACGGTCCTTTGGATCATACCCCTCAATATCGCTCAACCTGATCAAATTCTCTCTGAACCAATCATACGTATTGAATTTGTTGTATGTCACACAAGGACTGAACACATTGATGATAGAAAATCCATTATGCAAAATTCCAGCCTCAATTGTAGCTGTCAAGCCTTTTATATCGGAAGAAAAGCTTTGGGCCACAAATGTAGCCCCGCTGATCAATGCCGTCTCCATTGGTGATAAAGCTTTTTCAATTGAGCCGTCCGGAGTGGAGGTAGTGACAAATCCACTTTCCGATCGGGGAGATGTCTGGCCTTTTGTCAGCCCGTACACCTGGTTATCCATCACAATATAAGTCAAGTCCATATTACGGCGCATAGCGTGGATCGTATGACCGATCCCTATTGCAAATCCGTCCCCATCCCCTCCGGCTGCGACAACAGTAAGGTCCCGGTTACCCATCTTTACTCCCTGGGCGATTGGAAGCGCACGTCCGTGGATTCCATGAAACCCATAGGAACGGATATATCCCGATAGACGGCCGGAGCATCCAATCCCGGATACAAGCACAAGTTCTTCGGGGGTAAGTCCAATATTAGCAGCTGCACGCTGAACAGCCGCCTGCACCGAGAAGTCTCCGCAGCCTGGACACCAATTGGGCTTGACTCCATTTCTGAAGTCCTTAAATGTTGACATAGTCATATTCCAACAACTCCTTGCTTCCTTCATACACATCCTCAGAATGAAATGGATCTCCATCAAATTTCAGCGCACTGTGAATCTTATCTATATGGCCCACATTCATCTTGAGGATATTGGCCAACTGGCCTGTGGCGTTATTTTCCACAACCAATACATGCCGGGCGGCCTCTATATATGGCTTTACATGTTCTACCGGAAACGGATGGACCAATCGGATATGCACATGGTTCACTTTGGCTCCCTCTTCTTCCAACCGCTCCATCGCCTCCATTATGGCACCGCGGGTGGAGTTGAATCCTACCAAAAGCAGATCGGCCTTTTCATGAGGAGCAAGCACCGCAATTGGATTTTGGAACTGCTCAGCGAAACCATCCAACTTACGCCCCCTTTTCTCCATTTGAGCCTGTCGATTAGATGCCGTTTCATTCGGGCGCCCTTCTTCATCATGTTCCAACCCTGTCACATGATGGATCCCATGCTTTGTTCCTGGAAGCACTCGCGGCGAAGTACCATCTTCGGTCACTTCAAAGCGTTTGAAATACGTAGATTTGCCCTTCTTTTCCTCTGGTTCATTTACCAGTTTTCCCCGGCGAATCTCTACCCGATCCAGCTCTAATGGCTCAACTGTTTGCTTTGCCAACGAAAGTTGCAAATCAGACAGTACAATGACTGGACATTGATATTCTTCGGTAATATTGAATGCCTCCACAGTATCGTAAAAGGCTTCCTCAGCAGTACTTGGAGCTATCACCACTTTGGGAATTTCTCCGTGGGTCCCATAGATCACCTGCATCAAATCGGATTGTTCTTGCTTTGTCGGCAGCCCTGTGGAAGGGCCTCCCCGCTGTGTATCCACGACAACTAGCGGTGTTTCTGTCATACCGGATAGCCCGATCGCCTCCATCATCAGTGATAACCCTGGACCTGCCGAAGCAGTAAAGGCGCGGGCTCCTGCGTAATTGGAACCGATGGCCATAGTAACGGCTGCAATCTCATCTTCGGTTTGTATGACGGTTCCGCCGACCTTTGGTAACTGTTTAATCAAATACTCCATAATGTCCGAAGCTGGTGTAATAGGATAGGCAGGCATAAAGCGAGCCCCTGCTGCTATAGCACCCAAGGCGATTGCATCGTTTCCGATCATGAACATCCGCCTTTTTCCATCCGACTGTGCAAGCGAAAAAACACGGGAGCCTTCTTCAAGGATTCCTTTCATAAATAAGTAGCCCCTTCGCATCGCTTTCATGTTTTTTAAGACGACGTCCTCACCTTTTCTACCAAATATCTCTTTAATAACCGTAGTGAAAGTCTCAATTTCTTTATTCATTACAGCGCAGGTGGCTCCTATTGCAACCATATTTTTCATCAAAGTTGTACCTAGTTTTTCGGCAATCTCCGTAAAAGGTACTGAATATAATTGAGCCTTAGAGGCAGCAGGATTTCTCGGTTTGAACTTGGCGTCGCCAATAATCACGCCATCTTCATTTAGCTCATGGAAGTTTAAATCAATCGTTTCTTGATCAAATGCGATGAGAATATCCACATCCCTCGTCACCGTATGCACCTGTTTAGTGCTTACACAAATTTTATTATTCGTATGTCCTCCTTTAATTCGGGAAGAGAAGTGACGGTATCCATATAAAAAATAGCCCAAACGACAAAAACCTTTAGAAAAGATATCTCCTGTGCTTTCTATTCCTTCCCCTTGCTGACCCCCGACTTTCCATACAAGCTTTTCAGCCATTCATCTCATTCCTCATTTCGAAAGATTTTCAATCAGTAAAAGTGATACGTTCTATAAATGAGACCTGTCCCGCAAGTGAGTGTAGACGAAATTCAGTATTTCACTGGAATATCTCCACTCCCTCTTCTTTCCTCTCGTATTTTCTCACTTTCTTTTCGTCCAGCTCCACGCCAAGCCCGGCTCCCGCAGGAACCAGAATGGAACCGTCCTTGATGGTCAGCGGGTTTTTCACCGGATCATCCGCCAGCCAGCCGGGCCCGAACAGTTCGCTCCCGTAATCCAGATTCGAGATCGATGCATAGGCATGAACGCAGGCGGCGGTCCCAATGGAGCTTTCCAACGAAGTCCCTCCGAAACAGGAGATGCCGGCTGCCTGAGCAATCCCGGCAATTCTCACCGTATTCTTCATCCCGCCGGATTTATGTATCTTCAGGGAAAAGATATCCGCCGCTTTCTCTTCCGCCAGACGCATGGCATCCTGGACAGTGGCCAGGCTTTCATCGGCCATGATGGGCACTTTTTTCATCGCAGCAAGCTGGGCTAGCCCCCTGATGTCTTCGGGTGGCAGCGGCTGCTCGAGAAAGTCAATTCCCGATTCGAAGAAGGCGTCCATCCATTTCATCACGGTGACTTTATCCCATGAACCGTTCGGGTCGATTCCGATGGAGGACCTGCCCCGGATCCCTTCTGCGATTCGGATATTCCGCAGGGCATCGTCATCAGGACTCTCCTTCCCGGACTTAGTTTTGAAGTTGTCATAGTGCCCGGCGTCCACATGGCTGATCGCTTCTTCGATATCCCCTTCGGGAGTGCCGGATGCCAATGCCCAACGGACTGGGATCTTTTCCAGGTGCAGGCCGCCCAGTAGTTGGTGGACCGGCACGCCGTACATTTTTCCGAGCGCGTCATACAGGGCCATTTCAACTGTGGCTTTCGCAAAGTGGTTGGCACGGATTTGCCGGTTAAGCTTTTGCATAAGCTTTTCGATAAAAACCGGATTTTCACCCAGGAGCAGGGGGGCGGCGTACCGGTCGATGACGAGCTTCATCGTTTCCACACTCTCGCCGTTCCACCAGATTCCCGGAGTTGTTCCTTCCCCGATGCCGACAACGCCGTTGCTAAGCTCCACCTTGATTAACACAAAGCTTTTGGCCGACACTTTCTCTGTTGAAAATTGATGGGGACGCTTGATGGGTATATCCAAAATTTTTGTATGAATGCGCTTGATGCGTATGACACTCACGATGATTCCCTCCGTTCCTTCTGAATATTAGGTAAAAAACAAGGGGACATTGAACAATGCCCCCTTGGTATTCATTTTTATTCCCTGCGCATCACAAAGTTTAAGGAAGCCTCTTTATGATCGCCTTTATCTTCCAGCTTGGTGATGAGTTCAGTTCGTACGCCATCCGCCACGTCTGATTCCAGCCACTTGTCGCCTTCAAAAAACACCTGGGTGATCAGGGTTTCATGGCCGTCAGCTTCAAACATGAGGTGGAGGTGAGCCGGGCGCATCGGATGCTGATCTACGTATTCCAGGAATTCCCCGGTCGGACCCTGATCTGGAATCGAATAAGGAAGCGGAACGATGGACTTTACTTCAAAGTTCCCGTTTTCGTCAGTGAAGAAATGTCCCCTCAAATTGTATCTTGGTGCATCGGAATCAAAGGCGGAGTATTTGCCGGAGTTATCGTTTTGCCACATTTCCACCCTCGTATTCGCCAGCGGCATACCGTCGACGCTGCTCACATTTCCTTTGAAGATCAGTACTTCTCCTGGTTCATCCGGACGCTGTGTCAGCACAAGTTGCTGGCCAGGTTCGCTTTCCACAAGCGGGGAGCCTTCGATGAAGTAAGGCCCAAGAAGGGATGGCTGGGTGCCTGGTTTATCCGTATACATAGCCCGAAGCACATGGGTTTCAAGGAATACATCCGCATATAATGGGAGCTCCCCAGCACGTCCCAGGCGGTCCGCCCAATTGACGAAATTGGTATACTCCTCGTGATTCAACCTCGCTTCTTTCAAAAACTCCTGCATATGCTTGATGTACAGATTAAAAACCTCTTCTACACGAACATTTTTTACAGCTTGCTTGCTCATAATAAATTCCTCCCGCTCCATTGTTTTTTCTGATTAGAGATTGATTTCAAGTTGAATTGTTTTTTCCTTTGGATAAACGTCTTTAAAATATTCTTCAAAATGGGAAAGGTGTTCCCCCATTTTTTTCGCAGCCTTCATTGGATCTTGGTTATAAATCAGAGTATAAATGTCTTCCAGCTCTTCATTTAATGTCTTCTTCAAAGAAATCGGCACATTGATATATTTAAATAGTGGTACGATGATACGCGCTAACGTCACAAATGACAGATTGATCAATCGGTTTTTTGTTGCAAGTGAAACGTTTTGATTAAAAAGATAGTTGTTTTTACAAAAAATCAAGTCTGACATGGGTTCACTATTCAAGAAGTGGATATTTTCCTTCAACCTTTGCAAATCATCGTCCGTTCTCCGCAAAGCTGCCAGGTAGGCCGCCCGGACTTCTATAATCCGGCGTTGCTCTATCACTTCTTCTATGGTAGTGCCTGCCAAGGATAAGGATAAGCTTAAGGCATCTCCGAAACTTTGATTGATTGCATTTTCGGTGATTGTCGATACGTAGTGTCCCCCGCTCCTTCCCGGCCTCGTCTCAATCAGCTTCTCGCAGGAGAGCAGATACAGGGCTCCTCTGATCGTGTTCCTGCTCACATGAAGCGTTTCGGCCATTTCTGTTTCACTTGGCAGTTTCTCCCCTTCCTTTAAATCCCCGTAAATAATTGCTTGTTTAATATGATCCGCGATTTGCTCCGTTACACTGTATACTTTGAAATCATTTAAAAACCCAGTTCCACGAGAAGCCATTTTAAGCCCCCTCACTTGATTTTCTTGCCTATCCAACCGCTGACATTCACATCAACAGTCTACTCAGCTGTAAGGTCGCACCTATTAAACAACGCACCCATCCGAATTCATACACTCCTTTCTCCGGGGGATCAGGTATGAATTAAAAACTCCTTATTCAAATAGAATCCGAGTTTCATATCCCGAATATTAGGAATACTCTTCTGTTAGAATAGGTCAAAATATTCTCGTTGCTCCCAGTCGGTAACAACCATTTGGTGGTCTTCAATGCCATTTTCTTTAACAAATGCTTCGTAACGGGAAATCTCACTTTCTTTAATTTTGGTAATATAATCAATAAACAAATCTCCCATTTTCTCACGGTACAATGTATCTTTCTTCAAGGCTTCCACCGCTTCTTTGAGACTTCTCGGCAGTCTTTGGCGATCGTCATTGTAGGCCTCTTTACTCGGTATTCCCGGATCTATTTTGTTCTGAATACCATGCGCACCTGCGATTACTTGAGAAGCAAGATACAGGTATGGATTCGCGGCAGGCTCCCCGATACGGTTTTCAAACCGCACATTCTTTTCACCAGGAGCTCCGATCACTCTAAGCATAGTCCCACGGTTATCATCTCCCCAGCCGGCCCGGTCGGGAGCTAAAGAGTTAGGGTTAAGCCGTTTAAACCCGTTAATTGTCGGAGTGGTAAATACAGAAGCGGCTTGTGCATGCATTAAAATACCACCCATGAAATGCTTTCCAATTTCTGATGTCGGTTCAAGCTCGTATGGATCTTTGAGAACATTTTCACCTGTTTCAAGACTCCGGATTGATTGGTGTAAATGCCATCCACTTGAGACAAAACTTGAAAATGCAGGGCGGCACATGAAGGAGCCGACGTATCCGTGCCTTTTACATATTTGCTTCACTGTATTTCTGAAAAGCAGCATAGTATCAGCCGCTTCCAACCCTGTGAGAGGCTCAAATGTGAACTCTTGCTGACTCGGCCCCCATTCATCTTCCATGGTGCTTAACGGTAGTCCCAAAGCTGAAAGCGCGTTTGAGATTTCATACAATACATCGTCCACTTCGTCAAGATGGGACTCCAAGTGATATTGATATCCCCTGGCGGAAGATAAGACAGCGGGTGCTTCTGCCGCAATGCCGGGCGCTCCCATGAATTCGGGATTCAGTTTGTTATCGACAATCTTCATCAAATTCCATTCAACTTCAATTCCGGAAATATATTCGAAACCGGAATCCTTGAACTCGTTGAGGGCTTTTCTTAAAATACCCCGACTATCAAAAGGCAACGGCCTACCATCCTTTAAATAGGCATCTGTAAGAATCCAAGCGGTATGAGGGGCCCACGGTAAAATTCTGAAAGTCGACGGATCAGGGATCAGACGATAGTTAGGACAACCGGTCATTTCCTCTAAATCAAAACCGCCTCCCTCTTGGAATGGATTGAAGACGATCGCGCTTCCTGTATCAAAGAACAACGGCCCTGTGTTGAATTCAAGCCCGCTTTCCAACACTCTGTGAAAAGCTGGAACCGTCATTGTCTTCGCTCGTGAAATTCCATGTTGGTCTGCCCAGGCCACCCGGATCAGACGAATGTTCTTTTCTTCTATCGTTGCCTTGATTTGCTCAACCATTTCCTCTTCTTCTTTGCTTCTTAGATTGTGAATCCCCACAAAACTAGAGTCTACTTTTAACATGTTCATCTCCCCCAATCTTAAAATTCGATATTATACGTTCCAAGGAAACAGCGAGTAGATCAATGCTTTTTTTGTCCTGCAAAATCTCAGGGTGCCATTGTACGCCAAATATCGGTGCAAAATCAGGTTTAGCTTCAAATGCTTCAATGAGCCCTTCCGGCGACCAAGCTAAAGGTGTCAGCTCGGGTGCTAAAGTGTCAATTCCTTGATGATGCCAAGAATTGACACTTAGTTCTTCACCAATCGTTTCTTTCAGCCACCCGGCAGTCCTTACTTTATGTACATACGCTGCTGGACCCTCAATGGATCTGTGCGGAACTTCAGTGGACCAGTCCGGCAAATGTTGGTGCAACGTCCCCCCCAAAACCACGTTCACCAATTGCAAACCGCGACAGATGGCGAAGATCGGTTTGCCTTTCTCAATTGCCAGTTCAATGATTCCCTTTTCAAAATGATCCCTGGCACCATCCTTTTCAAAGAATGTCTTCGGGTGAGGGACCTGTTCATATAAATTCGGATTAACGTCAGGTCCTCCAGGGATGACGATCATATCCAACCGATCAATGATGCTACGATCCTCATGGGGTGAAATCATACAGGCATGAAAGCCCACTTTTTGGAAATACGACAGAGTATTTTCCGCGCTATATAAAACTCGTTCAGTTTTAAAGTCTGTATTTTTTTGATTGACCAACTCCACTTCACGGGTGAAAGGTGTCTGTAAATCATAGATTGTTCCAACAATGCCAGCTAACGGTTTCAGTTTTATCCCCCTCCCAGACGCTTTTCGATGGACGTTTTCCAAGGTTGCAATTCATCCAGTTCCGACAACACTTGCTTCATTCTTTCATAACCCGTTTGATCCAATGCCACCCACGTATCGTCAGGCACTTCATCATAGATGCTGTAATCCCATATTTCGGCCTCTTGGACAACTTTCGCCAAAATGCGATATTTTTCTATCAGCTTCTCCTGCTGCTCTACCTTTCTGGATAACTCTTTTACTTGTAAAACCAGTAACCTTTCACTCTCTTCCACTCATCTGTCCTCCCTTGACGCAGTATTTGATAAACAAGACCCGTGATTATAAAATGAACGTCAGGTTATCATGGGCTTGATCAGAGTCAATCAGATTCACCATTTTCAATTTGATTTTCCATTCCCCCTTTTCTTTTATCATTTTGTATCCTATCCACCCGGAGAAGCTTTCCAACACCCCTACACGGAACTCGGAAAGAATAAAATTCGTTCTGACAAACAATTCATCTGTGCTATGTCTTTCCGTCACTTCTATGTTTGTCAGCATGCGTCTTGTTCGTGAAAGAGGCAGCTGTGAATAGGCGTAACCCGTTCTGATCCTATAAATCCTGTCCTCCAGGCGGCGGCGGTCATCAAAAGCGATCGACACTTCTTTCCGCGGATCCCCTCCTCCCGGAACAGTAGGTACCCAGTACAGGGATTCTTCGCTGAAAAGGGAAAGCCATTCTTCCAGGCGAAGTTCATCAATGAGCCTGGATTCTTTAAACAAAACCCGCTCCGCCTCTGCCCGAAGTTCAAGTGAAACAGGAGGAAAGTCGCCATCGAACACTTTCACATCAGATAAAACGTTTTCATAAAACCCGTCGGTCACATAATGGGATGAAAATGAGGTGCTTACTGTTTCTGAAGTTCCTGACAAATCTTCTCACTCCTCTCCACACTCATTAACCGTTTCCACTCCTGGAAATAGCCTCTCATCGGCGCCTCGTCCGTGACAGGTGCCGTAATGACCCCGCGTTCATCGACTGTTTGCCGATCCGGAACATCATAACCCCGGTTAAACATGACCCACTCAACCTCCGGGATACTTAATCCCCTTTGACATTCCGCAAAGTTCGTGACATCATCCGGTTCTCCAAAAGCCGGGAAGTCCTCCTGAGCCCGCATACGCAATGTGTTTATTTCTTCCGGCAGGTTTTCGACAGTTGTTGCATACCATGTTAATTGAGTCTTCTCAGCTGAAATAGGTTCAATCACCTGAATTTGATTTCCTATAATAAGCAAGTTCGGGAAAATGGACAAATTCATTTGTGCCCCTACTGACCAATCCAAGTACTGATCCGCTTTATCTTTATATTTCTTTCTGATCATATCCTCATAAGCTTCACGCCCGGGCTGCGGTCGCTGCTGTTCCCACATATCACCTGTCTCGTTGTACATGGGCCGTTGGTCCAAAAATATATGGCCATTCCCCAAATACTGCACATACATCGGCGAAGAGTCCGGGTTTTTTCCGAAATAAGTCATATCCTTGTCCTCGCCGCTTCCATACCGGTCTCCGACCGCCAATAAAGAGCGGTGTGAAAATGAAACGTGATAGCCGTCACCCGCATTATCAAAAACAAACTTCCAATTCCCGTTCAGCGTCATTCGATGAGCGCTGTTTCTTACTATTAAATTTCCATCGTATCGATCAATCCATTGATCCAGTAACTCCCTGGCATTTCCCAAGTGTTCTTCTAGGCTGGGCGCGCTTTCATTCATCGTTCCAAAAATGAACCCTTTGTAACTTTCCACCCGCGGCACTTGTATTAAATTCAATTCATTTTTATCAAAATTTTCTCCATAAGCCTGTCCCCACGGAACCCCATTCAGCTTTCCTTCATTAGAGAAATTCCAGCCATGATAGGGGCAGGTGAAACTTCTTGCATTTCCTTTTTCCACCCGGCAGATGGTCGCCCCCCGATGAGTGCACCTATTAAATAACGCACGAATGACCTCGTTCCTATTCCGGGTAATGATAATCGGCCGCGGTCCCAAATATCCGGTCTTATAGTCATTCTTTTCCGGTATTTCACTCTCATGGGCTAAGTAGACCCATGTATCGCCGAATACTTTTGTCATTTCCATTTTATAAATGTCCGGATCGGTGTATACAGAACGGTGTACCCGGTCCTCTTGGATCAAATGATCCCAATCCCATTTCGTCAAGTCCCTTCCTCCTCCTTCATATTTATCGATTAATTTCATCCTAACACAAGGTTGAGCGGCTATATTGTTCAAGTTTTATACAATTGGGTCAATATTATCTTTATTCAAAATTTACCCAGATCGAAAGGCGATCTCCTCCTAACCTTCCATATACTGGAACATCAAATCGCCTATTTAGTTTTTAGCTGGTTTAACAGGATTGCGAATATTAGGATAACTCCGGTTATCACACTTTGCCAATAGGAAGATATACCGGATATACTTAACCCATTTTGCAACACACCAATAAACAATACGCCCAAGGTTGTGCCAACTACACCTCCTTCTCCTCCCTTAAAACTTGTTCCACCTAAAAGCACAGCTGCTGCTACCAATAGCTCCGTCCCGATTCCAATTGTAGGTGAAGCAGAAGCAAGCCTTCCAGCTTCAACAATCCCGGCAATGGAAGCATATAGTGCACTTAATCCATAAACTGCCATTAATATCAACGGTACCTTAATCCCTGTTAACTTAGCCGTTTCACGATTTCCCCCAACTACATAAACAGACCGGCCGAAATAGGTGTATTTCAAAAGGATAAATGTGAAGATGAACATTGCAAACATTATGAAAACTGTTACCGGAATTAACCCTACCTCTCCATTGCCAATAAACTGAAGTAGAGAGTAATCATTTGCATATTGGGTTTTCCCATCAGACCATACATAAACAATCCCTCGAAATAGTGACATAGTTCCGAGAGTTACTACGAAAAAGTTAAGACCCATTTTGCCAATAAGAATTCCGTTAGTGAATATACCTATTAGAGTTATGCAACCCAAAGTAACAATGATACTTACTATTTCTGGAATTCCATAATTTAAAAGTGACACTAATACAATACCGCTTAAGGCCAAAACAGCACCGACAGAAAGATCAAACCCTGCAGTTATTAAAACCAAAGTCATTGCCATTGCCATAATCCATATCCCGGATGTTGCATTTAGTAAATTAATCCAATTTTGGAATGTTAAAAATGAAGGATTCATAAAGCTTAAGATCACACAAAGTAAAATAAATAGTGGTCCAATGCCAATAAAACTCAGTAAACCCTTCTTTTTCACTTGGCGATTTACCGTTCCTATAGTTCTCTTAACAGTGTTTTCCATAACATGGTCTCCTCATGCGTAATTAATTTCCGGTTGCATAATACATCACATTTTCTTCTGATAATTCATCCGGATTTAACACTTTTTTCAAATGACCCCGAAACATGACTCCGACCCTATCCGCTATGCCTAAAGCTTCTTGCAAGTCAGATGTGGAAATAATAACTGTTACACCTTCTTTCGAAAGTTTACGCAGTAATTCGTAAATTTGAGCTTTAGCCCCAACGTCGATTCCTCTTGTTGGTTCATCTAGCAATAAGATTTTGGGATGAGTGGCTATTGAGCGTGCAAGGATTACCTTTTGTTGATTTCCTCCCGATAGTGTTTGAATTTCTGTTTCAAGTGAGGGGGTTTTGATATTCATACTTTTAACCATTCGATGCATAATTTCTTTTTCCTGATTGAAATTTACCCACTTCCATATGGAGTTTCTCAAACGCAAACTTAAAACACCATTTTCCAACACTGAGAGTCCGGCAACGATACCCTCAGCCTTGCGTTCAGATGGGATATAAGAAATCCCCCTTTGTACAGAGTCTCTTGGTGAGTGAGGAGAAAATGCTTTTCCGTAAATTTCTACTTTCCCATGAGAAGGATGAACTCCAAATAACCCTCTAAGCATTTCGCTTCTTCCACAACCAACTAACCCGGCAAAAACAAATATTTCTCCTTTTTTAACAGCTAAAGACACCTCTTTAGCGTTTAAGCTATTAAATTTTTTTAGATGAAGTGCTATTTCGTCATAATCAGAAGATGTTCTAGGCGGAAAGTACTCAGACATTTTTCTACCTACCATGGCTGTGACAATATCTTCCTCACTAAAGTTTGGATGTTCTAATTTGCAAATATAACTGCCGTCACGAAGGACTGTTATTTTGTCGCAAAGCCTTATATATTCTTTTAACCTATGAGATATAAAGATGATTATCTTGCCATCCGCTCGTAATTCATCTAACAATAAAAAGAGTCGCTCTGTTTGATCCTCTGTAAGGGAGCTAGTTGCCTCGTCAAGTAATAGTATTTGCGGATTGGCCGCTAGAGCTCTGGCAATGGAAATAATTTGCTGTTGATCCGGCGGCAAATTAGCTACTATCCCCTCTGTATCTATTTCATCGGCTCCAAGACGCTGTAAAATTGACTCGGCTATTTCTTTGCTGGATTTCCAATTTACGAACCATTTTCTATATAAATTACCGGCCAATGCAATATTTTCTGCAACTGTCAGACTTTCGACTAAAGATGGCTCTTGAGTAACCATAGCCACATTCTTTGTGAGATTATTTTTTGTTCTTGATAAACATTCTCCTGAAAATCTAACTTCACCCCAGCTAGCCGGCTCCAATCCAGCCAATATTCGAAGTAATGTCGACTTACCTGAACCATTTTCTCCGGCTAGCCCATGAATGCTGCCCCATTCTATAGACATCGAAATATCAGATAACGCCTGAACACCCGGGTATGATTTAGAAACCCCAATCACTTCTATAGCCCTATCATTGACCGAATGTTTCCTAGAATCTTTCATTACTCTGTCCCACTTTCATCGAATGGATCAAATGACTTTCCTTCAATGATTAACTTCAGTTCTTCTTCCCACGAATCAAATTGTGATAATGTAGTTTTATCCACCATTGGAGAGGGTATGACAGTTTCTGCTGGAATAGTGGCAAGCCCTACCCCTTCTACAAGCAATTGGTGAATATAATCTACCGAAGCTGCCCCTGCTTTTACGGGATTAAGGTTGAATGTTGCATATTCCTTTCCTTGCTCTATTGCTTCTATGCCACTTTCCTCTGCATTAAATCCAATAATCATGATTCCTTCGGGATTTTCTGCAGAGTACAACTTTTTATTTGCATTCAAAACAGCCTGTGCAGCACCAATGGCACTCTCATCGTTATAAGTAAAAAGCGCTTTTAAGTTCGGATTTTTAGTTAATATATTGGACATTAGTGGCTCTGCACCAGAAATATTATCTGTTGGATTATCTTGTTGTCCGACCCACTGTAGATGACTATGTTTTTCAATTTCGGATTTTAACTTTTTCATTATAAAAGTATTGCCTGGAACAGGTACAGCATAGCCAATTCCAGCCACTTCGGCACCCTCCGGCAAATTTTCAGCAAACAGCTCTGCTACCTTCTCGGCCGTATCTCCTCTTCCCAAAATAATTTGATTTGTAAGACCATAATCCGAACCGCCTAATTCAACATTAAAATCAATGCCAAAGACAGGAATATCTTGATCTCTTACACGATCAATTGTTGATGTTAGCGCGTTAGCGTCTAATGGCCACACAACAACAGCATCTACCCCTTGGGCTAGCAAGCTGTCTATATCGCTTACTTGTTTTCCGGGATCCCCTTGAGCATCTATTCCAATTACATCGAAGCCATAAGATTCTCCTCTGGCTTTAATTGCCTCGTACCATGTTTTTACGGTGTTGTTAGCTTCCAAAGCAATCGAAACCCCTACTTTAATTTGGTCCCCTTTAGTAGTCTGCTTTCCGCAACCGCTTACAAAAATTACCATGATGGCAACCGTTAAATAAAACCACTTTTTGAACATATTACTTTTCACTCCCCCTATTTTCCCTAAAACATATTAATTGTTGATCAAGGTAATATCTACATGGTGTTCAGAAAGCCCAAAAATACAGAAACCAAATGATAGCTGACCAAATTTTGTCTGCATTAGGAGTATTTTAAAAACAATTTGAATTTTTCATCCACATCTTAAAATTAAGGACTATTTATTTTCACACGGTAATAATCTCTACAATTTCTAACATTTAAGCTATCTACGAGATGTGGATGATAATCAAAACATTGGAGGCAACCTTACCGCGACACTTCTTTTACTATTCCTCTCTTTTCGTCTTCAATTATTACACCATAGTAGCGTTGTGCAAATTCCTTAGAGATATATCCACATCTCACCTCGTGGGCGACTATATCCACAGGGCGATCTTTAGGATTACCGTAGCCGCCACCTCCGCCTGCCACTTGCTTATATATAGTTCCTTTTGGAATATCGGAAATCAAATCTTTTGTCTTTGATTGATAGACATCACCATTTGGATATTCAAAATGAATATAATTTTCCTTACCTGGTAAACCGCCAAGTATACCAGGAGCAGCTGTTTCCTCCGAAGCTCCGTCTCCAAATACACTAGCTTGTGTTCCCTCAGAGAGAATAGTAAATATTGTTTCTACCCCCATGCCTCCCCGCCATTGACCTGCACCCGCGGAATCTTGGGCATACTCATATCTATGGAGAAAAAGTGGGTTTGTAAGTTCGAACATCTCCGGGTCTTGTGCCGCTAATGCACCCCCTGAAGCAATCAAACCGATATGATCGTAGCCATCTGCCTCTTTTGTTCCTCCGCTTCCACCCTTACATGCATTTATCAATATATCGACAAATGGTGAATCTCGTCTTTTATCCCAACCATTCATGATTGTCCCTAAGAGTGGATTCCAACCAGCTGTAATCTGACCGGGCAATGCCTCAGACAACGCTAGGAATACCGCAGAACAAATTTGATCGCTTAAATGATTACCAAACCCGCTCGCAGACGGATAATTAGGGTTTAGCATCGTTCCTTCGGGAACATATATGGATACGCATCGCTGAATTGCTTCATTCCTTGGAATGTTTTGTTTACTAAGCATAAGGAACGCAATCATCACAGATGAAATCGTAACGGGTAGTGGAGCATTTACATACCCCTTTGTCTGCGGATGTGTGCCAGTGAAATCGAAAGCAAGATGTGTATCCTCCACGGTGACTTTTAAATCGATATTCATACGAGCGTCATGATCAAATCCATCATCTTGTACCCAACATTGGGAGGAATATACACCATTAGGAATTTCCTTAATAATATCCTTGGCCATCTTTTCAGTTGAATTAAAAATTTCTTCAACAACGCTATTATATGTTTGGACGTCGTATTGATCTAATAACTCTACCAACTCGCGCTCTCCGACAACACACGCTCCTATCATTGCTTCAATATCATCAGCTACAATTGGCAGTCGGATATTGCCAAAAACAAAGTCCCAAACATCCCTGCGTTTTTTACCCTTTTCATAAACTTTAAGTGGAGTAATACGCAACCCTTCTTGCCAAAGGTCTGTCGCTTTGGGATTGTACGAACCGGGGACGGCACCTCCGACATCCGCTTGATGTCCTGTGACAACCGTCCAAGCCACACATTCCCCTTTATAAAAAACTGGACGAACTACTTTCCAGTCTGAGTTTTGATTACCTCCAGTAAATGTGTCGTTGTGCAAGAAAACATCTCCCGGATTTAAATCCTCTTTAAAGTATTGGATTACTGCTTTAACACCTGGAGCTGCTGCGTATCCTAAGATTGGAATATATTCAGTTTGTTCCACTAACTCGCCCTCAGCTGTATAAATACCTAACGAGAAGTCTCTACCTTCTACAAGTAGAGGAGAATGCGCACTTCTCTCTATTACAACGCCCATTTGTCTACCTATTGAACGCAGCCGGTTAGAGATAACTGATACTAAGATTGGATCCATCTACTGTCTCCTCCTTTTTTCCATTAGATTTAGAAGCAGTGTCTCTCATCAGGAAATTACCGTATTTCTCCATTGTGATATTGAATTGAGATGGCACCACAATTGTCGTTGTTGTTAACTCGATAATTGCCGGTCCCTGAACAGACGTGCCGGCTTTCATTCTATCCCCATCAAAAACAGGAGTATTTATAAATTCCTTCAAAACCGGATCATAGACTTCCCTATAATTTTTTGGATCAATTCCTTCCGCACCATTTACTGTTTCTAATTTTTTCGGTTCAAATTCAGCAAAACTACCGCGACAAGATAACCTTACATTGATTACCTCAATTTCATGGCCTTCAAGATTATAGCCATATAGCCTTTCATGTTCATCATGAAATAGTTTTTCAACCTCTTTCTTCCGATTTGTACGAATGAGTTCTTCCGGTACTTCTATTGTTACCTCATAATGTTGACCTCTGTACCTCATATCAAGGCCAACCATTACTATATGATCCTCTTCTTCTATACCTTCAGTTATTAGTGCATTAGTACCCTCTATACGGTCATTCTTTAATCTGTCTATTACTTCACCAAAACTAGCATCTTCCCATACCTTTTGATAACTTCGTACATAATCGTGTCTAAGATTCGAGGCCAGCATTCCGACAGCGCATAATACCGAGGAAAAGATTGGAATAATCACTTCTGAAATATTAAGTTCTCTCGCGATCATTGCCGCGTGAATCGGCCCTGCTCCTCCCGCGACAACAAGCGGGAAATCTCGTGGGTCATAACCATTTTGGACTGTTACTTCCTTGACGCCATTTGCCATATTCAAGTTGGAAATTTGATAGATTCCAAACGCCGCTTCTTCAACCGACTTGTTCAAAGGATCAGCAATATGTTCCCGAATAGCATTCCTTGTAAGAGCTGAATCCAATTGCATTTTTCCACCTAAGAAAAAGGAAGGACTCAAGTAGCCGAGAATTAAATTCGCATCAGAGCAGGTAGGCTTTTCGCCTCCTTTGTCGTAACAAACAGGGCCTGGCGTTGCTCCGGCACTTTGCGGGCCAACCTGAAGCAATCCCCCTTTATCAATCCACGCAATGCTTCCACCTCCGGAACCAATGGAATGTATTGAAGCCATTGGTAACGAGATTAAATTCCTATTGATCTCCCCTTCCTTTTTTATTGAGATTTCACCATCTTGAACGATGGACGCTTCAAACGATGTCCCACCCATGTCAATTACAATCGCATTCTCATAACCTGATGCTTTAGCAAACGCTTTTCCCGAAACAGGGCCAGCAGCTGGTCCAGACAATACCGTACTTGCAGGTACCCTGGAAACTGTCTGCGGATTAGTGACTCCACCGCTTGATTGCATAATCAATAGTTCCCCATTATCAAAGCCACTGTTCCTTAACTTATCTAGCAATCTATCGATATAACTGTTCAAAACGGGGCCTACATAAGCATTCATTGCAACGGTGCCTACACGGTTATTTAATCTCATAACTGGCGAAACATCGGTAGATATAGTTACGAAAGCATCCGGCATCATTTCCTGTACAAGCCTTTTTACTTGTATTTCATTATCAGGATTTGCATAAGAATGCATAAAACAGATAGCTACAGACTGAACTTGTTGTTCCTCGAACCACTCTACAGCCTCTCTAACCTCTTCCTCTTTTACTTCTTTGATCACTTTTCCATTTAAATCGGTTCTTTCACTTATCCCTACAACGAGGTCCCTATTAATTAAAGCAGGTGGGGCTGTGTATTTATTGTTATATAAATGTTCCCTGCTTCTGATTCCGCGCCTCATCTGCAGCATATCACGGAACCCCTCTGTAGTGATTAAGCCCGTTTTCGCACCTGTACCTGTTAGGACAGCATTGGTTGTTACGGTTGTGCCATGGACGATTAACTTCGTTTTGTTTAGAAGTTTTTTAGTATCCATTCCCAACTTATTTGATACGCTATTTAGGCCATTTAATACGCCAATTGAAGGGTCCGACGGGGTTGTCGGTACCTTATCAATTAATTGTGTTTGGTCTTTTGTGTTCAAAACTAAAAAATCTGTAAAAGTTCCACCTACGTCAATTCCGATTGTAAATATACCCATTGACTTCACCTCTTCTTTATTTTTGAAGCTTTAACGGAACCTCTTATTAAAAAGTTGCTACCATTTCATTTCTTAAAGATTAACAATCTCATAAGGCAGTTTGCTTAATGATTCAGCCCTGTCCTTCTTAACAACAAACACGTCACAAAGACTTGCTCCAATTGTTTCTTCGCTATTTGAAAAATTAGGATGTATACTTAGCACCATGTTTTCTTCCAAAACAACATCACTATGATCCATGATAATTGGCAAATCATGATCTACCCCAACTCCATGTCCGTGCCAAATTCCCATTTTTACGTCAAGATTTTTTGTGTGCTTATGAATTGCATTAGCTACTTCACCTACAGTAACCCCGGCTTTTATTATGTTTTTAGCTTCTTTCATTGCCTCGACGCATGCGTTGGCAAGTTCCATTGCCTTGGAAGATGTGTTCCCAACAGCAAACATTCCGCCTTTTTCAACCCAATAGCCATTAGAGTCTATAAGTTCAACGTAAGCAGTAACAAGCCCATTATCGCTCAAAGGTTTTGGTGTAGGCTTTCTTAAAAAGTAAGCGCCTTCCTCTACAAAAATTAGAGTGTCTATCGCACCGTTACTTCTAGCAATTTGATCAATTTCCGCTGCAATTTCTGCTGAAGTCCTACCTGGACGAATCGCTTCCTTGAAAGATAGGAAACTCTTTTCAGCAAGAGCGAAAGATTGGCGTATCATTTCAATTTCTTCGTCTGTTTTAATCATTTTGATACGCTCGATCATTCCTGTCGCATCAGTAACATTTCCATTAATATTTCTTGTAATAAAATCATGTTGCTCAAAGCTCATATGAGAGTTTAATCCGACAACACCTGTGTTATGTGGTTTATAGCTATTAATACTTCTAACAATTTCCGAGAACAGATCATTTTCGGAATTAATCACATCACCTGTTCCTACAAAACGGACATCCTCAATTGTTCCCATCTCTTTTGCCAAATGGTAATCCGCTCTAGTGTTATAATATGCTACCGGTTTTTCTCCCCGAGCGTAAATGACTATTCCATGACGTAGTATCGGATAGTAACCTCCGTAGTAAAAAAGGTTTCCATACTGGGTAATAATACCTTTTCCATAAATCAGAACTACGTCATAATTACTTTTTTCCATTACGCGATCTAACGCTCTCCATCTCTGTTCCATTATCACTTCTTTATTTGATTCTAGAATTGTCTCCATAAATATCCTCTTTTCTTCAAAGTTTGTATTCTTCTACACTTTTATCTATTTCAGTAATGCTAATGTTTGTTAAATAAACTCCCCCCTTTTAAAAATATGAGTAAACTTTACATTCAATGGTAATTCTATTTAATCAGAATATATCAAATAGACTTAACTAAGTAAACGACTCCAATTGTAAATAATTATTACATTTGATATATTTAGATAAATTGAATTCTTTAAATGGAGGGATATCTATGGCTTTTAAAAACAAAAAAATATTAACTCTTTCTGAACAAATCTCTGAGCATATAAAGGAGGCAATAATTAGCGGTAGTCTTAAAAAAGGGGATAAGTTGCCACCTGAGCAAGAGTTGGCTGATCAATTTGAAGTTAGCCGACCAACAATCCGTGATGCTATTAAATTACTTTCGGCATCAAAGCTCGTTACTACAAGATCAGGAGCCAAAGGAGGACATTTTGTTTCGGAAATATCTCCGGATTCATTTATAAGTGATTTTAGTGATTATTTATCACTTTCTTTAGGTTTAAAAGGAGTGACTTTCGATGAACTAATGGAATTCAGGAAAATAATTGAAGTTCAATCTTGCATCCTCGCTTCACAAAGAAGGACCGAGGAAGATTTAATTAAACTTAAGAAAATTTTACCGGAGATAAACACACCTCTTAGTGATTTTGAATATTTTCAGCAGGATTTTGAATTTCATAGGGCTATTGCCGCAGCCACTCATAACCCTTTATTTATTATTACAGTGGAGTCTATAACAAATGTATTAAATTTATTCCGGTCCCTACACTTAAATGAATCTTTAAAACAAAACCTTGCTATTGAATTAAGTGATATTTATTCTGCAATCGAACAACAGGATAAGAAAATGGCACAAGAAAAGATGTACTATCACATTAATCACTATGAAAACACTTTGCCGACCAATGCGGAAAAAGCACTACAACCTTTGCTTTTAGAGTAAGACTATTGAGGGTTTTTAGAAGATTGGTTTCGTTGATAGGTGGCAATTAAAAAATTTAAGGCCCCTTTGGACCAAATTGCACCATTAAAGGGGCACGATGTCGCTATAGTAATTGATCACAAAAATAACACCGTTATTCCAGAAATCTTACCAGCAAATATTGTTATTAGGGACCTTCATAGTGACCGTGTTAACGTTTTTTCAGCTGCCTCTTAGGACCGTCCTTAGTTACCATGCTAGCTATTTTCACCGGTGCGGTAACTTAAGACAGCTAGCCTTCTTTTTGACCATCATGTGCGGTTCTAAAAAGCGGTTAACACCGCGTTCGCAATAAAAATAAGGGCCATTCATAAAATTATTTTACACAACTTTCTGATTGGCCCTATTATGATATATCAAAAAGCTACCCGCTCACTATCATTGTAATTTTACAACTCTGCCACCGGCATTCCCACATTCCGGGCAATAATCCTAGCTCCCTTATCATTTGATAGGAACACAAGATTTAGCATGCCATTGTCTCTTTCCCTTAAGTATGTCCCAATGATTTTTTCATCCGGCGAACCGCCAAGGCCATATTTTCTAATATCGTCAGTTTTCGGTGTCTTCAGTATTTTCAGTTGGCCACGCTGCTGGAATTCTTCAATGATGTCAAATGCAAGCTGCGCTTTTTTTCGCGTGATTGGATTATCGTTCTTTTTTAACCCGTCCAGTTCATTAAATACCATCATGCTCATGTTTAGTTTGAAATTCTCTTTTTCCATCAAATATACTAGTAAATCGGGCTCATGCATTAGGATATTCGTATCAACTCCGAATTGGTGATCACCCTGGCTGTATTTTTTCACCAGCTGTGCTTTTTTCATCACTTCTTTATTCCGGTATTGCCGTTCGGCTCTCCTTTTTCCTGATATCGCACTGATTCCGGCGTCAATCAGACAAAGAAGGATTGCTACCACCGTGATATTCCTAATTGTATCTTCTTCAAAAAACAAACCGTTTCTCTGAATAAATATCGCAATTGGAATCAAGGCAGAGAATATAACTGCTTTAACAACCTGCCTGTTATAAGCCTGTCCAAAGCCAAAACCGATTAAAGACAAAATTACAGCCCTTAGTCCTATTGGTCTCGATTTAAATATTTTGTGATGAATTTTCCAAAAATAAAGAATTCCTACCGTATGTAATAGAGCATAATATGTTATCCATAAGCCAAACTGTTCTGTATAATCTTTCAGTAAATAACTGATCCCCATCCCAAGTCTCCCCCCTGATGCTTCCCGTTTATCTCTTTTTAATAGTGGTGATCATTGCCATGGTCAAACCCGTGGTATACCTCATCTACAACAATATCCTGTCCCGGGTTCAAGTACGGGTCATGCATGTCACGGTGCATCTGTTCCATCTGTTCATCTACATGCATTTGATACATCAATTCATCCATATCATCATGATAATCACTTTTGCTGGAAAGCGAATTCAAAGCACTGCTAAACATTCCGGTTTTTCCCTGCAATGCGCTATCCACTGCCCGTGACATCAAATCCGATTCGGATTGATTACCATTCAGAGCGTTTATCATTTTTTTAATAAAAGCGATCAATCCATACACCCCTTTTTTATGTAAAATATTCCAATTTAATTTTAGCAAACCGAAATAAGTTTCCACAAGGAAAATGAATCTTTTTTCATAAGTCTATTGTCTCATTGATTAAGATTTTAAAAATAATGATAGATGCTCGTATCTTGATGGATATTTCTTTAATAATAAAACGCAGCCGGAACCTTGCCTCCCGCTGCGTTTTAAACTACTTTTACTCTTTTTCCAACACGTAATACCCCATATCATCCGAAGGAATGGCTGCCACAATTACATACCCGTTTAGGAATAGCTCTTGAATGGCCTGCCGGATTTTCATTCTCCAATCATAAGCGAGCTCAAATGAATGATTTTTTACTGTCTGAATATCTTTCGGTGCGGGAACAAGGACCGCTTTTTCCCCATCGTTCTGAACGACATCTCCTGAAACCGGCAATGAATCCTGGATGGAAAACTCTAATGCCAACGGATAATCGTGGTTCCTAGTGTACTTGTCCTTTTTCATCCCTACATTGACGACAGGGTCGCTGAGCAAGTCCCATTCCAGGAGGAACCTGTCTGTCGGCATGCCTTTATTGATTTTGTCCTGCATGATTCCGTAGTAGGAAACATAATAAGTTCTGACGTATCCGCCCAGTTTGGTCAAGTTCAAATAGCCGTTTTTGAATTCCAGCGGATCGAAGGTCCAGGTGATTTTCTCAAAACCTTTGTTGATCGCCCAATCCCTCTGTCGGCGTTTTAAGCTTTCTCCGATTCCCTGATTGCGGTAATCCGGATCAACCGCCATCATATGGGATACGAGATGTGGTTTGGCATGGATGTCTGTGATTCCTGGAAAACCGTAAACGAATCCGATCATCCGGTCTTCGTCAAAGGCCCCAATTACACAGCCCCCGTTGTGAATGGCCGCAACCAATTGGGGGAGAGGGGTGACAATTTCATTCCCCCATATATCCACCTGAAGGTCAACCGCTTTCTGCAGTTCATCATGTTCCGTTATGGGTTTAAACAGATATGGTTTCGACATGGATTCCCTCCGATTTCAAACGGTTTTTGTCCTTGAAAATGTATCGGTATGGACAACATACTCAATAAATGCTTCCTCATTTATTCCATAACCTATCCCCGGTCCCTCCGGTACTTTTATCACTCCCGGCTTATAAAATTCGACTTCCGGATCGGTGATATCCCGGTCCCAATAGCGGTCGGACGGGGATGTGTCTCCCGGAATGGTGAAGTTGGACAATGAAGTGATCGCGATATTGTGCGCCCTTCCGATGCCTGATTCAAGCATGCCTCCGCACCAGACAGGAATCCCCTGTTCCTGGCAGTAATCATGGATCTTTTTCGCCTCGGTCAGACCGCCTACACGGCCAACCTTGATATTGATAATTTTCGTTGCTCCGATTTCCACCGCTTTTCTTGCGTCTTCGACGGAATGAATGCTTTCATCCAGACAAATGGGCGTGGAAAGCTCCTTTTGCAGGGTGACGTGGTCAATAATATCGTCATAGGCAAGCGGCTGCTCAATCATCATCAGATTAAGAGGATCAAGCTGCTTTAAAAGGTCGATGTCCTGCAAGGTGTAGGCTGAATTAGCGTCTGCCATCAATGGGACATCCATTCCAAACCGTTCCCTGATCGCTTCCATTGGCTTGACATCAAATCCAGGCTTGATTTTCACTTTTATCTTTTTATAGCCTTGGTCGATGCAGCCGCCCACTCGATCAAGCAGCTCCCCGATTGTCGGCTCGATGCCGATGCTTACTCCCACATCGATTTCCGTATTTGTCCCTCCGAGCGCCTTTGAAAGGGAGACGCCCTTCTTTTTACAGTAAAGATCCCAAATTGCGCCTTCCAATGCCGCTTTCGCCATGCGGTGTCCTTTGATGGATTGGAAGATTGGATCAAGATCTTGCGGGTGATCTAGCTTGTCCAAATTTAACACTTGAGGGATGATGAGCTCCTTGAGGATATATAGAACCGTCTCGGTTGATTCTTCATTGTAAAATGGCAGCGGGAATGCCGTGCTTTCTCCGTATCCAGTGCTGCCTTCGCTCGTTGCGCTTACGACGATAAAATCTTTCGTCATCAATTTCCCGAAACTCGTTTCGAATGGATGCTTCAGCGGCATATGCAGGCGGTCGAGCTTGATTTCTTCAATTATCATAACGATTCCCCTTTACCTGATTTAATACAACTTCCCCCAAATGAAACATACTTCTGTAAATCTTGAATCTTAGTTCTTATTAAAAACTAGTAAAATAGAGCGGCTTTTTCGAGTAGATTTCCAAGTTTCTTTTTTAGGTTGCTTATGACAGCTGCTTTCAAGTACGATCGGTTGGCGAAACCATTAGGCTTAACCACCCCATTCAAGCTAATCTGAAACTTCAATGCAAGAATACTGCTAAAGGACTTTTACGTCAAGAAATCACGTGGGCCTGTTAACTATTTACACAAAAAAACACCCCTATCGGGGTGCAGTATAATTTAAAAACTATTAATTTAAAAAGTCGGGCTGCTCCGCAACAATACGATCCCATAGTGGCTGGAACATACCTTCAGCTGCTTCTTGCGTCCCTTCCTGCTGGTATGTGATTTCCGCATACTTTTCATCTATTTTAATAGGATTTCCGATGGCGTGTGCATATACATGCTCTCTGCAGGATCTCTCCATTAAAATAAACCACCAAGCAGCTTCCTCCACGCTCTTACCAACAGTCAGTAAACCATGATTCCTTAAAATTGTGGCTTTGTAATTCCCTAAAGCCTCTCCGATCCTTTCACCTTCACTTTTCTCCAAGACCACTCCTGTGTAATCAGCGAAAACGCTGTGGTCTTTATAGAAAGCGCATGAATCTTGAGTTAGAGGCTCTAGCAGTTTTCCAGTCGTCGACCATATTTGACCGTAAGTTGAATGGGCGTGGGCTGCAGCAATTGCGTCAGGTCTCGCTTTGTGAACAGCCGAATGGATCACCAAGGCCGCTTTATTCACTTCATGATCGCCTTCAACGACCTCACCTTTATCATTAGCCAACACTAAATCTGATACCTTGATTTGGCTAAAATGCATTCGGTAAGGATTCACCCAAAAATGGTCAGGGTATTCCGGATCTCGAGCCGTGATATGCCCCGCCTCTCCATGATCAAAGCCAAATTTGGAAAATAACCTGAAAGCTGCGGCAAGCCGCTCTTTTCTATGTAGCCTTTCTTCCTCGACAGTACGATGATTCACAGTAACAGTAGCTTCCATTCTAGTAATCCTCCTAAGCAGTTTTATCATTTGAAGTTTTAAAAATAATCTCACTTTATATTACCTTACATCTCTCGCCTTGCCAATAGCCCCTGCTATTAAAGGATTAATATATATAAGGCAAGTTAAATAATGAATATGTAGCTTCAAGGGTAGAAACCATACGAAAAAGTTGGACAGCTATGTCAAGAAAGCAAATTAGGGAATTATTTTTATAAAAAATGAAACTTTCCGAACAACTATCAGTTTTGTATCAGCCATAATAAAAACACCCCAAAACTTCTATAACAAGGGGTGCAGTGTGTATCAAAAACAATTAATCTAAGAAGTCAGGCTGCTCCGCCACTATACGATCCCATAGCGGTTGGAACATACTCTTGCCCGCTGCCGGAGTTCCCTCCTGCTCTACAGTAATTTTTGCATACTTTTCATCTATTTTGATAGGATTTCCAATGGCATGAGCGAATACATGCTCTCTGCAGGATCTTTCCATTAATATAAACCACCAAGCAGCTTCTTCTACGCTTTGTCCAACTGTTAATAAACCGTGGTTTCTCAAAATTGCAGCCTTGTTTTTGCCTAAAGCATCTGCAATCCTTTCGCCTTCACTTTTCTCATATACCACGCCTGTATAATCATCAAAAAGACTATGATCTTTATAAAAAGCGCATGAATCTTGAGTTAAGGGCTCAAGGAGTTTACCTGTGGTAGACCAGATTTGTCCATAGGTTGAATGAGCATGAGCTGCAGCAACCGCATCAGGTCTTCCTTTGTGAACAGCTGAATGGATAACAAAGGCTGCTTTATTCACTTCATGATTTCCCTCTACTACTTCTCCTTGATGGTTAACCAGGACCAAATCGGATACTCTGATTTGGCTAAAGTGCATGCGGTATGGATTGACCCAAAAGTGGTCGTGATATTCAGGGTCCCTGACCGTTATGTGCCCTGCGACACCATTATCAAAGCCAAATTTAGAGAAAAGCCTGAATGATGCTGCCAAACGCTCTTTTCTATGTATTCTTTCTTCCTCTATAGATCTATTTATTTCGGCCACTTATTTAATCCTCCTGTCTTTAAACTTAACTTAAATTTCTAACCTTGCAAGGAATTGTTTTAACCGGTCGGATTCAGGGGCATCAAAGATTTGTTCCGGTGGTCCTTGCTCCACGATTTTTCCATCTTCCATGAACACTACGACGTCAGCAACATTTTTCGCAAAGTTCATTTCGTGTGTTACGACGACCATCGTCATCCCTTCGTTGGCCAATTGCTTCATAACCGCAAGCACTTCTCCCACCAATTCAGGATCTAAAGCAGATGTCGGTTCATCAAAAAGGATTGCTTTTGGTTCCATAGATAAGGCTCTTGCAATGGCTACCCTTTGCTGCTGTCCGCCTGAAAGTTGATTTGGGTAAGCATTTTCTTTTTCACTTAAGCCCACTTTTTTAAGGTTTTCTCGTCCAATTTGCATGGCCTTTTCTTTTGAATATTTACGGACAACAATAGGTCCTTCCATTACATTCTCTATCACAGTTTTATGCGGGAATAAGTTGAACCCTTGGAATACCATCCCCACTTCCGTCCTAATCCCACACAATTCCTTATCTGCTCTGCTTATTTTTTTCTTTCGCTCAAACTGCACTTGTTTGTCATCTATAAAGATACTGCCCTCATCTGGAATCTCCAGCAGATTAATTGTTCTGATTAGTGTGCTTTTTCCACTTCCACTTGGACCTATGATAGCTACGACCTTACCAGTTTCCACTTCCAAGGATATTCCCTTTAACACATGATTGCTATTGAAGGACTTATTAAGATCTTTGACTAGAATCAATATCCATCTTCCTCTCCATCTGCTTTACAAGAATTGTCATAGGATAATGCAGTATCCAATAGATTGCTGCAACTAAGGTGAAGATCTCTAAGCTTCTAAATGTGGAAGTTGCCAATAGTTCTCCTGTATGCATCAACTCATTTACAGCTATGAATGATGTCAGGGAGGAATTTTTCAATAATAAAATAGCCGAGTTTCCTACAGCGGGTAGAACATTTTTAAACGCCTGCGGCAATATGACTCTCTTCATTGCTTGACTGTAGTTCATGCCGATGGCGTAAGCAGCTTCCAGCTGGCCTTTAGCGACCGACTGGATCCCTCCCCGGTAAATCTCTGCCAAATAGGCAGATTCATATAGGGCCAACCCTATGATTGCTGAAGCAAACGGCGTTAATTTCAAGCCGAGTTCCGGCAGTACGAAATACACGTACATTAATTGGACCAGCAGGGGAGTTCCGCGAATAATACTGATATATACAGAAGCTATTTTATTTAAAATAAAGATGTTCGAAATTCGCGCAAGCGCAACAAATACTCCAAACACTAACGATATAGCTAAGGATATGAAAGTAATTTGAAGAGTAATTAATGTTCCTTTTAATAAAAGTGGCAAAAACTCGATTGCACTAAACATTCGTTAGCTCCTTTCCTTCGTTGACTAAACAGTAAAAGGTTTTGGACTCTGTTAAACTATCGGGATGGAATAAATTTAGTGGGAAGTCCGGGAGAAAATCTATCATTCATATTTCTGCCTTAATTACTCCGTTCAATTATTCCCTTTCAGTTTCTGTTTATAGGTGGGGGAGAGTATATTGATCCAGGAATGGGTGTTCCGGCAAAGATTCAGTAAGTTCAATGCCGGAACATAATACTTTCTTAAACTACTATTTGAACAATTATATCAATCCAATCCCCACTTTTTGATTAGTTCTTCCAGCTCTCCACTCTCTTTCATTTCAGCCACTTTTTTATTAACATCTTCTTGGAATTCCTTTTCACCTTTTGGAAGAGCAAGGGCAATTTCAGCTACCCACCTTGGATCTTCCGGTTTGATAATTTTCACTTTATCTTTTAAATCAGGCAGTTCTTTTACCATTTCTTTAAATACTGGATAATCAGCAAAGAAGGCATCGATTCGTCCGTTTTGAAGTTCTTTAGCCATGTCTTGGTGTGTTTTGTATGTCTGAGTTTCCAATTCCGGGTGCTCCTGAACCCCTGTATAATAAATGGAAGCTTCTTGAACACCTACTTTAAATCCTTCTAAATCTTCGAATGAATTAATATCATCGTTGTCTTTCAAAGTGATAATGCTTTCCCCGTAGGTATAAACCGGCTCAGAGAAATCCAATACTTTTTTCCTCTCTTCTGTAATCGCCATCGCTGCAGCTACCATGTCCAGCTTCTCCGCATCCATTGAAGGAATCAATGAAGCCCATTGGACAGAGTTGATGTTCACATCAAGATCCAGTTCCTCACCAACAGACTTTACAATGTCTACCATAAACCCATCTATTTCATTTGTTTTGGTATTTAAAAAAGTAAATGGAGGACCTGATGGAGTTGAGCCTACCTCTATAACCCCTTTATCCTGTATTTTGCTATAAACATTTCCTCCGGATGCTGAGCTTTCACTCTTTGATTCACCCTCATTACCTGCATTACTGGAGCTACAAGCGCTTACAAATAACATGGCCACAGCAATTATTAACGTTATCAATAACTTCATATTTTTCATTACTGGATAACCCCTTCGCATTTTAATTATTTTAACGGATTAAAAATCGTTTTTAAATCTACACTTGAGTCTTTCTCCCTGTTATACACCATAAATTCTTTAACTCGGGTCCAGTGGCTTATCAGTTCTTTTTCTGTTTCTCTCTCATCACGACTGCGTAGAGCCTGAATGATCCGTCTATGCTCCGAGGGTGCAGGTGGATATTCAGGTACAGTATCAAAAAGAGCAAGGTAAAGATTAGTCAAGTCTGTTAAATCATTGTAATATTGAAGCAAGAGGTTATTCCCGCAAGCTTGAACAATTTCAGCATGGAACTTGTTGGCAGCAAGCAATGCTTTATAATACTCGCCTTCCTTATAACACTCTTCTTCTTTATAGGTTAAGGCTTCCAACTCATCCAGCTTTTTTTCAGAGAGATTCTGACAAGCCATTTTAATTGCTTCTTTTTCCAAGATTATTTTTACATGAAAAACTTCTTCAATCTCCTCTTTAGAGGGTTCGTGGATAAAAACGCCTTTTTTGGGTTTTATCTCCACAATTTTTTCATAGTGCATGCGCTTGAGCACATGTCTGATTGGAGTTCTACTGACATTAAACGCTTCAGCCAACTGCTCTTCACTCAGCATCATTTTAGGACCGATCTTTCTGCTGAAAATAGCGTGTTTGATGCTTTGGTAAATTTCTTCTTCCAATGATAATGGTTTGTTTTCCAATAAAAACACCTCGTTGTATCCAAATAGTGGATACATGTTAAACTTTTTATTGTACTTTGTCAAATCCACTTTTGCCTAGGGTTTTTAAAGGATAATATTTTCTGTTTCCATCAATGGAAGCTTCATACCTTTTTCTTTGTCAAGAGCCCGCTCATACACCATGTTGGCGATGGCAAGATCTAATGCCGAAATTCCAACATTACAGGCGATTATATTCTCTTGATCATTCTCTCTGCCTTTCCGCTTGCCATTTACAAATTTGCCAACCTCGATATAGAAATCTTCAACTTCCTTTGGAAAACCACCCGCTTCAGCGAATTTTTTGGTCTGCTCCCAATCGTCCGTTACAAACTTGTCCATGCGTAAAATCGCATCCCCCCAAGCTCTCCCTGCTTCGAGCCCTACACCGAAAATTCCTCTTTTCAGCCACTCGAATTCAATAATTGGCTTTTTCAGACGCTGAGTTGCCGTGATGACAACATCGCTGTCGATTACAGCCTCTTTTACGGTGGGTGCTTTCATTACCTGTAGCCCCGTTTTCTCGGATATTACTTTGGCGTAATCATCCATCGATTCTTCTTTAATATCGAATATTTTAATCGTATTCAATTGAGGGAGAACTTCTTTTAAAGCCAGCGCATGGAATTTGCCCTGAATGCCTGCACCAATAATACCAGCAACTTTTGCATCCTCTCTTGCACAGTACTTGGCAGTGACAGCACTCATGACACTTGTCCGGACAGCCGTGATCCATCTGCAATCCATAATGGCCAGCGGGGCACCCGTCTCGACATCATTAAGAATCAGAACCCCCATGATTTGCGGCAAATCATGTTTATAATTATCCGGAAAACCGCTCACCCACTTGATACCGCTTACCTGCATGCCCGGAATGAAACCAGGCATCGCGTGAATAAATGTATTTTTTTGAGGATGGATGCCAGGTTTTGGAGGAATTTCCAAACTCCCTTCCTCGTGTTCCTTTAATACCTGCTCGATTGTTGGAATGATCTCTTTCATCGATATTCCCAACTCAAGAATCATTTCTTGGGTCAGATAGAGCAAATCCACATTTTTCATACCATTTGAACCTCTTCTCTATTTAGTGTTATTTACAGTTGCTAGATTGCTTCCTTAACAGAGAGGCCAAGCTTTGAATAATTTAGGCCATCTTTCCAGAAATCTGTCTGCAGAAGCGCCCCGCTCAGGGTAACAATCGAATCAATCACCGGGGTAGGGACATTCAGTTCTTTTCCAAGGCTGGACCAGAGTACAAGTCCCATAGAGATATCTTCTGTAAAATAGCGGGAGGATAGGCTTAACGGCCCCTTAATGGAGGAAAAGACCTTACTCTCGTTATATTGCTCTGCCAAACACGATTTAGGTTCACAATATCCAAGTTCCACCAGTCTCGTCTCAGGAGGCAAGTATTGGATATCCAAGGCTTCACAAAGCGCTTTTCGTTCCAGCGAGACGCTGCGAATGACTTGGGTAACGCTTTCAGTTATTCCCTCTGTATAAAGGTAGAACTCTCCGTTTGAATACTCGATCCTGCCAGCATTCAATAACGAAGGACCCGGATGAGTTTCAGGATTACCATTATTCAATGTGGTTTCCCAAACATTGGATGCCTGCACGAGCTCAGGATACATTTCTTTGCAAACCTCGAGTAGCTCCGGTGTATCACTGCTTGGATAGGCCGAGAATAATAAGTTTTTTACTCTTAAGTACAACTCTACATAATCTCCTGTTGCTCTCGTCCCATAAGTAAGAGAAGCTGTTTCACATATCTTAAACTCTGTTTCAACTCCTTGTTTCCTGACCTCATTAACAAATCTGACACTTCCCATGGAGGCAGCACTGTTGATAAAGACAATCTGGTCTTCTTCCAAATGCGGTGCACAGACCCCGGCAAAATGTTCGATGGCAACAGCCGGTACAACAAGCATAATAATGTCTGCTCCGGTAAGGGCCTCTTTTATATCAGTGGTGATGGAGAAAGGGCTTACAAACTTTTCAACACCATTTTCAACAAATCTAATACCGTTGTTTTTCCTGATTTTTTTCAAGTTGCCAGAAAACTTTTCAAGTTCAAATAATCTGACGTCGAAACCTTTTAATGTTAGGTCTGCTGCAGCTGTCACCCCGCCATTTCCGGCTCCCAAAACGGCTATACTCTTCTTTGTCATCCAGTTTCCCCCTCCTGCTAAAAACAAAATGTATATGCGTAACATTTTTTACTTGGATACATTAAATGAATCCTTGTGAAGAGTATAATTGATTAAAAAAATAAAGTAAAGAGATAATTTTTAATAATTTTCCACATATCTGCAAATTAATAGAATAGGTGATCTTTAAATACAATAGTCTCCAAATAATACTAAAAGTTTTAAATTTTTCTTTATTCCGTGTTCATGGTAGTGTAAAATACTTTGTTAAATACATCGCTTGTATTTTATGTTATTTTGAAAGGAGAATAATAGTATGATACTTTGCACCATTCCACAACTGTCTTTTGAAGAAAAAAAAATTCTTAAGGAGGCTTGTCGCGACCAGATACTTTTTGCTTCAGATATGATCGAAACGAATATTTCCTTGGATGAAATTCATATATTCATCACTTACGGCTACGACTTCGATCAATATCCGTTAAATAAAATGCCGTCCCTTCAATGGATACATATTGGGCAAACAGGTATCGAACATTTGGACATTCCTGCTATTCTCAGCCGGAAGATTAGACTGACCCATACCAAGGATATTCACGGCATTCCCATCAGCGAGTATGTTCTCAGCATGATTTTATATAGTGTTCGAGACATACAGCGTTATCTCCGTAGCAAAAACACGTGTTACTGGGACAGAAGAGAAAGGGTCGGGGAAGCTTTCGGGAAAACTGTCAGTATTTTTGGAACCGGTTCCATTGGCCAGGATATAGCAAAATTGTTAAAAGCATTGAATATGAAAACAATCGGAGTTAATACAAGCGGCAGCCCGAAGCGTTATTTTGACGAAGTATATACACTGAAGGAAAAGCATTCTGTCCTTAAAGAAAGCGACTTTGTCGTCCTTATAATGCCGGCAACAGAGGAAACCCACCATTGTATAGGTAAAGAAGAGCTTGAGATTATGAAAAAATCCAGCTTTCTTATCAATGTGGGCCGGGGGCCGTTAATAGATGACGAAGCTTTCATTAATGCCTTATCGCAAAAGGAAATAAAAGGAGCGGCTTTGGATGTCTTCGATACGGAACCATTGCCCGAAAATCATCCTTTCTGGAACCTGAGTAACGTGTTCATTACTCCCCATATTGCTTCAATGACTGATCAATATAACAGTAGAGCCATGGAAAAATTTGCAGCGAACTATCAATTGTTTAAAGAAGGAAAAGACTTGGAAAACGAAATAAAGGAAGGGCTAAAATACTGAACTCTTCCCTATTTCTTCGACTTATACCTCTATGGCCATTTAGGGTTTGATTATTAAAATACAATGTACCTGAAAGGGGGTGTCGGATCGGTTAACTGGTAATACCACTTGTTATATTTATCCATAAAAATTTGTGATGAAAAGGAGATGTAAATGAAAAAAATTAAACTCTTTTTTCTATTATCATTAGCAGTTTTTTTCATGGTATTGAGCGCTTGCTCTTCCAAGGATCAGTCTGACAAGACATTAAATGACTCTGCTGCAGCAGACGAGTTTTACAATCATCTTCAAGACAAAGGCACCATTGAAGTAGGTTCCACCCCTTCAGGTCCTCCTTTTACTTTTTTGAATACAGAAACCAACGAAATTGACGGACTGATGGTGGACATCTCAAAATCTATCGGCGAAAAATTGGACTTGGATGTCAATATTAATTCGGTGAATTGGGTTTCACTGATGCCTTCGCTCAACGGTGAGAAAATTGACATGATTGCCGCAGGTATGGGGATTACCGAAAAACGCAAAGAGGAAATTGACTTCTCCCAACCTGTTTATAGTTATGGCGAGGCACTGGTTGTCTTAAATGGCAATGATTCTATCCAATCCATCGATGATCTACAAGGGAAGAAAATCGGAGTTCAAGAAGCAACCCTTTATTATGATGAATTGATAAAAGAATCCGGAATCAATGTCCAACCATACAAAACGATTCAAGACATGACGAAAGAACTGATTAACGGGAGAATAGATGCCTATGTGGCAGACTATCCGGTTTATCAAATGATGCTTAAGGAATTACCTGATGCAAAAGATAAAATCTCGGCTGTTCCTGATTATGAGCCGCGATACATTGTTGACTTGGGTTTGGGTATCCCTAAAAATACGCCGGAGTTTCAAAAAGCGTTAAATGGTGCCATCGATGAAATGAAACAGAGTGGCGAGTTGGACAAACTGATAAAAAAGTGGGAATTGAAGTAATGTAAATTTAATAAAAAAACCCGTGGAGATGGTGCAAACATGATCGATCGGAGCGTAAGTTATTGGCTTGAAACCTGCAATGAAGATCTAGAACCCAGGGAGAAACTGTCAAACTCTATAACCGTAGACATTGCGATTATGGGCGCAGGCTACACAGGTCTTTGGACAGCCTATTATTTATTGCTTCAGGACCCTTCCTTGAAAATTGCCATATTAGAAAAGGAAATCACCGGCTTTGGTGCGTCCGGGAGAAATGGTGGATGGTGTTCCCCTAAGTTTTCCGTTTCCCCTGCCACATCCATCAATAGGTACGGCATAGAGACTGCTCGCCAATTACAACTCTCGATGCTCAACTCGGTTATAGATGTGGAAAATGTCATTCAAAAAGAACAGATAGACACGGATTGGAAACTGGCTGGTTCCTTGCAAATTGCACTAGGTGATCAAAGCCTCCCTGCGTTGGAAAAATCAATGCAAACATATAGTAAGCTTGGCTTAGAAGACCATTTTCAGCTGCTTGATAAGGCACAAACTGACGAACGAGTAATTATTCACGGTTCTGCAGGCTGCTTGTTAACGAAAACTTCAGCAGTCATGCATCCTGGAAAACTAGTAAGGCAACTGGCCCGAATTCTTGAACGACGAGGGGCAACCATCTATGAACAAACAAAAGTTGAAAAAATTATTGAGGGAAGTTCAAACAAACCGGCAAAACTCATTACTCCCTATGGAACCGTAACAGCTAAACAGGCTGTAGTCATTGCAGGGGAAGCATACTTGGCGCAATTATCCAAGTTTCGCAGACAATTGGTCCCGATGTACTCCTTAATCACTCTGACTGAACCAATCAGTGAAAAAAAATGGGCCGAGATTGGGTGGGATAATCGAGAAACAGTCGGGTCTACCCGCCTGTCTGTTGACTATTTACAGCGTACAGCTGATG
This sequence comes from Siminovitchia acidinfaciens, assembly GCF_003605385.1. Classification (GTDB taxonomy): domain Bacteria; phylum Bacillota; class Bacilli; order Bacillales; family Bacillaceae_C; genus Siminovitchia; species Siminovitchia acidinfaciens. Next base: position 299,309 of record NZ_QYTV02000001.1, on the reverse strand, counting down.
GGAGGATTTTATTTGGAGGAAGAGGCCAGCCGTATCGGTTTGGGTCAAAAATTGACAAATCCCTTGATAAACATCAGAAAACGCACGAGTTTCTCAAAAGTAGATTAACAGATTGGTTTCCATCTTTAAAAGGAATCCGATTCACCCACGACTGGGGAGGTCCGGTCGGTATCACTAGAGATTGGACACCTAATATCCTATATAACCGCCAGACAAAAGTCGCAAGTGCTTGGGGATTTGCAGGGCAGGGAGTGTCGACCACAAATCTCGCCGGAAGAATACTAACCGACCTAATATTTGAAAAAGATACTGAACTCACATCGCTGCCAATGGTTCAACACCAATCTCGGAAATGGGAACCCGAACCATTCAGATGGGCCGGAATTCGCATAGTACAATCGGGGCTAGCCCGCTTAGATGACAAAAACGAATTAGAAGGAAAGGCTCCTACTGGCAAAACGCTGATAGAAAGAATCAGCAAAAATTAACTAAGTTACCCCTTATTCAAAAAAGTAGTTGGATGTTTTCATATTAAGTTATTATTTTTTAGAGAAAATGGTGTTTCAAGCAACTTCTGTTTAATAATTAACACTTCCAATAAAATATGAAAAGCGAGCCCCACACAAGGGCAAAGCAGTCGTGTGTATTAATTTTATGAATAAGGACAATGCCCTCCCGCACAATGCCGGAGGGCTTCGTCTTTATGGGTTCGTTGACCACAGTCCCGCTTCTTTAAGGAAGACGCGCGGATGCAGTTTAAGCTGGTAAACCATGAGCTCAGCCAGGTCTTCCGGCTGCATCACTTTTTCAGGGTTGCCGTCTGTCAGGTTTTCCGCGAATGCCAGATCAGTCGCAACTGTGCTTGGCGTCAAGGCGGATACGCGGATATTATATTTTCTCGCTTCTTGCATGGTGGACTCCGTCAATCCCAAGACAGCGAATTTCGAAGTGCTGTATGCACTCATGATCGCCCCGCCTCTTTGACCGGCGGTGGAAGAGATATTAATAATATCCCCAGACTTTCTTTCCATCATGCCCGGCAGAACGGCTCTTGTCACATAATACATTCCCATGACGTTGACATCAATGATCCGCTTGAACTCTTCAGGAGAGAGCTCAAGGAACTTTCCAAATTTGGCAATCCCCGCATTGTTGATCAAAATATCTATGGAGCCGAGGTCTGATACAACGTGCTCAACTGCTGCTGTTACCGAATCTTGATCGGAGACATCCGCCGTTGCCACAGATACTTTTACATCGAATTCCTCAAGCTCTTTGGCCACTTTCTCCAGGTGATCGAATGTTTTTCCAACAAGTCCCACATTGATTCCTTCGCGTGCAAAAGCAATAGCGGTTGCCCGGCCGATTCCTCTTCCCGCTCCAGTAATCAGAGCATTCTTACCTTGTAAATTCTGCATAATAAAATTCTCCTTTTTTAACATTTAAAAAAGTCGCTGCGCCAGTTGTTTTTTCCAACCAGCCATCGCCAGAATACTATTGCGAGTGTCTATGGTCAAGTATTCCACTCCCTAAACAAGAAAACCCTCCTTCTTGCCTGTCTTAGCAAGAAGAAGGGATTTGAGTTAGTTATTTCTTCGGTGGCAGGAAGTCTTCCGGTCCGCTTTTTTTCCACAATCAGATGGAGGTCCTTCACGAATTGACAGAAAAAAATTTTGTTAGAGATTTGATAAAACATATGTAAAATTTTGGCCGGAATAGCTGGATTCGAACCAACGATCACGAAGTCAAAGTCTGTTGCCTTACCACTTGGCTATAGTCCATTAAAATCCCCTATAAAGGGGATTTGTATTATTGATATCCATTTTGTTGTTGAGCGGAACTTTGTTGCACTTGAGCTGTAGCCTGTGCTTGCTGAATTTGTTGTTGGGCCTGTTGTAGCTGTTGCTGTGCCTGTTGTAATTGTTGCTGTTGTTGTGCATTCGCTTGTGCTCCAGCTTGTTGTTGAGCTTGTTGAATTTGCTGCTGTGCTTGTTGCAGCTGTTGCTGTGCCTGTTGGAGTTGCTGTGGATTAGCGCTAGCTTGAGCTTGTTGAACAGCTTGTTGTGCTTGCTGTGCAGATTGAATAGCTTGTTGCATTTGTTGTTGCTGTGTCATAAATAGTTGCCTCCCTGATGAATATTTCGCTCAGTAGTTAAAAAAAGCACCTCAACTACATAACTTAAACTTTGCAAAATGAAAGTAATTTATACAAAAATAACTTTTCCCTCTGATAGAGGAAGGGAGGAATCATTAAATGGTTACCAAGAAATTTCAGTTTTTACTACTTCACAATGAACTAAAGGAAAGGTATGCCTACACACATAACATGACAAACACATTTATGAACGAGGTCTTTTTAACTTTCATTTTTTCATCAATTTTCACTTTGTTGTTCATCAAATGTGACGACTTCATCTACTTTTTGTCTAGGTTTACCATATATTTCTTTTGTTTTATATGAATGGATATCTTTATACATTGTTTGAACTTGTTTAAAAATATCTTCTTCTGTCTCACTTTCATTCGGTGACCAGTAAAGTATTTCTAGATCCACTGGCTTGTTTGTTACAAGTGAACGGGGATTATAACCAATGGACTTAGCATGGATAAAACCTTCTCGATTATAGAAACGTAATCTTTTTTCTGTATCGGAATCATCGTAATCAATCGGCTCTACCTCTAACAAAATCGGCTTGTTTTTCTTTTTCATATCTTCGATTAATGAATGACCTATCCCTTGACCTCTCGATTTCAATGAAACCCATATATAGTCAATAAAAATAAAATTATCAAACTCTGCGTACATCATCACATGATGAGGACCTTCATCTTTATGATAAGTATCGCCCATTTCACTTAATAATTTATCCATATGCTCTTTTGATTTCATTTCCTCAGCAGGAAAGTATTCATTTAATTTCTCGTACCAATCCATTAAGTCGTTTCCTTTCATTTGATTCCATATCATTTTTGAATTGATGATAGGATTCCACAAAGCGTACATTTTTAATCATCCGCAAAAGCGTTAAACAGGAAATTTTGTGAAAAAAAGGGGCTTCTTACCAAGACACTGCCATAGAATTTAAGAAGAATAATCCTTCTCCTATTGCGAATAGAACAGAACAATTCTTAATGAAGGAATAGGAGGGCAAAAATAAAAACCGAAAGATGGCCTCCTATGTTCTAAAAAAGAAAACTAAAATCGGTAATACAAGAAACAGCAATGTCTTGCAAGGAACAATTAGAATTTGAAAAAGAACTTCTTCGATTAGAAAATGCTTATTTTAACAAATAAAAGCGTTTCAAAAGTAACAGGATGCCCATCTCGAAAAGACAAGCAGCATTGACATTCAAACTCAAAGAAGAAAGCTCAAATTAAAAAGTATTAAAGGTTGTGGGGATACGGAGATAACTTATCATAATCATGTCCAATAACGAGAAAATCCCCTTCCGCCAGAAGGGGATTTTCTCGTATTTATTTATTTTTTCGGCGGCAGGAAGTCTTCGGGCCCGCCCTTCCCTCTTTTTCTATTTAGATTCTGTGAGGGGCCTATCCCCGAGGAACCAGCGGTTCCACCGCTCCCCGCTGTATTTCCAGACGTACTCTTATTTACATTTGTCTGCTCAATCGTTTTATCCAGTTTTGCCAGGTAGTTGCTCGCGAATTGCTTTCCGCCCAAGCCGAATGCCAAACCAAATGCTAAGGCCAGTCCGCCAAGGATCAAGATGAACGCGGAGTTGACGATCGTCGCTGCAATTCCAAGCTGATCCAAAGCCATGAAAATGGAAAGCGCAATGATCGCATATTTGGCTACTGCAGCCAATATTCTAAAGCTTGGTCCAGTCAAGATGTTGGACAGCACTTTGGAAACGATATTCGCAACGATCAATCCAAGTGCCAGGATAAGAACTGCAGCCAATACCATCGGCAAGTAGGCCGTGATGGCTGTCAGCATCGTAACTAGGAATCCAAGCTTTACTAGATTCAAAGCTTCAATGGTTAATAGGAAGACAACAAGGACCTGTGCGATATATCCGACAAGATCGGACATGAGCATCTTTCCTGAACCCGGCTTCCAGTTGCCGATTTCCATTTTGCGTGTCAACGAATCAAACCCGACTCTTTGTAAAAGGTTCGCCACGATTTGACGTACCCATTTTCCAATCCAGATGCCAAGCATGATCAGAAGAACCGCAATAATAATATTCGGAATCATCGTCATGATGTCATTCAGCATGGCAATGGCCGGAGCTGTGATGGCACGGATCTGCAATTGGTCAAGTGCTGAGATAACAATTGGAATCATGATGAGTACGAATATGATTGTGCCGATTACGGATGATAGCGTAGTTCCGCCCAAAATTTTGTCCAAGCCCAAACGACTTGCCAATTTTTCTGTTCCGACTGATTGAAGCAGTCCCGTTACAAGGTCGCGGATAATTTTTGCCACGAGCCAGCCGATAAAGAAAATAAGTGCAGCAGCAAGAAGTTTCGGGATGAACGCGAGCATGCTGTCGAGCATTCCCCGGAACGGTTCTGCAATACCGCTAATGTTCAAAGCCGATAACACAGCTGGAATGAACAGAAGCATGACTAAGTAAAAGACGATGTTGCCCGCTGTATGTGTGAATTTTTTCCCTTCGGTGTCAGATTCGGCCACGTTCATTTTCTTCATGGCGCCTGTCACTTTTGGATTGTGACCGATTTTTTCGACAAGCATTCTAAGCAGACTTGCAATCACGAATGCCAGAAGTAGAATCAAGCCCGCCTTCAGGATAGCCGGAATGAATCCGAGCATTGTATCAAACATGCCCATAAACGGTGAAGCGATAGCTCCAAGATTTAGCATATGGAAGAAAATCATAAAGACAAATACTAGTAAAACATAGTAGACGATTTTGCCTATCATTTCATTTGTATTAATTCTTTTCTTGCCTGGATCACCGTCCGGGACATTTCTTCTGCTGAAAAGTTTTTCATCCCAGCTTGTTTTCCTTAATAGTTTTTCAACCGCTTTTCCAATGGCTTTTGCAACAATCCATCCAATCAACAGGACAATCAGTGCCCATATGAGGTTTGGCAGCTTAGCCAAATAAATGGATATCCAATCGGTAAAGTCATATCTCATCTGCAAATCTCCTCCTTACAAAGTATCTTTTACGTCCTATACCTTATAAGGAGGAGAATTAAACAATTAACTTGGTAAATAATTCAAATTTGAGGATAACCGCACAAAAAAGACTCTCTCTTTAACAGAGAGCCCGTTTTGGTAAGTATAGAAGTGATATATTGAAGAAACTCTTTGAAAGCGCTTTAATAGAAGTGAGACTAAGAAAGGAATGATAGGTCTAAAGCCAAATTTAAGAAAAAGACAGTATGCACAACCGCGAAGATAATTCCAGACTTTGTAGATTTGTTCATAAATTTGTCACTCCTTTTTTTTAGTGTTTTTAGTATATACCCGAATAGAGGATGTTGTAAATAATTTTTTTATCCTTTTTTTTAAAAAATTTCCATCTCGAAAAATTTTAATCTAGCAAGGGGGTATTTTTCATGTCCAAGACTTACTTTTTTACTGGCTACCCTGGATTCATCGCCTCTACTCTAATTAAACATATGTTAGAAAATGGATATCATGCAAAGCAAATCTATCTGCTTGTACAGCAGCAGTTTTTGGAAAAAGCGAAGCTTGAACTGGAAAAGTTAAAGGAAGAATTACATATTGAAGGAAATTTATTTACTTTGGTAACTGGGGATATTACGAAATCCAATCTGGACATAGACACTCCGTTACAGGAAGTGACGCATGTTTTTCATCTGGCGGCGGTCTATGACCTCGCTGTTCCTGAAAAAATCGCCCAAACGGTCAATGTGGAAGGTACCAGGAATATGAATGACTGGGTCCAGACCCTGCCCAAACTCGAGCGGTATGTCTACTTCAGCACGGCGTATGTCGCCGGAAAAAGGGAAGGTCGAATTCTTGAAGCTGAGCTCGAAATGAATCAAAACTTCAAAAATCATTATGAACATACGAAGTATGAAGCCGAAGTACTTGTGAAAAAGCTGCTCGATCAAGGGTTGCCAGTAACCATTATCCGCCCGGGAATCGTCGTCGGCGACTCAATTACAGGTAAGACGACCAAATTTGACGGCCCCTATTTCATGTTGATTTTTTTTGATCGGCTGAAATTTTTTCCGTTTATTCCCTACTTGGGGAAAGGCCAGGCCACGGGAAATTTCGTGCCCATAGATTATATATTGAAGGCAACGGTTTATTTGGCACATGCCGATCAAGGTGCTCGAAAAACTTACCATTTGACAGACCCCAACCCTTATCGCGTAAAAGACGTGTATCGGACGCTCATGGAAGAGCTTCTCGGAAGAAAGCCTCTTGGAACGATACCCCTTTCCGTCGCAAGATGGTTCCTATCCATCCGCGCCTTTAGAAAATGGACCCGGGTGGAAAAAGAGGCCTTGGACTATTTTTCTTGTATGGCGGAATATGACAGCACGCAAGCACAGGAGGATTTGAAAGGTTCAGGCATTACCTGCCCTGATTTCAAAGTAGTCATCACTCCTATGGTACAATTTTACAAACAACACAAAAATGACTCGAGTAAACATATCAAGATCAGATAAGGAGACTGTCTTATGGAATCCTATGAATCTCTTGTTACAAAACAGCGCGATTTTTTCCGGACAAATCAAACAAAGGATATCGCCTTCCGCCTGAATGCCCTTGAAAAATTGAGGAGCGCCGTCAAGCTGTACGAAACCGAACTCATCACGGCACTTAATGATGACCTGAATAAATCCGAATTTGAAGCGTACTCGACTGAAGTCGGGATCATATTGGAAGAACTCCGGTTCACAATCAGCAAGCTGCGGTCATGGGCAAAGCCTGTCAAAGTGAAGACGCCGCTCACCCATATCGGTTCGGCCAGCTATATTTACTCAGAACCTTATGGGACAGCATTGATTATTTCTCCATGGAATTATCCGTTTCAACTGGCAGCTGCCCCTTTGATTGGGGCAATCGCCGCCGGGAACTGCGCGATCGTCAAGCCATCGGAGCTGACTCCGCGGACTTCTGAGGTTTTTTCAAAAATAATCCGGGAGATTTATCCGGAAAAATACATTGCTGTTGTTCAAGGCGGAGTGGAGACAAGCCAATCCCTTCTCCAAGAAAAGTTTGACAAGATTTTCTTCACTGGCAGTGTGTCTGTCGGAAAAACGGTGATGGAAGCTGCCGCTAAACACCTCACACCTGTCACATTAGAGCTGGGCGGAAAAAGTCCCTGTATCGTTCATGAGGACGCAAATTTGAAACTGGCCGCCAAACGGATTGCCTGGGGAAAATTTACGAACGCAGGACAAACGTGCATCGCACCTGATTATTTGTATGTCCACAAGGGGATCAAGGAGCAATTTTTAAGCTTTTTAAAAGAAGCCATTCAAGAAATTTTCGGCGGGCGGTCCTTGACGCGAATCGTCAGCGAAAGGCATTTCAACCGGCTCACTTCATTTCTGAATCAGGGGGACATTTTTACAGGTGGAAATGCCAGCAGAGAAGAATTATCCATCGAACCCACTGTTCTTACAGGCATCACATGGGAAGACCCGATCATGGAAGAGGAAATTTTCGGACCCATCCTTCCAATCATGGAATACAAAAATCTCGATGACGTAATCGAAAGCATCCATACGCATCCAAATCCGCTCGCTCTGTATCTTTTTACCGAAGGCACAGGGATACAGAAGAAAATACTAAACTCGGTCTCTTTTGGAGGCGGGTGTGTCAATGACACTGTTTATCATGCCGCATCGCCCTATTTGCCGTTCGGCGGGGTCGGAACAAGTGGAATCGGCGCCTATCACGGCAAGAGCAGCTTTGACGTTTTTTCCCATAAAAAAAGCGTCCTGAAACAGACGACTCTATTCGATATCCCTTTTCGCTATCCAAATGTGAAAAATGCATTAAAGAGCATCAAGTTGTTTCTTAAATAGGCCAGCAATTGGTATTATTAAAAGTCACACTTGTTAATAATACTTCCTGATTTAATGTTACACATTAAATGGGTTAAAAAATGAAGGATAGGTGAGCAATAATACGGACTCAACCTGTCCTTATTTGTACTACAATGACCTCATTTACTACTACACTGAAATTTTACTACTACAAAATCCCATATGCTTATTCAACTAAAGCGCCCGATTGTTGAATTACAGTCTTTCATAAAAATGAATAATCTCATTCTAAATCCATTTTTTAACACACCATTTTACATATAAACGGAAAACGACCGTACGATTAAAAACATACTTACTAATCCCCAAACTGTAGCTCCCACTATCCACCAAACAACGGGTTTAGGTGAAATCTGTTTACTCTCCATACTTTCCTTATTTTCTATTATTAAAGCGACCTTCCTTTCCATACTTTTTTTCATAGAAACAAGAACAACAAATCCGAATACGATGAAACCAACAGTTATCCAAAGCAACAAATCCATTTTTACACCCCATTTTTTATGAGTTACTTTCCTAGCTAGGCCAGCTACATAGTTAAAGTGCAATCCGAAGCAATTTTTATTTTATTTTTATAAATAAATTTCCAACTACCTTCGAAGTAAGATCTTCTGCAATCTGGTCCGTTTGTCGAAACTGTTAATGAAATAAACTAAAGATAATATCGGCTATGTAAGTCTCCAAGAATGCAGCCACGATAATCATCGGTAATATTAATACCATGTAAATCTTAATTGTACCTAAAGTTTTCTTAACAAGAGAAATCCCATCTTTATCTTTCTTAAATACACTTCTAATTTTACCTCTAATCACTCGATTTAACTCAAAAAGAACTGCTGCAAATAAACAAAATGCAAAAATTTCAACGAAATAATGTGGAATAGAAGACGCAATTATCTCAATACCTTTTTTATAATCGACTTGCAAAACAACACCAAAAAGAATACCCGGAAGAATAGCAGTTGAGATTACATTTATAAGATAAAGAAATTGTATAGGAATTAAGGTCAAGACAACCATTTGCAAAGGCACCATAAACCCATTATTAACAACGTATGCCCATATTTTTTTAATCCCTGTAGATTCTTTTAATTGATTCGATGAATTATCTCCTAACGATTTCATCACTCCTTTTAAATCAGGATTGACAATGTAAGTTATCACTGTTGCCAGTACTGTTATTATCGCTGCGCAAACAAAAAAAGTTACAGCCCTTTTAAATATAGTTTTATTTATTATCTTAAGAATTGTCGCCACCTCATCCATTAGATAGATTAAAGATATTCATTATTCCACAATCTGGCCCGTTAATATAATAACAATTGCTACTCACTTTGAGCATTCTTCGACTGCAAGTTTTTGTAATAAGTGAGGTCATTTAGAGGTCTCATAAACAAAAAAGTACACCACTATATATAAGTGATGTACTTAACTTTTTTAAATGTGTGACACTAAAGACAAACGTCTGTTCTGCCAATAAAAAGGCACATTCACTTGCCCTTAATTTTACAGAGTAGCTGGCCTACAGTTCAAATTCCCACTCGTCCTTCATGTTCAAGTACAAAACAAGAAGCGAGTCCTCCAGTTCTCCGGTATTTTTTCCTCCTGTCTCCCATCCGATTTTCGGAAACAGAATCTCCGCCACTTGCTTCGTCAAATCGTGGCGTTCTTCCCAAGGCAGCTGCATTAGACGGTTGCTGTATGTACGAATCAGATTCCAATCTTGGGCATTTAGCGCGCTAAGGGAAAATTCATCAATTGTAAGGTCGTGTTTGGACAGTCCTCTGCTTTGAATTTCCTTTTCAACAGGCGTAAGCTTTCCTAAACGCTTCGCTTTCCTTTCGTGAACAACAATCGTTCCAGCAACTAAATCCCCGAGCCTTTTATGCTGTGGATGGAAAAAGATCATTAGCAGTCCCGTTAAATAACTGGCAGGCAGCGAGTCAACAATACGCATCACATTGCGGATGAAGCTCGATAGCAACGTCAGGCTATGGCCGTTATCCTGGATCACCCGAATGCCGAGAGCCCTTTTCCCGATCGTTTTTCCGCCAAAGTAAAATTCCATAAAAACAAAATATCCCCAGTTAAGGATAAAGAGCCCGACGATCGCGATGCCGAAAATAATGGAGCTGATCTCATCATCCAATGCGGAAAACGAAGCACCGCCGGTCAAAAGGATCAATAGGACGATAACAACGAGTATATTGATTAGGGACAAAATGAGGCTATCGAGCAAATAAGCTGCTGCTCTGCTCCCCAGTCCAGCTAATTGGAATTGTATAGAAACGAATTCAGGCGTTTTTATGCCGACTCGGTCTTTTTCCATGGTTTTTCCTCCTTTCCCAAGTTGATGCTTCTATTACTTAGGAGTGTTACTATAATAATAGAGTATAGATGCAGATCTATTACAAGAGGTGACTGCCTGCATGAATGTTAAACAATTTATTAAAAAACATCGTGATGACTGGAAGCAGCTGGAACAGCTCGTCACAACGATGCATAAACGAAAAAAAGATGTAACGGGATCCACCATTGATCAATTTTACAGACTCTATCAAAAGGCCGCTCAAAATCTTTCGTACTCCCAGACTTATTTCCCAAAAGAAGAAGTTACAGTTTATTTAAACGGCCTTGTTTCCAAATCCCATAATGTATTATATAAAGACCAAATATCGAGCATGCACCAGGTACGCCATTTTTTCAGTACAACATTTATCCGCCTGCTTTGGGAACAATGGAAATTTGTCGTTGCAGCATTGGTTCTTTTTACAATCGGTGCAATCGGCAGTTACATATCCGTTCTCCAGGACCCCCAAAATATGTATGCGATTCTTCCTCCTGAGATTGCCTATGGCGTCGATCCGGAAGCAATCGGAGATAACAGCGGATGGGATTCCTCCGTGATGTCAGCCAGCATCATGACCAACAACATCCAAGTGGCCATGCTGGCATTTGCCGGAGGAATCACCTTTGGATTACTGACTGTCTACATCTTAATTTACAACGGCATCATCATCGGTGCCCTCGCCGCTTTGTTTTGGACTCACGGTAAAACCTATGAATTTTGGGCTTACATTGTCCCTCACGGGATGATCGAACTGACTGCCATTTTCATCGCAGGCGGAGCAGGACTCCTGATGGGATACAAACTCTTTGTGCCTGGACACCTTTCAAGGGGATACCAGCTAAAGGTAAATGCAAAGCGTTCCGTCCAGCTCTTACTGGGCACAATCCCGCTATTCGTCATTGCCGGAATCATCGAAGGCTTCATCACTCCGGCGCCCATCCCGTTGGAAGCAAAATATTTCGTCGCTTTCGCAACCGTCCTTGGCTTGATCTTCTACTTCATTATAGGAAAGAGACTCTTCCTGAAGGAGAGCGGGGTATTGGAATAAGAAAAGCGCAAGGCGCCTGGAGCTAGACATAGCGCATATTTTCCTGAATGAAAACTTAGACAGATTTTACACTTTCTTACCTTTTATAGTTTGAGCCTGGGCGAGGAAACGCCCAGGTCTTTTCTTTGTCCAAGATTCAAATCGAACGGCCTGATGCCGGATTGCAGTTTCTGAATCTGGATAGTATTTCCGGAATCTAAACAGTATCCTTGCCAAATCGGACAGTATTTCCGAATCTTGGACAGTATTACTTCCCAAACGGACAGTATTTTTAAAAACTGGACAGTATCCTTTCCAAACGGACAGATTCCTGACAACCCGGACAGTATCACTTCCAGACAAGATTACATTTCCCCGCAGTCCCAACTCAAGCCTTATCCGCATCAAACCGCACTATATTTCCGGCAATGTCCGCTTCCCCTCACAAAAGATTTCGGTTCATTAAATCAATATAATAAGAGACGGATGCAACCGCCAGCTTTTCTTCATCGGCTTCGGCCATGAGCAGACCCTGGTTCTCCCATTTGGCCTTTTCTTTCTTTTTAAAAAGCATCTGCTGTTGGGCGATGCTTTTGATCATGGCCTGCTCTACTTGTTTAGGCGCCTCATTGATCCTTTGCTTGATCACCTGGTCTTCCAACCCGATCATGAAAAATAGATGGCGCCGCCTGATCCGCATCAAATAGGCCAGGGCGTTTTCTTCGTACAGAAAAGTACGGATATCGCTGAACAATAGCATGAGGCTCCGCTTTTTCTGCATCGTTTCCAAGAACGAAAAAACTGACGCGTAATTCGATTCCACCGGGTCGACCTGCAAATCATAGATTGATTTGAGTATGGTCTGCATATGTTCCATGCCCTTTGCAGGCGGAACAAACACTTTCACGTCTTTGGAAAAAGCGAGGACTGCCACGTAATCGCCTTTTCGCAATGCAGCAGCAGCGACAGTCATGGAGGCTTCTAGCGCCCGTTCCAGACGGTTGCCCTTTTTCAGCTCCGCTCCCATCATTCTTCCACAATCTATTAAAATCGTAATATACTTTCCGTGCTCAGGCTCATATTCGTTTGTCATGACTTCCTGAAGCTTCGCTGTCTGCCTCCAGTTGATCATGCGTGGATCGTCGCCTGCCGCGTATTTTCTGATCTGGGAAAACTCCCCTGACCCGCTTTGAAATTTGCGGATGTGCATGCCTTCATGCAATAAAAATTTTTGAGCATCCTGCAAATACTGCTTCGTTTCAGTCATGTCCGGGATGACTCTCAGAGCGTGCGGCAATTCGACTGTCGTCTGTTTTTCCCACAATCCAAAAGTACTTTTATAACGGAAGTACAGACGATTGGTTTCGTAGTCTCCTCGAACTTCTGCACTCGTTTCGTACGAAGCCTTCAAAACCCTTTCATCCGGAGCAACACCCCGGACAGGGAACGGCCGCTTGAAAGTTTGCGGTAAACTATCGACAATCGCGTACGAAAATGGACGCGCCGCTCTATTCTTGATTTCAACCTCCACTGTATACGGAAGATCCCGCTCCATTTCTGCCGGCATATTCCGTTTAAAGCTCAGATCCTTTTTTCTCGGAGAAAAAAACAGATCCAGGAAGCTGGCAAAAAAAACAATCACGTTCATGGCCACAACGTACATCCACGAAAGATCTGTAAAAATTCCAATCAGAACAAAGAAAGCGGAAACGCCCAGGAAAATGAACAGCAGCCGCTTGGTCGGCAATATCCCCCTATCTTGGAACAGGAACCGAGCCCACAAGCTCTTCAATGACTTGGTCAACGAATCCTCCCTCCAATTCCACATGCGGGGCTAATTGAATCCGGTGTCTGAGTGACGGCTTAGCAACCATTTTCACATCATCTGGGGTCACGTAGTTCCGGTTGTCCAGGTAGGCCCACGCCTGGGCGGCTTTCCCGATCGAAATCGCAGCCCTTGTACTCGCCCCGAACCGGATGGCGTCTGTTTCCCTAGTCTTTCTTACAATGTGCATGATATAGTCCAGGACACTGTCATTCACAGTGACCTGCTCAATCTCTTTTCTTATTTTTAAAAACTCGGCCATGTCGAGCACAGGCGATAAAGCCGCTGATTTAAAGTTGTTTTCAATCACATTCTTCAGGACATCTTTCTCTTCTTCAAAACTTGGAAATTCTATGTGCAGCTTGAACAGGAAACGGTCCTGCTGTGCCTCCGGCAACGGATATGTCCCTTCAAATTCAATCGGGTTCTGGGTTGCCACAACAAAGAACACATCAGCTAGCGGGTAGGTCGTGCCTTGGATGGTGACTTGCCCTTCTTCCATCGCTTCCAAAAGGGCTGCCTGCGTTTTAGCCGGGGTCCGGTTAATTTCGTCCGCCAGCAGGATATTTGTAAAAATCGGTCCTTTCAGCGTGTCGAAGGTTCCCTCTTTCACGTTATAGATTACACTTCCTGTAATATCGCTCGGAAGGAGGTCGGGTGTAAACTGAATACGGCTGAATTGTCCGCCCAATAGTTCCGCAAGCGTTCTGACCGTTGCTGTTTTTCCCGTTCCCGGCACACCTTCCAAAAGCACGTGGCCGCCCGCGAGAATTGCAGACAGCAAGAGTCTGAGATTCGTGCTTTGTCCCAAAATCCGCTCTTCGTATTTTTCCAATAAAGTCAATACTTGTGTACTCATCCCTCTTCCACCACTTTCCTCATCCGGTCAATTTTCTTCGACCATAATAAGTATTCCTGTTTGCTCAGCTTTTCTTTATTTAAAACATTTGTTAGACCTGCCAAAAAGGAATCCAGCTCATTTTTAGCCATCTGGCCGCCAAATTTCCATTCCAAAAGGGCAGACAGTTCCTTCCAGTCCTTTCGGTAAGGAATGTGCCACCTCTCCTGCAGCAAAAATTTTAAATAATCCGCCTGAATAACGATTGAATCATGGTAGCGGCTGCTCCTCATATACCAGGCAGCCAATGCTCGGATCCCCTCATCACTGAATCGGACAGTCGCTTCTCTCGGGCTGTATATCGGGCCAAACCGTTTCCCTTGGTACCAAAGCCACAGGATGGCAAGTATCGCTCCCTGGAACATAATGAGCAAAAACCACATGGGATAGGCGTTTAATGCTTTTTCCCCGCCCTGAGGCGTATGTATGTACTCGTCAAATAAAAATTGCCCGCCTTCTGCTTCATTCATCAATGAAACGAGGAGCTCCACGTGATCTTTATCAAGAATCTTTCCATTCGTCATCCATTCCGGAAAAACTGATACGATAAGCCGGCCTTCTCCGAACGGACGCTCAAGCGCAATCGTTCCGGCATCATCATATAAAAGGATGTCATCCTTCTGACTCGTCTGCAGGCGGTTCATGTACGTCATCTCCGCCTTGCGCCTGACATCATTTTTATCATAAAGAACCCCTTTTTCCGGCTCTGCCTCAACGAAGTCTGTCTTTAAACCGAACATCCCCTGCGGATTCTTCTGAAATAGCAAAATCGTATTACCAGATTCCATGAATTTCTCATAAGTCTTCAACTCTTCTGTTTTCGGCATAAACCGCGGCTCAACCATGACAAGAACCTTTCCGCCGTCTTCACCATCCAATGCTTGCGGCGGCTTCTTCCACCTCTGAACAGATTCCGATTCTTCTTTTAAATATGTATACATAGCCTTTGTGCCTGTTGGTGAAGGTGAGTCGGAAACGTAGTCGGGATAGGCGGCAGGCTGCTGGGACTGTAAAAAATATCCGCCGGCAAAAAAACATAAAAGAAAAATGACAAGTAAAACCCAAGTTCTTTTTCCTGATCTCTGCAACTCTTGCGCCCCTCCTATCCTTCCATTGATTTCCGCGGCTCCTCCAGCCACACATAAGCTTCTTTGCGGAACTGATCGTACTCTTGCTTTTCAAGCTGCCGCTCGCCGTAAGTCACTTCATCAAAAACACGCGCCAGATGGTAAAATTGGTCTGCCCATTCTTTGTTGACCTTTCTTAACTCATCATAATACTCCCAATTCGTTTTCCAGATCCTTGCTTCCAGCCATTCTTTTTTATGAAAATAAAGAAGGAGCGCCAAAAACAAATGGCGGGCAGCGAGTGAGTACTCCTGCTGGCCTTCCTGTTTCAGCGCCTCGGACAAATGCATATCGGATGTCCAATCCAGTTCCTTCATCGATTGGAGTGGCGATTTATCGCGGTGCGCTCTTGACCGCTGTGTATTTCGGATGATGAAGTATGCAGCTACGCCAAGCGCGATGACGACCAAGACAATGATCAGCGTCAGAACTGGGCCTGCTGCTGCGCTCGTTGCTTCATAAGAAGGAAAAAGTTTTTCAAGCTGCTCGGCCATCCATTCCTTGGCGTTATCCCACCAGGTCTGCAGCAAACTTTTCGACTGATCGCCATAAATTGTATATTCAGTTCTGCTTAATATTTCCTGCAGCCTTTCTTTAGCCTGATCGGCATCCAACATGAACAATCACCTGACCTAAATTTGTGGTGTGTGATATTCCCCAATCATTTCTTTCAAATCATCGGCATCATTCCGGATCTTCAAGTCAAAGTACATGACGGCATATCCTACGGTAAAAATCATCGTTGTGAAGATGCTTGCTGCACTGATAATGAGTGAGAGCAGCACACTGTTTCCAAGAAGCATTCCAAAGGTCAATTCCAACGTAGTGCTGATAACGGTGATAATCAAAGAGAAGATGATAAATAATCCAAAGAGCACCCAAGTCCGCCCTTTTGTCAATTTCCAGCTGCGTGAGAGTCCGGGAGTCTCCTCTTCGAAGATCACAGCACCGAAATAAAAGCTCCAGCGGGTCAATAAAAGTCCAATCCCGACTGCAAATCCCAAGAAAAGCACAATCGCCAAAATGATTCCGACAATTGGAAAAACAATCGCTCCGACAACACCTGCAATCGTTACGAGAATCACCGGTACAACAAACAAACCAAACGCAATCAAACAAAACAAGATTGTGCTACCAAGCATTGGCCAATATCGTGAAAATGCCTGCTTAATCACGGAACCGACCGTATAATCCTCACCTTTTCGCAAATGGTCAATCGCAAACATGATTGCCGCAGTAGCAACAGGTGCCACGAAAATTGTAACCAGCCCTACTAATGCGATCCCTAAATCGGCCGCCAAGCTTGCGTTTTCCGTTTCGCCGAAACTCATGACCATCTGTTCAAACCATGTCTCTCCTGCCCCGACCTCTCTAAAAAAACTGACGCCCGAAACTAGCTGGATAAACGCCTGAAGCAGATAAATAGGACCCAAGAAAACAAGTAAAATTAAAAAGAAGTCCTTGAAATGCCTTTTGCTTAATCCGAACGTGTGATCAAGAATCTGGCCAAACCCCTTCGGTCTACTAAACTTCTCATCCATCTGTTCTCATAACCCTCCTAAAAATACCCATATCGATTATTTTATCATTGTTCAGACATGTTTTACGAAAAACTTTATGATTACTTTTTTCCACACCTTGACATAAAGCCAAAGTGCTTTTTTGTAGAAATTCTTTTCTATAAAACATACCGAAATTTCGTTACTTTCGAACTATTATTTTTTCAAAAGTGTTATGATTTGATTAACGAAAATTTCTCCTACAGCATGCATATCATCAACGCTGGTTACATATTATCGAATCGTGCTTGCAAGAAGAGTTTGACACCACGATGACTGACATCAAGCCGAAGGTAGATTCGGCCTTCTTACAATCACCTCCAACTTCTGAAACTACTCCATCCAGATTGAATTTCCTTCATTTGAACAGGCAAATTTGATTTGAGACTAGATAAACTCGTTTTCCAGATAAGAAAAAAATATAAAGGGGGCATTTAATTGAAGTCACTGATTCGCTTTAGTATGAAAAATACGCTGGCAGTTTTTATCCTGATTTTCCTGCTTGTCGGCGGCGGGCTTTTTTCAGTCAGCCAAATGAAGATGGAGAAATACCCAGATGTCGATATTCCATATTTCCACGTAAATATCATCTATCCCGGAGCTTCGCCCGAGCAGTCGATGCGGGATATTGGAGAGCCTTTGGAAAAAGAGTTTGCCAATATTGAAGGAGCTGTCAGTGTTTATTCTTGGGCAAATCCGAATAATTTCCACGGAATGATCAAAGCGGATATGTCCGCAGATATGGACGCCCTTGAAGAGGAAGTCAGGAATATTGTCGCTAAAGCCAACCTACCTGAAACGATAAAAGAACCACATTTTTTCAGAGAATCATTGGACGATGTCATTTATATGATTTCATTCAGCGGTGCAGACCAATCCAAGGTTCAGCGTTTTGTCCAGGATGAAGCAGAACCTGCCATACGCTCTGTTAAAGGGATCGATCAAGTCACAGTTCGGGGAGAACAGAAAAAAAATGTATACATAAGCGTACGCCCGGATGATTTGAAGAAAAAAGGCCTTACTCTTGATCAAGTTCAACAAATGATTACGGCCAACCATGTGTCCATCCCGATTGGAGATATCCGTACACCTAAAGATGTATTGCCCATTCGTTTGGATGAACAGATGGCGTCGTTGGAGGACGTCCGTAATATACAGCTTACGGCGGTACCAACACCTGAATCACTGCAAGAAGCAGGCGGCATGCTGGAGACCTTCCGCTTAAGCGATATCGCCGATATTTCATTTGAAGCGAAGAGCCACTCCATCTCCCGAATGAACGGGGAGCCTGCTGTCACGGTCAGCGTTACGGCCAAAGGCGGCGAAGACGTTGTCGGCATAGTCAAGGACGTCAAGAAGGAAATGGATGAACTTACGCTTCCGACCGGCATCAACCAAGAACTGCTGATCGACCAATCCGGCGAAATCGAGAAATCCGTCAATGGAATGCTGCGTGAAGTGCTTCTCGGTGCTTTAATGGCCGCAATTGTTACACTTCTATTTTTACGCAACATACAGTCCACGATCATTGCGGTCATTTCCATACCGCTGTCGATGTGCGCCTCATTCATCGTATTGAATTACTTTGGCTATTCATTAAATATGATGACTTTAGCCGGGATCGCCGTTGCGGTGGGCCGTGTGATCGATGATTCTATCGTTGTGATCGAAAACGTGTTTCGCCGGGTCCGTATATCAAAGAACCGAAGTCCGGAGCTTGTGGAGGACTCCACCAGGGAAGTGGCTGTAGCCATTACGTCTTCAACAATGACAACCGTCGCCGTCTTCCTGCCGCTTGCTTTCGTCCCTGGCATCGTCGGAAAGTTTTTTGTCCCGCTAGCCTGGACTGTTGTCGTGTCCCTGCTCTTCTCACTTCTTGTTGCCATTACGGCGGTGCCGCTATTATCCCGTCTCTTCCTGCTCAAGCTGGAGCATACGGAACATAAGGAGAATGGAATTCAACGACTTTACCGGCGCGTGCTGGATTGGGTGCTTGACCACCGGCTGATCACACTTGCCCTATCCATAGTGCTTTTAGCAGGAAGTGCGGCGATACCCGCCATGGGATGGATCGGCTTCAACTTCCTGCCAAACGAAAAAGCCACCAGCTTCAACATAGAAATAGACATGCCAATCGGCTCCAACATTCAAAAGACGGAACGTGTAGTCAAGCAGGTGGAAGAAACATTGGAAGGACACCCGGATGTCATACAGATTTATACAACTGCCGGTGATGAACATGGCCAAATCACCTATCAAGTCAAAAAAGAGACAGATGTTGACAACCTGGGAGATGAATTGCGAAGCGATTTTGCAAATATTAAGGACGCAGAAAGCATTGTACTGGTGGGCATTGGCGGGATGAGGGTCGATTCTCATTTTAGGATTATCATAAATGGGCCTAATTCAGAGGCGATTTCCAAAGCGTCCGAACAGATTTTACAGGCACTCAAGAAGGTGGATGGCCTTGCAGATGTACGAAGCTCTTCTGAAGGTCAAAAGCCGGAAGTAAACATTGACTTCAATCACGGTGCGTTGGCCGAAAATGGTCTAACACCTGCCGGGGTTGCGATGAGCCTGCGAACAATGATTGAAGGCAGCACAATTACGAGCATAGACATCGAAAAAAAGCCGGCGGATGTCATCCTTCAGCTGCATTCCGACAACATGTCCAATGTATCAAAGTTTGAGGAGCAGGAAATAACAAACCAGTTGGGTCAGCCTATCAAGCTTAAGGAACTCGGTAATATAAAACAAACGCTGGGAGCCATAGACATTTCCCGCCTTGACCAAAAGGAATATTTACAGGTGTACGGAACCATTACGGACGAGAACCAATCACGGGTGACAAACGATGCTTTTGCAGCAATCGATGAACTCGATCTTCCGCGAGGCATAACATTGACATCTGAAGGTGCAGCAAAAGAAATGCGGGAAGGCTTCATCAATATGGGGATCGCATTAGCGGTCAGCGTGATCCTTGTGTATTTTGTCATGCTTCTTGCTTTCGGTGAAGCTGTGATGCCTTTCGTCATTTTAGCCGCCATACCGTTTTCTATCATCGGAGCCATTGGTGGCCTGTTCGCCCTCGGTGAACCGATCGGCATGCCTGCAATGATTGGTTTACTAATGCTGAACGGAATCGTCGTAACGAACGCAATTGTCCTTCTTGACCGCGTAAAACGAAACGAGAAAGCAGGAATGAACCGCAGACAAGCTTTGATGGAAGGCGGCGTGACGCGTGTCCGGCCAATCCTAATGACAGCCATCGCCACAATGGTTGCCCTATTGCCCCTAGCTATCTCATCCGAAGCCGGAGTCGTTTCCCGGGCACTTGCAATTGTTGTGATTGGAGGGCTGGCCAGCTCAACTTTCTTGACTCTATTCATCGTACCGGCTATTTACAGCTTGGTTAAACCGTTCCGAAAAGAATCCGTTGCGGATTTTTCCCATAATAAAAAAGAGGGCATCCTATAAGCGTGCCCTCTCTCAAGCTTTCTTTGGAATTATAAAATATGAAACTGTAATGACAGCGTCTATGATTAATATAAGCGTCCAAACGCCGGTGATTTTCCCGACTGTAGGCTCAACAAACCAGCCGTTTTTTATTACTGTTTCGATGATGTCTCCGGAACCGTTCGCAAAAAAATAATTGAATCCACGAAAATCCATAAAGAAACTTAAGACAGCGATCACAGCGGCAAACATGGCTACGTGAAGGGCGAATTCCTTCCCCTGCATGATTGCGTAACTCATGCCGGAAAGTTTTTCAATTTTTTCCGCTTCATCGGGAGGCTCGCCTTTCCATTTTTTGATGGTTCTTTTCATCCAGCGGTCGAGCCTCCTCATATCATTCCTTCCGAATGTCACCGCATAAAATAGAAAGATGAGAATAACGACTTGGAACGTATCAAATGTGCCCGTACTCCTATAGTCCATTATGCCGAGAATCAATAGCCAGGCATCACTAAAAAGCCAAAGGAAAATAAAGTACTTACTGAGTTTTTCCCATCCCAAAGCATATCTGACGATAAAAAAACCAAAAAGACTTACCCAAAATATGATTTCTCCCATGATAAGGAATAACCATTTATAGTGAAGGATGAATTCAGTCATGTCTGGTTCCTCCTTGCTTCATATACGGCAAAGGCCCGGTCTAGAAACAGGAGAAGTTTTTCATCCAGCGGGTACCACCCAAGCTGCAACGACTTTTCCGGCGATTTCCGGACTTCCCATAATTGCTGTTGAAGCTGTTCATCTTTTCCAAATAGCACTTCTGATTTTAACCATATTTCTTCGATAATCATTTGTACTTCTTCAGAATCAGGGGATTGGTCCATTACGCTTTGAATTTTCGTTAACAAATCAATCCATTCCTTTGTCTCGCTGTCATTGTCGTTTAGGTTAGGAAGCTTTTCGTTCACTTCAACCGCTTTTTCGCCAAACCAGCGTTTTGAGAGTCTTTTCATCTCCATCTGACCCGTTTGCTGGTGCTGCAGCATTTGAAAAATAAGATCCCAATTCAGCCGGCCTTCGATGGAATAAGAATGAAGAAGCCCTGTCAAATCCCTTTCCATTTTCTCAAGGGCCTTCTTTTCCGACCGGATATAATTCAGCTGATTTTCCAAATACTCGATAGAATCCAAGTCTTCATTTTCAATCAGCTGTTTAATTTCCTTTAAAGAAAAGCCGACCTTCTTTAGAAATTGAATTTGCTGGAGCTTTAAAATATCTTTTTCATTGTATGTGCGATGTCCGCCTTCAGTAGCACCGGACGGTTTTAATAAATCAATTGAATCGTAGTAGCGCAAAGTTCTCGGGGTCACATTGGCTTTTTTCGATAATTGGCTGATGGTGATCATACTGAACACCCCATCTCTTTTTTCTAATGCCATTATACAAGTTGACGTAGCGTCAACTTCAAGTCCTTTAGAAATTTTTTATTAAAACAAACTCGAAAGCGGGGAGACTCTCTTGTACTATCAATCTCCATACAGAACAACGAAAAGAAAGCCGAACATCATTAAAGTATCCGGTAAAGGAAAAATTACTGTTGAGCCGGACATTGCGGAAGTCAGATTAGGGGTTTCTACGGAAAATGCCTTATTGAGCGTGGCGCAGGAGGAAAGTGCAAGGGCCATCTCCAATATCAAAAAAGCGCTGATGAGTGCGGGAATACAGGATAATGACGTACAAACTATCGATTATTCCATCCATCCACAGTATGACTATATGGAAGGCAAACAGATCTTCAGGAGCTACAAGGTTGATCACATGCTTTTGATTACAGTCAGGGAAATCGCCAGGGCTGGAACCATTGTCGATACCGCCGTAAATAATGGTGCCAATGTTGTATCAAGCATCACTTTCAAAACCTCAGATTACGACCGACTTTACAGACAGGCATTGTCCCTTGCAGTTGTGGACGCCCGCCGGAAAGCGGAGTCCATTGCTGAAACGTTGAACGTGCAGTTATCCAAAGTGCCGCTTTCGGTTACAGAAATCACCAGTGATGACATCGTCCCTTACCAGACAAAAACCTTTGCTGTAAGTGAAGCGTCCACTACCTTTCATCCTGGCATGCTGGAAATTATTAGTCATATTCATGCGGAATTTACCTATGTTCTAATGTAACCGTTCCCCCTAAATATTTAGAAAACTCCTGTGTTAATCTTCACACATTCATGCTATAATATAGAAATGTTTATACGAAAGCGGAGGTAAGATGACGCCATGAACACAACGGAGGAAAAGACGAAAACTTTAAATTTGGAAGATATTCTCATCTCGTATCAGTTTTTAAAAGATGTAGTGGCACATACACCTTTGCAGAAAAACGAAAGATTATCAGAAAAGTATGATTGCAATGTGTATGTGAAAAGAGAGGATCTGCAGCACGTTCGCTCCTTCAAGCTTCGTGGTGCTTATTATAAAATAAAAACGATTGAGAATGATGCACGTGAAAAAGGCGTCGTATGCGCCAGTGCCGGCAACCATGCACAGGGAGTCGCGTATGCCTGCGCTTCTTTGGGAATTGAAGGAACCATTTTCATGCCGCAAACAACTCCTAAACAAAAAATCAACCAAGTAAAAATGTTTGGCCGTGATTATGTAGAGGTTGTATTGACTGGCGACACGTTCGATGAAAGCTCCGCCCAGGCAAATAAGTATGCTGAAAAAGAAGATCGTATTTTTATCCATCCATTTGACGACCACGATATTATCGCCGGACAGGGAACTGTCGCGGTCGAAGTGATGAATGATATCCATGAGCCAGTCGACTTTGTCTTCGGAAGTATTGGCGGCGGCGGATTGATGGCTGGAGTGGGCACTTATATTAAAAATGTGTCCCCTCACACAAAAATGATCGGCGTTGAACCAGCCGGAGCATTGAGCATGAAAGCTGCTTTGGAAAATAATAACGTAACTACCCTTCCCGCCATTGACAAATTTGTTGACGGGGCGGCAGTCCAATGTGTCGGACAGAAAACATTCGAACTGTGCCGGAAATATGTCGACGATATTGTTGCTGTGCCGGAGGGTAAGGTATGCACGACCATCCTGGACCTTTACAACCAGCACGCTATCATTGCTGAGCCGGCAGGTGCTCTGCCAATTGCAGCATTGGACTTTTATAAAGACCAAATCAAAGGAAAAACGGTTGTCTGCGTCATCAGCGGCGGCAACAACGACATCAGCAGAATGCAGGAAATCAAGGAGAAGTCATTGATCTACGAAGGATTACTCTATTATTTCATCGTGAATTTCCCGCAGCGTGCAGGTGCACTTAGGGAATTCCTGGACGAAGTGCTTGGACCTGACGATGATATTATCACATTCGAATATACAAAGAAAAACAACAAAGAAAGAGGCCCAGGCTTAGTCGGTATCGAATTAAAACGCCGTGAGGACTATGCTGGACTGATTGAGCGGATGGAGCAAAGGAACATTTCCTATACAGAAGTGAACAAGGACAGCACTCTTTTCCATTTGTTGATTTGATAAGAAAAGAAGAAGCGTCCGTTTAGCGACGTACAAACTGGAGCACTCCGCAATGAGATAAAGGAAACACGGCGACGAAGGAGCCGATGTTGACTTATCGTAGTGAAGGAGTGCGAAGTTTGCTAGTCGCTGGACGCTGGATCTGGACAAGCGGAAGACGCCCCGAGGGGGCGTCTTTTTTGGTGCCTGTCACTCCTCGAGCTTCCCCGAATTATGTCGAATCTGTTTTTGGGTAGACGGGGATGCCGGATTCCAAAATGACCGGCTCCGCTCCCCATTTGCCAAGCTTATGGTCGACCACATCGATTTCTCCTTTATTTCCGTCAATAATATGTTTTACCTTCCATCCCTCAGCAGAAAGCCAATTGCTGATCAGCAGCCGGTGGCAACGTGCAGGATGCCTCTCCGAGCAACAATAGGCGACCCTTTTCACTGACGCTTCCTCCGTCAAATCGTCAATCCCCTGCCGGAATTCCTCCGTCAGCGTATAATCCGCATAATTATGAAAAGAGCGGTTGTTCCACCCGCCGTTTATTTCCGGGTCTGTCTCCTTGGATTTTTTCCGTCTGCCTCCGAGCTTGCGGAAATGCTTATATTCAATCTGATTCTCGCCAAGCCAGCCCGGCATATGATCTATGGAAAAGTGAGGAAACTTGTGGCTGCCGGGAAAAGCACGAACGTCCGCCACCATTTCAATTCCGCAATGGTTCAGCATGTCCAGAAACTCCTCTTCCGTATGCGTGGAGTGGCCGATTGTATAGATTTCCAACAGATTTGACCTCCTTTTTTTAAGAAAACGGACGAGATCTAACTAAATGCCAGAAATAAAGCATGGGCACCAATTAGGAAGCCAGATTTCCTGGAGAACAAGAAAAGGCCAACCAGGCGCACCCGGCTAACCCCTTTTTGAATGTTTGATTTCAGCGCCGTAATGGCGGCCTTTCATTCATACTGTCAGCAAGCTTGCTTCATCTCATGTATAAAAAAACTGTTACTGAGTTATATCCGATCCGCTGCAGATCCAATTGGTATGTACAACCCATTCTTAAGAAAGGACATACACTTCCGTATCGATACGTTAATCAGACAAACTCTGCTCATAAAAAACTATGCATTCCTTTCAAATGCATCAATACCGGCACCGCCTTCGCCAAGTATCATGATAGCCACACTCGCTATCCAACCTAATTTGAGCAGAAATTTATCTACCTTGCATCTCTACCCCTTTTCCATAAAGTTAAAACAAAACACGTTTAGGATCCCTTGATAATCTTCTCATTCCTAAGAGCTTCCACTTCCTTCATTTGTATCACCCCTGTCTTTCCTCTAAAATAATCTTTAAAAACAAAAGCGCAAGCGCCTGTTCATCGACGTACAGACTAAGCTGAAATGTGGAAGACGGCCGTTAAGGGGCGACAAGCGCTGGAGGGCGATCCAGTGAAGTCGTTCTTTGACTTCATTGGATTGACCGAAGCGACCTCGAGCCCCTGCCGTCTGCAACTAGACAATAGTGCCTCCAACGAGATAAAGGAAACACGGCGACGAAGGAGCCGATGTTGACTTATCGTAGGCAAGCTGCTTCTTCGAGAAGCTTCCTGCGCTTTGCGACGAGGTGAGCTTTACTTCCTTGAATAAGCTGCGCCGCAGGAGCACCAGAGGCGCGAAGTCTGCTAGTCGATAGGCGCTGGAGCTGGACGAAGCATTTACGATTAACACGTTATCGACAAGCATAAAACTTTATTATACGCTTAACCATAAGAAAGGAGGCCGCTATGAAAAAAATCTACACCGATATTATCCAGTTCCGAGGATCCCACTCCGATTTCGGCTACATGCAGGGACAGCTTCTAAAAGATTCTCTTACCTTGAAAAACCGGGAGAATCAATGGAAGGTGCGCAGGCCCAGGTTTACCATTGATGCCAAGGAAGCAAAAGCAGCCATCGTATCCATTGCCCCCGGCATTTGGGATGAAATCCTTGGGCTCCAAGAGGCACTGGAGTGGCCTATCGAACGTGCGCTCACGGAGTTTGGCGGGTACCGGTTGGAAATCCCTAAATCAGGATGCTCAATATTGACCGGTGACGGCTATATGATCCGCAATTATGATTATCATCCGAAGACGTACGAAGGGCGTTACTTGTTTTTTCAGCCGTCAGACGGCGGTTATGCGACTGCTGGACCGAGCCAAAGAATTACCGGGCGTTCGGATGGACTGAATGAAAAGGGGCTGGCCATGGGCTACAATTTTATGAATCGGAAAAAGCCTAAAGACGGATTTATTTGTGGAATGATCGGAAGGCTCGTTTTAGAGACGTGCGCTAATGTGCAGGAAGCCGTTTCTCTGTTAAAAGAAATTCCGCACCGGCATTCGTTCAGCTATATCGTGTATGACCGCAGCGGCGAAACGTACATCGTGGAGGCCACTCCAAGGGAGATCAAGGTAAGGCAATCGAATGTCTGCACGAATCATTTTGAAGTGTTAAAACATGAGAATCGGCATCACCTCGCGGATTCCGAGCGCCGGCTGGAAGAAATTCAAAAAAACCCCGCTTCCGATGCATACAACGCTTTCCGCCTCCTCAACGATACGGATAAGGGAGTTTTTTCAGATTTATATAGCAGTTGGGCCGGGACGATTCATACGTCCGCCTATTTTCCAAAAGAAATGAAAACGTGGATGGCGCTTGGCGGAGATCAGGAACCGATGGAATTTGATTTTGGAACCTGGCTGAGCGGCAAGAATATTGATGAAAAACAAATCTCAGGTGAGGTCGGCACGGATATTCCGTTTGTACATATGGATAAAAATGCCGACTGGTTTAAAAGATAGAGCCTCCAATTTAATCGGAGGCTCTTCTCTATTTCTACTCATATCGCAGCGCATCTATTGGACTCAGCTTGGATGCTTTGTTGGCAGGCAGTATGCCAAAAACGATACCAATAAATGCCGAGAATCCGACACCAATCAGAACAACGACTGGGCTGATGATGGCTGTGATCGGAGAGAGCATTGTAACGAGTAAAGCTCCAACCGCTGCCAGGCCGATTCCGATAAGTCCGCCCAATGATGTTAAAGTGATGGACTCGATAAGAAATTGAAGCAGGATTTTTCCCCTCGTGGCTCCTAGGGCTTTGCGGAGACCGATTTCCCTCGTCCGCTCTGTCACGGATACGAGCATGATGTTCATGACCCCAATTCCGCCGACTAGCAAAGAAATGGCTGCGATGCTTCCGATGAACAGTGTCATCATTGTGATGACCGTTTCTACTTCCTTTTCATATTCGGAAAAGTCATGAATGGAGTATTGGCCGTCTTCCATTTTTTTGTGTTCTGTCAGAGCAGCAGCCGCTCCCATCCCGATTTCAGAAATCCGTTCCGGATCGTCTGCGATGATGGCCAGCTGTTCAATTTCTCTGTTTCCAAACATCATGGAAACGACTGACCTCGGCATGACCATTTCTCCATTTTCAGACCAACGAAATTGCTCTGGAATCGGAGATTCATAGACCCCCACAATTTTATAAGGGTTTCCATTCAAATCAATGATTTCCCCAACGGCATCATCCGAGGCTTTGAAATACTTATCTCTAGCAACCGTATCAATCATTACCACACGGTTCAAACCATCGTTGTCCCGATCATTCAGAGGACGACCTTCCACCGTTTGAATGTTTCGAGCGGTAAAATATTCGCCGTCCACACCAGTGATTGTATCCATCTCCCCCTGCTTGTCGTTGATCATTAGGGATCCCCAGCCTTGATTAGTGGCCAGGACAGACTTGACTCCCTGCACGCTTCCTAAAAACTCCAAATCCTCAGAGGTCAATTCGGGCTCTTGCCAGAACATGTCCATTTCATCTTCCGTCTGAATCGGTTCGAAATAAAGCTCCACGACATTTTTATCCGTGCTGAATAATTCATCTGTCATCTGCTTCTTTGCACCTTGACCAATCGCCACGATGACAATGACCGCCGCTACCCCAATGATGATTCCAAGCATCGTTAAAATAGACCGGATTTTGTGGTTCCATATTGACGACAGGGCGACTTTGAAGCTTTCCCATATATTCATGGCCTTGTCCTCCGGTCATCTATGATCTTTCCATCCTTCAAGTTGATAATCCTATCTGTGTAATCCGCGATTTCCTCTTCATGAGTGACGATGATGACCGTTTTCCCTTCCTGATTTAGCTGGACAAGTAACTCCATAATTTGTGCGCTTGTTTTTGAATCAAGAGCACCTGTAGGCTCGTCCGCCAGAATGAGCGTCGGGTTGTTCACAAGAGCGCGGGCAATCGCCACCCTTTGCTTCTGTCCTCCCGAAAGCTGGTTGGGCAAATGCTTCATGCGATCACCCAACCCTACTTTTTCCAGCATCTGTATAGCCCTTTCCGTTCTTTCCCGCTTGGGAACACCCGCATATATAAGTGGGGCTTCCACATTTTTCAAGGCATTCAGTCTCGGCAGCAAAAAGAATTGCTGGAATACAAATCCAATATGTTTATTTCGCAGCAGTGCCAGCTGCTTCTCCTTCGCTGAACTGATATTTTCCCCATTCAGCTCAAACGTGCCGGCTGTTGGGTAATCAAGGAAACCAATGATATTCATCAGCGTGGATTTCCCTGATCCCGATGGCCCCATGATGGCGATAAATTCACCGTCTTCGACAGACAAATCAATGCCATGGAGGACCGGAACCTGGAGTGACCCATTCCCGTACACCTTTGTAATCTCACTCAACTTCATCAAAGGTGGTCACTTCCATTCCTTCGTGCATGCCTTCATGGGGAGCAATCACAACAAGCTCATCTTTTTTCAGGCCCTTTTTAATCTCGATGTATTCATCATTAGATACACCTGTTTTTACTTCACGGCTTTCTAATATTCCATCTTCCAGCACAAAAACTGTACTAATGTCGCCCTCTTCCTTTATCGCTGCATGAGGGATGGCCAATTTCTTTCCGTCTCCGTCAATTTTGATTTCCAATGAAACATGGAAGCCTTGACGGAGTTCAGACGTATCGTCCGTTATGGCAACCTTGAATGGATACATGGTGACCCCACCACCGCCTCCGCCGCCGGCAAATTCCTCTTCTCCACCCTCTTCATTCGGAAATTGGGAAACCGATTCGATAACGCCTTTCCACTCTCTGTCCTTATAAACTTTCGGACGAATGATCACCGCTTGTTTTTCCTTAATTTTCACTGTGTCAAACTCGCTCATCGATCCGATAACCTTAAACGGCTGGCTTGAGATAATATGTACAGCCGGGCCTGCAGCGGCGCCCTCCGTACTCACCGCGTTCCGGTCCACTTTTACCACGATTCCGTCAATTTTGCTTGTGATAGTCATTTCATTAATTTGTTCATTTAAATCATTGATCTGTTCCTGAGCGGATTCAATTTCCGATTTTGTACTTTCATGCTGGATTTCCATTTCAAGCTTCTCGCTTGTCAGGGCGTCCACGTCACCCGCTGGCACTTCGCTCTCTTCCCCATCTCCTGAAGAAGTAGGTGCTTTTTTCGCATTTGAAATCCGTTTGTTCATATCTGCTATCTGATTGATTTCTGTTTGGGACCTTTTTGCCACCAGATCCCTTTCTCTGACGGCTTTATTATATTCTGACTGTAATTTGGAAGAATCATAGACAAATAGAGGGTCTCCGGCTTTCACTTTCTGGTTTTCCTTCACTTTGAATTCCGTCACTTCCCCCTTGTCCGGCTCCAAAAACACTTTTTGCTCATCTTCCGGCACAATTTTTCCAGTCACCAAAATGGTTTCGCTCAGCTCCCGCTCCGATACTTTTTGAACAGTCACCGGCTCTTCAACCTCGGTTCCTGCCACTTTTCCAGCTTGGGCCCTAACAACAAATGTGACCACAAGCGCCAACACCAATACCCCAACAATAGAACCTGCTGCCCATATCCAGGCTTTCTTTTTCACAATATTTCCCCCTAGCAAGTAATTGGTTCTTCCTTTTTTCAGGAACCCTTAAGAACCCGACAATGAATGATAACGATTCAACGATCAAAAGGATTCAAAATTCTCTCTTTTGTATCCTTTCCTCTATTAGACGGTATAAGGAGAGGAAACCACTACAGTGAATATGACAATAATGTTACAAATGTTTAAAAACTGAAATAATGGATATAGGAAGAATAGATTCTTAAGGAGGAATTGATGAGGGAACCTGCCGCGATGAATCTTGTGCCACGAACTTTGAATTTTTTAAAAACATAGTATTACGGGGGCCACCTTATGTTTATCACAGAAGAAAGTCAACTTTTCGTTAGAGAGATGCGCCGTCTGCTCAATGACTACGAGCGCTCTCCACACAATAAAAAGGCCGATATCATGGAAGATGTCATGGTACTCGCCCATGCACTCAATAAAAGAAACCACCAAAAGTATTAAATAAATGTCCCGCGTTCATTCCTTCTTTTTTTATAAAAAAGTCTCCGAAACAATTCCATCTTTCAGACTTTCCAAACAATTTCACTCGATCAGTTGATTCCCCTATTCTAGAAGCCTATAATTTATAGTAGAACATCATGCCCGCACAATATTATGTGAAACAAATAGGCGCCAAATATGAATGGATGGTCATTCGCCTTTTTTCGGCTGTTGACAGCTATCCAGGGCGACTTCTCATACCCATTTTTCATATAATAAACCATCAGACATACTGTAAAAGCGGAATCACCTGCTTTTCACACAAATACGTTATTTGGAAAGGAAATCACCAAGTATGCCAGACGAACAATTTAGACAGCACGTTTATGACACCTTTGATTACCTTCACGCTCATCCCGAGCTCAGCTGGGAGGAGGAGAATACTAACCGATTTATTAAAGAGCATCTTGAAAAAGCAGGCTGCAAAGTGCAGACATTCAGCGATTGTACAGGCGTCATAGCTGATTTCGGCGATGTTGCAAACGGCAAACCGGTTGTCGCGGTACGCGCGGATATGGATGCCCTATGGCAGGAAGTGGACGGAAAGTTCCAGGCCAACCACTCATGCGGCCATGATGCCCACATGACAATGGTGCTCGGCACTTTATGGAAACTAGCTAAAGATCCTTCCATTAAGGACCTAGTGACAATCCGTTTTATTTTCCAACCGGCGGAAGAGGTCGGTGACGGAGCGCTGAAAATGATTGAAAAAGGCGCTGTCGATGACGTGGATTATTTATTCGGTATCCATTTGCGTCCCGTACAGGAGGCACCGGACGGGTATGCAACCCCAGCAATCATTCATGGGGCCGCCAATTCAATCGAATGTGACATTATCGGTGACGATGCTCACGGAGCAAGACCTCATCTGACGAGTAATGCCATCGATGTCGGAACTCACATTGTGAATGCAATTAACGCCATCCACCTGGATCCCACTGTGCCGTATTCTGTAAAAGTCACAAAGTTCCACGCTGGCGGAAAAAGCACAAACATCATCCCGGGCCAAGCCTCATTGGCTTTTGACCTGAGAGCACAGACGAACAAGCATATGAAACAGTTAACCGAAAAAGTCTATGAAACATTGGAAGCTACGGAGAAGCTTTTTCAATCAAAAATAAAAATTACCGATGATTACGGAATTCCAGCAGCGGAAGTTGCTCCAGAAGCCGAAGAGATTTCCAGACAGGCAATTTCCAATGTATTGGGTCCTGAAAAGACGATGGAAGCGCTGATAACACCGGGCGGAGACGATTTCCATTTTTACACGATCAAAAAACCGGAATTGAAAGCAACGATGATCGGGCTTGGATGCGATTTGAAACCCGGGCTCCACCATCCGCATATGACTTTTAATCGTGAAGCTTTATTTAATGGAATTGATATAATTGCAGAAATTGTTCAAGTGATAGCCAAAAAGGAGAGAGCCAGCATTGAAACCCGTAAAAATTAAAGAAGTTATCCTTCATACAGTAAAAATGAAATTGGTTGCGCCTTTTACAACGAGCTTCGGCACATTCGAGGAGAAGCATATTTGTCTTGTGGAAGCCATTGATGAATCAGGGATTTCCGGTTGGGGAGAAACGACAACAAGTGATGAACCTTATTATAATGAGGAAACCACACATACTGCTGTCTATATGTTGAAAGATTTCCTCATTCCAAAGATCATTCATAAAACGATTGAGCATCCGCTGGATGTCCATGACATGCTCACCTTCGTCAGAAGAAACCAGATTGCGAAGTCTGCGATTGAAACAGCAATTTGGGATGTCTTTGCGAAGAAAAACAACATGCCTCTATCTGAGCTGATCGGTGGAACAAAAACGGAAATCGAGGTTGGAAAAAGCATTGGAATCCAGGCGACTCCTGAAAAATTGGTGGAGAAAATCGGCGAGTATGTGGACGAAGGATTTAGAAAGCTAAAGGTGAAAATTGCTCCTGGAGCGGACTTGGATTATATCGAAGCGGTCCGCAAAGAATTCCCGGACATTCCTTTGATGGCTGACGCCAACTCTGCTTATACATTAAACGACATCGAGCATTTGAAAAAGCTCGATCAATATAATCTCATGATGATCGAGCAGCCGCTTGCCCATGATGATATTATTGACCATGCGACACTGCAAAAAGAAATCCAGACTCCGGTCTGCCTGGATGAAAGTATTCATAGCCTGGAAGATGCGAGGAAAGCCCTGCAACTGGGCAGCTGCCGCATCATCAATATTAAAATTGGCCGTGTTGGAGGATTGGGTGAATCTATCCGGATCCACGATCTGTGCAGGGATAACGGAGTACCAGTCTGGTGCGGCGGAATGCTGGAAACAGGGATCGGTCGTGCTCACAACATCGCGTTGACTTCCCTATCAAACTTTACAATTCCGGGAGATACCGCTCCTTCTTCCCACTATTGGGACGAAGATATCATCCAACCTGAAGTCACCATGGATCACGGAATCATCCAGGTGCACACAGGGTCGGGGATTGGATTTGAAGTCAACCGTGAGAAGCTTGAACAGCTGACGGTTGAAAAAGAGAGCATAACTACTGCGGAGACGCCGCATCCGATACCTTGACAAGGGTAAGTCCAATTCACAAATGAATTGGACTTTTTATTTTTCAACTACATCTTCTTCTTTTTTTAAATTGAATTTTTTTATATAATACTGCAGGTTTTGACGTGATAGTCCAAAGTTTCTCGCAGCTTGCGTAATATTCCAGTTCGTTTTTTCTAGTTCGTTTTTTATGTTGTCCTCTGACAATTTTTGCACGCTTTTAACCGTGTCTTCCTGTTGCCCGATGGACTTCCTTTTCTCTTCTTCGTTTTCCATCATTGCTTTTAGATAATCGGGAACATGCTTTAAATCAAGATACTGATCAGAGGGATCCGTTCGTAATACGATATTTTCCATTACATGCTCCAATTCCCTAACATTTCCGGGCCAATCATATTGTAAAAACAACTCTTCCAACTCATTTGATATTCCCCTTATATGTTTATTGAATTTCTCATTGCATTTACTAATAAAATATCGAAAATAAAATGTAAGGTCTTTTTGCCGGCTTCTAAGCGGTGGAATAAGCAAACAAGTCTTTGCAATTCTATAATACAAATCCAGGCGTAATTTTTCTTTTTTTATGAGGACCTGCGGATCTTCATTGGATGCTGTGATAATTTGACAATTAACCGGGGTGACAATGTTTGAGCCCACTCTTCTTACTTTTCTCTCCTCTAGTACCCTAATGAGCTTTACTTGCAAAGACATTGGCATCGAGTTGATTTCATCCAGGAACAGTGTGCCCTTTTGGGCATATTCAAAGAGACCTGCTTGATCTACCGCCCCAGTATATGCTCCTTTTGTTGTTCCAAACAACGTGCTTTCCAGCAGGGTTTCCGGGATTGCAGCGCAGTTAACTGCAATAAAAGGGCTGTTTGCCCGTGGACTGAAGTTATGGATGCTTTGGGCAAATAGTTCTTTCCCCGTTCCGGTCTCCCCGACAATTAAGACATCGGTATTATATACAGCAAAATTTTGCGCTTCCTGTATCAGCTTATTTAACTCACTACTTTCTCCTTTTATATCTTCGAAGCTAAAAGATGTACCATTATCCGTTTCGTTTTTTGCTTTTGGCGGTTGAAAAAGCTTCCTTTTCAACTCCACTGTTTCATGAAGCAATTTTTTTAGTTTCGTATCATTCATACATATGGAGAAAGCTCCGAGAGATTTGTCGTTTTTCACTAAAGGATAGGTGCTATAAGTTGTATATTGCGGCTCGCCGTCTATGTATGCATGCGCCCTGTATTGGCCGATGATCGGCTCCCTTGTTCTATAGACCCCTCTATGCTCTGATGTCTTGGGGTCGATCCGATAAACCTCCCACAAATACTTTCCGATCACATCGTCCCTTTTCATATTTTCCAGTTTTTCTTGAGCTTCATTGTAAATGAAAATCCTGCCCTCAGAATCGCTCGCCATGATTCCTTGGTTGATGGAATCAACGATTTGCTCCAACGCGGCCAGCTTAGTACCTCTATCATCCTCATTTACGAGAATAATAGTTACTTGTCTGTTTCCGACAACTACTTCCTGAACTTTCAATTCATACGTTTTACCGTCTATTATTATTGAATCTGCCCCGCTGCTCACAGACAATAAATTAGATAAGCTTGCGGCAACATCCCCCGCTTCATATATAACATTGCCTTCCCCATCAAGAAGCAGCACACCCTCATTCATTTGTGCAAATACAGAGCCCATATCTGAAATTCGCATTACCCTCATCCCCCCGAGCATTCTTTAAGCAAAATTTGCGCAAAATCGCAAATTTGCAGCTGTTTTTTTGCATCCAATATATTTAGTGAAAGCGTTTTTAATATGAACTGACTCTATTTTATCACATTTTGTTTTTTTCTAAAGATTGGCATGTTTGTTGCAACTATATTATTAAACGACAAAAAAGGAGTGGATGTCTAAATACTACATGCCATATAACGCATAATTCTAATCGATTCCAGTCAATTCATGCATGGTAAAAAATTATTAGATTACATGGGGGGAATAAAATGATCATTTATAAAACTTGGGCAATTGCCAGCTTATTAATTTATTTCGGAGTTTTGCTTTTTGTCAGTGTCAGAAAGAACAAAAATGAAACGAAAGAAGACTTTTTCTTGGCGGGGAGAAAGTTTCCTCACTGGGCGCTGGCAATGACTTTTGTAGCTTCTTGGTTTGGAGGCACATCAGCTCTTGTATCAGTGGATCAATCTTTCGAACAAGGAATAAGCGCCTGGTGGATTATTGGCTCTCCGTCAATTGCTGCCTCCATCGTCTTATATTTTCTCGCTAAAGCTATTAGAAATGTAGGGTCACTCTCACAAACGGAAATCATCGAGAATCGATATAACCGAACGGCCGGATTGATTGTAAGCGTTATCGTCATCTGGTATATGATCACCTTCGCATCTTCCCAGATGGTAGCCCTTGGAAAGTTCTTTTCGTCTATGTTCGGCACCACTTATTTGACTGCCATTATCCTAGGTGTATCTATTGTGGCTGTTTATTCATCTATTGGAGGTTTCAGAGCCGTTGTACTGACGGATATCATCCAATTCGGCCTACTTGCCATTGGACTTGTTATCACTGCGGCGGTGGCGCTGAAACATTCCGGCGGATGGGAAAGCATTCAATCTGCTGCAGCAGTGAAAGGACAGGACGATTACTTTAATTTCTTTGCCAATTTCCGCAATAATTTTTTCTACCTGCTCTCGTTCGGGCTTGCGTGGATCATCAGTGCAGACGCCTGGCAACGTTTAGCCGCTACGAAGGATGAAGGGGAGGCACGAAAAATGCCTTTAGGGGGAATTGTTTTCTTTATACCCTTGTATTTCCTTGTTGCAATCATCGGGGTAGCCAGCGGTGCACTTTTTAATGAATTGCCTGAAGGCGGAATTGTAGCCGCTATTACGACCGAGTATCTAAACCCCATTTTAGGAAGCATCGTCTTTTTGGGAGTAGCCGCTGCGATCATGTCAACGATGAGTACAGCCATTAACACCGGATCCCTATATGTAACAGACTTCTATAATCGATACGTCAGCCCGAATGCGTCCAACAAAACAGTGGTCCGCGTAGGCATTGCTTCGACAGTAGGAATCAGCCTGGTTGGAGCAATTATTTCGGTAAGGATTCCCGATGCACTGTGGGTGCTTTGGATGTCTAGTGATATTTTGGCATCCGGAGTATTGGTTCCACTTATTTTTGCTTTTATTTGGAAAAGAGGTACAGCGGCAGGTGCTATTGCAAGTTTACTCGCGGGAAGTTCCTTTGTCTTATACAACTTCATGGTTGACATGGGGGTAAAACTCCCAACTTTCTGGCCGGACTCAGCTGAAAGAATTTTGTATGGCCTATCTTTAGGATTGCTATCTTATATCATTGTCAGCTATTTCACAAAACCTGAATACGAAAAGGTTGCTCGCTTTCTCGAAAGCACACAATCAAGGAAAGCAGTCGCCGGTGATGATACAAAAGAAAAAATCTCATAGGAGCAAATTTTGCGCAATATCTTTTCTTTTTTTGCACGCAAAACCCTTTAAATAATAGCAAAACTCCCTAAAAGCGTTGACTTTATAAGATTGGCACACTACTTGCAATTTAGTAATAGCAAAAGGATCAATGCTCCTTTTTAAACTTAGAGAATGAACGGAGGGATTACGTTGAATCAAGTTCAAGAGAAGGTGACTTCAGAATCTTTTAGGAATGCTATTGGACATTTCACCAGCGGCGTTTCTGTAATCACATCCCAACTCGATGGACAGGATTATGGAATCACTGCTAGCGCAGTCAGTTCTGTTTCATTGGAACCGCCCATGCTGCTGATTTGCGTGAATCAAAATACAGGTACTTGTAACGCTATTGCAACATCTCGTTTTTTCACAGTTAATATTTTAGAAGAAAATCAAGCGGACACCGCAAAAAGATTTGCTACCCCACAGCCGGATAAATTCCAGGGGGTGGATGCATCCCGAACAGAAAATGGACTTCTCGTATTAAATGAATCGCTCACTATCTTTGAATGTGAAGTGGCCGAAGAGATCACGGGTGGAACACACTCCGTGTTCCTTGGAAAAGTGAAGAGTATTAAAGTCTCAGAGAAAGACCCACTGGTGTACTACCGAGGTAGGTTCGGAAAATTCAACCAATAAAACACTTTGTAGGAGGAATGAACAATGGCGTTAATGACAGGCCAGGAATATATGGAATCGTTAAATGACGGCCGTGAGGTATATATCGATGGAGAAAAAATACAAAACATTGCGGAACATCCTTCGCTACGACCCATCATTGAGGCAAAAGCCAGAATGTATGATATGAATCATGAAGAAAAGTACAAGAATATTTGTACTGTGGATACTTCTGATGGCACAATCTGCCGGGGGTACAAGATGCCTGAGACAAAGGCTGACCTCAAGGCAATCCGCAAGTATGTGGAAACAGTTCTTGATGACTTGGGCGGAGTTGTCTATCGAGTCGGCGATGAGACAATCGGGGAAATGTGGTCCCTTTATGATGCACAAGAATCGTTAAATGAGATTGATCCTACCTATACTGAAAACATTAAAAATCATATCGAAAGGATTTCTCGCTTGGATCTGTTCCATGTTTCTGCCAACACCGATCCGAAAGGTGACCGCAGCAAACTTTTTGCGGGAAAAGCCGGAAGTGATACGAATCTTTTGCACGTGGTCGAAGAAAATGACCGTGGAATCGTCGTAAGCGGTGCTAAGTTTGAGACAGCTGCAGCCTATGCACATCAAGCGTTCGTCAAGCCTACTATCTCAAACTGGACAGACGAAAGCATGCTTCCTTATGCATCCGGATTTATTTGTGACATGGGATCCCCTGGCTTAAAGCACATTTGCCGTACATCCCATGGCAGAAATCAAAACCCGATTGATTATCCAATTTCTACACAATTTGATGAAATTGACACTTTATTGATTTTTGACAAAGTGTTAATCCCGTGGGAAAACGTTCTTTTCCATAACAACCTTAAATCTGTCCAGTTTATCAGAAAGACGGTACACAGATACTCCGCCTTCAACTATGTAATTCGACTTTTGCGCCGCGCGGATCTGCTTTTGGGCACAGCTGTCTTGAATGCGGAACAAACTGGGCTAACCAAGATTCCAGCGGTACAGGAAAAAATAACAAAACTAATTTGCTATAGGGAGTCAATCAATGCCCACTTGACGGCTGCCGTTTCTGAAGCTGAAGAAAGTAGCGGGGGTTTGCTGATGCCAAATCAATCACTGCTTTATACAGGTCGGATCCAGGCAATCTCGAATTTTAATGACATGTTGCACCTTACAAGAGAACTTGTAGGCGGACAATTGGCTGTCACTCCTGACTCCATGACGATCCAGCACCCTGAAGTGAAGGAATATATCGATAAATATTATTCACTTGCCGGATGGGATGCCGAAGACCGCACCAAATTGTTATTCTTTGCCCGCGACTTGCTAAATTCATCACGCGGTGGACACCAAACAACGTTTGAGTTGTTTGCTCAAGGACCTCCATTCACTCAGTATCAAGCAGCTTTCAATAACTTTGACCTTGAGCCGTCCCGTCAGATGGTTCGAAAAGCGGCAAATATCTTTTCTGAAAAAGCGGAACTTCAAGTTTAAGGAACAGGCTTTGTGCCTGTTCTCCTTTTAAGAATAAAAGGGGTGATCATCCATGCGGATCTATTCCTGCGATACTTTAAATCTTACTGCTTCTGTTTTGGTCATAGGCGCTTTTGATGGGGTTCACAGAGGCCACCAACAGTTGATCCGACAAGCAAAAACTCAGGCAGATTGGATGCAGGTGCCGTTAGTTGTCTATACGTTTGATCCACCGCCGAGGGTTCATTTTCAAAAAAAGCTGCAGCTTGCTTCTTTGCCGGTAAAACTGGAGCGGCTTCAGCGGTTAGACGTAGACCATACTGTTGTTGCACCTTTTGATTCCTTTTACGCCTCCCGGGAAGCCAAGGTATTTCTCAATGAAATCCGCAACATGAACCCATTGAGCATATGGGTT
Source organism: Siminovitchia acidinfaciens (assembly GCF_003605385.1). Classification (GTDB taxonomy): domain Bacteria; phylum Bacillota; class Bacilli; order Bacillales; family Bacillaceae_C; genus Siminovitchia; species Siminovitchia acidinfaciens. Next base: position 260,451 of record NZ_QYTV02000001.1, on the reverse strand, counting down.
GGAAAAGATTTCAAATTTGGAGTGAATCGTAATGGGGATATCGATACACTAAAACAAAACTTTCATGTGAATAGTTTGGATTTGGTCTGTTGCCAGGATGGGGAAATTATCTCTTCCACCCGCATACGACATTTGATTGCCAATAATATGACCGCTAAGGCGGAACAGCTCTTAGGCTGGCAAACTGTTAATGTTTAAGTGCCATACCCAGAAAGGAGACTCTAAAAATGAGCCTTGTTTTGAAAAATATTCAATTGGATGAAGAAGAAGTTGTAAATAGCTTTCTTGAATGGGCTAAGGTGAATGCACCAAGCGGAAGAGAGAAAAATATTGCGGAAATGCTGGAGAATGAACTGACTGGCATGGGATTTTTTATTCAATTTGATGAAGCCAATGTAAATTTTAAAGGTGAAATTGGAAATCTAATTGCATATTGGGAAGGTACTGATTCCAGTATACCGCCATTATTTTTTTCCACCCATATGGATACGGTACTACCTACCGAGGGTTTAAAACCGGTAATAAAAGACGGCGTCATATATAGCGACGGGACGACCATATTAGGGGCTGATGACCGGGCAGCATTGACGGCTTATCTGGAAGCAATCCGATATGTTCAAGAGAATGACATTCCCTCAGGTCCCATTGAATTAATTTTAACGGTTAACGAGCAGCAGGCTTTACAAGGTTCCCGTTATTTAGATTATTCGAAGGTAAAAAGTGATTTCGGGTATGTGTTCGACAGCAGCGGTGACGTTGGCCAAATTATATTACAAGGACCATACAGCAGTAAATTTCATCTAGAGGTTATCGGCAAGTCTTCCCATATCGGATTAAACCCTGAAGAGGGTATTTACGCGTTTGAGATCGCAGCCGATATCATCAAAAATGTTAAGGTTGGAAAAATTGATGAGGAAACTTTGGTTAATGTGGGACTAATTCACGGTGGTGAACTTTCCTCTATCATTCCGGGCAGTGTAAAAATGACTGGGGAGGTTCGCTGTTTTAATAAAGCTGGGTTGGATGAACAACTTGACCTCATTTTCAGTGCCGCTTCGAGGGCTGCCGAAGAACATGGCGGCAAAGTAGTTAATAAGATTGATAAGAAATATTCCGGTTTTCAGGTAGATAAAGGCCATCAATTGGCTAAAATTGCGCTTGATGCAGCAGAGCAGATACAGGTTCACCCTTGGCTGACAAGAACTCTCGGCGGGGCGGATACAAATAATTTAAATGAAAACAACTTGACCTGCATTACTTTGGGGAATGGGTTCAGAAATATCCACACTTTCCAAGAGCATATCAGCATTAAGAACCTTGTAAATACTGCCAGATATACAGTCAGCTTGATCCAATCTTGGTACAACCTGCATAAAAATGACTAAATCATATTTTTTATAAAAGGAGAATTGGATTCTATGCCTACTACAACAAAAATAAAAATAGATACTGTCATTAAAAATGCCAAAGAGGTGATCACCTGCGCAGTAGGGGGGCCTAATGACTTGGGAATCCTAGAAAATGCCTGGATTGCCATTAAAGATGAAAAAATTGCCGGTGTCGGCACAAATGAAGAGCTATTAAGGGATTTCAATCTTAGTGATGCCTCTTTCATAGATGCCTCCAATAAGGTGGTGGCACCCGGATTCGTTGATTCCCATACCCATCTAGTGTTTTCCGGATCACGCGTGGAGGAATATGCTGCCAAAGTTTCCGGAGACTCGAATCAGTTGAAAAAACTCGGAATGACTGCCGGCCCAAACCGGACTGTAGAATTAACCCGTGATCAATCAGAGGATGAGTTGTTTGAACAGTCGAAAAAGCGTCTGCTGAACATGCTGCGTTATGGAATTACAACTGTGGAGAGCAAGAGCGGATATGGCCTAACTATAGAGAGTGAGTTGAAAATCCTGGAGGTTGGAAGGAGACTCGACCGTGAAACACCGGTGGACGTCCTCAACACCTTTTTGGGAGCGCATGGTTTTCCTGAAGGATTGACAAAGGAAGAGTATATCGACGTGATCATTAATGACATGATTCCGAAAGTGGCTGAACGCAAACTTGCGGAATTCTGTGACTCATGGTGTGACGACGGCTATTTTACCGCGGAAGAATCCAGACAGATACTAGAGGTAGGGATGAAGCACGGCATGAAACCGAAAATCCATGCAGATGCCTATTCCTATATTGGCGGATCGGACCTGGCAGCAGAGATGAATATAGTTTCCGTTGACCATATGAACTATACGCCTGAAGACGTCATGGACCGCCTGGCAAAAACAGATGTCACCGCTGTGTTGATGCCAGCGCTTGATTTTGCAGTTGGGCATATGCGTCCATTTGACGCGCGGAAAATGCTGGATAAGGGCGTCAAAGTCGCCCTGGCGACCGATCTGTGTCCCGCCTGCTACACGGAATCAATGCAGTTCGTAATCAATCTAGCATGCAGACTGTACCAATTCTCCGTGGAAGAAGCAATCAAAGCCGCAACATACGGAGGAGCCAAGGCATTGGATCTGGATGATAGAGGGACCATTGAGCCTGGCAAACTTGCGGACTTGCAGATTTGGAATGTCCCGTCCTATAAACACATCGCTTATGAACTTGGAACAAATATTGTACAGACAGTCATGAAAAGAGGAAAAATTGTTGTTAGCCGGTAAGAGGAATGTGTCCAAAAAAGGAAGACATTGAGAAAGTCTCAGTGTCTTCCCTTTTTGCTCGTTATTTAAATTTGAAGTTCAGATCTTTTCACCAACAAGTAATGATGCACAGGCCCTTCTTCGCTTCTCTCCAAGGAAATCGCCGCATAACCGTTTTGAAAAAGCTGCTGAAAAACGGCGCGGGTCTTCAATCTCCAATCCAATGCAAGCTTCATATCTTCCTGCTTGATTGTTTGAAATGCCGCAGGAACGGGCACCAATATTTGGCCGTTTTCAGGTAGTTTTACTTCATCGGCCAACACCGGACCACTCTTGGAATCTTCCAAAGGAATATAATAGGCATCGTCCCTAACGGGAGTAGGAATGCGTTCATTTACATGCCTGCTTTGTATCCACCACTCAACTTTAAAGCGGTCCGTCGGAAGCCCGGCATTGAACTCGTCCTCGGAATCTCCGTAGCAATTTTCAATGTATGTACTGCAGATCGCACTAAGCTTAGATAAGTTCAAATAACCGTTACGGGTTTCCAGTGGATCATATGTCCATGTCAGCATATCGTAGCCTATAAGTGCCGCTTCTTCCTTTTGCCGCGTTTTTAATGACGCGCCAATCCCTTTGTCACGAAACTCCGGATGAATTCCCATATTGTGCGAGCAAAGATAGGTCTTTCCACCCTTGAATCCTGGAAAACTATAGCTGAACCCGACTAACTCCCCCTGGGAATAAGCCCCAATTGCGAGACCACCGTTTTGAACGGCGGTGATGGTCTGATGGGCAGGGATTCCGCCTTCCCCTTGCCAAATGAACTCCTCTAGCTGTTGCATTTGTTTCATCTCTTCATTACTGCTTAGAACCCGAATCTCAATAGTTGATGTCATGGCGCAGCCCTCTTTCTATCTGAAATTTCTTATTAGCTGCTATTATTATATCAGCTTTTATTGTACGCCGCGTAAACTAGCGCTGTGATGTAAGTTCACGAAGCTTCACCTTCATAATCTTCCCGCTCGCCGTTTTGGGAAGCTCTTCCATAAAAGTCACCATTGTCGGACATTTGAAGTGCGCCAGCCTTTCCCTTGTAAAATCGATGATTTCCGAACCCGTCACTTCATGTCCTTCCCGGACAACAACAATAGCATGTGGAGTCTCCCCCCACTTTTTATGGGGAGCAGCAATGACAGCCACCTCTTTTACTGCAGGATGGTCGTATATGACATTTTCCACTTCAATGGTGGAGATATTTTCCCCTCCGCTAATAATGATATCTTTTTTCCGATCAACAACTTGAATGCGGCGATTTTCATCCATGGTGCCCATATCTCCTGTGTGCAGCCAGCCATTGATGATTGTTTCATTCGTCGCCGCTTCGTTCTTCCAATATCCTTTCATTACGAGAGGTCCCTTTACAATCACTTCTCCGATATCTTTGCCGTTTTTTGCAATGTCATTTCCAAATTCGTCTACGACCCTAACTTGAGCGCCGATCATTTCCAACCCGGTTTTGACTTTTAGTTCATAATAATCATCATTGGAAGCGCATTCATTTTCAGATGAAATATAAGAAGCCAGACTAAGCGGCGATGTTTCTGTCATCCCATACACTTGATAGAACTCCCATCCAATTTCTTCTTCAAGCTGTTTGATAAAAGCTTTTGGCGGTGCCGAGCCTGCCACAATAATCCGGACATCTTGATCAATTTGCGGTTGAACATTTTTATATTGATCCATGATTGATTGGAGTACTGTAGGGGCCATATGCATAACCGTAACTCCATATTTTTCAACCTTTTCTAAAATCACTTTCGGATCGGCAGCTTTTTGCATCACTTGCGTTGCGCCGTTCGCCGTATAATAAAAAGGAGAACCCCAGCCGTTCACATGGAACATCGGCAAAATATGTAGCAGCACATCGCGGTCATTTACACGCAGATGGTGCATCGTGGACAAAGCATGCAAATAATTATTCCGGTGAGTAAGCATGACACCTTTTGGATTCCCGGTTGTACCGCTGGTGTATAATAGCGTGCTGACATCGTCTTCATGTAAATCCGCACGCGGAAAATCAGTTGACGGAAAAGAGGAGAGCCATCTGTCATATGCAATCAGCCCATGTCCATTTTCTGCCAAGCCATGGACGACAATTTTTTCAACAGTTTCCAGTTGATCGCGAACCGGCCTTATAAGCCCTAATAGATCATGATCAACAAAAAGAACCTTGCTTTCACTGTGATTTAAAATGTAGACGTAGTCCATCGGTTTCAATCTTGTATTCAACGAAACCATTATACCTTCGACTTGAAAAACCCCATAAAACCCTTCATACATTTCCAGAGTATTCGGTGCCAAATAAGCGACACGGTCCCCTTTTTCTACACCAAGAGATGCAAGTCCAAAAGAAAGGCTGTTAACTCGTTCATTCACTTCCTCGTAGGTGTAACGCTTGCCTAGTTCATCAATGATCGCTGGTTTTCTACCATACAGATGGACTGCCCGATCCAAAAATTGCGTCAACAAAAGAGACATATGCAAATCCCCTTTCCACCAATTTAGAATAATCAAAATTATATCACAAACCCAGTTTTGAGTCGCTCATTAAAGGCTTTTCTGCCTAAAAAAGAAGACCCTTTCAAAGGTCTCCTCTATAAAATACTATGTATCTATCTTTACTGATGACGTATAATAACTCGGATTAACCCTCCGTTACCACATCATAAAACGACCTTAAATAAACTTCATCAACCTTCGCCTCTTCCGCCAACGCCACTAATTGTGTAAGAAGCGAATTAGGAATGGCAAGCCCATCCTTCTCATTAACCTTTTGTTTATTTACCTCCATTTCTCCCGGTAAAAATATCTCATCTACACCTTCTATTCTTTTTGTATTTTTAATAAACTGAACATAATAATCAACTTGGCGCTTAAATTGATCCAGCCCCATGAATGCGTCTATTCGAATCCCCATAAAGAAATGGCTCACATTGTTAGGTGTATTGTGATGTATCCTAATATCGTTCCCAACCGCCCCATTGCTCAATAACGAGGTTAGTGCCTCTATTATGACCGACAAACCATATCCTTTTGGACCTCCAACCGGGAATAGATATCCCCCCTTCACTACTTCATCCGGATCTGTAGTATGCTCCCCAGCCGCATTTACAGCCCATCCTTTTGGAATTTCCTTTCCCTTGCTTTGAAAGTCAAGAATCCTTCCAAATGGAACGTTGCTTGTTGCCATGTCCAATATGATTGGCTGGCTTTCCCCTGCCGGTATTGCTATAGAAAGCGGATTATTACCTACCCTCGCTTCGGCACCTCCGGTAGGCGGCATGATTGGAGGTACATTGGAAGTCACTATTCCTATTAAACCATGCTCTTGCAATTGGTCTGCCCAATATCGTGCTGTTCCAAAGTGATTACTGTTTCGTACCGAAATGGCGTAAATATCTTTTTCCTTTGTTTCTTCAATAATCCGATCAACAGCATGTTGGGAAACAACCTGCCCTAACCCATTACCGCCATCCAGTACAGCAGCATTAAAGCTTGTCTTGACCTCATTTATAATGGGTTCCTTTGTAATATAACCTTCTTTCAAATTTTGCAAATACAGTGGCAGCCTAATGATTCCATGACTATTTATTCCCAACAGGTCCGCATCGATGAGAGACTTAACAGTATCAGATGCAGACTTTTCTGAAATCTCGTACTTTCTTAAAATACTTTCACATAGATCGCCCAGTTTTTTAGCGCAAATTTTTTTTTCCAATTCAGTTCCCTTCTTTCCTTATGAAAAAGCTATTATTTGACGAATACTCTGTTAACTTTGTTCGGCTGCGGAATTTCTTTTATGCCATTGAAAATGACCCTACAAACTTTATTTTTCAGCTCGATAAAAGATTGCTCCGAAACATAAGACGAATGAGGCGTAATAATTACTTCTGGATTGTTTAAAAGCGGGTGATCAGATGATAATGGTTCCTTTTCAAAAACATCAATTCCCGCACCTGAAATATGACCCGATTCAATCAACCGGGCTAGAGCGAATTCATCAATGACGCCACCTCTACATGTATTAACAATCATGGCACCTTTGTGTAAAAGCTGCATCCGTTCATAATCCAACAGATTTTCAGTTTCCTTCGTCAAAGGAACGTGCAGGCTCAGTATCGTTGATTGCTGAAGAACTTCGTTCAAAGAAACAGACTCAACTCCAAAGTGCTCATAGACCTGTTTATCTACATACTTATCGTGAGCAATAATGCGAGCCCCCGTAGCTTTGATTTTTTCGGATACAGAGCGGGCAATCCTTCCAAACCCCAGTAAACCAATTGTCATGTCTTTAAATCTATGGATAGGAAGTGTATCAAGGGCATCCCATTTACCTTCTTCCACTTTCTTGTTATAGCTTTTTAAACGGCGGGCAACAGCAAATATCAGAGCAACTGTATGATCAGACACTTCATCAATGCAATAATCGGGCACATTATAAACAGGTATCCCTTTATTCTCCGTAGCATTCAAATCGATATTGTTATAGCCTACACCATAAACACATATCACTTTGCAGCATTCCAACTGCTCTATAAATGCTCGATTACAGTCAAACGATATTTGTACAATCAATCCATACGCATGTGGACCATATATTGCCATGTCCTTCTTTAAATCTCTCGGATGTGTAATTCTAAGTTCATATCCGTTTTTTTCAAAGAATTCTTTTTCAACTGTATGGTCGGTCCATTCTCCATCAATAATCCATACGAGCGGTTTACCATTCCTCATAGAGCTGCCTCCTTAAATTCACAGTAAAGCCCCAGCCAGCATTGAGTGGAAGGGGCAACTGATTATCTACTCATTTTCCGCTATTTTATGTTCCACTACCTTTTTACTAGGAAACAATCCGGCCTCTTCGAAGAACTTATCAGCTTTTTCGTAATTAGGCTTCGATAGAAGGGATCCAACAATATAGGCAATCAACCCTAATATGAAACCTGTCAAAATAATATCTACGCTATCCTTCCAAAGGGTCGGTAAAGGGATACCAAGTTGAACTAGAAAATGATACAAGATAAATCCACTGCCGGTGATGATACAACTGATGGCTCCTACCGAAGTCCCTCTTCTCCAGAAAAAGCCAAAAATCATAGGTACAAACACACCGGCCGCCAGAATTTGACTTGCTATGGACAGAACAATGAGCGCATCCTGAATTCTTATGGCGATAATGAATCCTATGATCGAAACGAAAAGAGTGGCGAACATCCCGAAGCGAACCACTTGTTTGTTCGATGCGTCGGGATTTACATATTTGTAATAAAGTTCGGTCAAGTACATGGATCCTGCATTGAGCGTTGTACACATGGTTGACATTATTGCGGCCGCAATCCCGACGAAAACAATACTTGCTAATACCGGATTTAAATATCCGCTCACTAGTGCCGGAACAATTCCGCCTTCGGGCAATTCAGCAAAGATGCCAATTGCAGCCATTCCTGTAATAACCACAAAGAAATAGAGCGGAATAAAGTAGATTAAAGCCTGGAATGTTGTTTTCTTGGCTTCTTCAGGCGTTCTGCTAGCAGATATACGTTGCCATACTGCTCCATCAATCACAAAAGCAAGACCGAATGACAGAACAAAAGTGAAGTTTTGTGAAAAGCTTCCAAAAAGGTTGAAATAACCATCGACCTCCCTGGCTTCAGCCGCTGCCTGAATGCCTGACCAGCCTCCTGAGTGAAATAATGCAACAGCCATAACAATAACCAATCCAGCAATCATGATAAAAAATTGTACCATCTCGGTAAGAACGACTGCCCTAAACCCTCCAAGAATGGAGTAAATTAAAGCAACAGCAATCCCCACAATGACCGCAACTGTATAATTAAAACTGAAAAACGAAGCAAGGAACTTACCGATTGCAACCATTTGTGAAGCTCCCCAACTGATAAAATACAGCACAAGAATGAACACCAGTATATTACCAGTCGCTTCATTGTAACGCTTGGTTATAATCCCATTTTGTGACATGGAACCCAGTCTTCTGATGGCACTTGAGAATATTAAAAGAATCAAAACTGCCAATACCGTTGGCCCGCCAAGAATCCACCAGGAGCTTAACCCCTGCTCAAAGGCTCGATCCACTGATATAAGCGCTGAATTCCCTCCATACCAAGCGGCAACAAAGGCCATTGCCAAGATCCAATATGGCGTTTTTCGTCCGCCCAGAAAATAATCCTCTTTCGTTTCATTTTTGTTTTTATAAAAAGAAACAAACAATAGAACTGCAAAGTAAACGAGTAAACTAATTGCTAGCCAAATAGTAGTTGTTCCCATTATTCCACCTCTTTTAGTAAAATTGGATAAAGCAAAGGACGTAGCGGCATAAGTTGGTAAACGCTCGAATAATGATTAAACATCTGTTAATAGATATAGGTTGAAGCTGCACACTAAACAAATTGGCTTTAGTCATTCCTTCGTGTTTGTAAAAGGTAATTTTCCTTGCTTCTTGACGGGAAACAAACTGTAGACCGAATCATTCTCACACATGACAAATTTTGTTTTTTTGGAAAATTCTAGTTGAATTAATTACCCATCTTAACTTTGCCTGTTCTATAGAACAACTCCTATTATCCAAGCTAGCAAGTTTTCACTTCCAGTTGATTGATCTGGGATAAAGCTGTCAATAATTTCGTGTTCTGTTCCGCCGTACCAATCGTTACCCTAGCATGGGTGTTAAGACTCCATGCCGAACAGGGCCGTATTAATATTCCTTTATGCATCAGCTTCTTGAACAGATCGGTGATGTCCGTCTTGAAATCAACAAATAGAAAATTGGCCTGTGAATCAGTAACGCCATACCCTAGGGACTCGAGCCCACTTTTGAGACGCTGCATTTCCTTTTTCGTTTCGGATAGGACACCTTTTCCATATACCTCGTCTTCCAAGGAGGCAACTGCCCCGGCAATTGCTATCCGATTGACAGCGAATGTCTGCTTTACCGCCTGCATCGGCTCCAGCCTTTCCTCCTTGGCGATGGCATAGCCGACCCTGGCACCGGCCAGTCCGTAGTATTTCGAAAATGTCCGAATAGCAATGACGGGATATTCTGCTTTGATGAAGTCAACGCCGGTTTGGTATGAATCATTCATGTATTCGACGTACGCCTCATCCAAGACAACAATCACATGGTTGGGCAGCTTTTTAAAAAAGGCAATCAAGTCCTTTGTGTCTACCACGGTCCCAGTTGGGTTGTTTGGATTACAGATAAAAATGAGTTTCGTTCGATTCGTGACCACCTTCAGGATGGCGTCCAAGTCGGTTTCATAATTACTTTTGGAGTAAACAGGCATCGGTACCCCGTCCATCAGGCGGGTGATGGCTTCATAACTTGAGAACGTAGGTTCACAATAAATAACTTCATCCCCAGCATTAATATAGGCGTTCCCAATCAAAGTAATGATATGGTCTGCACCGTTTCCAACCAGGAATTGCCCCTCCGTAAGACCATATTTCTCCGCCAGCTTCTGACGAAGCTCCCTGCAAGTCGGTTCCGGATAGAGCCAACTGTCCTTTACAGCGTCCGCCATCGCCGACAGAGCTTTGGGTGAAGGACCAAACGGGTTTTCGTTCGAAGCCAGCCGGATCACTTTGTCGAGTCCAAGCTCCCTTTGAACATCCTCGATCGGCTTGCCCGGAACGTACGGAGTCAACGTATGTACACTGTCCCTCCAGAGTTTTTTTTTCATCCAATCCTTCCTTTCTGTTTCGTTGGAAATGTTCCGGTAGATTTAGCATTCATATCTCCATGTCTCATGATAAAATGTTGCAATATTTGTGCCAAGTCTAAAAATTTTTACTTCCTTTATCAAAACTTCCTATATGCCTGCCTTTTCTATCCTTGGCTCTATGTAAGCCCTTACATGAAAAGGCAGATAAATTTTGCACACTTTATGTAATGTTTTATAGATAAGGTGCTACAAACACTGTATTCATAAGATATTCCAGGGTGCAAATTTACTTTGCATGCAAAGTTTTAAAAGGGCAAAATATAAGATTGTCCTTACCTTCCAACGGCAACGGTAACTCGAGTAGGGCTGGGTATCAAAAACCTAGACGGACATCAAAAAAAGAAGACCCCATAAAGGTCTTCTACAAAAAAAGGTTGTACACATGGTTTGGGCTAGATTGACTTATCTTATTACACTTATACGCATACTGCTGTAAACATCCCCCCCCATTTGTCCCAACATTGCATCTTATTTTTCCAGAAGATCTTCCTTGATAATAAATTGTGCCAATGCTTCCATTTCGTCCGAGATAGCTCGGTCTGTTTGCAACGGCGGACAAATCTTGCGGACTTTCCCAAGGAATTCACTTGTAGCTGGTGCCAGTTGATTTTCCGCCTGCTCCAAGTAAATTGCTTGCGACGCACAAATCAATTCGATGGCAATGACCCGAGCCGAGTTATGGACGATTTCGCGCGCCTGCCTGGATGCAATTGTCCCCATACTGACGTGGTCCTCCTGATTTGCAGAGGTTGGAATGGAATCGACACTTGCCGGATGCGCAAGAACTTTATTCTCGGACACTAAGGAAGCCGCCGCATATTGTGGCACCATCAGGCCGCATTCCAGCCCGGGATCTGGTGCAAGAAACGGGGACAAGCCGCTCAATTGCGGGTTGACGAGCCTTTCGATTCTTCTTTCCGAAATATTTGCCAGTTCCGCGGCGCCCACCTTGAGAAAGTCCATTGCCAAAGCAATTGGCTGTCCGTGGAAATGACCGCCTGAAATAATTTCACCGTTTTCCAATACAATCGGATTATCCGTTGCGGAGTTGATTTCCACCGCCAAGCGGTCGTTCACATAATTGAACGCCTGCCAGGAAGCCCCATGTACTTGCGGAACACATCGAATGGAATATGGATCTTGAACACGAATTTCCCCTTGGTGTGTAATCCTTTTACTCCCTTCCAGCCATCTTCTGATCCGGGATCCGACGAATTCCATTTCTGGATGCGGGCGGACAGCAAGCAGTTCGCTTTCAAAAGCTGAGATGATCCCTTGAAGCGCTTCCATTGTCAAACAGGCTGCCATGTCTGCCGCAAGTCCCACACGCTCTGCTTCATTCAAGGCCAATACTCCAACGCCCGACATCGCTTGAGTTCCATTGATTAATGCGAGACCTTCCTTCGCTTCCAAGGATACAGGCTCCAGCCCTGCCCGCTTCAATGCTTCCCCTCCTGGCAGCACTTCTCCCTGATATTCGGCTTTCCCTTCACCGACCAATACTATGGCCACATGCGCCAATGGAGCCAAATCTCCGCTTGCACCTACAGAGCCTTTACTTGGAACGACAGGATGAACTCCTTTGTTGATCATGTTGACCAAAAGCTGCAACGTTTCCTCCCGAATTCCGGAAAATCCTTTGGCAAGCGCATTTGCACGCAACACCATCATGGAACGAACCACCGCCGTAGGCAAAGGGTCGCCGACGCCAACCACATCTGCCCTGAGCAAATTCAGCTGAAGCTTTGAAATGTCTTCTTTTCCAATCTCAATATCGCTTAATTTTCCAAATCCTGTATTGACACCGTATACAATTTTCCCATCATTAATCTGTTTTTCAATCCGCTCCCTGCTGGCTCGAACCATTGCCCAACTGGATTTGGATATTTCGACCTCTGTCTTGCCATTTACAATCCTTTGCATCTTTTTCCTGTCCAACGTTTCACCGTCAAGCGCAATTCTGTTTTCTGACATGTCCCCAACTCCCTTTCATGAATTTTTCTTGTTGTATCTTTTACAGGACCAACGCCGCAATCAAACCGAAAATAAATAACGGGATATTATAATGGATGAAAGTCGGTACGCATGTATCCCAAATATGGTTGTGCTGTCCATCGGCATTTAGCCCTGCCGTCGGTCCCAGTGTGCTGTCCGATGCAGGAGAGCCGGCATCCCCAAGTGCGCCTGCCGTGCCAATCAAAGCTGCGGTGGCAAGCGGACTGAATCCCATCAGCATGCAAAGCGGCACAAAAACAGTCGCCAGAATCGGCACGGTCCCGAATGAAGTCCCGATTCCCATGGTCACAAGCAAACCGATCAATAAGAGAACTGATGCCCCAACCAGCTTACTGCCGCCGATGACTGTGTTAACCGCTTCTACAAGTTCGGTTACTGCGCCAGTTTCCTTCAAGATCGTCGCATATCCGGAAGCGATGAGCATGACAAAAGCAATGGCACCCATCAATTTGACTCCGTCTTGGACGACCTGTTCGCCATCGCCGACTTTTACAACCCGGCCGATAAAAATAATAATGATTCCTGCTAGTGCTCCGAGAACAAGAGATCCAAAGACGACCTGTGTTAATAGTGCAATAACAACCGCACCAATCGTCACATAATCCTTTGGCTGGAATTTCCGTTTAGGTGCATCTTTCGCTGCCCCAACCTCTGCAAGGGCTTTATCACCTGTAGTATCCTGATAGTCCCTTGGTTTACGGTAGGAGAAAAACACGGCAATAAACAAACCGACGAACATCCCAATCGCAGGAATGGCCATGGCCTTCGGTATTTGCGACAGGGCAATAGTCATCCCATTTGCCTTCATTTCAGTTTTTATGATTCCGTGAAAAATCAGTCCGTACCCTGCAGGAATAACTAAATATGGCATTTTCAAGCCAAAAGTAAGTGCACTCGCCACTGCCCTTCGGTCAATCTTCAAATGGTTGAAGAATAGCAGCAGCGGCGGAATCAAAATCGGAATAAAAGCGATATGCACCGGAATCAAGTTTCCTGATAAACAGGTAAGCCCTGCAATCATCAACAATAGTACTATCTTATTACGATTTTTCTTTTCCAGCAATTTATCTATTAAAATCGAAGTAATTCCCGAGTAGGCAATCATTGCCGCAAATATCCCCAACAGCACATAGCTCAATGCTGTTTCGGATTGCCCTCCCATACCTCCTAAAAAGATGGAGACCGTGTCTGTCAGAGACAGATTAGCCACAAGTCCGGCAGTTATGGCTGCAATCAATAAGGCAAAAATGACGTGGACCCTTGATAAGCTTAGCACGGTTAATACAAGTACTGAAACCACGACTGGATTGGTCAACATAAACCCCATTCCCCTCTACTCCTAATTTTTGATGTCCCAACCGGGTGAGAGATGGCGACCGGTTATTTATAATTACCTTGGTGCCGATTCAGAGGTGATTGGTTTTTATAGGCAAATCTTTAACTTACCGAGTTGGCGGGCTTTCTGCTGCTTTCGGCACTTAGAGCACTTCTTAGTGACCGGGTTGACAATTTGTCCACCACTTAGGTCTCTTAGGATCAAGCCCGTTTATGTTTCTCAAACCACTCTTCAATAAGAGCCGCTGTCAATCTCCCTGTGTTGATCAAATTTTCAATGCTGATGCATTCTCTGAAGGAATGGATGTTTTGGAAGCCCAATCCAAGGGTGAGGCAAGTCAATCCGTTTTCGTTTAATACGTTCGTGTCGGCTCCGCCAAGCGTTTCAGTCAACCATGGATTCACCTGTATGTTGTGTGCGGCAGCCTGTGCAGTTTCTGTTAAAATATGATCTTCCGGAATATCAAACCCGCTATACTTTTTCTCAATTCTTGTATCCACGGACCCTCCATGCTTTTTGGCCGCCTCTTTCATGGCCTCTTCCATAGCTTTGAGCTGGCGATCGAGTTTTTCCTTTGAAAAGCTGCGTACTTCTCCACCGACTGTTATGCTTCCTGGAATAATGGAAGTCAATTCTCCGCCTTCCATCACGCCGATATTGGCCAATGTTTCCTCGTCAATCTCACCCAACTTCATGTTAGAGAGACCTTCCGCGGCAATTAAAAAGGCGCTATTTCCTTCCTCTGCATTCAGCGCAATATGAGCGGCATTTCCTTTTACTTCCATCCAGATTCGGCTGCTATAAGGCCCTTTTAAAATAATTTGCCCAACGTCGCCGCTGCTGTCGAAAATATAGCCTGTTCTGCTTTTCGCTTTGCTGTAATCCATATATCTTGCACCAACGAGGCCTGGCTGTTCGTTAACAGTTAAAATAAATTCAATCGGTCCATGCGGCACACCGCTTTCAATGATTGCTCTGACTGCCTCCAAATAGGCAGCAAGCGCCGCCCTGTCATCTGCACCTAAAATTGTTGTCCCGTCAGAATGGATGACCCCGTCTTTGATGACCGGTTTCAGTCCTTCTGTGGGGAGCACGGTATCCATATGGGTGGAGAAAAAGAGCGGTTGAATCGTTGGATCGGTCCCTTCCTTCCAGGCAACTATATTTCCGACTTCCCCGTCAAAGTTTTTATGGGCTTCATCGAACTCTAACGTAAAGCCCAGCTCCGGCAAGGCCTTCTTCAAATAATCAGCAACTAGATGTTCCTTCGTACTTGGCCCGTTTATTTTTGCCAGTTCAAGAAACAAATCTAGCAGGCGATCCTCATCCACTTTTGCGGCAGCTTTGGAAATTTGTTCAGTGCTCATGAAAAATCCCTCCGATTGTTTTATTTGTTTACAACGATCTCCCCATCCTTGATAACAGTTTCAACAACATTGGTTCCAAGATGGTAAGCGATATGTTTATAGGATGGAACATCCCATATTTGAATGTCTGCGATTTTTCCTTCTTCCAAAATGCCCCTGTCATCCAAATCAAGGGCTTGGGCCCCTCCGTATGTAGCAGCCTTGATTGCTTCTTCGACGGAAAACTGGTACAAGCGGCACGCGAGGTTGATGACAAACTGCATCGACTCTGTGTAGCATGCCGGGCAAAGATCGGTCGCCAAGGCGATTTTGACGCCCTTATCTAACATCTTCCGGGCTTCAAACGGACGTTGATGACCAACCGCAAAATCAAGCGCTGGCATCAGCACAGCAACCACGTCTGTTTTCGCCAGGCGGTCCATGACGTCTTCCGGCGTATAGTTCATATGGTCGACGGATACCATGTTCATCTCCGCAGCCAAATCAGATCCCCCGATATAAGAGTAGGCGTCCGCGTGGATTTTCGGTTTCATGCCATGTTTCAATCCTGCCTCAAGGATTCGTCTCGATTCTTCTGCTGTAAAATAGCCATCATCGCACCACACATCGCAAAATTCCGCCAGTCCGCGATTGGCCACTTTCGGGATCATGTCATTAATGATTTCTTCGATATACTCTTCTTTTGACAACTCCTCCGGAAACCCGTGGGCACCTAAAAAGGTATTGAACACATCCAGCGGTGTTTCTTCTCCAAGCCTCCTGCTGATTTCAAGGATTTTGATTTCACTTTCCGTTGTCAATCCATATCCACTTTTGCTTTCCACTGTAGTGATCCCATGTTCAAGCATTGTCAGCATCCGCTTCTTTGCCTGCTCTAATAACTCTTCGTCAGGAGATTCACGGGTTAACTCTACCGTGCGATTCGGACCCGTAATAATGCCTTGCTCTTCTAACTTTTTCGGATCGATTCCAGCCACTTTTGCTGCATATTCTTCCACACGGGACCCATAAAACACTAGATGCGTATGAGAGTCGACAAATCCCGGTGCGACAACTTTTCCGGAAGCATTTATCGTTTTCGCTTTCGAGAAGTCAAAAGTGTCTTTTACCTCTGACTCGGACCCAATACCAGCGATCTTTCCGTCCTTGACAGCTATCCATGCATTATTAATGACGCCAATTTCTGACAGTTCTTTTCCGCTGCAAGTCAATGCTTCGGCAGCATTGGCGATGATTAAATCTACTTTTGTTTTTACCTTTGTTTCTGACAAAGCTATCAAACTCCTTTTCTATAATCACAAAATCATAAAAAGTGTCGGAGTACAATAATGAGAGCGAACACCGTTCGCCAAAACCAAATGGCATGGTTCTATTTTGTTTCCCATCGTGATTTCCGCTTACTGCGCTGTCCAATTCACTCATTATTCTCACCCTTTTCGCCCTTTATTCGCCCCTCCCATCGAAACGTCTTCCGTTAGATGAGTGCATAAGATGAAGAGTGGCCCGTTTGGAACGGGCCATCAACCCCTCATCAAAATTATGCCTTAACGTCTTCTTTCTCCAAATCTTTCGGTCCGAATGTGGCTTTTGGAGTCCACCAAAGAGGGATCTTGATGCTTTCGTCTGTCAGTTTTCCTTTTCCGTTGGCTACGTCTTTAGCAATCTCGTATCCAGCTTGCGCATGGCGGACAACACCTATACCGGAGTCGACTGTCATAGAAACTTCCAATCTCATATCAGATTCTTCCGTTCCGTCCGCAATCATTGTGACTCCAGTGTGGACGGCTTCACCCATGGAGTAGTTGGCCTGGAGCGCGATCAAGTCACACATCCCCACTGCATTAAGAAGTCCGTTCAATACCGGCCAGTCAGAGATAAGGTCCCCGCCATCTTTCATGTTTTCTGATTCGAACGTCGGGTTCACGATGGAGCCGGAGTCCAAATTGTCACGTGAGAAAGCAACAGGTCCGGATAATTCCCCGCGGCGGATCATGTCATTGACTTCAAGAGCGAATTCTTTACGCTGTCCAAAGCCCATATAACAGATTCTTGCCGGAAGAGCTTCGATCGGGATATGCTCTTTTGCCAACTTGATCCAGCGTGTAACGAGCAGATCGTCGCTGAACTTCTCAAGTATCATGTCGTCAATTTTCCTTAAATCTTCTGGATCTCCTGACATGCATACCCAGCGGAAAGGCCCACGCCCTTCACAGAAGAGCGGTCGAATATATTCTGCAACGAATCCTGGCAGGCGCTTTGCCTCTTTTTCCTCCATTCCAGCGTCAATACATTCTTTACGGATGCTTGTCCCATATTCGAATGAATGGACGCCAAGATCCATGAATTTGATAAGCGCTTTCAACTCGCGGATCATTGTTTCCCTTGCTTTTTCTAAGTAGAGGTCGAAGTCTTTTTCACGCAACTCTTCCGCTTCCTGTACGGTAAAGCCGGATGGCAAGTAAGAGATTGGGTCATGCGCCGGCGTCATGGATGTTGTTATGTCAGGAAGGAACCCTTTTTCAATGACTTCTTCAAATACATCGGCAGCGTTTCCAACAACTGCGATACCAATTGCTTTCTTCTCTGCAGCATATTGCTTGGCCATGGCAATCGCTTCGTCCAGTGAGTCGACCAATACATCAATGAATCCTTTTTCAATCCGGCGGTTGATGATTTCCACATTTGAATCACAAAGAATGGCTACTCCGCCGTGCATCGTCATCGCTCTTGTCTGGTTTCCACCCATTCCGCCTGCCCCTGCAGTCAAGAGTATTTTTCCTACAAGAGAGTCGTTGTAGTGCAAGCGTGCAATGGCGGACAATGTTTCAAAAGTACCTTGGATAACCCCTTGTGTTCCAATATATTCCCAAGGTGCCGCTGTGTAGTTTGCGTAGATTGTCAAGTTCTTTTCTTGAAGATCATAGAACGTCGGCCAGTCAGCTTTCATGATGTTTGTTGTTGCCATGACAACTGTCGGTGCGTATTTATGTGTTTTGAAAACTGCCACAGGCATACCGGACTGTACAACCAATGTCTCATCGTCTTCAAGCTCCTTCAATGATTTGACTATGGCATGGTACGACTCCCAGTTGCGCGCTGCCTTTCCGATTCCTCCGTAAATGACCAGCTCTTCGGGTTTTTCCGCATTTTCCATATTATTTTCAAGCATCCGCAAAATGGTTTCCTGTCTCCAGCCTTTACAACGTAACGTGTCGCCTCTTTGTGCCTTTACTTCATACAAAATCTCTGGTGTTGACATATAAAATTCCTCCTATGTAGTAAATATTTCCTTTCACACATATTACTACTGCAAGCCTCGTGCCAACTTTTGAAAAAAGGCTTTTTTTATAAAAAACGCCCAAAAACCCTGTACTTTCATGTTAATTTAATTGATTTCGATAACCTTCTAATCACCCCTTTTTCGGCATGTCCGCAGATAAGTTTTGCATGCCAAAAAAGGAAAATTAATCGAAATCAGGAAAAAGCGCTGAATTTGCTTAAGTTTTTAGAGCATGCAAAGTGTTTTTGCATGCAGACTATTTAAAAAAATGTCAACGCATGATATATTCGGAATATATAAATAACAAATAGGAGGAATTGCTTTGCTTGCACCAGCTATCGGTTCTCTTATTAAAAGTTTTGTAGAAGAGGTCATCATTCTAAATAAAAACCACAAGATTATTTGGCATGATACAAATCCGGATCTGTCAAAAAGCATAGAAATAGGAATGCCAATCTCCCAATTACTCACATCCAAAGAAGTTAGCTTCGAACATAAAGAAATATTTTCTGAAGTGCTAAGCGGTAAAAAATATAGCATCGAAGTGAAAATTTTCGCTTCTGAACAGCCATACATTATTCTTTGCCTTGAGGATTTGGCGAATCTCATAGAAAACAAGAGCAATCGCCTTTATTGCCTTGAAAGAGTAATCGACTCCCTTGATGAGGGGGTAATGATGAGCAACTTGAACGGGGATATTGTCCTGTATAATGACGCACAGGAAAAAATGGAGGGATTGAACAAAAGCCAGGTTATTGGGAAGCCGCTCTGGACTGCGTATAATTATAATCCACAAAACTCCGAGCATAAACACGTGTTAAAAACGGAAAAGCCCATATTTTCACGATACAGAGCCCACTCAAAAATTGATGGTGTTCCCCGATATGTAAATTACAGTACTTTCCCCATCCAAAAAAACGGGGAGACCATTGCTGTATTTTCAATCAGCACTAACGAATCCCTTCTAAAGGACAGGCTTCACCAAACAATCGAGGAAAAAAGGCATACTGTTGACAACCAGGTAGAAAGGATTGATTCAAGCAACGGGACTACGTTTACATTCGAAGATATTAAAGGAAGAAGCCTCGTTCTAAAAAACTTGATCAAAGACGCACAAAACATTGCAGTGCACAACGCAGATGTTTTAATTGTGGGTGAAACAGGCACTGGAAAAGAGCTTTTTGCCCAAAGTATGCACAACCACAGTCAGCGGGCAAATAGCCCATTCGTGGCTGTCAACTGTGCGGCCATACCGGAAAACCTCTTGGAAAGTACGTTATTCGGAACAGTGAAAGGGGCTTTTACTGGGGCAACCGATCAAGCGGGATTATTTGAATATGCAGAAGACGGCACGATCTTTCTCGATGAAATTAACTCCATGTCGATGACATTACAATCCAAGCTAATGAGAGTTTTACAAGAAAGGCTTGTCAGAAGAGTCGGTTCGAACGATACCAAGCCTATCAATTGTACGGTCATCAGCGCATCAAATGAAGATCCTGAAATACTGTTTTCGAATGAAAAAATGAGGCTGGACTTATTTTACCGAATTGCCAGGACAAGCCTGTATATTCCACCGTTGCGGGAGCGGCCGGAGGACATCCACTTTTTTATCGAGTATTTCCTCCAGCGTTACCAGGATAAGTTTTCAAAGGTCGCACCACCAATGACTGAAGCATTGCGAAGAATGCTTCTTCAATATAGCTGGCCAGGAAACACCCGGGAGCTTGAGCATTTAATTGAAAACCTGATGATTCGTCTCAACGATAACGAAAAAGCCATCGATATAGAGCATTTGCCCGTCTTTATGAGAGGAAAAATACAAGCTGTCGAGACAAATAATCAAGAAGATACAAAGGAAACAACACCTTTTAAATCGTTATTTACTTCCTCAAAGAAACATTATATAACAGCTACTTTGGAGCAGACTGACTGGAACATTTCCGCCGCAGCAAGAAAACTTGGAATCAGCCGTCAAAGCCTCCAATACCATATTAGAAAACATAAACTTGTAAAACCAACCTGAATTCATAAAAACAGCCGAGCAGAGACTGATTTTTGTTGTCTACTTATGGCGGACGGATAAAAAGGTGAAAAGTATTGTGCTGAAAACTGGAAATACGGCTTTCGTCTCCTTTTCCTTACCTTTTTCTCATACGCCACAATTTCCTTTATAATAGAAGCAGTTTAAGTAAAAGGAGTTGGCGACGATTGAAAATCCTAGTTGTCGATGACGATCCGCATATTTTAGAGCTTGTAAATATCCATTTGACACAGGCTGGTTATAGCGTTTTAAAAGCATCAAACGGCTTGGAAGCACTTGCCCTTTTAGACGGTGAGTTTCCGGACCTTGCAGTTGTCGACGTGATGATGCCAGGAATGGATGGTTATACACTTACGAAAAAGTTAAGGGCTGAAGCGGATATTCCTGTGCTGCTGTTGACAGCCAAAGGAGAACTCGAAGACAAGGAAAAAGGCTTTCTTGCTGGTTCAGACGATTACCTTGTTAAGCCTTTTGAACCAAAGGAACTTCTTTTCCGGATCAATGCCATTTTGCGCAGATATGATAAAGCCGTTGATATGCTGATTGAGGTTGGTCCTTTGAAAATCAACAGGCAAAGCTACGAAGTGTCTGCCGGTAAAAAAATGATTCTGCTGCCGCTTAAGGAATTTGAATTGCTGTCCCTGCTTGCTTCCCGCCCCCATCAGGTATTTACCCGCGAGGTGTTGCTCGAGCGGGTTTGGGGCTTTGATTATGAAGGTGATGAGCAGACGTTGAATGTACATATAAAAAGACTCCGCGATAAATTGGAAAAGCTTGCTGAAAATGTAGTCATCTCTACAGTCCGGGGTGTTGGCTATAAATTAGAGGTTGTAAAACCATGAAATCCCTTTACAGCAAATTCGTTATCTTTACACTTGGAACGATGATCATGAGCGGACTGATTGCTTTTTTGGCCGTCAACACCTATTATCACCAGCAGCTTAAAGGAAAAAATGATGAAAAAAACATGTCGATTGCAAAATCTTTAGCTTCATACATCGAATCCACTCAAGATTTGAATTTAGAAAGCTTTCTTGAAACGCAGGCTGCAGCGGGCTATAAAATATTTGTCATAAACGATCGGCATGACACCGCCGGGTATGGAGCAGCTTTTCGAGTTAACAATCTCTCAGAGGACGCTATTAACCAAGTATTGGATGGTGGAGTCTATCACGGAATGAGGGATCTTCCCAGCGAAACATTTGTCACGGGGTTTTTCTCCGACGAGCTGGCGAATACGGTTGGTGTCCCTTTCCAATATAACGGGACAAACTATGCCCTTTTCCTCCGCCCCGACATTAAATTCCTTTTTACTGAGGTCCATTATTTGCTTGGCGGAATGGTTGTAGTAATGGCGATTATCAGCGTTTTGGTCATGCTGATTGTCGCAAAAATGCTTATTGATCCAATCACAAAATTGACTGTGGCTGCAAAAAAAGTAGGCGAAGAACAATACGCTGCGGAGCTTGACATCCATCGCCGTGATGAAATCGGACAGCTTGCCCATACTTTCCAAACGATGACAGAGAGGTTAAGTGAAAATGACCGGATGCGCAAAGAATTTATCAGCGATGTCTCGCATGATTTCCAGTCGCCGCTTTTAAACATCAAAGGATATGCGGAGCTGCTGACGGACAGCAACCTCCCCGAAGCGGAGCGAAAAAATTATGCAAAAGTCATTCAATCGGAAACGGAACGGCTTTCTACTTTGACAAAGCAGCTGATGCTTTTAACCTCGTTGGATCAGCTTGTCTCCCCGCTCCGAAAGAAAGCATTCAAACTTGATGAGCAGTTAATGGAAGTCATTCGCAGGCACAGATGGCTTCTTGAGGAAAAAGAAATGTCCCTATCTACAGACCTTGACGAAGTGGAATTTCAAGGCGATCCTGCCTTCCTCGAAAAGGTATGGGAAAACCTGTTATCCAATGCATTAAAATATACCGAGGCAGGCGGGTCAATCGAAATTACACTTACTAAAAGAGCGGATAAAGTAACCGTGAGCTTTTCTGACACCGGCATCGGAATTGATGAGAAGCATATGGAACGGATTTTCGATCGTTTTTACAGAGTGGACGAATCAAGGACAAAGCAGATTGCTGGAACGGGGCTTGGGTTGTCGATTGTCCTACAGGTAGTTAAGCTCCACGGGGGCAGGATCGACGTACGCAGGAATGAAGAAGAAGGTGTTACATTTATTGTGACATTGCCGGCCTCCCCATTCACCGAAAACTAAAAAGCTTGTAGTGAATAAGAGCTTTCTCTACAAGCAAAGGAGGTCTTACTCGATCTCGTTCGTCAGGCTTTCCATCGTCGGCTCATCCATTGGGCCGACAATTTTTTGTGCTATCTTTCCGTTTGTATCGATAATATAGCTTGTGGGTATGGTAAAGGCTTGATATTGCATACCAATATCCCCATCCTCGTCTAAGAGAATATCAAAGGTAAGACCATATTCTTTTTTAAATTTATCTATTTGCATTTTCCCATTGTCCATACTCGTCAAGTTCACGGCCACTATTTCAATGCCTTTATCCTTGTTTTTTTCATAAAAGCTTTGCATATGAGGCATCTCAGCCCTGCAGGGCGGACACCATGTTGCCCAAAAATTCAAGATTACTTTTTTCCCTCTATAATCGGAAAGTTTTACTGTTTCACCGCTTAATGTAGCTAATTCAAAGTCGGGTGCCAGCTTTCCTTCTTTTACTTGCGAGAGATCCACGCCCGGAACATTTTCGTCCTCTGATGTCACTTCCTCCGTTTCAGTATTCGATTTGTCTTTGGAAGCCTCTTTTTCAACCGGCTTCCACAAATTGACGGCTACAATGGCAATGGCCAGTATGATAATTGCAACAGACAAAAAATTTTTATTCAAGTCATCATGCCCCCTTATCAGCTTTCATACCTAGAATAAATACAATCGAGCCCATCCAGATAATGGTCAATGATTCCAACGAAAAAAAAGAATTAAACAAGCTGATGATCAATAGCTCAAGGAATACGAACAGCAGGAACATTTGACTGGATATCAGGATTTTTTTCATTTTTTGTAATAGGAGAAGGAAACCGAATAACAATACAAGGTGGATGAACATCTCCAAGCTGCTTTTTTCTAAAAATCCTACTATCACTTGATAACTAATAAAGTAGAGCAGAAAAAGCCTGGAACTTTCTTCATATAAAAATGGGAATCGCTTTAATGCGACCAGTAGATAAATGGAAAGTATGACCAACGCAAGAGCATGGCCTTTTTCACCTCCATTGAAATATAAGACCGACATTGGCATGTCTAAAAATAGATTAAAATTAAATACAATATAGCTTAGTTTCCATGAAACAAAATAATAGAAAAAGCCGTTCCAGTACCAATCCTCAACCTTTTTACCCATAACAGCCCAGTTAAAAAGGGATGCAACAAAAAGTGCCCCTACAAC
This sequence comes from Siminovitchia acidinfaciens, assembly GCF_003605385.1. Lineage (GTDB taxonomy): Bacteria > Bacillota > Bacilli > Bacillales > Bacillaceae_C > Siminovitchia > Siminovitchia acidinfaciens. The sequence continues at coordinate 236,533 of NZ_QYTV02000001.1, read as the reverse complement.
GGCAATCCAAACAGCCGGAATTGCTAAACTGCCGACTTGGAAATAGGTCAATTCTTACTTCCATTCAAAGGGGTACATTCAATGCTGAACTTGACATTAATTGACTGAATGACTGACTGGATCATCCCACAATTTTTCAGCACTAAATGGGCCATCTTTTCTGCTTGCTGCGGAGTAATTGGATCTTCCGTATAAACACGGGCCGAAAAAGAAAGCTGTTCAATCCGATTCGCCTCTTCGGGATTTCTAACCGCTGTAACTTCCATTTTGATGTTTTCAAATGTAATTCTTCTTTTTGTTAAAATGGTACGAAGCAGGATTCCGCTGCAGCCGGCTAATGAAGAAACAAAAAGCTCGTATGGGCGGTAACCGTCTGTTTCATTCGGTGCCACAGCAATTTCTCCAAACCCCAGACTGCCTTTAATATGGTTATTTTCAATGGTAAATTCCATCTCATCACTCCTCTCAAAATCATGATAATTTGTATTTGTTAAGGAATGATTAAAATGTCAATTCAAAGGAAGCTTTATCCAAAAAGTATGGCAGGTGCCATTTGTCTTGATTCCGACCTTGCCGCCATGGGAAGCAATAATACTTTTGGTGATGGCAAGCCCAAGACCTGCACCACCGGTTTCCGTGCTTCTTGATTGTTCCAATCGGTAAAAGCGCTCAAAGATAAGTTCTTTTTTTTCAGGATCAATAAATTGACCAGTATGTGAAAAGACAATGGTGTATGTTTCATTTTCCACCGATCCGTTCACGGTCAATGTCTCTTCGGTATTATAATCAATAATATTTTGAAGTATATTTGTAATAGCCTGCTTGAGGCCGTCCTGATTCCCCAGTAGTTCCGCTTGTTCAATATGAATATCAATGTTTTTAAAATTGTTTTCCAGCTTCAATTGGAAAGTCGTAACCACCTTGGCCAGCACTTCATTGACCATTACTGGATGAAACTCCTTATCCGAGAAAAAGTTCCCATCATCCCACGAATTCAATTCTGTTATCATTTCGACAATTCTTGTAATACGCTGGGATTCTTCGAGCAGTGAACCAAATAATTCGGAATCCCCTTCTATCACCTCATTTTGCAAGGCCTCAAGATATCCGTTTATATTTGTTAAAGGAGTACGAAGTTCATGGGCGATATCGCGAAGCATTTCCTCCCTTTGTTCCTGAACTGCGTAAAGGGTTTCGGTCATTGAATTGAAACTTTCAATCAACTCTTTCATCTCGCCAGATGTTCTTACATCAATGTTGCTTGGGATGCTGCCTTCCCTTACCAATTTCGCCGCAGCTGATAAAGATTTAATGGGACGCATCATTTTTCTTACTGTAAAATAGTGAAACAGCCCCACTATAATAAAAACAACTATTCCAACTTTCCAAAGAAATCCGTTCAAGGTGTCAACAAGAGCCTGTCCCGTGACTTGTTCCGAATTAACCAAAAAACAAGCATAATCCTTAACGGATATGCCTGCGACAAGAATGACGAGCAAAATAACAAAACTATTCAGGGCGATAAGTCTTGACAAAAGGTTGGAAAATCTTTTAAAGAGCCACAAATTTATACCCCATTCCACGTACGGTTTGAATATAATCCTTAGGCGTTTTGTCTTTTATTTTTTCACGTAAATTTTTAATATGGACATCAATCGTTCTGTCTGATACAGCTTTTTCATTGTTTTCATAGATAAAAGAGAGGATTTGTTCCCTTGATAAAATTTGATCAGGATGCTGCATGAATATATGAAGAAGCTTAAACTCGAAATGGGTTAATTCAAGCTGTTCGCCGTTGATTAACGCCTCTCCTTTTGCCGGCTTGATCGTAAATCCGATAAAGCTCAGCTTACCACAGCGGCTCGCCGTCCTTCTAAGCACCGCTTCGATACGGACCATTAATTCTCCAGGGCTAAAAGGCTTGACAACATAATCATCTGCACCTAATTTGAAGCCTTTGATCCGGTCTTTTTCCGAAACTTTTGCTGTCAGCATAATGATCGGCATCATGCTTTTATACTCCTCTCGAACCCATCTGCATATTTCTTCACCACTGATTCCGGGAAGCATGAGGTCAAGAATTAAAATACATGGATCCATTTCCTCTATTTTTTCCTTTGCTTCCAAGCCATTCGTCGCTTCTATCACTTCATAACCTTCTCGTGTCAAATAGATTTTTACGAGGTTGCGTATCTTTGGATCATCCTCTACAATCAAAACCGATTTTCCAATTAGATTTTTATGCAGCAAGCGCGCTCCCTCCTCCTTATTAAAAGAATAAGTTATATGATGCCAGCCAGGCACTAATTTTCTGCATTTGCCCGCTTAAGACGAGGAACCCCAGCATAACCATGATCATGCCGTTAACAAATGCCAGCTTCGGTAAAAACCTATTAATTTTCCTCATTGCTTTCAATGAATAGGAAAGAACAATGGAAATGAAAAAAAATGGGATAGCCATTCCAAGAGAATATGCAGCTAAAAGAAAAACACCCTGGCTTAACGTTTCTGATGAACCTGCTAGCAACAGTATGGAGGAAAGAGCCAGTCCGACGCAAGGAGACCAGCCTGCTGCAAAAGCCATTCCCAATAATACGGAACTAAATATATTTTTTGATCCGTGTTCAGCTTGAATTCTTTTTTCTCTCATAAGGAATTTAAATTTTAATAAACCTGCCATCTGCAGGCCAAAAACAATAATGAGCAGGCCGGCAAACTGCATAATGATGATCCGGTAATTCGCCAAAGCCTTCCCGATAAAGCTTGCCGAGGCCCCAAGCGCAATAAAAATGAGACTGAATCCAATAATAAATCCGATTGAACGGGTATAAAGTTTCGTTCGGTTGACCTGAATTTTAGCATCTTCAATCCGCCCGCCTGTCAAATGGGTGATATAGGCAGGCAAAAGGGGAAATACACATGGGGAGAAAAAAGATAATACGCCCCCCGCCAGTGCAAAAAATACTCCGACGTCATTCATCGATCCTCACTCCTTTTTCAGTTTCATTATGGAAGTGAATTGTTAAAGTTTGATTAAGATTGGCACCTCATTTTTTATCAACAATCTGTTTCAAATTTGCAGAAATTAACTTTTGTAACCTCCAGTTAATGTTGCGTTCATGTTCGGGCATTAGGATAAACGTATAACATGAACAAACTAGGAGGAACGAATGATGTCTCAAGAAAAATGGAGTATCCGGTTGATTCGTATTGCGGCGATTTTTGGGTTGATAGGAACAGTGCTGGGATCGCATATGGCCGGTTCCGGATCCTATGCATTCCGCCCTGTCCACGCGCATATCCTTTTGGTAGGGTGGCTGTCGATGTTTGCCTGGGGAGCGTTTTATAAAATGTTTAAAGTACGTGCGAAAAAGTTGATCACCGCACACGGCTGGACAGCAATCCTTGGTTCCATCGGGTTGACGGCAGGCATGTGGTTCCAGTTTATTCAGCCTTTTGGCGTCAATAAAGTCTTTTCTTTGATCTTTTATATCGGAGGCGGAAGTGTTCTTCTGATCAGTTTTGTATTATTCATTTTCGTCACATTCCTCACTGAGAAAGATGTGAAACAATAATGGAAAAGGGAATGTTAAAAGGCAGCCGCCTCTGGTGGTTTTCACTGGTGGTCTGGGTGGCGCTGGCAGGCATCTTATCAAGTTTTGCCCCTGGCGCCAAAGATTTTGTCGTCGCGAATAAGGACGCGGGATTGCCTGCAGATGTCGAGTCCATCGTTGCCGACCGGCAATTGGAAAAACATTTTCCCGCTGACGGAGGACTGCCGCTATTTGCTGTTTTTTCAAAGGAAGACGGCTTAACGGATGAAGATACATTGGCATTTTCAAAAGAAGTTGAAGGCTTGAAGGTTGATAAAAAATTCGGGGACATTGAACCGCTCCCTTTATCCAACATGTCTCCGGATGTGCGAAATTCATTTCTCTCTGAAAATAAAAGAACATTTTTCATCCCCATCACATTGCCCGAAAACTTGGAAGGCAATGACCTGCATGCTGCAGTGGAACAAATTAAAAAGCAGGTATCTATTGCTGACGATGTGAAGCTATCCTGGACTGGACCGGCAGGCATTGCGGCTGACGCGGTGGAGCTGTTCAGCCGTGCGGATGTGGTTTTATTGCTGTCAACGGTCGGATTGATTTTAGTATTGCTTCTATTAATCTATCGTTCACCGCTGCTGACGTTTATTCCGCTTATTGGTGCTGCCATCGTTTACACGGTTGTCGATAAAGTGATCGGGCTGGCAACAGAAGCGGGATTGTTTGCCATTGACAGCCAGGCGGTTTCCATCATGACCATTCTTTTATTTGCTGTAGTAACCGATTATTCCCTGCTCATTTTCTCGCGTTACCGCGAAGAGCTTCGCACCCATGAGAAAAAAGATGCTGCGATGCGCGAAACGATGCGGCATGTAAAAGAACCGATCTTTTTCAGCGGCAGCACGATTGTCCTAGGGGTGGCAACTTTATTCTTCGCTCTGTATGAGCCTTACCGGAACTTTGCCCCCGCCTTTGCGATTGCTGCAGGCTTCATGCTTATAGCCGGGCTCACGCTGCTTCCAGCGTTATTCGCAATTGCCGGCCGAAAAGCCTTTTGGCCTGTCATTCCGAAGTTCGGAGATGAAAAAACTGAGAAAAAATCGATTTGGGGGAAACTTGCTGACAAGGTGACAAAGCGTCCGGCGGTTTTTCTGATTCCAATCATGCTGCTTTTAGCGGTTGGCGCCTGGAATACCACAAACCTTGAAGAGTCTTATGATTTGATTGCATCCTTCCCCGAGGATCTATCTTCACGAATCGGTTATGAACAGTTGGGTGAAGATTTTTCAGAAGGAAGCCTTGCACCGGGCACCATGCTGTTTGTTTCCAGCGAAAAGCTGAAGATGAAAGACGTCCAGTCAGCCATTGGAGAGTTTGAAAAAATAAACGGCGTGGATCAAGTTGCCGCCACCGGCCATCCACTGTCAGAAGACGGAAAGGCGGCCAAGTTTTCTATCCTTTTCAAAGGCAATCCATATGAACAGCAGGCTTTTGATGCAGTAAAAACAATCCGGTCCAAAAGCGACACCATCTTAAAAGATGCCGGATTAACAGATACAAAGATATTAGTTGCTGGAGAGAGCGCCAAGAATGCGGACCTTCGCGATATCAACAAGCGTGACACGATCGTCGTCATGGTGTTGATGACCGTGCTTATTTCCATCATGCTTGGCATCCAGACGCGGTCTGTCATTGCCCCTATCTATATGATGGGAACGATTCTCCTTTCTTACGCAGCGACCATCGGCCTGGCACTGTTCCTGTTTAAAGTCATTCTGGGACTCGATGGCATCAGCTATCGAATTCCGCTATACTCTTTTGTTTTCCTGATTGCGCTCGGCGTTGACTACTCGATCATGCTGATTGCACGTATACGGGAAGAACTTAAATCAATGTCGTTCGTCGATGCTGTCAGAAGAGGAGTCGATCGTACAGGAGGCGTCATCAGCTCTGCGGGGTTGATCTTGGCCGCAACCTTCCTTGTCCTTGCAACAATGCCGATTTACGAACTGAAATTGTTCGGCTTCATCATGGCACTTGGAATATTGATCGATACATTCGTCGTCCGTCCATTGCTCATCCCGGCCATCTTAACCCTCCTTGGAAAATGGAGTTTTTGGCCGAAAAAAATGCCTGAAAAAGTGCCTGTCACTTCCCGGGTTTTGTCGAAATAACAAAACAAACCGTCACTCCATCCTTCGGAGTGACGGTTTTATTATTTCAAACTTTACGTTCTCCTCGTTTGTTTTCAAACTGCTCAGCCGGAAGGTCATCATCAAGCTGACCTTGTGGAGACCTAGCATCAGAAGCCCGCCCAGGACTTGATCAATTTTCGTATTCATTTGAAATGGAAGCAAAGAATCCACTTGGCCGGCAGGGATACATAATTCCAGAATAAGCTGATTTAAGAGGGGACTGGCATTCACTTCACTTATTAATCCATTCACAATAAATAGCAGACAGGCTGGCATTAATAATATACCGCTCCACCATGAATACCGCTTCTTCTTATCTTCAGAGCCGGTATCAGATGCAGTGACGGGAAGCCACATCAAAAAAGACAGAACGAGCAATATGAAATTGAATCCTGCATGGATTGCTGGTTGACTGAAAAGAAATGATAAAACCGGGGGTAAATGATAGAGAAAGAACAGGATTGAAAAAATGATGAGAGCTATAAACGGAGAAAATGACAGCATTTTTAGTATGTTGGACGTCTTGATTTTTTGGATGACCCCTGCCGGGATTCCAAGCAAAAAAAGAGGTGGAATAACAAAATAAAGAATACTCATCTGTATCATATGCGTACTGAATGATGCATGACTGATTACATATAACGGACTTCCCATCAGCAAGTAAAACAAACCGATACACATGAAAAACAGCCAAGGCTGAATGGGTTTAATTTTCAAGTCCTTCTTTATGAAAAAGCAGTAAATGACCGAAATACACGCAAGAACCATTAAAAGCGGCATATTCCATGTAACCATTCCTCCCAAAAAGTCCATGGCTTTCCCCCTTTCAACTATTTCCCCGTACTTATTTATTGTATGGCACAGCATTGCAGCTTATCACAGCGAACAAAATATACTGGAACCCATTTTTAAGTATTTTCATAAAAACACATTGACTTTAGACCGCTAACGTTATATGGTTAATTACACAAGTAACTAACCAACATGGTGGTGAAGCAGTGAATAGTTTAATTGATGATGGCCGTCCAATTTTTATTCAAATTGCTGAACGCATTGAAGATGACATCCTTTCAGGCGGACTGGCAGAAGAAGCTCAAGTCCCCTCAACCAACCAGTTTGCAGCATTTTATAAGATCAATCCTGCTACTGCCGCGAAGGGAGTAAATCTATTGGTGGACGAAGGTATTCTTTACAAAAAGCGGGGGATTGGCATGTTTGTGGCGGAAGGTGCACGTGCAAAGGTCATTGAAAAAAGGAAAGAGCTGTTTTTTGAACAATATATCGTTGCGATGATTCATGAAGCGAAAAAGCTTGGAATCACAACCGATCAACTGACTGAAATGATCCGGAGAGGAGATGAGCACAATTGAAGAACATTGTTGAGGTTAGTCAATTGGAGAAGTCATTTGGAAATTTTAAAGCAGTTCAAAACGTTAACTTTTCCATTAAAGAAAATAAAATTTACGGACTTCTTGGCCGAAATGGCGCTGGAAAAACAACACTGATGAAAATGATCACGGCACAAATTTTTCCTACAAGCGGCGTCCTAAAGGTATTCAATGAAGACCCTTATGAAAATAGGAAAGTACTGAACCAAATATGTTTTATCAAAGAAAGCCAGAAATACCCGGATAATTTTCTTGTCAGGGATGTGATTGAAGTATCAAAATCATTATTCCCAAACTGGGACCCCGATTTTGCACATTCGCTTATCAAGGATTTTAATCTGCCCTTAAAAAGGAGAATAAAAAAATTGTCGCGCGGAATGTTGTCGGCTGTAGGCATCGTTGTCGGCCTTGCCAGCCGTGCACCGCTGACAGTTTTCGATGAACCTTATTTGGGGCTGGATGCTGTTTCTCGGGGGGTTTTTTACGATCGGTTAATGGAGGACTACGTGGAACATCCGCGCACAGTGATCCTCTCCACTCATTTAATCGATGAGGTCAGTAATTTGCTGGAGCATATATTTGTGATTGCGGACGGTGAGCTTATGATCGATGAAGACGCGGAGAAACTCAGAGGGATGGCTTACACGGTTACCGGCCAATCAGCCAAAGTCGAAGCTTTCCTTGCCGGAAAAGAAATTGTCCATAAGGAACCGTTCGGAGGATTACTCTCAGCCACAGTCATCCGAAGTGATTACGGTCCTGAACAAAAACAAGCGGAAGCAGTTGGTCTTGAAGTGACACCGGTTTCGCTGCAGCAGTTAATCGTCTATCTGACAACCGGGAAACGCGACTCAAAAGGAGCGGTGGCCAAATGAATATTCAAAGCGTAGTAAACATTCATAGAAAAGATAGATGGAGTTGGATCTATATTCCGGCGCTCATTCTCTCTTTAAGTTATTTCGTCAATCTGCTTGTCAGCCTACTGATCAATAATGATGAAAAGTTTTATACGGGCGGAGTAACCTCCATTTTTGTATATGTGCTAGTGCTGGGAATCATGGTGGTCGCCCAATCCTTCCCATTTGCGGTCGGAATGTCCGTTACTAGAAAGGATTACTACTACGGGACTGCATTTATGGGCCTCGCAGTAAATTTCATCATTGCCGCCTTGATGTGTATTTTTGCCTACCTTGAAAACATGTCTAACGGCTGGGGAGAGAGATTCCATTTTTTCCACTTTCCCTACCTGAATGACGGTACTTTCTTCGAGCAGCTGATCATGTATATGATTCAATTAACCTTTTTATTTTTTCTAGGATTCTTGATTGGAAGCTTTGCCCGACGATTTGGCGGGAAAGGTATGTTGCTTTTATCGTTGGGAGCTTTTCTGATCGTAAGTATCGTCGTATTCCTGTTCCATCAATTTCATGTTTGGTCCGATATCTTCCAATGGTTCAACTCCCAAACTGCGGCCGGGCTATCCTATTGGCTTCTACCGTTTATTTTGTTCAATATGGCTGTCTCGTATATACTGCTTCGAAAAGCTTCAATATAAAGAACTGGAAAAGACATGCCTCGGATTCGGTCCTGGGCATGTCTTTTGATAAAATTTCAGTCTATTCGTTGTACGGCATCTGGGGCTGGAACACAATCTTGTTTGCCCATGCTGATTTTTCTTGTTACAGATAATCCAATTGTTCCCAGCAGGACAACTCCGCTCGTAATGAAGATTGTAATTTTTGCCGAAAATACATCTGTCAGCACTCCGCCAAAAAAGGGACCAATAATTGCCGCAACGGCAAAAAAAATATTGAACAAACTGTATAAAGCCCCATATGAGCTTTGATCTCCGTCACCTTGTGTATCTCCCAGCATGGTTAACGTGGGTGATACCGCAAGGCCCATGCTCCCTCCGAGAAGCGCTAAGGCAATCACCAATTGTAAGGTAGATTGAGCAAGGACAACAAAAGGCAGGAATAATCCTCCTAGTAACAAACCAATAAGTACAACCCGGCTGGGTGTATATTTAATTACCAAAGAGCCCGATATTGGAGCCATGATTCCGTATGCTAATGTAATCACTCCAAACATCAGGCCAATGAAAATTGAGTTTCCACTAAAGGTACTGGATAAATAAATCGGCAATATAGGTTCAAGCATCGTCAGGGTGCCCTCGCTTACTACCATGATCATCAAGATCCAAATGACCGCAGGCTGCCTTAACAAATCCAATGGCTTCTTTGATTTCTGAATGACAGGCCGCTTTTCATCTTGTAAATAGATCAGACCAAAGACTGTAGTAATGAGCAATAGCACTGAAATTGTATAAAAAGGTGCGAGATATCCTCCGAATTCAACAAGAAAACCGCCAATCGGTGCTCCAAGCAGTGTACCTGCAGACATACTGGTCATGGCAAATCCCATGACCACCGCCCGTTCCTTTTTTACAAAGAGATCTGCCAAGAGGGCAAGCGCAGCTGTCCAGGTTGCTGCCGAAGCGATGCCTTGCAATCCTCTGGCAATAATCAGCATTTCAAAATTGATGGGATGGGAAAACAGAATAGTTGAGGCTGACATTCCGATCAATCCAATAATAATTGGCTTCTTTCTCCCAATCCGATCTGTCAAATTGCCAAAATATGTAGTAGTCAACAATAAAGTAACTGAATAGCTGCTAAATAAAATACCTATCATGGTGGACGACGCTTCAAATGTTCCTTCATAATATGGTGTCAGCGGAATAATGACGCTGTATAACAGCATATCTAAAAATATTATAGCTATGGCAAACGTTAAGCCCAGCCTTTTTTTTGTGCTCATCTGTTTAAAAAAATTCATCTTCGCACCTCAATAAAAATTTGAAAACTATTTTAGTTTTCCTGGTTTATTTATGCAAAAAAACAAGATGGAAACTGCAGATATTTATTGCTCCGCATTTTCTGCAACCATTCCAAACAATAAAACATTCACGATGCCTTTCATCGCTTCTTCCACTGTTATTCTATTTTCCCAAATGAACCGCCGATCCAACGTAAGATTCGTAGAATCAATGACCAGCCGCATCAGCAGCTCAATATTTTGATCTTTAATGAGGCCTTCCTCAACGCCCTGCTCCAGAAGCTTTTTTAAAGCCTCCCACTCATATAAGGAGTTATTCATTTTTTCCCATTGTTGAGGGTAGTACTTTTTCATCTCTTCCAAGATTTGCAGATCATAAAACTCATCGTATTTCGGAACAACCATAATAGCAGCTTTAATTTTCTCTAAGATTGTCAGGCTGCTGTCTTGAACGATGGCTTCCGTTTTTTCATCAAATTCTTTAATCGTCAATTCTATAATAGATTCCAAGATTTCTACCTTCGATGAAAAATGTTCATATAACGTACGTTTACTGATGCCCAAACGGCCAGCCAAGTCATTCATCGTAAACTTAATGCCTTTGTCTTTCACCTCATCAACAAAGGCCTGCATAATTCTGTCTTTCATAGAAATATCCCTCCGAAAAACTAATTAAACCGAAATAGTTTTATAAGTTTAATTATTGTCACATATTATACAGGGAAATAAACCTTGCCGCAAGATGCAATTAGGCCAATAGAAAAAACCCGGTAATAGATTCTTAATCCGTTACTGGGGTTTGAGGTGATTCAATCTTAAAGTTCAAAACTTCCTATGTATGATAATTCGATGATGTGTAATGTAGGAAACCAGGCCAATTACAACAATAATAATGACGGCTCCATTGGCGGCTGTGTTTACAATGTTTACCTGAGGTACTAATACGTCCATATAGTTGATCCATCTCGCTAACCACGGGTCCTTAAATATGGCTGTAATGGCATTTTGGGCAATAAAACCTCCGGCAACTATATTAATCCAAGGAATGGTTGCGGCCAGTTTAATGATCAGCCGTAAAAAATATAGCGAGATTAAAAGGCTGCCTAAAATCCCTAATGATATAACCGCCAACTGGTCGGAAATATTTGAAATGATCAGGACACCATCCCAGCAAATTAAAAAGTCAGTTGCCGCCAGAGCAGCCAATATCTTTACTTTTTTGAATGACGAACGGCGCGAAGGCCTGAAAGTTTCTGCACCATAAATTAGCTTTGTAACAAGTTTAAATGAAATAAAAAGCAAAATTACCCCTGTCACCAAATGAAACAGCGGAACGTTGGACAGCCCCTCTACTAACCCGACATAAACTGTTCGTGTGGATGTCAGAAGTACAGCCGCCAGAAAAGTCACTTCCAAATAGGAATGCTTTCGCAATATTGCTCCGAGAATCAGCATATTGTCAATATCGCTTACAAGTGTCATCAAGAACACTTGAAGGAAGTCCTGGATCATATAAGCCTGATCTCCTTCCATACGCCTTACCACTATTTGTATGTGGAAAAGCCCGGTAAATTCCCCAAGAGGAGACTTTTGCCAGTGTATAGAAAAGAGCCCCGCTATGGTTCCCAGTTTCAATTATTGGACAGATTCATACGGCTTTTCTTCTTTTCCTTTCACTTTATCAATTTTATCTACAAACATCTGAAAAACTTTTTTCTTTTCTTCAAGATCTTTTATTTCTTCTTTTAACTTGAAAAACCTTTGTTCAAAAGGTGTATGATAAAGCTCACGGATGTTTTGAATAATTTCTTCATTTACAGTTGATTGTATAACCTGTTTGGTAATACTGAATTTATAGGAATAAACACGAAGTTCCCGGTTTGTTTCTTCATATCTTTTATCTATTTCAATTAATAATTCGCAAATTTCTTCCTTCCATTCTTCCAAAGACTTTTTTATATATTCCTCCATGTTCAATCTCCTTTTATCATCTATAATACGTAGGCAGAGTAATAGGCCATCTTACATTTTACCAATGAAACTTTTCAGCTTCATTTCTATAAAATTACAACGTATGTAAATTTGATGAAAAAGGGGTTACAATTATCTCAGCTGTTTGGCAAATGTTCGATCTACTGTATTTTGCAACCCTAATAAAGGATTTTTGAAAAAAATTTGCCCGCAGGTTTAAGCCTGCGGGCAAATTTATAATCATTGGCTAGCTCCGGCGCTCAGCCCCTCGAGGTCACAAGCCTTCAATGAAGCAAAAGTGCTCCTGCGCCATAGCTTATTCGAATAAGTCTTATTCAGCTCGTCGCAAAGCTGCATGGATATCTTCAGAGAAGCTTCTCAAGATGCTTTCGAGTAACCTGCTAGGCTGACATATGCCTCTTGGGAATCGTCTTGTGCTTGTCGGTGCTGGCGAAACTTTGGCTCTTCTTATTTCGCTATTGCTTTTTCATATGCTGTAATTTCATCTTCCAATTGCAATGTCAATGCAATTTCATCCCAGCCGTTCAAAAGCATTTGGCGGCGGTATGGATCGATAGAGAAGGAATATGTTTTTCCATTCTCTGCCTCAATTGTTTCTGTTTCCAGATTGACAGTGATCTGAAGCGGCTTTTCTTTGCCGTCTTTAAGCAATTCTTCCACTTCGGATTCCTTCAATTGGATAGGCAGGATGCCATTTTTGAAGCAGTTGCTATGGAAAATATCAGCAAAGCTTGTTGCAATGACAACGCGGAATCCATAGTCCCCCAATGCCCAAGGAGCGTGCTCACGGGAGGAGCCGCATCCAAAGTTCTCGCGGGCGACAATAATTTCGCTGCCTTTATATTCGGGTTTGTTCAAGACAAAGTCGGCTTTTTCTGTGCCATCGTCATTAAAACGCCAATGGTAAAATAAATATTGGCCGAACCCAGTCCGTTCAATCCGTTTTAAAAATTGTTTCGGGATGATTTGGTCAGTATCAACGTTCACGCGATCTAACGGTGTAATAACGCTTGTTACTTCTTTAATCGGCTTCATGCGTGAACCTCCCCTTTCATCAAATGCCTCACATCAACGAATCTGCCTTCTACGGCTGCAGCTGCTGCCATTTCCGGGCTGACTAGATGTGTACGGGATGCGTTCCCTTGGCGTCCTTCAAAGTTCCGGTTGGATGTAGATGCGCATCGTTTGCCTGCAGGGACCTGGTCCGCATTCATCGCAAGACACATGCTGCACCCTGTCTCACGCCATTCAAATCCGGATTCAAGGAAGATTTGATCCAGGCCTTCCTCTTCAGCCTGTGCTTTTACTGTACGGGAACCTGGTACAACGATCGCTGTTACACCTTCGCTTACCTTTCTTCCCTTCAATACTTCCGCAGCGGCTCTCAAGTCTTCAATGCGGGAATTCGTACATGATCCGATGAACACGTATTGAATGTCCACATCTGTCATCTTGGCACCACCGGTTAGACCCATATACTCAAGTGCCTGTTCAATCGATTCTTTTTCGGAATTGCTCGCCGCATTTTCAGGAGATGGAATGCTCTCCGAAATTCTGACACCCATGGAAGGATTCGTTCCCCATGTAACAAACGGCTCAACTTCATCTGCATTGATCTCGATGACTGAATCATATTCAGCATCATCATCGGATGCGAGCTGTTTCCATTCTTCCACCAATTTCTCATATTCTTCACCGGCCGGAACATGCTCACGGCCTTTCAAATATTCGAAAGTCGTTTCATCCGGGCTGATGAGACCAGCTCTTGCTCCGGCTTCGATAGACATATTACATACAGTCATGCGCTCTTCCATTGTCAACTTGCGGATAGCTTCACCTGTATATTCCATGACATGGCCTGTTCCCACGTCAACACCATGCTTGGCAATGATAGCAAGGATCAAGTCTTTCGCAGTAACGCCGGCACCAAGTTCCCCGTTCACTTTGACTTGCATTGTTTTCGGCTTTTGCTGCCATAGGGTTTGCGTAGAAAGAACGTGCTCAACTTCACTGGTCCCAATCCCAAAAGCGAGGGCGCCAAATGCACCGTGTGTGGAAGTATGACTGTCTCCGCACACGATTGTTTTACCAGGCTGTGTTAAGCCGAGCTCAGGACCGATTACATGGACAATCCCCTGATCAGGATGACCCATACCAGCAAGAGGCACTCCAAATTCTGCACAGTTTTTCTCCAATGTTGTCATTTGCTTCTTCGCAATTGGATCTGTCACTTCTTCGTTCGTTCTAGTCGGAACGTTGTGGTCCATCGTGGCAAACGTAAGATCAGGTCTTCTCACCTTACGGCCGTTTAGACGCAATCCTTCAAACGCCTGCGGAGATGTTACCTCATGAACAAGGTGAAGATCGATATAGATGAGATCCGGCTTTGCTTCCTCACTATGAACAACATGTTTTTCCCATATTTTTTCTATAATTGTTTTGCCCATCTTCCTCACCTCACGAATACGCTGCTAAAATATGGTCTGAAACTAATTCACTTTCAATTTCGTTAATGACTTTTTCCGTCATTTCCGTAGTAGTCAACACTTTTCCACCAAGGGATTTAAATTCTCCCGTGCTAAATCCGTCTTCAAGTACTTTTTTGACTGCTTCTTCAATAGCATCAGCTTCTTGAGTCATGCCAAATGCTGTTCTAAGCATCATCGCACCGGATAAAATGGCTCCCAATGGATTTGCTTTATTCTGGCCTGCAATATCCGGAGCAGAGCCGTGTACCGGCTCATAAAGCCCGAATCCGTCCGCACGAAGGCTTGCTGATGGAAGCATCCCAAGTGAACCGCAAATGACCGAGGCTTCATCGCTTAAAATATCGCCGAACATATTTTCAGTTACAATTACGTCGAAAGAAGCTGGAGAAGTAATCAACTTCATTGCTGTCGAGTCCACAAGCATATGCTCGTATTCCACATCAGGGTATTCGGCTGCAATCTCTTCGACAATTTTGCGCCATAGCCTGCTTGATTCCAACACATTGGCTTTATCTACTGAGGAAACTTTCTTTCTCCGCTGTTGCGCCATTTCAAAAGCAAACCGGACAACGCGCTCAATTTCTTCGCGTTTATATACTAGCGTATCCACTGCTTCTTCATCTGTGTGGTAGCTCGGTTCTCCAAAATAAAGGCCGCCTGTCAGCTCCCTGACAAATACCAAGTCGACGCCTTCTGCAACTTCCTCCTTCAAAGGAGAGGAGGCAAGCAAAGTTTTGTATGCTTGAACGGGTCTTAAATTCACACTTAATTCAAAGTGCTTCCGAAGTTGAAGAAGCCCTTTTTCCGGCCGAAGTTCCTTTGGGTAATGATCCCATTTCGGACCTCCGATTGCACCAAGTAAAATTGCATCACTTTCCTCGCATTTCCTGATTGTTTCTTCAGGAATCGGGTGGCCGGCCTGATCAAGGGCTGCTCCACCGAGTACGCCGTGCACCCACTCAAATTCGTGATGAAAGCGACGGCCGATTGCATCCAAAACAGCCGTTGCAGCATTTGTTACTTCTTTTCCAATTCCGTCTCCAGCGAGTACAGCTACTCGTTTCTTCATCCCGTTTTCCTCCTAATTTTAATTTTTACATTATTTATCATACTGTTGATTTTCGCTTCGGGCGGCCGCCTTCCGCTTCAATCAACGTAACTAAATTAAACTGTCGTTGAAATAAGCTGTTTCATTTTTGATTGAAGCAAGCTTCTGTTAATTGCATTTAAATAAGCTTTCGCGGATGCTTCGAGTACATCCTGAGCTGCTCCTCGGCCTGTAAATTCTTCGCCGTTAAAAGTCAAATTGATGACTGCTTCTCCTAGAGCATCCCGGCCTTTGCCAATGGAAGAAACCCTGTAATCCAATACATGGACCTTGCCGTCGATAATCCGTTCTAATGTATTAAAGATGGCTTCCACGCTTCCCGCTCCGTTGCAGGCATCCTCTTGGATTGAACCGTCAGGAACTTTGACGCGGGCAGTGGCCATCGGGCTGTCTTCTGTTCCATAATGGACCTGGACGGACTCCAATTCGTAAACAGGAGCATCAGAATCCTTCAATTGCTGCTGTGTCAAAATTGTCCACAGATCTTCGGAAGTAATCTCTTTTTTGCGGTCAGCCAATTGCTTGAATTCCTTGAATGCCTGGTTAAGTGCATCCTTATCAAGATGGAATCCCATGGACTTAGCCCGGTCATTGAATGCATGACGTCCGGAGTGTTTTCCAAGGACCAAGTTGTTGGATGTCTCACCAATCAATTCAGGAGTAATGATTTCATAAGTTGTCGGCTCCTTCAAAACTCCGTCCTGGTGAATACCGGATTCGTGAGCAAAAGCATTCTTACCGACAATGGCTTTATTCGCTTGAATCGCCATACCCGTCAATTGGCTGACAAGCTGGCTTGTGCGTTTGATTTCATTCAATGTCAAATTTGTTTGAACATTATAAGCATCTTTTCTTGTATAAAGAGCGACGCCTACTTCTTCAAGTGCAGCATTTCCTGCTCTTTCACCCAAGCCGTTGATCGTTCCTTCCACTTGATCCGCGCCATTTTCAATAGCGGCAAGTGTATTGGCTACTGCCATTCCCAAGTCATTGTGACAGTGAGAAGACAATTTCACTTGATCGACATTTGGAACATTGTCTTTCATGTATTTGAACATAGCCCCATATTCATGAGGTGTTGCATATCCGACTGTATCAGGAAGGTTGATGACAGAAGCTCCGGCTTTAATTGCCTGTTCAACGATATGGGCAAGAAATGCGGGATCGGAACGGAATGCATCTTCAGCGGACCATTGGACAATCGGGAAAAACTGTTTGGCATATTTGATTGATTCAACAGCTGTTTCCACGACTTGCTCGGGCGTCTGTTTCAACTTATATGTCATATGGATCGGCGAAGTCGCAATGAAGACATGAAGCCTTGGGCATTCAGCCACTTTAAGGGCTTCCCAAGCTGCATCGATGTCGGATTTGACTGAGCGCGCCAATCCGGTGACAGACGAGTTTTTGATCGTGGAAGCAATCTGTCTGACTGCATCCAAGTCGCCAGGAGAGGCGGCGGGGAATCCCGCCTCCATTACGTCCACTCCAAAGCGCTCCAACTGCTTCGCTATTTCAAGCTTTTCGGCAGTGTTTAAATTGACTCCCGCCGATTGCTCTCCGTCACGAAGTGTTGTATCAAAGATGTCAATTTTTCTCACTAGTTACCACTTCCTTGGCAGCTTTCTTTTTGCCAGCTTTGACGAATGGCATCATTTCACGAAGCTCTTGACCAACTTTTTCGATGAGGTGCTCGCTTTCACGTTGATTGATTGCGTTAAATTCAGGTCTGTTCAATTGGTTTTCAAGCAACCAGCCTTTTGCAAATTTACCTGTTTGGATATCATCCAAGATGTCTTTCATGCGCTCTTTTGTATCAGCATCAACTACGCGTGGACCAGATACGAAGTCTCCCCATTGTGCTGTATCGGAGATGGAGTAGCGCATGCCAGCCAATCCGTCTTCATACATAAGGTCAACGATCAATTTCAACTCATGCAAGCACTCGAAGTATGCAACTTCAGGCTGATATCCAGCTTCTACAAGTGTTTCGAAACCAGCTTTTACAAGAGCTGTAGTTCCTCCGCAAAGTACTGCTTGCTCTCCGAATAGGTCTGTTTCTGTTTCTTCTTGGAAAGTTGTTTCCAAAACGCCAGCTCTCGCGCTTCCGACTCCTTTTGCATAAGCTAAAGCGATGTCTCTTGCATTTCCTGTAGCATCTTGGTAAATAGCGAACAATGCAGGAACGCCAGCACCCTCTTGGAATGTACGTCTTACCAAGTGGCCAGGTCCTTTAGGAGCAACCAAGAATACGTCAACGTTTGCCGGAGGAACGATTTGGCTGAAGTGAACGTTGAATCCGTGAGCAAATACCAATGCTTTTCCTTCTGTCAATTCCGGTTTGATTTCATTTTCGTAAACTGCTGTTTGTCTTTCGTCTGGAAGAAGAATCATGATGATGTCCGCTTGGGAAGCTGCTTCTCTTACAGAGTAAACTTCATGTCCGTCTTCTTTTGCTGCCTCCGCAGATTTACCTGGTCTGATACCTACGATTACGTCAAATCCGCTTTCTTTCAAGTTGCTTGCATGTGCATGTCCTTGGGAACCGTAACCCATGATTGCGATTTTCTTTCCTTGTAGTACTGCTTCATTGATTTCATTATTGTAGTAAACTTTTGCCATTTCTAATACATCTCCCTTTTTATAATTGTAAGATTGATAGTTGTGGTGTTTCTTGCTTTTGCTGTTCCCGGACGAAGGCGGTTGACCCTGTCCTTGAAATATCTTTGATGCCATAAGGTTTCAAAAGTTCAATAAAAGCCTCGACTTTTGAAGGTTCGCCAGTGACTTGGACTGTGATGATATTCTTGCCAATGTCAATGACTGTTGCCCTGAACGGTTCGATGATGCTGTAAACTTCGCTGCGAGCCGACGGTGGGCAAGATACTTTGATGAGTGCCAGCTCACGGGTCACCGCTTTATCGGTGATATCCGTCACTTTCAGCACGTCAATCTGCTTTTGCAGTTGTTTTGAGAGCTGTTCCATTTTGGCTGGATCGTCAATTGGAACAATCAGAGTCATTTTGGAAATGCCCGGGTTTTCTGTCGGGCCGACTGTGATGCTCTCAATATTGAACTGTCTTTTAGAGATTAGTCCGGTAATTCTATTTAACACGCCGCTGTTATTGTTGACTGTTAATGTTACAACGCGTTTCATTCTCCCACCCCGATCATTTCATGTAGTCCTTTGCCTGGTGCAACCATTGGATATACATTCTCGTCCTTTACGACGCGGCAGTCGATCAAAACCGGTTCCTTGCTGTTCAAAGTTTTTTCAAAAACTTCCTTAGCCTCTTGCTCATTCTCTACTTTATATCCTTTAATTCCATATGCCTCAGCCAATTTGATGAAGTCAGGCTGCTCCGGAATAAGTGATTGGGAATATCTTTCATCGTAAAAGCTCTCTTGCCATTGGCGCACCATGCCAAGTGCCTTGTTGTTTAAGATGATAATCTTAATTGGAAGATTCAATTCCTTGACTACAGATAATTCCTGAAGACACATTTGGAACCCGCCATCGCCTGAAATGGATACGACTGTTTTTTCAGGGTCGGCCAACTGGGCACCGATCGCCGATGGGAAACCAAAGCCCATGGTGCCAAGCCCTCCGGACGTTACCCAATGGTTCGGCCCATTGAATCCATAATATTGGGCGGTCCACATTTGGTGCTGTCCAACGTCTGTTGTTACGATGGCGTCTCCCCCGGTCATTTCGTGGATCATTTTGACGACATGAGGGGAAGAAAGCCCTCTGTCATCGGACACTGGTTTTTTATATGGATATTTTTCCATATACCCCCGGATATGATCCGTCCAGGCTGAAATATCTGACAGTTTAAAGTCCATTTCCAGGAGCTTTTCCAACACTGCTTTCGCATCTGCAACAATCGGGATTTCAGTTGGAACATTTTTGCCGATTTCCGCAGGGTCGATGTCAATATGAGCAACCGTTGCATTCGGTGCAAAATGTTTCAGGTTTCCTGTTAAGCGGTCATCGAATCGTGCACCGAAGTTTATAAGCAAATCACATTCTGTGATAGCCATATTTGATGCGTAAGTTCCATGCATACCGGCCATTCCCAAAAATTGAGGATGGTCGCCAGGAATGCTTCCAAGACCAAGAAGCGTGTTTGTTATCGGAAATCCTGTTTTTTCAACGAATGCTTTCAGCTCATCTGCACCTTTGGAGAATATGACGCCTGCCCCAGCAAGGATAAGCGGCTTTTTAGCTGTTGACATGACATTTGCAAGTTTTTGCAGTTGCAAATAGTTTGGCTTCGTTGTCGGCTGATAGCCTGGCAAATGAATCGGCTTATCCGGATATACGCCAGCTGTTTCTGTAGCAATATCTTTAGGAATATCTATCAATACAGGGCCAGGCCTTCCAGTGTTGGCGATAAAGAAAGCTTCTTTGATGATGCGCCCCAGATCTTCCATCTTCTTCACTTGGTAGTTATGCTTTGTGATTGGCATCGTGATTCCAACAATATCGGACTCTTGGAATGCATCAGTTCCGAGAACCGCACTTCCTACCTGGCCTGTGAATATGACAAGAGGGATGGAATCCATCATTGCATCTGCAATACCTGTTACCAGGTTTGTGGCACCTGGACCGGAAGTTGCAATAACAACGCCTGGTTTTCCGGTTACCCTGGCATATCCTTCTGCCGCATGGATGGCACCTTGCTCATGTCTTGTCAAAATGTGTTTGATGGGGTTTTTATACAACGCATCATATATCGGAAGGACGGCGCCTCCCGGGTAGCCGAAGATCATTTCTACATTCTCTTTTTTTAATGCTTCTATAAACAAGTCAGCCCCTGTCTTCACTTGTTCCTGTACGGCCGTGTCTGATTGTTGGTTGCCTGCTTTCATCGGGAAACCTATACTCACCACTAGCGCCTTCCTTTCAAATTTTATTTTTTAGCTTTCGCTAAATGTATCTGCCTAATTTCTCTATAAAAAAAAAGTTTTTTCAGCCCACACAAAAGGAGAACCTTTTATGCAGGGATGAAAAAACTTTCATGGTACCACCCTACTTTACAGTGTCAAACACTGACTTAAGAACAGCTGTACAGCCGTTCATTGATAACGGGAACTCCTAAGTATTCCCGTGAATCCCTAGTCGCTTTTCGCTTTCAGGATTCCGGCTCCAAGGTGATGTCGCGAATGACTGCATTGCCGGCTTCCAGCAGTACCGGCTCTCTGTAAATGCAGGTGACCATCCACTTTTTCCTTATCATTGCCTTATATTCTTATATTTTCATGACTCCGCCTGTGCTGGCGGAAGTGACTAATTTCGAATATCTAGCCAAATACCCTTTTTTGATTTTCGGCTCAAACGGTTTTATTTGCTTTTTCCGTTCGTTCAGAACCTCATCATCCACATTCAATTGGATTGTACGGTTGACTAAATCTATGAAGATCTCATCGCCGTTTTCTACCAAAGCAATCGGCCCGCCTTCGGCAGCCTCAGGTGAAATGTGTCCGATGGATATTCCACGGGATGCTCCGGAGAAGCGTCCGTCGGTAATCAACGCAACTTCTTTGCCGAGCCCTCTTCCAGCGATTGCTGAAGTAGGTGCAAGCATTTCAGGCATCCCTGGTCCGCCTTTTGGTCCTTCGTAGCGGATGACTACGACATGGCCCGCCTGGACAGTACCATCATTGATGCCATTTTGCGCATCTTCCTGGGATTCAAAAACAATCGCTTTTCCAAGGAATGTTTTAATCGATGGGTCGACTGCTCCCACTTTGATGACGCCGCCGTTTGGAGCGAGATTTCCATATAGGATGGATAATCCCCCAACTGGACTATATGCATCTTCCTTCGGTCTTATGACTTCAGGATTGGTAATTACGCTTTCTTTTACATTTTCGTATACTGTTTTACCTGTGACTGTCATGCGGTCTGCTTCAACCGCGCCCATTTCGCAGAGTTCACGAATGATGGCGCTGATTCCGCCGGCATCATGTATATCCTGCATCGTGTAATCTGAAGCCGGTGCAATTTTTGCCAAGTACGGAACTCTTTCAGCCACTTTATTAATATTAGATAAATCGTAATCTATTTCTGCTTCATGTGCAATAGCCAATGTGTGTAAAACTGTATTTGTCGATCCGCCCATCGCCATATCAAGTGCGAAAGCATCGTCAATAGTTCGTTCGGAGACAAGGTCTCTTGGCTTGATGTCTTCTTTCACCATTCTGATTAAATGGCGTGCAGCCTCTTTGATCAGTCGGTGCCTCTCATCAGATGTGGCAACAATCGTTCCATTTCCAGGTATTGTCACCCCAAGCATTTCCATCAACGAGTTCATGGAGTTGGCTGTAAACATTCCGGAACAGGATCCACATGTTGGGCAGGCATTTTGTTCAATGTCCAAGAGTTTTTCAGCAGTCATTTTTCCGGCATGGTAAGCACCGACGCCTTCAAAGACTGAAGTAAGTGTCAACGGTTCCCCTTCGGAAGACGTTCCGCCTTCCATCGGCCCTCCGGATACAAATATGGAAGGGACATTCGTTCTGAATGCCGCCATCAACATTCCTGGAGTGATCTTGTCACAGTTCGGGATGTAGAAAACCCCATCAAACCAGTGGGCATTGATGACTGTTTCAGCCGCATCCGCGATCAGCTCCCGGCTGGGAAGTGAATAGCGCATGCCAATGTGGCCCATCGCAATGCCGTCATCTACACCGATTGTATTGAATTCAAACGGCACTCCGCCTGCTTCCCAAATCGCTTCCTTGACAACTTCTGCAAATACATTCAAATGTTTATGCCCAGGAATAATATCGATGTATGAGTTACAAACACCTATAAATGGCTTATCCAGATCTTTTGTTTTAATAC
This sequence comes from Siminovitchia acidinfaciens, assembly GCF_003605385.1. Classification (GTDB taxonomy): domain Bacteria; phylum Bacillota; class Bacilli; order Bacillales; family Bacillaceae_C; genus Siminovitchia; species Siminovitchia acidinfaciens. Next base: position 214,119 of record NZ_QYTV02000001.1, on the reverse strand, counting down.
CGGTAGCATAAAGCAAGCTTCGGTGAGGGGCACGATCGATCCCCTTTTTTATCATATCACTTCGCATCGTCATCCCCCTCTGATTCTTAGCTGACATGTAATGTTTCGCCGTAAACTTTTTTCCCATCTGTAACGGTTATTTCCCGGAAGCTTTCAAGCAGATCATTTGTAACAGGACCCGGCTTACCTTCACCGATGACTCGTCCGTCCACTTTAACAACGGCTATGACTTCAACTGCCGTACCTGTCAGGAAAACTTCATCTGCCGTATAGACTTCATGTCTGGTGAACATAGCTTCTTCGATCTCATAACCTTTTTCTTTGGCAATCTCAATAATTGTATTTCTCGTAACTCCTACTAATGCACCGACGTGCCCCGGAGGTGTCAAAATTTTATTTCCTTTAACCACAAATATATTATCGGCTGAACCCTCGGCAACATATCCCTGGTCATTTAACATCAATGCCTCTTGTACCCCTGCCAGGTTCGCCTCTATTTTTACAAGAATATTATTTAAGTAGTTTAAAGACTTTATCATCGGATTAAGCACATCCGAGCGATTCCGCCGGGTGGCCACCGTTGCAATTTCAATTCCTGAATCGTACAACTCTTTAGGGAAAATTCGAAGCGGTTCGGCAATGACAATTACAGAAGGCTTCCTGCAATTTGCCGGATCCAGTCCGAGATCTCCAACTCCACGTGAAACGACCAGGCGAATATACCCATCTTTCAGATTATTTCTTCGGAGAGTTTCCACAAGAATTTGTGTCATTTCCTCCTGAGTATACGGTATATCGATCATGATGGATTTTGCAGATTCATATAAACGGACGAGGTGCTCATCCAAGCGGAAAATATTTCCGCCGTAAGAACGGATCCCTTCAAAAACCCCATCTCCATACAAAAACCCATGGTCATATACCGAAACAACGGCTTCTTCTTTATTCACATAGTTGCCGTTGAGGAATATCCACTGCTCGCTCACCATTGTTCGCCCCTCTCGCACATTTGTCGTTTGTGGATGTAATATATTGTTCCTAATAATACCGTTGATTCCCCATTCCGTCAACCATTTTTCAGAATCTTATCGCTGCTTAAAAGCCAGCACAAATACTGTATCCGTTTACATAATGATTATATCAATCATTCTCATTTTCAAACTTTTTTCGACAACTTTTTCAAAATTTAAATTGCACGGATTTTTGAATACAAAATCCCATTCTTTTAGCCTGAATTGCACCCGAATGTCTCCATATTGACAAAATTTCAACTAGCGGATTACAAAAAAGGACATTATGAGGTAAAATGAGGGGAAATCATAGGTTTTTCGAAACAGGTGAGAGTAATGATTTACCAGTTAAGAATATTAAAAGGTTTGCTTTATCCCAAGAGAAGTTTTTTTCAATTGGAAAAAGCGGAAAGTGTCTATGACCTCCGCCTCAAATTATTTCTGCTATTTTTAATGAGCACCTTAGTTTTTGCCGTGTCTGGATTTGCGGGCATAGGTTCGCATGTATTTTCATCTGAATTGACCGAAGGTTCAAGCGGAGAGTTTGAATGGCTGAAAAGCTACTTTATTGCGGGCCGTTTTATTCTTGGGCTTTTCTATGCAGCCTTGATCATTTTTTTTCAGGCGCTCTGGTTTTGGACACTTACAGACGTTCCATATTCCAAGCTGGTAGTGCTGCAGGCATTTATATTTCCTATCTTACTTTTGGAGCAAGCAATCAATATTTTCCTGACCGTGCAATTAAACCTGCCCTGGTCCTCTTCTCCATTCTCACTCGGCCCGATCGCTCAGTATATGACAGATAAACGATATTTCATTTATTTCCTTGGCTGTATCTCACTCTTTAAAGTTTGGGTGATTTCAATCCAATTGTACGGTTTGCGCATTTTAAGCCGCCGTCGGCAACTGTCATTATTCGGCATCGTCTTGGGAGTACATCTCATTTTCTGGCTCGGATCTGCATTCCTGGCTTTTCTTGATTTTAAAAAGATTTTATGACGAAGGTGTGCTGTGGACAATGATGAAGTGGTTTAGCATACTGCTAGCAATAGGATTAACAGGATTTCTTATAGTAAACTTAGTTCTTATCAGCAAGGAAAACAGCAAAGTCAGCCGGATTAATCATATTACGGACTGGTCGAAAATAAGAAAGACGGACATCGTGGAGTCATTGCCTGTTGATGGAGTAATCACTCAAGCCGAGACATACTATGTGTTGGCTTCCGAAGATGAAACAATAGAAGAGTTCCTTGTCGGTGAAGGCGATACTGTAGAGGAAGGTACTCCTCTGCTCCTTTATAAAAGCGATAAGATTGACAGGCAAACGGCTCTTTTGGATGCGGAGATAGAAAGTCTGCAATCCAAGAGAAACAGCATTCAGTCCCTGATCAATCAATTAAAATCGCTGACTCCGCCTGTTTCATCGAGGTCATCAAACGCAGATCTATATTATGACGAGGATTATAGTGATTGGTACTATCCGAGCCCCTCTGACCATTTCAATGAGGAAGAGTGGAAACAAGCTAATGATAAAGAAATCGGCGAAAAAATTTTTGAAATGGAAAAGCTTGAGGCTGATATCAAGAAGCTCGAAAGTCAGAGGGATTCCTTGCAAAACGATAAGGATAGCCTGTCGCTCACAAGTCCCATTTCCGGTGTTGTAAAAAAAATAACCCCTGATTCGAAGAAGGTCATTACAATTGTATCCGATGAGAAAATACTGAAGGGAGAACTTCAGGAGGAGCAATTGCCCCAAGTGGATGAAGGGATGAAAGTGAATATCCTTTCTCACTTATTCGAAGGGCGGCTGACTGGGGAAATCAATCAAATCTCCGAGCTTCCGGCAGACAGACCGGAAGTTAAAAAGAAAAGCATATATCCTTTTACAGCAGCCTTTGATGAGGAAAATGAAGATATACATATTGGTTACCATGTCACAGCCGATATTATTTTGGAAGAAGAAAAGGATGTACCCGCCGTACTTGGAAAAAGCATCGGCGAGAAAAAAGATACGTCCTATATTTGGGTGCTGAACGAAAGCGGAATAGCAGAAAAGCGAAAAGTAACAACAGGATTGGAAGTCGGAAATCTTTATGCCATTAAAAACGGGGCAAAAGCAGGAGAGTTTTACGTGACGGACCATCGCCAAGCTGTGAAGCAGGCTCCGTTCATTACGCCGTTGGATGTATATAAGTTGAATAGATCTTCCGCAAAAGAAATCAGCCGCAAAAAAGTTATTAAGTACTTTTTTATCGGTGTTTTGCAACAATGAAAATTAAGCCGGACATCTCAATGGGATGTCCGGCCTTTTGTTTATTAAACTATAAAATTCTGTGCTTGTGTATAACTTGTTAATCGGAATATGCTGCGTCCAGCTCCGACGGACAGGACGTCCTAGTGCCACCGAAGCCACAGGATGTGGCGTTCTGAGGCGGCCTTCGTCGCCGTGTTTCCTTTATCTCGTTGGAGTCACTATTGTCTAGTTGCAGACGGCAGGGGCTCGAGGTCGCTTCGGTCAATCCAATGAAGTCAAAGAACGACTTCACTGGATTGCCCTCCAGCGCTTGTCGCCCCTTAACGGCCGTCTTCCACATTTCAGCTCAGTCTGTACGTCGATGAACAGGCACTTGCGCTTTTGTTTATTGTTAATAATTACGTTTCAATTTACTTGCCGCTGCTTCATCAAGAATGATGATAGCATTTGAATGGTTTTGCAGAACAGAAGCCGGGCAATCAACTGTGACCGGAACATCAATCATATTTCTCACTGCTTCAGCTTTACCTTCTCCAAAGGCAAGCATCATGATCTCTTTGGCAATCATGATGGAAGAAATCCCCATTGTGATCGCCCTTGTCGGCACATCTTCCTCTTTATCAAAGAATCTTTTATTTGCATCTCTAGTAGATTGGGTCAACTCGGCAATATGTGTAACTGATTCAAAGGATGTCCCCGGTTCATTGAAACCGATATGACCGTTCGGTCCCATTCCCAATATTTGCAGATCAACGGGATGGTTTCTCAAAATCTCCTCGTATCGCTCACACTCTTTTTCCAGGTCCTCAGCCACTCCATTAGGAACATAGGTTGCCGCAAAATTCATATACTTGAACAATTCTTCATTCATATAATAATTGTAGCTCTGGGGGTCCGTCGGCTCCAATCCGACATATTCATCGAGGTTTACAGTCGTCACATGAGAAACATCCATGTTCGTACTGCGTAGCTTTTCATAAAGCTTTAAAGGAGTACTTCCTGTAGCCAAGCCGATTGTTTTCAATCCTGCTTCAAGACGCTGGCTTACAATATCAAAAGCGGCTTTTGTTGCTTCTTCCGGGTTTTTAAATATTAACACGTTCATCTCATTTTCCTCCTAACATAACTGGAACACTTATATCTTGAACCCCCAAAATTGCGGCTTCATTCCCTAGGACCCTGCTTATTTACCTCATTTTGTCATATTTAAACAAATTTCCGAATGAACATCTATTAATTATAAAGCTCATTTTTTTTCGTTACAATAAAAACCCCGAGAAACAACGCAGATTTTTTTGGTGGCATATCCAGCCCTTTACCACCCCATCCAAATAACCCCTTGATACATTATGATTCATTTACACGGGTTATGCCTGGCGACTTTTCCAGCATAAAAGCTAAAGCAACTGTTTACTGACAATAGACTGCTCGAAAAGGCAACGCCGCTTATACACTACATCCCTAAAAATCTGCCGCTTTTTCTTCATGCGATAATACTGTTGAAGAGCTTACCTGTTGCAATAGGGAGGCCCCAACTCCTCAAGGTTTTACGCAGGATAAATTTTAAAACACCTTGCCTCATAAAAAGACAAGGTGTTTCAAGGGTGGTAATTAATCTAAGGTTGCTGCCGCGTTATTAATCAGATACCATCCAATGCCTGTTTCAGGTCTTCCCAAATATCTTCCCATGCTTCCAAACCGACGGATATTCTAATCAACGTATCGGATATCCCCATTTTCTTCCGCTCTTCCGCTGGTACAACCGCATGAGTCATTGTTGCGGGATGCTGAATCAGTGTTTCCGTGTCACCCAAACTGACAGCCAGACTTATGAGCTTGACCCGATTTAAAATAGCTTGTGCATCCTCTTTGCTTCCCTTGACTTCGAAGCTGATCATCCCTCCAGGACGTTTCATTTGCCTTTGGGCGAGTTCGTACTGCGGGAAGTCCGGATCTCCAGGATAGAACATTTGTCCCACCTTCGGATGTGATTTTAATTTCCCGGCAACTTTTTCTGCGTTTTCACAGTGGCGGTCTAGTCTTACAGGCAGCGTTTTCAGACCTCGCATCAATAGCCATGCATCAAATGGAGACATGATTCCTCCGATATCTTTTCTCATGGTGGCTCCCATTGCAGCGATTTCATCTTTATCTGCACCGACAACAAGGCCCGCAACCACATCGCCGTGACCTCCGATATACTTGGTCGCACTGTGCAAAACATAATCACAGCCCAATGCTAGTGGTCTTTGTAAATATGGCGAACAGAACGTATTGTCAACGACAACACGAATATCATGTTCTTTGGCAACACTGACAATCATTTCAAGATCAACCAGTTTCATTGTCGGATTGATCGGTGTTTCCACATATATCACTTTTGTGTTGTCGCGAATAGCCGCTCTGACCGTTTCCTCACTATCCATATTGATCAAGTCATGATCGATCTTATATTTCTTCTCCATCAATTGCAGGAGACCGAAAGTGCATCCGTAAATACCTTCGGAGCATAAAATGTGGTCGCCAGTATTCGTCAAATGGAATAATGTGGCGCTTACAGCCGCCATTCCGGAAGCAAATGCCAATGCCGCTTCCCCTTCCTCAAGCACCGCCATTCTTTCTTCCAGGGCTGTAACTGTCGGGTTTCCCAACCTAGAATAAATATGTCCTTCCGACTCACCCGCAAAGCGTCGTTCCCCTTCTTCGGCAGATGGAAATGTATATGTCGAGGTCTGGAAAAGCGGTGGAACAAGACTTCCCAGATAATCGGATGGATTATATCCTGCATGTAAGACATCTGTTTCAAATCGATTCTTTTTTCCCAAGTCGAATACCTCCTGAAATCCTTCTCATTCCTATTCTATGACAATGCCCTACAGATGAAAAGCAAATCATTTTTTATTACATGGAAAAATATGGTTACTTTATTAAAATAATGTAACATTTTGTTTTATTTACATGAATTATGAAAATTTTATGCTAGACTTGCTATTAAGGCTATATATATAACTAGGGGGAATAGATAGTGCGGAAAAAGTTAGTCGGCGGCGTAGCAACAGTAGCATTAGTAGCAACTTTTTCTGGAAAAGCTTCTGCTGCAGAACACACAGTTAAGCCCGGAGACACTCTTTGGAATATAGCAAATCATTATAAGACAACGGTCACTAAGATTAAGGAACTAAACAAATTATCCAGCGATATCATTTATCCAAGGCAAGTTCTTCAAATAAATGGTAGCTCCACTGCAAATAGTACATCTACTACTCCTGCAGTAAAAGCTTCAACCAAGAACTCAACTACAAACAGCACACCTTCCACGGGAAGTACATATACTGTGAAATCAGGAGACTACCTGATGAGAATTGCCAGTTCACATGGCATCACCCTTGCCCAATTAAAACAATGGAACGGCTTGACATCAGATCTCATCAGGCCCGGACAAGTTTTAAGAGTAAGCGGGGGGAGCGCTTCGGCACCTGCGCCTACTACGGCAGCGGCATCTACTTCAAACTCCTCAGGCAATAATAGCGGCAACACTGCCAATGCAACTACATATAAAGTGGTATCCGGCGATACCCTTGGACGGATTGCATCAAAATACAGAACTACTGTAGCACAGTTGAAGCAGCTAAACGGACTAAGATCGGACTTGATTTATGTTGGACAAGTACTTCGCCTAAACGGCAGCGCTCCAGCAGGAACGACTGTCAAACAAACAGCTGCATCAGTTTCACAGCCGGTCCAATCAAAAGTGGGCAACGTAGTTACGGCAGCCAAACAGCATCTCGGTGTCAAATATGTCTGGGGCGGTACAACTCCTGCAGGCTTTGACTGCAGCGGGTTCATATATTATGCATTTAAGCAAGCAGGCCAGAACATCTCCAGAACAAGTGCAGATGGGTACTTCAACCGATCTTATTATGTTAAAACCCCACAGCCTGGAGATTTAGTCTTCTTTGAAAATACATACAAACGTGGGATTTCCCACTTGGGCATTTTCCTTGGAGGCAATCAATTTATCCATGCTGGAAACAATGGAGTGGAAATTGCAAGCCTGAGCAATTCTTATTGGAAGAGCAAATTTAACGGATACAAGAGATTTTATTAATATTCAAGCTGCAACGCGGAAAATGCGTTGCAGCTTTTTCTTTTACTCAAAGAAGGAACGCCGAATAATTTCATTTATCCTCCCAATAATAAAACCATTCACACCGTTTGTATTGGGGGGAAAACATGTTTAAAAAAATGATTTTAGGAGTTCTCATATACTCAATTTCATTTGGCCTCCCGTTTAACGCAGAGGCCTCTATTACAAACCGGAACAATGTTATTTTTATGGTAATGGACGGTACAAACTCAGACGTTATTACATTATCCAGGCATTATAAGGGCAAGCCGCTTGCCCTGGATGAAATTTTAGCCGGAGGAGTTCGCACTTATTCTTTGCGTTCAGCTATTACAGATTCAGCTGCTGCAGCCACCGCCATGGCCACCGGACATAAAACGATAGTTGATTTTATTGGCATGGTCCCTTATAGGGAAAAAGACCAAACGATCAAGGGGCGTCCAGTCGCTAATGTTTTGGAAGCTGCTCAAGAAAAAGGACTGGCAACCGGCATTGTAGCTACGGCACCTATTCAACATGCCACACCCGCAGCTTTTTCCGCCCACTCAATCAGCCGGCACAATCTGAGAGAGATCGGATTTCAGCAAGCGCATCAAAATATTGATGTCATACTGGGGGGAGGAAAAAAATATTCCTTTATCAATAAAGATTTTCCAGTTATATATACAAAGGAAGAGTTGATGAGATCAACCAAATCGCGGCTTCATGGTTTTTTTTCCGAGGAGGACATGGCCTATGACTTCGATCGGAGAAGACTCCACCCGAAACAGCCCTCTCTTGCCGAGATGACAAAAAAAGCCTTACAGACACTTAATCAAAATACCAATGGCTTTTTTCTATTTATCGAAGGAAGCAAGGTTGACTTTGCTGCTCATAAGAATGATCCTGTAGGAATGGTCAGTGAGGTTTTGGCATTCGATGAGGCTGTTAATGAAGCTTTGAAATTTGCAAAAAATGATCAACAGACCCTTCTAATTGCAGTCACGGATCACGGAAACAGCGGCTTGACAATGGGAAACAGGCAGACGGATAAAACGTATCCTGAAACACCTTCAGAAAAATTTATCACTCCACTAAAAAAAGCTTCTTTGACAGTAACAGGTGCCGTGTCGCAATTAAAGCAAGACCGTTCCAATATGAGGGATGTACTGATCAGCTATGGCCTGGATAATCTTAGCAGAGTTGAAATCGAGCGAATGAAAAATGAAAAAGATATTGAAAAAGCAATGGTACAAATGATGGCCAAGCGGGCCCATTTAGGGTTTACAACACGAGGTCATTCAGGGGAGGACGTTTTCCTCTATACTTACGGCGGAAAAGGTGTTCCGCATAAACCTCAAGGACTCATCAACAATATCGAGTTGGCTGACTATGTTGTAAAGCATCTCAATCTGCCGCCGCTTTCCGAGCTTACGAAAACGAGATTTATCCCGGCCAAACAGCACTTTGAAAAACAGGGATTCAAGACAATAGTAAGAGTCGAAAATAAGAATCAAGCCCCCGCTTTCATCGCTGAAAAAAATGGACAAACCATTGAATACCCTTCAAATCGAAATGTAAGAATCGTAAACGGAAAAGAAGAGCCAATTAAAGGTATTACCATATATAACGGGAGTATGTTTTGGATTCCAAGATAGGGAAAAGTGCGAAGTTAGCGTTGGAACTAAACTTAGCATAATCCAATATGTCCACAGGCATAGATTTGATTAAAAAGGACCAGCTGATTGCAGCTGGTCTTCCATTTGGAGGGCGCAAAACGTGGATACTGAAATTGGACAATGGAGGCTGAAGCGGGGATCAGTGTTTCTCTAGAAGATCATATGCTTTAGTTGAAGATAAACGGTCGGGTGTTTGGTTTAAGAGAAGTTCAAGTTGATGAACCCGTTGGGAAAGGGTGTGGATTTGCTGGTTGGCTTTTCCAAGCTTAAAAATGAGGTCACTAACAAGGAGTTCCAGCGAATCACCTTGGCCAGTCCGTCTCAAGCGTTCACCTCCCTTAAGCCTGTTTCGGATCTAGTTGATGCGGCAGGGCTTTCGGCTTTTGTTCGTCCACCCATAAACTTGACAGAATCGGCAACAACCTCAGTCACATAAACTCTTTTTCCATCCTGGTCTTCGTAATTCCTCGTCTGTATTTTCCCCGTAACTCCGATAATCGCCCCTTTACTACAGTATTTCGCTGTATTTTCGGCAGTCTTGTTCCAAAGCGTGCACAGCACAAAATCAGCATCATATTCTCCTTGGGCATTTCTGTAATGGCGGTTCAAAGCAAGTGTAATATTCAATACCGCCTTTCCTTCCACCGTGTAACGGAGCTCCGGATCTTTTGTCAACCTCCCTACCAATGTAACTTGATTTATCAAATAATCACTCCTTTTCCTTTGGTACCCACATTTTATCGACGAAACTCCTGGATGTAAAATGACGAAAAATCACTTTTCATTCAAAATGTATCTTGAAAATTACAGTTTTTCAGAATGTAAAATTCTAATATCAATACTTTTCTTTATTTATAAAAGAATATTGATACTTCTTAAAAAAAGATCAAACTTTGAAAAAGCTTGTCGAAAATATAATCTTGTATGGCTATGTGGAGGAAATTAGAAAGTGATATACTTAATAAAAGAGCATATGGAGGAGACTCGATTTGAAAACATTTAAAATCGTAGCCCTGCAAGTCATCGATGAACAAAAGCACGCGAAGAATATTCCACTTACAGACGGGTTGATCATTAATAAAGAGAATGAAGAAGGCAGCTGGATTATTGAAGCCTATGTAGCTGACAGATTTCAATCATATTTCGAATCAATTCAAGAAGAAAACACGCCATTTGAAATCCGGGTAATTATTACACATGCTGCTAACGATCCAGCTCCTTTCACTGTCTCGGTTCATTCCATCAGGCCAGTGAAAGATCATATCAGCGTATTATTTATAGGTCGCCTGAGCAAACGTCGAAACGAGTATTTGGAATTGCTTCTGGACGATTTGATCAAAGAAGGATTGAGCGGAGAGAAGCTATTAAGGGAATTTAAGGCAAGAATGAGAATGAAGCAGCCTGTTTCCAAGGAATAAAGAAAAGCGCACGAGCATAGCCCTGCTACGCAAACGCACCGTAGCACAGGAAGTTGTACTAGGACCTTTCCATATAATCTAAATTCAGGCCATAGAAAAAAGCGGGGAATCCCCCGCTTTTTTTCTATTTGTTGTCGTCTTCATCCATACGATTGTTATTATTGTCCATACCGTTGTTATCCGTGCCAACACCGTCATTGTTATCCAGGTTATTATCATTCAAATCGTTATTGTCGTTGACACCGTTGTTATCATTGACTCCATCATTATTATCATTGATACCGTTGTTGTCCTCGACGCCATTGTTGTTGGCCGGCGGCGGCGGCTCTTGATCATTGGTTCCACATCCTGCAAGAAGTAACGATGACAGGGCCGCTGCCCCAATGATTTTTCCTAGCTTTGGATTCATTTGGTAAGCTCCTTTCAGATTTTTGGGCCCACTTTATGTGGGTTAAAATCGGATGTCCGATTTCCGTTTACATAGGACCTGCTTGGTCTGATTTTAGCTTTCCCAAATTCCCCAAATTTCTTCATTTTTTTTTTCTAAGACTTTACCATCTATCCCACTTTCAGTTTTTCATTTCCCGTTATTCTCCAAGAGCAAACATTATTTCTGCTTCACAAACCACTTCGTCATTCACGCGGGCAATTCCCTTCCCTTTACCGATCGGGCCTTTCACACGAATGATTTCCACTTCCAGCAAAAGCTGATCACCAGGCTTCACCTGGCGTTTAAAACGACATTTATCAATTCCGGTAAAAAACGCAAGCTTTCCGCGATTTTCTTCTTTTTTGAGCATCGCCACAGCACCCACTTGAGCAAGCGCCTCGACAATCAGTACACCTGGCATGACCGGATAATCCGGAAAATGTCCATTAAAATACTCTTCATTCGCTGAAACATTTTTCATTCCGACAGCCTTCTTGCCTTCCTCGATTTCGAGAATCCGATCTACAAGAAGAAATGGGTAGCGGTGCGGGATGATTTCCTTGATTTGTTGAATATCCATCATAATGTATTCCTCCAAAATAATATATGTTGAACTAAAAATGTGCAAAAATCAGATTGATACCATTCCAGGCAGACGCTTTTGCGCAGTCTTGCTTGAGCCTCCCCGGCCGCATCGCGTCCTGGAGGGGTCTCAAGGATGAAGCTTCTCCCGAAGGACCCAGTAACAGCTTCTGCGAATGAAGGAAGCGCTAAGCATTTTCGAGGTTTCCCCGCCTTCGAACCGGGTTTCTAAGAATGTTCAATGTATAATGCCCCAAACCTTAGATAGATAATTAAATGCACTTCACCTATGTAGTAAAAAAAGGCTGAGACAGCCTTCACTTTTCCTTATTCACAAGGTCGATAATATGAGTCCACGTTTCCTTTTTTAATGCATCCTGGGGTTTCCCATCGCCAATGACGGCATATCCGACCAAGATGCCGGCAATCAGACTGATTACGGTAAAAAATATGATAATCAAAACCCTCAGCCAAATGGGGATGAGCCGAACTTTGATCTTCTTCAAAGACTCATCAACATTTTTTTCTTTGCTGCGTTTTTTATCCGTTTGCTCACGTGTTTTAGTTTGTTCTTTGCTGATAAATTTAGCCGTCATAGAAAAAAACTCCTTTTGGCTGTTTGATCCTGGAAGAATGAGCGATAAAAATTACCGTATCCCGTTGACTAGACCCATCATTTGATCAGCCAATGTAATGGATCTGGATTGAAATTGAATTGCCCGTTGCACTGTCATCAAATCAGTCATTTCAATTCCAATGTCTACATTGGAGACTTCCAAAACACCCTGTTGAAGGGAGATCTCTCCTCTTCCCTCTTCCGTCAAATTAACATAAATATCATCGAGATTTATGTTATTGTTCAATTGGTCCGGAAGCCCTATATACGAATTTCCCTTTTGCTCCATAAACTGGGGCTTGTTTAAAGTAATTACTCCCAATTGAAAAATGGCATTTTCACCATTCCCCATTCTCACTTCGAATGTGCCGGGCCTAATCATTTTTACGTTTTCTACATTCTGAGAAAAAGTAATCACTTGATTGTATTCGTCTAAAACCGGATGCCCGTCTTTTGTGGCAAGCATCCATTGGCCGCCTGTATTCACAATATCCAGTTCACCATTACGAGTAAATTGGATTTGAGAGTCATTACCCTCTTGAACCCTTACCTTCAGATATTGATTTTCCTTGGTAAAAGCTAAATCTAGGGGACGGTCAGTTGTCTTCAATGAACCCTGTTTTGTAATCATTCCGGTCTGTGAAATCCTGGCGCCGATGCCTTGACGGATTCCTAAAGCTGAAACCCTGCCAACTTCAGAGTCGGCTCTGGAAGAATAGTTGTTGATCTGCTGTGCCATAAGGTCTGCAAAAGAAGCTTCTCTTTTTTTGTATCCTGTAGTTTCAGCATTTGCCATATTATGGCCAATCAAATCGACTTGTTTTTGTAGTTGTGAAAGGGTATTTACGGCCGTTATCATTGTTCTATTCATACATCTTCACCCACTTATCCGTTAACCCGGCCAATTTCATTGACTGCCTTATCAAGGCTTCGGTCATATGCCTGCAGCATTTTTTGATTTGCCTCAAAAGTCCGATAGGCAGTGATCATGTCAGTCATCGAGCGGGTAACATCAACATTCGACTTCTCGACAAATCCCTGGGAGAGTGTAAAGTCGGCATTTTCAGCCAGTGGAAGTCCAGCATTAATATCTGTACTAAAGAGGCCGTCTCCCTCTTTTGAAAGATCCTCGGGATTATCTGACCGTACGATTCTCAATCGGGCAACTTGTACGCCATTTTCTGTAATCCAACCCGCCTCATCCACTTCAAACTGCTCGCTTGCAACCCTGATCCGGTTGCCATTCGCATCAAGGACAGGCCATCCGTTCTCTGTAGTTAATATACCCTCCGGATCGACAGTAAACTTCCCGTTTCGTGTGTATTTTATTTCATTGTTCTGTTCCACCGAAAAAAAAGCAGTCCCATCTGTTCGATCCATGAGTGCCAAATCAGTAGGACGATCCGTCTGAAGGGAGTCGCCTTGAATGAACCGTGGTATGACTTCTTGAACATATACACCTGTATGGAGTGTGCCAACCTGTTCGCTTCGGCTGGACCCGGCATTGAAACGCTCGATGAGCATTTCAGGAAAAGCCCGTATATGGGAGTAATCAGCCTTAAACCCTGGTGTTTGGGCGTTGGCCATATTATTCGTTATCATTTCGGTTTTTCGCTGTGAAGCGTACATCCCTGATGCTGCAGTAAAAAAGCCTCTTAACATGACTTCTGCCTCCCGTTTAAACTAAACTACGCTTGTCAATCCGGTCAATATTCTCGAGCATGATGCCGGTTCCTATCGCAACTGCATCCAACGGCTCATCAGCCACTAATACTGGTACACGCAGCTCCTCTGCAAGCAGTTGATCAATTCCATGCAGAAGTGCTCCCCCGCCTGTAAGGATGACACCTCTGTCTATGATATCTGCTGAAAGCTCTGGTGGCGTTTTTTCCAAAACGTTTTTAGCTGCCTGAACGATAACATCGACAGATTCTTTTAATGCCTCTTCAATTTCTTTGGTAGTGACTGTGATTGTCCGTGGAAGACCGTTGACCATATCGCGGCCGCGTATTTCCATTTCTTCGTTCCTGGAGCCTGGGAAAACAGTGGCAATATTGATTTTCACGTTTTCTGCAGTTCTTTCACCGATTAAGAGCTTGTACTCTTTTTTCACGTAATTTAGAATATCGCTGTCAAAATTGTCTCCGGCCATTTTAATGGAAGCAGAAGTAACGATATCGCCCATTGAAAGGACAGCAACATCAGTCGTACCTCCGCCGATGTCGATGACCATATTTCCGCTTGGCTGAAAAATATCCATGCCTGCGCCGATTGCCGCAACTTTCGGTTCTTCTTCAAGATAAATCTTTTTTCCGCCGCTTTTTTCAGCAGCTTCCCTGATAGCTTTCTGCTCTACGCTTGTGATGTTTGTCGGACAGCAAATAAGAATGCGCGGCTTTGATAAAAAACCCTTAACATTCAGCTTGTTGATAAAATGCTTCAACATAGATTCCGTAACATCAAAATCGGCAATGACCCCATCCTTTAAGGGACGAATGGCTACGATATTCCCCGGAGTACGCCCGACCATGCGCCTGGCTTCCTCGCCGACCGCAAGGACCTTATTTGTATTTCTGTCAATTGCCACGACTGATGGTTCATTCAAGACAATACCCTGGCCTTTCACATGAATCAATACATTAGCCGTCCCCAAGTCAATGCCGATATCTTTTGCAAACATATTAACTACCCCTTCATTTATTAAAAAGTTTATTATGTACAATGTCGATGAACACACATATCCCTAATTATATATTTTAACACACCAAGGTATCTAAAAGAAATGAGCGTTTGACAAAATTTTGGGTTTTTTGACATAGGGAGAAAAGCGGAGGGCGGCTGATTAGGGGGGACAAGCGCTGGAGGTCAAACCAGTGAAGTCGTTCCTTGACTTCATTGGTTTGACCGAAGCGACCTCGAGCCCCTGCCGCCCGCAGCTGGACAGGGAGAAAAGCGGAGACCGCTTGATTAGCCCCGACAAGCATAAGACGAGCGCTGAAGAAGGCGTCCTGTGCCTACAGCAGCGTTTGGCTTATGACCTCGAGGGGCTAGGCGTCGTAGCTGGACAGGAGAAATGCGGAGGGCGGCTGATCAGGGAGAAACCGGGATATGTAAGGCTGAGAAGATGACAAAAGCAGCTTCGAATCGCATGTACTAAAGCACTCCAATCTATGAGATAAAAAATCAATGATTAGGCGTAGCACCAACCAGATGGAATAAACAAAGAAGAAGGCACACGCCTTCCTCCTAAGAAAAAGTTATTTTTGAAGCTCGGCTTTCTTATATTTTTGCTTTGTTGCCTCTCCTCCCCTAAGATGCCTGATTGATTTATGGTATTCCAAAATGCCTTTCACCTGGTTGGCCAGCTCCGGGTTCAATTCCGGAAGCCGTTCGGTCAAGTCTTTGTGGACAGTACTTTTGGATACGCCAAACTCCTTCGCAATCATGCGAACCGTTTTTCTCGTCTCCACGATATACTTTCCAATCTTGATCGTTCGCTCTTTGATGTAATCGTGCACACCACTCGCCCTCCCTGAATTGGATGTGAGGAGTGTGAAATGAGACTCGTCGTTTGTATATACATACTGGGTCTGCTTTTTTGGAACTTGTCTTCTGTTCCACAGCATACTGTACGAATAGGAAGTCATCTTTTACAAATCAAGCTCATTTACAGGAAATGAACAAATATCGAATTGAATGTAGGCTCTAATAAACGATTACTCACCTCAAGCACTCTCTGTTTTTATCGTGTTGGTACATCTTATTTGTCCGCACGAAGATATATGCTCGAAAAAGGCAATAAGGACAAGGATGAGGACAAATATTTTCGTTATAAAAAGCTTTCATGAGCATATCGGTTCTTTTTATAAAAATAAAAAAGACAGGCCTTAACAAAGCCTGTCGATTTAATATTTATTCATTTATCATTTGGTTAGACTGATCTTCTTCATGAGAATCAGTCTCCTGTGACTGACCATCATTATCCGCATCAGTCTCTTGCTGCTCAGAATCTCCTGCTGCAGGATCCTGCTCCGTTTCGCCGGATGCATCTTCCTGCTTCTCTGTGTCAGCTGCCTCTTTGTCTACATTTTCAAAAGCGGTGAACGGCTGCCCAAAAAAGTCGAGTGGATTTAGCGCCGTGTTGTCTTTGCGAATTTCAAAATGAACATGGTTCTTTGCTTCCTTGTTTAACTGGCTTGTACCTGATTTAGCAAGCACCTGCCCTTGCTTGACAGCATCTCCCGACTTGACCTGCATGTCTTTGACCGATTGATAGATCGTCTTCACACCATTATCATGCTCCACTTCAATGACGTTGCCAAGGAGCGAATCATTCCGGACAGCAGTAACCTTCCCGCTGAGGGAAGCTAATACTTCGAACTCGGAACCGTCCTTCATGGCAATATCAATTCCCATGTTTGGACGATATTTGTTACCATCAACAATGAGTGCCGCTTCCTGCTCGTCCATTGATGCGTTGGAATCGTAGAATTGTGTGACGTAATCCACTTCGTCTTGATTTTTCACAGGAACCGAGACATTTTCAAATGACTGGTTAACTTCAATGACTGTGTCATTGTCATGCATGCCTGTAAGCTCTTTACCTTCCTCCGTCAATTTAGCCTTATCAGCTGTATTATTGCCGGCGGTCTGATACCAGAATATCATGGAAATGAGCAATGCAGCACTGGCAAGATAGATTGCCGGGAATACCCACCGCTTTTTAAAAAACTTGTTTAGAGAAGATCGCTTCTTTTCTTCCTCTCTCATTTTCATCACCTCTGCCATCATTTTGAACAGAAAGACAGAATTATATACTTGAAAATGAGAAAAACACTTCTTATTTTCTGATATAAGACATTTTTTATGCAAAAAAATGAATATTCCCTTTTATTCCCTATGTAATATTGCACATTGAAGGCTCAACCTTCAATTTTGGATTTGGATTTGTATTTTCGAATAAGGTTTCTCCTAATGCTAAAATCTATTTTGCTCATGAACAGCCTCTACTTTCATTAAAGCATTAAATAACCATATGGATAAATTGAAAAAGCCGGCAATGTTCTTTCGGATTGCCGGCTTTCTCTCATTGTGTGGACGCAACTCTCTTATCAAAGAATTGACTAGCATTCGAAATGGTTATTCCCTGATAATAATGGCTGACGATATCATCATAATTTTTTCCTTCTTTCGCCATTCCGTTTGCACCGTATTGGCTCATTCCAACACCGTGTCCGTATCCTTTCGTAGTTATAATAATCGATTTCCCCTTTTTCTCCCAAGTGAAATCGGTCGACTTCAAATCAAGTTTTTCTCTCACTTCTCTACCGCTAAAACTTTTCCCTCCGATGGTAACAGCAGCCACTTTTTTTCCTGATGTACGTGCGGTGACCGTGCCGATATCATTTGCATTCTCGATATTAACATTAAGCTTCTGCTGGAACTCTTTTACACTGATGACTTTCCGGTCATTGAATTTTGGCGATTGGCTGTCCCAAGGGCTTTCTACACTTTTTAAGTAAGGGACAGGGTTATTCCAATAATCTTCTGCGTTTTCCGTATAGCCGTTGCTTGTAGAGAAAAAAGAAGCAGTTATGGGTTTATTATTATAGGTAAGGATTTCTCCTTCGGTAGCCTTGACTGCCTCAGTTATTTTTTTCATCATCCAATCGTAATCCTTATCCCACTGAAGCTTCAATTCTTTCTTATTCTTATAAACCTGATGGTTGACAGTATCAGTTACATCCGCATTTTGCGGTAACTGGCCGCCTTCAGGATTTAAAAGATTGTTGACAATATACGTTCTTGCTGTTAGCGCCTGGGCTTTTAATGCCTCCTCTTCGAAGTCCGCCGGCATTTCCGACGCCACCACTCCTATTACGTATTCTTCCAAAGGCAGTTTTTCGACTGTCTGAGCTGCAGTTCGGTAGACCGCGACCTCAGCAGATGGTTGATTTTCTTTAACTTTTGGCGGCAATTCGGCCGTTCGTTCATCTAATTCGATGATGGCCTTTTCTTTTGAAAAAGGCAGAACGAGAAGGGACGGAACGAGAAAAGAAATGGCGATTAATAGAGTGGTAATAAAAAGCAGCGGTTTTAATTGCTTCATGCCTATGCCTCCAATATAAAAATTAAGGTGAATTGAAAACAATCACCTCGGTCCAATTTATTCAGAAGGACAAGCTTTTATGCTATCTATATGCAGGGAACGAATGGTGTTGTAAATATGCCAGATAGGGGTCTGGACCCCATAAAAAATCCATAAAAATAAACCCGCTTTCGCGGGTTTGATCATATCATGCATTTAAGTCGGTTACAATGTTACTTTCTTTGTGTTCCACTTCACTGGAAATGTCTTTCACACGTTCAACGTCAGCACCCAAAGCTTGCAGTTTTTTATGGAAGTCAAGATAGCCCCGGTCCAAGTGTTTAAGCTCGGTAACTCGAGTATATCCGTCGGCTTTCAACCCTGCAATAATCAATGCTGCAGCTGCACGCAAATCAGTTGCAGCTACTTCTGCCCCTTGGAGCTCGCATGGTCCTTGGATGATAACAGAACGGCCTTCGATTTTAATATCACTGTTCATTCTGCGGAATTCTTCCACGTGCATAAAACGATTCTCAAATACAGTCTCAGTAATGACGCTTGTTCCCTCTGCACATAGCAGGAGTGCCATCATTTGCGACTGCATATCTGTTGGAAATCCTGGATGCGGCATTGTTTTAATATCTACCGGCTTTAATTTTTCCGGACCAATTACACGCAGACCGTTTTCTTCCTCAATAATTTCCACATTCATTTCTTTAAGCTTGGCAACAACGGATGCCATGTGGTCTGCGATCGCACCTTCAACAAGCACGTTCCCGCCTGTAATAGCGGCAGCCACCATAAAACTACCCGCTTCGATTCTATCAGGCATGATTGTATGGTCGGCACCATATAATTTATCGACACCTTCGATTGTAATCGTTTCGGTACCTGCCCCTCTTACATAAGCACCCATTTTATTCAAATAAGCGGCAAGATCCGCAATTTCTGGTTCTTTTGCACAGTTTTCCATAACAGTCGTTCCTTTTGCAAGAACAGCTGCCATCATGATATTCTGTGTAGCGCCAACACTTGGAAAATCCAAATAGATTTTTGCGCCCGTCAACTGTTCAGCAGAAGCCTCAATGTATCCATTCCCAACGGAAACTTGCGCTCCCATTGCTTCAAAGCCTTTTAAATGCAAATCGATTGGCCGCGAACCGATTGCGCATCCGCCTGGAAGAGCCACGCGAGCTTTACCTTGCCTGGCCAGTAATGGTCCCATCACAAGCACTGAGGCCCTCATTTTCCGAACATATTCAAACGGAGCTTCGATATTGAGTTCGTTTGAAGCATTCACATAAACCGTTTTATTTTCAAATGTTACTTCTGTATTCAAGTGACGCAACACTTCACCAATTGTGTATACATCGGAGAGAGTTGGTACTTCGCGAATGACGCTTTTTCCTTCGCTTGCCAATAGTGATGCAGCGATAACAGGCAAAACAGCATTTTTTGCACCTTCAACCTTGACTGTGCCGCTGAGCCTTTTCCCGCCGCGGACGATGATCTTTTCCAAGAGTATTCCCCTCCGCGTCTATTTTCTTTAATATTAGTATTCATTTGTCAGGATGGGTGTGCCTACCGTAAAGTATGTACCGTTTCCTGCTTTGTTTTTGCGCAGACCGATCTGCAGATTCATTTCTTTGCCGGGGAGAGATAGAGATTGTGTAAAAAGAGAGGAATATGCAGATATAGAGGAAAAATCCTCTTCTCTAAGTGCCTCTTTCTCCTTCGCCAAAAGAGATGATAATAGTCCACTTACAATTGTTTGCCCAAATTCATCATCATTGAATATGCCTTTGATACAAGAGAAAACAACAGGCTTTTGTTTAAAAATCAATTCAGTTCTAGATTGAAATAATGTTTCTGTACTTTTAGATATTCTGTGATTCCACGTTGTACCCTTCAATTCATAAGATACATAAGAAATTAAGTTGTCTTTATTACCATTATCGGTTGTCACTGCTACAATCTTTTCTTCTATCTTCCCGTTGTAATTGATCCCTGTCACTGTTTCTTTTCCTTCTTTACGTGACAAAGACCAGTCCCACTCGGGAAAAACTCTTTTTAATCTAGTGACAGACAATTCCTGTGATGGTTGCTCAGCCAGTTCTCTTGTATATAGAGACCATTCAATGATGGATCCTTGTTGCTTTTGAACCGCATGTACCAATTTCTCAATATCCAATTCACTTTTTTCAGCAACACTTGTGTTATTCCCGCTAAAAAAAACAATCAAACTAGTTAATAGCAACAATAAAATAAAATATTCTCTGCAGCATCCCTTCATAAGTACTCTCCCCCTTAACTTAAGTGTTTCCACTCAGGGGTAGGACATACTTTAAGAAAGACTGCATATCCAGACAAATTTTTTTTGCTTTTTCGACAAATTCCTTTTATTATGCACTCACAATTCACATCATAACAAAAAGCCTTCGTTTAAAAACGTGCCAAAAGACCTATTTAAAAAAGTATTGAAGTTGTCGAGACCAGTGTAAATAATCGAGGAAAAAGTTGCTGACGGAAGACCCGATTGCAATCGTTAAAATGATATATAGCAGCCTGGCCTGAAATATCCGGTTGGCACTTAGGAGTTTATCAAAATGTAATGCCTGAAGGGCCCAAAAGGTTAACCCGATAAATAACAGATGCGAAATGATGCTAATGAGGGCCTGCTGACCAATTTCCATACCATCGATCATTGAAATCCTCCTTGTACAGCTGGAATCCCAGCGAAGCGACCAGTCTTTTTATAAATAACACCTTCCGATCAGGCAAGACCAGAAGGTGTTATATTTTAAAGCTCTATCTTTGTTGTGACACATCTATCCGGTTCATCGCACGTTTCAATGCGAGTTCAGCTCTTTTGAAATCTATGTCATCCCGTTTAGTTTGCAGAAGCTGTTCTGCACGTTTCTTGGCTGCTTCAGCACGCGCAAAATCAATGTTTTCCGCTGTTTCAGCCGCTTGGGCAAGAATAGTGACTTCCTCAGGACGAACTTCCAAAAAGCCGCCACTGACCGCAACATATTCTGTTTTGCTTCCGTTCTTTAAACGGACTGCACCGATTTGCAAGGGAGCAACCAATGGAATATGTCCTGGAAGTATTCCCAGCTCACCGGTTTCAGCCTTTGTGCTGATCATTTCAACTTCTGAATTATAGACTGGGCCGTCTGGAGTGACAATACTTACTTTCAAAGTGTTCATTTGATCGCCTCCTCGTCCCTATTTATACTTCTACGCCCATTTCTTCCGCTTTTTTTATAACTTCCTCAATCGGACCGACAAGACGGAAAGCATCTTCAGGAAGATGGTCATATTTACCTTCAAGGATCTCTTTAAATCCTCGGACAGTTTCCTGTACAGGAACATAAGATCCAGGCTGGCCGGTAAATTGCTCAGCTACGTGGAAGTTTTGAGACAAGAAGAACTGGATGCGGCGTGCACGAGCAACAGTCAGCTTATCTTCATCAGATAGCTCATCCATACCAAGGATTGCAATGATATCTTGAAGCTCTTTATATCTTTGAAGTGTTACTTGTACTTGACGCGCTACTTCGTAATGCTCTTCGCCGACAATTTCTGGGGAAAGTGCACGGGAAGAAGAAGCTAGCGGGTCAACCGCCGGGTAAATACCCATTTCAGAAAGTTTACGCTCAAGGTTTGTTGTAGCATCCAAGTGAGCAAATGTTGTTGCTGGAGCCGGGTCAGTGTAGTCATCCGCAGGCACATAAATCGCTTGGATGGATGTTACGGAACCAACGTTTGTTGATGTAATCCGCTCCTGCAATTGACCCATTTCCGTTGCAAGTGTAGGCTGGTAACCAACCGCAGAAGGCATACGGCCAAGAAGGGCGGAAACCTCTGAACCTGCTTGTGTAAAACGGAAAATGTTGTCGATAAAGAAAAGAACGTCCTGTCCTTGTTCGTCACGGAAATATTCAGCCATTGTCAAACCAGTCAATGCAACACGCATACGTGCTCCAGGCGGCTCGTTCATTTGTCCGAATACCATGGCTGTTTTATCGATAACTCCGGAATCTTTCATTTCAAAGTAAAGGTCGTTTCCTTCACGAGTACGCTCTCCAACACCGGCGAATACGGATATACCACCGTGTTCTTGTGCGATGTTGTTGATCAATTCCTGGATAAGAACTGTTTTACCTACACCCGCACCTCCAAAGAGGCCAATTTTTCCACCTTTGATATAAGGAGCGAGCAAGTCGACAACTTTGATTCCTGTTTCAAGGATTTCTACCTCAGTAGAAAGCTGATCGAACTTAGGTGCTTCGCGGTGGATGGAGTCGCGTCTTGCATTCTCATCAATCTTTTCATCCAAGTCAATATTTTCACCTAGTACGTTGAAAACACGTCCAAGAGTGACATCGCCGACCGGTACGGAAATTGGAGCTCCTCGGTCAATGACCTCCATGCCTCTCTGAACTCCATCTGTAGATGCCATGGCAATAGTACGTACAGTATCATCGCCAAGATGAAGGGCAACTTCCAATGTTAGGTCAATATTAACTTCTGTTTCTGATTGAGCATTGTACGTTACTTTCAGCGCATTATAAATCTCAGGGAGATGGCCGTCTGGGAACTTAACGTCGACAACCGGTCCCATAACTTGCAAAACCTGTCCTTTGCTCATTTCTTTCCCTCCTACCTGGGATCAATAGTAATAATAATCAAGTTTTTATTTCATCAATCTATTCTAACGCGGCCGCTCCGCCAACAATTTCAGTGATTTCCTGAGTGATTGCTGCCTGGCGAGCCCTATTAAAGGACAATGTAAGACTGTCGATGAGTTCGGAGGCGTTATCTGTCGCGCTCTTCATCGCCGTCATCCTTGCAGCATGCTCACTTGCTTTTCCATCAAGTAGAGCCCCATATATTAAGCTTTCTGCATATTGTGGAAGCAAGACTTCAAGAATGGCTTCCGCAGAAGGTTCATATTCATATGACATGAGCTTGGTCGATGTGCCCAAATCTGTCAAAGGCAATACTTTTTTCTCGGTCACTTCCTGTGTCAAGGCACTTACGAAGTGATTATAGTACATGTACAGTTCATCGAATGTACCGTCGGTGAACATTCCGACTGTATTCCGAGTGATGTCCATGATATCAACGAATGATGGTTGATCCGAAAGGCCTGTAATCTCTAGCACTACATTCATGCCTTTTTTCACAAAGAAGTCGCGCCCCATTCGCCCGATAGCAATGATTGCATACTCGTCTTTGCTTTTATGGCGTTCTTGAATTTTATTATTGACCGCCCGCAAAATGCTGCTGTTATACGGTCCGGCAAGACCACGGTCAGCAGTGATGACAAGGTATCCTGTTTTTTTGACCGGACGGGTTTCAAGCATCGGATGATTTACATCTTTACTTCCCAAAGCAATACTTGCAGCAACTTCCTGGATTTTCTCCATATATGGAACAAATGACTTGGCGTTGGTTTCAGCACGGTTCAACTTTGCCGCAGAAACCATTTGCATTGCCTTCGTGATTTGACTTGTTTTTTTCGTCGAATTGATACGGTTTTGGATATCACGCAATGATGCCACTGGTTCTCACCACCCTGTATTTGAAGTTATCATATTCTTTTGAAAAGGTGCCAGGAACTCAGAACCTTGGCACCTTGAGCCGTCATTTATCTTAAGAGTCGCTTTTTGCAAATGTCTTTTTGAATGTGTTCAAAGCATCTGCCATATCTTCGTCAGCTGGAAGCTTTCCTGTTGAACGAATAGACTCAAGCAAATCTGCACGGTTGTGATCAAGCCATGAATATAATTCTTCTTCAAATCTAAGGACATCCGGTACAGAGATATCATCCAAGTATCCACGTGTCAAAGCATATAGAATCATTACTTGCTTATCCACTCTGATCGGTTTGTTCAGATCCTGCTTCAACACTTCAACTGTACGTTGACCACGAGCAAGCTTTGCTTGTGTCGCTTTATCCAGGTCAGATCCGAATTGAGCAAATGACTCAAGCTCACGGAATGCTGCAAGGTCAAGACGCAGTGTACCAGCAACTTTTTTCATTGCACTGATTTGCGCAGATCCACCAACCCGGGATACAGAAAGACCAGCGTTGATTGCCGGACGAACACCGGAGAAGAATAGATCGGATTGCAAGAAGATTTGTCCGTCTGTGATAGAGATAACGTTCGTAGGGATATAAGCAGAAATATCGCCTGCCTGTGTTTCAACGAACGGAAGCGCAGTTAAAGAACCGCCGCCTTTTGCATCACTAAGCTTCGCAGCACGCTCCAATAAACGGGAGTGCAAGTAGAAGACATCCCCTGGGAATGCTTCACGTCCTGGAGGACGGCGAAGAAGCAAAGAAAGTTCACGGTAAGCAGTTGCCTGTTTGGACAAGTCATCATATACAACAAGGACATGTTTGCCGTTGTACATGAACTCTTCACCCATTGTAACGCCGGCATAAGGAGCCAAGTACAAGAGTGGTGCAGGCTGGGCTGCAGAAGCTGTAACAACGATTGTATAATCCATTGCACCATGTTTGCGAAGTGTTTCTACCGCATTACGAACTGTAGATTCTTTTTGTCCGATAGCAACATAAACACAAATCATATCCTCTTCGCGTTGGTTCAGGATTGTATCGATAGCAACGGTTGTTTTACCTGTTTGTCTGTCACCAATGATCAACTCACGCTGTCCACGTCCGATTGGAACAAGAGCGTCGATCGCTTTAATCCCTGTTTGCAATGGCTCATGAACTGATTTACGGTCCATAACACCAGGTGCCGGGCTTTCGATTGGACGAGTTTTTGTTGTGTTGATTGGTCCCATTCCGTCAACAGGCTGTCCCAATGGGTTAACTACACGACCGATCAGTTCCTCACCAACCGGAACTTCCATGATGCGTCCTGTACGACGAACTTCGTCACCTTCACGGATCTCTGTATATGGTCCGAGGATTACGATACCGACGTTGCTTTCCTCAAGGTTTTGCGCCATTCCCATGACACCGTTAGAGAACTCGACAAGTTCTCCAGCCATGACGTTGTCCAAGCCATAAGCACGGGCAACACCGTCCCCTACTTGAATAACTGTACCAACATCACTAACTTCTAATTCAGCTTGATAGTTTTCAATTTGCTTCTTTATCAGCGCACTGATTTCTTCAGCATTGATGCTCATGAATTTCACCCCACATTATTCAAATCGTTCTTAACTGGTCAACTTGCGTCCAAGCCTGTCAAGTTTTCCACGAAGGCTTCCGTCAAAGATTCTGTTGCCAATGCGCACTTTGACACCGCCGAGCAAGTTTGGATCAACTACATTTTCAATATTTAATGTTTGCTTGCCTACTTTTGGGGCAAACACAACAGAAATGGCTTTAGTTTCGTCTGCAGTCAATGCCCGGACTGAATAGACAGTCGCTTCGGCAATGCCGCGCTCTTCATTGAGAAGATTGATATAGGATTCGGCCACTTCAACCATGATATCTTCCCTGTGGCGATCAGCTAAAAGCATGAAAGTGTTGATAACGGCAGGAGATACATTTGGAAATGACTGCCTAATTAAATTCCTTTTGTCGTCTACGGAAAGCTTAGGTGTCTTCAAAAGGCCGATGAATCCTGGATTTTGCACAAGGACTTTTTTAATCGTCTTGAGCTCTTCGTCAATTTGACCGGAAAGGTTCTGTTCCTTTCCCACTTGATAAAGAGCCAGCGCATAACGCTCAGCTACGACAGGATTACTCATCGATCCTCGCCTGCTCTTTCGATATATTCATTGATCAGCTTCTCTTGATCTTCAGCCGACAATTCTTTTTCAATAACCTTAGAAGCAATCATGACAGATAAGGAGGCTACTTGTTCGCGTAAAGCCGCAACAGCATTTTCCTTCTCCTGTGCAATTTCCGCACGCGCAGATTCTTTTAGGCGCTCCGCTTCTTGGCGGGCAGTATCGATAATTTCCTGGCGTTGGTTTTCACCATGCTTTTTGGAGTTTTCGATCATGTTTTGCGCTTCAAGACGTGCTTCTTTTAATAGAGACTTTTGCTCTTCAAGCAATTTGCTCGCTTCTGAACGACTGTTTTCTGCCGCTTCAATTTCACCTGATATATGTTCTTCACGCTGTTTCATGACGCCCATTAAAGGACCCCAAGCAAACTTCTTCAACAGCGACATTAATATAATAAACATTAGAAGCTGGAAAATGATGTCGCCGCCATTAAAATGAACGCCGGCAATCTCTGCTCCTAATACAAAGCTGCTCTTTAACAAGCCCGCTCCACTCCTTTCGGCCTTTCGTATTGGATTAAATCAAACCGGCCGTTGCCGGTGGCAAGTCAATACTAACTCGTTTTTGCTACTGTATGAGGCGTCAAACGCCTACGCTTTTCTTAAAAAATGGCGAAGCATTATCTTCTTCGCCATTTTAAAACGTGTTCTGATTATTCAATAAATGTTATCTACCTTGAACCATAAACGCGATAACAACTGCGATGATAGGAATAGCCTCTACCAACGCTACCCCGATGAACATTGTAGTTTGTAGCATACCACGTGCTTCAGGTTGACGTGCAATCCCTTCAACTGTGCGGGAAACGATCAATCCGTTACCAATACCTGCTCCAAGAGCTGCTAAACCAATTGCAATTGCTGCTGCTAACATTCCCATTATAAAATTTCCTCCTTAAATATATAAAAAGTATTTTGGTTGAAAGTCTTTGTCCATTTTTATGAACAAGTTATATATTAATGGTCTGCATTGACTTTGTGAGCCAAGTAAACCATTGTTAACATCGTAAAAATAAATGCTTGAATTGCTCCGATGAACACTGAGAATCCCATCCATGCAAGCGTCGGAATTGCTGCTGCAATCCAGCCGACTGCGCCCATGGCTGCAAGCCCTCCAGCCAGCAAACCAAGTAAAATCTCCCCTGCAAAGATGTTTCCATAAAGACGAAGACCTAATGTCAATGTATTGGCAAATTCTTCAATAATTTTGAGCGGGAGCAAAAACCACATAGGGCGGACATAGCCGCGAAGATATTCGCCGAAGCCTCTTTGTTTGATACCATAGTAATGTGATAGAACCACTACCATTGTTGCCAATGTAAGTGTGATAACCGGATCGGCTGTTGGTGATTTCCACCATAGTTGATGATCGACGGATACTGCAAATGGCAGCCCCAGCATATTGGAAACAAATATATAAAATATCAAAGTTACGCCAAGTATGTGGAAGTGCCCACCTGTTTTCCAGTCCATGTTGCTTTTAACGATTCCTTTGACGAAATCGAATACCCACTCCATAAAGTTCTGCATACCTGTCGGTTTCATTGCCAGTGTCCGTGTACTGACCACAGCAATGATAAACACAATAAGTGAAGCTATCGTAATCATCATTACGTTACCGAGGTTGAAATATAATCCAAATATTTCTTTTATTGGTGCTCCATGATCCATTTAGATTCACCTCTCTTCCCGCTGCTTGTCTTTTCTAATTAGGATGGAGATTAAAGCATCTATCAATATGACAATGTAAGATGTCATTAATCCAATAATTACGCTTATGAGATGAAAAACTTCCGGGTATTGCATTGCAATGTATACGGCAAATACGGCTGACGCCATCCTTGACAAAGTGCCGATTGAACGCATCTTGCGTCCTTCCAAAACAGCTTCCCCGAGCTTGCTTGTCCTTCGAATCATCATCCAGTGATTAAAGAAGCTGATCGAAGTCCCAAGTATCAATCCCATAAATATAGATTGGTAAGGAGTAAAACCCCAACCCAATACAAGAATTGCCAATAAGTACAGTATGTACTTCCGGTGCCTATTAAATAACTGTTGGAGATCATCCATATCTTTCTAATCCCCCGATAAAAATTGTCGGATTGTCATAATCACCCCGAACGTTCCAACTGCCAAACCCAAAAGGAGACCGACAATCAGAAACAATGGCTCCATTCCTGATTTTTCATCCAGCCATCTTCCGATAAAAACTCCCGCCAAAACAGAGCCTGCCAGCTGCGTCAGGACAGCAGAATAAATGGCCATCCCGTAAAGCGGATGACGTTTTTCTTTACTCAATTCGCATCATTCCTGTGCTCCGTTTTCAAGCCTGCAACATTCGAGTTTTGTTGACAAATTCCGCGCTTTTTCTGGTTAAAAGAAAGTGAATAAACTCTCCTTTTCATACCCTTTGTAAGCATACAATAGGGCTATGTCAATGTCAACGAGTTTCATGTGAAATTAGAAACAAACTAATTGCGATTTTCAGTTTGTCACAAATTCATCAAATTTCAACTAATATGTGGTTTTTCGACCTTTTTCTTACTTTGATTTTCAACATCTTTTCTTTAGAAAAACAGGAGGCAATTTCCCTCCTGTCAATCTATGGCCGAAATGGTTTCGGTCTGTCTGTTTTCATTTTAAAATAATACAAAATAGCATCTGCAATCCGTTTCGCAGCTTCTCCATCACCGTAAGGGTTGACTGCGTGAGCCATTTGTTTATATTCATCGGCATCCCTAAGCAATTGCGTAGCAAGGCGATAAATCGTTTCTTCATCCGTCCCTGCAAGCTTCAATGTCCCTGCTTCTATCCCTTCTGGCCGCTCTGTCGTATCCCGGAGAACGAGCACAGGAACTCCCAATGACGGTGCTTCTTCCTGAACTCCGCCTGAATCGGTAAGAATCAAGTGCGCCCTATTGGCAAAGTTATGAAAGTCGATAACCCCGAGAGGTTCAATCAGGTGAATCCGCGGATCGTTGCCCAGCTCTTCGTCCGCGGTTTTTCTAACAACCGGGTTTAAATGAACCGGATAGATAACCTGGATATCGGGCTGCTCGTTAACAACCCGTTTGATCGCGCGAAACATGTTCCGCATGGGTTCACCCAGATTCTCCCTTCGGTGGGCAGTAAGAAGGATCAACCGGTCGCTGCCAAGCCGATCGAGCACTTCATGCTTGTATTCCTTTTTTACAGTTGTTTTAAGAGCATCGATAGCTGTATTTCCAGTGATAAAAATTCTCTCTTCCTCTTTATCTTCGGCGATCAGATTCCGGGCTGCTTTTTCAGTAGGCGAGAAGTGCAAATCCGCAATAACGCCTGTCAACTGCCGATTCATCTCTTCAGGGAATGGAGAATATTTATTCCATGTCCGCAAACCTGCTTCAACATGGCCAACGGAGGCCTGGTTGTAAAAAGCGGCAAGGCTGGCAGAAAAAGTGGTCGTCGTGTCGCCATGAACCAGAACAATATCAGGCTTCAAATCCTTAAGAACCGCATCAAGCCCTTCAAGGCTGCGTGTTGTGACATCGATGAGTGTTTGACGGTCTTTCATTATATTCAAGTCAAAATCAGGTTCAATGTTAAAAATTTCAAGTACTTGATCAAGCATTTGGCGGTGTTGAGCTGTAACAGCCACAAACGACTCAAATTCGCTGTCCCTGCTTTTCAATTCATGGACAAGTGGTGCCATTTTTATGGCCTCCGGTCTTGTTCCGAAAACGGACAAAACCTTAATACGTTTTTCCATGTTTAACATTACTTCGTCCCAAACAGACGATCCCCGGCGTCACCCAAGCCCGGTACAATATATCCTTTTTCGTTCAATTTTTCATCGACACCCGCAACGTAAATATCTACGTCCGGATGTGCTTCCTGAATAGCCTTTACACCTTCAGGGGCAGCAATAAGGCACATAAGCTTAATCTGCTTTGCTCCACGCTTTTTCAATGAATGAATTGCTTCCACTGCAGTACCGCCTGTTGCAAGCATCGGATCCACAACAATAAAGAACCTTTCTTCAACATCGCTTGGAAGTTTTAAATAATATTCAACCGGCAGTAAAGTCTTCGGATCGCGGTAAAGACCTACATGTCCAACTTTTGCAGCAGGAATGAGTTTTAATATGCCTTCCACCATACCGATGCCAGCTCTAAGAATCGGTACAATGCCGATTTTTTTCCCGGCCAACACTTTCGACTTAGCTGTGCTTACAGGAGTTTCCACATCAATTTCTTTGAGAGGCATATCCCTTGTAATTTCAAAAGCCATAAGCGTTGCCACTTCATCAACGAGCTCACGGAATTCCTTTGTCCCTGTATTTTTATCACGAATGTACGTAATTTTGTGCTGAATGAGAGGATGGTCGATCACATGAACTTTGCCCATTTATTCTCTCTCCTTTATAATTTAGTTTTTACGATCAAGACGGGAGCATATGTAAAGCGGCTAGGCATGATTGGCCGAACCAGTTACCCTCGCTCTGGTCGTTATATATCCCTGCCCATTTTACATAAAAGAAAATCTTTCTTCAAGAAACAAATGAGAAAGATTGCTACCAAATAAAATTATCATTTTTGATCGCTTTATACCTGAACACAACCATGGCTTTCTAGACAATGGTATTGATGTTTCGATTACTGTTCGGAAGCTGCCTTATTCGCAGTCTGACTACAACTGAAAAGTGAAATAATATTCATCTAGCAAAGACCTGGAGATACATACAATGGAAATCATAGAAACCCAGTTTGTTGATTGCTAGAAGGCGGCGACTCCTCGAAAATGCTTCGCATTTCCAATGTGAGCTGCTTAATCGAAGTAGCTTTTTCTGGATTCTGCGGAAGTGAGACCGCGCAAAAGCGTCCGCCAAGAACGGAAATCAACTGTGGTCTCTTTGTGAAGACAATTATTACAATTTATATTTACCGTATTAATAAGCAGAAAAAAAACAGCCTGCCTTTTAATCGACAGACTGTTCGTTTAAAAAATTATTCATAGAGTGGGAAGCGTGAAGTGACTGCTTCAACCCGTTTGCGTGCTTCTTCCAATTTCGCTTCATCTTCATGGTTTTTAAGGACAAAAGCGATCAGGGAAGCAATTTCATCCATTTCTTGCATTCCAAATCCGCGAGATGTGACTGCTGCTGTTCCAATACGGACGCCGCTTGTTGTAAAAGGCCCTTCAGGATCGAAAGGAATAGTGTTTTTGTTGACAGTGATTCCCACATCATCCAACACTTTTTCTGCAACTTTCCCAGTAAGCCCCAAGGAACGAACATCCAACAATAATAAGTGATTGTCAGTTCCGCCGGACACAAGGTTAATGCCTTCTTTTTTAAGGCTTTCAGCCAATCTGTTGGCATTTTCGATAATCAATTTCGCGTAATCTTTGAAGTCATCACGCAAAGCTTCTCCAAACGCAACGGCTTTCGCTGCAATAACGTGCATGAGCGGGCCGCCTTGAAGCCCAGGGAATACAGATTTATCGATCGCTTTAGCAAACTTCTCTTTGCAAAAGATCATTCCGCCGCGTGGGCCGCGCAATGTTTTGTGAGTTGTTGTAGTCACAAAATCAGCATATGGCACTGGGTTAGGATGGAGTCCTGCTGCTACAAGACCTGCAATATGAGCCATGTCCACCATGAAGTATGCTCCTACTTCATCAGCAATTTCCCGGAACTTTTCAAAATCTATGACCCGCGGGTATGCACTCGCACCAGCTACAATCAACTTTGGTTTATGTTCCAATGCCTTTTGACGGACATCTTCGTAATTGATGCGGTGGTTCTCTTTATCAACTCCGTACTCAACAAAGTTGTATTGAACACCACTGAAGTTCACAGGGCTTCCATGAGTAAGGTGGCCGCCGTGAGATAAGTTCATGCCAAGAACAGTGTCTCCATGCTCAAGAACAGTAAAATAAACCGCCATGTTTGCCTGTGCACCTGAATGCGGCTGTACGTTTACATGCTCTGCACCAAAAATTTCCTTTGCTCGGTCACGTGCCAAGTCCTCTGCAATGTCTACATACTCACATCCGCCATAATAACGGCGTCCTGGATACCCTTCGGCATATTTATTTGTTAAAACCGATCCTTGCGCTTCCATTACTGCTTCGCTGACAAAGTTCTCGGATGCTATCAATTCAATTTTCGTCCGCTGTCTCTTCAATTCTTTTTGAATGGCTTCGTAAACTTGCGGATCTTCTTGTGCAATAGCACTCAAAGCACTATTTTCACTTAATTTGCTCATGTTGCTCTCCCTCATCCTTTCAGGTTTGGCTTGTATTCGTTATTCGCTTATATTTTAACACGATGGGCTCGACTTTCCAATTCCATTTTCAACAAAAACGGAACATTATTATCAGAAAGAGCATTGATTGTTCAGTTTTTGCTTTTCATATACCGCTCTTGCCCCACCGATAAGTTTTGGTCGTGTAGTTGCAATTGTAACATGGGCATCACCGATCGACTTTTGGCTGACTCTAACAGGTACCGCCACATGCTTCAAATGCATGCCTATAAATGTATCACCAATATCAATGCCCGCATCTGCCTTGATAAATTCAACTACTACAGGATCCTTCATTTGCGAGTATGCGCAAGTAGCCATGGAACCGCCAGCGTTATATACCGGAACAACCGACACTTCCTCCCAACCCTTTTCCAGAGCGGTCTGTCTTTCGATAACCAAGGCACGGTTCAAATGTTCACAGCATTGAAAAGCCAAATGGATATTTTGGTCGTCTGCAAACTTTTTCAATTCCTCATACAACATATCAGCCGCTTCCAATGTTCCGGAAGTTCCGATTTTTTTCCCGGCAATCTCAGAAGTGGAACAGCCGATTACAAGAACTTTACCTTGTGTGAGGGATAAATTTTCACTGCACTCCATAAGGAGGGTACGCATCTCTTCACGCCATTGTTCAACTGACATTTACAACGCCTCCACTAAAATATTCAAAAAGTTTACCTGCTTTCGTAATCCGTTATTTTACGAACCCGGTTTTCGTGGCGGCCACCTTCGAAATCGGTTTCCAGCCACACTTTTGCTATTTCACGGGCCAATCCCGGCCCAATAACACGCTCGCCCATCGCTAAGACATTGCTATCGTTATGAAGCCTGGTAGCTTTTGCACTAAACACATCATGTACAAGAGCGCAGCGTATGCCTTTCACTTTATTGGCAGCTATACTCATGCCAATACCCGTTCCACAAACCAGAATTCCACGGTCGCATTCCCCGCTTGCCACTTTTTCCGCAACAGGAATGGCATAATCAGGATAATCAACGGAACATCCGTCTTCACATCCCATGTCTTCATATTCAATATTCATTTCTTCCATTAGCTGGAGAATTTCCTTTCGGATGTTAATACCACCATGATCAGATGCAATTGCGACTTTCATTGAAAGATTCTCCTCCTTATTCTTCTTCACATACTTTCTTCATTATAAAAGAAGAGTAGTGCTGTTGCCATTTTAGAGCGCAGGATTATTGCCGTTAATTATGAAAAGCGCAAGACGCCCGCTTACCGGCGACAAGCACAAGGCGAATTTTGATGAGGGAGTTCCTCATCCACCACAGCGAAGCGACTGATTTCAATCACTCCGTGAGAAGTATCACCGAATTTGCTTCATGCAGCTTTGCGACGAGATTAACCTTTTCTTCCTCGAATATGCTGTGCCACAGGAGCACATTCATCTTGAATAGGCTTCCTTGCAACTTGTGACCTCGAGCCGATGGCGCCTGGCCGCCTCAGGACGCTACATCTTGTGGCTTCGGCAGGTTCAGTTGCGCTAGCACTTCCTGCGCGTCGGTGGCACTAAGACCTCCTGTCCGTCGAAGCTAGACACAACCTATCCTTGTTTGAAAAGAAAATTCAGTCTAACTTTATACTTTCTTTAATTATAAAGATAGTCTTTCAATAAGATTTTTCAATTCGGCAAAGGTTGTCCTATATGTATGGATATCCCCTCCAAACGGGTCAACAATATCAAGGTTGCCTTCTGGTCCCTCAACATATTCCTTCAGTGTGAATATTTTATCTGCGGCTGCCGGATACATGTCCATTAAAATATCTTTATGGCCCTTCGTCATGGTGAAAATATATTCAGCCCAATGCAAATCGTCTTCATTCAGCTGACTGGACCTGTGGTCCAACTGCATCTTGTTTTCCTCCAGGACTTTTATTGTATTTTGGGCTGCACGACTGCCTTCGGAGGAAAACAATCCGGCAGATCGGGCAAAAGCTTTTCCTAATTGTATATGATTAAAAATCGCCTCGGCCATCGGGCTTCGGCATGTATTGCCGGTGCAAACGAATAATACGTTTTTCATACTGGCACATCTCGCCCCTTATCTTTTTTCCTTATTATATCATTAAAAGCGAAAGCGCTCGGGGAGCGACGTACAGACTGGACGACTCCTGACGAGATAAAGGAAACACGCGAAGCAAAGCGGAGCGATGTTGACTTATCGTAGGAAAGAGGAGGAAGTCTGCTAGTCGCTGAGCGCTGGCCGCCTCCAAGCGCCACATCCTGTGGCGTCGGTGGCACTAGGACATCCTATCCGTCGTAGCTGGATATCATTAAAAGCGAAGGCGCTCGGTTAGCGACGTACAGACAGAAAAGCGGAAACGCCTTGGTCAGCCCAGACAAGCACAAGACGATTCCCGAGGAGGCAGTACTTCAGCCACCACAGGGAAGCTACTTACTTAAAACACATCATGTGAAACTACTCTGAATATGCTCCGTGCAGCTTTGCGACGAGCTGAACAAGACTTCCTCGAATTTCCCTATGGCGCAGGAGCACATCCTTCCTGAGTGTGCTTCCTTGCAGGCTTGTGACCTCGAGGGGCTAGGCGTTGCAGCTAGACACTGGACGACTCGTGACGAGATAAAGGAAAAAGAAGTGCGGAGAGTGCCTGCTTACCGACAACAAGTAGGCTAAACAATAAAAAAGCCATCCAACGGACAGCTGTAGAGCGATTATTTCTATGAATCTATATTACTGGGATTTTTTAGCCGATAACGACCAACTTGATCCCAAATGCCACTAAGATGAAGCCACCCAGCAATTCCCCGTAGAAACCCAGCCAGGTCTGTACTTTTCTCCCCAAAATTAGCCCACTCCAAGTCAAGATAGTGGCCACCGCTCCGAAAATAATCATGGCAGCGACCGCTCTTGCACCAAACATTCCCAAACTCAATCCTGCTGAAAAACTGTCCAAGCTTACAACCATACTAAAAATAATTAAGCCCCAACCAATAGGTGCCACGATTGTTTGTTCATCATTGCGAAAACATGAAACTACCATCAGTGCCCCCATAATCACGAGAAGCATGCCGCCAATATAACCTGTAATCTTTCCAAATGTAGCGGACAGCATATGTCCCGTCATGATTCCAAGTAGCGGCATGGCCATATGAAAAATACCAATTGTTATTCCAATAGAAAATATCTGACGTAACCTGAGTTTAAATATCCCCATGCCAAGTGAAACAGAAAAAGCATCCATTCCCACAGCAAAGGCCATGATCACTAATGTAACAAATTCCGGAAATGTCATGGAATGACCCCTTTCACCTCGGACGTGCCTATAAAAATCATATGCATCGAGGTGAAGGAGTAGACGTATAGAAAAGCGCAAGCGCCCGTTAAGCGACGTACAAGTTGAAATACGGAAGACGGCCGTTTAGGGGCGACAAGCGCTGGCAGGCTCAGAGCGTGACATCCTGTCGTTTCGCTTGCACTATTACTTCCTGTACGTCGGTGGCACTAGGGCGTCCTGCCCGTCGGAGCCAAGCAGCTTTCTCCCAAGCATCGTGAGTTGCTCCTTGAATACGCTTCGTGCGCTTTGCGACGAGCTGAACAAAATCTCCTCGAGTAAGCTATGGCGCAGGAGCACTATATGTTGACTTATTGTAGTGCTCTGAATCTACTTCCTTGAAAAAGCATCCACGCAGAAAAATGGAGCTTTTTCGAGGAAAGGAGTGTGAAGCATGCTAGTTGCTGGGCGCTATAGCTAGACAAAGCCGGATTAATTCCACTTTAACGATTTGATTTTTAAGGCGTCCAGCCCTTAGAATCCTATTTCTCCTGTGTTATTCTTCTGTGGGCAGCCGCCTTTTCAAGCCTGTTCATAATGGCCGCTCCCACCCCTTTGACAGGATAAACTTCTGCATATATTAGATCAAGATTTTTTTCGTCAAAGCTTCTTAGTGCCTGATAAAGGGATTGTGCGACACTCCCCAAGTCTCTCCTGCTTCCACAGACTGCGACCGCATCTGCTTTGTAAAAAGAAGCTGACTCCCTTGGGGCAAGTATACCGACTTTTAGTCCGGATGACCTCTTTTGATCAATAAGCCCCTGAATCCATTCCTGATTTCCATCTGTTAAAAACAGCGGTGCCACCGGCGCATAGTGGCGGTATTTCATTCCAGGGGATTTAGGTGCAGCCTTGGAACCGATTAGGGCAGGATCCTGTTCCACGTTTCCAATGACTTCCTTTATTTCTTCTTTGGACACGCCGCCAGGACGCAATATAACGGGAACTTCGGCAGTACAATCAATTACAGTTGATTCAACTCCAACCCCTGTCGGTCCACCATCAACCACTCCGCCAATCAAACCAGCAAGGTCATCCAATACATGACTTGCTGAGGTGGGGCTGGGTTTTCCGGACTTATTGGCGCTCGGTGCTGCAACTGGAACTTCAGCTGCCTCGATTAGTGACAGGGCAACTGGATGATCCGGCATTCTGACGGCTACCGTATTCAGCCCAGCCGTTACCAATGAAGAAACAGCATTGGTTTTCTTATTTAATATTAACGTCAATGGACCAGGCCAAAACTTATTCATCAACAGGACAGCTGTCTCAGGGATGTTTTCTGTTAATAATTCGAGCTGCTCTACACTAGAAATGTGGACAATCAACGGATTGTCTGCCGGCCTGCCTTTTGCGGCAAATATTTTTGACACCGCAGCGTCCGATAGCGCACTAGCTCCCAGGCCATAAACCGTTTCCGTCGGGAAAGCAACTAGCTCTTCATTTTTTAAAAAATCCGCGGCTTCCACAATCTGTGGATAATCTTTTTTTCTATCCACATTACTATCCACAGACCAGTATTTTGTCTCCATAAATGCCACCTCTTTTTTCCTACGCTTTCAACCATAATATATGGGTCTTTTTTACGCCATGGTTTTTACAATCAACATGTATTTTCAGGTTTTATCAACAACTTGGGGATAAAAACCCCTGTTTTGTGGATAATCCAATTGGAATTTGTGAATAACTTGCTAAAACAGTAACACAAAAAACAAAAAATCTCCCCTTCGAGAGATTGATTGTTGATTAAAGAAGTCCATCAAACAATTCTTTTAAAAAGAATTTGACCTCCACTTCCTCCTCCTGCTCACCAACGAATGTCGGCGCTGGAACATCCGGCTGGCCTCCTGCCTGGTCAATTACATTTTCATCAAGTTGAATTTCTGAATCCACAGGGTTTTCCACATCTTCGTCAATTCCCTGGCTGACCGCAGCACTGTTTGAAAAGTCCAGGAAGCAAAGCGGCGGAAACAGTACACACCACCAATTAGCTCCCTTCCCCTCGCCAAGAGTGATCAATACAGCTTCATAGGTTCCTGCGGGATAAAGGTATTGCCCATAAAGCTTCGTCGGGAACTGCACATCCCCAAAATCAATGTGGACTGAATAATCAAAATCGTTCTTTTCAAGCTCTTCCTTCGCAATGCTTTCAAGCTCCGGCAGTCTTGAAGATATTACATTACGCGCTTCATCAATGGATGTTAATTCTTCCACCCATTCATTTATTTGTTTATTCACAGCATCTCGGACAGCCCTTTTGACTTCCTGGTCTTTTTCGCTGTCACTGTTGGCAAGAATCCTTAATCGAATTGCTTCTTCCGGAATAACCATAATATTTTCAGCAGCTGCGCTCTCATTTTCAGGAGCATAGAAGCTAACGACAGCTGCTAGTGAAAGAATGGCAATGTATATCCACGCTATATTTTTTTGATAGAATTTTTGTTTACTATTTTTCCTCATATTCCCCACCCGTCCCTTCACTAGGACAGTATGGACAACATTTGAATCGTATAATCAATTGAATCATATTTTCCTAACGTATCATGGTGACAATGCGCTCTTTTCCGTTAATATCATTGATTATTTCAATTTCAGCCTCCGGAAAACTGACCTCCAACAAACTGCTCACGGCCTTGCCCTGGCCATCCCCGATTTCAAACGCCGCAATTGCGACTTCACTTAAAACTCCCGGCAAGTCCCGCGCAAATCTGCGATAAAAATCCAATCCATCTTCCCCACCAAATAGAGCTGTATGAGGCTCATGCTCAGAAACAACCTTTGACAACACTTCATCAGCTGGGATGTAGGGCGGATTGGACACAACTACATCCAGTTTCTGCCGGCTTCCGATGAAGGGTTGAAGCAAATCACCCTGCAAAAATTCAATTTCTGCATTCAGCCGTTCCGCATTGCGTTTGGCAGTTGCGAGGGCCTTTTTAGACAGATCGGAAGCAAAAACTGACAACTCGGGTCTTTCCAATTTTAACGTCACAGCTATAGCACCGCTTCCTGTGCCAATATCAGCCACTTTAAGGTCTTGTAATGAGGAACCGAACTTCGCCTCGATCTTTTGTAAAACAGCTTCGATCAGTTCTTCCGTCTCCGGACGCGGAATAAGAACATCTTCGTTTACTAGGAATTCCCTACCGTAAAACTCTTCATGACCAATAATATGCTGAACAGGCTTACCTTCCGCATGTTCCTTTACAGCTACTTCAAACTGCTCCCATTGATGATCAGCAAGAGACATTCTCTGTTCAGCTAAAAGTGTTGAGCGGCTCATGTCCAGTTGGGCTCTCAACAGAATTTCACCAGCATTGGTATCCCGTCCATTTTCTTTTAAAAAAGAAGAAGCCCAGGAAAGGGCTTTGAATATGGTCCGTTCGTTTGACAATTAATCTTCCACGCTTTCGAGCTTTTTGGATTGATCTTCAACAATCAGTGCATCAATGACTTCATCCAGCTTGCCTTCCAATATTTGATCCAGCTTCTGGATTGTAAGGCCGATCCGGTGGTCCGTCACACGATTTTGCGGAAAGTTGTACGTCCGGATCCTTTCTGAGCGATCACCGGTTCCAACAGCTGATTTACGGTTCGCATCATACTCTTGCTGCGCCTCCTGCTGGAACTTATCATAAACGCGGGCACGAAGAACTTTCATCGCCTTTTCCTTATTTTTAATCTGTGATTTTTCGTCCTGGCAGGAGACAACAGTTCCCGTAGGAATATGCGTTAAACGTACAGCAGACATCGTCGTATTTACGCTTTGCCCGCCCGGTCCACTAGATGCAAAAGTGTCAACGCGAATATCTTTTTCATGTATATCCACTTCAACCTCTTCAGCTTCAGGAAGTACAGCCACCGTCGCAGTGGACGTATGGATTCTTCCGCCCGACTCCGTTTCCGGTACACGCTGCACCCTATGGGCTCCATTTTCATATTTCAGTCTGGAAAAAGCTCCGTTACCATTTATGATGAAGATGATTTCCTTAAAACCGCCAAGACCCGTGGAATGTTCTTCAATCACTTCTGTCTTCCATCCTTGCGCCTCCGCATACCTGCTATACATGCGGTAAAGGGCGCCGGCAAACAGAGCGGCCTCGTCACCGCCTGCAGCTCCACGAATTTCCATAATGACGTTTTTATCATCGTTCGGGTCTTTCGGGATCAACAAAATTTTCAGCCGTTCTTCCAGCTCTTCGATCCGGTCTTCCAATTCAGCGATCTCTTCCTTGACCATTTCCCGCATTTCCGCATCTAGCTTATCATCGAGCATTTCTTTGGCATCATCGTATTCCGACTTAGCCTCTTTATATTCCCTGTAAACTTCAACCGTTTCCGAAATTGATGATTGTTCTTTCGAATACTCCCTGAGCTTTTCAGAGTCACTGACGATTTCGGGATCGCTTAACAATTCATTTAATTTTTCATACCGGTCTTCAACCGATTGTAATCTATCGAACACAAGTCTTCACCTCAAAGTTTTTCCAATCATTTAGCTCTTTTTATAGTACACTGTCCACTTTCCGCAAAGCAAATTTTTTTATAAGAAAAGCGGAGCTTAGCCCCAAATCTCCTGATGGTGAAAAATACAATTTTATCAATATAAAGCCATTGTATTGTCTGTCTGCACTGCCAACCGAATTGGCAAATGAAAAAGTGCCCATAATAAAAACAATCAATTGATAAAGGATGATTTCCTATGATTTATATTTATAATGATTATGGCGGAACACATACCACGGCTTTGGCTGCTGCGTATCATTTAAAACAATTACCTCAATCAGAAAGAAAACTAACCTCAGAAGAGATATTAAATGTAAAGTATTTTAATCGACTAACGAGAAAAGATTTTGGAAAACTAATTTTTCACGGAAACGATGAAGATGGCAACGCAGTGTATACCATAGGACGAAAAAGGAACAAACTTGTTGTTCCAGCTTTAAAAGAATTGACTTTATTACTTCAAAGTAAATTTCATTTTAATGAAAAAATAGTTTTCTCCAATACATCACCTACTGTTCCAATTGTTATGTCGTTTGGGGGATTTTTCTCGAGAGGATTGAAAATTGATTTTATAGGTGTTCCGTTATTAGTAAAAGGTGCAAAACAATGCTGTGATAATATTTATAAGTTAGTTGAAAATACGAAACAAGTTGCTAAAACATCTCATTATGAAGACGTGATTGTTTTAGAAAATGAAAAATATAAGTAGTACAGCAACACGATCCATTATTACGCTAACTGACAACGTCTGTTTAAACGAAAACTTCATCCTTGATATGGCGTGTATGTGTCAGGGTCAAGTGCCTCCGAAGTAGGTATTGTAATGTCGCGGCCTATATCTTTTCTTATTTGCTCTATAGGCAATCCCTTTAGTTCCGTTTTTTAGCCGATCTGCATCCCCTTCATGGACATAGATTGTTTTAAATTCGCTATGGCCTCCAATATGGTCTGCGTGAGTTAGTTGATTAGTTATTCTATTCATATTTTCAATACCTAGACCCGAATCAATTAATGCGGCTTTTTCTGCCCTATTAATAGAAAAAAACGACCTTTTCCCAAAGTCCATACTCACTTATAGCAAAAGTGATATGATCTATTTCCGTAATAGCGAACCAAGCGCCAGGTATTTTTAACATGCTTCTCCCCTCACTTTTGATTAATATTTACTATTTCAGCTCTCCTTTTCTTTGGAACTATTGAATTTTTCCACAATCTGACCCAATTCAAGAAGCGCACTCATTTTAAAAAGTGCGCCCGATCATTGGAATAACAGAGAACAACCTAATCTCTTTCTCTTGCCCTTTGTGTATCCCTAATATTCTTCTGGACTGTTATGGCTGCAAATAAACTAAGAACAAATGCCATACCATAAAATCCCTTTTCGCTTAAAACAATACTTCCTGCATTGTATAAACCGATGGCCATTAACGAAATCGATACGATAAGTGCAAACCAGCTAATCCCATAATAAATATTTGTAACTGGTATTCCCTCATCCTTATCCCTGACTGCTTTTTGTAAAGATACCGCTGAATAGAGACCGAATATCAAAACTGCAAAGTAGTATCCTTTTTCGTTCAGTTGCATTGTTGCGTTATACAAACCTATGAGATAAGCTGTAACACCCACTAACAACGCTCCCCAGGAAGCCCCTTTGAAAGCTCCAGTCGGCTCTCCCTCTTTTCTCTCTACTTTCAGTTTTATATCTTTTTCTTTTCCCTTATCAAATACAATTTCATTATCACCAGACATTGATATTTCACCTCCGCCTCTTTATCTAATAAAAATTAAGCGCTGCAGATCACTGTTGCTTTCTTACTTAAGTCTATTATATAGAATTTTCTTACAAACAGTAGATGTTTTTACTAATATGCAAGCCCATTTTTAGATGGACAAACCCATTCTCCACTGAAATGCTTACCCCCTAGTATCATACGGATGTTGAACATACAAATCCGACTTTTTTCAGAACCCATCTTGGAAAGACCTTTAATCCCTTTTAAAAGAGCCATTTGAATAAAGTAGGCTCTTGGTTTTCCAAAAAGCGGTTCTTTGTTCTTTATTAACATGTGGATAAAATAAAAAAAAGAAAATCCAGCACTTGGCTGGATTTTCTGTTGATAATTCTATTCTTCACTTTTCACCGGCTGTTTTAAATGTTCACTAATCCCTGAAGGCACCTCATGATGGCGGCGGCATCTCGCTTCATAAGCCTCGGATGCCCCAACTAAAATAATAGGGTCGTCATAGCAGGCGGGCGCGCCGTCAATGAGACGCTGCGTTCGGCTCGCCGATTCTCCGCAGACAACACAGACTGCCTGCAGCTTTGTCACGGATTCTGCCATCGCCAGCAACTGAGGCATAGAGCCAAACGGCTCACCGCGGAAATCCTGATCCAATCCTGCGACAAGCACTCTGTGGCCAGAATCTGCCAATTGATTGACGACATCCACAATATTCTCATCAAAGAATTGGGCTTCATCCACAGCAATAACATCCACATCTGCATGAACCCACTTAAAAATGTCGTCAGCGTTATCCACAGGCTGTGCCATAGCGGAGATTCCATTGTGGGATACCACTTCATTGATACTGTATCGATCGTCCAATTTTGGCTTGAATACCATCAAATTTTGCCGCGCATATTGCGCCCTTCTAATTCGCCGGATCAACTCTTCTGTTTTACCGGAAAACATGCTGCCGCAAATCACTTCAATTGAGCCTTTTTGATTGGTGACCTCCACTTATCCACACCTCTATCAATCCACAGTATTATTCCTGAAATTTTATCCACAATTTCAGTTTTTACGCGTTTTTATATAAAAGTAATCCACAAACTTACTTTAGCAACGATGATTGAAATTGAAATATTATTTTAATAAGCAAGGACTGTCCAGCTCCAGCGCCCACCGACTAGCAAACTTCGCACTCCTTTCCTCGAAAAAGCTCCGCTTTTTCTGCGTGGATGTTTTTCAAGGAAGTGATTTCAGAGCACTACGATAAGTCAACATCGGCTCCGACGGACAGGATGTCCTAGTGCCACCGAAGCCACAGGATGTGGCGCTTTGAGGCGGCCAAGTCGCCGTGTTTCCTTTATCTCATTGCGGAGTACTCCAGTTTGTACGTCGCTTAACGGGCGCTTCCACTTTTCTTAATAGGCATAAAAAAACAGGCAATCGATCTTGCCTGTTTTTAAAACGATTATTTAAGTCCGTATTTTTTGTTAAAGCGATCAACACGTCCGTCCGCAGATGCGAATTTTTGACGTCCAGTGTAGAATGGGTGACAAGCTGAACAAATTTCCACACGGATGTTGTCTTTTACAGAGCCGCTTTCGAATTCGTTACCGCATGCGCATTTTACAGTCGCTTTTTTATATTCTGGATGGATTCCTGTTTTCATTACATTTCATCTCCTTAATGCCCTGAATCATTTGCTGAAACAGAGTTATATATTACGATGCAGCCCTC
The DNA here is from genome assembly GCF_003605385.1 of Siminovitchia acidinfaciens. GTDB lineage: Bacteria > Bacillota > Bacilli > Bacillales > Bacillaceae_C > Siminovitchia > Siminovitchia acidinfaciens. The sequence goes on along the minus strand of NZ_QYTV02000001.1, from coordinate 170,574 downwards.
AAGCTACAGTAATCTAAAAAAGCACATTTTTAATTATAGCAAGGCGAAGATGAAAATGCAATTCTCGAAAAGAAACTTTTTAAAAATTTCATTTTGCTGTGAGAGCTTCAAAAAACTCTTCATTTGACTTCGTCTGCTTCAGCTTGCGGAGGAATTTTTCGGCAAAGTCAGGGCTGTCTGACATTGCTTTACGTAACTTCCACATTTTCTCAAGCTGGTCTTTTGGAATGAGCAGTTCCTCTTTCCTTGTACCGGAGCGGCGGATATCGATAGCCGGAAAAATTCTTCTCTCGGCAAGCGAACGATCCAAATGAAGCTCCAAGTTTCCTGTACCCTTAAATTCTTCATAGATGACATCATCCATTCGGGATCCCGTATCGACAAGGGCCGTAGCCAAAATGGTCAAACTGCCGCCCTCTTCGATATTACGTGCAGCACCGAAAAAGCGTTTCGGACGGTGGAATGCAGCGGGGTCAATACCTCCAGAGAGCGTTCTTCCGCTTGGCGGAATAACAAGGTTATAAGCACGCGCGAGCCTGGTGATACTGTCCATCAAAATAATCACATCTCGTTTATGCTCAACAAGTCGCATAGCGCGTTCAAGTACAAGCTCAGCGACTTTAATATGATTTTCAGGAACTTCATCGAATGTGGAGCTGACAACCTCTGCATCTACTGAGCGTTCGATATCTGTAACTTCCTCGGGCCGCTCATCAATCAACAGAACTATCAATTCCGCTTCAGGATGATTCGTCGTTATTGAATTCGCAATGGATTTCAACAGCATCGTTTTACCAGCTTTCGGAGGAGCCACGATCAAACCACGTTGACCGAAACCAACCGGGGAAATCAGATCCATGATCCTGGTAGACAAATTCGTTGGAGTAGTTTCAAGCTTAATCTGCCTGTCTGGATATAGAGGCGTCAATGCTGGGAAGTGAACACGTTCCTTCGCGCTCTCCGGATCGTCTCCGTTGACCGCTTCCACATGAAGCAATCCGTAATATCGCTCGTTTTCCTTAGGCGGACGCACTTTACCGGAAACTTTATCACCGTTGCGCAAATCAAAGCGACGAATCTGGGATGCCGAAATATATATGTCTTCAGAGCTTGCCGTATAGTTAATCGGCCTTAAGAATCCAAATCCTTCTGACTGGATAATTTCCAGAACGCCTTCCATGAAAAAGAAGCCTTCCTGCTCTGCTCGAGCTTTCAAAATGGCAAATATCAATTCTTTTTTTGTCAGTTTGCTGTAATAGGAAACTTTGTATTCGCGAGCAAGTTCATATAATTCTTTCAGTTTCATATCTTCCAATGAAGAGATAGTTAAACCAGCCATTTCTACACCACACTTTTTTCATAATAATTATTTTTTTCATAACCTTAAATTTGCGCACACTTATTTTCATCCTGTATTAAATCTTCTTTTATGTAATCCTCGTGAAGTCAATATTGTAAAAGTAACTTTGTGTTGAAAAAGTGGAAGGATTGTTTTGAGTGCATTTCACTTGAAGAATAGGAAGAATTTTGACCATGGCTTTATGTAACAACAAAAAAGTCAGGAAGGAGGGAACTTGTCCCTCCTAAAAAAATTAAGATTCCACAACCATATTTGGCTTTTTGTTAAGACTGTGGCGGCCTTCGATAAAGCGGATTGTACCGGATTTGGCACGCAAGACGATAGAATGGGTAGATCCATAAGAGCCTTTGAATTGAACCCCTTTAAGCAATTCGCCGTCTGTCACTCCTGTGGCAGCAAAAATAGCGTCATCGCCTTTCACCAAATCTTCCATTCTGAATACCTGATTCACATCAATATTCATTTTCTTGCATCGCTCTATTTCAGTATCGTTAGATGGTACTAGTCTACCTTGAAGCTCACCGCCCAGGCACTTAAGTGCCGCTGCAGCGATGACGCCTTCAGGAGCGCCGCCCGTACCGAACAAAATATCCACGCCTGTCTGATCAAAAGCTGTATTGATTGCTCCGGCGACATCACCGTTATCAATCAACTTGATCCGGGCCCCGGCTTCGCGAAGCTCCGCAATAATCGCTTCATGACGAGGGCGGTTAAGTACAGTTGCGACAACATCTTCAATATTTTTATTTTTGGCTTTTGCCACTGCTTTTAAATTATCCGTAACTGAGGCATTCAAGTCGATTGTTCCAACTGCTTCAGGTCCGACAGCAATCTTTTCCATATACATATCCGGAGCATGAAGAAGATTACCAGCATCGGCAATAGCGATTACAGACAAAGCATTCCATCCACCGGAAGCCACAATCGAAGTACCTTCCAGCGGGTCAACGGCTACATCGACCTTCGGACCCTGTCCTGTTCCAAGTTTTTCACCGATATAGAGCATGGGAGCCTCATCCATTTCCCCTTCACCGATCACAACGGTACCTTGCATCGGAATTGTATCAAAAACATTGCGCATCGCGGAGGTAGCTGCATCATCCGCTTCGTTTTTCATGCCGCGGCCCATCCATCTTGCAGATTTGAGCGCAGCTGCTTCTGTCACCCTTACGAGTTCCATTGTTAAACTTCTTTCCATTGACTTTCCTCCCGTCATTGGCTGCAATCTTCTTTGATTGCCCTGAAATAAAAGTATATCATATTTCTGCCATTTTCTGTATCGTATAGAATCTGCCATTCATAGGAAAGAATGGATTGACTTAGGAACTTTTCAACTGTTCAATCTCTTGTTCTGTCATTTTTTCACGCCAAATTGTAGCACCGAGACCATTCAGCTTTTCCACCAATCCGCTGTAGCCCCTATCAATATGCTCAAGACCGGTGACCTCGGTAATTCCCTCAGCCATTAACCCTGCAATAACCAGGGCGGCCCCCGCTCTCAAATCAGAAGCCTTGACTTTGGCCCCCTGAAGGATAGAAGGGCCGTTAACAATGGCGGAACTTCCCTCAACCTTAATATTGGCGTTCATCCGGCGAAGCTCGTCAATATGCTTGAAACGGGCGGAATAGATTGTATCGGTAACAATGGCTGAGCCTTCTGCCTTCGTCAAGAGCGCAGTGAATGGCTGCTGCAAATCTGTTGGGAAGCCTGGATAAACGAGTGTCTTTACGTCCACTGCTTTCAAACTTTCACTCTTGCCGATAAAAACCTGCTCATCGCTTGTTTCGACAGGAACACCCATTTCTCTTAATTTGGCAGTGAGAGACTCCAAGTGGTGGGGAATAACATTATCTATCAATACCCCAGCCCCGATCGCCGACCCTAAAATCATAAATGTGCCTGCTTCGATACGGTCCGGGATGATTGTATGCTGGCAGCCGTGCAAGCGATCCACTCCATCAATCCGGATGACATCCGTTCCTGCACCTTTGATTTTAGCCCCCATGTTCGTCAAAAGGGTCGCTACATCAATAATTTCCGGTTCTTTGGCAGCATTTTCTATCACTGTCCGTCCTTTTGCTTTCACAGCTGCCAGCATGATATTAATCGTGGCACCGACACTTACAACGTCAAGATAAATCCGGGCTCCATGCAATTCATCTGCTCTCAGATACAAAGCTCCCTGTTCATTCGTCACCTTAGCACCCAGAGCCTCAAATCCTTTAATGTGCTGATCGATCGGGCGCGGTCCAAGATGGCAGCCGCCCGGTAAGCCGATGACTGCTTTCTTGAAACGTCCGAGCATAGCCCCCATCAAGTAATAAGATGCCCTAAGCTTTTTCACTTTTCCGTTCGGCAAGGGCATTGAAATCATTTGACTCGGGTCCACGTGCATAACATCATTGTCCAGCTTAACCTTTCCGCCGATTTCTTCCAATAAGCCGCTCAACGAATCTACATCCGAAATGTCAGGTAAACCCTCAATTTTTACAGGGGAATCTGCCAGAATGGTAGCTGGTATAAGTGCGACAGCACTGTTCTTTGCACCGCTTACTTTTATTGTTCCTTTTAACGGGTAACCGCCAGCAATCTTTAGCTTCTCCATCTTTGACTTCCTTTCACGCCTGTTAAGTATAATTATTAAAGAAAAGTGCAAGGCGCGCAGCCTTAAGCGACAAGCACAAAACGAATTGCAAGGAGGCAGATTTTCAGCCACCCCAGCAAATCAGCTGGTTTCAACTTACTGAATTGTTTCTTGCGGCTTTGCGAAGAGGGAAGCTTGCGCTACCTCGAATAGGCCGCAGGAACACATTCATCCTGAATAAGCTTCCTTGCAGCTTGTGACTCGAGCCGAAGGCGCCTGGCCGCCTCAGGACGCGACATCCTGTCGCTTCGCTTGCACTAGTACTCCCTGTACATCGGTGGCACTAGGACCTCCTGTCCGTCGGAGCTAGACATAACGAATCCTCGTTTGAATAGAAACCCTGTCTAACTTTATACTTTCTTTAATTTCAAAAAAAGGCATTATACCCCTTATTATAAACAAAATTAGGCGAAACATGTAGGTTCGGATGACTAAACATGAAAATTATTACTTATTTCTGGCTTCCCAATCACGGATAAAGGATTCAATTCCCCAATCTGTCAACGGATGTTTAAACAGCTGTACAAGCACTTTGTACGGAAGTGTCGCAATATGCGCACCATTTAATGCAGCTTCTGTCACATGCTGAGGATGGCGAATGGATGCAGCAATGATTTGAGTATCGAGATTGTGAATGGCATAGATATCCGCAATCTCAGAGATGACCTCCGCCCCGCTGTGGCCGATATCATCCAGGCGGCCGATGAATGGAGAAACATAAGTGGCTCCTGCGCGAGCTGCAACGAGAGCTTGATTGGAGTTAAAAATAAGAGTAACATTCGTTTTAATATTTTCTTTGGAAAGAATACTCACAGCTTTCATCCCATCATGGGTCATAGGGATTTTCACCGTAATATTCGGAGCGATGGCTGCCAGCTCCATTCCTTCTTTAACCATCCCATCCGTATCTAGCGCGATCACTTCAGCACTGACGGATCCGGGAACAACTTTTGTAATTTCTTTTAGGCGCTCATGAAATGAAACATCTTCTTTTGCGACCAATGAAGGGTTTGTTGTGACTCCGTCAATGAGCCCAAATTCAATCGCTTTCTCTATTTCATTAAGGTTGGCAGTATCAAGAAAAAATTTCAATGGGTACAACTCCTTTTTAATGTTTTGTCTAGCTGTCTCATTCTAAGTGCGCTGCGCTTCTTTTATTGTCTAGCTCCAGGCGCCTTGCGCTTTTCTTTATATAATATGGAAACCGCCATAGATAAGCCAGGCGGTTTCATTGTTCTCTATTTCTATAGTTTTTATAAGGCGTTTACGCTTTTCCTGAAGATCCGAAATCTCTCATTTTTCCAATGACAGTTTCTTTAATCGCTTCCCTTGCAGGGCCCAAAAACTTACGAGGATCATACATTTCAGGATTTTCTGCGAGCACTTCACGCACACGCTTTGCGGAAGACATCTGGTTTTCCGTATTTACGTTAATTTTGGCTGTTCCTAAGGAAATCGCTCTTTGAATATCCTTTAACGGAATGCCTGTTCCTCCATGGAGAACGAGCGGCACACCTGTTAAGTTCATGACTTCTTCCATTCGATCGAACCCTAGGTTCGGCTCTCCTTTGTATGGTCCATGGACAGAACCGAGAGCAGGCGCGAAGCAGTCCACATTTGTTTCACGGACAAGCTTGTCGCATTCTTCAGGAATCGCATAGGATGCTTCAGCATCGTCGACTGTCAGGTCATCTTCCTGGCCGCCGATTCTTCCTAGTTCGGCTTCTACAGAGACGCCAAACATATGAGCAAGCTCAACCACTTTCTTTGTCAGTGCAATGTTTTCATCAAGCGGCAGGTGTGAGCCGTCAATCATGACGGAGGTAAAGCCTGCATGAATTGCTTTGGCACACATTTCGAAGCTGGAACCGTGATCCAAATGGATGGCTACCGGTACAGTTACACCGTATTCCTCCATAAGAGCTTCGACCATTCCAACTACAAGTTTGAAGCCTCCCATATAGCGCGCTGCACCTTCGGAAACCCCTAGAATGACAGGTGATTTTTCCTCTTGTGCCGCCTGCAGAATAGCCTGAGTAAATTCAAGATTGTTCAGATTGAATTGGCCAACTGCATATTTCCCTTCATTCGCTTTATGTAACATCTCTCTCATTGATACTAAAGGCAAAATCTTTTTCCTCCTTTAAAATTGGGCTGCGCCCAATAAAAAAACATCAGTCATTTTGGCAGTATCATCATATCAAATTATTTCAAACAATACCATCGTTGTGGGTATTGTTTACACCTCATATTTTATGTAGCCGTACGGTTGGAATTCACCAACAAATATTTTTTCACAGCCGAACGAATCTCTTCGATATCAAACGGTTTCGGAAAATGGGCAAGTGCCCCTAATTTTTTCGTTTTTTCAATGAGGTCCAGTTCACCATATGCTGTCATGATAATGACTTTAATATGCGGATCGATCTCTTTCATTTTTTTTAAAATTTCTAGTCCATCCATCCCTGGGATCTTCATATCCAAAAGAACCAGGTCCGGTGCATGCTGTTTTGTGACATTCAATGCCTGCAAGCCATTGGCTGCCTGATAAATCTTATATCCTTCTTTTGACAAAACTTCATTCAACAATGTCCGAATTCCAAATTGATCATCAACAATCAACACTTTTTCCTTCAATGTTATCCCCCTTTTTATCATGTTAGTACTTTTAATAACCACCTCAAATCAAAAATTTCAGATTCAGTTTTTTCATATTTTCATTTTGTCGTTATATCTTTATACTTTCGCTATCCAATACAATATTTCCTTCTAAAGATATATATCATTTCCACCTTCTCCCACTGTCTCTTTCTTTTTTTCCCAAGTCAAGACATTTATAATGAAATATATCAGTTTATGAAGGGATGAAATTTTCATGTTAAAAATGTTATCCACCCAGTTAACAGGGTTGTTTCTAAAAATAAAAGATAAAGAAGAATTGTCATTGGAAGACGGTGGAAGGCTTTTAGCCCAGGCTCCAGCCGGTGAGGGCAAGATTTATCTCAAGGGAATCGGGGAGATGGAAGGCGTTGTCCGTGAAGCTTTGGAAGGGGCAGAGCCGATGAGCCATGCGGAGGACTTTAAGAGCGCGAATCATTTGACCCATACGGACCGCGTTATTATCTTCTCGCGCTTTTCAGATTGTCCGGAAGCGGTCAGCTTAGGCAAAGATCTTTTGGGTGAAGGAATTCCTTTCGTTTCCGTATCAGCAAATAGGGGAGAAAATAATGAGGATTTATCCGAGATAGCCGATGTCCATATCGATACGCACGTGATACGCCCCCTGTTGCCTGCAGATGACGGATCAAGAATTGTTTTTCCTTCCCTGATTGCCGCCTTATATATTTACCATGCGTTGAAAGTCACAATTGAAGAGATTTTATTCGAATATGAATAAAACTGCCCGGGACTTCCGGGCAGTTTTTTATAGCGTATTAAAAAATAATTATGAAAGATGGGAATTACTTTATTATATATCCCGCTACGTCCAGCTCCGACGGACAGCAGGTCCTAGTGCCACCGACGCCACAGGACGTGGCGATTGGAGGCGGCCAGCGCCTAGCCCCTCGAGGTCACAAGCATGCAAGGAAGCAAAAGTGCTCCTGCGCCATAGCTTATTCGAAGAAGTCTCGTTCAGCTCGTCGCAAAGCTGCATGGAGAATTTTCAAAGTAGCTGCTCAAGATGTTTTCAAATAAGCCGCTTGGCTGAAGAACTGCCTCCTCGGGAACCGTCCTGTGCTTGTCGGGGCTGATCAAGGCGATTCCGCTTTTGGGTTTATTATTTTCCCAATGCCGCTTGAATAAATCCTTTGAAAAGCGGCTGCGGTTTTGTTGGACGGGATGTGAATTCCGGATGGAACTGACTTGCGACAAACCAAGGATGATCTGCGACTTCCACTATTTCCACAAGTTTTCCGTCTGGGCTTGTACCAGAGAAAACAAATCCGGCTTCTTCCATTTGCTGACGGTATTCGTTGTTAAATTCGTAGCGATGGCGGTGACGCTCGCTTATTGAATCTTCCTGGTACATCTCATGCGCCTTTGTTCCCGGCTTCAGGTTGCATGGATAAAGGCCTAACCTTAATGTACCGCCAAGATCAATGATTTTATCCTGATCCGGCAGAAGGTCGATGACAGGATGGTCGGTTGCAGGATTGATTTCGGACGAGTTGGCTGTTTCGATTCCAACAACATTCCGAGCGTATTCAATGGAAGCCAGCTGCATGCCAAGGCAGATTCCCAAAAACGGTACTTTGTTTTCACGGGCATATTTGATTGCGGCAATCTTCCCGTCAATGCCCCGGTCACCAAATCCTCCAGGAACAAGAATTCCGTCACAATCACCTAGCAGCTCATGTGCATTTTCTTCAGTAACAAGCTCAGCGTTGAGCCATTTTACTTTAATGTCTGAATCAAAAGCGTAGCCTGCATGTTTCAACGCCTCTACTACAGATATATATGCGTCCGGCAGTTCCACATATTTTCCGACCAATGCAATTTCCGTCGTATTGGACAGGTTTTGTACCTTTTCCACCAATTGTTTCCAGTCAGTCATATCAGCTTCGTGGCAAACAAGTTTCAGATGGTCGCAGACAATTTGATCAAGATGCTGCTCCTGGAGAGAGAGCGGAACAGAATATAATGTGCTGGCATCAAGTGCTTCAATGACAGCATTTTTATCAATATCACAGAACAAAGCGATTTTGTCTTTCATATCTTGAGAAATCGGCATTTCAGTACGAACAACGATGACATTTGGCTGGATACCCAAGCTTCTGAGCTCTTTTACACTGTGCTGTGTCGGCTTTGTTTTCATTTCGCCGGCTGCTTCGAGATAAGGAACAAGCGTACAATGGATATACATGACATTGTCACGCCCGACGTCGTTCTTCATTTGCCTGATGGCTTCAAGGAAAGGTAAAGATTCAATGTCACCGACTGTACCGCCAATTTCAGTTATGACGACATCTGCATCCGTTTTTTCTGATGCACGGTAAATACGGTCCTTAATTTCATTTGTAATATGGGGAATGACCTGTACTGTACCGCCATTATAGTCACCGCGGCGCTCTTTTCTAATGACTTCGGAATAGACTTTTCCTGTCGTAATATTGCTGTACTTATTGAGGTTGATATCGATGAATCGCTCGTAGTGTCCAAGGTCCAAATCGGTTTCGGCACCGTCTTCTGTTACAAAAACCTCACCATGCTGATATGGACTCATTGTTCCAGGATCCACATTCAAATAGGGATCGAACTTTTGAATAGTGACATTTAAGCCGCGATTTTTAAGTAAACGTCCAAGTGATGCGGCAGTTATACCTTTCCCAAGCGAGGAAACTACACCACCGGTTACGAAAATATATTTTGACACATTTTTTCCTCCTTCATCCTGTCCCTATGTTTCCACATCTTTCAGCCGGATAACCAAAAAAAGCAAAAATGCAAAGCGCCCGTTCAGCACGAGAAGGCCAAAGAGCCTATGCCACGGTACGCCGCAAAAAAATGGTATCCCTCATGTCAAAAACATAAAAAACGCTCCGCTACAAAAGTAAGGGAGCGTTGCGTATTGTAAGTTAGTCCTCTTTCGAGGAGCCCAAGTAAAATTCTACATACTGAGGGGTAAGAAGTCAAGAATTATTCTTCCTCTTCTTCTTCCTCAAGATCTAAATCATCTTCGTCATCGTCGTCCAACTCATAGTCATCATCATCGAGCAATTCTTCATCTTCATCCTCAAATTCAGCTTCTTCTTCTCGCAGGGCTTCCAGGCTCTCGTCTTCTTCGAGATCTTCTTCCTCTTCTTCTTCAAAATCATCAAGCTCTTCATCATCGAGGTCCAAAAGAAGATCATCGTCTTCCAATGCAGCTTTTGATTTCTTCTTTTTCTTTTTCGGAACAGGGGCAATGATTTCTTCGTCCACTTGATCAAATGGGTACCATTCTCTTAATCCCCATTGATTTTCACCCAAGGCCAAAAAGCTGCCATCCACATTCAAATCAGTGTAAAATTGAACCATTCTCGGACGCACTTCTTCATCTGACAACTCTAAAATCTTTGCAATTTCCGCTGTCAGTTCCTGAAACGGCATTCCCTGCTTCCTTTCTTCCAAAATGCCTTGTGCGATTTCAATAAACGACATCTCTTTACGCTCTTCTTTAGATAATTCCTGAAGTTTCAATCCTTGCACAACCTTTCCGCCAATATTAATCAAAAGGCTTGCCGCTGCCTTTAATGCTAAATTATAGATACTCAACATTATAAACAAATATCTTTCCTTTATGCCACCTTTTTATTCACTATTTATTTTTTAACTATAAAAACTTGAAATTAATATTGTATACACTTAGAAGCCATCGTTATTTTCGTTCCAGGCGGACGCTTTCCGCGGGCATGGCTTGACTAGCTGCAACGCCTAGCCTCTCGAGGTCCAACTACTCCCCCAGGACTTAGAAAAAACTTCTTTTATAGCGCCTCACGAAGAAAATGCGAAGCAGTTTGGAGGAATCGCCTTCCACTGCAATTAACTTGCTCCATGACTTTACTAGATGAATAATATTTTTTCATCCTATGTAATTAATTACGGTGCTTAAAATAGTTTGTTAAAGAACACAAGCGCAAGCGCCTGTTCATCAATGTACAGACTGATCAAAGGAGCGGAAGCCCGCTGGAGCGACAGCGCTTGCCGCCCAAAGTCGTCACTTCCTGTGGCGATGGTGCACTAGGCCGTCCTGTCCGTCGGAGCTGAATGCGGCATAATTAACAAGTATCCACAAGCTTAGAATTAATTAGTTCCCTAAAACATAAAAAAGCCCAAACACAATGTGTTCAGGCTTTCGCAAACGTCCTATTTATACCCCTACGAGGGTCTCCTCATCTTGTCTCGCGTCCATTTCGTCCTTTGGCATCCAAGATTGGGCACCCAACAGGTCACATGGTCTGCCCACGCTGTCGATTTTTCCATCTTTCAATTTTACAATCCGGTCAGCGATGGCCAGTGCATCATTTTCGTCATGAGTGACAAAAACTGCTGTAATTCCCTGATTTTTTAAAATGGCCCGCAAGTCCTTTCTGATTTTCACCTGCAGCTCAGCATCCAAGTTGCTGAATGGCTCATCAAGGAGAATGAGGTTCGGGTTCGGAGCGATTGCACGTGCGATGGCCACTCTTTGCTGCTGTCCTCCGCTGAGCTGATGAGGATATCGATGCTCGAATTCTCCAAGTTCAACGATTTCCAACACTTCTTTTACGCGAGCTTTCTTCTCTGACCTCTTCATATCTTTCAAGCCGAAAGCTACATTTTCCGCCACAGTCATATGAGGAAACAGAGCATAATCTTGAAACACCATGCCGATGCCCCTTTTTTCGGGCTGTACAAATGAATGGTCATTGAATATCACTCTGTCCTCAATTTTAAATGTCCCTTCGCAAGGTATTTCCAATCCGGCAAATAAGCGAAGCAATGTGCTTTTCCCGCTGCCGCTCGGTCCCAAAATCGAAACGACTTCCCCTTTTTCGATTTTCATTGAAAAACCGTCAAGCGCCCTGTCCTTTGGATCATAACAGAAACATAAATTATCTATCGAAATAAACATTTATCGCGGCTCCTTTTCAAGTAGCTTGTGGAAGACAAAGATCGAAATTGCGCTAAGCGCGATGATAAGCAAAGAAGCTTGCGATGCTTCCATGATTTTTTCATCACTCGCATATTGGAATGCCTTTGTGGAAAGTGTATCAAAATTAAATGGACGAAGAATCAAGGTCAGTGGAATCTCTTTTAAAATATCGATAAAAACGAGAATGAATCCGCTGATAATAGCACCTTTCATCATCGGTATATCCACTTTAAAGAAAGTTTTAGTCAACCCCATCCCAAGAAGGCGGGAGGCGTCGCGAAAATTGGTACCGATTTTATCATATCCCGATTCGATTGAATTATAGCCAATTGCAAAGAATCTGATGATATACGCGACGATCAGCATAACAAGACTTACACTTAGTACAAGGGTTGTTGAAATGCCCATCATTTGGTATAGCGGTGCAAACTTGTGATCCAATGCAATAAAGGTTGTAACAACAGCGACCGCTATGACTGCTCCCGGAATCGAATAACCGAGGATGGTCAGCTTCGGAAGCGTTTTTGCAATCCTTCCATGTACAAGCCGGCTGAAGTTACCGACAACTAAAGCAAAAATGATAATTAGTGAAGCACTGATACCAGCCACTAAGACTGAGTTTTTTACATATGTCATAAAATCACTGAAAGGAATTTTTCCCCAAGTCAATATTAGCCAATCAAGCAGTTGGAGCACCGGGATGAAAAATCCAAGACTTAGTATGGTCATGCCATATATGGTTGCCCACTTCGCTTTAGCCCCTTTCAGTTTAACCAGAGGCAGCGGCCTGACTTTCGTAGTGGAAAAGCTGAATTGCTTCCTTCCCCTCAGGAGCTTTTCTATGATAAGTATGAAAACTACAAGACCCATTAATGTCGCAGCTAGTTTAATGGACGTTTCAATATCCCCAAATCCGAACCAAGCCTGGAAAATCGCCGTGCTAAACGTCTGGATGCCATAATATTTTACAACCCCGTAATCATTCAGCACCTCAAGAACGACCAAACTCGTTCCCCCGACAAGGGCAACCCTCGATATGGGAAAAACCACTTTAAAGAAGATTTGCCAAGGACCTTTCCCCAGCATCCTGGCACTTTCAATGAGGGAAGCTGCCTGCTGCGACAGGAAAATTCGCGTTATCGTGTATACGTATGGATACAAAAATAATGTATAGATAAAAATGGCCCCTGGGACTGTCATGATATTGAGCCAGGACGGGTCCACCAGTATATCGAACTTGTTACGCAATGTCTTCTGGATGACACCTGTATAGTTTATAATTCCGTGATACGTATAGGCCCCTATGAACGGCGGGATTGAAAGCGGCAAAATCAGCGCCCACTTTAAAAAGTTCCTAAGCGGAAAATCATACTGGGCAATCAGCCAAGCCAGGCTCAGTCCAATGATCACTGTAAAAAATGCTGTTGAAATAATCAGAATCAGTGATGTCTGAAGATATTTATATAACACAAATTCCCTAATATGCTCCCAATTTTCATTGGACGGGGAGAAAATGCCTGTAACAATAGCCAGATTAGGCAAAAACAACAATATGATGATAATCATCGCCGCTATCGTCCAGCTGTTCACGTTGACCAACTTACGCACAGAATTTACACCTCTATTAATATTGCAAGACCCCTTGCTGCTTTTGCAGCAAAGGGCAATATATGTTATTTCCAGCCGACTTCGTTAAAGATCATGAGCGCTTTTGCATTGTTGTCACCCAGCTTGGATAACGGGATGTCCTGCTCTTTGAACTCTCCCCACGATTTTAGCAATTCGGATGGTTCTACATTTTCATTTACAGGGTATTCATAATTGGCTTCAGCAAAAGCACCTTGCGCCTCTTCTGCTGTTAAAAATTCAAGCAGCTTAATAGCATTATCTTTATTTTTGGATACCTTAATGACTCCGGCTCCGCTAATATTCACGTGAGTTCCGGTTGTTTCCTGGTTAGGGAAGAAGACACCCAGACTTTCCGCCACTTTTACCTCTTCGGGATCTTCCGAATTAAGCATTTGGCCAAAATAGTAAGTATTCATGATGGCAACGTCACCGACACCGGCAGCAACTGCTTTCGCCTGGTCACGGTCTCCGCCTTCCGGCTTCCTCGCCATATTGTCAACAATCCCTTTTGCCCATTCTTTCGCTTTGTCTTCACCATCAATTTCGATAAAAGAAGCAAGCAGGGACTGGTTATAAATGTTTTCAGATGATCTCACAAGGATGCGGCCATTCCACTTATCCTCGACAAGATCTTCGTATGTCGATAACTCATCTTCTTTAACCTTATCTTTATTATACACCAAAACACGGGCCCTTTTGGTTAAACCGTACCAAGTTTTATCTTCATCTTGGAATTTTTTTGGCACATTTTTGTCAAGAATGTCACTGGATACCGGCTGTAAAAGGTCTGCATCTTTTGCACGGAACAATCTTCCGGCATCAGCTGTCAAAAATAAATCCGCCTGTGTCGCATCGCCTTCACGCTTGATACGCTCTAGCAATTCGTCCGCGTCCCCATTGATCACGTTGACCTTTATGCCTGTCTCTTTCTCAAACTTGGCATAAAGTTCAGCGTCTACATCATAGTGACGGCTGGAATATAAATTAACTTCCTTGCTTTCTTTTGGAGCTTTTTCAGCTTTCTCTTCCTTGTTGGAATCCTCGGTTTGGCCTCCGCTGCATGCAGCAAGGACCGTCATGAGAACAATGAGCATCAATCCGTATATTTTCTTTGGCACTGTCTGACTCTCCTTTGAGTTAAAAAAGTTATTGAAAACGATTCTCAATTTCAATTATATGCATTACCGGACGCTTGTCAATGAATATTCTAAAAGAATTTTACATTTTTTTAACAAATACAAAATTGTAGTGAGAGGAGCTCCCTTTTCATAATTTGCATCCATACGAAAAAATAATACACTTTCACTTTGACAGATTGCTGCTTTCTCAGCCGATTATTCCGTGCCATTGGAAGTTTGCATTCTATTCGTAGGACAATTTTATAGGACCGTATGATTCAATTATTTCGGTTCATTAATAATTATTGGGGAGGCATAGTGGTCAGAACTTTTCGGTGGGGCATTATTAAATGTCGTTAGTAGCGGGCTGGCAAAAAAGGCGGGATTTGAGAGTGACCAATATTGCGAAAATCACCTCTTGGGGAATCTAAAACACTTCTAAGTAACTGTTCCAGTTGAACAATCATTTGCTCGGTAACCAACATTGGTTTCGATACCCAATTACAAAAGTCCCATACATAACGGCCTGCTTTATAGGTTCAAATTTGGCAAGACTTCAGAAGTCTCCAGAGCAGTACCGCATGCTCCTGTATGAAAAGCAAAAATAGCAGATTTTCCACATGACTGATTGGTCTGCCTGCAATTAAAGGTACAATAGAAAAAACCACAGCCTGCATGCTGTGGTCCTGCCTATTCGGGCGGCCGCCCCTCTGCTCGATTTTTTCCAGGACCGAGAATGAGACGATAGCCAAGGTAAAAAAATACGACTGAGGTAACCAGAAACGGAATCGCCCCAAGACGGCTTTGATATAGAAAGTAACTAATCGCTACAGCAATCATTAAGCCTATGAACTTGAGCCCGAATTTCATTCCCCCACATCCAGTCATATATAAGATTTATTAATAATTTTATCCCGCTGAACAATAGAAATCCAGAAAACTCGCTCATTAGGCCATTCACATATTTCTTCTATATTGGCCGCCAACTTCATATAACGCATTTGTGATCTGGCCAAGGCTTGCTGTTCTGGTTGTTTCCATCAGTTCGGCAAAAATATTCCCTCCACTGACAGCTGTCTTTTTTAACTTATTCAAAGCTGCTTCGGCCTCATTTATATGTGTATTCTGGAACGACTGAAGGTTGCGGATCTGTGTCTCTTTCTCCTCTTTTGTTGCGCGGGCCAATTCGATATTATCCAAGTCTTCCTCCGACGGAGGGTTTGGATTCAGGTACGTATTCACACCGATGATCGGCAGCTTCCCGGAATGCTTCAGCATTTCATAATACATGGATTCTTCCTGGATTTTTCCGCGCTGATACTGAGTTTCCATAGAACCGAGCACTCCTCCGCGATCATTCAAGCGTTCAAATTCCTGAAGCACAGCTTCTTCGACCAGGTCCGTGAGCTCCTCAACAATAAATGAGCCTTGCATCGGATTTTCATTTTTTGACAAGCCGTGTTCCTTTGTAATGATCATTTGGATGGCCATCGCCCTTCTCACCGATTCTTCCGTTGGCGTAGTAATGGCTTCGTCATACGCATTCGTATGAAGGGAGTTGCAATTATCCTGCAGCGCCATCAATGCCTGTAGCGTCGTCCGGATATCGTTAAAGTCGATTTCCTGGGCATGAAGCGACCTCCCTGACGTTTGAATGTGGTATTTCAACTTCTGGCTCCGCTCATTCGCTCCGTATTTATCACGCATGACAACAGCCCATATCCTTCTTGCCACCCGGCCGATCACCGTATATTCCGGATCAAGCCCATTGGAGAAAAAGAAGGACAGATTGGGTGCGAAGTCATCAATCTTCATCCCCCTGCTCAAATAATACTCGACATATGTGAACCCGTTTGCGAGGGTGAATGCAAGCTGGGAAATCGGGTTGGCTCCCGCCTCCGCGATATGGTATCCCGAAATGGAGACTGAATAATAGTTTCTGACTTGATGATCAATGAAATACTGCTGAATATCCCCCATCATCCTGAGGGCAAATTCAGTTGAGAATATACACGTATTCTGTCCCTGGTCCTCTTTTAAAATATCAGCCTGAACTGTTCCCCTGACTGTTTTCAATGTCCAGGTTTTCACTTCATCGAATTCTGCTTCCGTCATTTCCCTGCCGAGTTCTTCCTGCTTTTTCTTCATTTGCTGGTCAATCGCAGTGTTCATGAACATGGCCAGAATAATCGGAGCCGGACCGTTGATTGTCATCGAGACTGAAGTGGAGGAAGCGCATAGATCAAAGCCGTCGTACAACTTTTTCATATCGTCAAGCGTACAGATGCTTACACCGCTTTCGCCGACTTTTCCGTAAATATCCGGCCGATAATCTGGATCCTCACCGTACAAAGTGACGGAGTCGAATGCAGTGCTCAGGCGCTTGGCCTCGTCATCCTTGGATAAATAATGAAATCGGCGATTCGTCCTTTCAGGTGTTCCCTCTCCGGCAAATTGCCGTTTAGGGTCTTCCCCCTGTCGTTTGAAGGGAAATACACCTGCCGTATAAGGAAAGGAGCCCGGAACGTTTTCCTTATATACCCAGCTTAAAACCTCTCCGTAATCCTTGTAGCGAGGCAGCGCCACTTTAGGAATCGACAGTCCCGATAAGCTTTTCGTCTTCAATTCCGTAATGATCTCTTTGTCTCTTATTTTTACGATAAACTGATCTTTCGCATAAGCTTCCTTCGTCTCTTCCCAATAATCCAATACTTTTTTAGAATAAGGTGTCAGCTTTTCTTCTGTTTCTTTCTTCAAATCTTGAAGAGCCGACAAAACCGCCTCGTTTTCCCCACTTTTTTCAACAGCTTTAATCGTACCTTCAATCTGAAAAAGCTCACGGGCAATTATCACCTGCTTTTCAGCTAATTCATGATACCTACGGACAGTATCGGCAATTTCCCGCAAATAATGCTGCCGGGAAGCAGGAATAATTACATTCTGCTTCTCAACCTCTGCCTCCTTGGAAAAAGAGACGCTCCAGTCCGTTCCGCATTTTTCATTCAGCAGTTCAATTAAAGCCGCAAATAGGGCATTTGTGCCCGGGTCATTGAATTGGCTGGCAATCGTTCCGTACACAGGCATCCTATCCAAATCTGAATCAAAAAGCATATGGCTTCTCTGATATTGCTTCCTGACTTGATCCCTGGCGTCTTCAGAGCCTTTTTTCTCAAACTTGTTGATGGCAATGATATCTGCAAAATCAATCATGTCAATTTTCTCAAGCTGGGTAGGGGCTCCGAACTCGCTTGTCATAACATACATGGAAACATCGCTGACTTCTCTTATCTCAGCGTCTCCCTGACCAATGCCGCTAGTTTCAACAATGACAAGGTCTACGCCCGCAGCTTTGACAATCTGGATAGCGTCTTTGATTGCATCGGACAGTTCATTCCTCGATCCTCGGGTCGCCAGGCTCCTCATATACACACGCGGCGAAAAAATGGCGTTCATGCGGATGCGGTCCCCAAGCAATGCACCGCCTGTTTTTTGCTTTGTCGGATCTACAGAAAGTACGGCCACTTTCTTTTCCGGGATTTCATGTATGAAGCGACGGATAAGCTCGTCAGTCAACGAACTCTTCCCTGCTCCGCCTGTTCCCGTGATTCCTAAAACTGCCGCATCTCCGCCCATTTCCTTAATTTCCGTGAAAACTTGATCATGCATGTCACCAGTTCCATTTTCGGCCAATGAAATCAGTTTAGCTGCAGCAGCCATATCGCCATCCTTCAACTTTTCAACTTCTTGCCCAATTAAATCCTCAATGGTTGAAAAATCGCATTCCTCAAGCATCTGGTTGATCATGCCTTGCAGTCCGTGTTTCCGCCCATCTTCCGGCGAAAAAATGCGTGAAATTCCGTAATTATGAAGCTCCTTCATTTCACGTGGGATGATAACCCCTCCGCCCCCGCCATAAATGCGGATATGCGGCGCTCCTTTTTCCATCAGCAAATCATGCATATATTTAAAGTATTCCACATGACCTCCTTGATAAGAGGAAATGGCGATTCCCTGCACGTCCTCCTGGATTGCTGCATTGACCACTTCCTCCACCGACCGGTTATGTCCGAGATGAATCACTTCTGCACCGCTTGCCTGCAATATTCTCCTCATGATATTGATGGATGCATCATGTCCATCAAACAAACTGGAAGCCGTTATGAAACGGACATGGTTCTTTGGCTTATAGATTTCATTCACTTTTTTCATCCTCCCACTTCCACTTGTGCCTTAAAGCCTTTGATTCCTGAAAAAAGCAAATCAGTCTGGAGGCGGATATAATCTTCGATGGAACATGTTTTTTGCAAAGCCCAGCGGCGGAATCCCCACATTTGTCCCTGGACAAAAATATTATGAGCCAGCAGCTGCTGATGTTCCTGGCTAATCTCAAGCTCCCCATTCTCTACGCATCGTTTGATCAGCTTTTCAAACATGCCGACCATTTCCAGTTCTCTTTTCAAGACGTACGGCAAAGCTTCATTGGACAAGACCTTTGCTTCCTGATACATGACAAGCACTTCATCCTGCATCTCGTCAACAATCCTGAAATAATGATCGATTCCAAGTTTCAGGCTTTCCAAAGTTCCCTCCTCAAGATCCATGCTACTCAGCCTCTTCCGCACCTGCTCATATATGCTATCGCACACAAGAAAAAGCACGTCTTCCTTTGTCCTGATGTATTCATATAAAGTACCGATACTGAAACCGGCAGCCCGGGCAATTTCCCTAGTTGTGGTCCGATGAAAACCCTTCTCTTTAAACAGAGAAACGGCGCCTCGGATCATTTGATTCCTGCGCTTCTCTACAAGCCGCTCATCCTTCACCGATGCCTGAATCTCCCTTTTCACTGCCAAAAAAATTCACCTACTTTCTATGGTCGAGCTTGTAGCGGGAAGGATTGAATCCCCCTCCGCTTTTCTATTGTCCAGCTACAGCGCCTATCGACTAGTGTGCTTCCTTCAACTCGTTTACGATAAGTCGAGAACGAAAGACTACCGTCTTTCGACTCTCCTTTATCTCACTCGTTTCAGTCCAGCACATACGTCGATGGACAGGCGCTTCCGCTTTTCTATTGTCCAGCTCCGGGCTCCAGCGACTAGCAGACTTCGCGGACTTCTCCTACGATAAGTCAACATCGCTTCACTGCGTTCCGCGTGTTTCCTTTATCTCGTCGAAGCCGCTCCAGTCTGTACGTCGCTAAACGTCGCCCTCCGCTTTTCTATTTCGTCAGCATTCTAGAAATAACCAATCTTTGAATCTCCTNATTTCGTCAGCATTCTAGAAATAACCAATCTTTGAATCTCCTGGGTTCCTTCATAAATCTGAGTAATCTTTGCGTCGCGCATATACCGCTCAACAGGGTAGTCCTTTGTATATCCGTATCCGCCAAATACCTGGACCGCTTCTGTTGTCACTTTCATGGCTGTATCTCCGGCCATCAGCTTTGACATGGCCGACTCTTTTCCATAAGGAAGACCTTCCGATTCAAGCCAAGCTGCCTGGTAGGTTAATAATCTCGAAGCTTCAATACTTGTCGCCATATCGGCCAGTTTGAAAGATATAGCTTGGTTGTCGGCAATTGGCCTTCCAAATTGCTTCCGTTCCTTCGCATACTCAACCGCAGCGTCCAGAGCCCCTTGGGCGATTCCAACAGCCTGCGCTGCAATCCCGTTCCTTCCACCATCAAGCGTCATCATGGCGATTTTAAAACCCTGCCCTTCTTCGCCCAGCATATTTTCCGCAGGCACTTTGCAGTCCTCAAAAATTATTTCAGTTGTCGGCGAGGAACGGATCCCCAGCTTCTTCTCTTTCTTTCCAACAGAGAAACCTTCAAAATCTTTCTCAATGATAAAAGCCGTAGAGCTCCGTTTGTCCTCCGGATTCAATAAAGCAAAAACAATATAAATATCGGCGATTCCGCCATTTGTGATGAAGATTTTTGACCCATTCAGTATATAGTGGTCACCGTCCCGCTTGGCCGTCGTTTTCATACTGCTCGCATCAGAGCCAGAACCTGGCTCAGTCAGTCCATACGCACCGATTTTTGTTCCTTCTGCCATCGGCTTCAGGTATTTTTGCTTCTGTTCTTCCGTGCCAAATTTATAAACAGGCCACCCTGCCAGCGATGTATGGGCAGAAAGAGTGACTCCCGTCGAAGCACAGACGCGTGACAATTCTTCAACCGCAATGCAATACGCCAAATAATCGCTTCCAATACCGCCGTATTTTTCCGGCCACGGAATCCCCGTCAATCCAAGCCCAGCCATCTTCTGAAAAATCTCCATGTCAAAGCGCTCTTCTTCATCACGTTCAGCGGCCGTCGGCTCCACTTCCTTTTTGGCAAAGTCGCGGACCATTTTCCTGATCATTTCATGTTCTTCGCTTAATTTAAAGTCCATTTGTGACTCCTCCTCAAACCCACAAGTCCTCTATTTAAACAACTGCTTGCTGATGACGATCCTCTGAATTTCACTTGTTCCTTCATATATCTCTGTTACTTTTGCATCTCTAAAAAAACGTTCAACAGGATATTCCTTTGTGTACCCATATCCTCCGAATACTTGAATCGCTTCCGTTGCATTTTCCATAGCTACCTTGGAAGCATACAGCTTTGCCATTGAAACTTCCTTAACACACGATTTTCCGGAGGAACAAAGATCAGCGGCGCGGTAAAGCAATAATTTGGCACCTTCAACAGCCGTGGCCATGTCTGCAAGTTTAAAAGCCACCGCCTGTTGCTCGGCAATCGGTTTGCCGAACTGCTTGCGTTCCTTCGCATAGCCGACAGCTGCCTCAAATGCAGCATCTGCAATACCAAGTGCTTGTGCAGCAATACCGATCCGGCCGATATTCAAATTAGCCATTGCGATTTTGAATCCTTTTCCTTCTTCCCCCAG
Source organism: Siminovitchia acidinfaciens (assembly GCF_003605385.1). Classification (GTDB taxonomy): domain Bacteria; phylum Bacillota; class Bacilli; order Bacillales; family Bacillaceae_C; genus Siminovitchia; species Siminovitchia acidinfaciens. The sequence goes on along the minus strand of NZ_QYTV02000001.1, from coordinate 149,311 downwards.
CAGATTTTCTGCAGGCACCTTCATATCTTCAAATGTCAGCGATACTGTTCTGGAGCCATCAAGACCCATCTTTCTTTCGTCTTTTCCGATCCGAAGCCCCGGAGTATCCTTTTCAACGATAAAAGTGGAAATGCCTCTGCTCCCTTTGGAAGGGTCCGTTACAGCAAACACAATATAAATGTCCGCTTCGCCGCCATTAGTGATGAATACTTTAGAACCGTTGATAATATAATGATCGCCGTCCCTCACTGCTCTTGATTTGATAGCTCCGGCATCAGAACCGGCACTCTGCTCAGTCAGACAAAACGCAGCGAGAGACTCTCCTGACGCAAGTTTTGGAACAAACCTTTTTTTCTGCTCTACCGTTCCGAACTGAAGTATAGGATTTGTTCCTACGGAAGTATGGACGGACAATATGACTCCCACTGTCGCACTCACTTTTGAAAGCTCATGAATAGCGATGATATAGGCAGTGAAATCCATGCCTGCTCCGCCATACTCCTCCGGAGTGGTAATTCCCATCAGCCCCAGTTCTCCCATTTTGTTGATGATTTCCCTGGGAAACTCACCGGCTGACATTTTTTCAATGTTTGGCTTAATATCGGATTCAGCAAAATCTCGAACCATTTTTCTCATCATCATCTGTTCTTCGGTAAATTGAAGATTCATCGCTGTCACCGCCCTCATCCGTTTTTTTAAAGGGGCTTTTATTCTTTATTATCTGTACTCGTAAAACCCACGGCCCGCTTTTTTCCCAAGCCACCCAGCTTTTACATATTTCCTCAATAGCGGACAAGGCCTGTATTTGTCATCCCCAAAGCCTTCATGAAGTGTCTCCATAATATACAGGCACGTGTCCAGCCCAATAAAATCAGCCAGAGTCAACGGTCCCATCGGGTGATTCATACCAAGTTTCATCACTTCGTCAATCGCTTCTTTGGTTGCAACTCCTTCATATAATGTGTAAACTGCTTCATTGATCATGGGCATGAGCACCCTGTTTGAAACAAACCCTGGAAAATCGTTCACTTCAACTGGGACCTTTTTCAAGCGGTGAGTCATTTCCTCAACCGCCTGATATACTTCATCCTCTGTTGCCAGTCCTCGGATAATTTCCACGAGTTTCATAACCGGAACCGGGTTCATGAAGTGCATGCCAATCACCTTTTCAGGACGCTTCGTTGCTGCTGCAATTTCAGTAATGGGCAAGGAAGACGTATTAGTAGCTAAAATGGCATGTTCCGATGCATATTGATCCAATTCCTCGAATATCCGCATCTTTATTTTTAAATTTTCAACGGCTGCTTCAATCACAATATCCGCATTCTCGGCATCTTTTAAATCAGTGGATTGGATGAATCTTCCAAGGATACCTTCCTTTTCATCTTCAGTAATTCTTTCTTTTTGCACCTGTCGATCCAAGTTTTTGCGAATAACTCCAAGCCCTTTTTTAACAATGTCTTCCTGCAAATCATTCAGGTATACCTCGTAGCCTGCCTGGGCGCATACCTGGGCAATTCCCGAACCCATCTGGCCAGCGCCAATCACCATCACTTTTTCAATATGCATCTTTTCCCCTCCAAATCAGCTTTTTGGTACCTCTATCATGACTGCATCCCCCTGGCCGCCACCCGAACAAATGGAAGCAATACCAATTCCGCCTCCACGCCGTCTTAGCTCATAGGCGAGCGTCAGAATGACCCTTGCACCACTCGCGCCAATCGGATGACCGAGTGCAATGGCTCCGCCGTTAACATTTACTTTTTCAGGATCAAGGCCGGCTATTTCACTGCTTACTAGCGCCACGGCTGCAAATGCCTCGTTAATTTCAAATAAATCAATTTCCTCAGCAGTTTTTCCGCACTTTTTTAACAATTCATTGATGACAAGGCCTGGTGTTTTCGGAAAATCCTTTGCTTCCACAGCAACCTCCGCATGGCCTATGATGAACCCAAGCGGCACTCTCCCTTCACGAATTGTCCGCTCTTCGCTCATTAATACAAGAGCCGCCGCACCGTCGTTAACTCCCGGCGCATTCCCTGCTGTGATTGTTCCGTCCGAGCCAAAAACAGGTTTAAGCTTAGCCAGTTTCTCTTTCGATGTATCACTTCTTGGTCCCTCGTCCTGGTCAATATTAAGCGGGTCACCTTTTCTCTGCGGAACCTCAACGGGAACGATTTCCTCAGCAAACAGACCTTTTTCCTTGGCCTGGATAGCTAGCTTATGACTTCTGAGCGCCCAATCATCCTGAACTTCTCTCGTAATCTCATACTCTTTTGCACTACTGTTTCCGTATGTGCCCATATGGACGCCGGAAAAAGAACACGTTAACCCATCATGGATCATCAGGTCAACTACCAATGAGTCCCCCATCTTGTATCCCCATCTGGCTTTGGGCAGCATGTATGGCGCATTTGACATCGATTCCATTCCGCCAGCCACAATGACTTCCTCATCGCCCGCCCTGATAATCTGGTCGGCAAGTGTAACAGCCCTCATCCCTGAAGCACATACTTTATTAATCGTTTCTGTCTTCACTTCCCATGGAATTCCTGCTTTTTCAGCCGCCTGCCTTGATGGGATTTGACCCTGACCGCCCTGTAAAACTGTCCCAAGGATGACTTCATGAACATCTTCCGGATTCACATTTGATCTTTCCAACGCCTCTTTTACAGCGACTCCTCCGAGGTCGGAAGCGCTTAATGAACTCAAGCCCCCTCCTAATTTTCCAAACGGGGTTCTTGCACCTTCAATAATTGCTGACCTGGCCATGCTTTCAGCTCCTTTAAAAATATCCATATACGCCCATTTTAAAACGCTTTCAAAATCACGACTGAACGCTCGCTCGGTTAAGATGTTTAGAAGGAGGCGCCTCTTTTCAAGAAGCACCTCAAAAGTATTATGAAGCTTTATCAGCATCGGGTTCCCCGAATACCGCTTTTTCCAAAAGCTCTGCGACATCATATGTTTTGACCGAATCCTCGACCTCTTTTGCTTTCGTCCCATCAGAAAGCATCGTGAGGCAGTACGGGCATCCCGAACTTATGATGGAAGGATCAACAGCTAGAGCCTGCTCTGTCCGTGCAACATTCACACGCTGTCCCGTATCTTCTTCCATCCACATCATTCCGCCTCCGGCTCCACAGCACATGCCGTTTTCCCGGTTTCTCTCAATTTCCACCAAAGTGACGCCAGGAATGGACTTAAGAATTTCCCTCGGCGGATCATAGACATCGTTGTAGCGTCCGAGATAGCAGGAATCGTGGAAGGTGATTTTTTCATTCACCGCATGTTTAGGGTTCAAGCGGCCTTCTTTTACCAATTGGTCAAGCAGCTCCGTATGGTGATACACTTCCGCTTCCAATCCAAAATCAGGATATTCGTTTTTAAAAATATTATATGCGTGAGGGTCGATCGTCACAATCTTTTGGACATCGTTTTTCTCAAACTCTTTTATATTAGCAGCTGCCAGCTCTTGGAATAAAAATTCGTTGCCAAGGCGGCGCGGTGTATCGCCTGAATTTTTTTCCTTATTTCCAAGGATGGCAAACTTCACTCCGGCCTCATTCAGGAGTTTTGCAAATGACAAAGCAATCTTTTGACTACGGTTGTCAAATGCACCCATCGAGCCGACCCAAAGAAGGTATTCAAATTCCTCTCCGGATTTTTTCATCTCTTTAACAGTAGGCACCTGTACATCGTCACGAAGCTCACGCCAGTTTTCTTTTTCTTTCCGGTTCAGTCCCCATGGGTTGCCCTGCCTTTCGATGTTTTGCATCGCACGCTGGGCGTCCGGATTCATTTTACCTTCGGTAAGAACAAGGTAGCGGCGCATATCGATTATATGACTCACATGCTTATTCATGACAGGACACTGATCTTCACAGTTTCGGCATGTTGTACAGGCCCATAATTCTTCTTCCGTGATAATTTCGCCGATCATGGTCGGCTGATAATCCAAAGCTGCAGCCACTTCGGATGTTCCTTCGCCTTCTCCGGCTTTTGCTATTTGATTCCCAAGCGTGTTAGCAAAAGCATACGTCGGCACCCATGGCTGCTTTCTTGTTACGGCGGCTCCGTAATTCGTCAAATGATCACGAAGCTTGATCATGATATCCATCGGTGAAAGCATTTTTCCTGTACCAGTTGCCGGGCACATATTCGTACAACGCCCGCATTCTACACATGCATATAAGTCCACAAGCTGGAGGTCTGTGAACTCATCAATTTTTCCCACACCAAATGTTTCCGCCGTCTCATCTTCGAAATCAATCGGATTGAGCTTCTTCCCGCCATCAAGCGGTTCCAAGTAAACATTCGCAGGACCGGCAATCAAGTGGGCGTGTTTAGATTGAGGCACATACACAAGGAACGCCAGCAATATTAATAAATGAATCCACCAAGCGATATAAAATACCACCCCAGCGGCAAGCGGACTCATCCAACTGAATGCAGCGGCAATTCCGGAAGCCACAGGCTCAGTCCATGCCAGTTCTTCCCCTTGCCAGATAAGCGCCATTCCGTTCCCGAGCAATACGGAAAGCATGAGGCCCCCGATAAAAAGAAGAACAAGACCTGCATAGAAACCGCGTTTTAACCTGACAAGCTTTTCAATATACCTTCGGTAAAACGCCCATACAACCGCGACTAATATGATGAGTGTCACAATTTCCTGAAAAAATTTAAATCCAGGATAAAGTGGGCCGAGCGGCAGATGGGATCCCGGTGCAAGACCTTTCCAAATGAAATCGATTGCACCGAACTGAACAAGGATAAACCCGTAGAAAAACATAACATGGATGATTCCGCTCTTTTTATCCTTTAGTAGCTTTTTTTGGCCAAATACAAACGTCCAAATATTTTTCAGTCGTGCTTTTACGTCATTATCAAACTCTGCTTTATTTCCAAGTTTAATAAACTTAATGCGTGTTTTAACGACATAGACAAATAATGAAACGCCGTAAGCCGTTACAAGCAAAAACGCAATCCAGTTCAACAATAGCAATGCCTGCATATGAATTGACCACCCCTTCCGTGTGTTTACGCGACAAATGACTATTCTGAAAGTTATTAACTCTATTATATGATGAATGAGCATTCAGTCAAGATGAAAATTCACAAAAGCCCAACCAGCTATTCATTATCGTAAAAATTTAGCTGAAGTGCGGAAAACGTCTGTCTAAGGCCACGTCACCGAAAAAGCGTGGGATGGCTTTCTGCAGAAGCTTTCCTTGTCCTGGTTTCGGCGGGCTTTAGTCGCGACATTATGAGGTTTACTTGGGCTAAGGATTTCCTGAACGCCAAAAGTCGGACGTAGCAACCTATGTGATATACAAATACCCGGAACCTAAGTGAATTATAGTTAAAATGAAAAAGCTGTCCCTGTTGGTATTCACAATCGGAGACAGACTAAAAGAAGAGCTTATACAGATAATATTATTTGGAGTTTTTATTGATGAAAGAATAATCCGTGGCTATTGGTTTTTACTGGATTCCTACAGCCACAGCTGCAGAAAAACGGCATCAATTTGACATACCCACTTTCATGCTTTGGAATAGTTTTTCCGAGGAATCCAACAGCCCATTTAAGATAGCCTGTCCAAGTTCAGAAGAAGATCTTCCCGATGATAAATATACTCCTTTTTGCGTCGCAGCGACCACAATGCCATCATCCGTTTCTGCTGGACGAATCTTTTCTTTAAAAGCCAATTCTTTTCCTTGCAGTGCAGTAGTCATCGCTTCGATGAGTGCATTTTCGCAGACCTGCCCATTAATAAACAGCCAAGTATGAAAGAAGCGGAGATGCCGATCGGCAGTCAATACAAATAAAATGGAAAATCCATCTTCTTGGTAGGTATTATAATTTGTAAAAAGTTGCTCATCATATTGGGCCTCCATTTCAACAGCTTTTGTATCTTTTTCTGTTGAAGGCTGATTACGGTTGATGATGAACTTTTCCTTCCATCCAAGCCCTGAGCCAGTTGAGGCAGACGCAATGGTTTTTAGCGGAATGGGCGAATGGAACATGACAGCTTCTTCCGTCCTGGAAAGATAGCTTTCATCGATAACTCGGTTATCCCTCTCTGTTTCAGGAATCAGTACCATATTCGGCTTAGGCACTTCAGGATGTGAATGCTTTTCAATCATTGTCTTGTAAACCTTCTGAATCTGTGGCTCATTCAACACCTCTTCCGGCGTACCAATATGAATGACTTCTCCTTCATCCAGAAGAAGGAGGCGGTCACAATAAAGGGCTGCCAGATTTAGATCATGAAAAACAGTGACGACTGTTAACCCACGCTGTCTTGTCCACCTTTTCATCTGGTCCAACAAAACTTTTTGATGTGACAGGTCAAGATGATTCGTTGGTTCGTCCAGAATAAGAATATTTGGCTCCTGGGCAAGTGCCTGGGCAAGAAAGACCCTTTGCCGCTCTCCTCCGGACAATTCCTGCAACGAAACTCCCTGAAGTCCCTTGACTTTGGTCAGGGCCATCACTTCCTGGACGACTGATTCGTCTTCACGGCTCCATGAATGGAATAATCCGCGTTGATGCGCATACCTCCCTAACTCCACTGTTTCTTTTACAGTAAAAGGAAACACCTCACTTGAGACTTGCGGCAAAACAGCCATAAGCTTTGCAAAATCTTTGGATGAAAAGGTTTGAAGGGAGCGGTTATCAATCGTGATCTGTCCGCTTTTATACGGAAGCAGCCTGCTGATCATTTTTAGCAGCGTCGACTTCCCACTTCCATTTGGTCCGAGGATGCCGAACATCTCTCCACGGCTTACCGAAAACGATATGTTTTTTAGTATGTTTTTATCCGAATAGCCACCGGAAAGCTCTTCCACTTGTAGCATCTCATCCACTTCTTTCCATTCTCCTTCTCAGCAAAATAAAAGCAAATACAGGGGCTCCTATCAACGCCGTGATGACACCGATCGGCAACTCTGCCGGTTCTATGACAATCCTTGCGGCCAAATCCGCAAAAATAAGAAAGCCCGCACCGATCAACATGGAAAGCGGCAATAGATGCTTATGGTCTGGCCCCCATAAAATCCTCGTCAAATGCGGGATAACTAGTCCTACAAACCCGATTGTCCCCGATACTGCAACAGCCGCACCTGTAATCATTGAGCTCGCAGCAAGGACCACAAACTTTCTTGCTGCCACATTCACACCGAGATACTGCGCTCGTTCTTCGCCAAATGCAATTGCGTTAAGTTCCCGAGTATTCAATAAAAGCACCAAGCCCCCTATGATCAGGAATGGCAGAATGATTTGCACATAGCTCCATCCCCTCATCGAAACACTCCCGAGCAGCCAACCGATAATTTGGCGAAGTTCCTCTCCCGAAAGGGCAATCATCAATGAGATAAGCGCCCCGAGAAATGAACTGAAAATAATTCCCGTTAAGATGATCGTCTCCACTTTCATGGATCTGTCGATACTTCTTGCAAAGAAAAGAACGATAATGATGGTGATGAATGCTGAGGTAATACTGAGCAGCGGCAGGGTATATATTCCCACAAACGGTAATGAGATTTGATAAAATAAAGTAATAACGGCACCAACAGAGGCTCCAGAAGAAACTCCGAGTGTGTATGGGTCAGCGAGCGGGTTACGCAGGAGACCTTGGAAAGCTGCTCCGGCAATCGCAAGCGAGGCACCGACTAGGCTAGCAAGCACAACACGGGGCAGGCGGACATTCATGACTATATTGGTAAACATCGGATCTACTTGTTTATTCCCAAATATAGGCATCGTTTTTCCCGTGATAATATTGACAATATCCCCAATTGGAACCCTTACCGAACCTATAGAAATCCCAGCAAGAATGGCGGCAATCAAAAATATGATTGCCGCTAAGTATGCTATGAGGGTATTATTTCCCGAATACTTCCGGATAAACAGCTTTTGCAAGCTCCTCTACTCCTTCAACGATCCGCGGACCGGAACGGCTCACAAGGTTCTCGTCCACCATATAAACCCGCTTGTCTTTGACAGCTGCCACATCCTGCCAGCCTTTGCGGTCCAAGACCTGATCTACTGCATTGTCTACATAGTTATAGTTGACGAGAATGACCTCAGGGTTCATTTCAATGATGGCTTCCTCGTTCATCATTGGCCAGCCTTCCTCTTGAACTGAGTTTTTTGCGTTGATTGTGTTCAGCATTTGATCCATGAATGTATTTTTTCCGGCAGCGTAAATTTCTGGAGCGGGAGATATTTCCACAAATACTGATTTTTTGTCATCTTCCTTGATTTCAGCTGCTTTCTTTTCAATTTCATCTAGCTTGGCTTTCATATCATCAATGACATTTGATGCTTCTTCCGTATGCCCTGTCGCTTTACCAATGAAGTCAATCGTATCGTACACTTCATCAAAGCTTTCCGCATTATGGACGACAAGTACCGGTATGCCGCTGCCTTCCAGCTGCTCTAAACCTGAATCCCACATGTCGCCAACTGAACCGTGCGCCAGGACTAGATCAGGTTTCAAAGAAATGATCTTTTCAATGTTTAACTCAAGGCCTGCCACCTGTTCCTTATCCTTTACCTCTTCAGGGTAATTATCGTGCTCAGAGACACCCACTACTTCATCTCCCGCCCCAACAGCATAGAGAATTTCCGTGTTGCTTGGAATAAGGGAAACAATTTTTTCAGGCTGCTTTTCAATAGTGACTTCTTTATCTGTCGCATCTTTAAGTGTTATCGGAAAGCTGTCTTCTGAAGCCTGCTCAGTTTTCGGTTCTGTATTTTGCTTCTTTTCCCCCATATCTCCTTGATTGCCGCAGGCTGCCAAAAATCCTATCAGCGTTAACGCCATTAAAAACGAATAAATCTTTTTCATGCTGTGAATCCTCCTATATAAAAATAAAAAAATCTCCTGTGCGACGGAGATGAGTATGTATATAGGCAGAAATAGCCAAACAGACATTAAGCCTGTCTGTCACCTCTCCCATCCGCGCAGGTTTTCGGTGTTTGAAATCGGCAGGTCTCCTGGCTCATGGTCATTGCACTCTGCCCCTTCCCATGCATAAAAAGCACAGTGGTTTATGGCAGGACGCTCTCATTTACAGTGGCGGGACCGCGTTGGATTTTCACCAACTTCCCTTTTAAGCTTTCATCCCCATTTAAGAAACAGGCACGAAAAGCAACCGAGTCCAAAAATATGCAGTTTTTTTACACCAACTGTAATTATACATGATTTATTCCACTTTCACAGCTTTTTCAACGATATTTTGGGAATACTAATCAGGCGTTAAAACCAATTTCTGTCTTAAGGAGGTATTCCATTGAAGTGGCTGGCCGGTCTTATCATTTTAGTCTTCATCTTTATCATTGCCGCTTCTGCGGATTTCTTTTTCGGCAGATACTTTCATAGAATCAAGAGCAGACGCAGCAGTTACCCTGTAAGAAATGGACGAATTCAATTAATTACAAGCGGACCGGACCTTTTTTCCAATTATTTTGATGACCTATATAAAGCGAAAAAAAATATTCACGTACTATTTTACATTGTAAAAAATGACCGGTTCAGTAACTTGTTTTTTGACATATTGATTGAACAGGCGAGGAATGGAATCGCGGTGCGGCTGCTGCTTGACTGGTTCGGCAGCCGAATGGTTTCGAAAAAGCTTATTAAGAAGGCTCGATCCTCCGGAGTTGAGGTCGAATTTTGCCATCGTCCACGTTTCCCGTTTACCTTCTTTGCCCTTCAACAAAGAAATCACCGTAAAGTCACCATCATTGATGGAAAAATAGGTTACGTAGGAGGATTTAACGTAGGAAAGGAATATATTGATCTGGATCCGGTCCTTTCACCTTGGCGAGATTATCATCTCCGCATAGAAGGAGAGGGCATCGCGGATTTACAGAAGGAGTTTTTATTTGACTGGGAAAAGGCAACTGGAAGAAGCCACTTGAAGGATATTTCTCTTTTTCCTACTTTGGAAAAAGGGCCAATGCTTTACCGTTTCTTTCCAACTCAAGGAGTTGATGCGGAAGAGCAAATTTTGGAGCTGATCAATCAGGCGGATCAAAGCATCTTTATAGGCACACCTTACTTCATCCCTCCTGACAAGCTGGTTTCTGGACTTGAACAAGCGATACACAGGGGAGTCGCGGTAACAATCCTTGTTCCTAATAAGTCAGATCACCCATTAGTGAAGGAAGCCTCCTTCCATTATTTGCATAGAATTCTGGCAGCCGGCGGGGCGGTCTTCGAATATGAGGCTGGTTTTTTCCATGCAAAAGTCATCTTGATAGATGGAAAAATATGTGATATAGGAACTGCCAATTTTGATTATAGGAGCTTTAAACTTAACTATGAAATCAATTGTTTTATCTACGATCAGGATTTCATAAAAGAAGCGGAGCGAACCGTCCAGGAGGATATTAGCAAATCCAGCCGCACATCCATCGCGAAACTGAATAACCCTGCCATTACCACACGCTTGAAGAAATGGACAGGAATGATGTTAAAACACTTTTTATAAATACAGAAAGAGCGCCGTTCGGCGCTCTTTCAATTTTGCCTTGTTCAGTTCGAGGATGTTCCATTGTCCAGCGACGCACAGGATGTGCTAGTGCAGGCGAAGCGACAGGACGTCGCTGCCTGAGCCTGCCTACAGCGCCCAGTCCCTCGAGGCCACAAGCCTGCAAGGAAGCTATTCAGGATGAAAGTGCTCCTGTGCCATAACTTATTCGAGGAAGTCTTGTTCAGCTCGTCGCAAAACTGCACGAAGCAACTCAAGGAAGTTTCACATGATGTGATTGAAATCATCAGCTTCCCTGTGGTGCTGAAGTACTGCCTCCTCGGGAATCGTCTTGTGCTTGTCGGGGCTTACCAAGGCGCCTCCGCTTTTCTATTGTCCAGCTACGGGCGGCAGGGGCTCGAGGTCGCTTCGAAAAAAGCAATGAAGGCAAAGAGCGCCTTCACTGTTTTTTCTCCAGCGCTTGTCGCCCCTAAGCAGCCGCCCTCCGCTTTTCTAATCACATTTTTTCCGGCGCTGATACTCCCACAAGTGTCAATGCGTTCTTCAATGTGATTTGGACCGCATTTACTAGGGCAAGGCGCGCTTTCGTTTCATCCAACTGTTCTTCGTTCAATACTTTTTCAGCATTGTAATAGCTGTGGAAGACAGACGCTAAATCAAAAATATAATTGGTGATGCGGTGTGGAATTCTCTTTTCTGCGGCTTCCGCGATGACTTGCGGGAATTCACCAAGCTTTTTCAGGAGATCTGTCGCTTTTTCGCTGGACAGAGCAGAGAAATCGGTGCCGGCATCAACAGCTATCCCTTTTTCATCTGCAGAACGTAAGATACTGCAAATTCGCGCATGGGCGTACTGCGCATAATACACAGGGTTGTCATTTGACTCAGCGACTGCTAAATCAAGGTCGAAGTCCATATGCGTGTCTGCGCTTCTCATGGCGAAGAAATAACGAACTGCATCTAGTCCGACCATTTCAATCAGTTCAGTCATCGTCACAGCTTTCCCCGAACGCTTGCTCATCTTCACTCTTTCCCCATCTTTATATAGGTTGACGAGCTGGATGATCTCCACTTCGAGACGATCAGGGTTAAAGCCCAGTGCTTCTATAGCTGCTTTCATTCTTGGGATATATCCATGGTGGTCGGCTCCCCAAATATTGATCAGCTTGTCGAACCCGCGGTTGATTTTATCCAGGTGATAAGCAATATCCGGCGTAATATACGTGTAAGAGCCGTCATTTTTAATCAATACCCGGTCTTTGTCGTCACCAAAATCAGTTGACCGGAACCAGGTCGCTCCGTCCTCTTCGAAAATGTGGCCTTTTTCGCGAAGCAGTTCGAGAGCCTCATCAATTTTTCCGTTTTTATATAATGATGTCTCGGAATACCATACATCAAAAGAGACTCTGAATTGTTCCAGCACATTCTTTAATTTCTCAAGCTCAAAATCCAATCCATATTGGCGGAAAAAGGCAACGCGGTCTTCTTCGCTTTCATGAACAAACTTATCGCCGTACTCCTCTGCAAGCTTTTTCCCGATTCCCACGATATCTTCTCCGTGATACCCGTCTTCAGGCATGGTTTTGTCCATACCAAGCGCTTGGAAGTAACGAGCTTCAACAGAATAAGCCAGGTTATTTATTTGATTTCCTGCATCATTAATATAGTATTCCCTTGAAACGTCATAACCTGCTTTATCAAGAATATTGCACAGCGCGTCGCCGACTGCCGCTCCTCGCGCATGGCCAAGGTGAAGGTCCCCTGTTGGGTTTGCAGAAACAAACTCCACTTGGATTTTTTCGCCTTTTCCAGCTCCCGAACGGCCGTATTCGTCCCCTGCCTCAAGGATAGTGGGCACAAGCTTCGTCAAATAGCTGTTATCCATATAAAAGTTAATAAAGCCAGGTCCAGCAATATCAATTTTTTCGATGGATGCCTCAGAGGTGTCTACGTGCGCTTTGATATCCTCAGCAATCATCCGGGGTGCCTTTTTCGCCACGCGGGCAAGCTGCATAGCCATATTTGTGGAGTAGTCACCGTGCGCCTTGTCTTTTGGCGTTTCCAATACAACTGCCGGGATTTGATCTTCTGTGGCCAATCCTGCTTTTAATATGGCGTTTTTAATTTCGTGCTTCAGTTTCTCTTGCTTCTGTTCCACTACGTTCATAGATTCCCTGTTTCCTCCTTGTACTGTATTTCCATATCGTACTTTCCTGCATGTGTACCTTGCATGTATAAGTCATAACCCAGATTGATTGTTCCTTCACATTTATCAGCATGTTCTTGAAGAGCAAGCTTTTTCGTGTCCGTGGACAGTAGCAGGCTGCCGTATTCACTCGCATGGGTTCCGTCCTTTTGTTCATTCAGACGGAATTTCATACGCATATTGATAATTCCTTTTCTGAAAATCGTAGCTTCCTCATCATCAACCTTTACAAGCGTATGGACTGTCCCTTCCTCTTGGACTTCATCATATTTTAGAAAAACCGCATTTTTTTTGCGGTAATAACAACCAAACAAAATCATTTCAAATGTATCTTCTTCTCCATCCAGACGGATTTTTGTTGTGAGATGAATTTTGACCGGAGTTTGAACATCCGCTGTCAATGCTGCCACACCCTTTATATGTAATGTAACCTATTTATTATAGAAAAATTTCGTTTGAAAGTCCATGTATCGGCTGTAATTGAGCAAAATCCTGTTGTTTATAACAGAGCATATCGATAATCAGGAATATATTTTGTCAGGACATTTATTTAAAAGTTGAAAGGAAATAATATCTTCCCCATGAATAAATTCTTATCTTTTCTCTCATACTGGTGAGTGAGATTGCTAGAATTTAGGAGGTGAGGATTTGGAAGCAGTCACAGGATCAAAGAAGAGATGGCGGGCACTGCGGATATTTTCCGTTTTGTCAATTTTGGCTGTTGCAGCCGTCACTATATTATTAATATCGTTTTGGCTGTGGATCAAAATCCTTGGTCCGCCTCCACTAGCCATTCCTCAATCTACATTATATTACGCATCAGACGGCTCTGTCATTGGCGAAAGCAACAGCGGGGAAAAAAGATATTGGATTTCGCTGGATGAAGTGCCTGCTGACGTTACAAATGCAATCATTGCGATAGAGGACCGCACCTTTTATAGCCATCACGGTTTTGATTTGAAACGAATCGGCGGTGCCCTGGCTGCAAATATTAAAGCAATGGGTAAAGTCCAGGGAGCCAGCACAATCACACAGCAATACGCCCGAAACCTTTTTTTGACACTTGATAAAACTTGGTCCAGGAAATTGCTCGAGGCATTTTATACCATTCGTCTTGAGGTCAATTACGATAAAAATGATATACTCGAAGGCTATATTAACACCATATCCTTTGGGCACGGAGCTTACGGAATCGAGGCTGCCAGCCAATTTTATTACGGAAAAAGCGCGAAGGATCTATCGCTTGCCGAAGCTTCGATGCTTGCCGGCATTCCTAAGGGACCAGGAATTTACTCTCCCATTATTTCTGTAGAAAAGGCAAAGGCTAGGCAAAAACTTGTGTTGGGTGCAATGGAAACGACCGAAGTGATTTCAGCTCAGGAAGCAAAAGCCGCTTCACAAGAACGACTGGTCATAATCGGCAAACATCCCCATCATCAGGCGGAAATAGCACCTTATTTCTATGATACCGTAAAACGAGAGTTGAAGGAAAAGGCAGGACTGGATGATAGAAGCATTGCCCTGGGGGGGTTGAAAGTCTACACCGCTCTTGATGTAAAACAACAGGAAGTGGCGGAAAAGGCCATTAGTGAAACGATATCAGAAACATCCGATATCCAAGCGGGTTTTGCAGCGATGGATCCCCAAACGGGATATGTCACTGCTCTGGTCGGCGGAAGAGATTATAACGAAAGCTCTTTTAACAGGGCGACCCAGGCTGTAAGGCAGCCAGGTTCAACAATAAAACCTCTTCTCTATTATGCCGCATTGGAACATGGCTTTACTCCATCAACCCTTTTGCGGAGTGAACCGACGACCTTCAAGTTTAGCAATGGACAGGATGAATATATTCCTCATAACTACAACAACCAGTACGCAAATGGCGAAGTAACGATGGCTCAGGCGCTGGCATTATCGGACAATGTTTACGCTGTAAAAACCCATCTGTTTCTCGGACAGGATATCCTGGTCGACACGATCCAAAAGCTTGGAGTCACTACAAAGATGAAAAAGGTCCCTTCCCTTGCCTTGGGGACTTCAGGAGTTAAACCAGTTGAGTTGCTTAACGCTTATAGCATCATTGCAAATGGTGGGAAAAAGATTGAACCTGTTTTCATTGTGCGGGTGGAGGATTTTCATGGAAAATTGATTTATGAAACTCCAAGCCCCAAAGAGCAGGTTTTGAAACCAGAGCTTGCCTTTGTTCTGAGTCATATGATGACGGGGATGTTTGACAAAAAGTTAAATGGATACGCCACAGTCACTGGAGCTTCCGTGATAAATCAGATGAGCCGGGAATACGCGGGCAAGTCCGGGTCCACCAACTCCGACAGCTGGATGGCGGGCTTTACACCAAAATTGGCATCTGTTGTATGGACGGGATATGACAAAGGAAAGGAAATTACCTTAACGGAAGATAAGTTATATGCAAAAAATATTTGGATCCGCTTCATGGAGCGGGCCCTTGATGGACAGGATGAAAAAGAGCATGCCTTTTCGCCTCCAGCGAAAGTGATGGCAGTTCCAATTGATCCTGTCAATGGTAAAAAAGCGACCAATTCTTGCCCTGTTTTTAGGCTCACCTACTTTGTGAAAGGAACAGAACCCGCAGAATTTTGCACCGAACATTTACATGAGCTTGATAAGGAGCCTATCAAGGTTAAAAAAGAAAAGAAAAAGCGGTGGTGGGAGCGCATATTTTAAGTGCGGCTATCACGCTTGTACAATTTTTTAAAACCTCACAAAGCGAAGCCCCCTCATCAGCGAGGGGGCTTTGTTTAGCTTGCCTTTCCAGTAAATTGACTCTGGTATAAATCGGCATAGAAACCGTTCAATTCCATCAATTCTTCATGGGAGCCTTTTTCAATAATATCCCCATCTTTCATGACCAAAATGACATCAGCATCCCTGATGGTGGAGAGCCTGTGCGCTATCACGAAGCTTGTGCGGCCCGCCATCAGTTTGTTCATGGCCCGCTGGATATTCATTTCCGTCCTCGTATCGACACTGCTTGTCGCTTCATCCAGGATCAATATTTTGGGATCAGACAGAATTGCTCTCGCAATTGTAATCAACTGGCGCTGCCCCTGGGATATGTTTGAAGCATCCTCTCCCAAAACAGTCTCGTAACCATCGGGAAGCGTCCGGATAAAGTCATCGGCATAGGCATTTTGGGCTGCGTGAATGATTTCTTCTTTGCTTGCCCCTTCACGCCCATATGCAATATTGTCCTTGATTGTGCCGTTGAACAGCCACGTATCCTGAAGCACCATTGCAAACATAGATCTTGCTTGTTCACGTGATAGGTCGCTTATATCGACTCCGTCAATTAAAATTCGTCCGCCGTCTAATTCATAGAACCTCATCAGTAGATTGATAATCGTCGTTTTTCCTGCTCCTGTAGGTCCCACGATGGCAATCGTCTGGCCGGGCTTAACGTCCAAGGTTAAATCTTTAATAATAGGTTTGTCTTTTTCATAACCGAAGCGAACATGGTCAAACGTAATTTCCCCTTTTAATTGATCCAGATTGACGTCAGCAGGTTCTTCTTTCCGTTCCTCTTTTTCATCTAAAAGATGAAAAATTCTTTCTGCCGAGGCAAGTGCCGTCTGAATCATATTGGCGATGCCTGCTGCTTGAGTCATTGGGTGTGTCAACTGTTGGGAATACTGGATAAATGCCTGTACGTCACCGATCCGGATGTTTCCGTTTAGTACAAGAAGCCCGCCGCCGATGCTGACAATGACATAACCAAGATTTCCAACAAAGTTCATAAGCGGCATCATGATCCCGCTTATAAATTGCGCCCGCCACCCGGATTGATACAGGCGTTCATTGATTTCATCAAACTCCTTGATAGCTGCTTTTTCATGCCCGAACGCTTTGACAACCTGATGCCCGGAAAACATTTCCTCAATATGTCCGTTCACATTCCCAAGTTCCTTTTGCTGATTGACAAAATGCTTCTGGGAAAAAGATGCCACAAAGCGAATGACCAAAGCACTTAATGGGAAAGTGATCAATACAACAAGCGTCAATATCGGACTAATCACGATCATCATGATGATTGTTCCGATAATGGCAATCAGCGATGTGATGATTTGTGACAGCGCCTGCTGGATGGAGTTGTTAATATTATCGATATCATTGATTGCACGACTTAAAATATCTCCATGCGGATGCCGGTCATAATAGCTTAAGGGCATCCTCCCAAGTTTTTCATATACTTCTTTTCTCAATTCGGCCGTTGTTTTCTGGGAAACCCCTGCCATCAAATATTGCTGCAAATAGGTGAATGCAGCCGAAATGACGTAAAGGACTAGAAGTGTAAGCAGCAATTTCTGTAAAAAAGCAAAATTGATGCCAATTCCTTTTGTCATACTTGAAAAAATGGAGGATGTCGCATCTCCCAGCAGCTTCGGCGTAACAACATTGAACAAAGTGGAAAAAACGGCTGCAAGAGCAACAAACAGAAGCTGATATTTACGGGGCTTCAAATAACCTGACAATCTTTTAAGCGTCTTTTTGAATTCTTTTGGTTTTTCCCCAGGAGCTATCCCGTGTCCATGCCCGGGCCCTCCTCCCGGTCTCGGCCGAAAACTGGACCTTCCATGACTTTGCCTGCTCATGCGCCTTCCCCCTCTGCCCGCTGCGAAGATACAATTTCCTGATATATCCGGTTTTCTGCCAGCAGTTCTTGATGCGTGCCGATACCCGCCACTTCCCCTTCTTCAAGGACAATAATTTGATCGGCATCAGTGACGGTACTCACACGCTGGGCAACTAAAATAATGGCTGCATCCTTGGTCTCTTTTGACAGCTCCGCTCTTAATCTTGCATCTGTTTTAAAATCCAGAGCCGAGAAACTGTCATCAAAAAGGTAGATTTCCGGCTTTCTGATCAATGCCCGGGCAATGGACAGCCGCTGTTTCTGGCCACCTGACAGGTTCGCACCTGCCTGCTCGATCATTAATTTGATTCCCTCTTCCTTATTTCTTACAAATTCCGCCGCCTGCGAGATATCCAATGCTTTCCACATGTCTTCCTCACTGGCTTCTTCATTCCCATATCGCAAGTTTTCCGCAACCGTTCCGCTGAATAAAGAAGCCTTCTGCGGTACATAACCAATTTTCGCCCTCAAGGTTTCCTGCGGCAACTCTCTTACATCGACACCGTCTACCAAAACGGCACCTTTTTCCACATCATAAAATCTTGGAATCAATTTAATTAATGTTGATTTCCCGGATCCTGTACTTCCAATGATCGCAGTGGTCTCTCCTTTTTTTGCCTTAAAAGAAATATCCTTAATAACAGGTTTTTCCGCACCGGCGTATCTGAACGTGACGTCCCTGAATTCCACTGTTCCTTGCCCATTTTGCACATTCTTTGGACGCTCGGTATCTGTTATATCGTTCTCCATTTTTAACACTTCATTAATCCTGTCCATGGAAGCTTTCGCACGCGGAATCATGATGAATCCAAACGACAGCATGATGAGCGACATTAAAATCATCATGGAATATTGCAAGAATGCCATTAGATTACCAACTTGCATGATCCCTTGATCTATGCGGACAGCTCCAAACCAAACAATTGCAACGCTTGTAAAATTCATGACAATCATCATGACGGGAAAAAGTACGGCCATCATTTTATTCACCTTAATTCCGGTATCACGGAAATCAAGGTTCGCGGCATCAAAACGCTTTTTCTCATGGTTTTCATTATTGAAGGCTCGGATCACCCGCACTCCAGTCAAGTTTTCGCGGACAATCAAATTTAACTTGTCAGTCTTCTTCTGTAACGAAACAAAGAGAGGAATCGCTTTTCGTGAAATAATGAAAATCAAAATGGCCAAAAGCGGCAAGGCTCCTAAAAAAACTACCGACAAACCAGGTTCCCTTGTTACAGCCATGATAATGCCACCAATTAGCATCAATGGCGCCCTAGTCATCATCCGCAGGATCATATTCAAGACATCCTGCACCTGTTTTACATCATTTGTCGACCTTGTAATCAAAGAAGCTGTACCAATTTTGTCAAAAGCCTGCAATGAAAAATTCTCTACATTGACAAACAGACTTCGTCTTATATCTCTGCCGAAACCGAGTGCGGTTTTTGATGCGAAGAAGGAGACCCCAGTCATAAGAACAATCGCAGCCAATGCAAAAACTAGCATTAAACCGCCGGTTTTCAATATGTAATTTATATCGCCGTTGACAATTCCGATATCGACCACATTGGCCATCAGTGTTGGGAGAAGAAGTTCAAGCATAATCCCCCCGAGAGTCAAAACTACAACAGCCATTATATTTAAATAATACGGTTTAATATGTTTTATCATTTAACGGTCACTTCCCGTATTTGTTTTGTACTTAAATGATAACTTTTCCCAAGTTGAAAAACTACTTATTTCATTTTTATTTTCTCCTTTAAAAAGCAAAAAACTTGAGGTGTGCGGCCTCAAGTTTTTTGCTGATTGGCGAAAGTGCCTATCGACTAGCAGACTTCGCGACTAATGTGCTCCTGCGGCGCAGCATATTCAAGGGAGTTTATGCTCACCTCGTCGCAAAGCTGCACGATGTTTACTCAGGAAGTATCACACGAAGTCATTCAAGGAGCGGCTTGCCTACGATAAGTCAACGTCGGCTCCGACGGACAGGACGTCCTAGTGCCACCGAAGCCACAGGATGTGGCGGTCTGAGGCGGCCTTCGTCGCCGTGTTTCCTTTATCTCGTCGGAAGCACTCCAGTCTGTACGTCGCTATACGAGCGCTTTCGCTTTTCTTTGTCCCAGTTTGCAGTGCAAACTATATTAAGTTTACTTACTTTCCCAGCAATCGGCAAGATGGCAATGTTCCTTTTTGACAACTGTCATAGATTGTTCAAAATTTCGCCGAAGCTCGACATTTTTTTCTGAAAATTCACTTCTCAAATTCTTCTTTGAACTCTGTACTAGAGCGCTCCCACATGCCTTCGTCATGGCTTTTCAGGAAGTCCGCTAGGACTTTCCGAGAATCAGCGTCCATGTTATCGACGACCACTTTCCCTTTCATCGCCTTATCCATATGGTTTACATGTTCAGGCATTGATTTGTACCCTCGGCGGGCTGGCCGGTTAATGTACAATTCACACGCTGTAACACCTGCATAATAAGCTCCGCCTTCCTTGATATCTACAGCGACCCAAATGACCCAATATTTTTTTGCACCTTCTTCAGGGAATTCGCTCCGGTCTTTTACATATTTAACGCCCCGCTCCGTTTTACTCCGGGCATGCATCGCCTGTTCCTCGATCCACGCCTCCCCCTCCTCGACATCAAGCATAACGGGTGTAATGTTCTCCAAACTCAATGAACCGACGCCGTATCCCTTATGCCCCATAGTCGGGTCGTCTTTAATAATATTAAATTCCAATTTTCTCTTGTTTTGTTCCATATCAGATTACCTCCCTTTTTTCCCTAACCCAAAAACATGACAAATACACTTTGTATGCTGTTTACAAAAAACGGGATGACAGTATTCAATATTGGTCTGATTGTATAATTCGATAATGGTGTGATTACCAGTATCAGAAATATAAGCGAACCATACTGCTCATATTGTGTCATCTTCGCCCTGAGCGAAGGAGATACCAAGTCTTCTATAATTCTGTAACCGTCTAAAGGTGGAACAGGCAGTAGGTTAAAAACGAAAAGCAGTACATTCATCCACACGAATAAATTGAAAAATTGGGTGACGAAAATTGGAAGTTGTCCTGCAATCCCCGTTACCATCAATAGGAACAGTATCGCCGTACCCAAAACCGCCAGAGCAAAATTGCTGATTGGCCCCATCAAAGAAACAATAATCCCCGCCAACCTTGGATTTTTAAAATGATAACGATTCACAGGGACTGGCCGCGCCCATCCGAAACCCGCAATAAAAATCAACAGCGTCCCAATCGGATCCAAATGCTGAATCGGATTCAAGGTAAGCCTTCCTTGATCTTTTGCGGTTGGATCTCCAAACTTATACGCCGTAAAGGCATGAGCGAATTCATGCACTGTAAATGCAATTAATAATACCGCCGCTACAAGCGGAATTTGTTCTATAGGAAACGCGAGAAACCTCTCCACATATCCAACCCCTTCTCAATCTAGCCCTAAGGCGCCGCCGCATCAAGCAACTTCCCTTGGGAATGCCTTATGCTAGTCCTTGACTTGCACCTTGCGCTTTTCTTTTTATTCTAGTCTATTGGTTCATTATACAAAATTATTGCTTTTGACTCATTTCACACAACCCGTCCTTGCCCCTCTTTTAAAAAAAGAATACAATTTTTATGTACGACATGAACGAAGGGAGAAATTATATATGCCAATTGTAACAGTAAAAATGTTTGAAGGACGTACGGATGACCAGAAGAAAGCGCTTGTAGAAAAAGTGACGGATGCTGTTGTTGAAACAACAGGCGCATCCAAAGAAGCTGTCACCATTGTAATTGAAGAAATGACGAAAAACCATTATGCCGTTGCCGGAAAAAGGGCCTGCGACGAATAAGAAAAGCGAAAGCACCTTGGTCAGCTCAGGCAAACAAGACGATTCCCGAGGAGGCAGTTCTTCAGCTACCACAGGGAATCAGCTGATTTCAATCACATCATGTGAAACTTCCTTGAGTTGCTTCGTGCAGCTTTGCGACGAGTTGAACAAGACTTCCTCGAATAAGCTATGGCACAGGAGCACTTTCATCCTGAATTAGCTTCCTTGCAGGCTTGTGACCTCGAGGGGCTAGGCGCTGCAGGCAGGCTCAGTCAGCGACGTCCTGTCGCTTCGCCTGCACTAGCACATCCCGTGCGTCGCTGGACAATGAGAAAGCGAAAGCGGCACATCCTGAACGGTCAAAACTGGCCAGTAATGACAAATCCTTAAAAGACAGCCTGTCCGCGGTTTAATGCGAATAAGCTGTCTTTTTTAATGTTTCAATGTATTCATAGGCTTCATCAATTTCTTCTATAGAATAATTTTGCTTTCTTTTTAAGTCTGCCACTTTTTCTACCACTTCTTCTTTGGGCAGGTCTTCAAAATAAAGAATAGTAGATACAAGCTCAAGAAAGCGGGAGCTCTGTCCATTCATATCGTTCAGGCATTCTTTTAATTGGGGGATATCCATTGGTTCCGATTCAAAGAACTCATGCCCGGAAGAAGTGATGGCATATCGATATTGGCTGTACCCGCCCTTATCCTCCTTGACTTCTTCTATGAAACCAAAATTGCATAATTCCTCAACCCTTAATGTCAGCTCTTCAGAATATGGACCATAAAAATGAAATTCGAACTTTTCCTGGAAGGGAAACTTCATTTTTTTTGCAATAAAAACCATCTTTTGCAGCTTTTTTCTTCCTGTGATTTCGCCTGCCAGGGCAAAGACGCTCATTAATTTTTGATGATCATGCAGCATAACTCTTGCTCAACCCCCGCTATCTATTTTTCCAATGGATTATTTAAAACTTCCTCAAAATGGAAAGAATCGTTTGTTTCAATTCTAGATTGCCCGATTCATCCAACAAAAGATCTTCAGGATAATATAGTTTATGATCCGTTCTTCTTTTTCCAGAAATGGCCTGAACAATTGTGGATTCCCTGGAAAGCTCGGAAAGCTCTCCATTCGGCATCAATAAGTGGATTGGAAGCCTCTCCTCTTCCTCTCCTGGTCGATAAAAATCATACGGTAAATCAGATGAAGAATCAACAGCCAGATAATACTCCGGATCAATCCCAGCTTTTCGAAATAAGTCCTCCAGCTCTCTTAATGCCCTATATTGCTCAGCTGGATCAAATTCCACATACTTAAACAGGTGACGGTCCATAAATCGCCGGCACAAATCACGCAAAATCTGATCTTCTTCCTCTTCCCACATGTGGAAATAGTATAAAATCACCGGTTCATCCAGCTTCAAATAATCATCGAGGGTTACGTTGCCTTCGAATAGTGATTGGAAATGGTGAGGCTCTTTTTTAAATGGGTAGCCGGCATGAAATAACGCTTTTACACGTTGCAGTATTTTAGTCAAAATTACTTCGGCGCTTCGGGTGACTGGATGAAAATACACTTGCCAGTACATTTGATAACGGCTCATGATATAGTCTTCCACCGCATGCATTCCGCTCGATTTAAATACCACATGGTCTTCTTTCGGCCTCATGACGCGCATAATTCGCTGCATATCGAAGTGGCCATAGCTGACACCGGTAAAATAGGCGTCCCTTTGTAAATAATCCATTCTGTCCGCATCAATTTGGCTTGAGATCAGACTGACAACCAATTTGTCATGATAAGTCTTGCTAATCACTTCAGCCACTCTTTGTGGAAAATCGGGGCTGACTGCTCGCAGAACCCGATTCACTTCAGTATCTTCAAGGATAATTTTTTTCGTGAATTGTTCATGATCAAGATCAAATACTTTTTCAAAGGAATGGGAAAACGGACCATGTCCCAGGTCATGCAAAAGTGCAGCGCAAAGAGAGAGTATCCTTTCGCTTCCGTTCCAATCAGGCTGCCCTTCAAACACTTCGTCGATGATCTGTCTGACAATCTCATATACCCCAAGCGAATGGCTGAATCGGCTGTGCTCAGCCCCATGAAATGTCAAATATGTAGTCCCTAGCTGTTTGATTCGACGAAGCCGCTGAAATTCCTTCGTACCAATGAGATCCCAGATGAGCTTGTCTCTGACGTGGACATAACCATGGACAGGGTCTTTAAATACTTTTTCCTCACTTAACTTGATGCTGGAATCATTCATCAGCTTCCCTCTTCCTATCTATCATGTTTCTATTATACCGGCTTTCCCGCGCGAAAGAAAGGAAAGGTCCGGCCGTTTTTACCGCTTGTTTCACCCTTGTTTTCATTAAAAACTAGTAATTTTTTGCCATATTGGTATAAAAAATGATTGGTTTGTACATCCTTTGACTAAAGACATTTAAAAAAGGAGTTGATTCATAATGAAAACACGTCAGGATGCCTGGACGGAAGAAAATGATCTATTACTGGCAGAAACAGTTCTACGTCATGTCCGAGAAGGCAGCACACAATTAAACGCATTTGAAGAGGTGGGAGACAGACTGAATCGGACCTCTGCAGCCTGTGGATTCAGATGGAACGCAGTCGTTCGCCAGCAGTACGAAAAGGCGCTGGATTTAGCCAAGAAACAACGGAAGCAGAGACAACGCCTGCTTGGGAAAGAGCAAAGCGGAAAGAAAAAGTTGCTTTATCAGCCGCCGGTACCTTCGTTGCAAGAAATACAGACCCCGGTTTTGGATGAGAGCAACGAGGATACCAAGCTGACATTTAATCAAGAAACATCCATGGATAACAATCTAGAAAATTTCATGGCCGAACTAGCTTCGGAACCTGGTACACTATTACCTGCTTTCACAGAAAATCAGAGTTCCCGTGAACTAAATTTAGGTCAAGTCATCGCTTTTCTGCAGCAGCTTCACCATTCGGAATTTCACGCTGACATATTAAGGAGCGAGAATGAGAGATTGAGAAAAGAAGTAAATGACTTGTCAGAGGAAAATAAACGGTTAAAAACAAAAGTCGAAGAACTCGAAGATTCGTCCGTAACCATGCAGGAAGACTACGAAACGCTTATGAAAATCTTGAACCGTGCAAGAAAACTTGTGCTGTTTGACGAAGAGGAGCGCCCAGCGTCCACATTCAAAATGGACCGGAATGGGAACTTGGAGAAAATGGCTGAATAATGGTGGTATGTACAGATTGAACGTAACCCTATACGCCGTGTTGACGACGCTTCGGGAAGGAATTGGCGCGATGCGTTATTCTAAAGATCAGCTTAGCAGAATATCCTGAAGAGAAACGCAAACATTTGTCATAGAGTCGAAAGCGCTTAAGCGCTTCATAATATACTAAGGCCTGGCATTTCATCAGAATGCCAGGCCTTTATTCATGTTAAAAGAAAGAATAAAATAAGATAGAGTTTTCTATTCGAACTGGGATTAATTATGTCTAGCTACGACGGACAGGAGGTCCTAGTGCCACCGACGCACAGGAGGTGCTAGTGCAAGCGAAGCGACAGGATGTCACGCCCTGAGCCTGCCGAAGCCATAGGAAGTGGCGTCCTGAGGCGGCCAGGCGCCATCGGCTCGAGGTTACAAGCCACGCGGAAGCTTATCAAGGATAATTATGCTCCTCCGGCATAGCGTATTCGAGGATGCGCATGTTTCCCCTCGTCACACAGCTGCATGAAGCTAATTCGATGATATTTCTCACGGCGTGATTAAAATCGACTGCTTTGCTGTGGTGGCTGGAATGCTCCCTCATCAAAATTTGTCTTGTGCTTGTCGCCGATAGGCTGCGCGCCCTACGCTTTTCGTTATGCAAAAACCCTTTTATTCCTTTCAACCATTCGTTCATAATGTGCCGGATATAGATCAAGTTCTTTTCCCTGCAGCTGGCTTGTATATATTTCGCTGCTCACACTTTTCAACACTTTTAAAAAGCGGAGCATAACATCCTGGATCGTTAATTCCACACCCAGCAGTTCGGAAAGAGAAGCCATCACCTCAGGGCGGACTTCTGGGAAGATAACCCTCTGGGACTCGGAAAATCTTGCACGCTCGTAAAATTTCCGGACCAACTCCGCACGCTTCTCTCCACTTCCATTTACACAGAGATACACTTGAACAGCCACGCCTTTGCGTATACGGCGCTGGGATATTCCCGCAAACTTTCTCCCGTCAATGCTCAGGTCATAGCTTCCAGGACAGTAAGACCCGACAATTTCACGCGCTTCTATTTCACAGTCGAGATCTTTAAACATAAGCCGGACAAGCTCCCACATCGTATCATAGCCCCGATTGATGTCGATCCCCTTTTCCGTATCGGGAAAAATCAAGGATATATTGAGCACTCCTTCATCGAGCAGCACCGCAAGACCGCCCGAGTTCCGGACAATCCAGTCCACATTATTTTCTTCTAAAAGTTCGAGCCCCTCCTGAAGCGCAGGCAGTTTAGTATCCTGGATGCCCAAAACCGCTGTCCGCAAATGAACCCATGTTCTTGCGACGGCTGGGGAACTGCCACTTCCGACCGACTGACAGAGTGTATCATCAATCGCAAAGGATTGAAGTGCATGAAATTGCGGACTAGGATTTGACTGATCAATGATCCGCCATTTTTCCTGATGTAATAGTGATTTATTTTCGTCCATTGGCTGATCCTCTTTTTCTAAATTATTTCACGTTTAAAGATTGCATCGCTGTAATAAGCGAAAGATTATAGACATCATCTTCGCTGCATCCCCGGGAAAGATCGTTTACCGGTGAATTCAACCCTTGCAGGATTGGACCAACAGCTTTAAAATTGCCTAAACGCTGAGCAATTTTATAGCCGATATTCCCCGCTTCCAGGCTCGGAAAGATAAAAACATTCGCGTCTCCCTGTATATCCGAATCTGGCGCTTTCTTTTGGGCCACCGCTGGGACAAAAGCGGCGTCGAACTGAAATTCGCCATCTAGAACCAGTTCAGGGTCGAATTCCCTCGCTATTTCCACAGCATCCGAAACCTTTTTTGTTTCATCAGACACAGCAGATCCTTTCGTGGAAAAACTCAGCATGGCCACCCTCGGCTCGATATCAAACATCCGGGCGGTCTTTGCACTTTCAATGGCTATTTCAGCTAATTCCTGGCTGTCCGGCGCAATATTAATCGCACAATCGGCAAAAACATACTTCTCTTCACCTTTTACCATCAGGAATGCACCCGATGTCTTTTTGACACCTTCTTTGGTTTTTATTATTTGTAGTGCCGGCCGGACTGTGTCGGCAGTTGAATGAGCCGCTCCACTTACAAGTCCATGCGCCTTATCAAGATATACGAGCATGGTCCCAAAATAATTGGCATCCAATAGAATATCAGCCGCATCTCCTTCAGTCACTTTTCCTTTTCTCCGCTCTACAAAAGCATCAATCATTTCGTCCATCCCGATATATTTTTCAGGATCGTATATTTCCATTTTGTCCAAGGATACCTTTAAGTCACGGGCTCGATCCTCGACAGCTTCCATGTTTCCAATTAAAACGGGTGTCAGTACGTCCTCATCTGCCAATCGTCCCGCGGCAGCAAGTATACGTGAATCAACTGCCTCCGGGAAGACAATTTTGCGGTCCCAACCTGAGATTTTGGTTTTTAGCTCAATAAACAAATTATCCATACGACCACCTCCATGTCAGCTTCAATTCATATTATTGCAATTATCTCATATTTTAGGGTCTTAGCCTAATCTTTACCTTTCGTGTCATATTTTTTAACAATTGTGTTGAAAAAGCTGTATAGGGACAAACTGTGCTATAGTATTAAAAGAATGATATTGTATAGGAGTGATTGTTGTGAGTGAACCAGCACAAACACTGGATGGTTGGTATGCACTTCATGATTTTCGGACAATAAACTGGACGGCATGGAAACTGTTGTCGACTGATGAACAGCAGGCTGCTATTCACGAATTCAAACAGTATCTTGCAAAACTTGATGATACACAGGAGCGAAAAGAAGGAAGCCATGCTCTTTACACAGTTGTCGGCCAAAAGGCTGACTTTATGCTGTTGACTCTACGTCCGACAATGGCCGAGCTCAATGAGCTGGAAAATGAATTCAACAAACTAACAATTGCTGATTACACTCTCCCGGCCTATTCGTATGTTTCAGTTGTTGAGTTAAGTAATTACCTTGCGGGTGAGTCCGATGAAGATCCGTACGAAAACCCGTATGTCCGTTCACGTCTGTACCCGATTCTTCCAAAAACAGATTATGTTTGCTTTTATCCGATGGATAAACGCCGTGAAGGCAATGATAACTGGTATATGCTTTCAATGGACGAGCGAAAGGATCTCATGTACAGCCATGGAATGATTGGGCGGCAATACGCTGGCAAAGTAAGACAGTTGATCACCGGTTCTGTCGGCTTCGATGATTACGAATGGGGCGTTACCCTTTTTGCTGACGACGTTCTCCAATTTAAAAAGCTTGTCTACGAAATGCGTTTCGACGAAGTTAGTGCCCGTTACGGCGAGTTCGGTGAATTTTTCGTAGGCCACCTATTAGAAGACAGCGGTATTGATAGATTTTTACATGTAAAATAATGTTTGATGAATCCTCCCCTATAGGGAGGATTTTTTCTTTATCGGCTTTCTCCAGGCATGGACCACTCTCCTTCTGCATAGACATGAAAAGTAGAGTGAACCTATTTTGGTCCAGTAATTAGATCTGCGAAGGAGGAAGTGCTTTGGCTAACACAAATTACCGGCAACAACCACCTGGATACTTTCCACAAGCTCAAATGCCATACGGACAGCAACCCCCTTATTATGGTATGCAGCCGCCATACACAGCTCCACCTATGATGCCGCCTGCAGGCGTAGCTGGGGCAAAAGGCGGAATAAATGTACCCGGCATGCTGCCGATTGAAGAGTCATATATTGAAAACATTTTACGGCTGAATAAAGGAAAGCTAGTTGAGGTTTTCACAACATTCGAAAATAACAAGGAATGGAACGCAAAGATATTTAAAGGGGTAATAGAAGCGGCAGGACGTGATCATCTAATTTTAAGTGATCCACAAACAGGAGATAGATATTTGATTCCAATGGTATATGTGGATTATGTTATATTCAGTGAACCGATAGATTATGAGTATCACTTTCCAGGTGCCGTTGCGAGGTATGCACCTCGTTAGAGAAATTGGTAGGCAGCCATTACCTGCGGAAAAAACTTTCGCAAAACTAATGACCATTTAGCACAGTAGTTTCACTTTTCGCACGATTGTCAGGCATATTCCACAATAAACAACACTTTACAAACCAGAGGCCGCCTGCCCCAGTGCCGAAAATCTAAAAAAAACTCATTCCAGTTCGGATGAGTTTTTTTCCATTTATAAATGTTTTGCTGCAAACACAATCAGCAGTACCCAAGCTATAAGAAAAGCGACTCCGCCAAACGGCGTGACAGCTCCCAACACTTTGATTCCGGACAATGTCAGCACATAGAGGCTGCCTGAAAACAGGATAATTCCAACAAGCATGAGCCACCCAGACCAGTTCAGCAAAGAACCGGCGGATACATTTCCAGAGATAATCCCGATGGCGATTAATCCGAGAGCATGGTACATTTGATATTTAACCCCTGTCTCCCATGTCGCCAGATATTTTGGTTCAACCTTTCCTTCCAAACCGTGAGCACCAAACGCTCCCAGTCCCACTGCAAGAAAAGCATTTATTGCTCCAATGATGATAAAAATCTTCATCTAAACACCCCTCTTATTCTTGTTGTTTTTAAATTAGTAAATGCATAAGTTGTTAATGAATTAATTATCGCATCATGCTTCGGCGCGTTACATCGCGCGAAGGAAAAGCTCGTCTTTTCCTAAGTCTGTTAGCCAATAAGCGTGGCCACCTCAAAAATGCCTCGACCTCGCGCTTGCGCTTTTGTTCTTAAAAATCAAAAATTGAATCATCGTCATTATGGACTTCTTGAAGCTTTTCAGTCGGAGAAGATGGTTCTTTTGAAGGCCAATCAATGTTTTCATTGATTTTGACCAATCCCGGCTTTTCCTTTCGCACTTCTTCCCCTGTATCTAATGTTAATTCTGCAAGCGCTTTGACTGCAAATAAATGGCCACGCATGCTTTCGTGATCCTGAGCCTCTTTAGCCTTTTTCAGTTCGGATTCCATTTTTTTGATCAATGCTTGATAGGTAATTTGCATGACATCCGCTCCAGCCTTTCTATACATCTTCTTAGTGCGTCGTAGTTATTCCGACAAGTTTGTGATAGGGTACAAACCAATCCTGTTTCACTGCTTATTATAACATTTATTTTAGGATTGGCTTTTTTTAAAATAGTCGTGGGTTTTTTCGTTGCCCATCTTCAGTAGCTGGCATACAATGGCACTAAAATAGATGGAAAGAAGTTGTGCTAATGGACGAAAATATTTTATTCGCATTTGCTCTTACACTCTTTGCAGGGCTCTCCACAGGGATTGGGAGTTTGCTGGCTTTCTTTACCAAGCGAACGAATACAAAATTTTTATCGATTGCGCTTGGATTTTCAGCCGGAGTGATGATCTATGTTTCGCTCGTTGAAATCTTTGTGAAAGCAAAAGATGCGCTCGTTTCGGAAATTGGTATGACAAATGGGTATTGGGCGACAATTTGTGGTTTCTTTGGCGGTATGCTGCTCATTGCATTAATCGACCATGCCATTCCGGCCATCGGCAATCCCCATGAAGTGAAAAGTGTAGAAGACGTCGATGCTGGCCCTTCAAGTGAAGAATTTCAAAAATTACGGAAAATGGGGATGTTTACAGCGCTTGCCATCGCCATTCATAATTTTCCAGAAGGGATTGCAACGTTTACGTCCGCCCTGCAAGATCCGGCGCTCGGTGTCGCCATTGCAATCGCTGTTGCCATTCATAATATTCCAGAAGGGATTGCGGTAGCGATTCCGATTTTCTACGCAACAGGGAATCGGAAACAAGCATTTAAATTATCATTTTTTTCCGGATTGTCCGAACCGATTGGCGCGCTTGCCGCCTTCCTCATTTTAATGCCTTTTTTGAATGGGATTGTTTTTGGCATCGTTTTTGCCGCTGTAGCAGGAATTATGGTGTTCATTTCGCTCGATGAGCTATTGCCAGCAGCTCAAAAATACGACGAGGCACATTTATCGATTTATGGCATGATGGCAGGTATGGCTGTCATGGCGGTAAGTCTCGTTCTCATTATTTAAAGAGGGAATATCCATTCCCTCTTTAAATAATGCTTGCTAGCTTAAAACATGGATTTTGTTGCGAGAGAGCCAACAAATGCAATTTAAAGATCTGGAATCTGCCATTCAATCGGCTTCTCACCCAGTTCCAGAAGACGTTCATTTGCTTTTGAAAATGGACGGCTGCCGAAAAAACCTTTATGCGCCGAAAAGGGACTTGGGTGTGGCGATTTGATAATTGTATGTTTTGTTGTATCTATTAAATGAATCTTTTCTTGGGCAGGTTTTCCCCATAAAATAAAAATGACAGGCGCTTCCCGCTCGTTGATCAAAGAGATGACTCTGTCGGTGAATATTTCCCACCCTTTTCCTCTGTGTGAATGTGCTTCACCGGCTCTTACTGTTAAAACAGTATTCAAAAGGAGCACTCCTTCTTTTGCCCATTTCACAAGGCAGCCGTTATTCGGAATGCTGCACCCCAAATCATCCTGTAATTCTTTGAAGATATTTTTTAGTGAAGGCGGCGTTTTCACACCGGGCTTGACCGAAAAGCTGAGACCATGCGCCTGTCCCGGACCGTGGTATGGATCCTGACCAAGCAGTACAACTTTGACATTTTGATATGAAGTGAATTTTAACGCATTGAAAATATCATGTAGCGGAGGGTAGACCGTTTTTTCGGCATACTCTTTTTTAAAAAACTCCTGTAATCTTAAATAATATGCTTTTTGAAACTCTTCCTCCAAAAGGGGAGCCCAATCATTCTCCAATATCTTTTTTGACACATTCATCTCTCCTTCATCCGCATTATAACACGCCTATTACTCCTGATATTTCACGAACTTGTGGCAATGAAACTTCTGGCATGTTTATTTATTAATGGACAGGATATACATACACTAGCGCATCTGACTGGTGTGCACTAACAGAATTTAAAGGAGGACTTTTTCAATGAATACAATTAAAGTATGCGAAAACGGCCTTCAAGCCAAAGATATGATTAATGAATTAACAGCACAGGGCTATGATAGGGAAAATATCTATTTGTTTGCACATGGCGAGGAGCGTTCGAAAGACTTGACCGACGCGTTGGACACTGGAGAAGTCGGGATTGGAGAGCAAGGATTAATAGACTCTGTAAAAAATATATTTAATAAAAGAGGAGACGAGCTTCGCTCCGAATTTGAGGCAGTTGGACTAAGCCATGAGGAAGCATCGAAATACGAAAAAGTGCTGGATGGCGGAGAGCTTGTTCTCGTTGCAACGAAGCACTAATAGAAAAGCGGAAGCGCCCGTTTAGCGACGTACAAACTGAAATGTGGAAGACGGCCGCTTAGGGGCGACAAGCGCTGGAGGGCAATCCAGTGAAGTCGTTCTTTGACTTCATTGGATTGACCGAAGCGACCTCGAGCCCCTGCCGTCTGAAGCTGGACACTGGAGCAATCCGCAATGAGATAAAGGAAACACGGCGACTCGGCCGCCTCAGACCGCCACATCCTGTGGCTTCGGTGGCACTAGGACGTCCTGTCCGTCGGAGCCGATGTTGACTTATCGTAGTGCACTGAATCAACTTCCTCGAATAAACATCCACGCAGAAAAAGCGAAGCTTTTTCGAGGAAAGGAGTGCGAAGTTTGCTAGTCGCTGGGCGCTGAAGCTAGCCAAAGCAAGATTATTTTAAACCCGAATATTATCTTTTGTCCTCTTTTTTTAGCGATCCCCCGCAACTCGCGGGGGAATTTCATGCTTTCTCATCGTAAAACATGGCTCTTGATTTAACAATCCATATGATAAACCCGATAGCAAGAATGAGAAGGTAAGCTTCCACAATAAAAATGTTAATTATTCCTTTCTGGTAAAGCGCTGCCGGAAAATCCATGACAGCATGGATAAGAATAGCATACAGCAGATATATATTTTTCCCTTTTCTGATGCCATACAACACGAGAATCGATAGTCCGAGATGGATGGCTAAGGCGCCGAGTCTTTCAACTCCTCCAAACAGCTGGATCACTGAAGCCGGACCAGTCAATTGGTCATAAAGGGGAGCCATTGCCGCAGCAGCCTCTCCCGTCACGAAAGAATCATATGTCCCGCCGTTAATCATAAAGGCGAGAACAATCATCGTAACGTTAGTGACTCCCACAATGAGCATGGCTTCAATTCCTCCATGTCCGAGACCAAAAGCTAGCCCATCCTTCCACTCCCTGTATTTTTTCAGCATAAACTTCATTACAATAAATCTTCCTGTCTCCTCAAATATACCTGCCATCAAGCCGCCATACAGCATGAACAGCCATACATTATCGAAATAAGCCTTGGTCGATTTATTAAAAACAAGGAAATAGCCATGCACCAGCCCTTCCAGTACCTGAGCAAAGAGTATGAAGGTCAATACGCCAAATATTAATACCTTAAGAGATATATTGAATTTCTTTTTAAAAATAATAAGCAAAGCAATCGGTGCCCCGACTGCAACGATAAGGGAGATAGCGATTGATGCGATAGTCACAGAAGAGACCAAACCAATCTCTCCTTTCTTTTAGCCAACGAGAGAATGATAGATTTTACGCGCTTCATTGAGGTCCTTCGTACCGTGGATCAGAGCGCGGCCGTCTTTAAAAAATACAGCCTTAGTACCAGCCTTCGCTACGGATATCAAAAATGGGTTTCCACCAACTTCAAGTCCCGCAGAACGCCATTGATGGAGCAGCTGTTCTAACGGCAGCCCACCACTTTCGGCAGGCCTGATTTGGACCGTATTTCGTCCGCACAAAACAGCAACTTTCATTTCCCGGTCGGTTTGAAGGAACGGATATTCCGGGTTCTCTCCACATGACAGGCAGCCGCTGTCTTTTAACGCCCCTGCTTTCAATGATAAATATTCATTTTCCCAAAGATCGAAAGATACATATGTTTTCCTGATGGCTTCCAGATTCCCAGAAAGAATTTTGAGCGCTTCCGCTCCTTGATGGGCGGTGACCATTTGAACCGCGGGCGCGATGATTCCAACTGTATCGCACGTTTGTCCTTGCATTGGCAGCTTTTTGATCAAGCACTGCAGGCAGGGCGTCACTCCTGGAATGATGGTAAAAGCCATGCCGAAGCTCCCTACACAGGCGCCGAATATGTATGGGACTTTATATTTTTGCGCCAGGTCATTCATTAAAAAGCGTGTTTCAAAATTATCCGTCCCATCAATTAAAAGGTCTACATCTTCCATTAAAGCTTCAAGTAATACGGCATCTGCCTGCGCAACGACCGCAGCTACTTCCACCTGGCTGTTAATTTCCTTCAGCCTCGCTTTTGCCGCTTCAGCTTTTGGCCATGCTTTCTCGGCATCTCTTTCAGTAAAAAGGTGTTGGCGCTGCAAATTGCTCATATCAACATAATCCCTGTCAATCAGCGTCAGCTTCTTCACTCCAGCCCTTGCCAGCAGTTCGGAGGTATGAGTGCCAAGTGCTCCCACCCCAACAACAAGCGCATGCTTCTTTCCGATTTCCTTTTGCCCTTCAGGCCCGATTGCCTTAAAGAGCATCTGCCTGGAATAACGCTCTGTTTGGAAGTCCATCTTTATCAACCTCCGCTGACTGGAGGAATCAAAGCAATTTCATCTTTCTCCTCAATGATCCACTCATCTTTGGCAAACTCTTCGTTGACCGCTATCATGATCCCGTCCAAACTGCCCAATGATGTTTCTTTTTCCAGAAAAGCGCGCAGTTCACCGACTGTTTTTCCTGCAGCAACTACCTCCATCGAGCTTTTTCCCATATCCTCTTTCAATTGGGCGAATAACATGATTTTATTCAAGTAAATCACCTTCCTCCGGTTTCCCTGTCACATATTCCTTCGTTCCCTGCTGGTTTCCGACCCACTCTTCTCCGTCTTCCCAGTGCTCTTTCTTCCAAATCGGAACCATTTCTTTCACTCTTTCGAGCGCATAACGATTTGCCTCATATGCTTCCGGGCGATGCGGCGCAGATACTGCGATTGCTATCGCTATATCTGTTATTTCCAAGCGTCCGATCCGATGAGCCATGGCAACCTCTATGACGGGCCACCGCTCCTTCATTTCCTCAACAATCTGCTCCATTTTTTTCAAAGCCATGGATTCATAGGCTTCGTAATCAAGGTAAAGCGTTTTCTTCCCGTGGGTCAATTCGCGGACTGTGCCAACAAATGTTGTGACAGCGCCAGCATCCCTTCTTACGACCTTTTGGTAAATCTCCTCGATTTTTATCGGGTCCCTCGTGATTTCACATGTCATTTTCTTCTCTCCCTCCTGCAATCTTCTTCGCTTGTATGTATTCATCCATCGTATTCATGTTCCAAACGACTTCAGTCTTTTCTTTTAACGGAAAATATTCCACATCTATCCTATCAAACAATGCTTTCACTGATCTTTTAGCAAATTCCAGCGTTTCCTTGACCGATTTGGCGATACGAGCATCATATGCCGCGAATAGCGGATGTATTCGATTTTCCTGAACGGGAACCACCGCATCCCTGTTATTTTTTAGTAAAATCGAAACGAGCTCGCAGCCCAGTTCAGCGGAAGCAAATGGCATATCGCAGGCAACAACCAGACATGGACCGTCTCCCGCTGCCTTCAATCCTGTAAAAATTCCTGCAAGCGGCCCTTCTCCTGTAAAAACAGGTTCATCTTCATGGATGACTGCATCCAGATGTTTGTATTGCGTTGGATCATTGGCAATGACGATAATTTTTTCCGAAATAGGCTGGAACTCTGCCGCAATCCGGTCGATGACCCGCGTTCCGCCTATTTTCATAAGGGCTTTGTTCCGCCCCATACGGCTTGATCTACCCCCGGCTAATATAATCGTATTCAATTCGGTTCCTCCCGAAAATCTATTTACGAACCATGCGGAATCTTGTAATCTAAACGTACTTTACAAGAATCGAGTGATTTTTATGAGGTTGAAAAACATTGCAGGCATCTTTACAATTACTTTCTTTGGATTCTGCTTACTGTTATGGATCCTTACCGGAAAATGGATTGCCGACGGCAAAAAACCGGAAGCAGATGGTACATATGATTATGCTTTTGTCCTGGGGGCAAAAGTTAACGGTGAAACCCCTTCACTTTCACTGCAATATCGCCTGGAAGCTGCACTTCTGTATGCTAAGCAGCACTCTCATGTAAAACTGATTTTATCCGGCGGACAGGGAACCGACGAATTCATATCGGAAGCGGAAGCCATGAAACACTACCTTGTTGCCCACGGCATTCCAGAAGGCAGGTTGATTTTAGAGAAAAACTCAACCTCAACTCATGAGAATATTGCTTTTTCAAAAAAGCTTCTTCCAAATTCCGTTAGCGGGATCACCATTATTACAAGTGACTACCATTTGGCAAGGGCCCAAAAAATCGCCAGCCGGCTTGGCCTGCAGACCGATGCGGTCGCAGCTAAAACACCTGCAATCGTCAGGCTAAAATTAACATCAAGAGAACGTTTGGCTCTTTTAAAAACATCTTTTTTGCAAAAGTAAGATTACTCATCATTATAGCAGAAATTCCATTCCTCTTGGGCAATGATGTCTCGTGTGTCGTAATGCTAAGGGTAAAGAAAAGTTTGATAATTACCACTTTTTTCGTGGGAAGTATATAATTATTTCATTGATATAATCTTTAATTAGTTGGAAGGGAGTTACATGTATATGAAAAAAGCATTGACACTTGCAGGATCCGACTCAAGCGGCGGAGCCGGTATTCAGGCGGATCTGAAAACGTTCCAAGAAAATGATGTGTACGGCATGACTGCACTCACTTCCATTGTTACAATGGATCCCGACAACAATTGGAGCCACGGAGTGTTCCCTATCGATGTAAATATAGTGGAAAAGCAGTTGAACACCATCCTTTCTGTCGGAATTGACGCGATGAAAACAGGAATGCTCGGATCCGTAGACATCATTGAGCTTGGCGCAAAGAAAATCGACGAGCACGGTTTAAAAAACGTCGTCATCGACCCTGTCATGGTCTGTAAAGGTGAGGATGAAGTATTGCAGCCTGAAAACACGGACGCTTTACGTGAATTGCTATTGCCCCGTGCAGCGGTTGTAACACCTAACCTATTCGAAGCCTGGCAGCTTGCCGGAACTGGCAAAATTCAAACGATCGATGACATGAAAGAAGCTGCCGCGAAAATTCATGATTTGGGTGCAAAAAACGTCATCATCAAGGGCGGAACTGGGTTAAACACGGACAAAGCAGTAGACCTTTTCTATGACGGGCAGGAATTTACCCTGCTTGAAGAAGAAAAGCTCGATACAACATATAATCATGGTGCAGGCTGTACATTTGCCGCTGCCATCACAGCTAACTTAGCAAAAGGAAAGTCTGTTAAAGATTCTGTGGCAGCAGCGAAAGAATTTGTTACAGCGGCCATCAAACACGGCTGGAAACTGAATGAATACGTGGGACCGGTCATGCACGGCGCTTATACAAAATATGTAGGGAGCCTTAAAAATTAATAAAGGGACCCGGCGGGAAGGTCAGGCTGCCGGGTTTTTGATTTGGTTTTTTGAAGACTTTTCGTGAAGTGGTCTGAGGAGGTCAACTAAGTTTGATCTTCATTATTTCTCTGTCGTGCTCTGCGATCTTTTGTTCAAAGTATTTTAAGTCGGCCTGGGTCACCATAGAGCTTTGTTCTTTTCAAGCTTCTTGTCAATCTCATTTACCTTTACATTGGTGGCGGCAACACTCTTGATCAACTGGTGCAGGAGGTTTTCGTGACTTTGCAAAGTCTCCAAAATAAGGTCCAATTTCTTTTCCATTTTTTCATTCTCCTTTCCTATACAGTCTATAAATTTTATCATACTATAATTGTAAAACCACATAATCCCTAAAAAAATCCTATCTTTCGTAATTCAGTATGTTTTTTAGTAAAATGATTTTATGTTCACTAGGCGAAGGAGGCCAATGGGTTGGAAGATATAAATGTTCAGCAGGTCCAGCATATGATTAATCAGTTTGCGGGAAAAAATGTCTTTATACATCTGGAAACTACAAATGGCGCATACGCCTCACATAAAGACGAATCCTTTTTTTCATCAGGTGCTTATATTCGCAATGCAGAAATCTGCTATGAGCACGGAAAAATAACAGGAGAAGGCCCCTACAGGGTTGGCTTGAAACTTCCGGTAGGATGGGTTTATGCAGAAGGAGTGACCCACTTCGAGATAGACGATCAGAATCGGCTTTTGCTGGCAGGACACGATTACGAAGGAAAACTGGCAGTTGCTTTGCAAATAAGCAATAAGCCTTTTGAATAAGAAAAGCGGAAGACGGCCGTTTAGGGGCGACAAGCGCTGGCCGCCTCAAACGCCACGTCCTGTGGCTTCGGTGACACTAGGACTTCCTGTCCGTCGGAGAAAAAACAGTGAAGGCGCTCTTTGCCATCAATGCTTTTTTCGAAGCGACCTTGAGCCCCTGCCGTCCGGAGCTGGACAATAAGAATATACTTCAAGAAAAGTGTTCATTAGAAACTTATACTTTCTTTTAATTCGAGCGAGACTTTTTAAAGGAGCGAAAAGCCAATGGAAAAGGAAAGACAGGTGTTAGTGATTTTTCCCCACCCGGACGACGAGGCTTTTGGAGTCTCGGGGACAATCATGAAGCATATAAATAATGGAACACCGGTGACTTATGCATGTCTCACTTTAGGAGAAATGGCGCGAAATCTTGGAAATCCGCCATTTGCAACGAGGGAATCCTTACCTCAAATCCGGAAAGCCGAGTTGGAAAAAGCAACCGAAATTATGGGGCTAACCGATTTGCGCCTGATGGGCTACCGGGATAAAACTCTAGAGTTTGAAAATGATGAGGAGCTTGCGAATATGGTATTCAAGCTAATGGAGGAATTGAATCCTTCACTCATTATTTCCTTTTATCCTAATTATTCCGTACACCCCGATCACGAAGCAACGGCGCGTGCGGTCATCCGAGCAGTTCGCAGGCTGCCAAAAGATAAGAGGCCGA
Organism: Siminovitchia acidinfaciens; assembly: GCF_003605385.1. Classification (GTDB taxonomy): domain Bacteria; phylum Bacillota; class Bacilli; order Bacillales; family Bacillaceae_C; genus Siminovitchia; species Siminovitchia acidinfaciens. The sequence continues at coordinate 110,841 of NZ_QYTV02000001.1, read as the reverse complement.
AGCTTAATCTTGTTGCATTTTCAAACAATCATGAAGCGGAACTCGGAAAAGCAGATATCGTACACGATATAAGTGACGTGTGGGAGAAAAAGGTAGACGTACTAAAAGCACATATTTCCCAGACTGCCTGGATGATGGATGAAATGCTTGAAAGCGTAGCAGCCGAAAACCCTGCCTGGACAGAGCGGATGCTGAGAGAACGTTTTTGGACTTATGATTGGGAGAACGATCAAGTGTTATAGAAAAACCTGAGGAGGGTTCCTCAGGTTTTTTTCATTCGTTCAGCTCCAGCGCCTAGCCCCTCGAGGTCACAAGCCTGCAAGGAAGAGTGTGCTCCTACGCCAAGGCTTATTCGAGGAAGTTTTGTTCAGCTCGTCGCAAAGCTACATGAAGCACACTCAGAGAAGTTTTACATGATGTGATGGAAGTCAGCCGCTTGGCTGAAAAGCTGCCTCCTCGGGAATCGTCTTGTGCTTGTCGGGGCTTATCAAGGCGCTTGCGCTATTGTTCTTAGGAAATGGTCATTTCCTCAAGTATTTTATTAATAGCTTCTGCTACTCCATCTTCCGTATTTAATCCGGTAAGATAACGGCAGGCATCTTTTATTTCTTTTTCGGCATTACCCATGGCGACAGAATGGCCTACCACTTCCAACATGGACAGATCATTATAATTATCGCCCAGTGCCATTGTGTCTTCGAGTGAAATACCTCGCTTTTCCGTGTAACGCTTTAATGCATTTCCTTTTTGTGCGTGCTTGTGGGTGATTTCAATGTTTTGACGCCCTGAAGCTGTCACAGTGATTCCCTTGATTTCTTCAAACCGCCTGCTTACATCAACCAGGAGAGATGCATCTTTGGAAAATCCGAAGAATTTATAGGTGACAATGTCCTCTGCTCCAAAAATACCATCAAAGTTGTCCACAATTTTGATCAGCCGCTTTTCAAACCTTTTCTCAACTGTTTCGCGTAGAGTTGAAGCCTCTATAGACGGATTTGCAGTCCGGTAAATATCCATGACTGCCTGAATTCCCTTTTCATAGTTTGTCGTGTAAGTACCATTGCTTGTATATAACTCGTAATACATGTCTGCATTGTCCAGCACATACGCCACTTTATCCGCCGTTGCTTTGTCAAGCCCAATTCCGTGCTCAACGTTTCCATTTTCATCGCGAATCTCCGCACCATTTAAGCAAATTGCCGGACATTTTATATCAACCTTTTCCAGTATATAGCGCAAGTCATGGTAAGAGCGTCCTGTTGCAACAAGAAAATCTATTCCCTTCTCCTGGGCCGCTTGAATTGCAAGTTTGTTAGCTTCACTGATTTCTTGATTGGCATTGAGCAACGTTCCATCCATGTCGGTGGCAATACATTTAATCAATGTCATATCTCCTTCTCTTTAGGCTAATTCCGCCCTCTGATATTGGCATGTATTCTAGCGAATAACCGGCAAAAATGCAACGAAACCTACTTAGACGGGACTTCAATTGAATGTTAAGTTTCATTCTATGCGCTGAGTAAAAAAATAATACTTCGTCAGGCACCCCATCATAAATCAAACGTTTGATTAAGTGTTCGAAGATCCGAGTTCTGCCGCTAATCAATCGTTTGGTTTAGAATTCGAAGCTACGAGCACTGATGCTAATCAATCATTTGATTAAAGGTCCAAAACTCTGAGCCACGATACTAATCAAATGTTTGATTAAGAAATCGTAACACCGCTCACCACCACTAATCAAACGTTTGGTTAAGTGTTCGATGCTACGAGTACTGCTACTGATCAAACGTTTGATTAAGAAGTCAAAACACCGCTCACCGCCACTAATCAAACGCTTGGTTAAGAAGTCAAAACTCCGAGCACTGCCGCTAATCAAACGTTTGATTAAAAGTTCGAAACCCCGAGCACTACCACTAATCAAACGCTTGGTTAAGAGTTCGAAACTCTGAGCACTGCAGCTAATCAAACGTTTGATTAAGAGTTCGAAACCCCGAGCACTACCACTAATCAAACGTTTGGTTAAGTGTTCGAAACTCCGAGCACTGCCACTAATCAAACGTTTAGTTAAGAGTTTGATGCTACGAGCACTGTCACTAATCAAACGTTTGATTAAACGTCTCCTCTCTGTTCTAAGAGAAAAACCCACCATCAACTTCCCAATTCAGTTGACAGCGGGTTTGTTTATTAAGCCTTTTGTTTTTCCAAATAAGCCCTGATCATGAAAAAGCTGATTTCCTCAGGCAGAAGCTCTTTGATCGGCGTCAGTCTTTCCTGGCCAGCCTGCTCAACCGCCTCTCCTATCATCGGCTCGTATTCTTCGGGAATGAAAATGGACCAATCCACTTCCAACTCATCGTCAGGACATTTGAGTAAATGCCCTTCAACTGTCCTTTCAGTCATGCCGCGCTCCTCAGCAATTTCCGCAATAGAAAGGCCATTCTGCAACATTTGATAGGTAATATGGTGGCTCGGCTCTTTACCAGAGGCTCCTCCCGTTTGTTTTTGAGCAACGGGCATGACCGGTCGACTGAATTCCCGCCTTTCGATTCCCTGCTCCTCACAGTACTTGTTTATCTCTTTCAAGAATGCCGCTCCATAAGCCTCAAGTTTGCGCTCACCGACTCCCTTGACCTGCATCAGTTCCGCTTCGCCGCTAGGAAGCAATGCACTCATTTCCTTTAAGGTCGTATCGGAAAAAATGATATATGGCGGCACATTCTCTCCGTCGGCAATCTCTTTTCTCAACCTGCGCAGTACCTCAAACAGCATGTCATCTTCGACGACCTGAGCAATCCTCACCTTTTCTTTTCTCATCACTTTTTCTTTGCCCCGCAAAACATCCCCGGCCAGCTCAGTCAACATTAAAGTGGGATAAGAACCGTCAGTCGGGCGCAAGTAGCCTTCGGCGGTTAAAAAGTCGATAAACTCCGCTGTTTCCTTCTGAGTCTTGTCCTTCATGATTCCATGGGTGGACAATTGATCAAAACCAAAACTTCTTATTTTTTGGTCAGTAGACCCAGTCAGCACTTTGGCAATCATTGTTTTGCCAAACCTTTCATTCATTCGCCTTATGCATGATAGAACCATCTGGGTTTCAACCGTCACGTCTACCTGTTCTCTGTCATCGGTGCAATTACCGCACTTTCCGCAAACAGGAGCATCTTCCTCGCCAAAATAATGCAGGATGTACTGCTGCAAGCAAGACTCTGTATGGCCGTAAGCCATCATTTTCCTCAACTTACCAAATTCATTTTCTTTACGGTGCTCGTCCATATCCGATTGATCAATAAGGAAAGACTGGATGTGGCTGTCCTGAGGGGCAAAAAGCAGAATACAGTCACTCTCTTCTCCGTCCCTTCCTGCTCTGCCCGCCTCTTGGTAATAAGACTCCATATTGCGCGGTATATGAAAGTGAATCACAAATCTTACGTTCGATTTATTGATGCCCATTCCAAAGGCATTTGTAGCAATCATCACATCAATATCATCGTATAAGAATTTCTCCTGATAGCTGTTCCGCTCTTTTTCCGACATTCCCGCATGATACTTTCCGGCAGCGATCCCTTTCGCTTTCAAGGACTGATGCAAGCGTTCCACTTCTTTCCTGGTCGCTGCATAAACAATCCCTGCCCGGCCGGAATTTTTTTGAATGTAATCAGTCAAAAACAAATCCCTATCCTGACCCTTCACTACATGGAAGCGGAGGTTTTCTCTTTCAAATCCGGTCACAACCGTATTATCAACACTAATATCCAAAAGCTGACGGATATCTTCACGAACCTGCGGAGTAGCCGTTGCAGTCAACGCCAGTACTGTCGGCTTTGGCTGAATTCTATTAATCAGTTTGCGGATCAATAAATAACTTGGCCGAAAATCGTGGCCCCATTGCGAAACACAATGCGCTTCATCTATTGCCACAAGTGAAATATGAATCTCACTTAATACTCTTAAAAAATAGTCGGTTTCCAATCTCTCGGGAGCAATATATACGAGTTTATATTTTCCGTTATAGATCCCGGACATCCGTTCCCGCATCTCAGGTCCGGTAATCGTGCTGTTAATGTATGTAGATGGGATACCAGCCTTATCAAGAGCATCCACCTGATCCTTCATGAGTGAAATCAGCGGAGAGATTACAATCGTAATCCCGCGCAGCGACAGGGCGGGGATTTGATAACAAACAGACTTTCCACCGCCAGTCGGCATGATTCCAAGCGTATCTTCACCCTGAAGCACTTTTTGGATGATTGCATCCTGTCCTTGGCGGAATTCGTCAAATCCAAAGTAAGACTGCAAAAAGCCCCTTGCTTTCGTCAACAATGGTACAAACCTCCAGATTTTTGATACTCCAATTATATCAAAAGAAAGAGCCTTCCTGCTATAAGTACAGGAGGCTCAGCACTATTAGATGTTAATTTTTCCCAGCATATCTTCCGTCATATCTTCCAGACCAAATTCTGCCTTGAATCCCCAGTCCTGGCGAGCAGCTGAATCATCAAGGGAGTCGGGCCAGCTGTCAGCAATTGACTGGCGGACCGGGTCTACTTGATAATCGACTACAAACGAAGGAACATGCTTTTTTATTTCATTGGCGATATTTTCAGGTGTGACACTCATGGCCGTAATATTATAGGAGTTCCGGAATGTAAGCTTTTCGGGATCAGTTTCCATTAGTTGAATAACCGCATTTATGGCGTCCGGCATATACATCATGTCCAAGCAGGTTTTTTGATGGATAAAGCATGTGTAACGCTTTTTCCGGAGCGCTTCATAAAAGATTTCAACGGCATAATCGGTTGTTCCGCCCCCTGGAGGAGCAACGTAGGAAACAAGGCCTGGGAACCTGACACCCCGTGCATCTACAGCGTATCTATGAAAATAGTAATCACATAGAAGCTCACCGGCCACTTTATTAATCCCGTACATGGTTGAAGGCCGCTGGATCGTAACCTGGGGCGTTTTGTGCTTCGGTGTTTCTGCACCAAAGGCTCCAATGGAACTGGGCACAAAAACTTTCAATCCAAGTACCCTGGCCGCCTCCAACACATTAATGAGTCCGCCCATGTTAAGATTCCAGGCCATCTGTGGCTTTGCCTCTGCAGACGCAGAGAGCAGGGCTGCTAAATGAATGATAGTATCCACTTCAAACTTGTTGGCGAGTTTAAATATCTCGCTTCCGTCAGTGACATCAAGTATTTCAAAAGGGCCTGATTCAACGACTTCATTTTCCAGACGGCGGATATCTGATGCAATGATATGATCATTCCCGTATTCGCGACGAAGCTTCATAACAAGTTCTGACCCAATCTGTCCCAATGATCCGGTCACTAAAATCTTTTTCATCGTGTTACCTCCTGGTATGAACGATGTGCCGCCGTAAGCCTCCTTACATTCTATTGAATGATGCCCATTTCCTTTCCTACTTTTTCATAGACTGCAACCGCCTTGTCGAGCATTTCTCTTGTATGCGCTGCTGTCGGCATGTTACGCACACGCCCCGTCCCCTTTGGCACTGTAGGGAAAACAATGGCCTTCGCGTAAACTCCTTCTTCAAAAAGACGCTTGCTGAACGTCTGCGTTGTTTTTTCCTCACCAATAATACATGGCGTAATCGGTGTTTCACTATCTCCGATATTAAATCCCAGGTTCTTCAGGGCATTTTTAAAATAATCCGCGTTATCCCATAGCCTCTCATTAAGCTCAGTGCTATCCATCATTAGCTCAACTGCCTTCGTAGCCGCAGCTGCATCTGCCGGTGTAACAGCAGTGGAAAACAAAAATGGCCGGGACCTGACTTTAAGCCAGTCAATGAGCTCTTTTTTCCCCGCAACATATCCCCCTACAACACCAATCGCTTTTGATAGAGTCCCTATTTGAAAGTCTATCTGTTCCTGGAGTCCGAACTGCTTCACCGTGCCTGCTCCCTTTCCAAGCACTCCCGAGCCATGTGCATCATCGACATAGGTGATCAAGTCGAATTCATCCGCAATCTCAGCGATCTCCGGGAGCTTGGCAATATCGCCATCCATTGAAAAAACACCGTCAGTTATTACCATGATTTTATTGTAGCTTCCCGATTCGTTTGCAGTCTTCGCCTGCCTGCGCAGATCATCCATGTCCGAATGGTTGAAACGGATGATTTTGGCCCGGGAAAGGCGGCATCCGTCAATGATGGAAGCATGGTTCAATTCATCTGATAAAATAGCATCGTTTTTATCCATGACCGCCGAAATCGCCGCCATATTACAGTTAAAGCCTGATTGAAAAGAGATGGCAGCTTCTGTCCCTTTAAAAGCTGCCAGCGTTTCTTCAAGTTTTTCATGGACCTCCAAAGTACCATTGATCGTCCGGACCGCCCCCGCACCCACTCCCCATTTCCTGATTGCATCAAGAGCCGCTTCTCTCAGTCTCTCGTCAGTTGCCAAACCGAGATAATTATTGGACGAAAGATTGATATGCTCTTTCCCCTTAACGCTGATGATAGGACCATTTGGCGTTTCAACCGTGTCTATTTCATTGTAGAGGCCCTGATTGCGAAGGTCAGTCAAATTTTCCGTTAAAAATTGCTGCAGCACTTTCGACATATCGATCCCTCCATTATAGAAATTCGCGAATACATTTGTACTTACGAAAAATACACATGCGAACTAAAATTATCCAACTTCAATTTATATATAACATCTTTTTTATATTATGTTTATTGAGAGAGGACAGCTTTTATGTCTTAGAATAGTCGAGACGCTTTTTCTGGATTAAACTGCTCAGTGGAGACATTTTTACAGAATAAGCTATGACCTTTATTTCTCCTTTTCTAAAATCAAAAACCTCTTCAAGCTTGAAGAGGTCTTAATTTTTTGCAAGCAGCTTTATTTCTTTTTGTATGTCATAGTAAACTTCGTCCATCCGGGCATTGTCCATATTCTCTTGATAAATCGATTCCAATTGGTCATTGATCTGTTTCGCTTCGGCCAGATAAATTCTACCTGCCTTCATTTGCTCCCTGTATTGCCTTTCAATCTCCGCTATTTCATTTGCGAATAATTCATCTGTTCCGGGGGTAACCGTCAATTCATACATATCTATCACTTCATCCCCCCTCCGGGAAGGGAAATATTCGTGCGGCTGAGTACTATCGAATACTGCCCATCCAAGTTCCCGGACAATGACCATGTCCAGGCTGGCAGGATCGAAGCCACAATGATAGATTTCCAGATCGTATCCCCTTTTTTCAGCCTCTAGGACAATTTTTTTCAATACAGTGGACTTTCCTGTACCCGCGCGGCCTTTCAGAAAAAATCTCCTTGTTAAGCCCGATGTAATATTTCCTACAAAATCGACTGGACCTTTAGGAGTAGCCGCACCGAGAAACCGCCGTCTTGTTGTACGATTTTTCCCGGAAGCATTTTTTAAAAAAAGCTTTTTGAGCAAACGGTCTGCGACGTAATCTGCTTTTTTAAAATCCATCTGGTCAATATAGAGCTTCTCCCACTTGTCATGAACTCTCAATCCTGCTGCATATGATTGATACGCTTGATCAAAGGCATGATCCCTCTTTGCGGTAAGCCTGGTAATTTCCTGCTTTGTCCCAGATGGAATGGAAGAAAGATCCATTACATCCAAGTCGATTGTCTCCCATCTATCACCAACAAATTCCTTCCCGATTTCACGAGGAGAATCCCCATCGATGATACCGAAACCGAACTCCCGTATGATCAACCCTTCAAGCGAGTCAGGATCATTCGGAGAATGCAACGCTTCAAGATTTAAGCTTTTTCCTGACCAATTATTCATCACTCTGTGAATCAGGCTCTTTTTCTCCAAAGCTGATTTACCTGATAGAATAAAGACACGATCCAGTCCACGCAAGTTGGAATCATATAAATGACTAAAGCCCTTGGCAGTATTACCGCCTGCAAAGTAACGCAAGACATATCCGCTCACATTGTCACCCTCAATACTCTTATCTTTATTCTTTTCTTCAGCCTATGCTTTGGGTGAGTGGATGGTACTTAATTTCAGTAAAAAACTGGGCGACTGCGTTTATCCCGCATTAACTGGCTGTAAGCCCCCCACTTCGAGAATGTGTAGAGGATCCAAGAATTGTAAATTGGGGATTAACAGCCAGTAAAAGCCCGATTTGTTCAACTAACAATCAGTGGAGGATGAAAGATCCCCCACTGATTGAAGTTTCACTTTATTCACTGATTTCATCAAGCATTCTGTTCAAGGTTTTAAGTTCTTCTTCGATTTCAATCAGCTGCTTTTCAAGCGGATGCAAGATACCTTTCACATATTCTAGCTTTTCCAAATCATGTTGAAGCCTGACATAATCAGCTTTTAAATCTGCTATTTTATATTCGATTTCGGATCTTTTCATTTCAATACTCCCTATTATAAAATTATGTTCCTTTAACTTTGCCAAGCTAATCAAAAGAATACATTCGCTCTTTCCGATTGGCATGCCTATTATTGTTGTCTTCCCACTTAGGTTAGAGTACGGTCCCTCCTATACATCAATAAAACTGCCGCAAGTAAACGATGTCCGCGAACATAAAGCCCAAGCCTGGCTTGAACCTAGGGCGGTAAAAGTAACTGCCATGATACCGGTACAGATACACGAGGGGAAACAAACATATCCCCGGCAAAAGCTGCTAGCAGTGGCTCGCCAGTACCGATTCCAATTTTTGCGAATATCTTTCCTGGTCCTAAAACCCCAGTAACCTAGTGAGCCAAGTGCGCAGAACTCCACAAGGAAGCGCAACAAAAAGATAAGCAGCTCTTTAAGATGGCCATTAGAATTGTTCCTCCATTATCTGCTTGGAGTCGTAACATAATTTTGTATATAGCTGTCTATCTGTTCGGCCGGTTGAAAAACGGGATTTCCATGGCATACTTCAAGACGTTTCGGTTTTAATCGCTGAACGATTGAACTGCTTCTTACCGCTTCATCCATATCCGCTGTAAATATGGACATGGGCCGTTTAAGATTCCCATTTTTGGATGTGAACAAATCTCCTGCAAGCATCACTTGGTCTTTTTCATGAAAGTAAACGACATGCCCCGGAGAATGGCCAGGGGTGAAAAATGGGGTTAATCCTCCAATCGGTTGAATATTGCCACTTTCATCTGCGTGGAGAGGCTGTGTTATTCCTTCAGCAATAGAAGATACAGCTTTTTTACGGCGGGGATAAGCAAGCCTTCCCTCCATGTAGGGAATTTCAATCTGATGGGCATACACTGGTACTGGGTTAACTTTTAAGATTTGCTCGACGGCTCCAACATGATCAGAGTGGCCATGGGTCAGAACAATCCTTTTTAATGGACCCGCTTGCAGCTCTTCAATGAACCTCAGGATGCCCTTCGCCATTGACTGTATACCGGCGTCCACCAAGGTTACTCCATCTTCATCTGCGACAACCCACACGTGGACCGGAATCAACATCCAAATTTTCAAACTCCAAACATGTTCTGAAACTTGGTTGGCTTTCACCCTACTTCACTCCCCTTTTTAATTTTTGTTTAAAGCCCAACAACAGCACTTCGACCGCATCATCAAAAGTGGATTCCAACCTTTTCATCAGCTCATCAAGAGGTTCCTTGGATTGAGTATAGGTTCCAATGATTCCATGTAAAGTGAAAAAATAAATCCGGGTGTAAGCCAGCAATAGGTCATCATCATGTATCCGCAGACATTCCTGGAGGGCCTTCTTTAGAAAACCAAATAACTCGATCCGAAGTTTATTAATTTCAAGGTCCGGCTCTTCTTCATCTACCCGTGTGGCCTCCGTTACGAATAAAAGAGTGTACATATTACGATTCTGCAGGCAAAATTGAATAAATTTCCGGCTAATCTTTCTTATGTTGTCTTCGGCAGATAAAGCATCGCGAAATAAAACATCTTCAATTTGCTTCTTTAATTCCTGCAATGGAGGCATTGATAACTGATGCAGCAGCGCCATTTTATCTTTAAAGTAAAGGTAAATCGTTGTATGGGAACATCCGGCTTCTTTGGCAATTTCACGGATTGTAACTGTATCGAATCCTTTTTTTGAAAAAAGTTTCTCTGCTGCGAGAAGTATTTCCTTTTTGGTTTGCTCTGAACGCGATTCTTGCTTGCTAACCAATTGCTTACCCCCCTTTCAAATGAAATTAAATCAACACAACTAACCATTGGTTATATTATAACCAATGGTTAGTTGTGTTACAAGATAAATTTTATATATAAAAAATTAATTTTCATGTACGAATTTGTTTCTACCCGCCCCCAAACCGGCAGCAGTCATTAATATGGAAACAATAATAAGTGTCGTAATTGGCAGGAACCATGAATGGGTATGGTCGTATTCGTATCCGATCAAAGTGGGACCGATAGCAGCCAAGGAGTAGCCAAGCGATTGGGCCATCCCAGACAAACGGGAAGCATCCATGACATCCTTTGCCCGCAATACAAGAAATGTAAGAGCCAGGCTGAATCCTGCGCCCTGTGCAATTCCGATCATGACAACCCATAAAAATATGAGTGGTCCCCCGCCAAACATCAGTCCTGTAAAAGAAATCACATAGACAGTCCCCAAGCCTAAAACAAGCCGTCTTTGGTTGTTCAATTTACCAGCGATGACAGGAATAATGAAAGAAGCTGGAAGACCTGCAAATTGAATTACTGAAAGCATCCACCCGGATAAGGAACGAGTGAATCCGTGACTATATAAAATTTCCGGCACCCACGTAATCAGGCAATAAAAAATGAGCGACTGCAGTCCCATGAATAATGCGACCTGCCAGGCAAGCTTGGACTTAATCAGAGAGTTTCCGTATTTGATAATCTTTACTCTTCCCTGCGGACCTTTTTGTTTCCTGATTTGCGGAATCCAAATTAACAATGCCGCCAGAGCCAAATAAGCCCACGTCATTAAAGATTTTTCCCAGCCCCAATCGAATTTTTCTACAAGGGGGATGCTGACCCCGGATGCAATAGCTGCTGATATTCCAAGAGAGGTGGAATACACACCTGTCATTAGCGTAGCTTTGTTAGGGAATTTCATCTTAACGATTCCGGGCAACAAGACATTGCCCACAGCTATTCCGATACCGGCTATTGCCGTACCGATAAATAAAAAAGAGATGCTTCCCATAGAACGAATGACAATGCCCGCACCAATCAAAGCGACTCCAAGAAGAATTGTCAATTCATTTCCAATCTTCAGCCCTATTTTCGGAGCAAAAGGCGACAATATCGCAAAGGCTATCAACGGCAGGGTAGTCAAGAATCCCGCCATTCCGTTCGACAAGCCTAAATCATTGCGGATAAAACTGACAAGCGGTCCAACAGAGGTGATAGCCGGACGTAAATTAAAAGCTATAAATACAATGCCGGTGACGAGAAAAAGCTTTTGGGCCATTGATTGCTTTTTGGTCAATGCATGAAAATCCATTGATTATCTACCTCATCTTTAAGATATATATGGAAAAAAGAAGTCCATTTGACTACGATAACAGTAACGTACCAATTTTGAAAGGAGAGGAAACAGTTGAAAGCGATTATTGTAGAAAAGGATACCCTGGACTTAAAAATTGGAGATGCTGAAAGACCAACAATTGCCGCCGATGAACTATTGATAAAGGTAAAAGCGACAGCGCTTAACCGGGCGGACCTTCTTCAAAAGCGCGGCCAATATCCCCCGCCTCCCGGAGCTTCGGATATACTTGGTCTGGAGGCGAGCGGAACCATTGAGGAGGTCGGCAGAAACGTCAATGGTTGGGAAAAAGGTGATCGGGTCTGCGCTTTGCTTCCCGGCGGAGGCTATGCCCAATACGTTGCCATTCCGGCAAATCTAGCCATCCCCATCCCGGAAAATCTCTCCTTTGAAGAAGGTGCAGCAATTCCTGAGGGCTTTTTAACAGCCTATTTAAATCTGTTTGAATTAGGAAAGCTAAAAGAAGATGAAACTGTTCTCATTCATGCGGGCGCAAGCGGCGTCGGAACAGCGGCCATCCAACTGGCAAGAGAAGCTGGGGCCAATATCATCGTTACGGCCGGGTCGAAAGAGAAGCGTGAGCTTTGCCGTACATTGGGTGCAGCTCATGTCATCGATTATAAAGACGGACCCTTTGCTCCTAAAGTGAAGGAAGCTTCAGAAGGAAAAGGTGTAAACCTAATTTTAGATTTCATTGGCGCCCCCTATTGGGAGCAAAACATCGGTTCCCTTGCAACAGACGGGAGGCTTGTCCTCATTGGAACAATGGGAGGAGCTAAAGTGAAGGAGGTCAATCTACTAAAAATAATGTTTAAAAGGATTCAGGTGACCGGCACCACGTTACGCTCCCAATCCGTTGAAAGAAAAGCGGACCTGACAAAAGCTTTTTCCGAGTATGCCCTTGAAAGATTCCGTGAAGGCAGACTCACTCCCATCATTGATTCAATTTGGGATTGGAAAGACGCTAATGAAGCCCACACTTTAATGGAAGAAAATAAAAATGCCGGGAAAATAATTTTAAGAGTACGGGAATAATGTAAATAAACGCGGCAATTCCAGGGGAGGATGGAAATGAGGTTCATTTTGGATATTCTCAAACGCTTTTTTATAGAGCGATTTCATGATCAATCTGCCCAAATGGCCTATTTTTTTATGTTATCCATCTTCCCCTTTCTTATTTTTGTCCTCTCTTTGCTCAGCTTGTTACCCATTTATTCGACGGATGTATTAGCTGCCATCAAACAGTTTGCCCCCAAAGGGAGCTATGCGCTTATCGAGAACAATGTTACCTTTATTTTGGACAGGCAGAGGACAAAACTCGCCTCTTTCAGTTTGATTGCCTCTTTTTGGATATCCTCCATGGCCGTCCAATCTCTTGTCAGGGCTATGAACGATGCATATGGCATCATTAGAAAGGAAGGATTTTTCCTGGCGCTTGGAAAAGATCTGTTTTTAACAGCCATCCTTATGGTGACATTAACCGTTTCTCTTCTAGTACCTATCGGAGAAGAAATCGGAAGGGTATTTTTATCCTCCCGACTCGAAATGCCCGCCCTGTTTTATGAATTATGGTTTGTAATTAAATGGGGAATAGGAACAATTTATTTATTTTTATTTTTTCTTCTGTTTTATAAATTTGTGCCCAGCGGTAAAATCCCCTTTTCATCAGTCCTGCCTGGGGCTATTTTTTCAACAGTCGGCTGGCAGGGAGCCTCCATCGGCTTTGCATACTACGTATCTTATATTAACTATTCACAGCTTTATGGACAGCTTGGGAGTATCATTGTACTGATGATCTGGTTCTATTTAACTGCTGCTGTCCTCCTGATCGGCGGCTTGGTCAATGCTTCTTTTACAAGAAAAGCGTAAGCGCTCGTTTAGCGACGTACAAACAATACCGAATGCGGAAACGCCCTGTTAGCCCCGAAAAGCACAAGACGAGCGCTGAAGAAAGCGTAGTTTGCCTTCAGTAGCGATTGGCTTATGACCTCGAGCCGATGTTGACTTTTCGTAGAGGGGGCAGGCGAAGTTTGATAGTCGCTAAGCGCCGGATCTGGATCTGCACAAAATCACTTCAAAACGAATATTCATACAACACTTCACCCATCTTTTTCATAAAAACTAATCATAAATAACTTTCCAGTTGTCATTCACGGTTGCCTTCACTGTTTTTTCCCTGCGGAAATAGTCGGCAATCAGCTCGGCCATATCAATTTGTATTTCTTTTATGACGGGCTTGCCCTGGTACATGAAGTATTGTCCGCCGCCTCCTGCCCGGTAATTGCTCATAACCACATCGAATGATTGGTCCGCCTGGACAGGGGCGCCCTTATATTCGAGTTTGACGACCCTCTCCCCTTCCGGATTGGAGATATTGATGACATAGTCGATTCCTTCCCACATGTCGTAATTGTAGTGCTGCGGCTTCGGTGTAGTAAAAGTCGGATTCACTTTTATTTCCTTGCCGGTGTATTGCATGAAATATGAGGCGGAACGCTCCAGTGCCTCTTGCATGTCTTGTCCGGAAATACGCACGACCTTCAAAGTGTTCGGGTAAATATAATTTGACACAACATCACGCATCGTTACGTTCTTGGGGAATCCCGGCGACTCATTGTCAAACAGGGCTGTAGTAGAAATATCCACGCCGGCTGCATCCATTTGCACCTTGTTGATAAATTCGATCAGGGCATTGTCCTTTAACCTTACATTCATGGCATCTTCCACTAGCATATCCCCGTCTATTTTTCCGATTGGCTGATCTAGCCACGCTTGGGTATTATTCTCATAGATTTTTAATTTATCAAGTAGCGCCTGGTCTTCAGGCACTCCTTTTACAGATATAAGCTCGGATTGTTTGCTCACGGCCTTCCATTGTCCGCCTTCTTTTTCAAGCGTCAAAACAGCCTTTCCAAGATAGGAGCCTGAACTTCCCGACTGCAGGACAATAACGCCGTTTAATTCTTTTCCATAAATTTGCCGGTGCTGATGGCCTGTTAATAGCACATCAATACCTGGCACCTCCATGCATAGCCGATAGCCCTGATTTTCCCTTGTTATCTTTTCAATCGGCTCTCCAGTATCCAAATCCCGTTCAAAGCCGCCATGGTAGGAAACAACAATAATGTCGGCATGCTCCTTTTCTTTTAAAAACGGCACCCATTTTTGGGCTGTTTTAACAGGGTCGGCAAATTCAATTCCAATAATGTTCTCCGGCTTTTCCCAGTACGGTATGTATGGGGTTGTCAATCCTAATACTGCCACCCTCAACCCATCGGCAAATGTCTTCATTTTGTATGGCTGGCCAAAATAAGGGGCTTGATCGGCGGCATTCAAAATATTAGCCGACAGCCATGGGTACTTCGACTGTTTAACGGCTGCTTTCAGGTTGCCCAAACCGTAATTAAATTCGTGGTTTCCGAAAACCCCGGCATCATATTGCATTTCATTCAAGACAGCCACCATAGGGTTAGGTAGACGTTTATTATCATCTGAATGGACATAGTGATACGTCAGCGGTGTTCCCTGGATTAAATCGCCATTATCAATTAATAGGACTTTGTCATTGTTTTTCCGCACCCTTTTAACGAGGGTCGAAACTTTTCCGAGCCCAACGTCAGCATATTCATTTGTTCCATAGTTGATTGGAAAGATGTTTCCATGAACGTCTCCTGTCTGCAAAATCACCAAGTTTGTTGTCGTCATTGCTAATGCCTGCTCCTAATCTGTCAATATATTAGTGTAAATTATTAAATTATTCATTATCTTATAATGGAAAATCTCGCTTAGCAAGAACTCTGCCTATTGTATGATTCCTTCTTTAATGATTAGCTCACTTCTATCCGTATCAATTTTCACGAATGCCCCGAACGGCAAAGACACCATCGGGCTGCAATGGCCCGCTCTTAAATTGTATAGGACAGGCTTCCCAATTGGAGCAAGGATTTCGTTGAATATCTCCTTGATATCCTCGTTGAAATCCGATTGGCAGCCTGACCAAGAACCGAGTACAACCCCCTCTGCATCTGCAAATTTACCGCCCATTGCAAGCTGGGTCATCATTCTGTCCAATTTATAAGGTTCCTCATTTATTTCTTCCAGAAATAAAATTTTTCCTTTGGTGTCTATTTCATATGGGGTACCCATCAATGCAGTGATTAAGCTCAAGTTTCCTCCTGTCAATATCCCGCTTGCGCTTCCGGGAATCATGCATTCCAGCTTTTCTCCCGGCGGATTCATGACCGCACCAGTTAGAGAAGAGTTGATTAATAACTGTAGAACCCCTGCCTTTGTAAATGGAGCGGCATCAATCAAATCCGAAGCAGGCATCGGTCCATGGATCGTAGGAAGCCCGCATTCTTGCTGTAAGTAGATATGCAACGCGGTAATGTCACTATAGCCGACAAATAATTTCGGATTATTTTTTATCAACTGCGGGTCAAGAAGCGGCAAAATTTGCGGAGAACCATACCCTCCCCTCAAACAAAAGATGGCCGCTATTTCTTGATCAGAGAACATAGCATTTAATTCTGCCGCACGTTTATCAGGCGTTCCCGCCAGGTAGCCTCTATACTCCAAATGGCACGTCCTTCCGACTTTTACATGAAAGCCGAACTCCTGTAGTGCCGTGACAGCTTTATTCAATTTCTCGTGATTGACAGGCCCTGCGGGTGCCATCAGTCCGACAGTATCATTGGGCTTGAGCCCCTTTGTCTTTTGTATTTCCAACTGTCTCACCCCTATTGATGTATTCCCAAGTGTCGATTATTCCCGAGGAAATAATTTGTCGATTATTGCCGGGGAAATAACAAAAAGGTCTTTCCTTATTAAAATCTTCGACAGAGATCCATTAAAAACAGTCATATTCGTATGCCTATTGTAGAAAGCTATCAAGAATACATATTTTTTTCACTGGAGGATAAATATGAAAGCAACAGATGTGTTGGTGCAGTGTTTGGAAAATGAAGGTGTCGAATATGTCTTTGGAATTGTCGGTAAAGAGACGCTTGATCTGGTTGAGTCGATTTCCCGTTCAGATAAAATAAAGTATATTCCAGTCCGCCATGAACAAGGGGCTGCTTTTATGGCAACCGTCTACGGGAAGCTTACAAAAAGCCCTGGAGTTTGCACGGCAACTTTGGGTCCCGGCGCGGGGAACCTGTTAACTGGCTTGGCAACGGCTACACTTGACGGTTTACCTGTTGTCGCCATTACAGGGCAGGCCGGACTTGATAGGCAGCATAAGCATTCTCATCAGTTTATCGAAATGACCGCTGTTATGAGGCCTGCTACAAAATGGTCGGTCCAAATCAAAGATGCTGACACCATACCTGAAATCGTTCGCAAAGCATTCATAACTGCAGGTGAAGAAAAACCTGGAGCCGTTTTCCTCGAATTTCCTGAAAACCTTGCAATCGAAGCGGTGCCTCCAAAGGTTTTGCCAATCCCTGAGAAACAGCATGTTATGCCTGCCCCCCAAACCATCCAGCTTGCGATTTCATGTTTAAATCAAAGCCAAAGGCCGTTTGTGATTATTGGCGATAAAGTGATTAGGCAGAATGCCTGCCAGGAAGCGAATGATTTCATTTCAAAGCTTCAGGCGCCTGTCACTCACTCCTTTATGGCAAAAGGTGTGATTCCAAAAGAAGCTCCCAATAATTATTTTACGTTTGGGTTCAATGAAAATGATTTGGTCTTATCAGGAATTGATGAGGCAGATCTATTGGTTGTCATCGGATTTGATACAATTGAAAAACTTCCTAAGGAATGGAATCGCATGAAAACCCCCATCTTACATATAGACTCGCAGCCACCGGATCCGGACGAGTATTATCCAGTGGCTGTTGAAATCATTGGCCATTTGAATCAGACGCTTCCAATGCTGAATGCTTCTGACGATTTGGTCAAAAGTTGGTCTCCTTCTGGGAATCTGAAGCCAAAGATTGAGCAAACATATCAAATCGGTTTAGATTTTTACGATACAACAAGCCGGCCATTGTCAGTTGAAAATATACTCCATGTAATAGAAATGCTTTCACCAGAAAACGCTGTTGTTCTCTCTGACGTAGGTGCTCACAAACTGGCTATCGCACGGACATATCAACCAAAACGCCCCGGCAACCTGATCATTTCAAACGGACTCGCTTCCATGGGGATTGCCATCCCCGGTTCAATTGGTGCCAGACTTGCCCGTCCGAACGATCCTGTAATCTGCATTACAGGCGACGGCGGTGCATTAATGACATTATCGGAGTTGGAGACCGCCAAAAGAATCGGCGTGCCCATCGTCATCATCGTATTGAACGATGGGGTATTGAAGCTTGAACAGCAAATGATGAAAAAAAAGCTCGGAAAAAGCGTCGGGGTTTCATTCGAAAATCCTGATTTTGTCCTTCTCGCCGAAAGCTTCGGTATTAAAGGGCTTAGACCACAGAGTTTAGAGGAATTTGAGAAAATGTTTCAAGCGGCTATTTCATCAAGAGAACTAATTTTATTTGATATGCCAATGCCTCAATCTTAAGTATTATTAAAAGTCCCTCTCGAATAATCATTAAAAAGATGATTATTCGAGAGGATTAAAAGGTGAGTAGAAAAACAACTCCAAAAGATATCGCTTTGCTGCCCGGTTATAAGATAGAAATTTTACTAAGGGTTTGAATACGTCGATCAATATTACATATATACAGTTGGAAATGCTTGTCAGGGGCTCCGGCGTAACAGTGAGCTGGAAATTTTTTAAGCAATGATTCTATTAATCCTTTTTAACAGAACCCTGCTTGCTTGCACCCATATCCAGCCGTAAACAGCTGAAAACAGTAAAATGCCCGCAATTGTAGACAGTATAGGTGTTGTTGATGCCACTGGTCCCAGCAGCGGGAATTTAAACCCATATAAGACAGTCATTATTCCTATTGTCAATACAGAACAGGCAGTTATGTTGAGAGTGATCTGTTTTTTGCAAACCAGGAAACCAATACCGATAGCAAGACCCAAAAGCCCTGTGGTGAAAGGAAAGATAATCAGTTCACTTGGTTGTGAAAATAGTAGTAAAAGATTTGTAAGCAAGTAGGATAGAAAACCAAGGCGGGCCGAAAGTATGCCGCAAAAAATGATTGGAGCGGTTGTCAGCGGACTGATGAAATACCCTATTCCCGGAAGTAATGCGCCCGCCGATTGAAAGACCGCTGCCAATCCGCTGAAAATTGCCACAAGGACTATCCGGTGCGTGTAAGAAAATTTCTTACATTTTTCATGCAACATGCTTGCATCATTAAAAAGCCGGTTTCGCAATGAATACCGACCTCCTTTTATATGTTTAAATGATTATATGACCTCCTTTTTTTGTTAATTCCCCTCCTTTTCCAATCTAAAAGTCCCGATTTAATAATAGGTCCATCTTCGCTTCCTGAATTATTGGAATAGTTGCTATAATTGATATAGTAATATATTAAATTATTTGGGAGGATTGATTCATAGTGGTAGTAAGAAAAAAACCGTTCGCAGCACTATTGATTGCCGCCAGTTTAGCAGTTGGGGTTCCTGCTGCCTATGCCAAGGATACAAACGCACCCCCGCCGCAAGCTCAAAAAGCTTTTGATAATAAAATTATCAAAAAGATAAGCGCCGACAATATGTATAATCACATCGCCCTTCTATCCGCAGAACCACGGGTTGCCGGAACAGAAGCGGAGTGGAATGCCGTCAAGTATATTGAAGCAGAGTTCTCTTCCTATGGTTATGAAACAGAAATTCAGCCATTCACATTTGAAAATTATTATGCTCCAAAGGTATCAGTCTCTGCAGATGGTCAAACTCTATCATCTTCCGGATTTACATACACCCCGAACGGAAACGTTACTGCCAATCTGGTACATGTGGGATTGGGAGCACCTTCTGACTTCGAAGGAAAAGACGTTACAGGAAAGATAGCTCTAATACAACGCGGGGATTTTTCCTTTGCTGAAAAAGTACTAAACGCCGCAGAAGCAGGAGCATCTGCAGTAATCATCTACAATAATGCTCCAGGTGGAATCAATGGAACATTAGGCGAACCTAGTGATGACTACGTACCGGCCGCCGCCATCTCCCAAGCTGATGGACAAAGATTGGCAGCCGCTCTGGCTGGCGGTCAGACCGTTTCCGCAACTGTCAGCATTACTGGAGGCCAAGTCGTAGAAGAAACATCCCATAATGTCATTGCTGTTAAGAAGCCGACTCAAAAGAATAAGGCAACTGACCAAATTATCGTTGTCGGAGCACACCATGATTCTGTTCCAGGAGCGCCTGGTGCAAATGACGATGCTTCCGGAGTCTCGGCCACTCTAGAATTGGCTAGAGTAATGGCAAACATGCCTACTGACACAGAAATCCGCTTTGTTACATTTGGTGCGGAGGAGCTTGGACTAATCGGCTCATACGAGTATGTCGATTCCCTCTCCCAAGGTGAGATTGATAGAATTGTCGGCATGTGGCAAATGGATATGGTTGGAAGCCGCGACGCTGGGGAGCTTGTCATGTTCACAGTTGACGGCCAGAAGAACACAGTCACCGATCTATCGGCAGCAGCTGGAGTAAGGACCGGCACACCGTTAACTTACGGTCAGGAGAGCCGAAGCGATCATGTACCGTTCCACTATGCCGGCATTCCAGCAGCCTTGTTCATCCACAATCCGGTAGAACCTTGGTACCATACGCCTGAGGATTCACTTGATAAGATCAGCAAGGAAAAACTTCAGGAAACAGCGGAAATCGTAGGTGCGGCAGTCTATCAAGTTGCACGCCCCGATACACCGGCGCTTGAAAGATCAAAAGTAGCACCTAAACCAGTTGACTATGAGAAAATGGTTGGTGGATTGCAGTAAGAAAAGCGGAAGCGCCTGCCCATCGACGTATGTGCTGGACTGAAACGAGTGAGATAAAGGAGAGTCGAAAGACGATAGTCTTTCGTTCTCGACTTATCGTAAACGAGTTGAAGGAAGCACACTAGTCGATAGGCGCTGGAGCTGGACAGTAAGAAAAGCGGAGGGCGACTTTTGCATAAAAAGAGCTTATAAAAAAACCATCAGGCCAGGAAAACAAATCGTTTTTCTTGGCCTGATTTACTTTTGCATGCCTTGCTTCCAAACTTTCAAACTGGCAATAAAAGTTCCCTATAAGCCTTATTATTAATAATTTTGATTGTAAAATTGTACTACTTTCTTCTTTATCCGCTTTCATATATAATAGAAAATGTTGAAATTATATAGAAAAGGATATGGGGTTATGATTCTTGGTTTAACTATTATATTAATTCTAGTTTTATTCTTGCCGTTTACTGTAGGTATTGTAGAAAAGAATTTGGAAGCCTTTTTATTTGTCATGGGTATTCTAGCAGCTTGGATCAGCCATGTGTTGAACGGAGAACTTTTTACCAAAGCGTTGGTGGATCCTATACATATCACGCTAGCGGTCCTTATTGCCGGTCTTTTGTTCAAGTGGTTCCAAGCATCCATTGAAAAAGGGATTCTTGGAATGAGCAAAGCCATTCCGTCTCGTCTGTTTATCGCTCTCGTTGTAATCGTTCTCGGTTTAGTTTCAAGTATCATTACAGCTATCATTGCTGCTATTGTTTTAGTAGTGATTGTAAGCGTATTGCGCCTTGATAGACAAGCAGAAATCCGCCTAGTTATCCTAGCGTGTTTCTCTATCGGATTAGGTGCAGCTTTGACTCCGATTGGCGAGCCTTTATCAACAATTGCCGTGAGTAAGTTGAACGAAGACTTCTTCTACTTGCTTGAGCTAATCGGTCCGGATGTCATTCCAGCAGTCGTTTTATTTGGTATTCTTGCTGCTATCATCGTTAATCCAAAAAGAAGCGATGAAGGACTTACAACAAGCCTGGAAGCAGAAAGCTATCCTGAGATTTTAATCCGTGCATTTAAAGTTTATCTATTCGTTATGGGTCTTACATTACTTGGTGCAGGTTTCGAGCCGTTTATTGAAAAATATTTGCTTGGACTCAGTCCGCAAGTCCTGTACTGGATCAACATGATTTCGGCCATCCTGGATAATGCGACATTGGCTGCAGCTGAAATCAGCCCTCAAATGAGTGATCCGACTCTTATCTCTATTTTACTTGGGCTCTTGATCAGTGGTGGAATGCTCATTCCAGGAAACATCCCGAACATTATTGCTGCGGGAAAATTAAATATTACAAGCCGCGAGTGGGCACGTTTTGGTGTTCCTGTGGGTTTGATTGCGATGGTTGTATACTTTATCGTAATTCTTATTTTCTACGTTTAAAAACAAGGAAAACTCCTGGGAATATGTTCCCAGGAGTTTTTTTGCGCTATTAATCAATTCTGTTGATTTCTTCTAAATCAACTAAACTTATTAAAAACAACAATAGGGATAGCAGAGCCTTCTTATTTAGAAATTTCCACTGCGAAATCCGCCAGCAGCCTTGCTCCGAACCCTGTCGCGGATTTTGGATAGTACCCGGATGCACCACTGCTCTCCATTACGCCAGCCATATCAACATGCAGCCAGTTTGCCGTCTCAGGTACAAAACGCCGAAGGAATAGTGCAGCAGTAATTGCTCCAGCTTCACCTTTTGAACTGATATTGCACAAGTCTGCGTAATCACTGTCCAGGTAACGATCATAATCATCGACCAGCGGAAGCGGCCAAACACGGTCGCCATTGCTTTCGCCAATCCGCTTCAATTGTACAGCTATTTCTTCATTACCGAAAACGCCGGCTACTTTTGAACCAAGCGCATTGACGACAGCTCCTGTAAGCGTAGCGATATCAATGATATATTCTGCTCCCAAATCTCCGGCTCGGATAATGCCGTCCGCCAAAATGAGACGCCCTTCTGCATCGGTATTTCCCACTTGAACAGTCAGTCCATTTTTATACCGGATAACCTCGGAAGGAAGCAACGAAGAATTGTCGGGCATATTTTCCACCATAGGAATGAGGGCTGTGACATTCACTTTCGCTCCCGATAGAGCCAAAAGCTTCATCGCTCCTGCGACAGCCGCCGCTCCTCCCATATCCATCCGCATATCACTGATATTGCGGCCGCTTTTCAAGCTGATGCCACCCGTATCGAACGTAACGCCTTTTCCAACAAGTGCAATGAGCGGTTTACTCTCATCTCCGCGATAAACCATCTCGACAAATGCAGGGTCATATTTGCTTCCTCGATTGACAGCCAATACCCCATGCATCTCCAATTCTTCCAATTGCTGTTTCCTGTATATGTTCACTTCCACATTTTCACTCTCAAATGCTTCCTTTAACACCTCAGGAAATGTCTCGGGGTTGAGCACATTCGGCACTTCATTCATCAGATCTCTCGAAAATGATACAGCCTGCACCCTTATCTCCCCTTCCCGAATGAATGATTCAAGATCCTTGGAACCTTCCAATCCAAGTTTGGTTTGAAACGGTGTTTTATTAGACTTATATGTAAAAAATTGATAGGAACCAAGATGCCAGCCTTCCACAAAAGCCTGTACTGCTTCTCCCTTTTCAAGTCCAGGAACACCCTTTGCCAGTTCATCAACATTCAAAGAGGCCGCATCCACTTTCCGGGAACTCAAATCCCTTGCAATCCCTCCCGCCAAATGACGGACCTCTTCATAAGTCTCCTTCTTTTCTTCCAGTGGCTTGATGACTACATAAAACTTCCCATCAATCCATACTGGATTGAAGCGGGAACTGCCGCTTTCAACATATTCCGCTATATCGGTTGCCCTTTGAATCTCTTTGCTGGCAAGGAATAAAATTTCCGCCTTCATACTTATCCACTCCCCCTTATCAAACTATCATTATTTGAATAAATCACGGATGGAATCAATCAGCTTTTGAAAAAAGTTCGATACACTGTCCCAGAATCCTTCATCGCCAACAACTTTTTCCAGCTTTCCTTTAATATCCTTGGAAATATCCTCAAGCTGTTGTTTTACTTGGCCAAAGTCAATATCCAAAGATCTCATTTTATCAAGAAGGTCTATCAGGAGCTGGCGGTCCTGCTCGCTAAGCTCAATGTTCATTTTGTTCAATTGCTCTTGAACGATTTGTTCTACGTCTTCCCTCGTTGCAGGATTTTGTTCCGCAATCATTTTCTTAATCTCTGTCAAAAGCTCGGTCACCTTTTCATCGCTCATGCCTTCTTTATCCGCAAGCTCTGTTGCCAATTCCAACTCCTCATTGGCAACCTCCATGCGATCTTTATCCAGGACTTCCCCTTTGCTCTCATAAGCCTTATAGATTCCGACAAGAGCTGAATGTCCTGTCACTTTCACAGGCGATGCCACATCGACGTTCGCATTTTCCACCCCGGCTGTCAAAAGAGCATTTGCATACATTTGATTTGTTACTTCAGTAATGTTTCCCGGAGTGACAATCGTTACTACGAGTCCGTTCCCCTTCTCTTTTAATGTGATTTTAGCAGATGAAAACATTCGGGAATTTGGATTCCCATTGATTAAACGGGCCAAATCTTGGGCAGTGACTGTTATCTCATCGACGTTCTGCGGATTATCCACCTTAAGAAGCTTTCTGGTTTCCTCTTTCTGCTCCGCTGTCAGTGTTTCACCATAAACCACAATCGGCACACCAAGCTTTTCATTAATGACATCATCAGTTTCTGCCGAAGCTTTTCCCTGTCCATAAAATAAAAAACCAATACTTAAAATACCTGCCAAAAATAATTTGCCTGTACGCTTTAACATGTTGATTGCCTCCTATGGCTTTGGAGGAAGCTTGTCTAAATAATTCACTGCTTCCTCCAATGTTTTAACCGGTACTATTTTAACGTCATATCCATATTTTTCAACTTCCGCTTTTACTTCCTTTTCGTTTGTATCATCTGGATGAATGTCCTTCGGGCAAAAGAATATATCCATTCCAGCTTTGTCAACGGCTGCGATTTTTTCAGCGATGCCGCCGATCTGACCTACATTGCCATCCTTGTCGATTGTACCTGTTCCGGCAATCTCATATCCTTTGGTCACATCCTCGCCTGCCAGCTGTCTATAGATTTCAAGTGAGAACATAAGGCCGGCGGACGGTCCGCCTATATCTCCCGCCTGAATATTGACTTTCTTGTCGGACTTCACTTCCACATATTCCTCAAGACCAATACCGATGCCTGGTTGTGATTTTTTTCCCGGCAGTGGAATCAGTTCGACCTGCTCCTCTTTCTTTTCCCCATCACGGGTGAATACGACACGTACCGAGTCCCCGGCTTTTTTTTCTTTAAAATATCCAAGCAGCTCCTCAGTTGTTACGACGCTTCTGCCGTCCACTTCAAAGATGATATCCCCTGCTTCAATAATTCCTTTTGCTTTTGATGTTTTGCTAAAATTTCTCACAATCATTCCTTCGGGGATGATTTCCACCTTTTCACCTGCCGCTTTCAACCCGGCAGTGATGGCATTCTCCTGAGAGGATTTCATCAAGTAAGTGAGCCAGCGATTATATTCCTTTTCAGACATGTCCCCTTTTACAACATGTGAGCGCTGAATATCTGTATGCGGAGCAAGAAGGCCGTATGCCAAATAATAAATATTACTTGCCTTGACAGACAGGACAGTGGTCAAATATAAATGCCCCTGTTCGGTTTTCTCACCTGCTTCGACTGTTACCTTTGAGCTCAATTCCTCCACAGACCCCGGCTGGAATAAATAATAAGGGGTGGGGATAAATAATGTGACAGCGAATATTAAGCATAGAACGATAAGTATTCTTTTTTTTCTTGTCATCTGAACGTAATGTCTCATCACTTATGTCCGATTCCTTTCTTTTGCACCCTTTAAATTAATATTTGGGTGAAATGCTTAAATATTCCCATCCATTATTGCTATTGTACTTTTGAAATGCCATCATTGTCTATGTATATAAATGAGTGTTTTACAGAAAGTGGTTGAAAAAATGAAAAAAGGATTATTAATTATTTTTATCATGGGTACCTTTGTTGTTGGAACAGCAGAACTGATCATAACAGGAATATTAGAATTGATTGCTGTAGACTTACATACAAAAGAATCACTCGTCGGGCAGCTGATTACAATATATGCCGTTTCATTTGCGATCGGCGCACCGCTTCTCGCAGGAATGACTGCCAAATATGAACGCAAAAGAGTATTATTGGTTTCACTTTTCATGTTCATCATAGGGAATCTTTTGTCAGCTTTGAGCGTTTCGTTTCTGATGCTTGCCATTGTCAGACCGCTCACCGCGTTATCCGCCGCTGCCTTTATTGTCGTAACTATGTCAACAGCTGCCAGGATGGCCGATCCGGGAAGCCAGGGGAAAATATTGGGGCTTGTCTATATGGGGTTTAGTGCCGCCAATGTTTTTGGAGTTCCGCTAGGCACTTTCATCGGTATTTCTTTGGGATGGCGATCTGCATTTTGGATGATTGTCTTGGGTTCTGTCATATGTTTTTTATTGATATTTCTCGTCTTCCCTTCCATCAAATCTGAAGGTACATCAGAAAGTCATTCGATTACCAGGCTGATAAAAAATCGGGAAGTAACCAACTTACTTGTGATCACAACTCTTTTGCTAGCTGCCCATTATATTGTTTATTCTTATATCAGCCCATTCATGACAGGCGCTGGGTATTCTTTGGAGGCTGTCAGTTTTATTTTACTTGTTGCCGGAGTGGCAGGTACAGTAGGTGCAGGTGCAGGAGGCGGCATAACAGATTGGGCGGGTTCGAAAAAAACATTGACCGCAGCCTGTATTTTATTTATCGGGAGCATGCTTTTGCTGAAAGCGAGCCTTTCAGTCCTTCTCTTTTTCGCCGCTATTGTATTTATTTGGAATTTCGTCATGTGGTCAACAAATCCGGCCCTTCAGGCAGCTTTAATCAATGTTGACCCAAGGGCTGGAGAGTTGGCTTTAAGCTTGAATATGTCTGCCTTAAACTTAGGAATTGGCTTGGGAGCATTGCTTGGCGGAGCCATTGTCCATTCCGGGCTTCTACTTGCTGCACCGCTATTGGCGGCCGGGCTGGCTGTCATTCCTTTTATTCAATTAAAATGGGTCAATCCCCATCCCGCGGCAAAGAATGTCTACCGCACAGGAGATTGACCCGACAATGTTAGTATGAGCTTTTCAAGCCCCAACAAAAGCCTCGGCGACGGCCTGCAATAAAGGGAGTCGCCGAGAACATGCACTTGATTGCTTTGGACAGCCTTGATCTTTTCCCATCCAGGCCGTTTTTTCAAAGCCTGCGGCCTGACTTTCTCTTCTTCAATACCTACCCAGACCATACAAATATGGTCCGGATTCCTTTTCGCGACTTCCTCCCAATCCGTTTGGACGTTCGCCTGTGGCTCAGTTGCAAAAATATTCGTGCCTCCTGCAAGTTGACTGATTTCAGTTAGCCAATTTGCACCACCCGGTGTAAAGACTGGCTTGGGCCACCACTCCCAGTAAATTGAGAAGTCCCCTGTTCTGTCTTTGGCCGCTAGCCGGCATCGCTGAATCTCTTCCTTGAAATGGGCAGATCTTTCTTTTCCCAATTCCGGACAGCCAAGCGACTTTCCCACTGTTTCTATATCAACTGCAATTTCCTCCAGGGAATTGGGGTTCAGAACAATATGGGGAATGTTTCGCTTGCTGAGTTCATAAATATTTTTCTCCATCCCCGGGACACTGAGAGAAGCTATGACAAGATCAGGCTGCATTGATTCGACTTTATCCATATCGATGGTCAAATCCGGCCCCACTCTTGGCAGATCTTTTATACTTTCCGGCCAATTGGAATAATCGTCTACAGCAACCAGCAGGTCTTCCTTCCCCAAATATCCGATAACCTCCGTATTGCTGGGACACAAAGAAACAATCCGCATGCCTGTAACTCCCTTCAGGCTTACTTCTCTATTTTTTCTTTCCAGTTTTCCATCGGATTAGACATGCCCTGCGTCAACGGCATATGTAGCATGTTTACATCCCGCTTTTCTCGCGGCAACGCCAGCTGGTCATACACATAGACCGATTTGCCGAGTCCAGCGGCTTTGGCATCTTCGACAGTTCCACAGTAGTAAACCTTGTCTATTCCGGAAAAATAAATGGCCGTCATGCACATCGGGCAGGGTTCCCCGCTCGCGTACATCGTATAGCCGCTTAAATCCAGCGTTTGCAGCTCCTCTTGAGCCTTCCGAATGGCAATCAATTCAGCATGGCCGCTTATATCATATTTCAGGTGCAATTCATTGATGCCCTCCGAAATAATCTCTCCGTCCTTGACAAGAACAGCCCCGAACGGCTGACCGCCTTCCTTTACCGAATCATTTGCCAACTCTACTGCTCTTTTCATAAATTGATCCAACTTTTCTCCTCCTTATTTATATACAGACTTAAATCTGATAATAACAATTTGGGAAAATAAAAAGCGTGGGCAACCGCAACCATTAGTAACGCCTAAACTGGAGCGTTCTTGATGAATGGAAAGTGTCCAGATGCTTCTAAAAATATGCATTAAAATGCTTTACATTTAGGATTTGTACACTTTTCACTGTTTTTATCGAGTTCATTGCATTGTAACGGAAGGTGACGACTCCTGCTAAAAAGGCGGAAGGTGACGTCTAGCATCAACAGACGCTTGGAGCCCCCAGCCAGACAAGGGAAAAAGCGTGTCTAGGTGAGACCCCGCAGGTAATACTGTCACGAAGAACGGCTTTTCCCCAAAGCGGACCGATTTGACGAGGAAGCTCACCGACCGCCCGCGGAAAGCGTGCGCCTGTAACGAAAATCAACAGTCTTATTAAACAAACTCTATTCGCTAAGAACCAATTCACCGAGCTTCAAAGGCTCGATATATTCACCGTTTTTGTATGCCCTCATATTCCCACCGGAAATTTCATCGATCAGGGTGATTTCATTGTTGTCACCGGCTCTGCCGAACTCCAACTTTATATCATAAAGATCGATTCCCTTTTTCTGAAGCTCGTCTTTTACAACCGCTCCGATTTCCCTTGTTAATTCCTTCAATCTTTTATATTCATCATGGCTTAAAATACCGAGCATAGCCAATGCATCTTCACTGATCGGTGGATCCTGGCGGACGTCATCCTTCAATGTCACTTCAACGAATCCATCCAACTCCTGGCCCTCTTCTGCATACATTCCGTATCTGCGAAGGAAACTTCCTACCGCGCGATAACGGCAGATCACTTCGAGGCCATTTCCGAACATCTCCGCCGGCTTAACAGTCATTGTCGCCTCTTCAATATTTGCATCAACGTAATGGGTTGGAATTCCCTTCTCTCCTAAGATTTCAAAGAAATACTTAGTTAAACGAAGCCCAGTCTGCCCTGCCCCTTCAATTGTTAAACCGACAGTATTCGCTCCTGGGTCAAACACACCGTTTTCTCCGGTAACGTCATCTTTGAATTTCAATAAGTAGTTTCCATCTTCCAATTCAAATACGGTTTTCGTTTTACCTTCATAAACCTTTTTCATGCGGCTTTCCCCCATCAGTTAATTTCGTTGTATTCATATCATATCACAATCTGACGCTAATCCATCATAAGAAATCCAAGGCGTAATCTCTGGTTTGAATGGTAATATATATGACTTTCAGATCTTTACTGATAGCCGCTCAACGTATGGAAAAACTCTTTCAAGAACTTGTGAAAAAGAAGTTCCGTCGGCATCAGTTTCCGGTTTTTCGGAATGATCATCCCTACAGTCCGGGTCACATTCTGCTCGGCAAGCGGCACCTTGACAGTTGTCCGCGGCAGGCTGTCTACAAGAGTGATTTCCGGTAGTAAGGTAACTCCAAGACCTGCCGCTACAAGGCCCTTGATCGCATCAATATCTTTCCCTTCAAAAGATACCTGTGGTTCGAATCCATAATGCCGACAAGCATTTTCAACGATATTCTGCAGTATATATCCCTTAGGGGATAAAATGAACGGATCATTTCGCAGTTCATCCAGTTGTAGATTCTCTCTTGAAGCAAGCGGATGTTTTGCATATAACAAAGCTACCAGATTCTCCACAAATAAGATTTCGCTCTTAACCCTTGTATCATTTTTAGGGACCGGGCCGAGCAGAGCCAAATCAATATCGCCCAGGACGACCTGTTCCACCAAATGCCGGTAAGAATCCTGGTGAAGCTGAATATTGACGGTCGGATGTTCTTTTCGGAAAGCCGAAATGACCGTTGGCAGCAGGGACGCGGCAAGACTGCTGGGAAAGCCGATTCGGACAGTCCCACGCTCCGGATCCAGCTGTTCTTCAATTTCCCTTTTTGCTTCGTAAATCAAGTCCATGGCAGTTTCCATCTTTTCTAAGAGCATTTTACCGACGTAGGTAAGACGGATATTCCGGCCTTCCCTGATAAATAGATCAACTCCCAGCTCCGCTTCCAGATTGACGATCTGCCTGCTGACAGCCGACTGGGCAACGTGCAGAGCTTCCGCTGCTTCCGTCATATGTTCTCTATGGGCGACTTCGATAAAATACTGGATTTGCCTTAATTCCATTAACCTGATTCCCTTCTATTTAATGTTTGGTTAGCTCCGACGGACAGGATGTCCTAGTGCAAGCGAAGCGACAGGACGTCGCTGCCTGAGCCTGCCGACGGACAGGTGTCCTAGTGCAAGCGAAGCGACAGGACCTGGCGCTTTGAGGCTGCCTGACATTAACAGTTCCAGATGGATGTGCTCCTGCGGCTAAGCATATTTAAGGAAGCGCATGTTTGCCTCATCGCAAAGCAGGATAAAGTATTCTCAGAGAGGATTCACATGATGTTGAAAGTCAGCTACTTTGTCGTAATGGCTGAGGAGTTCCTCCAACAAATTGTCGCTTAAGGGGTGCGCACCTTGGCTTTTCTAATGATTCATATCAAAAAGGCATTAAAACTATCTCATATCCGTATTGCTATAGATTAATTGTAAAGTATAAAATGAATTGTACCAAGTTTAGGACGTGGAATTTTTTTGAAAAATAAACAAAAATACTGGTGAATGGGAGTGATTGTAAATGGCAATGATTATGGAAATGGAAGCTCATAAATTGCAAACAGCCAAAAAATATATCGAAAGTGTGTACGATACAGTAAAAGAACGCAATGCGCACGAACCTGAGTTCCTCCAGGCTGTCCAGGAAATCTTCCACTCTCTTCTTCCCGTATTAGTGAAAAATCCAAAGTATATGGAAAACGGCATACTAGAAAGAATCGTAGAACCGGAACGCATGATTTCATTTCGGGTACCTTGGGTGGATGACAAAGGGAAAGTAAGAGTTAACCGTGGATTTCGCGTGCAATTCAATGGAACGCTTGGACCATTCAAGGGCGGACTTAGATTTCATCCTTCCGTTAATGCGAGCATCATCAAGTTTTTGGGTTTTGAACAGATTTTTAAAAATGCATTGACAGGCCAAGCGATTGGCGGAGGTAAAGGTGGATCTGACTTTGATCCAAAAGGAAAATCAGACGGAGAAGTCATGAGATTTACGCAAAGCTTCATGACTGAGTTGAGCAAATACATCGGCTCCGGCATTGATGTTCCTGCCGGCGACATTGGCGTTGGAGCAAGGGAAATCGGCTACCTGTTCGGTCAATACAGAAGAGTCGCTGGACATTACGACGCGGGTGTCCTTACCGGTAAAGGCATTGGCTATGGCGGCAGTCTTGGAAGAACGGAAGCAACAGGATACGGACTCGTTTATTTTGTTCATGAAATGTTGAAAGACAAAGGACTAAGCTTTGACGGAAGCACAGTTGTTATTTCCGGATCAGGGAATGTATCCATATATGCTATTGAAAAAGCGCAAGCCTATGGCGCCAAAGTTGTAGCCTGCAGTGATTCCAATGGCTATATCTATGACGAAAAAGGTATTTGCCTTGATACGTTGAAACACTTGAAGGAAGTCGAAAGAAGCAGAATTTCCGAATATGTCAACGAACACCCTCATGCCAAATATATCGAGGGCAGCGAAGGCATCTGGACGATTCCATGTGATATCGCACTTCCTTGCGCGACTCAAAATGAGCTTAATAAAAAAGCTGCCAAAACACTTGTGGCCAACGGCGTAAAAGCTGTTGGTGAAGGTGCAAACATGCCAACAACACATGATGCGGCAGAAGTTTTCCTTAAAAACGACATTCTCTATGCTCCAGGGAAAGCATCCAATGCTGGTGGTGTTGCCGTTTCAGCACTTGAAATGGCACAAAACAGCTCCCGTATTGCTTGGTCACTTGAGAAAGTCGATGCTGAACTTAAGAAAATCATGGTGGATATTTATCGAAACAGCGTGGAGGCTGCAGAAGAATACGGCGAGAGCGGCAACCTCGTTGCCGGTGCGAATATCGCTGGATTTACAAAAGTGGCAGACGCGATGATTGTTCAGGGAGTTATCTAAAAAAGCGGTTCGATCACATTTTGATCGAACCGCTTTTTATTCTCCCTTGATCAGGGTCCCCTATTTACCCCTCTGCTTTTTCCGGATGCTGCTTATAGTATTTCCGCCCAATCCAAGTTTGGATGATGAGGAAAATTCCGCCGACTGCCCAATACAACGGCAAAGCTGCAGGAGCATTCAATGAAATAAAGACAATCATGAACGGAGATATGAATGAAAATAACCTCATTTGGTTTTTCTGTGCTTCCGGCACTGTCGAAAGGGAAACCTGCGCCTGAACAAGATAAACAAGGCCGGCAATAATCGTCATGAACAAATCCGAGTGCCCCAGATTGAACCACAGAAACGTATGTGAAGCTATTTCCGTTGAACTGCGGATTGCATAATACAGTCCCATTAATATTGGCATCTGAATAAGCATTGGCAGACAGCCCATATTCAATGGATTCACTTCGTGTTTTTTATAGAGCTCCATCATTTCCATTTGAACCTTCTGCTGTTCTTCCTTTGTTTTTACCTGTTTGGAACGTTTTTGAATTTCTTCCATTTCCGGCTTCAGCTTATCCATTTTCACTTTCATTAGCTGCTGATTTTTGTATGTCTTCAGCATAAACGGCATCAAGATTAAACGTATCAGCAACGTTATTATAATCAGTGCCAAGCCGAAGTTTCCGCCGAGAACAGTTCCAATCTCATGGATGAGCCAGGCAAACGGCCGAACGAATGAGTCATAAAAAAATCCCGTCTGATTTGTTACAC
Organism: Siminovitchia acidinfaciens; assembly: GCF_003605385.1. GTDB lineage: Bacteria > Bacillota > Bacilli > Bacillales > Bacillaceae_C > Siminovitchia > Siminovitchia acidinfaciens. The sequence goes on along the minus strand of NZ_QYTV02000001.1, from coordinate 78,232 downwards.
CAGAGCAGCCCCCAAGCATAGTAGCGGTCATGGCAAGCATCAATAAAAGAATTAATTTTCTCAAGTGCATTCACCCTTCTATTTAAATTTTTTTATTTAAATAGAAGATGCACATGCCCTTCGGTATCGTCAGGACAGACTTTCCTCCTGACCGTTTTAATAAGCAGCAGACCAATACCCGGTGCTAATCCGTCTGAAACAATAGGTATATTGAAAAGATAATCTTTACTTGAATAGTGATATTGCTTTTGTGCTCTTACAGGATGGCATAATGAAATAATCACCAAACTGAAAATCCACATAATAACGAGCGTCAGCGGAATAACCCATTCCGCAAAAGAGTCTTGTAAAATTAGTTCAATCATATTGAACACCCAATTTCTGTCGTTAATTACAGTATACTGAAAAAAGCCAAAAAGAAAAACCGGGCAAAATTGCCCAGTCTACGTCAAAGCTTTTGCTATTTCCCTGTTTAATGGTTCCCTATCCACTTCAAAGCCCATATCTTCAAGCATTTTCCAGTCCCTTGACCCCTCTTGCCCTTCCGTTGTCAAATAATCGCCGATGAAAATGGAATTGGCCGGATACAACCCGAGCGGCTGCAAACTTCGAAGATTGACTTCCCTTCCGCCTGAAATTCGGATTTCCTTTGTCGGATTGATGAAACGGAAGAGACAAAGCACTTTCAAGCAATAACGCGGATTCAGCTCGTCGGTCCCTTCAAGCGGAGTGCCGTCCACTGCATGCAGGAAGTTCACCGGAATGGAGTCCGCATCCAATACCTTCAAACTGCGCGCCATATCTATGACATCTTCCTTCGATTCTTTCATTCCAATAATGACGCCGGAGCAGGGTGAGATGCCTGACTCCTTTGCCGCTTCCACTGTATTGACCCGATCGTCATATGTATGTGAGGTTGTAATGTTTTCATGGTGACTGCTTGATGTGTTGATATTGTGATTGTATCGGTCTACCCCCGCTTCCTTCAAACGCTCTGCCTGATCGGGTTTTAAGATTCCAAGACATGCACAAACAGTCATTCCTTCATGCTTATCTTTAATTTCTTTTACTGCATCAACTACAATATCCAGCTCACGGTTCGCGGGTCCCCTGCCGCTTGCCACAATGCAATAAGTGCCTGCATTCAACTCGGCCGCACGGGTTGCACCTGCAACAATTTCCTCTTTTTTCATCATGGAATACTTTTCAATCGGTGCCTTGGAAACAATCGACTGGGCACAGTAGCCGCAGTTTTCCGGACACAAGCCCGATTTGGTATTAATGATCATATTCAATTTCACTTTGTTTCCGTAAAAATGCCTTCTCACCTTGTACACTGCATTCAAAAGAGACAACAGCTCATCATCCGGGCAATCAAGCACAGCCATGGCCTGCTCATCTGTCAACTCTCTTCCCGCAAGGGAAGCTTCTGCAATCACATCAAATAGATTCATTTTTCCTTCTCCCTTCACCTTTGCCTCTTTATTACTCCCTGCATCCGGTGGGCAAACAATCCTGCCAGAATAGCCAACAATATATCTTTTGGTAACGGAACCATCATCCAAATCCATGCCACCTTATATGAAAAAGCATCTGGTGCGGCCGCCCATAGTTTATAGGCTGCATACATCCAGTTCGTTCCGAATAAATAGCTGAAAGCCGTTCCAATCAAGGCAGCAATTACATACGAATAGGCCCTGCTGTTTTTTTCAATAATCTTTCCTGTAATATACGCAGTAAAAATGAATGCAATAATAAATCCGAATGTTGGACTGAACAATTGCCCAATACCCCCATGGAAACGAGCAAACACCGGTGCTCCTGCAAGCCCGATAAATGCATAGACCGCCATGGAAATCGCACCAAGACGGCTGCCTAGAAATGCTCCTGCAAGCACAGCAAAGAAAGCCTGCAGCGTAATGGGAACTCCCCCTATGACCATAAATGGGACAAAGGAAGTTATATTGGCGCCGATCATCATAAGTGCAGAAAATAGACTAATATAAATCATATCCAAAGTTTTTAATCGGCTTTTTGTTTTTATTACTTCACTACCCACTTTGTTCACCTCTATTGTTTAGTATATTAAGAGAATAATGGATGGCAAACCCCATTGTCAACTTAATTTAAAACAAGGTTAACAATAAAGGTACATTTATAGCAATAAGGGAGGAGCATAATAAGCCAGAGGCTTTTGCTTTTTTCTATGTAAAAAAAGCACTGGCCGAAGATAATGTTTTTTTATTATGCTGTATCTTTACTTAACAAATTGATTTTTCTCCATCCAAAAAACGGTTAAAAGATATTCCGAAAAATATTCCACAGCAAGCATAAAGGAACACCGTTGAATAGTAATTTTGAAGTACAAATACTACTTTTTATGGGGCTGCTTTTTACTAAGAGCCAAACCGTATTAATCAGGTCTTTGACTCTTTAACTTTTTTGGGGTTTCCTGAAACGAGGACGGAGCCTAAAAGTACAATTACCGTACCTATAACAAATTGTACGTTGATAGGGGTGCCTATAAATATAATCTCGATTACAATCGCCCAAAAAACGTACGTATTGTTAAGCGATTGACCCCTGGCAGCACCGATTAAATCAATGGACATGTAGTATAAAGAATAATTGGCTGCCCCTAATAAACCCGCTATAACGATTATCCAAACGATTTTAGATGACGCTGCTTGAAATACTAAAGGATATCCATGAATAAATGGTACAATTAATATCCCATAAAAAAGTGCGGAGGTCATCTGCCTAATGTTAACGGCATAAAGAGGAACAGGAGGAACGTCCTCTTTTCCTTTCATCCCCCAAGCACCTATCACCCCCTCCAGTCCCCAAAATATGGCTGCCCCTAATGCAAACAAGATTCCGATGATAAAGCTACTTTCGACGTTAAACTTCGATGGCACATATGCTAATATAATCACCCCGATGATATTTAGAATTACGCCGAACCAAGTTCTTCCGTACATTTTTTCCTTCAAAAAAAAGAAAGCAAGCAGAGCACCAATCCCAGGGAATATAGAAGCAATGCTTGCCGTATATGTCACTCCTGCATATTGGATGCCGAGAAAATAAAAAGTCATTGCTAAAGGTCCACCAGACAATGCTCCTAGAGCTAAAATCGCTCCGCTCTTTGTTTTTATCAACTTTAATACGTTAATATATTCACCTTTTACAATCATAAGAAAGGAGATCCATAAGGAGGAGAAAAAGTCATGCATGAAAGCAGCTATAATGGGAGCCAGGACAGTAGCCTGTTTAAAAGGCGTACTGGCAATTATTACGCCAATTATCACAGTATCTATTCCCCACGCGACAGCTGAAGTAGCCCCTAGGCCTACACCCTTTCCAGCTTTTCTGGTGCTTTTTACATTCATTAACTTTACCTCTTTCCAAAAGTCATTTCGCTCAACAATCAAATGATCCATACGCGATATAAACTTTAGATTTATTGTTGGTGAGAGTTGGAAAAGGATTGAGCGTGCCCATTGTAAACTATCCCGTTAGTGCGTTTCAGTGCTTATCCCTTCTCGTTTCCAGCTGACACTGTATAGTTAATTTGTCTTGTAGGAATAGTGTTTATTCGTCCTGAGGAAAAGTAATCTTAAGGCTAAATGTTTGTTCAACTTCTGAAGCTCTTACAGAAGGAATTTTTATGAAGATGTCAGGTCCGGAACTACTTCAAAAAGAAGGATTCCTCAAAGAGTGTGCAAAGTTCAAAAGAATCGCTAGACGGTTTTACAATGTGAGACAGAACGCCTGGGGCCTGGATCTAGAAAGAACCTGGAGAGGAAACGAATAGGTTTGGTTACTGTAACTCAAATTGAAGGCTGATATTTATCCTTTTATTCAGCTACAGTTGCTTTAGTTGAATAAATATATTGGTTCGGCAATATTTTGTTGTGGTGATAAAATCGGACATGAAGATACGAATAAGGATAGGTAGAGCACATTCAGTATGCTCACCTATCCCTTATTTAACACTTGTGCAAAAAACATCACGGATGTTCTTTCTTTTTATGTTCGGCTATGACTAGGTTGCCAATCCGAGGCGACCAAGGATTTTATTTAAAGACCTTAAACCTTTCATCCATGCTTTGGAACTGTTTTTCCCCTGGAGCAGCAGTTGGCTTGCCAAATGGCATTTGAGCCAGCAATGTCCAGCTTTCCGGGACACCCCAGATTTCTTGTACAGCTTCGTCAATCAATGGCTGGTAATGCTGCAAAGTTGCTCCGAAGCCTTCAAGCTCCAATGCTGTCCAAACGATGTATTGAAGCATTCCGGATGATTGCAGCGCGTAATCCGGGAACTTATCTGCATAGGTCGGAAATTGCTCTTGCAGCCCTTCCACAACTTTTTTATCTTCGAAAAATAAGACCGTTCCATATCCATTGCGGAAACTTGCCATTTTTTGAGCAGTTGGCTCAAATTGATCTTCCGGTACCATCTCTCTTAATACAGCTTCAGTAATATTCCAAAGCTTGTCGTGGTTTTCCCCTAGAAGAAGCACAACTCTGGCACTTTGTGAGTTAAAAGCAGATGGCGCGTGCTTGATAGCATGCTCAATCAATTCTTCAATCTTTTCATTTGAAATCGGTGATTCTTTGTTAATTCCATAAATTGAACGTCTTTCCTTAACCGCAGCATAAAAGCCCTGCTCTGTCTTGATCATGTTGAATTACTCCTTTTTTTAAACTTCCAAAATCATTTTAATGCCTGACGGATCTTTCGTTATTATTGTTCCACCTTCATCAGAAATCCAAGCATTTAGTTCTTTCAACCGAGCGATGGCCGCTCTTCTCTCATCTTCATCAGAGAAAATGATGGTAAAATGCTTCAGACCGGTGCTTTTTTCCTTTGGCGGCCCTTGCCCGGCACTGTTCCACGTATTGAGCCCGATATGGTGGTGGTACTTGCGCCAAGAGATGAACAACGCCTGGCTTCCGTACCGCAAGACTGGATCGAAGCTAATTCCGTTACAATAAAACCCCTTGGAATCCTCTAAATCAGATATCTGCAAATGGATGTGGCCGTTGACGGTTTCAGCCGGCATTCCAGTCCATCCAGCTTCCGTGGCATTTTCCATTAAATTTTCGATATCGAGAGGTTTTGTCGTCATGAAGACCTGGTCATTCTCCCATTTCCATGAGGCTGCATCTCTATCGATATAAATCTCTATTCCGTTTCCTTCCGGGTCTGCGAGATAAAGCGCTTCGCTGACGTCATGGTCTGACGCACCCTGAAGCGGATAGCGGGTTTGAGCCAAATGTTTGAGAACATCAGCCAAATCAGCCCGCTCAGGCAATAAAAAGGCAATATGGTATAAACCGGTCGTACGCGGATTTCGGACTTTTGCTTCTATATCCTCTTCAAGCTTAAGTAAAACAGTTTTACCATCAGCTGTTAAAGAAACCGCCCCTGGACTCTGTTCATGCACCCTGAATCCAAGAATATCAGTGTAGAAAGCAAGCATGCGCTCGACATTTTGCACAGTCAAAGTTACCGCCCCTATGACAGGGTGAAAATTTGTATTGATAGACCAACCCTCCTATTTACTTACTTTATGTAAGTAAATATATATTAGTTTATTTTATCTGTCAAGAAGGAACAATTGATGTTATAATCAAATTATCGAGGTGAATATTATGAACGGAAATACATGTCCAAGACTTGAAAAAGCAATGAGTATTTTGGGACAGCGCTGGACCGGATTGATTATTTACCAGCTGCTGAACGGCCCGCAGCGTTTTTGCACAGTTGAAGCGGCCATGCCGATCAGTGCGCGCGTCCTGTCCGAACGTTTAAAGGACCTGGAGAAAGAAGGTATTGTGAAAAGGCAGGTATATCCCGAAACTCCTGTTAGAATTGAATACTCATTGACTGAAAAAGGGATGGCACTCCAACCGATTATGAATGAAATTTCAGCATGGGCTGAACATTGGGTGGAAGTCCCTGCCGAAGAGTAAATGCCGATTGCTCCACATGGGTCAGTCGGCATCTTTATTTTGTGTATTTTTCCCCTTAATATGAATAATAAAGGGAAAGGAGTTTTTAAAATATGAAAAATGAAATCATTGATAGGTTTACTTCGTACGTAAAAGTGGATACACAATCGGATGAAAACAGCGATACATGCCCATCCACTCCAGGCCAGCTGACTTTGGCCAATCAACTGGTAAATGAGTTGGAATCTATTGGCATGACAGAAGTGTCAATTGATGAAAACGGATACGTCATGGCGACCTTACCCTCCAACGCAGAAAAAGATGTACCGACAATCGGCTTTTTAGCGCATGTTGACACCGCAACAGATTTTACAGGAAAAGGCGTCACTCCGCAGGTTGTGGAAAACTACGATGGGAAAGATATCATTCTTAATAAGGAAAAGCAGATTGTCCTGTCTCCGGACGAGTTTCCTTCCCTGCTGGACTGCAAGGGCCACACACTGGTAACAACGGACGGGACAACCCTTTTAGGTGCTGACAACAAGGCTGGGGTGGCTGAAATCATGACAGCGATGGATTACTTGCTCAAGCATCCAGAAATCAAGCACGGAAAAATCAGGGTGGCTTTCACTCCCGATGAAGAAATTGGAAGAGGTCCCCATCGTTTTGATGTAGAGGCGTTCAATGCCTCCTTCGCCTACACGGTTGACGGCGGAAAAGTAGGACAGCTGGAATACGAAAGTTTCAATGCGGCAAGTGCCAAGCTGACAGTCAAAGGGACAAACATCCATCCCGGAACGGCAAAAGGGATCATGGTTAACTCACAGAAAATTGCCATCGAATTCCATAACCGTCTTCCTGCTGATGAAGTACCTGAACTTACGGAAGGATATGAAGGCTTCTACCATCTACTCTCATTTGAAGGCAATGTAGAAGAAACCGTCCTTCACTATATCATCCGTGATTTTGACAGGGAAAAATTTGAGGCAAAGAAAAGTTTTATGAACAGGATCGCCGAGGAAATGGGCGAAAAATACGGAACGGACAGAGTTAATTTGGAGATGAAGGACCAATACTACAACATGCGGGAGAAAATTGAACCCGTGAAAGAAATTGTTGACATCGCTTCGGACGCGATGAAAAAATTAGGCATCGAACCTGAGATTTCACCCATTCGAGGCGGTACAGATGGATCACAGCTATCTTTTATGGGACTACCCACACCGAATATCTTTACCGGCGGTGAAAATTTCCACGGCCCTTACGAGTTTGTCTCTGTTGATACAATGGAAAAATCGGTACTGACCATCGTTGAGATTGTAAAACTATTTGAAGAGCGCGCATAAAAATTCCGATAGTTAGCGGATATGTTTTGACAACAATTTTATACTTTAGACAAAAAAAGATTGACATTCAATATAACAGCTGACATAATATTTTTGACAATTATAACTAAGAATACCTTTAAAACAGTCCCGTGAGGCTGACAAGGTGCGCGCGCAAAATAGGACTTTTGCGTGTCAATTTTGCTGTGGAATTATAACCAAGCACCTTGCCTTTTTGGGTAAGGTGCTTTTTGTTTAACCAAATAACTTGTATTGGAGAGAAAAGAATGAGTCAAAGAGAAATCCAGGTAGATGAGCGTTTACCCATCTTGCAGAGCCTTCCGCTCAGTTTCCAACATCTATTTGCCATGTTCGGTTCCACCGTCCTCGTACCACTCCTGTTTCAAGTGGACCCTGCGACCATCCTGTTGATGAATGGTCTTGGCACACTGCTTTATATTTTTATTACAAAAGGAAAAATTCCTGCTTATCTTGGATCAAGCTTTGCCTTTCTTTCCCCTGTCTTTGCCGTATTGTCCAAATACACGGGCGGGGAAGGCTATGCTTATGCACTTGGAGGGTTCCTTGCGGTCGGCGTGACGCTCGTTATCGTTGCATTGATTGTCAAGGTTGTAGGAACCGCCTGGATCGATGTCATTTTTCCTCCTGCAGCTATGGGAGCCATTGTGGCCGTAATTGGTCTGGAACTTGTTCCCGTTGCAGCTAACATGGCTGGATTAGTGAAGCCCGCCGACGCACCTGATACATGGGCGACGGATCCACAAGTGATCACCGTATCCTTGCTTACTCTCGGCATCACAATTGTCTGCTGGGTCACGATGCGCGGCTTTTTGAAAATCATTCCGATTCTCCTTGGCATTGTCTCGGGTTATATCATTGCCCTTTCGATGAATATGGTGGACTTGACGGCTGTTCGCGAAGCTGCCTGGATTTCCGCTCCGACTTATTATGCAATGAAATTCAATTGGGCAGATATCTTGCTGATCCTTCCTGCGGCCCTTGTACTTGTGCCGGAACATATCGGCCACCTTGTTGTAACCGGCAATATTGTAAAAAAGGATTTAGTCAAAGATCCAGGGCTTGACCGATCAATGATGAGTAACGGTATTTCAACAATCATTTCCAGCTTTGTCGGTTCAACGCCGAATACGACTTATGGAGAAAATATCGGCGTCTTGGCCATCACCCGTGTATATTCCACCTGGATTATTGGAATTGCTGCAGTCATCGCTGTCCTGCTCTCTTTCTGCGGAAAATTGGCAGCTTTGATCTCTTCCATCCCGACTCCGGTCATGGGCGGTATTTCGCTGCTCTTATTCGGAATCATTGCGGTCAGCGGTATCCGTATGCTTGTTGAAGCAAACGTGGATTACAACATCTCACACAACATGATTTTGACTTGTGTGGTTCTTGCCATCGGAATCAGCGGAGCATCCATCAAAATCGGGAACGTTCCTTTATCAGGAATGGGACTTGCAACTGTTGTTGCGATTATCTTGAGCCTATTCTTTAGGCTGTTGGAAAAATTGAAATTGACGAATGAATAGAGTTTCAGCTTTTCGTGGAATGAAAATGGGTTGATCAGTAGTCCAACTAACAAAAGGCTGGCTTTAAATGAGTCGACTCTTTGCCCATCCAGGATTTGCATTCCCCATTTGGCAGCCCGTTTCATATAGAACAGACCAACCCAGCTTCTTGTACAAAATTTTGTTATCTCGTTTCAAGTTTGGACGGTTGCTCACAAGGAACTCTGTTTACGATTTTTTTCGCTGTCCCAATCACTTATTGCCATACTTAGTGACTGGGGCAGCATTTTTTTAGATGACTCGGTCACTTAGGCCTTCTCTTAGTTACCGGGACGGAGATTTTTCCAATGACTCGGTCACTTAGACCTCCGCTTAGTTACCGGGACGGAGATTTTCCCGACGACTCGGTAACTTAGACCTCCGCTTAGTTACCGGGACGGAGATTTTCCCGACGGCTCGGTCACTTAGACCTCCGCTTAGTTACCGGGACGGAGATTTTCCCGACGACTCGGTCACTTAGACCTCCGCTTAGTTTCCCGGACGGAGCTTTTTCCGACGGCTCGGTCACTTAGACCTCCGCTTAGTTACCGGGACGGAGCTTTTTCCGATGACTCGGTCACTTAGACCTCCGCTTAGTTTCCCGGACGGAGCTTTTTCCGATGACTCGGTCACTTAGACCTCCGCTTAGTTTCCCGGACGGAGCTTTTTCCGACAACTCGGTCACTTAGGCCATCTCTTAGTTACCGCGAAAGGTTTTTTCAGACGACTCGGTCACTTAAACCTCCTCGTCGGGATAAGCATACGAAGACACTGGGTTACAGGCGCTTTGATCTCTGATCCCCAGAATGATAAGGTTTTTTTTCAACAAAAAAGCGCAGGAATTCAATTTCCCGCGCCGTTTTATACGTTCCTCAGGCTCCCTTCTTGACTGCTGCTTTGGCTTTTCCTCCTTCCACCACAACGCAGGCGGAAGCATCTCCCATAATGTTTACTGAAGTCCTAAACATGTCGAGGATACGGTCTATCCCAGCAATCAGAGCGATTCCTTCCAAAGGTAGATTAACTGCTGTTAATACCATCGTCAGCATGATTAATCCGGCGCCCGGAACTCCCGCTGCCCCGATGGAAGCCAGCGTTCCCATCAACGCGACAATCAATATTTGAGCCATTGTCAGCTCCACACCGAAATATTGCGCAATGAACATGACCGCAATCCCTTGATATATTGCTGTTCCATCCATATTGATCGTTGCTCCGAGCGGCAGGACGAAACTGCTTGTTTCTTTAGAGACTCCCAGGTTTTCCTGGGTGTTTTTCATTGTGACAGGCAAGGTACCCGAACTGCTGCATGTAGCAAAGGCAACGGATGCCGCAGGAAAAATTCCTTTGAAAAAGTGGTAGGGATTCATTTTTCCAAGCGTCTTGACTGCGGCCGAATAAATGAGCGCGACATGAACGATGACCGCGACCACCATTGCAATAATCACTTTGATCAGCGGCATGAGCACAGAAGGTCCATACGTCCCAACAATCGGTGCAAGTAAGCCGAAAATACCAAGCGGAACAAGTTTCATTATAATTCCCGTAATTTTATACATCACTTCTGATAGGCCTTCAAAAAACTGCTGGACGGGCTGGGCCTTTTCCCCGACAAGCGAAATGCCAATCCCAAGAAAGATCGCAAAGAAAATGATCTGCAGAACTGCTCCGGTAGTTAACGCTTCGATTGGATTCGTGGGAATAATATTCAATAATGTCGCAATGACGCCCCCTGTTTCCAGGGCTTCCACTTCAGAAGTCGGTACAGTAAGTTCCACACCCGCCCCCGGCTGAAAAACAAATCCGGCAAACAAGCCGATTGCAATGGCAATAAAGCTCGTGACAAGAAAATATCCAATCGCTTTTCCACCCAGATTCCCCAGCTTTTTTATACTGCCCGCACTGGTCACACCAACTACAATTGTCGATAGAATCAATGGAACAATAATAAACTTAATAAGCCTTAAAAACAGATCACCCAATGGCTGGACAACGGTTGCTCTTTCTCCAAAAATAATTCCGGCAATTATAGCAAGGATAAAGGCCGCGAAGATTTGAAGCATGAAATTCTTTTTCATGATAAGCCCTCCTCGTATTGCTATAGCGAGGGAAGAACGTTATGGCAATACTGGAAGACTGGCGATATCCTCATCAGCCCGCAGTACAGGCAGGTTAATATTCTCATTGTCCATATATTTCAAGCCCATTCCTGTATTGATTACAACCACTCTCTCGTTCTCTCTTATCCATCCGGATTCTCTGAGCTTCCGTGCTGCTAAAAATGCAGCTGCCCCTTCAGGACAGATAAAAGCTCCTTCTTTCCCGACAATATGCTTTTGCTCACCCAGTATCTCATCATCTCCTACAGCCAATGCACATCCATTTGTTTCATAGATTGCCTGTAGAACTAGAAAATCCCCCAATGCCTTGGGTACATTAATACCAAAGGCAACCGTCCGCGAATCGGGCCAAAACTCCGATTCTCTTTTCTTCTCATCCCAGGCCTTAACGATGGGTGCGCAGCCTTCCGCCTGAACAGCAACGAACCTAGGCATTCTACCGGAATTCAGCCAGCCAAGTTTTTCAAGCTCCTTAAACGCCTTATGAATGGCAATAAGTCCGACTCCACCGCCCGCCGGATATATAATGACGTCCGGCGTTTCCCAACCAAGCTGCTCCACAATTTCAAGTCCCATCGTCTTCTTTCCTTCGATCCGATACGGCTCTTTCAACGTGGAAACATCATATAATTGGAAATCAGCAGCAGCCTTCGCTGCAATTCTTCCTGCATCACTGATTAATCCATCAACTAAAAATAAATTGGAATTGGCGGCGGCCACTTCTGAACGGATCATTGCTGGGGCATCCTTCGGCATAATGATCACAGACTTAATTCCTGCCCTCGATGAAAAGACGGACCAGGCGGCTCCTGCATTTCCATTTGTCGGCATCACCAATCCTTTGACGCCCAACTCCTTTGCTTTCGAAACCCCCACTGCTGCACCACGCGCTTTAAAAGTTCCGGTGGGCGCCATTCCTTCATCTTTCATATATAAATGCGAAATACCCATATCAGCGCCGAGCTTTGGCATTGGGAGCAATGGCGTCATCCCTTCCCCCAGAGATACGACATTCTCAGGCCTTTTAATCGGCAGCAGCTCGTGATATCGCCAAAGATCATGACTTCTTTCTAATAGATCCTTGGGTTTTAAAACTTTTGCCAAAGCTTCCAAGTCATAATCCACAAGCAGAGGAAAACCGCATTTGCAAAGCTGATGAATTAAATCAGAACTGTAGACATGTGAACATTTGGAACAAGACAGTTGTGTCACGAAACTAAACGTCATAACGTATCCTCCCTCAGTTCATCATATGCCTGACAGTGCCCTCTTATTAATTACGGTTTTACACAAAAAGTAAATTTGTTAATAGCCATCGTTTTGTTGATCGGCTGATTTCAAATGAAAACGTCCTTTCCACAAGCCCTATGAAACTAGCTATTTACATGCAGAGGAAGCATTCGATATCCATAAGCAAACAGACCCCCAGCTTTGCTAGGGGTCTGAGAAAAATACAATTACATGGAGGACACCGTCAGTTAACGATACCTCTCTTTTTTAATTATTATTAGGAGTTAATCGTATCCGCAAGACTCCCGAATCCAAGCCCTTCAGCGATGATTGTCCCATTTTCCGAACCAGTTTATATGCGTGGCAGGTTTGGCGCCACAAATTGACCTTTATAGAAGCTTTTTTACTAGATGATCCTAATTAATTACGAACTCCCAATTCAGCTTCTATCTCACTCCAAGGAATTTCAAGAGCATCCGCGACACCTTGTCCGTACGCTGGGTCTGCCTTAAAGCAATTGATAATATGGCGGATTTGAATATGTTTATCTGCTGGCCCAATGTTCGCGGCGGTGTTTAAAAATAATGCCTGTTGCTGTTCTTTGCTCATCAAGTTGAAAAGCTTTCCAGGCTGTTCATAGTAGTTATCATCATCTTCCCTGAAATTCCAGCGGTCGGCTGCTCCATGAAGAGCAAGAGGAGGTTCTTGATGTTCCCGCTGTTCTTGCCACTCTCCATAGCTATTTGGCTCATAGTGGAGAGTGCTGCCCATATTTCCATCAACCCTCATCGCCCCATCACGGTGGAAACTATGCACTGGGCATCTCGGCTGGTTCACAGGAATCTGATGGTGGTTTACACCAAGACGATAACGCTGAGCATCTCCGTATGAGAATAGACGCCCTTGAAGCATTCTGTCCGGTGAAAAACCGATTCCAGGGACGACGTTGGCAGGTGTAAATGCCGCTTGTTCAACTTCTGCAAAATAGTTATCCGGATTTTTATTCAGTTCAAATTCTCCAACCTCAATGAGAGGGAAATCACCTTTATACCATACTTTCGTAAGGTCGAATGGATTGTATGGCATTTTTTCAGCCTGCTCTTCTGTCATCACTTGGATATACATCTTCCATTTAGGAAAGTTTCCTTCTTCGATATTTTCATATAAATCCCTCTGATGACTCTCACGATCTTTACCAACAAGTTCAATAGCTTCCTCATCGGTCAAATTTTCGATCCCTTGTTGAGACCGGAAGTGAAACTTGACCCAAACACGTTCATTCTCCGCATTAATCATGCTAAATGTATGACTTCCAAACCCATGCATATGTCGGTAAGACTTCGGAATTCCGCGGTCACTCATGACAATCGTCACTTGGTGAAGCGCTTCAGGCAATGACGACCAAAAGTCCCAATTATTATTTGCGCTTCTCATATTCGTGCGCGGGTCTCGCTTCACTGCATGGTTAAGATCTGGGAATTTTAGCGGATCTCTGAAAAAGAATACAGGAGTATTGTTTCCAACAATGTCCCAGTTACCTTCTTCTGTATAGAACCTTACAGCGAATCCACGTATATCCCGCTCCGCATCTGCAGCACCGCGCTCACCTGCTACAGTTGAAAAGCGAACGAACATATCGGTTTTTTTCCCTACTTCAGAGAAAATTTTTGCCTTCGTATACTGGGAAATATCATGCGTAACGGTAAAGGTCCCATAAGCACCTGATCCTTTTGCATGCATGCGGCGTTCAGGGATGACTTCCCGATCAAAATGGGCCATCTTTTCTAAAAACCATACATCTTGTAATAACATTGGGCCCCTTGGTCCAGCAGTTAAAGAATCTTGATTGTCAGTGACCGGCGCCCCCGCAGCTGTTGTTAACTTTTTCTTTTTTTGATCTTCACTCACTAGATTTCACTCCTCTTTTTATTTTATAGGTTACACCTGTTGTTACTTTCATTTTAACACAAAATTGCCAATTGACTGCAAATTTAACATAAATTATCTCTCTAGAAAGTTTTATAGTTTTTGGGGTATCTTTTACTGGAGGTCTAATTTTTCTTTACCAATTTCCGCCCCCTTCTTTATAATAATTATAATCTACAATTAGATTAGCACATACGATAATCATTTTCAAGTTAAAATTATTATTATCTAGGAAAATATAAAATGCAACAAAGTAGGGGAAAGCTATCTCAAGGCTTCCCGCATGTTAAGCCGATTAATTCATTCATTTCATCCGGCGCCCAATCGTATAACATTGAAGGGTGCACAGCTTATTCCCCCTTCTTTGCGCCTGTCAGCATACAAAAAAACAGCCATCAAAAAAGACAGCTGTTAATTTCACTAAACATCTTACATACTTAATATTTCTTTAATATCTTCTTCCGATAAACTGGAAAGCATCGTTTCGCCCGGCTGAATTACCTGTTCAATTAACTCCCGTTTCTTCTGTTGTAATTTATAAATCTTTTCTTCAATCGTTCCTTTTGTTATCAACCGGATCACTTGAACAACATTTTTTTGACCGAAACGGTGGGCCCTGCCTGCTGCCTGATCCTCAACCGCAGGATTCCACCACAGGTCATACAAGATGACTGTATCGGCCGCCGTCAGATTCAGACCGGTACCTCCCGCCTTCAGCGAAATGAGAAAAATGGAATTCTCTCCATTGTTGAACTGCTCGCTCATTCTCAGCCGCTCCTGCGCAGGCGTCTTCCCGTTCAAATAAAAGTGAGGATATCCGGCTTTAATCAACTCTTGTTGGATAATTTCCAACATGCTTGTGAACTGCGAAAAAATCAGAAGCTTTTTCCCATTCTCAATGGAAGTTTTAACAGTTTCCATCAACTGCTCCAACTTACCTGACTTGCCCTCATAGTTCTCCAAGAAAAGTGACGGGTGACAGCAAAGCTGGCGAAGGCGTGTAATTCCGGCTAAAATTTTCATCCGGCTTTTTTGGAAGCCTTCTCCCTGCAACGAAGCTGCAGTTTCCTCCTGAATCCGCTGCAAATAGCCCACATACAACTCTTTCTGTTCCTTTGACAGTTCAGTAATATGGGTGGATTCTATTTTTTCCGGAAGTTCCTTCAATACGTCTGATTTGAGCCTCCGCAAAATAAACGGCTTAATGATATGAGAGATTTTTTCTGGCTCAAGCTTTTTAAAATCTTTCAGACCTGGAAATAGCCCTGGCATGATCGCCTGGAAGATTCCCCACAATTCATCGACTGAATTCTCAATTGGCGTTCCACTCAAAGCAAATTTCCGGGTTGCCCGGATACTTCTCACGGCCGCCGCAGACTTCGTTGTGTGGTTTTTGATAAATTGTGCTTCATCCAAAATGAGCGTGTGGAATTGCTCATTTTTATATAGGTCGATGTCCTGCCTAAGCGTGGAATAAGAAGTGATATAAACATCCGCCTCTCCCGATGCCAGGACTTTCTCCCTTTCTTCCCGTGCCCCAGAGACAACCGCTGTTTTCACCCCAGGGGCAAACTTGTTCCATTCACTCTGCCAGTTATAAATCAAGGATGCCGGAGCTACGATTAAATGACGATTCTCTCCCTTTTCGGATAAAAGGTAAGCGATGCTTTGCAATGTTTTACCTAATCCCATATCATCCGCCAAAATTCCGCCAAGATGATAGTGGGATAGCGATCGGAACCATTGGTATCCGGTTTTTTGGTATTCCCTCATAGATGCCTGCAATCCCTCAGGCAGCGAATAGGTCTGCTCTCCCGGTTTTTTTAGATGATCAAGAAGCTTTTTGAATGATGGATCATACTGCTTTTTCGTTCGAAGCGCCTCATCCACCTGCAGGCCACGATAGATAGGGACATGAACGCTTCCCTGGGCCAACTCATCCTTACTGACGCGCAGATCGGTGAACAGCTCCTGCAGCGATTGGAATTCATCTGTTTCAAGTGATAGGAACGTGCCATTTCTCATCCGGTAAAAACGCTTTTTCTCAATGGCGGTTCTCATAATATCAGCGATTTCATCATCGTCAATGCCATCTAATTGGAAGCTGATTTCCAGCAATCCTGCCGATTCTTCCGTATTGATACTTGTTTTCGGCACCGGTTGTTCCAATGATATAATTTGCCGGATGTTGTTTGTCAAAAACAGTTCGCACCGTTCTCCGAGCGCTGGCAAGATGACAAATAAAAACTCGTACAACTCATCCTCATCCAATTGAAGATGCAACTCTTTTCCGTTGTACCTCATTCCTGCGTTTTCGATGATATTCATGATTTCCTTCTCTTTCTCAACATCTCTGATTAAAATCTTTCCAGACTCTTCATGCTGATAAAAAGGATTCACGGTAATATCGCCATATTTGTATTCCAGCTTTGCCTGGATGGTATCATCCTCTAAATCTATATAAGCTTTTGCAGTAAGCGGGACTTGAATGATCTGTTCTTTTACCTTTTCCGCCACCTGTACACTGCCAAGCTTTTTCAGCCGAGGGAGAACCTCGGAAACAAAAGCATCTGCCTGATCTGCAGCGATGGAAATTTTACTGTTTCTTTTTTGAAGCCTTATAATCTTATCAATGAACGGCAGAAGCTCCTTCTGCGGGAAATAAACGTCCCCATCTAAAAAAACCAGCTCATACGGCTCCATGTATACAGCATTTTCAATTTGTGGCAGCATCAGTTCAAGATCATTTTCCGCGTTTTTTCCCAGCTCATATTGGAACGGAAATTCACCATCAGTGATTCTGATCTCCTCAAACGTCCGGGACCCCAACTTCCCAATCGTTTTTCTCTCCATTAACTTTTCAAGCAGTGAACGGACAAACAACGGAGGGATCATTATGGACCTGGCGTTCGAGTATATTGAGGGATTCGCGTAATAGGACTTGATGCCTTCTGCATAAAGCTTTTCGTTTTCTATGATCTGCTGAAGCTCATTTAATACGTCCATGTCTGCCGGGTCTATTTCGTGCTCTTCTGGACTGTAAGTGAATTTTTTTGTAAACGGATGTTCACAGCCGGCTTTTACATTCCCGATAAATTCTCCAACATCCCTGACAACGTACGCATGGTCTACGCCGACTTTCAGTTCGACGAAAAGTGCCTGAGGATTGGAAAAATCACAATGGTACTCAATTTTCAACGGTTTGCTCCCAAGTGACGGGATGACGGGCTGGCCAGAAGTGCCTGCATCCAGCAACTGGATCAGATCTGCCGCCGCATGATACTTCCCGCCATATGAAGTGCCTCGTACTTTCATGATTTCATCCTGCTTTTCACAGATCTCCAGCATGGCCGCCACGATATGTTTGCACTCATAATGCTGGTCAAATGCCGGGCAGTCACAATATACCGCTATATTTTCAGGAAGATCTCTTAAATTCACTTCCACAAGATAGGAATGTGTTCCTTCCACAAATGTCCGGCAAATTCCACTCTCATAATCAAAATTCAACTTTCCGACCCGGTCCTGAAAATAATATTCCCTTCCCCGCCTATAAATGGAGGGGTGAAACATTTCTGCTACCTGGTTCTTCTGTAAAAGTGCCAAATTACAATAAACCCTTCTTTCTATGCGCTTTGATTTATATTTACAGCTTTTATTTTTTAGCTATTATGAAAAACTGTTGATTTTCGTTCCTGGCGGACACTAAACAGCAATGATTATTTAAAAGAATATCTTATCTATTTTACCATATTTTCTGACTCATTCATATGCACCGCAAATCTGTTTGCTGTTTTTTGAAACAGGGAATTGGTGAAAGGACTAAATATTCTGGAGGTATGATTCTTGGAGGACAATCAGCTTATTCACGGACTCGATTTTCTGAAAAATTTATCACTCAAAGATATTCTTCTTTTTTTCATATATGTTTTTATAATTTTTGCCGTAAAGTGTACAATCATATTCATTCTTAAAAAAATATATAGGGCAGACAGCGCTCAAAGCAGTGTCGTTCCTACTGCAAAATCCCTGATCAATTGGCTTGCCTTTTACGGGACAATCATTTTGTTCCTCTTTTATTTTTCAAAGGAAAAGTGGCTGTTCTCGCCCATTTATAGAGTGAAAGGAATCGACGTCTCTCTCCTGCTCATCTTAGTGTCAATCATGATCATTACATTGGCCAATCGCCTGGTAAAGATCTTCAATGCTCATGTCATGCCCGTCGCTTACGAAAAATTCCATGTGGATGCAGGTGCAGGATATACGATCAACCGCCTTATTTATTATACGGTGATGATCATTGCCGTCATGACCAGCTTCGCCCTTGTCGGCTTTAACTGGAAAGCCATTGCCGTCGTATTCAGTACACTTGGAATCGGCGTCGGGTTCGGGCTGCGGAATGTGGCCGCAAACTTCATTTCAGGACTGATTATTTTATTTGAAAAGCCTCTCGAGGTTGGAGAAGTGATAGAAGTGGACGGCCAAACGGGAGTGGTCACTAAAATTAAACTGAGGTCCACTTCCGTAAAGCTGTATAAAGAAGGAACCCTTATTATTCCGAACCAATATCTCATTGAAAATATGATTAGAAATTTAGCAAATGAAAAACTCTATGCGAATATTTCTGTCGGAGTGGCATATGGAACTGACAGCTCAACGATGGATGCTTTGCTGCATGAAATCGCCATCCAGGGTATCGAAGGAGAAAAAGGCGTATTGTCTGAACCCCCTCCATCTGTTCGGTTTACAGGAATCAAGGAGTCGGCATTGGAGTTCATCATTGAGATACCTGTGAAAAATTCAGAAGCAAAAGAAAAAATTGAAAATAAAATCCGCCACATGATCATCTCATCTTTTTATAAAAACAAAATCCGGCTTGCGAACCTTCCCATTGAAGTTGAGGAAGACAATAAAGATGATTGATGGAGATAAATTTGGGATAATAAGAAAAGTGTAGTGCGAAGTCTGCTAATTGCTGAGCGCTGTAGCCAACGCTAAAAAACTGAAGCAATCGAAAGGATGATCAACATGTCTGATTTAAAACAAATTACTTCTGAAACTGAGTGGGAGAGTATTTTGCAGGACTCAAATGAACAGCCTGTATTCCTGTTCAAACATAGTACAACTTGCCCTGTCAGCGCCAATGCCTTTAAAGAGTACCAGGACTTTTCAACGGACCTGGACAAGTATTATTTGATTGTCAGCGAAAACCGTCCAGTTTCAAATCAGGTGGCGGAGGACTTGGAAATCAAGCATGAGTCTCCACAAATTTTCCTTTTGAATGGTGGAAAAGCTGCCTGGAATACGTCTCATTGGAATATTACGGAGAAAAATATGAAAGAAGCATTGGAAGCAAATGCATAACAGAAAAGCGCAAGCGCCTGTTCATCGTACAGACTGAGCCGAATAGCATAAGACGATTCCCGGGGAGTTAGTACTTCAGCTGCCACAGGGAATTGACTTATGACCTCGAGGGGCTAGGCGTTGCAGCTAGAAAGCCTTAAATGAGGGCGCGAAAACGCGCCCTCTTATTCATTTGCGAGTTCATTGAGCGCTTCTTTTAATACCTGCACGCCGTTCACACAATCCGGAAGCGATGTCCATTCTTCCGGTGAATGGCTTTTTCCGTTATGACTGGGAACAAAAATCATGCCGGAAGGCACGTATTTTCCCATGATCATCGCATCATGACCCGCTCCGCTTGGAATATCGATTGCCGTGAGCCCGCTCGTTTCAGCGGCTGAGCGGACAGCTCCCTGGATTTTCTCAGGTATAGCAACAGGCGGGATTTTGACTTCTTCTTTTATTTCAACATTTAGCCCTCGCTTTTGAGCGATATCCTCGGCTTCTTTTTTCAAAGCGTCAAGCATTTGATCCCGAGCCGCTGCATCGATATCCCTTGCGTCAACCATCACTTCTGTTTTTCCAGCAATTACATTTGTGCCATTGGGAAATATGTTCATTCTGCCTACAGTGGCGACAGCTGTTTCGCTATATTCTCTCGGTGCTTTTTCAACCGCTAATATGAACTCACCGGCAGCCGCCACCGTATCTTTCCTGAATTCCATTGGTGTGTTTCCTGCATGATCCGTTTCACCAAAAAATGTATAAGACGTCCAAACCGGACCAGCGATTCCGTTTACGACTCCGATATTCTTCCCTTCCGATTCAAGCCTTTTTCCCTGTTCAATATGCAATTCCAAGAAGGCATGGATTTCTTTGGGATTCCGATAGGCGGCAGAAATATTTTTAGGATCAAAACCGTTTTCCTTCATTGCTTCGGCTAATGTTTTTCCGGTTTTATCCTCAAACAGTGTGAGATCTTCTTTTTTCACCTCACCCATCATTGTTCTACTGCCAAAAAGACTGTTATTGAACCTAGCCCCCTCCTCATCCACGAATACGACCAGTTCAATAGTTCTCTTTATCAGAGTATTAGATTGGGCGAGCGCCTTGATGGCAAGCAGGCTGCTGACACATCCGAGCGGTCCGTCGAAAGCACCCCCGTTAGGCACACTGTCCAAATGGGAGCCTGTCAAAACTGCAGGAAGACCCGGCTCTTTTCCTTCAAGCCTTCCATATAAGTTCCCGACCGCATCCTCATTAACACTAAGCCCAATATCCATCATCCATTCACTGAACAGCTTTTTAGCCCGACTTTCTTCATTCGTATATGGGAAACGGGATACGCCACCTGCTTCTGTTTTTCCGATTTCAGCCAGTTTTGACAGCTTTTCGGCCACTTCTATCGGATCAATCCCTTCATAGGATGGACAGTCGCTCAATTCTTCAAGCAAACGTTCTTTTGAAAAAATTTTTCTCATCATCCACACCGCTTTTCATAGATATATCTTTAGGATACAGGATGCTGAGAGTTCGAACAAACAACATAGTTCTCTTTCCTTAAGAGGACCTGTACAATCAAAGTATAGATTAGTCTGAATTCTTTGTGAAAGGACGAATTACATGATCACTTTAGATCCAACTGAGCTAAGAGGAAAAGATATGTACAAGTTGTTGACAGGGTCTATCGTTCCAAGGCCTATCGCATTTGTCACAACCACATCAACTGTCAACGGAGCAATTAACGCAGCTCCTTTCAGTTTTTTCAATGTCGTTAGCAGCGATCCACCGTTGATTTCACTGTCCATTGGCAGAAGAAAAGGCAGCACAATGAAAGACACAGCGCGAAATGCTATCAAAAATGGAGAATTGGTTGTTCATATCAGCACGGAAGATATTATTGAAGACATCAACGAAACAGCTACCCTGCTTCCAGCCGCCCGCAGTGAATTGGAATTGACGGGGCTGAACATCGTTGAGAGTACAAAAGTGAGCGTTCCCGGCATATTGGAAGCAAAAGTACGGTTCGAGTGCAAGCTTGAGCAACACCATGAGATTAAAAATGACCCAGGCGATACTGTACTTGATTTTCTGATAGCCCGCATCGTTTACATACATATGGATGAAAAAGTATATGATCCTCAAAAAGGCTATGTTTTTACGGAAAACCTGCGCCCTGTTGCGCGGCTTGCTGGGAGCGAATATGCAGAGCTCGGCAAAGTCTACAGCCTGATCCGGCCTGAATAGCTACCTATAATTTTAACAACAACGGGGACAATAAATATCATGAGGAGGGTCCCCCAATGAAAAAACACGATCAAGAACAGTTTCGCAGACTTTCCAAGCTGAATATAAAAAGAAAACCCAAGGAAGAAGTGTTGGAATGGAGTCCAACAGGGTATGGGTTTATATCGTCAGTTTCACACACAGAGACCGAGGTAAATTCGGACGATTATTAGCTGGAAAGGATGGGATAACGAATGAAAAAATGGAATGAAGAAGCAGCACCAAACAACAATATGACAAGCGCCGATATTGAATATGCCTTGAAGGACAAAAAGGGAAACATTGAATTCTCCGAAGAACTTGCAGATGGCGGGGAAAGAAATGAACGGTATGAGAGACAGAAAAAACAACAGACTGGAGAATAACTCCAGTCTGTTGCTTTTTTAAACGTCCCCAATGACGGCCTGTGCGATATTCACAGCATGGTCCCCGATTCGCTCAAGGTTGCTGACGATATCCACATAAACGATACCGGCTGTTCCCGTACACATGTTGTCATTGAGCCGCTGGATATGCTTTTTGCGGAGATCCTTCTCCATTTTATTGATCAGCCTTTCATTTGCTAGAACTGACCCTGCTTTTGATTCATTACCTTCCTGCAGAGCTTCAAGCGCTTGATGCAGTGTGGAGGAAGTCAATTCAAACATTCTGTCCAAATCGTTCATAGCCGATTCGGAAAACTTCACTTTACTACTGATCTGGCTGTCAACAAGCTCCATGATGTTCTCTATATGATCACCGATACGCTCCAAATCCATTACTGTATTCAAAAGCGAACTGTGAGTTTTCAAATCCTGGTCGGATAAGGAATGATAAGAAATTTGCACCAAATAATCCGTAATGACTTTATCCAGATTGTTCAGAGCGTCTTCGATTTGCGGAAGCAGCTCTCGATGCTTTTTCCCTTTAGTTTTATAATAATCACTTACTTCCTTCAGGCCTTGCTCCGCTATTTCACCCATTCTAAGAACTTCCTTTTTCCCTTGTCCAAGGGCAATGGATGGGGATTGGCGAATGAATTTTTCCCCTAAATGGACTGGTCTATATTCAATCATCGTATCCTCACCTGGTACGAGCTTTGTCACAATCCAAGCCAAGACAGCAATGAATGGGAATTGAATAATCGTATTTGACACATTAAATGTTCCGTGGGCAAAAGCAATCGTCATCTTTGGGTTTAGACTCAGGGTTGCTTGCAAATATTCGATAAAATGCGTAAACGGGACGAATAGAATTAAAACAAGAATTGTACCTATAACATTAAACATGACATGGGTTAATGCTGCCCGCTTTGCTGCAACAGAAGCACCGATAGAAGCCAAAACAGCTGTAATCGTCGTTCCGATATTATCACCGAATAAAATTGGCAAGGCCGCATGCAAAGTAATGGTACCTTGATCAAATAGTGTTTGAAGAAGGGCAATCGATGCCGATGAGCTTTGAACGATAACGGTAAAAACAACACCAATCAGGACTCCGAGAAGTGGATGATCACTTAGACTTACTGTTAAGTCAGTGAAAAATTGTGCTCCTCGAAGCGGCTTCATGGCATCGCCCATTAGGCTTAAACCGAAAAATAGGGCACCGAATCCAAAAAACACAGTGCCGAAATTATTAACTTTATGATTTTTGAAAAAGAAAATCAAGAATGCTCCAACTGCAATAATTGGCAAAGCGTAATCAGAAATATTGATTCCAATAATAAAAGCCGTGACTGTCGTTCCAATATTGGCGCCCATTATGACCCCAATCGCCTGCCTTAAGGTCATAAAACCTGCCGTGACCAGTCCGATTGTCAAAACGGTCGTACCGGAACTTGATTGGATTAGACCTGTAACAACAATACCGGTCAAAACGCCTAGGATCGGCCTTGTAGTAAACCGGTCAAGCAAATCCCGAAGTCCGTCTCCGGCAACTTTCTGGAGTCCGTCACCCATTGTTTTAATCCCATAAAGGAAGATACCCAGCCCTCCAAAAAACATGAAAAGCAATGTTTGCAAGTCCATTTCTTCAGCCCTTTTTTCAATAGTTAGAAAGTATAAGATTGACCAAGTATTCTTTTTAAACAAAAATACTTTCTGTCTAGCTCCAGGCGCCATCGGCTCGAGGTCACAAGTCAAATTGCTGTGGTGGCTGAAGAACTGCCTCCTCGCAATTCGCCTTGTGCTTGTCGCCGATAGACGGGCACCTTGCGCTTTTCTTATATCTTTCGACATTATTTTATCCTTAAATAATACTAGTGAAGAACGATTAAAAAGTAAACAGAACCCAATGTAAAGATTTTGTTACAATAAAAGCGGAGGGTAGCTACTTAGGGGCGACAAACTCTAACAGCTTCATAACGCGACACCCTGTCTTCGTTTGCACTAGCACTCCTGGCCGTCGAAGCCAAGCAACTTACTTCTAAAACATCATGGGTTAGCTCCCTCGAAAAAGCTTCATGGCTTCGCTATGTTGTTCGCTTGACTCCCTCGAATAGGCCGCGCCGCAAGAGCACTAGAGACGCAAAGTCTGAGAGTCGATAGGCACCGAAGCCGGACAATAATAAAAGCGGAAGCACTCATTTAGGACGTAGACTGAATGAATCCTGTCCTGACTAATGGGAGGCGAGATGATGGGAAAGATACAACCAAATATGTATAAGATGTTAAACGGTGAAAATTTTGAAGTAAGGACAGCTTTACCCACAGATGCTGATCAATTAATACATTATACAAAAAACATTTTAGACGAGGCACCCTATTTATTGACTTCTTCGGCTGAATTTGAGATTAAAAACGAAAAACAAAAACAACACTTGCAGGAAATGCATGATACCGCTGGAAAGTTGGCCTTACTTGCAGATTATGGAGGAGAAATTATTGGGTTTCTAGACTTTCACTGTGGACATAGGAAACGAAATGAACACCAAGGCTCCTTCGGAATGAGTGTAAAAAAAGAATTTCGAAATCAAGGAATTGGCAAAGCGTTGCTGATGTCTCTTATAGTATGGGCTGAAAACAATCCTTTAATTGAAAAAATTCGCCTTGAAGTTTTTTCCAATAACAAGCATGCCGTTCATCTATATAAGAGATTTGGATTTATTGAAGAAAGGATTCAAAGAAGGGCAGTTAAAAATGACAATGGGAGTTATGAAGATATTATTTTAATGGCATTATTTCTAAATTAGGCAGGAGGTGCTTACACACCTCCCGTTTTGCAACTTCAGACTTTTTATCCCAACAGCTTCGCTGCAACAGTTTTTGCTTTGACAATATCCTTCGTGCCATGCACCAGCATGCGGCCATCGCGGAATAATACAATCCGGTGGCCGTCAAATTGGCAGGCAACCAAATGCACATTTGAAATAAGGTCGCTTACGATCGGGCGGATGGACTCGGCAAGCGGCTTGAGCTCCACACCTCTATCACGCGATAATGTCAGCTGCACTGTATCCCGTCCGCATAACACAGCTGTTTTCGTCTGATTTTCCCTTGATAAAAATGGATAATTCGCCGTGTCAGAGCAGCTTGGACAATTAGGGCGGCGGAGCGATGTCACATCAATCGCGGCCTGATCACCCGTCCAAAGATCAAATGATTTCAGGCGGTGATCCACTTTTTCCCCTACGAGATATTTGAAAACATTCGTCACTTGATTGGCGGCTACGACTTGAATGATCGGGCTGATGACCCCTGCCGTATCGCAAGTCAAAGTCTGCGGCGGAAGCTTGTCAAGCAGGCAATGAAGGCACGGTCGGTCCCCCATCCCTATCGTAAATGTCAGCCCGTAGCTGGCGACAACTGCTCCCATAAAAAACGGAATGCCCGCCTTCAAAGCCGCATCGTTCATCAACAGCCTTGTTTCTATATTATCCGTAGCATCAACAATCAAAGTTTTTCCCCTGACTAGCTCTTCTGCGTTTTCCGCTGTTACATCAGCTGTAAATGTTTCAACTTCGATCATGCTGTTCACTTCGCTTAAGCGGCGTTTAGCAGCTACCGCCTTTGGAAGCTGATCATGTACATCCTGCTCGGTATATAGTTGCTGCCTTTGCAAGTTGCTCCAGTCCAAAATATCCCGGTCAACAATCGTGAGACGTCCGACACCGGAGCGGGCAAGCATTTCCGCACTCGCCGATCCAAGAGCTCCCGCACCAATAATCAAAACATGGGCCTGGCCAATCTTCTTTTGACCTTCTTCCCCAATCGGTTCAAATAATTCCTGCCTTGAATACCGGGTGTTCAAGTTGGAAGCAACCCTTCCATCGGACTGCTCGCAACAGCATAATCCCGTTCTTCAATCCGCCCTGCCTCATATCCCAGGCGACCGGCTTCAATTGCAAGCTTCATGGCCTCGGCCATTTTCACAGGGTCCTTCGCGCCCGAAACCGCTGTGTTCAACAGAACTGCATCCGCTCCAAGTTCCATGGCGTATGCCGCATCTTTCGGTGAACCAATTCCCGCGTCGATAATTACAGGCACCTTCGATTGTTCAATGATGAATTTTAAATTTAGCGGGTTTAAAATCCCCTTTCCCGAGCCAATCGGCGATGCACCCGGCATGACCGCATGGACACCGAGCTCTTCCAGCCTTCTGGCCAACACCACATCATCCGAAGTGTATGTAAGTACGGTAAATCCTTCTTTCAAAAGCATTTCTGAAGCCCTCAATGTTTCTACCGGATCAGGAAGCAGTGACCGGTCACATCCAATGATTTCGACCTTCACCATGTCGCACAGCCCTGAGGCCTTTGCCAACTGTGCAGTTCTTACAGCTTCTTCAGCAGTTTTTGCTCCAGCTGTATTTGGAAGAAGTGTGTACTTCGACAGATCCAGCATTTCCAAGAAATTCGGCTGTGAAGGTTCAAATACATTCATTCTTCTAAGTGCGAATGTGAGAATTTCTGCCTCGGAAACCCGGACTGCTTCCTTTTGGATTTCAAAGTTCGGATATTTACCTGTTCCTAATAATAACCTTGATTGAAAAGTTCTATCTCCCAGTTTTAACATTTTTTATCCTCCTCCTACAAAATGGATCATTTCTACTTCGTCCCGCTCTCTGATTGGACGGTCATAATCCTCTTTTTGAACAATTTCTTTATTTAATTCAACAATGACAATTCGATTGGAAAGCTCCAGATGTTCAAGCAGCAACCGAACATTCGAAACACCTTCTGGTAATTCATAAGCATTTCCATTCAATGTGATATTCACTTAATTCAATCCCTTTCAACTGAATGATAAGATTGGCAGGCTTCATAATATTCAGCGGCAGCTGAAGCTGGATCCGAGCTGCCAAATATGGAGGACATGACCGCAATGCCCCTGATTTTAATCTCACACAATTCCGCTACATGCCAGGGCTTGATTCCGCCAATCGCATAAATATTGGCCGGCACATCTTCCACAATCTTTTTCAGCTCAACAAGACCTCGCGCGGGCAAGCCTCTCTTGCAATCCGTTGGAAAAACATGACCATATAAAAGCCAATCGGCTCCTGCCTCGTTTGCCTCCAATGCTTCCTTCACCGAATGGACCGACCTTCCGGCACGAAATTGAGAAAAATTTATTTTTACCTGTTGGACAGTCAAACCGTGTCCGGGCAGCTGAACCTTGTTGATGCCTGTTGCGACAGCAACATCCACCCGATCATTGACAATCAGCTTTTCTTTATTGACACTCGCTTCAGTCAATTGACCGATTAGGTTTATGTATTCAGCCGCAGTTTTTGTCCTCTCTCTGATAATGAAATAGTCGACAAAGGGCTCAACCTCAATCATAACGCGTGCAAGCGAGTCAACTTCCAGCCGGTCATTCGTTACAGCAACCAACTCCACTCCGATTACACCCCTCCTTTGCCAAATTTGAAAAGCGCAAGGCGCGCAGCCTTAGGCGACAAGCACAAGACGAGTTCCGAGGAGGCGTTTCCCCAGCCACTACAGGAAAGTATCTGACTTCAATCAACTCATGTAAAGCCTCCTTGAATAAGCTTCGTGCAGCTTTGCGACGAGCTGAACAAGACTTCTTCGAATAAACCACGGCACAGGAGCACATTCTTCCTGAATAGCTTCCTTGCGGGCTTGTGACCTCGAGCAGAGGGCGTCGGCGGCTCTAGGACATCCTGTCCTTCGGGCTGGATCCGAATACTCAGGACTTAAAGTATTCGCATCTAAAAATTTGATACTTTCTTTCCAACGCAAAAAGCCACCTTCTCTTTTCCAGGAAAGTGGCATTTTAAACTACAATAAAAAGCATGACACTTCCCTCCGCAGGCTCAAACCTGATCAGGTCATAAGGGTATCAGAGTTCCACTCTTCTCTCAGTCCTTGTTAAGGATTCCCCTAGTGATTTTCATATGAAGTTACGTATCTACAGATATGGTACCATGAGGAAGCAAATAATGGAAGTATACAAAACTTTCTAAATATCATAGAAGAAAATTATAACTTCTTTGTCTCTGAATAAAGACGTTCATATATCTCCGCCATTTTAAAGTCCAGCTCCGTCAACCCTTTTGCTCTCCAGGAGGATATTCTCACCGTAATAAGCTTGTAGTCAATTGAAATAAATGGATGGTGCTGAACTCTCTCCGATTCTTCCGCAATCTTTTGCACAAAGGAAATACCCTTCAAATAGTCCCTGAAGCGATATTTACGGACAATCCATTTTTCATCAGTCAACTTCCAGTCAGTAAGTTCAGAAAGCCTTTCTTCAATCACTTGCTCAGACAATCTTTCCAATAAGTTCCCCTCCCATTCAAAGTCACATAATTGGACGTACACTTATAAACATTCTATCATTTCCATTAAGAGATATTGAAGGAGTGGTTATTTTTGAATTCTCCGTCCATTAAGAAATTCCATGGAATACCATTATCTGTTTTGGACTTGGCACCTATCGCCGAAGGAAGCAACGCCTCTGATTCATTTAAAAACAGTGTTGAGCTTGCGCAGCATGTTGAAAATTGGGGTTTCAATCGGTATTGGCTCGCCGAACACCATAATATGCCCGGCATTGCCAGTTCTGCTACTTCTGTCATCATCGGACATATAGCCGGTGCGACGAAAAAAATGCGGATTGGAGCCGGCGGAATCATGCTTCCAAACCATGCGACGCTTGTTATCGCCGAACAATTCGGGACTTTGGAGTCCTTATATCCGGGCCGGATTGACCTTGGGCTCGGTCGTGCTCCGGGCAGTGACCAGGCTACCGCTTTTGCTTTGCGGCGAACATTGAACAGAGGTGCAGAAGAGTTTCCACAGCAGCTGGACGAGCTGCAAAATTACTTTAGTGAAGATCCAGTTGGCCGCGTTCACGCCTATCCGGGAACAGGTCTAGACGTCCCCATCTGGTTGCTTGGATCAAGTGAATTCAGTGCAAGGCTCGCCGCTCAAAAGGGACTTCCGTTCTCTTTCGCCAGCCACTTTGCACCCCAATATACGCTGCCGGCGCTCCGATTGTACCGGGAGAACTTCCAGCCTTCGGCATCATTGGACAAACCGCTCACTATGGTTGGTGTAAACGTGATTGTTGCAGATACCGAAGAGCGTGCACAATGGCTTGCAACCTCACAGCAACAGCAATTTTTGAGCCTGATCAGGAATATGCCGTCTCAATTGAAGCCGCCGGTTGATGACATTGAAAAAATCTGGTCGCCTTTTGAAAGGGCATCTGTTGAACAGACCCTTGACTCCGGTTCAACCATTGTGGGAGATCCGGATACTGTCGAGCAAAAGCTCAAAGAGTTTATCGACCTAACCGAAGCGGACGAGGTCATTATCAACTCACAGATTTTCTATCAGGAAGACCGCCTGCATTCATACGAAATAATTGCCGAAATGATGGAGTGATTTTATTGCCAATAACAGGGCTGGGTCCGCAAAAAGCGGAACCAGCCCTTTGTAATTGTTGCATTATGCATTGGCAAACGACGATATGGTACTAACGGACCGGGAAAGTCCAAGCTTAGGCGATGCGACAGAACGTCGCTGATTGAGCGCCGACGGGAAGGATGCCCAAGTGCTGCCGGCATCGTTGCTCCGCCTTCCGCCTAAGGCCTGCTCTTTTTTTACCAAACCGCGATTGCACCGTCTGTCCTTGATTCCGTCCCTGCCACAAGCACACCCGTGTCCGGATTTCTCCAGATGATTTGCCCCCGCCCGAAATTATTTGTTTCAAGGGCGATGCGAATATCATGCCCCTGGAAAGCCAAACCTTCCGCGAAGTGATGGGGGAAACGATGCTCCACTTCCACCATTTTACCTTTGATCCATTGCCAGCGCGGCGCATCAAGTGCTGCCTGTGGATGAAGCCCAAAGTCAATCGAGTTCATGATGACTTGGACATGTCCTTGAGGTTGCATGAACCCGCCCATGACTCCAAACGGGCCGACTGCCGTATCCCCTTTTGTCAAGAATCCCGGGATAATCGTATGGAATGTCTTCTTCCCTCCTTCAAGGGCATTCACATGATTTTTATCCAAGGTAAAGTTATATCCTCGGTTTTGCAAAGCAATTCCCGTACCTGGAACGACCAGCCCCGACCCGAATCCATGATAGTTACTTTGAATGAAAGAGACCATGTTCCCTTCCTTGTCGGCCGTAGCCAGATAAACCGTCCCTCCTGTTGAAGGCTCGCCTGGTTCAGGCATGCATGCTTCCTCTGTAATCAGCTTGCGCCGCTCCTCAGCATAGGCATCGCTGAGTATTTCCTCGACTGTGTATTTCATATGCTTCGGATCAGTAATATGTTTATATCCGTCTACATAAGCAAGCTTCATAGCCTCAATCTGCTTGTGGTATGTATCTAATGATTCTTTTCTTGTAAACTCGAAGCCTTTTAAAATATTCAAAGCCTGAAGGGCTACAATCCCTTGCCCGTTTGGAGGGATTTCCCATACATCGTACCCACGGTAGTTGATGCTGATCGGGTCCACCCATTCCGCCTTATACTCTGCCAGATCTTCTTCTGTAATGAATCCGCCGGTTTCCCTCGCAAATGCAGCAATCTTTTCAGCGATTTCTCCCCTGTAAAAAGATTCACCATCGGTTTCTGCAATTGAACGTAATGTGTCAGCGTGTCCCTGTGACCTCCATACTTCACCAACCGCCGGAGCATGTCCGTCCGGAGTAAATGTATCAAACCAATGTTTAAAAACGTCATCCTTCAGGTCCTCCGAGAATTCAATGAACGCTTTACGCCAATATCGGCTCAGCGTTGGGGAAACGGGGTAGCCTTCTTCCGCATATGTAATGGCATCCTTCAACACATCTTTCAACGGCAGCTTCCCGAATCTTCTGGACAGCTCTGCCCAAGCACCGGGTGCACCTGGCACCGTCACAGGAATCCAGCCATATTTTGGCATCTCTTCATGACCCAGCTCTTTCACTTTATCAATTGAAATGCTTTTTGGCGCTCGTCCGCTGGCGTTCAACCCATGCAGCTTTCCTTTAGTCCAAACTAGCGCAAAAGCATCTCCGCCGATTCCGTTAGAAGTCGGTTCGCAAACTGTCAGGCAAGCAGCAGTAGCAATCGCCGCATCAATGGCATTTCCGCCTTTTTGTAAAATTTCCAGCCCTGCCTGTGCTGCAAGCGGTTGCGAAGTTGCCACAACACCATTCATGGCATAAGCTGAGTTCCTTGTAATTGGGTAAGGGTGTGATAAATGGTTGAAAGTGATCAATAGACTCTCTCCTCTATATAGAATGATTAGGTTACTATTTTCAAAGCGCTTCCAAAAAGCCGCTTAAAATAAGCCGGATTCCATTTTATCGTAAGCAATTTAAAAAATATTGTCAATATGCAGACGAACAAAGTGAACATAAATTACTTTAATAACCTTCATTAAATAACCAAATTCTATAATCCCCTTTCATTTTGTTGTTGATGAGAATACGAGATATTTCATTGCGTCCGCAAAGACATACACCACACCAAGCATTTTCTTTCGAAATTAAATTAATCTATTTTCATTGATTTTGAATGTCAATTAGATTATAGTTGTTCACAACGAAAGATATTATCAATTTATACAAACTATTTGATACGCATTAAACGAAACAAAGGAACGTGAAAAAATGAAAATCAAGGATGATTTTGACTCAAACAATATGCCAGCCATGAAATTGAATGAAACGGACAAGAGGATTATTGAAATTTTGCTGGAAAATGCACGGATTTCTTACACCGATCTTGCCAAAGAAATCGGTCTTTCCAGAGTAGCAGTCCAGGCCCGCATTCAATCATTGATCGAAGATGGGGTCATTGAACGTTTTACGGCTGTAGTCAACCCGATTAAAGTAGGAATTCAGGTATCAGCTTTTTTCAATGTGGATGTTGAACCGAAATTTTTAGATGAAATTGCCGAAAAGCTCGCTTTGCATCCTGCAGTCACAAGTCTCTACCATATGACTGGGCCAAGTACCCTACATATGCATGGCGTCTTTAAAAACATGAAGGAAATGGAAGACTTTTTGCTTGAAACACTGTATTCAACTAAGGGAATCATGCGCGTGGATACCCAAATGCTTTTAAAGCGATATAAAAGCAGGATGGGACTTAAACTTTAAGAAAAGCGCAAGCGAGCACCTCGGGCAGCGTGGACAAACAGGACGATTCCCGAGAAGGCAGCTTAAGCGAACAGGGAAGCAGCTTGACCCTTGCTTGGCTAGGTGCTCGCCGCCTCAAGCCGTCACACCTTGTGCGTCGAAGCTGTAGAACTTGCCCGAAAAACGCTCTCTTCGTTAAAAACGGGAACCTTTGATCGAAGGACTTGCCCAAAAAACGCTCTCTTCGTTAAAAGCGGGAACCTTTGGTCGAGGATCGTGCCCGAAAAACGCTCTCTTCGTTAAAATCGGACATCTTTGGTCGAAGAACATGCCCGAAAACTGCTGGCCATACCCGTATCGGCGAAAAAATGGCAGACAGGGGCATGATTAAGGGTTCGCTGCGTCATTAGGAAGGCCGTGTCTCAAGGTAAATTATTAAATATTAAATCATTGTTTTCACTGTCTTTTTTAAAGTTAGGACTATAATTTAGGAGGGATTGGAAATGGACCTCAAAGGATACATGGCGATTTCAGGCGCCATGTTAAGGGTTGGGATATTCGGCTATGGAGGAGGACCTTCCGTCATTCCTCTGTTCCGGCATGAAGCGGTCACCCGTTTTCAGTGGATGAATGATAAAGAATTCGGCGAGCTACTGGCTTTTGCCAACGCTTTGCCGGGACCGATCGCCACCAAAATGGCTGCACAGCTCGGCTATCAACAAAAAGGAGCTGCGGGGGCGGTAGTGGCCATCCTATCACACATTTTACCGACAACAATTGCGATTGTTGGTTTACTCGGAGCCCTATATGCCATGAAAGAATCAGTCATTGTAGCCGGAATGATTGCAGCCGTAAGGCCGGTCGTTGCTGTGCTGCTCGGAATCACAGCTTATGAATTTTGCGCAAAAACTTGGGGCGGACTCGGAAAGGTGATTGGCGTTGGTTTTGGACTCATCGCCTTCTTGCTTCTTGGCGTATTAGACGTGCATCCGGCTATCGTCATTATTGCCTTTCTTGCATATGGCACTGTCCATATCAAAGTGTTTGAATGGGCTAAACAGAAATGGGGCAAGAAGGAAAGCATGGGGGAAAATAGCGGGGGTATGTCGTCATGATGATTTATTGGGATTTATTCTGGGCCTTTTTTGTCGCCAATATATTGGGCTACGGCGGCGGGCCGGCAACCATACCGTTAACGCAGCAGCAAATAGTGGACCATTACGGCTGGATGACGAATACGGAGTTCGTCGATATGTTAGCCGTAGCCAATGCCCTCCCCGGTCCAATTGCAACGAAAATCGCTGCATTCGCGGGCTATCAAGAAGCCGGCTGGCTCGGGCTCATCGTCGCAACAATCGGAACAGTAGCTCCCTCAGCCATCGCCATTATCATATTGCTGAAAATATTGAATCATTTTAAACAGTCACCTGTCGTTAAGGGAATGACGATGCTGGTGCAACCAGTAATTGCCGTGATGATGATTCAGCTGACATGGCAATTCAGCTCTGTTTCCTTCGATTCCATCGGCATCTGGCAATCTATTTTTATCGGCGCCATATCATTGGTCGCAATTATTTGGTGGAAAATCCACCCGGCCATCATGATTGTTGCCGCGTTTGTTTATGGAGGAGTCGTATTGCCATATCTGATGGCTTAGCAAAAAAATGCCTTTCCGCAATTTTTGGAAAAGGCATTTTCTTATTCAATCAAATAGCAGGTGAACATAAATTAAGGAAGCAGCCCCCGGCTGCTTCCAAATAAAAACTATCCAATTAGCCTCTCATTATCGGCCTCATCCACACCAAGATCCGTTATGTCTCTCTTGAAGACTTTGGACATGATAATCATATAGATGATCCCAACGGCCACCCAGACAATACCTCCAATAAATGCATCTGCATGAAGGTGGGCCCATAGGACGCCTGTCAAAGCTGCACCAATTGTCGGCATGACAATGTACGAAAATACTTGTTTCGGAGTTTGATATTGTTTCTTTTTAAAGACAAAATATGCGATAACGGATAAGTTAACGAAAGTAAACGCTATCAAAGCACCGAAATTAATTACAGCAGCTATCAACTCAAGGCTTGGCCCCATTGCAAACAAGCTGACAAGACCTACAAAAATGACGTTAAAAGTTGGCGTTCTGAATTTTGGGTGGACATACCCAAAAAGCTTTTTGGGCAGGACGCCATTTCTTCCCATAACGAACAGCAATCTGGAAACACTGGAGTGTGAAGCCAGTCCGGATGCAATGGTTGCTGCAAATGCTCCGGCTAGGAAGATCAATTGGAAGACGACACCGCCGACATACAATGCAATTTCAGGAAGCGTGTCATCCACGACATTGAACACTGAAACATCAGGGAATAATGTTTGTGCAAAGTATGCACCGACAAAGAATACTGCTCCCCCAATAAGAACAGTGAGAGCGATTGCTTTTGGCATCAAATTGATGTCTTTCGCCTCTTCCGTGTACATGGTAATCGCATCAAAACCGATGAATGAGAAACATACAATGGTTGCTCCAGTTAAAACTGCGGTGATATGCATATTCTCTTGGAACATTGGCTGTATGGTCAACAGGGTTCCCGTTCCCATTCCCTTATAAAGCTGGATAGCTCCCAATACGACGAAAGCTGCCATCAGAGC
Source organism: Siminovitchia acidinfaciens (assembly GCF_003605385.1). Taxonomy (GTDB): domain Bacteria; phylum Bacillota; class Bacilli; order Bacillales; family Bacillaceae_C; genus Siminovitchia; species Siminovitchia acidinfaciens. The sequence goes on along the minus strand of NZ_QYTV02000001.1, from coordinate 43,278 downwards.
CATTGTGAAAACAACCAAAATGATATTGACCCCCGATGTTGACTTCATACTGAACGCGTTGATGGCTGTTACAAAAGCGACATAGACAACTACCCATATCCAGGCGGATGCATCAGGGAATAAAGATTCCATATACAAACGGATAATGACTGCGTTTACAAGTGGAAGTAGCAAATAGTCGAGCAATGACGCCCAGCCGACCAGGAATCCTAGACGCGGTCCCATCGTCTCACGTGTATATGTGTAAGCAGAACCAGCACTCGGAAATACTTTTACCATTTTTCCATAACTAAATGCTGTAAAAAGCATAACAATTAAACCGACAACGTAAGCCAAGGGGACAAGCCCGCCTGTTTGTTTGGAAACGATTCCAAAAGTGTCGAATACAACCGTAGGTGTCATGTAACCCAAACCTAAAGCGACAATTGCCCATAACCCTAGTGACCTTTTCAATGATGTGTTTGTCCCCATGTAACAGCCTCCTCGTTCTTTGTGAATTTCCTAGTTTGTTTTACCCGATTCTAAAGCACCACTTGAAGTAAATGCGATATTTTCGGATGACTGCTATAGCCCTCCGAAAATATCAATCTATCATTTTTATTAAGCGGTTACATCACCTGTAATCCGGATTTTTCCACTCCATTAAAGCTGCATATTTCAAAGACTCTGCATCTTGTGGCAAATAATTCGGCATAATCGCCCGGAATTCAAATCCATTCTTCAATTGGAATGACATAACTGGGTCGTAGATTTCTCCACTGACAACCTTCGCTGCATATTGCTCTGGAGTTAATTCATCTGCGTGTTTATGATAGTTTGGAATACGCCCTCCAAAAAGGATGCTTTCCAAATTGAATGCTTGAGTGATTGCTCTTCTAGCTTGGTATAGACGTTTCCCTATTTTTAAACCTCTGTATTCAGGGTGAACAACAACTTCTGTTCCATAAAGGTTTTTGCCTTTGGGATTATGGTTTCTAATATAACCATTGTCCGAAATGTCATCGAAGTTGTGGCTTACACCGTAATCTTCAAAATTAACGATAATGCTGGAACAAGAACCTACGATATTTCCATCCTCGTGTTCTATGACTACTTGACCTTCAGGAAAAATTTCAATCTGACTGGCCAAATGCTCTGGCTTAAATGGAATTTCCGGATCTCCAAATCCGATGGCTGCCATCTCGTTTACTTTATAAATGTCATCTAATGTCATTAATCTTGCTCCTGCTGAATTTAAAGCCCTTTCAAATTGTGTTCCCATTAGACAGCCCCTCCTTTATTATTGGGATTGTGCGTAAAATTTCTTTTACACACAATCCCCTCATTATCAGTTTTCGTAAATAGATACGAATTTCTCTTCCAGATACTCTTCCAATCCGAACTTACCGCCTTCTTTGCCCATTCCACTTTCTTTGATTCCACCGAATGGAGCTTGGATGACGATCGGAGCTGGATCATTGATTCCGATGATTCCAAACTCGAGTTCTTTCATCATTCTCAAGCCGCGGCCAAGGTTTTTCGTATAGCAGTATGCCGCAAGTCCGTATAATGTATTATTTGCTTTTTCAACTATTTCTTCTTCACTTTCGAATGTAAATACTGGTGCAATCGGTCCGAAAGTTTCTTCTGATGCGATTACCATATCATCTGTTGCATTCAAGATGACCGTAGGTTCGAAGAAATAACCGTCACCGTCCTCATAGTCATACACATTACCGCCAGTTACAACTTTTGCATTGTTCTTAACAGCGTCTTCCACTTGCTCTTTCATTTTATCAAGTGACTTTTTGTTAATTAACGGGCCTACATCCGTTCCTTCTTCCAATCCGTCACCGATTTTCAGCTCAGCAGTGCGCTTGGCAAGTTTTTCTGCAAATTCTTCAGCGATGCTCTTATGAGCATACACACGGTTCGTACTGATGCACGTTTGTCCGGAGTTTTTGAACTTGGAAAGCATGACACCTTCAACAGCAAGATCGATATCTGCATCCTCGAATACGATGTAAGGGGCATGTCCACCCAATTCCATCGATACTTTTTTCATAGTATCCGCTGAGTCACGAACCAGCTTTTTACCGACAAATGTTGATCCTGTAAAAGTAAGCTTGCGGACATCTGTGCTTGAAGTCAATTCTTTTCCGATTCCTTCAGCATCAGGTCCGATCACAAGGTTCACAACACCTTTTGGAAGTCCAGCTTCATGGAAGCACTCGAACACTTTAATTGCAGAAAGCGGTGTTTCCATAGCAGGTTTTAGAACAACTGTACAGCCTGCCGCAAGTGCAGGAGCGAGCTTTCTTGTAATCATTGAAAGCGGGAAGTTCCATGGTGTGATAGCTCCACAAACTCCAACCGGCTGTTTGATGACCATCAGGCTTTTGTCTTTATGGGAAGCAGGAAGCACTTCACCGTAAATTCTTTTAGCTTCTTCTGCATACCAGTCGAGATAGCTGATTGCGCCGAGTACTTCTCTTTTTGCATCCGGAAGCGGTTTACCATTTTCCAGTGTGATAATCTGTGCAAGCTCGTCCACTCTTGCCTTCATCAGCTTGACAGTTTTGGAAAGATAAGCGCTTCTTTGATCACCTGTTGTTTTTTTCCACGATTTAAAAGCTTCTTTAGCAGCCGCAATCGCCACTTTTGTTTCTTCAGCCCCACAGACTGAAATAGTATCAATCACTTCCAGCGTCGCCGGGTTCGTGATTTGCTCTTTCTGATCAGATTCGTGCCACTCTCCGTTGATGTAATACATGGAAAATCCCCCTTCAACTCATTTATAGTTTGTTTCAGCTAATGAAAAAGTTAATTCTTGGTGCCAATCACCCAAACATTATGCAATTACCATGCCAACCCCACAAAGAGTGTCGGTCATTTTGAAAACGCCGTCATAATAGAGCGCATTTATTTATTAAATAGGTTAAGCCCTTTCATTCTATCAAGAAACTATTCTTAATGCAATAGCATTATTCATCAATGCATAATAGTTTGCGTTATTAGATAATTTATCCGGAATCAACGAATACCTATATCCTCTTTCTCCTGCTTCCGGCTAACAATTTTTTGGTATTTCCTGCTTACGGAAGACTGACTGATTCCCAATGCAGTGGCAGCTCTTGTCGTTGTCTTATACAAATGCATCGCCTGTGTGATCAACTGTTCTTCCACAGCTTCAAAAGCTTCCTGCAACGGCATAATGTTCGTGATGATCGGTTTTACTTTTGTCATCGGCTCATTCAATTTAAGCACTTGCCCAACCACAATGGCGTCAATCATTTCATCATCAGCAGTTACAATGAGGCGCTCGACAATATTCTGCAATTCCCGAATATTCCCAGGCCATGTATACGCCTCTAACAGATTAAGAGCGTCAGGCGTCAAGTGATAACTGCTGCCATGCTGTTCATTAAACTGCTTTAAAAAATGGAAAGCAATGAGCGGAATATCCTCATGCCTTTCCCTCAAAGGCGGAACGTGAATAGGAATGACATTCAACCTGTAAAACAGATCCTCGCGAAACTCCCCATTCGCTACCATTTCCCTCAGATTCGTGTTAGTCGCAGCAATAATTTGGACATCGACGGAAAAAGTTTGCGTACTTCCGACAGGCGCAACCTCCCTTTCCTGCAAGACGCGGAGGAGCTTGACCTGGAGCCTGAGCGGCAATTCACCAATCTCGTCAAGGAAAAGCACTCCTTGATCAGCCTGTTTGAAATAACCATCCTTACCTCCTGGGTCTGCCCCTGTGAAGGCCCCCTTCACATAACCGAAAAGCTCACTCTCCAACAGCGCTTCAGGAATAGCCCCACAGTTCACCTTCAAAAACGGTTGGTCTTTACGCCCTCCCAACTGATGAATGGCATGGGCAATCACTTCTTTTCCGACACCCGATTCCCCCTGGATAAGAACAGTGGACGAAAACTTTGCCACCTTATGAACCTGGGATACAATATCCTCCATCTTCTGACTGCGATAAATCAGCTTCCGGCTTAACTTTTCCTGCATTTTCATCTCATCGAGCTCTTGCTTGTATTGCGCGGAAATCTTCTTCATTTCGCGGAGCTCATCACGAAGGCGCGTCGCTTCTGTAATGTCCCTTGAAGCCACGATAATCCTATCAATCTCGCCGTTTTCATCCAATACCGGATTTCCGACAGCCAAAACCTTTTTGCCACCCGGCGTTTCTTGGACTACGGAAACCTTTTTCTTTTTCTCTATGACAAGCCGCGTTACAGAAGGCATGAACAACCCCTGCTTTTCGAGTTCAATGATGTTTTGTCCAACCAACTCTTTTAAATCGACACCCCAAAACTCAGGAATGGCATTTTCACTGTATCTGATCAACTCACCCTTACGATTTACCACGAGTATTTCGTCATAAATACTTGATAAGATTGCATTCAGGTCCTTGTTCAGGTTTTTGACAGATTCAAGCTCCATGGCCATCTGTTCGACCATCGGCAAATCCTGTACAATAATAATGACGCCTTCTACGTTTTTTTCATCATTGACAACCGGGCTGTAATCAACCAGAACACCCGATTCGTTCGTCACTTGTATCTGATTTAAAACGGTTTCACCCGTCTGAAAGACATGTTCCAGATGAAAAGGGTCGAATATCGCTTCTGCAGGATAGTTCAGAACTTGCCCGATTTGATAACGTGTCATTTCCAGCGCTGATTCATTACAGTCAACGATCACCCCATGATTGTCGACGATGAAAATACCCATCGGGATGGACATAAGCAGTACTTTCAATACGTTTGTACCTTCATTTTCCTGCTTAAAAAGCTCAACAATCAAATCTTCGCGCAAGACGTACCCTGTAATTGAATCGCTTTCATTTTTAATCAAAGACAATTCTTTACCAAGCACTTGGAAGATAGAAGAAAAAGACAGATTTTCAGACAGCGTCTTCAGCTCAGTAATTGGAAGCGCGTATTGCCTGATTTGTTGAAGCTCCAGCTTTCCTTCCTCACGCTCACTTACAGGAAGATCCTTGAGATGAATATAAGAAGTAACCTCTCCGTCTTCTTCCAAAAAGATAAACCGATTTTTTTTATCAGACAAAAGAGCCCGCCACTCTTGCTGAGGTTTATCCACAGAAAGCTTGACTATCGATTGAATAATATCTTTCGATATTAAAAACACACCATTCTCCCCCTCCTGCTTTTGTCAGTTCTTGTCTATATCTATCATTATACCAGAGAACTTTCATTGAGCTATGTATTTCTTCATTTTTTATTCAAAAATGAATTGTTGATGTTGAATTTGCATAATTTTACTTAATTTAATAGTGATGAAAATCCAACTCAATCATTCGTCCTCTTATTCCAATTTGAATAATTTATGCGAAACGACATAGAACTTTCCCTTTTTCATAAGATTTTCACTTTACTTATTAATAGAATAGGCATAAAACTTTTGGCACATAACTTGCATTAATATTAAATAAGTTTCGTCGAAACATAATATTCAGACTTAACTAGAGGCAGCAACCAAGACTAAAGGAGTGGTATTGATTTGAGTGAACTAATGGTTAAATTGAACAATGTCGTCAAAAGCTTCGATGACAACGTTGTGGTAAAAAATATTGATATGGATATTAATGCAGGAGAGTTTCTCACCCTTTTGGGGCCGTCCGGATGTGGAAAAACCACAACACTTCGCATGATCGCCGGATTTGAGCAGCCGACTGACGGAGAAGTCATTATAGACGGAAAAGAAGTCAGCAATATCCCGCCGCATAAAAGAGATGTCAACACGGTGTTTCAAAGCTATGCCTTATTTCCTCATATGAATGTGTACGATAACGTCGCTTTTGGTCTTAAGATGAAAAAAGTGGGCAAAGAAGATATTAAGCGGCGCGTTATGGAAGCGCTTCAACTTGTTCAGCTTGAAAGTTTTGCCGAACGTAAGCCTGATCAGCTCAGTGGTGGCCAGAAACAGCGTGTCGCCATCGCCCGCGCCTTGGTCAACAGCCCGAAGGTACTGCTTCTTGATGAGCCTTTAGGAGCTCTTGACTTGAAACTCCGCCGCCAGATGCAGGTGGAATTGAAGCACTTGCAGCAGCAGCTGGGCATCACCTTTATATATGTAACTCATGACCAGGAGGAAGCGCTTACTATGTCTGACCGGATTGCTGTCATGAACGGCGGAATCATTGAACAGCTCGGCACGCCGGATGAGATTTACGAACGCCCTGCTTCACGTTTCGTTGCAGATTTTATCGGTGAGACAAACTTGTTCGAAGGAAAAGTAGTGGAATTGGATGAACAACATGCTTATTTCGATCTATCCGGCCACAAAATCCCTATTGTCCCGACAAATCCGGTTTCATTGGATGAGGAAGTTTCAATGGCAATTCGTCCCGAGAGAGTACATCTGCACGAAGAAAGGAATGGAGCCAGCTTTGCTATTCCTGGAAAAGTGGTCGAACATATTTATGTCGGATCCATCATCAAAACAGTCGTCTCTCTCCCAGGCGGATATGAAGTCACTGTGAACGAAACACCTGAAGTCGCTCATTCGTTTGCTGTTGATCAAGATGTGTATGTCAATTGGGAACCTGATAAGGCGGTGGTCATTGCATGATGGAAACGAACGTTGCACAAGCGGATAAAACGCCTGCAGTTTCCAAAAGGAGGAAGCGTAACAGCGGCCGGTTATTCGGAATGGCATGGACGCTTTCCCCGGTTACATTTTGGTTAGTTCTATTTTTTGTTTTTCCTCTTCTGTTCATCTTGTTCATCAGTTTTGCAACAAGAGGCCTCTATGGCGGAGTGGAGTATACATTTACATTAGAAAACTATACTCGTTTCTTTGATCCCCTTTATTTGAAAATTTTATGGGATTCACTGGTAATCGCCGGATTTACGACGGCTTTATGCTTAGTCTTTGGCTATCCTTTTGCGTACATCATAGCCAGGGCGCCTAAGAAATACCGAAGCTTTTTGTTAATGCTGGTAATTGTGCCGTTTTGGACCAATTCACTTGTCAGAACCTATGCTTGGATCGTCCTTTTGCGTACAGAAGGAGTAATTAATATTGTTCTAATGAAATTCGGCATTATCTCTGAGCCGCTTGCTATGCTTTATAACCACGGGGCTGTCATGGTCGGGTTAACTTATACTCTACTGCCATTTATGATATTGCCTCTGTATGCTTCCATTGAGCAATTGGATAGGTCACTACTGGAGGCATCCAGTGATTTAGGGGCAAAGCCTTGGCAAACGTTTACAAAAGTTACATTGCCGCTCACAATGCCTGGAGTTGTTGCCGGAGCCCTGTTAACGTTCATCCCTACACTCGGACTGTTCTTTATCCCCGATTTAATGGGAGGGTCAAAATCCCTATTAATCGGAAACCTGATTAAAAACCAGTTCCTAACAGCAAGAGATTGGCCGTTCGGATCCGCTGCATCCATGATCTTAATGATTCTTACATTGATTTTCATTTTGATTTATTTGAGAGTCGGCGGAAACAAAAAAGGAATCGAGGTGCTGTAAATGAATTTTCGTTTTAAAAGCTTGCCATCGATTCTGTACGCATTGTTCATTTATGGCTTTTTGTATTTTCCAATCATCATCTTAATCGTATTTTCCTTTAATAAATCCAGACTGAACGCTGTCTGGACCGGTTTTACTTTTGAATGGTACGGAAAGCTGATGCAAAACAGCGACATCCTGGCAGCAGCTAAAAACAGTTTGACGGTCGCATTCGTATCAACGATTGTCGCTACAATGATCGGTACGATTGCCGCTGTTGGCATGTACCGCTACCATTTTCGCGGTAAGACAGCTTTGGATGGTATGTTGTACTTGCCGATCGTCATTCCGGAAATTGTTATGGGGATTTCATTGCTTGCCTTCTTCGCGTTGGCCAATGTCCCATTAGGAATCATGACGCTAGTAATCGCACACATCACTTTCTGTATACCATTTGTCGTCGTGATTGTCAGGGCGAGGCTGGAGGGCTTTGATCCTTCAATGGAAGAAGCTGCAAGGGACCTAGGGGCAAACGAGTGGCACACGTTTACAAAAGTGACGCTGCCCATCATTGGCCCGGGTATCATGGCTGGTGCGCTTTTATCCTTCACCCTTTCAATTGACGATGTCATCATCAGCTTTTTCGTCGCCGGACCAAGCAGCACCACTTTGCCTTTGAAGATCTTCTCGATGGTGAAGTTCGGGGTATCGCCTGAAATCAACGCACTATCTACATTGATGCTCTTAATTACACTTTCAATTGCAGTATTCGCGCAACTCAGACTAAACAAATAAGCAAAACAGCCGAATAATAAAGTAATAGCCGATACTATTTACAGTATCGGCTATTACATCACGAGAATTTTTTAAAAAATACAAAGGGGGAAAATATTGTGAACTTTTTAAAGGGAACCGGCAAATATGTCATCTTTTTGGTTTTGACATTGATTGTCGGCACTATCATGACCGGTTGTGGAAGTAGCACATCCGGAGATGATGATGGATCAAAAGACGGCGGGGATGGAGAGCTTTCAGGTGAGTTGAACCTCTTTATCTGGTCTGAATACATGCCTGACACGATCCTCAAACAGTTTGAGGAGGAAACTGGAATCAAAGTTAATTACAATGTTTACTCATCAAACGAAGAGATGCTGGCCAAAATTAGTGCTGGTGCAGCAGGTTACGACATTTCGGTAGCAAGTGATTACATGGTTGAAATCATGAGGAAACAAAATCTGCTTGAAAAGGTGGATAAGGAGAACCTTGCTAATATTGATAACCTTGACCCTGAATTTTTGAATCTGGAATTCGATCCCGACAATGACTATTCCATCCCTTATATGTGGGGAAATGTAGTGATCGCCATCAATAAAGATACCGTAAAGAAGGATGTTACCAGCTTTGAAGACTTATGGGATACCGAGTTTAAAAACTCCCTTGTTGTACTTGATGACCAGAGAGTTCTGATTGGTGTCGGCAATAAACTTCAAGGCGAGTCGATGAACTCTACAGATTCAAAAGTCATCCAGAAATCGAAGGATCTATTGATTGATCTTCTTCCAAATATTAAGGCATATGATAGTGACAGCCCAAAAACAATGCTGATTAACGGAGAAGCCAAAGCAGGAATTGTCTGGGGTGCGGAGGCCTACCTGGCTGAAAAAGAAAACCCTTCAATTCAAACTGTTCTTCCTGATGAGGGTTCAAATATTTGGTTTGACAACTTCGTCATACCTGCCGGAGCTCCGAACAAAAAGAATGCGGAAGCTTTCATCGATTTTATTTTAAAGCCTGAGATCAGTGCACAAATTATCGAGGATTTCCCTTACGCCAATCCAAACAAAGCTGCCCATGAACTGATTGATGAAGATGTCATGTCCCATCCTGCTGTTTATTCAAACGAGGAGTTTTTAAAGAAAAGCGAAGTTTTCAGAGATATTGAAGATGCCATTCTTGAATACGACAGAGCGTGGTCGGAGATAAAGCAGTAAGAAAAGCGGAGGGCGACGTTTAGCGACGTACAGACTGGAGTGACTCCGACGAGATAAAGGAAACACGGCGAAGCCAAGGCGAGCCGATGTTGACTTATCGTAGGAGGAGGCGCGAAGTCTGCTAGTCGCTGGAGCCCGGAGCTAGACAATGAAAAGCAGAGGCGCCTGATTAGCCCCGACAAGCGCTGGAGAAAAAAACGGTGAAGGCGCCCTGCCTTCAATGTTTTTTTGAAGCGACCTCTAGCCCCCTGCCGCGGAGCAGCTGTATTCAATCACATCAAGTGGAACTTCTTTGAATGTGTTTCGTGCAGCTTTGCGACAAGATGAACAACCCTTCCCGGAATACGCTATAGCGCAGGAGCACATTCTCCCTGAATCTTCTGGGCTAGGCGACGAAGCTGAACAGCGAAAGAATTTGTAAGCGCTTATAAAATAAATTAACTCAATTGGACAAGGAGGCACTTTATGAAGAAAATCGGCAATAAAATCGTAGCCATGACCATCACCATCCTGTTAGCAAGCATTTTTTTATCAGGCTGCGGATCAAGTACATCTGGTGGAAAAGAATCAAAAGAGCTGAATGTTTTTAACTGGACAGAGTACATCCCTGAGGTAACCATTAAAAAGTTTGAAGAGGAATATGGTGTAAAAGTGAATTACAGCATGTTTTCATCCAATGAGGAAATGCTGGCAAAGGTCGCGGCAGGCGGCGGTGTCTATGACCTGACGATGGCAAGCGATTATATCGTTCCATCTATGGTTGAACGCGATATGATTGAGCCGATAGATGTATCGAACATTCCAAATTTCGAAAACCTGATAGATGACTATATTGATCAGGAATTCGATCCGGGGAATAAATATTCCGTGCCATTTATGGGAAATACATTATCTCTCGGCGTCAATCCTGATACAATCGGCGTCGACGTTTCTGAAATAAAAAGCTATACTGACCTATGGAATCCGAAGCTGAAAAATAAATTGGTTGTCCTGGATGACCAGCGGATGATCATCGGGATGATTCTTAAATCTCTAGGATATAGTGCAAATGATACAGATCCGAAACATCTCGAAGAAGCTAAGGAGAAAATGGTTGAGCTCCTTCCAAATATTAAAGCGTTTGATAGCGATAGCCCGAAGCAGATGATGGTTAATGGCGAAGCTTCCGGGGGACTCGTTTGGGGGCCTGAAATAGCCTTGGCTCAAAGAGAAGGAGCAAACTTTGAGACTATTATACCTAAAGAAGGCCTCCTTATTACAATGGACAATTGGGTTATACCAAAGGATGCCAAAAATAAGGAACTAGCAGAGAAGTTTATCAACTTTATTTTAGAGCCTGATATCAGTGCAGAGATTGCTGAACACCAGCCATACATCAATCCAAACAAAGAGGCACGTAAGTTGATTGATGAAGAAATCCTTAATAATATCGCAATCTATCCGCCTGAGGAAGAAATGAGCCGTCTGGAGTATATCCAGGATATCGGTGAAGCAATCCAGTTATACGACCGCGTATGGTCGGAAGCAAAAGGCTCTCAATAGCCTGTCTCATAGAGGAGCTTGACTCCTCTATGTTTTTGTATTAAATTATATGAATATTCAACAACATCTAAATACTCATTCTATTGCGCTATTAATCTGGTTTTACCAATTTTATATAGAGAGGTGTTAAATAATGGCGAGGAAAGGATTTCAAAGAGTTGTATGGCCCTTTGTACTTATTCTGCTAATTATTATTGTTTTAAGCGGCTGCGGGGGAAAAAGCCCGCCGGCATCACAGGAAGCATCTGGAGAAGCTGATAGCGGCGAAGATCAAATCACTGGAGAATTAAATTTATTTAACTGGTCAGAGTACATGCCCGACAGTGTCATTGAAAAATTTGAGGAAGAATATGAAGTAAAGGTGAATTATAGTACATATTCATCCAATGATGAAATGCTGGCAAAAATCAATGCAGGTGCGTCCGGATATGATATCGCCGTAGGAACAGATTATATGGTTGAAATCATGCGTAAAGAAGGCCTGCTGGAGCCGATTAACCTCGATAACATCACTAATTTAAAAAACATCGATGATCAGTTTTTAAACAAGTCATTCGATCCCGGAAATGAATATTCAGTTCCCTATATGTGGGGAGGTGCTTTTATCGCCTACAATAAAGATGAAGTAAAAAGCGAGGTCACGGGCTATAAAGATTTATGGAAGCCGGAATTCAAGAACTCCCTTGTTGTATTAGATGACCAGCGCGTTATGATTGGCATCGCCAATAAAATGCAAGGAGAATCCATGAGTTCGACTGATCCGAATGTTATTGACAGTTCCAAAGAATTACTCATCGATTTGCTCCCCAATATCAAAGCCTTTGACAGCGACACGCAAAAAACCATGCTTTTAAACGGTGAAGCCAAAGCAGGCATCGTTTGGGGGGCAGAAGCTTATCTTGCCCACAGTGAAAATCCAGCCATTGAAACAGTCTTGCCCGAAGAAGGTATGTACTTGGGAATTGACTGCTTTATTGTCCCAAAGGATGCGCCTAACAAGCGTACAGCAGAAGCGTTCATCGATTTTGTACTGCGTCCGGAAATCAGCGCCGAAATTACAGAGGATTTTCCATATTCCAACCCAAACAAGGCTGCGCATGAGCTGATCAGCGACGAGATTATGAAGCATCCAGCTGTCAATCCACCGGAAGAAGAACTTGAAAAAGGAGAATTCCTAAAAGACTTGGGTGAGGCCGTCCTAGACTACGATCGGGCCTGGTCTGAAATAAAACAGTGATGCGGTGAAAATCCTAAGGATGGAGGATTCCTTTAGGATTTTCTTTTTTGAAATTATATCGAAGCATACTTTCATTCAGATAAGATTGCCAATGCAAATCAAACGTTTGATTGAAAAACATTGCTTTTGTTATGAAGCTTGGAATACCGCGCTGGCCTTGCCTTTCACCAACTAATCAAACGTTTGATTAACATTTTATGGGGGTGCTGTAGAATGACAATAGAATTATTTAATTTTTATAAACTCAAACAAGCATACCCCCGGCATGAAATCAGGACGGGGTTAAATTTTTGTTGAAAAATGCTTAACTGAATTTTTAATGTAACATTTAAAAAGCTATGTTTTATTTAATCGCGCCCGACCGCTGAAGTTCGAATCTAAGCTTTTGCCCCTTTTACTAATATTCATCATATATATCGTCAGCATTTTCAAATCGAATTTCTTCAGAATTTAACGTACCCATTTTATCACTTCGATCCTCCCTATTACCAGGTAGGCTACCTTCTGGGACTATATCTTGATTATCTCTGAATACTGTTTTTTGTTTCTCCTTATCATTGACGGTCATCTTAGCACTCCTATTCATTGTTGTATGAATAATTATTATACCCAGAGTTTTAAGCTCCATCCTGACTAATGTCTTATAGTTTATTGTGCCTACTTAGGCATGAATTCTTAAAGTTTATGGGTTTCCCCGTTCTTCTTATGATATATTCTCTATTTAAAAGACAAGCGGCACATTGTTCTTTAGAAGAATATTTTTTTCAAATTGATGCTTACAATCTTAACACCGAACTAAAAGATAGAGCGTGTTTTGAAAAAAAGATTAATACCACTCCTGATTCATAAAATTTAACTATCCCACCCTGTCTAATAAGAATGGAAAATGTATAAATCTTGCGCAGGATCAATTCCTTTATTGACCTTTACCTCCATATCTTTTAATATCCACTTAGCAGCAGAAAACACATTAGGGAAAAATAATCGTTCCTCAAGAAGCCCGGATACTGCATCTATTTTTTAATGTAACCTTGCTATCGTTAAGGCTTGTTGGAAAAGGAAGCTTTATCTCCTTATCTGCATTCCTTTGCTATAGTTTAAAAAAGTGGGGGTTGATAGGATGTTTTACTTGGGAATGTTCCAGGAGCCCGTAAAAATATTAACGGTGGCACTGCTGATTATACTCACAGTTTATTTGATCCGCAAATCCATTAAGCTTTTCTTTGACAAAACAAACCTCTTGGATGTAAAGCGGGAAGAGACATTGATTCATTTCGCCAACCAAGTGACAAAGGTATTGGGACTTTTGTTCTTCTTTATTTATGTACTTAGCCATTTCTTCGAATTGGCAAGGCTTTTCACTGGCTCGGTCGTGGTCGTAGGTGCCTTGGCATTAATCTTCCAGCATATCATCCGCGATTACATTATGGGGCTGACCTACTTGTTTGAGCGCCAAATCCATCACGGGGATTATGTCATCATCAATGGAAACCGTCAGGGGAAAATCGAGGAAATTAGCATGCGCCACCTGAAGATCCGTCAGCATGACGGATACCTCTATACGGTCTCCTATAGCAGCATCACAGAACTTCAGAACGGGAACCGGGGAAGGCGCCGAGTGACTGAAAGCCTTGTTCTCAATTATAGGCAAAATCCGGACGATGCCTTCAAGGTGATGGAGGCAGTGGCGCAAACATGCAACGAGAAATACGCTGAATACCTGTTGAAGGATGAGAACGACGTTCCCGTGGAGAGATTCAAATTCAATCAAATCACCGAACTCAACGTGGATTACAGAGGTCACCAGTATTCGTTATCAGGTCTAGTGAAGGAAGAGGATTTCGTGGAAGCGGGCAAAAAAGTAAGGTATGAACTGGCAATGGCTGCCTACGAGAACGACTTGTTGATGGCAGAGAGCTTCAACACCAGCCATTAAAAATCATAAAAGCAAGAGTTCATTCTCCTGCTTTTTTTCTGTTGCCTTCATGAATACAACAAGGGAAGCCTTGTAGGGTATGGAAGTCGAGTACAAGTGGTTGCCTCCTCCCGTTGTGCTAACCAAACGTTTGATTAAAAAATGCACAGTTTGGGAGCGCTCACCCCCTAAACTGCACGGCACTTGACTTTTAACCACTAATCAAATGTTTGATTAGATCAACAGTCCAGTATTTTAGAAAACCTCCTCTCTTTAATTAAACGATTGATTAATAGTTTACGGTTATGGAAAATCTTTAATGGGGATGCTAATCAAACGTTTGGTTGAAAAACGCAATCCTTTGGTGCAACCCCCGAAAAGCCGCATGTCTTTTGACTAAACGCCAATTAATCAAACGTTTGATTAGATCAAAAGTCAATTAGTCTAAAAAAGAGCCCCTATTTAACCAAACGTTTGATTAAACACACTCCTTGATTCTTCATTGCTTCTGTTTCTGCCAATTCCGTCTCCTGCTTTCATTATAAATTAACCATATAAAGACGTATCGCCTCCTCAAGAAACAATACGTCTATGTTTTATTATAACTCCAGATTTATAAACGGATTTCTCCATTCCATTAAGGCTGCATAATTACATGATTCCTCATCGTCAATATAGCCTGGCAGAACTTGGACTGGGCTACGCCCGCAGTGAAGCAGAAAAGTTACAACAGGGTCCTTGATACCCCCTTCCATAACGCGGTTCAAATATTCCTGAGCAGTCATTTCCTGCTGATACTTATGATAAAAAGGCATCCGGGCTCCGCCGAGCAGCCGGTCCAACCCCTCATGGACAACCACTTCATACATGGATTGCATCAGCCACTTGCCAAGGCCCAGCTTGCGATAAGCGGGCTTGACACAAATATCCACGATATATACGGCATTTCCATTTGGATTATGGTTACGGATAAATCCGTCATCCGTGATCTCCGACCACGTATGCTCCGGCTGGCTTGGGTCATAGTCGATCATCAGCCCCGTGATTGAACCCGCCATTTCCCCTTCTATTTCCACACACAAAGCACCTTCAGGAAACCTTTCGACATGCTCTTTTAACTGCTCTTTATTCCACCAGAGATCCGCAGGGAAAGGTGGAGGAAAGCTTTCTTTCTGTACGTCAATCAGCGCTTGAAAGTCATTGTTAGTATAGTTTCTGATTACACCCTTTACAGGTCGTTCTCCGTCAAAAACGTACCACTTCTTGTACAATCGAAACGCCCCCTAAGAATTTTATCTTAAGAAACCTTTTCATCAAAACTTAACTCAGGCGGTTTTTCCCTGAACATTTTTGTTAAAAATGCCAGATAAATAGCTCCAATAATGAACCAGCCGATACCGAGCATAAATGCGTGCTGACTCAGGCTTGTCCAAAGCCAAATGCATAGGACGACACCAATCAAAGGAATCACAAAATACATGATGGTATCTTTCAATGACCGCCTTCTATTTTTAATGAAATAATGTGAGATGACTGATATGTGCACAATAGTAAAAGCTGCCAAGGCTCCGAAGCTAATGAACGATGCCACTGTCTCCAACGAAAAAACCATTGATGACAGCGCCAACAGGCTGACGATGACTGTGCTGTACACCGGCGTCCTGTACTTTGGAGAAATATACCCGAATACTTTCTTCGGAAGGATCGTATCACGCCCCATGGCGAACAAAAGCCTGGATACACTGGCATGGGAACTTGTCGCGGAAGCAAAGCAGCCCAATACATATCCGGCAAGGAACATGGCCTTAAATAGGTTCCCTCCGATAAATACAGCAATCTGAAGAGGAGCAGAGTCCGGATCTTTAAATGACATATAATCCGGATAAACCATTTGCCCGATATACGAAACGACAATAAAGAGAATCCCTCCGATAATAGTTACGAGAAAAATAGCTTTTGGGATATTCCTTTTTGCATCCACTGTTTCTTCCGATAACGTAGTAACGGCATCAAACCCTAAGAAAGACAGACATAATATGGCAGCACCTGCAAAAACCAATGAAGTCGATCCTTCAGGATTAAAGAAAGGCAATGTTGAAAATAGAGTTCCGGTTCCTCCTCCGCTTAAGATTGTTTTAACAGAAAGGATCAAGAAAAACGTAATCACAATGATCTGAAAGGCAATTAAAAAGAAATTGACATTCGTGACCACTTTTATTCCTTTGATATTAATAAACGTAACAATCAAAATGGCCAAGATAACCCAAATCCAGTTTGGCACTGAAGGAAATTCTGCATTTAAATAGATTCCTATAACCAAATAATTGATCATGGGAAGGAATAAGTAATCTAATAGGAGTATCCAGCCCGTAAAAAAGCCGATATGCGAATTAAGAGATTTTTGTGCATAAGTGTAGGCAGACCCCGTATATGGAAATGCCTTAACCATCCTGCCATAGCTGTATGCAGTGAACAACATTGTCAGCAAGGTGGCAATATACGCCGCCGGCAGCATCCCCAATGTAAGCTGCGATACGATGCCGTATGTTGTAAAAACCGTCATTGGAACCATGTAAGCCAACCCAAATAATACGACAGGAAACAGGGTCAGCACCTGCTTAAATTCAGTTTCTGTTTTCATCACTTGTCCCCCTTTTCATCATTCACTATCTTTATAAACCACTTTCCCATCCATCACTGTCAGCTTCACTTTTGCGTTCGGCAATTCCTTGGGATCTGCGGCAAACAAATCCCGATCCATCACTATCACATCGGCCAGCTTCCCCTTTTCCAATGTCCCCAGCTTGTCTTCCATAAAATTCCCGAAAGCCGGTCCTGATGTATAATGCCTTAATGCGTCAGCCAAAGAGATTTTCTCTTTTGGATTCCATCCTTCTTCCGGCTCTCCATCGTTAAACCTTCTTGTGACAGCTCGGTATATTTCCAGCATCGGGTCCAACTCGACGACAGGATAGTCGCTGCCAAATGCCATAGACGCACCGGATTCAGCCAAAGTTTTAATTGGCCATGTATATTCATCCCGTTCCTGTCCCATGCGAGTTAAATACACATTGTCTTCGAATCTCTCGGTAATCGCCATATGCTCAGGCTGCATGGAAGCAATAACCCCCAGTTGCGCAAACCGATTGATATCATCGGGATGAATCACTTCTATATGCTCGATGGCATGCCTGGAATCCCGCTTGCCGTTTTGCTTCTCCGCATTTTCATAAAGGTCGAGTCCAAGACGGACCGCCCCATCTCCACACGCATGTAGACGGATGCGAAACCCTTCCTGATCCGCTTCCGCAACCCATTGTTCCAATAGCTCAGGCGGCAGGAAAGCCTCTCCTTTTTCTGAAGGTTTGTCGGAATACTCGTCCACCATCATTGCGGTGTATGTAGTTACGACACCATCGAGAAATTGTTTTAAACCTGTAAACTTCAATACATCTGACTTATATTTTTTCCGCATCTCTCTCGCGTGAGACAATTCTCCATTTAATGGACTGAGAAAAAAGGTTCTGACCGTCAGCTTGCCTTCTTCTTCAAATTTCCGATAAAGAGAGAGATCCCCCACTTCAAAACCTGGAAGAGGCAGCATATCACTGACAGAAGTAATCCCAAGTCGATTCGCTTTTGCCAGGAAGCGTTCCATCAATTCAATTGCCTTCTTCTCCGGCATTTTAAATGCCTGATCAACCGCAAGACTCATAGCGGTTTCCAATAAAATCCCCGTCGGTTTCCCCTTCACATCTTTCAATATCGTCCCAAAATCCGGATTTTCTGTACTTTCATCGATGCCAGCCACTTCCAATGCTTTACTGTTAAGCCACGCTCCATGGCATTCTGCATTCAATAAAAACACAGGACGGTCAGGAATGAGCTCATCTAAAATGGTCCGGTCGGGCATCTCTTTTTTATCCCAGAAAATATGGTACCAGCTAAAGCCGATTATCCATTCATCGTCCGGACGGCTATCAGCAAACTCTTTCACCTTTTGGGCTGTTTCCTCCGCTGAACGGGCATCAGCAAGATTTACATAATCCTCAAAAAGACAACCCAGTGTCAAATGGATATGGAAATCGTGAAAGCCAGGCATAATCGTTTGATTATCAAACTTGTAAACTTGGGTGTCACTACCTATAAATCGCTCCATATTCTCTTGCTTACAAACCTCGATAATCTTTCCATCTTTAATGGCTATGCCTCCTTCAATCATTTCCTCACCAGTAAAAATACGATTCCCTTTAATAACCAGATCGGCTTTGTCCAACCGCATTCCCCCCTTATTACTTCACACGACGGATCCCATTAAATACATTTTTCAGCCTAATGAAACTATCAATGATTGAATTTACTCTTGATCTCTACCACCTTGGTTGATTTTTTATTATGGAAAGGGACGGCATACCTCCCGTCCCCATCCACTCTATTGTTTCACCTCGGACCAGACGCGGTCATAGACCTGAAGCGCTTCCCCCACGTCAATTGCATGGGCTCCTTTTGGATGGTCCACCCCTTCTCCCACTGTCAGTTCAATCTCTGTCCTGATGTCTTCCGGCAACAGTTTCATCGCTTCTTCATTCGGATTTACATAAGGATGATCAAGTGTGATCTCCTTACTCACTTCAGGATCGAAGATGAAGTTAATAAACTTCTCTGCATTCTCTTTGTTCTTGGCACCCTTTGGAATCACGAAGTTATCCTGCCACAGGCTGAGGAAGTCTTCAGGGATAATGACCTTGATATTTGGATTTTCCCTCATCGCAAGCGCTGCTTCTGCACCATAGACAACTCCAGCTTTTACTTCATTACTAATTAATAGATTTTTGGCATTGTCGCTGTCGTATACTTTAATATTCGGCTTCAGCTTTTTAAGTTCTTCACCCGCTGCCACAATTTCTTCTTCATTCGTACTGTTTGAATCGTATCCAAGCATACTCAGCATGGCTCCAAGCATTGTACGGGGGTCATCGAGAATGACCAAGCTGTCCTTAAAATATGGATTAAACAGATCTTTGTATGATGTCACTTTCACATCCTCGTCAACAAGCTCTTCATTTACAACAATGACCTCTGTTCCCCACATGTACGGGAGCGAATAGTCATCATTCGGGTCGAAGTCCCATCCAAGATAATCATCGCCGATATATTTCAGATTTGGGATATTATCTTTATTGATTTTTTCCAGTTTATCCTGATTGATCAGCACTTCAATAAAATATGTGGAAGGTACAGCAAGGTCGAACTCCCCTCCGCTTACATTGAGCTTTGCAATCATTTCCTCATTGGATGAAATTTCGCTGTAATTCACTTTGATTCCGGTTTCTTCCTCAAACTGTTCGATTAAATGCTCAGGTAAATATTCGGACCAGTTCATGATGTTGACAACCTCTTTTTTCGAACCTCCTGTACTGCTGCCGCATGCTGCTAAAATTCCACTTAAGATCATGATAGCCATTACTAGGATGACGGACGATTTACGAAACCTTTTCATCACATACCACTTCCTTAGTTTTTTTGTTACTCTGAATATCTAAAGACGGCTAGTCAAAGGTTGCTCGACCTGCACCTCTTCTTATTGTTTCGATTCCGACCATACCCGGTCATAAATTTTAAGGGCCTCCCCAACATCCACTGCATGGGACGCCTTCGGGTGGTGAACCCCCTCACCGACTGTTTTGTTAATTTCTTCATTTATATCTTCTGGGAGCAGCTTCATCGCTTCTAAATTCGGGTTTACGTACGGGACATCGAGAGTGATTTCTTTGCTCACTTCCGGATCGAAAATAAAATTGATGAATTTTTCTGCATTTTCTTTGTTCTTTGCTCCCTTTGGAATGACAAAATTATCTTGCCATAGACTTAGAAAATCATCTGGAATAATTACCTTTATTTCCGGTTTTTCACGCATAGCAAGTGCTGCCTCTGCACCGTAAACGACTCCACCCTTTACTTCGTTACTGACGAGCAAGTTCTTCGCATTATCGCTGTCATATACTTTAATATTTGGTCTCAGTTTTTTTAGTGCTTCCCCGGCTTCTTCAATTTCCTTCTCATCTGTACTGTTTGAGCTATAGCCAAGCATACTTAGCATCGCACCCAGCATCGACCGCGGATCATCTAAGATCACTAAACTGTCTTTGAAATAAGGATTAAACAAATCCTTGTAGGATGTAACCTCCTTATCAACCAAATCCTCGTTTATGACAATGACTTCCGTTCCCCACATGTACGGAAGCGAATAATCGTCATTCGGGTCAAAATCCCAGCCTAAAAAGTCTTCACCGATATATTTCAAATTCGGAATGTTATCTTTATTGATTTTTTCCAGCTTGCCTTCCCTGATTAATACCTCAATAAAATAAGTAGACGGAACAACAAGATCGAATTCCCCGGCACTAACACTTAATTTTGCTACCATCTCTTCGTTCGAGCCAATTTCACTTAAATTTACTTTAATGCCTGTTTCTTCTTCAAACTGCTTGATTAAGTGGTCCGGCAAATATTCAGGCCAGTTCATGAAATTAAGAACTTCTTTTCCTGATGTTCCTTTTGACGTGCTTTTCCCTCCGCACGCACCTAAAATTACACCCAAGACAATGACAGCGATTACAAAGGTGACGATCGATTTACTTGATTTCTTCAACACCTACCACTCCCTTATTTTTCTATGAAAAAACCACACAATGTGATCTTTTTCCGAAGCAGCGGGAAAAAGAGGCCGAGACAAGGCTCGACCCAAAATCTCATAAAAGCGTCTTTTTAACGCCGGAATTGCGTCACCGATGATGTAATCACTCATTCAACTTGGCGTTTTCTGATCGCAGTCGGCGGCGAGACATCAATCTTAATTTTTAGAAAAAACATTATCTTCTAGGTTTTTAATTAAGTGATCTTTTGAATGAACCGGACTCGATCAATACGACGATCATTTACCGGTGTAACGGTACCTGTTTGTCTATTACGGTGCAGAACTTCCAAATCCACATCCCCAGTTACAATTGCTTCCATGTTTGGTTGGCTTTCAGCCACTACCCCTGCGTTCGGGAAAGAGTAGTCGATTGGTGAAAAAATGCCCGATTGCCCATATCTTGCGTCGGCCAGCGTAACATTGGTCATATTGCCGGATGCACCGGAAATCACAGTATATACCTGATTTTCAATCGCCCTTGCCTGGGCACAGTAACGGATTCGCAAATACCCCTGCTCGTTTTCTGCTAAGAATGGTGTAAAAATAATTTGTGCGCCTTCGTCTGCAGCTTTGCGCGCTAGCTCTGGAAACAGAATGTCATAACCAATTAAAATTGCGATTTTTCCGTAGTCCGTATCAAATACTTTGAGATCGTCCCCAGACTGGGTGCCCAGCCAGCTTTTTTCCGATGGTGTGATATGGAGCTTACATTGGCTGTCGAAAGTGCCGTTCCGCCTAAATAAATAGGAAACATTATAAATCTCATTATCTTCTTCCACATAGTGGGATCCGGCAATGATGTTAATACTGTATTTGACGGCTAAATCAGAAAATAGCTGTAAATAATCTTCGGTATAAGTGGTCACCTTCTGTGCCTGTCCGCTTGGAAATCTTTCATCTGAAAAAGATGCAAGCTGCATAGTAACCGCTTCAGGAAATACGGCAAAGTCCGATCTCACCTTTGAGCTATTGCGTACATAATACTCACATTGCCGGGAAAACTCTTCAAAAGACTGGACTTCTTTAAAATCATATTGGATGGATGATATTCGTACGGGTAAAGAGTGTCTGTAATCTTTGTCCGAAGGAGGGGCATAATCTTCATTCACCCATTCCATCAAGGTTGCATTTTCTAAAGAGGCTTCATCGTGGGGTAAATATTTCGGCAACACTTTTTTGAACTTGAATCCGTTCATAGTTTGGAAAGTAATGACCGGATCATATAATTTCTTCTTAACTACCTGATCAACGAACTCTTCGGGTGTCATTTTGTCCGCATATTTATAATAGTTAGGCATGCGTCCACCGAATAAAATGCTTTTCAGATTAAATTGCCGGCAAAGTTTCCTGCGGGCTTCATATAAACGTCGTCCAATTTTTAATTTTTGATAATCTGGATGGACGACAACATCCAGTCCATATAAATTAATTCCTTTGGGGTTATGGTTTCGGATATAGCCATCACCCGAAATTTCATCAAATGAGTGGTCGTCCCCATATTCATCGAAATTGATAATAATGCTGGAACAGGCTCCGATGATTTTCCCATCGTATTCAACACAAAATTGCCCTTCCGGAAAAATATTGATGTGGCTCTTATAATGTTTTGCTTCAAAAGCGACTCCCGGAAGACCGAAACTGAGGTTGGCCACTTTCACAACTTCTTCGATATCCTCTTCCCTGATATTCCGAACGATGATTTCTTTTTGATACTTGGACGTGTCCGCTTCACTCATGAATACACTCCACTTCCTTCCTTTTTTTATAAAAACAGAGAGAAGGACTCTCTCTGTTTCTGAAATATATTAAATTTCCACATAAGCATCGATGGACGGATTGCCGACGCAAAACTGTGTTTTCTTCTTTGAAAGATTCATAATGATTGAAAATACCGTTTCAGAGCGTCGATGTTCCGGTGCATTTTCATTAGGGTAATGATTGATTGAGTTCGGATAATTATATTTATCGGTGAACCATTTTTTAAAGCTTTCTTCATCAATCGTTTCTCCCTTTGCCAATGAAGTATTGATCAGTTGTTCGGCACGCAGTTTACGAATCATCGAATCCGTATGTTTAAAGTTGTTCAGGTCATTCAGGTTTTTCAAAAGCTCCTGCGAAAGGATATGGTTCGAATGAACTGAAATACCATTCGGCTCCGCCAAAAGATCAATACCAAAAGGCGACACCTCAACATTGGCTGCCATTGAACTGCCTTCCCCTTCATGGCTTGCAATCATGAAGTTGGCTGCAGAAGCCATTTGCCCATGGTTGACTCTTGATAATGCTTCATGCAAAGAGGATGAATTCAACACTGCCCTTAACCCTAGATGAATAGGTACTTCATTGGACTTTTTATCAGTGATCAAAGCATTCAAGCAGACGGCGACTCCAGCAGAATTGAAGCCGATTTTTCCAATGATTCCGCCTTCAGTCACCATTGTGATATCAGGCTTCCCTTCCTGCTTAATACGAAGCAGGAGGAGACTGTCGATCTGGCTGCCTTTCCAATCCCAGTTTTGCCCGATGATCGTTTCATCACATGCAGGAGCTGTTACTGCTATGGATGTACATCCGTCGGATAGAATCTTATCTTTGTGTCCGGTAAGTGCGATTTCACTTCGAGCATTTAAGGCTAAGATATCTTCGAAGTCGACGCCCGCACCTTGGGCTATCCCTTCCATTTCCTCAATAAGCTGAGGGTCATATGCTTCAATTGCTTTCAGGTGGTCAAGCCCGCGGTTGCGTGCTTCTTTCCAACTGATTTGATGAAAGCCATAAAAGAGCTTTTCATAAGTTCCCAAACTGACCTGTATCTGCTCTTTTCCTTCACGGCCGTGTTTTTCCCCTATTTCACGCGGTGTGCCTTCAAGATACAATTGTTTAATCATTGCTGCCGTCCTTCTTTCTCTTTAAGAAATATAATCCAAGAACTTAAAGTAATACTTCATAATGCCCAGTCCAGTAGCATTCATGCTATGAAACGGAATCGGCTTCAAGTTGGAACGGTCGAGAGGATTATTTTTATCCCCTTCGTTGAGCATGTTCATCGCCACTATTTTCCCTAGAAGTGTGGACATTGCCGCTCCATGGCCCGCATAACCAAAAGCAAAGTGGGTGCCGTCGTCCAATTGGCCGATATAAGGGATTTTCTCAATAGTAAAACCGACTTTTCCGCTCCATCTGTAATCCACTTTGGCATCCTTTAACGCTGGGAAAACGTCAACCATGCCGGCTTGTAAATTATCGAATAGCTTTTGGGCATCCCGCTTGCTTGTCGTACGCCCCGACCCGCCGAACACCATACGGTTATCAGCAGAAAGCCGGAAATAATAAAGCAGATTTTTCGTGTCGCAGGCTGCCCGGTTGTGCTTCATCAACTGTTTACACAAATCTTCAGGTAAAGTCTCAGTTGCTAGCACAATGCTTTCAACAGGAACTATTGCTTTCTTGATCAGTTTGTGGACGTCAGTCGTATAAGCATTGACAAACATCCCGACCTGCTTGGCGATCACACGGCCGTTATTTGTTTCTACTATTACTCTGTCATGAGATTCGCGATTGATTTTTATAGCTTCAGAGTGTTCATAAATAGTGCCGCCGTATTTTTCCACTGCATTTGCCAAACCCAGACAATAGTTTAATGGATGGAATATGGCGCTCTTTTCATCGATATGGGCTCCATGATAAAAATCAGAGTCCATTTCAGTTTGCATGTCTTCTTTTTCTATGATCTTTGTTTCAAAATTATAATTTTCATATAAAAATTCCTGTTCTTGCCTCATTCCATCCAAATGGGATGGTTTGTAAGCTGCTAGCAAATTCCCATTTCGCAAAAAATCACAATTGATTCCCTCTTCCTCAATAATCCCTTCAATGAGGTCAATGCTGTCAAGGGACATTTGAAACATCTGTCTGGCGGCATCTCTGCCATATTTTTCGGTTAACGCCCTCATGGACTCGACATATCCGATCAGGACTTCCCCGCCATTTCGTCCGCTTGCACCGGAACCCACCGTATTTGACTCCAAAACGACGGTCTTAACATTTCTTTGCTGTAAGTGATATGCAACAGAAAGCCCGGTAAAACCCCCTCCTATGATGACAACGTCACATGTTTCTTCACCTTGCTGGACAGGCCTTCTCTTCATATCATTTGCTGTAGCTTGCCACAACGATTTACCGCTCATATTCCCACTCCTCCAAAATTGGCACCTATCATTCTATGTTTATTGTTTTACCTCAGACCAGGCACGGTCGTAATACTTGATAGCTTCTCCGACATCCTTCGCGTGCACGCCTCTCTCAAATTCCTCGTCTGTCAATTCCAGCTCCTCCTGAACATCATCAGGGAGCAGTTCAAGTGCCGCTTTATTCGGATTATGGTATGGATAGTCCATTGTGATTTCCTTGCTTATTTCAGGTCTAAGAATGAAGTCAATGAACTTCTCCGCATTTTCCTTATGCGGTGCATCTTTCGGAATGACGAAGTTATCCTGCCATAAGCTTAAATGATCTTCCGGGATGACCAATTTGATACTTGGATTTTCCCTCATGGCAAGTGCAGCTTCAGCTCCGTAAACGACCCCGGCTTTCACTTCACCGCTAACGAGCATGTTTTTCGGGCTGTCACTGTCGAACGCCTTAATATTTGGCATAAGCTTCTTCAATTCCTCGGCGGCCTCCATGATTTCATCCTCATTCGTGCTGTTTGTAGAGTAACCAAGCATTTCCAGCATGGCTCCCAACATTGTACGAGGGTCATCCACAACAACCAGACCATCTTTTAATTTCGGATTGAATAAGTCCTTATAGCTCTTAATCTCAAAGTCTACCAAGTCCTCGTTGTAAGCAATTACTTCTGTTCCCCACATGTAAGGTACAGAGTACTCATCGTTGGGATCAAAATCCCATCCCATATATTTTTCATCGATATTTTTCAAGTTCGGAATATTGTCTTTGTTGATTTTCTCCAGTTGGCCTTCATTGATCAACACTTCAATAAAATATGTGGACGGAACAGCCACATCATAAGTTGCCTTCCCGACGTTCAACTTTGCCACAAGCTCTTCATTAGAAGAAATCGTACTGTAGTTCACTTTTATCCCTGTCTCTTCTTCAAACTCTTTGATTAACTCATCAGGCAAATACTCAGACCAGTTTAGAATATTGACGACATTATCATCCTTTCCGCCGGCACCGCTGCCTCCGCATCCCGCAATGATTAAAATAAATGCCAACGCTGAAACTAACAAACTGAAACTTTTCAATCTCATTTGGGTATTCTCCTTTAGATGTAAGTTATTTCATAAGTCTTTCTGTCAAGGTACGAGCATTTTGCCAACAGTAAAAAGTTTATATTTCAACAGCATATTCTTCCACATATGCCAAAACCATGCCCTTGACCACTTCCTCCCCTTCCCTCACTTCCACGGATGATATTTTTCCACAGTAGGTCTTTTTGATTTCCAGAATGGTATCATCTTTTTGCTGGATTTTTAAAAATACAATACAGCGTCTCTTGTCATGGTTTTCCTGTACATGAATATTGACAAGGACACCATCGCAAGGACTCAAGATCATCTCTTCCATTGAATTCTATCCTCCTCCTTCGTATTCCGTTTTTTAGCCCGCAGCAGTTAACTTAAATGGCAATCGCTTTCATTTTTGAAAAAAATAAAATTTCTATTAATTCTTTTTAAAAGAGATGCAGCAGTTAACATTGTTAACTGACTGCATGTTGTTCTTTCTTGCTTTGGGCTTTTGCAGCAACTTCATCCTTATATTCTATTTTAAATCCAGTCATTCCATAAATGATGGATATGATCGGACTGATCAAACATAAAAATGCAAAAGGCAGATAGCTGAGTGTGGCAACACCAAGCGTTGTTGCCATGAATGCCCCACATGTATTCCACGGAACAAGCGGTGAAGTCATCGTACCGGCATCCTCGAGTGTACGGGACAAGTTTTTAGCCTTCAATCCGCGCTTTTCATATTCGGCAGCATACATCCGTCCAGGGACAATAATGGATAAATATTGGTCGCAGCCGACTATGTTGGAAGTTATACAAGTCGCCACAGTTGTTGCAATCAAGCTTCCTGTCTTCTTCGCAAGCTTAATAATTGCATGGACAATGGCTTCAAAGATTCCTGTTTTCTCCAGAACTCCCCCGAAACACATTGCGATCACAATCAGGGAAACCGTATACAATACCGATTCTATACCGCCATTATTCAATAAGCTGTCCACTATCTCGATCCCTGTATCGATGGAATACCCGTAGTATAAGATGTTGATAGCCTCTCCTACCGGGACCTTTTGAACTGTGACCGCGCAGAATGCACCAAGCAGAGAACCGATCGTCAATCCTGGAAGCGCTGGTATTTTAAAAATCATCATGACAATGATAAAAGATGGGACAAGCAAGAGCCAAGGCGAGATTGTAAAAATATCTCCCAATTGGGATTGAAGCAATTTTACTTCTGATATTTCGTTGCCTTTTCCGGCAAACTTAATACCCATGATTGCATAAATTGCCAAGGAAATGACAAGAGCGGGTATTGTCGTATAAAGCATATGCTTAATATGTTCAAACAACTCTACTCCGACAATTCCAGGAGCCAAGTTCGTCGTCTCGGAAAGCGGTGAAATTTTATCCCCGAAATACACACCTGAAATTACAGCACCCGCTACCATGGCTGGATTCATGCCAAGCCCGTGTCCAATTCCCATGATTGCGATTCCAATTGTTCCTGCAGCTGTCCACGAGTTGCCGGAAGCAATCGCGACAATACAAGAGATGGCACACGCAGCAACAAGGAAATACCCGGGAGCCAAAATATCCAAGCCGTAATAGATCATTGTCGGAACGATCCCGCCTGCAATCCAGGAACCGATAATCGCACCGATTACCATCAGAATCACAATTGCTTGAAGCGCCATCCTGACTGCGTCAAGCATACCATCCTCGATTTCTTTCCATTTAAATCCGAGCCGTAACGCTACAATGGCTGCTACACCCGCGCTGAGGAGCAGCGGAATATGAGGATCTGCATCATATATGAATATCCCCGTAAACAGGGCTATCACCATAAAACCAATTGGTATCAAAGCGACAAGTAATGTAGGTTTTTTAGCTTCTGTCCGTTCTTGTTGTTTATTCAATCTATATATCCTCCTGTAATAAAAGCGTTATCATAAAACAGTTGCAAGATCTGTGCCAACCCCTAAAGGGTTTACCGATAACGTTTTCATTCTTATTCATGCCTAAGGTTATGCATTTTTGAATAATGATTGCTTTATTGCATTGATTCTTTGAAAATGAGAGGTGGCGGTTAGCGACATATAAACTGGACGGCTACTGAAGAGATAATGGATTGGAATGGAGAGCACCAAAAGTCCCGGGATTGTAGTAATGGGTTGTTCGATGGATAATCACTTGTAAGATTCACAGTGACCATATTGGGATATAGCCAGACGGACAGGAGCCATGATGCGGTCATAGTGACCGAGATGGAAAAAAAGACAGGCGGGCGGGAACCATAAAGCAGCAAAAATCACAGGCCTTACCTGTCAATGACCGTAAAAGAGGATTCATCCTTAAACCTGGCAGTGGCTGAAGTGACCACAAAAAGGATTTTTACTGAAACAAGACATCCCAAGTATACAGCCGATGCCCAAGCTGAAAGCGGTAATTAATCCCGCTAAGTTGCATCGATTCTCAAAAAAAGTCTAAAATAAAAAGCCCCGCGTTCTGTAAAACACGAAGCGGAGCGTATTTTTATAGACTTCCTAACACCTTATCATAGGCCTCCAAAGTTCTATCGACTTCCTTCTGGCCGTGAGCACTGGAAATGCTATATCTGTTCAGCGGCTTTGTATATATTCCTTCATTTAATAATTGAAAGTCAAACTCTTTTCTTAGAGAATAATCCGCGTGCTGAAGATCACGGTAGTTCAATATTTGATCTTTTTCAGTAAAAATCAAATTGAACATAGATCCTAGACCCAATGTCTGTACAGCTATCCCTCGTTGTAAAAAAAGCTTGGAGATTCCTTTTTTCAACTGGCCGGCAATTCCGTTGATCCTATCAATCTCTTCCTCTAGAACATCGATTGTTGCAAGCCCCGCTGCCAAAATGGATGGATGCCCATTATACGTGCCGCTATGAAAGAGCACATCTTTTGCACTGGAAATTTTACTTTGGCTGTTGTCAAATACATCTGAAGCCGCTTTAGGAATGCTTACATCCATAATTTCTTTTTTCCCGCCGGTAATGCCGATCGGATATCCCCCGCCAACCGCCTTACCCAGGGTCGAAAGATCCGGCTTTATGTTGTAATATTCCTGTGCACCTCCTAGCCCCAATCTAAAACATGTCTTCACTTCATCAAAAATGAGGAGAATCCCCAGTTCATCCGTCACTTCTCTCAAACCATCCATAAAGCTTTGCGTTGCCGGGATAAACCCACTTTGGATCGGTTCCACAATAACGGCCGCAACTTCATCTTTTCTTTTTCTTAAGATTTCCGAAGTGGCGTCCAAATCATTAAAGGGCAAAATGATTGTATGCTCTTCGTGATACTCGTCCATCCCCTTAGACTCAGCAATTGAATTCGGATGCTGTGGATGACCAGCTTCCACCACTGATGGGTTGACGCTGACAAGAACCTGATCATACCCTCCGTGGTAATGGCCTTCAAATTTTGCAATTTTATTTTTACCGGTAAAAGCGCAAGCCAACCGGATAGCCAGCAAAGTGGCTTCCGTGCCGGAATTTGTATAACGCAAAAGTTCAATGCTTGGATATAGCTGCTGGATCTTCTTCCCCATTTCCACCTCCAGCCGGTGTGGGGTGCCAAATAAATATGTGCCACTTTCATATAATTGTTCCTGTACCGCCTGAAGCACCCTCGGATGCCCGTGTCCGAGAATCAATGCCCCATATGAAAGCAAATAATCGATATATTCATTCCCATCCAAGTCATAAAGATGACTTCCCTTACCTTTTTCCATAATGATCGGATATGGTGCATAGAATTTGATATTGGCGGTCGAGCCGCCCGGCATGACCTTACTTGCTTCTTTATAAAAATCCAGTGACTTTGGAGTCTTCTCTGCAAAGCGTTTGATCTCCATTCCTCTTTCACTGATCCCCATCATAAGCACCTCTTTGGTAATTTTTATTTCCATTATTTATATATTATGAAATATTTATTTCATTATACCCTGTAATCAGCCCTTTTACAAAAAAATATTTCTTTTTCTAATAAAAATGAAATATTTATTGCATATAAATGATATCTGTACTATCTTTAGGAGAAAGAATAAGGATGTGTTTACTTTGCCGATAGTTGCTGCTATCCAGTTGCACTCCAAGCCAAACCAAGCTACTGAAAACTTCAATACAGCGGTTAAAATGGTTAAACTTGCAGCGGCACAGGGAGCTCAGCTTGTGGCACTCCCAGAGCTATGGGAGTGTGGCTATTATTTATCCAAAGAAGAGTTTGAGCTTCTCGGAGAACACAAAAAAGGACCTACAATTTCCAGTTTCCAAATGCTCGCAAAGAAGCTAGACATAGTATTGGTCGTGCCCTTTATAGAAAAAGGGAAAAAAGACCTCTTTATTTCTACTGCTGTCATTGAAAAGACGGGCGACTTGCTGACTTGTTACAGGAAATCTTTTTTATGGGGAAGAGAAAAAGAAATCTTTTTACCAGGTGAAAGAAAATACGAAGCTATCCAAACATCAGCCGGTAAAATCGGAATATTAATATGCTATGACATGGAATTCCCCGAACCAAGCCGACAGCTTGCATTGCAAGGGGTTCAGTTGATTATCGCGCCGTCCGTATGGAGTATACCTGCCGAACCTAGATGGGATATTCAACTTCCTGCCCGGGCCCTCGATAATACCGTCTTTGTTTTAGGGGTGAATACAGTGTTTGAAGGAAGCTGCGGAAAAAGCAAGCTGGTTGGCCCTGATGGAAAAGTGCTGGCTGAAGCACCTCGGGATGAACCTTTTATTTTAATACATAAGATGGATTTCAGTGTGATCGAAGAAGTGAGAAAGAGAATTCCTTATCTGGAAGATTTCAATCGTACAACATTTGCTAAAGGATGAGTGAGATGAAAAATTACAATGTCTACAATCATATTGCGGAAAAGATCCCTGAAATGAGTAAATCTCATAAGAAGATCGCCAGCTATATTTTGAACAACACAAATGTCGTTCCTTTTTTTAACGTGGCGACTCTCGCAAAAAAAGCCGATGTGAGCGAAGCGACTGTTGTCCGGTTCGCTTCTTTCCTTGGATATTCGGGCTATCCCGAGCTGCAGTCCAGGATGCAAAGCTCAATTCAGAAGCAGTTGACCACAACGGAGCGATTGAAGATGACAACCGATATATATGACGACCGGGACCAATCGATCTATGACATTTTTTACGACGATATGGAAAATATCAAGTCGACCATGGAAAAATTGGATATTGAAAAGTTTCACCAGGCGGTAGGCCTTTTGCAGGAAGCAAATAAAATATACATTGCAGCCAACCGCAGCGCCGCGGCGTTGGGGATTTTCCTTCAATATTATTTAAACATCATTTTAGGACATGCGGAGATGGTTAGCTCCGTCGAAAATTTGTCCGAGCAATTGTATAACCTAAATGAAAAAGACGTGGTTATCGGCATCAGCTTTCCACGTTATCCGAACAGCACTATTCAAACGCTCGCCTTTGCCAAGGAAAGAGGATCGAAGACAATATGCATCACGGACAGTTTGCTCTCACCCTTGATCCCCCATTCTGATGTTGCTCTGACTGCAACAAGCCAAATGCCGACATTCATTGATTCATTTACTGCTCCGCTAAGCCTGATCAACGCACTTGTGGTGAGTATCGGAAAAGGCAGGATGAGAGAGGCGGAAGCCCGCCTTGAAAAAATAGAAGCAGCGTGGGAGCGCTTTGGAATTTTTCATATGAGGGACACTTTTACTGAATAAAAAAGAACAGGGTTTGTGAGGCAACCCACATACCCTGTTCTCTCCTATTGATCAACTGTAACACAAGGGGCTTCAAAAACAACGTTTCCATCGGAAATAGTGAGTTCAACTCCCGCATTTGGAATATCCTCCGCAGGTATATCAAATAAATTTTGTTTTAATACAACGATGTCTGCCAGCTTACCCGCTTCAAGCGTTCCGAGTTCATGTGAATACCAAACATCTTTTCCGCAGCTGTCAATTCTATTTATATTTCAAATGGGATATCCCCAATCATCTGGACTCAATTATCCGGATCCAAAAGGCTCTTAAAGGCAAGAATACCTCTCTGACATTTACCCAAATAGAAAAAGACCACAAAAGTGGCCTCAAATGGATCTTGTCTGGTTCGCCCCTCTTTTCAGCATCTGCCCCGTGACAAACTGAAGCCAGGCATAGACTCCGATTTTAACAGTTTCTGACACTGAAGAATCCCTGCTCGGATCTAAACAGACAAAATCAATATGGCGTACAGACTGACGCTTCCCGATTTCAAGTAAAATATCAAACAACTCCATGGACGTCATTCCACCCGGAGTCGAAGCCGGTACCCCCGGAGCAACTGAAACATCAAGCACATCCATGTCAACTGTAACATAAATACGGTCCGTAACTTTTGTTAAATGATCCAACGCGGCCTGGACCGTATGGACTAGTCCTTTTTTGCGAGCTTTGTTCAATGTAACCATTTTGACTTTATGCTCCAATGCATAATTGACGAGCGGCTTGGCATTAAAATAGCCATGAAGCCCGATATTCACGACATTTTCCCCTTTTACCATACCGCCGTCAATCAGCTGGCGGATCGGAGTTCCGTTGGCTGGCCCCAATTCCTGCGGATCCCGAACATCCAGATGGGTATCAATCTGGAGAATTCCTATCTCTTCACTGGGGTGGTATTCCTTGATTCCTCGGACAGCGCAAGCCGTGACGGAATGGTCTCCCCCTATCATGCATGTAACAGATTGAGGATACTGCTTAACTAAATGTGCTGTCGTTTCCTGAATTCTTTGATGGGATAAAAGAATATCCGTCGTATGCATTGCGATATCTCCGGCATCCGCTACATAAAACGGCGCCAAATCGACGTTTTCATCCAAATTATAAGTCGCAAAGTTTTTCCACAACCGTCGAAATTCCAATGGATATAAAGAGGCTCCGGAGACACTGATGGACGATCTGGAAATCGGCGCTCCATAAAGGACCATATCCGGCAAATCCCCCTCTTTTAATGGACGGACCCACTGATGGACAAATTCACGATAGTCATTTGGAACGGTCCAGGACCATTCCGGGGTTTGAAGCCAGTTCTTACCCATCCGCTCTCACCACCTGTACACCATTTTTCCAGACCGACTTCATATGATTCACGCCAAACAAATATTGAAGCTCCTGATAATTTTTCACATCCCACAGAACAACATCCGCCTGCTTTCCGACTTCGAGCGACCCTACGCACTCCTGGCGGTTGATTGCACAAGCGGCATTGTATGTCGCCGCAGTCAATGCCTCCGCTGGAGTCATACGCATCAAAATGCATGCAAGGTTCATGACAAGCGGCATCGATGTTGTCGGCGACGAGCCCGGATTGGCGTCTGTCGAGATGGCGACAGCGACCCCTTCATCTATCATGAAGCGACCGTTAGCCGCCTTCTCCCTTAAGAAGAGTGCCGTCGCAGGTAGAAGACAGGCAATTGTTCCGGATTTCGCCATCGCCCGCACGCCTTCTTCCGAAGCTTTCAACAAATGTTCCGCTGAGATGGCCCCAATTTCAGCTGCCAACTCAGCGCCGCCGTAAGGCTCAATCTCATCGGCATGAATTTTCGGAATCAGCCCATAATGCTTTCCTGCTTCCAATATCCGCTTTGATTGCTCCGGTGTAAAAACCCCTTTTTCACAAAAGACATCGTTGAACTCAGCCAGCTTTTCCCCTGCAACTACTGGAAGCATCTCTTCAATCAAAAGATCGACAAACTTATCTTCTCGACCTTTATATTCAGGGGGCACCGCATGGGCGCCCATAAAAGTAGGCACGAGATCAATAGGGTGTGTCTGTTGCAGCTTTTTCATGACACGAAGCTGTTTCAGCTCGGTCTCCAAATCCATTCCGTAGCCGCTTTTCCCTTCAACCGTTGTCACACCATGGGATAAAAAGGAATTTAGCCGACGTGTTGTTTGTTCAATCAACTCTTCTTCCGTTGCTTCTCTTGTCATTCGGTTGGTTGCATGAATGCCGCCGCCGGCGTTCATGATTTCCATATATGAAGTGCCCTCCAGCCGCATTTCAAATTCCTTTTCACGGCTTCCCCCATAGACAACATGCGTATGGGGATCGACAAGACCGGGAGTCACAAGCAGGCCTGATGCATCAATCATTTCCGCTACCTTTGCCCTTGCTGAAAATCTTTGTTCAAGCTCCTTTGTCGTGCCAACAGCTTTGATTACTCCGTCTTCCAGCCACACGCTCCCATTTTCGATGATGCCTAAATCTGACATGTCTGCTTTCGTTCGCGGCCCTTCGTTTTCAGAAGCCAGCGTTGCCAGTTGGGCAGCGTGTTTGATCCACACAGGCATTGTCATTCTTGATCACTCCCTTTCTCGAGCATCGGAATCTTCATCCCTGTTTCATGAGCCTTATTTATTGCTGTTTCATATCCTGCATCCACATGACGGACAACGCCCATGCCGGGGTCAGTCGTCAATACACGTTCAAGACGTGCTTCCGCCTCTTTTGTACCGTCGGCAACGATGACCATCCCCGCATGAAGTGAATATCCCATGCCTACTCCGCCCCCATGATGGACAGAAACCCATGTTGCTCCACCGACTGCGTTAATCATTGCATTTAAGATCGGCCAGTCCGCTACAACATCGGAGCCATCCTTCATTGCTTCAGTTTCACGGTTTGGGGAAGCGACAGAGCCTGAATCAAGGTGGTCACGTCCGATTACAATCGGCGCTTTCAGTTCTCCGCTTGCTACCATATCATTTAATATTTTTCCAAAGCGTGCTCGCTCCCCATATCCAAGCCAGCAAATACGGGACGGCAAGCCTTGGAATTGAATTTTTTCCTGCGCCATCCGAATCCAATTGCAAAGGTGTTCGTTATCACTAAACTCCCTCAGTATGGCTTCATCTGTTTTATAAATATCATCCGGATCACCCGAGAGCGCCGCCCAGCGGAAAGGGCCCTTTCCTTCGCAGAACTGGGGACGAATATAAGCCGGAACGAAACCAGGGAAGTCAAAAGCATTTTGCACTCCTTCGTCTTTGGCAACTTGACGGATGTTGTTCCCATAATCAAATGTAACGGCTCCTTTTTCCATCATCTCAAGCATGCCTTCAACATGCCTTGCCATCGACGCTTTAGCACGTTTCACATATTCTTCCGGATTAGATTTTCGCAAAGTAGCGGCTTCTTCAAGTGACATTCCTGAAGGAATGTACCCGTTTAGCGGATCATGTGCCGATGTCTGGTCCGTTAACACGTCAGGGATAAAGCCGTTTCCGATCATCTCCGGAATCAGTTCAGCGGCATTCCCCAATAAGCCGATTGACAACGCTTTGCCCTCGTTTCGTGCATTTCTAGCCAACTTCATTGCTTCATTCAAGGTATGGGCCTTTACATCTGTGTAACCCGTTTCGATTCTGCGGTCAATTCTAGACTCATCCACCTCAATCGCTATGCATACCCCGCTATTCATGGTTACCGCCAGCGGCTGCGCTCCGCCCATTCCCCCCAGCCCGGCAGTAACAGTAATCGTGCCTTTTAAACTGCCGCCGTAATGCTGTTTGGCAAGCTCCGCAAACGTCTCGTAAGTCCCCTGAACAATCCCTTGAGACCCGATATAGATCCAACTTCCCGCTGTCATCTGTCCGTACATCATTAATCCCTTTTTATCAAGCTCGTGGAAAGTTTCCCAGTTGGCATAAGCCGGAACAATATTCGAGTTTGCCAATAGCACCCGGGGAGCATCTGCATGTGTTTTAAAAACGACAACAGGTTTTCCGGATTGGATGAGCAAAGTTTCATCATTTTCCAGTTCTTTCAGTGAACGGACAATCGCATCGAAGCATTCCCAGTTCCGTGCAGCTTTCCCTATCCCACCATATACCACAAGCTCGTCAGGTTTTTCTGCCACTTCTTCATCCAGGTTATTCATCAACATACGCAGAGCCGCTTCTTGCTGCCATCCTTTCGTATTTAACTCGTTTCCACGATAACGCATAATCTTATTAGGTGTGATCGGTTCCATATTATTACCTCCTGTTTATTATTGAGAAGCATAAAATCAGACAAAATATTTTGTTCAAATTAAGATTTTATATGTCTGGCTCCAGGCGCCATTGGCTCGGGGTCACAAGCCGGAAGGCAGTTTATTCAGGAAGAATGTGCTCTTGCGCTTGTCGCCTTCGCCAAGGGCTGCGCACCTTCCGCTTTTCTTACGCCTGTAGCTCCGTAATACCTTTTTTGTCAAAGAAGATATCTTCTTTTCTCAGCCATTCGGACATATTTTCAATGTCTTTGGAAAATACACGATCTGAATGAATAAACGGGACAATTTTCCTTCCCTTTTCTAAAAAACCCCTTGTAGCAGCCGCCATTTTTTCTTTTCCACGTATTTCTGCCGCCTGCATGCTGCAAATTGCTTCAATAGCCAATACCCGACGCGTATTGGCAACAATTTGGTAAGCATGTCTGGCTCCAATTGTCCCCATACTCACATGATCCTCTTGATTTGCTGAGGATGGGATCGAGTCAACACTTGCCGGATGAGCAAATGTTTTATTTTCAGATACAAGGGAAGCTGCAACATATTGCATAATCATCGCACCTGATTGCAGGCCGGGCTTTGGACTCAAAAATGGCGGTAAATCATTTAGCTGCGGATTAACTAGGCGTTCAATCCGCCGTTCTGAGATATTCGCCAGTTCTGCCACGGCGATGGACAGGAAATCCATTGCCAATGCAATCGGCTGTCCATGAAAATTGCCGCCGGATAAAACCTTCTCACCGTCATCAAAAATTAACGGGTTGTCAGTAGCCGCATTCATTTCAATTTCAAGCTTTTCTTTCACATAATTCAGCGCCTGCCATGTAGCTCCATGCACTTGTGGTATGCAGCGGATCGAATAGGCATCTTGGACACGCAGTTCTCCTTGTTTGGTCGACAAATAACTATCGTTCAGATAGCTGCGGATTCGTTCAGCCACTTCAACTTGCTCCTTATAGCCGCGTGCGAGTTGAATATCTTCATCAAATGCATCAGTGATTCCTCGCAGTCCTTCTATTGTTATAGATGAGATTATTTCGGCCTGATACGCTACCTTTTCCGCTTCTAAATATGCAACCACTCCCATCGCTGTCATTGCCTGTGTCCCGTTTATTAGAGCCAGCCCTTCTTTGGCCGTCAACGTAATCGGGAATACCCCTTCTTTTGAAAAAGCATCAATCGAAGACATTCTCTTTCCCTTATAAAAGACTTCTCCTTCTCC
Source organism: Siminovitchia acidinfaciens (assembly GCF_003605385.1). Taxonomy (GTDB): domain Bacteria; phylum Bacillota; class Bacilli; order Bacillales; family Bacillaceae_C; genus Siminovitchia; species Siminovitchia acidinfaciens. Next base: position 5,874 of record NZ_QYTV02000001.1, on the reverse strand, counting down.
AATTAACACAAGGGCCAGATGGGAGAGCGGAGCCAAATCTCCGCTGGCGCCAAGAGAACCCTGCTGTGGGATGACCGGATGAATTTGCGCATTGACTAAATCTAGCAGTCTTTTAATAACAACAGGACGCACACCCGAAAAACCTTTCAACAATGCGTTTGCCCGAAGCAGGACCATTGCCCGTGAGACGATTTCCGGAAAAGGTTCACCAACCCCGCAGGCATGGGATCGTATTAAATTCAACTGCAATTCTTCCACGTCCTCTTTACCAATCAACACATCGCTGAATTTTCCAAAACCTGTATTAATTCCATAGACAACTTTTTCCTCGGCAACAATTTTTTCAACGGCTTCCCGGCTTTTTTGAACCAACTTCATACTTTCTTCAGTGAAACTAACCTTTTCGCTCTCAAACAGAAACTTATGCATTTCAGAAAAAGTGAGTGATTGACCATCTAGTGTAATCATTCTATTGGCTCCCTTCATATTCCTTTAGTCAGATAAAGCAAAAAATACAAAAGGGGCTATATCATAAAAATCAATAACGATTTCATGATATAGCCCCCTACTAGCTAGTAAACTATGGGCAAATTATATATGATTTATTCCTAATCCAATTGTCTCGTGTTCAGAACCCTTGACAGGTGCACCAATTGTGCCGTATAAAGAAACGGCAATCCACTCTCCTTCTTGCTCGTTTATATAGGGGTTTCCCCGCAACACGGCAAAAGTCAAGCCGACCGTTCTCAATATAGACCCCAATTGCACCTGGCCTCTTGTAACACCATGCAACGCTTCAATGATAGCATGGTATAATGCATGCGATTCCCGGTAAACGTCCGTCTGGATAATCCCATTTTTCTTGGCCGCTGTTTCAATTGCAGCAACTACCTTATGGGCATCCATTGAGCCGACTTTTCCAACACAGCCCTTCCAATTTGACTGCTCCAGCTTTTTCATCTGCTCAGCCGGCTGGTCGGACAGCAAAAGAAGAATTGCGTGACGGCCGATTCGAAGATCTTTATTCAATGTCATATGAACAACTCTTTCCATTTACCGATAAACTCACTAAAAGCTAATGACTACCTAAATTGTAAGCGCTTTTCACAAGTGTGTCAACCGGAATCTGTGAGACACATTTTTTAATAGACTTGGCCGCTAAGCACGATCAATTAATAATTCCTGTTCCTCCTGGATCTGTCCCTCAAGCATTGTTCCAAATTTACTGTAATTCGTATGCCAGGAAAAAGCTTTTTCGAGGACATGCGGGGTCTGTCCTCCACGTTCAAGCGCTTCTTCGCAATAAGCCCACAGCTGGTCCCGGTACAACGGATGTACACATTTTTCTATGATCAATGGCGCCCTTTCCCTTGGAGCAAGCCCCCTTAGATCCGCATAGCCCTGCTCAGTTACAACGATATCGACATCATGTTCTGTGTGATCCACATGGGACACAAATGGAACAATGCTGGATATATCACCGTTTTTTGCAATTGACTTGGTCACAAAAATGGCTAGTCGGGCGTTCCTGGCAAAATCGCCGGAGCCTCCTATCCCATTCATCATTTTCGTTCCGGAAACATGCGTTGAATTGACGTTCCCATAAATATCGAACTCTAAGGCTGTATTAATGGAAATCAATCCGAGCCGGCGGATGATTTCCGGATGATTGGACAGTTCCTGCGGACGCATGATCAGCTTGTCACGGTATTTTTCAAAATTACCGAAGACCTGGTTCATTTTTTCTTCTGACAGAGTGATGGAGCAGCAGGAAGCATAATTTACTTTTCCTGCATCAATCAGATCGAATACCGCATCCTGCAAAACTTCCGAATAGACTTCCAAATCTTCAAACTCGGAGTTGATCATTCCGTGCAGGACGGCATTTGCCACCGAACCTATTCCTGATTGCAGCGGGGCCAGGTGCTCGGTTAGCCTGCCCGCTTTAATTTCACTTCGGAGAAATGAAATTAAATGTTGGGCCATCATTTCAGTTTCATGATCCGGAGAAACAATCGTTGAAGGGGAATCCAATTGGTCAGTAAAGACAATTCCTTTTATCTTCTCCAAGTCAAGTGGGATTCCGGCCGTACCAATTCGGTCTCCTGTTTTGGTCAGCGGAATTGGAGCCCGTTCTCCCTGTTCTTCGGGATCGTACAAATCATGCAGCCCTTCCAGTAACATGGGCTGCGCCATATTGATCTCAACAATAATAGATTTTGCATGCTTCGCGAAAGATAATGAATTCCCAATTGACGTTGTCGGGATAAGCATCCCATCCTCTGTAACCGCAATCGCTTCCAATATGGCTACATCTATTGAATCGATCGTATTTGCCCGTACATATTCCGCCGTATGCGAAAGATGGTGATCCACAAATAAAAGCTCTGCATTATTGATCTTTTTCCGCATGGTAGGGTCTGCTTGGAACGGAAGTCTTTTATTGATCATCCCATTTTCCGCAAAGATTTTATCTATGTCAGAGCCCAAAGAAGCTCCTGTAAATACATTTACCTTTAACTTTTCCTTTTTTGCCCGTTCAACAAGGGCGAACGGAACCGCTTTCACATCACCTGCACGAGTAAATCCGCTTAACCCTAACGTCATCCCGTCTTGAATCCATGAAGCTGCTTCTTCAGCTGTTACGAATCGGTCTTGTAAGCGAGGGTCTCTTATGCGATCATATTTAATTTCCATGAAAAATACCCCTCTTTCTCAGGCTATAGTTAAAAATAATTTTAAATGACTTAAGCCGATTATTGAGAAATTGGGGTTGAAATAAGGGAATGGCTGTCTAAAGCACAAAATTCGCTGCTTAAGGCAGCAACTTTTAAATAAACAATTTGAAAAATTAGACTAAGTTAATCTAAAAAAGGATGAGTGCTCTTTCTAGCTCCGGTGCCTTCGCTTTTCTTAAAATCCAAGCAATTTCCTAAAGTAGCTGGAGTAGGATTGGCTGACCGGTATCTTTACCTCGTTGTCCATTTCCAATATAAAAGTGGAATGTGTATCCGGATAAATTGCACGAATATGATGGACATTGACAATATAAGAACGGTGGCAGCGGATAAAAGTATCTCTCGGCAGCAGGTATTCAAATTCCTGCAATGTATCTTTATGCGTACCGGAATACCCATCAGAAAAAACGTGAGTCTTCCTGTCTTTTACTTCTAAGTACTTTACCTTTTCAAACGGTATAGGGATCCAGCCATCATTCGTTTTAACAGTGACAACTGATTTTCCTTCACTTAGAACAGGATAAATGGCAGTGACGCATCCTTCAAGTTTCCCATCCTTCTCGAAAGGAACAGCCATCCCGTGATAAGGGACACCGTAAACTTCACGGTCAATGAATTCGGAGACCTTTTGCTTTGTAGAAAGGGCTTTATATGCGATTGTTCCCTCTTTGATCGGATCGCCCGGTTTGATTTTCAAATCAATCCGCTTGCTCGGCCGGAAATAAATATATTCTTTTGTGTTCGATACAGCAATGGATATTTCATCGGAAAACAGCTCCCCGATTACATTTAAAAGCGAAACCTTGTCCATTTGAACCACCTTTGAATTTTACCTTTTAATAATAAGTATATAATAACCTTTACTGAAACAGCATCAGTAACCGCTTTTAAGTATTGTCGTCCTGTAAGCAGAATCGACTGACTTTAAGAGCTGTTCTGTTAAATTCTTCAACGCATAGACAATGACTGCCATTCCGCGTGTGGATTTATTGCGTAATGACGATGGCCATCACTTTTCGAGAAGACGTACAACGGATTACCTCTACCCGGGATTTTCTGAACGTATGCTGGATGCGCTCTACTCTTCGGGAAGGATAAGGACCAAAATTAGATTTTTGTTTAATGGGACATTGAAAACATTTTATTGTAATTGTATATAAGCAGAAAAAGCATGTAAGAGTGAATCGAGATTCTCTCTTACATGCTTTCAAAATAGGAAAGACAAAATCAGCCTAATTCTGCTGAATTAATATGTGCTATGTCTAGCTTCAGGCGCCATCGGCTCGAGGTCACAAGCTGCAGGGAAGCCTATTCGGGTGAATGTGTTCCTGCGCCATAGCTTATTCGAGGGAGCCTTGTTCAACTCGTCGCAAAGCTGCATCAAGCAATTTCAGTGTTGTCTCTCACGAGGTGATTGAAATCAGCTGCTTTGCTGTGGTGGCTGAGGAACTTCCTCATCAATATTCGCCTTGTGCTTTTCGCCGATAGGCTGGCGGCCTTCCGCTTTTCTTAATATCCATTACGAAAATGTTGTAAAAACGTCTGAAGCCTTTCTGTCTTCGGCTTTTCCAATACTTGCTCCGGCGGGCCCTGCTCCACGATCTTCCCTTTGTCGATGAAGACGACACGGTCGGAAATCTCACGGGCGAAGTCCATCTCATGTGTCACGAGGATCATTGTCATGTTCGTCGTATCGGCGATATCCTTGATGACATTCAGCACTTCTCCGACAAGCTCGGGATCTAGCGCCGATGTCACTTCGTCAAAGAGCATCACCTTCGGCTCCATGACGAGCGCCCGGGCGATTGCCACCCGTTGCTGCTGTCCGCCGGACAGCTGGATCGGATATTTGTGCACATGGTCTTTGAGCCCGACTTTTTCCAACATCGCCAGCGCCTTTTCTTTCGCCTCTTTCTTCGGCATGCCTAGCACATGGACGGGTGCCTCCGTTACGTTCTTTAATATAGTCATATGCGGAAACAGGTTGTACTGTTGAAACACCATGCCGACTTTACCGCGCACTTTCCGGAGGTGGTTCTCGCCGGCGGGGACAAGCTCCCCCTTGACCTCCTGATGCCAAAGCGGCTCGCCGTCCACTTCAATAATCCCTGATGTCGGCTCCTCCAGCGTCATGAGCATCCTGATGATCGTCGTCTTCCCCGATCCGCTCGGCCCGATAATCGTGATCTTCTCCCCTTGTTTTACATCAAGGTCCAGTCCTTTTAAAACTTCGAAATCCTCAAACGATTTCCGGATGTCCCGGTAGCGGACGACCGGCCCGTCAGGCGCGGCTTCCGGCATATCACTAACTTCTTCACGGATTGCATCCTGCATCGCTGCCATCACGCGCTCACTCCTTTATTCGTTTGTTGTCTTCCACGGCTTCTGTTAACCTTTTTCTCCACGTACTGTACAAGCAGCGACGACGGGTAGCTCAGCAGCAGGAAGAGCAGCCCTACAATAGTGATCGGCTCCAGATAACGCCATGTTTCCGAGCCGATGATCTTGGCCGTCTGCAGCATCTCCACAACGAGGATCGCTGAAAGCAGCGGCGTCTCCTTGAATAGCACGATCAGATAGTTTCCGAGCATCGGGATGACAGGCGGGATCGCCTGCGGCAAGATGACCTTCATCCACGTATGCACCTTGGAGAAGTTCAGCGCCGCAGCTGCCTCCCACTGGCTTTTTGGTATCGAGTCGATCCCCGACCGATAGATTTCCGACACATAGGTGCTGTAATGGATACCAAGGCCTAATGCTCCCGTCATGAACGGACTAAGCGTAAAGCCGATATAAGGAATCTGCGGCAACGCATAAAAAAGGAAGAATAGCTGCACAAGCGGCGGCGTGCTCCGCACAAACTCGATGAAGCCGACCGTCAGCCACTTGAGCGGTTTGAAACTGGTCCGCCGCAGCAATGTCAACACAAGGCCCAGCGTCAAAGCAATCAGATAGGCGGACACCGTGGCACCGAGCGTAATCCACATCGCCTTGAAAATCCTTGGAAAAATCTCGATGGCAAAATTCCAATCCCAAGTCATCTGGCCGCCACCCCTTTCGCAGCCTTTTTCTCAAGCCAGCGCGCGCCGAAGATGAGCGGAAGCGCCAGGACAAAGTATAGGAGAAGCAGCATGGT